>NZ_MRDL01000068.1 GCF_002008365.1 Rhizobium leguminosarum bv. viciae USDA 2370
TGTCTTGATCGTCTGTATTGATCGATGACGACGGCGAGGACGATGATGGCTCCCTTGATGATCTCCTGGTAATAGGATCCGATCTTGAGGAAGGTGAAACCGGATGTGATGACGCCGAGGATGATGGTTCCGATCAGCGTTCCTGTGATGCGGCCCGAACCGCCGGCCAGCGATGTTCCGCCGATGACAGCTGCGGCGATGGCATCGAGTTCGTATGCGGTGCCCATGGTTGGCTGGGCGGAGGCTGCGCGGGCTGCGGTGACGACGCCGGCCAGTCCGGAGAGCACGCCTGCGACGACGTAGACCTTGATGAGATGGGATCCGATGTCGATGCCGGAGACCCTTGCGGCCTGTGGGTTGGATCCGATGGCGTAGGTATATTTGCCATAGCGGGTGTAGCCGAGCGCAATGTGCGAGACCACCGCGACGCCGAGGAAGATCAGCACCGGCAGGGGGACCGGAAAGCCGAGGATGAGATAGCTCTTTCCAAGCCATGTGAACTGCGGCGTTAGAAGGCCGATCGGCTGGCCCAACGTATACCACTTGGCCGCGCCTCTGGCACAGACCATCATGCCGAGCGTGGCGATGAAGGGCGGAATGCCGGTCTTGGCGATCAGGAAACCGCTGATCCATCCGGTGATCAGGCCGACCAGCAGGCCTGCCATGATCGGCCAGAGCGGGAAGAGATCGGTGAGGGCAGGATAGAGCGCGCGCACGTCCGCCGAGCCCTGCGCCAGCGAGGCGGCAACCATTGCCGAAAGGCCGACCACCGATCCCGACGCCAGGTCGATGCCGCCAGTGATGATCACATGCGTCACGCCGACGGCCAGAATGCCGGTCACCGAGACCTGAAGGATGATGATCGACAGGCGCTGGTCGTTGCCGAGAAACGACGTGCCCACGAAAATCCAACCAAGCACCTCGAAGATCAGCGCGATGCCGATGAGCACGAAAGCCATCGACATCTCGCTCTTGAACTTCCGCTTAACTGCGCGCTTGTCTGCCAAGCCTGCGGCGTC
>NZ_MRDL01000005.1 GCF_002008365.1 Rhizobium leguminosarum bv. viciae USDA 2370
AGGAAGAGACGGCTCACGCCGCCGCCTCCTCGTCGAACTCCGGCTGCAAGGAATGCAGGTAGTCGACGGCGCGCTGCGCATGCGCTGCCGCGGAAAAGATGGCGCGCTTGTCGTTGCCAAGAACCTTAAGCCAGCCATCGAGATAGCTTGCGTGGTCGGGGCGTGGTTCGAGCTCGGGGACGATGCCAAGATCGGCGCAGAGAAACGAGCTGCCGAGTTCGGCAATCAGTTCTTCGCGGGCGCGTTCGCTCCTGTCTTTTGCGTAGCGGCTGAGATCACGATCAAGCCGTCGCGGTGCCCCGGTCCAGTGCGTCATCTCGTGACTGAGGACGGCGACATAGGCGGCATCGTCCCGGAAGGCATCCAAGCATGGCATCTGGATGTAATCACGAATGGCAGCATAATAGGCAGCCGATCCGCCATGCCGGATGAGTGCGCCGGTATTGGCAAAGAAGCGGCCGGCATCGCCGATCCGGCGCATCGGATCCTGGACAGGTGCGATCTCATGAAAGCGGTAAGGAAGACCGGCGATCTGATCGGCGTTGAACACGGTGTAGGTCTTGAGAAATGGAATGTCCTGTTCGATCTCCGTGCCTGTCTCGGTCGTCTCGGTGCGGATGAACGAACTGGCAAAGACTACAGTCGTGCCGGTTTCGCCCTTGCGGACGGCGCCGCCGAGTTCGATTGCCTGGCGAAACGTCATCCAGCGTGATGAGGCAAAGCCGCGGGCGATGGTTTCGGACCAGAGGAGCAGGACATTGATCCCGGTATAGGGTTGGCCATTGTGGCGCAGTGGCCGGCTGACCTCACTTGCCGCCTGTCCCGTCGTCCAGGGCCTGGTCCATGGCCGCACACCCTGTTCGAGATCGGCGATGATCCTGGTGGTGATGCGGCTGTAGATATCGGATCGTTGATTGGATGGTTGCCTGCTCATGTCTGAACCTCCGTTTCGAGGTCGCGGCCATCGCGACCTGCTACGGCGGTCCGAAAGCCGGGCGGCAAGTGCTGCCTGCACCCGCAGGGCCGCAACGCAGTGGAGGACGGCAAAGCCGTTGCCGGCGGCGCGAGCCTGGCAGGACCAGAGCCGG
>NZ_MRDL01000058.1 GCF_002008365.1 Rhizobium leguminosarum bv. viciae USDA 2370
TGACCTGCCACTGAACTTTCATCCAGCGGCGGTTAGAGCCTCGGCGGCTTTGAATACGCCAAATGGCGCGGTGTGAGCAACCGGCGGAAACGCGAAGCTTTCATCTTGCGCAGCGTTGGAGCCGGTTGCGGCGATGGTCCCGGCATAGTCTGCCGGGGTCTGATATCCGAGCGATGAGTGCGGCCGGAAATGGTTATAATCCTCAGCCCATTCAGCGATGGCGCTGCGGGCATGATCGAGGCCGAAGAAGAGGCTCTCGTTGAGCAACTCGTCGCGCATGCGACCGTTGAAACTCTCGACATAGCCGTTCTGCATTGGCTTTCCCGGCGCGATGTAGTGCCACTCGACCTTGTGATCCTTCGACCAGGCAAGAATGGCATTCGAGGTGAATTCGGTGCCGTTGTCGGAGACAATCATGTCAGGCTTGCCGCGTCGTTCGATCAGCGTCGTCAGTTCCCGAGCAACACGGCGACCGGAGATCGACGTGTCGGGGATTGCCGCCAGGCATTCGCGCGTCACATCATCGACAACGTTTAGCACCCGGAAGCGTCTACCGCAGGCAAACTGGTCGTGGACGAAATCCAGCGACCAGCGGGCATTGGCCTTCGCTTCGACCAGGATCGGCGCACGCGTGCCGACAGCACGCCGACGGGCCTTTCGCTTGCGAACGGAAAGCCCTTCCTCGCGATAAAGACGGTATATGCGATTGACCCCGGACGGCTCTCCGTCTCGCCGAAGCAGGATGAATAGCCGCCGGTAGCCGAAACGCCGTCGCTCATTAGCGAGGTCACGCAGCTTCGCTCGCAGATCGACCTCCGGCGGTCGATTGGACCGATAACGGATCGTCTTGCGGTCGGCGGATACGATCTGGCAGGCCCGCCGTTCCGAAAGACCCATGACGGCCTTCAGATGCGTGACGGCTTCACGCTTGGCGGCAGGCCCTACCATTTTTTTGCAAGAAGCTCGCAGAGCGCGGCTGCATCAAGCATCTGTTCGGCCAACAGCTTCTTCAGCCTGGTATTCTCGTCCTCAAGCGCCTTCAGCCGCTTCGCCTCGGAGACTTCCATGCCGCCATATTTGGCTTTCCAGTTATAAAACGTCGCTTCTGAAATCCCGTGCTTGCGGCAGAGGTCGGCCGCCTTCGCGCCAGCCTCCTGCTCCTTCAGCACACCGATAATCTGCTCTTCCGTAAATCTCTGCTTCTTCATTCGTCCGTCCCTTAATAGGCCGGACTCTAATCCATTCTGGAGGAAATTCTCAGTGGCAGGTCA
>NZ_MRDL01000034.1 GCF_002008365.1 Rhizobium leguminosarum bv. viciae USDA 2370
AGGTTCATTGCCGGCGATCCCATGAAGTCGGCGACGAAGATGTTGGAGGGGCTGTTATAGATCTCGGCCGGCGTGCCGAACTGCTGCAGCACGCCGTCCTTCAGCACGGCGATCTTGGTCGCCAGCGTCATCGCCTCGATCTGGTCGTGGGTGACATAGACGAAGGTGGTGCCCATGCGCTGATGCAGCCGCTTGATCTCGGTGCGCATGTCGACGCGCAGCTTGGCATCGAGGTTGGAGAGCGGCTCGTCGAACAGGAAGACCTGCGGATTGCGCACCAGCGCTCTCCCCATGGCGACACGCTGGCGCTGGCCGCCGGAGAGCTGGCTCGGCTTGCGGTCGAGCAGATGACCGATCTGCAGCATGTCGGAGACTTGCCCGATCGCCTTGACACGCTCCTCCTTCGGCACGCCGCGGATCTCCATGCCGAAGGCGATGTTGCCGGCCACCGTCATGTTCGGATAGAGCGCATAGGACTGGAACACCATGGCGATGTCGCGCTTGGAGGGATGCAGACCGCTGATGTCGCGCCCGTCGATCTTGATATCGCCGGAGGTGATCGTCTCCAGCCCGGCAATGGTGTTGAGCAGCGTCGACTTGCCGCAGCCGGACGGGCCGACCAGCACGAGAAAGCCGCCCTTTTCGAGTTCGAGGTCGATCCCCTTGAGAATGTCGACGGCGCCGAAGCGTTTTCTGAGACCGGAGATTTCGAGGAAGGCCATGGATTACCCTTTGACAGCGCCCGCCATCAGACCGCGCACGAAGTAGCGGCCGGCGAGGATATAGACGATGAGCGTCGGCACGGCTGCGATCATCGCAGCCGCCATGTTGACATTGTATTCGACCACCCCGGTCGAGGTGTTGACGACGTTGTTCAGCGCCACCGTCATCGGCATGGATTCACCGGTGCCGGCATAGGCAGAAGCAAACAGGAAGTCGTTCCAGATATTGGTGAACTGGTAGATGACGGTGACGACGATGATCGGCAGCGAGTTCGGCAGCATGATGCGGCGGAAGATCTGGAAGAAGCTGGCGCCATCGACCTGGGCGGCCCGGACCAGTTCGGTCGGAAAGGCCTCGTAGAAATTGCGGAAGAACAGCGTCGTGAAGCCGAGGCCATAGACGACGTGCACGAAGACCAGATTGACGGTCGGATTGCCGAAGCCGAAGCTCAGGCCCGTGGCATTCTGCAGCGTCATGCCGAGGCGGCCGAGCGAGCCGAGGATCGTTGCCATCGGCAACAGCACCGACTGGAACGGGATGAAGCAGGCAAACAGCATCAGCCCGAACACCAG
>NZ_MRDL01000020.1 GCF_002008365.1 Rhizobium leguminosarum bv. viciae USDA 2370
CCCCATAGGCGCTAACTTAGTCTTGACGGTGATGATCGTCGATGATTCACCGTGGTTATGAGCGATTTGTTGCAAGCGTTGGATTGGGACGAGCTGGTCGGACGATTGGGCTCGGCGGAAGAATTAGAGGCGAGCGCACGCAAGGCCGGCGCGCTGCTTCGCAAACGGCAGGTGGGCGGCGCGGTCGACCTGTTGCGGTTGTGTTTTGCCTATGTGTTGGGTCGGTTTTCGCTTCGGACCTTGGCGGCCTGGGCCGATCAGCGGGCGCTCGCGTCGATGTCCGACGTAGCGATGCTTAAGCGTCTGAAGGCCAGTGCCGATTGGGTGGGCTGCCTGGTTTCGGAGTTGCTTGCCGAACGCTGTCCCGAGGCCTTCGCCGGCGTACATAGTGACCTGCGGCTGATGGCGGTTGACGCCACGGTGGTTGCACCGCCTGGGCCTAAGCGGGCCTACTGGATGGTGCATACGGTGTTCGACCTTTCGCGGCTGACGCTCTGTTCGGTGGAAGTCACCGATCGCCATGAAGCCGAACGACTGTCGCGCGGCGTTAAGGCCGGCGAGCTTCGGATTGCCGACCGCGCCCACGCCAAGGCGGCCGATCTGGCTGAGGTGGTCGAGGCCGGGGCCGATTTTCTGGTCCGCGCCCCTTCCAACTACCCGCGCTTGCTGGATAGCGACGGCCAATTGCTGGATCGCTTGGCACTCTGCCGTGAAGCGGGCGAGAAGGGCATGCTTGATCGGTGCGTGATGATCCAGGACGGCAAGTCCAAGGTCGAGGCGGCGGCACGGGTGGTGATTTTACCCTTACCACCCGAGGCGGCTGAGAAAGCCAGGCGAAGGGCCCGCCGGTTGGCCGCCAAGGCGCGATACAGACCCAGCCAGGCCGGCATCGAGATGGCTGGCTATCTGGTGCTGCTAACATCGCTCACAGCCGACGACTGGCCGCCGGAACGGCTCGCCTCGACCTATCGCCTGCGATGGCAGATCGAGCTGGCCTTCAAACGTATGAAGTCGCTGATCGGTTTGGAAGACCTGCGCGCAAAGGACGCCGACCTGGCTCGCCTGTGGATCAACACCGCCCTGCTTGCCGCGCTACTGGCCGAAGATGACCTGCCGGCCCTCGATCCCGAGGCGCCGGACTCTCTCCCCCTGGCGGCCTGAACCGATCGACCTTGCCAATCTGGCGTCTCGTCGCCATCGCCATCACCAACATCTCTATCGCCGTCTTGCACGGCCCCATCAGGCCGATTGCCATCGCCCGGCTGCTCCATCGACTGCGCGAGCCACCGCGAAGGCGACGAGCCATCGCACATCGACAACTAAGTTAGCGCCTATGGGG
>NZ_MRDL01000006.1 GCF_002008365.1 Rhizobium leguminosarum bv. viciae USDA 2370
TGAACTGACCCCAATAAGTTGGACGGTTTAAAGGCTGGTTAGATTTAAGGGCTGAGTTCTGTATTGCACAGGGCTCAGCCCTTTGAGTTTCAACTTGATGCGCTGATGATTGTAGTAGTGGATGTAGTCGTCGATGCCGTCTTTCAGGCTTTTGATGCTGACGAAGCGATTGGGATGAAAGAGCTCGGATTTAAGAGTGGCAAAGAAGCTTTCCATGGCGGCGTTGTCGAGGCAATTGCCTTTGCGTGACATGCTCTGGGCGATGCCGCATTTTTGAAGCTGTCGCTGATAGGCTGGCATCTGGTAGTGCCATCCCTGATCGGAGTGCAGGATCGGCTTGTCATTGCTCCCCAGCCGGCTCAAGGCTTTGTTCAACATGCTTTCCACCAGTTTGAAGACCGGCCTTGTGGTCGTCTCGTAGGCGATGATCTCGCCATTGTAGAGGTCCATGACCGGCGAGAGATAGAGCTTCTCGCCGGCGACCTTGAACTCGGTGACGTCGGTGACCCATTTCTGATTGGCTGCCTGCGCAGTGAACTGCCGTTTGACGAGGTCGGGGGCTGTGCGCCCGACGTCACCTTTGTAGGAGCGGTATTTCTTCGGCCGTACCAGCGATTTCAATCCCATCTCGACCATCAGGCGCTGGACCGTCTTATGATTGACCGTCTGCCCGAGCTGGCGGATCGCCGCCGTCACCCGGCGATAGCCGTAGCAGCCCTTGTGAGCCTCGAAGATGGCTTTGATCCTGTCCTTGAGCGCAGCATGCCTGTCGGCCAGCTGCGACATCCTTTGCCGGTAGTAGAACGTGCTGCGGGAAAGGCCCGAAAGCTTCAGCACGTCGTCAAGCGGATAGAGTGGCCTTAACGCCTGGACGACTTGCGCTTTTTGAGCGCTGGTTGCTTGCGCGTTAAGGCCTCGAGTTTTTTTAGGTAGTCGTTCTCCATGCGCAGATAGTTCAGTTCCGACAGCAGTTCTTCGCGGCTCTTCGCCTCGTCGCTCTGCAAAGCTTGCGGCTCCCGGGGGATCGGCGGCTCGGACATCGATCGGGGCCCTCCTTTGCGGCGTGAGGTCAGTGCATCAATCCCACCAGTCTCGTAGCGTCGCTCCCAATCCGAAAGGCAACCCTTATTGCGGATGTCGAACAGCGCCGCCGTCTGGCGGTAGGAGAGCCCATCCTTCCACATCCGCTGGAGAACCGATAGCTTGAATGCTGCATCGTAGTGGCTGAACTTCTTCGCAAGACCTGGAACCCCATGCGCCTCATAGCTTGCTACCCATTTGCGAACCGTCCCATGGTCTACCGCGAAGTGCGCGCCGACCTCCCGAGCACTACGCTCGCCCTTCTCATAAAACTCCACAACAGAAAGCTTAAAAGCCAGGCTGTGATTGGACATGCAAAACCCCCGAAGGTGGATGTCCAACTTTCGGGGGTCAGTTCA
>NZ_MRDL01000030.1 GCF_002008365.1 Rhizobium leguminosarum bv. viciae USDA 2370
AGGAGGTGGCATGAAAGAGGCCGCGGCCGTTGAGAGAACGGATCACTGAGATGCAGATGATGATCGAGGGACAGTCACACTTCCAGCCTTTCGGCTTATCTTATTGGGGTTTCGAAGATCTCAATAAGGGAGTTGGAAGCATGACTGCCTCTTATGAATACCATATCGGGGTCGACTACCACAAATCCTACAGCCACCTGGTGGTTCAGGACAGCAGCGGCAAGACGCTGAGATCCGGCCGGGTGAAGAACGACCGACAGTCGCTCGGCGGGTTTCTCGAACGCTATCGGGAGAACTCGCATGCGGTTGTCGAGGCGACGCGCAACTGGATGGTGATCTACGACTGGCTCGACGACATTTGTGATGATGTCGTTCTCGCCCATCCGCTGAAGGTTAAGGCGATCGCCGACGCCAAGATCAAGACCGACAAGATCGACGCGACGGTGCTGGCACATCTGCTCAGAGCCGATCTGGTACCCGAAGCCTGGGCGCCAAGCGAGAGATCGCGGGACCTTCGCGTCGCGCTACGCGAACGGATGTTTTACGTGCGGCTGCGCACGATGACCAAGAACCGCATCGTCACGGTGTTCGACCGCTATCCGGAGCAGACGGCGCAATTGAAGAAGCTTGGCGACCTGTTTGGCAAGGCCGGCCGCGTCCAGCTGGCTCAAGTGAACGTCTCTGAGATCGACCGCATCCAGATTGATCGTGGTCTCGCCTTCATCGGCGACATCGACATGCGGATCAAACAGTCGGAAGCAACGATCCGGGCGATGACCAAGGCCAATGCCAACGTCAAGCTGTTGAAGACGATCCCCGGCATCGGCGAGTTCTTCGCCCGGCTGATCGATGCGGAGATCGACGACATATCGCGGTTCCGCCAACCGAAGAAGCTTGCCGCCTATGCCGGGCTTGTGCCCTCGACCTATTCCTCCGGCGGCAAGACCTTCCACGGCAAGATCATCAAGCAGGGCAACAAGTGGCTGCGCTGGGCCTTCGTCGAGGCGGTAACACCTGCCATCGCCAGCGATCCACAGCTGCGCGCCCAATACGAGCATCTGAAGATCAAAGGAATAAACAAGGCGCGGGTTGCCATCGCGCGCAAGCTTCTGACGATCGCCTTCCAGATCCTGCGTGACCAGCGCGCCTACGAGCCGCGCGGCACCGCCACCATGGAAGGCGCGTCGACGATATCCCGGTTGTCCTGATGGTCGTTTAGCGAGCTCGGCAGGACTGGGCTGCGCTCCTCTAGGAGAATGGGAAACCGGGAGCCGAACGCCACTCTGTGACCGAAGCCCCAGGCATCAGGTCACGCATTGGAGACTGGTTCAAGAACCGAAGGACAGCAAAGCGATCTGTCCGGCGGAAAGAGAGACTTTGCCGATCGGTACGAATGCCGGTCAAAACTTAACCGAACCCAAGGAAAAGCCGCCAAATGCTGGTGTTCTGCCCCTTGCGTTCTTTCATTGGAGAA
>NZ_MRDL01000053.1 GCF_002008365.1 Rhizobium leguminosarum bv. viciae USDA 2370
AGATGGCCGACCGGCTGCTTGCCGATCCTGCGCTCCTGCTGAAGCAGTTGAGCAATGAACGCTCCACCTTCGATGAGCGCGATATCGCCAAGGCGCTGCATCGCACTGTCGACGATCCCGCGGACTTCGCCAATATCCGCGCGCGACTGATGGCATCGGACGATCTCATCATGCTGAAGCCGCAGCAGATCGATGCCGAAACGGGAAAGGCGAGCGAACCTGCCGTCTTCACCACGCGGGAGATGCTGCGCATCGAATATGACATGGGGCGGTCGGCGCGGGTTTTGGCGGAGCGCCGTGGTTTTGCCGTTTCCGATCGGGTGGTTGCAGCCGCGATCAGGCAGGTCGAAACGCAGGATCCGGAAAACTCCTTCCGGCTCGATCCGGAACAGGCGGATGCCATCCACCATATCACCCGGGACAAAGGTATCGCCGCCGTGGTCGGTCTTGCCGGCGCCGGCAAGTCGACCTTGCTTGCCGCCGCCCGCGTTGCCTGGGAGAGCGATGGTCGCCGGGTGATCGGTGCTGCCCTTGCGGGCAAAGCCGCCGAAGGGCTGGAAGACAGTTCCGGCATCAGGTCGCGGACACTCGCCGCCTGGGAACTCGCCTGGGCCAGCGGACGCGAATTGCTCGAACGTGGCAATGTGCTTGTCATCGACGAGGCCGGCATGGTGTCGTCGCAGCAGATGGCCCGCCTGCTTGACATCGCCGAGCAAGCCGAGGTGAAGGTCGTGCTGGTTGGTGACGCGATGCAGCTGCAGCCGATCCAGGCGGGCGCGGCATTCCGGGCGATCACTGAGCGGATCGGTTTTGCCGAACTTGCTGGCGTGCGCCGCCAGCGCCAGCCATGGGCGCGCGAGGCGTCGCGGCTTTTTGCGCGCGGCGAGACCGGGAAGGGCCTCGATGCCTATGCCCAGCAGGGGCATCTGATCGAGGCAGGGACACGGGCGGAAACGATCGATCGGATCGTCGCCGATTGGAGCCAAGCGCGCAAACAGGCAATCCAGAACTCAACCACGGCAGGCAATGACGGTCGTCTTCGTGGTGACGAACTGCTGGTGCTCGCCCACACCAACGAGGACGTCAAGCGTCTGAACGAGGCGCTGCGATCGGTGATGGTGGGAGAGGGCGCGCTTGGTGAGGACCGCGCTTTCCGGACCGAGCGCGGCGCGCGGGAATTTGCTGCCGGCGACCGCATCATCTTCCTGGAGAATGCCCGCTTCGTTGAAGCGCGCGCAATGCGTCTCGGCCCGCAACATGTGAAGAACGGCATGCTCGGCACGGTCGTTTCCACCGGCGACAAACGTGGCGACGCAGTGCTTTCGGTCCGTCTCGACAGTGGCCGTGATGTCGTCATCAGCGAGAGCAGCTATCGCAATGTCGATCATGGCTACGCCGCGACCATTCACAAGTCTCAAGGCGCCACGGTCGAGCGAAGCTTCGTGCTCGCCACCGGCATGATGGACCAGCACCTGACCTATGTGTCGATGACGAGACACAGAGACCGCGTCGATCTCTATGCGGCGAAGGACGATTTTGAAGCAAAGCCGGAATGGGGACGAAAGCCGCATGTCGATCATGCCGCCGGCGTCACCGGCGCGCTCGTGGAAACAGGACAAGCCAAGTTCCGGCCGAATGACGAGGATGCCGACGA
>NZ_MRDL01000021.1 GCF_002008365.1 Rhizobium leguminosarum bv. viciae USDA 2370
AAGCGGTGGTTCTTGTAGCTGATGGTCGATGAGGTCATCTCAACCGAATTATCCGCCACCCGTTAAGTTGCCGACAACGTGCCATCGCCTGTTTTACAGCTTTCAGGCTACTGTCAGCTATAGCCGCTAGAAGGATGTTTGTTGAATTGACGCTGGCGAAGACAATGAGAGGACCTATCAATATCATCCGAGGTGCTGATCGCCAGCGGCGATGAAAGCCTAAATCGATGCTTCAAGGCAATCAGAGCCGTTAACTGCACTTCTGGCATTGGCTCGTTAGGGAGTTCCTATGTCGATAACTAAAAGAAAAATCGTCTTCGTAATTGTCTCAACCCTAATGGCACGCGGCGCGTCGGCGGCCGATCTCGCCGACCACAGCGTTCCGAGCGCCCCCTCTTATGACGCGCCGGGAATCTTCTCGTGGGCCGGGGCTTACGCCGGTCTTCACGGAGGTGTCGCGGCCCCCAAATTCAACCCGTTCAACAATGATCGCGCCCCAGCGGTGGGCGCTCAGGTAGGTTACAATTTCCAGGCCGGACCGGGCGTTTTCGGCGCAGAACTGGAAGGCTCTTACCTGAACAATGAAGTGCGTGTGCCCGGCGGCAAGGTGGAAAGCCGCTTCCGCGGTGCCGCGAAGGCGAAGGCTGGCTTGGGCCTTGACCGCACTTTCATCTACGGCACCGCGGGCGTCACAACGACCGAGTTCGAGGGCCGCCGCCCCGTATTCGGATCGGACAAGTGGAAATCCGGACCGGAGAGCTGGAAACAGGGCTACCTCTTCGGCGGCGGCGTCGAGCACGCGTTTCCGGGCGGCGTGTCAGCAAAGATCGAGTACAACTACGTCATTAATAACGCTGTCCCGACCCCGAGCGGAGGCGTCAACTCGGGGTCAGACCTTAACGATAGTGTAATTAAGGCGGGCATTAACTTTCGCTTCTGAAGACCATCGCTTCGAATTGAACAATGTGGCACTTCGGTGGCATCGTTCCATTCACCCACCATTGAGAACTGCGAGCAACTGCCATGCAAGCATGGCGCCAAATCGCGCGCCTTCACGCCGAATGAACCAAGGCCTCACTCCGAGATCTTGGTTTCACAGCGTTAAGTTTACGGTGCCCGGCAAGCTCATCGTCGAGGCGCCGCGGAATGGCTCTCAACGGTACTCTTTGATTCACATCAAGAGATCGGACGCGGCCAGCGTATAAGCAATCAGAGAATAGCCTGGAACACATTGGAAGTATGTCTGCCAGTGCGCAGTTCGAACGAACATCGTCAGAAATTCTCTCACGAATACGCCTGCAGCGATAAAGGAGAAATGAATGTCTGCCTTGATTGGAACGGTTGAACGGCATGCGCCTGACTTCAGAGTCCAGTGCGAACGGACAGGGGTCTGGGCGATCAGAGCACTGACCCCTCGCGCGTCGCATTGGATGCACGCGAACTTCGCCGATCAATGTGTGGAGAAAGAGCAGTTAATCAAGACTGATCTCGGCAGTGCCAACGCGCTGATAAGGAAAGCTCGTTCGTCTGGGCTGATGACGGAATATGTCGGGCCGAATGCCACCTCATATTTTTGATGGAGAGAAGATGCGGTGATCACGTTATCTGTTGCGAGAAAGCTAAACCGTCGCCAGCCTGTTGGCCGCGATCTAAAGAACGAGGATTGCTCCGGCGGCTAGAACATTTTCGCTTGATGCCGTGCCGGCGGGCAAGCCAACATACCTGCGCGGCTTACGCCTACAGCTTCCAGCTGCTGCTCTCCTTCGCGGCGGCTCGTTTGGGGACCACTCCGTCCCGCATCGAGATCGAGCAGTTCGATGCACCGCTCCTTCTCGGCTTCCTGGAACGGCGATGTCACGTTGTCGGCAACTTAACGGGTGGCGGATAATTCGGTTGAGATGACCTCATCGACCATCAGCTACAAGAA
>NZ_MRDL01000008.1 GCF_002008365.1 Rhizobium leguminosarum bv. viciae USDA 2370
CGCAGGCTCAACGGGAACCGGAAATACAGCCAGACCGCACGGGCGATGATCTGCGGTGGAAAGCGGTGGTTCTTGTAGCTGCAGGTCCCGCGTTCAACACGAAAGCCTGGTTAAGAGTCGCGCCGCCTTCATGCCGGATGCCGCTGGGCAGAAATCAGGTTGCCCCCCAGAACCGTCCCGGCCTAACGAATTCCTCCCGGTTTCGACATCATCTTGCACTTTTCGCCACGCCATCAGCGATTCGCTTGCGCTCGTCTCTCTCAACCTCACCTGACGGGCTAAGATCCGCCTTTTCTGCAACGCCCACCACGGCTCTTTTACCGCCGCAGCTTGCCTTGCGGCATATGCTTCACGCACAATTAAGGCCATGCTTTCGGCACCATTGGCGGATGGTCTCGTAGGAACGACGATCCCGAAATCGAGCAGCATTTTCCTCGACATCGCGCAGGCCCAGATTAAAGCGAAAGTAGAGCCAGACAGCACGGGCTACGATTTCGATCCGATGGCCGCGGTTCCTATAGGTCGGTGCACTCACGGTCATGGGTGCGCTGCTACCTCAATTTTCATACCGCTCAATCAATGTGACAGTACCAGAGGAGCCAGGATCGTGTCCCGAAACTCGCTATCAACAACTGCTCGGAACTTCTGATTGACATTGCGCAATGCATTGATGCGTATCTGGGAAGCTGCGAAGCTGTCGGCTTGATTGACTACCCTCTTGAATATCTCTCTCGGCACATCATTTGGCAGATTGCCGATGTTGAGAGGGTCTGTTGCGCTGGACGAATCCACCATTTGAGTCTCCTGTCTGGCTCGATCATCGGCCCGCAAATCTGTTCGGGCTTTATCCATTTAGGGGCACTGTAAGGGACTGTCAGGAATTCTGTGCGGGGGGCCGGTTCATTAGTTGAAGAACCGCTCGCCGAAGATGACGGCGAACGGCGAAGTTTCGAGTTCAAGGCCTCTATGGCGTTCGTGGTGTAAATGATGCGGCGGACACCTTCCGGGAAGGCGAAGAAGGGAACGACGTGTTCCCAATTGCGCCGCCAACTTTGAGAGATGGCAGGGTATTTCTGGCCCCAGTAGCCTTCCTCGAAGGCCTCCAGTGCCTTCAGGCCCGCCTCGGCATCTCTGGCACGGTAGATGGCTCTCAGCGCCGGCATGACGGGCTTTCTATCCTTGTAGGAAACGAACTCCAAGGAATGCCGGATCAGGTGGACAATGCAAGTCTGCACGATCGTTTGGGGAAAGACGGCAGTGATGGCTTCGGGAAAGCCCTTCAGGCCATCGACCACAGCGATCAGGACGTCCTGGCAGCCACGGCTCTTCAGTTCGTTCATCACCCGCAGCCAGAACTTTGCCCCTTCTGTCAGCTCGATCCATAGCCCGAGGATTTCCTTGGTGCCGTCCGCAAGAATAGCGAGTGCGACATAGACGGCCTTGTTGCGAACGAAACCTTCGTCCCGGATTTTGACCCGGATGGCGTCCAAGAACACAGGGGATAGCACAGCTCAAGCGGACGATTCTGCCACTCACCAACTGCCTCCAGAACGGTATCGGTCACCGCCGAGATCAGGTCTGGCGATACTTCGATGCCGTAGATTTCTTCGAGATGACCCTGGATCTCCCGCACCGTCATGCCGCGGGCGTACATGGAGATGATCTTGTCGTCGAAATCGGGAAAGCGGCGCTGGTATTTGGCGATCAGCTTTGGGTCGAACTGGCCAGCGTCATTTTCGACGTTCCGGTCAAAACTGTCTTCCTCGAGGAGCCATTGCGCCGGTTGGCACAGGTCCCCTCGCTACGCTCAACATCGAGATGCTCGTCTAGCTCGGCATTGAGAATGCGCTCCGAAAGCGCCCTCTTCAGGTCATCCAGCAAGCCGTCCTTGCCGAAAACCTCGGACGGATCACGTCCCGCAAGAAGCTGGTCCAGAGGTTCCTTTTCGATAGCCATGTGAGGCGATGTCACGTTGTTTGATCAACGGCCGTAAAGTCGCTTGTCGGTAAACTCATGCAATTGCAGCGGTCACGGCTTTCC
>NZ_MRDL01000071.1 GCF_002008365.1 Rhizobium leguminosarum bv. viciae USDA 2370
CCCGATCACATTTCCAATGTAATCGTTGACATTGAGTTTTTCTCGTGTTGTATACGTTAACATTACAGTTTCTTGACGGGGCCGGCGTGATGTCCGGTCTCTGGTTTGATCGGGTGCGGAACGCTTTCCGCGCCATATGGAGGCTTTTGCGGTGAAGAAGTTGAATGTTGCGCTGATCGGTACGGGCTTTATGGGAAAGGCTCACTCGATTGCGACCGCTGTGGTGCCGATCCTGTTCGGTTCTCCGGTTGAAATCGAGCGCAAGGTGGTTGTCGACATCGACGAGGAATTGGCGCAGAACGCTGCCAAACAATATGGCTTTGCGGAATATGCGACCGACTGGCGCGACGTTGTTTCGCGCCCGGACATCGACATTGTCGACATCTGCACGCCCAACAGCACGCATGCCGAGATCGCCATTGCGGCTGCCAAGGCCGGCAAGCACATCATGTGCGAAAAGCCGATGTCGATGACGGTCGAAGAGGCTGAGGCGATGCTTGCGGCGGCCAACGAAACCGGCGTCGTGACGATGGTGTCCTATAACTATCGCCATACGCCGGCGCTGCAGATGGCCAAGAAGTTGATCGAGGAAGGCCGCATTGGCGACATTCTGACATTCCGTGGCTATTACTTGCAGGACTGGGGCGCCGATCCGGAAAAGCCGCTTTCCTGGCGCTTCAACAAGGCCCTGGCGGGTTCGGGTACGCTCGGCGATATCGGCACGCATGTGATCGATGCGGCGCGCCTGCTGGTCGGCGAGTTCGATGAGGTCAGCGCCATCGTCAAGACCTTCATTCCGGAGCGTCCCTTGCCGGCAGGTCGCTTTTTTGGGCCGAGCGGGGCGGCGTCGACGGAAAAAGGCAAAGTTGACGTCGATGATACGGCTCTGACGATGATCAAGTTCTCCAGCGGCGCGCATGGCACGATCGAAGTGACCCGTAACTCCTGGGGCCATCACAACCAGTTGGGCTTTGAGATCCATGGAACGCGTGGATCGATCGCGTTTGATTACCAGCGCCTGAACGAACTGCGTGTTGCCTTTGCCAATGATCCGGCCGACGCCTTTGGCTTCCGCACGATCTATTCCGGTCCGAACCAGCCCTTCGGCGACAAGCTCTGGCCGGTTGCGGGCATGGGGCAGGGTTACATCGATATCAAGTCGATCGAATGGTACAACTTCCTCAAGGCCATTGCCGAGAACAAGCCGGCGTCGCCGGACTTCAAGGACGGTGTGCAGATCGAGCGCATTGCCGATGCCATTCTCGTCTCGGGCCAGACCGGCGCCTGGGAAAAGATCAAGCAGACGGCTGTCTGAGGAGCGGTTCGATGACGATCAAGCTTGCAATGCACACCTGGCCCTATGCGAGCAATCCGACGTGGCTGCCGGCCTATACGCTTGAGGAAACCCTCCGGCGGGTCAAGAAGATCGGCTATGATGCCATCGAAATCGGCGCCGCCAGTCCGCATGTGTTTCCCCCGACGCTCAGCGCGCAGCGCCGCAAGGATATTGCCCAGATGTTGAAGGACTATGGCCTGGAGCTGGCGGCGATGCTGCCGGCCCATGGCGGCGGTCCGGGCAATAACGTTGCCTCTCCCATTCCCGAAGAGCGTCTCTGGGCGATCGATCATTACAAGGACATGGTCAAGCTGACCGCCGACTGGGGCGGCAAGCGGCTGATCTGCCTGCCTGGCTGGTACATCTTCGGCACCACCTATCGGCAGGCATGGGATTGGGCAAGGGCTGCCATCACCGAGATTGCGACCTTCGCGCAGGATTACGGCGTCGAGATCGTCATCGAGCCGACGCCGGAAGACAGCAATATCGTCAATACCTGCGACAACACGATCGACATGATGAAGGATGTCGGCCTGGCCAACGTCAAGCTGATGTTCGACGGCCATCATGTCATCACCGAAAAAGAGGTGATGAGCGACTATGCCTACGCCATGGGCAAGGACCTGGTCCACATCCACGCCTCCGACAACGAGCGCCTGCCGCCGGGTATGGGCAGGGGCGATTGGCCGGCGCTGATCGAAGCGTTGGCCGAAACCGGCTTCGATGGGTACCTGTCGATGGAATGCGGCTTTCACAAGCGGGGCATCGAGCCGGACTGGGTCGCACGCGTCTCGCTCGAATACCTAAAGCCGCTCGTCGATGCCGCAAATGCAAAGGCTGAAACAGCGAAGTAAAACATCGCTTAAATTACGATGTAATCGTTAACA
>NZ_MRDL01000061.1 GCF_002008365.1 Rhizobium leguminosarum bv. viciae USDA 2370
GTAAGCATACGGTGAAGGCCGCTGGTCACGCCGCTTGAGCGTCGATGGTCGGCGGTGTCCAGTTCCATGGAAGCAGTTGCTCCAACCTGGTGATCGGAGTGTCGGCTATGCGGGCGAGGATGTCGGCAAGCCACGCCTGCGGATCAATGTCGTTGAGCTTTGCCGTCATGATCAGCGTAGCCATGAAGGCGGCACGGTCAGCGCCACGATCCGATCCGGCGAATAGCCATGATTTCCTGCCAAGTGCGAAGCCTCTGAGCGCGCGCTCGGCGGCATTGTTGGTCAGGCAAATCCTGCCGTCGTCCAGGAATGACGTGAAGCCATCCCAACGCTTGAGCATGTAGTCGATCGCCTCTGCGACCGGAGAACTGCGCGACAGTTTTGCACGCTCGGTTTGAAGCCAAGCCTGGAGATCGTCGACGAGCGGCAGGCTGTCTCTGCGGCGTCGGTCCAGGCGTTGACCGGCGGCAAGCCCGTTTATATCCCGCTCGATATCGAACAGGGCGTCGATCCGTTTGACGGCTTCCAGCGCCATGGGCGAGATCGGCGCAGCGTTCTTTCCACGCTTGGCATTCGCCGCGATGTCGGCGAGCACGAAGAACTTACGTCTCGAATGTGACCAGCAAAACGCCTGCCTTAGCGGATTTGGATCGCGATCAACCTTGAACAGCGGATTATAGCCGCCATAGGCATCCGCCTGCAGAATGCCGGTGAAGGTCTTCAGATGGCGTTCCGGATGCTCCTGTCGCCGGTCCCGCGATGCATAATACAGCGCGGCCGGCGGTGAGAGCCCGCCGAATGGTCGGTCATCCCGGACATAGGTCCATATGCGACCGGTATCGGTCTTTCCCCTCGCCAAGATCGGCACTGTCGTGTCGTCGCCATGAAGCCGCCCGGCGGCCAGAACGTGCGCTTCGATCAGTGAATGGATAGGCTTCAAAGCCGCGGCGCATGCTCCGACCTGGTCGGCCAATGTCGATAAGCTGAGGTCGATGCCCTCGCGGGCATAGCGTTCGCTTTGGCGATTGAGCGGCTGGTGCTGGGCGAACTTCTCAAACAGGATCATCGCCAGCAGGTTCGGCCCGGCAAAACCGCGGGGCGTCACATGGAAGGGTGCTGGTGTCTGGGTGATCTTCTCACACTCGCGGCAGGTAAACTTCTCCCGCACCGTCTGGATAACCTTCCACTGGCGCGGGACGACCTCCAGGGTCTCGGTGATATCCTCACCGAGTTTCGACAGTTTGGTCGACCCGCAGCAGGCGCAATTCGTGGGAGCAGCGATGACGATGCGCTCGCGCGGCAGGTGTTCTGGAAAGGGTTTGCGTGAAGGACGCTTGCGCTCAAAGGCTTTGACGGCTGAAGCTTTGGCTGCGATCTCCGCGACCAGTTCATCTTCACCGGCATTTGCTTCTAGCTCCTCGAGCTGCAGCTCCATCTGCTCAAGGAGCCGCGCCTTACGCTCGGACCGGCTGCCGTAGAGTTCGCGGCGAACCTTGTCGATCTCCAGCTTCAGCCGCGCGATCAGCGCCTCGGAATGTGATACGAGTGCCTTTGCACTGGCGGCTTCTGCCTTGGCAGTTGCTGCTTCAGCCTCGGCTGCAACACGCCGAGCACGTTCCTTGGCCAGCAGTGCAAGCGCACTGGTAAGGTCGTCCGGAAGCTCTTCGGTCGCATTGCTCATGACAGGATGGAATCATATTCGACCCTGTCATTCCAGTGTTTTTGCTTATCCGGCCGACGTCGGCCGCCAGGTCTTTTGCGGCATCCGCCAGTCGATGCCTTCCAGTAAATAACCGAGCTGCGCGGGCGTGATCACCACCGTGCCATCGGCTGCCGAGGGCCAGATGAAGCGTCCCCGTTCTAACTTCTTTGTAAACAGACAGGCTCCCTGGCCGTCATGCCAGATCACCTTGATCAGACCGCCACCGCGGCCGCGGAATACGAACAGGTGCCCACACATCGGGTCACGCTTCAGCGCCTCCTGCACCATCAACGATAGACCCGGAAAGCCCTTTCGCATGTCCGTATGGCCTGTCGCCAGCCAGACCTTTACACCAGTAGGGACCGGGATCATCGACGACCCAGCACGCAATCGAGAATGCGCCCAAGCGCTTCCGTGTCGATATCGCTATCCACGCGTACGCGTCTGCCCCGACCCAGCTCAATCGTTACATCGCTGCGTTTGCGACGAGGATGGGATGTGGTGGGCGGTTCCGTTTGAACGGGAGAGACTGCCGGCGCGGTCTCGGACACGATCACCGGCACCAACGTGGTTGCCGTCTCGGTCTTCAGCTCCTCGATCCGGCACAGCTCCTTGCGCCAACGGAACAACTGGCTGACATGGATACCGGCCGCGCGAGCAATCTCAGAGATAACCGCGTCCGGCTCAAAGCAGGCAGCGACGAGGCGCTCTTTGTCCTCGCGTGACCAGCGCCGACGGCGCTCTACGGACGTGATCACCTCAATTGGATGCTTCGTCATATGACTACTCCTAGCGTTACCACTAGGACTGCCAGTCAGTAGCCCGTCATCGCAAGACGGCTTTCACCGTGGGCTTAC
>NZ_MRDL01000067.1 GCF_002008365.1 Rhizobium leguminosarum bv. viciae USDA 2370
GCACATTGCGGATATCAGCAAGGGCATGCTCGGAGCGAACGGGATCGTTGCGGCTGGCGCTCCGATCACCTGCGGGGCGGCGCTGAGCGCAAAGCTGCTAGGGACCGGCCAGGTAGCAGTCGCCTTTGCCGGCGACGGGGCGATGAATGAAGGCGTCATGTCCGAGAGCTTCAACCTTGCGAAGATCTGGAACCTGCCGATTGTCTTTGCAATCGAGGACAACGGCTTTGGTGAGGCGACAGCCAACGAGCATGTGTCTGCAGGCAGCTTCACGCGGCGCGCCGAAAGCTACGATATCCCGTCGATCGAAGTGGATGGCACGGATGTCTTCAAGGTCTACGAAGCGGCAGGTGAAGCTGTCGAGCGCGCCAGGAACGGCGGCGGCCCGACGATGCTGCACATTCATGTCCCGCGTTACTATGGCCATTATAGCGGCGATCCCGACACTTACCGCACGCCGGAAGAGAAGGCCGCGATGCGTAACAATCGCGACTGCCTCAGCATCTTCCGTAAGCATGTGAAGGAAGTCTCGCTGCTGGATAGTGCGGAACTCGATGCGGTCGACGAGGCGGTGGAAGCAGCGATCGATCACGCCGTCGCCGCCGCCCGCGCTGCGCCGTTCCCGCCGTTGTCGGCCCTGACGACCGACGTCTACGTCAAATATCTGTAAGGACGACTGAGATGGCCAAGAAATCATTCCGCCAGGCACTCAACGATGCACTTCATTCCGAGATGGCGCGCGATCCGCGGGTGATCATGATGGGCGAAGATCTGACGGGCGGCGCCGGAGCGAACGGAGTGAAGGATGCCTGGGGCGGCCCCTTTGGCGTGACCCGTGGCCTGCTCGGAGCTTTCGGTCCGGATCGGGTGCGCGACACGCCGATCAGCGAAGCTGCCTTTATCGGAGCTGCGGCCGGTGCCGCCTTGACGGGCCTGCGTCCGATTGCGGAGATCATGTTCGTCGATTTTGCCGGCGTCTGCCTCGACCAGATCATGAACCAGGCGGCGAAGTTCCGCTACATGTTCGGCGGCCGCGCCAAGACGCCGCTCGTCATCCGGGCGACCTATGGGGCGGGCAGCCGTTCCGGATCGCAGCATACCCAGGCACTGCACGCGATCTTCACCCATATCCCCGGCCTCAAGGTGGTCATTCCGTCCAATCCCTATGACGCCAAGGGACTGCTCTTGCAGGCCATTCGCGATGATGATCCGGTGATCTTCCTTGAGCACAAGATGCTCTACGACACGGTCGGCGAAGTTCCGGACGCCTCCTATACGATTCCGTTCGGCGAAGCGCGTGTGGTGCGCGATGGCAAGGATGTGGTGATCATTGCCGTCGGCCGGATGGTCAGCGTGGCCGAAGACGCAGCGCGCAGTCTTGCTGCGGAAGGCATCTCCGCCAGCATCGTCGATCCGCGCACGACCTCGCCGCTCGACGAGGATACCCTGGTGGAAGTGACGGAAAAGATCGGTCGCGTTGTCATCGTTGACGAAGGCAATCCGCGTTGTGGTGTGGCGGCCGATATCTCTGCCCTGCTTGCCGATCAATGCTTCGACGCCCTCAAGGCGCCGATCAAGCTGGTGACCGCGCCGCACACGCCGGTTCCTTATGCTCCCAACCTTGAAGACGCCTATGTGCCGACGCCGGACGCGGTCATCAAAGCCGTCAAGTCAATCGTAAAGAGGTAAATGCCATGTCGCTTATCGAAGCAGTCACGATTCCCAAATGGGGAATGACGATGACCGAGGGCAAGATCACTCAATGGATGATCGGCGAGGGGGGCAGTGTCACGCGCGGTCAGGAGATCCTGGAGATCGAGACCACGAAGGTGACGAATGTGCTGGAAGCGGCGGCTAGCGGTACGCTGAGGCAGATTGTGCTTGCAGAAGGCACGACGGCCCCCGTCGGTGCATTGGCCGGCGTGATTGCCGACGAGAGCGCCACGCAAGCAGAGATCGATGCTTTCATCCAGAGCTATGCTGATCGGATCGGCAGCGGCGAAGAGGGCGAGGGTGGCGCATCCCTTCCACGGAAAGTCTCGGTTGCAGGCGGCTCGCTGAACCTGCTGGAAGCAGGCGAGCCGAGCGACGATATCGTGCTCTTCCTGCACGGCTTCGGCGGAGATCTGACGACTTGGCTCTTCAACCAGCCGGTGCTTGCCGAAACGATGCGGACGATTGCAGTTGATCTTCCCGGTCACGGCGATTCCTCGCCCGTGGTGGGCAGCAATGTCGTTGACGAGATAGCCATAGCGATCGAGGAGGCGGTCACTCCGATTGCTTCCGGAAAGATCCATCTGGTCGCGCACTCTTTCGGCGGCGCCATTGCTGCGGCTCTGGCAGCACGTCTACCGTCGCGCATCGGATCATTGACGCTGATCGCACCGATTGGCCTGAGCAAGGAGATGAGCCGGGACTTCCTCACTGACTTCATCGCCGCAGAGCGCCGGCGTCCGCTGCAGGCTGTCCTGGAGCGGCTGTTTGCCGATCCGTCCAAGATCACCAACGACATGGTCGAGGGCACCTTGCGCTTCAAGCGGCTGGAAGGTGTTGCGGAAGCGCTTTCGGCCATTGCGGATGCCATTGCCGGCGACACAGGCCAGAAGCAATCGATCGGCGCAACGCTGAGCGCCCTGTCATGCCCGGTGACGCTGATCTGGGGTGACCAGGATCAGATCGTGCCGGTGCCGGAGCAAGGCGAAATCCCCGCCAATGCAACCTTCGTCACGATCCCGCAGGCTGGCCACATGCCGCAGATGGAAGCGGCAGCAATCGTCAACAACGCGATCATAAAAACCATCGCGC
>NZ_MRDL01000070.1 GCF_002008365.1 Rhizobium leguminosarum bv. viciae USDA 2370
ATCTCCTGTTCCTGGCATCTAAGCCGAAGTCAGGTAGAAATTCCACTTATCCCCGCTGTGCAGATTTCCCGAGCCAGCTCTCAACTACCGCTACGGCAGCATCGTTTGTGATCTGGAGAGGCGGTGCATCGTGGCATTGTTGCCCGACCGGGAAATGGCAACGGTGGAAGCGTGGCTTGCCGATCATCCAAGCATCACGGTCGTGTCGCGAGATCGCGGCGGTGGCTACGGCGAGGCGACGGCTCGAGCCTTGCCGAACACGATGCAAGTAGCAGATCGCTGGCATCTTATGGAAAATGCGAGTGGCGCGTTTCTGGATGCCGTCCGCAAATCGATGCGCGATATCCGTCGCTCAATGAGCCCTTCCACGGTCAAACCCGACCTTCTGACACGAGCAGAGCGCATACAGTATGAAGGTTATCTCCGGCGCGAAGAGGTCAACAAAGCCATCACGGCCATGAAAGACGAAGGCCTTTCACTGAAGGAGATCGTTCGCCGAACCGGTATCAGCCGCGGAACAGTGCGCAAGATTGCCCGTGGCATTCAGAACGATGTGTTCCGTGTTCGGGAAAGCTCCCTTGATGCTTATTTGCCGATCCTGGACGCGCTCTGGATTGAGGGCTGTCACAATGGTGCAGAACTGTGGCGACGTCTGCAAGCGAGAGGCTTCAGAGGGTCGCTGAGGGTGGTTACGGAATGGACGACCCGTCGCCGGCGGGCGGATCGCCTCTGCCTGACCGACCTTCAACGCGTCCCTTCGGCCCGCAAAATTGCCCGCATGATGACAACTAACCGGAACAACTTGACGAGGACCGACGCCGTGATAGTCGCAAATATCGAGAAGAGCGTCCCGGCACTAGCTACGGCGAGAACGTTGCTTGACCGGTTCCAGACGATGATCCGCAAGAGAAATATATCTGACTTGAGCCCTTGGATCAGCGATGCCAAATCAAGCCTGATTGCCTCCTTTGGGAACGGCGTTTCCAAAGACATCGATGCCATTCGCAATGCTATCGAACAGCCATGGTCAAGCGGTCAGGTTGAAGGCCAGATCAACAAACTGAAAATGGTGAAGCGGCAGATGTACGGCCGGGCGAAAATCGATCTCCTTCAAGCCCGCCTTGTCGGACCATCATGATCAAACGTCATCGAAAGTGCGTCTGACCCAAATTTGCACGCCGGAACACACGTCAAATAGCGAGGCGAGCAAGTTGTTACCGCGGCACTGAATTGGCCAGGAGCGGTAGGACCAATTACAATCAGTGGCCTCCAACCGGTCTTCGTTGATGTCGACATGGACCTAGCCGGAATCGATCAGTGGGCGGCCACTGAAAGGTTCAACCCCAACGTCGCTGCAGTTTTAGTCACTCACCTTTTTGGGAACAATGTTCTCGCCCCCTATGGGAGGTCTGCAGCGCGTGCTCAAGGCATCAGTGTGATCGACGACATCTGCCAATCGATCGGAGCCGCGAAACCAATCGTCGGCGGTGCACATCTCGATGCAGACGCACTCGCTCTATCCGGAAGCGGCGCCAAGCACCTTGGGGGGGCGAGTTAGGATTTGTCATTACGGAAGACGCCAACTTGATTGCACATGTTGATCGCGTATCGCTGTCCAGCTCGTCTCGGAGTGGAGCGCGAATATTCTCGCCCTATTCCCAAGGGTACAACTACAGGCCTAACGTATTCTCTTCATCTATAGCGAAGCTGCGGGTCACTGAGATGGATACGCAACTCCAAATCCGAAGAGACAATAGCAAGCTTTTATGGGAGATGATCAGCGAACTTGTGGGTATATTTCCTCTTTTCGACCCATCTGACTGCGACCATTCGATGCTCAACTTTCCCCTCCGGATCGAACCTGCGGCACTTGGCTTCGCGCCAGGCCCGGATGCAAGGGATTTCGTGGGCAGATCGCTGCAGGCCGAAGGCGTGCCTATCTGTGTTTGGCTCACGAAGCCCGTATTCGAATATCTTCCGGACATTTGCGACAAGTGGAAGGCCGCCGATTTTCCAAACACAGTGAAACTCTTGGATACGATGTTTTGCGTCTCCGAGATTGCGCCGCCCAACGATGGCGAATTGATGGAGCTTTATGCAGAGGCGTTTCACAAGGTTTGGAATGCTCTTCATAAGCAAGGTCCGAAGATCGCCGCAGGAGCAACTTCCGGCTGAGCACCGCGCGTCGCACCAATTTCCCAGTGCCGCAATGGTCAACATCCGATTGGTTTCACTCGTACTCTGCCCAATGCTCGGAAGATTGAAAGCTGCACCGGGACAAAACTCAGAGCGTTTCTACAACGAGGACTCCTTGTATGCCTTTTTCAAAAAGTCCCGAATTACTCATCTTCGCCTGCGACGGGGTTCTCGTTGATAGCGAGCTTGCAACCACGGTGCACATCGAAGCTTTGGCGAAATACGGCTTTATCATATCCGCTGAAGATCATAACGATCGCTTCATAGGAATGACTGGCCAGCAAAGTTATTCAGTCACAGAATCCGAGGGCGGCTTACGACTACCGGAGGATCATCATGAACGTGTGATGGCCGAAGTTGCAAATCGATATACTCGTGATCTGCGTGCAACCAGCGGCGTTCGGCAAACCTTGGAAGCTATCGAGTTAAGGAAGTGCGTGACCTCGAACGGTGATGTTGCGCAGCTCTGCTTGGCACTTAAAGTCACAGACCTGGATGATTTCTTTTGGCCCCATGTCTTCAGCGCTTCGCAAGTTGCGCGTGGTAAGCCAGCGCCGGATCTCTTTTTGTTTGCAGCACAGAATATGAACACACCGGCTGGCAGTTGTCTCGTTATTGAAGAGAGTGTTGCTGGAACTCAGGCGGCGGTCGCAGCCGGCATGATGGTGATTGGCTTCGTAGGTGGCTCTCATTGCCTTGCTGGGCATGGAGACAGACTGATAGAGGCAGGTGCCACAAAGCTGTTTAGCCGGCGATGTCACGTTGTTTCATGGACGCCTGAACAAGGCGCTTGTTTGTGACGTCAGGCAGTTGCGCCGGTCACGGCTTTC
>NZ_MRDL01000057.1 GCF_002008365.1 Rhizobium leguminosarum bv. viciae USDA 2370
ATCTCCTGTTCCTGGCATCTAAGCCGAAGTCAGGTAGAAATTCCACTTATCCCCGCTGTGCAGATTTCCCGAGCCAGCTCTTTTTGACCTTCATTCATAACTAGGTGTCCACCTCTTTTAGGTGGACACCTAGTGCCAAAACTCACTCAACTACAGAAGGTGCGGAGAAATTCGCGCTTACCTTTCTTCCGCTCCTCACCTATCCGGATGCGACTTCGGAATTCATGATTGTCAACGACGTCGCACTTGCGCACCAGATGCAGGCGACGCTTACCGTCTGTGCGGTGGAGATTGCCATCCCCGACGTATCCAATGCACTGTCGTCGCTGATCATCGATGCGGCGAAGATGGCGCGGGACGCTGAGGGCCGTCAGTCGCAATCGTGCCTCGGCGCTGACGGCATGGCGGTCGCTGCTTGCGTGGATGTGCGCACGCGCGAGCTCAAGACTACGGAGCCTTTCGTCGTCGAGGTCCTCGCGGAAGCATCGCGCGCCTACGATCTCGTACTGCTGGAAGCGGCGAGGATCTCCCGTCCGATCGTCGAAGCAGTGCTATTTGTATCCGGTCGGCCCCTCATCCTCTAAGCTGCGTGAGCGGCTGGGCTTCAAGCGCGCTGCAGTGGCGGTCGCCCGAAAGCTTGCGGTCATCATGCACAGCATGCTCAAGACAGGAGACGTCTTCAACAGATCGGCCGGCGCTCCCGCATAAGCGAAGTGTCAACCTTCTTTCCCTCAGCGCGTCAAACCTGATGTGAGGCACTGAGCGTCCCAGCTGCGGGCGTGGGTCGCCGCGCGCCCAAGTGCCTCCTCGCTCTGGCGACGTCGACGCGCACAAGCTTCCGACCTTCTCCATCGCTTGGTGTCGACCTATTTG
Organism: Rhizobium leguminosarum bv. viciae USDA 2370; assembly: GCF_002008365.1. Lineage (GTDB taxonomy): Bacteria > Pseudomonadota > Alphaproteobacteria > Rhizobiales > Rhizobiaceae > Rhizobium > Rhizobium leguminosarum. The sequence goes on from NZ_MRDL01000057.1 coordinate 874, forward strand.
GTGGCCGCCAACTGCCAGACATCCCTCAACCAAAGAAGTGTGAGGAAACTCGCGCTTACGAACCAGCATCACTCAGGGAAGTGAACGGTAACCTCAAATCCATCGTCGCTGCCTTGCGCCGGCGAATCAAGTTTAAGAGTGCCACCCAGTTTCTTGACCACCTTGTCGACTAGGTAGAGGCCAATCCCCGAGCCCCGAGCGTTAGTCCCACCACGTTTGAATTTATCTGTTAGCTTTTTCAAATCTTGAGGGGGTACAATCTGCCCACGGTTTATAACAGTGAAGGCGCCATTACTTGCAAAGGACACCCCAATCCTGCCAGCGGGGGCACCGTGGATGAGGGCATTTGTGAACAAATTACGGAAAATTACTACAATGGATTCGGCGTCAACGTTCCGGATCAAGGAAGGGCAATGAAGGGTGTCGCAAATTATCCTTCCAGCGTATGGCGTGTAGTCCCCGAACTGCTGATCTATCACAGCCCGACATACTTGCACTAAATCAATTGGATCGTGAGAGCCTTCGCCGAAAATTGAATTGGCTCGGGTAACTTCACGGATTTTTTGTAATAGGCTTGGAACGAGCGACACATTCTCCAAAACGGAGCGGACGCGGTCCTCCAGGGGATTGCCTCGGAGCTCGCCAAGCACGATTTCCCCTTGAAGTTTGGCGCCTGCGATCAGGTTATTCACCTCATGTTCGGCGCATTCAATGAAGTCGCGCTCGCGTGCGGTCTCCTCGCGCTGGAAGATTACTTCATCGAGAAGCCTATTGATCGAACCCTGTGTGGCGAGTGGCGCGGGGCGATCGTTCGTGCTCAGGCGTGTGGCATTGTTGTCAAAGAGCCCTGCTGAGATGTCCGCCTCCAGTGCGTAAATGAAAGCCCTCAGTTCTTCGTTAGACGCACTCAGTTCTCTATTGGACGCTATTAGCCGCTGGATCATTATCATTGCTACCTGTATTGAGCGACGGCTGACAAGCGCCAATCCAAATACGTTATGAAAGTTGCCGTCGTGTAAAACTGGATAAAAGCTGGTGCTTCGACGGACGGGCCGTTGGCAAAATTGCTCGCGATCAGCGCGGCCATCGTTGTGCGAAAGCGATGAGCTGGAGAGCAGCCGATTCTTCATTTGGCCACGAGCTTGTAACCGTAGCCACGCACGGTCTCTATCCGATCCCCGCCAATTTTTTTGCGCAGCCGGGAGACATAAACCTCCACAGTGTTGCTCTCGAACTCAGAGCCGAAATCATAGAGCGCGGATTCAATGGTATGCCTTTCGACGAGGCGTCCAACTCGGTTCAGAAGACACTCTAACACTGCCCATTCGCGTGGGGACAGGCCGACGGGCGCGCCGTCACGCTCGACCAGTCTCTCAGACCGCCGTATGATAAGCGTCCCGACTCGGATTTCCGGAAGCTCGCAGACGCTCCGGCGACGTATCGCACTGTTGATGCGAGCGAAAAGCTCGTCCTGATGGTACGGCTTAGTTATAAAGTCGTCAGCTCCCGCATCAAGAAGCCGGATGCATTCCATTATGCCAGCCTGCCCCGACACCATGACAATCGGCGTCGGATCAGATCGCTTCCTGATGCTACGGAGGATGTCTTCACCGCTACAGTCCGGCAGCACATAGTCGAGAAGGATACATCCGAAAGAGCCCGAAAGCACTAACTCCTCCGCGAAAGCCCCGGTCTTTGCCCACTCGACCGCAAAGCCCTTAGCCCTGCAAATTGTGACGATGGTAGTTCCCTGGGCTATATTGTCTTCAACGAGTAGAATATTCACATCGGCTCCTCCCTGCCCGCTCCGCTTTATTGGACTAAGCTGACGATAGCCTGAACGGCGATCCTATCAGACGCAGAGCCCGACGGAGGCATTGTCGTCCATGCGTCACGCCCGCCCCTTCCAGGGATAGGCAAAATTGACGCAACCGGCTCAGGCTGCAACGGAAAAACTGTCGGATCGACTTTGTCTGAACTCCGAGTCTGTTGGGCTTCGGCCCGGTCTTGGAAATGCGTCCACCTTTGACTTGCTGTGTTTTTGACGGGTAGCAACACGTGTCAGCTGATTAACCGAATGTCCCGCTAGATCTTATAAAGTGCGACGGCGATGTCACGTTGTTTCATGGACGCCTGAACAAGGCGCTTGTTTGTGACGTCAGGCAGTTGCGCCGGTCACGGCTTTC
>NZ_MRDL01000072.1 GCF_002008365.1 Rhizobium leguminosarum bv. viciae USDA 2370
AATGATGGTGGCGGCATAATCGAGGCAGAAATCCACTTAGCGAAACGCCCGAAACTGTTCAGACAAACCGAACCAGCTCTAAAACTCGCCGTGCGGCTGGTTGGTCGGAATGGAAGACGCCGCTTCGATCAAAGTTCGAAAGATCGCCTTGTTGCGGCCTGCCTTGAACCCGGCGCATCGGTATCGAAACTTGCGCGAGAAAACGGGGTCAACGCGAACCTCGTCTAAAAATAGATCAAGAAACACACCCAATCCCATCCGTTATCCCCTTCTTCGACATCGGCGTTTATTCCGGTTCAGATCGCCGCCGCGTGTAGCAAGTTCGACAATGAGATGCCTGCGACAGATCGTGATGAGCGATTACCGACGGCGGAGAGGAGCGGCCCGCTGTCCTCTCCAGCGAAGGTGAGCGCATCACTGCCGAATGGTGTGAGATTGTCGCTGGAGTGCAGCGATATCAGCGCGTTGACGACGATAATCGGAGCTCTGGGCCATGTTTAAGCTTGGCGCTGATCTCAAGGTCTACCTTCATCGGGAGCCGATCGACTTCCGCGCGGGCATCAACAGTCGATGCTCGTTGGGCAACGGCATCTTCAGCAGCGCGAAGTTCGCTCAACGCTGCTTCCCATCGACGCTCGAGTTCGGAGGCGACCAGACGATTATCAGGGTCAACGCGATTGAACTGGCGTTCTGCCAGCGCCGCGGCGTAGCGCTTGCGCTCAAGCTCCCGTTCAGCGCCAGCGCGCAAGGCCTTGTTGACCTGCTGTTGTGCCTGCCGAGCCCGCGCTAGCGCGTCAAGCTCCCCAGGCGCCAACGCGGCCAGGAAAGCGTCCGCCATAGCTGCATCGATCTGAGCCGCACGGACCGCGCATGAGAATCTCGATGGCGCCATGTGCCGGAAGGAAGTCCGCACGCTGTCGCAGTCCCTGACGCTCCGTTACGACAAGGTCTTGTTCATTCTCGATCCGACCGAGATTTCCAGGCCATTGGCGGGTAAGAAGGTCGTTGTCTGCGACTACCCGGACGGCCGCCTCGAGATCATGCACGAGAGCTTCACCCTGCCCTACAGAACCTTCGATACATTGCGGTCGGTCCACCGGGCAGAGGTTGTCGAGAACAAGCGTCTCGACGACATGCTTTCCGTCGTCGCCGAGCTGCAGGCTGGGCGGGAACAGCAGCGCGGCAAGAGCGGCCCACGCCGCACCGGCCAGACGGATCATATGTTCGGTATTCCCGATGGCAGCCGGGGCAATGGTTATCAGAAGCGTGGCCGCAAGCCTGGCCGGCGGACGGACTTCATGAATGATCCGGAGGTCGTCGCAAAAAGGCAGAAGGCGCTGGCGCGCATGGAGGCCGCGGAATGATCGCCTGCATTCACAGTCTCAAAGCTCACATGAGGATTTCTGCGTCAAGACCAATCATTGATGCATAGAACGTTTCCTTTGGATGTTTGTTCGAACCCATGGTCTGAGCCAGATTGCATGACGCGGCACGTTTCCGTCGCCGTTTCAAACTCACATACGGTTGCCGTTCGTTCGGCAGCACCACCATCCCGCTTGCGTTGCGGCTAGGCTCAGGAGAACGGGACCATTCTAAAGCGCGGCATCTGAAGCCAGACTTTGAGTCGGTTCGCTCACCTGGATCCGCCAGGATTGATCAGTCCTGGAAGATTTCGATATTTGGTCCAACGTCATGCAGACTTCATGACCGCGCCTTCAATGACAACACCCGCGGTGACATACTTCCACAGCGCAATCAGGAGCTTCCGCGCTAGTGCCACATTGCAGCCTTCTTCAACCGTCCCCCATTCGACTGGACCCGATCCACAAACCAGCGGCTGAGCGCCGATCCTGGCTGGTTGCGCAGCCACAGCCACGACAGCTGAATCATTGTGGTGCGCAATCGCGGATTGCCTGCTTTCGAGACCCCTTGTTCGTGGTCGATGGTCCCGCTCTGCCAAGGGGTAGGCGCCAAACCTGCATAGGCGGCAATCTGTCGCCGATTATCAAAATGCCGACACAGCCCTTCGGCCCAAAGAACGGCGGCAAACTCAGCGCCAACACCCTTCAAGGAAAGGAGCATTGCTGCCTCTGCCGGCCCCTTAGCAGCTTGCTCCTCGTGTGCGACCAGAAGAGAATTGCGCTCGCTCTCCACTGCCGCAATCTGTTCAAGCAGCAGCTCAAGGCGATCGAGTTCACGATTTATTTGCGTCTTTAGATGCTTCGGCAGGCCGCGCCCGTCTCCGGTCTGGAGCTCCTCCAGGCGTTTGCGGCGATCCTTGCGAAGCGGTTGATAGCCGCTGACGCCCTGGGCGAAGAGTAGACCCTTGACGCGATTGACATGCCTGACCCGTTCCGCAATCAACACTTTGCGTTCCCGGCAAATGCGACGCCGATCTTCGTCCTCTGGGCTCGGCGCTTTGACCATTGCGCATACGCGTGGTTCGCCGCGCTTGAACGCAAGCAGTGCGCGGACCAGTGCTTCACCATCAATCTTATCGGTCTTCGCGCGCCGGCGCCGACGTGAAGTAGCGATCGAAGCCGCATCGACAACGTAACTCTCGATCCCGTTTGCCTCTAGCACGCGATGTATCCAAAAGCCGTCCAATCCCGCTTCCTGGATCGTAACGATGGGAAACGATCTTCCCGTTCGGAGCCAGGCCTTCTGTTGTAACTGAGCAAACCGATCCAACAGCCCGGCAACGTCGCCGCCCTCTACCACATGCTTTGACATCGTCTCGCCGTTGCCCGGCGACAACGAAGTCACCAGCCAGGTCGATCTGCTCAGTTCCAAAGACACGAAAATTGCGCCAAGATCAGTGCGGACAGCGGTCTGCGTTTTTGATTGAACGGGTGCGGTTTTCATAATCTACTCCTTCCGAGCGAGTGCTTTGATGCAGCCTCACTCTGCCAGAGCGCCGGCCGCTGTTCACTCCTCATGGGATCTAAAGCCAATGGGTGCCTCTCACCCGCCCCCGCTCCTCCCTCTCAACCCGGACCAGCCGGTCGGACCGGGGGCTGATTGTCGGTGCCAGTGTCGCGTTTCTAACCGGCTGACAGCGTCGCGCATCTAATCAGCTTTGACAGTTCATAACATTACAACCGTATATTCGTACCTCTTGAACGTCGCCAATTTTGGACTCCGGTCACGCATTTTTAGGACTGTGCACCCATAATTTTGGATTCCCGCACTCGCCTGGAAGGATGCCCCAGCACACCGCCGCATATGATAACCCGAACGGAGCTTTGCGTCCCGCCATCGGCCAGGTGGCCGACCCATGTCGGAAAGCACGGCCATCAGCCGTCAGCTACACCACTCCCGTGGACATGATCAAAACTTGGGAGCAAGGTCACTACGCTATGCATGCACTTGCTGGGCTGTTACTCGAAGACGGGGAAACCGGATGCGCGCCCGGTTGCAGGACTTCCCGGACAATTGGGAATTCGTCGGCGGTTTAGGGCCGGTCGCCAATCAGATCGGAAACGCGGTAGCTCCCGCTGTCGGGGTCATTCTCACCGGATCCAGGTGACTCCACCGCCCATCGAGGCGGCGATCAGCAACTGAATGGCGTCATTCCTGATGGAGGCGATGTCACGTTGTTTCATGGACGCCTGAACAAGGCGCTTGTTTGTGACGTCAGGCAGTTGCGCCGGTCACGGCTTTCC
>NZ_MRDL01000063.1 GCF_002008365.1 Rhizobium leguminosarum bv. viciae USDA 2370
AAGCCGCTCGTCGATGCCGCAAATGCAAAGGCTGAAACAGCGAAGTAAAACATCGCTTAAATTACGATGTAATCGTTAACATTTGGATTCGGGACTGCGATATGACGAAACCACCAACCATACGGGATGTCGCACGTCTCTCCGGCGTCTCGACCGCCACGGTCTCGCGCTACTTCTCCGGAAAGGCCGACACGATCGCTCCTCGCACGATCGAGAGTGTCCGCCAGGCGGCGAAGTCCCTGGGATACACCCCCTCGGAAATCGGCCGGTCTTTACGCCTTGCTCAAAGCCGCGTCGTGGTCATGCTGGTGCCGGACGCGACCAACCATTTCACCGCCGACATCGCCGTCTCGGTGGAAAGCGCCCTCAAGGGCATTGGCCTGTCGATGGTTCTGGCAAACACCGGCGAAAACGCCGAGCAGCAAGATCGCCTTCTCGCTGACGCTCAAGGACTGCGCGCACGGGCAATCGTATTGCAGGGTGCGATCGACACACCAAGACTCCGGGAACTGGTGGCAACGCAGGGCAACCTGATCTTCGCAAACCGGCGGCCGGCTCAGGGAATTGTCGCCCCCTATGTGGGAATCGACAACTTTCAGGCCGGGCTGGCGGTGGGGCGCTACTTCATTGAGCGTGGCTATGAGAACTGGGTCGCGATCCACGGCCCGCGTCATTATTTTGGCAGTACCGCGAGACTTGATGGTTTCGTTTCTGGCGTGGGCGATGCCTCGCGCGTGCTGCAGCTCGAGAGCCTCTACACGATGCAGGCCGGCTACGAGCATGCCTGCCGACTTCTCGACCTTGCACCGAAGAAATACAGCGTCTTTTGCGCAAACGACATGATCGCCTACGGTTTCTACCGGGCGGCTATGGAGCGCAATCTTCGTGTGCCCGACGACCTTGTCATATTCGGCTTCGACGACAACCGACTGAACGAGTGGTTGGCCCCTTGGTTAACCACGGTGAAGGTACCGGCACTCGAATTCGGTCCGGCGATCGCCAAGTTGATCGAAACGCCCAAACCCGGTTTCGAAGACGGTCGAAGTATCATTTTGCCATTCGAGCTGAAGGTTCGGCAGTCCGCCTGAACCAAGAGACGTCCTCGGTGGAGGTGGACGTTCCGGATAAACAATCGGGTGCTGCCGGACACCCTTTAAAGGGGAATAGATGATGAACCGAATGATTATTCTGACAGCGTCCATGGCATTTCTTGGATCGACAGCCTTCGCCGGCGATATCGGCGTTAGCATCTCTCACAGCGATTCAAACCTTGCCGTACTGGTCAAGGGTATCAAGGACAAGGCTGCACAATCAAACCAGCCGCTGCAGATCGAGTTTGCGGAAGGCGATGTCAATCGCCAACTGTCGCAGGTGCAGAACTTCATCGCTGCGAAGGTCGACGCCATTATCGTCAACACAGTCGAGACGTCCGCGACGCCAACCATGACGAAACTCGCCGCCGACGCCGGCATCCCGCTCGTCTACGTCAACAATACGCCTAGCGACGTCCATGAGCTCGGCCCGAAGGCGGCGTTCGTCGGCTCGGACGAGAAGGTTGCCGGCACCTTGGAAGCGCAGGAAGTTTGCCGTGTTCTCAAGGAGCGTGGAAAGGCGGATTCTGCCGATATTCTGATCATCCAGGGCGTACTTGCCAACGAAACGGCGGTGCTGCGCAGCCAGGCCGTGCACGAGGTTGCCGCAACGGCCGAATGCAATTTCATGAAGATCATCGACGAGCAGTCGGCAAACTGGGACCCGGTTAAGGCACAGGATCTTGTGACGAACTGGATCACCGCCGGATACAAACCGGCCGCGATCATCTCGAACAATGACGAGATGGCGATCGGCGCTATCAATTCGCTCAAGGCATCCGGCCTGGACACCTCGCAGGTGATCGTCGCCGGCGTCGATGCGACGAAGGAAGCGATGCAATACATGAAGAACGGCGATCTGCAGGTTACCGTCTTTCAGGATGCGATCGGACAGGGCGCCGGATCGGTCGACGTGGCCATGAAGCTCGTAAAGGGTGAGAAAGTCGAATCGCCGCTCTGGATTCCCTACGAGTTGGTCAATCCGGCAAACGTCGAAAGCTATCTCAGCAAGAACTAGCGCCGATGAGCAGGCAGGCGCGCCGACGGCGCGTCTGCCTGCCTCAGCAGACGGGTCACGGAAGGGTTTGGTTACATGACGAAGGTTTCCCCCTCAACTATCAAAGCCGTAAGAGAGAGCGGGGCCGTTCCAACAGCCGAATTTCTCCTGCAGGTCGAAAACGTCCGCAAGGAATTCGCCGGGAACGTTGCCCTCGACAACGTCTCCTTCCGGCTTCGTCGCGGTACCGTTCATGCGCTCATGGGCGAGAACGGCGCGGGCAAGTCAACCTTGATGAAGATCATCGCCGGCATCTACACGCCCGATGCGGGGGATTTTTATCTCAACAACGTGCCGATCAAGCTGCGCAGTCCGCTCGACGCGCTCGACAACGGCATTGCGATGATTCACCAGGAACTCAACCTGATGAATCACATGACGATCGCAGAAAATATCTGGATCCGCCGCGAACCGCGAAATCGCTTCGGTCTTGTCGATCATCAGGAACTGCGTGCCGGCACATACCGCCTGTTCAAAGAGCTCGGGATTGATCTGGACCCCGACGAGAGAGTGGGGCAGCTGTCGGTGGCAAGCCGGCAGATGGTCGAGATCGCCAAGGCCGTCTCCTATCAGTCGGACGTCCTCATCATGGACGAACCGACCTCGGCGCTGACCGAACGCGAAGTCGAGCACCTGTTTCGCATCATTCGCACGCTGAGGGAGCAAGGCAAGGGTATCATCTACATCACGCACAAGATGAACGAGCTGTTTGAGATTGCTGATGAGGTATCGATCTTCAGGGATGGCCGGCACATCGCAACCAAGGCATCCAGGGAGCTGACGCGCGACGAAGTCATTCGCATGATGGTCGGGCGCGAAATTTCACAGATGTTTCCCAAAGTAGAGTCGAAGATCGGAGAGGTTGTTCTCAGCGTCCAAAATCTCGGCCTGAAGGATGTATTCGAAGACGTATCGTTCGATCTTCATGCCGGCGAAATCCTCGGGATAGCCGGACTGGTCGGCGCCGGCCGCTCCAATATCGCGGAAACGATCTTCGGTGTGACGCCCGCAACTTCGGGAAGCATCGCCATTGGCGGCAAGGAGATCAAGATCACCTCTCCGAGCGTCGCCATGGAGAATGGCATGGCGTTCCTCACCGAAGACCGCAAGGAATCGGGCTGTTTCCTGTTGTTGGACATCCAACAGAACATGCAGTTGGCCGCGCTTCATGGTGGGTATGTCAAGCACGGCTTCGTGCAGCAGAAGCGCCTTTCCGAAGAATGCGAAGAGATGAAAACCACGCTACGCGTGAAAACCCCAAGCATGGGCGAGAAGATCCTCAACCTTTCGGGCGGCAACCAGCAGAAGGTGCTGATCGGCCGCTGGTTGCTGACAAAACCCAAGGTGCTCATCCTCGATGAACCAACCCGCGGGATTGATGTCGGCGCCAAGGCGGAGATTCATCGAATGATCTCCACACTCGCTTCTACGGGTGTCGCCGTCATCATGATCTCCTCCGAACTCCCGGAGATTCTCGGGATGAGCGACCGCATCGTCACGATCCGCCAGGGACGGCTGGCGGGCATCCTCGACCGCGCGGACGCGGACCAGGTCAAGATCATGGAGCTCGCCGCACAATGACGACAACTTCTGACGCCGCAGGCTTGGCAGACAAGCGCGCAGTTAAGCGGAAGTTCAAGAGCGAGATGTCGATGGCTTTCGTGCTCATCGGC
>NZ_MRDL01000041.1 GCF_002008365.1 Rhizobium leguminosarum bv. viciae USDA 2370
CCGAAATGAAAAGCTTCTTCGCCACCCAATCGCTCCGACAGCATCGCAAGTCCGAAACAGGGGAGGACTATATTCCGCTATTACAAACCGACGCTCTCATCGCGCTGAAGCTCACATGGCTCAGCCCTGTACAAACGCCCATAATAACTATGAGCCCTGCCGCTTTACGGGGCGTAAGCTAACGGTTTTTTCGTTGTGGTACAGATTGAGTGATATCGATCAGGCAGCATTCGAAATCCAGTCCAAAAGAGCTGCCTTCGGTTTGACGCCGACCAAGAAATCGGCCACTTCGCCGCCCTTGAAGATCGCGAGCGCCGGAATGGAGCGCACGCCCAATTGGGACGCGAGCTCCGGGTTTTCATCGATGTTGAGCTTGGCGACCTTGATCTTGTCTTCCATCTCGACGGAGATTTCCTCGAGGCTAGGAGCAATCATCTTGCAGGGGTCGCACCAGTTGGCCCAGAAATCGACGACGACGGGTGCTGCGGATTCCAGAACTTCCGACTGGAAGTTATTGATATCGACTTTCACGGTAGCCATGGCTGCTCCTTTGACCGAAGAAGATGTGTGCGGGTGCGCAGAATTTTCAATTATCAACCCAGCTCTTTGGGACATAGGAAGCGTTACCCTGCGATGCCTGAAGCCTACCTCCTGGACCACATCCCCGACCTTCCTCCCTGCGACGGCAGGAGGCGCATCAGCAGATCCGCGATTAGCAAATTCACCGTGAGCGCCCCGGTGAATTGCGCCGGCGAGTGGAGGCACTCTTATGCGATCGAGACCTCATCCCCCGGTCCAGTAGCCGCCAAGACGCGACATCGTTCAAGCATGATCGGCAGTTGACGCCTGGGCACGCACCCTTCGCGATCTGCGAAAGGATGTCCCTAGGGACGTGAGTAAGTTCATGCGGCAGCTGATTTATGTCCGCCAGGTCAACGATTGATCATATTCCTATCGCCTTCACCGCATCCACAGCTAGCATCTGCGAACGCCCTGTTGAAGCGATACGTGGTTACGCTTGTAAGGTGTTTTTCCCGGCATTTGATGGGTCAAATGGATTTTGAATGTATCAAGCTCTCGTTCGCAGTTGACCGCAGAAAAATTAGATCGTGTCCCAGGGAGTGGTCATCTTCTCTATTCGGCGTGGTGAGGTCAAGCGGCATCAACAAGGCGGCTCCCCCTGCGGAAGGCGACCGGCTGGCACGACACAACCACCACACCCGAAGCGATCATGCCTTGCGAACCGCCCACAGAACCTTCACCAGGTGATCAGGGTCAAGTGTAGTCCCTGATTCAGGTCACTAGGTTTTCACCGAAAACGACCTACGGTCAACGACAATACAGTCGCTACGATAGCAGATTTTTATGCTATCGTCGTCTCGCGAGACGGCTTCGGCAGTAACCAATTCGTGTGAATTCCCCCTGCCTCTCCCGAGACTCTTGTGAAATTCTGCGCTAACCTTTCATTAACCTCTAATAGGACTAGGCGCATGAACACGATCGGCACCTTCCAACTGGAACCCAACCGCTTCTACTGGGCTCGCCGTCTGCCGGCAAAAGGTGCGTCGATCTCCGAGCCCAGTGATATCGAGGTTGTCCAGATCTCGACCGTGTTCGGCGCAGCCTGCGAGTTCTGGACGGTAGCGGTGGTGGGCAGCGACGAACGTTTCGATCTCTCCGCCTTCGAATTCTTTCAGAAGGTCCCCTCCCCGCCGATCGCCGGGGGTCGCCGCGCGAATTTGGTACGTGGAGCAGATTCGGTGGCGGCGTTTCGGCGCCGGGCATAGAAAGTGTGCATAACCGTACGCTTTGAGAACAGTTTGTCGGCTTGGGGGATTCCCTGAACGGGGCAAATCATGATTCGATTCCGTCATGAAGAAACGGCTCCCCTCCCCCGAGCATGCCGACACGCTTTCGCTGAATGCGTTGCGCGGATTGGTGACGGGTCTTCTGGGGCGGTCGCAGCAGGCGGAAGCCAGGCTTGAGAAGCTTGAGGCCGAGACCATCCAACTGCGCGAAGAAAACGCCGCCCTTCGCCTGAAAAATACCCGGCTGAAACTCGAGAACCAGCTGCTGCGCGATGAGATCGCCCGGCTGAAGAATCTGCCACCGCGGCCGCCGTTTCGATCGTCCGGCATGGAAAAGGCAACCGACACGAAGCCTGACGAGAAGCCGGGCGCCAAGAAGAAGCCACGGGGTCCAAAACTGGATGTGAAGCGGGTGAGCCGGCGGCAAGTCTTGCGCGCCGATGTTCCCAGCGGCTCGCGCTTCAAGGGATACAAAAGCGTCTACGTCCGCGACCTTATCCTCAAGGCCGAGCTCGTGCATTATCGCCGCGAATGCTGGGTGACGCCGGATGGAAAGACGGTGCTCGCGCCGTTGCCAGTGGGGATCACAGGCGGTTACGAGGCAAACCTCAAGCGGCCGTGCCTGATGCTCCACGCGCAAGGACAGGTGACGATGGCGCGGCTGACGACATTGCTGAACGATATCGGTCTGGACATCTCCAAGCGTCAGATCGTGCGGCTTCTGACCAAGGATCTGGATGGCTTTGTCGCTGAAGATGCGGCGGTGCTGCATGCTGGCCTGGTGTCGTCAGCCTACGTGACGGTCGATGATACCGGCGCCCGCCATGCCCATGCCAACTTCCACACGACCCATATCGGCGGCGAGAATTTTACCATTTTCCGCACCACGAAATCAAAATCACGGCTGAACCTCCTGTCGCTGCTGCGTGGCAGTTATCTGGACTACGTGTTGAACGATGCGGCTATCGACTATCTGGAGGAACGCCATGGCGGTCCAGCATTGGCCGCCGGACTGCGGACTGTTGAACTGCAACACTTCTGCAACCAGGTACCGTTCATGGAGCATCTGGGCGGCAAGGGTATCGACATCTTCGACCGGCAGGACATTGGTACGCTTGCAGAGGCCGGCCTTTGGGGCTCGATCCGTCATCATGGTCTGGTGGGTGACATGGTGATCGTGTCCGACGACGCCGGCCAGTTCCGCGTCGGCAACCACGCGCTATGCTGGGTCCACGGGGAACGCCTTCTGCAAAAGCTGATGCCGGCGACTGCGAAGGAGGAGCGCTGGGTCGCTGTCGTGCGCGATCTCGTCTGGCGTTTCTACAAGGCGTTGAAAGCCTATCAGCTGAACCCTTCCCCTCAGTCCGCTCCCGCGTTCCGAAAACGGTTCGATAGGATCTTTAGCCTGCGCACCGGCTATGGGGCACTCGACAAGTTGCTTGAGCGGCTGCATCGCCGTAAAAACGAGCTGCTAAAGGTGCTCGATTACCCGCAAACACCGTTGCACACCAATGCGTCAGAGAATGACCTGCGGACGTTCGTCACCAAACGAAAGATTTCCGGCGGCACCATGAGTCGCGATGGTCGTGTTGCCCGCGACACCATGCTTGGTCTCTTGAAGACCTGCCAGAAACTCGAGCTTTCCTTTTATCACTATCTTGGGGACCGGCTTGGCCTCGGCGGCGAAGCCATCCCGCAATTGGCAGGCCTTATCGCGGCGAAAGCCTGAACGCCGCTACCGCGTGCCGGGCTTCGTAAATGGCAGCACGCGCCCGTCCTTGGCCGCCACCCCATCCAGAGCATGCCGACCGGTCAGCCTGACAAGCGTCGGTGAGACGTTCCAGTGCTTCTCGTCGTCGGTATGGATCGTGACGGTCTTGCGATTGCGGCGAATGACGATACCCGTAATCGTTCGGCCGTCGGGTGCCTCGAACATCACGGCACTGCCGATCTTGATCTGCTGCAATGCTTGATCTGTCTTTTGCCGATGGAGAAGATGAAGCCGTTCGACGATACGCTCGTTCAACGCCAGCAGTTCGGCCTCATCGAGCCTATCGATATCGATGTTGGTCATGGCACGGATCCATCCTTCAATGGCAGTCTTCTTCAGGGACGAAGCGGATTATGATAGAAGCTGGTCAGCGACACAATTGCCTGACAAACCGGCATCGCCACCAAATCTGCCCCACGTACCGCAGCAGGCTCTGGACGGGCAGTTTGGCGATATCGCAACGCGTTGAAATCATAGCAAACACACCGTTAACCAGAAGGTAATGGTAGTCATTACTTCTGTCGTCCATGACGATCTCGAGTTAGATCAACAACCATCGATAAGTACTGGTTATCGATGGTAGTTGATCTGGAGTCGCAAATCAGCAATGTCGGTCGGCCTGGATGCGCGGAAACCCCTGGTTTTCCGGCCTTTCAGGCAGGTTTCGGCGAGGATCGGCGGAATAGCG
>NZ_MRDL01000056.1 GCF_002008365.1 Rhizobium leguminosarum bv. viciae USDA 2370
ATGTCGGTCGGCCTGGATGCGCGGAAACCCCTGGTTTTCCGGCCTTTCAGGCAGGTTTCGGCGAGGATCGGCGGAATAGCGGTGGATACAAGAGCCGCCGCGAGCCGCCCTCTCCTCTCGAGCGAGCGCGGATTTCTCTGCAATCTCTGCCTCAGTCGAGGCTTCTTACCCCTCCCCTCCCTCCGAACGCCCTAGTTTCCGGCATTTCCGCCACGGATGGCCGCCAGAGCGCGTTTCACGCCGGTTGCTGCCGGATACCCGTTCGACATCGGATTTCGAGTCTGACGGGGCTGTATTTGCCCTCTAAAACACGCTTGCAACTGGTCATTTTCTCACGCATTCCTTATTTGTACAAAGCACCTGAAAAACGCACGAGAAAACCATGGCAAAACGGCAAGTCGCCAATCCATCGCCGGCCCCGAAACGTCTTATAGGCTATGCCCGTGTCTCGACCGACGATCAGGTCCATGACGCTCAGATGGACGAGTTGCAGGCCGCCGGCTGCGAGCGGATTTTTCAGGAGCACGGATCTGGCGCCTCACGGGCCCGACCAGTGCTGACGAGACTGCTCGGCGAGCTCGCCGCTGGCGATGTGCTTGTTGTTGTCCGGCTGGATCGCCTCGCCCGTTCGGTCAGCCATCTGTTGCAGGTGATCGAGGATCTGGAGGAGCGCGGCGTTCATTTCCGATCGATCCGCGATCCCATCGACACGTCCACCCCGCAAGGCATGTTTTCTCTCCAGGTCCTCGGAGCTGTCGCGCAGCTCGAACGGGCTTTGATTGCCGAACGAACCAGAGCTGGCATCAAGGCGGCAAAAGCGCGTGGCAAGCTGCCGGGCAATCCCGGACTTCGAGAGCGGCGGCCAGAAGCGATCAGGGCGGTGTCGAAGGCGAGAGAAAAACTCTATCTCGACGAGCTGATCTCGTCCGCCCAAACCTGGCTGCCGATGGTGCGGCAACTCCGGCCGCAGCACAGCTGGGACAATGTCGTCCGGGTGCTCAATCGCCGGGGCCATGACTGGACGGTGGAACGCCTGCGCCGCGCGGTGCATCGAATGGTGCGCGAGAAGCTGGCCGAGCCCGAACTCTTGGCGCGCTCGCCACGGCGCGCGCCAGAAGATCATCTGATGAAACTCGTCGCGGCGATTGCCATTGCCGATCCCGGCTTGTCGCTGCGCGACATTGCCGCCCAACTGGATCAAATGGGTGAGAGGCCGGCGCGCGGTGGGCGCAAATGGCAGCCGTCCTCTGTTCGCCATCTGCTCGACGAGGCACATCGGTTCGGTCTCATCCGTTATTGAGGGCGCGGTGCATCAACTTGCCGATGGCCCGGTTTCTTGCGCGCCCTTCTTTTGACGGCAAGGCTTTCCAGTCTTGGCTCCCAATAATGCCGCGGGCGAGCTGGCGGTATTCAGTTTCTGCCCGGAGTTTTATGACTGATGCCGCCCGCGGCGGTAATGAGGCCCTATGATACTCTGGGGCCGTCCCACGCTCGAATTGGCGAAAGGCCTCGCGAACAGAGGGAGAGAGTGGAGCCGCTTTCGAAGCGACCCCAAAGAGGAGGTCTGCGATGGCTGCAATCGTCACGGCTCGCCATGCCGGTGGAAGGCTGGTCAGCGGCGACGTGACTGCGGTGACCAACGGTCGCTGACCGTAGGGCAGTGGTAAACCCAGCGAGACGATATATTGCATCCCTTCCGGCCGTGGCGACCAGAGGAAGCGGCTTGCCGTCTCGATGCGTTCAAACTCCGACCCGCCCTTGCCGATGGCCTCGCGCATCAACGAGGCGATCTGCAGCAAGTCTACCTGATTGCGGCGCTGAAACCTCCGCGCCGAGACAACCGCATCGCAATCACGGCAAAACAGTCTGGCGACGCCGGTAGGTGTCGACCGGAACTGAAACAGACCACTGCGGAAACACCCACCGCAGTTAATCTCGAGGCCAATTTCGTGCCGGGGGCAGACCACTACTTCAACGCATGCCCAGGACCGTCGGAAATAGTGGTCGCTCCCCTCCTCGGCATCTTCATCCAGGCATGCCGGACAAACGCCTCGATGCCTGGGATCGCTCACGAATGACGCCCTGCTGCGCCCAGTGGCCTGCAGAGACAGTCGATCCAGATCGACTTGCTGCAGGCGAGAGGCCAGCGCCCATAATCGGGTTGCGGACTGTTCGGTAGGGATGTTTTGGCTGAGGAGATGCGGGTTCGAACCTCCCGGAGCGGCACATATCCAGTTCTCAATCTGTCGGGGCGAGCTGGAGTAATGGCTCGCCACTCGCCAATGCCAGCAACTGAGGAGTTCATCCTCAAAGGGCCGTGGGGCGATAGCAAGCAGCCGCACCGGTCTCACTGGCTTGCATGTCGCTGCAGGCGGCCTTCAGCGCGCCGCGCCATCGCAACCAGCGGCAGGACAAGGTTGTCACCGTCGAAACTCTCCAAGGTGATCGCCTCTTTCCCATGTCGCACGGCTTCGACCGCAACCGTCTCGATCAGGCGAAAAATTCGCACAGTGACGCCTTCGGTCATATCCAGCACCTTGCGGCGAACCGCTGCGGTCCCAAGCTGTGATGGCTCGCGCAGAGGCAGGATGCTTCCGAGACTTGCGAGCAACAGGGCGAGCTGCTGTGTATTGGACCAGCGCTTCAGGTGAACTGCCTCGAACCTCTCGGCGAGCTGAGGATCCGTCAACAACGCCTGTCGGGCAAGATCGGTACCGGCGCAGATCAACGGGACTTTCAGATCATTCGCCAGAAAGCGGATGACGTTGAGAAAGACCCGCTGCTGCCGATATGTCCCGGTCAGCATGGCATGGATCTCATCGATGATCAGCATCCGCACACCCATCCTTCGCATGAGGGTCCGGCAAGTGGTCTTCAGACGGAAGGTCGCGTCTCCGCTTGGACCCGGTGCACTCATCGCATTGAGGAGTTCGCCGTAGACATCGCGTTCGACGGGTTCGGCCGGCATCTGCATCGCCACGACCGGCATGCTCGTCAACCCGGTTCCACGATCGAAGATGGGCTGGTGATCGCGAAGAAACTTTCGGATGATTTTGGTCTTTCCCATGCCGGTATCGCCGTAGAGAAGCAGACAGGGCATTCGATCCCGCGGCGGATAGGAGAGCAGATCCTCAAGCCGCGTCAGCGCAGCCTTCGCATCGGCTGTTTCCAGCCAACGATCCGCACGGATCCAGGCGACCCGTTCTTCAATCCCCATCTCGGCGTACCGCCGATAGGCCGGCAGCAGATGGGAATATTCCGTCATGACCACTCCTCCACCGACAACGGAGATAAATCGAGAAAATCGTCTTCGTCGCCATCATCCGTCATTCCCGCCTGCTGCCGGTTGGTCGCCGCCAGTGCTCGTGACTGTCTCTCAGCTCCCCGGCGGATGCTCCGCGTTTGGCGGCCTGCCATCTCGACAATCTGTCGCTGGGCTTCGATGGTCTCGAAGATCAGGTGCTCGTCGACTGATTGCAAACCACGAGCCCTCAAGGCGGCCATGGCCTGCCGGTGCTCCCCGAGCGTGATCCGTGGCCGACCGAGGTCTGCAAACCGAACCGGCCAGCTTTCGCCGTTTGGCCCGTCGACGAACACACATGAAATATCCCGAGGATCGTAACGGACCCGCATCTTTTCCGGCGCACCGGTCCATGGGCTCAGGACATCGTCCCAATATTTGAGGCCGAACAGGTGCAGTCCGTCTCGGCGGATGGCGCGTTCCTCAAACGACAGGAAATCCAGAACGAAACGGTGTTCGTCATAGGGAAGTCTTAAAGGCTCCCGACGCGCGAGGACAGCATCTTCCCAAGCCAGACGAGGCGGAATCTTCAGCGCACGGTGGATATCGGCGTGATAGCGGCCGACGATCTCAAGGGTCAGCCACCGCTCCAGCTCGTCAAAGGTCATGACTGCATGCTTTTGCGGATCGCAGTCGCCGCGGGAGCCTATATCGCTCGACGTTGATCCGGGCAGAAAGTGAACGGCTCCCATCATCGTGCCGATAAGCCGCTCGATGTGACCACCGTAATGTGGGCGAGCAACTGGTCGATGGATGAGATTGATGCCGTGCTCGGCCGCTCCCCAAGCGAGCGCTTTGCCCCGAAACTCCCGAGCATTGTCGAGATGAATGGCGGTGGGCAAACCATGCACTGGCCAGTCGCCGACCACATTTTGCTCCGCGAGCCACGATGCCTTCGGCAAAACCATGTGCCGGATGGCCAGAGCGACGGATGTCGACGATGGATGCTCAAGGCTCAGATAGAAGCCGGCCACCATGCGGCTGGCGACGTCGATCGCCAAAGTCAACCAAGGGCGCTGCAATGGTTCGCGGCTAACAACATCAACGACAAAAAGGTCGACCAATGTATGATCAATCTGCACGATCTCCATGGCGTGCTGGGCCGAGTATTCCTCTACGACCGGCGTGTATCGCTGACGTGCCGCGCGGCCGCCTTCCCTTGCCTTAGTCAGCTTTTGCCGGTCGGACTGATCTATGCGAGCCTTCACGGCCTTCCACGAAGGTGCAGGCAGGTTTCGCTGACGGCAAATTACCCGGACATGATCATGAACGGCGGTGATCGTGGGACGCTCGCGGCGGCAGTAGGTCTCCTGAATGGCGTAGGCAACAGCATCTTCGTGTTCCCGAGATAGGAGCCGCCTCCCCTTCTCGGGGCCGGGCGTCTCGTCTAGCAATGAGCTGGTAACGGGCTTTCGCCGAAATTGAGCGAGGAGCTGATAGAACCTTGTCGGCTTGAGGTCCAACTCCCTGCACGCGGCGAATCTCTCTGGGGCGGTCAGGTTCTTTACGAAAGCGATAGGCCGAATGATCGCTTCGCGGGCCAAAGCCTTTTGCCAGGCTGTCGCGCTGATGAGCATTCGTTCAGGTGTCTGCGCCATTGAGACCTCCCGGCCGACGTATCGGCTTGGCCACGATCAATTGCTGCCGATCGCAGAATGCGCGGGGAAAATGACAGCCGGAAGACATCAGGTCTTGAGAGCTGTTCTACCAAGGATGGCTGCGTTCGGCCCAAAGCGGTCAAATGCGGCTAGGTTGTCTATCTAAGAGAGCAACGCCTTCTAAATCCCGGAATCCGTCCCGCCGTTGGTAGCCAAGCCTGTCAGCGATTCGAAATGAGGACATGTTTTCTTCCGGGATCAAACAGAAGGTTGGCTTCGACCATTGTTCTTCGTACCAGTGATGGACCGCAGCAGCAGCCTCGTAAGCAATGCCCGTTCCATGTACTCTACGGGAAAAAACCCATCCCGCTTCGTCGAGGGTATCGAAGGGGGTTCCAAGGCCGCGACGAAAACGCGCTAAACCCGTTTCCCCAAGATAGTCGCCTGTTGTTCTGTCTAACACAGCAAAAAATCCGTAACCGAAGGCGGACCAGTGCCCAACGTACATGAGCAGCCTCGACCAAGCCTCTTTTTCCGTTAGCGGCTTTCCGGCAAGGAATCGATAAACCTCGGGTTCGGCCGTCATGGTCATGTAGGATGGAAGGTCGCCTACCTCATAGGGGCGAAGGGTTAGTCGAGACGTCTCCAACATGATGCTACTTTCTGCTCTTCTCGCAGTAGCACTCTATCTAGTTGGGGCATCCAATCAATGACCGCTTGTGGCGCATTCCGGCCAATCCGAAAGATTCCACTGATCTTGGCAGGTAATAAACCGTATCATTCCAAGGAAATTGATTCTGCTTAATCAAGCTGATCGACA
>NZ_MRDL01000029.1:0-2500 GCF_002008365.1 Rhizobium leguminosarum bv. viciae USDA 2370
CATCGATCCGGACGACCGCTTTGCGGTCGCCTTGAGATGAGCATAGTCAATGAGAACGATCAAGCCGATCGAGCTATTAGTACCGGTAAGCTTCATGCGTTGCCGCACTTCCACACCCGGCCTATCAACGTGGTCGTCTTCCACGGCTCTGATAGGGAATACTCGTTTTCAGGTGGGTTTCCCGCTTAGATGCCTTCAGCGGTTATCCCGTCCATATATAGCTACCCTGCTATGCCCTTGGCAGGACAACAGGTCCACCAGAGATATGTCCATCCCGGTCCTCTCGTACTAGGGACAGATCCTGTCAATATTCCTACACCCACGGCAGATAGGGACCGAACTGTCTCACGACGTTCTGAACCCAGCTCACGTACCGCTTTAATTGGCGAACAGCCAAACCCTTGGGACCTGCTCCAGCCCCAGGATGCGATGAGCCGACATCGAGGTGCCAAACAACCCCGTCGATATGGACTCTTGGGGGTCATCAGCCTGTTATCCCCGGCGTACCTTTTATCCGTTGAGCGATGGCCCTTCCACGCGGGACCACCGGATCACTATGACCGACTTTCGTCTCTGCTCGACTTGTCAGTCTCGCAGTCAGGCGGGCTTATGCCATTGCACTCGACGACCGATTTCCGACCGGTCTGAGCCCACCATCGCGCGCCTCCGTTACTCTTTCGGAGGCGACCGCCCCAGTCAAACTACCCACCATACACTGTCCCGGACCCGGATAACGGGCCGCGGTTAGACATCCATGACGATAAGGGTGGTATTTCAAGGATGGCTCCACGGAAACTGGCGTCCCCGCTTCAAAGCCTACCACCTATCCTACACATGCCGACACGAATGCCAGTGTAAAGCTATAGTAAAGGTGCACGGGGTCTTTCCGTCTGACCGCAGGAACCCCGCATCTTCACGGGGAATTCAATTTCACTGAGTCTATGTTGGAGACAGCGGGGAAGTCGTTACGCCATTCGTGCAGGTCGGAACTTACCCGACAAGGAATTTCGCTACCTTAGGACCGTTATAGTTACGGCCGCCGTTTACTGGGGCTTCGATTCAAAGCTTGCACCTCTCCTCTTAACCTTCCAGCACCGGGCAGGCGTCAGACCCTATACGTCGTCTTGCGACTTCGCAGAGCCCTGTGTTTTTGATAAACAGTCGCTACCCCCTGGTCTGTGCCACCCCATAATAGTTGCCTAGCATGGGGTCACGCTTCTTCCGAAGTTACGCGTGCAATTTGCCGAGTTCCTTCAACATAGTTCTCTCAAGCGCCTTGGTATACTCTACCTGACCACCTGTGTCGGTTTCGGGTACGGTCTATACGGTGGAGCTATTTCCTGGAACCGCTCCGCTGCCCATCCAATCCAATTAGAATGAACAACTTGTGCAATCCGTCACTACCACCAGGCCCACGAATATTAACGTGGTTCCCATCGACTACGCATTTCTGCCTCGCCTTAGGGGCCGGCTAACCCTGCTCAGATTAACTTTAAGCAGGAACCCTTGGTCTTTCGGCGAGAGGGTCTCTCACCCTCTTTATCGTTACTCATGTCAACATTCGCACTTCCGATACCTCCAGGAGCCCTCACGGGTCTCCCTTCATCAGCTTACGGAACGCTCCGCTACCACTTGCGATTGCTCGCAAATCCTCAGCTTCGGTGCATGGCTTCAGCCCCGTTACATTTTCGGCGCAAAGACCCTTATTTAGACCAGTGAGCTGTTACGCTTTCTTTAAATGATGGCTGCTTCTAAGCCAACATCCTGGTTGTTTTGGGATCCTCACATCCTTTCCCACTTAGCCATGACTTGGGGACCTTAGCTGGAGGTTAGGGTTGTTGCCCTTTTCACGACGGACGTTAGCACCCGCCGTGTGTCTGCCGAGTAGTACTCCCCGGTATTCGGAGTTTGGTTAGGATCAGTAAGACGGTGAGTCCCCATAGCCCATCCAGTGCTCTACCCCCGGGGGTATTCGCTCGACGCTCTACCTAAATAGATTTCGCGGAGAACCAGCTATTTCCGAGTTTGATTGGCCTTTCACCCCTAGCCACAAGTCATCCCAATCTATTGCAACAGATGCGGGTTCGGTCCTCCAGTTGGTGTTACCCAACCTTCAACCTGCTCATGGCTAGATCACTCGGTTTCGGGTCTAATGCAACAAACTAAATCGCCCTATTCAGACTCGCTTTCGCTTCGCCTACACCTACCGGCTTAAGCTTGCTTGTTACACTAAGTCGTTGACCCATTATACAAAAGGTACGCCGTCACCCTTGCGGGCTCCGACTGTTTGTAGGCATCCGGTTTCAGGTTCTATTTCACTCCCCTTGTCGGGGTGCTTTTCACCTTTCCCTCACGGTACTTGTTCGCTATCGGTCATGCACGAGTACTTAGGCTTGGAGAGTGGTCTCCCCATGTTCAGACAGGATTTCTCGTGTCCCGCCCTACTCTAGGACAATCATGATATCTACGCGTACGGGGCTGTCACCCACTACGGCCGCAC
>NZ_MRDL01000055.1 GCF_002008365.1 Rhizobium leguminosarum bv. viciae USDA 2370
TTCTTGTAGCTGATGGTCGATGAGGTCATCTCAACCGAATTATCCGCCACCCGTTAAGTTGCCGACAACGTGACATCGCCGGGCGGAGAACTCTCATCAACCCGTCCGACGGCGGGAGAGGATCATGAAGCGCTTCAGTTCGCCGAATTTGGCGTGAAGCGTTTCGACGTCAACGGTCTGGTTTGCCGGTTCCGCCTTGGCTTCATAACCGAAAACGCACGTAGCCCGATCAAGGAGCTGGTCTTTCCATTGCTTGACCTGGTTGGCGTGCACGTCGAACGGCTGGCAATTCCCCCAGCGTCTGCTCGCCTCTGATGGCGGCAAGTGCCACCGTCGCCTTAAAAGGCGGGCTATGGTTCCGGCGCGGACGTCTCGTTGTCATCTCTCCTATTTTCGGCAACTATGCCAAAGTCAGGCAGAAATTCCACTTATCCCCGCTGTGCAAATTTCCCCGCCTCCGTTGGCACTCGGGTCGAGACGATCAATAGCGTCCATCAGGAATCCAATTGACGTGCCTGGCTAACTGAGGCCATGTGCAGCTAGCGATTAGATCGTTGCCTGGTCTCGATTCCATGGCAACTTGGTGCATCCCGCTCGGGGCCACCCCCAATGATGCGGTAGAGCTTCGATTCGGTGCGCAATTGGCTTAGGCGGGAAGCGGCAAGCGTTATCTCGGCCGCGCGGCGACTTTCCTGGGAGTCGAGTAACGTCTGGAGGGCGATGCCACCCGAGAGGTATTTGGCCTCCTGCAGCTGTTCAATTTCCTGCGCTGCGATTAGGCCATTGCGATGTCGTCGGATCTGTTCGGCGTTGTTCGCCCTTTCACCGAGCGTGTTGGCAACTTCAGAAAAGGCATTAAGCAAAGTATTGCGGAACATCAGTACCTGCTTATCGTACTCTTCCTTTGAAACGGCCATCACCAGGTTCATATTCTTGAGATCAAGGAAAGACATTGCCGCAGCTACCGATGCAGCGGGAGCAGAGATGAGCTCAAGCAGTCGGGGGCTGCTCGCCCGGAGAGCGGCGGTGATTGAAATCGACGGATACAAGCCGGCCCGAGTTTGATCAACTTGTTTCAGAGTGGCACGCAGTCTTGCCTCCGCGGCTCGCAAGTCTGGGCGACGAGCGAGCAGCTCGGCCGGCAGTCCAGGCGTGATTGGGGGAAGCTTCTTACTCGGCAAGCGCCCAGGTTCTGAGACAGGATTGGGGGCACCATTTAAGAGAACAACCAGTTCGTTCCGCACGACAAGGAGGTCCTGCTTCCTGCTTGAAACCGCCGCTGCCAACTCCTCGACCTTCTGCTCAGCCTGCCTGAGTTCCAGATCGGACGCGGCTCCGGCGGCCACCTGCCCGCGGACTATTGCCTGAATCCGCTTCACGTGGGCAAGGCTGGCTTTAGCAGATGCGAGCGACTCATTTGCATGCGCGATTTCGAAATACGCCCGGACGGTGTTGTCAATAGCGAAGAGGCGCGCGGCGCCGTAATCTTCCGCGGTTGCGTAAGCCTCAAATCCCGCCTTGTCCTTCTTTGCCGCTAGCTTGCCCCAGATATCGATTTCAAGAGAGGCATTGGGATTCAAAGTCCCCGAAGACCCAGACGGCTTCTGCACGCCGAGGGGTTTGTCGACACTTAACCCGCCCCCCAGACTGGGCAACAAGCCGTTAGCAGCGATATCCGCGTTAAGTTGGGCTCTGTAAGCCTCGTTAGCCGCAAGTAGCAGGTTATTGTTTCGGCTAATGACCACGCTGACGAGCTTGTCGAGATTAGGATCCTCGAAAGTTAGCCACCAGCATTCTATTCTGGCCTGTGCAGCGCTCTGGAGCGCGCCGCTCTGCCATTGGGGCCCCGCGGGCAGTTCGGGCTGAACGTATGTGCTCGACAGACTGCAACTGGCGAGCGACAGAACGAGACTGGCTACCGTCAGTCTGATTATTTTCATTTTGAATCTCATGAGTTCACGTGCGGGGAATTGAAGCGCAAAAGGCCTCTACAGTCCGGATAGAGCGAAAAGCCAGGCGTAGGCGGGGGGCCAGTGAGAAGCCGTGATTAACAATAGCAGCCGAAGAGAAGGCCGTTGCGGCTCTCATCGATGATCTCGCCGACCTGGCCGGGGGATCGCGAAGTGCGCGGGCTGACGGCGTGGGAAGCGCCAACTGCAGTTGGCTACCGCCTCCGAAGGGCGAGATATGATATAGAAGCACATGGCAGATTGCGCCTGAAACCACCGCCACTTAATCTCTTGACAGTGCATCTATTGGGTTCAGGCGAGATGCTTTGCGGGCGGGAAGGAAGCCAAAGATCAGGCCAATCCCAAGCGCTAGCGCGCAAGCAGGGACAATCGTGCCGGCGGAAATGATCATCGAAAACCCGCTAGAGGTTCTGCCCCATACGGCTGCGATTCCAATTGCCAGAGCTACGCCCAAAAATGAGCCGGCTGCGCATATTGCAACGGCTTCGGTCAGGAACTGAACCATAATGTCGATTCGACGCGCTCCAACTGCCAAGCGCAAGCCGATTTCGTGTGTGCGTACCGTGACGGAGATGAGCATCATGTTCATGACACCAACGCCTCCCACAACCAGCGATATTGCAGCTAAGGAAGAGCTGAGTTGCCACATTGTTTGGGATGCGCGATCTTTCGACTTTCGCATCTGGTCGTAGTTGTAAACAGCGAAATCCTTCGTCTCGTGCCGACGTGTTAGAAAGTCGACGATGGCGCGCTCAGCAACGGTTGCGTCGACAGAATCAACGACCCGAACCGCCAGGGCATCGAGACTTAGGCCGGGACCCTGGAGTCTCCCCTTCACGACCGTATAAGGAAGTAGAACCTCTGCCTCTCTAGATTGAAGCCAAGGCGGCTGTGCAAAAACGCCAATAATCACAACGGGAACCCGCGAGATCAAGACGATTTTGCCGAGCGGAGATTTGTCGTCGGAGAAAAGCCTCGAGGCCGTCCTTTCGTCAATTACCGCTTCCTGGTGGCGCTGAGAGACAGCTTCGGCTGAAAGGAAAGATCCCATTACCAGCTTAAGCCCTTTGACCCGCAAATAATTCTGGCCGACGCCGAAGACAGTTGCCGCAACAGATGTGTGTCCGAAACGCATTTGTGCGGAAGTTTGCACTTCCGGAGTTGCGCTATCGATGTAGGATTGATCGGCAAGAGCATCGGCATCCGCGGCGACCAAGGTCTTGATGTTGGAAGCGCCCCCGTCACCCTCATTGCGCTCCGGAACAATCTCTATGACGCTGTATCCAAATGCTCCCAGGGCGTCCGAAAGTTTCTGACGGGCACCTTCTCCGAAACCGACGGCCACGAGGACTGCCGCGATTCCGATAATGATGCTGAGCACTGTGAGGAAGGTACGCATGCGATAGGTGACTAGAGATCGGATCGCCATCCGCAGGGCTTCCAGCAGGCAGCGACTGACCGCCGAAAGCGCACCGATCGGCGTGTTGTCGCTGAACGCCAGCGTGCCATCGGTCTTCTGCCGGTCGTGCGTCAAGCGGTCGGAAACGACAACGCCGTCGCGAATCTCGACGATCCGATCGGCGTGAGCTGCGATTTTCGGATCGTGTGTCACAATGATAATCGTGTGTCCAGCGACATGAAGTTCCTTCAATATATCGAGGACAGTTCCGCCACTCTTGGCATCTAGCGCGCCCGTCGGCTCATCGGCGAGAATGATGCGGCCGCCATTCATCAATGCGCGGGCAATCGAAACTCTTTGCTGCTGGCCCCCGGACAATTGGTTCGGGCGGTGGTCGAGACGATCATCAAGACCCAGCTTTCGCAGAAGAGATATGGACCTTTCTCGGCGTGACCGAGCGCCAACGCTGGCATAGATAGCAGGGATCGCCACGTTGTCGACAGCGCTCAATGTTGCGAGAAGCTGATAATGTTGGAAGATGAAACCGAAATTTTGCCGTCTTGACGCGGCAAGTTCGTCCGCGCTGAACCCTGCAACGCTGCGGCCGCCGATGCGATAGTCACCAGAACTCGGCTGGTCCAAGCAGCCTAAAATGTTCATTAGCGTCGTCTTGCCCGAACCGCTGGTGCCAACGATTGCCACCAGCTCTCCACTCGAAATCGAAAGGCTCACGCCGGCGAGCGCATTAACCGTCTTGTCTCCGGTGCGGAAAATCCGCGAAATATTCTCGATCTCAAGAAGTGCAGTCATCATATTATATCGCCTCAAGACCAGTTGCTTTTTCGCTGGGTGAGATGAGAAGCTCATCACCAACGGAGAGGCCATTGAGTACTTGCGCTTTAATCTTGTCAGTCAAACCCGTTGTAACTAGGCGCACGGTGACTTCTCCAGTTGGTTTGCGAACGTAAACTCGGTAGCGATCTTTCCCATCGGGCTCACTCAGAGCCGCCCAGGGTACGAGCGGTACGTTTTCGGCGTGGCCGAAAATAATTGTAACGGATACGCTCATCTTTGGCCGAAATCGGCCTTCCGGGTTGGGTGTCGGAAATACGCCGGTGTAATAGACCGCCCGATTGGATTCCCCGTTTTTTATGGGACCCGTATTGACGTCGTCGGCTATCCACGGAGGCGCGGGCTGTATCTCTTCCAGTACGCCTGAACTGGGAGCTTCAGTCGCTCCTAGGGTTGTGAAGCGGACGTTCTGGCCTGGCTTCACGCGCGCCATGTCTGCTTCCGATATCTGTACCATCACCTGCATCACGTCGAGCTGAGCGAGAACCGCGATGGTCGGTACCCGATCTGAGTTCAACGTTTGACCCTCTTTGGTCGCCAGAGCAACTACTACGCCGCTCATTGGCGCGCTGATCTTCGTTTGGTTAAGGGACGAGCGAGCGACGTCAACATCGAGTATCTTCTCATTTGTTTGCGCTTCAAGTTGCTCGAGCCTTGCTTCCTGCGACAGAAATGTGGCTTGCGCCTTCTCCAGGTCGGCGGCCGATACAGACCTGTTCTCCCTTAAAGTCTTTTGTCTTCGAAACGCCAATTTGGCCTCGTTCAGAGTTATCTCAGCTTCCTTGCGCCTAGCATTGACGTTAGCGAGGTTGGCTTGCGCGGTGAGTAGCTTGTACTGCTCTTTCGTAGGGTCAATCTCGGCGATCAAGTCACCAGACTTCACGAATTGGCCAAGCTTTACATGCAGTGCCTTTATTTGGCCCGACACTTGAGCCCCAACATTGATTATCCTGCGAGGCTCCAAAACTCCCTCCGCGAGGACAGTCTCCTCAATCGAGCCGAGTACCACGCGTTCCGTGTGGACAGGGTCGAGCGTCTCTTGTTTGAAGGCGCTTGTCGCGACGGCGATCGCAAACATCAACGGTGCAACTCCTAAGCCCCAGACGGGCAACCCCATCTTAATCTTCATTAACGGTCGCCCCCTTTTCCATAAGACTGGCTCTGTGTACCGTTGTGGGAACTCCAATCAAAGGGAGGTAGAGTGAAAGCCGGGACTGAAGATGATAGCAAAGCAAGCGAGCGTTCATTTTCTTTCGCGGAAATGGCTGGCAGCAGCAGGCCTAACGCTAGCGCACCGGACCCAAAAAGAAGGCTAGCTCGAATAGCGACATTTCCAACGCACTTGAGGGTTTCGCATTTGAGCATCGATGCTATGCCCATCTTTTCGAGAAAGTGCATTTTACGCTTGTACTTCACGCCTTGGGAGTTGACGAAGCTTCCTTCCAATCGCCGAGAACTGAACGAGGTGGCGTCTCGATTAGGTGGGCGTAGCGGCATGTCTAGCCGCGGGGCGGAGGAAGGGGGAATAGCGCTCAAACGAGAAGAAGGTGCGAGTTTGAGGATGAGGGCTTTCATCAGGGTTTTCCATTTTTTAGCTGCGATGATATCGCTTCTCGCACTGTGAGCTGACAAACGTCTGAAGGAACGGGAATTTCAGTCGCGGGGCGTCAGGCTTGGATAATGCCGAAGGGCACCGTAAAGTTAACGCTGTGAAGACAAGACCTGGGAGTGAGGCTTTTGTTCATTCGGCGTGAAGGCGCGCGCGATTTGGCGCCATGCCTGCATGGCAGCGGTGATGTCACGTTGTGAGCGGCTTAACGGTTGTCGGATAATGGGTTGGGATGAACAGTCCTGCCGTCAGCTACAA
>NZ_MRDL01000044.1 GCF_002008365.1 Rhizobium leguminosarum bv. viciae USDA 2370
CCCCGTCAAGAAACTGTAATGTTAACGTATACAACACGAGAAAAACTCAATGTCAACGATTACATTGGAAATGTGATCGGGGAAATCACGCGGCGTCAACAGCCAGGCCGGCAAAACCAAAAGCCCCTACAGCCAACAGCAGAGATCACGAGCCGCTAAGGCACAAAAACAGCCGCACATTGCTATCGGAATCTAGGCGGAGTCGCGCAACTTCAGTTCGAAGGGCAGGATGATATTTGCCGCTCCCTCGGCGGGGTCGCCCGGCTCGCACACGAGGCTTGCAATCGCCGGTCCATAATCGAAGGCAGGAACCTTAACGGTGGAAAGCCACGGCGCGAGCCACTCGTTCAACCTATTGTCGTCAAAACCAAAGAGCACCAGGTCATTAGGGAAGCGCATCTGACGCTCAACGGCCGCACGGTGCACGCCATAGGCGATCATATCGTTTCCGCAGAATACGGAGAAGCGGGTCCGCTCTTTAGAGAACAACTCCCTACCAACCTCGTAGCCGCCCTCCATCGTAAAGGCCGTTTCGAAATGTTGCACGGTCGTCTTACGTCCGAGCCCGTCGAGGAATCCCTGAAGACGCTCGCTGCTTCCCGAAAATTCTCGGGGGCCGGAGATCGCGACGCAATTTTCGTATTCTCGGTCCCGAAAATAGCGACCGACGTCGTGACCGGCCGCATAGTTGTCGATGCCTACATAGGGCGCCGACACCCCCTCAGCCGGGCGACGGTTGACGAAGATAAGATTATTCTGTCGTCCGGCCATCTCGCGCAGTTGCGGCGTATCGATCGCGCCCTGGAGGATGATGGCCCTTGCCCGCAAACCGAGAGCGTCCGTCAACAGCCGGTCCTGTTGCTTCGGATCTTCCGCGGCATTCGCCAACACCATCGACAGCCCGTATTCTTTAAGCGCCTTTTCGACGGACGCCGCGACGTCTGCAGTAAAATGGTTCGTCGCATCCGGAACCAGCATCACCACCACACGGCTCCTCGAAAGCCGCAAAGATCGCCCGATTTCCGAGGGCGTATAGCCGAGTGCTTCCGCAGCGTTGCGAACGCTTTCCAGCGTGTCAGGGGCTATTGCGCTGGCCTTGCCGCTAAAATACCGCGAAACGGTTGCTGTCGACACGCCCGAAAGGCGCGCAACATCCCGTACAGTGGGGGGCTTCTTCATCTCTAAATTGCTCGTTCAACATGTGAAAATGCAACGGAGACGCGCATTAGCGCACCGCCCGTCTATTTGACCAGCTAGAACGGAGCGCGTCAACGATCGGAAACCGGTTTCGCACCGGTCAGTCCATCAATCAGAGGAGAAGTCGTCTTGTTGTCGTCGGCAGCCGCCTCACCATGGAGAGGGCAGGATGTCCGGGTCTTGGAGGGTTGGAAACGGGCTGTGGCGCGCCGGTGCGCAGCGATTGCTCGATTGCAATGAGAACCTTAAGATCTGCCAATCCCTCCTCGCCGTCCGGTTCCGGCCGTGTTCCGGTGAGGATGCATTGCGAGAAATATTGGATCTGTCCGGCGAACTGGTCGTGAATGTCATAGGATATGTGATCAATGTTGCGTTTCGTCTTCACTATGAGCCGCGAAGGCATGTCGAAGCGGAAGCCGTTCTCCATGATCAATTCGCCCTCGGTTCCAGCGACCCGATACGTGTCGACATCAAAAACCCCGAAGCTGCAGAAGAATTGTGCCAGCCGGTTTTGCGGGAAGCGCAATGTGACGGCTATGCTCGCATTGATCTCCGTGAACCGCGGGTCGTTTTGCGGTCTTGCCGCCATCGCAAACACCTCGACAGGCTCCGCCTCGAAGATGTGCCTGGCGGCATTGATGCAATAGATGCCGATATCCTGAAGCGGCCCGCCCCAGAACTCTTTCTTCAGACGATGATTGCCGGTTTGCGACTGGAAACCGAACGACGCAGAAAAGGAGATCGGCTCGCCGATCTTTCCCGCGCGTAGAGCATCTAGGGCTGCCAACGTCGCCGGTTCGTTGTGAAGCCTGTAACTGGTCATCAAAAACACGTCGTTTCGCGCGGCCGCGTCAATCATAGCAATCGCCTCTTTCGCAGAAATGGCGATCGGTTTTTCGACCATCACATGCTTGCCAGCGTTGGCGGCGCGCACTGCAAAGTCATGGTGCATCGGGTTGGGAACCGCGACGTAAACGGCATCGACGACATCCTGCCGGAGCAGCGCGTCGAAGTCTCGATAGTCGCATACATGGTCAATGCTGAAAAACGCCGCAAGTTGGGCGGCGCCTTCCCGATTGCCCGAGACGATCGCGGTAACACGAGAATTGCCCGTTTGCGGGACCGCCGGCAGGAATGCCTCCTGGGAGATCCACCCGGCCCCGACCACGGCATATCTTACCGGCATCAACATTCTCGCACCTCTTCTTATTAGCATGGGGTCAGCGATAGAGCGCCGGAGCCGCTTCCGGGACCAGTTTTGCGTCAATGCCGCTCGCCATGGCGGCAACGATTTCATCGGCTATCTTCGTCGTCAAATAACCGTCCCAGGCACTCGCCCCCTCGCCCGGAAGCTGCATGCGTATGCTCTTGACCCATTGATCGAGCTGAGCAATATAGGCGTTTCGAAAACGCGGGATCCAATTGTCGGGATATGTGCTTCTCGAGAAACCGGAGAGATTTTCCGTTACCAGGCGCGGAGTGATCGTCTGCAGCGTCCCCTTCTGGCCGACCAGTTCCGCATGAACGTGGTAGCCATATCCGCAGTTCATGAATACCTCGGTCGAGATGAGTTCGCCCCGGTCGGTCTCCATCGTGATCAGCAGCGGATCGCCTGCGCCGAGCGAACGCACATGAGCAGAGACCATCTCAGAGCCGAGCAACCAGCGGCTCGCGTCGATTTCGTGGACGAAAGCATTTGTCACCGACATCGGGCCGGTAAACCAGGTGGGCACAACCGGATTGCGGTGCACATTGTGCAGGATGACGGGTGAACCGATTGCGCCTTCGTCCTTTAGCCGCTTCATCTCGGCATAAGCCGGATCGAAGCGGCGCATGTAGCCCACTTGAACCAGCCGGCGCGAAGCCTTGATCTCCGCTTCGACGACGCTGCGGGCTTCTGCGGCCGTTGTTGCCAGCGGCTTTTCGCAAAGCACCGGCTTGCCTTGTTCGATGCACGCCAGGACAAGATTGGCATGGGTGACGTCCGGCGCGGCGATGACAACAGCATCTGTCCGGTCGGAGCGGATGAGTTCAAGAGCGTCGGCCGTCACCCAGACGTCACCCGCCGCCTTGCGGGCGCGTGCCTCGTCAGCGTCGCAGACGCCGGAAAGATGCGCTCCAGGTGTCGCTTCCCTCAGAATACGGGCATGCTCCGAGCCCATGACACCGGCGCCAATCACTCCAACGGCCAAACTCATTGCATACTCCTTCGGATGTTCGATATCTGTATGGGCGAAAGTTTTCTGCGAAAGCCAAAGCCCCAACACCTTTGACGGGCGCGATGTTAACGTTTACATATTTGGGGAAATTTCCGAGCAGTTGGTGTCATCTGGGTTCAGTCAATCAGATCCTGCACGGATGTCAACGATAACATGCTATTTCTGATGGGGCGGGATCATGTTTAGCCTACGCAGTCTGGAAGTTTTCTATTGGGCGGGCCACCTCCACAGCTTCTCACGGGCCGCGGAAAAACTGAACACCACGCAGCCGGGCGTCTCGCAACGGATAAGCGCGCTGGAAAATCTGGTTGGTGAGCCGCTCATCAATAGAACGAGTAAGCCGATCACGCTGACAAGCGTCGGACGGGTCCTCTACGGTCATGCCGAAGTGGTGCTGCGGCAGGTTTCTGCGATGGAGAAGGATCTCGCGCTCAACAAGAAAACCCAACGTCGCGTTCGGCTTGGCGTTTCGGAAACAATTGTTCAGACATGGCTCGCTACCTTTCTCGAACAATCGTCGCGCGAGTTTCCGAACATCGACTTCGACATCACCGTCGACGTGACGCCACCTATGTTGCGGGCTTTACAAGAAGGCGAAATCGATATGGCTCTCGCACTTGGGCCTTCTATCGTGGATGGTTTCACGCAGCGAAAGCTCAACGACTTCCCGCTGCATTTCTATTCGAGACCAGGGCTTCTTGAGGGCGAAACGCTCACCTACGCAAACGCTTCCGGCTTTCCAATATTGACCTATCCTCGAAACACTTATCCCTATGAATATCTCCGCGACGTGCTGCTTCGAAATACAGAACGGCCGCCGCGGATTTTCACCAACTCGTCGATCTCCACGATTGAAAAGATGGCGCTCGACGGTGTCGGCATCGCACTCGTAGCGGAAGGCTCCTTGCGTACCGACACGCAGAACAGCGGCCTCAAGAAGCTTTCGACCGACATCGTCCTGCCGCCGTTAAGCTTCTATGCATTTTACCCGCTCGGCGTCGGTGGAGAGATCCTCGGCGAGCTTGCACGGATCGCTGAAGCGACTGCTGACAGCTATGCTCACGCGCGATGTCACGCGACGTGATGAGCAGTCATTCGTTTCCGTTATCCCAACCGATGCAATAATATGATTTCACATTAAGTGCGCGGCACGCTTCAATCTCTGACTCTAGCTGCCATCCTGGCAGGTCAGGTCAACGTGCCGGCAGGAGCGTCGCCGTCCTCCTGAGCGGAGGCAATGTGGATGCGGGCAAATCTGCAAACATCATCGGCGCTCAGGATTGAGGGACCATCATGCTTGATTTGGAAAGTGCAAAGGGCAGGAATATCGCCCAAACCATCGAAGACTTCATGACACTTGACCTGACCGGTGTCGGTCTGATCGGCAAGATCTACCAGGCGCTCCAGGCACGCCAACCGGGGCCTGCCTGCATGGCGGGTGCGAAGATCATTTGTGATCGCGTTCGCGAGCATCGCGGTCCCGTGATCATCGCGACCGGGTTTCCTGAAGGCGCGGGCGTACCCGAAACCGACGGCCCTGTTGGCGCAGCCCTATTGGCACGCGCCGTTTTTCTGGGCCTCGGCGTCGAAACGATTATCCTGACCGACAACGATTGGGTCGAGATGACCACCGGGACCTGCCGGGGCGCAGGTTTGGCTCCCCTTCCCTTTCCCGATGACGGCATCATCAAACCGGTCGACTTCGTCCGTCCGGTCTACATCCGCGCCGTACCAAAGAACGCAACGGGCTGCCAGACGATCACCGATGCGCTTCTCGACATCACCAGACCGTCGCTCGTCATCGCCATCGAACGGCCTGGCCGGAACGATCGCGGCTTGTACCACGGTCTCGGCGGCCGTCCTCTGGACGGCATGGTCGCCGATCTTGATCAGTTCTTCTTGCGCGCAAAAGCCGAAAAAATACCGTTTCTCGCGATCGGCGATGGCGGCAATGAACTCGGTATGGGCGTCATTGGCGAGGAACTTAAGAGCTTTTCTCCTAAGGCAAAGGATAGCGGCCATCCGGGACGCGGAGGAGTTGCGGCTGCGACCGCTGCTGATCATCTGATCGTGTCAAACGTGTCCAACTGGGGCGCGACCGGTCTTATCGCCGCCCTGTCGGCGTTGCTTGAGAAACCATCCATTTTTCATGATGGCGACCTCGAACGCAGATGTATCGAACAATGCGTCTCGTTCGGTGGCGTAGACGGCATGTTCATGGGACCGGAACCGGCGGTCGATGGGATCGCCGCGGCCGAGTGGGCAGGGCTCGTAACGACTTTTAGGAACACACTCGAGCGGCTGGCGGGCCGCGTGATTGGCTGGAAGGGCGACAGTGGCGATTGGCGTCAGCTGAAATAAAACATGCGGTCGATGCACGTCGGCGACAGGCGACCGGGCGAATGCATTCAGCTGCGAGGTCTCTGGCGTGCGAGGGTCGCACGTTCCCCTTCGGGGTGACGGTTGAGGTTGACGCTGTTGGTGCTTGTGAATTGAGAAGCTGAGTATAGCCGCTCTTAGCGGCTATGCTTGATTGCCATTTCGTCCGGCATGGTCGTGCGTCTCAAGCTGCCCATAGGCGCCGACAGGATTGCGCGCGAAACGATGATGGCCTGTTCGGCTATCGCATCCAGGTCCGCGGCATCACCATTCCATTCGCTCCAACTGCTCCCGGCATCGAGCATTGACATGATCATGTTGACCCTGCCGCGATCGACCGCGTAGCCGATTGCTTCAGCGCTCGCCTGGAAAAGGTCGGCACAAAGATCAAGCCAATGATCGATCTCCCGTCGGAATTCCGTTTCCAAAAACCCGCCAGCCCGATCCATCCGCACCAAGAGATCCCAAAGGTCACTCGCCGGGATGCTTATCTGGCACCGTGCTACAGCCGACACCAATGCATCCCAAAACTGCTCGGGTTCGGAGAACTTATCGATGGCCTCCAGGATACTATATCCCCAGTTCGAGTAATGCCAACGGAGCGACTGAGCGACAATTTCACTGCGACCGCCGGGAAAATGGAAATAGATGCTTGCCGCCTTGACGCTTGCCTCCTTCGCGAGAGTTCTCATCGTGACAGCCGAATAACCTTCGATGCTTGCAAGCCTCAAGAAAACCTCGAGGATTCTCTTGCGTCCGGCCGTCAGTTCTGACCAGTCACAACTGTCCAAATGCCGCTTGAAGCGGTTCCGAGCCTCGCATAATGACGTTGGGAGGGTCATCGAATTTCTAGTCCGGAGCGACGACCACTTTTTACAATAGCAGAGAAAGATCTCGGTCTGCCCCCGAACTCTTGCACCACGACACCCTTTTCCATTCGCTTCATTCCCATCAGATCAAAATGGATCACGCGCAGCGGTCAGCCACCCTCCGTCCATGACATAATCGCTTCCGTGAACATAGTCTGCATCGTCGCTTCCCAGAAACGCAGCAAGCTTTGCGATCTCCTCCGGCTGGCACCAGCGTCTTGCAGGCACTTTGCTGATCGCGAGGTCCATGTCGGGCGATGCGGTATTATGCTCCGGCAATGCCAGAGGTGTTGCGGTTGCCCCCGGGCAAATGGAATTAACTCGGATTCCCCGCGCTCCATATTCAAACGTCAGCTGACGAGTGAGACCGATTACGCCATGCTTGGAGGCGGTATAGGCAGAACCACCTCCGGCCGCGCTGAACCCTGACGTTGAAGAGGTGTTGATAATTGCTCCCTTCCCTTGCGTCAGCATCTGCGGAATGACTGCGCGGGCCATCAGAAACGGTCCAGTCAGATTGACTGCCAAGACCCTGTTCCACTCGGCGAGACTGACTTCGTGAGCCGTTGCATGGCCATCAAGAATACCGGCATTATTGCAAAGAAGATCGACGCGCCCCCAACGAGCGATAACCGCGTCTACGCCTCGCTTGGCGCTGTCTTGGTCGCTGACGTCCACGTGAAGCGCAAATGCCATCGATGGGTCGCTCAGCCTGTCGACCGTTTCTTTCGCGCGCTCCAAATTGATGTCCATCGCAGCAACCCGCGCACCTCGAGAGACGAATTCCCCGACCATGGCTCGTCCCATGCCAGATCCCGCTCCCGTAATGATGACAACCTTATTCGCGTAGTCTTTCATGATATTGCTCTCAGCGTTGTAGGTTTCAGATAGGGTTAAGTGGCTCAGTTAAGTGCCGGCCTGCGCGATGGTTTTTATGATCGCGTTGTTGACGATTGCTGCCGCTTCCATCTGCGGCATGTGGCCAGCCTGCGGGATCGTGA
>NZ_MRDL01000002.1 GCF_002008365.1 Rhizobium leguminosarum bv. viciae USDA 2370
AAGATTCCACTGATCTTGGCAGGTAATAAACCGTATCATTCCAAGGAAATTGATTCTGCTTAATCAAGCTGATCGACAAGCAAGAATCGGGGAAAATCACGGGCCCTGGAGGCCGCCGAAACCGCGATTTGGGGACGCCCTGTGGCCAAAGCCAAAAAATCACTGACCGCCGTCGAGCGCCGCTCGGAAGAACTCGACACCATCGCCGCGGTGCTGCCGCTCGAGCGCCGCGACGAGCTCGCCGAGCTGCTCACCGACCAGGACGTCGAGACGCTGCGCCATCTCGTCAACCAGGGCATGGGCGACAACACACTTCGCGCCCTGACCTCGGATCTCGCCTATCTGGAAGCCTGGGGACTGGCGGCGACCGGACAATCGCTGCCCTGGCCGGCACCCGAGGCGCTGCTGCTCAAATTCGTCGCCCACCATCTGTGGGCTCCGGAAAAACGTGCCGCCGATCCCGATCACGGCATGCCGGCCGACGTCGACGAAGACCTTCGGAGCCAGGGTTTTCTCAGATCCGCAGGCCCGCACGCGCCATCGACGGTGCGCCGGCGGCTGGCGAACTGGTCGACGCTGACCAAATGGCGCGGTTTTGACGGCGCCTTCGCCTCCCCTGCCCTCAAATCAGCCATTCGGCTGGCGATCCGAGCCGTGCCAAGACAACGTCTTCGCAAGAGCGCCAAGGCCGTCACCGGCGACGTGCTGGCAAAGCTGCTGGCGACCTGCGCCACGGACAGCCTGCGCGATCTGCGCGACCGGGCGATCCTGATGGTCGCCTTTGCCTCCGGCGGCCGCCGGCGCAGCGAGATTGCCGGCTTGCGGCGCGAGCAGCTAACCATCGAGCCGCCGATCGAGGAGCCGGACGGTCCTCCCCTCCTCTCTCTGGCTATCCATCTCGGCCGCACCAAGACCAGCTCGGGCGAGGAGAACGACGTCGTCTACCTGACCGGCCGGCCGGTGGAGGCGCTGAATGCCTGGATGACAGCTGCGAAGGTGGAAAGCGGCAGCGTGTTTCGGGGGATCGGGCGATGGGGAACGGTCTCAAAGCGGGCGATCGATCCGCAATCAGTCAATGCGATCATCAAGCAGCGGGTGGAAATGGCCGGGCTGAAGGCTGGGGAGTTTTCCGCCCACGGCTTGCGGTCGGGATTTCTCACTGAGGCGGCCATCCGCAACATCCCGCTCCTCGAAGCCATGGAACAGTCGCGTCATCGGTCAGTGCAACAGGCGTCGAACTACT
Organism: Rhizobium leguminosarum bv. viciae USDA 2370; assembly: GCF_002008365.1. Lineage (GTDB taxonomy): Bacteria > Pseudomonadota > Alphaproteobacteria > Rhizobiales > Rhizobiaceae > Rhizobium > Rhizobium leguminosarum. The sequence goes on from NZ_MRDL01000002.1 coordinate 1,244, forward strand.
ACAACAACGCTACACGTCCAAGCGGACGCGCCGCCCGTATGCTGTGACGCTGGCTTCTGTTCTGTGTCCGAAGATAACGAAAGGTCTCCCGCTCGAGCAAAAGTGTGTCTATTTGCGTGAGCACCTCGTGCCAAAACTTGCTAACAGAGTAGGTAACCATAGCCCTCCCTCGAGTGCGATCAGTAGGTCGACGGTTTCACTCCCGGGTCGGCGCGTGCTTTGAGTGAGAGCTCCCCTCGCCGCTCTGCATCGTAGTGAATAAAGTTCGTTGGCAAACAGGTCGATTCGGCCGAGATCTCAATGTGTTCCGCGGCAAGAGTTACTACGGCTGGATTAAGCGAGCACTTTGGCTTGCGCTTTTCCAACGCGGGAGAGGAATCGCAGTTTCTCTCGGATAGCTAGATAACTCCTTGTTTTTCATGGATGCGAGGCTCGAAACCATCGATTTCACGGGAAGGACCAGTCAGTGTATTAACTGCTTGTTAACCAAAAAACTCTTGCCCGGCTGACAGAATCGGGGCCTATTGCCATCGGCGGAATTCTTTCGATTTGTCGCTTCAAACCGCCACTGGCAGGAAACGGGTTATGGGATGGCGAAAAACGCCGTAAAGACAGCGTCGGAACTCGAAGGATTGACCGCTTTGATGGAGCGGCATGCTGAGGCCCTGTCGGGACAATTGCAAGCGCATCATGTCAAGGTCTTTCCGCCGTCTGCAGAGAAAGGCATCCGAGGGTTTGGGCCGTCGGAGGCCGCAAAGCTTCTCGGCGTCAAAGAATCCTATCTTCGCCAAATCGCTTCCGACATGCCGGAACTGAACGTCAGTACGGGGGCGGGCGGCCGTCGTATATTTTCGATCGAGGATATCCATGAGATCCGGAAGCATATGGATCAGGTGGGTCGCGGCAATCGACGCTACCTGCCCCACCGGCGCGATGGCGAGCAACTGCAAGTCATTTCCGTGATGAATTTCAAGGGTGGGTCGGGCAAGACCACGACGTCGGCACATCTGGCCCAGTATCTTGCGATGCGGGGATATCGCGTGCTCGCGATCGATCTCGATCCTCAGGCCAGCCTGTCCGCCTTGTTCGGCAACCAGCCGGAAATTCATGTAGGTCCAAACGAAACGCTCTACGGCGCCATTCGCTACGATGAAGAGCAGCGCCCGATCGAAGAGGTAGTCCGGGGAACCTACATACCCGATCTCCATCTCATTCCCGGCAATCTTGAGCTTATGGAGTTCGAGCACGACACACCGCGCGCCCTAATGAGCCGCAAGGAAGGCGATACGCTTTTCTACGGGCGGATCAGCCAGGTCATCGAGGACATCGCGGACAATTACGACGTCGTCGTCATCGACTGCCCTCCCCAGCTCGGCTATCTCACGCTTTCGGCGCTGACCGCCGCAACGTCGATCCTGGTGACCGTGCATCCGCAGATGCTCGATGTCATGTCGATGAACCAGTTTCTGGCAATGACGTCAAACCTGCTGCGGGAAATCGAAAATGCTGGCGCCAGGTTCAACTTCAACTGGATGCGGTATCTTATCACCCGCTTCGAGCCGAGCGACGGCCCACAAAACCAGATGGTAGGTTACCTCCGGTCGATCTTCGGCGAGAACGTGCTCAATTTTCCGATGCTGAAAACGACGGCTGTCTCCGATGCCGGGCTGACAAACCAGACTCTTTTCGAAGTCGAGCGGGGCCAATTCACGCGTTCCACCTACGATCGCGCCTTGGAGGCGATGAACGCCGTCAATGACGAGATCGAATCTTTGATCAAAAAAGCGTGGGGTAGATCCACATGAGCCGAAAGGACATTTTGGGCGTTTCCGCAACTATACCGACCGCGCCTTCGCCGAACGATCCGCAAGCGCCAAAAAGCCGAACCATGCCGCTTCTCGGCGTGGCCCGCAAAGACCGTGACCCCGCGACCAAGCTGACCGCCAATATCGGCAACGCTTTGCGCGAGCAGAACGATCGCGTGGAACGAGCCGAGGAAATTGAACGGCGTCTTGCCGAGGGACAGGCAGTGATCGATCTCGATCCGAAGGTTATTGACCCTTCGTTCATGCAGGATCGGATGCCGGGTGACATTGATGGGCTGCTCGCGTCTATCAAGGAACAGGGTCAGCAGGTGCCAATCCTCGTGCGCCCTCATCCGCAGACGTCCGGCCGCTATGAAGTTGCCTTCGGCCATCGCCGCTTGCGCGTGGTGACGGAACTCGGTCTAGCGGTCAAGGCGGTCGTGCGGGATTTGACGGACGAGCAGCTGGTGGTTGCCCAAGGTCAGGAAAATAACGAGCGCCAGGATCTATCCTTTATCGAGAAGGCGCGCTTTGCCGCCCGCCTGAAAGAACGTTTTACCCGCGACTTGATCATCTCATCGATGTCAGTCGACAAAGGCGATCTCTCCAAGATGCTCTCCATCATCGAGGCCCTTCCCTCCGACTTGATCGATGCCATCGGCCCTGCCCCCGGTATCGGCCTCAGAAGCTGGCAGGAACTGGCAGAGCTGATCGATAAGACCTCCTCGGCCGACAACGTCCTCGAGCACGTGCGTTCCAGCGAGTTGCAGTCACTTCAGTCCGCAGAGCGATTCAAGGCGCTGATTGCATATCTGAAGCCGCGCGGGTTGGAACGCGGTCTCCCTGAGGTCATGTCGAGCCCTGCTGGCGAGCGCCTGGCGCAGGTGAAGCAGAGCAAGGCGAAGGTGGAAATCATGATCGATCGGAAGGCGATGCCGGACTTTGCGGCCTTCGTGCTCGAACAACTGCCGGCGCTTTATGAAGCGCACCGTGCGAAACAGAAACAGAAGAAGGAAGCGTAACGCGCAAAAGAAAAGAGCCCCCTCAACGTTGCCGTCGCGGAAGCCCTTCTGTCTCTTTAGCACGAACAGAATCGCATTTCCTCGAATCCTCGTCAAGAGTCTTTGGCACCGATCTGGTGAGCAAATTTCTTTTGCCTGCTGAAAGGTAAGAGACGATGCAAACGGGAAATGTGACGACGCCCTTTGGGCGGCGGCCGATTTCGCTTGCCCTGGTCAGACGACAGCAAACTGTTGCCGAGATCAAGGCGGGGAAGTCGGCAGAGAAGTGGAAAGTCTTTCGCGACGTTTCGGCGGCAATGGCTCTGCTTGGCATTCAGTCCAACAGCTTGGCGGTGCTTGACGCCTTGCTGAGCTTCTATCCGGAAAACGATTTGCGCCAAGACGTGCCGCTGATCGTTTTTCCGTCGAACGCGCAGCTGTCATTGCGTGCCCATGGCATGGCGGGTTCCACCCTCCGACGGCATCTTGCCGTGCTTGTTGAGGCCGGCCTGATCGTTCGAAAAGATAGCGCCAACGGCAAGCGCTACGTACGCAGAGACCACACGGGTGATATCGAGAACGCCTTCGGTTTCGATCTTTCGCCATTGCTGTCTCGCGCGGAAGAGCTCGCCATGTTGGCGCAGCAGATCGTCGCGGAGCGCGCCGCCTTCAAGAGGATGAAAGAGAATCTGACGATCTGCCGGCGCGACGTGCGCAAGCTGATTTCGGCTGCCATGGAGGAAGGGGCAGAAGGCGATTGGCAGGCTATCGAAGACATTTACGTCGGGCTGATTGCTCGACTACCACGCACACCATCGCCCGCTGATGTGCGGGCAATCCTGGAAGAAATGCAGATGCTGAAAGAGGAGGTGCTCAACCGGCTGGAAAATCAGGAAAAGGCGGAAAAATCTAGCGGCAATGCTGCCCATATCGAGCAGCACATACAGAATTCAAAACCCGAATCCATCAATGAACTTGAACCTAGCTCAAGAAAAGAGCAGGGGGCAAAATCGAGCGAAGGAAATGGGGGCAAGCGAGAGCCGTTAAAGGCGTTTCCACTCGGCCTGGTGTTGAAAGCTTGCCCGCAGATTATCGATTATGGGGCTGGCGGCGCGATCGGGACCTGGCGCGAGTTGATGTCCGCAGCAGTCGCGGTCCGGTCGATGCTGGGGATCAGCCCATCGGCCTACCAGGAGGCGTGTGAGGTCATGGGGCCGGAAAATGCGGCGGTCGCGGTTGCCGGCATTCTGGAGCGAGCAAACATGATCAATTCTCCGGGCGGATACTTGCGGGATCTCACGCGGCGGTCTGAGCGAGGCGAATTTTCGCTGGGACCGATGATCATGGCCTTGTTGAAGGTGAATGGTCTGGCGCAAACGAGAGCGGGGTAGGGCGGTCGGGCCATTTCGAAGAGAACCGCGGGGACGGTTGGCTCCGTAGAGAAGTTGGTCGCGACCAACTCTGCTAAACCTTTGTAGTCGCTGGGTTTTTGAAATTCGACATTTTTGAGCGAAATCACCAGCTGGAAGTACGGCCTTCGAGGAAGACCGAAGGGGTAATTTCCGATAGGCGCGGCGTCGGGCGCTAGGAGAAGTGAGCCAGCCGTCGGATCATCGATCCTGCAGATCTGCCAAAGGCGCATCATCGTGTGAAGAGGCGCTCGATCTCCTCGTGCTGTTCGGCGTGTTTAGGCGGATTGTCGTTCCTTAGTTTTTGCAGGTTGAGGATCTTCCAGCGGACAGCCGGCAAGGCGAGGGCGTGCGGCAAGCCGATGGCCTCGAAGTCGGGGTCACCATCGTGAAGGGACAGCAGAAACGTGCGGGCCTTGTCATCAAGGCGCGCCTGGATGTCCTTCAGGAACCGCTCCCGGACATCCAGCAATTCGTCCAGCGAGACTTTCTCGATTGTCATCCCATCGAATTCTTGATTGAAGACATGTGCAACGTCGGCCCTATTTGGCTGCAGCAGCTCGTGGGGCGGGCGTCCGGAGCTCGCCACGTAGACGAGGAAGGTGCGAAACAGCGGGTCCGTCAGTCCCTCGTGTTCATAGAGCAACTTGATGTCGAATAGATCGCGCGGATGCTGGCGATCGACTGCTGCATGCATCTTGCCACCGAAGAGATCTTCGAAGGCGACAACCTGCATTTCTGCAAAGCCAAACTGGTCTTCGACTCGCTCGCTGACCCTGCGTTGTTCGACGGGGTGCACCGTGCCACGGGCGACTGGAGAGGTTTCGATCTTGATTGCGGTCTGGCCCCGCCTCACCTCGACGCGCGTATCGCCGCCGCCACCGCCGGCTATTCGCCTAGCCCGGACGCCCTTGATGCTTTCGACCTCCCCAGCGATCCGGTCGAGGGCCGCGTCGATTTCGGCCAAACTCTCGTCCCTTGGTTTGAGCGGAAGGTAGGTCAGGTCGATATCGACCGAGAGACGCGGGAGATCTCTGTAGAAGAGATTGATGGCGGTTCCACCCTTCAAGGCGAAAACTGGTTCGTCGGCAATCATCGGCAAAGCCTGGACGAGGAGCTCGAGCTGGGAAATATACTGGTCACGGGCCATCGTTGCCCTCCGGCTTCCCTGGAAGATACTCTTCGGGAATGGTGATGCGGTATGTGGGATGCAGTTTACCGCCCTTGATGAATGAGCGGTCGCCGCTTCCAAGTTCGATGATCGACCGCTCGACATGCTTGAGCCAGGCATGCTCGTGGCGGTCGGCAAAGACAAAGAAAAGCCTTTTCACCTGGACCTTGGTGCAGTCGGCCAGAAGCTCGGTGATACGGCGCGGGCGCAGGTTGGTCAGACCCTCGAAGATCGTATCGATGTTATGAAAGCTTTCGTTGTCCGGCAGTTCGTCCAGCGCTTCGAGGATGGCCCGCTCCGGCGTTGAAGCGCGTATCGTCCAGTTCTGTAGAAACAGAATGGCGTTGCCGTCCGGTTCAGCCGCCAGTGGTTCGATCCCAAGATTCGCCGTCTTGAAGAGTCGCGTGCTGCGCAGGACGGGGAGGCCATTGGTGGGGAGATTCGCGAGCCATCGGGGAGCATCGCCATAGATGAAGACTTTTTCGGCGGCCCCTAGCGCCAGGTAATGCACATGCCCGCGAAGTCCGAGCGCCGTGCGGCCGCCGACATGGAACGGGTAATTCATGATCGTCTGTGCAGACATGACCGCAATGCGCCAGTCGATACGTTCTTCTGCCGAACCATCCCGCCCTGAGGGACGCCGATAAACGCCATGCATGACGGGCTCGAGCCAGCCTCGGCGGAGATAGTCATGTGTCGAGCTCCGGCGGATTTCCATTTTCCGCATCCATGCAGAATCCACGATGAAGCCTGCCGGGACCTCGTCCAGCATCGACTTTAACTTATCGCGTTTTTGTTCGCTCATGACGGACAAAAATGGCACCTTTAAAAGTGGTGCGCAAGGAGACTTTATAAGAAAGGAAAATTGTCCGTTCCAAACGGACTTTCAAGGCCGATCTGGCGGCGGTGAAGCCCGCCCGTCATCGTTCGTTTTGAAGCCATTTTGCCCAAGGCTGTAGGAAGGCGCGACAGTTCTTCATGGCCACGCGCAGAAAATGCCGGCTTCGACCTTGCGATCCTTCCCTTTCGTATTCACGAAGCAGAACGCCCGGACCGGGACGCCAGATGTGCTTCGACGATCTTCGGCGAGGTACAGCACGCTGCCATTAGCACAGCCCCTGCAGTCAGTCCCGCTGGCAATTCGAGAGCAGCTCTCACGTCGGCAGGCAGACCTCCTTTCGAAAGGTCCGGGAGGCCCGTTCCGCATCGGTAGATGGTGGTATCGCCAGACGTCGGGTTGGTAGAATGGCACTTGGGAGATCGGCTGCTCGCCGATGTTTTTCCGAATTGCCGCAGCCAATCGACTGCTTAGGACGCTGTCGTTCAAATGCCCGAGTGTATGCCTCATCGGCGTTCATCTCCTGGCGATCGAACGCTCGGGCGAGCGCGCCATCCCGGTCCACTGACACATTCTTATCCCGGTCCCGAACCGCACATAATTTCTCAAATTCGCTAGTCCCTTGGCTCTTCTGCGCTATCGGCTGCGGTTTGCTCGTTGGGGTGATTTTCCTATTTTAGTTTGGCCTGGCTCTTAATGCGGGCGGAACAAAAGAAGAACATAATTAGTATTCTTACGCGCATGAAGTCCTATTCAACGCGATCCTGGGGAAGGCCGTGGACAATGTCGCTCGCGCGCAACGCCGGGGGAGGAACTGAGGGAGCGGATTGCACACCTGGACGCTCCCTTCGCTTTAGCACCTCGTGCACAACGCGTCGCGGATCGGTTCGACTGGCATCGTCTTCGGCCCGGGCTGTCGGCAACGCTGAAGCATGGCCGTGCCAGTCTTCACCCGAGGGCTTCGATCCCTGACGCAGCATTACCGGGTCTTGGCCGAAAGGGAAGCTTCGCCAGTGGAAGCGGTGGGACATGGTGAGAAGGCGGTAGAGGAAGAGGAGGGACGGGAAAGCTATGACGGATTGAGAGGGTTGGAGAGAGGCTCCGCCCGGTCCGTCATGGAGAAACCGACATGGCCCAGGCCATTCAGAAAATCACCCTCAGCGCAGCCCGGGATATTCCCTTCAACAAGCTGGTGCTCAGCCAGCAGAACGTCCGCAAGATCAAGGCGGGCGTCTCAATCGAGGACCTGGCGGAAGACATCGCCCATCGCGGTCTACTGACCAGCCTAAATGTCCGCTCCGAACTCGATGGCGATGGCAACGAGACCGGAATTTATCGCATTCCGGCGGGCGGGCGCCGGTATCGTGCCCTCGAGCGCCTGGTCGCGCAGAAGCGGTTGGCCAAAACCGCCGGCGTTCCCTGCATCGTCAGCAAAGGCGAAACTCTCGAAGTCGAGGACTCGCTCGCCGAAAACGTCCAGCGCGTCAGCCTACATCCGCTCGATCAGTTCCGTGCTTTCCAGACCTTGCGG
>NZ_MRDL01000016.1 GCF_002008365.1 Rhizobium leguminosarum bv. viciae USDA 2370
CCGCAAGGTCTGGAAAGCACGGAACTGATCGAGCGGGTGCAGACTGACGCGCTGGACGTTTTCGGCGAGCGAGTCCTCGACCTCGAGGGTTTCGCCTTTGCTGACGATGCAGGGAACACCTGCAGTCTTGGCCAGTCGCTTCTGCGCGACCAGGCGCTCAAGGGCACGATAACGGCGCCCGCCGGCCGGAATGCGATAGATGCCGGTCTCTTTGCCATCGCCGTCGAGCTCCGGACGGACGTTGAGGCTGGTGAGAAGCCCGCGATGGGCGATGTCTTCCGCCAGGTCCTGGATCGAGACGCCTGCCTTGATCTTGCGGACGTTCTGCTGGCTGAGCACCAGCTTGTTGAAGGGAATATCCCGGCCTGCGCTGAGGGTGATTTTCTGAATGGCCTGGGCCATGTCGGTTTCTCCATGACGAACCGGGCGGAGCCTCTCTCCAACCCTCTCAATCCGTCACAGCTTTCCCCTTCCCTCCTCTCCCTCTATCGCCTCCCCACCATGTCCCACCGTCTCTTCGGCAAGCGAAACCTCCCTTGCGGCCAAGACCCGGTAATGCTGCGTCAGGGATCGAAGCCCTTCGGATGAAGACTGGCGCATCCTGGCTTCAGCTTTGCCAACATTGCCGCACCGTCAACCGTGCCCGCGCCTCCAGCTGACTCCTCATGCAGCGCACTGAATGCGAGACCTCCGCTAGCCAGTCTGACATCCATTGCAGCAACGCCGAACGGCAGCACCACGGCCTTGCGGCCCGGGCTGCCTTTCAGTGTGCGAAATCCGTTCTCGCAACTTCTCTATCACCCGAGGATGGGCGCGCGGCATCGTCCCCAGACCTCCTCAGGTTAGCGTTTCCAGACAGGACCTATGTCCGCAATCCATTGATGTTCTTTGTTTGTTCTTCTTCCTGACCAATTCCAGGAAACCGGCGCTATCTTTTTCTCTGGAGCAGAACCCATACTGCGAACGCCTTGCGATCCGATCGCGGCGCCGATGCAAGATCTCTGATTGCCTGCTCACAGTTGTCGATCAGAACGAGGACTTCGGCCCGGACATAACGTGCAAGCGGGTCGTAATCGGCGCGGTGACGTTCTTCCTGCAGGATGACAAACGTATCGGCGAATGAGACAATACGGCCCGGGAAGCCGCGGCTTGCCGCTGCTTTGCAGGAGTTTTTCGCGACACCGTGCTCGAGTGTCCTGTAGACTTGGGCCCATGCAGGTTCACTGCGCGTTTCGCCTGTACCCACGAGTAGATCGGCGCAATCGCGAGCAAGCGCATGAAACAGCGCATAGTACGCTGTACTGACGCCGCGTTTCAGGTCGGACTGGCGTGGACGTTTCGGGCTGGCCTTCGCGAGCCGCCGAGCGGTGGCGATTAAATCATGCGACACGGCTTAGCTTGCGATCTTCTGCTGTTCGTCGAAATGATGCCGAATATGAGGAAACCGCGTCTCTCCAAGGGCGCTCAAAGCTTTTCGCACCTCGGTCGAAAGACCGTAGGTGAGTTTCGAACTGATCGGCTTGTCCGAATAGGCATACTTCACGTCAACGAGCAGGATGGGATCGCCATCGCTGTCTCGATCGGCCCGAATGTCGGCGCCAGAAAACCCCGCCTGGCCGAGCCGGTCACGGAGGACCTTCTCAACGGCCGATTTGGTGGAGTTCGATATGGTCTGTTCGTCGCTCATGTTTGCAATATAGAGGATTCTGCCGGGGACCGCCACTCCCGCAGATACGAGGGCGAGCACATACAAAGCACTCCTGCGCAATCGCGTGTCTTCTGTAGCGAATTGAAGGATGAAGCGCAGCTCGGCCTTGAGATCGGCTTCAACAAATGCATTTCTGCAACATGGACAACTACACTTGGACGATGTGGATCTCAGTCTCGCAATGAAGAAAGAATGGCGTAGAACGTATGACAATCCCTTGGACAGTCAGCCGCGGCCCGATCGTAGCTTCGGAGATAGACATCCAGAAAGCAGACGCCATAGACGCTTTGCTTGTTCGTCCGATCGGGATCCTGCCGGAAAGGCCAGGCGATCTTATCCGATCCTTTGCTATCGGACTCTTTGAGGAAATTCGCCGCCTCTTGAAACCTGGTGTTGGCATGACGACGTTGCGCGGGCGGTTGCCGCCTTCGTCCACTCCAAGCGATATTGTTTCGCGAGTGCCCAGCCCGATTCCGTTCTTCATAATCTGGACGCTAGGCCGCTGGAAGCCCTGAGCGAGGACGATCGCATGACAGCGCAGAACCGTTTTCTAAGGTGAAGCAAAAGGCAACTAGCGGTAAGCGAAACTCAGAGCCGTCGTCACCCTCCACTTCCTCGACGGCAGGCGCGACCACAGCAGAGCAGATCCGTGCGAGTCTTCTCGGCCCCGGAAAAATGCAGCACACGTCGTCCACCGCGCCTTGAGCAAGTCGACCGATTTTGAGCGCGGTGAGGACTCCCGATCGTCGATCGGCTATTTTGAGAACCGGTAGCCTGGTGGCTCGGGAGAGGTGCGGAGCGGGTCATCTTTCTTCAGCCGCGCAGGCCTGACGATATCCTCCTCCCGGTGGCGCGGAACCCGACGGTCCGATCGACGGCCCGTCCGCTGGACGGCGGATACGGCTTGATGACGAAGCGTCAAAAGGACTGCGGTAAACAGATTGGCGACTTACTTGCGTGCGCCACATGGGCCGAATGCTGAAGACCTCACTCCTGCGGAACCGACCGCGCGCGAGACGCAAAAAGGGGCGTATATGGCTCGTATCTCCAGCTCGAGGGGCAAGCTTTTACAGGTGATACATGGCGTAGAGGCGATTGGGTTCTCCTGCCCTATGTCCATCCGGACGATAATCCAGCCAGAAGGCGGTTTCTCAGGGACATTAAGAAGGTGCTTGCCTTCCGGGGAAATGGAGAGGCAAAGCACGCCAAATCGCTTCTTGGGCATCTACGGTCTCGAAAGCGCCAAGCGGCTGGTCGAAATCTACAATCGGCATTTTGCCGGAGGACACAATGCGATTTCGATGTCACTTTACTCTGGGCCGTTATCTCAACGCGCCGTCGCAAGCTCAAGCCACACAGGGCCCTCCCGGCAATGGCGCTCCTCGCTCGAAGAACCATCTAAGGTCGCTTCTTCTTGTCAGATGATGCTGTCGGCTGGGCGACGCCGCACTTCGTCATGATAGATCGCGACAGCCGTGGCGGACTTCTTTCGAAGGCTTTGATGGCCGGATCGCAGTCATGACACTGCCACATCATGGTCCGGCCAATAACCTTTATCCTGACATTCTTGGGTTTCGAGGATTGCGGTTCGCGCTTGCTACGATGGTAGAAGCTCGAAACCGCGTCTCTCCCCTGAGAGAGACCCTCAGCGCAGTTGAACTGAGGGGTATTCGCACCAGAGTCATCGACAATGAACGCTTAAGCCGTGTCTCAGTCACTTGCGAACGTAGCATGGCCTAGGCGACCGACGGTAAGGCCATGCTCGAAGACTATGAGGAACTACCCAGTGGCGGCGAGATTGACCCGCGCCCGAGAGACGCTCCCGCGACGCGTTCATGGACACGAAGGACGATCACGTTACAGTCCCGCAGCCGGCATCTGACGCAGCTTACTCCCTCGAAGCCCACGGACTCGTTGCCGCGCTGCTGAACTCAAACAACCTGCGGGCGACGAAGACCTTTGGTCAACATCTGTGAAAACCGAGTGATTTCAGTGGCTTCATGCGGTTAGTCACGACTAACGACAATGACCTCCCGTTAGCGACGCCTGTTGAGCAATTCCAGCGAATCAACGCAAGCACCTGTTTTCCACGGATACTCTGAAAAACTGAAAGTCAGGCAGTTTGAGTGTTTCAGACCGTGGTAGGGGGTAGAATTCACCCAAGCGTCACACCAGCCAGCACTAAGTATTCCCTCCCCAGAGCTCCCATACGCGACGCTTGTATCGCAGGGTGACGACGGAAATGCCAAGCAGACCAGAAACACTTTTATTTCAGCTTTTTAGCGCCGTTAGTCGCAACTAACGGCAATTTACACTGCCTGCAGGAGCGTGCCTACATTGTTCCGGAGTAGCGCCATGATCACCGGACCGAGAGAAAACTCACCCCGCTCGGCTCGCCGCGTCAGATCCCGCAGATATCCACCTGGGGAATTGATTAGATTTGCGCGCTCAAGAATGCAACCGACCGCCACCGCGGCATTTTCCGGCCCCATGACCTCGCACGCATTTTGGTAAGCAGATGGGCTGATCCCCAGCATCGATCTCACCACGACCGCGGCCGACATGAGGTCTCGCCAGCTACCGACAGCCCCGCCCGGTCCATAGTCGCCCATCTGCTGACAGGCCTTCAGCACCACACCAAGAGAGAAAGCCTTTAGCGGCTCGACCCTTAGCTTGTCGGGTTTGCTCTGCTTCGCGCCCTGCTCTTTTTCAGAGCTAGGTTCAAGTTCACGGATGGATTCGGGATTTGAATTCTGTATGTGCCGCTCAAATTGAGCATCATTGGTGCTACTAATTTGCGAATTCTCCTGATTGTCCAAGCGATTAATGATCTCTTCCCGAAGAAGCTCCATTTCGTCCAGAACGCCCGCTACGTCTCCCATGGCCGGGGAGCGGGGAATGCGGGCAACGAGTTCAACGTAGATCGCTTCAATGGCAACCCAGTCGCCTTCGGCACCCTCCTCCATTGCTGCCGAAATCAGCTTGCGAACGTCGCGCCGGCAGATCGTCAGGTTCTCTTTGGCCTTCCTGAATGCGGAACGCGCGGCAACGACCTTCTGCGCGATGAGAGCCAATTCTTCGGATCGGGCGAGCATTGGTGAGAGATCAAAGCCGAAGGCATTCTCGATTTCACCAGTATTATTCTTGCGCGCGAAGCGTTTGCCGTTGGCGCTGTCTTTCCGAACAATCAGCCCGGCTTCCACCAGCAATGCAAGGTGACGGCGAAGCGTTGCTCCGGCCATGCCATGAGCGCGCAGGATTAATTGTGCGTTCGACGGAAACACCACCAACTGTGCCTCCTGGCGCAGTTCGTTCTCGGGGTAGAAACTCAGCAGCGCGTCGAGCACAGCAAGGCTGCTCGACTGCAGCCCAAGTGCTTCCCTGGCCTCTGAAGCGTCCCGAAAGACCTTCCACTTTTGGACCGATTTTCCCGGCTTGATCTCTCTTGTAGCGACCTGTCGCTTCAGGAGAGCAAGCGTCATTGACCGCCGCCCAAAGGGCGTCGTCACACTTCCTGTTTGCATCGTCTTTCACCTTTCAAAAGGCAAAAGAAATCGGCTCACCAAATCGGTGCCATGACTCTTGACGAATATCCGTGGAAGTGCGATTCTCAGGTTGCTTAGATCTGAAAGAGGTTTCCACGACGGCGACGTTTTGGGGGCCTTTTTCTTTTTCCGCTTAATCTCCGTTGTTCAACTGAGTTCTGTTTCTGGAGCGATGCTCCTCGAAGAGCGTTGGCAAACGCTCCAGGACGAAGGCTGCGAAATCTGGCACCTCGCGCCGATCGATTGACAGGTCCAACTTGGTTTTGCTCTTCGTCACCTGGGCCAAACGTAGCCCCGTGGGCGTTGTCAGGAGATCCGGTAGTCCGCGCTTGGTTGGTGTAGGTTTAAGGCTGGCGACGAGCAACTTGAACCGGTCGGGCGAGGGCAGGGCTTTCGCCTCGGCCGATCGCAGGAAAGTTGAAGCCTGTTCAAGGTCGTTGTCGCCGGTGAGAAGCTCGGCGAGAGCCACCCAACTTTTCAGGCCAATGCCGGGTGCCGAGCCGATTGCATCGACAATTTCCGTGGGGATGCGGGTCACCACCGACAGCATGTTCGAAAGATCGCTTTTGTAGACGGACAACGCTGCCATCACGACATTTCGTGAAAATTGCTCGGTCAGCCGGGAGGCAAATCGCGCCTTTTCTATGAATGTCAGGTCCTGGCGTTCATTGTTCTCCTGACCTTGGGCAATTACGAGCTGCTCGTCAGTCAGTTCCCTAACAACCGCCTTGACGGGCCGGTTGAGTTCCGAGACCGCGCGCAGGCGACGGTGTCCAAATGCGACTTGATAGCGTCCTGGTGCGTGAGGGTGAGGACGCACCAGAATTGGGATCTGCTGGCCTTGTTCGCGGATCGCTTCAACAAGCCCGGCAATATCACCGGGCATGCGGTCCTGAACGAAAGATGGATCGACCGTATCGGTGTCGAGCTCGATGATGGTCTGGCCTTCAGCCAGCCGCTTTTCAATCTCTTCGGCGCGCTCAAACCTCGCTTTACCCTCCGCGAAAGCGCCGCCAACCTGGCTGGTGAGACGCGAAGATGCGGCCGTCGCCCCTTCCGGTGGTGGAGAGCCCATAAGCGGAAGAAAGCTTCGGCTCTTGACCGGTCTTTCAGTCGGCGTGGCAACGGCAGAGATTGGCTTAGGGGTGCGGAGGATATCTTTCCTGCTCATGACTTTCTTCCCCATGCTTTCTTGATCAGCGACTCGATCTCGTCGTTGACGCTGTTCATCGCCTCAAGCGCGCGATCGTAAGTGGCCCGAGTGAATTGGCCTCTCTCCACCTCGAAAAGGGTCTGGTTCGTGAGACCGGCATCGGAAACGGCCGTTGTCTTCAGCATCGGAAAATTCAGAACATTTTCTCCGAAAATCGCCCTGAGATACCCGACCATCTGGTTCTGCGGCCCGTCACTTGGTTCGAAACGCGTCACGAGATAGCGCATCCAGTTATAGTCGAAGCGCGCACCGTGCGATGAGATCTCCCGGAGCAGATCAGATGTCATCGACAAGAACTGGTTCATCGACATCACGTCGAGCATCTGCGGATGCACTGTGATGAGAACGGAGGTGGCTGCGGTTAGGGCGGAGAGGGTGAGGTAGCCCAGTTGCGGCGGGCAGTCGATCACCACGACGTCGTAATTGGGCGCGACTTGGTCAAGCACCTCGCTGATCCGGTGGAAGAACATGGTATCACCGATCTTCCGCTTCATCAGCGCCCGCGGCGTATCGTGTTCGAACTCCATAAGTTCGAGGTTGCCGGGGATCAGATGAAGATCAGGAATGTAGGTCGCGCGAACAATTTCAGCCATTGGGCGAGCGTCGTCGTATCGAATCGCACCATAAAGCGTCTCATTCACGCCGACATCGGTTTCTGGCTGGTTGCCAAAGAGTGTGGACAGACTTGCCTGCGGGTCCAGGTCGATGGCGAGCACGCGGTAGCCGCGAAGCGCGAGATACTGCGCAAGGTGAGCAGTTGTTGTGGTTTTGCCGGACCCGCCCTTGAAATTCATGACCGAGATAACTTGCAACGCTTCATCTTCGCGGCGGTGTGGAAGATAGCGTCGATTGCCACGGCCCACCTGGTCGAGATGCTTGCGGATCTTATGCATGTCTTCGACGGAGTATGACCGGCGGCCAGTCGGACTGGTGCTGACCTGAAGACCTTCCAGCTCGTTCGCGAGTTGACGGAGATAAACCTCTTTCACGCCGACCAGTTTGGCCGCCTCGGCTGGCTGAAACGTGCGGATGCCCTTTTCCGCCGTAGGGGGAAAAGTCGCGAGCTGATGCTCTTGCAGTTGCGCCGACAAGGAACGAGAATGGCGCTCAATCAACCCCATCAAGTCTTCATCTTTTGGCGGTAATTTTGCAGCGATTTTTGGCATCCCCGGACCTGATTTCTTGAAATAGCGCTTTTGAGCGGAATTTCTTAATCACTCCGCTGCTTGCAATAAGCATCGATTCTAACGGGCTGGCAAGCTATTTAGGGTTAACAGAACCTTAATGACGACGGTTGCTCAGGCCAAGAGATCTCAACATTATTATGCAACAACAAGCGTTTATAAGCACCGTAACTCAAGATCCGGTTTTCAACCGTACACTGGAATCTTTGAAAAAAAGGCGGAGGGGACCCCTTTTGCGGTGGCGACCACCCATCTGGCAACTCAGATTAGCATCCTGGCGTGCCGATGATTGAGAATCATCACCGCCGGAGAGGCCATAAAACCGCCGCTACGAGGCTGCAGCGCGATGCATGGCTGCACGGGTTTGCACTGCTGGACCAAACGACCTGGGTCGGGCGTTCTTCGATAGAGGAGCGATGAGTCGGGAATGTCACATTAGTGACTATCGGTAATCTGCGAAAATCCTCCTCCCGCAATCAAAGCATACGTGCAGCCCGTCCGCTGCGACGCGTGGCATTATTGTAGTAGCTCGATGCCTGCTGCACCGACCGATGTCGCGACTGCTCCATCGCCTCGGGCAGGGGGATGCCACGATTAGCGGCCTCGGTCAGGTAACCCGACCGAAGCCCATGCGCGGAAAACTCGCCGCTATCCAACCCAGCCATCACCGCCCGCTGCTTGATGATCGCATTGACCGACTGCGGATCGATCTGGCGCCGCGACACCGTGCCCCATCGCCCGATCGCCCGAAACACGCTGCCGCTGTCGATCTTGGCGGCCACCATCCAGGCATTCAGCGCATCCACCGGCCGACCAGTCAGATAGACAACGTCGTCCTCGTCGCCGCTGGTCGTCTTGGTGCGTCCGAGATGGATGGCGAGAGAGGGGAGGGAAGGGCCATCGTCCCCCGGGATTGGCGGCTCGACGGTCAGCTGCTCGCTGCGCAGGCCGGCGATCTCGCTGCGCCGCCGACCACCGGAGGCAAAGGCAACCATCAGGATTGCACGGTCACGGAGATCGCGCAGACTGTCGGTCGTGCAGGTTGCCAGCAGTTTTGCCAGCACATCGCCGGTGACGGCCTTGGCGCTCTTGCGACGCCGCGTCCGGGGGACGGCGCGAACGGCGAGGCGAATGGCTGATTTGAGGGCAGGGGAGGCGAAGGCGCCGTCAAAACCGCGCCATCTGGTCAGCGTCGACCAGTTCGCCAGCCGCCGGCGCACCGTCGATGGCGCGTGCGGGCCGACGGATTTGAGAAACCCTTGGCTCCTGAGGTTTGCGTCGACGGTGGCCGGCATGCCGTGATCAGGATCGGTCTCGCGGCGCTGTGGATCCCAGAGGTGATGGGCGACGAATTTCAGCAGCAGTGCTTCGGGTGCCGGCCAGGGCAGCGATCGTCCGGTGGCTGCCAGTCCCCAAGCCTCGAGATAAGTGAGATCGGACGTGAGGGCCCGTAGCGTGTTGTCGCCCATGCCCTGGTTGACGAGATGGCGCAGCGTCTCGATGTCCTGGTCGGTAAGCAGCTCGGCGAGTTCGTCGCGGCGCTCGATCGGCAGCACGGCGGCGATCGTGTCGAGCTCTTCCGCGCGCCGCTCGACGGCGGTCAGTGATGTCTTGGGTTTGGCCACGGGCGCTCCAGAAGGACGGTTTCAGCGGCCGCTCAGACCGTGATTGACCCGATTCTTTCTGTGTCGATCAGCTTGATTAAGCAGAATCAATTTCCTTGGAATGATACGGTTTATTACCTGCCAAGATCAGTGGAATCTTTCG
>NZ_MRDL01000011.1 GCF_002008365.1 Rhizobium leguminosarum bv. viciae USDA 2370
TCACGATCCCGCAGGCTGGCCACATGCCGCAGATGGAAGCGGCAGCAATCGTCAACAACGCGATCATAAAAACCATCGCGCGCGCCTGAAGGCGACACAAGCGCAGGCGGTCATTATCGAGCAACAGGAAAGGGAATGCGATGTCAGGGCGTCTTTCAGGAAAACGGGTCTTGCTCACTGGTGGAGTCGCAAACATCGGCCTTGCGATCCTTGAACAGTTCATTGCGGAAGGAGCCACCGTCAGTGTTGTGGATATCGACGCCGCGCGCGGCGCGGCCGTCGAGAAGCGTTTCGGCAGTGCGGTGAAGTTCATACGTGCCGATCTCTCGCAGGAATCTGAGATCAAGGCGGCGATCTCTCAAGCAGCCGAATGGATGAAGGGCATCGATACGCTATGCCTCAACGCCGGCATCCAGCTTTCAGGCAGGCTGGAGGATTTCAGCACCGGCGACTGGGACAAGGTCTTTGCAATAAATGTCAGGGCGAATTTCATCTTTGTTCGCGAGTCCGTGCAAGAGCTTCGGAAGTCCGGCAAGGCTTCCGTGGTGCTGATGTCGTCCCTCGCAGGCAAGCGCGGTGCTGCTGGTCTTCTCGCCTATTCATCGTCCAAGGCGGCGGTGATCGGCCTGACGACTACGCTGGCGATTGAACTGGCGCGTGACGGCATCCGAGTCAATGCCGTATGCCCGGGTTGGATCGACACGCCTTTCAACCAGCCGGTCATCGACTTCATCGGCGGGCGCGAAAAGCAGGAAGCACTTGTTCCTCAGGTCATTCCGCTTGGCCGGCAGGCGCGGCCCGACGAGGTCGCTCCCCTGTTCGTGTTCCTGGCATCGGATGAGTCCTCCTATGTAACCGCGCAGGCGATCAACGTGGATGGGGGAATCTACAATTAGGAATGAACGAGCGTGCGGCGATCGGACCGTTCGAGCGGGCGCCGCACGTAGAATTGCTTTCCAACAGACTCAGATTGAGGCACCACGATGGTCAGAATTATCACGCATGAAGAAGCCTTGAACGCCATTGCTGCGGGCGCTGCAAAGGTCAGGGAGATCAACCAGCCGTCATCCCTGGCGATCGTTGATCTCGGTGGCAACCTTCTAGCTTTCCTACGAGTCGACGACGCCGCACTTTCAACGGTACAGATCGCTCAAAACAAGGCCTGGACTTCGCTTGCTCTGCGTTCGCCTTCCGGTCAGTGGATGGAGCCGGTTCAGCCGAATGGTCCACTTTATGGCCTGGAATCGGTTGGCGCGCGGCCGTTCGTGGTCTTCGGCGGCGGTCTGCCGATCATTCGTGACGGCAAGGTCGTCGGCGCCGTCGGCGTTTCGGGCGGCCCGGTAGACGACGATCTCGCGATCGCCGAAGCAATGTTGGTGGCCCTCAGCTAGTGGGACACATATCCGCGACCTTTACGGCGCAAAATCGGGTTAAAGGGTGACAAGGATGTCAGAACATATCGTTCGTCTTGAGTGGGAAGCCGTTCCACACGAACAACAAAAGACAACGTACAGCCGTGACCACAAGGCGATCATCAGCCCGACGGTTACCATTCCAGTCTCTGCCGCCGCTGAGTATCTCGGTAACGCGTCACTAGCAGATCCTGAACAATTGCTCGTGAACGCGTTGGCGAGCTGCCATATGCTGTACTTCCTCGCCATTTGCGAAGGCAGCGGTTATGCCGTAACCGCCTATCAGGACGATGCTTCCGGCAGGGTGTCGAAGAACCCCGACGGCGGCATGTGGGTCTCAGACATTACCCTGCGTCCCAAGGCGACGTTCAGCGGCGAAAAGCAGCCTGATCGCGAGACGCTCCGGCGCCTTCACGATCGCGCGCATAAGGGCTGCTTTATTGCAAATTCGATCAAGTGCCACGTATCCATAGAGATTAAGTGATCTGGAGGTCAAAATGAAGAACCAACTCGTTGTAGTGGCGACGATCATCGCCCACGAAGGTAAGGAAGATGCGGTAAGGGACGCGCTGCTAACGCTCGTTCCGATTGCAAAAACAGAGCCAGGCTTCGTCCAGTATGATCTCCACCAGTCGAATGATCGGCCGGGCGAGTTCCTGTTCTACGAGATCTGGGACGATGAAAAGGCGCTCGACGTCCACAACAACACGGACGCGATGAAGGCCTTCGGCGCCAAGCATGGCCATCTGTTCAAATCGGTGGTGCTTGAGAAATACACCCGCATTTCCTGATCCGAGGCACGGCTGGCCGGCGGCATCGCTGGCCAGCTTCTAGCGGGAAGGGTGTTTGGGGCCAAAGGCGCCGTCGTTTGCGACTTCCTGTGCAAGTTTGGCGACCACACCGCTCAATGGCATATCCGAACGTGGGATGAAGCTTGCTGTGAATGAGAGCACGGGCAACGTCTCTTCATGGGCCAGCAGCCGCAGACGGCCGCTCTCAAGGTGCTCGAGCGCAACTTCCTTTGGAATTGCTGCAATTCCCAAACCATCGAGCGTCATGCGAATGATCGATGACAGTGATGAGTTTGCAAATAGACGGACACCTGTGACACCAGCCCGGCGAAAGAGTTCTTTCAGTTCCGAGTGGGGTCGTGTGTGGCGGGCAAACGTGATGATTGGATATTCGGCGATCTTTCTAAGGCTCATGCTGGCACCAATCTCGGCAAAATCTGACCGGACGATGAAATCCAGCGGGTAGCTGCAAAGATGAACGTTCGTCACGTGCCCGGCAGTGATCGGGCCCATCAACAGCGCGACATCAATCGCATTGTTGAGCAGTGCTTCGGCGAGACCCGCCGAAGCATCGACGTCGATCGAAAGCGTTATTCCAGGATATTCGGCACTGAGCCGCTTTAGAAGTTCCGGCAGCCAAGTGTGAACGATGGTGTCGGAAACACCAAGATGCAAGTTACCGCGCAGGGCACTATCGCCAGCGATCGCCGAGACAAGCTCCACGCGTAGCGCGATCATTTGCTCGACATATCGTAAAAGGTCACGCCCTTTAGCAGTCAGATGACTGCCGTGCTTGTTGCGATCGAATAGCCTGACATTAAGCTCCTGTTCGAGCTGGGCTATTCGTGCCGAGACAGCCGGTTGCGTGGTGTGGAGCTTTTCTGCGGCACGGTTAAAGCCGCCCGTCTGTGCGACGAAGTAGAAAGTCTCCAAGGTACGAAGATCAATCATGCCGTTCCCCCAGTGCGGTGCGCGCCGGCGCGGAGAGCACAGGACGATAACAGACCCTTCGTGTCCACGGAAAGCCGCGTCCGAGAGGCAGGCCTGATTGCGCTGTCACAAATCTGGCGCAGAAAAGCGAAACTTTCCAGTAATTAGATCATCGTCGGGGATATCGGTGAGCAGCATGCATCCCGGAGAGTGGGTGATCGCGATCGGTGGCTTTGCGTTGGCCAGGGCCACCTGCGGCGTTACACCGCACGCCCAGAAGACAGGAACCTCTCCTTCTCTGATTGGCACCGGATCGCCGTAATCGGGATTGGTTATGTCTGCGATCCCGATCGCTGCCGGATCACCGAAGTGGACCGGCGCACCGTGAACCTGCGGCATCCGAGAGGTGATCTCGATTGCGCGAATGGCCTCTGCAGGCTTCATCGGGCGCATTGACGCGACATACTGGCCCGAAAAGCGCCCCGACGATACACATTCGATATCGGTCTTATACATCGGTACGTTTGTGCCGAGTTCAATATGGCGGACCGTGAGACCGGCACCCAGCAGCGCCCATTCAAACGAGAATGAGCATCCGATCAGGAAGGACACGAAGTCGTCCTGCCAGATACTTGTAATGTTCTTAACTTCGTCGACCAAATTTCCGTTGCGGAATATCCTGTAGCTCGGCACATCGGTACGGATATCGATGTCTTGCCCCGCGCCAGATAGAGATGGATCGCCCGGCCGACCCACTGCCAATAGCGGGCAGGGTTTGGGATTTGCAAGGCAGAAATTTAAGAAATCCTTCGCCCATTCTCTCGGCAGGATGACAACATTGCCTTGAGCAAACCCTCTAGCCATTCCGGAGGTCTGGCCGCTAATAGTACCAGATCTTGCGCCCGCGCGAATGGCTTTAGGCGGATGGTCCGCAGCGCTACTTGAAGATTGCAACACGAATTGTTTCCTCGACGATCAAGATCAAGAGTGGCTCGGTTTTTTTATTTGCTCGTCAGTCGCAGGCGTCAAATTATGAAATTGAATGGTCGGTGATCAAGTTTCCTTATCGAACCGGCGTTAGGTCGAACGCCGCCTGGTGATCAGCATTCATTATTACAGGTCATCGTGAATTGCGATTTGACCGTCGGATGCAATAGCGGGAGGATGTTGGAGCTGAACGGTAGGAGGCCCTTCAGTAATCGGCCTGCCGGACGAGAGGACGTTCGGGCAGCCAAAACATCCCCGTTTATCTTCGCTGGGCCTAAAGACATGGCCGGCAACGACATTTGGATCACCAACCGAACTGTCGTTAGTTAGGCTAGTTTTGAAGGCGCCCTTGACCAATGACAAAAAAGGGAACTCTAAAAATGACCAAAGATCCGACACGCTTGACCGCCAGCCGTCGCCAGGTCCTAAAAATGGGTAGTGGGCTCGCTGCCGCAAGTTTGTTTACACCTTTCCTCGCATCCGCCACCCGTGCGGAAGAGGAGCCGATCACGCTTCTGACTTGGGAAAGCTACGACGAACCGGACTGGATCGCCGAATGGGAAAAAGCAAACGGCACGAAGATCAAGCCGGTCATCATTTCTTCGCTCGATGAGGTTTTTGCGCAGCTTCAGTCCGGTGCGGTAAAGCCGGATGTGGTCTATTCAGAAGCGTCAACGGCGGGCCGCCTAAAGAAAGCCGGTCAGATTGCGCCGTTCGATCTTTCTAAAGTCCCCAATGTCGCCAACATTCTTCCCGGACTGAACTGGAAGGACCCGCTTTCGGTCGATGGTACGCTGATGGGCATTCCGCTGCATTGGGGTACACAGCCGCTTCAATATAATGCTGACGTCATCAAGGAAGCTCCGACGAGCTGGGCCGCCCTTTGGGATAAGAAGTATCAGGGTAAGGTCACCATCTTCGATGACGCGACTGTCACAATCCCGATGATCGCCCTCTACGTCGGGGCGAAGGATCCGTTCAAACTGAGCGAGGACGAGTTTGGCGCGGTTACGAAAGCACTCCGTGAATTGCGTCAGCAGGTTCGCGTCGTCACCCGCGGCTTCGACGATGCGGCGAACGTCTACGCTTCGGGCGAAGCGCTTCTCGGTTATTGCCACAACGTTACAGTCGTGAATACGCTGAAAAAAAAGGGCCTGAACGCAAAGTACTCGCTTCCAAAAGAGGGAACCCCTTCCTGGATCGAGGGAACTTATGTCACGCCCAAGGGACAGCGGGATATCGTCTATAAGTTCCTGAATGACACGATGTCCGTCGAGTGGCAGACGCGGTTCATGAAATTCTCCGGCAGCAATGGCATTCTGACGCCAGATGCGGCGCGCAAGGCCGGCCTCACCGAGGAGGAGCTCAAGAACACGAACATCCTCGATTCCGAGGATCCCTCGTTCAAAAGCAACTTGGTGTTTTTCCGCGAGCCAGAAGATGTCGAGCGGCGCATCCAGATCTGGAATGACTTCCTCGCTGGTACGCTTTGAGCCGATACGCGAACGCGGAGAAGAAAGATGGGTACCTCCCAGACAACGGTGCTTTCGCTTGAAGGCGTGTCGAAAACCTATGACGGCTCAAACAAGCCTGCGCTCGACGACGTTTCCTTTGCCGTAAGAAGCGGAGAATTCTTCTCAATTCTCGGTCCGAGCGGTTCTGGAAAGACCACCATCTTGCGAACAGTTGCAGGGTTCGAGCATCCAGACCGGGGTGCAATTACGATGTCGGGGCATGCCATGAACGGCGTCCCTCCGTTCAAGCGCGACGTACGCACTGTGTTTCAAAGCTACGCTCTTTTCCCGCACCTCACGGTGCGGGAGAATGTTGAATACCCACTGCGGATGCGCGGCGATGCGAAATCCGGCCGATCTGCTGCGGCGATGGAAGCTCTGTCGCTCGTCGAGATGTCGGGGTTTGCCGACAGGCTTCCACATCAGCTGTCAGGGGGCCAGAGGCAGAGGGCGGCTTTGGCAAGATCAATTGTCTCGAAGCCGAAGCTGCTGCTTCTCGACGAACCCCTGGCGGCGTTGGATTTGCGGCTGCGCCAGCAGATGCAACATACTCTCGTGGCTCTGCAAAGGGAACTCGGTATTGCGTTCATGTATGTGACGCACGACCAGGGCGAAGCATTGTCGATGTCCGATCGCGTGGTGGTGCTTAACGAAGGGAAGATCGCGCAGCTCGCGACACCGCGCGAAATTTATTTCGCGCCGAACAATGAATTCGTTTCCCGATTTGTCGGCCGGTCCAATCTCATCCCCGTGACATTTGAAGCCGCCGGAAATGGTGCGGTCGCGCATGTGGAGAATGTGGCGCTGCCGGATCTCGTCGCTTCACACTGTGGCGCGGCGCGTATGGCGATCCGCTATGAGGCCGTTCGGGTCAGCGAAAACGTTGCCACACCATCTCCAGGTACGCTTCATGGAACTGTTGAAGACGTCTTGTTCATGGGAACGAGCTGTGAGGTCAATGTTCGCTGTGGTGCGATAAACGTGATCGGCTTGGTGCCTGCAGCTCACAATTCATCGCTGGAAGTCGGTCAGCCGGTGCAGGTCAACTTCGATCTGCAGAATACGCAGGTGTTCTATGACTGATAATGTCGCATCCAACCTCACGAAACCTTTGCAGGCTTCACCGTTGGGCTTCAGGATCAGCCTCAATCTGGCGAGCGTTCCGGTCCTTGCCTGGTTGTTTCTGATCGTTGTCTTGCCGAACGTGCTATTGATCGGCGTGAGCTTTCTCAAGGCTTCGGGCGGGGTCATCCTCCTTGAGCCATCGCTTATAAACTATGCGCGGATCTGGAACTCGGCCGGCTTTTGGGTTTTGCTTACGCGCACCTTATCATTCAGCTTTCTTGGCTGCGTTCTCGCAACTGCGATCGCTTTTCCCTTGGCCTTTTACGTCGGTCGGATCGCAAGGCGCTATAAGACCCTGCTGACCGTGCTGGTTGTTCTGCCACTCTGGATCAGCCTTCTGATGCGCATTTTTGCCTGGCGCATCATTCTTGGCCAGTCGGGCGTTCTCAACGCTGCCCTGGTCTCCAGCGGTATTCTTGATCAGCCGTCCGATGCCTTCCTTTATAGTCCAACCGCGGTCGTAATCGTATTTGCCTACATCTCCGTCCCTTTCATTTTCATTTCGACAATGGGAGCGTTCGAGAAAATACCCCGTGATCTGATCGAAGCGTCGCAAGACTCTGGCGCGACACCAATCCAGACATTTCTCCACTTGATCTGGCCGTTGACCCGTCGCAACTTCGCAATCGGCTTTTCACTGGCGTTTCTCGTGACAGTCGGAGATTTCGTCACGCCAGCGATGATTGGCGGTATCGACGGCACGACGCTCGGCGTCGTCGTCTCTACTCAATTCGGCTTTGCTAACAACTGGCCATATGGCGCAGCAGTTGCGGTTGCGCTGATGATCAGCGTAGCCCTCCTTCTCGGCGCGATAATCACAATGTTGCCGACGAAGGGCGTAATGCTCAGCGAAGAGGCCGAAGGCAAATTGCCCGAAACCAACTCTTCGCAGCGCGACACCGGTCGTCGCCTAGCGAGCATTGGCGTCGTCGCGTCCATCTTCTTCCTTTATGCACCGCTCGCGATCATCGTCCTGTTTTCGTTCAATTCAGCCAATTTACAGATCTTCCCGCTGCAGGGCCTTACCCTTCATTGGTATCAAGAACTCCTCCAGGATCAGTCGTTGCTGGAAGCGGCCCGACGATCGGTGATCGTGGCACTGTGTGTCGTGACGATGTCGGTGATGCTGGGAACCATTTTTGCGCTGATCATTCATTATGCCAGATTGAAGGGCGCTCGCTTTTTCGAACTCGCCTTTGCGCTGCCGATCGCCACGCCGGGCGTCGTGCTCGGGATTGAGATGGTTCTTGGCACAGAAATATTCTCAATTCCCTCTGGCGTCGCGCGAATTGTCATCGGGCAGATGAGTTTCGTTATGCCGGTGACCATGCTGCTGTTGCTTGTACGGCTGCGACGCCTCGATCCGAGCCTCATGGAAGCCTCCCTGGATCTTGGCGCCAATCGCTGGCAGAGTTTCATCCATGTTCTGTTTCCGATGATCCGCGGGACTATTGTCGCCGGTGCCTTTCTCGGACTCACGCTATCTGCCGACGATGTGATGGTGACCTTGTTCTTGTCGGGTGGTGCGCCAACCCTTCCGATCTGGGTGTTCAACCAGCTCCGTTTCGGCTTCACACCCTCGGTGAATGCAATCTTCTCGCTGCTCCTCTTTGCGTGCCTCTTGGTCGTTGGATTCGCCACATGGAGAACCAGCGCCAGACTCGTAAAGGCAGCGGCTTAATCGCTCGATAATCGATAGGGAGGTTCACAATGGATATGCAGGACTGGCGTTCCACTGGAATTGAAGGTTTCGGCCGCGGCTTTCTTACGGTCGAAGGTGTTCGAATTCACTACGTCTCAGGGGGACGAGCAGACGGAAACACGATCGTCCTTTTTCCCGGTTTTCCGCAAAGCTGGTATGCGTGGCGTAAGATTCTGCCCTTACTCGGCAAGCGCTACCGGGTCATTGCGCCCGACCTACCAGGGCAAGGCGATTCCGATCGACCACTATTTGGATGCGATACGCTTTCGATCGCGCGTCTAATGCGAGAGTTCACCAAAAAGCTCGGGGTCGAGAAGCACTATCTGGCCGCCCATGACATTGGAGCGTGGGTCGCCTATCCCTATGCGGCGTCCTATGGCGAGACCGTCCGCGGCCTCGCGATACTAGACACCGGCATACCTGGAATTAGTTTACCGGACACGCTGCCGTGGTCCCCAGACACTGCGTGGCGGACATGGCATGTAGGATTTCACAATCTGCCCGATCTGCCCGAGGCTCTTATCAGGGACCGCGAGGACATTTACCTCCGATGGTTTTTGCAGCGCAAAGCTGCGAGCCCGGCGTATTTTTCTGAAGATGATTTCAACGAGTATCTTAGGGTTTTTCGCAACAATGGTCTGATGGGGGGGCTAGCTTACTATCGCGCCATTTCCCAATCTGCAGACCAGAATAAAGAACTTAGCAGTCGTGGCAAACTCGAGATGCCGGTTCTCGCAGTTCGTGCCGATCAGGGCTCGATGCCAGATCTCGTGGCTCAACTACAGAAAATTGCAACCGACGTCTCAGGCACCGCAATCGAGCACTGCGGCCACTATTTGGCTGAAGAGCAACCCATGGCGCTTGCCGACACGTTGACGCGTTTCTTTCCTTAACGCGCCGACGAAGCATTGAGTGCGTCCACCTCTCCCAAGACGGGTTGGACAAGCAGGACTGCGGATGTCGGCGGACATCCGCAGTCGGACGCCACAAGAAATGATGAAGGATCTGCCGGAGGATAACATGTCAGGCTTACAACTTTCGCAGGACAAGCTGATTGAGGTCTATCGGAGCATGCGGACGATCCGCCGTTTC
>NZ_MRDL01000062.1 GCF_002008365.1 Rhizobium leguminosarum bv. viciae USDA 2370
ATGCGCAGCGCGCCGTCGACTACCTGCATTCCTTGCAGCCGGAGTTCGACGAGGAGGCGGCGGCGTGAGCCGTCTCTTCCTCAACCATGCAGACGGGGACCACTGTAGCGCCGAAAGCCTCGCGAGCGCGGTGCGGGGCCCTCTGCCTAGGGCACTAGACCGTCGATCCTCCGTGCCGTCGGTGTGGAGCATATGCCTGATGATCAAATCCCCTCGTCAGCATAGGCAAATCAAGACTTTTCGCTTCAGGGGAGCCTCGGCATCTCCCCCTCCGTGACGTGCCAGATCCAGGGTGTGATTTCCGGTATTGCGTCGATCATCTCAGCCAGCGCATTCTCGAAATCTTCGCTGGCGCCGGGAGGCACGATGAACATTGCAACGGGAGCCGGGCGTTGTTCCGGCAGGGTTACAGAAACGACCGGTTGCTCGCGGGAGAGATTGAAACGCAAGCCTTTCACGCTCTTTCGCTTCAGCCTTGAAAGCCGTTCCAGGAGATGTTGCTCATGGACGCTCTCGAACGGAATCCAGTTCTCGTTGACCACCATCATGGCGATCTCCTCGATGGATGCGATCCCGGTGTCTGATATCCCGAAGGTCGCAATCATGATAAGATGGAAGTCTTCGCTCGATCGCCAGAGCTCGAGATCCGTCTCGTATCTGGCACCCAACCGCTTCCACGTACCCTCCTCGATTATGAAGGGGAAGGGGAGGTGGCGGACGACGATTTTCCGGCTAACGCGGGCTGCGGCGAACCCCTTGACCTCCGCCACGGTCACCATCAGCTTCCGGGGCCCCGGGCGGGAGGCGTGGGCACCAGCAAGCGCAGCCGCCCGCCGCGCCGCTATTCCCTCGCGGTCCTCCTGATGAAACACTTCAGGCACGAACAGGATGTCACTTAACGGGTCCCCTTGCGCGGTCATCTGCAAGGCGGCGTTGAGAAGACTTGCCCGCACCCGGCTCCAACCGCGCTTGCCGGTCCACGACGCGCGCCATTCCGTAAGTTCCCCTGCCTCCCAGAGATAATGCAGGACGGCGCGCAACGAGAGCTTCTTCGTCTCGTTGCGGAGCGCGGCTTCAGACGCGTGCGTTGAGAGCGCTGGCGTGTTTCGTACACTTTTCTTTGTCAGAGGAAAATCGAGCCTCAGGGCGGCTTTCCCATTTGCGTCGATATGGATCGCGCTGCCGATCAAGGATCCAAGGCCCGATAGCTCGTAGGGCGGCTCATAGGAAGGGCAGGCGGGGTGATGACGATGCCCCGAAAGCGGCATGCGCTTGATGACATGGAGAGCGTCGACGCGCGCGATGTACATAGGGAGCGGCGGGTCTTTGCATTGGCAAAGTGGCCGGACGTTGTGCGTGTAAGCCTGTTCGAGGCGAGCCCGAAGCTCCGGAGCGTCTTCATCGAACGCCTGTTCGCCGATCAGAAACTTTCGCACATCGCCCTCAATCACTTTTTGCTGAGCCGAGCCGGGTGCGAAAATGTAGCACGGACTCCAGTTTCATACTACCTTAAAAAAGTCAGTATATTGGAGATGAGGCTGCGCGCCTAGAAGCGCAAGGGTGGCTCGCCGAAGGGCCTGAGCGCGTCGCCGCCTGCTGGGCCGAAGCACGCCAAGGCCGCTCCTTTTCGTCGTAATGACGAGATGCTCTCGGTCATGCCGACCGGCGTTATCATCTTTCCCGGCTCCGGCATCACAGGTAATCGCGCCGACAAGGCCCGCCGGCTCGGACTCCCGGTCTGGCAAGCCGCGGAGGATGGCAAGTGAGCGCTTTCCTTCGTGCGGGGGAAAGCCGGATGGTAATGAGATCGCGTCGCAGGTTGCGGCGACGCAATCGGGCTCGTTCATATCGTGGGTGGATGCAATCGTGTATCGAGAGCAAAAGCATCCTGGAACTTCAGCGCATAGGCGCCCGCCGCGCCGCCTGCCAGAAAAATCAGGTTCCAGCTATGCGGCGAGACCGCGCTCGGGATCGCGACGAAACGATGCTGTCGAAGCAGATCGTTTCCGAAGGCTTGTTGTCCCGCGCCGGGAATGCCCAGGCGCAGCCAGCTGGGATTGGGCACGCTTCCCGGATCGACAACATGGACATCGCCGGCATCGGCAATGACAGCTGCCGTCATCACATGTGCCACGGTGTCGAGCGCCCGGAACCCCTTGTGGACCGCAACTTCAAGGATCGCCGTCGCGGGATCGAGCGAGCAGTAGACCGCGTGAATCCCCTTGCTGTTCCAGCGGCCGCCAACCCGATAGGCGCCTTCCCCGCTATCCCATGTCGGCGCATGGACAACCTGATCGAGCCGCCACGCGACCAGTTCGGTCCCGCCGAGCGCGATTGGCAAAAGAGTCATGCATAGACGCCGTATTCCAGGCGGTCGAGATGATCCTCGACAAGCTCGACGCCGGCGGGCGTCCCGAGAAGATCGATCGGGCGGCGCTGATCAAGCGCGACCGCGGGACGCTCCAGCCATTGTTCGGCTTCTGCCTGCGATCCGAAGATATCCGTTGCCTTTGCGAGGATCTCAGCAAACTTCCAAGCGCGGCCGCTCTGTTCCTGGCTGAGCGGCTTGGAAGGCGTGTCCTTCCGCCGCTGCCAGGTGCGCAAGCTCATGCCCACCGCCTTTTCGAGGGACTCATTCTTGGCGATGACAACGAGATTGCCGACAAGGTAATCCAGCGCCGAGGCAGGCAGACCATGCAGAAGCAACTCATGCGCGTCGAGCGCATTGGTCAGGCGACGCGACAGAATGCGCGAGCCGCCGAGCAGTGCTTCAATTTTTTGCAGTTCACCGCCTGCTCCGGAGGAAGGTGCTTTTGCGGCGATGGCCATGATCTTTCTCCTGCGTCATCTGTCGTTCCTTACATGTCATGTGTCGCCATCAATTTCAAGGGCCGAGGGGCGCATCCGGCGTTTTCGCCGGACCGGGCTCTATTGCGCCGGCGAGCCAGCTTCACGAAGCCTGCGGTGCAGTGTTCGCGCCTGAAGGCGTGACGATCCTTTGCGCGGGCGGCTACCGCGCTGCTCTAAGACGCGAACGCGCGGATATGCATCGCGCGATCAGATCAGATTCCCGATGGCATCGCAGCCTCGGTCCGGCCTATAGCCCTTCCGACGCTTCCGGCGCGCAAGTTCGAGAAAATGCGCGATGGCTTCCCGTTCGGTCTCGAACACGTCGGTCCTCTCGCCGCCGCGTCTGCCGATCCGTCCCCAGCTGCGCACGACCGCGGTTTCGCCGAACAAGGTAGGCTGGATCGCGAGCATGTAATAGCGCGCCATGTCGCGGCTGGCATCAATGCGCTGGCAGTAGAGGTGGAACGACATTCGGCTCATGCCGGGGATCATTCCCGTGGGGACCGATCCTGTCCAACGAGAGTTTTGAATCCTTTGCAGCCGATGGATTCCGTTTTGTGATGTGTCGGCGCGTTTGGGACGGCGCAGAACGCTCGACGAAGCCGGCCCTAGTCGCTCGGTGTGGCCGGGCGCTGACGGTTGGATCTCCCGATGGAATACTGTCGGATGCGTCAACCGGGACCAGGGCAAGTCGACGAAGGATCACGTGTTCGACCCCTCGAGCTAACAACTCCACCCGGCATGCCCTGCGGCCTGCAGGAAGCGCTGCGGTTCCAGCCCGCGCCGATCTCACCGACTGGCAACGTACCATTGGGCAGTTGGCGCGCGCCTCTCGCTTGCGGTGATTAGGAGCGGGATGAGAGCTTTACGCAGAATGGCGGCGAGGCACTCTAAGAGCTCCTAGCCCTCTTGTAGAGCCGCGACCCGGGCTGACGTGATGGTTTGTCCCGCCCTTCGGTTGCGTGAGACCATTCCCTTTCTCCATGCCGCCTTTCTAAGGGACCGGCCGCCATCAGCGTCAACCCGCAAGGGGTTCCCCTGCGCTGGCGCTCCGGTGACGCCTACGGCTCGGCCCCTTCTTCGGGCGCCATCGGGAATGGTCCCGAGCAACCGAAGGAGACAGTACCATGGCCACCACGATCGCAACCCTCACCGCAAAGAGCGACGGCACCCTCGAAGGCATCTTCGCCACCATCCGGGTCAACGCCCCGATCGCCATCGTCCCGAACGCCAGCAAGGCGAACGATGAAGCACCCGACTACCGCATCATCCACCGTAAGACCGGCTTCGAGATCGGCGCGGGCTGGAACCGCATCGCTCGCCTGACCGGCGAGGAATACCTCTCGGTCAAGCTGGAGGCCCCGGAGATCGGCGTAATCTTCGGCAATCTCGCACAAGCCCCCGGCGGCGAGCCGAACCGCAAGGTTATCCTCTGGAACAACCCGAACTGAACGACCAGCAGCCGGCCTCGAGCGATCGGGGCCGGCTTTCGCAGTGGCGGCTCCTGAGGCGGTCGGCTTTGCCCACCGCCTGTATTCGGTGCCAAACGAAACGTGGATTGTCTGCTCAGTTCGCCAAGTCTGCCATGAGGACCGTGCCGCCTCAAGGTCGCGCTGCCCCTCCAATTTTGCCTTCACTGCGGTTCCCTCCGCTGCGGAAAAATTGGCACCTCCGCGCGCCGGCTCCGCCGGTCGCTGACGCGAACCTTGACCCGACCCGATCCTCACGACCGCCGGCGTCATCTTTCACGTCAACAAGGAGATGACGATGACGAACGAAAACGCCTTCAACATCGAATGCACCATCGAGGAACTGCGCCTTGAAGCCAGGGAAGCGCCGACCGCTGAGGAGCGTCGCCGCATCGAGGCGGAGCTGGAAGCCGCGCGCGCCGAACTTGCAAAACAGACCGGAGAGGAGTTGCCGTAAGGCGGCTCTTTCTCACTGTACACCGAGGCAGCCAGCCCGGATCGACCGGCCCGTCCGCCTGTGAGGGTTCCCCTCGAGATCCCCGCCGGCTGACGCCGGAAGGGTCGCAACCCCTTTGGGGTCGCGGGTCTCTTCTCTCTCTGACGTCCGATTTTACTCTAGCAAATCCGGCGTCAAGGACGGCACTGTCTCCCCCCTCTTTGCCAGGGAGTGGCCGATCTCCGTCATCAAGAAGGAGATCACATTATGACAACCGATCAGAACCTCATGCCCTACGCCAAGCTTGCCGGTTTTGGGCTTGTCGTCGTCGCAAACCGCTTCGGCTACAACAGCGGTTTCTCTCAAGAACTTCATGATCGCCTGATTGAAGGGCTCGAAGCTGCAATCGCTCGGATCCTGATGGTGATGGCATTGGAACGAAGGTTTCTCACCGGAGAGGATGAATTCGCCGAATATCAGATGCAGGGCGAGAACGAGATTTTCGGGCGTTTCACCATCAATTTGCTGGACGAGCTAGAAATTGATTTCGACACACATGAGTACCGCATCAACGGCGGCGACTGGATCAACGTTTTGACGGCGGATGAGGGTGGAGTCGAGATCCGGCTTCCGACGTTGGTTAGGTTGACCGACGAAGAATTCGGTCGATTATTTAGGACATCACCCTGGGAACTGGCATCCCCGTTCATGCGGTGCGCACTGCTGGACGCCGCAATTCCCTCCTAGGCAAGGCCGCAACTCGTCAAATCAGCAAATTTGCAACATTGTTGTAAATGCTGTATGTTGCAACAAATACAGCAACTAAGAGACCCAAAGGAAACCCATATGCCTAAGTCAAGCGGTTCCTATTCAACCAGCGACCTCTCCCGTAAGTCTGGCGACATCATCGCCGAGGCTCTACGCCATCCAGTGACCATCACCCAGCGGAATAAGCCCCGACTGGTCCTCCTCAATATCGAAGACTACCAACGGCTGATGAAGCAGTCGGACCGGCGTACCGTGGGGACCATCGAAACGATGCCTGATGAACTGGTTGCCGAGTTCGAAAACGCCGTCGAGGCATACGCAGGCGAGGACGAGGCAGGCCGCTCATGAACTACGAGTTGATCCAGACCGCAAGCGTCATACGCTATCCTTATCTGTGGGCGAGAGAGGCTGGGCGTGGAGAGACGGAAGGACGCAAGGAGCGGCCGGTAGCCGTCGGCGTGAGAATGCCGCGGCCCGATGGTGATCTGGTTCTCTTCTTTCCCGTTACCACCAAGCAGCCGGAGGCGTCGCGGTTTGCCGTGGAAGTGCCGGCTATCGAAAAGCGCCGCGCTGGCCTCGATGCTGATCGCAGGCTCTGGATTATCTTCGATGAGTTCAATACCGACATCGTCGGAAACTCATACTATCTGGAGCCTGAGCCGCCAACCGGCCGCTTCAGCAAAGCCTTCTTCCTGCCGCTGCTGCGTGAATTCATCCGTCGCCGCAAGTCGGCCACGGAGGTCAGCCGATTCCGTTGAGCAGGCCCTGAAAACTCGAATTAACGTTTGCGTACGAACTCGGTGCACAGAACGATAATCCCGAGAAGATCGATTGCCGCCATGATGGAATCAAGGGTCTCGCATCCGCCCAACGCAACTCGGGCGGCGGCGCTGAACGTGTAAGCTCGTCAACTCCGCACGAAGCGATTGGCCTTTGCTTGCTCGTCCATATCCTTCCGCCGGAAATAGATCGCCCGGCCGCAGCGGATCGGGCTATGGCCTTGAACGATGATGATCTGCTCGTCCTTGCGCATCGACTGGGTGATCTCGTGCGGCATGATCAGCGGCCGGCGCTGGAAATTGACGCTCTCGGATTTGCGCGTGCCGCCGCCTTTCGTGTCCCAGCCGATGTTGCGCGACCGCCCCTGAACCTCGACGGTCATCTCCCCGCATTGGGCAGAAACATTGCGCGCCGTATCGAGGGCCTTGATCGCCGCATAGGAGGCGAAGGCGCAGCCATCGATCCATGACGTCGCGCCATCCTTCCCGAAGTGCCGTTCCAACTGGCCGACCGATTGATAGAGCAGCATCATGCTGATGCCATACTTGCGGCCGCGATCGCGTGCCTCTTCCAGCACGCGCATGTAGCCGAGCAGGTCGACCTCATCGAGCATGAAGAGCGCCCGACGGCTGAAGCCGCCATCGGCTTGAACCATGGCGTTGATCAGAGAGCCGATGATGACACGCCCGATGCCGGGGTAGGAGCGCAGGATCGACGCCGGGATATTGAGGAACACGTCCGTTTTGGCCGATACGATATCGCTCGACCTGAAGGCGTTGCCGCAGACAAGCGCGGCGTAACTATCCAATGAGAGCCATTGCGTATCCTTCGACGCCGTCGAATAGACACCGGAGAAGGTCTGTTCGGTCATGTTGGTGAAGACACCAAGCGTTTCACGGATGAAGGCAGATTCCGAGTGCTCCTGAATGTCGCGCAGCATAGCGAGCACGGAAGGTTCAGGCTCGGAAACGATCTGGCGCAGGCTGCGCAAGTTTCGCCGGCCGGCATATTCCGGCGACAGCATGACATGGGCGAGCAGTCCGGTCAGGAGATTGTGCGCCTGGTTCTGGAAGTAGGAGCCAGTTGAAGATTCAAAACGCAGGCTTTCGGACAGAAGCATGTGGGCGATGCCGACGATATCCTCCTCTTTTCGCATCGAATGCTCGATGCCGTCGAGGACATTGAAGCTCATGATTGGGTTGGTCGGATCGAGCACCATGACATCGCGCCCGAGAATGCGGGTGCGATGCTCAACCACCATCGGCGCAACCTCGGTGGAAGGATCGAGGCAGATCAAAGGGCCGGAATAACGCAGTGCGGTCGGCAGGACGTTGCTGGTCGTCTTGTATCCGCCCGATCCGGCAAAGAAGAGCATATGGGTGGAATCGAAATCTTGGCTGTAGGTCAGGAGTGGCGCCTTGCCGCCCTGTCCCCACGTGCTGCGATCCTTCGGATCGAAGGGCACTTGGTGGACGGTTTCCTTGTCGACGCGGTAACGCTCGCCGACAACGATCTCGCCGTCGGGCGGAAAGAGCCTTGCTGCCGCCGACATTGAAAGCCAATCGGCATCGCCAAAGGTTCCGCCCCTTGCCCGTTTGACTGCCTCGGGCACGACGACGGAGATCCGGGCGGCAACCGCCACAGTCATGAAGCCCGCCAGGGCGCCGATGACGGCAACAAGATCCAGATAGGAAAGCGCCTGGTCCCAGGTGACGATGCCGCGCTCCACCGATGGCACGAGGCGTCCATATTCGCGCAACGCGTAAAAACCGGCGACGACGAGAAAGCACAAGAGGCTGGCCACGGCGATTGGCCGCCGGCGATGCAGCGGCAACGCCCAGACGGTCAAAAGTCCTGCGAGCGGCCCAAACAGGAGCGCCGGCACGGGTGCCGCTTGCAGGAACCAATATTCGATCTTGCCGGAGAGGCCGTGGGCCAGTGCCGGCCATCGCCAGCCGATGATGTAGACGCTGATCGCTGTTACGGCGATCGGCACGAAGACCAGCAGCAGGCTCGGATGCAATCGACCCTTCAGCGCCATCCGGCGGTCTCCTCGACGCGCGGTGTGGACGGACTGAGCGAAGGGCGCCTGAACGCCTCTTTGCCGATATCGCGCAACCGCCTATGTTCGGCCGATCCCGCTATCACTCTTGCCAGTTCGATGAGGCCACCCAGAAGAAAAGCCCGGTCGGCCGTCGACAGACCAGCCTTCACGACGATGCCGCCAAGCAGGAGTTTCTCGCGTGCTTCCTTCTTGCGGTCAGCCGTCATGTAAAACCTCCGACGTCGATCCAGTGCCATCAACTGCTGGTCGACGCGTTTGAGGAGATGCAGCACTAGTGCCTTTCTTCTCCTCTTTGCGAAATCGAGCGGCGATCTCTTCGAAGATCCGCTCGACCTCCTCGTCGGCGATCTCCATTTCCGCCAGCCCGGACTTCGTCGCCGCGCGGGCAAACCGCTCCGCCGATTTAACTATCAGAATTCGCCGACGTTCTCGCAACTTCTCCATCTGCGCATCGAGATCAGAAATTGATGATTTTACGGCCATTGGTGAATCTCCCTTTCCCGAAAATAGCCTCCGAAGACCGATTATACTAACTACAAAACGATAGTTAAATAGGCTATTTTCGACCAGCCCCAAAACGTCGCAGCCGGAATTTCGGCCGATGGCCGTCTTCCGGAAAAGCGGCATCGGCCCTGCGTTCCGATTGGTTTGAGGGCGCAATATACGTCGCTGTCGCGACGTGCTCGGGCGAGGTGGAGACGACAGTGGCGATCATGTTCGTCAGAGCACAGGTGATCGGCAGGGGCGCGGGACGCAGCGTCGTCTCGGCCGCCGCCTATCGCCATCGCGCCCGGATGATGGACGAACAGGCCGGCACATCGTTCAGCTATCGCGGCGGAGCTTCCGAACTGGTGCATGAGGAGCTGGCTCTTCCGGACCAAATACCGGCCTGGCTGCGGTCGGCGATTTCTGGTCAATCCGTCGCCAAGGCGAGCGAAGCGCTGTGGAATGCCGTCGATGCTTTCGAGAAACGCGCCGACGCGCAGCTGGCGCGCGAGTTGATCATCGCGTTGCCGGAAGAGCTGACGCGGGCTGAGAACATCGCGCTGGTGCGGGAGTTCGTGCGCGACAATCTGACTGCGAAAGGGATGGTCGCCGATTGGGTCTATCACGACAAGGACGGCAACCCGCATATCCATCTGATGACGACGCTCAGGCCGCTGGCGGAGGAGGGGTTCGGGCCAAAGAAGGTTCCTGTCTGTGGCGAGGACGGAAAGCCGCTGCGGGTCGTCACGCCGGATCGCCCGAATGGCAAGGTCGTCTACAAACTCTGGGCTGGCGACAAGGAAACCTTGCAGGCGTGGAAGATCGCCTGGGCGGAGACGGCCAGCCGGCACCTGGCGCTTGCCGGTCACGAG
>NZ_MRDL01000040.1 GCF_002008365.1 Rhizobium leguminosarum bv. viciae USDA 2370
AATCTCTGCTTCTTCATTCGTCCGTCCCTTAATAGGCCGGACTCTAATCCATTCTGGAGGAAATTCTCAGTGGCAGGTCACAAGCACTTAGGGGCGATCAGTCCGTCTTCGGCTGCCCGGGAGGCTGGCCGTAAGCCGTCAGAATGGCCTTGATCAGGCCCGGGAAGCGTTCGTCCAGCTCGGTGCAGCGCGTTTGATTGCGCATCTCCACACCCTGGCGCTCGCTGATGATCAGCCCGGACTCGCGCAGCACCTTGAAATGGTTGGACAGCGACGACTTTGGAATGACGCGGTCGCCGAGATCGGCAAGGGCAGAGCACGTCCCGCCACTGCTGGCGCCGGCAAGCTTTGCATAAATGGCAACGCGCTCCGGATCGGACAGCGCATAAAGGATCGCCTCGGGCTTGATGTCCTCCAGGGCGGGGTGAAAGAGCGGTCTCATGAATTTTATATAGCGTCCCTTGACATCGAGATCAACAGTTCCGAATTTCCGAACTATGGAACAAGCTTGCCAATCCCGGCGGCTATCCAGATCGGAAGGAACGACAAATGGCTAAGCTCACAGGAAAGGTCGCTGTGGTGACGGGCGCCTCCAAAGGCATTGGCGCTGCGATTGCCAAGGCACTCGCAGCAGAGGGTGCGCAAGTGGTGGTCAACTACGCTTCGAGCAAGGCGGGCGCCGACGCCGTCGTCGAGGCGATCGGTGCGGCCGGTGGCAAAGCCATCGCGGTGCAGGGCGATGTTTCGAAAGCCGGCGAGGCACAGGGACTGGTCGATGCTGCGGTCAGGGAGTTCGGCAAGCTCGACGTGCTGGTCAACAATTCCGGCGTCTATGAATTCGCACCGATCGGTGAGGTGACCGAGGAACAATATCGTCGCATGTTCGACGTGAATGTTCTGGGCGTTCTGCTGACCACCCAGGCCGCGGCCAAGCATCTCGGCGAGGGCGGCAGCATCATCAACATCTCGTCGGTGGTCACCAGCCTGGCGCCGCCAGACTCTTCAGTCTACACGGGCACGAAGGGCGCCGTGGAGGGCATCAACAGCGTGCTCGCCAAGGAGCTGGGGCCGCGCAAGATCCGCGTCAACGCCATCCTGCCGGGGATCGTAGAGACCGAGGGCACGCACTCCGCAGGCGTCATCGGCTCGGATTTCGAGCAGGCTTTGGTGGCCCAGACACCGCTCGGCCGCACCGGCCAGCCGGACGATATCGCCGGTGTCGCGGTCTTCCTCGCTTCCGACGATGCCCGCTGGCTGACCGGCGAACGATTGGCCGCCAGCGGCGGTTTCCGCTAGAACTGGATGATGTGAGGCCGGGTCGGCCTCACATCTGAATCCTGTTCTGAATTAAACGGCTAAAGCGCGTCGCGATCTTTCAGATTCGCTTGTCGCGCTTTAGGTCTTTGTTTTTACGCATGTCGTTGTCGCAAAACCGCTGCACACTTTTGCGCGACATGCTTTAGTAGGGCGAGACGCACGCCCGTCGCGGACCGTTGTAGGGCTGGAACGTGTCGTCGTAGGCCCGGTAAGACCGGTAGCGCGCATAGCACCAGCTCGTATGTCCGTTGCCGCCATAATAGGCCTGGCGGTAATAGCGCGGACGGTACAGGGTCGACCCGTAGTAGCGCGGAGCACCGTAATAGGCGGATCCGTAATAGCCCTGGCCGTAGTAACCCCGATTGTAGTAGCCCTGACCGTAGTAGCCTTGACCGTAGTAGCCTTGGCCGTAATACGGCTGCGCCAGCATTCCGCCGATGATTGCGCCGGCCGCGAGCCCGCCGAGTCCCCAGGCCCAGCCGTTGTTACTACCGTGGTGTCCATGCCCGTAGTAGCCGCCATGCCGGTAGTAGCCGCCATGGCCGCCGCCGTGATGTCTGTACTGGACCGGCTGCGCCTGTGCGCCTTCGATGTTCGGCACGGCAATGGTGGGAAACGCCATGGCCGGCGGGACGCTCGTCAGCGCCGTCACCAGCGACAGGGTAACGATTGCTAACCTTTTCATTGGCTCATCTTTCCTTCTACAGCACCGCGCGCCGAAGTCGGCGCGCAAGGACGTTTCAGCCCTCTAGGTAAACTGATCGATTTTACTCTAAAATCGACTTTGATTCGAGGAATTATGCATGAGCAGGGCAGCTTTCTTCGAAGGAGGCTCCCGGCGATGGCATGCTCCGCCCTCGTCATCTCATAGGAGCCGGTGCATGCTCGCTGAAACATGCGACGCGGAGCTCGTCGGAGACGCCGACAAAGCGCCGTCATCACCTACCGATATAGGCGGCTAATTCGTCAGCCGTTCCATTGGGGAAGGCCTGTTTGAGAAAGTCCAGGAATGCCGATACGCGCGCGCTCAGCAGCCGCCGAGAGGGGTAGAGCGTCCAGAGAGCGATCTCGGGGCCGTCGATATCCCCCCAATTGACCAGAGTGCCGTCAGCCAGGTCGTGGCTCACCAGCGAAATGGGAAGACGTCCTGCACCGACGCCGG
The DNA here is from genome assembly GCF_002008365.1 of Rhizobium leguminosarum bv. viciae USDA 2370. Taxonomy (GTDB): domain Bacteria; phylum Pseudomonadota; class Alphaproteobacteria; order Rhizobiales; family Rhizobiaceae; genus Rhizobium; species Rhizobium leguminosarum. Next base: position 2,480 of record NZ_MRDL01000040.1, read on the forward strand.
CGCGCACCGCATCCCGGATCGTGATGAGCGTTGACAAAGTGAGGACCGGCTCGACTCTGATCGTTGAGCGGCCGCCGGGTGTCTTCACGTGCCATGTTCGCGCTTCGCCTACCCCGCGGGCAACGGCGGGAGCGGCAGCTCCACCGGTCGGGCGGGGAAGATCGGGGCTTGCCACCACCACCAGCCGGTCGCGCAGAAACGCCCGCCCGACCAGGCTTTCGTCGGGATCCGGATTGACCCGGATGACCAGATCGTAGCCTTCCTCGATCATATCCACGGGCCGGTCCTCACTCGTCACCTCAAGCCTCACCTCCGGATTTTTGAGGGAAAAGCCGGCGGCGATCCTCCCCATTGCGGTCTGGGAAAAATGTAGAGGTGCGCTGATCCGCAATCTCCCCTTGGGCCTCTGACCGCCGGAGGCAATCATTGACGCCGTCTCGTCCAGTTCGGCGAGCAACGCCCCCGTCCGCTCGAAAAGCGCCCGTCCTTCCTCGGTAAGCTTCAGGTTACGCGTACCCCGTTCAAACAGCCGTAGAGCGAGGCTGCTTTCCAGCTCGGCGACACGCCGCGACAGGGTTGCCTTCGGCCGGCCCGTCGCCCTTGCCGCTTTGCCGAAGCCACCATGACGGGCAACGAGATTGAAATCGGCAAGCGCAAGAAGATCCATGGGTGTTCCACCAGCGAGACGGCGTGTCCAAAATCGCCATCTATCGGACTACCAGTGAACCACACATATTCGAGGTGTCAAGCAACCCAACACGGAGAAATACCATGACCATTCTCGTCACCGGCGCCACGGGCAATGTTGGCCGCCAAGTCGTCGAACACCTCGTCAAGCGCGGCGCCGATGTCCGTGCTCTTGTCCGCGACCCATCGAAAGCCGAATTCCCGGCTGATGTCAGCGTCGTGCAGGGCGACCTCCTCGACGTTGACTCGCTCCGCAACGCCATGTCAGGCGTGTCGACGCTGTTCCTGCTCAACGCCGTGGTGCCGGACGAATTCACCCAGGCACTGGTCGCGCTGAACCTCGCCCGATCGGCCGGCATCGAGCGGATCGTCTATCTCTCGGTGATCCACGCCGACGTCTACGTGAACGTGCCGCATTTCGCCGGCAAGTTCGGGGTCGAGCGGATGATCGAGCAGATGGGCTTCAAGGCGACCATCCTGCGCCCGGCCTACTTCATCCAGAACGATCTGACGGTCAAAGACGTCATCACCGGCTACGGCGCCTACCCGATGCCGATCGGACCCAAGGGTCTCGCCATGATCGACGTCCGTGATATCGCCGAGATCGCTGCCCTTGAGCTGCTGCGCCGCGAACAGGCTGCAGAGCCGCTGGCGCTCGAGAGGATCAACCTCGTCGGTCCGCAGACACTGACCGGAAGCGATATCGCCGCCATCTGGTCAGACGTGCTCGCGCGCCCGATCAACTACGGCGGCGACAATACCGAGGGCTTCGAGCAGAATCTCAAGCAGTTCATGCCTGCCTGGATGGCCTACGACATGCGCCTGATGGGCGAGCGCTTCATCGCCGACGGGATGCTGCCTGAGGCCGGCGACGTCGAGCGTCTGACAAAGCTGCTCGGACGCCCGCTGCGCTCCTATCGCGCCTTCGCCTCGGAAACCGTTGCCTCCGCCTGAGGCAGCAACAGCGATCTCAAAAGGACGATCACCATGATTTATTCCACAGCCACAGTTCCGGTGAACCCGGAAGGCGAAACCCCGTTGACGCGCGCCGAGGCGTGGCAAGGTCTCGAGCTCAAGGCACGCGACGCCCGGCTCTTTCTTCCCGCCGGTCTCTGCACCCGTTGCGATGTCGTGGAGGAAAGCCCGACCCACTTCGTGCGCGAGGCGACGATTGCCGGGCAGGATCTGCGCGAGATCATCACCCTGGAACGACAAAGCAAGGTCACCTTCTTTCAGGCGACGGGGCCACGCGAGGGAGCAATCATCAATGAGCTCTTCGAGGATGAAGAAGGTGCTTTGCAACTGCGCTTCTACTGCTATCTCGGCCTGCGCGGCAAACAGCCGAACGGCCCGGAAGAGCGGGCCGAGCAGGCACAATTCGATAGCGAAAACGGCTACAAGGCCGCCCTGCTGTCGACGCTGAAGCGGACCCGCGAACTGCTGGCAGAGGGAAAGCTCTAAACTTCACCAGAACACAAGCAACAGGGCGGCCTCTTGACGAGACGCCCTGCCTTGCGGGGGTACAAAACGGTACGGCCGATTGCGAAAGGTGCGTCAGGCAGTTTGCGCAACGTCAGGTGACAACAGAAACCGTGTTGATTTTGAGACGGGAGGCCTTGGCGCCAAAGGAGGAGAGCACCGGCTGAACCTTACCCTTTTCGTTGAAATCGCTGACAAGTGACAAGGTGTCGAATACCGGACAGAGCCCGAGGCCGAGCTCGCGAAGGCGCGAAAACCGGTTCTAGGAAGACTATCCCGAGGTTTCCAGGCGGCGATCGCCGCGCAGAAGGTTCAACCAGGCCTCCGACATTTTCTCCGCGCCTGTGCCCCCGATATGGCAATCGTCGTAGCGGTCGTCTCCATCGAGCAACGCGTCAGAATTTACGCCCGCTCGGATACCGTGGCCGCTTTTTGACAGGGCCAGTTGCGCCCGTACTATCGCATTGTCCGGAATATGCTCCTTGAAGCCGCCGTTGCTCGGTTCGAGGCATTTCGATGCGATCGAAATGTAAACGGGTGCTTCGACGCCGTGCTGACGCAACGTGTCAACCATCGACATGAAATATTCCTGATAGGTCTCCGCAGTGGTGCCGATAACGAGGTCCTTCTCTCCTTGCACCCAGAGGACGCTCGTTATCCGATAACCGGAATCCTGAAGCTGTTTCACGGTATCGACCAGCACAGGATTGAGGTCACCGCCTTTCGCCCATCGTGCGACCTCAGATCCGGAATATGCGAGAGGTGCGAGGATAACGCTGTCATTTTGTCCCGATGCGATCAAATTGTTCCCAAGAAGCGTCCAGTACTCTCCCTTGGTATCGGTCGATCCAAGAAGTGGCGAGGCGGCGATGAAGCACCGTTTGTCAAAGGCGTTTACAACGCGAGCGCCATAATTCGACCTGTGCCGTTGTCCACCGTCGTTGGCCGCGTTCGATTGACCAAGAACGAGTAAGACAGCAGTTCGGTCAGTTTGAGTCGGGCAGGTCACAAGCGTTTTTGATTCATCCCCGATGAGTCGTTCCTTGTCGTCGAAAGCATAACGGCTTGGAGCCGCCGCCTTCTCTCCGCCAACCATTGTCCTCAGCGCGGAAAGTTGTGGCCAAGGAAAGATCTCGTGTCTCGCGCTCATGCCGCCGAGAAAGTACATGGCGATCAAGGCGGCAAGGCCGACTGCCATTGTTTTGCGCATGCCGTTGACTTTCAAGCGTCATCCGACGACACACCGCCACATCTGCTTGCCTCGGGCATGATCTTTAAAAAAGAGAATTCGTCGCGAAGATCGAGCCCATTCCACGACTAGTTCGCGTGGCGTCGCCGAAGTCTGCTCAAATATAGACCGGACCGGTGATTTCAATAATCCGGTTGGGTGAGAGATCGTGCCTGCTGTGCAGCCTGCAGTTCCATGGAGAAACTCCCGTTGCGCGTCCATCCCAATAGGGCGGGTCCAGATAAAGCAGCGGGCCGCCGATCGTACGCGCGATAAATCGCCGCCGGGCAGGTCTCCAGCGGACCCGCGAACTGCTGGCAAGGGAAAGCTCTGAGTATGGCCGCAACACAAGTAACAAAGCGGCTGGTCATGGGTTGATCCCCGACCAGCCGCGCTGTGTCACGCGGCCTTTGCCGCCGTCACGGCGGCGAGCAGAATGCCGGCAGTCTCCACCGATGAACCGGGGTTCTGCCCGGTAATCAGCAGGCCGTCCTGGACGGCATAGGACGACCAGTCATCGCCGCTGGAATAGATGCCGCCATTCTCCTTCAACATGTCCTCGACCAGGAACGGCACCACCTGGGTCAGGCCGACGCCGTCTTCCTCGGAGTTCTTGAAGCCGGTGACTTGTCTGCCCTGAACCAGCGGCGTGCCGTCGGCAGCCTTGACGTGGCGCAGCACACCCGGTGCGTGGCAGACAAAGGCGACGGGCTTGCCGGCCTGATAGAGCGATTCGATGAGGGCGATCGAATTCTTGTCTTCCGCCAGATCCCAAAGCGGTCCATGGCCGCCCGGATAAAACACGGCGTCGTAATCTTCATGGGAGACCGAAGCGAGCTTTACGGTCGAGGCGAGCACGGCCTGGGCATCCGGGTCGGCATGGAAGCGGCGGGTCTGGTCGGTCTGGAAGCTCGGTTCGTCGCTCTTCGGGTCGAGCGGCGGCTGTCCGCCCTTGGGCGATGCGACGGTGACGTCGGCGCCGGCTTCGAGGAAGGCATAATAGGGGGCGGCGAACTCTTCGAGCCAGAAGCCGGTCTTCCGGCCGGTATTGCCCAGTTCGTCGTGCGAGGTGAGAACCATGAGGATTTTCATCTGGAGATCCTTTCGAGACAGATGTGATCGGTTGCTGTCGATGAGCGGATCATGCCTCGGCCATTCTCATTTCGGAAATTTATTTCTTTGATTTCAGATATGCGTTTGGCAATATATCTGGATGAAGTATGACCTCAACCTCCTGCCTGTCTTCGTGGCGCTCATGGAAGAGCGCAATGTCACGCGCGCAGCCGAACAACTGGGCATGACGCAGCCGGCCGTCTCCAACGCCTTGAACCGCCTTCGCGAGACGCTGCGCGATCCGCTGTTCATCCGCGAGCGCTATGGCATGAAGCCGACTGAAATGGCGCAGGCGCTTGCTCCAGTGATCCGCGGGGCCCTGGCGAGCCTCGATGACGTCATTCTCGGTCAGCAGGCGTTCGATCCGGCGCGGGCGACACGGCAGTTCACCATCGCCCCGAACAGCTACGTCGAGTTTGTCCTGATGCCGGTGATCGTGGCGCGGCTGCGCGAATGCGCGCCCGGGATCAGGCTTCGCCTGACGCCCTTCGGCAATGATCTGGCTGAGACCGGCGCGATTTCAGGGGCGACGGAAATGGTGCTCGGCAGGATCGTCGAGCCGCCTGATAACATGGTCGTGCAGCATCTCATGGATGATGGACTGGCCTGCGTCGTGCGCAGCGATCATCCCGAGATCGCCGAAAGCATCTCCGAGGAACAGTATCAGCGGATGCGGCATGTCAACGTGCTTCCGCCCGGCCGGATGCGTGTCGGCCTGTTCCAGATGCTGCAGCAGGCCGGTCTCCGGCGCGACGTCTCGGTCTCCGTCACCCATTTCCTGGCGGTCCCGGAAATGGTGGCCGTCACCGACTATTGCGCGACACTGCCCCGGCTGATCTGCCAGCGCCTTGCCCGCGACCCGCGTCTCAAAGTCCTGCCCGCACCGGTCGATCTCGGCAGCTTTCCGGTAGAGCTGGCATGGCATGTCCGCTATCGAAACGATCCGGCTCATCGGTGGCTGAGGTCATTGATATCAGAGGTGGCAAAGGATGTTTCCGGCGCCCCGGTGGCAGAAGCGATGACTGGACACTGAAAACGCGTGCTCGAGACCTCGGCGAGCCCTTCATGGGCGAAATTGCCGGGCAAAAATCGGTGTTGATGGCACCCGATTATGTTGGGATACGTCGCTGTTCCTGCTGCAGACGCAACCCGCGCTCCGTCCTCCTCGGGGCTTGATCCGAGGATCCACTCTGGTCGCCTCGCGAGCCGCTCCCGGGCATTGCCTCCCACTACGACCGGGAAACCGCTCCCGTCCGTGACGGGATTTAAGGCCGGTTTCCTTGCAGCGCTTCCACAAAACGGATGACGTCACCGACCATTCTGTCGTTCAAGATATCGTTGTGACCCGCACCGTCATAGATCAACATCTGCTTGGGCTCGGGTGCGATGCGGTACAACGCCTGCCCTGAAGAAAGCGGGATGCTATCGTCAAGCCGGCCGTGGAGGAACAACTTCGGTTGTCTTACTTTGCCTATGTTGAGGTCCGAGCGAAAGGGATCCTTGAGAAGAACCTCGACCGGGAGGAACGGATAATGCGTCTGCGCAACCGACAGTACCGACAGGTACGGAGACACGAGAATGACGCCCGCGGCCGGCCTCTTCGCGGCGGTATTCACGGCGACGCCAGTGCCAAGTGACCGGCCGAGCACAATGATCTCGCTTTCGCCGTGTGCCGAAAGCCAGTCGAACGCGGCGATCCCGTCTGTCAGCAGGCCCTGCTCGCTGGGTGAGCCGGTCGATCCGGGATAGCCGCGATAGGAAATCGCCAGCAATCCAATCCTCCGCGTGGTCAGCGCCTGGGCGAGAAACGCGTAATTGTCGAGGCGGTCACCGTTTCCGAAAAAGAGGAGCACGCAGGGCTTGTCGCTGTCGCCCTGGCTGTGCAGTCCCTGAAGCATCTCTCCGTCGGGCGTCTTGATGTGGACCGTCTCACCCCAACTCGCGTGCTCCGGAACAGGTGTGGCGCCGGCTCCGGGGTAAAGCAGGGCTCGCTGAGACAGATAGATCAGACCCACGAGCGCCACGTAGGCGACGACCGCCATCAGCGGCAAGATCAGCAAGTACCTTGTAGCGCTCACGACAAACTGTATCCGCCGGTTTGGCAATGACCAGAACGCTATGCGGCAACCGCGCCCGTTGCGGCGTGGTGAGCTCAGCGCAGCGGCAATATAGGCACAAAGCGATCCTATGGAGAAGAGGCTCGACTGTTCGCCGCATCTGAACCGGACCGCATGCGGAGGGCGGCCTCACCGGCTATGTTACCTATCCGCATTGGCGCCCTGCGAATGCATGAGCTGCCATCTTCAGCATCGAAGAGAGGTCGATCGCTGAACTTGCCTGGCCGGATCGATGTAGACTCGGCGACAAAGGAGGAGTGCCGCCAACGCCTTTCACCCCCGTGCCCTCTTAGGCCGGGAAAGGGTTTCGCCACGCATCCAGTCCTTCAAGCCGTCCGTACCACGTCTGGATATGCCGAAACTCGGCGACGGGAATCCCGGCGGCGGTTGCAAAAGGAAGTGCAGCGGCCAATGCGAAGTCTGCCACAGTCAGTGTCTTCCCGACGGCGACGCTGTTCTTGGCCAAATGATCGTCGAGCACGCGACCATGGAGTCGAAAACTCGTCTTCGCATCTTCGATCACGGCGACGTCAGGCTCCCCGCCGAACAACGGCTTGATCAAGGTTTCAAACCACAGCGTTGCACCGTGCCGGGTGAAATGACTGGCATCCCAACTCAACCAGCGCAGCACGTCGATCTGCCGGTGGTCATGCGGCCAGAAATCCGATGCGACGCTGTCGGACAGCCTGCACATGATGGCGTTCGCTTCCCATAAAGTTCCGGCATCATCCTGCAGCACCGGGACTTTCCCGTTCGGGTTAAGCGCCAGGAATTTTGCGGTGCGCTGTTCTCCGCTTGCCAGGTCAACCCTGACGAACTCGACGTCGGCTTTAAGAAAACGGGCAGCGGCGCAGGCCTTCCGCGGATTGAGCGTCTCGCAATAATAGAGCTTCATCGCCGCCTTAGACATGATCCGGCCCCTCGGATTCAGTCCCGAGAAAGACGCTCAATCGCTCGAGACTTTGGGACCAGCCGGCTTCATGACCCTTAAGTGACGATGCGCTATCAAATCCACTCTGCCGAAAAGTCATTTCCGTACCTCCGTCGCTTTCCCTGAACGTGATGGTGACGACTGTTTCCGGGCTATTTTCGCCGGTTGCGAGTTCCCAGGCATGTGTGAAGACAAGCCTGTGCGGCGGCTCGACCTCCAGATATTTTCCGCCGACCCAATGCTCTTCTCCATCTGGCGCGATCAGACAGGCGCGGTGTCTACCGCCGGGCCAGGCTTCGAGCCGGTCGCCCACCGCCTTGAAACCGTGAGGACCGCACCACTGTGCTAACGCTTTCGGGTCGGTCCATGCCCTGAAAACCAGATCGCATGGGGCATCAAACCTTCGTACAAGAACCAGGTCGCGGGCGTTGTCGGTGTCGGTCTCTGGATTAGTCATTTTCGTATCCTTGTACCTTGGACAGATAGTCATCGAGACGATCAAAGCTTTGATCCCAGAAGCGTCTGTAATCGGCGATCCAATCAGCAATTGTCTTCAACGCAGCCGGCTCGAGGACGCGGGGACGCGAATTCGCTTCACGGCCGGAGCGGATCAATCCGGCCTGTTCCAGGACCTTGAGATGCTTTGATATGGCAGGCTGAGACAACTCGAAGGGATCAGCGAGCTCGGCCACCGTCGCCTTGCCGTTCGCAAGCCGCCCAAGAATTGCTCGCCTCGTGGGATCGGCGAGTGCGGAGAAAATCGCATCGAGCTTGTCGTCCATATATCACCATGTAGCTATATAACCGAATGGATATATTCTGTTCAGCGTAATGTCAACGGTTTTGCATGGGCGAAATCACGGGGGCAAAAATCGGCGTTGATGACTCCCGATCATCTCGGGATACGTCGCTGTTCCTGCTGCAGGCGCCACCCCGCGCTCCGTCCTCCTCGGGCTTGACCCCATAGGCGCTAACTTAGTCTTGACGGTGATGATCGTCGATGATTCACCGTGGTTATGAGCGATTTGTTGCAAGCGT
>NZ_MRDL01000052.1 GCF_002008365.1 Rhizobium leguminosarum bv. viciae USDA 2370
ATGACTACTCCTAGCGTTACCACTAGGACTGCCAGTCAGTAGCCCGTCATCGCAAGACGGCTTTCACCGTGGGCTTACGTTCCTTCCTCTGGCCGCCCTGTTTCTTGTCATCGTTCTCGGGCTGGTGCTCCGCAGGTTTGGCTATGCGGCCGGTCTGCCTTTTATCGTCGTCAAATATGGCGGATCGGCACTCTGGGGAGCGATGGTCTATCTGCTCGTGGCGCTCTTTGTCACAAGGTCACGGCCGGCAGTAATTGCCGTCACAGCGCTGTTCATAGCGATCTCAGTGGAATTGTTCCGGCTTTATCATACGCCCTGGCTCGACGCGTTTCGGCTGACCACGGCAGGCGCGTTGTTGCTTGGCCGGGTATTTTCGCTTTGGAACATGCTGGCTTATGCCATCGGCATAGCCGCGGCCTGCGCCTTCGATCCCGCACGGTGGGCTGCGACCCATCCTCGCGGGTAAGTCTGCAATCCTACGAAACAGACGCTACTGCGCGATTGCGCGTCCGCCCTTTGCCCTTCTGCCTGTTGCGTGCGATTGGCCGATAGGAGCGGTAGAGGATGAGCGCGATGATCAGCCCGACATAGATATATTGCTCGAGGTCGAGGATCTTGGTCGAGAGCGCGAAGTGCAACGCCCCGCAGGCGGCGACGATATAGACGAGGCGATGCAGCCAGATCCAGTTCTTGCCGAGGCGGCGGATCGAGAGATTGTTGGATGTCAGCGCCAGCGGAATGAGCATCGCAAGCCCGGCCATGCCGAACATGATGAAGGGGCGCTTCAGCACGTCGTTGATGACGGCAGAAATATCCATCGCCTGGTCGAGCACCATGTAGACGGTGAAATGCATCAGCGCGTAGTAGAAGGTCAGCAGCCCGAGGGCGCGGCGATAGCGCAGATAGTTCCAGCCGAAGAGCTCACGGGCAGGGGAAACGGCAAGGGTCAGGATCAGAAAACGGATCGTCCAGATGCCGAGGAAGAGCTCGAAGGTTTTGACCGGATCGGCGCCGAGCTGATCAGTCGCGCCGAGATAGAAAGTCCAGGCCGCAGGCACGAGCCCGACGACATAAAGCAGCCAGACGGAGGCGGGTTGCCAGCGCTTCGGGATGGCGAGCGACAGTTCCGCCATCAGAAATTCGCCTTCAGGTCCATGCCGGCATAAAGGCTCGCCACCTCGTCTGCATAACCGTTGAAGGGCAGGGTGGGATGGCGGCTCGCGCCAAAGAAGCCGCTTTCGCCGATGCGCCGTTCGCTCGCCTGGCTCCAGCGGGGATGGTCGACCGCTGGATTGACGTTGGCGTAGAAGCCGTATTCCTGCGGATTGGTGACCTGCCAGGTATTCTTGGGCTGCCGGTCGGTGAGTGTGATCCTGACGATCGACTTGATGCCCTTGAAGCCGTATTTCCACGGCACGACGAGCCGGATCGGCGCGCCGTTCTGGTTTGGCAGCGTTTCGCCATAGAGCCCGACGGCAAGCAGCGTCAGCGGATGGCGCGCCTCGTCCAGGCGCAGACCTTCGACATAGGGCCAGTCGAGCGACTGGAAGAAGCCCTTCTGCCCAGGCATCTCGTCCGGCCGCACGACTGTTTCGAATGAGACGTATTTGGCGCTGCCGAGCGGCTCCACCTTGTCGAGCAGCGATGCCAGCGGAAAGCCGTCCCAGGGGATGACCATGGACCAGGCCTCGACGCAGCGCATCCGGTAGGTGCGCTCCTCGATCGGGAATTCCTTCATCAGCACCTCGAGGTCGAAGGTACCTGGCTTGTTGACCATGCCGTCGACCTTGATCGTCCAGGGCAGCGGCTTGAAATCGCTGGAAAGTGCTGCGGGATCGCCCTTGTCGAGGCCGAACTCATAGAAATTATTGTAGGTCGTGACGTCCTTGAGCGGCGTCGCCTTCTCGTCGACCTTGTACTTGCTCTCAACGGCGGAGAGGGCCGCAGCGCTCGCCTTGCCGGCGCTGTAGAGCGCCATGGCGCCAAGTGCTGCCGCGCCGAGGAATTCACGACGGCGCACATAGATCTGGCGCGGCGTGATCTCCGATGACGCGATCTTCGGTGGGCGATAGGTTGGCATGGCGAAATCTCCTGGGCGGATTTCTGCAATATAGTCTTTAAACGAACCGCCCGCATGTTCGGATGAGTGTCTAAGCCTTGAATATTACAGACGTGAAGCCAATTTTTTGTGTTCGGCCGTGATGGAATAGGCTGTAACGAAACGTCGCGCTGTACCGTATATGATCGATGGGCCTCATGGCGCTTGGCCCATGGCGTACCGGATTTGGCCTTCACGGTAGTGACAGCCCCCGTCGATTGGATTAGGACAATTCGAAAAAGCAGCGTTTGCCCGGCCTGCAGGCTCCATGCCGCCCCGCTTCGCCTGATAATTCCGACACGTTGAGGAAGACACCGATGCCAGCTTACCGTTCCAGAACCACGACCCATGGCCGCAACATGGCGGGCGCCCGCGGCCTTTGGCGCGCCACGGGCATGAAGGATTCGGATTTCGGCAAGCCGATCATCGCGGTGGTGAATTCCTTCACCCAGTTCGTGCCCGGCCACGTGCACCTGAAGGACCTTGGCCAGCTCGTCGCCCGCGAGATCGAGGCGGCTGGCGGTGTTGCCAAGGAATTCAACACGATCGCCGTCGATGACGGCATCGCCATGGGGCATGACGGCATGCTGTATTCGCTGCCCTCGCGAGAGCTCATTGCCGACAGCGTTGAATACATGGTCAATGCCCATTGCGCCGACGCCATGGTCTGCATCTCCAACTGCGACAAGATCACCCCCGGCATGCTGATGGCGTCGCTACGCCTCAATATCCCGACCGTCTTCGTCTCCGGCGGTCCGATGGAAGCCGGCAAGGTCGTGCTGCACGGCAAGACGCATGCACTCGACCTCGTCGATGCCATGGTCGCCGCAGCCGATGACAAGATCAGTGACGAGGACGTCCAGACCATCGAACGCTCTGCCTGTCCGACCTGCGGCTCCTGCTCCGGCATGTTCACCGCCAATTCGATGAACTGCCTGACGGAAGCGCTCGGCCTGTCGCTGCCCGGCAACGGCTCGACGCTTGCCACCCACGCCGACCGCAAGCGCCTCTTCGTCGAGGCCGGCCATCTGATTGTCGATCTCGCCCGCCGTTACTACGAGCAGGACGACGTAAAGGCGCTGCCGCGCATCATCGCTTCCAAACAGGCGTTTGAGAATGCCATGACGCTCGATATCGCCATGGGCGGCTCGACCAATACGGTCCTGCACATCCTTGCTGCCGCCCATGAAGGCGAGGTCGATTTCACCATGGCCGATATCGATGCGCTATCGCGCCGGGTGCCGTGCCTGTCAAAGGTCGCCCCCGCCAAGAGTGATGTTCACATGGAAGACGTCCACCGCGCCGGCGGCATCATGTCGATCCTCGGCGAACTCGACAAGGGCGGCCTCTTGAACCGCGATTGCCCGACCGTCCATGCCGAGACGCTGGGCGATGCGATCGATCGCTGGGATATCACCCGCACCAACAGCGAAACCGTTCGCAACTTTTATCGTGCCGCTCCGGGTGGCATTCCCACCCAGGTCGCCTTCAGCCAGGAGGCCCGCTGGGACGAACTCGACACCGACCGCGAAAACGGCGTCATCCGCTCGGTCGAGCATCCCTTCTCCAAGGATGGTGGTCTTGCCGTGCTCAAGGGCAACCTTGCGATCGACGGCTGCATCGTCAAGACTGCCGGCGTCGATGAATCGATCCTGAAATTCTCCGGCCCCGCCCGCGTCTTCGAAAGCCAGGATGCCTCCGTCAAGGCGATCCTTGCCAACGAGGTGAAGGCCGGCGACGTCGTCGTCATCCGCTACGAAGGCCCGAAGGGCGGCCCAGGCATGCAGGAAATGCTCTATCCGACGAGCTATCTGAAGTCGAAGGGCCTTGGCAAGGCCTGCGCGCTCATCACCGACGGCCGCTTCTCCGGCGGCACCTCCGGCCTCTCGATCGGCCATGCCTCGCCGGAAGCGGCAAATGGCGGCACGATTGGCCTGGTGCGCGAAGGTGACATGATCGACATCGACATCCCCAACCGCACGATCAGCCTGCGCGTCAGTGAGACCGAACTCGCCGCCCGCCGCGCCGATCAGGATGCCAAGGGCTGGTATCCCACAGAAGTCCGCAAGCGCAACGTCACGACCGCCCTGAAGGCCTACGCCGCCTTCGCAACGAGTGCGGACCGCGGCGCCGTGCGCGATCTGAACGCCCGCTGAGTCGCTTCAACCTGCGACCCGCTGATTAAGAGTCAGCTGCTCCGCCGACCGGTCGCTTTTAAAGCGGCCGGTTGATGTTTTTATAGGTCTCGCCGAGCTGCTTCAGCCGCTCGTCATAGACAGCCTTGATACAGGCCACATCCGCCCCGCATTCCTGCCGTTTCTTCAGCCAGCCCGTCTGCTCGTCCTGCAATGTGCCGCGCGAGCCCATCGCCAGCAGACCGGAGAGCAGTTCAAACGTGGTTGCCATCTTCACGTCGGCATCGTTGAGTGCGCGGTTGTCGCAGATCGCTTTCTCATCCGGCTTCAATTCCTTCGCATCGCAATCGAAGCTTGCTGCCTGTACCAGGTTCGATGCAATGAGCAGCATCGCAAAGCCGAGAGCCGCTGTCGTCGTTCTTGTCGTGATCATTCATATGTTCCTATTGCCGCCGGTCAGGCCAGCTTCCGCAGTGCCAGAGCCAGGAAGATGATGCAGATGAGCCAGACGGCAAGGATGAAGATCAGTCCGACCCGGCTGGAGGGACGTTCGATGCGCCTTGCCGCCTCCGTGCGAAGCTCGTTCATCACCTCTGCCGGAACGAGCCGGATCGCCAGCATGATGCCGAGCGGCACGATGAGGAGATCGTCGAGATAGCCGAGGATGGGGATGAAATCGGGGATGAGATCGATGGGCGACAGCGCGTAGGCGGCAACGGCGCCGGCCACCGCTTTAGCATGCCACGGCACGCGGGGATCGCGGGCGGCAAGCCATAGGGCCACGATGTCACGCTTCAGTGACTTCGCCCAGTTTTTGGCTTTTGATATCAGTTGCATGGCCAATCTTCCTGAATCAAATTCATAATGACTTCAACCGGTTTCCAAGACATCCCTTTGCCTTATTCTTCCATGCTTCCGCCCCCTTTCCTTTCTAGCGTCGGGCCGCAGAACAGGATGATTTTAGGCCGGTCGGCCTAAAATCTGAATCCTGTTCGCAATTAAATAGTTAGAGCATGATGTCGTCCGAAAACCGCTCACACTTTTCGGCATCATGCTCTAAAACGTTCCTCAAGAGGATTCAAAAGGGATACCCATGCAAGGCCTGTTCAAGCGCGCCTCCGTCTCGCTATTCGCTCTCATGCTCGTTCTGCCGGCTGCGGCCCATGCGCAGACGGCAAAGACCGTACCCGAGAGCCAGATGCAGATGCAGCTCTCCTTCGCCCCGCTCGTCAAACAGACGTCGGGCGCCGTCGTCAACGTCTATGCGGAAAAGACCGTCAAGCGGCAGTCGCCCTTTGCCGGCGACCCTTTCTTCGAGCAGTTTTTCGGCCAGCAGATGCCAAACCGTTCGGAAAAGCAGTCGTCGCTCGGTTCCGGCGTCATCGTCGAGGCGAACGGCACTGTCGTGACCAACAATCATGTCGTCGAAGGCGCCGACGACATCAAGATCGCACTGTCGGATGGCCGCGAATTCCCCTGCAAGGTGGTGCTGCGTGATGACCGTGTCGATCTCGCCGTGCTGAAGATCGACACCAAGGAAAGCTTTCCGACATTGCCGATCGGCAATTCCGATACGGTCGAGGTCGGCGATCTCGTGCTGGCGATCGGCAACCCCTTCGGCGTCGGCCAGACGGTGACGAGCGGTATCGTCTCAGCACTTGCCCGCAACCAGGTGGTCAGGAACGAATTCGGCTTCTTCATCCAGACCGATGCCTCGATCAATCCCGGCAATTCCGGCGGCGCCTTGATGAACATGAAGGGCGAACTGATCGGCATCAACACGGCGATCTTCTCGCGCGGCGGCGGCTCGAACGGCATCGGCTTCGCCATCCCTGCCAATCTGGTCAAGGTCTTCCTCTCCTCTGCCGATGCCGGCGTCAAATCCTTCGAACGGCCCTATGTCGGCGCGAGCTTCGATGCCGTAACCTCGGAAGTGGCTGAGGCGCTGGGGCTGAACAAGGCCCGCGGCGCGCTCGTCGTCAAGGTCTCGGAAGGCGGGCCGGCGGCCAAGGCCGGGCTGAAGGCCGGAGAAATCGTCACTGCCGTCGACGGGATTTCTGTCGAACATCCGGATGCGCTGCTCTACCGGCTGACGACGGCGGGCCTCGGCACATCGGTCAACCTCACCGTCGTCGAGAACGGCCGCGAGGAGCAGCTGCCGCTGACGCTCGCCCGTGCCCCGGAAACCTCGCCGCGCGACCAGCGCACGATCGGCGGGCATACGCCGTTTACCGGCGCCGTCGTCGAGAACCTGTCGCCCCGGGTCGCCGACGAGCTGCGCATGCCGCCGGAATCGGCGGGCGTCGTCGTATCCGAGGTGAAGGACGATTCGCCTGCTGCCCGTCTCGGTTTCGAACCGAAGGATATCATCGTCTCGATCAACGGCACGGATGTGAAGTCGACCAGCGAACTATCCCAGATCGCCGATAGCGACCCCGGCCTCTGGCGGGTCGAGATAGAGCGCGACGGCCAGCGCATCCGGCAATTTTTCCGATGAGCAACGATCTCTTCGCGCCGCGTGTTCCGGAGGAGGTCGCTGCCAGGCGGCCGCTTGCCGACCGGCTGCGGCCGAAGACGCTTGCCGATGTCACTGGTCAGGAACACCTGACCGGTGAGGATGGCGTGCTGAAAAGGATGATCGAAAGCGGCTCGCTCGGCTCGATGATCTTCTGGGGTCCGCCCGGCACCGGCAAGACGACGGTGGCACGGTTGCTTTCGGGCGAGGCGGGCCTGGCCTTCGAGCAGATATCGGCGATCTTCTCCGGCGTCGCCGATCTGAAGAAGGTGTTCGAGACAGCCCGTTTGCGGCGTATGGACGGCCGTCAGACGCTGCTCTTCGTCGATGAGATCCATCGTTTCAACCGCGCCCAGCAGGACAGTTTCCTGCCCGTCATGGAGGATGGCACCGTCATCCTCGTCGGCGCCACCACCGAGAACCCATCCTTTGAGCTCAACGCCGCTCTGCTGTCGCGTGCCCGTGTGCTCACCTTCAAGTCGCATGACGAGGAGAGCCTCGAGGAACTGCTGAAGCGTGCCGAGGCGATCGAGCAGAAGCCGCTGCCGCTGACGGAGGATGCTCGCGTCAGCCTGATCCGCATGGCCGACGGCGATGGCCGCGCGGTGCTGACGCTCGCCGAAGAAGTCTGGCGCGCGGCGCGCGAAGGCGAGAGCTTCGACACAGAAGGCCTGACGCGCATCGTCCAGCGCCGTGCCCCGGTCTACGACAAGGCGCAGGATGGTCACTACAATCTGATCTCGGCGCTGCATAAATCCGTACGCGGCTCGGATCCCGATGCCGCGCTCTACTATCTCGCCCGTATGTTCGATGCAGGCGAGGATCCGCTCTATCTCGGCCGGCGGCTGGTGCGCATGGCGGTTGAGGATATCGGTCTTGCCGATCCGCAGGCGCTGGTGATCTGTAATGCCGCCAAGGATGCCTATGAGTATCTCGGCTCGCCGGAAGGTGAACTGGCGCTGGCCCAGGCCTGCGTTTATCTCGCCACCGCGCCGAAATCGAATGCGGTCTACACTGCCTTCAAGGCGGCAAGCCAGGCCGCGAAGCAGAATGGCTCGCTGCTGCCGCCGAAGCATATCCTCAATGCGCCGACCAAGCTGATGAAGGGCGAGGGTTACGGCGAAGGTTATCGCTACGACCACGACGAGCCGGACGCCTTTTCCGGCCAGGACTATTTCCCGGAGAAGATGGGTCGCCAGATCTTCTACGATCCGCCGGAGCGCGGTTTCGAACGCGATATCCGCAAGCGGCTGGAATGGTGGGCAAAGCTTCGCAAGGAGCGCAATCCGCGCTGAGGCGCGGTGCCTGTTCGGTTGGTGAAGGGGCTCAGCCGCCAAGAACGATCGCTATTGCAACCAGAAGCAATCCGAGACAAGTCATCGTCATCCCTGCATAAAAGGGCCTGCCTCCTGAAAACGTCGCCCACGCATAGCCCGTCACAAATAGCAGCATAATAAGAAACAGGTTGCTGGCTCTCAGGGCAAGCTGCGCATTATCGATGAGAAGGAAAGGGATAACTGCCGGAATGGAGGTGGCAGAAACCAAAAAGAAGATCGCAATTGCGGCAAACAGATCGCCTTTCGATAGGGACACCTTCACAGGATCGGCCCGAGATGCGAGCGTCAGGAGTGACCGATAGAGTGCCTCCGCATCGGCGGCCTTTCCAGAAAATGGTGCTTCTTCAATCGGGAATTCGTTCGCGAGCACCATGAGCGCCGCAGATTCACTTTTGGCGGCTTTGATTTGCCGAAAAAGGCGCAGCCGTCTGCTCCTGTGGAATGTCGTGCCCAGGATGAATAATACGGCGTCAATGATCCCCCAAGCGACATTGCATCCGATTGTTGCAACTAAAAGCTCCTGAACATTTAACCCCTCTTTTTCAAGAACAAGTCTCGAACCAATCGTCCACGTGAGCGCCATAATCAATCCGAAAAGTACTTCGCCGAGCGCATCGCCAGGATCGATGATATTGGTGATACGACCCATTGGGCTCGAAGTCATGGACTACTCCCCACGTTGTGAAGATCTTCGTCTGCTACCCCACTTACCCTCGGCGCATCAAATGGCGAGCCGAGTTGCATCTGGTGGCGCTGCGGCGCGGGCAAGCCTCGCGACAGGAGAACTGTGATCGACGTGGCAGTCTGATTCAATGATCCTGATCAAGGATCGGGGAGGATCTACGCGTTTTCCGAGGGCTTGATGGTTGCACGAACGCCCTAATCGCGGGCGCCGGCTGGTTGGCAGGAGAGACGAGCCGAGAAGATGCGTGGTGCTGCCAAGCTCAGGAAACGCGCGGCGTCTTCTGATTTGCCGGCGCGGCGATCACCTTGACGGACGATTCCGCAAGCCCGTGATGACCTTCCATGTCGACGACGACATGCCAGTGACCGCTTTCCGGAACGGCGATTTTGATCGGCGATTTGCGCGCGACGCCGCCGATATATTTGAAATCGAGAACCTCGGTGAACCGCTGGAAATTCGGCGCCGTCATCAGGCGGACATTGTTCACCGCATTCAACGACACCTCGATGATCGTTCCGGCGCGTTGTTCCTTGAGATCATAATGGGTGAAGCGGAAATTCGGTTTCGGCATCGGTCTCGCGGCGTCTGAAGTCTCTGCGCCAGGATTTTACCAGCATGCCGGTTAAGGAAAAGTTGGATATTGGCCTCCAACCCATGTCTTCGGTCTCCTGCCGGCTGAAAACGGCGGGAGACCGATAAGATTTAGTGGATATTCGCGGTGCTACGCGCAAAGGGCGCGAATTCGAGCACCATGCCTGCGGCCGCCCTATGGATATCAGCCGAGGGGCAGTTGCATTCCCCTGCAGCGAAATGGAGGGCGGCCGCCTCATTGATGAAGAGCCCGCCAACGAGGCCATCGCGATCGTGGACGATCCAGCGGCCGCTTCTGTCGCGGCCGACGGTGAAGCGGGCGGAAGGTGAGGGCGCTGCGGAAGGCAGGCTGCGGCGTTGCTGTGCGTTTGCCATTGTAATGATTCTTCGGTCCTGATGGTTTCAGCGGGAGATGAGATTGAAGGTCATCTGCACCAGCCCGGCAAAGGCCATCGCTGCCCCAAGGCGGGGCGCAATGGCGGCAAGGCCGGAGAGCATCGGATGGGAGGGATCGGCGGCGAGTGTGCCGAGGTGGCTGCGTTGCAGCGGGTCGCTCTCGGCACTCGGTTCAGTCAGGCGTGACATCGGTTTGTCCTTTCGAAGTCTCACTCAACCGCCGCTTGAAAATGCGGCGGTGTCACGCCTTGGAAGATAGGCGTCAGCGGATAGGGTTTCCATTTGGCGCCAGAGAGGAAAATATAAAAATCTCATAGGGATAGCGCCATCCTCGTGCTGCTTTCGTCAAGGAAAGGCGCAAGCGCCTCGCCGATGGCCAAACACACCTCCGGCTCGGCCGCGACAAGCGGAAGGCGAAGCTCGGCCTTCAGCCCGCGCATCAGCCGCAGCGCATACTTGATCCTCGCCGGATCGCCCTCCGGCCCGAGCGCTGATATCAGCGGTAGCAACCATTCCTGCAGAGAATGCGCGGCCGAAAGGTTCCCGGCCCGGGCCGCCTGCTGCATCGAGGTGAAGAGCCGCGGCACCACATTGGCGCCCGACGAGATCGTGCCGTCGCCGCCGGCGATGGTGAAGGCGAGCGCGGAAGGATCGTGCGCGGAAAAGAAGCGGAAGCGCTGCCGCAGGATAGCCGAAAGGCCGACGAAGCGAGCGATGTCGCCCGTGGCGTCGCGGATGCCAAAGATTCCCGGGATGACGGCCAGTCTGTCGAGCGTTTCCGTCGAAAGATCGCTCGCCGTCTGCGCCGGCGCATGGTCGATGATGACGGGCAGTCCGCCTGCCGCCGCCAGCTGCTCGAAGTGGTGGACGATGCCCTGCTGCCCAGGCTTGGAATAATAGGGCACTGTAACGAGCGCTGCTGCGGCGCCGAGCACTTCCGCCTCGCGGGTGAGCGCGATCGTGCTGTCGGTGGAATTGGTGCCGGTGGCGGCGACGACCGGCACGCGGCCGGCCGCAGAGCGGATGACGAGATCGATTACCTCGGCGCGCTCCTGCTGCGAAAGCGTCGGGCCTTCCCCCATTGTCGAGCAGACGGTGAGCCCGTCGACGCCGCTTAGGATCTGCCATTCCGCAAGCGCCCGGAGCGCCGGCCTGTCGAGACAGCCATGACGAAACGGCGTGATGAGAGTGGTGATCGCGCCGCCAAGGCGCGGCATTCTCGCCGCTTCCATGGGCCGGCCTCAGAGCCAGCCGAAAACGACGACGTAGAGCTCGACGCAGGCGAGCACCACGCCGAAGACGATCAGCGCTCGGGCAGTGCGCTTCTCGCGCATCCGCCGGCTGCCGCGCGTGATCCTGTAGGGGTGAAGGGGTTTAGAATCGGAGGACATGACATATCGCATGGCATTTGACCTTTGCAGTGATGGCGAAAGCCTACTGCTGCGCGCGATAGGAAATCCATTCGGGGCACGGGGTGAAAATATAGGAATGGCATAAAGGTGATGGCAGAAATTTCGAAGCGCGGTGTCGGAAAAGCATGATCGCCGCCGTCCTTGCGGTATCGACGCAAACACGGAGCAAGGACATGTCGAAAATGACGCTGATTTCGATGATCGCAACGGTCGCCGCATTCCTGGCCGCGCCCGATATATCAGGTGCTGACGGTGGCACGCCGGCGAGCGAGGACAAAAAGGCCGTAGCGCCGATCGTCAGGAAGGGAAGTTTGCCGGTCAACGGCATCGATTATTATTACGAGATCCGTGGAGAGGGCGAACCGCTGCTGCTCCTTCACGGCGGCCTCGGGCAGATCGAGATGTTCGCGCCGGTCATGCCTGTTTTCACCGACCACCGGCAGGTGATTGCCGTCGATCTGCAGGGCCATGGCCGCACGCCCCTCGGCAAGCGGCCGATCGAGCTTCCGGCCATCGGCGCCGATCTCGCGATCCTGGTGAAGCAACTCGGCTACGACAAGCTCGACGTCTTCGGTTATTCCTTCGGCGGCGGGGTGGCGCTGAACATGGCGGCGACCGCGCCCGACCGGGTGCGCCGGCTGGTGATACTCTCGGCGCCCTATGCGCAGAACGGCTTCTTCCCGGAGATGCTGCCGCAACAGGCGGCCGTCGGCGCTGGTATGGCCGACATGATGAAGGACACGCCGATGTTCCTCTCCTACAAGGCGGTGGCGCCCGACGTTTCCGAATTTCCGAAGCTGCTCGACGCCATGGGCGCACTGATGCGCGAACCCATCGACTATAGCGATGCCGTCACCAAGCTCACCATGCCGGTCATGCTGATCTATGGCGATGCCGACATGATCCGGCCCGAGCATATGATCGACTTCTACCACAAGCTCGGCGGCGGTCTGCGCGATGCAGGCTGGATGCGGGAAAACATGTCGAGGAACCGGCTGGCGATCCTGCCTGATCTCACCCATTACGAGACTTTCGCCTCGCCCCTTATGGCGAATATGGCAATGACCTTCCTCGATGGCGGCGGCAAGGCGCCGAACTGGGCCGAGCAGGTCGGAAAGTAAGTGAAGACGGCCGGGCTTTCCGGTCGCCTTTCCCTCTGCGATCAGCTGCCGCGCTGGTTTTCCCTATCCAATTGCGTTACCAGCGCCAGGATCGTTTCCGAGTCTGGCGTCGGCACGGCACTCAGGCGTCCGAGCGTCACTACCATGCCGACCAGCGGCGTGATTTCGAGCGCCTTGCCGCCGATCAGGTCCTGCAGCATCGATGTGCGCACGGCGCCGATGTGGCGCGATTGTTCGAGCCGCTGCTCGACGGTCATGCTGAAACGCGCGCCCAAGGCCTCGCCGACGGCGCGGACCTCGTTCATCACCTTGCCGACCGTGGTCGAAAGTGCCGGATCTGCCATGATGTCGGTCATCAGCGCCCTGGTCAGCGCGCTGATCGGGTTGAAGGCGGTATTGCCCATCAGCTTGCTCCAGATCTCGTCGCGGATAACAGGCGTCGTCGTGATGTTGAGGCCGGCGTCGGTCAGCACCGCGGCGATCGCCTCGAGATCGGGCGAGATCTCGCCCGAGGGCTCGCCGAGCACGAAGCGGCCGTTGTTGGCAAGCTGGATCTCACCGGGATTGATCACCTCTGCGCCTTGATAAGCGACACCGCCGATGACCCGTTGCGGCCCGATCAGCCGCCAAAGCCTGCCGCCGGGATCGAGCTCGTCGAACTGCAGCTCGGCATGCCGGCTCAGGGTATCGCGGTGAAAATACCACCACGGAATGCCGTTAAGGATCATGACGACGCGGGTACCTTCCTTGAGGAGGCTTGCAATGCCTTCGGCAGCGGGTGCCAGCTGATGCCCCTTGAGGCCGGTGATGACGAGATCCTGCGGCGGCAATGTCTTGGGATCGTCGGTCGCGGTGAGGCGGACATTGAGCGGCCTTTCTGCATCGGCTTCGCGCAGGCTGAGACCGTTGTCGCGAATGGCGTCGAGATGGGCTCCACGCGCGACGACGGAGATGGTGGCGTCGTTTCCGGCTTGGCTCGCAAGCTTAACGGCGATAGCGCCGCCGAGTGCGCCAGCGCCATAGATGCAGATGGACTTGATGGACATGCTCGCCTCTTCCTGGTGGGGTGATCGAACCTAGATCTAGGTCATTCCAGACATGAGGCGAATGCTAATTTGCCGCATCATGCGTTTTCCTGCGGTCACAGCGGCGCTGCCGCCGCATCCCGAGATCTGGGATGTGGCGGGCAGTGCCCTTCAGGCCAAGGCCGTTGCATCGCTTGGAAAATCCGTGGACAGCGCGAGCTGGCGCCAGGCGGCAAGTTCCTTTTCGACGCTGGCATGCTGCTGCTCGATGACGGCCACCGTGTCGCTGCCGAACGGCATCCGCAGCGGCGGATTGGCCGAGTTGACCATCGTCATGATGCCGGTGGCGAGCCTGGCGGGATTGCCGGGCTGGGCATGGTTGGCGTCGGCGGCGAAACTGCGCATGTTGCCGGCCGGCGTGCCTTCGTAGTCGGCGATGGAGGCCGGGCTCACCGCCAGCGACGTGTCGGCGAGGAAATCCGTGCGGAAGAAGCCGGGCTCGACGATCGTCACCTTGATGCCGAAAGGTTCGAGTTCGGCGGCCATCGACTCGGACAAACCTTCGACGGCGAACTTCGTCGAGCCGTAGACGCCCCAGCCGGGATAGCCGAAGTAACCGCCGATCGAGGAAAAGTTAAGGATGTGGCCGGAACGCTGGCGGCGCATATAGGGCAGCACGGCGCGCGTCACCTTCAGCAGACCAAAGACGTTCGTGGCATAGAGCCTTTCGATCTCTTCGGCAGTGGCTTCCTCGACAGCGCCGAGCAGGCCGTAGCCGGCATTGTTGGCGAGAACATCGATGCGGCCGAAGCGGGCGATGCCGGCAGCCGCGGCCTCTTTCGCTTGTGCCTCGTTGGTGACGTCGAGGGCGACAGCAAGCAGGTTCGGATGATCACCGAACTGCTCGGTCACGGTCTTCGGGTTGCGGGCGGTGGCGATGACGGCATCGCCTGATGCGAGGGCTTCCTTGGTCATCAGCGCGCCGAAGCCGCGGGATGCACCAGTGATGAACCAGACTTTCATGACGAATTCCTCTCGATAACTGTTCGGTTGGCGTCGCATCTCTGTGCTGACGGGTTGAATTTGACCGAAAATCCGTTGCTGTATAAGATTTGTTATTCTTGAAACTATGATGAGTGTATTTCAGTAATGCGAGCCACCGAACTGTCCGAACTTGCGGCCTTCGCGGCGGTCGCGCGGCATAAGAGCTTTCGGAAGGCGGGTGAGGAGCGGGGCGTCACCGCTTCCGCAATCAGTCATGCCGTGCTCAATCTCGAAGACCGGATCGGCGTTCGCCTGCTCAACCGCACGACGCGCAGCGTTTCGCTGACCGAGGCCGGCGAACTCCTGGTCTCGCATCTCGATCCGGCCTTCGGCGAGATGGCAGCAGCGCTCGATGCCCTGAACCGCTACCGCGATACGCCGTTCGGCAAGGTGAGGATTAATGTGCCGAACTCGATCGGCCCCTTCGTCATCGGCCGCATCATCGGCCCCTTGCTCAAAAGCAATCCCCATTTGCAGCTGGAGATCAACGCGACCGACAGGCTGGTCGATATCGTCGAGGAGGGCTTCGATGCCGGCATCCGCTTCGGCGAGCGCGTCACGGAAGGCATGATCGCGCTGCGCATCAAGCCGCGCATCCGCTTGGTCGTCGTCGGTTCGCCCGCCTATTTCGAGACCCGGCCGAAGCCGACGATACCCCACGAACTCAAGCGCCATCTCTGCATTCAGAACATGTTTCCGTCAGGTGCGCGCTATGCCTGGGAATTCGAGAAGGATGGCCAGACCGTCAGCTTTCGGCCAACCGGACCGCTGTCGCTCGATGACCACGAACTGATGATGCAGGCGGCACTTGGCGGTGTCGGCCTTGCCTATATCTGGGAGCCGCGCGTGGAGAAGGCGATCGCCAGCGGAGAGCTGATCCAGGTGCTGGACGACTGGTGCCAACCGGAGGAACCGCTCTATCTCTACTATCCGAGCCGCCGCCACATGTCGGCGGGCTTCAGAGCAGTCATCGACGCGATGAGAGCCGAGTAAAAAGGTCGGGATTCGCATCGCTCACCCTTTTGACTTCGCCGCGTGAACTGGCCAAAGATACTGCCATGGCCGTCATGGCCCGCATCATCGGGAGAGGTTGATGAACCGTCGGATTTTGCCAACTGCCAATCGAAGAGGACTAAAGCGGATCAGCGGTCTGTTTCCTGCGTTGGCTGCGCTGATGCTGCTCGCCTCGGCGGCGGCCGGGCGAGACATCGGACCGCAAAGCCAAATCTCGCGCGAGCAGGTCGAAAAATTCATCGGCCTCTGGAAAGATCACTTTGCCGGCGCCGATAGCCTGCAGCAGCGGCGGACAGCCTTCAGGACGCTGATGGAGACGACGCCGGGGCCGACGCGCATCCAGGTTCGGCAAGTCGATGCCGACGGCGTCGATGCCGAGTTGATGTGGCCCGCTCGTCTTCATCATCCAATTGGCCAAAGGGTGATCCTCTATGTTCATGGCGGCGGCTTTTCCAGCGGCTCGATCCGCACGCACAGCCTGCTCGCGGGATCTCTCGCCAAGGCCGCGTCCAGCGACGTTCTTCTCATCGATTATCGGCTGATGCCCGAATATGCTTATCCCGCGCAGATCAACGATGCGCTGACAGCCTATCGTTGGCTTCTCGACAACGGCTATCGCAACGAGAACATCATCGTCGCCGGAGATGGCGCCGGCGGCAATATCGCGATCGAGACGGTGCTGCGGCAGATGCAGGCGGCGAAACCGCTGCCGGCTGCCGTGATTGCCCTCAGCCCCATCACCGATCTTGCCGCGACGGGCGGCTCGATGACATCAAATGCCGGAAACGACCCACTGCTCGGCAAGGCTGAGATCGAGACGCTGCGCAAGACCTATCTCCGCAGCCGGTCTCCGACCGATCCCCAGGCATCGCCGCTCTATGCCGACATGGCCGGCTTTCCGCCGCTGCTGCTGCAGGTCGGCTCCGGCGAAGTCCTGCTGGATGATACGCTACGGCTCGCCGACAAGGCGCACCAGGCGGGAGTGGATGTCACCACCGAGGTCTGGCCGGGCATGCCGCATCAGTGGCAGCTGTTTCCCTCTTTGCTCGACGACGCCGATCGGTCGAGCCAGAATATCGCCGAGTTCGCGATCCAGCATTTTGCGGACAAACCGCAGGAGTAGAGGCCGCAGGAGTGACGGCCTGAGGAGTTGGAGCCGCAAGAGCACACGCCGGACGCTCTCCGTCATCGCATCATTGCGATGTGCCGCGGGACGGTGAGGGCGCCAGAGGCCGCTCGACTTCCCGGCCGACGCTGAGCGTCTTTCGCACATTCGGCTCCAGCCGCTCGATATAGGCGTGGTCGGGTGCAGCGCCCAGCGCATCCAGCATTTTCGAGAAGAAACACCGGGCCGCTGCCGCAGCGGTGACGTCGAACACATCGGCATCGCTCAGCCCGTGTTTTTTCAGGCCATCTATATCCTGCTGTGTCACCGACGTCGCATCGCGTGCCACCTTGGCGGCAAAGGCCATGATCGCGCGTTCGCCGGCATCGATCGGCGCCTTCTCCGTCTCGTTGACAACAGCTGTCAGCCCGTCGCTGGTGAAACCCTCGCGCAGCAGCACCGAGCCGTGCGCCAGCATGCAATACGAGGATTTCAGCTCTTTTGCCGCCGCCAGCGTCACCAGTTCATAGCGCCGCAGGCTCATATGGCCGCGAATGCTTGAAAGCAGCGCTGCCCAGCTCTCCATCACCTCCGGCCGGTGGCCGAAGGCCCGGTACATGTTCGGCAGATATCCGTAGTTCGCCTCGGCCGACGCATACATCGACGTCGTCTTCTCGCTGGCGGATGCATTGGGGGTGTGAATGAAAGCCATGGCATGATCCTCCTCTATTGTGAGAAGGATAGGGTAGATATGCAGGACAGCAATCCTGAAACATCAGGCAGCGTCACTGGTCGCGGAAGCGTTACCAATTCTCTTGATGGGAAGGGTTACGGTAAATGTCGATCCGCATCCTCTTTCGCTTCGAACCTCTATCGAGCCGCTATGCAGTTCAACGATCTGCTTCACCAGGTTGAGGCCGATACCCGTTCCGGCAATCCCGGTCGACGTCCGGGCACGAAAATAGCGCTGGAACAGCCGTGGCACGTCTTCTGGATCGATCCCCACCCCGTCATCGCTGATGGAAACTTTAACGTTTCCTGTCTCCGCCCATGCCGTGACGCGAATTTCCGATGTTCCAGGCGCGTATTTGACGGCATTGGAAAGCAGGTTGGTAAAGACCTGTGCCAAAGTGCGGGGATCGGCATCGATGAACTCCGGCAGCCCATCGATATCCAACACAAAACTGTGCGACTTTGCGATTGTCGACTGCCGCTCGCAACAGGTTTCTATCAATGATCTCAATGCGCAGGCGCCGTAATTGATATCGATCTTGCCGGTATCAAGGCGTCCCGCTGACAGGATGCTCTCCATGAGATCGACAATCCGGTTCACCGATGCGCGGATTTGATCGACCTTGTCGCTGAGAAATTCGGGCTCGACCGCCCCCCTTTTTCGCAGCAGCCGCTGGGCAGCAGCGTCGATGATTGCAAGCGGGGTCCTGAATTCATGGGATGCCATCGCCACGAATTGCCGCTGCAATTCGTTGATGTTCCGCTCCTGCGCCAGCATGCGCTCGAGTTCCCGCGCCTGCCGCTCGACTTCCGCCGTGCGGCTCTGCACCGTCGCTTCGAGCTGATCGTGATGCCGGCGCAGCTCTTCGGCAAGTCGAACGGTCTTGGTGACGTCCTCATGGGTGGCCACATATCCACCGTTCTGCATCGGATTGTGGGTGATCTTGATAACGCGTCCATCGGCCAGAACGATGTTCTGGCTGGCCGGCGCACCGCGGGCTGTCGCTTCAAAGACCACGTCAAAATAGGTCGTGGTATCGGCCGGGCCATTTCCCTCCCGGTTGCGATAGGCCAGGATATCCACAAGCGGCGTTCCCGGTTGCGTCAGAAGGTCCGGCAGATTGTACATCCGCGCGTAGGAGGCGTTGCACAATATCAGGTTCTTGGTCGAATCGAACATGCATAGCCCATGCGGCATGTTGCTGAGGGCTGCGTCGAACCGGCGATGTTGTTCGGTCAGGCTGTCTTCGACCCGAATGAGAGTCGAGATGTCTTCATAACTGAGGATCCAGCCTCCATCCCTCGATGGGGCGCAGGTCAATGAGACCATTCCTCCGTCCGAAAGGGCAAACGGAGACGTGGGCGGTCCACCGACCATCGATCGCCGGGACGCCACCGCACGGCAGTCTGCAGTGCCCGGCAATCCGTCGATATTCATGCCTTTGCGAATGGCTCCTTGCGGAAGGCCGAGAATATCAAGCGTGCGTGAATTGAAAGCCGTCACCGTACCGGCAGGATCAAGCAGAACAATGCCCTGAGGCAGGCTCTCCAGAATGGATTCAAACGAGTGTGACATCATCCGGCCCTGCTTCAGATCTGGCGCGTTTGCACGTATCCGTAGCATTCGTCAGAAACGATAAAGTTTCGCTAATGTCTACCGGCGGGAAGTCCTCGACGGAAACCTGGAGCACACGCCTGATCCGGAATACTTCTGTCGTTTGCGATAGGCGAACCAGCGTTCAAGCGGAAGCTGCTTTGATTCTGCCGGCAGGCTGCGGAGAACCGTATGTCGACTTCAGGTGGAACGCCAGGCTGAGCAGCAGATAATCGTCCTTATTGTCGATGTCCTTGCCCATCAATAGCTGCGCCCGCTGCAGCCTTTGATAGAGGGTGTTGATGTGTATGCCGAGGGAGGCCGCTGCCTTGGACGCTGATTTTCCGCTCTCGATGTAGATTTCCAAGGTCCTTAGAAGGGCGTCGCCGTTTGCTTCATTCTCGAAGGGAGCGAGTATCTGATCTGCGAATTCGAGGATATCAGCAGCGGATTGTTTGCGCAGCAGTCTGTCGATGCCGGTCTCGCTGTGCATGAGGATGCCCGGCCGATGCCGCATGCCCATGAGATGCGCGGCCTCGACAGCCTGGGCGGCGGCTTCGGGATAACGATGGGGCGCGCTTTGAATCAGGCTCGCCCCGCAACACCATCCCTCCGCAGCCGCCTGGTCTCCGATGGATTCCAGGTTCGTCCTCAGGGTTTCCTCGGTGGCGGCGCAGAACAGCAGGAAGACGCCTTCGTCCGTATAGAACGACAGCTGGTTGCGGATCGTCGCCGCCTTCAATGCCTGCTGCAGCGTTCTCTGCAGGAACAGGCTCTGGTTCTGGGCGCTCTCCTGCTCGTGCCTGACAAAGATGATCTGGCAGTACTTCCTGATCTGGAAGCCGAACCGGACGGCTCCGCCAGACGTGACGAGATCATCCCTTCCCAAGGCCTCGAAGTGCTTCCGTCTCTTGCTGTTGAGGATTTCGTCCTGTGACGCGCTGCGGACAATTTCGAGCGCTACGAAAGCGGATACCACGCCCAAGATCGCAGCGGCATAGCTTGCTTTGTCGCCGCGCTCGAAACGAAAGGCTCCGACGACGTCGTCGGCGACACGGACGGGATGCACGAGGACGGCCTCCGTGGTCTTCGGCTCCTTCCATTCCTTGGACCCGAACGTCGTTCCAAAAATATCGGCGTAGTGGAAATCGATGCCGTAATGCGTCGCTATTTCCTCGAGATGTTCGCTGAGTGGCCGGTGGTGCGTGAAGATGGAGAGGATGTCGTCATGGGCCGAGAGCGAGCGCGCCAGCTCCGCATTGCGCTTTTCGATCTCCAGCCGCATCCGGTTGATGCTTTCATTCGATCGGACGGCCAACTCGTAGGCCTGCGACTTCTTGTAGGCGATGGCAAGCTGCGTCGCGACGGCTGCAAGCAGGCTTACGCTGAATTCACCATAGGCGGACCCCTCCCGAAACGACATGACTGTCAGCGTCCCCAGCGTCGTCGTATCCGTCCTGATGGGAACGCAGATAAGGCTATGAGAGAGGCGCTGTTCGGACAGGAAGCGAACGTTCGGCTCACGCAGGTTCGCATGAGCGTCCCTGATATCTTCCGGGGAGTTCAGCAGGACGGCCGTTCCGGTTGAGAACACGCTGCCGGAGATCGATTCTTGAGGCGTGGTGCGATAATTGTAATAATCGTCGTCGAAGCCGACCTGCGACACCGGAATGAGGAGACCCGACGCCTCGTCGTAAAGTCTCAGTACGCCAGCATCGCTCGCGGCTATCACACTCAGCGTCTGCTCGATCGCGTTCATGTTGATCTCGTTCGGATCGAGAGAATCGAGGACATTGCGATTGATGGCATTCATGGCCTGGACCGCGCGGTTCTGAAAGCGGATGACCGCGCTAAGCACTATCTTCTGTAGGCGGGCGAAGACGGTTTCATAGTGGGCGCCGGGAATCCGCACCTCGCAGACGGCCCCTGCAAAATAGGAAATATCGGCGGTCAATATGGCATCGTCCTCGTCGCGGCGGTGGCTGAAGGTGATCGTAGGTTCCGACGCGTCGGTGTCCGGAATCGTCGGTCGACCCGAAGCTCGCCGCCAGCTCACGAGCGGTCGGCTCGACAAAAGCAAAAGCGAACTCTCAATTTCGTTCATGATCGTCATGTGGCACCCATGTATCTTTTCACACAAATAAACTGAGTGTGATGTGTGTTTCAACATCCAAAAACGGCTGCTCACATATTAAGCATGTTTTATAAACGCTCAAAAGGGGAGCATTCCATGCTTAGTCAAATCAAGCGCAGGCACATTATCGTCGCGATGCTGTTCATCTGCTGGGTCGTCGGGTTCCTCGACAAGACCGCGATCAACATCGCCATCATTCCGATCGTCGACGAGTTCCACCTGACCTCCGAACAGTCCGGGATGATCATCAGCGCATTCTTTCTCGCCTATTCTCTGACGCAGCTCATCGGGGGCTACCTTGTTGATCGGCTAGGAACCCGCTCGGTCCTGACCTCGGCAGTCGGCATCTGGTCGATCGGCACGATCGCGTGCGGTGCGGTCGGCTCCGCGATGGGGCTGGCCGTGTCGCGCGCTCTGGTCGGAATGGGCGAGGCTGTGTTCCCGGCGGGAAGCTCGGTGGCCATAACCGAGAACTTCAAAAAGGAGAGCATGGCCAGGCCGAAATCGGTCATTCAGTCGGGAGCGTCCGTGGGCTTTGCCGTGGGCTCGCTCGTCACCACCGCGCTGATCGCCTACTTCAACTGGCGTGTCATGTTCATCACCCTCGGCCTGGTCGGACTGGCCCTTGCGATCCTGCTCTATCTGATCATGAAGCCGATGGTTGGCGCTGCTTCGATATCCGTCGGGCCGAAGGCAGAAAAGTCGGAAAAAGCCCGGATCACGGCTCTGCTCAAGAACTCGCTGACCTGGAAGATCGCCCTCTGCTACTTCTTCACGAACATCGTGTTCTGGGGTCTCCAGTCCTGGCTTCCGTCCTATTGGGTGAAGGTCAAGGGCATGAGCATGATGTCGATGGGCGCCTACTCGGCAATCCCGCCGACGCTCGGCTTCCTGTCCTTCCTGTTCTGCGGCTGGCTGCTCGACCGCTATTTCCACAAGAAGGAAAAGTACCTCATCTGTATCGGCGCGCTGGTGTCGGCGGTGTTCATCTATCTGATGGCCAACGCTACATCCATCCCGCTGGCCTTCTTCTATCTGACGGTTTCAAACGTGTTTCTGAACGCGATCTCGATCAGCGTGTTCGTGACGATCATGAAGCACTACCCCAGCCACTCCGTGGGGACCGCGACGGGCCTGATCAATTCGCTCGCCCAGATCGGATCGTTCGTCTCGCCCACAGCGATCGGCGCCATCCTGCAAGCCACGGATCAGAACTATCAGACAGCCTTCCTGGCGATGATCGGCTGCGCCATCGTGACCCTCGCCGTGGCAGCAACGCTTCCGGCCGGAAGCAAGGAAGAGCTGGTCGCAGATCAAGCAATTCCAGGACTGGTGAAATGACATATAACGACATCATCGAGCGCGCTGTCACCGACAAGGCGGAGGGGCTGCAATCGGCAGCGAATGAAATCTGGTCCTTCGCCGAAATCCGATATGAAGAGTACAAGTCGGCTGCACTTCTGGCCGACATTCTCGAAGCGGAGGGATTCTCAGTCGAGCGCCAGGCCGGGGGAATCGAGACGGCTTTCGTCGCGAGCTACGGTAGGGGACAGCCCGTTGTGGCGATCCTGGGCGAGTTCGATGCGCTACCCAATCTCAGCCAGGAGGGCGACGTCGCGGGATACAAGCCCGTCGTCCCCGGCGGCAACGGCCATGGATGCGGGCATAATCTGCTGGGTGTCGGTTCGCTCGCCGCCGCCATCGCGCTCAAGGCCTGCAAGGACGAACTCGGGCTTGCCGGTACGATCCGCTTCTACGGCTGCCCTGCCGAAGAAGGCGGCGGCGGAAAGGCCTTCATGGCCCGAGAGGGATTGTTCGATGGCGTCGACGTCGCCTTCACATGGCACCCGTGGGATGAGAACCTCGCCTACCATGCAAGAATGCTGGCGACGAACCAGGTCTATTTCACTTTCCGTGGTGTGAGCGCACATGCGGGCTTCGAGCCCCATCTCGGGCGAAGCGCGCTCGATGCAGTCGAGCTGATGAATGTCGGGGCAAATTTCCTGCGCGAGCACATCGTCCAGGACGGCAGAATTCACTATGCAATAACGGATACCGGCGGAAAGGCGCCCAATGTCGTCCAGTCGCAGGCCGAAGTACTCTACAAGGTCCGCGCGCCGCTGATGGATCAGGTGCGGGACATCACCGAGCGGGTCAAGGACGTGGCTCGTGGAGCGGCACTGATGACGGGAACGGAGGTCGAAATCACCTTCGATGCAGCCTCTGCCGACCTGATACCGAACGCCACGCTGGCAGGTGTGATTCACCAGGAGCTCGACAAGATCGGCGGAGCGTCCTTCTCGAACAGCGAGAAGGAGTTCGCGGCGGAGATCCAGAGGACTTTTCCGAGGGATGTTCAAGCGCGCATCGAGAAGCGCGGGACGATCCTCTCCGGACATGTGAACGAGTTTCAGGAAAAGCCGACATTTCTGCATGGCTCGACCGATGTCGGCGACGTCAGCTGGATCGTTCCCACCGGACAGGTCTATATGGCGACATCAGCCTACGGAACGCCTCCGCATAGCTGGCAGATGGTTGCGCAGGGCAAGACTTCCTACGCGCATAAAGGAATGCTTCAGGCCGGCAAGGTCATGGCCGCCGCCGCCGCCAGATGTCTCCAGGACAGCGAGTTGATCTGCCAGGCAAAGCAGGAACACCTGAGGGAGCTCGGAGGCGCTTCCTACAAGCCTCTCATCCCGCTCGAGACGAAGCCGATGAAGGTCCGCTAGGCAAATGCGGACGGTTATGTGAGCCATGGAATAGCTGCGAGCAATAGCGAGCGGCGAGGGGACTTCAGCCGAGTTTGGCCAGTTGCTCGTCCAGAAGGTCAAGGCTGTCCTCTCCCACTTCGTTGACATCACTCGGCATGGGTTCACCTGTCTCCTGATAAACAAGCCAGGCGACGTACATGGCTGCTGTCGTCAGCGCGTTCCAGCCGTCTTCGCTGGGCTTTCCCACTGCCTCGGAGAGCCGGCGGAGCGTCCCGTGCTCATCGTCGCTGTAGATGAGGTCGGAGAAGTACCGGCCTGTCAGGCGTCCGCCATCACCCCAGGTGCGGATTGCCGCCAAGGCGGCCTTGGTTTCGCGCGCGTCGGGTTCGGTGCGCTCGATCTGTGCGACCAAAACCGCGGCGATCGCTGCCAAGCGCCGCGCCTGTTCGCGTGGCGGCAGAACCGTCAGCTCGGCGCGCAATTTCATGTCTCCATGGTCTCCACTGGGCTTGTCACAACGTCTATCAACACAGAATAGAGGCCCTTCCTGCTTTTGCCAGAAGGTCCGCCGATTACGCCGCCTTGATCGCTTCGACGGAAATACCGGGCGAGCCTGAATCCTCTACATTTTTGCTGCCAACGCATCGGTCGGTCGTGCGCCACGCACGATTCTCCAGGTCGAAAAATATCGACATATGCCTCTCAGTTATGATCATTTTTTAGACCGTTCCAATTTTCGGGATGAGATTCCAGCAGTCGGGGAGGCAGAAATTTGCCGCAGATGCTTCTAATAGATAGCGGTTCGTATAAATTTCGCTTGACAGAATTGGAACGTTCCAAATATTTAGGTAATCATTCGACGTTGGCGTCGGGAGGAAGACGTGACAAAGGCGCGGGTAACCGTCATCGACATTGCGAAAGCCGCAGGCGTCTCGAAATCGACGGTTTCGCTGGTGCTTCAGGGGTCCTCCCTGGTCAATGAGGGGACGCGTTCCAAGGTCAATGCCGTGATGCGCGAGCTGGGCTACGTCTACAATCGCGGCGCAGCCAATCTTCGGCAGGCCAGTGCCAAATCGAGGATCATCGGGGTCGTCGTGAACGACCTGACGAACAGCTTCTTCGCGGAACTGGCAGTCGGCGTCGACATGGTTGTTCAGTCGGCCGGATTCGTGCAGTTCCTGTCGAACACCAGCGAGAGCATCGATAGGCAGCGCGAGGTTGTCGCATCGATGCGGGAGCATGGTATTTCGGGGCTCATCGTGTCGCCGGCGCGCGCCACCGATGCCGCAGACTTCAAGCCACTCGTCGCGGCAGGGATTCCGGTGGTGGTGGTCGTTCGAAGCCTGCCTGGCGCCAAAGTCTCGTCCGTCGTCTCCGACAACCGGGCTGGCATGGTGTCTGCGGTCGAGCACTTGGCGGAGCTTGGTCACAAGCGCATCGCTTTTCTCGGCGGCTTTCCCGACACCGCTGTCTTCGACGACCGCCTTGCGGGTTACCGAAGCGGCATAGAGGCAGCCGGGCTCGACTATCACCAAGAACTTGTCATCTCGTCGGCGCCTTCGCGAGCTGGCGGGGTGGAGGCGATCGGAAAAGCGATCGTTCTTGCCGACAAACCCACGGCAGCCGTCTGCTTCAACGATGCCGTAGCCTTCGGTGTTTGCGACGGATTGCGTGCGCGCCGTCTGGAGCCCGGCTCCGACTTCGCGGTCGTGGGTTTCGATGACGTCATCGAGGCTCAGGCGGCGGTTCCCGCACTCACAACGGTTTCGGTCGATCCGCAGGGCATTGGGCGCCGCGGCGCGCAACTGCTTCTCAAGCAGATCAATGCGGGCAAGGCCGAGGCGGAGACTGTGACAACATCGGTTCGGCTGGTTGTTCGCGAGAGCTGCGGAGCCCGCAAGAGCGTAAAAATCGAAACAGGACTCTGAGTAACGCCAATGAACAAGCATCTCACCCCGACCGAAGCGGCCGCGCTGATCCCGGATGGCGCTGTTGTAACGGTGTCTTCCTCGAGCGGTCTCGGTTGCCCGGATCTCATGCTGAAGGCGATTGGTGAACGTTTCGATGCGACCGGCCATCCCCGTGATATCACGACCCTTCATCCGATCGCTGCCGGTGATATGAGTGGCATCAAGGGCGTCGACTATATCGCCAAGAAGGGGCTGCTCAAGCGCATCATCGGTGGTTCCTATCCGTCCGGCCCGTCGTCATCAGAGCCGCCGCTGATCTGGCAAATGATCACCAACAACGAAATCCCGGCCTACAACATCCCCTCAGGTATCCTCTTCGACATCCATCGCGAAGCCGCCGCGAAGCGGCCGGGCGTCCTGACCAAGATCGGCATCGATACATTCGTCGATCCCGAGCGGCAGGGTTGCGCGATGAACGGCCTGGCTTCGGAGCATGCGGTGGTCAAGCGCGTCAGCTTCGAGGGCGACGACTGGCTGTTCTTTCCCTCGATCGTCCCTGAGGTTGCCATCATCCGCGCCACCACCGCCGACGAGCGCGGCAACCTGACATACGAACATGAAGGCGCCTACCTCGGCGGCCTCGATCAGGCGCTGGCCGCACGCAACAACGGCGGCATCGTTATCGCCCAGGTCAAGCGGATCACCAAGGAAGGCTCGCTGAAACCCCATGACGTTCGGGTGCCCGGGATGCTGGTCGACTATGTGGTCGTCGATCCGGAACAGAAGCAGACGACGCAGACGCAATACGATCCGGCAATTTCCGGGGAGATCTTCCGCCCGCTCGATAGCTTCAGCGTTCCGGAGTTCAATGTTCAGAAAGTCATCGCGCGTCGCGTCGCGCAAGAACTTCAGGCGGGGAGCTGCGTCAATCTCGGCTTCGGCATCTCGGCCAACGTGCCGCGCATCCTGCTGGAGGAAGGGCTCCACGGCGCCGTCACCTGGGTCATCGAGCAAGGTGCGGTCGGTGGGGTGCCGTTGCTCGACTTCGCCTTTGGCTGCGCCTCCAATGCCGACGCCTACATGCCGTCTCCCTATCAGTTCACCTATTTCCAGGGCGCAGGCTTCGATGCCTCGCTGCTGTCCTTCCTCGAGATCGGCAAAGACGGTTCGGTCAACGTCTCGAAGCTCTCGTTCCGGCCGCATGTGACGGCTGGTGCCGGAGGCTTCGTCGACATCACGGCGCGGGCAAAGAAGATCGTCTTCTCCGGCATGTTCAATGCCGGAGCGAAGCTTTCGATCGCCGATGGATCTCTTCTCATCGAGAAGGAAGGCAAGTTGAAGAAGCTTGTGAACGAGGTGGAACACGTCACTTTCAGCGGTAGGCGTGCGATCGAGCAGGGGCAGGATATAACCTATGTCACCGAGCGGTGCGTGATGAAGCTGACGCCTGATGGTATCGTCCTCACCGAGATTGCCCCCGGTGTCGATCTCCAGTCCCATATCCTCGATCAGTCGGAATTTCCGCTGATCGTCGCGCCCGACCTGAAAGTGATGGATGCCGAGCTCTTTAGGGAAGCGAACATCGGCCTGTCGCTTCCGGTCAAAGGGGCACGGACGCTGGAGGGCAGCTTCCATGGCTAGCGGAACAGTCAGAATTGATGTCGATGGACATGTTGCGACACTGACGATTTCTCGTCCGGAGAAGCTGAACGCGCTCGACCTCGACATGCTCAAGGCATTGGTGGACGCTGCCGACGAGGTGGAGGCCAACGCCAATGTGCGCGCTGCCATTCTCACGGGCGAAGGAAAGGGCTTTTCCGCCGGAGGCGATATCAAGGCCTGGGGCGGAATGTTGCCTCAGGAGTTCGGTCATCTCTGGGTTCGGCACGGTCACCGTATCTTCGAAAGACTGGCGACCCTGCGGGTGCCGCTCATTGCGGCTCTCAACGGCCACGCCCTCGGAGGAGGGCTTGAACTTGCAGGGGTTGCCGACATTCGCCTTGCAGAGGAGCAGATCAAGATTGGTCTGCCGGAAACCGGCCTTGGGATGGTCCCGGGCTGGTCCGGGACTCAGCGTCTTGTGCGCCGGTTCGGGGCGCAGGCCGTCCGACGCATGGCGCTCGGCGGCGAGATATTCACAGCCGAAGAAGCACGCCTGCTGGGTATCGTGGACGCGGTCGTTCCCACCGGAAACGCGGTGACCGCTGCCAGGGAATATGCGCAGCGGATCGCCGCAAGGGGGCCGGCTGCGACCGAGATCGCGAAGTTGATGATCGCATCGGCGAACGGCGAAGACAATGGAACCGCGGTCGAAGCCCTTGGCTCGATCCTCGCTGCGAAGACCGGCGATCTGAAGGAGGGCGTCGCATCATTCTGCGAGAAGCGCCCGGCAACGTTCAAGGGAGAATGGTAATGACGGTGCTCGTCAACCCCACCGCGCTCAGCGACCACAAAGCGCGTGATTTCAAGATGCTCATCGATGGCAAATGGGAGGCTGGTGCCTCCGATCCGATCGAGCGTGTCGCGCCGAGCCATGGCGTCGTGATCAGCCGGTTTCCGACCGGTAGCAAGAACGACGCCGAACGTGCGATCGCTGCGGCACGCAAGGCGTTCGACCTCGGGCCGTGGCCTCGAATGACCGCTTCCGAACGTTCCGCCATCCTGCTCAAGGCTGCCGACCTGATCGCGGCGCGCGCAGAGGAGCTGGCATTTCTCGATGCTATCGAGGCAGGAAAGCCGATCACGCAGGTGCGGGGAGAAATTGCCGCCTCCGTTGACATATGGCGCTACGCGGCGGCTCTTGCCCGCGACCTCCATGGTGAAAGCTATAACACGCTCGGCGATGGCACATTGGGCGTCGTCTTGCGCGAAGCGATCGGCGTAGTGTCGATCATCACGCCCTGGAACTTTCCCTTCCTGATCGTCGGCCAGAAGCTGCCATTCGCTCTGGCCGCAGGTTGCACGACCGTCGTCAAGCCCTCGGAGCTGACCTCAGGATCGACGCTCGTGCTGGGCGAGATCCTGCAGCAGGCAGGCATTCCGGATGGTGTCGTCAACATTGTCACCGGCACGGGACCAGAGGTCGGCGCGGTCATGACCTCCCATCCCGACGTCGACATGGTGTCGTTCACCGGCTCGACCGGTGTCGGAAAGCTGACGATGTCGAATGCTGCACAGACGCTGAAGAAGGTCTCGCTGGAACTGGGTGGGAAGAACCCGCAGATCGTGTTCCCGGATGCCGATCTCGATGCGTTTGTCGATGCCGCGGTCTTCGGCGCATACTTCAATGCCGGCGAGTGCTGCAATGCCGGCTCGCGGCTGATCCTTCACAAATCAATCGCTTCCGATGTCGTCAAGCGGATTGCCGAATTGTCGAAGGCAGTGAAGGTCGGCGACCCTCTTGATCCTTCGACGCAGGTGGGCGCCATCATCACGCCGCAGCACCTGGAGAAGATATCGGGATACGTCGCCGGGGCGAGGAGCGGCGGTGCCCGCGTCGCCCATGGCGGCGAGACGCTCGATCTTGGCATGGGGCAGTTCATGTCGCCGACGATCCTCGAAGAGGTCACCCCTGATATGGCCGTGGCGCGCGAGGAAGTCTTTGGTCCGGTCCTTTCGGTCCTGACATTCGAGACGTCTGCCGAGGCGATCAAGATTGCGAATTCCATCGACTACGGCCTGTCGGCCGGTGTCTGGAGCCGCGATTTCGACACGTGCCTGACGATCGGCCGGTCGGTGCGGGCAGGGACGGTCTGGATGAACACCTTCATGGACGGCGCCTCGGAACTTCCCTTCGGCGGTTACAAGCAAAGCGGCCTTGGCCGTGAGCTCGGCCGCCATGCGGTCGAAGATTACACCGAGACCAAGACACTCAACATGCATATCGGCAAACGCACCAGTTGGTGGATGCCGCAGACGGAAAAGCTGGCTTAGCCGGCGGCCGAACTACGCTCGAGGAGGGCGGGTGATTGGTGCGGGAATGGGTCCCGCATCTTCCAAACTTGAACTGGGAGGTTCTTCGATGAACAGGTTTTTGACCACGACCGCAATGATCGCATTGGCTTTGGCCGGTGCTAGCGTGTCCGTACGCGCCGCCGACGTGAAGGAAGTACAGATGCTGCACTGGTGGACGTCGGGTGGCGAGGCAGCGGCACTGAATGTTCTGAAGCAGGATCTTTCGAAGGAAGGTTTTGCCTGGAAGGACGTTCCGGTTGCCGGCGGTGGCGGCGATGCGGCGATGACGGCGCTGAAGGCGATGGTTGCGGCCGGCACCTATCCGACGGCCTCGCAGATGCTCGGTTATACCGTGCTCGATTATGCCCAGGCCGGCGTCATGGGCGATCTGACCGAGACGGCGAAGAAGGAAGGCTGGGACAAG
>NZ_MRDL01000033.1 GCF_002008365.1 Rhizobium leguminosarum bv. viciae USDA 2370
GGCTGCTCCATCGACTGCGCGAGCCACCGCGAAGGCGACGAGCCATCGCACATCGACAACTAAGTTAGCGCCTATGGGGCTTGACCCGAGGATCCACTCTGGCCTCCTCAATCAGCAGCGGGCATGGATCCCAGGCTCAGGGCCTGGGATGACCGAGGGTGGGGGCGGGCTTTCGATAACCAAAGCGGTAGAGGGTGAGGCTTGAGGCTGATTACCGCTACAATCAGGTGGCGCCAGGAACCACATGATAGTGCATCGCCCACGCCTGTCGGTGAAAGCGGCCGATCGTGCTCAAGTTGAGATCGCGGCAAGAGCAATCAGGGTGACAAAGACACTGAGCGGCGCCAGGTGTGCATGGTCGCGATGGCGTAGAACCGTGAAAACCGCAGCCCCGATGATGACCGCCCCAAGCCCCAGGCCGACAATGCGGCTGGCAGGAAGCGCAATCAGGACGGCGCTCGATATCTCCAGCCCACCCGTCACGATACCCCACCAGCGCGGGTAGCCCCACCGAGCGAATTCGCTTCGCGTCCCCGCCGTGCCGATGGCGTTGACGAGACCTGCGCCAGCGAAGGCGACAACCAGGAACCAGATGGAAAGAACGTGAACCATCTTAGTGCGCCCCGATCATCATGGGGATGGCGACCAGCACCATGATCACCGCCGTCAGGCCGTGAATGCCGAAGGCGCTCTTGGTGGAGCCTTTCGCTGCGAGAACGAGCAGCATGTCGCCCGCAGGGATCATCGCTTCGATCAAAAGCACGATGCCGACCTCCCGTTGGGCGCCCCACACCATGAACGCCAGCACGAGTAATCCCGCGACGATATCGCGAACACCCTTGAGGCGGAGCCACCAAGCGACGTTTGGGCCATCTTCGGGAAGCGGCAGGCCGAAACTGCGCATCGTGGTCATCGGGCTCGCAATATAGCTGGTGCCGATCACGATAATAGCGAGGGCAAGCAGCAACCCGGCCCCGTTGGCAAACCAAAGCATGAGACAATCCTTCTATCGTTGGTACAAAATCTAGCACTGCTAGATAAAATGCCTTAGCATTGCTAGTTAGTCAAGCATTGGTATAATCTTTGATGGGTGCTGGCCCTGCATGGAGATTGAGCAATGGGGATCGCAGAGCGAAAAAGTCGGGAAAGGGCAGGGCGCGAAGAGCGCATTGTCGCGGCAGCACGCGCCGTCGCGGAGAGTGAAGGGTGGGATGCCGTGACGATCCGCCGCCTGGCGAAGGAAATCGAATACAGCCAGCCAATCCTCTATTCGCATTTCGCCAACAGGGACGCCATCGTTGCCGCGGTTGCAGTCGAGGGCTTCAAGGAGCTCGCAACCGTTCTTCGGGAAGCGGCAGGCGGGGCGAACGGGCGACGAGATGCCCTCATGGACGTTGCCATGGCCTATTTTGCCTTCGCGCTCAGTCGCCCAGCACTCTACCAGGCCATGTTTATCCTGCCGACCCAACTGCAGTTCGCCGAGGCCGAAACGAGATCGGAACTTCGGGCCGGTTTCGACGCCATTGCCGCAGCCGTGTCTCCGTTTTGTGCGGATGTGGAGATCGTGACCGAGACCTTCTGGGCAGCCCTTCATGGGCTTGCCGAGCTCGAACGTTCAGGCCGCATCAGGCCCGGCATGCGTGACAAACGCATCGCGCTTGTTGTTCAGGCGATCGTGGATGCGGGAAGCAACGCGCCCAGTCGCGGCTGATGACATCAGTCGCTTGGCGCATCGGCTACCGGATGTGGACTGCGCATCTTCAACGGAGAGCTGTCGCCGGTCACCGCCGGATCCGTTGCTGTCCTTGCTCCACACGCCACCCCACGCTCCGTCTTCCTCGGGCTTGACCCGAGGATCCACTCCCGTCTCGATCAGCAGCGGGCAGGGACCCCAGGCTCAAGGCCTGGGATGACGGAGGGTGCGAGGTGCCCAAGGATGATTCTGGCTACGGATTTGCAAGGCGCACAACGGGCAACTTCCGGCCCGATGCGGACATCTGTTCGTTGTCGAGGGATGCGGCTGCTTTGCGCCCTCATGTCGGCCATAGAGGGCGGCTTCGCAGCTTCCTGAAAGCAGATCTTGCTGGAGGTCGTCGTTGCGCCGGCACTGGCTATTTCATCCTCTGTGCAAATGGCGGCAACAGGTTCAAGATCGGAGATTAATCACCGTCATTGTACGACACCGGCCTTGCGTAGCCCCTCCACGACGAGCTCGAAATCGGCGGGGTTCTTGAAGGGCAAGACTTTGCGACGGTATTCCAGGGAGTAGTCGGGATTGACGCGCATCACCTCTTGCCACGTCGC
Source organism: Rhizobium leguminosarum bv. viciae USDA 2370 (assembly GCF_002008365.1). Classification (GTDB taxonomy): domain Bacteria; phylum Pseudomonadota; class Alphaproteobacteria; order Rhizobiales; family Rhizobiaceae; genus Rhizobium; species Rhizobium leguminosarum. The sequence continues at coordinate 2,305 of NZ_MRDL01000033.1, forward strand.
GCGAGCCTCTTCGAAACGGCCGAGGTGCCCGTAACAGGCGGCCAGAAGCGCGCGTGAGACATCGGTGACGGGGTTGCGGCTCACGCGCTGCAGCAACAGTTCGACGGCCTCTTCGTACCTTCCCAGTGGAAACAAGGCCAAGGCCTGAAAGTGAAGAACGACATCCGGAAAATACGGGTTCAGGACCCTCGCCCGATCGAAATAGGCGAGTGCCTCCTCGGATCTGCCTGAATAGATGAGTGCCTCGCCGAGGCCGACATGCCCTTCGGCGAAGTTCGGATTGAGGACGATCGCACGCTCGGCCTCGCTGATGGCTCTATCGTGCTGTCGCGAGTAAAGCTTGACCACACTCAGTGCCCAGTGCGCCACGGGATCGCTATCATCCCGCGCTACCGCCAGGGTCGCCGCCTCTTCGGCTTGCTCGATCGAGCGCTGCGGCAACGCGCTCCACCGGTTCAGGTAGTCGAGTCCGTGGGTAAGGGCGAGGAAGGCGTGCGCCGAGGCGAAGTTCGGGTCCAGTTCGACGGCACGTTGCAAAAGGTCGCGGGCGTCGCTGTTCGTTTGCTTCGTCAGCCGGTGCCACAGCTCCCGGCCACGCAAGAAGCAGTCATACGCCTCGGGGTGCCGCGTCTGCCCCGGCGCAAGTCTTTGCCGATCGCCCTCTGTCAGGTTGACCGCCAGCGCGCCGACGATCTGCTGAGTGACATCGTCCTGAACCGCGAATATGTCGGTGAGGTCGCGATCGAACCGCTCCGCCCATAAATGCCCGCCGGTGGTCGCGTCGATGAGCTGCGCGGTGATGCGTACCCTGTTCCCCGATTTGCGTACGCTGCCCTCAAGCACATACCGCACGCCGAGTTTCGTGCCCACCTCCTGCACATGGACGTTCTTGCCCTTGAAAGTGAACGACGAATTGCGAGCGATGACGAAGAGCTGCGACAGCTTCGATAGCGCCGTGATGATGTCTTCCGAGATGCCGTCGGCGAAGTAGTCCTGTTCGGCGTCACCGCTCATGTTGGCGAAGGGCAGGACGGCGATCGACAGCTTCGGCAACGCTGCCGTCGCCGGTCGGCTCGTCGCGGTTTCCGAGGTCGCGGCTGCCTTGGTCGCTGCGCTGCCGACTTGCAGCGAATAGACCCGGATCGGCTCGGCGATGTTCTTGAGCTGCGTGCTGCCGAGATCGCTGACCGAAAGGTCGAGCCTCGCCTTGACTTGGCGATAGGCATCCTCGGACAGGCAGATCGCGCCCGCCGCGGCGACGCCCTCCAATCGCGAGGCGATGTTGACCCCGTCGCCCATCAGATCGCCGTCGCTTTCCTCGACGACGTCGCCCAAATGGATACCGATCCGGAACTCGATGCGACGGTCCTGCGGGACGCCGTCATTGCGCTCCACCATACCGTTCTGCACCTCAATGGCGCAGCGCACGGCGTCCACCACGCTGCGGAACTCGACCAGCGCACCATCGCCGGTGCGCTTCACCACCCGGCCGTGGTGCACGGCGATCGTCGGATCGATGAGATCGCTGCGCAGTGTGCGCAACCTCGCCAGGGTGAGGTCCTCGTCAGCGCCGGCAAGCCGACTGTACCCGACCACGTCCGCGGCCAGGATTGCAGCCAGCTTTCGGTTCTCGCTCATGGCGCTGTCTCCTAACTTCCACGATAACAGGGAGACAGAGGGCAAGAAAGAAGTTTTAGCCGCTGCTCAGAGCGATCTTGGTTGGCCATGGCTCATCTGGACGCTGCCGAGTTATAGCCCCACGCAATGACTGCTCTGTCATGGGGCCGAACGGAAGATCCCGCCCCCGATCGGCTCAGGCCCGCTTCCGTCGCATCTCTGTGACGCTCCGCCAGGCGGCCGAGACCAGGAAATAGAAGGCGCCGAGGCCGGCATAGCCGGCGATGTTGGCAATGGACGGCGGTTCCGGCATTTGCGCCTGGGCGATGAAGAACGCGCCTGCCACCGCGGATTGGCCGCCGCTGAGGATCATCGCCCACTGGCCGCCATTGGTCTTCCAGCGCCGGACAGCGGTTCTAAGCTGCAGCAGGCCGGAAAAGATCGCCCAGAGGCCAAAGACGCCGAGAACCCAGTTCATGCTCATCGTCAGGGCGACGATCACGGCAGCTGTTGTCACCGCGCTGACGGCGACGTTGATCGCCTGGCTGCGGTTGTTTGCCAGGCCGCCATTGCGCGCTGCGTCGATGAGGTTCGCGGCTGCATCCCAAGCCGGGTAGAGGATCAGCAATGCCGCCGCGACGGCGAGCGACTGCTGGCCGGCCGTCAAGGCGGCTGCGACCCAGATTGCGGAAAAGGCTGCGCGGGTGAAGTAATAGCGCGTCAGCCACTCTTCCCTGTCGCCAGACGCGACGGTGGTTTGATCGTTGCTCATTAGGATCTCTTTCCTGAATGTGATGGTGTTGGTCTGATGGGGGCGGCTCACCGCCGTGAGCGGCGGCGTCCGTCATCGAGATTGGGTTTCATGAGGTTCCCGGAACTGCCCCAGCACCGACGGGCGGCTGTCGAGACGGTGTTCTCCATCGCTCGAATCCATCGGCTGCAGGCGGCATTCCCTGGTAAATCGCCGGTCGAACCGGGGGCGGCCCGGCCGACCGGCGACGACGTGGTCACATGGGCGGGACCACGCCATTTTTGCCGACAAGCACCTGATGGGCGAGGGGACCCGAGGCAGCTTTCTCGGCGGGGATGAAGACGACGGCGCTGGGAACGAGATCGTCCTTGCTGGCCGGAGCGATGGTGACGACGGGCGTGCCGTCCGGAATGGCGATCTTCTTTTCCTTGCCGTGATAGGAGACGGTGACGGTGCGGCCATCGACGCCCTTGACGGCATCGGCCACGGTCGCATTGGTCATGCTGCTGTTGGGCTTGAGGTCCCAGCCGTAGCTGCCTTCACCGGCCCCTTTCATCGCCGGCGGGAAGATCAGCACCTCAAGCGCGCCGTCGCCACGGCCTGCGCTGGGCAGCGATGCGATGCCGACGAAGTCGCCCGGCTTGATGTCGGTGACCGCAGCGTTTGCAACGCTCGCCAGCTTCCAGCCGTCGGCGAGGGTGGCATCGACAGTCTCTCCCTCGCGGGTCTTCACCGTGAGAGCGGAGCCGCTGTAGCTGACGATGCTGCCCCTGACATGGATCTGCTCGGGCTTCTGGTCTTCGGCCTTCTAGTCTTCGGAATGGACAGGCGCCGCAGGAAGGGCCGTCGACGCGAGAGTGGTGAGCCCCAGCACGAAGGCGGGGAGAATGTCTTTGATCATGTCGTTCTTCCTACTAGTTGGTAGTTTCACTGAACGTCGTTTGTCGCTCCGGGCTTTTATGCCGCCCGGAGCTCTATTGAGCGGCGGTCGGAGACAGCCGCTGCAAGGTGGGGGTCAGAATGGTGGCGAAGATCTCCGGCGCACCGTAAGCGCGGGCTGAAAGCATGGCGCCATGGACGGTGGCCATGAAGGCTTCAGCCTCGACGCGCGGTTCGCTCGACAGTTTCAAGCTCCCGTCCTGAGCGCCCCGTTCCATCACCGAGGTCAGCCATGTCGACACAAAGCGGAAGAAAGCCTTGACTTCGCCTGCGACCTCCGGCGGCAGCGCCGGCAGTTCGCTTGCCAGCAGGGCGCAGACGCAAAACGGCCGGCTGGCGTCCTCGATGCACTGGGCCCAGTGGCCCGCATAGGTTTGGAGGAGCGCCAGCGGATTTCGCACCTGTTGCTCCAGGCCGGCGATCCCCGCCTCGGCATCCTCGCGATATCGCACGACAAGCGTGCGCACCAGGTCGGTCTTGCTGGGAAAATGGTGATGGATGCTGGCCTTGCGGATGCCGACGACGGCAGCAATATCGGCATAGCTGAAGCCGTTATAGCCTCCGGTCATGATCAGCGCTCGGGCGGAGGCCAGGATTTCGTCGGAGGTCGTCAAAACATTGCTCATGGATTTCATCTACCTTCCAGTAGGAAGGCTGTCAAGCGGAAAGCAGATTTTCTGCCGTCAGCGGTCATCGAGACGGTGACAGGCTTCACCTTGACTCTGGTGAAAGCGATGGCGGCATCGGTTGTAGCGACCGGCCTTGACTCGCCTCGAATACCCAGAACATAATCAGAACATCTAATATGCGGGATGGAGTTCCGGATGTGCGGTCGCGTCTATATCAAGACATCGCTTGAGGAGTTGGTGCGCAATTTCGCCTTCGCAGAGCGGGGCGCGATCGATGCGCTCGGGAACCGATTTCCGCGCTACAACGGCGCGCCGACGCTGGATTATCCGATCATCATTCGCGATATGGTCCGCGAGCCTGATGTCATGGGGCCGGTGTTCGCCTCGGCGCGCTGGGGTCTGATGCCGGCATGGATGAAGCCGGGTGGGCGGCCGCCGCCGATCAATGCGCGCTGCGAGGGCATCAGTACCAACGGCCTGTTCCGCTCGGCCTACAGGTCGCGCCGCTGCCTGGTGCCGATCAACGGCTTCTTCGAGTGGAAGGATATCTTCGGCACGGGCAAGAACAAGCAGCCCTATGCGATCGCCATGGCTGACGGCTCGCCCTTTGCGCTCGCCGGCATCTGGGAGATTTGGCGCAGCCCGGAAGGCGTCGACATCAGAAACTTCGCAATCGTCACCTGCGAGCCGAATGCGATGATGGCGCAGATCCATGACCGCATGCCGGTCGTCCTGCACCGCGAAGACTACGAGCGCTGGCTATCTCAGGAGCCTGATCCGGCAGACCTGATGAAGCCGTTCCCGGCGGAGCTGATGACCATGTGGCCGATCGGCCGCAATGTGGGTTCGCCCAAGAATGACACGGCTGACATCATCGATCCGATCGACCCCGATCCGGAACCGACGCTGATCTGAATTCACCGGCTCGGGCGGGAGCCATCCATCAACCATGCGGTCAAAGGGATACCTCGCGAGAGGACAGGACCACGCATGCCAGAACAAATCACATGGAAATCGTGGGAACATGTCAGTGGCCGGGAAATCAAATACAAATGGCGGCACGCCTGGAAAGAGAAACCCGGCGACGATTACGTCGCTTTTGACGGCGATACCCAGATCGGCAGGATATTCCGCTCACAGGCGGGCGGAGGGATCGATAATCGATGGTTCTGGATCGTGGCGGCTGACGGCAGCCATCGATTGGATTGGCCATCGGCCGGATACGAGGACAGTGCCTATGTCGCCTCAAGGCGGCTGGAAATGATCTATGAGAGCATCAAGAGCGGGAAACGGAGGACGCACCCATGAGCATCGAAGGCCATTCGACTGCGCCGGGCGCCAATGTGATCGTTGAGCACTATTGCGAGCACCGGCTTGCTGACGGCACACGCTGCAAGGAGTGGGGAGGCTGGGGAAACAGCCCATCCCCGGCCGTGCCAACGCGCTGGTGGTGTTGGGAACACTTCCCGCACAAGACATTCGAACAGGAACAGGCGCTCCGGCGGAAGCAGGAGGCGGCCGGGGGCGGGAAAATCATCCAATAAGAGCTGGCAGATTATCTCGATATCGTTGAAGCGGAAAACAGAGCTTCTGCCGTCAGCCGTCAGTCGAGACGGTCACAGACTTCCACGCCTCGATCTCCTGCTGGAGGCGAACGATCCTGTCCGATACGTGTTTGAGGGCGTCGCTGCCGAGCAGAAGCTGCGGCGGCGGATTGTCGGATTCGATGAGTTCCAAAACCGCGGCGGCCAGTTTGGCGGGATCGCCGAGCTGCTTGCCGCTGACGGCCTGTCGCGCCTTGCGGATCGGATCGAAAAGGCCATCATAATCGGTGATCGACCGCTCGGTGCGGACCATCGATCGTCCGGCCCAGTCTGTCCGGAAGGAGCCGGGGCAAAGGGTCGTCACATGGACCCCGAACGGGGCCATTTCCGCGCGCATCACCTCCGATATGCCCTGGAGCGCAAATTTGCTGCCGCAATAATAGCCGATGCCCGGCATGGTGATCACGCCGCCCATCGAGGTGACGTTGACGATGAAGCCGCGGCGTCGTGCGCGAAACCCAGGCAGAAATGCCTTGGCAACGGCGACGGCGCCGAAGACGTTGACGTCGAACTGCCGCCGCATCTCTTCGATCGGCGACTCCTCGAGCACGCCCTCATGGCCGTAGCCGGCATTGTTGATCAGCACGTCGACAGGCCCATGCTCGTCCTCCGCCTGGCGGACGACATCATCAATCCGGTCGAACTCCGTGACGTCGCAGACGACCGGCCGCAGGCCAGGCAGGGTTTTGGCGAGCGCTGTGCGCGACGCTTGCGAGCGCACGGTGCCGATCACCCTGTGGCCCGCCTGAAGGGCGGCGGAAGCAATGGCGAGCCCGAAGCCGGAATTCGATCCGGTGATGAAGAAGGTCTTTCGTGGAGATGGTCGCGTTGGCCGGGCGTCTCGCCCCGCGTCACGGATACAATCCGACCGCGCTTGCTTCCGTCCGCATATTGCGCACGGAAGCCGTGCTCCACGACATCCCGGTGCTCTACAAACCGGGCGCGGTTTTCGTCTTGCAGGGCAGCAAGCAGGGCATCCTCGAAGGCGAAGTCTTCCTCTATGATGAGGAGCATTATCTGGCGGTGTCGCTGCCCGTTCCGTTTCGGATGACGTCGACGGCCAGTCCCGAGCGGCCCTTGCTTGCGGTCTATGTCGAGTTCGATATGCAGATGGCGGCCGAGATCGCATTGCAGGTGGAAAAACATGCCGAACTGCCAGGCGACCAGCCGAGAAGTCTCGTGTCGAGCAGGATGGCTGACGATATCGAGGATGTCCTGCTGCGCCTGCTGACGGCGCTTGGCAGCAGCGTCGAGACGGATGTGCTTGGCGCCGGCATTCTGCGCGAACTGCACTACCGTGTCCTGGTCGGTCCGCAAGGCGGCGCGATGATCGCCGCCCTCCAGCAGAAAGGCAAATCCGGAAAGATCATCCAGAGCCTGGCCTGGTTGCGGGAAAACTATGGCCTGGAGATCGCCGTCGCCGATCTGGCAAGAGAGGTGGGCATGAGCGTTCCCTCCTACCATGTTCATTTCAAGGGGCTGACCGGCAACAGTCCGATGCAATACGTCAAAGCCATGCGGCTTCACGAAGCAAGATTGATGATCGCGCGCCAGACCAGAACGATTGCCGAGGTCGCGGTTTCCGTGGGCTATGCAAGCCCGGCGCAGTTCAGCCGCGATTTCAAACGGCATTTCGGGCGCACGGCATCGGAAGAGATCAAGTGGGTCCAGCGCCACCTTGGCGAACTGGGCGACGATCACGGTTAGGCCGCTTGGCGGCTGCCTGCGCAGCCGTCGGCTTCGCGCATCGCGACGTGAGGGTCACGCGCCCGACGGTGCAACGGACCGCAACGCGGTCCTGACGATCGCATCGCCGAATTCCGGCGAGACCGGGCGATGGCCGACCAGCAGCCGGAAGAAGACCGGTCCGTAGATCATGTCGAGCAGCGCCTCCATATCAAGCGGCGGAACGATCTCTCCCCGAGCCAGAGCCTCCTCCAGGATGACACGACCCGCGTTGCGGCTCGACAGGATCACCCGATTGCGGAAGGCCTTGGTGAATTCGCTTTCCGGGTCGGCGGCCGCAAGTGCCATAGTGATCTGCCGTCCGCGCGTGCTCGCAAAGGCAGTCACCAGTCCGCTCATCTGCGCGCCGAGAGCCGCCTGCGCCGTGCCCCCTCCAACCTCCGCTTCCGGTAGCCGGTTGACCAGAAGAGCGGCCATCGCCAGTTCCTGCGCATTGGCCCAGGAGCGGTAGATCGTCGGCTTGCCGACACCGGACCGCGCCGCCACGGCTTCGATCGTCATGCGGCCAAAACCTTCGGCCATCAGGATTTCATGGGCGGCCTCCAAGGCACGCTTCTGCGCGGCAGCGCTTGGCGGCCGCCCTCGTTTCTTCGGTATTGCATTACTCTCTTGACTCATATCTTTACGATACGTAACGTTAATATATAAACCAGTCAAGGAGATCATCCATGCCGAGTTTTGCCCGAAAAGTGAGCGCCTACTTCATCGTCAAGGATGCGGCACGGGCCATCGACTTCTACAAGGAGGCTTTCGGCGCCACGGAAGTCTTCCGCATGACCGATCCTTCGGATGGGCGGATCGGCCATGCCGAGCTGCGTTTCGGAGAGACGCTGATGATGTTGGAAGACGAATATCCGGATTTCGGCGCCCTGTCTCCCGATACCGTCGGAGGCTCGCCGGTGACCTTCCACATGGACACGGTGTCGACCGACGAAGCACTGGCGCAGGCGCTGTCGGCTGGGGCGACGATGTTGCGCCCGGCGACTGACCAGAGTTTTGGCGAGCGGGTGGCGCAGGTGCTTGATCCCTTCGGTCATCGCTGGATGTTGTCGCAAACCATCGAACAGGTCACGCCTGAGGAGATGCAACGCCGCTGGAACGAGGACATGTCGGCGTAAGTGCCGCAGCCCTTGAAGCGCTCGAGGAGGCTGAGCGCGCCTTCAACGCGGCGATGGTTTCCAACGATCCCACCCAGATCGGCGCCTGCATCACGCAGGATTGGGTGCCGGTGACGCCTGAGCGTGGCCCAATCCCTGCACAGGCTATTCTTTCGGCGATCGGATCCGGTGTCTTGAGCCATGACACGATGACCAAGACGACGCGATCGCCTGATGTGCAGCCCCTTGGAAATCCCTCCGATTCAAGACAAGATCATGCCGCTCTAGCTGGGGGACTCTGATGGAAAACCACGAGCCGTTTTTACGCGAGGCGATTGCGCTCTCGAAATCCGCGGTGGACCATGGCGACGAACCGTTTGGCTCGGTGCTGGTGAAGGACGGGGAAGTCATCTTGCGCGCCGAAAACAGCGTCTTCACCGGCCGCGATATGACGAACCATGCCGAGATGAACCTGGTTAAACTGGCGGCGCAGCACTACGACACTGCTTTTCTCGCGGAGTGCACGCTCTACACCAGCACGGAACCGTGCGCGATGTGCTCCGGGGCGATTTACTGGTCGGGCATCGGCCGCATGGTGTTTGCGTGCTCCGAAACACGGCTTGGCGAGATCGCCGGGATCGGGTTGAACGTGCCGAGCCGGGCGGTGTTGCAAACCGGCGCGCGCAACGTCACCGTGGTTGGCCCGACGAACCTCGAAGACGAAGCCGCCGAAATCCATCAGCAATTCTGGCCGAAGCATCTGGGCAAGGCTTAGAGCGCCATGCGCCCTTTCGGACGCACAAAGGACGCTCTAACACTTTCAGCCTAGCTTGTTATCCGAGGTGCGCTGACGATCTTGCGGAACAAGGCCTCCATGGCCTCTTCAATACCTTCGGTGGGACTGACCGCGAAATAGAAGCCGGGGGTTGCGCATTCTTCCATTTTCGCGGCGATTTTGGTCTCGAAAGGCTTTACCCAGTCCTTGTAAAAGCCGTTGTCGGGCAAGGGCAGATAGGTCGTATAAAGGACGGCGACTTTGATGCCGCGATCCTTGAGCTTCTTGCAATAGCTCGTGTCGATCGGTTCGATGCATCGCCCGCCATTTGCTCCTTTCGGGCTGGTGCAGCCGGCCGGCTTATAGCTATCCCCAACGCCGTCAGCGACAAAAAATACGATCTTCTGGCGATCGGCATTGCTGGTGCCCATGCCGATGTTCCCCTTGATTTCGCTTTCGATGCCTTTCAACGCTTCGTCAAAGCTCGTCTGCTGGTCGCTGTAGTAGTTCTGATAGGGAATGCTCATAAGATTGATCATGTCCGTCGCGACTGCCACGGCGCCAAGATCATAGTCCAGGTCGGAGACCTTGAAGAGCTTCGCGGCTTTGGCGTCCTGGGCAGTCTTGCCGAACGTATAGGCAGCGACCCGGAATTGGCTTGCCATGGACTGCGTGTCCTTTGCCTTGGCCATCAAGGCTTTGACGGCAGCGGCGACCACGTCGATACGGATGGTCACGTCATTCTTGCGTGCGACATTGTAGTAGCTATTCTTATCCTCGACGCCCTTTTCAGAAACGATGTGGCATGCGAAGGCGCAGTTTTTATCCTTGCCGCCATCGTGGCCGTTTTCTGTCGCTTTTTTCATGGCGGTGATGTCGTCAGCGGTCGCCCCAACGCCCATCGATGGGGTGTTATCCAACAGCATGAAGAAATCCATGTAGGACGGGGTCTCATACTGGGCGGTTGCCGTCCCGGAAACGGTGATCTGATGAAGTCCCATCACCTGCATGAAGGTCGTCGGCATCGTCGCGTTAAAGGATACGGTCGAGCTGAGAATACCGGCCTTTTTTTGAACACTGATGTCGACGGTGACGGGCACGTCGCCCTGCTTTTTGGACGTCTGCGAAAAGAAGATCTTCTGGGCTTCGGATTTTCCAAGCGTCAGCGACCCATCGCCGGACATCGTGTTTGCCTGCGTTGCCGCATCTGACTTGGGTGTAATGGATCCCACCGCTGCCGCGTCCGCAGCAGCATAGAGTTCGGTGCGAAGCGACAGGGCGCTGCCAAAATCAATGGCTGTACCCGCCGCCCCCAGCAGGGGGACGACGAGCAGCGCCGTCATGATTCCGAAGTTGCCGGATCGGTCAAGAATGAAACGACGCAACATACGAAGGCTGCCCTTCCCGGTATCCGTGTTGGTGATTGTGTCACAATAAAATTGCTACGATGGCGATCACTAACAGCGGAACTTAAACCAAAAGCAAAAACGTATGGTTGTGTTCTAACTAAATCGCTGAAGAACTCGCCGTCGCTATCATCAGCGCCATCGCCGCCCACAACACAGTGACCGGCATGCTCGCGAGCGCTCTTGGCGCGCGGGATTTCCGCGCTACCTCTGCACGCGGCAATGGAGGAAGACGATGAAAGTCCGTAAGTTCACGGTTGCCGACGTGGCGTTGGAGCGTTCCCCCGGGCAGGAGGCAGATATCTTCGTCGGCAATCTGGTCGACGAGCGGCAGGGAGGGCCGATCACCATCGGCTATGGACGCTACGCGCCCGGCCAAAGCCTCACCGAGACGATTGAAGTTGACGACGTCATGATCGTTCTGGAAGGGCGGCTATCGGTCTCGACAGACGCGGGGACGGTCACCGCCGGGCCAGGCGCGATCGTCTACATGCCCAAGGGAGAAGCGGTGACCATCCGCTCGCACGAGGAGGGCGCGCTCACCGCCTATGTCACCTATCCGCATTGGCGCCCGGCGCACGCGTAGAGCGCCGTGCGTCCTTTCGGACGCACTAAGGACGCTCTAACACTTTGAATCTACGCATCGTGCTTTCCGAAAATCGATTCCGATTTTCGGGCCGATGCTAAGCCGCGGTCTGCGGATCAGCGCTTGTATTCCGGCTCGCTGCGATCAAGCGTGCGCTTGACGGACTCCAGATGGAGCCGGGCCGACTCGGGGTCTCCTTCGCGCATTTGCCGATACGCCGCTTCGGCGATCTCAGGCGCGACGGCAAGGACTTCGCGTCCGGTCGACAGGGCAAGCGTCTGCACCTCGCAGGCGCGCTCGAGGTAATAGAGGTCGTCCCAGGCCTCGGCGATATTGGGTGCGCAGACCATCACGCCGTGATGCTTCATGAAGACGATGTCGGCATCGCCGATGGCGGCCGCGATGCGATCGCCCTCGCGCGCGTCGAGCGCCAGGCCGTTATAGTTGCGGTCGACGGCCGTGCGTCCATAGAATTTCAAGGCGGTCTGCCCGGCAAAGATCAGGGGATCGCCCTCCGTCATCGAAAGAGCGGTGGCATAAGGCATATGGGTGTGGAACGCCGCCTTGGCGCGCGGGACGTTCTTGTGAATCCTGGCGTGGATGTAAAAAGCGGTGGCCTCGGGCTGGCCGCTGCCCGACACCACGTTGCCGTGAAAGTCGCAGATCAACAACATCGAGGCCGTCAGTTCGGCAAAAGCGTAGCCGTAGGGGTTGACGATGAACAGGTCGTCATAGCCGGGAACGACGGCCGAGAAATGGTTACAGATCCCTTCCTCCATGCCGAGCCTTGCCGCCATCCGGAAGCAGGCAGCAAGATCGACGCGGGCCTGCCAGATGTCGTCCGTATCAAGTTTCGGCTGGTTGGGGCCGCCGGCGGGCGATGGGGCTGTGTTGAGGGAGTGCGCCATGGGGTCGTTTCAAATTGGTGTCGAAGGAGAGGGTGGCTATCTCTGAACTACGCCCGGATTGGCTTGGCATCAAGCCGGCTGGCGGCAAACATGGTTCGGTCATTTGCATATTTTGGGTGGTACGCGGCTCGGCGGCTGCGCCTTTCCCTATCCGCGAGCCTGGAACGGTGGTCACGGCGAGTGAGCTATCGGCGCGGACCATCGGGGCGGGCATGGATCCCAGGCTCAGGGCTTGGGACACCGTTCTCTGGCGATTGCACTGCAAGGTAGTTCAGAGGAACGAGGCGGCTATGCAGATCGGGGCCGTCGGGTTGCCCCGGATCATAGAAGATGCCGTTATCGGCGTCATAGAGGATGAAGTGGTCTCCTTCGACATGGACGATCGCTACCCCGCAAACATCGCCCCAGCTCTCTGCCTTGCCTAATCCGCCGGTCTGCCAGCCCAACTCGGTCAGGACGCCGCGCAGTTCTGTCCACGTTGTGTAATGATTGGTCTGAGCGCCCCAATCGATCATGCCGGCAATCTGGTCGTAGGGTTTGCCCGTCAGCATCTGCAAGACGAAGACGCCGCAGCCATCATCCCTTGGACATTGCGTGACAAATTCAAAGCGAACCCTGTCGGCTGCGGGTTGTGTCAATGTTCAGTTCCTCAGCGCTTCACCAAGACGATGGCGGTCGACGACGTCCTGATCATCCTGGAAGCTTGTCGAAAAACCCTTAACTTGCCAACTCAGTCGTGTTCCCGATCGACAGCAGATGAGCCATCGCATCGGTAATTGCGTGGTTGTCATAGGGTTTCGAGAAGGCCCTGCTTCCCGTGGGGAGATCGCTCTCTTTGAGGATGGCCGCGCCGGAGGCAACGATCAACCTGACAGGTGGCCACCGATCCCGGATGTAATGAGATAGCTTGATGCCGTCCATCGTGCCGGGCATCTGAACATCGGTGAAAACCAGATCGATGTCGTTTCGCGACTCAAGGATGCGAATTGCTTCATCGGCATCGCACGCCTCAAGCGCTTCATAGCCCGCAGAGAGTACCAGATCGACGGCACTCATCCGAATAATCGTGCTGTCTTCGACGACCAGGACGACCGCTTTGCCATATTTCATCGCTCACTCGGTCAATTTGGAGGTGTGAGCCTCGCAGGCTCCGATGGGATAGCGTTTCGCAAGCCATTCGGTTCCTAAGCGGCCGTAGAAATGTCGGTTCGCAAACCGGCGCTTTCCCGGTGGTTGATTGTGACGGCGGCGCCGGGACCCGCATCGCTCAACTGAATGTCGCCATTCAGGCTCTTTGCGAGCGCCTCCACAATGCCAGTCCCCAGGCCCGCCTTTAGTGCTTCGCGACCAGCAGGCATGCCGATGCCGTTGTCGGTAACGGAGAGAGTCCAGTCCTTGCCGGATGAGTGATAGTCGATGACGATTGCGCCCGGTCGTTCATCGGGAAAGGCGTGCTTGAGGGCGTTGATGACAAGCTCGGTCACGACAAGCCCCAAGCGAACGGAAACATCCGCTTCCACGGCGCTGTCGTCGACCATCACCTGAATCGAAAGCCTGTCGGGGTCGGCAATCATCGACGCGCCGAGGCTTTGGCAAAGCTGAGTGAAATAGTGACGGAGTTCAACCTTGCCGCCGTTGGACATGGAGAGTTGGCGTTGCAGGGCCGCGATCGACATGACCCGGTGATGGGCGTTGTGGAGATGCCCGCGCGCTTCCTCCGACTGGACCCGCCGGGCGCTCTGCATGAGAACGCTGGCAATGATCTGCAGGCTGTTGGCGACCCTGTGCTGGACCTCCTGCAGCAGGATGGCATTATCGCGAACGAGATCATCTTTCAGCCGAGCCTCGGCGCGCGCATCGGTCACGTCGGTGATGGCGAGCAGCAGGCGAATATGATCGATGTCACCGTCATCGAGCGTCCGTGCATTGACGACCAGGTGCCGTGTCTTCTGGTTCGACCGTTGAAAGTCGATTTCGTATGCCTCGATGGTGGCGCTGCCCGAGGCGGTGGCCGTCAGCAGTGACGCAAGCTGGGGCATCGCCCATTCGCCGTTTCCAATTTCGCTGAGGCTTTGGCCGCAAACCGTCTTGGGGTCGATGTCGAAGGCCCGGCAGAAGGATGCGCTCGCCGCGATGACCTTCTGGTCGTCGGATAGGTACAGCAACGGCTCATTGGACGATACCACCACAGCAAGCGTGCTCGCCGCTTCGAAACGCACTGTGGGTGTCTTTTGCATGGAGAGGCCCTCAAGGGCCGGAGACTCACGAAGCAAGTCATCACTCGGCAACAATACCAACCGGCCGGAAGGCTCAGCTGGACAAAAAGACTTTAACACGCGTGACGCGCAATCGCTTCATGCTAAATATCGCGGGCTGCATACTGTGCGATGCGCAGATTTCTGAGAGCGTCAGAATATCTGTGGCGAGCGCAGCACCAGAAAATCGATGAAGGTGCGGACTTTGGCGGAAAGGTATTTCCGGCTCGGGTAGACGGCATGCAGCGTATTGCTGATGCCGAGCGCCCCGGCAAGCACCACCTCCAGCCGGCCTGCTTTCAGATCCTCCTCCACCAGCCATTCCGGCAGGAAGACCAGCCCCATTCCTCGCAAAGCCGCCAGGTGCAGAAGCGTCTCGTTGGCACTCAGCAGCACATTGCGGAAGGTGACCTTGCGCCGGTCGTTTTGGCGGCCCAACAGCAGGCTTTCGCTGACATTGATCCCATTATAGCGAAGCAGCGCATGGCCGTTCAGCTCGGCGATGCTCTGGGGTCGCCCGGCGCGCTTGAGATAGTCCGGCGATGCCATCAGGCGGAATTCTATCTTCGCCAATGGGCGCGCAACCAGACCCGGATCGAGCCGCTCGGACGACATTGCCCGCAGCGCAAGGTCAAAGCCTTCCTCGACCAGATTGGCGATCCGGCCGCTGAGATCCATATCCAGGCTGACATCGGGATAACGCTGGTTGTATTCGGCCAGAATATTGACAAAGCCTGAACTGGCCGCCCACACGGGAGCACTGAATTTGAGCGTTCCGCGCGGCGCGACCGTGACATTGCCGATCGACGCTTCCACTTCGTCGAGCCCTTCGAGCATCTGCCTGGTCTGGTTGAAATAAAGCGCGCCGGCTTCGGTAAGGGTGACACTCCGGCTGGTCCGGTTCAAGAGCCGGCTTCCCAGGCGCGTCTCCAGATGCATCACGTGTTTGCTCACCATCGCCGGCGACAGATTCAAACGGCCTGCTGCCGCGGTGAAGCTCTTCAGCTCCGCGACCAAGCAAAATACCCGCAGGCTCATCATCGTGTCCATGATCATCAACTTAGAGGAAATGATGCATGTTGGCAAAGCCGATTGATCAATCCAGGGAAAACCAAGACAGTCGCTGACAAGGCCAGCCGCAGCGGCGGTGCCGAAAAGGAATGGCGAGGTGAAGACATCAAGACTGCCCACCTATTTCCTCAGCCATGGCGGCGGCCCCTGGCCCTATATGACCGGTGGCTTTCGCAGCAATTTCGACAAGCTCGAGCAATCCCTGATCGAGATGCGGGCCGAGCTTCAAGATCTGCCCAAGGCGGTGCTGGTCGTTTCGGGCCACTGGGAGGAGAGGGGCTTTGCCGTCTCTTCGGGCAGCAACCCGGGCATGGTCTACGACTACAACGGCTTCCCCGACTATCTCTATCAGATCAAGTATGGCGCGCCGGGCTCCCCCGAGCTGGCGCGTCACGTGCAGGATCTGCTGCATTCCGCCGGCATCGACGCCAGGCCGGACCCCACCCGCGGCTTCGATCACGGCACGTTCAGCCTCATGAAGCCGCTCTATCCCAACGAAGACATCCCTGTGGTCCAGCTCTCGCTGGATGCCGGTTACGATCCGGCGCTGCATCTCAAGGTCGGCCGGGCGCTCGCGCCGCTGCGCGAAGAGGGCGTGCTGATCATCGGCAGCGGCCTCAGCTACCACAACCTGTCGGCCATACAGGGCACGGCCGGACATGGCCCCTCCCGTCAGTTTGACGCCTGGCTGCAGGAGACGCTGATCCGGTCGCCATCCGAAACGCGCACCGAGCGGCTTGTCGAATGGGAGAAGGCGCCCGCCGCCCGCGCGGCGCATCCGCGTGAAGACCACCTGATCCCCCTGATGGTGGCGGTGGGTGCGGCCGAGGACGAACCGGGCGCCGTCACCTATCACCAGAAAGACTTCGCCGGTGGCCTGACCGCATCGAGCTTCCGCTTCGGCGATGTCCCCTCTGCCCCTCAATCAAAAGGAGATGCGCAATGACCAGCGCAACGTTCAAACCGATCGTCTATCTCAAGGAAAACTGCCCCTTCTGCCTCAAGGTTCGTCTGTTCCTTCTGGAATCGGGACTGGCCTCGGACGTTGAAACCCGCGACTTCGTTCCCGACAGCGAGCAGGAGGCGAAGATCCGCGCCGAGCTTCAGCCGCATCTCGACAAGGTGAGCTTTCCCTCCGCGCAGCTTGAGCCCGGCCGATACGTCACGGAATCCGATGACATCGTTGCGTTCTTTGCAGCCAAGGCAGGCCGCGATCCGGCCGGCATGACGGTCTACCGCAACTATGTCGACGGCGTCTTCGCCATGTCGATGAAGCTCTGGAAAGAAAACCAAGAACTGAAGAAAGCGGCATCCGCCGCCTGATCTCCCATAACCAACATTGGAAACTCTCGATGACCGATATCAGCAAATGGACGCCATACGTCCTCGCAATCCTGCGCATCATCACCGCGCTTCTCTTCCTCGAACACGCGACCATGAAATTCCTGCAATTTCCGGGTCCGATTCAGGGCGTGCCCTATCCGCTTCCGACGATCATGATCATCGCCGGCGCCATCGAGGTGATCACCTCGGCTCTGATGCTCGTCGGCTTTCAAACGCGCATCGCCGCTTTCATCGCCTCGGGCGAAATGGCGGCCGCCTATTTCATGGGCCACATGCCCTATGGCTTCTGGCCGGCGCTGAACATGGGCGAAGTCGCCATCCTGTTCTGCTTCATCTTCCTCTACCTCGCCTTTGCCGGTGGTGGCGCATGGACGCTGGACACCGCGCGTCGTCCGGCCACGGCTTAACGGCGGGAACCGGCCGAGACCAGGCTGCCAGCCGGCAGCCTGGTCTCACGCCCAAACGCGACGACAAAATCTGGAGACCACAATGAAAGCGGCCCTTCTCAAATCCTACGGCGATGTCGATCAATTCGAAATCGGCGATATCCCGACGCCGACGCCCGGACCGGGCGAAATCCTGATCAAGATCGAGGCATCCGCCGTCAATCCTTTCGATCTCATTCTCCGCCAGGGCTTCATGGCCAAGTTCATCCCGCTTCCGCTGCCGGCCGTGCTCGGGGGCGACGCAGCCGGCACCATCTCGGCACTCGGCGACGGCGTCACCGGTTTTGCGGTCGGTGATCGGGTCGTCGCCGATTTCGCGGCAAACGGCAAAGGCGCCCATGCCGAATATGGTGTGCTTCCCGCCACATCCGTCGCCAAGCTGCCGGCTGGCCTGAGCTTCGAAGCGGGTGCGTCGCTGGTCAAGGCCGGGCTGACCGGGCGCCAGGCCGTCGAGGCGCTTGATGTCAAGGCTGGCGACCGGGTTCTGGTCTCCGGCGGCCTCGGCACCGTCGGCCGTTCCGCCATCCAATATCTCAAGCAGATCGGCGCCCAGCCGGTGGCCGGCGTCCGTCCCGAGCGGCTGAGCGAAGGTCAGGCCCTGGCCGGCGAAGCGCTTGACATCACGCTCCCCGTCGCAAGCCCGAGCTTTGCCTATGGGATCAGTGCCGCCGGGCCGGTGGCCGGCAATCTCATCGGCCATATCAGTGATGGCGGCACGGTCGCCAGCATCGTTCCGGTGCCGGAAGGCGCCAATGCCGGAGACCGCGTCACCATCCATGAACTCTTCCACCGCACCGACGCGGCGACGCTCGACGCCGTGCTGGATGCTGCCGTGCGCGGCCTCCTGGTCATCCCGATTTCCCATACCTTCACTCTGGAGGAAATCGGTGCGGCGCAGAATGCGGTTGCGGCGGGCGCCCCGGGCAAGGTCGTGCTCAAGCATTGAGGGTTCAAGACACGGCCGGAGCGTGGTGCAGATCTCTTGATCATGCCCCATTCTCTGGCGGTTGCCC
The DNA here is from genome assembly GCF_002008365.1 of Rhizobium leguminosarum bv. viciae USDA 2370. GTDB lineage: Bacteria > Pseudomonadota > Alphaproteobacteria > Rhizobiales > Rhizobiaceae > Rhizobium > Rhizobium leguminosarum. The sequence continues at coordinate 20,492 of NZ_MRDL01000033.1, forward strand.
GAAAGGTCGCTCACAGCAAAACATCCGTCTTGACACTCTTCGTTATCAGAACATAATAAGAACATCGGCGCGGCGGCCGCCATCTGAAAACCGAAGATATGGAGAGCGGATATGCGTGAGCAGCCGATCGGCGAAGCCGTGGAAGATGATGCGTGGCCTGCAAGTGATGTAATGTGGCCGCCGGAGAAGGAGATTGAGGTCTCCGAGGCGCATGCAAGCCTGGTCAAGGCTGTGGCGGGGAGCCGCGGCGTGAGATTTTTCACCGCCTTCATCATCGACATCCCCAGCGATACCTATCTTGGCGATGTCCAGATGGCGATCGACGAGGCTGCCGGCGAGGCCTGCGGCATCCTGCTGACGAAACATGTCACCGGCCGCGACGCCACAACCGACGAGCCGGTTCTGACCGAGGAAGCCACGCGACCGTTCAAGTTTCCCTGCAGCGAGGGCGTCGCGAAAGCGATAGCGAGCTTCTGCGGCAAACTCAAAATGGCGGGCATCTTCTCTTGAGCGCCGCCGTGGAAGCCGAAACATCGTCGCGGCCGGTCGAAAATGAGCTTGCCGAGGTGGTCGCCTATCACAATGGCGATATGCGGGCCGCAATAGGCACGCTGCTGGAGGACGTCCGACATTTGCGCCGGCAGTTGATATTGGCAGAAGGCGCCATGGGCGGCGGCATGACCCGCGGCTGGCGGCCGAGCTACGATCGGGACTAAAATGCCCGAAATGGGGCTGGACGCTCAGCCGACGGCTGCCCACCTATGGCAGGTCGGCATCGAGGATCTTGGATCCGGCGATGGGAACTGCGGCGGGACGCGGCCGCTGACCGCGGCATTTCCTCATTCGGCTTTTGCCGGTGCCGGAGCAGGTCGGTCGGCTCCGTCATCGATCCAGGCCAGCGTCTCCGTCAATATTTCCTTCGACAGGGCGGGATCGACTATGACGCGAGCGAGGATCGTTGCCCCGACCATCGCCGACCAGTGGGCGATTGCCCGGCATCGGCGGTCGGCGTCCGGCCCTTCGTCCTTCTCGCTCATCCAGTCGATCTGCGCCCGCACACCCTCCGTCACCGCCGCACGGGCCTCAGGCGTCTGGCGCAGCGTGTCCGCGGCAAGTCCGGAAATCGGGCAGCCACCGGCCCTGTTGTCGCGATGGCGCGGCGACAGGTACTCTTCCATATAGGCGCCAAGCGGGAGTGACGGGCCATTGCGCTGGCCAAGCGCATGCGCGAGCGCCTGGACGATCAGGTCGTCCTTCGAGCTGAAATGACCGTAGAAGCTGCCATGCGTCAGGCCCGCGGCCTTCATCACCTCGGCAACGCCGACGGCCTCGAATCCTTTCTCCCGAAACAGCCGGCTTGCGACTTCCAGGATCCTTTGGCGGTTTTCGGCCATCTGCTCACGGCTGATTTTCATGTTGAGATTTCTCCCTCTCTGCCATTGACTTTTTTATGATAGCCATCACTTTAAACCCGTAATTAGGATCGCCATCATAATTATATAACGCTCATTCGAAAGAGAACAAGACAATGACTGACACTCCCACCGTCCTCATCACCGGCGCCTCCTCGGGTATCGGAGCGACCTATGCAGACCGTTTCGCCCGTCGTGGGCACAATCTCGTACTGGTCGCGCGCAATAAGGCAAGGCTGGAGGCTCTCTCGGCGCGACTTCGCGAGGAAACCGGCGTAACGATCGACATCCTGCAGGCCGATGTCACCAAATCCGATGAGCTTGCGGCGGTGGAAACCCGTCTGCGCGACGATCATCGGATCGGGATTCTCGTCAACAATGCCGGCACGAGCCTCGAAGGCACGTTCGTCAATCAGCCCGTCAATGATATCGCCCAGCTGATCGCGCTCAACGCGACGGCGGTTGCCCGCCTTTCCAGCGCCGTTGCGCCACGCTTCGTCGAAGCGGGCTCGGGCGCCATCGTCAACGTCTCCTCGGTCGTCGGGCTCGTCCCGGAATTCGGAATGACGGTCTACGGCGCCACCAAAGCCTTCGTGACCTTCCTTTCCCAGGGGCTCAGCCTCGAACTCGGTCCCAAAGGCGTCTACGTCCAGGCGGTTCTGCCGGCTGCGACACGGACGGAGATCTGGGAACTTTCCGGCATCGACGTCAACACGCTCTCCGGCGTGATGGAAGTGGGCGAACTAGTGGACGCCGCCCTGGCAGGCTTCGACAAGCGCGAGCCCGTCACCATCCCGCCTCTGCACGATGCCGCCCAATGGGACGCTTATCAGTCCGCGCGCCAGACGATGATCCCGGGCTTTTCGCAGTCTGAGCCGGCAGAGCGCTATCGCGCCGCCTCGTAGCGCTTCCCGCGGAAACGCGCCGTCACCAACACAGGCTGTGTCGCAAGGCCGGCCTGTGCCGTGTTCCGGCGCGAAACTCCGAGATGTGACAGAGACCCCCGAAATCCTGACGAAAGAAACGAAATGACTGACAACGCACTTTTTGAACCCTACACACTCGGCGCCCTGACGCTGGCGAATCGGATCGTGATGGCGCCCTTGACCCGCAACAGAGCCGGCGCCGGCTTCGTGCCGGGCGATATCGCCGCGACATATTATGCCCAGCGGGCGACAGCCGGCCTGATCATCTCGGAAGGCGCGCAGATTTCGCAGGAAGGGCAGGGCTACCAGGATACACCGGGAATTTATACGCAAGCCCAGATCGACGGCTGGCGGAAAGTCACCGACGCGGTGCATGCCAAAGGCGGTCACATCTTTCTGCAGCTCTGGCATGTCGGTCGTATTTCGCATGTCGATCTGCAGCCGAATGCGCAGGCGCCGGTCGCGCCATCGGCCATCAAGGCTGAGACCAAGGTCTTCGTGAACAATGCCTTCGTCGACGTGTCTGAACCTCGCGCGCTCAAACTGGATGAGATCCAGGCCATCATCGCCGATTTCCGCCGCGCCGCCGCCAACGCGATTGCCGCGGGCTTCGATGGTGTCGAAGTCCATGGCGCCAACGGTTACCTGCTGGAACAGTTTGCCAAAGACGGCGCCAACACCCGCACCGACGCCTATGGCGGCTCGGTCGAACATCGCGCCCGGATGATATTGGAAGTCGCTGCCGCCGTGGCTGCCGAGGTCGGCGCCGAGCGGACGGGAGTGCGGATTTCGCCGGTCAACAGCGTCACCTCGAGCGATCCGCAGGCGCAATTCAACTATATCGCCGAGAAGCTTGGCCAGATGGGGATTGCCTATCTCCATGTCGTCGAAGCTGGGCGCGGCGGGCCCAATGAGGCTGCTGCCTTTGACTACGCGGAGCTCAGGGCCAAGTTCGCAAACACCTACATTGCCAATAATGGCTACGACCTCGACCGCGCAACGCTGCGATTGACGGAGGGCGCGGCGGATCTCTTCTCGTTCGGCCGGCCATTCATCGCCAATCCTGATCTCGTCGAGAGACTGAAGACCGCTGCTCCGCTGGCGGAGGTGAACCCGGCGACCATCTATGGCGGCGGCGCCCAAGGCTATACCGACTATCCCTCCATCGCCGCATGACGCGCGCGTGATGCACCGGCGCCGTGCTGCTGCGCGGCGCCTTTTCACCATGCCGAATGGGGGAGGCGGCGGGGCTAAGAACGCCCTTGCCTCAGGTTTCAGCAGGACGCGCAGGCCGAGGCGAATTTCTGCATTACCAGCTGACACCATCCGTCAGCTTTAGATGTTTAGACGCCGGATCATGTTGATTGGTGGGGCAATCGCCCGCATTGGCTCGACCTGGCCGAGCCGATCGAGCGTCTTGCCGGAAATTGAACTCTCCTGGCATCGTCTAGGTCAGCTCAGGTGAGCATCGGATTCACTGACACACGGCGACCCAGCCGTCGATCGCACCAGTTTGCCAGGGCCGCTGCCCCAGCTTTACATCGGCGGCATCGTCTCGAATTTCGGCACCGCCGGATCGACCCGGTCCCAGGCGAGGCCGCGCAGCGTGTAGGTCGCCATCTGCGGCTGGTATCGGGTGGGATCGTCGAGGCTGGCGGCGTGAATGGTGAAGAGATCGGGCATGGCAGAGAAGGTCAGATAGACCGGCGCGCCGCAGCTGGGGCAGAAGCCGCGCGTCTTGACGTTGCCGCTGTCGGCGACCATGTCCCAATGCGTCGCCTGGCCGTCGAGCTTCACCGCCTGCCGGCTCGGGAAGGTCAGGTAGGATCCGTGCCCGGTGCCGCTGGTCGCCTGGCAATCGCGGCACTGGCAGTCGTTCATCGCAATCGGCTCGGCCGAGATTTCATAGTGGATCGCACCGCAGGCGCATCCGCCGGTGTAAGGCTTGCTCATATCTCTCTCCTGATGAAGCGCTGCCGAATAAAACGCTGCGTCGGCAAGCGCGATGTCGGTCGCCTCAGTCCGTCTCGTCGACGATGGCGCCGATGTTCTTCACGACCTTCTTCCAGCCTTCGCCCATCTTCTGGAAAGCAGTTTCATTCCTCGGCAGGACGAAGCCGGAATGGATGAGGCGAAGCCGCGTGCCGGCTTCGACCTCGGACAGGATGAAGGTGACCACGGTGTTGAGCGGGGAGCCGTAGCCGGCATTTCCCTCATGCCCGCCTCTCCAGGCATAGGAGAGACGCTCGTTCGGCTTCACTTCCAGCACCTGGCAGTAAATGGTGCCGTCCCAGGCGCCGGCCGGTGTCGTCTGGTAGGTGAAGCGTTTGCCTTCCACGGGCTCGAAGCCCGCCGGCATCATCAGCCAGCGGCCCATCAGATTGGCCGTGGTCAGCGTTTTCCAGATCGTCTCCGGCCGATGCGGGAAGACCTCGTCGACCACGATCTCTTGCGTGTCGGGCTTCAATGCGGCGTCGCTCATGGATCGATTTCCTTCAGCAATGTTCTGAGATTGGCAAAGCGGTCGCGCCAGAAGACGCCGTAATGGCTCATCCAGTCGACAAGCGGCTCCAGGCCTTCCGGCTCGGCGCGGTAATAGACCTTCCGCCCTTCGGGGCGCTCGGCGACGAGGCCCGCCTGTTTCAGCGCCTTGAGGTGCTGCGAAATCGCGCCCTGCGTCACGCTGCTTGCCCGCGTCAGTTCGACGACGGTGATCTCATCGGCGTTGACGATCTGCTCAAACACGGCCCGCCGTGTGGGATCGGCAAGGGCGCGCATGACGGCGGTGATGGAGGCGGCTTCGATCATGAGGAAATCAATAGCCTATGCTAATTGATGAGTCAAGGCTAATTTGTTTTGGTGGGGAGTTCGCCTCTTGCTCTGTCTTCCTCGGGCTTGACCCGAGGATCTACGTCGGCCTCCATCAGCCACGGCATGGATCCCAGGCTCGAGGCCTGGGATGACGGAGGGTGGGGGCGCGTTTCCGCCAAACTTGCCGCCGGCGCAGCGGATGGCGCGTCGAGTGGCCGGGGATAGCGGAGTTGAGTTGCGGACAACCATTTGCTGATGCAGAGTGCTGTCGAAATGGAAAGCCAAAGTGACCAAGAAAAACCGTAGCAACCCGCGCTCGGGGAAACACACCGCCGACGCTCCAGCGGCCAAACCGTTCACGCGCAGCGCACTCTCATCGGATCTGACGTGGTTGCCGGATATAATTGCTGTTGGAGAGCCACCGGTTACCGCTGAAGCCTATGTAGAGGCTTATCTCGCAGATCCCGGCGAATGGTATTGGTCGACGATTTTACTGCATGATTCGAGAGAGAGCGTCTTGAAGCGCGTTCTCGCCATTGTCGAGCAAGCCAGATTACCCGATCACAAAAAAGCGCTCGGTCAAATGGGCGCCGGCCCGCTCGAAGACATGATGTCGGATGAATTGCTGGATCATTTGCAGCATTGGCTGCCGTTCACGCCTGCCATGCGGTATGCGCTCGGTCAGGTTCGAATGTCTAGCGAACCTCCTGTCTTGCAACAGCGACTGAAGGCGATGCTCTCGCGGTAGTGCCTCTGCGGCCGGTCGGCATGGATTCCAGGCTCAAGGCCTGGAATGACGGAGAATGCGGGATCTCCCGCAGATCTAAGCCAAGTCACTACCCGATCCCGCAATACTCGAATCGTTCGGCTCTACGGAGTTTCCACTCGGTTCGGGGAGCCACGATTTTCGGTCGGATAATGATGGTGACATGCCGACCCAAATCGCGAGGCCGATCAGTAGCGCGCCGCTCAAGACGCCGATGACAGAGTAGATCCAGATCATCCGCTCGCTCCTCTTGCGAGCATCCACCATAACACCGGGCATCGTGTTTCAACAGTATCGGCGCTCATGCGGACAATGCTCGGGCTTTAGTTCGAGAGGTACGTTTGAAGGAATGTTCGAACGCTGCGGATGGATTTTCCTGCGGCGTCCGGATTGTATTTTTCGATGTGACCAAACACCCGCCGTCCCACCTTAAACTCCGGAGCATCAAAATCGTGGTAAGTGCCCTTGTAGACATTGAGCTCGATGGGCGGGCCATTGTCACTCAGACGGGCAAGCCTCTTCTGGCATCGGTCAGCCGGGCTCCAATTGTCTCGTTCGCCGCTCAAAATCAGGGTCGGCACCGTCGCGTCACCCTGACTTGCCGCGCAGAGCGGATAGTAGGCAACCGCTGCCTTGAATTTGTGGTCCATGAGCTGTTCGTTGCCTTCGATTTTTGTTCCTTCCAGCGTCGCCGTGCCGCCGGTTGAAAAGCCCATCAAGGCAACGCGCCGCGCATCGACAAAGCTTTGTTTCGATAAAAAATTCAAAGCCCCATAGGCGTCGAAGAGGCGATCGGGGAGAGAACCCTGGCACGTGTCCTTGATGTTGCGGGTAGTGAAGCTATCGACGACCAACACGACGTAACCCCACGAAACCAGCCGTTTCGGCCAAAGGTCTTTGACGCTCAACCGCATGCCCTCGCATCCATGCAGGAGGACGACCGCCGGGAAGGGGCCATCACCCTCCGGGCGGGACAAATATCCCAGCAGGGGTGTGCCTTGCGGTTGAGAAATAATTTCTCCCTGTTCTCTAGCCTTGCTTATTCGAAACGGGCTGAGCTTGACTGGCGCGCTTTCGAAGTGAACCAGCTCGTCGGCATCAGCCGGGTTTCCAGCGAGCGTGACGCTGAGAAAAGCGACGAGGCACAGAAAAAGTCTCGTGGTTTTCACTGAACTTCTCCGCTATTGGATCAACAGCCTGCTCATTGTACGCTGGACCTGAAGGCTCGCAAAGCGGGTGAGGGTTTTGCCGCCGATTGGGTCGGGCAGATTATCTGCGCGCTGCGGTCAGAAGCGCTTGATCACCCCCTGGCAGGTCGTTTATGACTACCGTAAATCCAGGCTGCGAGATTTGAATCTAGAGGGGATGTCGGCCACGTCGGCACCGCCCGCCGACCAACGGTGACATGCCGAACCAGATCGCGAGACCGGCCAAGACCACGCTGATCGAGCCATAATATTCGTCAGCATCACTGATGCCATCACCTCGGATTTGCCACAGAGCCTACCCCTTGCTCCGTCATCCTCGGCCTTGAGCCGAGGACCCATGTTGGCCTCTACCAGCAGCGGGCATAGATCCTCGGCTCGAGGCCGAGGATGACGGAGGTCGGGGAGCGCGTTTTGCCAAATCCGTCGTCGGTGCGGGGTAGAGTAATCTGGCGCCTACTTGATCGAGCAGGCTTGGTTTCGAACTGGTGCGAGCCACAATCAGCCCTTGATCACCTCCCGGCAAATCAGTTAAGACTACCGCAAATCCAAGCTGCGAAATTTGAATCCCGATGGGATGTCGACGACCAAGTCGGCGCCGCCCTCCGACCGGTGTGTCTGTCACCGGCCAGCTTCCTCAGAATTGATCCCCCATCCTTTTCTGCCTGACCTCTCATCTTCGATCACATCGGGATCGAGCCGTGTCGGCATGGACACCCGCCTCTTCCAAGGAGAACTGCAATGGACCCTTCGATTGCTCCGGCCTCCCGGGCAGCGGCGGTAACGCCGAACGATACCGCCATCGTCGGAGCCCGCGCGCTTTACATCGGCACGGCCGGTGATGTTGCCATTGCGCCGCGTCGCGAGCGTGCCGGCTGGAACGATCCTGCCTGTTCATGCCGCCATCGTGGCGCTGACCGGGACCACCGCATCCAACATCATTGCGCTGTTCTGAGCCTTCCAGAAGCCGCGCCCCATGGGAAGACCAACCAAGTTCAGCCAGGCGCTGGCCGAGAAGATCTGCGAGCGCATTGCTGACAGGGAAAGCCTGCGGTCGATCTGCCGGGATGAGGATATGCCGGCGAAGTCGACCGTGCTGTCCTGGCTCGCCGACGACGATAAGGCGGCCTTTCGGGCGCGGTACGCGCTGGCCCGCGAGATCCTGGCCGACGGCTTTGTCGACGAGATGGTCGAGATTGCCGACGATCGCAGCAATGACTGGATTGAAAAGAAGAATGCGAGCGGTGAGACCACCGGCTGGCAGGAGAATGGCGAGGCCATCCGGCGTTCGCAGCTCCGCATCGCCACCCGCCAAAGGGTCGCCGAGAAGCTGAAGCCGAAGAAATACGGTTCCAAGGTCGAGTTCGACCAGGGCGTCGTAACCGGCGAGGTTTCGCAGTTGCTGGAAGACATCAATGGCAAGACGCGCGGACTTCCAAACGGCAGTTGACCAGTTTTCCGACTGGCGCTGGCGTCTGAACAACCTCTATTGGATCACCGACAAATCAGGCAAACGCGTCAGGTTCGAATTGAACTGGACGCAGATGACGTTTTTCGAGCAGATGCATTACCTCAATGTGCTGCTGAAAGCCCGCCAGCTGGGTCTGACGACCTTCATTCAGATCTTCATGCTCGATGCCTGCGTCTTCAACCGGGATATCCGCGCCGGCACCATCGCCCATACGCTCGGCGACGTGCAGACGATCTTCCGGGACAAGATCAAATATCCCTATGACAATCTGCCGGATGATATCCGCACCGCCGTGCCTGTCGTCAGAGCCAACCAGACCGAACTGCTGCTTGCCCACAATTCGAGCATCCGGGTCGGAACCTCGTTGCTGCGGTCGGGAACGCTGCAATATCTGCATATCTCCGAATATGGAAAGCTTTGCGCGAAATATCCCGACAAGGCGCGGGAAGTCCGTACCGGTGCTTTGAATACGGTGCAGGCCGGCCAGCTGGTCTTCGTTGAAAGCACGGCGGAAGGCCAGGAGGGGCATTTTTATACGCTCTGCGACGATGCCCAGGTCAAGCAGCGCCAGGCGGCGAAACTGACGGAACTCGATTTCAAGTTCCATTTCTTTCCCTGGTGGAAGGAGCCGCAATATGGGATCGCGCCCGAAGGCGTCATCATCACCGATGCTTTCGCAAAGTATTTCTGCAACCTGTCCGATCAGGGCATCACGCTGACGGACGGGCAGAAAGCCTGGTACGTCAAGTAGGCCGAAACCCAGCTCGGCGACATGAAGCGCGAATACATTCGTGGCTGGCGCGACTGGCAATGCAAGAGGCTTTGGGGATGATGGTCTAGACGCGGGATAAAGAAACCGTGATTTCGTTGAAGTCTTCAGGTGCCGGAAACCGGGCATAGCGTTGACGCCTCTCCAACGAAGCGAGTGTAGATTTTCAGAAGTTCTGCCATCCTTGATCTGAAATTCCAACTGTCTCGACAGTTAAAACTTCAGCTTCGCCACGCCTCCTCGATGAGGTTGAGGCATGGGATATCGCAAAAGCCAAGATGTGCGGCTCGGTAGAATACAGCGGCGTTTTCGTGAAAGGCATTCCGGTGCCTGCCGCCTTGCACTGAACCCTACGGATGATGGTTCGGACGGGGTGGCCGGGTACAAGCGGACATTGTCCATTGCGACCTGTGGTCAGTTTGAGCTCCAGCACGTAGATCGAGGAAGCGCGTTGCTAGGACCGTTCACAATACATGATGCGCTGACACGTCGGTCGGAAACGCGGAGATGAAGATCATGTTGTTCCATTGGCCGTGAGGAGTTTTGCACAACGACCGCTCACCAGATAGGGGCGCCATATTCGTTCTTTGTTTGCAAGGTGCCGGCGAAGTGCAGATATGCTACCGACGGTGCGCTGTTGCTTCTTCGCCACAACCGGCTCGAAATCTGGCGAGCTCGAATATCCCCCCGTGGCGCAGTATTTCCGAGTGAGTTACATCATCAGCAAGCAGCCGCAGCAGGCGGTTGGGCCGGTGGAGCGCGGTAATCTGTAGCTTAAGGGGAATAGTTCCGCGCATGGATGGCAGCCTTTCGCAGCATCTGGACTCCGGTCTTCGTGCGCTCTGCGGCATCGCTGCATTCTATCGCATTGCTGCCGACCCGGTTCAGCTGCAGCACGACCTGGCGTTGAAGGGGCGCACGTCCCGGGCCATCGACATTCAACGAGCAGCCAAGATCATCGGGCTTAGGGCGCGTGTCGTGGAGAAGGTCACGGAGCAACGTCTTCGAGCCATGCCCGTCCCCGCTATTGTTCAAGCGCGCAGCGGCTCCTTTCAGGTGCTCGGCGGGTTGAACCCATCTGGGAAGTACAGACTCGTCGATCCGATAACGCGCGTTGATCGTGAAATCGCTCCTGCGGATATACTAGCCGAAATCGACGCACGCGTTATTCTTGTGGGGCGGCGCATAAGAGGCGAAGGGTCCGACCCGCGAGAATTCGGCTTCAAGTGGTTTCTGCCATCGATCTGGCGTTATCGAAAGCCGCTTGCCCATGTATTGCTTGCCTCGTTGTTTGTGCAGATCTTCGCGCTCATTACACCTTTGTTCTTCCAGGTCGTGGTCGACAAGGTCCTGACGCACAAAGCCTATTCGACCCTGTTCGTGCTTGTTGCCGGCATCGCGATCATTGGTCTCTTCGATGTCATGCTTCAATATCTGAGGGCCTATGCGTTGGCTCACACGACGAACCGGATCGATGTCGAGCTCGGCCAACGATTGTTCCATCATCTCCTGCGGCTGCCGCTGGAGTATTTCGAGACGCGATCCGCCGGCCAGACGGTCGCCCGCGTTCGAGAACTTGAAACGATCCGCGCATTTCTGACTGGGCAGGGGCTGTTTTCGGCGCTCGACGTCATTTTCACTTTTGTCTTCATCGCGGTTCTTTTCGCCTATTCCTGGAGCTTGACCCTGATTGTCGTTGCGGCGATCCCGGTCTACCTCCTGATCGGAATCGTGGTTCGACCGCCGTTGCGCGAATTCGTCAAAGAGAAGTTCAATCGGGGAGCGGCAAACCAGCAGTTCCTGGTCGAAGCGATCGTCGGTGTCCACACGGTTAAATCCGCCGCGGTGGAGCCGGTGATGCAGGCGCAGTGGGAGGAAAAGCTCGCAGCTTACGTGCGAACAGCCTTCGATACGACACTGCTTAGCGCTGGCGGACAAAATGCCATTCAATATGTGAGCAAGCTTTCGACGGCGGCCCTTCTTCTTTTCGGTGCGAGGGCCGTGATGAACGGGGAGCTTTCCGTTGGTTCGCTTGTTGCCTTCAACATGATCGCAGGGCAGGTCACCCAGCCGGTTTTGAGGTTGTCCCAACTCTGGCAGGATTTCCAACAGGTGCAGATCTCGGTCGATCGGCTCGGCGACATTCTGAACACGCCGATGGAGCGTCAGCCAATCGCCCGTTTGTCGTTGCCTGCCCCAAGGGGGAACATTGAACTTCGAAATGTCACCTTCCGCTATCGGCCCGGCTCTCCGGAAGTCTTGAAAAACGTATCGCTGGAAATCAAACCCGGAGAGATCATCGGTGTCGTCGGCGCATCGGGCTCCGGAAAGTCCACGCTTGCCAAGCTGGTGCAGCGTCTCTACGTCCCCGAAGAGGGTCAGGTCCTGCTGGATGGCATGGATCTATCACAACTCGACCCCGCCTGGCTTCGAAGCCACATCGGAGTCGTTCTCCAAGAGAACCTGCTCTTCAATCGCACGATCCACGACAATATCGCTTTCTCAAACCCGGCGATGCACCGCGCTCAGGTTATTGCGGTTGCCAAGCTCGCCGGGGCGGATGAATTCATTTTGCGGTTGCCGCAAGGCTACGACACGATGATCGAAGAACGTGGCGCGAACCTGTCCGGCGGCCAGCGTCAGAGGATCGCCATTGCCCGTGCGCTTGCTACCGCCCCGCCGATCTTGATTTTCGATGAGGCGACCAGCGCCCTCGACTATGAGAGCGAACGCGTCGTACAGACCAATATGCGCCAGATCGCCGCCGGCCGAACGGTTATCATCATTGCGCACCGGCTCGCAGCTGTGCGGCCATGCAATCGGATCATCGGTATGGCAGACGGACGCATAGCGGAAATTGGCAGCCATGACGATCTGCTTAAGCGCCCGGACGGGCTCTATGCGCGGCTTTGGGCCTTGCAGAATGACAGAGGCGCCGCATGAAAGGTGGACCTGTCCAAGCTGTTCGATATGCCGGTCTTCCGCCGCGCCCGGCCAAGCGATCCGATCATGAGTTTCTGGCACCGGCGATCGAAATCCTGGAGACCCCACCCTCGCCGGTGCGCCTGGCACTGATCTTGATCATTTGCGCCTTCGTCACAACGGCATTGATCTGGTCCTATATCGGTCACATCGACATCATCGCAGCCGCACAGGGCAAGATTCAGCCGGCAGGCCGCGTTAAGGTTGTTCAGCCGCTGTTGACGGGTAAGGTGAAGGCGCTGCCGCCATCAAATGGCACACAGGTCAAGACCGGTGATATCCTGCTCGAACTTGATCCGACGGATGCTATTGCCGATGAGACGGATGCGGCAAAAGGCCTGGCGTCTGTGAACGCCGAGGTCCGGCGCCGAAAATCTGCGGTAAACTATGTTCGTTCTCAGGAGAGCGACCAGCTGCCGCCAACGATCTCATGGGATGCCGACACGGCCGATGAATTGCGTCGTCGTGAAGAAGGCATCCTGCGGGGCGACCTCGAACAATACCAGGCCGCAGTTGCGTCGCTTGATGCTCAGAAGCACCAGAAGGAAGTGGAGCGCGATCGTCTGACGGTGACGGTTGCGGCTCAGAACTCGCTGGTTGAAACGCTGAAAGAGCGTGTGGCGATGCGCAATATGCTGGCTTCGAAGGAAGCCGGCACCATGGCAAGCGTCATCGATGCGACGCAAACATTGAAGGAGCAGGCGACGCAACTGGCTATGCAGGAAGGTCAGCTCGCTGATGCCGCCGCCGGAATTGAGGTCCTTGCGAGGGAGAAGGACAAGCTAAAACGAGCATTCCTGGGCGATCAGCTCGAGCGGCTGGGTAATGCGGAACGTCGGGTCGAAGAGCTGGAGCAGCGGCTGGCGAAAACCAGAAATGTTCGCGAGCAGATGACCTTGCGCAGTCCAATAGACGGCACGGTGCAAGCATCCTCGATTACCAGTGTGGGTCAAGTGGTGACCGTCGGCGAGGACGTGATGCGTGTCGTACCTGAGGGAAGCACACTGGAGCTCGAAGCTTACGTTTTGAACAAGGACATCGGCTTCATCAAGGTCGGCCAGGATGCTGTCGTCAAGCTCGAAGCCTTTCCCTTTACACGCTACGGAACCATCCCGGCCCGCGTTATCAAAATTGCGGCCGATGCGATTCCGGAACCCGATGCCGCGCGTCGTGAAGGCGACCCTGCGGCACGACAGTCGGAGACAACGTTCGGCGGCGCCGAAAGGATGCAGAACCTCGTTTTTCCGGTGACATTGAGTTTGGAGGCAGATCAAATTCTAGCAGATGGCCGTAACGTCCAGTTAAGTGCGGGCCTGGCAGCAGTTGCGGAGGTTCGAACGGGCGAGCGCAGGATCCTGGAATATGTCTTCTCGCCTTTGATCGAGGTCGCGGAGGAAGCCCTTCATGAGCGTTAGTTACCTAGGTCAAAACCCTACTGAAGCGAGATAAGACTTGTAGTTGAAGTTTCACCCTCATGCGGAGCAGAGGGAACCGGCATTTGGCACGGCAGAGTGGATTAGGCAAACGGGGATTTTATGACGAAGCTTATTACTTCGACGAAGAACGTCAGCTTGACTGGGGATCAGAAAGTTGACGGGCTGTTCAGTGGCACAGCCTGGGACGGAACGATAACCTATGCGTTTCCCACCTTCTCGACATCGTATTCCTATGCCGGCGAGAAAGATTGGGGTTTCTCTGCGATTTCCTCGCAGCAGCAGTCTTTTGCCTTGTTCTTCATGGAGCAATCCTACGGAAATACGGCAAATGACGGTTTCTCCGTTGAGGGATTTACGAACGCCAACTTTCAGGCCGCTAGTGCGGAGACCGCATCGGTGCGGTTCGCTCAGTCATGGATGCCCCCGACGGCATGGGCCTATTATCCAGACACTCCCGAGGCAGGCGGCGATGTCTGGTTCGGGACGTCATATGCCGGCACTGAAGATGATCTTCGCTTTCCGGAGTTCGGCAACTATGCCGGCCATACCTTGGCGCATGAACTGGGCCATGCTCTCGGGCTGAAACATGCTCATGAAGGGGATGCTTCCAATACGACAGTTGTTCCGAGCGCATATGACTCGCTCGAATACACGATCATGACCTACCACACATATGTCGGAGACGATTTGAGTGGGATCAAGTATGAGCATGACGGTGCGCCACAAACTTTCATGATGCTCGACATCGCCGCCCTGCAGGAAATGTATGGTGCGGACTACACGACCAACAGTGGCAATACCGTTTACAAGTGGAATCCGAACCAAGGCATCACCTATGTCAACGGGGTTGCGGCCATCACGCCCGATGCCAACCGCATCTTCGCGACAATCTGGGACGGCGGCGGTATCGATACCTATGATTTGAGCGCTTATAGCACCGCCCTCACGATCGATTTGCGAGCAGGGGGGTACTCGGTCTTTTCCCAGGGCCAGTTGGCCGATCTGGCGGGGGGGCCGAATAATGGTTACGCCCGCGGCAACATTTTCAACGCGCTTCTTTATAACGACAACGTTGCCTCCTTGATCGAGAATGTTCAGGCCGGCTCCGGCGACGATACGATTGTCGGCAACGAAGCGAACAATATGCTTTGGGGAAATGCCGGAAATGATTCGCTGTCCGGTGGTACTGGCGTCGACACATTGATCGGCGGCACTGGCAACGACACCTATTTCGTCGACAATGCCGCCGACGTCGTCACCGAAAACGCCAGGGAGGGGACCGACACGGTTCGCGCCACGGCAAGCTACACGCTTGGTGCCAATGTCGAAAACCTAACCTTTATCGGCACCGGGGCCTTCAGCGGTGTCGGAAACGGGCTCGACAACACGATCACGGGGGGCGCCGCCACCGATACGCTCTTAGGCGGCGCCGGCAACGATACGCTGGACGGTGGCGCCGGCGCCGACACGCTGCTCGGCGGTGCGGGGGACGATACCTACATCGTCGACAATGCCGGCGACAGCGTCACCGAGAACGCCAGCGAGGGGACCGACACGGTTCGCACGAACTTGGCGAGCTATACGCTTGGCGCCAATGTCGAGAACCTAACCTATAACGGAACTGCGGCCTTTGCCGGAACGGGCAACTCGCTGGACAACCTTATCATCGGTGGCGCTGCCAGCGATATGCTTTCTGGCGGCGCC
>NZ_MRDL01000028.1 GCF_002008365.1 Rhizobium leguminosarum bv. viciae USDA 2370
CATATGACTACTCCTAGCGTTACCACTAGGACTGCCAGTCAGTAGCCCGTCATCGCAAGACGGCTTTCACCGTGGGCTTACAATACAAATAGCTGCGAGGGATGTATGCCGATACGATGCACAATGGCCGAGACGCTTGCGCCGGGCTCCATTGCCTGAGCCACAGCCCGCGCTTTAAAATCATCAGACCAGTGGCGCCGAAATTGGCGTGGGGGCCCTCAAGTCGTTCGTGAGCGTCCGGTAAGCGGTTTTTGCTGATCGAGCAAATCAGGCCATGTTCTGGCATTAGAACCGTATCCATCCGAGCAGGACCGCGGGATTTTGGGTGCCGCGCGTGGTAATGTCGGTTCATGGAGATCGATGAGGACAAGATCGACGATGCCGTTTTGGCGCTGTTATGGCTTACGCTGCATAACGAGCGTTGGGCCTGGAAGGGTTTCGACTGGGCAACGACGGATCGGCTTCACAAGAAGGGCTTGATCGGCGACCCGGTCAACAAGTCGAAGTCATTGTTCCTGACCGATGAAGGCTTGGAGCGTTCGGAAGCGTTGTTCCGGGAGCTGTTTACGCGGCGGCCGCAATAGCCGTCCCTTTGTGTGACTTCCATTGCCAAGGCAGCAGTTCGTGCAGGCGGGAGACAGGAAGATCGGCGATGCGGGCGAACACATCGGCGAGCCACGCCTTTGGGTCGACGTCGTTGAGACGGCAGGTCGTGATAACGGAGAGCATGATGGCGGCACGATCGGCCCCACGCTGGGAGCCGGCGAAGGTCCAGTTTCGACGCCCGAGTGCAATTCCTCGACTACGCGGAAAGGGGTTCGCCGGACGCTCACAGTCGTTCCGGAACAGCCTCGATCATATGGAAGTTTCTAGTTCCAGAGCTAGGCGCAGACATAGAAGCTCACAGTTTGTGAATCGTCTGTCCGCAATACAGCGGCCAACGCTACCGACGCCAGATGGGGTCAGCTTGTCGCTTACGTTTCAGCGGGGGCTCTGGAGTGATCGACATGGCTTTACTGAGCGTAATCCGACGCTGGCATTTTCGAGAGCATCTACCGATCCGGGAGATATGCCGCAGGACGGGCCTATCCCGGAATACCATCCGCAAATACCTGCGTACCTGCGACGTGAGTACGCCCCCGTGCGGAGCCGCAAGCGACGGGAATCCACAAATCTGGACTTCGCTTCCTTAACTTTTGATCCCGCTGCTCTGCCAAAGCCTGGGTGCATTTGAAAACGTTGAGGAATTCATTTTAGTGCTTGCCACACGACAATGGATTGCTATGACCTAAGTGGCTGCTGCCTCCTATAAAGAAGAAAACACAAGATGGATGACTATGCTCGATGGCTAGCACGGCTGATGGTAGAATGAACTTCAGTATCATCTCCCTATTTACCATTTCCTTGTGGGCTTCTGCCCGCGCCTTGGGACTAGAAGCGCAACTAGCTTTGGCTCTTGTAGTTGTCGCATTTTTTCTTTCGGGGCGGATTACAGGCATAATTTCCGGCGTCAACGAACCGTTTTTAGAATTTATTGCAGGATTTTCGATCCTATCTTATTTAATATTGATCACTCAATATTTTAGCTTAATTTTACAATGTGCTATAATTTCATTTATTTTTTTTATTTTGATTTGTGTGTATCTGCGGCGCAGCGACACCAGAAGATTGAAAAAGGACCTAGTTTTAGGAATATTCGTCG
Organism: Rhizobium leguminosarum bv. viciae USDA 2370; assembly: GCF_002008365.1. GTDB lineage: Bacteria > Pseudomonadota > Alphaproteobacteria > Rhizobiales > Rhizobiaceae > Rhizobium > Rhizobium leguminosarum. The sequence goes on from NZ_MRDL01000028.1 coordinate 1,703, forward strand.
CGTTATTTACCTTCGTTTGGTCTTACGACTTAGTCACCCGACTGCAGGAATTCGAAGCAACTGGCAGGCTCCAGTTCTGGTCAGACATTCTCCTGCATGCTGGGACGATCGCGCAATTCAGCTCTTCTAACTCCCTACATCGTGGAATGACATCCATGGCCGATGTCCAACTCCCGCTCTACCACGTTGCCAGTTATATGCCGACAGCATTCGTTGCTCGATTATCTGGGATATCGGCTCTAAATGCCGCAGTCTTGGTATGGATACCTTTAGGCACTCTCACTATGGCGGCTGGTATCGTTGCGCTAGGTATAGCACTTGGAGGGAGAGGAATTGCCCTAGTTGCGCTGACAGCGATAGCGCTCGTCCCAAGCCCAGATCGAATTATACTTCGCAACGGTCTTCTGAGCTTCCCTTGGCTCCTGGATACAGCTCCGGGAACGGCATATAGCTTGGGCGTGGCCTGCGGTTCGATCGCCATGCTTACTTACTGGATGAAAACGAAAAGTCGCGCTGCACTCGTCGTTGGCTCGTTCCTATGCGCCGCTTGCCTCTTAGTTCGAGCAAATACATTTGCGTGGTTGGCGCCCTGCCTGATCCTCAGTGTAGTTGTGGGAACGACAAAGCTTTCAAGGAGCCAAAAAATACTGGGTGTTATCTGCGGATTGGCCCTGCTTTGCGTTTTTTTGATCGCTGTCTCCTGGTCCGAAATCCGCACAAATACGGCAAATTTCCTCTTCTCGTACGTGGAAACGGTACATCTAGGCCAGCCACCGACAAACTACCAGGCGCTCTACCCCCGCCTTACCCAAACGTTAGGACGTGAGGGCGCGGCCTTGATCGGTATAGGACTGGTACTTACGGGAATATTGGGCCCCTGGCTTGCAATCTTTTTCGGAGCTGCAGCAGTGTGCGGCGCTCAAAAAAAGCTGGTTGAGTTCGACGCGATACCGTTTTTGCTGTTGGCGGTAGCCTCGATTATGATGATTCTGGCACCAATAACGGCTAATGGGGACATTACCGAATTTCGACATCGCGCGGGCCCACTTCTTGTGGTTGTCACATGCATCTGGTCGGTCAGATTTATCGCCATAGCGGCTGCGGCGCTTCTTCCCGGCGCGACCGCATCGGTCTCATGGAAACTCCTAGTGCTCGCCGCAACGATCTCGCTTGCATTGATGGCGGACGATATTTCTGAGGTGCGACGTCCACAAATGGATTGGGCAAAGAATTTTTATGATGTCCAATTCCCTCCCCCGCTTTTTGCAGTCGCCTCGGAGCTCAAGAAAAATGTCGAACACACTCCCAGGTTCGTTGTTGCCGGTCAGTCTGAGGCGTCCCGCGACATTGACGATGCATCTGCATTGGTGGCTCTAAGCGGTATCCCCGCTTACATTTCCCGGCCACGCCTCTTCGAACTGCGCAGCGATAATGTCGGCAACGAAGCAAGACGGAGGATGGAAGTCGTTAAACGGCTTGACGCTGCTCCAACGGTTTCGGCGCTCAAGCAACTAATGGCGTCTGAACATATTACTCACTACCTAGTGACGGACACTACGCAGGTTGCCTTTGATCGTGAACGCGCTGGCGCAGCGTGGAAGAGCGGTCAGTTTGCCGTATACACAGACCGATAGGGTACTGAGCTGACTAGAATGCTTCTTTCCAAATTTGAGCTTGATCATTTTCTTAACCTCTGCATCGAGGATCTTCTAACGTTCTATCGCGCTTTCCAGCGAAGTCACGACCAACTGCTGTTGCTGCTCTGTTAGGCCAGCCCAGAGAGGCAACCGAACTAAGCGGCTGGATGCCGCATCAGTCACTTCCATGCTACCGCAAACTCGTCCGTAACGCCGGCCCGCTGGCGCCGAATGCAACGGAACATAGTGGAATACTGCTCCGATGTTGCGTTGCCTTAGTTGATGCAGGACTACGTCGCGCTCAACTTCCGGATCCAGAAGAACATAGTACATATGGGCGTTGTGACTGCAGTTGTGCGGCACAAAGGGACGTCGCAGAGCACCCCTGAATTCCTGTGGGGCTAGCGCTTCATGGTACCAATTCCAACTGGCCAAGCGCCGATTCGTGATCCTCGTTGCTTCCTCTAGTTGCGCCCAAAGGAATGCCGCGATGATCTCTCCGGGAAGGAATGATGACCCCGCTTCCTGCCATGTGTACTTGTCGACCTGACCTCTAAAGAACCGACTACGATCAGTACCCTTTTCTCTGATTATCTCTGCACGCTGAACAAAAATGGGGTCATTGACCAGAAGCGCGCCGCCCTCCCCCGAAATAACGTTCTTCGTCTCGTGAAAGCTGTAGGCGCCAAGATCACCAATACTTCCCAGCGGGCGGCCTTTGTACGTAGCCAGCACGCCTTGAGCCGCATCTTCGATGACTTTCAACCCGTAACGTCGTGCGACTTCCATGATGGCATCCATCTCACACCCGACACCGGCGTAGTGAACGACAGCGATTGCCTTTGTTCGCGGTGTGATCGCGGCTTCGATCAGGGTCTCGTCGATGTTCAACGTGTCTTCGCGGATGTCGACGAACACCGGGACGCCACCACGCAGAACGAACGCATTGGCCGTCGACACGAAAGTATAGGAGGGCATGATGATTTCGTCGCCGGGGGAGATGTTCAGCAACAAGGCCGCCATCTCCAGGGCTGCGGTGCACGAGTGTGTCAACAGTGCCTTGGCAGTACCGGTTTGAGTCTCAAGCCACTCGTGGCATCGCTTCGTAAAAGGGCCGTCACCCGCAAGGGCGCCGTTGAAATGAGATTCGGCTATGTAGTACAGCTCCTTACCGGTCATGTGAGGCCAGTTGAAGGGAATTTTCTGATCACTCATATCATTTCATCTCGATTGCGTGCGCGCCCCGGAGAATGCCATCGATATACGGCCTTACATCTTGAGGCAATGTCCGACATCCGCCTTCATGACCGGCGGCGACGTATTCATATACCGGCAGTATTTCGGGCCGCTCCCAAGCGATGACTTACCGCGAGAGGGCAATATGTCGCCCGCAAAAAGAGGATAGGCTAGGAGGCCTCTGGTTTGCGAGCCACGACCAGTCGTGAGCCGCCCACAGGCGAGCTGATACCGGCTTTGATGAGGAAAATCTCGCAAGACAGCAGAAACTTAAAGATCATATTTACGACGGTCGGCAATTGCAGTTCGGCGCGCACATCGATTTCCCCTACCGGCTTGTCGCGCCGGACTAATCGCGACAGCGCCATTGCCGGCAGGAGCAGCGTCACGAAGGACGTGTTTCTAAGGATCTCAAAACCGGCTGCTTCCACCTTTCGGCGAAGTTCCGCTTCCGTGTAGCGCCTGAAGTGGCGCGAGTATTCGTCGAGGGTGCTCCAGAGCCAAGGATGCTGGGGCACCGTGATCATGAGCAGGCCGCCTTCTTTCAGCGCGGCATGCAGCTGCGATAGTACTAACTCATCCTCTTCGATGTGCTCCAGCACATCGAAGGCGCCAACGACTTCGAATTCCTCAATGAATGGTATGTTTCGAGCATCCATTTGCATCAGGGATGCCGTCGGCAAGCGTTCGCGGGCGAAGCTCAGGCCAGCGGTAAAGATTTCGCTGCCCGCAATGCGAGCATGCGGATTGAGACGGGCTATGCCTGTGAGAACAAAACCGGTGCCGCAGCCAACCTCCAGAAAGGATCTGAAATTCGGGCGGAAGCGCTTCAGCACCCACTGCAACAACTTGTTGCGGGACTGAAACCAAAAATTGTTCGCTTCCAGCCCAGCAAGGTCATCGAAATACCCGGGTTCGAATCCACCTCCGGCTCGGGCCAACTCGGGCGCATATGCCGGCAATCCATCGATCCTTGCGGGAGTCCACCCGCAAGCCGGACATATCTCACTGTTTTCGGAGGAGAAAAAGACGGTATTGCAGTGAAGACAGCGGATCATCCTACGCTTCCATTGACATTGCCGGCACGCGGAAACACGAAAAGCTTGAATGTGGCAAATAGAAAAAGAGCAACAACAATAATGGATACTGCCTGAACAAAGGCGTGATTGTAGCCCATGCAATCAACGAAAACGGCCAGGATCGCGTAATTCACGAGATAGCCTATCGCATAGGCCAGCAAGAACCGCATAGTTGTGGCAAACATTCCATCATTGCTACCAAAGACCCACTGTCGGTTACCAACGAAGCTGATGCAGACGCCAACGCAGTAGAGCACGGTCATCGCCAGCTTCGCGCCGACGCCGAGATAGGTGATACCGAGGTAAAGCGCATACCCCGAAACATTTGTGAGAGCGCCCAATGTACCGTAGCGCACAAACTGAATCAGCGATTGCCAATTGGCCATCGATTTCAACTGGTGAACTCTAGTCGTAAACTGCAAGGCCAAACCCGGTCTTTCCAAAGCGATTCCCATTGTACATCAGGTACCAACTGTCTCTGTGAGCGAATACGAACGGATACTCGATCATTTCGCTGTCCCAGCCGGAAGGTGATACATCAATGCCGGCCTCCCGCAACTTCAACTCCCATGCCTCGCCATCATCACTGGCTGCGTAGCCGATACGGTAGTTTTCGCCCAGCCCGCTGCGATATGAAAACCACATGTGATAGGATCCGAAGCGGCGTACGACTGTCGGTCGTGAGAAAGCCTGCGCCACCCCGATCTGATATGGCACCGCGTCGCCTCGCCGCTGCCAGGTGTGTCCATCTTCCGATATCGCCGACTTGATCACGTGCAGCATTTCGCCGTTGCCGGCATCCCAGCTAAGGGTTGAGCCGTACCACATCTGAAAGGCGCCGTCTTCGCGCTGTTCGACCCACGGATAGGAGAGGCTGATTGGATCCTCGGTGTTTGCTCCGATGAACGGTTCATGCCGGTCCAATTCAAGTTCCAGCGAGGGCGTCACGCGCAAGCGCCCGATATCGCCGCGCCAATGTCCATCGCGAGGATTTTGCCATCCCATGAAAAGCATGTAGCGGTGACCGTCGGCGGTATAGCAGTTGCCGATACTGATCCCGGCTTCATAGAAACTACCCGCAGGGCCATGCTCGATGAACGGCGCCACATGCTCCCTAACAACGACCTTCTCTACGATGTCAATATCGACCGCCCCGACGGAAGACCGATTATGGGCGTCGCGCCCGCTGAAAAACACCCGATAGACGTCTTTTTCGAGGTGAACCGGCAGGGGATTCGCCGCGTGGGTCCGAAGTTTCGGGTGCGTTCCAGAGGGGATATAAAGTTGGCCAAGCTTATGCCAACGTTTCATGGCGGTCATATCCGCCGCAATTTGGTGCTGGGCACTTTCGAACGCTCCGTCGCCTGCGCGACGTAAACGCCTTCAGGCTCGGCATCGGCGAGTAGCAGCGCGCCAGCTCCAATCACACACCGGTCTCCGATCTTGATGTGATCCCGCAAAGTGACGTTCACGCCGATGAAACATTGTTCACCGATCTCGACGCCGCCTGAGACGACCACGTGCGAGGCGATGAATGTATGGTCTCCGATCGTCGAGTGGTGGCCGATGTGGTTGCCGCTCCATAAGGTGACATTGTCGCCGATGACGGAAAATGGCTGGATCGTGTTGTCTTCGAAAATGAAGCAGTTTTCGCCGATGCGGCCATTGTTGAGGACGCTCGCGCGTGAACTGATATAGCTCGCAATTGGGTATCCCAGCGCCTTGGCGGCCTCGTACTTGCTGCGTCGCAACGTATTTAGTTTGGTGTAGCTCAGGGCGACAAACATCGAATGCTCGGAAGGTGGATAGGTTTCGGCTACCGTTTCGAACGGTTCGACAGGCAGAGAGCAAAACTCCGTCTCGCCCAGATAAGCGCTGTCGACGGTGAACGCGACGATTTGGTAGTCGGAATCGTTGGAAAAGTAGGCGTGGGCGATTTGGGCGATATCTCCGGTTCCAAATATGATCAGCCTTTTCCTCATGATTTCCTCACCAGTATCGTGAACTCGTAAAGCCCGTAGTCGTGCAGCAGCGCCACGTCGCGGGAATAGTTTCGCTTGCAGTGATCGAACATTGCGCCCGGATTCGCATAGTACAGGTAGTCGCGCATCCTATCCGCATCAGAATAGGATGTCAGGCAGTTAAAGGCAAAGCCACGGCGGCTGGTCTTGTCGAGCATATCCAGAGTCTTGAGAATATGGGCATGCCAGACTTCGTCCCCGCCGTCGAGTCGCACGTTGAAGATCCCGCTTGCTATGCCATAGTCGGCGATACTGTCAGGCTCGCCCGCGACGACGAACCGTCCGTTATCAATACCGGCGAACCGTTGCCGAGCGGCGGCGATCATATCGGCCGAAAGATCGATACCGGTATAGCGGACGTGTTCGCAGTTATTGCGGATGTAATCGAAATAGCTGCCGTAGCCGCACCCCAGATCGTTGACAGAGAAGTCGGCGGTGCCAACGATGACCTTGCTTAGCTGCGCAAATCTCTGAAACTGACTTTCTTCACCGTTCCAGTCAACGCCGCGCGGTGATTGCCCATGTTCAGCGAGCTTGCTGGAGTAATATTGCGCGACGGCCTCCAGCACGTCCTGCTTGCCCGCATCTGCCAAAATTTCATCCTTTCCTGACACCGCGCTCAACGCGGAAGTGGCCTTGCCTCAAAATAGAGAACGAGCGACCTGTCGGTTGGTCCCAGCACCTTCTGTAGGAGGTGCAGTGGATACATGGTGTACTGATTGAGAATTAACGAGAAAATCGACGGGAAAGTAGTCTTAAATTTGACGTTTCGCCGACCGGATTCTTTGGTCTGCTCCAGTTTCGATAGGCTGACTTTTGCCCCTTCCTGCTTCGTCACGAGGTAGTTGGAGACCGGCAGCAACAGGTTGGAAACGGGGAATGTTAGGCCTTTGAGGTGCTGTAGCGACCAGCCGCACGCCCGTGCGAGAGCTTCGATCCGATCCGGTGTATATCGGCGGAAATGGCCTGCAATCTCGTCCTCAATCCCCCAATAACGAGGGCCGGCCGGAACGATCCCGATAAGGGTTCCGTGCTTGTGCTCCAGATTCGCGCGCGATTTCTGCATGAAGAGCGCTTCGTCCTCGTCGCTCAAATGCTCCATGACCATCGATGATATGACGATATCGACGTCTGCTGTCTCCGATCGCACATAGTTGGAATTGCTCAGCACCAGGCGGCCCTCAACAATTTCGTCCGCAAAACGCTCTTTCAGCCTTGCCGTTGTATCCGCGTCGAACTCGTAGACCGATCCGATCCATCCCCGGGAAAGCAAAAGACTCGTAATTTCACCGTTCCCCGCGCCGATCTCAATGAAGCGCCCGGGCTGCAACCTTTCCAGGCGCTCCGAAAGATACATCAGCTGGAGGATCGTACCGGGCGGAAGCGCCTTCATTTTTCGACATGCTCCAGAACAAGGTCCACCTCATAAAGGGGACGCTCTTTCACCTGATCGAATATTTTACCAACATAGAGTCCCAGAACGCCAAGAGAAATCAGAATTGCTCCGGTGCACGTCAGCATTGCTACGAATAGACTCGTCCAACCCGGGGAAGATCCGTATAAAAAATAGCTAATGATAAAGTATAGGCACGAAATGAGCCCAATAAGAGAAAATGCCAACCCGGTTGTTACGATCCACTTCAGTAGATCGGTAGACTGAAAGAAAATTCCATCCATGGCATGCCGTATGAGTTTTGATAAAGAATAGGAACTCTTTCCTGCGAAACGTTGGTTATGATCGTATTCGATAGTACCGGCATTGAAACCGAGCCAACCAAGGATGAACAGATAGTGCCGCTCCCTCTCGCTGAAGCGCAGAAACGCGTTGATCACCTTGCGTGACAGGATCGAAAACGTGCCGAATGAACTATCGAATGAACCTTTCTGCAAACGTTCCATTAGCAAAAAATAGGCTTTGGCGCCAATGAGACGGCCGGCAGAATGGCTGCGGCTCACTCGTTTGGCGAGCACGAAATCGTAACCTTCCTTTATCTTGGCGTATAGATCGGGGATCCGCTCAGGCGGATCTTGCAGGTCGCAGTCCATGACAACCGCATATTCTCCCCTCGCTGCGGCAAGGCCCGCAGATATCGCAATGTGCTGTCCGAAATTCCGGCTTAGGCGAATGCCCGTTACCTCCGGGAAATACTCGTGTACTGCGACAATTTTTGCCCAGGACTGGTCAGGGCTGCGGTCGTCCACCAAAAGGATTTCAAAGGAGACGTGAAGATCCATCAGAGCAAGCCGCACCCGGGCACAAAGCTCTTCAATGCAACCGTCGCACCCATACACTGGAACGACAACGCTGATAACAACGCTTCCGTCTGGATCGATCTCGGACTTCATCCCGCAATTCCGAGTTTCGCCGCGCGTGCAGCGCGCCATTCACGGTCGTTCAACGGGACTTCAGAGGTGAAGCCCAGTAGCCTCAAGGCGCCTTCGGAAAGCGTGGACCGTTCACTTGCCAACGCCTTGGCGAAATCATACTGCTGCTTCAGTATCGGAACCGTGTACATCTGATTGATGGCGCGGCGAATATTGGGCGAGGAATTTGCCCCCGCGCGATGAAAGACCATTGAGTCAAATAGAATCACAGAACCTGCTCGTGCCTCGCCATGCACGCGGTTGGCCGCTACATATTGCTCAGATGGCAGATACTCGATTTTGTGGGAGAACGGCAGGAACTGAGTTCCGCCGGTTTCCGCGGAAAAGTCGTCGATTGCGAATAGTGCGTTCACCGAAAGCGGTCGCGAGATGACGAAGTTCTGATAAGGCAGATCTCGGTGCCAGGAACTTTGGTGGTGCTCGATGTTCGGCCGATTAATGATTGCGTTCTGAAGATTAAGAATGAACCACTCGCCAAGAAGAGCCTTGACGATTTCCATAATCTTGGGGTGTTCCGCGAGACCGAGAAAGTCACGATCATACAAGAGTGGCGCGCGGCAAAGGTCCAGTTCCTTGATCGCAACTAGACGATCTCTGCCGAACTCCTGCTCCTGCTTGGCATAAGTGAGATCGATCCTCTTTCGCCAATCGGACAGCTCGTCGGACGAGAGCACCCCAGGCAAGACAGTGTAGCCGCGGTTCCTGATCGCCTCGACATGAGTCTCGTGGTCGCTGGCAGCTGCGGATCTCGCGACTACGCCATACGATTTTTCCTGCATTGTCAGTTGCCCTTTGGTCGCGTTGTTACATACCGCATGAATGCCGGGCTGTCCTTGCCGCAATTGAACAACAAGTCCAGAACGGTTACCCCATGCACGAATTCACCCCAAAGCTGGGGATATTCTGGATATCCCTGGTAGTCAAACCAACTGAGCTTTAGACCACGGTCGCTAAAGGCTCTCTCCTCAATGTAATCCTTGGCGGCTGGGCCGGAGATGTATTCCGTACCCCCCGCCTGGAGGCAAAGATCGGCCAGCCGTTCGGATTTGCCATCAACGAGAAGGTAGTCCCAGGAATTAGTTATCGGTGTCGTGATGCCAAGATAGCGACAGACGCTTTCGAGGAGTTCGCGATTGACTGCCGATAGGTTTCGGTGATTTTCACGTTGGTAAATGGGTTCCAGAAAGGTGGCAATATCGTCAAAGAAGGGCGCCTTCTTGTAATTCAGAACAATGGACTTCCAATGTGCGGCGGCCCAATCTCTACCGTCTATCTCCGTTTCCCGGATCGTCTGGTGGTACTTTCCTTTTACTTTTACGGGTACCGTCAGCCAGACGACGCCTTGCGGTGTCTTGATCTGATTGCGATTGCGCCAATCGCGTCGTGTATATTGCATATCGTCATAGAGGATGAATTCGTCCACAGCCGCGATCAAATCAAAATAGCCCTTCCAAGGGATATAGTTAGACTGCAGAATAGCGACTTTTTTCATTTCTGTTCGTCCTCAATTTTCCGGGCAACGGTTATCGTAGATGCCTATTAGAAGGCAAGCCTCCTCCATCTGACACGAGGCCCATAAATCGGGGGCAACGTACATTGGCCGATGATTCAGTGAGCTACTGGGGATTTCTGCCTACCTTGTTGCTCCTGAGCTCGATACTGCGCTTGTCGTTCGGGCACGTACCAGGTTTGATGCGAAGTGCCGGACGATGGCCAGGTTGTGCGGAGCCTTCGTGACGGAACTGGTCGCCACGTTGCATCGACGAAGAGTCGGGTCTTTCGATATCCAGGTCCGAGTGGCATGAAACGTTCCGAAGCGATTGAAGCGCGCGCTGCGGCCATTTCACGGAGTGCGCGACACCGGAGTTCACGGCACTATCGAAGACGACATCGGAGGCGCGCCCGGACGCTTGTCGCTCTTGATCGAACGCCGTTCTTGGGACGAAAAACAGCGCTTACATTTCACGCGCGGTACGCTTAGTTGGAGACAGTGGCGTGGCGTCCGCCAATCGGCATGGTTCAGCGCGCGCCTACCTGTAGAAACCTTCGACCTCAGAAGTCAGCCACTTGAAGCCCTGTTGTTCGCAAACAAAAGGTGTTATGCGCTCCATGGCGTGGAGGATTGTTCCATCATACCCGACGGGCTCGGCCGGATAGTCGTCCCACGTCAAACTGGAATTGAAGATTGGCGCGAGTGCCTGAGGCCGTGCGTAAAACATATTGCCGACGGGAAACTCTATCGAGGCCGGCAGTTTTCCAGATACGCCGAGCTTTACACAGAGTTCATGCGCGGGCAGGTAGTTTTCAGTCCAGCCGACGACGTTCGGGTCTTCCGGAAAAATCAAGCCGAGGTTCTTGTCCTGCGCAAAGGCGAACAGTGTCTCGTCGATCGCTGCGGTCGTCCCCCCGACAAGATTTTCAAACAAGAACTCTCGCCAAACATCGCCAAATGGCGAGATCGCCCCCCCCTCAGAAATCTCGAGGCTTTTCTTTCCGTGTATATGCCCCACAATATCGTAGTCTGCCAACATGTGACCGAACTCGGTGATCATCGGTCCGAAATCGCGGCCCCTGTTGGGAACATGCTTAATGATCGTCTTACTACGTTTATAGTCTGCGAGCCTCGAGGATACGTAACTTAGGCCTTCCTGCGAAGTAACACTGATGAGCAAGTCCGGTCTGGCTGAATTGCGCTTAATGCGCTCCAGAATATTGTCAAGGATGTCGAAATAGTGAAGATGGATATGGAGGCCAACTTTCAGATCGTTTGGCGGTAGGCTTGGGCTACCGGACTGCCCAAACCGGAGCACCTGTCTAAACCACGGCCCCTCTGGACGGCCTGTATCAATCCAGTGCGCCAATGGATTCTGAAACGGAGGCCGGTTCAATTCCGGATGATGCTCAAGGTAAATATGCGGCGAGAAACCCAGCAACGGCCGGCGGTAAATGCGGTCCACGCCCTGAACCCCACTGGCGGCAAATCGCAGATATTTGCGCACCTGCTCGTCCTTCGACGAGATTTTTCCCAAGGCATTCCCCAGTGAAACCTCCGAAAGAACATCCGCCTTTTTCAATATTTCGAAATCCTGTTTTTCCTGCTCAGTCATTGAGCGAGCGTCTTTCAGGATCTCAATCAGTCTGTTGACATATCTGCGCATGTCGAAGGCCTCGATAGATACTGCTCTCAAAGAATCACCAATGTCCCGTGAAAAACCAGGTTCAGTAGCAAGTCTCGCGAGAATCCCTGCTGCGGCATCGATATCCAGATAAGGTGCAACAAGAGGCTTGAATTGAGGGATATTCTGAAGAAACTCGGCGGTGCCCGAAGCGCCTTCGAAGCAGACGACCGGCATTCCCTGTTGCATCGCATCTATGGTGACATTGGGAAAGGGATCTAGCCTCGAACTCATCATCATTGCGTCGGCGTTCGCATAAAGCTTGTCCAGGCTTTTCGCGTCCACCCCCGGTATAATCGTTACTACATCTTCCAGGCCACTACGCGCAATCTGGTCTCGCAGCCAAACGCAGTATAAAAGATCCTGATCAGGATTATATCCATCGCCCACCCAAAGGAACCGTGTATTCTTGGGGCCTAGTTTCTGCGCCAGTCGATGAGCGACCGATATGAATAGGTCGACCCCTTTTCTGATCTGTACAAAACCGCAGCCGATCACCAGAAAACGCTTTTCCGACTTCTGCTTCTCGAGCAATATCTCAAGTTGTGTAGAAACCAGCACTCCTTCGTTTTCCGGAATCTCCGACTTGCCCTGCGGCAAAACTATACAGTTCCTGAAATCATTGGACGCTGCGGATTTGCGGGCAGAATTCGCCGTCAAAATCGAAGAGAAAACAACGACCTGTGAGCCGATCACCATATCGCGAACACGCGTCTGCGGGACAACATATTCCGCAAACTCGTGCATAAGGGTTACCGCTGGAACACCAAGTTCCTGAGCAGCGCTGGCGACATTGGCGGCCTCAACGCTGTTCGCAAGCACGTAGTCCAGGCCAAACCTTTCTTTGACCGGTCTTAGTATACGCTCCCGTAACACGCGACTATCGAGACCTGATGTCCCCTCCGGAGTGACGAGTAAGAGAGACGCGTGCTCACGGAAGCTCTCAACAAGAACTCCGTCTTTTAAAATAACGCTCACGACATTGCAGGTTTCGGCAAGCTGCGCTGATATATTACAGCCCAGGATGGGCGCACCTGTCATGGAAGCTTCATGTGATACCAGGACAACAGTCGGACGGCCCGTAACGAACGCACGTTTTCCCGCCGATGAGAGCTCGTCAAAATCCAGAGCTGTCAAGCGCTTTTCGTCTCTTCCATGCCGAAAATAGTGCATTAGAGGCGACGACTTTAGATCGGCAAGGTCCTTGTGGCCGTACCGATAGACGAGCGGATCAAACAATGAGCTCGGACGCAGATTGTCTTTTTCACCGTGCTGGAGATAATCGGAGAGGGCAGCATGCGCGGAGCCAAACACCTTACCCGCAGAGTTTTGATAGTAACGCACATCGAAGTAATCGCTTGCGACGATGTCATTGAGTATGGCGACGTCAAACGTCGACGCCCATCCTCCAATTGCTGACCATCGTCCCTGTCGGTAGCTTTCCAGAAAGCGTCGCGATATCTTCGTTAGAAGGTTTGAGCGCGAAAGGATCGCTTTTAACGTGTGCCTTTTTTTCTCATCCCTTAGGATGCGAACGACGTACCTTCTCACTCCACATTCCCCGATCTCAACATGGCAATTGCCATTTCCTCCAAGGCTTGCCTAACGGATCGAGGTTTCCAGCCGGCGTCCCGGAAAATCCGGTCAATGGAGAGTACGTTTTCGGGTATATCAAACGATCTTTGCGATGCGTAGTTAACAGTCGGCAAAATAGATGAAACCTGACTAATGGTCTCTAGGAGCTTTCGAAGTGAAAGACCCTCTCCCGAACCAACATTGTAAATCGAATTAATGCCCCGCGGTGCAGGGGCCATGCGCATGATCGCCGCCAGCGCGGACGAAGCGTCGTCGACATCGATATAGTCTCTGACGGTGCTTCCGTCGCCCCATATCGTAATGGGTTCTCGATGGATGATCTTTCGGGTAAATATCGAGGCGGCTCCTTGCAGCTTCGCCGCGGATTGATGCGCCCCGAAGGGATTGCTGAGGCGCGCGATCCTTATATCAAGATTGGTGCGCATGCGGATATTCAGTGCATATTGTTCCGCCGTCGCTTTGGTAATTCCGTAAATGCCGATCGGCCGCAGGGGGTGCTCTTCGGGAATGGGCAGCGTATCAGCAACACCGTACACCGTACCACCGGAAGAGACAAAGACGACGGGCACAGGCATACTCTTCGATAGCTCCTGGAACAGAGCCAGTGTACCTGCGAGATTAATCTGTACATCAGACGCCGGATCACTTTCGGCAGAGCCCGGCGTGGTCGACCATGCCAAGTGAAACACGCCATCTGGCCGCGCCTCAATGATATTGGCAATCGTCGACCGGTCTCGCAAATCATATTCGATCCAATGATGCAAATCACCGTCTTGATGACGCCCGCGGGTGGCTAGGATAACCTCGTCTCCACTGGCTTGCAGGATGCGCGCGAGGCTCCTCCCGACGAAGCCGGTGCCTCCGGTAATAAGGTACCTCGCCATTATTGTTTCCCCGCAAAGTTAGCAGTGGTCTTGGCCATCTCCTCGACCAGGAGCTCTACGTACGTCTCCATATCAAAACGCCTGCGAGCTAGGCTTACTGCGCGCAGCGACAGTTGATTACGCAACTCGTGATCGTTGGCAATCTCGAAAATTCGCGCCGCCGCTGTGCCAAAATCAAAATAGGGCACAACGAGTCGCTTGAGGATTTCATCCTCTTCGAAATAACCAGGGAACCCGCTGGCCGCCGCAAAGCAGATGACTGGAACACCCGCGCTCAAGGCATCAATAGCAACATTGGGTAGCGGATCCAGGCGTGAACTCAGGAACATTGCGTCCGCGCGCCTATAAAGCTTCTCGAGATCTTCCGCGGAGAGTGCGGGGACGATGCTAATATCCGCACCATATCCACCACGTTCAATCTGGTCCTTGAGCCAGACGCTCAGAAAATAATCGCGCCCCGGATCATATCCGTCGCCCACCCAGACGAATTTCGCCCGAACGCCACGAGCCAGAACTTGGGTTGCAGCTGCGATAAACAGATCTACCCCTTTACGCATCTGGACGTGGCCACATCCTATACATAAAAACGTACTTCCGTCTGCCAGCTCATTGAGCAGACTGTCCAGCGCCGAGGAATTCACCTGACCGCCGCTTACTGGAACTTCGCACTTCCCCTGAGGAACTATGATCGCATTCGGAAGGGTCATCCCCGTTGCATCGCGTGCAGACTTTGCGAGCAGTTCTGAGGAAAATACGACGGTGCCCGCGGAACCAAGTACCTTAAGGAGACGGGGGGGATAGGTATATTCAGCGAATTCGTGAATGAGCGCCATAGATGGAATCCCCAGAATGGCAGCTGCGCTGATTGCGATCTCTGACTCTACACTATTGGCAAGGATAAAATCCGCTCCGAACTTCTCCCGAAGGGGGCGTATCACACGGCGTGCGAATGCTTCGGGGTTGGCGTTTCCGATAGAGCCGGCAACAGGGATGACAAGTCCCACGCTATAGCGAACAAACTCAGCAGCCAGTTTGCCCCCGGAAAGCAAGACGCAAACCACATTATGGCTTTGGCTGAGTTGACGTACCAGATTCCAGCCCAGAATGGGGGCACCGGTGAAACTTCCGTCATGAACACACAGAATAATAGTCTTGCGCGTTGGGTCGTAAGTCTTCCCACCTGCCGTCAGAGGCTTCAACCGCCATAACTCTGCAGTATAGGATAATTGCAAAGCAATACTTTTTAGAACCGGTAGTCGCCGCGCCAGCTTGCGCGCTGCCGAAGACAGCAGTGGATGCCGATTAATAAGCGCGAATATCGCATTCATTCTCGTTTTAGATCACCTTTTTCTGTGCGCATGGCAAAGCACGCAACTATGCGACAGACGCTCCACGCTAGGCCTTATCTTCAGGCGAGCTTAGGCAAGCAATGCATTCAGCCACGCTTGTCCTCAATGCAACTAGGAAAAGATATCCGCTTACGCACGCCAGAGCACTTAATTGGTTTCAGGACCCGGATCAATATGCTACCGACGGCCTACGTGTTTTTAACCCCGTGACCATATGCAAACTTCGTTAACCTCAGCCAAAATCAGCGGCGTGATCGTGAGTTACAATCCCGATATAGACGCACTAAGGCATCTGGTGGCGGCAGTTGCTCCGCAATTGGATCAGCTGTTTATTGTCGACAATGGCTCCCGTTTAAATGTCAGCAGCAGCATTAACCACGGGATGTGTACCGAGATCATTGAGCTTGGCGACAACTATGGAATCGCGCGGGCGCAGAATATTGGCATCGAACGTGCCCGCTCGACTGGCTCAAGTTTCGTTTTGCTGTTGGATCAGGATAGCATTCCTGCCTCAGATATGGTCGCAAAGCTTCTTGCAGCTGTTCTCGCCAAACAGGAACAAGGGTATCAAGTAGCTTGCGTCGGACCTCACTATACCGACAGCCGCCAGCGAGATGCCGCTCCATTTATCAGGCTCGAGGGTCTGAAGCTCAAGCGCCAAATCTGTTCCGCATCCAATACGCTCGTCGATGTCGATTTTCTGATCGCTTCCGGATGCCTCATCCCCATCTCCACCATCGATGCAGTTGGCATGATGGTCGAGGATATGTTCATCGACTACGTCGATATCGAGTGGGGACTGCGAGCCCAGCAATTGGGATATCGATCCTATGGCGTTTGCGCTGCCACTATGAAACACGCATTGGGCGATGAATCTATTGCGTTTGGGAAGCGCCATGTCCCTGTTCACAGTCCATTGCGTCACTATTATCATATCCGCAATGCGATCTGGCTTTGTCGCCAAAAATGGATCCCGTCTCAATGGAAGTTCGTATTGATGTGGAGGGTCGCGCGTCAGTTCGCATTCTTCTCTTTGATGACCTCACCGCGGCTAGAGCACGCAAGAATGATGGCACTCGGGTTGCTTCATGGCGTCGTCAATCGAATGGGAAGAAGATAGCGTGAGTGTAAACGGCCAAGCGGACCTGCGCTAAAATCGAATAGCTCTGTCCATCCCGTGCTCAATCCAGACGTTGACATCGATGTTGGCGCATTGCGATATGAGCTCGATTTTATGGATGCTCATCCGGGCTGTGGCTTGCGAACGCCTACCGCATTCGCTGGATGGCAGCCGGGCTTGATGAGCAGCTTTCCCCGTTGCGTCTAACGATGTAGACTTCCGCTTGCTCGTGCTCAGCACTGGGCTTGGGGTCATTTATGCCGCACACACACAGCTATATCATTTGGAGTCCGCTTCGCACAGTCGCGACGACGCCGGCACCCGGGGGGCCACACTGGAGCTCGACGGCGGGGTTGCGGGAACGGGTGGGGTGCAAAAATCGGCGAGGACCCGTCTACAATCCGAACCTTTCCGATAAGGCCACAGATTGCCGACCAGCATTTCCTCGCGTTGCGCTTCCTTGGGCAGAGGGATCGCATTATCACTGACCATCGCTGCCAGCTACGGAGTTTCTCTAGCTGACGACTAACGTCCAGAGAGTAATGGGTAGCCGATCCGATATGGGCCGCCGGGAATCGCGTCTAGGAATCGTTGCACCACTAAATGGCACGCCCGCGCCAAATTTCTGATAGTTTCCAGATCCGCATCGAGGTTCCCCGCTTCCTTCGAAACCGCCGATAGGCAGCGTAGCGCCTACAGCCTGTTCAGTAGAGCGAGAATGGGAAGAAATTTGGTTTGGAGCGTGCTTTGGCGCCTTATCCCGGTTCGCTTGAGCACCGACAATCTCTCAAAGGGCCAACCACCGTTACGAGCCCGCTGAAAAGCGTGGAAAGCGGCACGATTTTCGGGAGTAAGGCGATCCTGGAAGGTCTTAACCGCCTCTTCGTGAGCAGTGTTCCACGCACGCCATTGCCCCCGGAAGGCCATCCACAATCTGGCGACTTGCATTGAGATGCTGTTATTGGCGCCAACCAGGTTGGCGGCGTGCTGACGGTATTTCAATACGGGCTCGGAATCATATCGGACAATCCCGCCACAGCCCGCGACAACAATATAGAACCACCAGTCATGGGAAATGAGTCGTGTTTTCGGCAAAGTGCTGACCACAAGATCCCTCGCCGCCTGATTGAACATCATGGTGTTGCCTCCACCGATGCTCTGGACCAAGGCATTGCGAAAACTTGGTTCGAGTTTGAAATCGGGCGACATTCCCGCATGATTGAGTTGTTCATCGACAATTTCAGTCCGAGCGAAGTAAACTGCCGGTGTGCCCGCATCGATCCTCGAGAGCCAGTCAAACGCACGTTCGAGTTTGTCCGGGTACCAAATGTCATCCTGGTCGCAAAACGCATAAGCGTCAGTGTTTTCGAGCTTCGAAAGGTTGTTAAGGAAGTTACCGCAAAAACCGAGATTGACGGGATTTCGTATCAAGCGGAAGCGAGCATCATTTTCGGCCAGAGCTTCGAGCATTTCGACGGTACCATCCGTTGAGCCGTCGTCGAAGAACGTGACATGCCAGTCGGTAAGCGTCTGCGCCTCAATGGATGCAATCTGCTCCCGAAGATGGCGCATACCATTATAGGTCGCGCAAAGAATCTCTATCAACCGAACATCTCCGAATTTTCAACAGGCGGCGGCGCGCGCTCGCTAGCATTTGGCACGGCCCGCGATCTGACAGCCAGAAGGACCGATAACCTTTAGCCACCCCCTCCGATCCAGTTCATAAAGCGGGCACCGGGCGATTTGTCTATCGGTTGTTTCATCACACATGTTTCGCAACCCCACGCGGCAAATGCCAGTGCCAGCGTGCGCCATAAAGCATGATCGTCATCCCTGCCAAGCGCCAACTGAAATTCAAAGGATGTCGGGCGTGAATTCTCCTTGGCTGCAGCCCTTATGCCACTCCAAAGCAGCTTGCGATCTCGGATGGAGGCGCCCGGCACCTGGGCCTCCCACGCGTCTCGATTGATGTCAGCCCCGTCATGAGACACCAAATGCTCGACATAACTGCGCATCAAGGCTTTTTGACCGGCAGGGATCCGCAAACTTAACTCTAGAACCCAATACATTGCCGCAGCGTGAATCGTCTGGTCCCGCGTTTCACGCATCCGGTGGCAGAACTGGATTCTCATCTTGCCGTCTAGGCCTCGCCAAGGTATGTGCTCAGCAGCACAATTGGCTATATCGCCGGCGTTGGCCGCTGTCACAATCCAGCGATCGAGCTTAATGCAAGGATGTACGCGTTGAATGTAGAACAACTGGAGATCGGGGACGTCAAAAAGATCATGCCCGCCAGGTTCGGTGACTCAAGGGGCTATTTCAGCGAAGTCTTTAAAGATTCCTGGTTCCGCAGCAACGTGGCCGACGTTTCTTTCGTGCAGGATAATGAGTCTCTTTCAGCGCAGCCGGGAACCGTTCGGGGATTGCATTTTCAGTTGCCTCCCTTTGCGCAAGGTAAACTAGTGCGCTGCCTGCGCGGCGCGCTCCTGGATGTGACCGTCGATATCAGACATGGCTCTCCGACATATGGGAAATGGGTGTCCGCAGAACTGTCCCCTGAGAATGGCTCACAACTTTGGGTGCCAGCCGGATTTGCGCATGGGTTCGTAACTTTGCAGCCTGATACGATCATAAGCTACAAAGTCACAGCTCCCTACAGCGCGGAGCATGACCGTGGCGTGCGGTGGAACGACGCCGAGATCGGGATCGAATGGCCGCAGATGGATGCCTACGTTCTTTCTGATAAGGACAATAAGCAGCCACTGCTTTCCGAACTCCCCGCATATTTTCAATTTTCGTAAAACGGAGGGCCTCATGCGTGTACTTTTAACAGGTGGCGCTGGCTTCATCGGTTCGGCATTGGTGCGCTATCTCGTCAGCGAGATCGGCGCCGACGTCCTCAATATCGACAAGCTGACCTATGCCGGCAATCTTGCCTCGCTGAAAGCGATCGAGAATGCTCCGAACTACAGGTTTCTCAAGGCCGACATTTGCGACAGAAGCGCTGTCAGCAGCGCTTTCGAGGAGTTTCGTCCCGATTATGTCATGCATCTGGCGGCGGAAAGCCATGTCGACCGCTCGATCACCGGCGCGGCGGATTTTATCGAAACGAATATAAACGGCACCTTCAGCATGCTGGAGGCCGCGCGGCAATATTGGCAAGGTCTTCCGGCGGAAGAAAAGGCGGCATTCAAGATGCTGCACGTGTCTACCGACGAAGTCTATGGTTCCCTCGGCGAAGACGGGCTGTTTGCCGAGACGACCCCTTACGATCCGTCCTCTCCCTACTCCGCGTCCAAGGCAGCAAGCGATCACCTCGCGACGGCGTGGGAAAGGACTTACGGCCTGCCCGTGATCATTTCCAACTGTTCGAACAATTATGGTCCTTTCCATTTCCCGGAAAAGCTCATTCCTCTCATCATATTGAACGCGCTGGAACGGAAGCCGTTGCCCGTCTATGGAAGCGGCTCGAACATTCGCGATTGGCTCTATGTCGACGACCACGCACGAGCGCTTTGGCTGATCGTGCAACGAGGCCGTCCCGGCGAAAAATACAATGTCGGCGGGCGCAACGAGCGGCGAAACATCGACGTTGTCGAGCGCGTGTGCGCGATCATGGATGAAATCCGGCCAGGAACCGCGCCGCATAGCGATCTTATAGGCTATGTTGCCGATCGGCCGGGCCACGATGCACGCTATGCCATCGACGCCACCAAGCTCGAGACCGAACTCGGCTGGAAAGCACTGGAGAATTTCGACAGCGGTATTCGCAAGACCGTCGAGTGGTATCTGGAAAACGCTTGGTGGTGGCAGCCGCTGCGTGAGCGTGTGTATTCCGGTGAACGGCTTGGCGTGTTGAAAAAGGTGTGAGATGCGCATCGCGGTAACAGGCAAAAGCGGCCAGGTCACGTCTGCGTTGCAAGCGCTTAACGTGGGGGGGATCGAGGTCATCGCCATCGGGAGGCCCGAGTTGGATTTGCTCGAGCCGTCGACGGTGCGTGAAACCATTGCGAAGCTCAAACCCGACGTCGTCGTCTCGTCCGCCGCCTACACTGCCGTTGACAAAGCCGAAAGCGATGAGGCGGCGGCTTTCGCCATTAATCGAGACGGCGCAAGGGCCATCGCCGCAGCGGCTGCCGAGCTGTCCCTTCCTGTCATCCATCTCTCGACCGATTATGTTTTCGATGGCGACAAACCCGAAAGCTATGTCGAGAGCGACCCGGTCGGACCGGTATCCGTCTATGGCAGATCGAAGCTCGAGGGCGAATATGCGGTCGCCGCAGCGAATGAAAACCATGTCATCCTGCGGACAGCGTGGGTCTATTCAACGTTTGGCCACAACTTCGTGAAAACGATGCTCAGGCTTGCGGAGACGCGGGAAGAGTTGAGCGTTGTCAGCGATCAACTGGGTTGCCCGACCTCCGCCAACGACATAGCCGAGGCTATCGTCAAAATAGCAGACAGGCTGGCAAACGACTCCAGTCCGGACTTGCGCGGCGTTTTTCATTTGGCCGGCAGCGGCGAAACGAGCTGGGCTGAGTTTGCACGATATGTAATGTCAGTTCTTGAGGAAAAGACTGGCAGGCGCGTCACCGTCAAGGACATTGCCACCGCTGACTACCCCACAGCCGCGAAACGGCCAGCTAATTCCAGATTGTGCTGCGATAAGTTGAAGGGCCTTTATGGCGTGAGCATGCCGGAGTGGCGGATGTCAGCGCGAGATGCTGTGACAAAGCTCTTGGAAGAGCCGAAGGAGGCCGTATGAAGGGTATAGTGCTTGCGGGGGGTAGCGGCAGTCGCCTGCACCCGATGACTCATTCGGTCTCGAAGCAGTTGCTTCCGATCTATGATAAACCAATGATCTACTACCCACTGACGACCTTGATGCTGGCTGGCATACGGGAAGTTTTGATCATCTCCACTCCACACGATATGCCGCTCTTTCAGCGTTTGCTGGGTGATGGCAGTGAATGGGGCATGTCTCTAAGCTATGCTGTCCAGCCAAGTCCCGATGGACTGGCCCAAGCCTATATCATCGGCGCAGACTTCGTGGCGGGCGGACCATCCTGTCTTATCCTCGGAGACAATATCTACTTCGGCCACGGCCTTCCGGAACTGCTCGAAGAAGGTGCGTCCAAGGGTGATGGCGCGACGGTGTTTGCCTATCATGTGCACGATCCCGAACGTTACGGTGTCGTCGAATTCGGCAGCAACATGACTGCCATTTCGATTGAAGAAAAGCCGGCGAAGCCTAAATCGCACTGGGCTGTCACCGGCCTTTATTTTTACGATGCAGATGTCGTTGATATCGCAGCCAATCTAAAGCCATCGCCACGCGGCGAATACGAGATCACCGATGTCAACAAGACATACCTGGAGCGGGGGAAGCTGCGTGTCTCGATGATGGGCCGGGGATATGCCTGGCTCGATACCGGCACGCCCGAAAGTCTGCTTGAGGCCGGCGAGTTCGTCCGCACGCTTGAAAAACGCCAGGGCTTCAAAATCGCCTGCCCGGAGGAAATTGCGCTGGCCAAAGGCTTCATCACGAAGGAGCACTTCGCCCAGATTGCCGCCAAAGCGGGCAAAGGCGATTACGGCCAATACTTGCGTGGCCTGGTGGATTAGAGCAATTCCCGCAAAAGTGCGCAGCGGTTTTGCGATAACGACACGCGTAAAACAAGGAGCTAAAGCGCGAGGAGCGAGCCTGAAAGTTTGCGACGCGCTTTAGAGGTCAGGCTGAAAGCCTCCTCCTGACGTCCTCTCCCAATTCCTTCATGCGATCGGCCGGAATGCGGCCGATCAGCATGAAGGCGTGCGTCTCGTTCGACCAGTAGATCATGTTCAGGCCCTTGCGACTTTCGAGGTCCGGCGCCTTGCTGCCCGCATCTGATTTGACGATGCACAGCGCCATCGGGCCGGTTTCGGGGTCGAGGTAGGCGATCTGGGCGAGCGGCTTGCCATCATATTGCAGCATCAGTGCGCGTTTGAAATCGATGCCCGGGAGCGACACGGCTTCAGGGGAGAGCGACAGGCCGAGTTTTTCGTCGAGCGGGCCGAGTTGGGCGGCCTGATCTTCCGTGGCGGGCACGGGGCCGGCCAAGGTTTCCGGGGTATAGAGCGAGATATAGTCGGCGACCACAGCGCGCCATTCGCTGTTTTCGTCCCTTGCCAAAAAACCTCTGCCGACGCCGATGGCGGCGCGGTCGATCGCGATGCCGGCTACCAGCGAGGCGGCGAGCGCGCCGAGGAAGCGGCGACGGCTGGCGAAAGCGGGCATGGGGCCGGATCTTGCGCTCGGCTGCGCCGAAATAGCGGCGAGCATCATCTCCAGCTTTTCGCGTGGGGCCTCAGACAGCAGCGGGGCGAAGGCTTGCTCGAATGGCAGGCTGGCACGCGCCAGGAATTCCAGCCGTTTGGCGGTGCTTTCGTCTTCGTTCACAATGGCTTCAATGCGCGCGGCCTCTTCGGCCGTCAGTTCACCGTCGATGAAGGCGGTCAGGTCCTCGTCGGAGGGAATGGTGTGCTTCGTGTTCATTGCCGTCCCCCTTCCGATCCGGCGCCGGAGAGCTTGGCGCGGGCAGCCGCCAGCCGGCTCATCACGGTTCCGATCGGGATATCCAATATGCCTGCAACCTCGCGATAGGAAAGCCCTTCCACATAGGCGAGGAAAATCACCGTCCTCTGCGCCTCAGGCAGCGCATTCACCTGTTTCAGCACCTGACCCGCCATCACATGCGTTTCGGTGTCGTGCGCACCGTCGAAGGTCAGCGTCTCCCCGGCATCGACGAAACCCTGGCCCTGGCGCACCCGGCGGGAGCGGATCTCGTTCAGCCAGATCGAGTGCAGGATCGAAAACAGCCAGCGGTCGAGCCGGGTGCCGGGGATGAACTGATCGGCGCGCTCGAGTGCGCGAAGGCAGGTCGCCTGCACCAGATCGTCGGCGACATCGCGCTGATGCGAGAGAACGAGACTATAACGCCAGAGCCTTGCCAGATTTTCCGTCAGGCCGCTCCTGATATCCGCTTCGCTCGCGATGGCCGCCTCCGCCAATCCTTCTTTCTTCGAAAGCGCCGGATGAACCGGCGATTCCATTCTCGCGCGACTATAGGCAGGAAAATGGCTGCGCGCGACCGACATTCTTACATCCCTTTCGTGCTTCCATTTTCCCGCCCCGTGGCCTGCTGATCAGATCTTCGAGGGATCGAGGATTGCGGCGTTCAGATCCTGATATTCCTCGCAGCCGATGCCGCAGATCGCCTTGATTGACCTCAGCTGGTCTTTGGCAAGATCGAGCTGACCCTTGATGACGTAGGCTTCGCCGAGATATTCGCGGACCTTGGCGTATTGCGGGTCCATCTTCACCGACTGCAGATAATAGGAGATGCCCTCGTCGGTGCGGCCGAGCTTGCGGGTGGCATAACCGCGATAATTCAGCACTTCGGCGGTGTTCTGATCCTTGACCGTGTCGAGCACGGCAAGCGCCTCCTCATAACGACCGGCCTTGGCCAGCGAATAGGCATAGTCGGCGCGGTTCTCGTCGGAGACGTTGGCGCTCTGCTGCTTGACGCATTTCTTGGTCTTCTGGTCGTAGATCTCGCCCTTCTTGCAGGTGGGCGTCGTGCTGCTATCATTGCCAACCGCAAAAACCGGGCCGGAGACAACAGAAGCGGCAAGGCAGCCGCCGAGAATGATGGAAGCGATGCGGGCTGTCATGATCGTCATGGGGAAACTCCTCGAAAGTGACGTTGCGACGAGAGAACACCGCTGCATCCAGCTTTATTCGGCTGCTGCTTGCATTTCTTTCTTCACCCTTTCGTGAAGCTTCAGAGCTGAATAATTTGGGCGTCTGCGTGTTTTCCTTCGTTCCGCCGGAGGGACAAGGAGAATTCTGTGACCGACACCGTCAAACTCGTCAGCCTCGCCGTTGCCACACCCGAACATGTCATTTTCCAAAAACAGGCGGTCGAAGCCTCGGCCCGGCTGTTTGCCGACCGCTTCGAGGATTTCCGCCATCTTGCACGCGTCTTCGATAGCGCCGGCATCGAAAAGCGGCATGCGGCGCGGCCGCTTGCCTGGTTCGACGAGCCACATGGCTGGCAAGACCGGATGCAGGCCTTTGCCGAGGTGGCAGGCGGGCTTTTCGTCGAGGCTGCCAGCTCGGCCCTTCGCCAGGCAGGGCTTGAGGCCGGCGATGTCGACTGTGTCGTGACCGTCTCCTCCACCGGTTTTACGACACCGAGCCTTGATGCGCAGCTTAGCCGCAGGATGGGTTTCAGACCCGATATCGAACGCGTGCCGGTCTTCGGGCTCGGCTGTGCCGCCGGCGTATCAGGCTTTGCGATCGCCTCACGGCTGGCGCGAGGCCGGCCGGGCACTGTTGTGCTTTTCGTCTCGATCGAGCTTTGCACGCTCGCCTTCCGGCTGGACGAGCTGACCCGCCCCAACATCATCGCAACGGCGCTTTTCGGCGACGGCGCTGCCGCCTGCGTACTCCGCGCTGGCGGAGACGGGTTGGCGGAGGTGGAATCAACCGGCGAGCATCTCTTTCCCGACACGCTCGACATCATGGGCTGGAAGATCGATGACGGCGGCTTCGGTATCGTGCTGGCGCAATCGCTGCCGCCGTTTGCCGAAAAGGAGCTCGGCCCGGCGGTAACGGCCATTCTGGCGCGAAACGGGCTGAGAGTGGAGGATATCGACCGCTTCATTTGCCATCCCGGCGGCATGAAGGTGCTGGCCGCGATGGAGAGCGCGCTTTCGATACCGCCGGGCACGTTGGATCACGAGCGCACCGTGCTGGCCGAATACGGGAACATGTCCTCGCCGACCATCCTGTTCGTGCTGGAGCGGGCAATCCGCGCCGGATTGCCGGCGCGCTCCGCGATGATTGCCATGGGGCCTGGCTTTTCGGCCAGCTGCGTGACGCTGCGGAGGGCGGCATGATGTGGCCGTCGATCGCGCTTTTGACGTTCGTGACGCTGCAGCGGCCGGCGGAACTCGTGCTCGCCCGGCGCAACACGGCGGCGCTTCTTGCCAGAGGCGCCAGAGAGGTCGCACCCGAGCATTATCTCACCATGGTGGCGCTGCATGCAGGCTGGATCATCGGCCTTTGGTTGCTTGCACCGGGCAGGCCGATCGCGCTCTTCTGGTTTCTCGTGTTCATGGGGCTGCAGGCGCTGCGGCTCTGGGTGTTCGCGACGCTGAAAGGCCGCTGGACGACGCGCATCATCATCCTGCCCGGCGCGCCACTCGTCAGCTCCGGCCCCTATCGCTTCCTCCGCCATCCGAACTATGCGATCGTCGTCGGCGAGATCGCCGTCCTTCCCCTCGCCTTCGGCCTACCGCTTTACGCGATCGTCTTTTCCCTTCTCAACGCGCTTATTCTCCAAGTGCGCGTGAAGGCTGAAAATGCCGCACTGAAAAGCGCAATGATTTTGAAATGAATGCGATTTTCCGTTTGCGTCGCGGTATCGGCACGGGCATTTTCACCCCGATAAACAAAGTGGAATGCAAGCGGAAATGACTAAAAACGCAATCGTACTCGGCGCCGGCATCGTCGGGGTTTCCACGGCCATCCATCTTCAGCGGCGCGGCCGGCAGGTGACGCTGATCGACCGAAAGGATCCGGGCAACGAAACCTCCTTCGGCAATGCCGGCCTGATCCAGCGCGAAGGTGTCGCGCCTTACGGCTTTCCCCAGCAGCTCGGGCTTTTGCTGCGTTATGCGCTGAATAACCGCATCGACGCGCATTATCACCTTCGCACACTGCCGAGCCAGCTCGCCTTTCTCGCCCGCTACTGGTGGAATTCGAATGCCCGGCGCCACGCCATCATCACCCGGGCCTATGCGCCGCTGATCGCAAATTCGGTTGTGGAACATAAGGACCTGATCGAGGCGTCGCAGGCCGAAGGGTTGATCCGCAAGGACGGTTGGATAAAGATTTTCCGCAGTGAAGCCAAGCGCGACGGGGCTCTTGCGGAGGCAGCACTTTGGCAGAATGAATTCGGCGTGGAGTATGACAGCCTGACGCCGGCCGATATCGCCCGCATGGAACCGCATATGACCGGGGATTTCGCCGGCGGTATTCACTGGCGCGATCCCTGGTCGGTGCTCGACCCGCATGCGCTGACATCGGCCTATCGCCGCTATTTCGAAAGCCTCGGTGGCAAGTTCGTCACGGGTGACGCCGCCTCGCTCGGTCAGTTCGGCTCCGGCTGGAAGATCATGACCAGGGAAGGTCCGCTCGAGGCAGAGGATGCGGTGATGGCGCTCGGCCCCTGGGCGGCCGTTGCAACGCGCCGGCTCGGCTATTCTTTCCCGCTCGGCGTCAAGCGCGGCTATCACATGCACTATGCCGCCGAGGGCAATG
The DNA here is from genome assembly GCF_002008365.1 of Rhizobium leguminosarum bv. viciae USDA 2370. Lineage (GTDB taxonomy): Bacteria > Pseudomonadota > Alphaproteobacteria > Rhizobiales > Rhizobiaceae > Rhizobium > Rhizobium leguminosarum. The sequence goes on from NZ_MRDL01000028.1 coordinate 28,555, forward strand.
CCGTGCTCAACAACTGGACGCTCGATGCCGAACGCGGCTATCTCCTTGCGCCGATGCGCCGCGGCATCCGCCTGACGACAGGGGCGGAGTTTGCAACGCTCGACGCACCGAAGACGCCGGTCCAGCTCGACAGGGCCGAAGCCGTGGCGCGTACGATCTTTCCGCTCGGAGGCAGGCTCGATCCCGAACCTTGGATGGGGGCGCGCCCCTGCACGCCAGACATGATGCCTGTTATCGGCAAAGCGCCGCGCCATCACGGCCTGTGGTTTGCCTTCGGCCATGCCCATCACGGGTTGACGCTCGGGCCGGTGACCGGCCGCGTGCTTGCCGAACTCATCACCGGCGAGACGCCGTTCATCGATATCGCGGCCTATTCGCCGCGGCGTTTCAACCCGTAACGCCGAGCGCTGCGAGGCCTTCGAGTGCCGTTGCCGCGATGCCTTCGATCGTATCGTCGATATCGACAGTGACGACGCCCGGCTCGCCTGTGGGCACCTCAAGCGTCGCCAACTGGCTGTCGAGCAGCGAGACCGGCATGAAATGTCCCTTGCGCTCGCACATACGCTTCATCAGCAGCGCCCTGGAACCTTCGAGATAGACGAAGAACAAATTGCCACCGACAGCCGCCCGCAGCCTGTCGCGATAGATGCGCTTCAGCGCCGAGCAGGAGACGATGATGCCCTCGCTTTTCTCCAGCGAGGCCTTCATGTCTTCGCCGATCCGGTCGAGCCAGGGCATTCGGTCCTCATCGGTCAGCGGAATGCCCTTCGACATCTTCTCGACATTGGCGGTCGGATGAAGCGCATCACCTTCGACGAAGACCAGGTGCAGGGCTTCGGCGAGTTTCTCGCCTGCGGAGGATTTGCCGCAGCCGCTGACCCCCATGACGATGATCGCATGGGGTCTGTTCATCTGCTCATCCGGCATGTTTGCTCCTCGGGCTTGTCTTCCCGCTCAATCGAGCGGGAAATGACAGGCATATTGATGTGTGCCTTCCCCAGTTAATTCGGGAGAAACCTGGCGGCAATGGTCCTGCGCCTTCCAGCAGCGCGGATTGAAGTGGCAACCCGACGGCGGCTTCAACGGCGAAGGCAGTTCGCCCTGCAGGCGAATGCGGGTCTTTTCGCGATCGGGATCGGCGATCGGCGTCGCCGACAGCAAGGCTGCCGTATAGGGATGGCGCGGCCTGGCGAAGACCTCGGCGGCGGGACCGGTTTCCACGGGACGGCCGAGATACATCACCATCACCTCGTCGGCGATATGATGGACGACGGACAGGCCATGCGAGATGAAGAGATAGGCAAGCCCCATCTCCTTCTGCAGGTCCATCAAGAGGTTCAGCACCTGCGCCTGGATCGAAAGGTCGAGCGCCGAAACCGGTTCGTCGAGCACCAGTACCTTCGGCCGCAGCATCAGGGCGCGGGCAATGGCGATGCGCTGACGCTGGCCGCCTGAGAACATATGGGGATAACGGCCATAATGCTCCGAACGCAGACCGACGCGGGCCATCATCTCCTCCACCTTGCGACGGCGGGCGGCGGCGTTGAGATCGGTGTTGATCTTCAGCGGCTCTTCGAGGATCGAACCGACCTTCTGGCGCGGGTTGAGCGAGCCGTAGGGGTTCTGGAAGACGATCTGCACCTGGCTGCGCAGGCTGCGGTCACCGACATGGGCCGGCTTGCCGTCGATCAGCAACTGCCCCGACGTCGGATTCTCGATCATGGTGACCAGGCGGGCGAGCGTCGACTTGCCACAGCCGGATTCGCCGACGACGGCGAGCGTCTTGCCGGAATGGAGGCTGAAGCTGACGCCATTCAGCGCCTTGACGGTGGCATCGGCTTTGAAGAGGCCGCGGTTGACGGTGTAAAAGCGGGCGAGATCCCTGCCCTCGAGAACGGCGTCCATCATACGAGGTCTCCTGCAGTTTCAACTGCCATGATGCCGGGATGCCCGAGCGGCTTGCCGTCCTTCAAAGGATAGTTGCAGAGCGCCAGTCCGAGCTCCGGCCCCTGGCGGACGACGCCGCGATCGCATTCGACCGTGGCGAAGCCGCAGCGCGGCGCGAAGAGACAGCCCGTCGGGCGACCATGTTGGCCGGGAACGACACCAGCGATCGAGGGAAGACGCTGGCCGACTTTGGCGCGTTCCGGCAGAGCGGCGAGCAGGGCTGCGGTATAGGGATGATGCGGATCGCGAAACAGCGCCCTCACCGGCTGTTCTTCGACCTTCTGGCCGGCATATTGCACCTGCACACGTTCGGCGGTTTCGGCAACGACGCCCATGTCGTGGGTGATCAGAACCAGCGCCATGCCCTGCTCCTTCTGCAGGCGAACGAGCAGATCGAGGATCTGTGCCTGGATCGTCACGTCCAGCGCGGTCGTCGGCTCGTCGGCGATGAGCAGCTTCGGATTGCAGGCGAGCGCCATGGCGATCATGACGCGCTGGCTCATGCCGCCGGACATCTGATGCGGGAAGTTCGACAGGCGCTCTTCCGGCGCCGGAATGCCGACGAGGTTCAAGAGCTCGATCGAGCGTTGGCGGCGCTCCTTGCGGTTGAGGCCCATATGGAAGCGCAAGGTCTCGCCGAGCTGGAAGCCGACCGTGAAGCACGGATTGAGGCTCGACATCGGCTCCTGAAAGATCATCGCCATATCCTTGCCGACGATCCTGCGGCGCTGGCGGGCGGAGATGCCACGCAGATCCTTGCCGTCGAACTGCATGCGGTCGGCGGTGATCTTCGCCGTCCAGGGCAAAAGCCCCATGAGGGCAAGCATGGCAACGGATTTACCCGAGCCGGATTCGCCGACGACCGAGAGGATCTCGCCCTTGTCGCAGACAAGCGATACGCCGTCGACGGCGCGGAAGAGACCGGAAGAGGTCTGGAATTCGACAGTCAGATTTTCAATCTCGAGGAGTGGCATCACGACCTCTTCAGTTTGGGATCGAGCGCGTCGCGCAGGCCGTCGCCCATCAGGTTGATGGCGAGAACGGTGATGAGGATGGCAAGACCCGGAAACGTCACCACCCACCAGGCGCGCGAGATGAACTCACGGGATTCGGCCAGCATCGTCCCCCATTCGGGTGTCGGCGGCTGGGCGCCCATCCCGAGAAAGCCGAGGGCGGCGGCATCGAGAATCGCCGCCGAGAAGGCGAGCGTCGCCTGAACGATCAGTGGCCCAAGACAGTTCGGCAGGATCGTCTTGAACATCAAACGGAAGGTGCCGGCACCAGCGACACGCGAGGCAATCACATATTCCTTCTCACGCTCTGAAATGACCGAGGCACGCGTCAGCCGCACGAAATGCGGCTGGTTGACCAGCGAAATCGCGATCATCGCATTGGTCAGTCCAGGCCCGAGCACGGCCACCAGCACGAGAGCCAGCAGCAGCGACGGGAAGGCCAGGATGATATCCATCAGGCGCATGATCGCGGTATCGATCTTACCGCGGAAAAATCCGGCGACGAGGCCGATCAAGACGCCTGAAATGACCGATAACGTGACGACGACGACGCCGATGAAGAGCGAGAACCGCGCGCCGTAGATCAGGCGCGAAAGGATATCGCGGCCGACGGCATCCGTTCCGAGCGGGAAGGAAGCGTTGCCGCCCTCCATCCAGAACGGCACGGCCAGTAGTACCGCACGGTTCTGCTCGTTCGGTTGATGTGGCGCAAAGAGTGGCGCGAGGACTGCGACGACCAGAATGATGATGAAAACCACCAGGCCGATGACGGCGCCCTTGTTGCGGGAGAAATAATGCCAGAACTCCGCAAGAGCGGATGGCTGACCGGCTTTGACGGTGACCGTGCTCATGGACCGCTCCTAATGACGAATGCGCGGATTGATGAAGCCGTAGAGAACATCAACAATCAGATTGACCAGCATGATGACGCCGGCGATCAACAGAAGACCGCCCTGGACCACGGCGTAATCGCGCTTGAAGACCGAATCGACCATCCATTTGCCGATACCCGGCCAGGAGAAAATCGTCTCGGTGAGGATGGCGCCGGCAAGAAGGACGCCGATCTGCAGACCGATCGTGGTGATGACGGGGATCATCGCATTTCGCAACGCGTGCACGCCGACGACGCGCAACGGCTTCAGACCCTTCGAACGCGCCGTGCGGACATAGTCCTCGCCCAGAACCTCGAGCATCGCCGAACGCGTCTGGCGGGCGATAACCGCGAGCGGGATGGTCGCCAGCACGATGGTCGGCAGAATGAGGTAGCTGACCGCCGAGGCGAAGGCGCCCTTTTGGCCCGACAGCAGGCTGTCGATCAGCATGAAGCCGGTGACCGGCTTGAAGAAATACATCAGCGAGATGCGGCCGGAAACCGGTGTCCAGCCGAGATAGCCGGAGAAGAAGATGATAAGCAGCAAGCCCCACCAGAAGATCGGCATGGAATAACCGATGAGGGCAACACCCATCACGCTCTGATCGAACCACGTGCCTCGCTTGACGGCCGCAAAGACGCCGGCGGGCACTCCAAGACAGACCGCGATGATGATGGCACAGAGCGAAAGTTCCAGCGTTGCCGGGAACAACGTGAAGAACTCACCGAGAACGGGCCGCTTGGTGACGATCGAGGTGCCGAGATCGCCGTGCAACACTTTTACGATATAATCGAAATATTGCACATATATGGGCCGGTCGAAGCCGAGATCGTGCATGATCTGGGCGTGACGTTCCGGCGCCATGACACGTTCCCCCGACAGAAGCATGACCGGATCACCGGGAATCAGGCGGATGAACGAGAAGGCAATGAGTGAAACGCCGAGAAACGTCGGGATCAGCACCGCGAGGCGGCCGATGAAAAAACGCAACATAGCAGGTTTTCCAATAGTTTCCGGCGGTCAGGGGAACCTGACCGCCGGCCGCACCCGGCGTTGACCGGGTAGTTTACAGATTTTTTATTATTCGGAAATGTCCACGCCGTCGAAACGGTGGATGCCGAGCGGATCCATGAAGAAGCCCGAGACCTTCTTGCTCATCGGAACAAAGACCAACGAGTGGTCAAGCGTATTCCAGGGAGCTTCCTTCTTGAAGATCAGCTGCGCCTGCTCATAAGCCTTCGTGCGCTCGGCGACGTCGGCCGTCTGCTTGGCCTTCGTCATCAGATCGTCGAATTCCTTGTTGCACCACTGAGCGCGGTTGTTGCCGCCGACAGCGTCGCAGCCAAGCAACGTATCCATGAAGTTGTCAGGATCGCCGTTGTCGCCGGTCCAGCCGAGGATGACGGCACCGTCGCGATTCTTGTCGGACGAGAGCTTCAGATATTCGGCCCATTCATGGGTGACGATTTCCGCATCGACGCCGACCTTGGCCAAGTCGGCCTGCATCAATTCGGCGGCGCGACGCGCGTTCAACATGTACGGACGCGAAACCGGCATCGCCCAGATCTTCATCTTCAGATCCTTGACGCCGGCATCTGCCAGCATCTTCTTCGACGCATCGGGATCGTACTTGTCGTCTACGACGGCGTCGTTATAGGACCACATCGTCGGCGGGATCGGGTTCTTTGCAACGGCCGCGGCACCCTGGAAGACGGCATCGACGATCGCCTGCTTGTTGATCGCCATGTTCAGCGCCTTGCGGACTTCGGCCTTGTCGAATGGAGCAATCAAGGTGTTGTAAGCGAGATACGAAACGTTCAGGCCGGCCTGCTCGAGTACGGTCAGGTTCTCGTCCTTCTTAAGTTCGGCGACGTCAGCCGCATTCGGATAAGGAATGAGGTGGCATTCGCCGGCCTTCAGCTTCTGGGCGCGCACGGCAGCGTCAGAGGTGATGGCGAAAACCAGATCGTCGATCTTTTCCTTACCCTTGAAATAGGTTTCGTTCGCCTTGTAGCGGATAACGGCATCCGGCTGGTAGGCGACGAAGGTGAACGGGCCGGTACCGAGCGGCTGCTGGTTCATCTGCGCCATCTTGCCGTCGGCTGCGAGCTTGTCGGCATATTCCTTGGAGACGATCGAGGCAAAGTCCATGGCGAGGTCGGCGAGGAACGGCGCTTCGGGATGGTTGAGCGTGAACTTGACGGTGAGGTCGTCGACCTTCTCGACCGACTTGATCAGCTCCGGGAAGCCCATGCCGGCAGCATATTCGTAAGAGCCGCCCTCGACATACTTGTTCCACGGATTGTCAGCCTTGAGCTGGCGCTCGAAGGAGAAGATGACGTCGTCGGCATTGAAGTCACGCGTCGGCGTGAAGAAGTCGGTGGTCTGGTACTTGACGCCCGGATGCAGCTTGAAGGTGTACTCCTTGCCGTCGGCCGAAACGCTCCAGCTGTCGGCCAGGCCCGGCTCGATCTCGGTGCCGCCATGCTTGAATTCGACGAGACGGCTATAGACCGTGCGCGACGACGCGTCGAAGGTCGTGCCTGCCGTATAGAGGCTCGGGTCGAAGCCTTCCGGCGAGCCCTCGGAGCAATAAACAAGGGTCTTGGACCAGGCCGACGTCGCCATGACGGAAATCAAGGCCGTCGCTGCCAGGAGGACAGAGATCTTTTTCATAATATTGTTTCCCGGTTGTTCTTTTTTGATGTTTGGAGATCGTAGAATGGCATCACGATCGACGGTTGATGGAACGATATTTATCTACTGAAAGCAACGGGCTACGCAGAAAAATTTTCCAGCTGGACAATTTTAGAAATTTTCAGTCAAAAATCAGCCGCATTTGGAAATATTCGGACAAAAATGACCGAAATTTTGTCGCATTTGGTATAAAAACGCCGCCATCGCGACACGCAGACGCCCTTTCCCCCCGCATTTCCGAGACCGGCGGGACGCTGCAAAAACAAAAACCGCGGTTGCCGGGGCAACCGCGGTTCAGAAGCATATTCTGCTCCTTAATTCAGGCGGCGGGGGCAACGATCGCGGGTTTGCGATATGCCGGCTCGCCGGTAATTCCGAGAAGGAAATTGATCTGCGGACGCGCCTTGACGAGGTCGTCGATGGAATATTCCGACAGCACGGCGAAGAAGGCGTTGAGCGCCTTACGCAGCGCCGAATTCAACCCGCAACTGTCGACCAGCGGGCATTCGACTTCACCGTCATCCTCGAAGCATTCGGCCATGGCGAAGCTATCTTCCGTCACCCGAACGACGTCGAAAAGACTAATGTCGGCGGCCGGTTTGCCCAAGCGCACGCCGCCATTGCGACCGCGCACGGTCTCGACCAGACCCGCCTTGTTCAGCGGCTGAAGGATCTTGAAAAGAAAGAGCTCGGAAACGCCATAGGCCTTGGCGATTTCCGGAATCCGGCTCAAGTGCCCGTCATTGGCAGCACAATACATCAACATGCGAACCGCATAGTTCGTCTGCTTCGTCAACCGCATGCCATTCTCCTGACTCGTCTGTTCAGACCTATATAGGCGGTTTGCTAGTTTTGAACAATTCCAAAATATGAAATTCGCATTCAGCTTATGAGGCCATTTGCCGCGACGTCAATCCTGCACCAGGATCCCGACGTCATCCAGGATGGCCCGCCTGCGCTCGGGCGTGCCTTGCGCATCAATTTGACCTCGGCCACTGGGGGAATAGGAGATGGCGAGCAGACTCAGGACATCCTCGACGCCGGACCAACATCGCAGGCAATCAGCATGACGAAGAAAATTCGGGAGCCATAAGGCCCCCGAATTGCAGATTTCAGATCGGAACGTCGTGACGATCACTTCATCGTCGGCATGACGAATTCAGCGCCGCTCTTGATGCCCGAGGGCCAGCGGGCAGTGACGGTCTTGGTCTTCGTCCAGAACTTGATCGAATCCGTGCCATGCTGGTTGAGGTCGCCGAAGCTCGAGGCCTTCCAGCCGCCGAAGGAGTGATAGGCGAGCGGAACCGGGATCGGAACGTTGATGCCGATCATGCCGATATTGATGCGCGATGCGAAATCGCGGGCGGCATCGCCGTCACGGGTGTAGATGGCGACACCGTTGCCATATTCGTGCTTCATCGGCAGCGACAGCGCATCCTCGTAGTTCTGGGCACGGACGACGGAAAGGACAGGTCCGAAGATCTCGGTCTTGTAGATATCCATCTCCGGCGTGACATGATCGAACAGGCAGCCGCCGACGAAATAGCCGTCTTCATAACCCTGGAGCTTGAAATCGCGGCCGTCGACGACGAGTTTGGCACCTTCTTCGATGCCGCGGTCGATCAGGCCGCGAACACGGGTATAGGCTTCCTTGGTGACCAGCGGGCCCATGTCGGCCTTGTCGTCGGTATAGGGGCCGATGCGCAGGGATTCGATCTTCGGCGTCAGCTTCTCGACGAGGCGATTGGCGGTCTCCTCGCCGACTGGGACGGCAACCGAGATCGCCATGCAGCGCTCGCCGGCCGAACCGTAGCCTGCGCCCATCAGCGCGTTGACGGCCTGGTCCAGGTCAGCATCGGGCATGATGATCATGTGGTTCTTGGCGCCGCCGAAGCACTGGGCGCGCTTGCCGTTCATCGCCGCGGTGCCATAGACGTAGCGGGCGATCGGCGTCGAGCCGACGAAGGAGACGGCGCCGATATCGGGATCGGTGAGGATCGCGTCGACCGCACCCTTGTCGCCGTTGACGACGTTGAGGATGCCGGCGGGCAGACCGGCTTCGATCATCAGTTCGGCGAGGCGGATCGGCAGGGAGGGATCACGCTCGGATGGCTTCAGGATAAAGGCGTTGCCGCAGGCGATCGCCGGCGCAAACATCCACATCGGGATCATGCCGGGGAAATTGAAGGGGGTGATGCCGGCGCCGATGCCGACCGGTTGGCGGATCGAATACATGTCGATCGCCGGCCCGGCGCCCTCGGTGAACTCGCCCTTGGCGAGATGGGGAATGCCGCAGACGAATTCGCAGACTTCGAGGCCGCGAATGACGTCGCCCTTGGCATCCTCGATCGTCTTGCCGTGCTCCTTGGAGAGGATTTCGGCAAGTTCGTCCATGTGCTTGTTCAGGAGTTCGACGAATTTGAAGAAGACGCGGGCGCGGCGCTGCGGGTTGGTGGCAGCCCATTTCGGCTGCGCAGCCTTGGCGTTTTCGACGGCGGCGCGCAGTTCCTCGACGCTTGCGAGTGCGACCGTCGCCTGCACTTCGCCCGTCGCCGGATTGTAGACATTGCTCACGCGGCCGCTGGTGCCGGCAACCTGCTTGCCGCCGATGAAATGACCGATCTCACGCATGGGTGTTCCTCCTGTTTTTCGATGACCGACAATCGCACTTCAATTTGCACAAATCAATGCGCTGATATAAGCAACCGTTGTGCGCAAATTATAGCCCTATCGTCGCATCAGGCGCTGCGGCTGCTTCCAAACTTGGCCCTGCACGCCAACAAGTCAAACGCCGACAAGTCAAACCCTGGGGGGAGGTCAAACCGATGAGCCGGAAACCCATCGTCAGAATGGCGGAACTGGAGATCGATCCGGACACGCTTGAAACCTATCGCGCCTTGCTCACGGAAGAAATCGAAGCATCCCTAGCGCTGGAAGACGGTGTCCTTTCCCTGAGCGCTGTTTCCATCAGGGACAGCCCAAATCGGATCCGTATCCTTGAAGTCTACGCCGACCAAGAAGCATACGAGGCCCATCTGCGGACACCGCATTTCCTTAAGTACAAGAACCAGACGGCGCAGATGGTGACATCGCTGACGCTTGTCGAGGTCGATCCGATTGCAATGCGTGCCAAGCCATGAACTGGGACGATGTTCGGATTTTCCTAGCCGTCGCCCGCACCGGGCAGATCCTTGCCGCCTCGAAGCGGCTGGGGCTCAATCACGCCACGCTCTCACGACGATTGACTTCGCTGGAAGAGGCGCTGAAGACGCGGCTTTTCATCCGTCGCACGAATGGCTGCGAGCTGACGGCCGAAGGCGAAGTGTTCCTGGCATCCGCAGAACGGATGGAAACGGAAATGCTCGCAGCACAGGCCAGCCTTGGCCACACAGATACGGCAATTGCCGGGACTGTGCGCGTCGGCGCGCCTGATGGGTTCGGTGTTTCCTTTCTTGCGCCGCGTATGGGCAGACTGATCGAACGCCATCCGTCGCTGAAGATCCAGCTCGTACCTGTGCCGCGCTCTTTCTCGCTGTCGCAGCGCGAGGCGGATATAGCCATCACGCTGGAGCGGCCCGAACAAGGCCGGCTCGTCTCCTCCAAGCTCACCGACTACACGCTCGGTCTCTATGCCTCACACGACTACCTCGGCTCCCAGGGCACGCCAGGGGATATCGACGCGCTCAAGGCGCATCCGCGCATCGGTTACGTCGAAGACCTGATCTTCACCGCCTCGCTGAATTTCTCCGGCGAGGTGATGCGGAGTTGGGATGCAAGCTTCGAAATTTCGACGGCGATCGGGCAGACGGAAGCGGTGCGATCAGGCGCCGGGATCGGCATCCTGCACGATTATATCGCCCGGCAGTATCCGGAACTCCAGCGCATCCTGCCGGAGGTTTCGATCCGCCGCGCTTACTGGACAACCTATCACGAAACGGCGCGCGACCTTATGCGCGTCAGGAGCGTTGCCGATTTCCTGCAGGAACTCGTCAGCGCCGAACGGCACATCTTTCTTTAAGCTTCCAAGCGTGTTTTGCCGGTTCGTCGTTTTCGTCGGGATTGGGAACGGGTGCCTCGTCGGGCAGCCGGTCAGGCTCCGGCTCCTTGATCGGAGGCACCGGCTTCCAGCCGGGTCCGGGCATCGGCGGCTGATCGGGAATGGGTTCGTTGGGCACGGACATGACCGCCTCCCTTTGATGATTTCAGTGTGCGCGACGTTCGGGGCTATTTGTCCGGCTTCAGCGATTCGGCAGCACGCATCGGCATGCTGTCGATTATGGCGAAGAGCTCGCCATCGGTAATCGGCTCGCTGACCTTGAGCTTCACGGTGCCGTCCTTGCCGAGAAGGAAAGCGGCGAATTCGCCGACCTCCGGCGCCTCGAGATCGCGGCGGATCGCTTCGCCGTCGAGGCCGTCAGCCGCACCGAAGAGTGGTCGAACGCCGGCACCGGAAATCTTTATCACAACCAGATCACGCTCATCGAGCGCTGAGCGGTCGGCCAGCAGGTGATTTTCCTGCCGGGCGGCGCGGGAATTATCCCTGTCGGCGAAAACAACGAAGACGCGGTTCTTCCACTGAAACTGGGCGAGACTTTCGGCAGGCGCATAAGCGCTGTTGGTCTCGTCGATCTTCGTCGCACCGTAGAGAAGGGTTTTCGACATGCATATTCTCCCGTTAACATGGAGAACGGCCCGATGCGGCATGGGTTCCACCGAAACGATAGGGAACCGTGTTTTTGGTTTCGCTTCCCAAATTCATCATTGAGATCCGTTTAAAGGCCGGTCACACCGATGCCACGACTGACAGCCCGCTGGCGCCGTTCCGAGATGATCTGTTCGCTGCTTTCCATGCGCGCCGTCCGCTGCAGGACCTTCAACCTGTCCTGCATCGCCTCGAAGGCGCTGCGCTGCGCTGGTGGCACACGGTTGATGAGATCCTTTTCGCCGCGAATGATGGCATTGCGACCAAAGCGCTCGTCGAGTGCCCGGCTGACGG
>NZ_MRDL01000038.1 GCF_002008365.1 Rhizobium leguminosarum bv. viciae USDA 2370
CGAAAGACTTCGTCGCCAGCAGCGCCGCCGCCCTCGTTCAGTGAGTGGGCTTATAGAACTAACCCTCCCAAACAGTCAACAGCGCTTTTTGAAAAAATTGATTTTTCTTTCAGGTCATTGTTTTTCCAGACAAAATTTCGGGCGACACGCAAATGCGGTCATTTCCCGGATTCCGACCGGCCTGACACGGCCCGGAAAGATGAACGTCTTTCGACTTTTCGTGGAAAGAACGCTCTTTTGTCTCCTGCGCCCCGACATCATCACAATCTGCTGGTCTTAAGAGACACATGATTCACACAGGCAAATGCAGGCAAACTGCCTTTTCCTGAGTGATTTGACTTCCATGCCCAAAATATGCACATCTTTCGCCCCAGCCAGGATGGCCGATAAATGCTCCCACAGACGCCTGATGTAAGGACGCGGACCCGACTGCCATGATGACGGAGAAAATGATGATCCGCTCGTTGGGCAACGAGCCTCCGCTTCTGGCCGACGGCAGGCGTGCGCCCGATCGCCGCGAGGTTTCCTTGCGCTGGCTCTCGGGCACGTTCCTCACCGGCATTACATCATCCGTTCTGATGGGTGTCGCCCTTTTTGCCGCCCTTGATGGCCGCCAGCAACTGGCGATCCCCGCCGAAGCCTATGCGAGCGTTGCGGCGGACGCGCATGAGGATACGACCGTGGTCCGTGGCGGCCGGCTGGTCGCGCCCGCCATTGCCGCAAAACCGTCTGACCGTGCCATCATGGAAGTTTCAACCGTCATCCACGACGGCGAAAAGGAAGTGGTGCGCCGCCAGCCCTTCGCGCATGTGAAGATGACGCTGGCCGCCAATCATGTGGCGACGGAGGACTATCCCGACTTCGATCCCCTGGCGATCTTTTCCGCCGACGAGCCGCAGCCCGCGCCGCAAAGCCGCACCGGCGCGCTTTACGGCTCCGACGTCGAATCCGAAGTCAGCCTGAAGACCATTCCGTTCCCGACCGGCAAGACCGGCATGCAGATGGCATCCGGCCTGTCGCTCGAGGAGGTCGAAGAGAATGTGCGCTCCAACGGCTCGGTACTGACCGACGGCAATACTCAGCTCGCAGCCCTTTATTACGTCGATCCGCGTCGTTTCTCCAACGAGGATGCCGATGTCGATCTGACCGCCGGTCTGTCCGCCCGCGTGCTCGAACAGAACATGACGGTCTCCGCATCGGAATCGATCACGCCGCAGACCGAAGAATTCGCCGACGACATCCTTCCCGTGCGCGTCGATACGCCGATCGCCAAGGCGCTGACGGATTCAGGCTATCCGCAGCAATATGCCGATGGCATTGCCGGCTATATCGCGCAGCAACTGGGTTCCAGTGATCTCGACAAGGGCGACGTGCTGCGCATCGGCATCATTCAGAAGGGCGAACAGGCTAAGATCATCCGAGCCAGCGTCTATCGCGGCACGCGCCATCTCGTCACCGTGGCCGTCGACGACAAGGGCAGATATGTGCCCGGCAGCGAGCCGCCGATGCTGGATGCCATCGCCACCGCCTTCGATGACAATTCCTTCGCACCGCCCCCCGGCCAGAACCTGCCGCGCGTCTATGACGGCATCTATCGTGCTGCCCTTTCCTACGGCATGACCAAGGATATGACCGCGCTGATCATCAAGCTGCTGGCCAGCAATGTCGATTTCCAGGCGCAGCTGAGGCCGACCGACAGTCTCGAGGCTTTCTTTTCCGTTGCCGACAGCGCCGGTCAGGCGACCGAGGATTCCGAACTGCTCTATGTCAACGCCCGTTTCGGCGACACACAGACACGCTTCTACCGCTTCCAGGACCCCGACGACGGCACGGTCGATTATTTCGACGAGAACGGCAAGAGCATCCGCCAGTTCCTGCTGCGCAACCCGGTGCCGAACGGCATCTTCAAATCGGGCTTCGGCATGCGCCGCCACCCCATCCTCGGTTTTGCCCGCATGCACACCGGCGTCGATTGGGCTGCACCCCGCGGCACGGCGATCATCGCCGCCGGCAACGGCACGGTCGAAAAAGCCGGCTGGGATTCCGGCGGTTACGGCAACCAGACGATCGTCCGCCATGCCAATGGTTATGAATCCTCCTACAACCACCAGAGCGCCATCGCCAAGGGTGTCGTCCCTGGTGCCAAGATCCGCCAGGGCCAGGTGATCGGCTGGGTCGGCACGACGGGCGAATCCACCGGCCCCCACCTGCATTATGAGCTGATCGTCAACGGCACCAAGGTCGATCCGCTGCGCATCCGCCTGCCGGGCGGCAAATCGCTGCAGGGCGAGGCGCTGGCGAAATTCGAGGACGAGCGCAAGCGCATCGATACGCTGCTGAACAACCAGACGCCAGACCAGGTGGCGAGCAAGTAGCGTCCATCTACGCTGGTTCCCCTCCAGGAGGCGCCTCGGCCGCCAAACGAAAAATGGCGGCCCGAAGCCGCCATTTCCCATTCATCCGGAAAACCGGTTTACGCTGCTTCGCTCACCGTCTGCCCCGTCCTGAACTGCAGCCGGTCCGAACCGCTCGTCAGTTTTACCGTCGATCCGTCCGGCACCTGGCCAGACAGGATCTGCTCGGCCAACGGATCTTGCACGAACTTCTGGATCACCCGCTTCAGCGGCCTTGCGCCGTAGACCGGATCGTAACCCTTGTTCGCCAGCCAGTGGCGGGCTTCCTCGTCGAGATCGATGACGATCTTGCGCTCGGACAGCAGGGCCACCAGCCGCTTCAGCTGGATATCGACGATTGCGCCCATCTCCTCGCGCTTCAGGCGATGGAAGAGGATGATCTCGTCGATGCGGTTCAGGAATTCCGGCCGGAAATGCCCGCGCACAACCTCCATCACCTGCTCGCGAACCGTGTCGCTGTCGTCGCCGTCCTTCAGCTGCGTCAGATATTCGGCGCCGAGGTTCGAGGTCATGATGATCATCGTGTTGCGGAAATCGACCGTCCGGCCCTGGCCGTCCGTCAGACGTCCGTCGTCCAGCACCTGCAGCAGGATATTGAAGACGTCGGGATGCGCCTTTTCGATCTCGTCGAACAGCACGACCTGATAGGGCCTGCGGCGCACGGCTTCCGTCAGCGCTCCGCCTTCGTCATAACCGACATAGCCGGGAGGCGCACCGATCAGCCGGGCAACGGAGTGCTTCTCCATATATTCCGACATGTCCATACGCACCATCGCCGTTTCGTCGTCGAAGAGGAAGCGGGCAAGCGCCTTGGTGAGCTCCGTCTTGCCCACGCCGGTCGGGCCGAGGAAGATAAACGAGCCGATCGGCCGGTTCGGATCCTGTAGGCCGGCCCGCGCGCGGCGGACGGCGCGCGACACGGCCTGAACCGCATCACCTTGGCCGATCACCGATTTCGCCAGTTCGTCTTCCATCCGAAGCAGCTTGTCGCGTTCGCCTTCCAGCATCCTGTCGACCGGAATGCCGGTCCAGCGGGAAACGACATGGGCGATATTGTCGGGGATGACGACCTCCTGCACCATCGCGCCGCGTTCGCCATCCTGCTTCTCGGCGTCGACGAGCTGCTTTTCCAGATCCGGAATGACACCGTAGGTCAGCTCGCCGGCACGTTGGAATTCGCCTTTGCGCTGGGCGATCGCCAGTTCATTGCGGGCATCGTCGAGCTGCTTCTTCAGATCGGCGGCAAGGCCGAGCTTCTGCTTTTCCGCCTGCCAGCGGGCCGTCAGTGCATCGGCTTCCTCTTCGAGGCCGGTGAGTTCGGTCTCCAGCCGCTTCAGCCGGTCGGCAGAGGCAACGTCGGTTTCCTTCTTCAGCGCCTCGCGCTCGATCTTCAGCTGGATGATCCGGCGATCGAGCTCGTCGAGCTCCTCCGGCTTGGAATCCACCTGCATGCGCAGGCGCGCTGCCGCCTCGTCCATCAGGTCGATGGCCTTGTCGGGCAGGAAGCGGTCGGTGATGTAGCGATTGGAAAGTGTCGCCGCGGCCACCAGCGCCGCATCGGCGATGCGCACCTTGTGATGCTGCTCGTATTTTTCCTTCAGCCCACGCAAGATCGAGATCGTGTCTTCGACCGTCGGTTCGTCGACGACGACGGGCTGGAAGCGGCGGGCAAGGGCCGGATCCTTCTCGACATGTTTGCGATATTCATCAAGCGTGGTCGCGCCGACGCAATGCAGCTCACCGCGGGCAAGGGCGGGCTTCAAGAGGTTGGAGGCGTCCATCGCCCCATCCGCCTTGCCGGCGCCGACCAGCGTGTGCATCTCATCGATGAACAGGATGATCTCGCCGTTTTCCGCTTGGACTTCATTGAGCACGGCCTTCAGCCGCTCCTCGAATTCGCCGCGGTATTTCGCACCGGCAATCAGCGCGCCCATGTCGAGCGCCATCAGCTTCTTGTCCTTGAGCGATTCCGGCACGTCGCCGTTGACGATGCGCAGCGCCAGGCCCTCGACGATCGCCGTCTTGCCGACCCCGGGTTCGCCGATCAGCACCGGATTGTTCTTGGTACGGCGCGAAAGCACCTGGATGGTGCGACGGATTTCGTCGTCGCGACCGATCACCGGGTCGAGCTTGCCCTCGCGGGCTTCGGCAGTGAGATCGCGTGCGAACTTCTTCAGCGAATCGAAACCCTGCTCGGCATTGGAGGAATCCGCCGTCCGGCCCTTGCGGATGTCATTGATGACCTGGTTGAGGCCCTGGGCGGTCACGCCTGAATTCTTCAGCGTCGAAAAGGTCGAGGCCGAGGATTCGATCGCCAGCGCCTGCAGCAGGCGCTCGACCGTGACAAAGCTGTCACCGGCCTTCTTCGCCGCTTCTTCAGCGGTCGAAAGGACCTTGGCGAGAGGTTGCGCCAGATAAATGTTGCCGTTGCCGCCGGAGATCTTCGGCAACTTGGCGAGAGCTGCGTCATTGGCAAGGCGGGCGGCCTTGGCATCGCCGCCGGCGCGCTCGATCAGCGACGCCGCCATGCCCTGATCGTCGTCGAGCAGGACTTTCAGCACATGTTCGGGCGCAAATTGCTGGTGACCCTGCGCCAGCGCATAGGTCTGGGCGGATTGGATGAAACCGCGCACCCGCTCCGAATATTTCTCGATATTCATATGGTACCTCCATGGATCGCCCTGCCCTGACGAGGCGCAGACCGATGATTGAGATCGACCCCCTGAAAAGGCAGGTCACGCTTTGCCCGTCTGGGATTCGGGCGAAGCAGTTCGAAGAGAATATGGTAGCCTGTTCTGCGAGTTTAAAGAGCCCGTAAAATGAAAATCCCCGGCACAAGGCCGGGGATTTTCAAGCTAATTCGAGCAGATGGCATGAACTTCACGCTCTCCCTTGAACGGGAAGCGAAATCCTCATTCCGATGCGACGTCAGCCAGCACTGGCGCCTCGGCAGAGGCGCCCTCGCCTTCAGCGGCGGCTTCTTCGCCCTCAGCACCGCGACGCGGGCGACGGGGACGGCTGCCGGTGCTGCGGCGGCGGGGCTGGCGTTCGCGCGGCTGGCCGCCGGCACCTTCCTCGTCCATGGCGACTTCGGCCGGAATACCTTCGATCTCCGGCTGTGGGCCGGTTCCATCGATGAGTTCGGACTGGGGTGCCGGTGCCGGCGCCTGAGCGGGTACCGGCTTCGGCTGCTGCTGTGCCTGCGGCTGGTGCTGCCTGCTCTGCGGCTGGTGCTGCCTGTTCTGCGGCGGCTGGACGATAACGACGTCGTCGCCGTCATTGTCATTGTCATTCTCATTGTTATCCATATCGTCGCCGTCGCGGTCCGCACCTTCGCGATCATTGTACTCGCCGCGGTCGTCGCGCTGGAAGCGTTCCTGCATCTGCGCCTGGGCGCTGGCGATGATACGATTATAATGTTCGGCGTGCTGGAGATAGTTCTCGGCAATCACGCGATCGCCGGAGCTTTGGGCGTCGCGGGCGAGCTGCGCGTATTTTTCGGCGATATGCTGCGCAGTACCGCGAATCTTCACATCGGGGCCGGAGCTGTCATAGGTCCGGGTCAGCGGATTGCCGCCCTTGCGGTTGAAATTGTTGTTATTGTTATTTCCACCGCCGCCGCCACCGCCGCCGTTGTTATTGTTACCACGCCCTCGACCGCGCTTGTTCTGCTGTCCTGGCCTCATAGATCGTTCACCTGAATTCTCTGTTTGTGATGGATACATGGCA
Source organism: Rhizobium leguminosarum bv. viciae USDA 2370 (assembly GCF_002008365.1). Lineage (GTDB taxonomy): Bacteria > Pseudomonadota > Alphaproteobacteria > Rhizobiales > Rhizobiaceae > Rhizobium > Rhizobium leguminosarum. The sequence continues at coordinate 6,144 of NZ_MRDL01000038.1, forward strand.
CCAACCGCCATGACCGGAAAACCGGGTCAGGACCTTTGTGCCGCGAGCATACTGCGCCTTTGCGCCGACCTGCCGCTTGGTTCTCAAGTCAGTTTGACTGATTCACGCATTGGGTCGTGTTCAACCGTTGAAACTCTCGTTTAAAAGAGCGGACCCCCGAGGCAAACCAAGTACCGAACGAATCTCGTTCATTCCTATCTGCCCAACACGTGACCGCAACCTATATTGCTTCACCGGGAAATCCAAGCCTTTTCTTCGCAATAACAATAATGTCCTGTTCAATGCCGCATTATCGTCTCTCACGTGAGCGCGAACACGAGCACCCTGTCGTTCTGACCATAATCTTTCACGGATTTGAGGCACCTGAAGCCTTTCGCTTCAAAGATCGCCGTCACGTCGTTTCGCTGATCGTAGCCGATCTCCAGTCCGACGACCCCATCGGGCCTGATGAACCTTGCCGCATCCTTGGCTATGGCTTTGTAAGCGTCAAGCCCATCCGGGCCGCCATCCAGAGCCGCAGCCGGATCAAATTTCGTCACTTCGGGAGCGAGATCGTGAATGACATTGGAAGCAATATAGGGCGGATTTGAGACAATCGCGTGAAAGGATCCCTGGATGTTCTCGAACCAACTCGACTGGACGACGTGAAAACGATCCTGCAACCCGTTTCTTTCTGCATTCGATCTTGCCGTCAGAAGTGCATCCGCCGATATGTCGCTGCCGACACCTGACGCATCAGGACACTCGCTCAAAAGCGCAAGGCATATCGCCCCGGTCCCGGTTCCCATGTCAAGGATATGGAGACGGCTTTGCGCCTTTGCAAGGTCTTTGAGATAGACGAGAACCGTATCGACCAGGATTTCCGTATCCGGCCGCGGTTCCAGCGTTTCCGCCGAGAGCCGCAGCGGCAGGCCATAGAATTCCCGCTCGCCGAGAATGCGATGCACCGGCTCATGGCCGAGCCGCCGCTCCAGCGCCTTGAAAATCACTTCGGCCTGCTCAGGAGAAAGCCGCTCCGCCGATCGCGTCAACAGCTCGGTCGGCGACAATTTCAGAAGGCCCGCGACAAGCAGCCGCGCATCGGTCGCCGGGTCGACGATACCGGCTTCGGTGAAGCGACGGCGCGCTTCGGCAAGCATATCGGCGACCGTCGAGCTCATTGTTGCTCGCCGAGCTGCGCCAGCTGGCTGGCCTGGTAATCGGCCATCAGCGCGTCGACGACCTCCTCGATCTCGCCTTCCATCATTCGCTCAAGCTTATAGAGCGTCAGATTGATGCGATGGTCCGTCACCCGCCCCTGCGGGAAATTATAGGTGCGGATACGTTCCGAGCGGTCGCCGGAGCCGACCTGGCTTTTGCGATCGGCAGAGCGCTCGCTGTCGGCCCTCTGCCGCTCCGCGTCATAAAGCCTGGAGCGCAGCACCTGCATCGCCTTGGCGCGATTTTGGTGTTGCGATTTTTCCGAGCTGGTGACGACGATGCCGCTCGGCAGGTGGGTGATACGCACCGCCGAGTCCGTCGTATTGACGTGCTGGCCGCCCGCACCCGAAGAGCGCATTGTGTCGATGCGGATGTCTTCAGCCCGGATCTCGATGTCGATCTCCTCGGCCTCGGGCAGCACCGCCACCGTTGCCGCCGACGTATGGATGCGGCCTCCCGCCTCAGTTTCCGGCACGCGCTGCACGCGATGTACGCCGGATTCGAATTTCAGCTTGGCAAAGACGCCCCTACCGGTAATCGTCGCGATGATTTCCTTGTAGCCACCGGCTTCGCCCTCGCTCGCAGAGAGCACCTCCACCTTCCAGCCCTTTTCCGCCGCAAAGCGCTCGTACATGCGAAACAGATCGCCGGCGAAAAGAGCGGCTTCCGAGCCGCCCGTGCCAGCGCGGATTTCAAGGATCGCGCTCTTTTCGTCCGCTGCGTCCTTCGGCAGAAGCAGGATCTGCATCTCCTGTTCTAGCACCTCGATCTGCTCTTTCACGTCGGGCAGCTCCAGCTCGGCGAGGTCGCGCATCTCGCGGTCGACCGACCTGTCCTCGAGCAGCGTTTCGAGATCGGCAAGCTCGGCGACCGCTTTCTCATAGACGCGGATCTTCGTCACGACAGGCTGCAGCTCGGAATATTCGGATGCGAGCTTCACATAGACATCGGCAGCCGGGCCAGCCGACATTCGCGCCTCGATCTCGCCGAAACGACGTTCCAGCTCGCGCATCTTTTCAACGGGAAGCTTCGCCACCCTTCACTCCGATTCTTCTTAATCTCTGTCTAAAGGGGAATATTGTGGCTCTCGGCGAAGCGGGCAAGCACCTCGCGCATCGGCGTCAAGGCGTGGTGATCGTCCAGCACCTCGTCCATCGCCTTCGTCAGCGCCCCGACATCGAGCCCTAGCAGCATCGCCTTCACCGGTCCGATCGAGGCCGGTGACATCGAGATCGAGCGGAAGCCGATACCGAGCAGCGCCATCGCCGAGATGGGTTTGCTGGCGAGCTCGCCGCAGAGCGTCACCGGCGTCTTGTTCCGCTCTGCCCCGCGCACAATATCGCGCAGGATGCGCAAGAACGGCTTGCCCAGCGGATCGAAGCGGTCCGAAACCCGTGCATTGCCGCGATCGACCGCCATCGAGAACTGGAAGAGGTCGTTCGAACCGACCGAGACGAAATCGACCGCCTCCATCAGTTCGTCGAGCTGCCAAAGCAGGGCCGGCACCTCCAGCATCGCCCCGAATTGCAGCTTGCGCGGCAAGCCGTGGCCGAAGCGTGAGAGATGCTGCACTTCCTTCTGCAAAAGCTCGCGCACCATCTTCAACTCAGAAACCTCGGTCACCATCGGCACCATCAGCTTCAGCTCGGTGTCGGCCGATGCCTTTAGCAGAGCGCGCAACTGGGTGCGCAACAGTCCCGGCCGGTCGAGCGACAGCCGGATGGCGCGCCAGCCGAGCGCTGGATTTTCTTCCTCATGGCCGCGGAAATAGGGCACCACCTTATCGCCGCCGATATCGAGCGTACGGAAGGTGACGGTGCGGCCCGCCGCCTGTTTGATCACATTGCGATAGAACTGCTCCTGCTCATCCGCCTTCGGCATGGTGGAGGCGATCATGAATTGCAGCTCGGTGCGGAAGAGGCCGATGCCCTCGGCACCCGATTCCGAAAGCTGCGGCAGGTCGACCAACAGCCCCGCATTCATCATCAGCGAGATCCGCTGCCCATCCTTGGTAACCGGCTCGACGGCGCGCAGTGCCCGGAACTGTTCCTGCCGCCTGGCGCGGAAGCGGACCTTTTCTTCATAGGAACGCCGGTGATCGGCCATCGGCCGCAGATGCACATGCCCCTCGTCGGCGTCGATGATCACGGCATCACCATTCTCGGCGAGCGCCACCACACCCGCCGCCTGGCCGATGACCGGAATGCCCATGGCGCGTGCGACGATCACCACGTGGCTCGTCACCGCCCCTTCTTCCAGCACCAGCCCACGCACATTGGAACGCGGATAATCGAGCAGCTCGGCTGCCCCCATGGCGCGCGCCAGGATGATTGCGTCGCTGGGGAAACCTTCGGCGGTCGTCCGGCCGGTATAACCCGTCAACTGTCTGAGCAGACGGTTCGCCAGATCCTCGAAATCATGCATGCGTTCGCGCAGATAAGGGTCGGTCAACCGCATCATCCGCGCCTTGGTGTCGCTCTGCACCTTCTCGACTGCTGCTTCCGCCGTCAGGCCGTTGCGGATCGCCTCCTCGAGCTTGCGCACCCAGCCCTGGTCATGCGCGAACATGCGATAGGTTTCGAGCACCTCACGATGTTCGCCCTCCATCGACACGTCGCGACGCGACAGCATGTCGTCGATTGAAATCCGAAGCGAGCCCATGGCTTCGGCCAGCCGCCGAATTTCCTTCTCGGCATCTTCGTTCAGCAGGTTGGTGACGACGATGCGCGGCTCGTGCAGCACGACGTAACCGAGGCCGATGCCGTCATTATAAGTGTCGCCATCAACGGTCACCGAACGCGTCAGGTCGAGTTCGAGGCCCGGCTTGGTGATCTTCTTGAGCTCGCCGGTGGCGATCATCTCGGCAAGCACCATCGCGGTCGTCTCGAGCGCTTCCAGCTCTTCCTCGCGATAGTTGCGGCTTGCCTTGTTCTGCACGACGAGAACGCCGAGTGAGCGCCCGGTCCTGAGGATCGGCACACCAAGGAAGGAATGGTAGATTTCTTCGCCCGTTTCCGGCAGGTAGCGGAAAGCAGGGTGCGACTGCGCGTCGGAAAGGTTCAGCGGCTGGGCCGAGGCCGCGATCGTGCCGACCAGGCCCTGCCCCATCTTCAGTTGCGCCAGATGCACGGCCTCGCGGTTGAGGCCTTCGGTCGCGTAGAGTTCGAGTACACCGTCGGCGCGCAGCACATAGACGGAGCAAACCTCCGCCACCATATTGCCGGCAATCTGGCGGACGATCCGGTCAAGACGCTCCTGCGGCTCCAGCGGCTCCGCCATCAACTCGCGCAGCCGCCTGAGCAGCACGCGCGGACCGCCGGAAAGGTCTCTCATGGCGTCTCAAGCTCCCGAAACAACGCACTCAGTCCCGGCAGGCCGGCCCTCGTCTCCTCAACCTGAAGGGGCAGGCCGCCCACTGGGAATCAATTCTTATCCAGACCGTAGCAGGAATGCAAAGTCCTGACAGCGAGTTCTGCATAGGGACCGTCAATCAGGATGGAAATCTTGATCTCGGAGGTCGTGATCGCCTTGATGTTGATGCCTTTTTCGGCAAGTGCACGAAATGCGGTCGCGGCAACGCCCGCGTGGCTGCGCATGCCAATACCGATGACCGATACTTTCACCAGCCCCGATTCGTTCTGCACGACATCGTAGCCGATCTTCTCCTTATGGTCGCCGAGCACCTTGATCGCCTTCTCGACGTCGCCTGACGGCACGGTGAAGGTCATGTCGGTCTTCGACCCATCCTCGGAGATATTCTGGACGATCATGTCGACATTGATATGGGATTCGGCAAGCGGCCCGAAGATCGCCGCGGACACGCCCGGCCGGTCGGCAAGACGGCGAAGCGAGATCTGAGCCTCATCCTTGGCATAGGCGATGCCGGTGACTACTTCCTGTTCCACGATTTCATCCTCGTCACAAATCAGCGTTCCGGGCGGGTTCAGCAGATCGCCCATGCCCGGAGCATCGGGGTCTTCGAATGATGAGCGCACGAAGGTGCGCACCTTGTGCACCATGGCAAGCTCGACCGAGCGCACCTGCAGTACCTTGGCGCCAAGCGAGGCCATTTCCAGCATTTCCTCGAAGGCGATCTTCTTCAGCCTGCGCGCCTTCGGCACGATGCGGGGGTCGGTCGTGTAGACGCCGTCGACGTCAGTATAGATATCACAGCGGTCTGCCTTGACAGCTGCCGCGATTGCGACGGCCGAAGTGTCCGATCCGCCGCGCCCGAGCGTCGCGATACGGTTGTCGGGTCCCAACCCCTGGAAGCCGGAGATGACGGCAACCTGCCCCTCGCCCATGCGTTTGACGATGTCAGAGCCGTCAATCTCCATGATCCGTGCCGCGCCATGCGCGTTGTCGGTGCGGATCGGGATCTGCCATCCCTGCCAGGAACGGGCATTGATATCCATCGCTTGCAATGCGATTGCCAGCAGCCCTGATGTCACCTGCTCGCCGGATGCGACCACCGCATCATATTCCCGCGCATCGTAAAACGGAGAATTGGCGCCGATCACCTTCGGCGTGCCCTGGACCCAGCCAACCAGTTCATTGGTCTTGCCGGACATGGCCGACACCACTACCGCGACCTCGTGCCCGGCATCGACTTCGCGTTTTACGTGGCGGGCAACATTCTTGATGCGGTCCAGGTCAGCGACGGACGTGCCGCCGAATTTCATTACAATGCGTGCCATATGCCTCTACCACGACTGGCGCCGGGAAAGCGGAAAACCTGACCCGGCATCACGAAAGCTCTGGGGCAGACCGCTTGGCCAGAGAGCCGGATTCCCAACTTCCGGAACCGCTCTAAAGCCCAGGTCCCCAAAGGCCCCAAGTTGCGGCGTCTCTTAGCGAGTTTGGCGGGGGGAGGCAAGCGCAGGCGATAAAAGCTATTGGCGAGCGGTTCCGCCCTCGTCAGTCCTCTGGTCTGCACCCTTGACTTATGCCCCCGATCGTCCGACTTCACATCTCACGAATGAAGGAGTGGACGATGACGGAAGGCGCCAGAAGCACGATCGACCAAGGTGAAGTGGACCGCTTCTCGGCGATGGCGGCGGAATGGTGGAGCCCGACCGGCAAATTCAAGCCGCTGCACAAGTTCAATCCCGTCCGGCTCGCCTATATAAGAGACAAAGCCTGCGAGAATTTCGGCTGTGATCCGAAAAGCGCGCGCCCGCTCGAGGGCCTGCGCGTGCTCGATATCGGCTGCGGCGGCGGTCTGTTATCCGAACCTCTCGCCCGCATGGGCGCGTCCGTCGTCGGCGCCGATCCGTCCGAGAAGAATATTGGCATCGCCTCCACCCATGCGAAGGCCTCCGGCGTTTCGGTCGACTATCGCGCCGTCACCGCCGAGGAGCTCGCCGAGGCTGGCGAGACCTTCGATATCGTCTTGAACATGGAGGTGGTGGAACACGTCGCCGATGTCGAATTCTTCATGACGACCTGCGCGAAAATGGTCCGCCCCGGCGGCCTGATCTTCGTTGCCACCATCAACCGTACGATGAAGGCGGCAGCGCTTGCCATCTTCGCCGCCGAGAACATTCTGCGCTGGCTGCCGCGCGGAACGCATCAGTATGAAAAGCTGGTACGCCCGGAAGAGCTGGAAAAGCCGCTGGCCGCAAACGGCCTCGAGATCACCGACCGCACCGGCGTCTTCTTCAATCCACTGTCGAACCAATGGAACCTGTCCAAGGATATGGACGTGAATTATATGCTGCTGGCGAAGCGGCCGGCTTAGGGCATGTCGCGCAAAACTGTGCAGCGGTTTTGCGACAACGACATGCGCAAAAACAAAGGGCTAAAGCGCGAGGAGCGAATCTGAAAGATCGCGACGCGCTTTAGTCCCGCCGTCAATAAGCCGGCTACACTTTCAGCGCGATACGCAGGCCGAAATCATAGAAGGCGAGCGGCGTGGACTACACGTCAGTTTACGTCTTCCGGCAAAACAGGAATGGCTGCGATCTCGATGCCCTCTTCGAGGAGGGCCTGCGCCTCGTCGAACGTCGCCTGGCCGATGATGCCGCGGGCATCCGCCTCGCCGTAGTGGATCTTGCGGGCTTCCTCGGGAAATTGCGTGCCGACGTCCTCGGAATTGGCCTTGACCGCCGCAACGGCCTCCTTGAGCTTTTGCAGGGCCTCGCGGCGCATGGCATCCATCGCCAGCGTCTGCCTCTCGTCCTTCTTCCGCGCGGTCGACACCGAAGGCGCCATCAACAGCTTGGAAATGGCGGCGGAATGACAGACCGGGCAGGTCAGAAAACCGGTTTCGACCTGACGATCGAAATCGGCGCTTTCCGAAAACCAGCCTTCGAATTCATGGGCATTGTCACAGGTGAGGGAATAGCGGATCAAGCGGCGACGCCTCCGGCGACTGCTCCCGCAATCTTCTCGACCGAGAATTCCCGGCCATTCCTCAGGTTCGGGATCTTGTCATGCGCGGCCTTGACCGCGGCGGGATCGATCTCGGCGACGATAACCGCCGCACCGGTGGCGCCGGCCGACGCCAGCACCGTGCCCCAGGGATCGATGATCATCGAATGGCCGAAAGTCTCGCGCCCGTCCTCGTGCCGGCCTGCCTGTGCGGCAGCGATGATGAAGACACCGTTCTCGATTGCCCGTGCCCTGAGGAGGATCTCCCAATGCGCCTCGCCGGTCTGCTTGGTGAAGGCGGCGGGCACTGTCATCACCTCGGCACCGGCCATGGCCTGGGCGCGGAAGAGCGCGGGAAACCGCACGTCGTAACAGATCGCAAAGCCCATTTCGGCAAAGGGCAGCGAGAGGACGCGGGCCTCCGAGCCGGCTGTATAGGCGGCACTTTCACGCCAGCTCTCGCCATTGTCGAGATCGACGTCGAACATATGGATCTTGTCGTAGCGATTGAGAATCCTGCCGTCGGGACCGAACAGGAAACCGCGATTGGCGATCTTTCCGTCAGCAAGGGCAATCGCAGTCGAACCGACATGCATGTGAATACCGAGCTCCACGGCAAGCTCTGAGCCAGTCTTGACGATGATGTCATGCGCCTCGTCGGCAAGCACGGCGCGTGCCGCCGCACGGTCTCGCTGCAGCATGCCGGTCATCTCGGGCGTCTGCACATAGGTCGCGCCCTGGGCAACGGCCTCGCGCACCAGCCGCGCCATGGCGGCGGCATTCTTCGCCGGATCGACCCCGGAGCACATCTGGACAGCTGCGGCCTTGAAGCTCATCGGTTCTTCCTCAAGCCGCCAGCATCGGATCGAGCTTGCCGGCCCGATCGAGCGCAAAGAGATCGTCGCAACCGCCGACATGATCGGCGCCGATGAAAATCTGCGGAAAAGTGGTCCGTCCGTTCGACTTGCCGATCATCTCCTGGCGAAGATCCGGCGAAAAGGTCGCGTCGTGCTCGACATATTCGACGCCCTTTTCTTCGAGAAGGGACTTGGCGCGGGTGCAATAGCCGCAAAACTGCCGTGTATAGATGGTGACGGGTACCATAATCTCTCCAGACTGATGCCGGGTATTCCTGTCATATAGGCTCGGAGAGAGCCCTTGCAAAGGTCAAAACCGTTATGTCGGCCGCACCCGCCTTGCGCAGTGTCCGGCTTGCCGCAGCGACCGTCGCCCCTGTTGTATAGACGTCGTCGACGAGGACGATACGCTTGCCGAAAATGTCGTTTTCGCAACCCTTGGCAATCGCGAAAGCACCCCTGACATTGTCCTCACGCGCCTTGGCGCCGAGGCCGACCTGCTGGCTGGTGCGCTTGACGCGAATAAGCGTGGCGGCAAGCAGCGGCTTGCCTGAGAGCCTTGCCATATGGCGGGCAAGCTCGGCTGCCTGGTTGAACTTGCGCGCCAGCATGCGGGTGCGGTGCAGCGGCACCGGGATCAGCGCATCGCAGCTCTCGACCGTCCCGTCGGAAGCGCGCAGCATCCAGGCAGCCATCATCGGTGCCAGATCTGTGCGATCGCGATATTTGAGCCCATGAACGAGATCGCGGACCGCATGGTCATGGGTCGCAGCCGACCGCAGCCGGTCGAAGGGCGGCGGGTTGGCGATCGCCTCGGCGCTGAGGATGCCGACGCCGAGATCATGCGAGAAGGGAATGCCAAGCACCTCGCAATAGGGCCGTTCGATGAAGCGGATGCCGGACCAGCATTTTGCGCAGAGCCCGCGATGGCCGCCTGTGGAAATACCGCAGACGGAGCAGGCGGGCGGATAAAAGAAATCGGCAAGCGCCGAAAACGGCCGCAAGAGATGCGCCCGCAAGAACTCTGACGGTTTTTCAACATTGATCAGTCCCATGCCGCCGAGACTAGCCTGTTCTTCGCGAAAGGAAAATCGTCTTGCCGCACAGGCGGCGCGGGACTAAGGACATCGGCATGGAAACGATCTTCGACAGAGCCCTGATCGCCGCACATCGCCATCGCGCGCTTGTAAACAACGACCCGAAAGCCGCCTTCCTGCTCGACATTGCCGCTGAGGAAATGGCCGAGCGGCTTACTGTGGTCGAGCGGACTTTCGAGACCGCCGTCGAACTGCATGGCGCAACCGGTGCTGCCGCCCGTGCCGCGTTGGCGACGGGCAAAATCGGCACGATGATCCGCATCGAAAGCGAGAAAGCCTATGCCGGGCCGGGTGAAACCTTGATCGAGGCGCCGCTCGAGGACGTGCCGCTCGAACAGCAATCGGCCAATCTTATCCTTGCGCCGCTCAGCCTGCATCTGACCAACGATACGCCGGGTGTCTTCATCCAGATCCGCCGCGCCCTGAAGCCGGACGGCCTGTTCATGGCGGCGATCCCCGGCGCCGGCACGCTACAGGAACTGCGCGATGTGCTGCTTGCCACCGAGATCGAGATGACGGATGGCGCAAGCCCGCGTGTCATCCCCTTCGCCGATGTGCGCGATGTCGGCAGCCTCATGCAGCGCGCCGGCTTCACGTTGCCGGTAATCGATGCGGAGAACTATACGGTGCGCTATGATTCGCTCTTTCCGCTGATGCGGGATCTGCGAGCGATGGGCATGAGCAATCCGCTTGCGGCCCGCGCCCGGATGCCGCTCACACGCGCCTTCTTCCTGCGCGCGGCGGAGATCTACGCCGAACGTTATTCCGATCCCGATGGACGCATCCGCGCCACCTTCTCGATCATCTATGTCTCGGGATGGGCTGCCCATGAGAGCCAGCAAAAGCCGCTCAGGCCGGGTTCGGCCAAGGCGCGCCTTGCCGATGCATTGAAGGTGGACGAGCACAAGCTCAAGCAGTAACGGCCGGCTGTTTCTTCAATTCGCCGTCATATTGTTGTTGATCACGTTGAAGACGTCCTGCAGGGCGCCGGTGAAGACCCCGAGACCGGAGATGAGCGCGCCACAAATGAGGGCGGCGATCAAGCCATACTCAATTGCCGTCGCACCTCTGTTATCTGCAAGAAATGCTTTCAAAATACGCATTATTTCGCGACCCCTGAGCGAAACCGACGGCAAACGACCAATTCCACGACCATCGGGCGACGGCCGGCATTTTTCAGCAACCGGCGCCGACGCCATAGCCCTGGACGACGCAGACCGAACCGGGCGTATCCTGGAGGACGCTGCGGCGGATCGTATAACGCTTGCCGCTGTCACTCTTCGGGATCGATCCTGTCGTGATCGTATCGAAATCCGCCGGCGCGCTGGCAAAGACGCTTTTCTTCGAGGAATCCGCAAGCATTGGCGTCAGAATGAGCGTCAGCGCGACCACTGCCGTGCCGAACAGAAGGGCGATATTCAGCGCACCCGTCCTGCGCGAGGCAGACGAGGCCCGTTCCTTTTCCCGGACAGCTTTCCAGAAATCATCGTCCATGACGTCAAGCCTTTTAATACACGCACGCCAGATGCTTGATTGAGGCCGATCTTTGGCAGAAGGTGTTAAACGATCCATTAATATCCACAGCCGAAAACGATGTGGCACAATAATAATCAGATAACGCTAAAGTAAATCCTGCAACATCGGGATGAGCGGCTCGTCAGCCGGCGGCATCGGATAGTCGCGTAGCGCCTGCGGACGCACCCATTTTAGCGCCTGCCCCTCCCGGCCCTGGGGAATGCCCTCATAGCGCCGGCAGATATAAAGCGGCATCAAAAGGTGGAAGGTCTCGTAGGAGTGGCTGGCAAAGGTAAGCGGCGCAAGGCAGGCAATCTTGGTGTTGATGCCGAGTTCTTCCTCAAGCTCGCGCACCAGCGTTTCCTCCGGCGTCTCACCGGGCTCGACCTTGCCGCCGGGAAACTCCCACAACCCGGCAAGCGACTTTCCCTCGGGACGCTGTGCCAACAGGATACGCCCATCGGCATCGATCAGCGCACAGGCGGCGACCAGCAATATCTTCCGGCCTGCCTCGCTCATCGCGGCTCCTGCTGCCAATAGCAATAATGATAGGCGTCGCGAAAACCCAGGCGCTCATAGAGTGCGATGGCCGGGCGGTTGGACAGCTTCACCTGCAGCCAGGCCGAACGGGCGCTACGCATGCGCGCCCAGCGCAGCGCCGAGGTGAGGATTTCGATGCCGAGCCCCTCGCGCCGCCGCGCCTCGGAGACCGAAAGCGACATGATCCCGGCAAGGTCATTGTCCTGGACGCAGAGCACGGTCGCAAGCGGGCCGTCCGCCGCATTCTCGATCATGAACAGGCCGGATGGCGGCTTGATCGCTGAAATGATTTCGGCAAGCGCCGGCTTCAGCCTCAGTGGCGCCCGGTCGACGGCGAGGTTGGCGTCGACGAAACGGCCGACATCGTGAGTCGGCAGGTGATCGAGCGTATCCGGCAGCTCCGCCTCGGCAAGGTCGCAGGTCATCACCACCGTATCGTCGAAGCGCGTCCAGTTCTGCGCGCGCAGAAGTTCGATCAGCACCGGCGAGGCCAGCGGCGTCTGGCGGACCACAGCGGCGCGGCCATAGGCCTCGAACTTTCGGCGCGCCTTTTCCAGGCGGATTTCGACATCGCGATGATCCGAGGGATCGAGCGGCACGATCGAATTCAGCCGGTTGGACGGGTGACCGGCCGTCAGGCGCACCTGCCAGCTGCCGTCATATTGCACGGATGCCGCCGGCCAGGCGCGAAAGCCGACGGCCTCCAGCCTGCGCACCAGCGGCAGATTGTGTGAGAAAATGGATACCTGCGCCAATGAACGATCAGCTCCGATAGTCGCCATTGATCGCAACATATTCCTTGGTGAGGTCGCAGGTCCAGACGGTTGCTGTGCCGCCGCCGAGCCCGATATCGACTTTGACGGGGATATCCTGCGCCTTCATGACGTTCGAGGCGGCCTCCTCGGAATAATCGGCATCACGCTCGCCATTGACGGCGACCCTGATGTCGCCGAACCAGATGGCGAGCCGGTCGCGGTCAGCCATCTCGCCGGACTTGCCGACGGCCATGACGATACGGCCCCAATTGGCGTCTTCGCCGGCGGCCGCCGTCTTGACCAGCGGCGAATTGGCGATCGATAGCGCGATACGCTTGGCGGCGGCATCGCTCTCGGCACCCGTCACGGTGATTTCAAGCATCTTGGTGGCACCCTCTCCGTCGCGCACCACCTGCAGCGACAGGTCCTTCAGCACTTCATTGAGTGCGGCCCGGAAGGCGGCAAGGCGCGGATCATCGGCACGTTCGATGCGGGCCTGGCCGTCCTCGGCCGCGGCTCCCGTTGCAAACAGCATCAACGTATCGGAGGTGGAGGTGTCACTGTCGACGGTCATGGAATTGAAGGTCGGGCCAACGCCGTCAGATAGAAGCGCCTGCAGCGCGGCTGGCGCAATGTCGGCATCGGTGACGACGAAGGAGAGCATCGTCGCCATATCAGGCGCGATCATGCCGGCGCCCTTGGCGATGCCGTTGATCGTCACGGCCACGCCGCCGATCTCGGCGCTGCGGGTCGAAACCTTCGGATAGGTGTCGGTGGTCATGATCGCCTTGGCCGCCTCGAACCAGAAATCGCCGGTCGCTTCGACCTGCATTCGGTCCAGAACGCCTGAGAATTTGGTGGCATCCAGCGGCTCGCCGATGACGCCGGTCGAGGCCAGATAGACCTCGTTTTCGGCGCAGCCGACGGCAGCGGCAGCCGACTTCGCCGTCAGCGCGGTCGCCTGCCGGCCCTTCAGGCCGGTGAAAGCATTAGCATTGCCGGAATTGACGACGACGGCGCGGGCGCTGCCATGGGGGAGATTGGCCCGGCAGAAATCCACCGGCGCCGACGGGCACTTCGAGCGGGTAAAAACGCCCGCAACAGTCGCCGGCCTGTCAAAGACCATCATCAGCACATCTGTGCGGTTCTTGTACTTGATGCCGGCGGAAGCCGTCGCCATCCGCACGCCGCGCAGCGGTGGCATCGAGACGAAGGATTTCGGGGCGAGCGGAGAGACGGAACCGGACATGATGAGACCTGCCAATGAGCACTTCCAGGCGAAATGGAAACCGGTTCGCCGTCCGGAAATGCGACAACAAACGATGCCAGAGCATGATGCCGAAAAGTGTCAGCGGCTTTCGGACGACACCATGCTCACCTTCTTTGATTTAGATCCGGATGATTTTAGGCCGATCAGGCCCAAAATCATCCGGCTCTAATGAAGGGCCCGGAAGAACCGGGCCCTGATGCGAATATTACTGCTGCGGCGCCGGCGCGACGGGCTCACTGCCCGGCTCCGGCTGCTTGTTGGCCTGGTCGTAACCCTTGCGCAGCGTCTCGTCCGTGATCTCGATCTTGGCGGAGGCCTTCGCCTTGTTCAGAAGCTCAAGATACTTGTCGCGCATGACGAGCTGACGAACCTGATCCTGCACCTGCTCGAAGGGCGGCGGCGGAGCGTCGCGCTTATCCTCGACCTTGATGACGTGGAAGCCGAAATCGGTCTTAACCGGCGTCTTGGAATAGGTGCCCTTCTCAAGCGCGAAGGCTGCGTCCTCGAATTCCTTGACCATGCGGCCGCGCGTGAAATAGCCGAGGTCGCCGCCTTCCGACTTGTTCGGATCGGTGGACTTTTCCTTGGCGAGTTCGGCGAAATCCTTGCCGGCATCGAGCTGCTTGATGATGTCCTTGGCTTCGTCCTCGGTCTTGACGAGGATGTGACGGGCGTGGACTTCCTCCTGCTTCGGCAGGGCAGCGACTTCCTTGTCGTAGCGGGCCTTGACTTCCTCAGGCGTCACGATGTCGACGACATGCTTCTTGAAATAGGCATTGTGCAGCTCGCGGTCGGTGAGATACTGCATGCGCTTCTTGAATTCGTTGGTTTGATCAAGCTTCTCAGCCGCAGCGTCGGCGGCGAGCAGCTTCACGTCGATGGCGGCGGAAAGGGCTGCGACCTTCTTCTGGTCATCTGGAAGCTGCGCCAGCTGCGGGTCGAGATTGGCGACCGCAAGGTCGAGTTCCGACTGGTGGATCTCCAGAGTGCCGACCTTGGCGATGACGGCGTCATCGGCATGGGCCGGGCCCTGGAGCGCAACAAAAGTTGCAAACGCCAGAACGGCAAGTTTGTTGGTGCTCAACATGAAATACCCTTCACAGTTACATTGCCGGTTTCAGCATCCCCTGAATCCAGCCCAAAATAGCCATCAACACCGGATTGTGGCCTTTCTGTATCCGCCAAATCCGTTGACATCATTCGACCCCCCTCTTATCTGTCACGCAACCTCGCGTCCAGAACAGTTTCCGGGCGTTTTAAGGCGCGCGCCTGATTTTCGGCTGGGCCGCGGACAAGAAACGCCGGGGATGAATATTGAGAAAGGGCCAGTCATATGGTCAGCTTTGGCGGTATAGCCCGCAAGTTATTTGGGTCTTCCAACGACCGCCGCGTGCGGTCCTACCAGCCGAACGTCACTGCCATCAACTCTATCGAAGAGAAGACGAAGGCCCTGACGGACGAGCAGCTCGCGGCAAAGACCGTGGAGTTTCGCGCCCTGCTCGCCGAGGGCAAGACGCTCGACGACATTTTGATCCCGGCCTTTGCAGTCGTGCGCGAAGCCTCGCGCCGCGTTCTCGGCCTGCGACCTTTTGACGTACAGCTGGTCGGCGGCATGATCCTGCATTCGAATGCGATTGCCGAGATGAAGACCGGCGAAGGCAAGACCCTCGTCGCCACCCTGCCGGTCTATCTGAACGCGCTTTCCGGCAAGGGCGTACACGTCGTCACCGTCAACGATTACCTCGCCCAGCGCGATGCCGCGACCATGGGCCGCGTCTACGGCTTCCTCGGCATGACCACCGGCGTCATTGTCCACGGCCTTTCCGACGAGGAACGCCACGCCGCCTATGCGTGCGACATCACTTACGCCACCAACAACGAACTCGGCTTCGATTATCTGCGCGATAACATGAAGTACGAGAAGAACCAGATGGTCCAACGCGGCCACAACTTCGCAATCGTCGACGAAGTGGACTCGATCCTCGTCGACGAGGCGCGCACGCCTCTGATCATCTCCGGTCCGCTCGACGACCGCTCCGAACTCTATAATACGATCGACGCCTTCATTCCGCTGCTGGCGCCGAGCGATTACGAGATCGATGAGAAGCAGCGCTCCGCCAACTTCTCCGAAGAGGGCACCGAGAAGCTGGAAAACCTGCTCCGCCAGGCCGGCCTCTTGAAGGGCAACGCGCTCTACGACATTGAGAACGTCGCGATCGTCCATCACGTCAACAATGCGCTGAAGGCCCACAAGCTCTTCCAGCGCGACAAGGACTATATCGTCCGCAATGACGAAGTCGTCATCATCGACGAGTTCACCGGTCGCATGATGCCGGGCCGCCGCTATTCGGAAGGTCAGCACCAGGCGCTCGAAGCCAAGGAAAAGGTGCAGATCCAGCCGGAAAACCAGACGCTGGCCTCGATCACCTTCCAGAACTACTTCCGTATGTACGACAAGCTCGCCGGCATGACCGGCACGGCGCAGACGGAAGCGGAAGAATTCGCCAACATTTACAATCTCGATGTCATCGAGGTCCCGACCAACCTGCCGATCAAGCGCCTCGACGAGGACGACGAGGTCTACCGGACCTTCGACGAGAAGTTCAAGGCGATCATCGAGGAGATCCTCGACGCCCACAAGCGCGGCCAGCCGGTGCTGGTCGGCACCACCTCGATCGAGAAATCGGAATTGCTTGCCGAGCGCCTGCGTAAGCAGGGCTTCGACGACTTCAAGGTCCTGAACGCCCGCTACCACGAGCAGGAAGCCTATATCGTCGCCCAGGCCGGCGTGCCGGGTGCCATCACCATCGCCACCAACATGGCCGGCCGCGGCACCGACATCCAGCTCGGCGGCAACCTCGACATGCGCATTGAGCGCGAACTCGGCGAAGTCGAAGCCGGTCCGGAGCGCGACGCCCGGATCCAGGCGATCATCGAGGAGATCAAGGCACTCAAGCAGAAGGCGCTCGAAGCCGGCGGCCTCTACGTCATTGCCACCGAGCGCCATGAAAGCCGCCGCATCGACAACCAGTTGCGCGGCCGCTCCGGCCGTCAGGGCGACCCCGGCCGCTCGAAGTTCTACCTCTCGCTTCAGGACGACCTGATGCGCATCTTCGGCTCCGACCGCATGGACAGCATGCTGACCAAGCTCGGCCTCAAGGAGGGCGAGGCGATCGTCCATCCCTGGATCAACAAGGCCCTGGAGCGCGCCCAGAAGAAGGTCGAAGCCCGTAACTTCGACATCCGCAAGAACCTCTTGAAGTATGACGACGTTCTCAACGATCAGCGCAAGGTGATCTTCGAGCAGCGCCTCGAACTGATGGAATCGACCAATATTTCCGAGACCGTTTCCGACATGCGCCGTGAGGTGATCGAAGACATGGTCGAAAAGCATATCCCCGAGCGCGCCTATGCCGAACAATGGGATGCCGCCGGCCTGAAGACCGGCGCTTTGAACATCCTCAATCTCGACCTGCCGATCGAGGACTGGGTGAAGGAAGAAGGCATCGGCGAGGACGATATCCGTGAGCGCCTGACGGAAGCCACCAATGCGGCCTTCACGGAAAAGGCCGAGCGTTTCGGCGACGACATCATGCATTATGTCGAACGTTCGATCGTCATGCAGACGCTCGATCATCTCTGGCGCGAACACATCGTCAACCTCGACCATCTGCGCTCCGTCATCGGCTTCCGTGGCTATGCCCAACGCGATCCGCTGCAGGAATACAAGTCGGAAGCCTTCGAGCTCTTCACGGCGCTGCTCAACAATCTGCGCGAAGCCGTCACCGCCCAGCTGATGCGCGTCGAACTGGTGCAGCAGGCGCCCGCCGAGCCTGAACCGCCGCTGATGCAGGCCCATCACCTGGATCCTACGACCGGCGAGGACGATTTCGCCCCGGCGATCTACCAGGCATCGGAAGTCATCGTTTCTCCTGAAAACCGCAACCCGGATGATCCATCCACCTGGGGCAAGATCGGCCGCAACGAGACCTGCCCCTGCGGCTCCGGCAAGAAATACAAGCATTGCCACGGCGCCTTCGAGCAGGTCTGAGGCAAGCCGCAAAGATCCGCGAAAATGCCGCCTCCGGGCGGCATTTTCTTTTCTGCGGCAACGCCGGAAAACCGGAATTTCAGCGTCCGACGGCAACCCCAAGCCAGAACCGTTTCTTAACCCTGTTCTGTCAAGACTTCCGGGACGATTTGCCTGACCTTTAGAGTTTTGCGTGTTCATCATGGCGGTCATAGAAACAGCGGAGAAGATGCTGCCGGCGGGCCTGCGCCCGATCGGCGGCCGCACGCTGCGCATGCTTGCTGCCGTGCTCACCGAACGCGGTGAAAAGGCGGCCGCCCAGCGCATGGCGCTGACGGCCTTTTCGATTCGTATCCTCAGCGCCGCACTCGCCTTCGTCTCCCAGATCGTGCTCGCCCGGCTGATGGGCGAATATGAATATGGCATCTTCGTTTTCGTCTGGGTGCTGGTCGTCGTCTTCGGTGATCTCTCATGCCTTGGTTTCCACACCGCGATCATCCGCTTCCTGCCGCAATACAGGGCAGCGGGCGCTTTCGAGGAAATCCGCGGCCTGACCGGCACGGCGCGCATCTTTGCGCTGCTTTCCGGCACGGCGGTGCTCGCCGTTGGCATGCTCGGCCTGCATTTCTTCGGCGATAAGATCCAGGTCTATTATCTCATCCCGATCTTCATCGGCCTGCTCGCCATGCCGATGATCGCGCTCGGCGACATTTTGGAAGGCACGTCACGGGCGAACCACTGGCCGGTGATGGCGCTGAGCCCGGTCTATATCGTCCGCCCGATCCTCATCATCCTTTTCATGCTGATCGCGATTGCCATCGGCGCCGAGCACACGGCCGTCACCGCGATGCAGGCAGCACTCGTCGCCACCTTCGTCACCGCCCTCGGCCAGTATGCCGCAACGCTCTACCGCCTGCGCCGGCATTATGACGAAGGCCCGCGCAAGGTCGATTTCATCGCCTGGTTCAGCGTCGCCTTTCCGATTTTCCTGATCGAGGGCGTGAGCTTCCTGCTGACCAATTCCGACGTCGTCGTCGTCGGCATCTTCCTCGAGCCGCACGACGTCGCCATCTACTTCGCCGCCGCCAAGACGATGGCACTGGTGCATTTCATCAATTTCTCGGTCAAGGCAGCCTCCGGCCCGCGCTTTTCCTCGATCATCGCCGAAGGCGACCATGCTCAGCTCGCAAGCGCTGCCATCGACGCCGCCCGCTGGACCTTCTGGCCGGCGCTCGGGGTCGGTCTTGTCGTGCTTGCAGCCGGTCATTTGCTGCTGTCGCTCTTCGGCGGCTCCTTTACGTCAGGTTATCTGGTGATGGCGATCCTGCTCGCCGGCATCCTCGCGAAATCGCTGGTCGGCCCGGCCGAAACGCTGCTGATGATGGCAGGCAAGCAGAACCTCTGCGTCGCGCTCTATGCCGGCGCACTGACCGCCAACGTCAGCCTCAACCTTGCTTTGATCCCGCATTACGGCATCGAGGGCACGGCGATCGCCACGGCCTCGGCCATGGCCGTCGAGGCGATCCTGCTGCATGTCGCCGTGCGCCGCACGCTCGGCATCGTCCTTTTCGCTTTCGCCGGCCCCTCCGCCGCAACGCCAGAAATGAGAGTTCGATAGATGGTGCGTGTTCCCCCCGTTACCGAAAGCACCGACAGCACCGCGAACCGCATGTTGCATGATCTCGCCGCGCTGAATTTCGACGCGCCGCAGGCCGAGGCTCGCGCCGAGATCGGCCGACCGGGCCGCGAGCTCTGCCTCTACCCCGGCAAGCTCGGCTATGAGCTCCAGGATGAGCTCGATTTCCTCTCCAACCGGGCGATGGAACCGAACGTCTTTTTCTCCGGCCGCTTCCTCGCCCCCGCCATGCCGCGGCTCGAAGATCGGCAGGTGAACTTCGCCCTGATCCGCGATCACAATGCCGGCCGCAGCCGCATGCGGTTCCTCTTGCCGTTTTCGGTCGACAAACCGGGCTTCGCCGTCGGCCCGTCGATCATCCGCGGCTGGTCGAACAGCTTCGGTCCGCTCGGCACGCCGCTTGTCGATGGCGAGGATGCAGCCCAGACCCTCGACAATCTTTTCGAGGGGCTGACCGCTCGCGATCTCAATCTGCCCGGCATATTGGTTCTGCCGGATCTGCGGCTGAACGGTATCTTCGTGCGCATGGTCAAGGCCGTGGCGCTCAGCCGCAATCTTCCAGTCACCGTCACCAATCCTTACGAGCGCCCGATGCTGCAGAGCGAGGATGAGGCGCCCGTCTATCTCGGCAAAACCATCTCCTCCTCGCATATGCGCGAGATGCGCCGCCAGTGGCGCCTGCTGGAGGAGTTGGGAACAGCGGTCTATGCCGTCGCCCGCCAGCCGCGCGAAATCCATATCCGCTTCGAGGAATTCCTGGCAATGGAAGCCGGCGGCTGGAAGGGCAAGCGGCGAAGCGCTCTCGTCACCGATCGTTATCATACGGCCTTCGCCCGTGAGGCGGTGTCAAACCTTGCCGCCGTCGATGCCGTGCGTATTCACACGATCGATCTCAACGGCAAGGCGATTGCCGCCATCGTCGTGCTGATGATGGGCGGCGAGGCCTATACCTGGAAGACCGCCTACGATGAAAACTATGCCCGCTATTCGCCGGGCAAGCTGCTGATGAACGAACTCACCGAATGGCATCTCGACGATGCCAACATCGTCCGCTCCGATTCCTGCGCCGTCTCGGATCATCCGATCATGAGCCGCTTCTGGCAGGAGCGCGAGGAGATGGGAACGCTGGTGATCGGCCTGACGCAGAACAGCGACCGCGACATGCGCCAGGTCTCAGCCCAGCTCCACATGTACCGCAGCACCCGCAACATGGCGAAGATGCTGCGCGAGAAGATCATGTCGCTCGCCGGGCGGGGCTAGAGCCTTTCCAGCAGAAGTGGCTAAAGCATGTCGCGCAAAAGTGTGCGCGGTTTTGCGATAACGACATGCGTAAAAACAAAGACCTAAGGCGCGAGGGGCGAATCTGAAAGATTGCGACGCGCTTTAGCGGTTTTGTGTCCGGAATTGCTCTATCCCTCGCTGGCCGCCCTCTCCCGCAGCAGCCGGCGGATCACCTTGCCGGTGGTCGTTAGCGGCAAGGCATCGATGAATTCCACCTCGCGGGGATATTCGTGCATTGAAAGCCGCGTCTTCACCCACTCCCTTATGTCGGCGGCCAGCGCCTCGCTTGGGTGATGGCCGGGTGAAAGCACGATATAGGCCTTGACGATTTCGGTGCGCACGGTATCGGGCTTGCCGACGGCGGCGGCAAGCTGCACGGCGGGATGGCCGATCAGGCAATCCTCGATCTCGGCCGGGCCGATGCGATATCCCGATGAGGTGATGACGTCGTCGTCGCGGCCTTCGAAGGTCACATAGCCCTCGGCGTCCTGCCGGCCGATATCGCCGGTGAGCAGCCAGCCCTTGGCGAATTTTCGTTTCGTCGCCGCCGCATCGTCCCAGTAGCCGAGGAACATCACCGGATCGGGACTGGCGATGGCGATCTGGCCCGGTTCGCCGACGGGCAGCTCGTCGCCAGTCTCGCTGACGATCGCGACGCGATGTCCGGGCACCGCCCGTCCGATGGCGCCCGCCTTGGTGACGCCATAGGCAGCGCTCGACGCGAGCACGAAATTGCACTCCGTCTGGCCGTAAAATTCGTTGACGGTGATGTCGAGCGTACCCCGCGCCCACTCATAAGTCTCGCGGCCGAGCGCCTCCCCGGCCGAGCCGATGGTGCGCAGCACCAGATCATATTTCGAGCGCGGATCGGAAACGGATCTCATCAACCTCAGCGCCGTCGGCGGAATGAAGGCATTGCGCACTTTCATCTCCGCCATGATGCGATAGGCCATGTCGGCATCGAATTTCTGCGCTGGCGACGAGACGACGGGAACGCCGAGCAGAAGGCTCGGCAGCAGCGCATTGAGCAGGCCGCCGGCCCAGGCCCAGTCGGACGGCGTCCAGACCTTGTCGCCCGGTTGCGGAAAACCCTCATGGGCAAACTGCATGCCGGGAATATGGCCGGGCAGGACACGGTGGCCATGCAAGGCGCCCTTGGGCGGCCCCGTCGTTCCCGACGTGAAGATCATCAGCACCGGATCGTCCGGACCGGTTTTGGCGACGTCGAAGACAGGAGGATAGCTATCCACCAGTTCGGCGAAAGCGGCCGCATCGGCACTCGCCCCGTCGATACTGACGACATGTTTCAGCGCCGGCAGGCGCCCGCGGATCTGCCGGATGCGTTCGAGACCGAAGCCATTGGTGACGACGGCCACAGCACCTGCCGCCTTCAGCCGGTATTCCAGCGCCTCGACGCCGAAGAGCAGCGCCAGCGGCAGCGCGATCGCGCCTGTCTTGTAAATCGCCACATGCGCGATCACCGTTTCGAAGGATTGCGGCAATAGCAGCGCGACGCGATCGCCGCGTTGGATATCAAGCGAAACGAGCGCATTTGCGAAGGCCGAGGAACGATCGGCGAGCGCGCGATAGGTCATTACACGGTGATCGCCGTCCGGGCTGAAATGTTCAAGGCAGACGCGCTCGGGCGTACGCGCCGCCCAGTCGTCGCTGACGGCGCGGCCGATATTGAAATCCTCCGGAATCCGCCAGGAGAAATCGCGATAAAGATCGTCGTAGCGATCGTGGGACGGCAGTTGCATGGTCGGATTCCGGTAAAATGCTGCATCAGCTAACACCTTGCAGCTGGGATGTGCAAGCCGAAGCCAGAAGCGGCAGTGACGAGCGCGGCTTCAAAAGCCGATCACGGATCATTGTGCGCACGCAGCATAAATTCTTCATTTGCCGCCCCTGCGACTTTAGCCATCTCGCGCTAAATCATGGAAGCCAGCCTGGGGTCATCGAATTCATCACGGAGTCGTTTCATGGAATACGCAAAATTTGGGAAGACCGGTCTCGAAGTGTCGAAAATCTGCTTGGGCTGCATGACATTCGGCGATCCCGGCCGTGGCAATCATGCCTGGAGCCTGCGGGAAGAAGAAAGCCGGACGATGATCAAGCAGGCGATCGACCTCGGCATCAATTTCCTCGACACCGCCAACACCTATTCCAACGGTTCTTCGGAGGAGATCGTCGGCCGCGCCATCAAAGACTTCGCCAAGCGCGAGGACATCGTGCTGGCGACCAAGGTGTTCAATCGCATGCGGCCGGGCCCGAACGGCGCTGGCCTGTCGCGCAAGGCGATCTTCGACGAGATCGACAACAGCCTGCGTCGTCTCGGCACCGACTATGTCGATCTCTACCAGATCCACCGCTTCGACTACACGACGCCAATCGAGGAAACGCTGGAAGCGCTGCATGACGTCGTCAAATCGGGCAAGGCGCGTTATATCGGCGCCTCCTCGATGTATGCTTGGCAATTCGCCAAGGCGCTTTACGTCTCCAGGCTGAACAGCTGGACCGAATTCGTCAGCATGCAGGACCACCTGAACCTGCTCTACCGTGAGGAAGAGCGCGAAATGCTGCCGCTTTGCGAGGATCAGAAAATCGCCGTCATCCCCTGGAGCCCACTTGCCCGCGGCCGCCTGACCCGCGACTGGGACGAGACGACGGCACGCAGCGAAACCGACGAATTCGGCAAGACGCTCTACACGCAGTCCATCGATGCCGACCGCAAGATCGTCGCAGCCGTGGCCGAAATCGCCAAGGCCCGCAACATCTCCCGCGCCCAGGTCGCAACCGCCTGGATCCTGCAGAAGAGTGCGGTGACCGCCCCGATCATCGGCGCGTCCAAACCGAACCACCTCAGAGACGCCGTCGCCTCACTCTCGGTCAAACTCACCGCCGAGGAAATCGCGGCCCTGGAAGCACCCTACATCCCGCACGCCATCGCCGGCTTCAAATAGCGCTGGCTTCTTGGTCCTCAGGCATATGCAAGGCGGATTCTCTCCCTCTCCGCCTAGAGGGGGAGAGCGAAACCACGGCTTCCGCGACTGAGATTATGTCCGACTGCCGGGATCGAGCTGCCGGCGCATCGTCACCAAAAACTGCTCGGCAAGCGCCCTGTCCTCGACCGCGCGGGCAAGAATGACAGCACCCATCATCGACGAGAGCGTCGTCGTGGCATTGGCGCGGCGCTCCTCTTCCGTTTCGCCGGGAACTATATCAACGAGCGTATCGACCAGCACGGACAGGCCATCGCTGAAGACCGCACGGACCGCGCCGCGGCTGCGGCTCACCTCCTGGATCAAGGTTGCGAAGACGCAGCTGCCACCCGGATCGTCAACCGTGCGCCAGTGGATATAGTGGTCGAGAAGCGTTGCCAGCGGTCGGTCCGGCGATTCGGCGATATGTTCCTTCCAGCGCGTTTCGACCCTGTCGATCAGCTTGCGGCTGACCTCCAGCGCCAGGTCATCCTTCGAATCGAAATGACCATAGAAGCCGCCATGCGTCAGACCCGCCGCTTTCATGATGTCGGCAACGCCGACCCCGTCGAAACCGTTTTCTCGGAAAAGCACGCCAGCAACGCTCAGGATCTTTTCGCGGTTTTCGGCAAATTTTTCGCGGCTGACCCGCATTGTCATCTCCAGAAATAGTCGCTTGACAAAATATATGACGTCCATCATCAATACGCAAGAAATATGATGACCATCATGTAAATCGATCCAGTATCTTCTCGAACCTGAATTCAAACGGAATCTTGCCCATGGTTTCCACAGCCCTCGCCTCCACGCTTGCCCGGCGCAACATCCATTACGGCTGGGTCGTCGTTGCCGCGACCTTTCTCACCATGCTGGTCACCGCCGGCGCCATGGGCGCACCCGGCGTTCTCATCAAGCCGCTGCAGGACGAGTTCGGCTGGGAGACCTCGCAGATTTCCTCGGCCCTTGCGATCCGCCTGATCCTTTTCGGTTTCATGGGTCCGTTCGCCGCCGCCTTCATGAATTATTTCGGCGTGCGCAAGGTCATTGTCTTCGCACTGGCGCTGATCGGCGCGGGCTTCGTCGGTTCGCTGTTCATGACGACGCTGTGGCAGTTGCTATTGCTCTGGGGCATTGTCGTCGGTTTCGGTACGGGATTGACGGCCATGGTGCTCGCCGCAACGGTCTCCAGCCGCTGGTTCACCAAGCATCGCGGCCTCGTCGTCGGCATGCTCTCGGCAAGCTCGGCCACCGGCCAGCTCGTCTTTCTGCCACTGATGGCGGAGCTGACGGAACGCTACGGCTGGCGCTCGACGGTGTTTTTCGTCTGCGCCATGATCATGGTCGCAGCCCTTGCCGTGCTTGCCTTCATGCGCGACCGCCCCGCCGACCTCAACCTGCCCTCCTTCGGTGAGACGCAGGTGACGCCGCCACCGGCAAGCACCTCCCTCGGCGCCGCGTTGATGACGCCGATCACTGTCCTCAAGGAAATCTCGAAGACCTCGACCTTCTGGATCCTCTTTGCCACCTTCTTCATTTGCGGTCTCAGCACCAACGGCCTGATCCAGACCCATTTCGTCACCCTCTGCGGCGATTTCGGCATCGTACCGGTGGCTGCCGCCAGTGTGCTGGCCGTCATGGGCATCTTCGATTTCTTCGGCACCATCGGTTCCGGCTGGCTGTCCGACCGATTCGACAATCGTTGGCTGCTCTTCTGGTATTACGGCCTGCGCGGCCTGTCGCTGCTCTACCTGCCCTTCAGTGATTTCAGCTTTTACGGCCTCTCCATCTTCGCCGTCTTTTACGGCCTCGACTGGATTGCCACCGTGCCGCCGACCGTCAAGATCGCCGCCGACCGCTTCGGCCGCGAAAAGACTGGCCTCGTCTTCGGCTGGGTCTTTGCCGGACATCAGCTGGGAGCCGCCACCGCCGCCTATGGCGCCGGCCTCTCGCGCACCGAGCTTTCGAGCTACCTGCCGGCTTTCTTCGTCGCGGGCGCCTTTTGCCTGCTGGCCTCGATCCTGGCGATCACGCTGAAGAAGTCCGGTCTGAGCAACCCGGCACCGGCCGCCGCCCATTGATATCAGACAAGATCCGGCCTCGAAGCGAGGCCGGATCTCTCTACCGGATCAGTCCGATAACTTCGCTTGCCCGTCTTGCGCGTCCGGGCGCTCGCATGTTAGACAGCCGCCCGTTCGTATCCGTTGCCCCATTGGCGGAATTGGTAGACGCGCTCGACTCAAAATCGAGTTTCGAAAGAAGTGCTGGTTCGACTCCGGCATGGGGCACCACCAAAATCTTCAAGATCTTTGTCGGATAGTTCAAGCAACGCAAGCGAACTGCGTCGTCTCGCGTGGACGATCTGGGAACCCCCCCCGCAATGTGAGAGAGCGGCGAGGACAACATCGTGGTCACAGTACTTCAAAGACTTCGTATTCCACACCGCCCGGACACCTGCCGCCCTTTGCCACCGCGACAATGCTGTTAAGCCAAGCGTGAGCAGGCGCGGCGGTCTCGAAATACGGTGTCGTGCGCAGATAGTATTCCGAAGCGTCGACCGTTTCGCCGCGCGCCAAACGCTCGTCGACGGCCTGTGACGCACGCCTGACGCCGCGATAGGTCATGAGGACGAGCCCCCCGTCATCGGCGACGAGGAGAAGCCTGACATCTTGCTGAAATGTGCCGTCGGCACGAGCGAGCAGGAGATCCGAACCGATCAGTGGCGATACTTCTCCTTTCAGGCGCTCCCCTTGGAAATGTCCGCCCGAGACGGGAAAAATGCGCCGGCCGCCGGCTGGCGTTTGCCCAAGCTCCAGCGTTGGATGAAGCGCGATGAAGAGTGTAAACAGGTGCTGAGATTGCAGGGACACTGTAAATCTCCTATTCTTGGCTGTCCCCCAAAATTGCACCAGGGCGTTCCGCCTTCAAAACGCGCTTTGCTTGTCGTCACCGCAAGATAAATTTGATCGTGAAGGGAAGCTGATCATGCGACCGTCATTAGAGTCTCTGCGCGTATTGGAGGCCTGTGTCTCGGCCGGCAGCTTCGCGCGCGCAGCCGAACGCTTGTTTCTGACGCCGGCGGCGATCAGCCTTCGAATGCGCACCCTGGAGGCTGAGCTCGGTCAGCCGCTATTTATTCGCGCCGGTCGGCGAGTGGTCCCGACGGCCGCCGCCTCCGTTCTGGCAAATCGGGTCCGGGAGGCATTAACCGGGATCGGTGAGGCGCTCGCAGAATTTCAGGCTGCGACGCCGCCACTCAGGCTCACGGCGCCGCCGACATTTGCGTCGCGCTGGCTTGCACCGCGTCTGGCGCGCTATCCTGCGCCAGAAGCTGTTATCGAGGTCGACGTCTCGGCGGAAATACGTGATCCGGGCGCATTCGACGTCGCCATAAGGACGGGTCGCGGCGGATGGGCCGGGCTGGAAGAATATCGGCTCGCTCCCGTAGAAGTGACGCCGATGCTGTCGCCTTCCCTGCTTGGAACGCGGAAACTTGCCGCGCCGCAGGCGCTGGCTGACTTCGCGCTTTTGCCGCACCCTGATTGGCAGCAATGGTTTAAGGAGGCTCAATGCGCGCGCCCGCAGGCTTTGCGCTTTTTGGCGGTCGATTACCCCACGCACGAGTTGGATGCCAATGCGGCGCTGGCAGGCGTGGGTGTGGCGCTGTTGTCGCCGTCGCTGTTTCGGCCGCTTTTGACCGAGGGCCGGTTGATCGCGCCGTTCCCCTACGTGCTGAGCGGGCCAGCCTGGCATTTTGCGCTCATCCGCTCCAATGACGCGCGCGAGGCGCCGCGGCAGCTCTGCGCATGGCTTTGCGAGCAGGCGCGTGAAGTTGCATAATTCCGAACCAAAGACACTGTGATGGCTTGGGCGAGATGATGGGCGCGGCCGCGCGCTAGCGAAAGACGACACTGCATCACCGCATCGACCGCCGCCCGTACCCGATAGAATTATTGGCCAAGGTCGCTTTGGCGGCGATCTCAAGTCTCTCCCGAAAGTCGGATATGAGGCCGTCATATCCCGTTAGGCTGGGAGGCTTGTGAAAATACTCAGCGCCTAAGCGGAGCTTACTTGTTTTTCAGCAGCCACATCTTGCCGGCCATCGTGATGCCGTAGACGTCTTTTGTTGCGTCGTCATCCAGATGCCGCCGCTCCAG
Organism: Rhizobium leguminosarum bv. viciae USDA 2370; assembly: GCF_002008365.1. Taxonomy (GTDB): domain Bacteria; phylum Pseudomonadota; class Alphaproteobacteria; order Rhizobiales; family Rhizobiaceae; genus Rhizobium; species Rhizobium leguminosarum. The sequence goes on from NZ_MRDL01000038.1 coordinate 33,832, forward strand.
AAAACCCGGCTCCTTCAACTCGCCCAGCGTCTTTGCAGTGACCGATTTTATTTTCTGAGGCCGCTCTTTCCACCGGTCAGTTTTTGCATAAGTCACCGTCGCGTTCTCGTGCGTCCATTTATTGGCTGGCTGAGGATAAAGGTCTCCATCCCTGGCGAGTTTAAGTGCGGCGATCTGGGACGGCGTAAGCTCAATCATACTAAAAGATCCTGTGCGGGCGGTGTTTGCGCTGGGAACGCGCTGTTACCAAAGGCGTGCTCATAACACCGACAGACGACTTTCACCACTGCGTTGAAATATTCGTGCCACAAAAGGCGAAAACCCGGCTCGTCGGAACCGGGCTTCGTCCTTATCGCACATTTTTTCGTTAATTGCAGCGCCGGACCGTCTTGGTGACCTCGCCTTCGTCGGTCTGTCGGGTGACGCTCCTGGTTTCGCAGCCATTATCGCGATAGCGGCGGTGCTCACGTTCGCGCACGGCACCGAAAGTGACCCCACGCTCGCTGATGGTGATACCGGGTCGTACCCGCTCGTGACGATAGCCGTCGTCATAGGAACGCTCCCTGACATAGACGCTGTCGGCAAGAACAGGCGCAGCAAACGAGCAGACGGCAAGGGCCGCCACAGTACAGTTCAAGATCATCTTTCGCATGTCGTTCTCCTTTCTTGATGAAAGGGCAACGAGGCAAGACACAAGTGGTTCCAACATCGGTGACGGCCCCACCGCGCTACGAAAGAGGACCGCGCCTACAACGCAACGCATCTTTTTAGACCTGAGAAGGACGCTTTAACATTTGGAATTGCAGCATTATTCTATCCTACCCGCCAAAATGAGAGCGAAGGGCCCCGAACAGTAGCCGGTCATCCAAATCAACTGTTTAATTTTGCTTGCGCTTCGTCCAAAGTGGCCGCCGCTATTACCAGAGAGGGCGGACGTGCATCAGGAAGTAGGACTTATCGCGACGGTCGCCGTCAGTTTCGTTTTCGCGGCGGTCCTGGGCTATGCCGCCGACCGGCTTCGGCTGCCGCCACTCGTCGGTTACCTGATGGCGGGCATCCTGATGGGGCCGTTCACGCCGGGCTTTGTCGCCGATACCGCCCTTGCCAGCCAGCTCGCCGAGATGGGCGTCATTCTTCTGATGTTTGGCGTCGGCCTGCATTTTTCCGCCTCCGACCTGCTTGCCGTGCGCGGCATCGCCGTGCCTGGCGCAATCGGGCGGATTATCCTCGCCACCCTGTTGGGCATCGGCCTTTGCAAACTCTGGGGCTGGAGCCTCGGCGCCGGCATCGTCCTCGGCCTCAGCCTCTCGGTGGCGAGCACCGTCGTGCTCCTGAAGGCGCTGGAGGAGCGCAATCTCGTCAACGCGGCAAGCGGGCGCGTCGCCGTCGGCTGGCTGATCGTCGAGGATCTGGTGATGGTGCTGGCGCTGGTGCTGCTGCCGGCGCTGGCAGAGCTTCTGGGTGGTAACGCCGCCGATACGACCAATCACGGCCTCGGCGACCTGCCACTGATGCTGACGATCGGGCTGACGCTGCTGAAGGTGGCGGCCTTCGCCGCCATGGCGATCTTCCTCGGGCCTCGCATCGTGCCCTGGCTGCTGACGATGATCGCCCGCACCGGCTCGCGCGAACTTTTTACGCTGACGGTGCTGGCGATCGCACTCGGCATCGCCTTCGGTTCGGCGGCGATCTTCGGCGTCTCCTTTGCGCTGGGCGCATTTTTCGCCGGCGTTGTCATGAGCGAATCCCAGCTCAGCCACCGGGCGGCGGCCGACTCGCTGCCGTTGCAGAATGCCTTCTCCGTGCTGTTCTTCGTCTCCGTCGGCATGCTCTTCGATCCCTCGATCCTGGTGCGCCAGCCGCTGGCCGTGATCGGCGCATTGGCGCTCGTGATCCTGGGCAAGGGCATCATCACCTTCCTCATTGTCATCCTGCTCAGATATCCGATCAGCATGGGGCTGACATTGGCAGGCGGCCTTGCCCAGATCGGCGAGTTTTCCTTCATCCTCGCCGGTCTCGGCGTCTCACTCGGGCTCCTGCCGCATGAGGGCCAGGATCTGATCCTGGCTGCCGCCATCCTGTCGATCACGCTCAACCCAATCGTGATCTTCGCGACCGACGGCCTGAAGAAATACATCCATTCGAAATGGCCCTCCCTCTGGGAAAGCTACGGCAGGAGCAGGCAGAAGGCGCTCGGCAAAGAACTGGAAAAGATCAGGGCGCTCGGCGAAGAGCGCGAGCGCCAGCATCAACTGAAGATGCAGCAGCTCATCGAGACGTTCCCGCTGTTCTCCGAGGTCGACGAGGACGCGCAGGAGGAGCTGCTGCTGCTCTTCAAGGCGAAATCCGCACCGCCCGGCGAACGCGTCATCCGCCGCGGCGACCGGGGCGATAGCATGTATTTCATCTCCTCCGGCGCGGTGGAAGTGCGGCTCGCCAGTGGCGCGATCCGCCTGGAGCCAGGCGCCTTTTTTGGGGAAATGGCGCTACTGACCGGCGGACGGCGCACAGCCGACGTCATCGCCGTCGACTTCTGCCAGTTCGAGGTGCTCGAACGGCGCGACTTCAATATGTTCATGTCGCACCATCCACATCTGCGCGCAGCGGTTAGCGAAATGGCCCAGAAGCGAACGGAAATGAACGTCCTGCGTCAGCAATGGGAAAAGTCGATGGACCTGTCCTGACACAACATCACTCCTTTCAGCGGCAATCACGCTACCGTGATTGCTTCAGCCCGCCGGCCAATAGCCATCGGAGCGGAAATCCTCGGGGATCGGATCGAGCCGCGACAATGTCTCGGCTGCGAAATCGATCTGCAGCGACAAGTATTTAAGAGATGCCAGCATCGGCACGCCGGTCGCGAATTCCCGGATGCGGGACAGATGATAACCGCTCTCGCTGATCCGTCGCGCAGCCTCCCGGCGCACGTCGTCTTTGCTTGGTCCGCGCCGCTCTTCGGACCAGTCATCCATTTGCGCCGCCTGCCCACGGCCGCCTTCAATCACTTTGAACATTCTCTTGCCACCCTGCACGTCGACCCCAATTAGCTTGCCGCAGAATGGCCGATTCGCAATCCCGCGAAATCTTGGGAGAGGCGCCGATACCCCGCATCACGAAAATTTTTGGACGGCGGTGGCAGGAAGGACACGGGCGAGCATTTACAGCGCCGCGCACGGCCCCTAAAGCTCTTTTGCACTGCAACAGGAAGGAAACGGAATGCTCCGCAGACTTTACGACTGGACCATGTCTTTGGCCTCGCGCAAATCGGCCGAAGTCTGGCTCGCCGTCATCGCCTTCGTCGAAAGCTCCGTCTTTCTCGTCCCCGCCGATGTACTCTTTCTGCCGATGGCGCTTGCCAGGCCGGAACGCTCCTATCGCTATGCGTTGATTGCAACCGTCGCCTCCGTGCTCGGCGGCATCGCCGGCTGGGCGCTCGGCTATTACGCCTATGAGACGGTGGCGCGGCCGATCCTGGAATTCTACGGCAAGTTCGAAGCCTTCGAGCAGATGAAGGCCTATGTCACCTACGAGTGGATCCTGCTGCTGCTCGTCACCTCGGGTCTTGCGCATCTGCCGCCGATCAAGATCGTCACCATCCTGTCCGGCGTCATCCACGTCAATCTGGGGCTTTTCATCGTCTCGGCGATCGTCGCGCGCGGCGCGCGTTTCCTCTTCCTCGCCTGGCTGCTGCGCCGCTACGGCGAGCCGATCCGTGATTTCATCGAAAAGCGGCTCGGCCAGATCGTCGGTATCGGTGCCGCCGCCGTGATCGTGTTATATCCCGCCTACCGATATCTCGCTCACTAGGCGAGAATGATTTTAGCCGAATAGGCCTGAAATCTGATTTCGCATCTCATGCTCTACCAACGTCGCGGAGTTCCGCCATGACTGCCACTTCCTCGCCGCTCGCCCGCCCCGGCTTTATCTATTCCATGTTGCTGGCCATCGGCATGGCGGCCGCAGTCGGCACCGCGCTCGGCTTCCAGTATATCGGCGGCTATATTCCCTGCGCGCTCTGCCTGTTGCAGCGCCAGCCCTATTATTACGCCATCCCGATTGCAATCCTGGCCGCCATCTCCGAGCTCGTCGGCCTGCCGAACTGGATCACCCGGGCGCTGATTCTCGCGGCCGGCATCCTGATGCTGGTGACGGCAGGTATGGGTGTTTATCACGCTGGCGTCGAATGGCACTTCTGGCCGGGTCCGGCCACCTGCTCGACGACGGCAAGCAGCATGACGACCAATGCTGGCGATCTGCTCGGTGAACTCAACACCATTAAAGGCCCGTCCTGCACCGATGCGGCGCTGCGGGTGCTCGGCCTGTCTTTTGCGGGCTGGAATGTGATTGCCGGAATCCTGCTCGCCGCCTTCGCCTTTGTCGGCGTTCGCAAGGCGGCCTCGTAAAATTGTCCAGCAATCCAAGCACTGCAGCGTCCGTTGCGCGTCTGAAAGAGCGCGCAACGCGTAGGCCGTTCGATCAGGGCTGCAGTTCGGTATCCCAGTAGAGATAGTCGAGCCAGCTTTCATGCAGATAGTTCGGCGGGAACAGCCGGCCGTTATTGTGCAGATCCTGCACCGTCGGCTGATAGGGCTTCTGCGCCGGAAACATGCCTGCCTGCTTCGGAAGCTTGCTGCCCTTGCGCAGATTGCAGGGCGAGCAGGCTGCCACGACATTTTCCCAGGTGGTCTCGCCGCCATGGGCGCGTGGGGTGACGTGGTCGAAGGTCAGGTCGTCATGGGCGCCGCAATACTGGCACTCGAACCGGTCGCGCAGGAAGACGTTGAACCGGGTGAAAGCGGGATTGCGGGACGGCTGAACGTAAGTCTTCAGGCACACGACACTCGGAAGACGCATCGAAAAGCTCGGCGAAGAAACCGAATGTTCATACTCTGCTATGATGTTCACACGGTCGAGAAATACCGCCTTGATCGCGTCCTGCCAGGACCACAACGACAAGGGGTAATAACTCAGCGGCCGGTAGTCAGCGTTCAGGACGAGCGCCGGCAGGGCCTGTGGGGAGACTGCAATCGTCAAGGGACTCTCCTGATCGATTCGGCATCTGCACCTGTATATTAGGCCGGTTGTTACAGGATTGTGAAGTCCAATAAATTCAGAGGATAAAGGCAATTTGAAGAGTGTTGCCGATCAGCCGATCGGCACCATGTCACGGCGCATCTTCGTGGCGTAGTAGGCCCAGAAAAGCCGTGCCGCCACCGAGCGCCACGGCGACCAGACTTCCGAAAGCTGGGCAAGCGCCTTCGCCTGCGGCCGTGCCGCAAGACCGAATGCCGCCCCGACGGCATTCTGCAGCGCGACATCGCCGGCCGGGAAAACATCGGCATGGCCGCCGCAAAACATCAGATAGACCTCTGCTGTCCATGGCCCGACGCCCTTCAACGCCGTCAGTTCGCCAAGCGCTTCGCCCGGCGGTTTCAGGCAGAGCCCGGAGAGATCGAGGCGGCCGGAGGCGACCGCTTCGGCGATCCGTGACAGCGTCTCGGCCTTGGCGCGCGACAGGCCGAATTCGCGCCATGCCTCGGCGTGAAGCAGTGCGTAACCTTCGGCCGTCAGCGAACCGTCCACCGGCAGCATGCGCCGCCAGATCGCGTCGGCGCTGGCGCGCGACACCATCTGCGAGACGATGATATGGGCAAGGCCGGCAAAGCCGGGCTCGCGCAATCGCAGCGGAATGGGCCCGGCCTCCGCGACGATCGGCGCAAGGCGCGGATCGAGGCGAAGCAACGCTTCGAGCCCCTGCCTGACATCGTCGTCGTTGCGGATGATCTGCACTTTGCCTCGCAGTGGTTCAAAAACCGAATCCATGGCAGAAGAAAGCATGACCACGAGTGAGCGTCAAAAACCCGTCTTTCGTTTTGCGCCGAGCCCCAACGGACCGCTGCATCTCGGACATGCCCTCTCGGCCCTGCTGAACCGCGACATGGCGGAGGCCGAACAAGGCCGCCTGCTGCTGCGCATCGAGGATATCGACCAGGCGCGCTGCACACCTGAGTTCGAGGCCGGCATCCATAGGGACCTCGAATGGCTTGATATCAGTTGGGAAAGCCCGGTGCGGCGCCAGTCGGAACATTTCCCCGAATATCAGGCGGCGTTGCACACGCTGATCGAGCGCGGGCTGGTCTATCCGGCCTTTCTGACGCGCGGCGAGGTGAAGGCGCGCATCGCTGCCTACGAGGCAGCGGGTGAACCCTGGCCGCGCGATCCCGACGGCACTCCGCATTATCCCGCAATTGACCGCGAGCGTCCGGCAGACGAATGGCGGGACATGCTGACCTCGGGGAAGAAACATGCCTGGCGGCTCGATATGCGCAAAGCGCTCGACCTGATCGGCGAGCTGCTGTTCTGGACGGAAACCGGCGACGGCAGGACAGGTGAGATCGCCGCCGAGCCCGACGTCTGGGGCGACGTCATCCTGTCGCGCTCGGATGCGCCATCGAGCTATCATCTGTCGGTGGTCATCGACGATGCGCTGCAGGGCGTCACCCACGTCGTGCGTGGGCTCGACCTATTCCACGCGACATCGGTGCACCGCCTGTTGCAGGTGCTGCTCGGCCTGCCGCAGCCGGTCTATCACCATCATCGTCTCGTTCTCGACGCCGACGGCCGCAAGCTTTCGAAAAGCCAAGGCGACAGCGGGCTTGGCCAATTGCGTGCCCGGGGCATGTCAGGGGCGGATGTTCGCCGCCTTGTCGGGCTCTGATTGCCTTTCGACACGCTCTCTGCCGACGATCGAAAGCGTGTGGGAGAACATCCGGAAGACGCGGAACTTGATCAGCGCCGCATTGATCTCCGCGCCGATGATGAAGATGACGCCGACCATGTAGAGGAAGATCAGCACGATCATGACAGAGGCGAGACCGGCATAGGTTGCCGTATAGTTGGCGAAGGTCGCCAGGTAATAGGCAAAGATCAGCGCGCCGGCGAGCCAGAGAAGCAGCGTCAGCAAGACGCCGGGAATGACGTCGAAGACCCGCCGCTTGCCGGCCGGCAACCAGAGATGCATGACCAGCAGTCCGACCGTCAGAACCACCAGCGTGCCATAGATGCGCCAGCTGAAGACGATATCGAGCGTATCGGCAAACAGCGGAAACCACTTCCTGGAATAATCGAGCGCCAGCGGCAGGGCGACGAGCAGAATGCTGATCGCCGTGAAGATGATGACTGCGATCAGCACGTAGCCCAGGCTGGCGAGACGCGTGAAATACCAGGGCCGCGTTTCCTGCACCCGGTAGGCGCGATTGAGCGAGATGCGCAGCGCCTCGACGCCGTTCGAGGCGAAATAGGCGGCCGCCAGCACCGAGATCGTCAGCAGCCCGCCGCGCGGAATGGTCAGCACCTGCAGCACCTGGTCGGCAAGCGGCTTGGCGATCGCCTCGGGCCAGGTGTCGAAGATCAGGTGGATGGCGGTCGAGGAAAACTGATCGGCGCCGAGGAAGCTTGCAAGCGCCGTGCCGAAGATCAGGAAGGGAAAAACCGCAAGCAGGCTCGACAGCGCCACGTGACTTGCCATGGCGAAGCCGTCGTCCTCGACCATGTGACAGATCGCGTCATAGATCACGTCGTAGATCGTGCGCAGCACCTTCAGCATTCCGTCTCCGGCTTTCCAGATTGTATCCTCTGGCCGAATATGGGAAACGAGTCCCATTTTGTACAGGAATCATTCCATGGCGGAGCAGCGCACCATCGTCGTGACCGGATGTTCGTCCGGTATCGGCGCTCATTGCGCACGGGCGCTGAAAGCCGATGGTTGGCGTGTCTTCGCGACGGTGCGCAAGCCGGACGATCTCAAGGGGTTGGAAGCGGAAGGCATCGAAGCCTTCCTGATGGACTATGCCAGGACCGAGACGATTTCCGACCTGGTCGGCGCAGTTCTGGAACGCAGCGGCGGTCGTATCGACGCGCTCTTCAATAACGGCGCCTACGGCCAGCCGGGCGCCGTCGAGGATCTATCGACGGCAACGCTGCGCGCGCAGTTCGAGGCGAATTTCTTCGGCTGGCACGAGCTGACGCGGCAGATCATTCCGCTGATGCGCAAACGCGGAGAGGGGAGGATCGTGCAATGTTCGTCGATCCTCGGCATCGTCCCCTATCGCTTTCGCGGCGCCTACACCGCTTCCAAATTCGCGCTGGAAGGTCTCAGCATCACCCTGCGCATGGAGCTGCAGGGCAGTGGCATCCATGTCAGCCTGATCGAGCCGGGACCGATCGCCACGCGGTTCACCGCCAATGCGCTCGCCAAGATCAAGGAGCATATCGATCTCGAGAATTCGCCGCACGCGGTCGATTACACCAGACAACTGGCGAGACTCGACGGATCGGGGCCGGTCAACCGCCATAAGCTCGGCCCGGAAGCGGTCTATTCCGTGTTGAAACACGCATTGAACTCGAAAAATCCGAGGCCACATTATCCTGTAACGACTCCGGCTAAGCAGGGCATGTTCCTGAAGCGGCTGCTTCCGGCAGACCTCTTCTATCGCCTGATGCGCTGGACGGACTGACTGAGAAAGCAGAACGCTATGTCCACGGTCACCTATATCCTCGCAATCATCGTCATGGGCGTCGTCGCCCTCGTCCTGATCCGCGGTCTCTTCAACATGATGAAGGGCGGCGATGCCAACCGTTCCAACAAACTGATGCAGCTTCGTGTGCTGTTGCAGGCGATCGCCGTCGTCCTGATCATGCTGACGCTCTGGCTGACCGGCGGCGGCCGCCCGACCTGACCGGACTTCAAGGGGGAAACCATGGTCAAGCTCAACAAGATCTACACGAAAACAGGCGATGACGGCACGACCGGGCTGGTTTCCGGCCCGCGCCGGCGAAAAGACGATCTGCGCGTCGAGGCCTACGGCACGATCGATGAGGCCAATTCCGCGATCGGCCTGGCGCGGCTGCACACGGCCGGCTTGCCCGAACTCGATGCCATGCTGATGTCGATCCAGAACGATCTCTTCGATCTCGGCGCCGATCTCGCCACCCCTGACACCGGTGAGCCACCGACCTACGAGCCGCTACGGATCGCCGAGACGCAGGTCGACCGCGTCGAGCACGATATCGACCGGCTGAACGCCGGGCTGGAGCCGCTGAAATCCTTCATCCTGCCAGGCGGCAGCCCGGCTGCCGCCCATCTGCATCTTGCCCGCACGATTGCGCGGCGCGCCGAGCGTTTGATGGTCGCGCTTACCCGCACCGACGGCGAAATCGTCGGCGAGCCGGCGATGAAATACGTCAACCGCCTCTCCGATTTCCTCTTCGTCGCCGCGCGTCATGCAAATGACCAGGGCCATGCGGATGTACTTTGGGTTCCGGGAAAAAACAGATAGGCTTGCCGCGTTCACGATCGCCGGGGGGCCTTTATGTTCATACCACTTCACGATGCCAATACGCTGAAATATATCAAGGTTCAGTGGGTGACGCTCACACTGATCGCGCTGAATATCGCGGTCTGGCTTTTGACCAGCCTGGAGAGCGAACAGGCAGCCCAGGCGACGACCGTCGGGCTCGGCTACATCCCGGCGATTGCCTTCGGCCATGCGATGCTGGCGCAGGGACTCGAAATCGTGCCGGAACCGCTGACCTACCTCACCTATGCCTTCGTCCACACCGGCTTCTGGCATCTGGCCGGCAACATGATCTTCCTCTGGGTCTTCGGCGACAATGTCGAGGATGCGATGGGACATCTGCGCTTCCTGATTTTCTATCTCGTTTGCGCCGCCGCCGGCGCGCTTTGCCACGGCCTACTGACCATGACCTCGGAAGCGCCGCTGGTCGGCGCATCGGGGGCGGTCTCCGGCGTCGTTGCCGCCTATGTCTTGCTGCATCCACGCGTCAGGGTCTGGGTGCTGGTGTTTTTCCGTGTGCCGTTGCCCCTGCCGGCCTTCGTGCCGCTGCTTTTGTGGATAGGACAGCAATTCTTCATGCTGGCGATCGCACCTGACGGCGACGTTTCCTGGGGCGCGCATGTCGGCGGCATCCTTGCCGGGGCTTTCCTGATCCTCGTGTTGCGCCGGCCGGGTGTGCCGCTCTTCGACCGGCAGATCGTCACGCCCCGCGCCGTCAGAAACGACCCAGGCGCCGGCCCGGCCATCGCAGCCGGCACGGACGGGCGGACGGCACAGCGATTTCCCTGGGGCCGTCGCTGACGACAATATTGACGTGAACGTAAACGTCCATATATTGCCGAGGCAAATTGCCTGTCGGCGTCATGGAAGCGTTGAAATTGGAGGAAAAACGCGTATCCATGTCGCCATTCGACAATCGGAGCGGCGCCCAAGCGCGCATTTTCTAAAAAGCCTCTGAAGCCAGTTTCTCCTGAAGGAAGGACCCCATGAAGATACTCGTCCCAGTCAAACGGGTTGTCGACTACAACGTGAAGATCCGGGTGAAGCCGGATGGCACGGGTGTC
>NZ_MRDL01000004.1 GCF_002008365.1 Rhizobium leguminosarum bv. viciae USDA 2370
CAACGCTTGCAACAAATCGCTCATAACCACGGTGAATCATCGACGATCATCACCGTCAAGACTAAGTTAGCGCCTATGGGGCTTGACCCGAGGATCCACGTTGGCCTGCGTGCCGCGGCCTGGAGACACGGGCGGAAACGGGGCGAGGGGCATACTGCGACGTCTCGATTCCCTCTTCTCCCCAGCGGGGGTCCAAAGGACGGGTTGAGACCGGTGGCTCAACCCAGGCAAAGGTGCCCGTAGGGCGGATGAGGGGGCCGCGGAAACCGGTCTTTCAACAACGTCCATGCGGGCTTCGGCCGCGACGGCAATGTCTCGACCGTGTTCAGGGTGATGGGGCACGGCGTTGCAGGATAGGTTGTACGGGAGGGTGTGCCGGGTGGCCCCCTCATCCGCCTGCCGGCACCTTCTCCCCGACGGGAGAAGAGACTTACGGCAGCCTCTCCGTTCCCATCGGCCTCAGGACGGTAGAGCCAGTGGCTCGATCCCGGTAAGGCTAGGGTGGGGGCAGCCATTGCGAGAACCCGACAACGATGGCTCAAGGCCTGGGATGACGGAGGATGGGGCGTGCGTTTTCGCCAGACTCCGTGCCAATCGAGCCGAACACCTGCACCGGATGCCGCCGCCGCTGCTCTCGTGGCCGTGCAGGGGGCTCACGCCGCTGCGGGGGCAAGGGCCGGTTGACGCCGGAGCTGCTCATCCGCATGGGCGCTGCATCAGGTCCATCGCATGCTCTTCCATCCAGGCGACCTCAAGCATCCCTTCGTCAAGCACACCACGGCTGGCCAATTCCATCTCCCAGGCGGAGCCCGCTGCGGCAAGGTTGCGCATATGTTGCTGCATTTGCCGAACCCGTTCGATTCCGGCCTGCATGATGCCGATCTCCGGCGTTATCCCGTAGGCATCGAGCAACAATTGGAAGCGCCGGGCTTTCTCGCGGACGCCCGTTTGCAGGCCATGCGCCTCGCATTTCTCGTCACGCCAGAACGGCACCCAACGCCAGGCGACAAAGCCAAGGTCCCAGGAGCGCGGTCCCGGCGCTGCCGCGTCCCAATCGATGAAAGCCACCGGGAGCCCTGCTTGAAAGACCGTATTCCACGGCGTCAAGTCATTGTGGCAGACCGTTTCAACAGGGTGGCGGGCGTCAAGACGCCATTCGCGATCTTTCCATAAGAAGCTGGCTGCAGCATCGTGGTAGGATCGCAACAATTGTCCCAGGCGCTCGAGGACGTTGTCGCGCCAGACATAATCCGGGAGACGGAGGTCAAACCGACCGCCTTTATCGGGAAGGAAGCCTTCGCCATTGCCGACGTCACCTTCGATATAGGTGAGGACTTCCCGTCCCTGATCATCGAGGCCCAGCGCACGCGGGGACCCATCATATCCCTGGCGCTCGACGTGCCGCAGCAGGTCGAGAACCGCGGGAGACCACGCGCGTCCGCCACGCCGCACCGTTTCGCCTATGCGCACGACGTTCGAATCCTTGCCGCCGATAAGAGGAATTTCAGGCTCGCCCATACCCTAGCTTAGGCGCGCGCGAACTGGCAGGTCAATGGACAAGGGGCCGGCAAAGGTGGAGGGAACGGAGCGGGGCGAGGGGGCATGCTGCGACATCTGCGATTACAGCCGTCTGCCTTCATAGGAAGGCTTCACGAGGCTGAGAATTTCACCATGACACCGCGCTGCCGAAAGTAGGCCTCCATCCGCTTCCTGCCAGAACGGTTATTCTGCACGAGCCTAGCGGGGTCGAATACGGCCTCCTTTAAACCCGCCCGCGTCAACGCTGCCTTGAGGGCCGCGATATGCACGTCGATGTCGGCGTTGTCCGCCTGAAGCGACTCATAAATGCGGTTTGTTGCATCTGCTACGGTCGATTCGCTCACGATTACACTCCTGTTGTCGACTGGCTGGCCTGACCGTATTGGGGTGAAACCTGTTCACGTCAATGGGCGCTCGATCGCACAGGCCTTCGTAGGTTACTGTAACATACTTGCGTTTTCGCGCTTCGAGCGCGCCAATTGGCGCGGGAGGAAAACGCCATGAATTTAACAAAACGCGAGTTCACAAATGGCCTGATTCTTACCGCGGCCGTAGCGGGATTTGGCCCCCGGGCCGCTCAAGCTGCGGAAGCCACTGCGGCCGAAGTCCGCGCCATCGCCAAGGAAGCCTATGTCTACGGCTTCCCGATGGTGGACAGCTACCGCATCCAGCACGCCTATTTCGTCGATACCAAAAATCCCGAATACAAGGGGCCATGGAACCAGATCGTCAATACTCCCCGTGTCTACACGCCCGCTGACACGGCAATCCAAACGCCCAACTCGGATACGCCGTACTCATGGCTGGGCCTGGATCTGCGCACTGAACCGATGGTGCTCACCGTGCCTCCGATTGAAAAGGATCGCTATTTCAGCGTCCAAATGCTCGACGCCTACACCTTCAACTTCGCCTATCTAGGCAGCCGCACGACCGGCAATGACGGGGGCAGCTTCCTCGTCGCCGGTCCGGGTTGGAAAGGTGAGACGCCCTCGGGTGTGAAGAAAGTGATCCGCTCGGAGACCGATTTTATCTGGGCCGCCTACCGCACGCAGCTTTTCAATCCGGACGATATCGACAACGTCAAGAAAGTTCAGGCCGGCTACAAGGCGGAGCCGCTTTCGGTGTTTCTCGGCCAAACAGCGCCAGCAGCCGCGCCCGCTGTTGATTTCATCAAGACGTTGACGCCCGAAGAGGAGAAGACGTCGCCGGAGTTTTTCAACATCCTGAACTTCATCCTGCAGTATTGCCCGACCGATCCGTCGGAAACCGAACTCATGGCGCGTTTTGCCAAGATCGGCGTCGGCGCCGGCAAGACCATCGACTTCGACAAGCTTTCGCCGGAGATGAAGGCTGCCTTCGAACAAGGCATGGCCGATGCCTGGAACGAACTGGCAACTCTTGAGAAACAGAAAATCGACACGGGCGAAGTGACCTCCGGCGACGTCTTCGGCACGCGGGAGTATCTGAAGAACAATTACCTCTACCGCATGGCTGGTGCCGTGCTCGGCATCGGGGGCAATTCGAAACAGGAGGCAATGTATCCGGTCTATGCCGTCGATGCCGACGGAAAGAAGCTGGATGGTGCCAACCGCTACGCCCTCCGCTTCGCGCCGGGGCAACTGCCACCCGTCAATGCCTTCTGGTCGCTGACGATGTACGAACTTCCGCAGAGCCTGCTCGTTGCCAATCCGATCAACCGCTACCTGCTCAACTCGCCGATGCTGCCGCAGTTCGTGAAGGACGCCGACGGCGGCCTGACGTTCTATGTCCAGAACGAATCGCCCGGCAAGGACAAGGAGGCGAACTGGTTGCCCGCGCCCAAAGGGCCGTTCATCGCTTTCATGCGGCTATATTGGCCGAAGGAGGAAGCGCTGGAGGGCAAGTGGAAGCATCCGCCGATGACCAAGGAACTGTAGTCCCGACGCTGCCAAGTTCGATTATCCAGAGGGGATAGGGCATGAGAGTTCTGAAGTTCGGCGAGCAACCAGTGAGCTTCGCTGCAGGAGCACGCTACTGGGTCTAGTCACCCGAACACGGCCCGGAGGGATGAGGTTTTCGTGTAGCGCTGACGTTCCTGTTTCCGAAATAGAGAAGTTTGATTGGCTGCTTCTGGCGAAAAGCGAACTGCCGTAGCCCTGACCCGAGGCCCAGCCATCAGCCGCGGCCATGGATCCCAGGCTCGAGGCCTGGGATGACGGAGGTTGGGGGTGCGTTTTCGCCAAGCTCCCCGCTGGTCGAGCCGACAGCCGCCGTGGAGCAATAGCGCACTTTAGCGATGCCTGATGAACCCTTTCCGTTGCCGTCCTATGGGAGTATTTTGCTCTCACTCAACTTGGCGCTGGAGAGTGCAGTGTTTGTGGACGGCCGTCGCACGTTTCTGCTCTTTTTGGCCGTCGCATCCTTTCCGATGGCGTTTGCGCCACGATCAGCTGCGGCAGACGACACCGTTACGATCGACGGCGGAATGCTGAAGGGTGAGAGGTCGGGCACGGTCGTCAGCTTCAAGGGCATACCCTATGCGGCGCCGCCGGTTGGTGATCTGCGATGGCGCAATCCGCGGCCAGCGGAGACATGGAGCGGTATTAGGGATGCCCGCAATTTCGGTCCGTCCTGCATGCAGACCGATGACCTGCCGAAGTCGGAGGATTGTTTGACCCTCAATGTCTGGACACCCGTCAAACGTCCCCGCACACCGCTGCCGGTGATGGTCTGGATTTACGGCGGCGCTCTTGCCCATGGAAACACCGCTCAATATCCCGGTGGCCAGCTGGCCGCCGGGAAAGTTGTGTTCGTCAGCATGAACTACCGCATGGGCCGACTGGGTTATTTTGCCCATCCGGCGCTGACGAAGGAATCCCCTGACGAGCCCGTCGGCAACTATGGTTACATGGATCAGCTGGCCGCCCTGAAATGGGTCCAGCAGAATATCGAAGCCTTCGGCGGCGATCCGAAGAAAGTGACGATCTTCGGAGAGTCGGCCGGTGGCGGCTCGGTGATGGCGCACATGATATCGCCACTGTCACGCGGGCTGTTCCGGGGCGCCATTCTACAGTCGCCGGGTCTGCCGACCGCGCGGGCGCAGAGCACGCCTTTGTCACCTTTGAAGGAAGCAGAGAAAATCGCGTTGGACTATGCGGCTTCTCTGGGAATCACTGGCAGCGATGCCGAGGCTCTCGCCGCCCTTCGGGCGCTGCCTGCGGAAAAGCTCACCGAAGGCGCATCGGCACAAGAGGTGCTTGTGGGAATGTCGACAGGCAAGCCTGTCATCGGCATCTCAGGCGCGATCATTGACGGACGATTTTTGCTCGAAACGCCGGAAGCGGCTTTTGCGGCGGGCCGTCAGGCGCCGGTTCCGGTCATCGTCGGGGCAAATGATCGTGATCTCGGCATCGGTGAGGCCGCGACGAAAGACGATCTCTTCGCGCTCTTCGGCAATCATGCAGCCGAAGCCCGCAGCCTCTACGATCCCAGCGGTCAACAGACCCTCGATGAGCTGAAGCAGCAGGTTCTGGCCGACAAGACGCTTGTCGAACCATCCCGCCACCTCGCTGACGAGATGATCCGCGCTGGTCAACCGACGTGGTGGTATCGTTTCTCCTATGTCGCCGAGGCTTTCCGCAACGATCCGGCATGGAAAGGCACTCCGCACGGCTTCGAAATTCCGTATACGCTGGGCATTCCAAACGCACTGGTGAAAGACAAGGTGACACCTGCCGACTGGGCCATGGCCACATTGGCAAGCGAATACTGGCTCGAATTTGCAAGGAGGGGTGACCCCAATAGCGGCTCACGGCCAAAATGGCCTCACCACGACCCATTCGCCGACAGGGTCATCGACTTCGGCAATGACGGCGCAACGGTCGGAGCCGATCCGCTGAAGCCGAGGCTCGACCTCTGGCAAAGCCATTGGGAGGAGACGAAATGACGGGGGCGGTGCCTGTCGTCTGGTCTGTTGCCTTACCCATTGCGGGAACTGCCGAATAACACAAGCCCGCTTTGTCATTGCCATCTTCCTCGGAAGACCTTTCCAGATGTCGCGATTGACGGAAGCCCGATCTCCGTTGAATTGCGCTTGGCAGCTTTGGGGCGACAGGCGGCAGCCGGGTCTGATTGGGCCAGAAGCAGACGTCCTATTCCCGCTGGGCTGTCTCGCATAAGCTGAGAAACTCGCCTAGTCGCTGAGCTAAAGTTGTGCGATATTCAGAGCGGGATCGAACTCTGTCTACCGCAGCTCTTTGCGAGACAATCTGCCGATGCCGGCAAACACAGCCGTCCTTGACGCCGATCCCACCTGCACCAGCAGGCATGATCGCCCCTTCGGCGCATAATACATAGCCACGAACGACTTTCAGCCTACCGCATTGCACGCACCGTAGCACCGTTCAAACCGGTGCCGTAACGGGCGCGCAAAACTCAGGAGGAGGAGTAATTATGAGCTATACAAAAAACCTCTGTTTCGGACTACTGGCTTCGGCATTTGCTGTCACGTTAAGTGCACCGGCAATCGCTCAGAACCAAACGCCGAAACCAAACATCGTCGTCATCATGGGCGACGACGTTGGCATCTGGAATATCGGGGCCTACAATCGCGGTATGATGGCCGGCCGCACGCCAAATCTCGACAAGCTTGCGGCCGATGGCATGCTCTTCACGGACTACTACGCCGAGGCGAGTTGCACGGCAGGCCGTGCGAACTTCATCACCGGCGAGTTGCCGGTCCGCACGGGCATGACCACGGTGGGCCAGGCGGGTTCGCCGATCGGTCTGCCGGCTGCTGCCCCCACGCTCGCGACCGTGCTCAAGTCGATGGGCTATGCCACTGGACAATTCGGCAAGAACCATCTCGGTGACCTGAACGAGTTCCTGCCGACCGTTCATGGTTTCGATGAGTTCTTCGGTTATCTCTACCACCTCGATGCGATGGAAGACCCCGCGCACCCTGGTTATCCGCAGGACCAACTGAACGTCGTCGGGCCACGCAACATGGTCCATTCCTGGGCGACAGAGGTGGATGATCCGACAGAAATGCCGCGCTGGGGCAAGGTGGGCAAACAACGGATCGAGGATGCCGGCACGCTCTATCCTGAGCGCATGAAGACCGTTGACGACGAAATCCAGTCCCTCTCTTTCAAGTTCATCGAAAAGGCCAAGGCCGACGGAAAGCCGTTCTTCCTGTGGCTCAACCCGACCCGCATGCACATCGTAACGCATCTCTCGGAGAAGTATGAAAATATGCGCAACTCGGAGAATGGATGGACCATTCACGAGGCTGGCATGGCGCAACTTGATGACATCGTGGGCGCTACGATGCAAAAGCTCAAGGATATGGGCGTAGACGACAACACCATCGTCATGTTCACCACCGACAACGGAACCGAGAACTTTACCTGGCCTGATGGCGGGCAGACGCCGTTCTATGGCGGGAAGGGCACGACCTTTGAGGGCGGCTTTCGCGCACCGGCAATGATCCGCTGGCCTGGACATGTCCCCGCCGGCTCAATCGGTAACGGCTTGATTTCGGGCCTCGACTGGTTCCCGACTTTCACCGCGGCCGCAGGCAATGCCAATATTGCCGTGGAACTTAAGGCCGGAAAGGAAATGAACGGGCAGAAGTACAAAGTGTATCTCGACGGTTATGACCAAACGAGCATGATCACCGGGTCGGGTCCGTCGAACCGCCACGAAATCTGGTATTTCGCCGAAAGTGCTCTCGGCGCCGCCCGCGTCGAAGACTACAAATATACCTTCAAGGAACAGCCCGGCGGCTGGCTCGGTGACACAGTGACATTGGGTGCGCCGACCATCGTCAATCTACGTCTGGACCCGTTCGAGCGGACAGCGTTTTACAAGGGGAACACCGGCTCCCTCGAATATTTCGAATGGTATAAATTCGAGTTCTGGCGCTTCGTGCTTGTACAGCAGCGGGTAGAACAATTGGCGAAATCCGCCGTCGAATTCCCACCCATGCAGACGGGCGCGAGCTTCGGGTTGAGTGCCGTCAAGGCGCAGATTGCCGAAGCCATGAGGAAGCAAGCGCAATAGGCAGTCCTGCATTTCGAAGGGCAGCTCGCAGGGGCTGCCCACTTTCGTAGCTAAGCCGCAAGACTGCGGTCCCGGCCGTAACAGCAAGGCTCTCCTCATCCACGTGCTCATGCTTTCACAGCCGAGAAGAACAGGAACCGCGGCTTGGTCGTCAGGCTTTGGTAGGCCTGCGGAAAAAGCGTGCGGGCTTGCGGATCGGGTTGCGGCTCGCTGACGATGTCGATCTGAAATCCGGCCGACTTCAGCGCCTCGAACATGGCGTGCAGCGGCCGATGCCAGAAGCGCATGGCGATATCCTTTCCGCCGCGCTGCCAGGTCTCATCGAAGCCGTACGTCTCGAAATAATTGTCGCGGCCGGTCGAGGCGTGATCCATGAAGGGATGGTGGGTGGAAAAAACCAGGCGGCCGCCTTCAGGCAGCAGTCGGTTGAACTCCGAAAGGGGCCCCGACCAGTCGGGCAGATAATGCATGACCAGCGAGGCAAGGATCAGATCGAAAGCCTTGTCCGTAAACGGCAATGGATCGTTCAGATCCGCCGATAGCAGCCGCGCACGCCCTTGCAGGCGACGTTGCGCGATCTCCAGCATGCCGGCACTGGCGTCGATCCCGGTCACAACAGCCCCGCGCTCAAGCAGTGCTGCCGCATGCGCCCCGCCGCCGCATCCCGCATCGAGCACGGAAAGTCCGGCGACATTGCCAACCAGGGCAAGTATTTCCGGCCGCTCGTAATAGGCATTCCAGGCATTGACCTCGTTATCGGCATCATAAGCCGCCGCGAAGGCATCATAGTCATTCTCGGCCAAGATTTTTCCCTTTCCGAAGACTGTTCGAAGACGCCTGTGTGTCAGAAGCTTGCTCGATCGACCTGCAAATAGGCCGAGATCGCTTCGGCCGTCAGCAGGGAAGCGCGATGAACGGCCTCGCTTGGAGGTCCGAGTGCCATCGAACCGGAAATGATGTCATCGAGATAGGCAGCAACCGTTTCGCATGTCGCGCCCTGCAGGATCATGTTGGCGGCCTGAAGGAGATAGGTGTCGTATTCATCGGCTGCGTTGTTTCGCCAAGCTGAGTCATCGAGCTGGCGTATTCCGATAGGATCCCAATGATCCCACCCAATTTTGCGGAGGGCGTCAATGTCGATCTTGATGTGTTCACTCATGTCGCAACCTTTCTTGAAAAACGATGCCGACACAACTGGGCGGAACACGATCGATGATGATAGTTATCAGGCAGGGATCGGTGATGCCGACTTTGAAGCGCGATCCAGACGATCCGGCTGTCCATCAATTTAACGATCGCGTCGACAGAGAAGTTCTCAACCGTCGATCATGTCCGGATGCGTCGCTGTCCTTGCTCCAAAGCTCACCCCCGCTCCGTCCTCCTCGGGCTTGACCCGAGGATCCACTTCTCGCCTCAGTCAGCCGTGGGCATGGATTCCAGGCTCAAGGCCTGGAATGACGGAGGTTGGGGCCGTCTTAGCCGGATCTCTAGGACTCCGTTGCCATTCGCATTGAACCGCAAGACCCAGTCACGCACGATCTCAAGGGTGACATTGCCAAGACGCGCTGCATCCGAGCGCGAGCCTCCGCCATAGATCAAGGCAAGTGCCAAAAGACGACGCGCCTGCGCCGCATGCTTGCTCTTGCGGGCCAGACGCCGAAGACCTTCCGCGTCAAAATCCGCCGGTAATGAAATCGCTGCTCCCATCGCAAACCTCTCGTTTGGCGTATTAATCCCTGTCAGCTTGCCGGATTGCGCGCGGTGACGATCCACGCCGCGCCGTTGATCATCACCGACCGCTCACCGGGGCAGCCCGCGAAGACGGCACGAACCGCAGCCGAGGCGCGGGCACGGATGTCGTCGGGCTGATCAGCGAGAGAGCGCGCCAGCGGGCCGACTTCGAGTGTCATCTTCACCGCGTCGTCGAGCGCCGCATCCCGCGTCTCCCCCTTGCCGAATGGGATAGAGGCATCGAAGGGCGCGATAGCGACATCGGTGAAGCCAGCCGCCGTTAGAATGCGCGCTACCCGCCCCTGGTCGCCAAACGAGAACGGGCCGGGCGCTTCGGGACCGGGCGGCGCCGTCGGCGGGAGGATGCCCTTGATCGCGCCCATCGGCAAGCGAACCCAATCGTTCTCGGCCATGCCGCGCCAGCAGACGAAAGCGACCCGCGCGCCCGGCTTGAGCGCACGCCGCATATGAGCGAACGCCGCCGTAGGATCGTCAAAGAACATCACTCCGAAGCGCGAGAACAGGATGTCGAACGCGCCCTCGGGCAACTCGGTGCTGCTGGCGTCGGCCACCTGGAACAGGACCGGCATATCCTGCGGCGCTCGCGCGCGCGCTCTGCCGATCAGCGGTTCGGATATGTCCACGCCTAGCACATGGCCCCCCGCGCCGACGCGGGCGGCCAGATCCAGACTGGACGCTCCCGTGCCGCAGCCGACGTCCAGCACGCGTTCGCCTGTAGCGGGCGCGGCGGCTTCGATCGCGGCCTGGCCGAACACCGCCATCATGGCATCGAGCCGGGCCTGGTAAGTGACCCAGCGCTCCCCGCTTTGGCCTTTCCAGTCGGCTACCTGATAAACATTTTCCTCTGTCATGCCATATCCTTGTTCTGATCCGTTCTTAACCAGGCTATCCGCCCGCGTGATTGTTGCCACCGTGCGCGGCGACGAACATGGCGACGGCCGACCGGCAATAGGATTCTATTTCGTTATCGTCCTCTGCTCTCGCCTCATCGAAGCGTGCGATAATCAAGAGATCGGATCCTTTGATAAGCGCGGCAAATAAGCGGGCGGACTGGAGAGGATCGGGCACGTTCAGAACCGCCTTCGTGTGCAACTGACGCAACAGGGCCTCGATTTGGGCGATGACATAGGCGGGGCCGGCTTCGTAATGGAGCTTGCTTAACGACTTTTGATTCGTCTTGTCGGCCATGATCATGGCTTCGACACTGCGCACCTCCGGGCTCAACAGCGTGCGAAGCAGGGATGTTCCCACCGCCATGAGCTGATGTTCTGCCGAACCGTCGACGCCTTCAACAAGGGCCTGTGGTGCAAACTGATGGCAGTGGGCCGCGATGGCCGCACTGAACAGCGCCTCCTTGTTCTCGAAGTGCCGATAGATGCTGAGCTTGGATATCCTCGCTCGCTGGGCGACCTTGTCCAATGTCGTCGCTTGAAAACCCAATTCCACAAAGAGTTCGCACGCGGCGTCGACTATCGTTTGGCCAAGCGCCTCGTTGGCGGGCCGGCCGCGCCGGCTCTGGCTGTTTTCGGTCACGACAATTACGATCCTTGACAGTATCTTAATTCTTGCATTACGATACTACGTAGTATCTGAAATGCGCAAGCCGAAGAATGGATTTTACTCTGTCTTCCAAATCAAGATTCCCTGGGCCGCTTGGCGATATCGAATGCCTATCGCTGAATGAGTTTTTGCGCCTGGCCCAACCCAACCCCCTCCATCCGCAACACGGAGCCCATCACCATGGATGACGTCATCATCATCGGCGGCAGCTTTGCCGGTCTCGCCGGCGCCCTTCAGCTCGGCCGTGCCCGCCGCAAGGTCACCGTTCTGGATACCGGCCTGCCGCGCAATCGCTTCGCCGGCCACTCGCATGGTCTGCTCGGCCACGATCACAAGCCACCGCTGGACATCCTGGCCGAGGCGCGGCAGCAGCTGGCGCGTTATCCCACGGTCAAGCTGGTCAATGCCCGGGCCGACGGCATCTCCGGCACCATCGACGATTTCTCCGTCCTCACTGGCGATGGCGAAAGCCTTGGCGCGCGCCGCCTGATCCTGAGTTATGGCGTTGCCGACCAGATGCCTGCTGTTCCGGGTTTTGCCGAAAGCTGGGGCACATCCATCGTGCCCTGCCCCTATTGCGATGGCTTTGAAGTCGCCGGCCAGCATTGGGGCCTCGTCTGGTCCGGCCCGCCGTCGCACAATTATGTCAGGCTGTACCACGACTGGACCGACACGTTGACGGTCTTCGCCGATGGTCACGACATTGCACCCGATATCCGGGCCGATCTGGCGCGCCGCAACATACCTGTCGTTGATGGCCGGATCGCCGAAATCGCCCATCACCGGGGCCATATCACCACCGTTAATCTCGAGAGCGGCCGCAATGCCGCGGTCGACATCCTGTTCGCACATCCGCGCAACAAGCCGTCTGCAAGCCTGCATGACTCACTGGGCCTCGCCACGGTCAATACGCCCTTCGGCATCGCCCTCAAGGTCGACGAGCGCCGCGAAACCAGCACGCCCGGCATCTATGCTGCCGGCGATCTTGCAAACCCCCTCATGGCCTCGGTCACCACGGCAATATCGCAGGGCGCGACGGCGGGTATCTCCGCCCAGCAGTCGATGCTGGTTTGAGAAGACACAGATGGAGTTCCAACACGTCACCTTCGACTCTGATCAATGAGGAGGCAGGTTGCTCAAGCCAGGGGCCATCCGGCGCGGCACGCAGTGGGTCGCTGTCGTCATCGAAGGCTCGCTGGTTGTCGGTTTCGATCGCGGGAAGGGAGGCGTCCACTGCGTGCCGCACGAGTGCTGGTAGCGCGGCATTCTCACGCGCACTTTGCCGGGATCATACCAATCCGTAAGAAATGCAGCCTCGGTTGTTCGACCCTCGCACTTTACCAAAATGTATAGTTCCAGCGAGGTCCCCGTGAGGTTTGGAGCGCAGGCTTGGCGCCATCATTGCCAAGTCGAAGGTCAGCTCTCTCATGAACATGCGCACCGCACCTGCCGCCCTTATGCCGGCCCTTCATCCGGTCAGCCTGCGGGTGAACACCTACCTGATCAATCTCGACCGCGCGCCATTGCGCCGGTTTCGAATGGAACGCCTGCTGGCAAGCTTCGGCCTTGCCTTCGAGCGCGTGGCGGCGGTCGATGGGGCAGGGCTGAGCCTACCGCATCCGGGCTTCGACGAAGCAGCCTATCTCAGCCGGCACGGCCGCCGGCCAAACCCTTTCGAGATCGGCTGTTATCTCAGCCACGTCGAATGCGCCAAGCGCTTCCTTGGCAGCCATGCCGAGTTCGCGCTCATTCTGGAAGACGATCTCGATTTCGATGACGATCTGGCCGAGCTGCTCGAGGCCGCCCTCGAGCATCAGGCGCGCTGGGACATCCTGCGGCTGTCGACCGTCAGTTCCGGGAAAAAGCACAAGGTGGAGCCGCTGACCGCGTCACGCTCGCTTGCCATCGCGCTCACCCGCGAGAAGGGGTCCGGCGCCTATCTGATCAATCGCAAGGCGGCAGGCTGGATTGCCGATATGCTCATGCCCATGCGTCTGCCCTATGATCTCGCCTTCGATCTGGAGTTCGATGATGGGCTGAGCGCCTGCTTCGTCGATCCGCTGCCGGTCAGCCAAAGGGCCGATCCCTGTTCCCAGATCCAGGCAGGGCTTTCGACCTATCGGCTGGGCCGCCGCCGGCCGTGGAGTGTCCTGCCATATCGAACGGCGGCTGAGGTGCGCCGGTTTGCTCGTCGCTTCCGCCGTCTCGCGGCTTGGAGGGTGAGCGGCTAGGGCCGCTCCCCCGGGCTGAGCGGCTAGGGCCGCTCCCCCGGGGTGAGCGGTTAGAACCGCTCCTCCGGGATGAGAGGTTAGGGCTTCTCCGCTGGCATCAGCGGGAAGCCGATCGAAACGATGAGGCCGGGATGATTGTCCGCCAGGGTGATCTCGGCCGCATGCAGCTCGGCGATCGCCTTGACGAGGCTGAGCCCAAGCCCGCTTCCCGGCGTCGTGCGGCTCTTGTCGAGCCGGTAGAGACGCCGGAAGACCTTGTCCCTTTCGCCGGCGGGAATGCCGGGGCCGGTATCGGCGACCGAAACGATGGCGCGGCCGCCCTGGCAACGGAGCGAAACCGTGATGCCGGTTCCGGCCGGGCAGTGGTTGATCGCGTTCTCCACCAGGTTGGCGATCATCTGCGTCAACAGATCACGGTCGCCCCGGATGAGCGCGGGACAGCGCTCCGCGATATCAAGCGACATCAGCGCGTCTTCGGCGACGTCGATATAGACCTCGGAAATGACGGCAAGCACGGCGTCGATATCGGTCGCCTGGAAACGCTCCTTGCGGGCGCCGGCCTCGATCTGGGAAATGCGCAGCAGCGCCTCGAAAGTGGCATTGATCCGGTCGCTCTCGTTTCTCGCTTCGTCAAGTAGAGCCGAAACATCCGCTTGCTGGTCGTTGCCGGCCACCGCGGCATCCAGCGTCAGGCGCAGCCTGTTCAGAGGCGTCTTCAGATCATGGGCGATATCGGCGCTCACCTGCCGCATGCTCTCGACCAATCTCTGCAGCCGCTCCAGCGCCGCGTTGATCTGGATTGCCACCGTATCGAGATCGTCGCCGTTTCCGGTGATCGCAATGCGGGCCTGAAGCTGGCCAAGCGAGACATCGTTCATGGTGAGGGCGACCCGGTCGAGCCGCGCCTGGGCTCGAACGGCGAGAAAGACGCCGCCGCCGATCGCTGTCGCCACGACGATCGCGGCGGCCCATTCGAAGCTCACCAGCACGATCCGCAGCATCTCGTCGACATCGTTGAAGTTTTCCGCCACCACCAGGCTGTAGGGGCCGATGGTCGAGACCTGCATCCGGTAGCGTTCATGCCCCTTCAGCCCGACATCCCTGGAGGTGACGGTATAGACGCCGTTCGGGATGCGGGGGGCTGCGAAATTGCCGGCGAGTTTCTTGCCGGCATGGTCGGTCAGCGAGTAGAGCCCGTCGGAGGTCGACTGGAAGCTGGCATAATTGTTCAGCGTGTTGACGAGATCCTCGGTATCGTTGGGCTCGTAGGTCGAGACAACAAGCGAATTCATCTCGGTCAGCGACTGGTCGAGATCGCGGCCGAGGCCGAGGCGCAGCATGTGATAGATGATCGCGCCGCTCAACATGAAGGTGACGACGAAGAGCACGCCGAAAGTGACGGCAAGCCGGAACGGCGTGCTCCGGCGCAGGCTGGAGCATGATGCCGAAAAGTGTGCGCGGTTTTCGGACGACATCATGCTCTTACTCTTTAAATTGCGAACAGGATTTGAGATTTTCAGGCCGATGGGCCTGAAATCATCCTGTTCGAGGCGCATGCAGGCTGTATCCGGTGTTGCGAACCGTATGCAGAAGCTGGGCCTGGAACGGCTTGTCGACTTTGGCCCTGAGGCGGCTGATATGGGTCTCGACGACGCTGGTCTTCGGATCGAAGTGGAAATCCCAGACCCGCTCCAGCAGCATCGTCTTGGTGATGACCCGGCCTTCGCCGCGCATCAGCACCTCGAGCAGGGTGAATTCACGCGGCTGCAGCTCGATCACCTGGCCGGCGCGGCGGGCCTCCCGCCGGATCAGATCGAGCTCGAGATCGGCGACCCTCAGCACCGTCCTCTGCTCCTGCACCGGCGGCCGCCGGCCAAGCGCATTGACGCGCGCCATCAGCTCGGAGAAGGCAAAGGGTTTGACGAGATAATCGTCGCCGCCCGCCTCCAGCCCCTCGACCCGATCGTCGACGCCGCCGATCGATGTCAGGAACAGCGCCGATGTGCCGACCTTGGCGGCGCGCAGTGAACGCACGATCGCCAGGCCATCGAGGCCCGGCAGCATGCGATCGACGACGATGACGTCATAGGCCTCGCGCTGCGCCTGAAACAGCCCATCGCGGCCGTCGCCGAACACGTCACAGACATGCCCGGCCTCGGAAAAACCCTTGGCGATATAATCGGACGTCTTGGTATCGTCCTCGATAAGCAGGATTCGCATCAGCCCGATCGTTCCCGGATGCCTGGGGCAGCAATCTAGCTGATCAGGCTTCGGCCTCAACTTACGGATTTGTAAGGTGCTGGATATCCCCGACAAGCTCCCATAGATCGACCTTCTCGGCGCGTCCCTTGAGCTGCACCAGGCCGAGCGGGCGAAGGTGGAAGCGATCGGCGACCGCGTCGCGTGTGGCCGCACTCACCAGGATCGAGGTATTGAATTCCTTGTTCAGTCCCTCCAGCCGTGAGGCGACATTGATCGTATCGCCCATGGCTGTGTACTGCTGTCGCGAAATCGCGCCAAAACTGCCGACGACCGCCGGGCCGGTGTGCAATCCAAATCGCGTGACGAGCGCGGGACGGCCATTTTGACGATTGGCTTCGTTCACGTCGTCGACCGCCGCTTTCATGGCAAGCGCGCATCGGCAGCCGTTTTCGGCATGTCCGGCATCGGGAACAGGGGCGTTCCACATGACGAAAATGGAGTCGCCGAGATATTGGACGACGGTCCCGCCATGGCGCTCGGCGATGGTGTTCAACAGTTCGAAATAGGCCGACAGCGTATCGACCACGTCCTCGGGCGAATGCTGCTCGGAGATGGTGGTGAAGTCGCGGATGTCGGTGAAGAGCACGGTCACATCCTGCCGCTGCGCCTTGACGGCGGTTCTTCCCTGGGGATCGATGATCCGCCTGACGACTTCGCGCGGAACATAGAGGGCAAACTGGCCGATGGCATGGCGGCTTGCCGCCAGCGCGCTCGCCAGCGTGTTGATCTCCGTTATAAGGGAATGGGAGACGCCCTTCTCGCCGACGTCGAGATCGCCGATCCTGCGCGCCTCGTCCGCCAGGCGATAGAGGGAGCGGCTGACCATGCGCGACAGCATCACCGTTGCAGCGACACCCGCGATCACGAAGGCGCTGGCAATGAGGAGATTGCGCACAAGCAGCCGATTGGCCTCAGCCACCAGGTCCTCCAGCGGCACGACGATTGCGGCCACGCTTCCCTGAAACAGGCCAGACACGCTGACGGGGGCAATCTGCACCAGATGACTTTCACCATCGAAATCGACCCGCGCCAGGCCGCCATTGGCAAAGGCGGGATCCTGCCTGAGCCGGGCCACGGTTGCGAGGCTGGTGTCGAAACCGTTGGCGCTCGCGGCAAAGGCGCCTGCCGTTCTCGACCATAGTCCGATGATCCTGCTCATGACAGCCGGGTCGGAATGGGCGACGAGATCACCGCCACCATTGATGATGTAGGCTCTTGCTCGCGGCGAAATCTGACCCGCGTCCAGCAGGCGGCTGACGGTCTGCAGGTGAATGTTGATGCCGACCACCACCTGGCCATTGTCCCGCATCGGTGCTGCGATTGTCAGCGTCGGAACCTTGAGCGTGCCGGCGACATAGGGTCCAACGGAAACCGGGATACCGTCCTGAACGACGGATTGATACCACGGGCGTTGCCGCGGATCGAAGGATGCATATTCGACGTTCCTCGTCCCTATCTCAATGGCTTGGCTGTCGAGAAAGCGAAGCGTCGATATGACGTCGGTCGTTTGTCTCTGTGCAATCGTTCTGACCGCGAATGCCGTGCCTTCGGGCACCGAGAGGGTCTGGCGAACATCGTCCCTTACCGTATTGATGACCTGCAGGTACGAGCCATCGGGATAGCCCGTGTAGATGCTCGTCGCGTTCGGGACATTTCGCAGAACTTCCAGAAAGAATTGCTGTTTTGCCTTGATATCTTGGGGCGGCGGGGAAGTAAGCTGCGGCAGGGTCGCGGCGAGTGCGACCGCCTCGGTGCCGCCCTGCAGCGTATTCCGGTATCCCTCGATCAGCCGCAAGCTCATCTCGCGCATCTGCTGCACGCCCGCGCTCACCGCAGCATCGCGTCCGTGGCTGAAGGCCATCCAGATGATCGGCGTCGACGTGCACAGCAGCGATGCGACGACCAGGACGCCGAGATGCAGTCTTAGGGGTTTCGACCAGTGCACGAGATTTTCCTCGGAATGCGGACACGTCTCAGCACACGAAGCTCAACAATGGCAGCTAACCGCTTTTTGAAAACTTACACAAGGTGGTGATATCGGTTCTCCGGCGCTCGCGCAGATAAGCTGGCTGCGGCTTCAAGTTTCCCTGCGGCGGGGGCGTCGAAAAAGCCATAGCGAGCTTCCGCGACAAACTCAGAATGGTCGGCATCTCCCCTTGAGCGCCGCCATGAAGCCCGAAGGACCTTCATGACCGGTCGCCGCCACGATAGCACTCTGTCGAAGGGTGCTCGCCGCCCGAGACGCCGGCGCCGTACTGCGGCGGCGTTTCACCATATCGAAGGGAGGGCGGCGGGGCTGAGAACGCCCTTGTCTCAGGTTTCGCCGGGACGAACTGCGCAGGCCGAGGTGAGCTTCTCGGCGTATAGCCGGATCAGTCAAGCGCCTGAGCGGTCTTGGCTCATGACGCTCATTTGCAGCTCGATCAAGCCGATTGGCGCCAGGCCGTTGCTTTACGAACTTTCGGTGCAACTTCAGTGCCAAGCAGCTCGATGGAGCGTCGCATCGCGTCATTATCCAGTGCGGCTGTGCTCATTTGAAAGGTGAACCGCGACACGCCTCCCAAGGCCTTATCGGCGGCGACTATCCGGTCCTCCACCGTTTGTGGACTGCCGACCAGGAACGCGCCGTTCGGGCCGCACATGTGCTCGAATTGCGCCTCTGTCGGCGGCGGCCACCCTCGTTCCTTTCCCGCTTCCGTAAACATCTGAAACCAGCCGGGGAAAAACGCCCCTTTCGCAGCCTTGTCGGTTTCTGCGACAAAGCCGAGAGCATGGACACCGATCTTCCGCTTGTCCGGATCGTGGCCAGCGTCGCGCCAAGCGTCGCGATAGAGTTCCACAAGAGGCCGGAAGCGATCGAAGCTGCCACCGATGATCGCGATCATCAGCGGCAAGCCAAGCGTTCCAGCCCGCGCGAAAGACCCCGGTGTTCCGCCCACGCCGAGCCAGATTGGCAGATCGTGTTGATAGGGACGCGGATAAATTCCCTCGCCCTTCAGCGAGGGGCGGAACCGGCCCTGCCAGTTGACTTTGGGGTTGGCTCTGATCTTGAGCAGAAGCTCGAGCTTCTCGACGAAGAGCGCGTCGTAGTCGCGCAAATCGAACCCAAACAAAGGATAGGCATCAACGGACGAACCACGACCGACAACGAGCTCGGCCCGGCCGCGAGATATAAGGTCAAGAGTGGCGAAATCCTGAAAGACACGGACGGGGTCGGCCGCGCCGAGGACTGTGACTGCGCTTGTCAGCCTGATCGATTTCGTCCGTGCTGCGGCGGCAGCCAGGATTATCGCCGGCGCTGAGTCCAGAGCATTTGCGCGGTGGTGTTCACCCATCCCGAAGACATCCAACCCCACTTGGTCTGCCAGTTCGACCTCGGCGAGGACGCTTGCCATACGATCGGCGGCCGACTGCAACCGGCCGGTGGCAGGGTCAGTCAAAAGCATCGCAAAACTATCGATACCGATTTCCAAGGAGAACTCCTTCCAAGTTTCAATCGCAGTGAACGCTCAGTAGGCGTCCGTCGTGTCGCCGCGTTGTGGCTCCTTCCAGCCCAGCGACTGGCCCATTTGGGTAGTGTGGCAAGATGCCAGACTTAAACACGCAAGGAGTAAAACAGTGAAACGTATCATCAGTGCCTCTGACGAGAGCTGAAACTCATTGCGAGCAAAGTGCGCGCCCGCAATGACGGTGATATCTGGTGATTGAACCGCCTGGCGTTTAACGCAGGGCATCCAAAATGACAGCGAAGCTGCGACGGTGGAGCCACGCCACTGTGCCGGTCATCGCCAGCAACACTATGGCTGGCAATGGATTGCCGCCGATCAGGAAAAGGTGAGTGAGGACGGCGAACACCATGGTGACAGCGAGCGTCAGAGCGCCGAATGCCGTGCTTGCGGTCACCAGCAGCGCGATCGCGCCGCCGACTTCCACGATGCCCGTCAACACGCGAAACCACTGACCAAAACCCACTTGGTCGAAAATCGCCACCATCATCGGCACCCCGGCAATCTTTGCGCCCCCGGCCGCCAGGAACATGGCAGCAGAAAGAAGGCGCAGAGCCCAGGATGCAACACGGACGGCTTTACTCTGTGAAATCAGCGGAGAATATGCGGCTGTCATCGGTATCTACTTTCCCTATGTGCCATGGGCAGGACCAAAACAATTGTCTGTTCCCTCTCATCACACGGTCGAAAGCATTGGGAAAGCCGATATTTAATGATGGATACCATCGTGTAATCCGATATTACACCCATATCGGTTTTGGTGAAGGGAACAGAGATTGGACGGAATAACGCTCGATCAATTGCGCACTTTTGTGGTGACTGTCGATGAAGGGAGCTTCTCTGCGGCAGGCCGCAGACTGGGGCGGGCCCAGTCGGCCGTCAGCGAACTCATTCGCAGCCTGGAAATTAGACTCGGCGTTGAATTGTTCGATCGAGATGGCCGATATCCTCGATTGACCGGAGCAGGAGATTTGCTGCTTCCAAAAGCCCGCGAGATCATCGCCAAGGTGGACATATTCAAATCCTACGCGAAGGGGATGGCCACCGGGCTGGAAGCAGAGCTGTCCGTCGTCATCGACGTGTTCTTTCCCATCCACATAATCGCTGAGGCAGCAAAGGACTTTCGCGAGCGTTTCCCAACTGTTCCCTTGCGTCTGTTCGTGGAGGCGCTGGGTGGTACGGTGGAGCCCATACTTGATCGAAGAGCCAATGTCGGCATCGTTGGCTCTTTGCCGGTCATGCCTTCAGGGATCGCAACCGAGTCTCTCGGCAGTATCCTGTTCAATATCGTTGCTTCCGCAGACCATCCGTTATCATTGATCGAAGGGCCGATTTCCAAGAGCCAACTCGAGCAGCATGTTCAGCTGATCCTCACCGATCGTACGGAGTTATCGGCCGGGCGGGAATTCGGCGTGATGTCTTCGCAGACCTGGCGGCTGGCCGACCTCTTCGCCAAACATACCTTTCTGATCAACGGCCTTGGTTGGGGCGGGATGCCGGAACATGCCGTGAAGACGGATATCGAGGAAGGGCGGCTGGTCTCGCTGATCATCGAGGATTTACCTGCAGGCGGACTTCGACTGCCAGTGTCCATCGCCTATCGATCCGACGATCCACCAGGCCCCGCAGGACGCTGGTTTATCGGTCGACTAACTGCGTGTTCCAACGACAGCTCCATCAAATAGCCCCACCGTCCATGATGGAACACGCGAGCTTCCTCCCCGTCCTGGCGGGTAGCAAGGTGGTTTTCGCTTCAACGGCAACCACACGGTCCCGATCGTCGACCGCTTCGGCACCGGCTACGTCACCATGGATCAGGTGCGCCAGCACTACGCCGATCCCGGACAGTTCAACGGCTACGCCTGACGCGCCGAAGCCCCTTACCCTGCAACGATTTCGCTGATCTGCACGATGGGCGCGATGTCCGTATAGTTGGCGACGTCCGCGACGATCTCGGCGCGGTGGGGACCGAACGCCTCCTGGAATGTCCCCAGGGTCGGCGAGTAGATGTGGCACGCCGCGACGAACTCCGGCGCGCTTCCAGGTTCGCGACCCGCAAGGCCCTTCTCGATCTCGTAGCGCAGGCAGGCATCGCCGAGCCGTTCCTGGATCAGTGGCATGTGGCGGGTGCGGTAGTAGTCGTGATCGAACTTCGAGCCGCCATCGGCAGGATAGTAGACGCTCATCTTGATCATGGTCGGGCTCCTGCCTGAACGCCTCTCCGAGCGTCCGAGGGGACTTTATAGCTCTCCGACTCGTGAAGCGCATCCAGATTTTGGCTGAAGCGAGTTTGACGAGAGCCAGGTAGTTTTCGCTGTGCTTTTCGAAGCGGGTGGCTGACCTAGCCGTGAGGCCAACCCGCCCCGGCCGTCTCGACCTCGACAGACAACAGCTGGCCAGTTCCGCCCATCTGGTCCATCTTGTCCATCCCGAACCATCTGGCGGCAGTTATGTAGAGGGTGGTTCGATCAGGTCCACCCAGTATGCAGGCGAAGGCGCCGCGATCGAGCTTCACGTCATCGAGGAGCGCGCCGCCTTCACGAACCCTGCAGCAGCAGGCATTGGGTACGTCGGCGTACCAGATCGCCCCTTCAGCGTCGAAGCATATGCCATCGGGCCACCCGGGAAGATCGGCCCAAACCCTTCGATGCGAAAGTCGCCCGTCGGCGGCGACGTCAAACGATGTCAGCCGTTTCGCCCAGCTTTCGGCGCAAACCAGTGTGCGCCCGTCCGCAGAGAGAGCCATTCCGTTTGGAAACTGAAAGCCTTCCGCTTGTGTTTCGACCGTCCCGTCCGGATGTATCAGCAAGATCGCGGGTCCGTTGACGTAGATACGGCCTTGCGGATCGATCACGATCTCGTTCCAGCCATTCGCTCCCAGCTCGGCGAACTCTTCCAGTCCGGAGCCGTTGAACCGCAGCAAGTGCGATGCCCCGGACGCGATGACGTACATGTCGCCCTGTGGTCCGAAGTCGAATGACAGGGGCGGGGCTTTCGCGGTTGTCGCCACTCTGACAGTTCCGTGCTCGCTCAAGGCGAGAATTTCGCCGCTTGTCCAATCCGCGAACCAAAGCTCGCCGTCATGCCATCGTGGGCATTCGACCAGCCCCCGGTCTTCCAACCGAACCCTTGTCCTGTTCATTTCGCCCTCCTGTCGTTCTGCGCCCTGGCCCATCGCATGGAGCCACCTTGTAAAGACGAGTAAGCAAAGCCAATACCGACACTTGTCTTGCGAAAAGGGCACGGCCGTATCCCGTACCAGCGGCGTTGACGTCCGGCACACTGTTTAGGACGGCACCGTCATCCGGGCATCGTGGTGCCGTCGGCTGCTGCAAGCCCGGCAGGCGCCGCGTTTCCGGCGGCACTTTCAGCTGGAAATAGGCGGAGACGCCTTGCGAATCACATAAGTATGTGCTTATGTGTTGGCATGATAGAGAACGACATCTTCAAGGCTTTGGCTGATCCCACCCGCTGCGCGATCTTTGAGAAGCTGGCGACCGGAAGCATGAATGCCAGCGCTTTGCGCGATGGCATGAAGATCAGTCAGCCTGCCATGTCCCAACACCTCTCCGTTCTGCGGAGCGCGAGACTGGTGCGGGAGGAACGACAGGGGCGCTTTGTGAACTACGAGGTCGATCCAGAAGGCTTGGCACTCATTGCCGGATGGCTGGCGAAGTATCGCGCCTACTGGCCGGCTCGCATCGACGCCCTCAAAGCTCTGCTGAAGGATATGGATCAATGAACGAGAGCAAGACCGACGATCACCACAAGGGCATCGAGCTTGAGTACGAAATCGACGAGCCGCCGCACAAGGTCTGGCGCGCGATAAGCATTCCGGAGATTCGAGAGAACTGGTTGCCGAAAGAGGCATTGGCCGATCCGGAGGCTGCGTCTCTGACGGCGGGGCAAGAGGTCCGCTACCGGATGCGCGAAAGCGATCCGCCGTTCCTTGAAAGCGTGGTCATCTTTCGGATTACCCCCAACGACACCGGCGGAACCAAGCTGCGGATCATTCACCAGCTTACGGACGTCAGGTTCGATCGGATGACCCGCGCAACCGCAAACAATAATAGCCTGCCCCTCATGCTCGCCGCCTGACGCGGCGAGCTTCCCTTTAAATTCTGGAAGATTGGAGTTCGCCGATGCGCGAAGCGATGCAACTCGTCCCTATGGTGGTAGAGCAATCAAGCAGAGGGGAGCGATCTTTCGACATCTACTCCCGCCTGCTTCGTGAAAGGATCATCTTTTTGAATGGCGAAGTGAACGACACCGTGTCTGCGCTGGTCTGCGCACAATTGTTGTTCCTCGAAGCGGAAAACCCCAAGAAGCCAATCAGCCTCTATATCAATTCCCCCGGCGGCATGGTGACGAGCGGCCTCGCCATGTATGACACCATGCGTTACATCCGCGCTCCGGTGCATACGCTTTGCATGGGGACAGCCCGCTCGATGGGATCGTTCCTGCTGATGGCGGGTGAACCCGGACAGCGGGCAACACTGCCCAATACAAGCATCCTCGTCCATCAGCCATCCGGTGGCTTTCAGGGACAGGCATCGGACATGCTCATCCATGCCGAGGAAATCAGACGGACCAAGGACCGGATGACACGTCTCTATGCCGAGCATTGCGGACGCAGCTATGAGGAATTCGAACGCGCGATGGACCGCGACCGTTTCATGACCGCAGAGGAAGCTCTGGAATGGGGGTTGGTCGACCGCATCCTACAGGTCCGGGAAGAAAATCTGGACGCAACTGCATAAGCGTAGCCTCGGATTGAAATGGTCCATTCATGCGTCGATTGGTTGGAAGAACGCTTGAGAGCAAACCTCCCGGAAGCAGCCTCCTCGGCTCTCGCATTCCGCTATCGTCTCTAATCCTGACCATATCCCCGTCAAGGCTTGCTGTTCCCGCGGGTTCACCGCCCTGAAGGGCGATCCAGACGATCCGGCTGTCCATCAATCTCAGCATCGCGCCGGCTGTGTCATATTTTCTTGAGAAGCGTTAACAAGGTTTCGCTGGATTACCCGGTGTGACGGCAATACGCGCGACCGAATGGCCGTGTTACCGTCCATTCTTGATCGAGAGAGGATGGCAAGCCATGGAAGCCGCAGAACTACGATACAATTGGGCTGATCCCGACGTCTACGAGACATTCATAGGGCGCTGGAGCGAACATCTGGCAAGCCCATTTCTCGCCCGTGCTAATATTGCTCCGGGCAGTCGCGTGCTCGATGTAGCATGTGGGACAGGTGTGTTGTCGAAAGCACTGGCCGAGGCGGGAGCGCATGTGATCGGTGTTGACGCATCTGAGGAATACCTGGAAGGAGCCCGCCGTCGACGATCCCACCCCAATATCGCCTATGAACACGGCGATGTCCGGCACATGCGGTTCGACACTGACTTTTTCGATGCGGCCGTTTCCACGCTGGCCCTGGACGTTATCCCGGAAATTGAACAGGTCGTTGCCGAGATGAAGCGCGTGACCCGTCCAGGCGGCGTGGTCGCGTCCGCCGTTACTCAGTTCTTGGGTGGCATGCCCGCCTTCGATCTCGTCATTAACACCGGCGCCGTGCTTGAGACCGACTTCGCCAGGCTGAGATCCATGCGGGCGGGGCGCCAGCTCTTCTGGCCTAATGGTCAGGCGATGTTGTGGCGGAAGATCGGCCTCGTCGACGTGACGGAGATTCCCGTTGTCGTGGATTGTGAGTATGCGTCCTTCGCGGATTATTGGGCTACGTTCACCGACGGCCCAGGCAGCACCACAAGCACATTGATGGCACTTTCGGACGACGCCCGCGGTTCGATCGAACAGCATGTTCGTGCCGGGTATCTGGTTGGCTTGCCCGATGGACCCCGATCATTTCCGATGATGTTCCGTGTGGTGCGTGGCTTGGTCCCAGCCTGATCCTGGCGAACATGCAAAGCGGACATGACGCAGTGACAAGGCGGGTCGCAGTTGCGCCAAAAGCCGCCATTCCGCCCCATGCGGGTGATCAGATCACGAATTCCTCCTCGTACGTCTGTGGCTTGGGAACGACCGTAACCTCCACCGGAATGATCCAATTGGCCGCGTAGCTCTCGCAGTCGGAACGCTGGAGGTCGGGCTGCACGCATCCAGCCCCATCGATCGCGCGACATCGCAGTGTATATCGCCCCACTTCTTCAGGGGTCCACATGTACTCCCACAAGCGCCATGCAAAGGGACGTTCTGTTTCGAGGAGTCTTCCCTCGCGCCAGCCCTTGCCATCTCCGGTGCAGACCTGCACCTGCCGGATAGCAGCCTCTCCGCTCCAGGCGGCTCCGAAAATCCGGTACGGTTGGCCGGCGATGAGCTGCGCCCCCTGTACCGGACGCGCGATCTGCGCTTTGACCTCCATCTCCGCAAGGGGGACCAGCGTCGGTTCCCCGAGGCTGCGCTCCCAACGGAAATAGTCGCGCGCCTGCCAGTAGCCAAGGAACGGTTGCTCCACAACCGTGATATCAGTGATCCACTTGACCCAAGCCATGCCGAACCAGCCACCCACGACCGCGCGTAGCGGGTAGCCGTGATCGCGCGTCAACGGCTCCTCGTTCATCGAATAGGCAAGGATCGTGCTGTCAGCCATGGCCTTCTCAAGCGGTAGACTGCGCGCAAAAGCGATGGGGCCGGGAGAAGCTGTTTTCTTGTTCGTGTCGACGACGCCGCTGTCGGCGCCTGCGAGCAGAACCTCACATGCGGTTCGCTTAACGCCCGCCATTTCCAAAATGTCGCGCAGAAGAACACCTGTCCACGCGGCATTGCCGACGGCTCCGTTCTGCCACTGCAATCCCTCCCTCGGCGGCTCATAGTAGACGCGCCCGTTCCCTGCACACTCGACGACGGCGGTGAAAGTCGTGCTCCGCATCGCCTTGATGCTGTCGAGGTCAAGTTCGATCGGCCGCTCCACCGCCCCGCCAACGCGCAATCTCCAGTCTCGCGCATCGAGGTCCGGCGACGGGAAATGGTTTCGCACGAAGAACAGCTCGGTCGGGATCAGCCAATCGGAGAGCGACGCAAACGGAAACTCGATATTCTGTGGGGATTTCTGTCGAACGATTAGACTGGGTTGCTCTGGTGTCGGCATCGTCCTCATCTCCCCTTTCAAAAGCACAACGTCGGCTCTCGGTCGCGCGAATTCCGGTGCGATCACACCGCCCCTCGCAGTGCGTCTGTCGCATTCCGCCTTCGGGCCGCATCCTAGCACATATAGCACGTTCCTCGGATCGACCTCGAACGGCAGAGGACGATCGACTACCAGTGAGCCTGACCGCCATTAACGGAGACGCGTCTGATAGGCGGGACGCTAGGCTGCCATCCGCGCGCGCAGGCGGGGGCCGATCCAGTCAAGGAAGCACCGCACCTTCAGCGACAGCGGATCGGCTGGTCCGTGAATAACATTTACCGGCAGCGGCTCCGGTGCGAACTCCGCCAACAATTCCTGCAGGGCGCCAGAGCGCAAATGGTCGTTGATCTGGTAAGAAAGCACGCGAATAATGCCGATACCGGCCAGCGCAGCCTGAATGGCAGCCTCTGTCGTGTTGACCGCGAGTTTGAGGCGCGGCTCGACGGCGAAGGCCGCGCCGTCCCGGCGGTATCGCCATTCCGGGGCGGTCGCGAAGCCCTGGAAGCTTATGCCATCATGCGGGGCGAGGTCTTCCGGCTGACGCGGCACTCCTCGGCGGGCGAGATAATCGGGGCTCGCGCAGATCACCCGGCGGACGGCGCCAACCCGTGTTGCGATAATCGCGCTGTCCGGCAGGTGCCCGATCCGCAGGGCTACATCGACGTGCTCATCCCTCAGGCTTAGCTGCCGATCAGTCAGGGTCAGCCGCAGGTTGATATCGGGTTGCTCCTTCAGGAATTCGAGCGCAATTGGCAGCAGATGGCGCTCGCCGAAGGCAATCGGCGCGGTCACGTGCAGCCCGCCACGCAGCGCTCCATAATCGCCGCTGGCCTGCCGCTCCGCCGCGTCCAGTTCCTCGAGAATACGACGTGACGCGGCGACGAAGGCGCGCCCCTCCTCCGTCAAGGCAAGGCCGCGGCGGGTGCGCACGACCAGGCGAACGCCAAGATGCTTTTCAAGATCGGCCACTTTGCGGCTGACCGTGGCCAGCGGCGCATTCAGCCGCCGTGCCCCGGCAGAAAGACTGCCGGCGTCGACCACCGCCAATAGCACCGCCATCGCGTCAAAACGATCCATCGAAGCCTTCCATAAAATGAGAAGAATGTTTCCACATTGCCAAGATACCCGGTTGATTGTGGATGTCATAGCATTCGCGTCGTCAAGGGGCTCGACGTAGCTCCCATCGTGCTACTGATCCGGAGAAGATGTCATGCCTCAACTTTCACGTCGCGCCTTCGCTGGCGCCCTGCCTCTCGGCCTCATCGGGGGAAGCCTCCTCGGTGGAGGCCTGCTCGGCGACTCCGCCGCCCGTGCGGCGACGCAGGAAGCTGCCAAGGCGCCTGTTGCGATGAACCCGTTCGCACAGATCCGCATCGGTCGGTTCACCGTGACGGCACTGACGGACGGCTATGCCGATATGCCCTATGACTACTTTCCGGGGCGCTCAGCGCCCGAGGTCGAGAGGGCGGCAAGCGCACAGTTTACCGCCCGGCCGAGTGGGGTTCGGTTCCTCTTCAACCAATATCTCGTCGAGGATGGCGAGCGCCGCATCCTGATCGATGCCGGTGCGGCAGGTTCGATCGGGCAGACCGGACAGTTACCACAGGCACTCGCCGCGCTCGGTCTGAAGCCCGACAAGATCGACGCGGTCATCGTGACGCATATGCACCAAGACCACATGGGTGGGCTGGTTCTGGGAGGTAAGAACAACTACCCCGGAGCCGAGCTTTATATCGATCGTCGCGACATCACTCACTGGACCGATCCGGCCAAGCGCAGCGGCGCGCCTGAATACCTGCAGACGAGCTTCAGGATGGCGGAGGAGGTGGTGCGGCTATATCCGAGGCTCCAAGCGATCGACGGAGAGCGCGAGATCATGCGGGGCGTTTCGATCGTCGACTTAACCGGCCATACACCCGGCCATATCGGCGTGCGGGTGGAAGATGGCGGGAAGAGCATGATCATGGTTTCGGATATGATTTTTCCGGTCGTGCATCCGGCCGCGACCGATGTGTTCTTCCTGTTTGAGCAGGACCGTGCCGCTGCGAAAGCCATGCGTGATCGCTTCTTTCCGCGTGCCGCGTCGGAAGGCGCACTTATCGCTGCCACGCACATGCCGTTCCCTGGGCTCGGTCGTGTCGTTGCTGATCATGGGGAGATGCGTTGGCAGGTCGCAGACTGGGCCTTGCAGGACTGATGTCTGCTCTCGGTGATCTTAAGGGTATCAATGCCAAGCAGATCCCAACTGCAATCGCGCCGGCGGCCCTATTAGGTGGATCGCCGACCCCGAACTGATCGTCAGAGGCCGGCAAGATAGTGAGCCATGGCAGCGATGTCGTCGGCCGAAAAATTGCGCACCAAGGCGGTCATGCGGGGCATGTTCGGGCGCTTGTTATCGCGAAAGTCGGAGAGGGTTTTGATCAGGTAGTCCAGCTTCTGATTTGCGACGCGCGGAGTGTTGGCGTATCCGACGAAATCCTCCCGGTGGCACGAGGTGCACATCTTCCCGGCGTCGAGCGCTTGGAAGCGGGTAATGCTCGCTGCGTCGGCCGGCTCGCGGTAGGCGGGCCAGGGCAGTGCGGAGAAGTAGGCTGCAAGCGCCTTCATGTCGTCGTCGGAAAGATTCTTCGCGATCCGGCCCATGAGGTCGTCGGTGCGCGCTCCATTGCGATATTCCTGCAAAGCTATCAGCAAAGAGGACTCGTGCTGGCCGGCGATGATCGGCGTGTTCTTAACGGTCGGCAGACCTTTCTTACCGTGACACATCTGGCAAAGCTTGGCCTTGTGGGAGATTGCCGCCGGCGGTGGCGCAGCATTGTTCTGCGCTCCAGCCGGCAGCGGACCGAGGGCCACGAGAGCGGCGATGACGAACGGAGCGAGCGCATTGCTGCAGGGCATGCGAGGCCTCCAGATCGGGGCTTAAGCTGAAGTGTGATGCTGATGTTATCAGGAGATGCAACCATTGGCGAACGGACCCCGCCGCCTCCATCCGACTATGGCTGCGTTTTTATGAGTTCACGCCCTAGTTGACTTGGAGTCTTGCGGCATTTGCTGCATAAGTCCGGGAAATTCTGGCCTAAATACGGAGCTAAAGCGATGAAGGTTCAGGGCCAGAGTGAGCTGTCTGGTATCGGTGAAATCCGAGCCCAGCTCGGCGGCTGGCCCATATCGACGGCAGGCATGTCGTCTACCTCTCGCGGCCTGCACTTTGATGTGAGAGACGGGAGCCACGGCGTCGAACTGGTTGTGCCTGGGTGTGATCATCATGCAGTGTTAGTGGCGCTGGGATCATCACGGCAATTCCGCTTTCAAACGCACATAGCGTCCCGCGAGGTATCTTGCAGAGCAGGGGATCTGATTGTCGTCCCGGCCGGTAGCCCAGCACGGCTTGGAGGCGCTATCCCGCCAATGCTTCGGATCGGTATCGACCCAGAGCAACTCAGCGATGGCTCTCGGTTACGTGAGCCCCTCCGAGGCAGGGATGATCAGACGGGCTCTATCCTTCACGCCAACGATTTGTTTGCACTGTACATCGGCGGCGCGATCCTCGAGGAGATGCGCAAGCGGGATTTTCAATGGCGGATGCCTCTGTTACGTCACCTTGCTGAAGCGCTAACCGTGCATTTCGTTACAATGTATGGTGTTTACACAGTCTCCGATCACACCGGCGAAATCAGTGACAGGGAAGCCATCCGACGGGTAATCGAGCATCTTGGGCGGACAACGCACGACTTTCCTGACCTCTCCTCACTCGCGAAGCGGACCGGTCTCAGCCGCTTTCACTTCATCCGGGTTTTTAAAGCTGAGATTGGCATGACGCCTGCGCGATACGTGGAGCAATGCAGAATTGAGCAAGCGAAGTCATTGATCGAGACAGCCGAAATATCGTTGGCCGATATTGCCGATAAGCTTGGGTTTGTCGATCAAAGCCACCTGACCCGCCGTTTCAAAAAGGTCGTCGGTAGCACCCCTGCTGCATACGCACGCGCACAGGGCCGCCGGCATTTGTCAGAGATATAACAATAATGTACAAAATAAGCAATAAGCTACCATTAGCGTCAGATAACTTCGACACTTATCAAGCCGAAAAACAGATTTTTCGTCTCATTGGCCTATTTTAAGCAATAACATCCCATGTACAGCAATAAAATGCCATGACCTAATCTCCAAAGTAGTTCATATGTATTGCCAACAGACGACATCAGCGCAGGAGATGTAACCGTGAATATTAGAAACGTTATTCTTGTACACGGATATTTCCTCGACGGTAATGCTTGGAATAAAGTTATACCGTTACTGTCAGGGCGAAGCATTGATGCAATCGCCGTTCAGCTTTCATTGACCTCGTTCTCTGAGGACGTGGCAATTGTTCATCGCGCCATTGAAATGCAGGACGGTCCGGTCATCCTCGTGGGACAGTCTTATGGTGGCGCGGTCATTACCGAGGCGGGCAACCATACCCGAGTTGCCGGCCTCGTCTACATCGCCGGCGCTGCGCCAGACAGTGGCCAGTCCGTCGACGACTGGTGGAGCGGTTATGCGACTGCGGCTGTTGTGAATGAACTGAGGCCCTGGGGCGACGCGCATGTTACGCTCACCCGCGACGGGGTGCGCAAATACCTGGGCCAGGATCTTCCGACCGAAGAAGCCGATATTGTCTACGCCACTCAGGGACCGCTTGGAACACGCAGTAAATTAGAGAAGATCTCAAAAAGCGCGTGGCACACCAAGCCTTCTTGGTACATGGTCACAACGCTCGACCACACGATGCCGCCCGCGGTACAGCAGGACTCCGCCGAACGTATGGGTGCCGAGATCATGGTTGTTCAGGCAAGCCACTTGCCTATGCTTTCACAACCGAAAGTCGTTGCCGAGTTCATCGCCAACGCCGCCGCGTCTTTTGACTGATAATTCGGTCCCAAGCCGAAGCATCATTCAAAACAACATATTCCGGAACGACCTCGCCACAACGGCGAAACGACGACCCATTCTTTAGCGGACTGTGTCTGTTCGACCAAGTTCGACCTGGCGCACATCGCCTGGTCACAAAAGCTTCGAAAGAAGCCGTTGGCTCGCTTGCCCCCCAACGGAATTATTTGCCCAACCCAAGAAGGAACAGGATCATGTCTACATCATCGAAACCCACCATCGTTTTTTGCCACGGCATTTGGGCCGACGGCTCATGTTTCAGCAAAGTAATCCCTGCGCTTCAGGCGGACGGGCACGAAGTCATCGCCGTCCAGTACGGCCTGGACTCCTACGAGGAGGACGTGGCTACGGTTAAGCGGACGCTCAATCGTGTCGGCAGCCCCGTCATCCTCGTCGGGCATTCCTACGGTGGCGCAACGATCACGGCCGCCGGCATCGACGAGCGTGTCGTTGGTCTGGTTTACATCGCCGCGGTCGCCCCGGATGTCGGCGAGACCGTGCAGGATCAGCTCGCCAAGTATCCGTCGGACATCTTCAACCATGTCGAGGCAGCGGACGGCCGGGCCTGGATGCTGCCGAGCGGAACCAAGTTCTTCGCTGGAGACCTCTCGGAGGAAGAGCAGAAGCTTGTATGGGCCACGCACTATGCGCCGGTTGCCGATCTGTTCAACCAGCAAAAGCTCAGTGCCGACGAGATCGCGTGGAAGTCCAAGCCAAGCTGGTACGTCTTGGCGACACAGGACCACACGGTGCACCCCGATCTCCAGCGCTGGGTTTCCAAGCGTATGAACGCGACGGTGACGGAGGTGGAAAGCAGCCACGTGCCGATGCTCTCTCAACCCGACGTGGTTATCGATGTCATCCGCAAGGCAGCGGTGGCCGTCGAGCGTCGCTGATATATCGTGGAAATCGCATATGAAGAGACCGCCATGAGGCGGTCTTTTCTGTTGTCGGCAGATGCACCTATAAGCGCGTCCGCCAACTTCGCTGTGGGCCACTCCCGCCAGAGGCACCGGCTGACGCGTGAGATCACCGCTTCAACCCTCCTTGCGACGTGCAAGGAGGGTTGAGCTCAAGGCCGGTTAGGCGGTCCGCCGATACCGGTCGCGCTCCTGCGCGATCTGCTCGGGGGCATATGGATCGAGCGTGTCGTCGAACCGGGTCCAGCCCTGCTCGTTATAGGCACGCCGACGTTCGATCGGGTCGACCCAGTTTGAGCCTTGCAGAATGGCCTGCGCCTCGGGAGCGCGGGCATCGTCGACCTTGGCCGTGACCAGGCTGCCGCCCCGGCGGACACCTTCGGCATAGAGGTGAGCATCATCTTCCGGGACGCCGGAGTCGGTGAGGGCGCCGATCAGGCCGCCGGCCGCACCGCCAGCGACGGCGCCGGCGACAGCCCCGGCCGCAGTCGCGGCCAGCCAGCCTGCGGCAACCACCGGCCCGACACCGGGGATGGCCATCAGGCCCAGTCCGGTCAGCAGGCCGCCAGCGCCGCCGACGGCAGCGCCAATGCCGGCACCCGTCGCGGCATCCTCGCCAACGTCAGAGTCGCGATCGATGCGGCCTGCCTTGTTGGAGACGATACTGATGTCGTTTGACGGAATGCCTGCCGCTTCCAGTTTGCTGACGGCGGAGCGAGCGTCCGAGTAGTCGTCGAAAAGTCCGGTTACAGTTCTCATCATGCTTCTCCTTGGGTTACTTGGCGACGATGTTGCCTTGATAATCGAGGGCAATGGCGACGGTTTTGCCGTCCTTCATGCCGGAGGCCATCCAGATCCCCTTGTCATCGAGCTTGAGATCCTTGACGTCGGTGTAGCCCGCTTCCGCAATGCGATCCTTCGCCTGTGCTTCGGTGAAGCTATTGGCGCCCTCAACGGGCGCAGTCGGATTTTTGCTGTCTGGGGTTGCAACCGCAGGTGTATTTCCATCCTTGGATGGAGCCGGTGTGGTTTGGGCAAAGGCCGCAACGGCGGACGCGCCGAGAATTGCCGCCGCGAAGACGATCTTGTTCATATGTGTTTTCTCCATTTGCGGATCAGATGAGATCCATGCGGTCAAAACACGCAGGGGAGATCTTTGTTCCCAGAGATTATGCGGTTGATTTTTCTAAATATATGGCAAAGCGGCGCGCTACGGGGTCATTCTTTGCGGCGCCGGGGCAATGTAAGCAGGCAATAACAGAGGGGTAACCGGCGATCCACGGGCGGCTTGAGGAAGCCTCTCGGTGTGAGGTCGACCTCTAACTCTTAAAGTTGTGTTTCTGTCAAATGTCCCAGAGGGTGGCAGCGCGGGCCGCTCTCCCGCCGGCGCTTTGTGCGGCGACGGATGCGGCCCGGCAATGTCAGTGACTTCCAGGAATACGGGCGATGACCTTTATCTCGAAGTCGAAGCCGGCGAGCCAGTTGACGCCGAGGGCCGTCCAGTTCGGGTAGGGCGGCTTGCTGAAAATCTCCTGCTTGACGGCCATGATCGTTCCGAACTGGTTTTCAGGGTCGGTGTGGAAGCTGGTGACATCGACAATATCATCCAGCGTGCAGCCGGCGGCACTCAGCGTCGCCTTCAGATTGTCGAAGGCCAGCCGCACTTGCCGTTCGAAATCGGGTTCGGGCGTTCCGTCCGGACGGCTGCCGACCTGTCCGGACACAAACAGCAGATCACCGGATCGGATCGCGGCGGAATAGCCGTGCTCTT
Source organism: Rhizobium leguminosarum bv. viciae USDA 2370 (assembly GCF_002008365.1). Taxonomy (GTDB): domain Bacteria; phylum Pseudomonadota; class Alphaproteobacteria; order Rhizobiales; family Rhizobiaceae; genus Rhizobium; species Rhizobium leguminosarum. Next base: position 33,655 of record NZ_MRDL01000004.1, read on the forward strand.
CGTAAAGAGCGTGCCGGTTGGCGGGAAAGATTGCTTCGCGTTGGGTCATTCTGATCTCTCTTCATTGTTGACAACGACCGATGAGCACGAGGGAAAGCTTCACATCTCACGCCCGATTTGGTATACGGTTCGTATGTGAAATATGCGGCATGCATAGCGTATGTCAAGTCCATATACGCTTCGTATATGAAATTGAGGGATGGAATGGTCAGGAAGCGCAGCGAAACGATGCAGGAAAACCGCGTCAAATTGATCGCGGCGGCGCGGAAGGCTTTTGCGGAAAAGGGATACTCTGCAGCATCCATGGACGAGCTGACGGCCGATGTCGGTCTGACACGGGGCGCGCTTTACCACAACTTTCAGGACAAGCGCGGGCTGCTGGCGGCAGTTGTCGATCAGATCGACACGGAGATGGCGGTGCGCGCGCAAGAGATTGGCGCGCGCGCAGGCAAAGATTGGCAGGGCCTGCTTGCCGAGGGTGCGGCCTATATCGAGATGGCGCTCAATCCGGAGGTCCAGCGCATCGTTCTGCTCGACGGACCTGCGGTGTTGGGCGATCCATCGCAATGGCCGAGCCAGAACAATTGCCTGCAGGTGACCAAGAGCACGGTGGAGCGGCTGATCGCCCAAGGCATCCTCAAGCCGCTCGACCCGGAGGCGGCGGCCCGGTTGCTGAGCGGCGCCGCTCTCAATGCCGCCCTCTGGATCGCCGCCAGCGAAGACCCGCAGAGCGTGCTGCCGAAGGCGGTCGAGGCTTTTCAGGCCATGGCGGCAGGCCTGCTGGTGGAGCGTTTGTGATCTCCGAAGGGCGACGGATCAGTGCCGATCAACTTTCCAGCTTTGTCGGCAGGCAAAGCCGAAGCAGTTCCAGCGGCAACTATTGGGGACCCATAGCGCCACTCCACGGGCGACCGGATGCTACCTGTATGAGACGGTCATGGTACTGTAACCTACCCGTTGCGTTCCCCCAATGCGCTCCAATTTTGAAATCTTGCTCGACGCGCAGGAAGCCTCGCATTCCGCTCTCCGAAGCAATCCGGAGACAGTGAATCACGATCACGGCGGGCCTGGGCGAGCGACGTCTTCAACGGCCTGCCAGGTCCAATTCCGCCCGTAGACTACAGTAACTACGTTGCTCCCGCGTCAAGAAATCCTCGATAGTTAAACACTCGGCAAGCGTCCCTTTTAAGGAGCTCGAACGATGAAATCGACTGTGATGACATCGACCGCGATCATGGCAATTCTGATCGGCTGTTTCGGCGCAAATGCGCAACAAATCACTGGCACTCCAGGATCGCCCGACGCGACCGTCACGATCGACGGAAAACAAATTCCGCCGCCGCCGGTGCCGTTCGGCGGCGTGATCAAGGAAAGCGCCATGGATTCCAAGCCTTACTGGCCACCGACGGTCGCGCCACCCAAGGGCGCGCCGAATGTGCTGCTTATCATGACCGATGACCAGGGCTATGGCGTATCCGGCACCTTCGGTGGGGTCGTTTCGACCCCGGCTATGGATCGCGTCGCCCAGGCAGGATTGCGCTATACACAGTTCCACTCCACCGCGCTTTGCTCGCCGACGCGGGCCGCTCTGATCACCGGCCGCAATCACCACTCGGTTGGCTACGGGGTGATCGGCGAACTGTCCACTGGTTACCCCGGTTATGACTCCGTCATCGGTCTTGAGAACGCCACGATCGGCGAAATCCTCAAGGAGAACGGTTATGCCACCTCGTGGTTTGGCAAGAACCATAACACGCCTACCTACGTGTACAGCGCGGCCGGCCCTTTTGATCAATGGCCGATTGGCATGGGGTTCCAGTATTTCTACGGGTTCATGGGCGGCGAGACCGACCAATGGACGCCCTACCTTTATCAAAACACGACCCCGATTTTTCCATGGATTGGCAAGCCCGGCTACAACCTCACCACCGACTTGGCGGACGAGGCCATCAAGTACATGAGCAGTCTGAACGCGGCTGCACCCGCCCAGCCGTTCTTGGTCTATTACGTGCCGGGCGGCACCCACTCGCCGCACCAGCCGAAGGCGGAGTGGAGAGACCAATTCAAAGGCAAGTTCGACATGGGCTGGGAAAAGTTGCGCGAGCAAATCTTCGCCAACCAGAAGCGGCTCGGCGTCATCCCGGAAAACACGAAATTGACACCCTGGCCGGATGACCTGCCGAAATGGGAAACACTTTCCCTGGTGCAGAAGAAACTCTATGCACGAGAGGCAGAGAACTTTGCCGGCTATGTGGCCTATACGGACCATGAGATTGGCCGGGTCATCCAGGCGGTCGAGGACATGGGCAAGCTCGACAACACGCTGATCATCTACATCAGCGGCGACAACGGCACCAGCGCAGAAGGCACCCTGGAGGGCACGTTTAACCAGATGACCGCCTACAACGGAATTCTGACCCTCCCCGAAGTCGAGCAGATGTTGCATTATGAAGATTGGGGTTCCGACAAGACCTATCCGCACATGTCGGTGGCATGGTCTTGGGCGTTTGATACACCGTTCAAGTGGACCAAGCAGGTGGCGTCGCATTTCGGCGGGACCCGGCAAGGCGTGGCCATTTCCTGGCCCGGCCATGTCAAGGACGTGGGCGGCATTCGAACCCAGTTCCATCATGTGATCGACATTGTTCCGACAATCCTGGAGGCCACGGGCATCAAGGCACCTGAGGTGGTCAACGGGATCAAGCAGAAGCCGATCGAAGGCATCAGCATGGCTTACACCTTCGACCAAGCGAATGCCAATGCGCCGTCGAAGCGCGACACGCAGTATTTCGAGATGTTCGCCAACCGCGGCATCTACCAGGACGGCTGGTATGCCTGCACGACGCCGGCCGCCGCGCCGTGGCTCATGGGAGCTTCAAAGCTTCCCGACGTCAACGACTACAAGTGGGAGCTCTACAACCTCACCGAGGACTACTCGCAATACGACGACCTCGCGGCCACGAATCCTGACAAGCTAAAGGCACTGCAGGCGGTCTTCATTGCGGAGGCCGCGAAATACCAGGTCTTGCCATTGGACAACACGGTCATCACACGCGCCATTACCCCGCGACCGAGCGCGGTCGCCGGCCGAACGGAGCTGACCTACTCGGGCGCGAATGCCAACATTCCCGTGGGCAATGCTCCGAGCATTATGAACAAGGACTACACCATAACCGCCGAAGTGACGATCCCCGAAGGCGGCGCGGAAGGTATGATCGCGACCATGGGCGGCCGCTTTGGCGGCTACGGTCTCTACCTGCTCAAAGGCAAGCCAGTCTTCGTTTACAACCTCCTCGATCTGGAGCGCTACCGCTGGGAGGGCGGCGTGGGGGCCGAAGACTGGTTGGGCGGCAGCGCGCTCGAGCCGGGCAAGCACACGGTCGTGTTCGACTTCAAGTATGACGGTCCCGGCCCCGGCAAGGGTGGCACCGGCATCATGACGGTGGATGGCAAGGAGTTTGCTAAAAAGACGATGCCTCACACCATTCCGTTTCTCATGGCCATCGACGAGTCCTTCGACATTGGGAGCGATACCCGCTCGGCGGTGGACGACAGCTACCAGCTGCCGTTCCACTTCACCGGGACGATCGACAAGCTGACCTACAAACTCGGGCCGGATCGGCTGGCGAAATAGGGCGCGCAGGTGGATGGCCGGGCAGATCGAGATGGCGCTCAATCCGGAAGTCCAGCGCATCGTTCTGCTCGACGGACCGGCGTATTGGGCGATCCCTCTCAGTGGCCGAGCCAGAACAATTGCCTGCAGGTGACCAAGAGCACGGGGGAGCGGCTGATCGCCCAAGGCATCCTCAAGCCGCTTGAGCCGGAGGCGGCGGCCCGGTTGCTAAGCGGCGCCGCTCTCAATGCCGCCCTCTGGATCGCCGCCAGCGAAGATCCGCAGATCAAAGAGATTTGAGCGAGGTGCCGGCTCGAGCCGCTACCGTCCTTGCTGATTAGACAAAAATCAACTCAGTCTGTGCTCCAATCAGTGTGATGGAGAGACACATGGAAGGCGTCGATCGCTGGATTCCGTATAGTGCAATGACCAATCCAGGTCGTCACGCCAGTGCAATCGCTGTACTTCCGACCGAGGTTGGTGCTCTAATCCAAATCATTCAAGGCGTCTTGGTTCATTCTGATTGGATAACAGAGTACGGCCTTGACGAGACGATTCTGAATTCGACGGCGCGAACGACACTGCCGATCGCGGAGCGCTTGGACGACGTCTTAAGAAGGGATCCACGGCCTCTCAACATCGCGCGGTCGGCCGACAAGCGGTCTGTCGGAACCTGCCGCGACTACGCGCTGGCGCTCTGCTCTTTTCTGCGATGCAGGGAAATTCCCGCCCGTGTGCGCTGTGGTTTTGCAGCTTATTTCTCCCATGGATGGGAAGATCACTGGGTATGCGAATACTGGGACTCCAGCGCTGGAGAATGGTGCCTGTGCGATCCCCAAATCGATCAGATGCTGCGGCAGAGGAACCAAATCTCGTTCGCTCCGGCCAATGTTCCACGCCAGTCCTTCATGTCGGCGGGAGAAGCGTGGCTGGAATGCCGGCGAGCGAAAGCAGACCCAGCTTCCTTCGGGCATGGCAACGTTACCGGTCTGTGGTTCGTGAAAATCAACGTGCTGCGCGACCATTATGTGCTGAACGGTCGCGAGACTTCGAGTTGGGACCGTTGGCGGGACGCGCCTCAGCCCAAACGCGCGGTGATCGGCGGTGAATTGGAGTTACTGGACGCCTTAGCCGCAAGCCCGGATCAACCGCTCGTGGAGATTGCACCAGACTGGTAGATCGGCCAAATCGAGAACCCGTTCGCTCTGCATGACCAAGACTTTTGGGCCTTCTTTGCTGATGACCGCAATTCGCGCGAAGCCGCCGCGCGCGCAGCAGGAAATAGGCCGAGCTGGACCGGGGAGCCGCGGACTTTAGGGGATTGCCTTGGCACAGTCTCGGGCTCGAAATAAATGCCGGACTTGCATATCGGCTCTAGAGGTGAAGGCGAGACGGTTTCACGGATGCAAAGAGTCCGGGCGGGGCGCCCCCGCTGCTAGGCTTCGGACGTTGGGGAGTATTGTAGTGGTTGCTGGCGATCTAATTGTACTGTGGATCATGTTCTGCGTGGTGGGCGCCTTTTGCGCTTACCATTGGTATTGGTTCATCAGGTCGATCATCTTCTACAGTAGAAACGGCTTCGATTTCCGCGAAGATTTCGGACCCGAGGCATACTGGTCCGAGCGGGGAGGTGATGATGATTGCGTGTTGATGAAGCCGAAAGAGAAGTTCCTGATCGCCCAGCCTTCTTTCGTGGTTGTGACCTCTGTTATGTTGACTTTCATAGTTTTAGGTTTGACGGGAATTATTTAGCCTTGCGTCGGTTGCAAACCGCAGCTCTTGGCTGGAGCCCGACAACATATTTCCGCCGGCCCTCGTAGGCTAACGGTGGTTTCTTGGTTAAGAGTTTGTCCATCATCGCGCGCAACCTCCAAGCGTCGCTTTCCTTGAGGCCCGTGCCGACTGATCCCACGTAAATCAGGTGGTTACCCCGGCGAGCGGCCAGCAGCGATCCACTCCGCGGGCGACCGGATGCTACCTGTATGATACGGTGATGGTACTGTAATCTACCCGTTGCGGTTTCCCTCATGCGCTCCAGTTTTGAAATCTTGCTCGACGCGCAGCAAGCCTCTCTGCGAAAGCCCGCCGGCGAAAATGCGTCAATCTCTGAGATCGATGAAAGGGATGTGTCATGAAATGCATGCTCCCCGGAATGATGCTGCTGGCATCGACTATTCTCGGCGGTATTCCTGCCGCTGCAGCCGACGCGACGCCGCCAATCCTCGTTACGCCGGACAAAGTCGATAGCCGTATCGGGATGCTTGAGTTCAAGGACGGCGCTCCAACAGCCGAGACCGTCGACAAGGTTTACGACACGCTGGATTTCACACGGGCTCTGGACGCCTACCTCAACAGCTACGGCGGCGCATCTGCCTACGCAATCCGTAAGGGTTTCATCAGTGCAGGTGCTGAGGACAATTCCGTCATCATCTATTCGGAACTGATGGATTCGAATTCGCTGTTCCTCACCCCGAACGCCGACACCGTCTATTACATGGCAGTCGTCGATCTGACGAAGGGCCCGATGGTGATCGAGCAACCACCGAAGGGGCTCGGCACCATAAACGATATGTGGTTTCAATGGGTCGTCGACATCGGCTTTCCCGGCCCCGACCGCGGCGAAGGCGGAAAATATCTGGTCGTACCGCCAGCCTATGACGGTCCACTTCCCGAAGGTGGTTTTTTTGTAGCGCGATCGAAGACAAACCGCGTTCTGTATGCGGCGCGGGCCTTTCTGACCGACAACGACCCGAAGCCCACTGCCGAGCTGATCAAGAAAGCGCTCAAGATATACCCTTACACCCCAGGAGGCGTTGGCACGAGCATCGCGACCGCGCTCCAGGGCGACGTCAAACTGGAAGTGGGTCCGGCAATTCCCGAGACGAAATTCGTCGAAGCGAGCGGAAAATCGTTCAACACCATCCCGCCGACCGACGACTCGTTCTTCGCGATGATCGACGCCAATATTCAGGACGAACCCGCCACTTCCTACAATCCGGAGCTTGCAGGGCAGTTGGCGGCGATTGGCATTGTGAAGGGTAAGGAATTCAAGCCGGACGACCGCATGAAGAAGATACTGACCGATGCCGCAAAAGTGGGAAACGCGGCAGGGCGTGTGTTGAATTGGCGGCCGAATGAAGCTCACGGCTGGAGCTACTATCCCGGCTCCTCATGGACGAACATGCTCTGGCAGGGTGGCGCCAACTTCGAGACGCCCCCGCCATTATTTACCAAAGACGGCAAGTTCGAACCGCTTCCGTCGACCGGAGCGCGGACCCTCGATTCGAAGACCGCGTTCTACTACGCCTACACCCTCGACTCTCCAGGCATGATCATGCGCATTCCACGCGTCGGCTCGCAGTATCTCATCGGATTCCTCGACGCCGACAAGAAAGACCTTGATGGTGCCAAGACCTACAAAGTGACGCTGCCGCCGAACATTCCCGCGGCTGCTTTCTGGTCGTTCACGCTCTACGACAACCAGACCCGGTCGATGCTCCAAACGCCCCAGCGTTATCCGCGTGCTGGCAGCCAGAGCTATCCGACACCCGCAGCATCCGCCGAGGATGACGGCTCCACAATCGTGTATTACGGCCCAAAGAAGCCGGAGGGCGTCAAAGACGGGAACTGGGTTCAGACCATGCCGGGAAAGGGGTACTTCACGATCCTTCGGCTCTACAGTCCGCTTGAGACCTTCTTCACCAAAGAATGGCGGCTGAGCGAGATCGAAGCCGTGAAATAACGGCCGGGGTCGACATAGAAGCGCCGGACTCGGAAAAGCCGGCCAATGCTCTAAAAAGGTACCGAGCGGCACAGGCTCGATCGGCGGTCGTCGGTTTACCCTTGCCATTGGATGATGATGGGGCGTTGGGTCTGCTTTCGGCCCCAACCGGACATTGGCCGCCGCAAAAATCCGCCGCGAAACTCCAACCTTTGCGACAGAGTTTTGCGGCGAGAATCCTCGAACGCTTTCAGGAAAGACCGGAGTGTCGCAAAAGTCAGGATTTGTGCGGCGAACCATCCTCGTGGAAGGGCAACACCGGCCTAAAGTGGCTTTCGGAAGAACACGACGCGCTGTGTCTCCTCAAATCCTAAAGCAGTATGGAGCGCATGGCTGGCTGAATTCTCAAGCCGCGCGTCAGAGCCAAACTCAACACACCCAAGCGACTTTCCCCAATCGGCAACGGCATTGCAAAGCGATCGGGCGATACCCTTTCGCCTGTCAACGGGCCTGATATAAATCCCTTCGAGGAATAGAACCGGCGAACTGCTGCATCCATTCACATAATCATGTCGCAAACTGGCCTCAGCAAACCCGACAGCTTCATTCGCAGCATTTCGAGCGATGAACGCGATGGCTTCTCCACTTTCTGAAAGAAACGCCCGGCCCAACTCAGCTCGATGATCTTCGAGCGAGTGATGCGGCCACAGCGCAACGCGAAGCTCCGCCCAAGACTCAACATCCTTTATGGTCCCAATCTCGATAATCGATTCCATATTGTGGTTCTCTTTTGTCGCGAAATTTCCCGATGAAAGCGACACTTGTTTTCCTGACTTTTGCAACCTCGCAGAATAGACGGTTTTGCGGTGCCGGCAATGTCAGCAAATGGCGCAAATCCGCAGCGCGCACAGCGGGAAATATGCCGAGCTGGACCGGGAAGCCGCGGACTTCAGGGATTGCCTCGGCATGGTCTCAGGCTCGAAATCAATGCCGGACTTGCATATCGGCTCTAGAGGTGAAGGCGAGACGGTTTCACGGATGCAAAGAGTCCAGGCGGGGCGGAACCGTTGCTGCGGCTATCGGTTAATCCGCTGAGGTCGCGGCGTGCCAATCGGACGTGACGGAGATGGTGAACGCACCGGTTTTTCCGATTTCTCGGTGCGGGCGCAAATGCCAGGAGAGCACCTTACCCGTTCGCCGCGACCTCATCCCGCCGCCTGCCCGTCAAAGCCGGTGGAACACGTGAGCGACCATGCTCCGCGTGGATCGATCAGAGGAGGAGAAGGTCATGAGCAAGAATAATTGGAAGGTCGGGCTTCGCGCCAAGCTGGAGCGTCTCGTCGACGACTGCGTTGTGGCCGGGGCAAGGCAGCAGGACGTCTTCGATGTGATCATCAAGGAGATCGGCAATCTGCGCGCAGCCCTTGAGCGCGATCCCGACCCTGCGGAGGACGACGTTGCCGTCATAGAGGAGCCTGCGAACGATTGGCCGGCGGCCGACAGGTGACCTGAATAAGATCGGGAGGGGCACGCGACCTCTTGCGGGCGGGCTTATGGAACCAACTGGCGCGGCGGAGGGTTATAGTGTTGTCGCTTGGCCATCGGTTTAGCTCGATCGGCGAGACATGATAGCCGGCGCCGGCCGCTCAATCATTCACAATGGGGAATTGCTATGGAAAGTGCAGGTATCGGCTGGATCGCCGCAATCATCATCGGCGGCATTGCCGGCTGGCTCGCCGAAATGCTCATGAAGAGCAACATGGGCGTGCTGATGAACATCATTCTCGGTATTGTCGGCGCCATCGTCGCCAACTTTATCCTCTCGCTCTTCGGCGTCGCCCTTGGCGGCTGGCTGGGTTATCTGATCGCGGGCTTCATTGGAGCCTGCATCCTGATAGCCGTTGCGAGAATGGTCAGACGTACGGCCTGATCAAACAGGAGGCGGCCCGCAAACCGGCCGCCTTCATCACGTTTTCGCGCGCTCACGCGTGGTCGTCCGGCGTTCAGGGATTGACCCAGCGGGAGGAGGTCAGCGCGCCCAGTTTGTCGTAGGCAAAGACTGCGCGTCGGTTGTCGGCGTGGCGCAGCTGGAACCAGTCCAGCGTCTCGGCCCGAAATATCAGCACCCCGAAGAAGGCCCGTCCATCGGCGTCTGCGCCCGCTGCCTCGCTTGCCGGCTGCTCGCCGATTTCGTCGCCCGGCGGCCCACCCATATAGGTACTGCGCGTCGATCGCGGCAGCAAGCTCCAGGCTTCAGTCGCGCTTTCGCTTGCCGGTCCATGGAGTTCGGCCGATCCCTGAAGGCGAAGCTGCACTTTCGGCTGCGGGCCATAGCCGAGGATGGTGACCAAAGGGTTGGCCGATATTTCCTGCCATTTCGGGCTTCTGACATCGGTATGGATTTCCAGGATGCGTCGCGCCGCATCCGCGCGCCGCAGCACCACCATGCGGGCTTGCGGCCGGCCGCCGGCGTCGACCGAACACAGGTTCAGGTAGCGGAAGGCCGACTGCGGATCGGCGGCAGCACCTTCGAGTTCGGCCCAGGCCGATGCATCGACCTCGGCGAGGTTCACTGTGTCGCCTCCGCCTCGGCGTCTCTTATCTCGCCGGCCTTGACGTAGTCGCAGCACATCGCTGTTCTCCCTGGCGTTGAAAGCGGTCCTGTCAGACGGACCGGGTAAGGCCGCCGTCGATCTTGAGGCTCTGGCCGGTGATATAGCCCGCCCCTTCGGAAACGAGGAAGGAAATCGTCGCCGCCACTTCGGCGCTGGTGCCATAACGCTTCATCGGTACGCTGTCGCGGCGCTCCTCCGTCGCCGGCAGGCTGTCGATCCAGCCTGGCAACACGTTGTTGATGCGGATGCCGTCGCCCGCATAGGTATCGGCGTAAATCTTGGTGTAGGCGGCGAGCCCGGCGCGGAAGACGGCCGAGGTCGGGAACATCGCCGACGGTTCAGCCACCCAGGCGGTGGAGATATTGACGATTGCGCCCGACTTCTGCGCCTGCATGATCGGCGTCACCAGCCGAACCGAACGGATGACGTTCATCAGATAGACGTCGAGGCCGGTATGCCACTGTTCGTCGGTGACCTCGGTGATCGGCGCACGGGGACCGTGACCTGCGCTGTTGACGAGAGCGTCGATGCGACCCCACTTTTCCATGCATGCGTCGACCAGGCGCTCGAGGTCGTCGTTGGACTGGTTCGAGCCGGTGACGCCGATGCCGCCCAGTTCGGTGGCAAGCGCCTCGCCCTTGCCTGACGAGGACAGGATGGCGATCTTGAAGCCATCGGCCGCAAGCCGCCTCGCGGCTTCCGCACCCATGCCACTGCCGCCAGCCGTAATGATCGCTACCTTTTCTACTGTCATCGTCGCTCTCCCTACCAGATTTTGCACCGATTGCCGGGCTCTGATCCTTCGAATACCATGGGCTTCAAGCGAGAGCGAACCAGTTTTCGTGACATGTCCCAGTAGAAAAACTATCGAGAGTCCATGTCCATAGGCAATCTTCCCTCCCTCAACGGCCTCAAGGCCTTCGACGTGGCGGCGCGTCATCTGAACTTCCGGCTGGCGGCCGAAGAGCTCGGCGTCACCCAGGGAGCTGTTGCCCAGCACGTGCGCGGGCTCGAGGCGGAACTCGGGGTGGCATTGTTCGAGCGCCTGCCGAAGTCATTGGCGCTGACCGGCGAGGGGCGAAGCTACGTCGCCGACGTCAGGCGCGCCTTCGAACTGCTCGCAAACGCGACGGCGAACCTGAAGCCTCAGCCGGTCAAACTGGTGGTCAGCACGACACCGACCTTCGCCTCGAGATGGCTGATCCCGCGTCTTCCGGATTTCACCTCGCGGCATCCCGATCTCGATCTCCACATCCTGGCGACGGACCGCATTTCCAGCTTCCAGGTCGACGGCGTCGATCTCGCCGTCCGATATGGCAGCCCTCCCTTCGGTCCAGGCCTCGCCGCCGAGCTGCTGTTCGAGCAGGAGATCATCTCCATCTGCAATCCAAGCCTCGTCGCCGACGGAGCCGAGCCCAACAACGCGGAAGAACTCTCGCACTACACGCTGCTTCACGATGCCCATAATTCCTGGCCCGAATATATCGATCGTTTCCTCGGCGGCGGTGATCCCACGCTGTTTCGCGGCATCAGCTTCTCACAGACATCGCACGCGATCGAAGCTGCCATCGCCGGACAGGGCATCGCCGTGGCAACCCGCGCTTTCGTCTCGACCGACATCGAGGCGGGCAGGCTGAGGCAAGTCTTCGACGGCGCCCTCAGGGCGCGTTCGCACTTCTATCTGGTGAAGCCGCGATATCGGAAGTCCGAAGCGGTGGACAAGCTTCAGGACTGGCTGCGCTCGCAGGCGCAGAGCTGACGGCAATTCCAATTTTCTCCTGGCCCAATTTTCTCCTAGAAGGTTACTATCCGGAATGGGCATTTGTGTACTTGTTGGTGTGGTCTTTCGTTGTTTGGATTTTCGGAGCTCTTCTTCGCAACCCTCGGCCGTCGCGGAAGAGTGGGCGCAAGCTTTGACGAGACGATACCGCATCATCAAATGATGGGCACCGATCGGCGCTTTCCGAAATCAGTAGTCGTCCACTTTCGGCTCAAAGGAGACGTTTGTTTGGCACAGACCATACGTCGTCCGTGGTATTGAAGTCATAGGAAGATCTGGGACATTGGCGTTGCTCATCTTACGCCACTGCCGCTATCCCTATGCAATCAGGAGCGCACTAAATTCGTTGATCGGATATTTGTGGCATTTGCTCCATAAGTCCGAGAATTTCTGGTGTCCTATTCAACCGTGAGTGTGCCGCCCTTCTTGGAGTAGCTTTTTCCTCCAAGCGAATTGATCGTCGCGCATGCTTCCTTGGCGAACTTCTCGCACATCTGGTTCCCCTTGATGCGCCAGGTCCCTGTGTAGCTGTTCTTGTCCCCATCGACCGTAGCTTCGATCGTTCCATCTTCTTTGTAGATTGTGATGCCCGATCCGCTCTTAGACTTCCAATGGATCGTGTGGCCCACCAACTCGCCTTTCAATTGCTCACCCGTCAGGGTCGCTGCATACGCAAATGATACGAAGGCTAGCATCATGCAGCCCGAAACTGTGATCGTCTTCATCATTCTCTCCCTAGTTTGACGCCCGCATTCCTAGAAGATTTATACTTCGTCGCGGTCGTTATCGCCAGTTTGGAGATCGATCCGGGCAGTGCGATGACCAGCTCGCGCGGTCACTGGGTCCCTCCGGGAGGTAGAATCTTCGGCGATGGCCAAAGTCGCGCCAGGCATCCGGTCGATCCGGGGGGCGTACTTCGACATCTCCGAAAGCTCGTTCGCCAGCCTGTGATCTAGCGTTCCCGAACCGGTGGGCTCAAGATGTTGGCAATGGCGCTATCCGGTCGAGAGCGTGATCCTCTCTGTGCGGCGTCTCGACGCGCAGGTCGCCCATCACCAAGTACATCTCATGGGACGCAATTCAGACACCGGGTGGCACGACTTCCGCGTGGGCGAAGGTCGAAGCGATCACCGACTACGCCAACGCACCGCCCGCTGTGTGGCACCGTCTTCGTCTACACTGGGGCTGCCACTCCGATCCTCAGGCCGCTGAGCAGAACTGCATTCAGAACAGCCGCTCGACACATCGCTCGGTCTCCCACTGCCTCAGGAAATTTGCTTCCCGCGCAATCCAGCCGACGGTCTCGCTTCCCCATTCCTGTGCCCGGCTTGCATACTCGCCCATCAGCCAGATGTGGCGGACGATCACGAACCGATGGGCGGCTTCGAAGTCATCAGGCGTGATCGGCCGGACGGCCCGATAGCCATCGACGAAGGCGTCCCACATGGCGGTCGACCTCCGACCGAAGGACGTTTGCGCCCACAAAAACACCGACAGGTCGTAGGCGAGGTATCCCGAACCGCCGTCGTCAAAGTCGAAAAATACGGCTTCGCCTGCGTCGTTGATCCGCGCATTGAAGCCGTGACAGTCACCATGGCAATGCGTCCAGCTCAGATTGGCGAAGGCTTCAATCGCCTTTGCGGTCCGCGCAGCGATGTCTTGGAGATCGCTGCGGACCTCGGCGTCTTCCACGACGCCGCTATCGCATATTCGGGCGAGGGGCCGATGCAGCAAGTGTTCGAGATCAAGCCGATAGAGCGCTCCGTCGGCTGAAATGTCTCGGCTGCGTTGTGCATCAAGGCAAGCGTCTTGCCGTTGGCCCGTGCATCACCGGCATCCGTCGTATCCGGCTTGCGGCCCTCGATCGCCCGGAAGAGCACGGCCTGGCGCGCACCCTCCGGCGCCTGTCCTTGAACGAACAAGCTGCCCTCGCGTGTCGGGACGGCTGCTGCGACCGGAACGCCCGATTGCGCGAGATGCGTGAGGAAAGCCGTTTCGGTCTTGACGTCGGCCGGGCCACGGGCGCGGCGATGGGAAAGCCGGAACACATACCGCTCGCCGTTGCTCCCGAGGGCCAGATACACATCGTTCAAGCCGCTCTGCAGCATCCGGCATGAAACCGGCCCTGCAAGCGGATAATGCTGATCGATGAACTGTTCGATAGCTGCAACCTGCGGAGTTGAATAGAGCGGATCGAAGTCGAGCATACGGCATCCCATCATCGCTCACTCCTCCGCAAATCGATGCGACGATCGAATCGCGGACGCAAAATGCGAGCAATCGCAATATAGTGATCGAAAATACGGTGGGTAGGCAACCGAGGCAAACTTCGAGATCAAGCCATGAAAGTCGATATTCTGCACGAAGAAAAAATCATTGGGCATGCCGACCTTGGTCCCATCGATCCGTCGATGGGCGTTGCAGGGGGACGTTTCGTTCCCACTCCAGATTATGATCCACGCCTCCACGCGTTCGTCATTGATGGCGAATATAATGATCCAGAAGGCAAGGCCCAGCTCTCTGCATATTCAGCAGAGTTCGGGGTGCTTCGATGCGAGGGCGTCGCGATTGAGGATTTCAATGAAACCGTTCAGGAAATAAATATTGTCATATTGGGCATGGCCTATCCTGAATATGAAACCGCCTTTGCATCTTAGTTGCTTAGGGATGAAATTTTTGCTTCCGGCAGTCTACGCCCTGATGTCCGTTTTTGCGGAGGTCGCAAACTACGCCCGCAATCACTAGTAGGGTGAGACACACGCCCGCCGCGGACCGAGGCACCAGCGGCAGATGGAAAGGGCAGGATCCATGCGACCATTCGTGCCGCAAGTGACCTGCCACTGAACTTTCATCCAGCGGCGGTTAGAGCCTCGGCGGCTTTGAATACGCCAAATGGCGCGGTGTGAGCAAC
>NZ_MRDL01000045.1 GCF_002008365.1 Rhizobium leguminosarum bv. viciae USDA 2370
GACACCCGTGCCATCCGGCTTCACCCGGATCTTCACGTTGTAGTCGACAACCCGTTTGACTGGGACGAGTATCTTCATGGGCAACCCCCCTTTATTTCTAAACTGCTGGCCGTCAGTTCGGCCGTTCGGCAAGCAATGCCCAGAAGGCGAAGAACGGCGTGTCAAGCGACCTCATGGCATGTTTGATGCCAGGGACATTATAGAAGGATCCGCCGATACCTGGCGAAAACCAGTCCCCTTCCCCCTGCTGGAACTCTCCCTCGGAAAGCACGAGATAGACTTCCTCAGGCGCATGGTCGTGATCGGGATAGCGCACGTGAGGCGCCATCAACGTCACGCCGATCCACAGGTCGCTCCGCTCCTCCAATCCTCCCGGGCCGATAATCATCGCATTGGCATGCCCATCGACAAAATTGTCGCTGGCCGTGTGGTCATACTTGGTGCGCCGATGCCATTCAAGCATTGGCTCGATGCCTTTGAACCCCTCGATCAAACGCGTCAGCGAAGGATAGGACGTATCGACGGAAAGCGCCACATCAAGGAGAGCGCACACAGGCAATCGGCCTCCCTCCCCCGCACGCGCCGTTCCCGGGCGCTCCAGCGCAGCAGAAATCTGACGAATCGAGCGGCGAGCCTCCGGGGTATTCGTGAACTGGTCGAAAGCCACAAAAATTGCATCCAGGAAAATCTGGAGGCTTTCATTGCGTAAACTCATGACATCACCTCCCGAGACGATCGGCCGACAAGCGGCCCACTCTTGCAATCAGATATCTTTCGCGATGCGCAACCCGTCATAGACGGCTGCATGCGTGTTGCGTGCGGCAACGGCATCGCCGATCCGGAACAGCTGGAACTTGCCATCAGGATTGCGGATCACGGACTGAGGTTCTCCGGAAAGAAGCTGATCGTGCGACATTTCGCCGAGATTGCTCGAGCTGGGTTTCAGTTCGAAATAGAGTTCATCGAGCGGAATGGTCCCATGATTGACGACGATCTGGTCGAAGCTCTGCTGCTTGGCAATCCCGCCGTAATCGCTGCCGACATGGGCGACGAGCTGGTTGCCGCTCTTTTCGACGGCTTCCAGACGGTAGGTGACGGTGAAGGTCACGTCATGCTTCTGCAGAGACCGCATATAGGGCACGAGATTCATGGCCATGACCTCGGGCGCGAAGGACCGGTCCGGCGTCATGATCTCGACCTTGGCGCCTGCCTTGGCGAGAAACTCCGCCGCCTGCAGGCCGGCATGATCGCCGGCGTCGTCGAAGATCAACACGTTGGTTCCAGGCTTCACGTCGCCGGAGATGATGTCCCATGACGAAACCACCAGCTCGTTGCCGCTCGCCAGGACCTCGGTATGCGGCAGGCCGCCGGTTGCGATGATGACGACATCGGGATTCTCGGCCTCGATGGTGTCCGCTTCCGCCCAGGTGTTGAAGTGGAAGGTGACGTCGTATTTCTCGCACTGGCTCATGCGCCAGTCGATGATGCTGATCATTTCCTTGCGGCGCTCGCTTTGAGCGGTGAGCCGGATCTGACCGCCGGGATTGTTCGCCGCTTCGAAAACGACGACCTGGTGGCCGCGTTCTCCGGCGACGCGCGCCGCTTCCAGACCGGCCGGGCCGGCGCCGACGATGACGACCTTTTTCTTGGCGTCGGCCTTCGCCACGATATGCGGCATGGTCAGTTCGCGGCCGGTGGCGGCATTGTGGATGCAGAAGGCCGCCCCGCCCTGGTAGATACGATCGAGACAGTAATTGGCGCCGACACAGGGACGAATATCGTCTTCCCGCTTTTCGATGATCTTGCGGACGATATGCGGGTCGGTCATGTGGGCGCGGGTCATGCCGACCATGTCGACCTTGCCGGAGGCGATCGCGTAGCGCGCGGTGGCGACGTCAGGGATTTTCGCCGCATGGAAGGTCGGAAAGTTGGTTGCGGCGCGAATTTCGCCGGCGAAATCGAGATGCGGCGAATTCGCCATGCCCTGGATCGGGATCACGTCGGTGAGGCCCGCATCGGTATCGATGTGGCCGCGAATGACGTTCAGGTAATCGATGAGGCCGCTTTCCTTCAGGCGCCGGGAGATTTCCAAGCCTTCGGCTTTGCCGGTACCGCCGGGAAGACATTCGTCGGCGGTATAGCGCACGCCTAGAATGAAGTCGTTCCCCACTCTTTGCCGGATTGCCCTGAAGACGTCGAAACAGAAGCGCAAACGGTTATCGAGCGATCCGCCATAGGGGCCGTCGAGCTCGTTGGTGAGCGGCGAGGTGAACTGGTCGATCAGATGGCCGTAGGCCTCCAGTTCGACACCGTCCATGCCACCCGCCTTCATGCGTTCGGCAGCGTCGGCGAAATCCTTGATGATGCGCTCGATGTCCCAATCTTCCACCTTCTTCGGGAAGGCCCGGTGGGACGCTTCGCGCTGATGCGATGGCGCCACCACAGGCAGCCAGTCGCCCTTGTCCCAGCGTGTGCGCCGGCCGAGATGGGTGAGCTGGATCATGATCGCCGCTCCCTCTTCATGCACGGCGTCGGTCATCTCCCTGATCCAGGGCACGATCTCGTCCTTGTAGGCGAGCAGGTTGTTGAAGACCGGCGGGCTGTCCCTGGAAACCGCGGCCGAGCCGGCCGTCATCGTCAAGGCCACGCCGCCCTTTGCCCGCTCCACCGTATAGGCGCGATACCTCTCCTTCGGCATGCCGTCTTCCGGATAGGCCGGCTCGTGGGAGGTGACGATGATGCGGTTGCGCAGTTTCAAATGCTTGAGCTGGTAGGGCTGCAGAAGGGGATCGTTCGACATGGGCCGTGGTTCCGGATTAAAAACGTCAGAGCCGACGCTAAGCACAATGTACATATGTGTCAATGTTGAAAACATCTGGGTCGTCATTTTCGACACCAATGTACATTTTCCTTGTGCGCTGCCGTATAATTTGATAGGAGATAGCTTATGGATCAGGCTCTGAACGACACTGGCTGGCGGGGATCACAAGAGGGATGGCTGGAAGCAGCTTACCACTCGCTGCTGGATTCCGGCGTGGATTCGGTGAAAATTCTGCCGCTGGCGAAGAGGCTCAATCTCTCGCGCACGAGCTTCTACTGGTTCTTCAAGGATCGGGAGGAGCTGTTGGCCGGGCTCGTGGCGCGGTGGCGCGACAAAAATACCGGCAACATCGTCAAGCAATCCGAAGCCTACGCGGAATCGCTCGCCGAGGCGATGCTCAACGTCTTCGACTGCTGGCTCAACAATGATCTGTTCGACGCCAGGTTCGAATTTGCCGTGCGCAGCTGGGCGCTGCAGTCCGACGAGATTCTCGCCGAGGTCCGGCAAGCCGATCAGCTCCGGCTGGAAGCCCTCAAGCGCATGTTTATCCGGTTCGGGCTACCAGAAGCGACATCAGATGTCCGAGCGCGAACAACTTACCTCGTGCAGATCGGATATATCTCCATGCAAGCTAAGGAGGAACTCGCCGTCCGCATGAAACGGATTCCCGAATATATCGCGATCTACACCGGCGAAGTGCCGCAGCAGAGGGAGCTCGATCGCTTCTTCTCCCGGCATGGCTATAGGCCGGGTTAGGGAAAGCCGAGATGAGCGTTTCCTTGAGGATCGGTATAATTGGTGGCGGCGGTTGGCTTGGCGGAGCAATCGCCGGCTCGATCCTCGATGCCGGCCTGGTCGAACCTCAAAAACTCTCCCTCTCCTATCGCAGCGAAGAGCCGCGCCGCTTCCCGAATTCTTTCTTGACCACCGACAATCAGGCGCTTGCCGACCGTTCGGACGTGATCATTCTTTCCGTCCGCCCTGATGACTGGCATGCTCTTGATGTCGATGCCGGCGGCAAGCTCGTCATCTCAGTCATGGCGGGCATCCGCCTGGACGCACTTTCGGACCGCCACAACACCGGTCGCGTCGTCCGCGCCCTGCCGAATGCCGCCGCCGAATTGGCCAAGTCCTATACACCCTGGATTGGCGCGAGCGATGTCACCGAAGACGACCGGGCGCTCGTCCGCGCGATTTTTCAGGCATGCGGATCTGAGGACGAGGTCGCAAGGAAAAGCGACATCGATTACCTCACCGGCCTGTCCGGGTCCGGACCGGCTTTCCCGGCATTGCTCGCCGCCGCCATGATGAGCGATGCCGTCGCCCATGGCCTGCCGGCGGAGATTGCGCGGCGCGCCGTCAACACGGTGATGACAGGCGCCGGTCGCCTGCTGGAGCGCCGCGACGAATGTCCCGATGAGGTTGTTCAAACCTTTGTCGGCTATCGCGGAACCACGGCGGCGGCCATCGAAGGCATGCGCGCGGCCGGGTTCGACGCTTCGGTTGCGGAGGGACTATCGGCAGCATTCAAGAAATCGGTGAGTATGGGAGACGCTTCCTGACAACCGTTGGAGCGGGTCCTGCGGCGCCCCGCTCAGCAAAACTGGCCGCTAAACAGAGGGAACGAGAATGAAAAAACTACTCGCATCGACATGTCTGACGTTTGGCCTGATGGGCGGGGCGTCTTTCGCCAGCGCCGCCGAATGCGGCACTGTGACCATTGCCAGCATGAACTGGCAGAGTGCGGAGGTTCTCTCTAACCTCGACAAGCTCATCCTGAACGAAGGTTATGGCTGCGCCGCCGAAATCACCGTCGGCGATACCGTCCCGACGATTACCTCGATGGCCGAAAAGGGCCAGCCGGACATCGCGCCGGAAGCCTGGATCGACCTGCTGCCGGATGTCGTCAAGAAGGGGACGGATGAAGGCCGGATCGTCCAGGTCGGCTCTCCGCTGCCCGATGGCGGCGTACAGGGCTGGTGGATTCCCAAATATCTGGCCGACGCCCATCCCGATATCAAGACCATCGGTGATGTGCTGAAGCATCCGGAACTCTTCCCCGATCCTGAGGATTCGAAGAAGGGCGCCATCTACAACGGGCCGCAGGGCTGGGGCGGCACCGTGGTGACCACGCAGCTCTACAAGGCCTTCGAAGCCGAGAAGGCAGGCTTCACCCTCGTCGACACCGGTTCAGCTGCCGGCCTCGACGGTTCGATCGCCAAGGCCTACGAACGCAAGGAAGGCTGGGCCGGCTATTACTGGGCACCAACCGCGCTGCTCGGCAAGTATCAGATGGTCAAGCTGGAAGCCGGCGTGCCGAACGACGCTGCCGAATGGAAGCGCTGCAATACCGTCGCCGATTGCCCCGATCCGAAGCCGAATGCATGGCCGGTCGATCACGTGGTGACCCTGGTTGCCAAGCCTTTTTCGGAAAAGGTCGGGCCTGAGGTCATGGACTACCTGACGAAGCGCTCCTGGAGCAATGAGACGGTCAACAAGCTGATGGCGTGGATGACCGACAACCAGGCAACCGGCGAGGATGGTGCCAAGCACTTCCTGAAAGAAAACAAGGACCTGTGGACCAAGTGGGTCTCGCCTGAGGCAGCTGCGAAGATCGAAGCTGCTCTTTAAGACCGACTATTGCGGTGCGCCTAAAGCGCACCGCCTCTCGCTGCCGATAAAATCAAAAAGACTGCCGCGGCTCTTTGAAGAAAAAGGGGAACCGAATGGAATGGTTTTACAAATTCCCGCATATGGATGACGACGCCCTTCGCAATCTGAAGAAGGCGATCGATGACGGCTTTCGCACATTTACCCGCACCTATGGCGACGCAATCGAAAGCCTCTTCTCCCCGCTGCAGCATTTCCTCATCGCCGCCGACCGCTTCATGACGCAGACGCCGTGGCCGATCATTACTGCAATCATCCTTGTCATCGCATGGTTTGCGAGCCGCAGCCTGAAGATCGTCTTCGGCTGTCTCGTCACGCTGCTGCTGATCGGCTATTTCGACATGTGGGACGATACGATGCGGACGGTCTCGATGATCTTCGTCTGTACCGTGCTCTCCATTGCCATCGGTATCCCGATGGGGATCTTGATGGCGCGTTCCGACCGGCTGCAGCGCATCATCAATCCGATCCTCGACGTCATGCAGACGATGCCGAGCTTCGTCTATCTCATCCCTGTCGTCATGCTGCTCGGCATCGGCAAGGTGCCGGGACTGATCGCAGTGGTCATCTATGCGATACCGCCGATGATAAGGCTGACCGACCTCGGCATCCGCCTGGTCGACAAGGACGTGCTGGAGGCGGCCGACGCCTTCGGGACATCGAGTTCGCAGAAACTGTTCAAGGTCCAGCTGCCGTTGGCGCTTCCCACCATCATGGCCGGCATCAACCAGACCATCATGATGGCGCTCGCCATGGTGGTCGTCGCCTCGATGATCGGCGTCCAGGGCCTGGGCCAGCCGGTTCTGAAGGCCATCGCCAACCAGTACTTCACGCTGGGTATTTTCAACGGCCTTGCCATCGTCGGCATCGCCATCATCTTCGACCGGGTCAGCCAGGCGTATGGCAAGAGGCTCCAGAAGCATCGGGAGATCGTCCATGGCTGATCAACGTTTCGGCGGCATCAAGATCCGCCACCTTTACAAGATCTTCGGTCCCAACCCTGCCGCTCATGTCGATGCCGTCAAAAAGGGATTGTCGAAGACCGAGCTCAACGAAAAGCACGGCCACGTGCTGGGCCTGAAAGATATCAATGTCGAGATACCCTCGGGCCGCATCCAGGTCATCATGGGCCTTTCGGGTTCGGGCAAGTCGACGCTCATCCGCCACATCAATCGTCTGATCGATCCGACCGCTGGCGAAGTGCTTGTCGACGGCGTCGATGTCGTGAAAATGAACGAGACCGAATTGCGGACGTTTCGCCGGCACCAGACGGCAATGGTGTTTCAGAAGTTCGCGCTTCTGCCGCATCGGAATGTTCTCGACAATACCATCTTCGGCCTCGAAGTGCAGGGCATGGAGCGCTCGAAAGCCGCCGACGTCGCCATGCGCTGGCTGGAGCGGGTCGGCCTGAAAGGTTTCGAGAGCAAATACCCCAATCAGTTATCGGGCGGCATGCAGCAGCGCGTCGGGCTGGCCCGAGCCCTCTCGAACGATGCTCCCGTTCTGCTGATGGACGAGGCCTATTCGGCGCTCGATCCTTTGATCCGCACGGATATGCAGACGGTCCTTCTCGATATTCAGAGGGAGATCAAGAAAACCATCGTCTTCATCACCCACGATCTCGATGAAGCCCTTCGCCTGGGCGATCAGATTGCGATCCTGCGCGATGGCGAAGTCATCCAGCAGGGCACCAGCCAGGACATCGTTCTGCGTCCGGCCGACGCCTACATCGCCAACTTCGTCAAGGAGGTCAATCGAGGCCGGGTCATCCAGGTCGATGCCGTCATGACACCCTTGCATTCCGGTGCTGCGCCCGGCGGATTGACGATTGCATCAGGTACGACCGTCGAAGAGGCTGTGCGGATGTTGGCATCGGCGCCGGACGACGATGCCAGGGTGCTTTCACCATCAGGAGAAGCTTTGGGGCTTGTCACCTTCCGCCAGCTCGCGGGTGCAATGGTGAACTCGCAGGAGGTGGCTCCCCGACGCGATAGCGCCCTTTCAGTCGCCCTCTGAAGTGCGTCGCAATCAACATGCCGCCATCTCTGCAGCGGCCAACTGGCTGGGTGAGGAACTGTGTTCGCACGGTTGCGATGTCGTCGAAATCGGAGACTGCGCCGCGCCAGGCACCTATGCCTTCTATGAGGGTAGACGAGCCGCATTGGAGCTGTGATGGCAAAGCAGAGGATGAGAATGCCGATCGACGAGCTCCGCCAATTGGCGCTCGAAGCCTGCCTCGCCTGCGGCAGCAGCCCGGCCATGGCGAAGGCGCTCGTCGATGCAACGCTTTCGGCCGCCTGCTTCGGTCGTACCGAGCTGGGTTTTCCGCATTTCGTCGATTATCTCACCAGCCTGCGCGACGGGCGGATCAACGGAGACGCCAAGCCCCGCTTCGACCACGTGCTGCCGGCCCTGATTTACGCCGATGCGGACGGCGGCATAGCGCAGCTCGGGTTTGACCTGATTTACGACGACTTCGTAAAGCGCGTGAAAACCTTCGGCATTTCAGTCTTCACGCAAAGAAACAGCTATACCGCCGGGGAACTGGGATATTACGTCCGGCGCCTCGCTGAGGACGGGTTGATAGCCATCGCCGCCGCCAACGGACCGGCTTTGATGGCCGCCGCCGAAGGCGGGGAGCGCGTCTACTGCACAAATCCGCTCGCTTTCGGCGCGCCTTTGCCGGAACCCTTGCCGCCCCTCGTCATCGACCAGGCGACGAGTGCGACGGCCTTCATAACTCTTGCCGAGGCGGCAAGGGAACAGTCGCCGATTGCGCACGGCATAGCCATCGACGAGACCGGCGCAATCACCACCGATCCTGTCAAGGCGATGCTCGGCGCCCTCCTGCCCTTCGGCGGCTATAAGGGCGCCAACATCGCTCTTATCGTCGAGATGCTTTCCGCGGGTCTTTCCGGGGCCGCCTGGTCGCTCGATGCGGGCCACTTTTTCTCGGGCGAGCACCCGGTGAATGCGGGAATGACCGTGATCGCGCTATTCCCCGCGGCCGTGGATACAGGTTTCCCGGAGCGCGCCGAGGCCCAATTGGAACGGCTGCGCTCCAAGGGAGTCCGTATCCCCGGAGACAGAGCAATGCCCGCGAGCGTCACGGAAACCGATAGTCTTGACGTCGATATAGGCGTGTTAGAAACGATCCGTCGCTTGTGCCTTCGGTGAGAAAATCATTGCTCAGCTCAAAGAATCGAATGCATCGTGCCCGGCGGCAGCATGCCGAAGTTCCCATCGTTCGTGCTAAATGAGAAATTGAAGATCTCTATCCACTCTGCGCAGGCCATGACGCGGAACACGCGGCTTCCACGAAGCGCTTGCCTATACATTTTGCGCAAGGTCAGTCCAGACTGCGTCACGAAAAGCCGGTTGGCCGACAATATCGGGGCCTGACAATTGCTCCATAGCTAAGGAACAGTAAGATCAATCTCGACCAAGGCCATGATGGTTGACGGTCCCAAAACCAAGCCCTTCCATCCGTTACCCCCAAAGGATGAAAGGGATCATACATACGCACTCCATCCCGTGCGTATGCTTGCATGCCTGTCTGCCTGCCGAAGGCCATCTTTAAGCGGTCCACTAAGAACCTTCGGCAGGCGACTGCGCAGCTCGCGAATTGGGGCGCTCTCTATCGGCTACAGCTGTAAAATCGCTCCTTCAGCGTAATCGTTTTATCAGCGGGTTGTCATCATCGCCGGCAGCGTGACGTCTTGCCAATGGCCGCGGGTTCTGTCAGTTCCTGATCTGGATGGGAACTAATGCATTCAACGGGTTGGTCTTTTTGACGTCTACCATACCCGAATTCGGCCTGCATCAGCTGGCACAAGCCGCTGATCTCGATGCCGGTATGACGCGGAGATCCACCTGCTCCGTTGCAAGCTGCTGCACTCTATCCAACAATCGTCTAATATACGTCCTAGGCCGCTCATCCATGCCGTCTACAGGCTCTGATGAAGCGCCGCAGCGCAGGACGACCATCCATGACGACTGGCAAGGCTGGCAGAGGTACGTGCACCAATCCGACACTCTCGCCGGCCGCGCGTCACGCTGGCACCTGCGAGCGCTGGAGAAAAGCATGTCGAAACAGTCACATCGAACAATGGGAGCAGCATGACGGAAAATAGCACTGCGCCATTCTCATTCCGATTTAGCGGTTCGTCCTTCGACAACATGGTCGAAACGCTCGGGGGGGCTTTTGGCGCATTTGATGCCGAGCCTGTCGGCCGCGCCCAGGACTTCCATTGGGGATTGGATTTCTCGGTATGTGACACCGCCGTCCTGCTCACCGGTTATCATGAGGCGGAGTTTCAGTTCAATATCGAGCCGACCGTCGATACGGCCGAATACCTGTCGATCGTCGTGCCGCGCAGCGGCGGCATGGGGGTAACCTATGGGTCCCGCGTCGCCGAGGCCGGGCAAGGAAAACTGCTTCTTTATAACAATTTCGAGCCCAATAGCGTCATCATGCATGGGCGATCGAACGTCATCGACGAGTTGCTGATCAACTGGCCTCTCATCCTGCAAACGATCGGCCAGACGTTCGAGATGCCGTTCAGCGGCTCCCTTGACCTGCTGCCCGAACTGGATCTGTCCAAACCGGAAGGCCGGTTGATCAACAATCTCACGGAAACGATCATCTCAGGCATGCGCGACGATGGCCCCTTGCTGCAGTCGCCGATCGCCATGGCGCATATGACGCAGGCGCTCGCCGATCTGGTTGTGCGCCTGGTGCCGCACCGGCTGTCGCATTTCCTGGAGAATGGCCCCGCCCTGATCGCCCCGCGACATGTGCGCCGGGCGATCGAATTCATGCACGCCAATATCGATCAGCCGATCACAATGCCGAAGGTGGCCGAAGCGGCCGGCGTATCCAGCCGGGCGCTCGAAACCGGTTTTCGTGCCTTCAGAGGAACCTCTCCCGCTGCCTATCTGCTGACGCTTCGGCTGCGTGCCGCGCGCCAGGATCTGCTCGATCCCGAGAGCAAGGAGACCATGAAGGCCATCTGCCTCAAATGGGGCTTCTTTCATTTCGGCCGGTTTTCCGCAGTCTATAAGACGACATACGGAGAATACCCTTCCGACACCAGGAAGCGCGTGATGCGGCGATAACGCATGGGGGTTTACGTCTCGTCTCGCGGCGGCAATGTGTAATGCACTCTCATTGTCCTCAGATCCCGCTTCACGATCTGCAGCATCCCTTCGCGTTCCGCCAGGGCGTTGAGCTCCCTGAGCACGAGAGAATGCGCGATCCCCAGCATGCGCGCAAAGGTGGGACTGTCACGGGCAATCCCCAAATCTGCGGCGACAAGGAGACCGGCCTGGATGGGTGTCAGCCTGTTATCCCTGCCTTGCGCCGCAGCGACGAGGGCGAGAAAGCGATCGGCCTCCGACGCTTCTTCGCTCACGCGGCTTTTCGTCGGCGGAAGGATACCATGATCGATTTCGAGGTGGGCGTATCGCTTTCCCTACCCGCGCTGCCAAGCGGCACGAGCACGTTCAGCTCGGGATAATATCCCGCTATGCTTCCCCTCGGAATATCATAGGGCACAAAGCGGAAATCCTCTGCGACACGCTCGATGCCGTCATCATGCTCGCCGATCACGTCGACCCGGTCGCCGGCCTTGGCATTCATCGCCGTCAGGTCGGCTGGGTGAATGAAGATGACCTGCCGCTCCCCATAGACGCCGCGATATCGGTCATCGAGACCATAGACCGTCGTATTGTATTGATCGTGCGATCGGAACGTCTGCAGGGCGAAACGCCCCTCTCCCTTTCGCGCCCGCTGATGCACCGTCTCCTCCGGAAGCGCCTCCGAAGAAAATGACGCCTTGCCTGCCGGTGTATGCCACTCCCGATGGGCGGCCGTGTTGCGCAGGTGGAAACCGCGCCGCTTGCGCAGGCGCGTATTGTAGTTTTCGAAGCCGGGAATGGTCGCCTCGATGTGATCGCGGATGCGGTCGTAGTCGTCGGCGAGCTCTGCCCAGTCGACCACGACGGAGCCGACCGTCGCCTGTGCAATGCCGGCAATGATGGCGACTTCCGAGAGGAGATGCGGCGAGGCAGGGCGATTGATACCGGCAGAACCATGCACCATGCTCATCGAATCCTCGACGCTCACGAGCTGTGAGTTGCCCGCTGCATTCATATCCATCTCGGTGCGCCCGAGGCACGGCAAGATAAAGGCCGTCTCGCCGGGCATGAGATGCGAATGATTGGGTTTGGTTGCGATGTGCACCGTCAGCTTCAGCCGCCGCAGCGCCTTTTCAACGAGTGCGCTGTCAGGCGTGGCGCGCGCGAAATTGCCGCCAAGCCCGATGAAGGCATCAGCCGAGCCGTCGAGCATCGCTCCGATCGCGGCAAGGACATTGTGGCCATGTTCGCGGGGAACGGTGAAGCGGAAGTGCTTTTCCAGCGCATCGAGGAAATCCTCCGATGGCTTTTCGTTGATGCCGACGGTGCGGTCACCCTGCACGTTGGAATGGCCGCGAACCGGGCAAAGGCCGGCACCCGGCCGGCCGATATTGCCGCGCAGGAACATGAAATTGGCGATCTCGCGGATCGTCGCCACGGAATGCAGATGCTGGGTTACACCCATCGCCCAGGTGCAGATGACCCGCTCGGCGTTGACATAGACATCGGCCGCCCTCTCGATCTCCTGCCGGCTCAGTCCCGATTGGTCCTCGATGTCAGCCCAGTTCGTCGCCTCGACCGCTGCCTTGTATTGCGCAAAACCCGCGCAGTGTTCGGCGAGAAATGCATGGTCGAGTACGGAGGGCAGACCGGCGGCGACCGCTGCATCCTCTGCAGCCAGCACGACCTTCGCCATCCCGCGCACCGCAGCCATGTCGCCGCCGAGTTGCGGCTGGAGATAAAGGCTGGCGATGTCGGTCGAACCGCCGCGCAGCATCTCGATCTTGTCCTGCGGGTCGGAGAAGCGCTCCAGGCCGCGTTCGCGGATGGGATTGAAGACGACGACGCGCGCGCCGCGGATCGCCGCCCGGCGCAAGTCGCCGAGCATCCGTGGATGGTTGGTGCCCGGGTTCTGCCCAATCACGAAGATCGCGTCGGCCTCTTCGAAATCCTCCAGCAGCACGGTGCCCTTGCCCACGCCGACCGCCTGGCGCATGGCGATGCCGCTTGCCTCGTGGCACATGTTGGAGCAGTCGGGAAAATTGTTGGTGCCGTAGACGCGCACGAACAGCTGGTACAGGAAGGCGGCCTCGTTGCTCGCCCGGCCCGACGTGTAGAATTCCGCCCGATTGGGATTATCGAGGCCCGTCAGAATGCTGCCGATCTCGGCAAAGGCATCCTCCCACGCGACCGGCAGGTAACGGTCGCTCACCGCATCGTAGCGCATCGGATGGGTGAGGCGGCCGTTGAGTTCCAGTTCATAGTCCGTCAGCCGGCGAAGCTCAGATACCGTATTGTCAGCGAAGAAGGCGGGCGTTGCCCGCTTTTCCGTCGCCTCCCAGGCGACGGCCTTCACGCCGTTCTCGCAGAACTCGAACGACGATCCGTGCTCCGGATCGCCCCAGGCGCAGCCCGGGCAATCGAATCCATCCGGCTGGTTCGCCTTCAGCATCGTCCGCGCGCCTGAAATGGGCATGCCGCTTTGAAGCAAACGCTTGCCGCAGCTCTTCAAAGCGCCCCAGCCGCCGGCTGCCGCCGATTTCTTACCAATGAATTTTGTGTCCATGCGCCCTGTATTGTCGAAGCGAGGAAAACATCAAGGGCGCACGAGCGATGGCTCGATAGGAAAAACCTATCAAGGATCTAACCGGCGTCCTTCATGGCATGCCGTTCGTCGGGCGAATGTGCCAGGATGCGATTGCGACCTTGGGTCTTTGCGTCGTAGAGGGCGGCATCGGCCTCGGTCAGGAGGCGGTTAGGGTTGACCCTCAAGGTGGCTCCCGTCGCGCAGGATATGCCGATGCTGGCGGTCACCCGTCCGAATTCGCTGCCGGAATGAACGATATTCTCCTGGCTCAGCAGACGTGCGAATTGCTCGGCAACGATCATTGCCCCTTTCGCACTGGTTGCTGGGAGCAGAACCACGAATTCCTCTCCGCCGTAGCGAGCGACGATGTCTGCCGGCCGGCTTACCGACTGCCGCAGACACTTGCTGACGACACGCAGGCATTGGTCTCCGGCGGGATGGCCGTAGGTATCGTTATATGCCTTGAAGCGGTCGATATCGACCATCAGAAGGCTGAACGGCGTGTTTTTCCTGGCGCTGCCTGCGGTCTCACGGGCGAAAGCTTCGTCGAAGGCCCGGCGATTGACCATGCCGGTGAGCCCATCGGTCTCGGCCAGATTCTTCAGCTGCTCCGCCGACAGCCTGAGCGCGATTTCCGCCTGCTTCGTCGCAGTGATGTCCGAGACAACGGCCATCGCCGTGCCGTCTTCCGCAAGCCTTGTCCGGATGCTGCGCCAGTCGCCGTTGTGAAGTTGAATCTCTTCGTCCTTGTTGCTGTGCAAGGTAGCACTGGCGGCCTTGATCCACTCTTCGCGGTCATTGTCCGGAATACCGGCCCGCTCGCCTGTTTCGGCGACGCGGCGAAGAATGTCGCTGATATGCGCGCCAACCACGCGGGCGTCTCCGGACAGCGGAAACGCGGTGCGATACTGTTCGTTACAGAAAACAAGAAAACCCTTGCTGTCGTACATCGCGATACCATCGGACATGCCGGCCATCGCATGCGACAGCAGGTTCTTGCTTTCGCGCAGTTCCCGCTCCAGAGCAGCACGCTCCGTCACATCACGCGTTACCCCGGCAAGGCCGATCACCCGCCCCTGTCTATCCCTCAGCGGCACCTTGGAGGCGAGCAGGTATCTGC
Source organism: Rhizobium leguminosarum bv. viciae USDA 2370 (assembly GCF_002008365.1). GTDB lineage: Bacteria > Pseudomonadota > Alphaproteobacteria > Rhizobiales > Rhizobiaceae > Rhizobium > Rhizobium leguminosarum. Next base: position 14,338 of record NZ_MRDL01000045.1, read on the forward strand.
CTTCGATGCGCTCGGTGGAGTCGATCAGAGGCACGCCAGTGTCCATGACCTGCTGTTCGAGATAATACAATTCTTCGGCGAGCGGCCGTGACAGAAGATTGAAATCCGACAATCCGGTCATCTCTGCCGTCGTCTTGAAACGATAGAGGCGGATCATATTTTCATTGACGGTGATGAACCGGCTGTTTCGGTCCTTCACGTAGAGATAGTCGGGCGACTGCGAAAACGCGGTCACCAATATGCTTCGCTCCAGGTCCCATTGCTGTGTCTTCAACAGCACGAAACCACAGAGCACGGTCGCCAGGCAGTTCAAAACGGTCATGGGCAGACCGATGATGGCCAATACACGGGCGTGCACCAGAGTGGGAAGCACCGCCATCAAAACAACAAGCGCGGCGCCGAGCGCGAGGCTCAGCAGTGCAATGTCCATGAACCCGGGAGATCTCTTCCGGATCCAGAAATTGGCAGCCAGGCCGATGCCGGTCGCGACAGCAATTGCGATCAGACCATCGACCATTGCCGTGCCGCCGACACAGAAGCGGAAGGCCATCGCCAGCGACGCCGCAAAGGCCGCCGCGATCGGTCCACCAAACATGCCCGCCAAAGCAAGCGGCGAGAAGCGCATGTCGATATAGATGCCGGGATTGACTTCGACGGCCAGCAAAATGGATCCGATGGAGGCGCCGCCGGCTATGATTCCGAAGGCGATTTTTTCCTGTATGGCCGAACGACGCTGAAATTGGATCGAGAAATGCGCCCATAGCGAAATCGCCAGGCACACGAATGACAAGTTGCCACCGAATTGCGTCCAGATGCCATTCACTGCGTTGGATCCACCTTCCAATACATGTACCGAACCAATCATAGGGCAACACTGGTTTGAGCTTCGTTAAATTGAAGACCTATCAGGCTATACTCGTTTGCTTATGCGTCTCCAGCCCGGTCGGCAGCAATACGGCGACAGGAAAGCGGCGACTGCCGCGACGATGCGGTATGGGCACGCAGGGCCTGCTGCCAGATTTGATCACATGAGAAATAGGCGAAACCGGAATTAAAGGTCATGCTCCAGGACGGCAGGAGACATCATGTCCGCTACGCCTGCCGTTCAACGGCTAGCACCTGATGCATAAGGCATGTTTAACAACGGCATCCTCTGCATCAGGACACGTAGCCCAATGACGCAATATCGCGTTATCCGGATAAGTCTGCGCAATCGGGCCATTCCTTGAGGTGAAAGCAGTCGCGAACCCACAGCGCCCGCGTCATGCCGTCAGCAGCCGAGGCTGCCGACGGCATCGCCGCCACTTCTCTTCTACTTGCAGATCGCCGCCGCCAAGAAGCCGCGCATCGCCTCGCCATAAGGCGGCCGCATCATGTATTCCGCTTCGACCATCCTGCTCTGATGATAGACGGCGCGCGGGTGCGAGAAGGCGAGGAAGCCGAACTTCCCATGATAGGCTCCCATGCCCGAATGGCCGACGCCGCCGAAGGGCAGGCCTTCCGCCGTGACGTGGCTCATGCAGTCGTTGACCGTCACCCCGCCGGAGGTCGTGTTGTCGAGGACGCGGCGTTCCTCTTGCTGATCCTGGCTGAAGTAGTAGAGAGCGAGCGGGCGCGGCCTGGCATTGATACGGTCGATGACGTCGGCGATATCGCGATAGGGAAGGACCGGCAGCACGGGTCCGAAGATTTCCTCCTGCAGCACGCGCATGTCTTCTGTGGGATCGAGGATCAGCGTCGGAGGTATACGGTGGGCCGATTGCTGGGAGAAATTCTCTGCCGCCGGGTTGATCTCGACGACACGAGCACCCTTGGCCCTGGCATCGTCGATCAGGCCCTGGACGCGGGCGAGATGGCGGGCATTGACGATCGAGGTGTAATCAGGATTTTCCTTCAGTGTCGGATACATCGCGCCGACTGCCGCGACCGCGTGTCCGGCAAAGGCCTCGACGCTTTCCTCGGGCACATAGACATAGTCCGGCGCAAGGCAGATCTGGCCGGCGTTCAGCGTCTTGAAGGTCATGACGCGCCGCGCCGCGTCTGCGAGATCGGCCGCGCGGCCGACGATGACGGGTGATTTTCCGCCGAGCTCAAGCGTCAGCGGTGTCAGGTTTTCCGCCGCCGCGCGCATGACATGATGGGCGATCGCAGTTCCGCCGGTGAAGATCAGATGGTCGAAGGCAAGTGATGTAAAGGCCGTGCCCGTCGCCGGCCCGCCCTGAACGACTGATATTTCCGTTTCGTCGAAAGAGCCGGCGATGAGTTCCGCCATGAAGGCTGATGAAGCCGGCGTCACCTCCGACGGCTTGATCATGGCGCGGTTGCCGGCGGCAAGAATGCCGGCGAGCGGCGCAAGGGCGAGCTGATAGGGGAAATTCCAGGGGCTCAGGATCCCGACAACCCCTTTCGGCTGATAGACCACTTCTGCCACCGCATCCGGGAACAATGCCTCGTGCTGCTCGGGCTTCAGCCATTCGGCCAGATGGGCCTTGGCATATTTGAGCGAACCGACGCAGGTGAAGACGTCGAGAAGCAGGCTCGCCTCGACGCTGCGGCTGCCGAAATCCTCCGACAGGGCCGCGGCAATCGCATCCTTATGGTCGACGAGAAGGGCGATGACGCGGTCGATGCGATCGATGCGGGTCTCAATGCTTGGCGGCCCTTCCCTCAGGAAAGACGCCCTTTGCCGGTCAAGCAGCGCCTTCATCGCATCGGGACTGGTATCGGTGGCGATTGGGGTGACGGTGTTCATTGTTTCCTCCCTCGAACGGTGTCAGACGGCCGGCTGGCGCACGACCGGTTTCAGCACGATGCCCTTTTCCGAATCCTCCACCGCCTGGTTGATGTCGGCAAAATCATAGAAGGTGACGAGCCTGTCGAAGGGAAAGCGGCCCTGCCGATGCAGGTCGATCAACAACGGGATCAGCACGTCCGGATTGGAATCGCCCTCGACGATGCCGCGGACCCGGCGCCCGCCGGACAGGATATGGGTGAGTTCGAGCGTCAGCGTCGCGCCATGGGGCGAGGCCCCGACGATGCCGCAGGTGCCGCGCGGCGCCAGCACACGCACGCACTGGTCGATGACCGCAGGCACGCCGGAGGCATCGATCGAATAATCGACGCCGGCGCCGGTTAGCGCCATGATCGCGGCAACCGCGTCGCTCGCCCTGCCGTTGACGATATCAGTCGCGCCGAGCTCCGCTGCAAGCGCCAGCCGCGTCTCGTTGACATCGACGGCGATGATCCGTGAAGCACCGACGATCCGCGCCGCCATTACCGCGGCAAGACCGACGGAGCCCATGCCGAACACCGCGAGCACTTTTCCCGGTTCGATCTTGAGCGCGTTCATCACCGCGCCGGCGCCGGTCTGGATGCCGCAGGCGAGCGGCCCGAGCAGTGCCAGATCCGCATCCTCAGGCACTTTCACGATATTGCGTTCATGGCACAGGGCGTGGCTGGCGAAGGAGGATTGCCCGAAAATATTGCCGTGAACCCGCTCTCCCTCGCATGAGAGCCCGCTCGAACCGTCAGCGCGCGCACCGAAGAAATTGCGCGGGAAGAATTCGTGGCAATAGGTCTCCTCGTGATCGTTGCAGCTCGGGCAATGACCGCAGGAATTGAAGGTCATGACCACGTGATCACCGGGCTTGACCTTGGCAACGCCCCGCCCGACACGCTCGACGATGCCGGCGCCTTCATGGCCGAGCACGACCGGCTGCGGCACCGGCAAGTGCTGGTCACGCATGACGATATCGGTGTGGCAAACCCCTGTTGCCACGACGCGAACCAGGATTTCACCCTCACGCGGCTCCTCCAAATCGAGCCTTTCCAGCGAAAACGGCGTATGGGGCGCACGCGCCACCGCGGCATGAATTTTCATTGCTTTCCTCCTCCCGATGATCGGCTCGTGAACGGCCCGGCATGCCAGGCCCGTCCTCAGCGGCCGCGCTTGTAGGCGCCGAGCCCCGGCTGATAGGTCTTGTCGTCGAGGAACTGCTTCAGCCCCTCGTCGCGCCCCTTGGTCTTGTCGAGAAACAGCATCTGCTCCAGCTTGGCGTAGATGTAATCGTCGGCGAGATCCCATGGCAGGTTGCGCACCCGCTTGTAGGTGTCCTTGGCGGCCTTCAGCGTCACCGGGTTCTTTTCGAGCAGGCTGGCGCAGATCTTGCGGACCCGGATTTCCAACTCCGCCAGCGGCACCGCCTCGTTGACGAGACCCATTTCGGCGGCCTTGCGCCCGCCGAACAGTTCGCCGGTCATGATGTAATAGAGAGCGTCGCGATGGCGCATCACTTCGGCGACCGCACGGGTGACGTTGCCGCCCGGCAGAATGCCCCAGTTGATCTCGGAGAGGCCGAAATTTGCCTCCTCGGCGGCGATGGCGAGATCGCAGGAAACCAGCGGCGTGAAGGCGCCGCCGAAGCACCAGCCGTTGACCATGGCGATCGTCGGCTTTTCGAAATACATCAGCCGGCCCCACCAGTTGCCGGACTGGCGCCGCGCCTTCAGCGTGACGTCACGCGGCTTGTCGTCATTGTCGCGGAAATATTCCTTCAGATCCATGCCGGCCGACCAGGATTCGCCGGCGCCGCGCAGGACGAGGACGCCGCAGCGCTCGTCGCCCTCGAGCTCGTCGAGCACCTCGAGCATCCTAATATTCAGGGCCGGATTCATCGCATTGCGCTTTTCCGGACGATTGAGGGTCACGAAGGCGATGCCGCCATCGAATTCGACCAGAACCGGCGATTTGTCTTCAGTCATAGGGTCACTCCATTGGTTTCGGCGTGAATGCCGGGGCCGCTTCACAGGGGCTGTCGTTGAAGGGTTTCGTCGGAATGGAACTGGCGCAGGACATGTTTCTGCACCTTGCCGGAGGCGGTTCGGGGAATGGCCTCGACGAAGAGGATGCGCGCCGGACGCTTGAAGGCGGCGAGCCTAGCCGCGCAATGGCCGGCGATCTCATCGCCCGTTGCCACGGCACCCGGCCGCAGCACGATATAGGCGAGGCCGCATTCGCCCCATCGGATATCGGGAATGCCGACGACCGCGGCGTCGAGGATATCGGGATGACTTGCGAGTGCCGCTTCGACCTCGGCGGGATAAACATTCTCGCCGCCGCTGATGTACATGTCCTTCAGCCGGTCGACGATGCGATAGAAGCCGTTCGCTTCGCGTCGGCCGAGATCACCGGTGCGGTACCAGCCGTCGGCGAAGGCGGCAGCGGTTTCCTGAGGCTTGTTCCAGTAGCCCGGCGTCACCGCCGGCCCGCGCAGCCAGAGTTCGCCGATCTCGCCTTCGTCAACCTCGCGGCCGTCCTCGCCGACGATACGAATGTCGAGCAATGGCGCGGGAAGACCGACGCTGCCGGGATTATCCTGCACGGCGCGCCGGTCGATCGGTATATGCAGCACCGTTCCCGCCTCGCTCATGCCGTAACCGTTGACCAGCGCAACGCCGTCATCGAGATAGCTTTCGATCAGCGCCTGCGTCAGCGGTGCACCGCCGACGAAGAGCGCATGCAGGCCGGCGAGCGCCGCGGCGCTATAGGCAGGGTCGTTGCGCAAGGCGAGCACGATCTGCGGCACGGCGAAATAATGGGTGATGGCACGCTGCCGGTCGGCAAGGGCTGCGAGTGTGCGCGCCGGCGTGAAGCGATCGGAGACGACGAGTGTGCCGCCCAGCATCAATGTGGTTCGTGCGACGGCGATCAGACCGATCGTGTGGAAGAAAGGCAGGTCGCATAGGGCGACGGATCTCGGCCCGATCTCGCCGACCACGGAAAAATTGATGGCGGCGAAAAAGGCGTTGCGGCGGGTGATGACGACGCCTTTCGGCTGTCCCGTCGTGCCCGAGGTGTAAAGAAGGACGCAGGGTCCATCGGCATCGGCGGGCACGGGAGCGGCCGGAAGGCTCGCCTCGATCACCGCGGCGAGACCGGCCGAACCGTCTGCCGTCGATATCACCGCCATCTCGGGATCGGCGTTCGCAACGCTGGCCACCGTTGCCGCGAACTCCTCGTCATGAACGAGCAGAGCCGGCGCGCAATCGGCAAGGATCGGCCGAAGCTCGGCGGCGTTGAGGCGCCAGTTGAGTGGCACGTAGATGGCGCCGGCACGCTGGCAGGCAAAGGCAAGCACGATCGAATCCATCGAGTTGCGCGCCAGCATGGCGACACGCGCCCCATCGCGGCGCACTCCGAGCACATCGCTCAGGAAGCCGGCGCAGCAGGCGATCCGCGCATCGAGCTCGGCATAGGTGAGCTGCCTGTCGGTAGCGATTTCGAACAGAGCCGGACGGTCCGGTGCGACGCCGGCGCGGTAAAGGATCGGATCATCCGTCACCAGCCCGCAATCCGCCGACGAAGCCATCCCGGAAAAGGAATGCGCCATTTTCTCCTCCCATGCCTACCGCTCCCCGCAACAGGCATCAATTTTGTATGTAACACATACTAATATCTTTTCCCCGCGATGCAAGAGGCTGTTTGAGGCAAATCCGATCGATCGAATGGCGCGGGGAAATCCGCACTACGGATATTGACTAACCTGCTGATTTTGATGGTTATGGCGCCTGGACGAGGCGAGAACGAACGATGGCGATAAAATCACCGCAGGACGATTTCGAGGGCGAAGATGCGCCCGCGACGCCAGGCCTCGACGTCGGCCGGCTGGGCGATCTCTTGGGGTTTCATCTACGCATGGCGCATGTCGCAATCTATCGCGACTTCGCCGAAACCATGGAGGAGCTGGCGCTGACGCAGAAGCAGCTGGCGGTGATAGAACTCGTCGCCGGCAATCCGGGCGCATCGCAGATCGACCTTGCCAACACGCTCGGCACCGACCGGGCAACGATGATGGCCCTCGTCAACCGGCTGACGGCCCGCAACCTGATCGAGCGCCGTCCCTCCGCGGCGGACCGCCGGCGCCAGGAGCTTCATCTGACGAAGGCCGGACGCGCGATGCTCGCGCGGGCGCGTGCGCTGATCGACAAGCACGAGCGGCGTTTCACCGACCTGTTTTCGCGCGACGAACTGGATGCGCTGCTGGTGGCGCTGAAGCGAATATACAAGGGGAAATGAACCCGCTTCGCTGGGCAGCAGGCAGCTCCAAGCCTATAGATTTCTATTGGGAAGTTCCCGTGTTATGATCCCGATCCTGGCGTCGTCCGCCGTGGGTTCTGCACACGGAGACTTGTCTAATGAGCGAAGTGGACGTCCTTTTTGCCTCCCTGCGACAGGCGGCTGACCCGCCGACGGTTGAGTGCATCGAGAAGGTCGTCACGCATGGCTCGGATCGCGAGCTTAATCGCATCAATGCGCTCGCTTTCGCCGATAAGCACCATCTCGATCAAGAGAAAACCATCGCCGCGTTTCTCCATGCAGCCCGCATAGGCGCGTTCGAGATGACCTGGAATGTCCTTTGCCCAGGATGCGGCGGCGTCCTCGACAGCGGCGCAACCCTCAAAACCGTCGTCCACGAGACGTACCATTGCGCGCTCTGCGCAGCCGGATACGAGCCGACCCTCGACGAGATGGTCGAGGTCACGTTCACGGTCAGTCCGCGCGTGCGCAGGATTGCCGCTCACGATCCCGATCGGTTGCCGCCGCTCGAGTACTATCGCCAGATCTTCTTCAGCTCCGGAGTGGACCTGCCTGACGATCTCGAAGCGAGGTTTTCGCGCATCCAGCTGGAGATGATCGAGTTGGCTCCGGGCGAGAAGGCCTTCGTCTCCCTGCAACTGCCGGCGCAGTTCGTCATCATCTTCGATCCGGTGACACACTCGGCGCAGTTCATCGACGTGCAGGGTGAGCCCACCGACGAACGGCAAACCCTCTCGATGATCATCAGTCGGACGCATGCGCTGAACGAAACGCTGACCCTGCGCCCGGGCTCACTGCGGCTCACCCTCGAGAACCACACCGACCGCAGAGTGGTGCCGAACGTCTGCATCGCAGGAGACGAACTGCACGACCTCTTGGGCCGCAGGCGGCCTTTCCTGACAGCCAAGCGTCTGCTGACGAACCAGAGCTTCCGCGACATCTATCGGACCGACACACTCGACGTCGACCAGCGCCTCAAGATCACCAGCCTGACTTTCCTCTTCACTGACTTGAGGGGCTCGACCGCTCTCTATGAGCGCGTCGGAGATCTTGCCGCTTTCGATCTAGTGCGAGCGCATTTCCGGGTTCTTCATGAGATCGTCGCCACAGAGGCCGGAGCGGTCGTGAAGACTATAGGCGATGCCGTAATGGCGACCTTCCCGAGCCCGGACCGTGCGGTAGCGGCCGCACTCAAGATGCGGGAGGCGATGCTTCGCTTAAATGCCGAACACGGCAGCGACGACCTTCTGCTGAAGATCGGCATCCACGAGGGCCCATGCCTCGCAGTCAACCTCAACGACCGGCAGGACTACTTCGGCCAGACGGTGAATATCGCCTCCCGCGTCCAGGGCCTTGCCGATCCCAATGTCATCATGACGACGGAGGCGATCGTCGAGGATGCCCAAGTTTCAGAGATCCTGCGTGACAGCGGCATCTCATCGGCCTCCCGGATGGCGGAGCTTCAGGGCATCGGGAGAGAGGTGAGGATTTTTGCGCTGTCGTGAGTTTGGTCTTCGTGGTCAAATTAACTTCAGCAGTTTCCGGTAACGGTCGGCCCTAAGTGGACTTTTTTCGTTGTCGAAGGACACGGCTGCTTTGCGCCTAATTTTGCCGTTGAAACAGACCTTGCACCTGCCGGAAAGCAGCCATTGTCTAGTTTCAAGGTAACGGCATCTTTGCGCCGCCGATAGCGGAAGCAGGCGTCGTGGCCTTCATGTCTCGGCGAAGCTGCTTAAATGTTTTGCAAAGCATCCTGTCTTCATTCTGGGCTACGGGCTCATCGCCACCACGATGCAAGGCGGTTCAGCGGAAAAGTCATGTAAGACTGGGGCTGATTGACGCGTTTTGTGAAGCGTCTGAAGAAGCTTGGCACTGCGATCGAGACCGCCGTTCTCGCGCAGCGCATATCCGTCGATCAAGTCCTCGAACGCGTCGGAATTGTCCCCACCCGCTGTCACATCTCTGGCAGGCCGGCCTTTCGGAAGCCGTCAACAAAGTGGTCTCGTACAGATGCATCGCGCAGCGGCTGGGAGCTGAGCCAATGCCCAATCGTGAAATGAGGGTGGGCGATCAGGAACAATTCTGCTTCTCGCAGCGCCTCCTCATGGTGGCCCAACTGTGCAAGCGTAGCGGCCAGGAATTTGCGTGAGTTGGTACGATACGTGTCTTCCCTGCGGAGTGTAGCGGCTGCCGCCTCATAGTCACGCGCGGCGTATTGCGCTTGCCCAAGATGACAAAGATACCAGCACGCTGGATAGGGATTGAGCCGCAGAGCTTTTTCGATCTGCGCAAGTCCGTCGGCAACCCTGCCGTCCAGCACTGATACGTCCGACATGGCGGCCCAGGTGTCGGCGTGGTTGGGGTCCAGCTCCAGGGCCTTGGCGAAGGCGGCCTCCGATTCCTCCCATCGCCGCTCATAAGCCAAAATGGTCCCCAGAACGTAACGGCAGCCGGCATCGTTGGGATCCAGGTCGACCGCCTTCTGCGCGGACGTCACCGCCATCCGACGGTTGGGATCTTCGGGCTCGCCGAAATGAGTCCAGGCAAGCCAACGATTATAGGCGAGCAGACCAAGCGCCTCGGCATATGATGGCTCGAGCTTGACCGCGCGTTGGAGCAGCATATAGGCCTCACGCTCAGTTTGCGGCGACTCTTCCGTCAGGAGGCGGGCGCGCACACACAGGTCGTACGCCTCAAAGTTCTTCGGCCGATTGCGCTGCGGCGGGATGGTCAGTCGGCCGACGAGGGCTTCAACAATCTTGGCGTTAACTTCATCCTGTAATTCGAAAACATCTTCCACCGTCCTGTCAAACCGGTCGGCCCACAAGTGCCGGCCGCCAAGCGCGTCGACCAATTGGGCATTGATGCGGACACGGCCCATTGCGCGTCTGGCGCTCCCCTCCAGGACGTAGCGGACGCCGAGTTCCTGGGCGACCAGCCGTACGTTGACCGGCTTGCCCTTGTAGCCGTACACGGAATTGCGCGCGATGACGAACAGGCCAGCCGTTCGGGAAAGGTCAGTGATCAGGTCTTCGGTCAAGCCGTCGACGAAAGGCGCGTCCGCTTCATTCCCACTCATATTCGTGAACGGCAATACAGCGATCGAGGGCATTTCGGGCAGCGGCAATATGCTCTGCAGCGCATCCGGCCAATGCCACACGTGGACTGGGCGAGTCAGGTTCTTCAGGTAGCGTTCGCCTGCATCGAAGAACCGGTCGCCGATCTTGCCGACGATCTCGCCGTGAACGCTGGCTGAAATGCAGATACCTCCCGGCGCGGCCTGCGTCTCGAGGCGCGCCGCGACATTGACCCCGTCGCCGAGGACGTCTGAACCGTCGTCAATGACATCACCCAGATTGACGCCGACACGCAAAAGCAGGCGCCGGTCGGAGGTCTCAACAGCGGTGGTGGCCCGTTGCATTTCCAACGCTGCTGCGACCGCTTCCACCGCGCTACTGAATTCGATCAGGAAGCCGTCGCCCACAACCTTGAAGATGCGGCCGTTGTGGCGCATCACAGCCGGCTCGATAACGCCAGAACGGAGTTTCCTGAGGTTCGCCAGCGTTGCGCCTTCATCAGCCTCCATCAGGCGTGTATATCCCACCACATCGGCAACGACGATGGCGGCAAGGCGACGCTGAATAGATTGATCCGTCATGTGAGGACAAGCCTAATGACCAGATTAGCAAGTTATTGTTCAACCGCAGGTGAGTCAACAAATCGTAAGAGGTAATATCCAGGCGATCTCCACCTTCCGGCCCCAAATCTGTCATGCCTTCACGCCGGGGCAACGACCGCTTCTTGGCGCATCGCAGGCCTACGCCGGCTTGGAGTTCCGCATCAGCATGATCTCCGATCCAAGTCTGGCAAATTCCAGCCTTGACCAAATGAGCCCGAGCCTAAGGCCAATCGGCGTAACCTGAGGACAGCATGCTGTTTTCCGAGCCGGCCGACGCGCGGGCGATCTCGCGGTAGCCGGCGGGTGAAAGGCCGGTCTTGCGTTTGAAGAAATGGCTGAAATAGGTCGGGTCGCGAAAGCCGAGGCTGTCGGAGATTTCCTGGATATTGCGGGCCGAACGCTCCAATCTCAGCTTTGCCTCCTGCACAACGCGCTCGTGCAAGAGCTGGATCGGCGAGCGGCCGAGCGCCCTTTGGCAGATGGAATGCAGCCGGTCGGCCGTGACGCCCAGCTCTGCGGCATAATCGCTGATCGGCCGGTGCCGGCGGAAGCCGGCCTCGACCAGCTGCCGGTATCTCTGCAGGATCGATCCGGTTTCGCCCTGCCCGCGCTGCTCGCTTCTCTCACCATCGGAACCGCGCCACAGCGCCATCAGAATGAGCCTGATATAGGCGGATGCGACCATCCAGGAGGAGCGGGTGGGATCGCCCAATTCCCGCACGAAGCCCGAAATCAGCGGACTGATTTCGGCCACAGCTGAGGGATCCAATGCCTCGACCAGCTTGCGCTGCTCGGTGAAGATGCGCAGCGAATAGGATTCCACCTTGTCGCCGATCGCATCGACCATGATCTGCGGCGAAGCTCCGACCAGATGGGCCGCGGTTCCGGCTGATATCGACAGGTCGCATCGCGCCTGCGGAGGCAGGAAGGCAAGCAGCGGCCCGTGTAGCGGCCGATGGTCGCCATTGTCGAAATGAAGCTCCCCGCTTCCCTCGCCGAGCAGAAGGAAATGATGGAAATCGGCATAGAGTCCTTTTTGAAAACGGATACGCCGGTGCGACAGCGACGGCCCGTGCCACTCGCCCCTGGCATAGTGATGAATCCCTCCGTCCGTTGCCAAGCTTCTCCTCCACTCCCCAAGTCAAACAATGCTGTAATCGCCGGATAATTACAATATTAACCCAATAAATCGCTTTCCATCCGCGCCAGATCGGCGTAACCTTTTCTCATCAGCCTTTGGGAGGAGGCTCTTCAACAGATGCAGGAACCGTCAGGCGACCCTCGTGGCGCCGCGTCCGCTCGTTTTCTCCCATGGCAACAACGCAAACCGGCATGTGGCGCCAGTACGTGGCGCCAATGCCTGGCAAATGGATGGAACAGTGTTCGCGGCAAAGCTGATGATCAACAACGAGGCGATGGATGCTTCCGAAGGGGCCACCTTCGAACGCATCGATCCGCTGACCGGCGACGTCGCAACGATCGCTTCGGCAGGATCCGTTGGCGACATGACAAGGGCAGCCAATGCGGCCGCGGCCGCTTTTCCGGACTGGTCCCAGATCGGCCCGGGCGAACGGCGCAGGCTCCTGAATGCCGCAGCCGATATCCTCGAGGCCCGCACGCCCGAACTCATTGCCGCCATGACTGGAGAAACTGGCGCCACCGCGCAATGGGCGGCGATCAATTGCGGCCTTGGCGCGGATATTCTTCGCGAGGCGGCGGCGATGACCACGCAAATATCAGGCGAGCTCATTCCTTCAGGCATTCCGGGAAGCCTCGCCATGGCGGTCCGCCAGCCGGCAGGCGTCTGCGTCGGCATTGCCCCCTGGAATGCACCTATCATCCTCGGCACCCGCGCCGTTGCCATGCCGCTTGCCTGCGGCAACACGGTTATCCTGAAAGCCTCCGAACTCTGCCCGAAGACCCATGGCCTGATCGGCGACATCCTCTGTGACGCCGGTTTCCCGCGCGGCGTCGTCAATGTCGTTTCCAATGCGCCGAGCGATGCCGCCGCCGTCGTCGACGCGCTGATCGCCCATCCGGCCGTGCGCCGCATCAATTTCACCGGCTCCACCCGTGTCGGCAGGATCATCGCCGAATCCGCGGCAAGGCATCTCAAGCGCTGCCTGCTTGAGCTCGGCGGCAAGGCGCCGTTCATCGTCCTTGCCGACGCCGATATCGATGAGGCCGTGAGTGCTGCCGCCTTCGGCGCCTTCATGAACCAGGGCCAGATCTGCATGTCGACCGAACGGATCATCCTCATGGACGAGATCGCCGACGGCTTCGTTGGCAAATTCCGAACGAAGGCCGCAACCCTTGTCGCCGGCAATCCCAAGGACGGCAACACGCCGCTCGGCACGCTGATCAACACTGAGGCCGTCCGGCGTGTCAGGTCGCTCGTCGATGATGCCCTGCAGAAGGGCGCGGTTCTCGTCTGCGGCGGCCAGGCCAACGGCACGCTGATGGACGCAACCGTCATCGATCACGTGACGCCTGCCATGCGCATCTACCGCGAGGAGAGCTTTGGACCGGTGGCGGCGATCATCCGGGTCGGTAGCGTCGACGAGGCTGTGACGGTTGCCAACGACAACGAATATGGGCTGTCGGCGGCCGTTTTCAGCGCCGACGTCAATACAGCACTTGCCGTTGCCATGCGGCTCGAATCCGGCATCTGCCACATCAACGAAGCCACAGTTTCCGACGAGCCGCAAATGCCCTTCGGCGGCGTCAAATCAAGCGGCTACGGCCGCTTCGGCGGCAAGGCCGCGATCGATGAATTCACCGAGCTCAGATGGATCACCATGGCCTCGGGAAAACGGCACTACCCGATCTGAATTGAGATCGGTCGGGATGAACACTGGGAACGGGCTGGGAGGCCCGCATCAAGAGGGAGGAATGAATTCATGAACGGCATTTTCCGCAGCGGAAAATTCAACGCGGCATCGCTGAGCCGCCGCTCTTTCATCGCATCGACCGTGGCGGGCGGTGCAGCGCTGGCGCTTTCCCGCCGCACGGCCTTCGCTCAGAGCGGCGATACGCTGAAGGTCGGCTTCATCAGTCCGCGCACCGGCCCTCTCGGCGGCTTCGGCGAGACGGACGGTTATGTGCTCGAACTGGCGCGCAAGGCGCTGGCGAACGGCCTGCAGGCGGGCGGCAAGACCTGGAAGGTTGATATTCTCGACCAGGATACTCAGTCTGACCCTTCACGCGCAGGCCAGTTGGCAAAGGACCTGATCAACAACCAGGCGATCGACCTGATGCTCGCCGTCTCGACGCCCGAAACCATCAACCCGGTGGCCGACGCCTGCGAAGCGGCCGGTATTCCCTGCCTCTCGACGGTCATGCCCTGGGAAGCCTGGTATTTCGGCCGCGGCGCCAAGCCGGGCGCGCCGTCGCCCTTCAAATGGACCTATCATTTCGGCTTCGGCGTCGAAGAGTTCCACAAGGCCTATGTGTCGCAGTGGAACCTGATCGAGACCAACAAGAAGGTCGGCGTCATGTATCCCAACGACGCCGACGGCAATGCGATCCGCACCCATCTGGCGCCGGCGCTTGCCAAGGCGGGCTTCACCATCGTCGATCCGGGAGCCTATGAAACCGGAACCACCGACTTTACCGCGCAAATCGCTCTCTTCAGGCAGGAGGGCGTGGAGATCTTCAATTCGTTCCCGATACCGCCTGACTTCGCCGCCTTCTGGCGCCAGGCTGCGCAGCAGGGCCTTACCCAGCAGATCAAGATCTGCCAGATCGCCAAGACGGGCCTGTTTCCCTCCGACATCGAGGCGCTCGGCGACCTCGGCCTGAACATCGGCAGCGCCGCCTATTGGCACAAGGCCTTCCCCTACAAATCCACGCTGACAGGCGTATCCGGAACCGAACTCGCCGACGGCTATGAGACGGCCAGCGGCAAGCAGTGGACGCAGCAGCTCGGCGCCAGCCTTGCGCTTCTCGACGCCGGCTTCGATGCACTGAAGGCCAGCACGGACGTCAAAAGCAAGGAGGCCGTCGCCGAGGCGATCAGCACGCTGAAGACCACCACGATCGCCGGCAAGGTCGATTTCACCAGCGGCCCCGTCGCCAACGTCTCTCCCGGACCGATCATCGGCACGCAATGGGTGAAAGCGGCGGAGGGCTCGAAATTCGCGCTCGACTACGTCGTCACCGAAAATGCCACCGACCCCAATGTCCCGGTCGGCGCCAAGCTTACCGCTTACAATGGATAACCAAGTGCAGCGACAGGAAGCGCAAAGGCGGCCGGGGGGAGCCTTTCTCTCGGCCAAGGGGATCCACAAGCGGTTCGGCGCGCTTGTGGTGCTGGAGAATCTGGATTTTTCCATGGGCGATGGCGAGGCGGTCGGCATTGTCGGGCCGAACGGCGCGGGCAAGACGACCCTGCTCAACGTGCTCGCCGGCGCCTTCCCGCCGAATGAGGGAAGCATTACCTTCGACGGCGCCAACGTCACGAGCCGGACGGCGGCGGAACGCTGCCGCTCCGGGCTCGTCCGGACCCATCAGATTCCCAAGCCTTTCAGCGGCATGACGACCTTCGAAAATGTCTTCGTCGCCGCATCGCACGGCAGTGCCGCAAGCCGCGACGAGGCCTATGAGCGTGTGGTGGATTCACTTTCCCTTTGCGGCATGCTCGGGGTGGCTAACCGCCCTGCCGACACGCTCGGTCTGCTGGATCGCAAACGCCTGGAGCTTGCTCGTGCGCTTGCCACGCAACCGAGGTTATTGCTGCTCGACGAGATCGGCGGCGGCCTGACCGATGGCGAGGCGAGCGAGCTCGTCGAAACCATCCTCGAATTGCGCCGCCGCGGCATCGGCATCGTCTGGATCGAACATATCGTTCACATCCTCCTGCAGGTGGCGGAGCGACTGATCTGCATGGATGCCGGCAGGATCATCGCCGATGGCGAACCGAAAATGGTCATGAGCAATGCGGAGGTGGTCAAGGCCTATCTCGGAGGAACACCCGCATGAGCCTTCTCTCCATCCGCGACCTCGACGTTCGCCACGGCCTGCTCCAGGCAGTGCGCGGGGTCAGTTTCGATATTGGCAAGGGCGAGGTGCTGGCGCTGGTCGGCGCGAACGGCGCGGGCAAGACGACGCTGCTCAGATCGATCGCCGGCGCCCATCTGCCATCCTCCGGCAGCATCCTTCTTAACGACGAAGATCTGGCCGCCGTCCCGTCCCACAAGCGGATCGCCAAGGGCATCGCTCTGGTGCCGGAAGGCCGGCGCCTGTTTTCACAGATGACGGTGGAGGAAAACCTGCTTCTCGGAAAGACCTCCGGCCGCAAGGGCGATTGGGACATCGATCGTGTCCTCGACGCCTTTCCGAACCTGAAACCCCGCCGTCACGCCAAAACCGGACACCTCTCGGGCGGGGAACAGCAGGCGACCGCCATCGGCCGGGCGCTGATGAGCAATCCCGATATTCTTCTCCTGGACGAGGTCTCGCTCGGACTTTCGCCTCTGGTCGTCGATCGCGTCTATGCCCAGTTGCAGTCACTGCTCACGTCGGGGACGACCATCGTGCTCGTCGAGCAGGATCTCGCCCGCGCCATGAGCGTGGCGAGCCGTGTCATCTGCATGCTGGAAGGACGCATCGTCCTCGACAGGCCGGCGGCGGCCGTCACGCGCGAGCACGTCACCCAGGCCTATTTCGGATTGCACCGGGCAGCCGGCGAAAGGAGCGCATCGTGATCAACACCCTGCTCCAGGGCATCCTGCTCGGCGGCTACTACGCCGTCATCGCCTGCGGACTGTCCTTCATGTTCTCGGTGATGCGGATCATCAATCTTGCGCATGGCAGCCTGGCGGTCGCAGCCGCTTACGGACTGTGGCTGCTCGCCGCCAAATTCGGCATTCCGCCCTTCGCCGGCCTGCTGATCGTGCTGCCGGTCATGGCGGCCGTCGGCTGGCTGTTACAGCGCTTCATCCTGGAACGAAGCGCCCGCGGCGGCACGCTGCTGCCGATCCTGACGACCTTCGGCCTGTCGATCGTCATCGACAACCTGCTGTTCGAGCAGTTCGGCGCCGACACCCGCTCGCTCGCACCGTTCATCGGCAACCTGTCCTATGCATCCTGGCAGCTTCCGGGCCACATCTTCGTCGGCAAGCTTGCCGTCCTGATGATGGTGACGGCGATGCTCATTCTCGGCGGGCTGCAGTTCTTCCTGAGCCGCTTTGCGCTTGGTCGCGCGATCCGCGCCACGGCCGAGGATCCCGATACGGCCGGGCTGGTCGGCATCGATGCCCGCAGGGTAAACGCCGTCGCCACGGCGATCACCATGGTCACGGTCGGGATCGCCGGTGCTTTTCTCGGGATGCGGGCAACCTTCAGCCCCTATGCCGGCGGCCCACAGCTTCTCTTCGCCTTCGAGGCGGCCGTCATTGGAGGAGCGGGATCACTATGGGGGACGCTTGCCGGCGGCATCGTTCTCGGTCTTGCCCAATCGCTCGGCGCGCAATTGCATCCGCAAGGCTTCCTGATCGGCGGCCATGCCGTGTTCCTGCTGGTGCTTTTCGTCAGGCTGTCCCGGTTCGGCATGCCGGTTCTCGATAAATTTGGCGCCTCTCTCAAACTGCGCACCCGTCTCCGGAGCCCGACATGAGCCCCAACGCGACCCTTGCCTCCACCGGAATATCGATAGAGCGCTGGACGAAATCGTCGCGGGTGGCGCTTGGCTGCATGGCCGCGGTGCTCGCCCTGCTGATGTTTGCCCCCGCCGTGCTCGGCGCCGGTGCGATCGACCGGATGACAGCCCTGTTCATCTACGTGATCCTTGCCGCCATGTGGAATGCGCTTGCCGGTTTCGGTGGGCTCGTCTCGGTCGGCCAGCAGGTGTTCTTCGGCCTCGGCGCCTATTTCACCATCCGGCTGGCCGATGCGGGGCTCAATCCCTTCGTCGCGCTGTTTGCCGCCGCGGTCGTGACCGGCGTCCTGTCAATCCCGCTTTCGCTGTTCATGCTGCGCCTGAAGGGCGGCGAGTTCGCGATCGGCATGTGGGTCATAGCCGAACTTGCCCATCTGCTCGTCAATCTCGACCGGCTGATCCAGGGGGAAACGGGAACCTCGCTGATTTCGCTCAATGTCTATGACGGCAACATGCGGCGGGCAACGATCTACTGGCTCGCCTTGATAGCCATGGCCGCCCTGCTCGGCGCTCTCTTCCTCCTGATGCGCAGCCGCGCCGGTGCCGCCATGCAGGCGATCCGCGACAATGAGGAGGCGGCAACCTCGCTCGGCGTGCGCGTGATCGCCACCAATCGGCTGCTCTTCGTGCTCGCCGCCTTCGGCATCGCGGTCGCCGGAGGCCTGTGGCTGGCGACCGCCACCACCTTCCAGCCGAAGACCTATTTCAGCGTCCAATGGACGGCCTACATGATCTTCATGGTGCTGGTCGGCGGGATCGGCAAGTTCGAAGGCGCGATCCTTGGCGCCATCCTGTTCTTCGTGATCGAGACCTTCTTCGGCGCAGCCGGCGTCTGGTACCTGATCGGCCTCGGCGCCACCGCCGTGATTTTCTCGCTCTACCTGCCGCGCGGCCTTTGGGGCGAAATCGAGCGCCGTTTCGATTTTCAACTTCTGCCCGTCGGCTATCGGCTGAAATTGCCCGGTCCGCATAAAATCCAATGGGAAGAATGAGCCGGCTTGCGTCCGGATCTCTTGCGAAAGGTGACGTTCATGCTTTTTGGTAAAACGATCCTGGTGACCGGCGTGGCTTCCGGCATCGGCGCCCGCACGGCGGAACTGGCCGGCCAGATGGGCGCCGAGGTCATTGGCGTCGATGTCCGCGAGCCTGCCAGTGGAAGTGCCGCCTTCATCAAGGGTGATCTGTCCACCGCATCAGGCGTTGCCGACATCGTTGCGCAGCTTCCGGTGCGCCTCGACGCGCTCGCCAATGTCGCCGGCCTTTCCGGCAGCACCGGCGTCGTCTCGACGCTCGCCGTCAATTTCTACGGGCTTCGCGCCCTCTCCGAAACCGTGGCACCCCGCCTGCGCGAAGGCGGCGCCATCGTCAACGTCGCCTCGATCGCCGGCTACGGCTGGCGCGCCAATCTCGAGCGGGCAAAGTCGCTCGCCGGCATAGACGGCTTTCCCGAGGTGGCGGCGATTGTCGCCGAGCACGGCCTCAAGGACGAGGAAGCCTACCCGCTCTCCAAGGAACTGCTGCTGCTCTGGACCATGCGCGCCGCCCATCAGCCGCTGTTCAAAAACCGTGGCATCCGCGTCAATGCCGTCAGCCCCGGGCCGGTGGAAACGCCGATCCTCAAGCAGTTCCGTGCCGTGCTCGGCGACGCCAGGGTCGATAGCGACATCACCCGCGTCGGCCGCGCCGGCACCTCCGCCGATATCGCACCCGCCGTGCTCTTCCTCTGCTCGGATGGTGCGCGCTGGATCAACGGCACCAACATTGCCGTCGACGGCGGCCTCGAAGCTTCCATCAACGCCGAAGTTCTCGGCTTCTAGTTCTTGTCCCCAGGAGATCTCCGATGAATATTTCCCTCCTCATAAATGGCGCCGACCGCGCAGCCTCCGGCGGCCGGACCTTTGATCGCATCGATCCCTTCACCGAGAAGCTCGCAAGCCGCGCCGCAGCGGCAAGCCTGGACGATGTTGCCGCGGCCGTTAATGCCGCCTCCGCTGCCTTTGGCGCCTGGTCGAAGACCGGCCCCGGCCAGCGCCGCGCCATCCTGATGAAGGCTGCCGACATCATGGATTCCAAAGTGGGCGAGTTTACCCAGTTGATGATCGAGGAGACGGGCGCTACCGCGCCCTGGGCCGGTTTCAATGTCATGCTCGCCGCCAACATCCTGCGCGAGGCCGGCGCCATGACGACGCAAATCACCGGCGAAATCATCCCTTCCGACAAACCCGGCACGCTCGCCATGGGCGTTCGCCAGGCCGTCGGCGTCTGCCTGGCAATTGCCCCCTGGAACGCGCCCGTCATCCTCGCCACCCGCGCCATCGCCATGCCGATCGCCTGCGGCAACACCGTCGTCCTCAAGGCATCCGAACAATGCCCCGGCACGCACCGGCTGATTGCCACAGTGCTGACCGAAGCAGGCCTGCCGGCCGGCGTCATCAACGTTCTCACCAACGCGCCGGAAGATGCGCCCGAGATCGTCACCGCGCTGATTGCCCATCCGGCCGTCAGGCGCGTGAACTTCACCGGGTCGACCAAGGTCGGCAAGATCATCGCCGAGACCTGCGGCAAACATCTCACGCCCGCCCTTCTTGAACTGGGCGGCAAGGCGCCGCTTGTTATCCTCGACGACGCCGATATCGACGGTGCCGTCAATGCCGCCATTTTCGGCGCCTTCATGCATCAGGGCCAGATCTGCATGTCGACGGAGCGGATCATCGTCGACGAGACCATCGCCGATCAGTTCGTCGCCAAACTGGCCGCCCGCGCCAGCCAGCTCCCGGCCGGCGATCCGCGTGGCCACGTCGTTCTCGGTTCGCTGATCAGCCTCGACGCCGCGAAAAAAATGGAAGAGCTGATCGCCGATGCGACGGCCAAGGGTGCAAAGCTCGTGGCCGGCGGCAAGCGCTCGGGCACCGTGGTCGAGGCGACGCTGCTCGATCATGTCACGCCCGAGATGCGCGTCTATGCGGAAGAATCCTTCGGCCCGGTCAAGCCGATCATTCGTGTTGCCGGCGAGGAAGAAGCCATCCGCATCGCCAACGACACCGAATACGGCCTGTCCTCCGCCGTCTTCAGCCGGAATGTCCAGCGGGCAATGACGGTTGCAGCGCGGATCGAATCCGGCATCTGCCACATTAACGGCCCGACCGTGCACGACGAGGCGCAAATGCCCTTCGGCGGCGTCAAGGGCAGCGGCTACGGCCGCTTCGGCGGCAAAGCGGCAATCGCCGAATTCACCGACCTGCGCTGGATCACGGTTGAGGACTCCGCCCAGCATTATCCCTTCTGAGCGGCGGGCAAATTCCGCTACGGATGGCAATCAGCTCCCGAGGCATCATCGCGCCACGCCGGCTTCACGTTTGTGGCGCGATCAGACTTAGACCGGCGACATGCGCCGATGCCCCGCGTCGACCTTTCAGATCGAGAAACCGTCCAGGGCGTCAGCAAGCTTCAGCCAAAGATCATGGGGAGGCGAGGGAATTGGCCGCGAATCTTCGTCAGAGATCCGAACTCCGAAGGCACTCCCCTTCGATCGCTATCCACAAAGTGTTATCAGACACACTGTCGAGACCGATGATCTGTGTCTTGCCGTCCAGCTTTCCGCTCGTGAGCAGTCTCACACGAGAACCTTCGAGCACATAGAGGCCGTGCAAGGTTCCTAAATGAGTCCTCCCTTGGAAGCTGCTGGAGGAGCTGAAACGCCAGATCGGACAAGCGGACACGACGCTTCTCTACGCTGCGAAAGACGTGGACCACAATCACGCTATCGTGCTTCAGCGCTTCATCGGCAAAGACTGACGCGTCGGTGACCGACGTCGATGACACACGCCCTTTCCGTGTCCGAAATTTCCGGGAACCTTTTCGACGAACCTGCATCCAATGTTCGCTTCCGAAGGCGCACCACCGTTGCCGCCGGAAGGCATCGGTCACGACACAAGGGAGACAGATCATGTTGAAGCGAATTCTCGGCGCCACTCTGATGGCAGCCTCACTCGGCACGGCTTCGATCGCCGCCGATGCCAAGCCGACCGATCCTCAGATCGCCCACATCGCCTACACAGCGGGACAGATCGATGTCACCGCGGCAGAACAGGCGTTGAAGAAGAGCAAGAATGCCGAAGTCATTGCATTCGCCAAAACCATGGAGCGCGACCACAAGGCCGTCAACGATCAGGCGCTCGCTCTCGTCAAGATGCTGAAGGTGACACCCGAAGACAACCCCGTCAGCCAGTCCTTGTCGACACAAGCAGCTAAGGAACTGACGACGCTGGAGGCGCTCGACGGCGCGGCGTTCGACAAGGCCTATGTCGAAAACGAAGTCGCCTATCACAAGTCGGTCAACGACGCGCTTGCCAACATCTTGATCCCGTCGGCTGGGAATAAAGAGCTCAAGTCGCTGCTGGAAACGGGCCTGACCCTGTTCAAGGAGCACCAGATGCATGCCGAGCATCTGGCTTCGAAGACCAAATAGACATGGCAATGGGCTTGCTGATGAAATCCCTACGGCTCCCGCTGCTCTTTGCACTACTTTGGGCAGGCAACGGGGTTGCCTCGGCGGCGGACTATCAGATCACCATCACCGGCATGAAATTCAGCTCGCCGCCTCCCGAGCTGCATGTGGGCGATGTGATCGTCTGGAGAAACGATGATATATTCCGGCACACGGCAACCGCTCGCGACAAGAGCTTCGATATCGACCTGCCGCCGACATCGGAAGCCCGCATGACGGTCGCCCAAGCGGGAGCGATTGATTTTTATTGTCGTTTTCATCCCGCTATGACGGGCAAGCTGGACGTCCGGCCATAGGCCGGGCTCCAATCGAAAGATGCGCGAGCGGGCGGAGAATTCCCCATGATAGCCATTCCGATTCCGGCCGAGCGACACCGGCAGCAGATGTCGATACTGTCCGACGCCGATCTCGTGCCCTTGGCAAAAGCAGGCGACGAGCCCGCCATCCGCACCATAGTTCAGCGTCACAATCAGCGCCTGTTCCGGACGGCGCGCGCCGTCATCCGTAACGATGCGGAGGCGGAAGATGTCGTCCAGGCCGCTTACATCAAGGCATTCACTAATCTGGCGACGTTCCGGGGCGAGGCGCAACTTTCGACATGGCTGACCCGCATTACGCTCAACGAGGCGCTGGGTCGCGTGCGGGCCCGAAAGAACACCACCGGGCTCGAGGAAATCGATATGCAGACGATGGCGCCAGGTGGCGAAGTGTTACAGTTTCCCTCCTCCCTGTCAGCAACCAATCCGGAAACCGAGCTCGCCAGGAGCCAGGCGCGGCATCTCCTCGAGAATGCGGTCGACGAACTCCCGGATGATTTTCGCGCCGTGTTCGTGCTCCGGGATGTCGAGGGCATGAGCACAGACGAGGCCGCGTCTTACCTCGGCATAAGACCCGAAACCGCCAAGACCCGGCTGCACCGGGCGCGCAAGATGATGCGCCATTCGATCGAAAAGCAGCTCTCCGGCGCATTCTCGGCCCTGTTCCCGTTCGATGGCGCCCGTTGCGCTTTCATGGCCGACCGCGTCATCGCTGCCCTTCGTCACAAGACGTTATGATGTCTCGCAATATCAGCGGGCAGCTTGCCACGCACGCCTGCCATGGTAGTCGCGGGGCGCTAAAACATGCGGAGGTTAATCGTGGTATCGAGCGCGTAACCCGCGCCATAGACAGTGCGAATCCTCAGATTGCGGAGTCCTGCAAACGCTTTTCGCAGCCGGCCAATGTGCACGTCAACGGTCCGGCTTTCTACAGCGTGCGGAACTGGCCAAACGGCCTCGATGAGTTGCTTGCGGGTACTGATCTGCCCTTGCCTTTCGATTAGGAATTTAAGGATTCTCATTTCAATAGGCGCAAGCGCTACAATCTTGCCTGAAACCACGACTGCGTGCGGCCCGAAGACAATCTCGGCGGCGGAAGCGCAATTTGGCAGAGTCGAAACCGCCGGCCGAGGGCTTATGTCGTGCAGAAAGGCGAGAAGCTTTGCAGGCGACAGAGGACGCGTGATGCCTTCGTCGAGGCCCGCCTTGATCAATTGCAGGTGCTGCGTGCGCATATCCTCGCCGATGAGTGCACCCACGGAAAGCCCCGAGCCCTTCAAGAGCGCACACAGGGGCGCAACGTCACTCGGCCAACCTGCACAATCCAGTACGACGGCGGAAAGCTCTATTGATGTGCAGGCGTCCACCACATCGTCGTCACTTGCAGCAAGACGAGCCTCAAAGCCTTCACTACGCAGAATATGCGCGAGGAGCAGATAAAGCTCGGCGTCCTGTGAGCAGACCAGAATGACCGGGGTCATGTCTATCGCCTCTTCTGTCGGTTGACGATGCGGCAAGCCCTAACTCGTTGCGAACTCGCCGCCATTGACATCTATGATGGCTCCGTTGACGAACTGTGCATCCTCCGATGCCAGAAACGCGATCACCGCGGCGACGTCGTCCGGTGCACCGAGCCGCCCCGCCGGAATACGGGCGAGCGCGTCGATGTTGGTCTTGCTTTGCGGGGAGCCTGTGAGTGGCGTCAGGATGCGACCTGGCGCCACGACATTCGATGTTATGCCGTAGGAGCCATATTGAGAGACCAGCACGCGGGATAATCCTGAAAGTGCGGCTTTGGACGTCGCGTAGCTCGCGCCGGCGATCCGCGGTATCGTCCGGCCGGCAAGAGATCCAACGAATATGACCCGTCCAAAACCGCTTTCCTTCATGGCGGGCAGAGCGGCTCGGCAGCACAACATCGTCCCTGTCAGGTTGACGGCGAGCACGTCGTTCCACTCTTCAAGGGTAAGGTCGGCGACGTGAAGAGGGCCGTCAGGACTTTTCGGCGAAATCCCCGCGTTGCAAACGAGGATCCCAGGTGCGCCTAGGACACGGGTGACTTCGCCGAAAAAGGAATTGATCGCCGCCGGTTCGCGGAGATCGACCTTTCTCGTAAGCGAGCGCTCTGGCCCGAAAGCCTCGGCAAGCGCAGAGCCCGCGGCCATGACGCTTGCTTCACCATGGCTGAAGACCGCAACCCGATGACCGGCCCTGAGAAGTCGAAACGCAGTGGCAAGACCGATCCCAGTCGTGCCACCGCTGATGACCGCAACATGCGAACTGCCACCAGGGCTCATGCCGCTTGATCCATTCCAGTAAACAGCGAAAGGGGCGGATGGGCGGCGGCCTCTGTTATTACCTCAATCAGCAAGGGCCCGTCTCCAGAGAGACCGCGCTCAAGGTATTGAGAAAGGTTGGCGGGATCCGAGATGCGTACTGCTGGGCAGCCGCAAGCTTCCGCAATTCGCCGATGATCGACGTCCGCGAAACTGCAGGCAGTCGTGAAGCTGCCGAACTTGACAGTTTCCGCATCACGTTGGAAGCCAAGGATACCGTTGTTCAACACGATGATGAGTACCGGAAGCTTGCTCCGCACCATGGTCTCCAACTCCGCCCAGCTATGCGCGAAACCGCCGTCCCCGACGATGACAACGACCGGCTTGTCGGGCTTTGCCACTTTCGCGCCGAGCGCAAGTGGCAGGCCCCACCCAAGTCCGGCAAGGCCCCGCGGCGATAGGAAGCGCATGCCGGCCGAAAGGGCTCGGAGCTGGCCCGCGACCCACATCGAGGAATAGCTCGCATCGGCAACAACGGTCGTCTCTGCCGTCAATACTTGTTGCAGGTCGGACATGACTCGCTCGGGACGGATCGGACTGTTCTCCGAACGGGCAATAGATCGTCGCTCCATGTCAAACGCGCGCCAGAAACCCGCAATCCGAGCCGTCAACTTGTCGCGCTGCGATGCGCGGTAAGAGAGATCGCGTCGGGCAAGCGCGCGGCGAAGCGCGCTGATAGTTTCGGCCGCATCGCCTGCTAATCTGACCGCTTCGTAGGTACGTCCGATTTCGGTGGGATCGACATCGATGTGGATGACTGACGCGGACCGGGGAATTTGGCGCCAACTGTCAGTGCCATTCTGATTGGTTCGCGTCCCCACCAGAATGACGAGATCGGCTTCTTCGACGAGGGCAAGCGCGTGCTGTCCAAGCGATCTCGGCCCGACGAGAGCACCGAGAACGCCAGCTGACAGCGGGTGGTATTCGTCGACCGCGCCTTTTCCCATATTGGTCGTCAGGACGGCAAGCGAGGCTTCGTCCTGTAGCGCCGAAAGCTCGCCGGCGGCATGGCTTGCATGGACGCCTCCTCCGGCGATGACGATGGGCGCCTGGGCTGCGGCGATCATCGAGGCTGCGTGCTCGATGTCGCTATCGCGTGGACGCAACCGATCGAGTGGCCAGTGGCCAAGCACAGCCTCACGACGAAACAGCGAAGGGGAGATCTGCTCACGCAAGAGGTCGGCGGGGAGCAGGAGAGCTGCCGGTCCCGGCCGGCCCGAGGCGGCTGCCGTGAAAGCAGCATCGACATAGTCGTCGATCCGCTCAGCAACGAGCACCTTGCGCACCCACTTCGTGCATGATTGGAACAGGGTGAGATGATCGAGTTCCTGGAATGCATTGCGATCAGCCTGATCTCGTTCCACATCCTGAACGAGAGCAACGACCGGAACGCTAGCCTTCAGCGCTTCGGCCAGCGGCGGAACGAGAAGCGTTGCCGCAGGTCCGTTCTGCGCTGCTACAACGCCGACCTTGCCTGACAGCCGCGCATACCCGTCGGCCATGGTCCCGCCCATGTTTTCCTGACGGTAGGCGATTTGACGTATGCCGATTGCTTCGGCCGCAAGGATAACCGCCGAAGGCAGACTCTGAGCAAAGATATGGGTGACGTCGTGCCTCTTCAGGGAAAGAGCGATCCGCTCGGCGACGGTTAGATGATCAGTTGCCATGGTCACATGCCTGCTTCGGTTGAAGTTGCTTCGAGGATTGAAAGGAAGTCTGCGAAGGCTGAGACGACCGCATCACCGTCCGCAGTTGTCATTGCCGTCGAAAGGCACGCCGCAGCGCCATTGGGAAGCAGGATGCCGCAACTGAGGAAATGCCTGGAGAGCCGCCCCATCAACTCGGCCTCTTCCGGGGCGAGATACGCCTCGCGGAAGTCCGTTGGCTGCTTTCCTTTCGGATGGATACGAAACAAGGATGCCGCCCCCGTCACGCTGAAGGCTGCCCCGTGGCGCGCGATTTCCTTTCGAAGTCCAGCCCGGATTCTATCGCCAAGGCTCTCGAGTGCAGCGAAAGCGCCATCCGTCATCGCCTCCATGGCAACCCGGCCCGCAACCATCGATACGGGATTTGCCGAAAACGTGCCGCCTTGCGGCAGCAGCGGCTTGCCGCTGTCGCTTGCGAACACCCGCATCACGTCCTTGCGCCCGCCGATCGCCCCGACGGGAAAACCTCCGCCGATGATTTTGCCGGCGGCGACCAAATCGGGGTGGAGACCATAGCGGGCCGACGCCCCAACATATGACTGCCGCAGATTAAGGACCTCATCGGCCACGATGAGAATCCCGTATTGCTTCGCGATCGCCTCGACAGCGGCAAAAAAGCTTGGCTCAGGCGCTATCAGCCCGGCGCGGCTTGGCATCGGGTCGATCAAGATACAAGCCAGTGAAGGGGCAGCCGAAGCAATTCGGCGCTCTAGATCCGCGATGTCATTGAAGCGGATAACCGTTACCTCGTCCCTTACCGAACGGGGCATTCCGCGATAGGCCGGTACGGCCTGAGACACCGAGGGATCGTTCCATATAGCCGGCGACACCGCCTGCCCCGTTTCCGCCCAGTCGTAAGCGCCGTGATAGGCGCCTTCAATCCGTGCGATGCCGGGCCGGCAAGTGAAGGCGCGAGCGGCCTTGATCGCAAACATCACAGCCTCGGTCCCGCTGCTGACAAAGCGAATATGTTCGATAGCCGGAATGCGCTCGATCAACAGCTCGGCCAGCGTGATTTCGTGCTCGGTCGGGTTAGAGAAACATGTGCCGCGATGAAGAAGATCTGCAACCGCGTCGGCAACTGGAAGAAAACCATGGCCGTGAATCAGCGTCGTGAAATTATTGTTTAGGTCGAGTAGGCGATTGCCGTCGACGTCGATGAGATAGGCCCCCTCCCCGCGCGAAATGTAGAGCGGGCTGGGCTCATGATCGACGGTGACGCGCGTGATCCCGGTTGGAAACACGCGGCGACCCTTTTTGAAGAAATGTTCGGACCTCGACCGGGGAAATCCCCGGCCGTCGCGCAAGATACAAGGGTGAAACATTCGATCTTCTCCGGCAAATGGGTCACGGCGCGACCCTTCATAATTTTGTTATTACAAAAATCATGAACCCGAAGAAGTTGCAACAAAAAAATCCGGCCACGATGTTATTGCCGCTTGAGACGCTCCTGCGCTGCTTTCTTGAGGCGCCGATAGCCGTCTCGAATGTCGTTTTCCATTGCCGCTCGGACGGCGGAGGGATCTTTATCCACCAGAGCCTCAATCGCGGCCAGGTGGTTGTGGACACCGTATTTCGCTTCCGCAAACTCAGGATAGAGGTCGTGGAACGAGGCGCCGATCCTTAACCATAGGGCCTCGATGGTCGAAAGAAGGTGCGGCATCTCGCACAGTCGATAGATGGTAAAGTGGAATTCTTTATTGTCGTGAAGAGCATCGCCGTAGCGCTTTTCCTCGAGCGAAAGTGTGATTTTTTCCTGTATTACCAATAGCTTGTCAAGCACATCATTGGTCGCACGAAGTGCGCCTTTTTCGGTCGCTAATCCTTCGAGGGCAAGCCGCATCTGCGTGACTTCGTAAAGCGCCGAAAGATCGAGATGCGGGACGATGACGGTTTTAGGACCCACCATGACGAGCGCACCCTCAAAGACCAGGCGGTTAATCGCCTCGCGCGCCGGCGTCGCACCAACCTTCAGCATTTCGGCAACCGAACGGATCGGCAACTTGTGACCGGGCTTGTATACGCCCCGCGTAAGTTGCTCCTTGATGGATGAATAGGCGAAGTCGCTGAGACGCCCGGAGTGCAATTCCGACGCCGGCGATTCCTCTTCAGTTGTATTCTCGTTCAAAATTAACTCCCCACGAGTTGACTTCTTCACATTTTTGTTGCAACAAAAATGCATTGTGTAAAAATTGATCACGCAATGTGACAGCATAACGGGATCGTGAATATTAGCAACGCCTTGGCCCCGTGCGGCCATGCCTGAACAGATGCCGGCCTTGTCGGCACGACACTCACACCACCTGGCGCCGCGCGGGCGGAGTCGGGAGGGATCAATGCATCTTAAAGCAAAGGAGATATCAGTTTGATTGGTGCGCCTGTTTTTATCGATCGCATAGGAAAGGCCTACGGCAGCCAGACTGCCGTAGGCGCAGTGACCTTGGACATTTCAGCAGGCGAATTCCTGTCGATCCTCGGTCCATCCGGATCGGGCAAGACGACGCTTCTGACAATGATCGCCGGTTTCGAAAGTCCGTCTGCCGGACGCATTATCATTGGTGGGCGCGATGTCACCGCCGTATCGCCCGATCGCCGCAATATCGGGATGGTCTTCCAGCGTTATGCTTTATTCCCGCATCTGACCGTCGCCGAAAACATCGGCTTTCCCCTGAGGATGCGCGGCATCCGCAAGGACCTCAGGGCAGAACGCGTTAGCCGGGCGCTCGACCTCGTCCAACTCCCGGACTATGCCAAGCGCTATCCCCACGAACTTTCCGGCGGCCAGCAGCAGCGGGTTGCAGTCGCGCGAGCAATGGTGTTCGAACCGCCTGTTCTCTTGATGGACGAGCCACTCGGGGCACTGGACAAGAAGCTGCGCGAATCCATGCAGATCGAGATCAAGCAGCTTCAGCGGCGCCTCGGTGCAACGGTCATCTACGTGACGCACGATCAGGAGGAGGCGTTGACGATGTCCGACCGGATCGCTGTCATGGCAAAGGGGCAACTCGTGCAGCTTGGAAGCCCGGCGGATCTTTACTGTAATCCGGAGAGTGCCTTTGTCGCCGACTTCATCGGCAAGATGAATTTCCTAACGGGAGAATTCCTGGGCAAGACCGCTGGTCGTCACACCATCAGACTGGGTGACGACGTGGTTATTGATACGCCCGGTGCCGCCCATAATTTCGAGGGTTCGGCAAAGATAGGTGATCGCGTTCGGCTCGCGCTGCGCCCTGAGCGCCTCGGCCTTGCAGCGCGGGGCGCAGGAGGACAGAACGCCCTCCCCGGTCGGATCGAAACGTCGGTCTTTGCCGGCTCCTTCGACCTTCATCTCGTTCGCACTGATTTCGGAAGCGGCGAGATCATTCAGGTGCAGATCCCTGCTGATGGAAAGAGGGAGCCCTTCGCAATGGGGGCACTCGTGGACGTCGTCGCCGAACGCGACGGCCTCCGGCTCTTTACGGTTGAGGAGGGATGAAATGACCACGACCGTCGATAATCCACGCGTTGTACCAACCCGTCCAGCGAGCTGGTTTTTCTCACGCTCGGCGCGCCAGTATTCGCATGCGCTGACGTTCCTGCTTATTGCGCCGTTGATGCTGTTACTGGCCGGAGGCTTCATCTATCCGATTGGACGGCTCGTCTCTTTGAGCTTAATGGCGCCGGGATTCACGCTGGAGCATTACGAGCGGATCGTCACCGAGCCACTCTACATGGAAGTCCTGCTTCGGACGTTGCAGACGGGCGCCATCGTAACAGTGACGAGCTTGCTGCTTGGATTTCCGGTTAGCTTTCTCATGGCGCATGCCAAAGGCAGGATGGCGATGCTCGTATCGGCCGCGGTGTTGGTCCCACTATGGACCTCAGTGCTGGTGCGATCCTATGCCTGGATCGTGCTGCTGCAGCGAAACGGCATCGTTAACGGTCTGCTGATCGAGAGCGGCCTCATTGGCAGTCCGTTGAAGCTAATCTACACCGAAGGCGCGGTGATCCTTGCGATGACGCATGTTCTCATGCCCTTCATGATCCTGCCGGTCTACAACGTTCTTCGCACTATTCCTGCAGAGTACACTCAAGCCGCCCGCAATCTCGGCGCCGGCCCGATTAGCGCGTTCTGGCGCGTGACCTTGCCGCTCAGCTTGCCTGGAATCTTTGCCGGATGCGTCATGTGCTTCATCCTGGCGATCGGTTTTTATATCACGCCGGCACTCGTCGGCGGGCCTGGAGCATTGATGATGGCAACGCTGATCGGCCAGCAAACCACCGTTCTGCTTGACTGGCCATTTGCCGCAGCGCTCGCGACCGTCCTTCTGACCACGACGCTGATCTTTGTCCTTGTGTTCCGCAAGGCGCTTTCCGTCAGCAAAGGAATGAACAGTGTCAATTGAGCCCGCAGTCACCGCCTCATTCGCCCCCTCTCCCGTCAACAGCACCCATCGGCCTTACGGCAAAGCGGCATTGCGGCTCCTTGGGGGCTTCCTGATCGGGGAAATCCTGTTCTTCCTGGTTCTGCCGACGTTGCTCGTCATCCCGATTTCGCTGAACGACAGCAGCTATATCGAGTTCCCGCCGAGGGGCCTGACGCTTCGCTGGTATATCGACTTTCTATCCGATCCGGACTGGCGCGCAGCAACGATCTTCAGTCTGCAGATTGCGCTGGCGACGACGGTCGCTTCGACGGTTATCGGTACATTGGCCGCCATCGGGCTCGTTCGCGGTAATCTGCCGGGAAAGACGCTTCTGCGGGCATTGTCGTTGGGGCCAATGATCGTTCCCCATGTTGTCTTTGGCGTTGCCCTTTATCTGGTTTTTTCCCCGCTCAGTCTGACCGGCAATTTCGCTGGTTTCCTGATCGCGCACACCGTACTTGCTGTTCCCTACGTGATCATCACCGTGTCGGCAGCACTCGAGCGCTTCGACACGTCACTCGAGCTTGCCGCACTGAATTGCGGGGCAAGCCGGAGCCGCGCCTTTATCAGCGTTGTGCTTCCTAACATCGCCCCGGCGGTGGCTGCGGCTTCGGTCTTTGCGTTTCTGGCGTCGTTCGATGAGGCAACAGTCGCCTTCTTCATTTCCGATACGGGCGGAAAAACGATCAGCCGCAAGATGTTCGAGGACATCGATTTCAATCTCACCCCGGTCATAGCGGCGGTTTCGACGCTGCTCGTCGCGGTATCGCTGCTGCTCATGGGGACCATTCATCTCCTTACCGGCCGCGGGGAGGATTAACATGATCACATCAATCGGAGAGAGGAAGAACCGATGAAAAAGCGAACGAAGATCAAGCCACTGCTTGCGGCTTGCCTCATGCTTGCCGGTGCGGGGGCGGCGCAAGCCGAGGAGCAGGTCATCATTGCGACCACAGGCGGCGCCTACGATGCCGCGCTTCGAAAATTCTGGTTCGAGCCGTTTACCGAAAAGACCGGCATCAAAGTTGTTTCCGTCGCGGCAACGAATGCCGAGATGCGGGCGAAAGCGGCGGCCATGGTCAAGACCGGCAACGTGACCTGGGACCTTTATCCGGACGGCGAGATCCAGGCGAGCGCTGAAGCGCATCGGCTTACATCTGAAGACCTGACCGACTTTTGCAAGTCTTTCCAGAGCCGGCCAGATCTGGTCGAGGATGCCTGCGTCAGCGCTGGGGCCAGGCTTTTTTCAACCGCAACGCTGATGGCCTACGACCCGACTGCCTTCAAGGATGGGAATCCGTTGAGCTGGGCCGATATGTGGAACCAGACAAAATTTCCTGGGGGTCGCTCGTTTCCAAATTTCGACGATCCGTGGAGGGTAATGGCTGCCGCGCTCCTCGCCGATGGTGTTCCGCGCGACAAACTCTTTCCGCTCGACGTTGATCGCGCCCTTAACAAGCTCGACGAGATCCGCCCGGCGATATCGCTCTGGTGGAAGACCGGTGACCAGAGCGTTCAGGGCTTTCGCAACGGCGACTACAGAATCGGGCAGATCTGGCTGACGCGCGCAAATACACTGAAGGCGGAAGGACGCCAGATCGCCTGGTCCAAACAGGCCTCGTTCCTCGTCGGCGATCGCTTGACGATTATCAAGGATGCGCCGAACCGCGCAAACGCGTTGAAGTTGATCGGCTACTGGCTTGATCATCCGGAGGCGCAGGCCGGGGTGTGCAACGAACTCCTTTGCACGCCGCCGAGCCGCAAGGCGATCGATTTGATGTCGCCGGCTGCACGCGCGGCACTGCCGAGCGACGAGGACATCCGGGATTACATCGTCATCCCGGACGCCAAATGGATCAACGACAATGCTGCGATGATGCTCGAGCGTTGGAATGCCTGGATCCGATAACGATCCCCCTTTGGCGGTGGTTCCGCCCGAAGGGGCGGAGACAGATCTTTATCCCTTGAGAGCACGATTGACGGCAGCTGCGACGTCGCGCAATTCGGATGCCGTGTGGCCGGCAGTCGGACATATTCGCAGCCCCGCCCTTCCCTTGGCCACAGTCGGGAAGAAAATGGCCGACGTGTAGTAACCAGAATCAAGTACAAGTCTGGCAGCGCCGATTGCCGCAAGCTCGTCACCGACGACGACGGTCCTGATCGGGAGTCGGGACCCTGCCTGTGCGGTCGGCACCAGCTCGTCGAAAAGAGAGATGTGTTCTGCGAGCGTCCTTTGCCGCACACCAAGTTCCGGTGTGCGGTGAATCGACTGAGAGGCCAGAGCTGCACCGATCGCCGCAACATTGATGGAGGCCGAGAAGGCATGCGCGAGAGCAAAGCGCCGGAAGATCTCTTCCTGGAACGCCGTTGCGAGCATCAGCATGCCGCCCGACGCTCCGAAGCCCTTCCCGAGCGAGGCGGCGATGATCGTCCGTTCACCGAGACCTTCTGGCATCTGTGAACGGGCAAACCCCTCGCCTCTTTCCCCGAAAATCGATATACCGTGAGCATCATCGATGTAAAGGAAGAGGCCGTATCGCTCCTGAAGCTCCCGCAACTCCTTGATCGGGGCACAGCCACCCATGGAATAGACACCGTCGCAAACATAGGCGACCGCCTCGTTCTGGCGGCAAATTTCTTCGAGCGCCTGAAGATCGTTGTGGCCTATAGTGCGCACCTCGCATTCTTCAGCAACGACGGGCTTGTTGAAGGCGAGCGTTGCATGCGCGAGACGGTCGAATACCATGACTGGTTTTTTGCCGCCCGTCAGAACGCCGGACGCAATCAGCGGAAGCGCGCTTAAGTTGGCGGCAAGCACTGTTGTGTAGGTGATAGCCCTCGCGCCGAAGAGATCAGAAAGAGCATCCTCGAGGTCTCCGAGGACTGCAAAATTGAGCCGCGTCCGGGCGCAGGACCAGTGTAGTGTTCCGTAGCGCCGAACTGTCTCTATTGCGCCTTCGATGATTGAGGGGTGATTGTCGAGCCCGAGATACGAGCAGCGGACGAAGTCGACGACGCGCTTCAATCGGCGATCCGAAACCGGCAGCTCCACCGCTCGACCGTCAGACGGATGGACATAGAGGGCCATCAAGCCGTTGAGCTGGGCGGCGGCAAAGTGGGGACTCGCGT
The DNA here is from genome assembly GCF_002008365.1 of Rhizobium leguminosarum bv. viciae USDA 2370. Lineage (GTDB taxonomy): Bacteria > Pseudomonadota > Alphaproteobacteria > Rhizobiales > Rhizobiaceae > Rhizobium > Rhizobium leguminosarum. The sequence continues at coordinate 48,172 of NZ_MRDL01000045.1, forward strand.
GGCTGATCAGGCCCGCGGTGTTTCTGTGGGATGTTTTCGCCGATCCGGCGCCCGAAGCTGCCTCTTGCATGTTGTGCTCCCAAATGTTCAACGGACTTCAAGCTATGCGCGTGATCGTCGTTTATGCAACGAAGGCGACAGCAAGTTTTCGGGAAGTTTCGATGAACATGTGAACGTGGGGAAGTCACATACTTTACGCAACGTCGATTGCATATCCTTCCTTTGGCACGGTGCGGATCAAATCGCGGCCAAGCGCCCGCCTCAATGCACGCCGGAGCCGGCCGATATGAACATCGACTGTCCGAGGCTCGACGAAAGCTGATTTCGGCCAAGCGACCGCGATCAGTTCCGCGCGGCTTAGAACACGCCCCGCGTCACCCATAAGAGCGCTCAGCAGACGAAACTCGATCGGGCTGAGATTAACCGGCATACCCCTTACCAAGACACGCCGGCCGCTGACGTCCAGCTTCAGATCGTCATATATTGGAACGAAGCGGCCAGACGCTTCGTCGGAGGAATTGCCTATTTCACCGTGGAGATAAGACAGCAGCCGTTCCGGAGGCATCGGCCTTGTGAAGCTCTCATCGACGTCGGCTTTCAGGATGTCGAGATAAGCGGCCTTTTCGGCGACGAGTGCGATGAGTGTGAGTTCGTCGGCAAGCCCCTTTTCTCCCAGGCTCGACGCGATATCAGCCAGAATTTGTGAACCCGGCTGGCAGTCGACGATGATAGCTGCAGCGCCGCGCTCCTCGGCGATCGCCACGGCCTCGTTTGGAATATCGACCAGCACCGTCCTGTATCCGGCCCCCCTCAAGATGTATGACAGCATCAAATAATAGTCGGCATCCCGGGATACGATCGCCAGAAGTGCGCTCATCGGCTCGCACCGCCAGCTGTTGACCCCACCATTTCTACGTTTGCTACGACAAAACTCTCACCGGATTGCCTCATTCTAAGTGACACCTCAAGCCTGATTCGTAAAATATCGCGAAAATCGCTCTCATTGCGGGTGTTTTTATAGCTTGCCTTTCGGTTTTGTTACAACATAATGTTGAGCATGAGAAGCACTTCGCACTGAAGCGCGTATTTGCCAGGGACGGCACGTGATCGTGGCCCACTCGGTGGGATCGACGTCCGGCATAATTTGATGGCCTGTTTCCGGACGGTAACGGGGCTTTTTAATGCGCGAAATGTTCGAAAGGTTCTCAGCCGGCTGCGCCGCAACCGCACCGGATTTTTGGAGTGATGCAGATGTTGGGGACATAAGTACTGCTGTCCGTTCGCTTTACGGACAACATGCGAAAACCGCGGCAGCCTGGTGTGCCATAAGCGCTCGCTCCGACGGTCGCTCAGGCGATTTCAAGTTTTGGGTCCGAGTTTTCCAGCAGTTGGGGAAATTCGAAAACAAATGCGAGGGCCATCGGCTTTGATGTCGCACGCATGTTTACTCCGACAGCATTCCGACACTACGAATCTGTCCGGCCTTATAGGTCGGACAGATTCGCGGTGATCATGCCAGCCGCTCGGTTGAACGCAGATTTCGGGAGCGGGACGTGTAGGGGCAGACAGGGTGTCCCCACAGCGAAGGGTTCATGATCAACACGCAGAGCAGGGGGACTAGTTTTATCTGAATACGATGGCTACAAAAGTCCTGTCATGAAAGACGCCTGCCGCATCCTGCACCAGGAGTTTCAGACGCGTTGAAGGGCAGCTCGGCTGAGTTCGAGGAAATGGGGCGCATCCTCAAAGTCAGCTTATTTGAGTCATGCACCCGCGATCGACACGCTGCTTGAAGCCGTTCGCTGCCTCCGCCAAGTAATTGGGTTGACAGAATACTCCATGAGCCGAGGGATGGCCCACAGCTGACGGGCGAGCGAGCGACCGCGCGCCTGGTTCTTGATCTCGATCGCGATATAGGCGCGGGCGATCGCATTGCAGCGATTTCCTGCCGTCCATAATCTCTCCCGCAGCTCATTCATTGGTCTCAGAGACTAATGCCACGACTGACAGCCCGCTGGTGCCGTTCCGAGATGATCTGTTCGCTGCTTTCCATGCGCACCGTCCGCTGCAGGACCTTCAACCTGTCCTGCATCGCCTCGAAAGCATTGCGCTGCGCTGGTGGCACACGATTGATGAGATCCTTTTCGCCGCGAATGATGGCATTGCGACCAAAGCGCTCGTCGAGTGCCCGGCTGACGGCGGCGAACTCC
>NZ_MRDL01000035.1 GCF_002008365.1 Rhizobium leguminosarum bv. viciae USDA 2370
CTTGTCCCAGCCTTCCTTCTTCGCCGTCTCGGTCAGATCGCCCATGACGCCGGCCTGGGCATAATCGAGCACGGTATAACCCAGCATCTGCGAGGCCGTCGGATAGGTGCCGGCCGCAACCATCGCCTTCAGCGCCGTCATCGCCGCATCGCCGCCACCGCCGGCAACCGGCACGTCCTTCCAGGCAAAACCTTCCTTCGAAAGATCCTGCTTCAATACGTTCAGCGCCGCTGCCTCACCACCTGACGTCCACCAGTGCAGCATCTGCACTTCCTTCACGTCGGCGGCATGGACAGCACTGAGGCCAGCCATCATCACGACAGCAATAGCTGCCGAGCTCAAAAACTTGCGCATGAATTTCCTCCCATTTGCAAATCGGCGGCGGGACCCTCCCTGCCGCCCGATGCTTCCCGCCATTGCAGCGGTCAGCATACGGCCGCACTCCTCCGCGCGGTTGACAATTTAAAACGTTATAAGCCTCCTGTCGTCAAGCCCTTTCTCGACTCTCGAGAAAAATATGGCTATTTCCGTAAGTTACTGAATATAATTCATATTTAATCCGTGGCTAACAGAACGTTAAAATTTAAAACGTTTTCATTCGTCGATTGCACGCCGGATTCATCGTGTTATGGTATCGGCAATTCCAGCATGGAAAGCCAAGGGTGACCGAACCGTCCCGACCGCAGCGCGGCGAAAATCTCGATATCACGCATAAGCGCGGCAAGCCGACCTTGCGAACGATCGCCACGATCGCCGGCCTTGCCGTGACGACGGTGTCACGGGCGCTTTCCGATGCGCCGCAGATTTCGCTCGAGACCCGTCAACGCGTGCACCGCATCGCCCGCGAGATCGGCTATCTCCCTGACCGGGCCGCGCAGCGCCTGAAGACCGGCCGCACCAATGTCATCGCTATCCTGCTCGATTCGCACGAGGAAGTGGTCGGCTTCAGCACCTTGATCATGTACGGCATCGCCAAGGCGCTGAAAGAGACCTCCTACCATCTTGTCGTCGCCCCGAACTTCCTGTCGACGACCGATATCGAGGCCGCCGAATATATCATCCGCAATCACCTCGCCGACGGGCTGATCTTCACGCGCACCGAACCGCTCGATGCCCGCGTCCGCCTGCTGCTCGAGACCGGCTTTCCCTTCATCTGTCATGGCCGCACCGAATATTCGACGCCTCACCCCTATGTCGACTACGACAATTTCACCTTTGCCTATGAGGCGACGCGCCGGCTGATCACCAAGGGCCGCAAAAAGGTGGCGGTGATCCTGCCGCCGAAACGGCTTACCTTCTGCCAGCATATCCTGCATGGTTTCATGACGGCGGTGCGGGAGGCGGGCATCGCCTATGAGATCCCCGAGGCAGTCGATCTCGATACGCCAGCAGGCGTGCTGCGCGACTTCATTAGCAGCCGCGCTGATGCTCCGGATGCTCCGGATGCTCCGGATGGTTTCATCTGCCCCGGCGAAGTTTCGGCGCTTGCCGTCATCAGCGGCATGAGCGATGCCGGCCGCATACTGGCCGCCGATTACGATATCGTCGCCAAGGAGACGTCCCGCCTTCTCAGTCAGTTGCAGCCGAAGGTCGACACGATCCACGAGGACCTGACGGCGGCCGGCGAGGATCTGGGACGCATGCTGCTGCAGCGCATCAACAATCCGGACGCCCAGGATCTGCAGCTTCTTCTGCCGCCGCAGATCAACTTTCCGATCGGTTAGGCTACCCGGCTGTGGGGAGCGTTGGCATCAGACCAAAAAGCCATGAAAACCCCAGCGGAATCAACGACATCTCATTCCGCAATGACGCTCACGCTTCAAAACTGTTTCCATGACGCGTGATTTGTCCTAGAAGCACCGCGTAATCCGGTCGCAGCCCACCCGGTCAAAACAAGGGATCCAAAATATGAAAACCATCGTCGTCTGCTCAGGCGGACTGGACTCCGTTTCGCTTGCCCACAAGGTCGCGACGGAAAAGCAACTTATCGGCCTGGTCTCATTCGACTACGGCCAACGGCATCGCAAGGAACTCGACTTCGCCGCCAGCTGTGCCTCACGGCTCTCCGTTCCCCATCATATTATCGACATCGCCAGCATCGGCGGTCATCTCAGCGGATCGGCCCTGACGGACAATGTCGAGGTTCCCGATGGCCACTACGCCGAGGAGACCATGAAAGCCACCGTCGTGCCGAACCGCAATGCCATCATGCTGGCAATTGCGTTCGGTCTGGCTGCGGCGCAAAAGGCAGATGCCGTTGCCGTCGCCGTGCATGGCGGCGACCACTTCATCTACCCGGACTGCCGACCGGGCTTCATCGATGCTTTCCAGCGCATGCAGAATGAAGCGCTGGAAGGTTATGCCAGCGTGAAACTGCTTGCCCCCTATGTCGATGTTTCCAAAGCGGCGATCGTTGTTGACGGCGCGAAACACGGCACGCCGTTTTCGGAGACCTGGTCCTGCTACAAAGGCGGCGAGCTTCACTGTGGACGCTGCGGAACCTGCGTGGAACGCCGTGAAGCTTTCCATCTTGCCGGTGTTCCCGATCCCACGGAGTACGAAGACCGCGATTTCTGGAAAGCGGCCGTGTCGCGATACTCGGCCACGGAGGTGCGTTGATGTACCGCATCACCAAGGAGTTTCATCTCTCCGCCTCGCATCAATTGGATCACCTGCCTGCCGACCATCAATGCGCTCGGCTTCACGGTCACAACTACATCGTCATCGTCGAACTAGCTGCGGAAAGCCTGAATGATGATGGCTTCGTTCGTGATTATCACGACCTCTCGCCAGTCAAGCGCTATATCGACGAAACATTCGATCATCGTCACCTGAACGACGTCTTCGGCCATTCGAAAGTCACCTCGGAATTTCTGGCAAGGCACTTTTACGACTGGTGCAAGCAGCGCTTTCCAGAGACCTCATCCGTTCGCGTCAGCGAGACCCCCAAAACCTGGGCGGAGTACAGGCCGTGAGCGTGGGGAGCATTCGCGTCAGCGAAATCTTTGGCCCGACCATACAGGGTGAAGGTGCCTTGATCGGGCTGCCGACGGTGTTCGTGAGGACAGGCGGCTGTGACTTCAGGTGTTCCTGGTGCGACAGTCTTCACGCGGTCGACAGCGCGTTCCGGGATCAATGGATTCCCATGTCCACTGAGGCGGTCTGGCATAAGGTCACGGAACTCTCGGGGGGCAAGCCACTGACGGTTTCTCTCTCCGGAGGCAATCCGGCGATACAGCCCTTAAGGCCATTGATCGAACTCGGCCATTCCCAAGGATACCGCTTTGCGCTGGAAACACAGGGAAGTGTGGCCCAGGCTTGGTTTCGCGATCTCGATATCCTGGTCATCAGCCCCAAACCGCCATCAAGCGGAATGCTGACGGACTGGGACCAGGTGGATCACTGCCTTCAATTGGCCGCCGGCGGACCGGAGGTCGCATTGAAGATTGTCGTCTTCGACGATGCCGACTACGAATTCGCCCAGCGCGCGGGTCGGCGCTATCCCCAAATTCCCTTGTTCCTTCAGCCCGGCAATCATACGCCGCCGCCGCCCGATGACGAGGACGCACGCATTGATATCGACGGCGTGATGGATCGGATGCACTGGCTTGTCGAAAGGGTGACGGCCGACCAATGGTTTGCGGTACGCGTACTACCCCAACTGCATGTGCTGCTCTGGGGTAACAAGCGAGGAGTATAAGTTTCTAGCGCTCCGGAAAGGCGAAGACATCGACCGGCTCGCCGAGCCCGCGCAGCGGGAAGGTGCCGAGGCTGTCCATGTCTTTCGCGCAGTCCGCCATTTCGACAAAGGCCCGCGACAAGAGTACCGGACGCTTGACCTCCTTAGTCAAGGTTTCAAGCCGCGAGGCGACATTGACCGCCGGGCCGATGACGGTGAAATCCAGCCGCCGGCGCGAGCCGATATTGCCGTACATGACGTCGCCGACATGCACGCCGACGCCGTAGCGCAGCGGTTCGCGTCCGTTGCCCGCATACTGCTGGTTCAATTGCGCCATCAGCGCCTGCCCTTCGCGGATCGCCTGCAGCAGATCGTGACAGGCCGTGTCCTTGCTCAGCGGGAAGATCGCCAGCAATCCATCGCCCATGAACTTCAGGATTTCTCCGCCATACCGTTCGATCGGATCCGACATGGCGTCGAAGTAATCGTTGAGCAGATGGATGACATCGTCACGCGGCCAGAGATCGGAAATCTCAGTAAAGTCGCGCAGGTCGCAGATCATGATTGCCGCACCGACGGTCGCGCCGCTGCCGCGCGTCGTGACGCCCGACAGGATCTGTTCGCTCGCATGCGGTCCGACATAGGTCTGCAGCAGCGTGCGCGCCATGATGTTCTTCAGCCGGATTTCGCTGACGAGGGTCAGTGCCGGCAGCAGATCGCGCAGGAAATCGACATGCTCGTTCGTAAAACCGCCCGGCCGGCTGGTGGAAAATGTCGCGACGTGCCGTTTGCCGAAAGTGTGCTCGACTGGCCAGGCGATATACTCCGTGAGACCGTCGTCGCGCAGTTCCTGATAGAATGAATCCTCGTCGTCGGCTGTATCTTCCAGCTGTTTGCGCACCTCCTCCGCCCCCTGATGGATCGCGTTGACGGGACTCTTCAGGAACTCCGGCGTATTTTCGATACCATAGGCAAATGTGTTGATCTTCGCCTCGGCCAGGCCTTCCTTCCAGAGGATGCGGGCGCCAATCCATTGCGGATGGTTCATCCTGAAATGCAATGTCGCCCGCGCCACCGGCACTCCTGATGCCAAAAGCTTCTCGCACATCTCCACCAGGATATTGTCGATGAACCGCTCGCCGCGCGTCTCGTTCACCAGCCAGTCGAGAATCCGTCTTCTGCGGACCGGCCAGACGCCTTCGCCCGCCTCGACGGCAGTCCCGGCCTTGCTCAAAAAAGACGACATCAAAAACTCCCGCTACGCCACGTTACAGGCGAGGACCAAATTTAGTTTCCGCTGAATGTGGGCGATGAGAGAGCAAATGATAAGAGGGAGACTGCGATCAAGCCTCAGAAATCCCAGTCCTCGTCCTCTGTCGCGACAGCCTTGCCGATCACATAGGAGGAACCGGAGCCGGAGAAGAAGTCGTGGTTCTCGTCGGCATTCGGCGAAAGCGCTGACAGGATTGCCGGATTGACCTTACACGCCTCACCCGGGAACAGCGCCTCATAGCCCAGATTCATCAGCGCCTTGTTGGCATTGTAGTGCAGGAATTTCTTGACATCCTCGGTCAGCCCGACGCCGTCATAGAGCGCTTCGGTATATCTAGCCTCGTTGTCATAGAGCTCGAGCAGCAGCTCGAAGGCGAAATCCTTGATCTCCTGCCTTCTCTCCTCACCGAGCCGCTCCAGCCCGCGCTGGAACTTGTAGCCGATATAATAGCCGTGCACCGCCTCGTCGCGGATGATCAGTCGGATCATGTCGGCCGTGTTGGTGAGCTTGGCGCGGCTCGACCAGTACATCGGCAGGTAGAATCCGGAATAGAACAGGAAGCTTTCGAGGAAGACACTCGCGACCTTCTTCTTCAGCGGATCGTCGGAGCCGTACTGCTCCATGATCAGCGCCGATTTCCGCTGCAGGAATTCATTCTCCTCCGACCAGCGATAGGCATCGTCGACGTCAGGCGTCGAGCACAGCGTCGAGAAGATCGAGGAATAGGAGCGCGCATGCACCGCCTCCATGAAGGAGATGTTGGAAAGTACCGCCTCCTCATGCTGCGTCACCGCATCCTCCATCAGCCGGATGGAACCGACGCCGTTCTGGATCGTGTCGAGCAGCGTCAAACCGGTAAAGACGCGAATGGTCAGCTGCTGCTCGACCGGCGTCAGCGTCGCCCAGGACGGAATGTCGTTCGAAAGCGGCACCTTCTCCGGCAGCCAGAAATTGCCGGTGAGCCGGTTCCAGACTTCGATATCCTTATCGTCCTCGATGCGGTTCCAATTGATGGCGCGCACGCGGGACGCAGGTTTGATTTGCATGTTCATCGGGTGGTCCTTTTCGGGCGTCAGCGTCTGCATGGCGAAGGGAACTGCGGAACCCTCCCGCTTCTTGCAGCGTCAGCCGCAATCAAATCATAAGGTGCAGGATACGCAGCCCTGCACCTCGGTGCCGGACAGCGCCATCTGGCGAAGGCGGATGTAATAGATCGTCTTGATGCCCTTCTTCCAGGCATGGATCTGCGCCTTGTTGATGTCGCGCGTCGTTGCCGTGTCGCGGAAGAACAAGGTCAGCGACAGGCCTTGGTCGACATGCTGGGTCGCCGCCGCATAGGTGTCGATGATCTTCTCCGGCCCGATCTCGTAGGCATCCTGATAATAGTCGAGATTGTCGTTGGTCATGAACGGCGCCGGATAATAGACGCGGCCGATCTTACCTTCCTTGCGGATTTCGATCTTCGAGACGATCGGATGGATCGAGGAGGTCGAGTGGTTGATATAGGAGATCGACCCCGTCGGCGGAACCGCCTGCAGGTTCTGGTTATAGAGGCCGGAGGCCATCACCGCCTTCTTCAACGTGGCCCAATCTTCCTGCGTCGGAATGTGAATGCCTGACGTCTCGAACAGCGCCCTGACCGTCTCCGTCGCCGGCTCCCAGAGCTGCTCTGTATATTTGTCGAAATAGTCGCCGGAGGCATATTTCGAATTCTCGAAGCCCTTGAAGCTCGTACCGCGTTCGACCGCCAAAAGGTTCGAGGCGCGGATTGCGTGATAGGTCACCGTATAGAAATAGATATTGGTGAAATCGACGCCTTCCTCGGAGCCGTAGAAGATACGCTCGCGGGCGAGATAACCGTGCATGTTCATCTGGCCGAGGCCGATCGCATGGCTCTCGTCATTGCCCTTCTCGATCGAGGGAACCGAGGAAATGTGACTCATGTCGGAAACGGCTGTCAGCGCCCGGATCGAGGTCTCGATCGTCTTGCCGAAATCTGCCGAATCCATTGCCGCCGCGATATTCAGCGAGCCGAGATTGCAGGAAATATCCTTGCCGAGATGTTTGTAGGAAAGGTCGTCATGATATTCGCTCGCCTCGCTGACCTGCAGGATTTCCGAGCATAGATTGCTCATCGAAATACGTCCGGCGATCGGGTTCGCCCGGTTCACCGTGTCCTCGAACATGATGTAGGGGTAGCCGCTCTCGAACTGGATTTCGGCAAGCACCTGGAAGAATTCGCGCGCCTTGATCTTCTTCTTCGAAATGCGGGCATCCGCCACCATCTCGCGATATTTTTCCGTCACCGAAATCTCGGTGAAAGGCACGCCATAGACGCGTTCCACGTCATAGGGCGAGAACAGATACATATCCTCATTGTTCTTGGCGAGTTCGAAGGTGATATCGGGCACGACGACGCCGAGTGACAGCGTCTTGATGCGGATTTTTTCGTCGGCATTTTCGCGCTTGGTGTCAAGGAAGCGCATGATATCGGGATGATGGGCATTGAGATAGACCGCACCCGCGCCCTGCCGCGCCCCGAGCTGGTTGGCATAGGAGAAACTGTCTTCGAGCAGCTTCATCACCGGGATGATACCCGAGGACTGGTTCTCGATATGCTTGATCGGCGCGCCTGCCTCGCGGATATTCGTCAGCGACAGCGCCACGCCGCCGCCGCGCTTCGACAATTGCAGCGCCGAATTGATCGACCGGCCGATCGATTCCATATTGTCCTCGACGCGCAGCAGGAAGCAGGAAACCAGTTCGCCGCGCTGCTTCTTGCCGGCATTGAGGAAGGTCGGCGTTGCCGGCTGGAAGCGGCCGGAAATGATCTCGTCGACCATGTCGCGGGCAAGGGCCTCGTCGCCACGCGCCAAGGCCAGAGCCACCATGCAGATGCGGTCCTCATAGCGCTCGAGATAGCGCTTTCCGTCGAAGGTCTTCAGCGTATAGCTGGTGTAATATTTGAAGGCGCCGAGGAAGGTCGGGAAACGGAATTTCTTGGCGTAGGCCTGGTCGAACAGATCCCGCACGAAATTGAAGGAATACTGGTCGAGAACCTCCTGCTCGTAATATCCTTCGGTCACGAGGTAATCGAGCTTTTCCCTCAGATTGTGGAAGAACACTGTGTTCTGGTTCACATGCTGGAGGAAATATTGCTTGGCCGCCAAACGATCCTTGTCGAGCTGAATCCGCCCCTCATCGTCATAGAGGTTCAGCATCGCGTTCAGCGCGTGATAGTCGAGGGTTTCGGCTGCTTTCGGCGACCTCTCCCCGGCGGGCTGAGCAAAAGTTTGATGCGGTTTTGCGCCCGCATCCCGCGTCAGGTTTGTTCCCGTGTCCAAAATCGTTCCATTCCGTGTTTGACCTTGGCGACGTCGTCTTCGGTACCCATGAGCTCGAACCGGTAAAGGTACGGCACCTGGCATTTCTGCGAGACCACGTCGCCGGCGAGCCCGTATGTCTCGCCGAAATTGCTGTTGCCCGCGGCGATCACGCCGCGGATGTGTCCTCGGTTTTCCGCATCGTTGAGGAAACGGATCACCTGCTTGGGAACGGCACCCTTGCCGCCGTCGCCGCTATAGGTCGGCACGATCAGCACGAAGGGTTCGCGGATATGGAACGCGTCTGCGCCACCTGGCGGAATGCGCGCCGCGCGCAGACCGAGCTTGGCGACGAACCGATGGGTGTTCTCGGATCGGCTGGAATAATAGACGATCAGGCCCATCGCTTGTCCTCAGGTCAGGAGAGCGCGCTGATCATGTCGGGACGGAAGCCCGCCCAATGCTGCTCGCCGGCGATGACGACAGGCGCCTGCATGTAGCCGAGGCTGCGGACGCGATCGAGCGCTTCGGCATCCTGCGAGATATCGACGATGTCATAATCGACGCCCAGACGGTCGAGGGCGCGGTAGGTGGCAGTGCACTGGACGCAGGCAGGCTTGCTGTAGACGGTAATGGTCATGATATTCCTCGTGACGATGCGATTGGGCGCAGGACATCGATCGGAAATCTGTCGATATCCGTCGAAAAATTCTCTGATGATTTTGAGCTGTGCGGCTGTTTAGCCGCTGGGCGTACTCCGCCCTCTACCTCTAGTGGGTGGCGGCCTGAACTGAAATTCTGACATGACTTCACCCCGAAGTGGCTCATGCGGAGGTTCGGGCCTGCGAAACGCGATGCGGAGATTCCCCGCAGCCATGCAACGCGACCTTCCGGACACCCCGCCCGTGGACGTTTCGTTCGAGGCAGGTCTCCTGGCTCACGGGTCAAAGCGCCTGCCCAGCCTTCCCGGAGCATCATGCTCCAGTGACCTGAAATCGGACAGTTGCTCGCCGCTTACAGTTGCGGGGGCAGCCCCGGCATTGCCGCGCCATGATGGCGAAGCGCACCGAATTCCCGTCTTAGCCGCCGATCCTCACGAATCGACGGAACCTCGAACACTAGATATGGTACGCGAATCGATCATGACGTCAACAAGTTGTTGTGGCGGCGCAGCAATGGCGGCAACGAATCGCCGCGCTGTGTATGATGTGGATAACGAAGCGTTAACGGAAAAGCGCTGTGGAGAACCCATCATAAAAAGAGCCGGCAGAAGCCGGCTCCTCAAACGACATTCATATTTTTATCCGAAGCAACCGCAGTGCATTGATCGTCACCAGCACGGTGGCGCCGGTATCGGCAAGAATCGCTGGCCAGAGCCCGGTGATCCCTGCGATCGTCGTCACCAGAAACACCGCCTTCAGCCCGAGTGCGATGGTGATATTCTGCAGGATGTTGCGCATCGTGCGTTTGGAAAGTTCGATCATCCGCGCCACGTCGCCAACGCGTCCGTGCAGCACGGCGGCATCCGCCGTCTCCAGCGCCACATCGGTGCCGCCGCCCATGGCGATGCCGATATCGGCAGCGGCCAGCGCCGGAGCATCGTTGATGCCGTCGCCGACCTTGGCGACGATGAAGCCCTGGCGCTTCAATTCGCCGACGACCCGCTGCTTATCCTCTGGCATCATCTCGCCGCGCCAATCGATGCCGAGCATACCGGCAACGGCTGCTGCCGTCCGCTTGTTGTCGCCCGTCAACATCATCGCCTTGATGCCTGCTGATTTGAGCGCAGCGAGCCCGGCCTCGGCATCCTCACGCGGCTCGTCACGCATGGCGATCAGGCCGGCCGCAACACCGTTGACGAGCAGCACCGACACGCTCTTGCCCTCGTCGTTCAGCGCCGTGATGCGTGCATCCTGTTCCGCGCTGAGCGTCCCGCGCTCGCGGGCGGCAGGCGGCGACAGCAGATCCAGCGCCTCACCGCCGACTTTGCCGCTGACACCCTTGCCCGGCAGCGCTTCAAGCTCGAAGGCCGGCGGCACGGGAACGCCGTCCGCCTTGGCGCGGTTGAGGATCGCCAGCGCCAGCGGATGACTGGAACCCTGCTCCAGCACCGCCGCGCGCGACAGCACCTGCGCCTCGCTCAGGCCAAAGGAAATGATGTCACTCACCTGAGGCTTGCCTTCTGTCAGCGTGCCTGTCTTGTCGAAGGCGACCATCGTCACCTTGCCGAGCGTTTCCAACACCGCGCCGCCCTTCATCAGCAGCCCGCGCCGCGCACCGGATGAAAGCGAGGCGGCGATCGCCGCCGGCGTCGAGATGACGAGCGCGCAGGGGCAGCCGATCAAAAGGATCGCAAGGCCCTTGTAGACCCATTCGCCCCACGGCCCAGCGAACAGCAACGGTGGAACGACCGCGACAAGCGCTGCGACCACGACGACGCCGGGCGTGTAATAGCGCGAGAACCGATCGATGAAGCGTTCGGTCGGCGCCTTCGATTCCTGAGCTTCCTCCACCAGCTTGACGACGCGGGCGATGGTATTGTCGGCGGCAGCCGCCGTGACGCGAACCCTGAGCACCGCATCGCCATTCACCGTGCCGGCAAAAACGACGGCATCGACGCCCTTGCGCACCGGCGTGCTCTCGCCCGTCACCGGCGCCTCGTCGATCGCGCTCTCGCCTGAGATGATGATGCCGTCCGCCGAGATCCGGTCGCCAGGACGAACCATGATGATGGCGCCGACCGAAAGGCTTTCCGCCGGCACCTCCCGTGTCTGCCCATTGTCTTCGAGTAGCGCACTCTTCGGCACCAGGGCCGTCAGCGACTGGATGCTTTCGCGCGCCTTGCCCGCTGCCACCCCTTCCAGCAACTCGCCGACCAGAAAGAGGAACACAACGGTTGCCGCCTCTTCGCCGGCATTGATGATGACGGCGCCGACAGCGGCGATCGTCATCAGCATCTCGATCGAAAACGGTGTGCCTGATAAAGAGGCCATGACGGCGCGCCGAGCGATCGGCACCAGCCCGATCAGCATGGCGACGATGAAGGCATAGGACGCGATCGCCGGCACGAGATGGCCGACGGCATAGGCGGCAACGAGTGCCGCACCCGAAAGGATGGTCAGCCGGCCCTTCCTACTCTGCCACCAGGGACCGGCCATCGGCGCATGGTCGTGCCCGTGCAGCCCCTCGATTTCCTTCTCGGCATGATCGTGAGAATGGTCGTGGTCATGACTATGGCCTGCATGATCGTGCCCTTCATGGTCGTGGTCATGGCCCGCGTGATCACCGTGATCATGTCCATGGTCATGACGGTGCTGCGAGCCGTGTTCATGCGCAGGCGCAGCGTTTCCGGCAAGCGGCGCGACGGAATAGCCGAGCCCGGTCACCTTCTTCTCAATCGTCTTGAGATCGCTGCTGCCATCATGCCGGACGGTCATCGTGCCCGCCATCACCGAGACGGAAACATCGGCGACACCCGCCACGCGTCTGACCGCCGTATCGATCTTGGTTGCGCAGGCGGCGCAATCCATGCCGCCAACCCGGTATCGTGTTTCGCTCTCAGCCATGAACCGCTTCCTTGTCAAATAGAAGCATCCCTCCTACATCCTCTAGCGACTAGAGGTGCAAGAGGAAAATTATGAAAAGGATCACGATCGGTGAAGCCGCCCGCCAGAGTGGCGTCAAGGTACCGACGGTGCGTTATTACGAGAGCATCGGGCTGCTCGCGGCGCCGAGCCGCAGCGAGGGCAACCAGCGCTCCTTCGAACCCGCCGATATCAGCCGCCTCGCCTTCATCCGCCACGCCCGCGAACTCGGCTTCGAGATCGAGGCGATCCGCACGCTACTCACCCTGCAGGACGATCCGCACCAATCCTGTGCCTCGGCCGACGCCATTGCCAAGGCCCGCCTCATCGAGGTCGAGCAGCGCATCCGCAGCCTGAGGGCGCTGAAGGCCGAGCTGGAAACCATGGTGGAAGGCTGCGGCCACGGCCGCGTCGACCAATGCCGCGTCATCGAGGTTCTCGCCGACCACGGCCAGTGCACGCATCCCCACCACTGATCTCCGCCCTTGCAGGCGATCCGCGCCCGCGCCAAAACTGAACGAGACAGAATCGGGCGAAGACATCAATGAACCAGAAGCGGATTGCAATCATCGGCGGCGGCCCGGCGGGTCTCGCGGCTGCCGAACTGCTTTCCCGTGCCGGTCATGCGGTGACCGTCTATGACGCCATGCCGACCTTTGCCCGCAAGTTTCTGCTGGCCGGCAAGTCCGGTCTCAACATCACCCATTCCGAGGATTATGCCCGTTTCACCACGCGCTTCGGAGCGGCCTCCGCCCGTCTGCGCCCCGCTCTTGATGCCTTTACCCCTGATGATATCAGGAATTGGGCAAGCGAGCTCGGGACGGAAACCTTCATCGGCTCGTCCGGCCGGGTTTTTCCGAAGGTGATGAAGGCCTCGCCTTTGCTGCGCGCCTGGCTCAGGCGGCTGGAGGCACAGGGCGCCACGCTGCGCACCCGCCACCGTTGGACCGGTTTTGCCGAAGACGGCTATGTTTTCGAAACGCCCGAAGGGCGCGGCATCGTCCATTGCGACGCAGCCCTGCTGGCGCTCGGCGGCGCAAGCTGGCCGCGCCTCGGCTCGGATGCTACCTGGGTACCTTGGCTGGCCGGCAGGGGTGTGGAAATTGACACTTTTCAACCCGCCAATTGCGGCTTCGTCGTCGGCTGGAGCGGGAACTTCAGCGAGCGTTTCGCCGGCGAGCCGGTAAAATCAGTCACCGCCACGTCCGAGGCCGGCACTTTTCCCGGCGAATTCGTCATCACCGGCAGCGGCATCGAAGGCAGCCTCGTCTATACCCATACGGCCGCGTTGCGCGACCGGCTGCCGAACCATGGCAGCGCCGTCCTGACGCTCGACCTTGCACCCGGCCGCACCATCGACAGGTTGAGCCGCGACCTTGCGCGGCAGGACGCTAAATCGAGCTTTTCAAACCGCCTGCGCAAGGGCGCCGGCCTCGACGGCGTCAAGGCGGCGCTGCTGCGCGAACTCGCTCCCGAGCGCGACCGAACCGATCCGGAGCGTCTCGCCCGCATGATCAAGGCCCTGCCGGTGCCGGTGATCGAAACCCGCCCGATCGCCGAAGCGATCTCCTCAGCCGGCGGCATCCGCTGGAGCGGCGTCGACGAGAGCTACATGTTGAAGGCACTGCCGGGCACCTTCGTCGCCGGCGAAATGCTCGACTGGGAGGCGCCGACTGGTGGCTATCTCCTCACCGCCTGCCTGGCGACCGGCCGGGCGGCAGCCCGTGGCATCGAGGCCTGGCTGCAGCGCTAGAGCGCTGGAAGCTGTCAGCCTTGAGGCAAAACAACAAGATCATCCTCAATCAGACCGAGGCCGGATGGAAGGTCATAGCGAGACCATTCATGCAGTAGCGAAGCCCGGTTGGCTTCGGGCCGTCATCGAAGACATGGCCGAGGTGACCGCCGCAACGGCTGCAGTGCACGGCGGTACGTGCCATGCTGAAGGTCGTGTCGCCGGTCGTGCCGACGGCATTTTCAAGCGGCGCCCAGAAGCTCGGCCAGCCAGTGCCGCTGTCGAATTTGGTGGTCGAGGAAAAGAGGTCCTGGTCGCAGCCGGCGCAGGCGAAATTGCCCTTTCGCTCCTCATGCAGCAAGGCACTGGTGAAGGGATGTTCCGTCCCCGCCTGGCGCAGGATGACATATTGATCCGGCGTCAGCAGCTTGCGCCATTCCTCCTCGGTGTGGGTCACCGCAAACCTCTCGCCGGCGATTGCCTTGCCGGCCGGACCTGAGCGAACCGCAAGCGCCCCAAAAGCAGCGCCCATCAGCAACAATCGTCTGTTCAGCATGGTCGGATCTCCTCATCTGGCAAACCTTGCTTCTGTACAGAACTACGAGGGAGAGAGGTCATTTGTTACGCCATGGCTGCCCAAACACCGAAATGTGATTTCAGCCACTTTCGTCAGCAGGCGCCGCACGCTGACGAGCGCCAGCGCCGGCCGATTGCAAACCAGCCGCTTTTCCATCAGAGTGTGCTGAAATTCGGTGGGAGGAGCCGATGCACGAACACTCAGCGCACGCCGAGTACGTCTACACGTCTGCCCAGCGCGACTCTGCGGCAGCCAGTTCTCCTGTTGTCGCCTCATGGCGGCGGTGCATGACCATGCACCAGCTCGCCCCCGAGGACCAGCGGGCTCCACTGCGCCTCACCGACCTGGAATTCCGCCGTGCGCGCGAGCAGTCCGATCAGCTGATCGCCAGCGCGACGGAAGAGCTCGATCGTCTCTTTACCACCGTTGGCAGGGCCGGCTGTTGCCTGCTTCTGACCGACAAGAACGGCATCGCGCTGGAGCGCCGGGGCGCTGCCGGCGACGACAAGGAATTCCGCGAACTCGGGCTCTGGACCGGCTCGGTCTGGACAGAGGCCAGCATCGGCACCAACGGTATCGGCACTGCACTTGCCGACGAGCGTGCCGTCGCCATCTTCCGCGATCAGCATTTTTTCAGCTCGAATACCAGCCTCAGCTGCACGACGGCGCCGATCCGCGATCATCGTGGCCGGGTGGCCGCAGCCCTCGACATCTCCGCATGTCGCGAAGACGTCAACGAGATGACGCTGGCGATCCTGACGCAGACCGTGCGCGATGCAGCGATGCGCATCGAGCTCAACCTCTTCCGCTCGGCCTTTGCCGGCGCCCGTTTCCTGATGGTCCCGGCCGGCACCAATTCCGCCGCCGCTTTGCTGGCCGTCGACAGGCACGATTTGGTGCTCGGCGCGACGCGCGCCGCCCGCGTCGCGTTGCAGCTGGACGACAAACGCATCGCCGCCGGCATTCCGGCAGCCGATGCCCTGCACGAGGCTGGCGTTTCCCAGCAGGACGAGATGGTCGAGGCGGAGAAGGCGGCACTGCTGCGGGCGCTGTCGCGCGCCGGCGGCAATGTTTCGCAGGCCGCGATCGCGCTCGGCATCAGCCGCGCCACGCTACACAGGAAGATGAATAAGCTCGATCTCCACTGATCGGAGCAAAGGTCCCGCTCCTGGAGCAATCGTAACCCGATGCTGTCGCAGGTCTGCGACACTGTGCACTGCGGTATGGATGACCCGCCCTGTTCCTTCCGCCAAAACATGCTCATTTTCCTCTCACTGGTTCGCTTGGGAACCTGGATCATCAAGGGAGGATGACATGCTTCATCAGAAAATCGTCGAGTCGCCGTTCAAGCTGAAATACGGCAACTATATCGGCGGCGAGGGGCGCGAGCCGGTCGAAGGCAAATACTTCGAAAACCTCACGCCCGTCACCGGCGGCAAGCTCTGCGACATTCCCCGCTCCGATGAAAAGGACATCAATCTCGCGCTCGACGCCGCCCATGCGGCAAAGGAAAAATGGGGCCGCACCTCCGCTGCCGAGCGCTCCAATATCCTCATGAAGATTGCCCAGCGCATGGAAGACAAGCTGGAATTGCTCGCCCAGGCCGAGACCTGGGACAATGGCAAGCCGATCCGCGAAACCATGGCGGCCGACATTCCGCTGGCGATCGACCACTTCCGCTACTTCGCCTCCTGCATTCGCGCCCAGGAGGGTTCGATCGGCGAGATCGACCACGATACCGTCGCCTATCACTTCCATGAGCCACTCGGCGTCGTCGGTCAGATCATCCCGTGGAACTTCCCGATCCTGATGGCCACCTGGAAGCTGGCACCTGCACTTGCCGCCGGCAACTGCGTCGTGCTGAAGCCCGCCGAGCAGACACCGGCCTCGATCCTGCTCTGGGCCGAACTCGTCGGCGATCTGCTGCCGCCCGGCGTGCTCAACATCGTCAACGGCTTCGGCATAGAAGCCGGCAAGCCGCTGGCGACCAGCCCGCGCGTCGCCAAGATCGCCTTCACCGGCGAGACGACGACCGGCCGGCTGATCATGCAATATGCCAGCCAGAACCTCATTCCGGTGACATTGGAGCTCGGCGGCAAATCGCCGAACATCTTCTTCGCCGACGTGATGGCGGAAGACGACGACTTCCTCGACAAGGCGCTCGAAGGCTTTGCGATGTTTGCCCTCAACCAGGGCGAAGTCTGCACTTGCCCGAGCCGCGCCCTCGTCCAGGAATCGATCTACGACCGCTTCATGGAAAAGGCCGTGAAACGCGTCGAGGCGATCAAGCAGGGCAACCCGCTCGACACCGCGACGATGATCGGCGCCCAGGCTTCGACGGAGCAGCTGGAAAAGATCCTCGCCTATCTCGACATCGGCAAGCAGGAAGGCGCCGAGGTGCTGACCGGCGGCTCGCGCAACGATCTCGGCGGCGAGCTGGCGAACGGCTATTATGTCAAGCCGACGATCTTCAAGGGCCACAACAAGATGCGTGTGTTCCAGGAGGAAATCTTCGGACCGGTGGTTTCGGTCACGACCTTCAAGAACGAGAAGGAGGCGCTCGAAATCGCCAACGACACGCTCTACGGCCTCGGCGCCGGTGTCTGGAGCCGCGACGCCAATCGATGCTACCGTTTCGGCCGCGAGATCCAGGCCGGCCGCGTCTGGACCAACTGCTACCACGCCTACCCGGCCCATGCCGCCTTCGGCGGCTACAAGCAGTCGGGCATCGGTCGTGAAACCCACAAGATGATGCTCGACCACTACCAGCAGACCAAGAACATGCTGGTGAGCTACAGCCCGAAAGCACTCGGCTTCTTCTGAGAGCAGCCGATGATGTTATGATGAAAAGCCTTCTCCCCGACACGGGGAGAAGGCCTTGTCTTTAGAGCGCCACGCATCCCGTAGGACGCCATAACGCTTTGAATTTGCGTATAATCTTTCCGAAAATCGATCCGATTTCGGGGTTATCCGCCTGAGGAGGCAGCCATGGAAACCACCATCAACGGCGAAGCGCGTGTTCTCGCAACCGACACAGCTCTCGATTTGATCGCAGAAATCAAGCGGGATCATCCCGATATCCTCTTCCACCAGTCCGGCGGCTGCTGCGACGGCTCCTCGCCGATGTGTTATCCGACTAATGAATTCATGATCGGCGACAACGACGTCAAGCTCGGCGAGATCGGCGGCGTACCGGTCTACATCAGCGCCAGCCAGTTCGAGGCATGGAAGCATACGCAGCTGATCATCGACGTCGTACCGGGCCGCGGCGGCATGTTCTCGCTCGACAATGGCCGGGAGAAACGCTTCCTGACCCGCTCCCGCCTCTTTGGCGGCGGCGAGGCTTGCGCATTGCCTGATGTGAAGGTCAGGGCGGTTTAATGCCGTCGCCTTATCGGGTACAATTTTGCCTGTAGTATTCCCATAGTACCTGCACTCCGTCGCTGTTTGCTACTCTCCGCCAGTTGGTTTCAAAGGGAGGAAACGATGCCAGCCTCAAAGATCCTGATGATCACCGGTGATTTCACCGAAGATTACGAAACGATGGTGCCGTTCCAGACGCTGCTCGCCTGCGGCTACACAGTCGACGCCGTCTGCCCGGGCAAGAAGGCCGGCGACACCATCGCCACCGCCATCCACGATTTCGAAGGCGACCAGACCTATTCCGAAAAACGCGGCCATAATTTCGCTCTAAATGCCACCTTCGACAGCGTGCGCGCCGAAGATTACGATGCGCTCGTCATCCCCGGCGGCCGCGCACCCGAATATCTGCGCCTCAATGCCGAGGTCATCAAATCCGTGCGGCACTTCTTCGACGCCGGAAAACCCGTCGCCGCTATTTGCCACGGCGCACAGCTGCTTGCCGCCGCCGGGGTTTTGAAGGGCCGCACCTGCTCGGCCTATCCCGCCTGCCGGCCGGAAGTCGAACTTGCCGGCGGCATCTATGCCGACATCGCTATCAGCGATGCAGTCTCGGACGGCAATCTGGTCACGGCACCCGCCTGGCCCGCCCATCCCTCGTGGCTGCGTCAGTTCATGGCCGTGCTCGATGCCGCAGCACTGCTGGAAACCAACGCCGCCTAAGAAGGGCGGCACCGGGAGGACGACATGTGTGAATTGTTCATCAAGGCCGATGCGCGGCTCTGGGAAAGCGCCACCCGGTCGCTGCGCATCGACGGCATGGTCACCAGCGTCAGGCTGGAGAATTTCTTCTGGTCGAAGCTCGAGGAGATCGCCCGCCGCGACGGCATGAACGTCGTCCAGCTGATCACCCGGCTGCATCATGAATCGATCGATGCCGGCCATGACCTTGGAAACTTCACATCCTTCCTGCGGGTCTGCTGCGCCCGCTATCTTGACTTGCAGCTCGCAGGTGACATCCCAGCCGACGTCACCCGCCCAATCTCCGGTCTCGACGCCCCTGGAATTCTCGGCCGAGAACGGGCGAAGTATCACTGAAAGCCGGTCCGACCGGACCATCGGACAATGACGGACGGAACTGCCCGCGGATAACCACTCGGGATGTCTGACCTTGTCTTCCCCAGCGGGCTTGCACTGCCGGGCAGCCTGGATCAACAATGCGCGGCATCATCCAGCACCGGCACCGTCAGGAGATCTGCCATGAACGACCAGAAAGCCGTGATCGTCACGGGAGCCGGCGGCAACCTCGGCAGCGCCGTTGTCCGCGAGCTTGCCAACGCCGGCGCAAAACTCGTCTGCATGAACCGTTCGAGCAGTGAGCTGGAAGCCTTGGCCGGTGATCTTCCTGCCTCCACCGAGTTTCTGTCGATCGCCGGAACGGATCTCACCGATTATGCTTCCTGCGCCGCCGCCGTCGCCCGGGCCGTAAAGCGCTTCGGCGGTGTCAGCGCATTGGTCAATACCGTCGGCGGTTTCCAGATGGGGCCGGTCGGGCCGGAGGCCCCCGCGCAGTGGGAGACGATGATGACCGCAAACGCCCGCACTGCGCTGACGATCAGCGCCGCGGTTCTCCCGACCATGAAAGCCGCCGGCTACGGCCGCATCGTTCATATCGCCGCCGCGCCCGGCCTGAAGGCCGGCGCCAAGCAGGCCGCTTACGCCGCCTCGAAAGCCGCTGTCATCCGTCTGACCGAGGCGATCGCTGCCGAATGCCGCGACGACCGCATCACCGCCAACTGCATCCTGCCCGGGACAATCGACACGCCTGAGAATCGCGCGGCCATGCCCGATGCGAAGACCGATGGCTGGGTGTCGCCGCAATCGATCGCCCGCCTCATCGCCTTCCTGATTTCGCCGGCCGCAGCCGTCGTCACTGGCGCAGCAATCCCCGCGACCGGCCGCGAATAGTGGAAGACGCGGCGTGAGCCCGCCGTCGAAACGCGCTTCAACCGCCGCGCCGAGCTTTGGCCGGCCTCGCCTTGCCTTCCGTTTCGGCGGCAGTCCCCTTGTCGTGAGCAATGGGTGATGAGACTACAGAGACCTGCAAGTTTTAATCAGTGACACACGATCTGGCTTGAGGTTCGGTTCGCCTTAAGGCAGCCTCGTCTCCGCCCGCTCATGTGACGGGCACAAGACAGCGGGCGGACACAATGGTCGTGAGGATCGCATTGCGGCGGCATTTGCCAGAAGGCGGGTGGTTTCGATGACGGACGGTCCGGCATTGCGCGCTGTCGGCGCAAACAGCCTGCTACGCGAGGAATGGTTCCTGGGCGTCAGCGTCGCAACGAGCTTGGCGTTTCTTGTTTTCCAGGAGCAGCTCTTCGGGCAGCTTTCCGATCCGCTTTGGTTCACTGTCGTTTTCGCGTGGCTGTTCGCTGCCGTCCTTGGCTCCGCTCTGTCGGTTGTCCGGCACGCGGATCATTTGGCTGAGCGGCTGAAGGAACCCTACGGCACGCTCATTCTGACGCTTGCCATCACCTCGATCGAGGTGATGGCAATATCAGCCGTCATGCTTCACGGCGAGAACAATCCCACGCTTGCGCGCGACACCCTGTTCGCCGTCGTCATGATCATCCTGAACGGCATGGTCGGTCTGTCCTTGCTGCTGGGCGCATGGCGGCGACCGGAACAGCAACATAATCTGCAGGGCGCCAACGCCTATCTCGGGGTCATCGTACCGCTGGCGACCCTGAGCCTGGTGATGCCGACATTTCTTGCAGGCCCGGACGGACAGCATCCATCCGCACCGAGACAACTGATACTGGGTATAATATCGGTCGGCCTTTACGCTACGTTTCTGTTTCTTCAGGCCGGCCGCCATCGGGACTATTTCACTGACGACAGCAACCGGCACGAGCCCATCAGCGAACGTGTCCCTCGCCACGGACCGGTCTGGCCTCATGCCATTCTGCTTTTCGCCTATATGGCTCCCGTCGTCTTTCTCGTCGAACAGCTTGCCCTGCCGATCGACTACATTATCGAAACCCTGCATGCTCCAACCGCATTTGGCGGTGTTGTCATGGCCATCCTGGTCGCTACGCCTGAGGCAATCAGCGCCGTGCGTGCGTCCATCGCCAATAATCTTCAGCGTTCCGTCAATATCTTCCTTGGTTCGGTGCTGTCGACGATCGGGCTGACGGTGCCGGCGATGCTCGTTGTCAGTCAGCTTTATGGACACCCCGTGACACTCGGCCTGGAGCATGGAGATCTGGTGATGCTCCTGCTCACTCTTGCCGTCAGCATCATCACCTTTGCCAGCGGTCGCACGCATCTCATGCAAGGCGCTGTCCATCTGGTGCTTTTCCTGGCTTACGTGCTGCTCATTTTCCAGCAATGAACCCCGCCCGATGGCGGCCGCGCGAGGGCAGGCAATTAAAGATTCCCGCGCTTGGTCTGTCTTCCGCTATGATGACGGGAGCTATTGCACAGCTTGCAAGATGGCTGCACGACTTACGTGGCGATACGGAGACCGGACTTGGGCTCACTAGTGGTTGGCGGGCTTGTATTTCTATGTCTGTCGATGGCGACGTCGATAGGATTGATCGTGCGTGCCCGCTTGCCCCATCACCATCTCAATGCGGAATCCAAGGACGTCATCAGGCTGGCAACCGCAGTGGTGGGAACGCTGTCGGCCCTGGCGCTCGGCCTGCTGATCGCATCCGCCAAGTCGACCTACGACAACGCCGAGGTCGAGATGAGAACGGCGGCCGCACGGGTACTGCTGCTTGACCGCGTCATGGCACAATACGGGCCGGAAACCGACAAGGCGCGGCAATTGCTGCGTGAACTCATCGAGAAACGACTGAGCCGCGGCTGGACTGCCGAAACCACCGACGAGCCATCCGCCAAAGCGCTGGGAGAATATCAGGATATAGAGTCGGTTCAGGCCGACCTTCGATCCCTGGCGCCGAAGGATGCGGCGCAACGCTCTCTCCAGGCGCGTGCTCTGGAGGTGAGCGGCATGGTAGCCGAAACCCACTGGCTGCTGGTCGAATCCGGTAAGGAGGGTTTGCCCTGGGCCTTCCTTACCGTTCTCGTCTGTTGGCTCGCGCTGCTTTTCGCGACCTTCGGGCTGCAGGCACCGGTCAATCCGACGGTGCTGTCAATTCTGCTTGTTTGCGCCCTGTCCGTTGCGGGCGCGATTTTCCTGATTTCGGATATGGCCAATCCCTATGTCGGGCTGGTCCATGTTTCGGATGCACCTTTGCAGTCTGCCATCGAACGCCTCGGGAAACCCTAGAGCCACGTCATGGCGTCCGTCGAGAGTGAGCTTCGACACAGTTTAATTGTGCGCCAGCCGCTATTGCAATTTGCAGCAATGCCGCGACATAATATCGCATGCCCGGAACTTTTCGGAGAGGGGTCGTCTCCGCCGAGGCACGCATGAAGACTGGGGCTCGTAAACATCGGGGCGGCGGCAATGCGTGTGAGATTGTATCAGGGTCTGCACCTGTCCGTGGTGCTTGCCGGCATGGCAATTCTCGTGGGCTGCGAAGAAAGCGGCAACACCTACGTTCCCCCTCCGCCACCTCCGGTTCGCGTCGCTCAGCCGCTCCAGCAACCGGTAACGCTCTATTTCGAACTCACCGGCAATACCGCGCCGCTCAATGCTGTCGATATCGAGGCGCGCGTCCAGGGCTATCTACAATCGATCGACTACCAGGACGGCATGACGGTGATGAAGGGCACCAAGCTCTTCGGCATCGAGCGCGACACCTATCAGGCGCAACTGGATCAGGCGAAGGCGTCACTCGCCTCGCAGCAGGCTTCCCAAGTCGGCGCCAAGCAGGAGTATGACCGCCAGCTCAATCTGTCGAAGCAACAGGTCACCACGCAGACCGCCGTCGACAGCGCCAAGGCAACGCTCGACGAGGCGAATGCGTCCATCCTCAATGCCCAGGCCAATCTCGATCTCGCGACGATCAATCTCGGATATACGGAAGTGCTTGCCCCGTTCGACGGCACCGTCACCGATCACCTCGTCGATATCGGCGCGCTTGTCGGCGTATCCGGTCCCACCAAACTCGCCAGCATCGTGCAGACGGATCCGCTTTATGCCTATTTCAACGTCAGCGAAACTCAGGTGCTGATGATCAAGGAAAGCCTGGCGAAGCAGGGTCATACCTTCAAGCAGACGGACCTTCCAAGCATTCCTGCGGAGATCGGCCTGCAGACGGAACAAGGTTATCCGCACAAGGGCCATCTCGACTACGTCTCGCCGCAGCTCGATGCCTCCACAGGCACGCTTCAAGTGCGCGCGCTGTTCGACAACAAGGACCGCGCCATGCTGCCCGGTCTCTTCGTGCGGGTTCGGGTGCCGGTCGGCCATAACGACAAGGCTCTGCTGGTGCGCGACGACGCCATCGGAACGAACCAGTTGGGCAGCTACCTGCTTGTCCTCGGCAAGGACGACGTCATCGAGCAGAAGCAGGTCAAGACCGGCCAGCGTGAAGGTGCGCTCCGCGTCATCGACTCCGGTCTCGATCCGGCCGACTGGGTCGTGACCCAAGGTATCCAGCAGGCCATCCCCGGCAGCAAGGTCACGCCCGAGAAAATAGAAATGAACCCGCCGGCAGCTGCCGCCGGCGATGCCAAAGCCAAGACCACCACGCAATGAATTCGCCACCATGGTTCATCTGAACGTCTAAGGACAACAGCATGATCTCGCGCTTCTTCATCGAGCGACCGATACTCGCCAACGTTCTGGCGTTGGTTTTCGTGCTCATCGGCGCGGTGGCCCTTTTCCAACTGCCTGTGGCGCAATATCCGAATGTCGTCCCGCCGACGGTACAGGTGACGACACGCTTTCCGGGCGCCAACGCCCAAACCCTCGTTGACACCGTCGCGCTGCCGATCGAGCAACAGGTCAACGGCGTGCAGGACATGCTCTACATGCAGTCGACGAGCGCCAGCGACGGCACTTATTCGCTGACCGTGACCTTTGCCATCGGAACGGATCCGGACCAAGCCCAGGTTCTGGTGCAAAACCGCGTTGCCATAGCGATGTCATCGCTTCCCGAAGCGGTGCAGCTTCAGGGCGTGACGACGCAAAAGAAATCGACGGCGATCCTCGGGTTCGTCACCCTGACCTCGCCCGATAGCCGCTATGACAGCCTGTTCCTGTCGAACTATGCCGTCATCAACCTGCAGAATGAACTTGCCCGCCTGCCGGGTGTCGGCAACGTTACCGTGTTCGGCGCCGGCCAGTATGCCATGCGAATCTGGATGGATCCGAACCTGCTGCAGGCGCGCGGCCTGACACCGCAGGATGTCGTCAGCGTCGTGCAGCAGCAAAGCCAGGAGGTCGCTGCCGGCCAGATCGGCATTCCGCCGGTGCCGAAAGGGCAGGTCTTCCAATACACGCTGAACGTCAATGGCCGGCTGAACGAGGCGGCAGACTACGAAAACATCATCGTCAAGGTCGAGAGCGGACAGGGCGGCCGCGTTACCCGCATCCGCGATATCGGCCGCGTCGAACTCGGCGCCCAAACCTACAGCCAGTCCTTCATGCAGAACGGTCGACCGGCGGCCGGTATCGGCATTTTTCAGCTGCCGGAGGCGAATGCCATCGCGGTGGCCCAGGCGGTGAACACGAAAATGCAGGAGCTCTCGAAGAGCTTCCCGCAGGGCCTCGAATATCACGTGCCGTTCGACACGACGAAATTCGTCGAGGCCTCTATCAACGAGGTTTACGTCACCTTGATCGAGGCGGGTGTTCTCGTTCTCATCGTCATTCTCGTCTTCCTGCAGGATTGGCGGGCGATGCTCGTGCCGGCAACCACCGTTCCGGTTACCATCATCGGCGCCTTCGCGGCCATGGCGGCATTGGGCTTCACCGTCAACCTGTCGACGCTGTTTGCCATCGTTCTCGCCATCGGCATCGTCGTCGATGATGCCATCGTCATCGTCGAAGGGGTTGCCCGGCACATCGAGGCGGGCATGTCCGGCCGACAGGCGGCCGAGAAGGCGATGGAGGAACTGCTCGGCCCGGTCATCGGCATTACGCTGGTGCTGATGGCCGTTTTCATTCCGGCCGCCTTCCTGCCCGGCCTGACGGGGCAGCTCTATCGGCAGTTCGCCCTCGTCATCGCCGCCACGGCGCTGATCAGTGCGATCAATGCCGTCACCCTGAAACCGACGCAATGCGCGCTTTGGCTGCGACCGCCAGTCCCACCAGAGAGACGCAACGTCTTCTATCGCGGCTTCAACAGGGTCTATAACAGGGGTGAACGCAGCTATGCCGGGCTGATCGGATCGATGACCCGCCACAGCGGTATCATGGTCATAGCAGCATTTGCGCTGATCGGAGTCGCCGTCTGGGGGCTCGCCCGCCTACCGACTGCGTTTCTGCCCATCGAGGATCAAGGCTATGTGCTGATCAGCGCACAGTTGCCCGACGGCGCCTCGAACGAGCGCACCGACGCGGTGATGGAAGAGGTCGGCAAGATCGCCGAAGCCACACCGGGCGTCGATCAGGTGCTGACCATCAGCGGCATTTCCGTTCTCGATAACAATGCCAGCCTGCAGAATGCCGGCGTTGCCTATGTCGTGCTGAAAGATTGGGACGAGCGCGGCAAGCAGAAGGGGCAGGATCTGCTGTCGATCTACCAGCATCTGAATAGCGCGCTGCAAAGTTTGCTGGCCGCCAAGACGCTGGTGGTCGTCCCGCCTCCGATCCAGGGCGTCGGCAATGCCAGCGGCTTTACCATGCAGGTCGAAATCAGGAACGGCATTTCCGACTACCCGCTGCTGCAATCGCTTGCCGATACGATCGTCAAGAACGGCAGTGCCCAATCGTCGCTGCAAAGGCTGAGCACGCCTTTTCGCTCGAACGTGCCGCAACTCGCCGTTTCCGTCGATCGCATCAAGGCGGAGACGCTGGGAATTACGGTGGGGCAGGTCTTCTCCGCTCTCTCCGGCTATGTCGGATCGAGCTATGTGACCCAGTTCAACAAATTTGGCCGCACCTTCCAGGTCTATGTGCAAGCCGCTTCCGATTTCCGGGTCAGCGCCGAAGACATCCGCAATCTGAAGGTCAAAGCCGGTGACGGGACGATGGTGCCACTCGGCACGGTCGTCGATGTCTCGACGACGCAAGGCCCGTCTCTGATCAGCCTCTACAATCTCTACCCCACAGCAACCATCGTTGGCGGGTCTGCCGCCGGCTTCAGTTCCGGCCAGTCGCTCGACGTCATGGAGCAGATTGCCGATCGCACACTGCCGCCGGGCACAGGTTTCGAGTGGACGGCGCTGTCCTATCAGGAGAAGGCCGTGGGAGGGCAGATCTATTTCATCTTCGCGCTCGCCATGCTCCTCGTCTATTTCGTGCTCGCGGGCCAGTATGAAAGCTGGATCTTGCCTTTCGCCGTCATTCTCGCCGTGCCGCTCGCCCTCCTCGGCACGGTGGCAGCACTCACGGCAGCCGGCGTTGCCAACAATCTCTATACGCAGATCGGCCTTATTCTGCTGATCGCGCTTGCATCGAAGAATGCCATCCTGATCGTCGAATATGCGCGGGAAAAGCGGGCGGAGGGCATGGAAATCCTGGACGCGGCCGTCGAGGCCGCCCGCCTGCGCTTCCGGCCAATTCTGATGACCTCCTTCGCCTTTATCCTCGGCGTCCTGCCGCTGGTGCTGGCGACCGGCGCCGGCGCATCGGCCCGCAAGTCAATCGGCATATCGGTCTTCAGCGGCATGATCGCCTCGACCTGCCTCGCTGTGCTCTTCGTACCGTCCTTTTACGTCGTGCTGCAGCGCCTCGAGGAATATTGGAAAGGCCGCGCAAAGACCGCAGGCGTCGCAGAGGCAGAGATGCCGAAGGTTCAGTAAGGCTGTTGCAACAACCTGTTGCGCGATCACCTGCGGTTTCGCGCCGGCGCAGGTTGTTGGCGGCACTTCACAGCGCGAGTTTCGAACAGACGCTATAATCCCGAGGTCAGGACCCTGTGGCAGGCAGGCGACACACGTTGCAGATTGTCCCGCAGGCAAGCGATACCCCGCCCTCCACCCAAAGGCACCATGCGGCACAGGGCCTGAAAATCCGATCCGCAGGTTTCGCGCAGGATCATCAGTTCCTCGCGTGGCGAGAAGGCCGGCATCATGGCCCGAGGAGCAGGCGTGGTCGCAACCGTCGCAGCAGCACCGCCGGTGGCTGGGGTTGATCCGGCTGATCCTCCCCCAGTTGATCCTCCTAAGGCCGCAACGGCTTGCTGGCACGGCGCCGATAGAGCGGCATTGTGCTGTTGCAAGCAGCTGAGTGCCTCCGTGCCGCCCGGTGTGACGCCCGAGCATTGCGTCATGAAATCGCGTTGGCAGGCCGATTTGACGGCATTGCGCTGCGCCTGCGTCGGCTGATGTGCCGGTGCGCCCGTCGCCGGCGCTGGGGTGGTCGACCCAGTGGTCGCGGGCGCAGCCGGAGCCGGCTCCGCGGATGTCGACTTGGGTTTGCTCACCGCCGACACCGCCTTCCGGCAGCCAGCCGACAGTGTGGCATCATGCTGTTGCAGACAAGTGAGCGCCTCGATGCCGCCCGGCGTCACCCCTGAACATTGCGCTATGAAATCGGATCGACATTCCGCCCTGATCGCATTGCGCTGCTCTTCAGTCGGCGCCTGCGCGGACGCGACTCCAGCTGAGAACACCGCTACACAGAGCGCTGGCAATCCCAAGACAGCAAACCAAAGACGACGCCTTCCATGCGGAGCCGTCAGTAAAGAAGATGCCCATTGCCGCATTTATTCCTCCCCCTATAAATCCCTGATCTACTTCATGAAATCGAACGCCTGGTGAATAGTATAATAAACGCCCGCCATTCGGTGGGACGTTGCTTGCCGTTGCGAAAATATTAAAACGCC
Organism: Rhizobium leguminosarum bv. viciae USDA 2370; assembly: GCF_002008365.1. Lineage (GTDB taxonomy): Bacteria > Pseudomonadota > Alphaproteobacteria > Rhizobiales > Rhizobiaceae > Rhizobium > Rhizobium leguminosarum. The sequence goes on from NZ_MRDL01000035.1 coordinate 27,443, forward strand.
GGCTCCACGTATATTAGAATATTGCTATTTTAGCAACGATCGTGCGCCTGAAAACTGATCAAGGGAAACGTATCACTCATCAGCTTTCTGATCGGAAACCATGCATATCAAAGCAAGTTAACAGGCTCTGCGAATACGTGCTGCCGTCATGCCGCAGCCTCGTATCCTCTTGAAGCCGGGCTCTCGCGGCCTTCAAGCCGAAAGCGTGCAATCATGTCGGTAAGTGCAAGCGCCTCGGACGATAGCTGTTGGGTGGCAGCATTCGTCTCTTCCACCATCGCCGCATTTTGCTGCGTCATACGATCAATATCGTTCACCGACGCGTTGATCGAATGAAGTGTCGTTGCCTGTTCGCGGCTTGACGAGGCGATGAGTTCAATATGGCCGACGATGTGGACGATCTCGCTGGAAATCTCCGTCAGCGCATCGCCCGTGCGGCCGACGAATTCGGAGCCGGACGCAACCTCTCGAACGGAATTATTGATGAGCTCGCCGATTTCCTTGGCTGCGCGAGCCGATCGCTGCGCCAGCTCCCGCACCTCCTGCGCCACGACAGCAAAGCCCTTGCCGGCCTCACCGGCTCTCGCCGCTTCGACTCCCGCGTTCAGGGCCAAGAGATTGGTCTGGAAGGCGATGGAGTCGATAGCGCTGACAATCTGAACGATCTTGCCCGACGCGTCCTCAATCCGTCCCATGGCCGAAACCGCGTCTTGGACCACTGAAGCCGAGGCGTCGGCGCCCTGTTTGGCGCGTTGGACAAGCGCAAGCGCTGCTGCTGCCCGTCCTGAAGAGGTGTTGACGGCGGAAGAAATCTCCTCCACCGCCGCTGCGGTTTCTTCAAGTGCAGCCGCCTGCTTTTCCGTTCGACTGGCCAGGTCATCAACGGCTTCCGCCATCTGTCGGCCATTGTCGCTAATGAGGGAAGACGTCTCGCGGATATCGCAGAGCGTCTCCCTGAGACCCGCCACCGACATGTTGAAATCGATACGGATCCGGTCGAGTTCGGCGGCAAAGGGCGTATCGATCGAAAAATTCAACTCCCCGCGCGACAGCCGTGTGAGTCCGTCTGCAAGCGCCTCAATTGCGGCGTCAACCTGGGCCTTGGCGCTACGTCGCTGGAGTTCGTTGTGGGCGCGCTCAGATTCCGCATCACTACGTGCGATCTCGGCCTGTTGTTCCATTTCGACATTCGACAGCGCATTTTGTTTGAAGACGGAAAGCGCACGGGCCATTTCCCCGATTTCGTCGCCCCGTGCCTCGCCGGTGATTGTGGTATCGAGCCTTCCCTCTGCGATCTTGCGCATCGCTGCGGTAATCTGGGTGATCGGTCCCTTCAGGGTGACGACCAGCGCGGCACCTGCGGTCATAGCAATCAGGATGCCAATGACAATCGCGCCGCCGGATATCCTATTGGCCTGTTGACGATCCTGCCCAGCATTTTGCCTCTGCGTCTCGGCGAATTGAGCAAGCAGGTTCCAGGTGTTGTCGATCTGCCCCGCAGCGCTGTCGAACTCAGCCAGCTTGCGCACCGCACCTTCGGAGAGCGCTGCCGCGTCCGCCGCAAGCAGATCGAGGACGGGTTGAGCCTTCTTCGGAATTTCGGCAAAGACGGGATCGTCGTTCACCACGCCGGCGAGACGGCCGAGCTCGGTCTGATACATGTAGATCGACTGCTGGACTTTTTTCACTCGTGCGTCGTCTGGATTGCCGGCGAGTTCGGCGAAGCCGACGCGGATCTCGTTGTTGCTGTTAACGATGGCGCGCAGTTCGTTGCCGACATTCGTCGCCTGAGAGATATCCTTGTCCGACGCGGCAAGCGCAAGCACGGAGGTCCGCATCAGATCGTCGCCAATCGTCTTGAGACTGTCGCCAGTTGCAGCAAGATTGGCGACGGCGGTATCCGTTGCTGGGACATCCAAAATGTCAGGCGACACCTTCGAAGCGTTGGCGATGGCATCCACAGCAGCGGCATACTGCGCGGCGAGGGCTTCGGTCGCTACAGCAGGCGAAAGCTGCTCCTTTGCCTTTTGCAAATCGGGCGCATATTTGGCTAGCAGGCTTACTTTGTCAGCCGGCGTCGTCGCGTTCGTATAGTCATTGCGAAGTTTTGTCGCGACACTGGCGGCGGCGCTGATGGAGACGGAATTGCTCAGGCCGCTCTTGTTGGCATTTTCCATCTTTTTCGCACTGGCCATCAGCATGAACGAGCGCTTGCCAACCTGCCCTTGCAGGTCAAGTAGTGCAGCGGAAGCAGCGTCCACATCACTGAGAATTTTCTGCTGTCCCGTTTCGATTTGCCAGATCGCTTCGATCTTTTGCGGGATGATTTGCGACTGATCAAGCGCCCGGTCAAGAAGCCGCACATCGGTCGTCGGCCTTAGCCTCTCGATCGTCTGCTTCAGGTTTGCCAGTTGCTCTCGGGCGTCCGCAAGCGCGGTATCACGAGCTTCCTGCGACGGTTTCATCAGAAAGCCGGTCATGCTGGAAGAAACATGTTTGAACCCGTTCAGGGACTGCAAGACATGGTTGGAGATCTCCATCCGTCCCTCGAGCAGGCTGGACGCGTAGTACCCCGTCAGTCCCACTGCGCATAGACTAATGACGAATGGTGCCAAAAGTACGAGCACCTTCGTCTGAATGCGAACCCGCGACATCAAGCCATTTACCACGAATGCACCCTCACCACCGATTGCAGCTAAGCTGTCATTCTTTGCTTAAGAACCGATAAATGGGTTGATCCGAGGACCATGCACGCTTCGCCTATCGGGGAGAAGGGCGTGGTTCAGACACTCGAACAAGCATGTAAGCAGATCGGGTATTCATCATAAGCGGCCCCTGCTGAGGAACTTCTGGAAACGCAAAAAGCCCTCCTTGTCGTCTGCGCTGAACAGGCAATGCACCCGCTCTACGAGGACGTAGTTGGTATCGATTATCTCTTATCAAGAGCCAAGGGGCTTATTCGCCCATCTATGGCTGGCTGCACGCTCCGCGTATGTCTGTTGATGCGCGACCTCGCCGTGGAGGCGATCCTCATTGCCGATTCATCGCCGGCGACGTCACAGGAAGTGTGAGCAGGCCGCCGGTTGAGGGAGTATATTGGTCAGATTATCCCGCAGATCTTCACTTTACGGCCTTCTCATAGACGTTCGGTTTTGGCGCTGCCCAACGACTAAGAGGCCATTCCTACTTTTAACTCGAGCTTGCCAAAAGGGATGCCATGGACACGCGACAAATTCCCTTCAAGGTGACCGCCGTTCGCTTCGTACGAGCGGTCAGGGTCTTCATGACATCGGAGGTCGGCAGCAAAGCTGGCTTGATGTTTGCCGGGCTCGTGGCGCTCTTATTCGCGCTCAGCAGCCTGAACGTCGTCAACAGTTACGTCGGCCGTAACTTCATGACCGCGATCGCCAATCGCGAAACGCCCGAATTCATCCGGCAGGCAATATTCTATATCGGGGTCTTTGCGGCATTCACCATCGTCGCGGTCGTCTCCCGGTTCATTGAGGAACGCCTTGCGCTGCTCTGGCGGGAATTCCTCACCCGGCGGGCCATCAATCTCTATCTCGCCGACAGGGCTTATTATCAGCTGGATGTATCGGGACAGCTTAGCCACCCCGACCAGCGGATCACTGAGGACATGCGTGTATTCACGGTCACTACGCTGTCCTTCGTCCTGATGGTACTCAACAGCAGCCTCACAATCATAGCCTTTTCCGGTGTGCTGTGGTCGATAAGTCCCCTGCTGTTTGTGGTGGCCGTTCTGTATGCCGCTTGCGGGTCGTACCTGACGATCGCGCTTGGGCGACCGCTCATCAAACTCAACTACGATCAACTCGACAAAGAGGCCAGCTTCCGCTCCGACCTAATTCAAGTTCGAGAAAACGCCGAATCCATTGTGCTGGCGCATTGCGAAGAACAGCAGAGCTTTCGTCTACTGCAGCGACTCGAGGATGCGGTCACCAATTTTCGCAAAGTCACCGCGATCAATCGCAACGTGGGATTCTTCACCACGGGTTACAACTGGCTGATCCAAATCATTCCCGCCTTAATCATTGCTCCTGCCTACATGAGAGGGGACATCGACTTCGGCGTGATCACCCAGTCCGGCGCAGCTTTCGCAATGCTGGTGGGAGCTTTTTCGCTGATCATAACCCAGTTCCAGTCCATCTCGACGTTCGCTGCGGTCGTGGCGCGGCTTAGCTCGCTGATGGAGGCTATAGAACAGGTACGAGCACCCGCAGGATCAGGTATCGCGATTGTCGAAGAAAAAGGGCGTCTGGCCTATGAGACGTTGACTCTGCTGTCATCGGCGAGCGAAGTTCCTGTCGTCAAAGACTTGTCGGTTTCGATCCCCATCGGGATGCGTGTCTTGATCACGGGGCCGGCTCAAGCTGCACGCGTCGCGCTGTTTAGAGCGACAGCCGGCATTTCCTTCAAGGGCTCCGGGCGCATCATTCGCCCAGGTCCCGACGATATACTCTTTCTCCCTCAGCGGCCTTATCTGCCGACAAGCACGCTGCACCAGATTCTCGTACGCAACGTACGCTCGAGCAAAATCCCCGACGACCGCATCATCCAGCTCCTGCACGAGCTCAATCTCGAACGGGTGCTAGCACAGGCGGGCGGGCTACATGCCGAGAAGGATTGGGAAATGTTGCTTTCGCTGCAGGAGCAGCAACTCCTCGCACTCGTCAATATTCTTCTCGCGGCCCCGCAGTTCGTCTTCCTGGATCGAATCGACACGACGCTCGGTCTCGAACAATTTCCCAGGATCCTGCAGATACTTTCTGAAAATTCGATCACCTGCATCAACAACGCGGAAACTGACGTCCTGCGCGATTGCCACGATGCGGTGTTGGAATGCGGTGAGGATGGCAGCTGGACATGGACGGTGAACCGCGCCTGAGACAGGGCGCGGCAACGCCGTTAATTTGGTTGTCGTACACCCGCAACAGGTTTAATTTAGCAAATCCTCGTTGCCCTCTTTGGGGGAAGGTCGTGCGGAGATGCTAGTCAAAGATGTGATGACCACGAAGCTTGTCGGTGTATCACCGGATAACAGCGTTCGGCGAGCCGCCGAAATCATGCTCGCAAATCAGGTTAGTGGCGTCCCGGTCATCGACGATGCGGGTCGCCTGATCGGGATACTCAGTGAAGGTGATCTGCTGCGGAGAACGGAGTTAGGAGGGGCAGCAGCCGCCGAACTCGGAACGTTTGCCCTTACCGCCGAAGAGAAAGCCACGGCTTACGTCAAGAGCAACGCGTGGAAAGTTGCCGACGTCATGAGCCGCGACCCGGTCGTCGTAGGCGAGGACACGTCTCTGGGCCAGGTCTCAGCCTTGATGCAGAAACACCGGATAAAACGTATTCCCGTGATGAGAGATGGCGTGCCGATTGGCATCATCAGTCGTGCAGATCTGCTGAAGGCGATCGTTGCTGCCGATCGTGATGAAACCGCACCAGGTGACGAGGCCATCCGTCGCAGCATTGCGATACGCCTCAGCGAAAATACAAGTCTTCTAGGAAAAGACATGGCCGTAACGGTTACTGACGGCGTGGCCCACCTGTGGGGAAGCATCGACACGGAGGAATGCAAGAGGGCAGCGCGCGTCGCTGCCGAAAGTGTCAGGGGCGTGACGCGAGTGGTTGAACACTTCTCCGGCGATCGTCCGTAAGAGTCAGGGGGCTCTTTGCCATCGGCTTCGGATTAAACCTCAGACACCTTCGAATTTGACTGTGCTTCAGACGCGTTTCGTGAGAGTATTAGCTCTTACGCATAGAGGCTTGGCACGAAGCCGTTTTTGACGGCAGGGCGATACATAGGAGCTGGAGGCATTGGTGATGGACCGCCGCAACGGCGTGCCAGCGCCTTAGGCTGATTGAAACGGGCACCATATCGCATATTCGGTCGATAACGATCGCGGGGCAGACTATGCCTCGCGCTTAGCATTCCTTCCGCCAAGCATCGCACCGCCCTCTTCAATCGCTGGCATTTAAAAACTCGTGGCATTTAAAAACTCGACGATTTCTCGCCTTGGAAGATCTTACCGTAGCAATCTGGGCTCAGAGGAGGAGATACCATGGTTTCGCTCAAGACGACTGGAGACGCAAAGGTCGCCATACACAAGAAGATAGCAACGGGCGGCCCCCTTTCGAAAAAAGAATTACAGTCGATGGACGCCTATTGGCGGGCATCGAACTATCTGTCGGTGGGTCAGATCTATCTTCTCGACAATCCGCTGCTGAAAAAACCATTGAAACGCGAGCATATAAAGCCACGGCTGCTTGGCCATTGGGGCACGTCGCCGGGCTTGAACATGCTTTACGTGCACCTCAACCGCGTGATCAAACGCGATGATCTTGAAATGATCTACGTCATCGGACCCGGACATGGCGGACCGTCGCTGGTTGCACACGCCTATCTCGAAGGCACCTACAGCGAAGTCTATCCCAATATCGGCCAAGACGACGAAGGCATGAAGAAGCTGTTCAAGCAGTTCAGCTTTCCCGGCGGCATCCCCAGCCATGTTGCGCCGGAAACCCCCGGCAGCATCCACGAGGGCGGCGAGCTGGGCTATGCCCTTAGCCACGCCTACGGGGCGGCGTTCGACAACCCGGATCTGATTGTCGCTTGCGTTGTCGGCGACGGGGAAGCCGAAACGGGGCCGCTTGCGACGGGATGGCACGGCAACAAGTTCCTCAATCCGGCTCGCGACGGCTGCGTGCTGCCGATCCTGCACCTGAACGGCTACAAGATCGCCAACCCGTGCTTCCTGGCCCGCATTCCCCGTGAAGAGCTAAGGAAATTCTTCGAAGGCATGGGTTACACGCCATATTTCGTCGAGGGCAGTGACCCAGAAAGCGTGCACCAGCAATTGGCCGGCGTGCTCGACACAGCAGTGACGGATATCCAGGAAATATGGGCAGCAGCCCGCACCAAGGGCAACGTGAAACGTCCGATGTGGCCGATGATCGTTTTCCGCACGCCGAAAGGCTGGACCTGCCCCCCCGAGATCGACGGTAAGAAGTGCGAGGACTACTGGCGGGCGCACCAGGTGCCGATGGGCGACATGGACAAGTTGGAGCACATCCAAATTCTGCAGGAATGGATGAAGAGCTACCGCCCAGAGGACCTGTTTGACGACAATGGCCGCTTCAAGCCAGAGCTGGCGGCGCTGGCCCCCGTGGGGCATCGTCGGATGAGCGACAATCCGCATGCCAATGGTGGATTGCTGTTGCGGGACCTGAAGATGCCCGACTTCCGCGACTACGCAGTCTCCGTTCCAAGGCCCGGGCAAACCCACACCGAGGCGGCGCGGGTGATGGGTAAGTTTCTCCGTGATATCATGAAGATGAACATGGACAGCAAGAACTTCCGACTGTTCAGCCCCGATGAGAACAACTCCAATCGCTGGCAGGATGTATTGGAGGTCACCGACCGCTGCTACATGGCGGAGATCTATCCGGAAGATGATCATCTGTCGCCCGATGGCAGAGTGATGGAGGTGCTCAGCGAGCATCAATGCCAAGGTTGGCTGGAAGGTTACCTGCTGACCGGCCGGCATGGCTTCTTTTCCTGCTATGAGGCTTTCATCCATATCATCGACTCGATGTTCAACCAGCACGCCAAATGGCTGAAGGTGTGCAACGACATTCCATGGCGGCGATCGGTCGCCTCGCTTAACTACTTCCTGAGTTCCCACGTCTGGCGGCAAGACCACAATGGCTTTAGTCATCAGGACCCGGGGTTCATCGATCACGTGGTCAACAAGAAGGCGGAGGTTGTCCGGGTCTATCTGCCGCCGGACGCCAATACATTGCTCTCGGTGACGGATCACTGCTTGCGCAGCCGCAACTACGTCAACGTCGTTGTCGCAGGCAAGCAGCCCGCCCCGCAGTGGCTCACGATGGATCAGGCCATCAAGCATTGCAGCGAGGGTCTCGGCATTTGGGAATGGGCAAGCAACGACAAGGGAAGTGAGCCAGACGTCGTGATGGCATGTTGTGGCGATGTTCCAACAGTTGAGACGCTGGCGGCAGTCGAGCTGATCCGGGAGCACCTGCCGGAACTGAAAGTCCGCGTCATCAACGTGGTGAACCTGATGAAACTTCAACCGCCATCCGAGCATCCACACGGGCTGCCGGATCGCGATTTCGATGCACTGTTCACCAAGAACAAGCCGATCATCTTCGCCTTCCACGGCTATCCGTGGCTCATTCACCGGCTCACCTACCGCCGTACCAATCACGGCAATCTACACGTCCGCGGCTACAAGGAAGAAGGAACGACGACGACGCCGTTCGACATGGTGGTCCTGAATGAAATGGACCGTTTCCATCTGGTCGAGGACGTCATCGACCGGCTGCCGCAACTCGGTGCGCGCGCTGCCTATTTCAAACAGGCAATTCGCGAGAAGCTGATCGAACACAGGCAATACATCGAGAAATACGGCGACGACATGCCAGCAATCAGCGGCTGGAAATGGGGCTCGAAAGGCCAGCCGGGAAGGTCCCAAAGAACCTCGACCGAAGGGGATAATGCTTGAGCGGCGGCGTCCAATCGAACGGAGGTTCCAGTGGCAACGAGCACGTCCGACGCAGCACGACATGACAATATCGCGGAGCCGGCGAATCCCGGCTCCGCGGTCGCCTTGCTTTCCAACGATCGGTATAGTGTGCTGGTCACGGCCGCCGGGGCCGGTTACGGAATGTGGCAAGGCCTTGACATTACCCGGTGGCGCGAGGACAGCACCCGCGATTGCTGGGGCCAATTTTGTTATATCAGGGATCTGACGGACAACGATCTCTGGTCCATCGGAAAGCAGCCAATATTTCGCCCTTTAAATGTCTACAAGCACGCCTTTCACGGAGACAGGGCCGAATTTGGCTGTCACGCCGGTGACATTGAAATCGTCTCGAAGATCTGTGTCGCGTCCGATGTGGACTCGGAGGTGCGTGTGCTCATGATCATGAATCATGGTACACGAGAACGAACCCTCGAACTGACAAGCTATGCCGAGGTCTGCCTGATCAATCGTCGCGCGGATATGGCGCATCCGGGTTTTGCCAAGCTTTTTATAGAAACCCGGTTTGACGAGGCGACAGGCGCTCTGTTTGCCCGCCGCAGGCCACGTGCTGCCGGCGAGAAAGCCACTTGGGCAGTTCACGTTTCCTCATCGAACGTGCCGTCTGCCGAAGCGGCCGAATATGAAACCGATCGGCTGAGATTTCTTGGCCGAGGCCGGACGACAACCAACCCCTCGGTATTCGACGTGGGCGCATCGCTCTCCGGAACAACCGGCCCTGTCCTCGACCCGATTTTCTGTCTGCGGCGAACGGTTCGTCTGGCGCCAGGCGCCGACGCGCGCGTCGCCTTCGTCACAGGAGCGGCAGACGATCAGTCGGCCGTGCAGCGCATCGCCGAGAGATACGCCAAGTTCGACGCGGTCGAACGAGCTTTCTCCGATGCGTCAAGGAAATACGAAAGCGAGCTCCGGACACTGAACCCGAAGCCCGACGATATCTCGCTGTTCAATCGGCTGGCCGGGAGCGTCGCATTTGCGAACCAGGCCATGCGGCAGGCGCCCGTTATCCCGAGAGATCGATGGGATCAAGCGGCTCTCTGGGCTCAAGGTATCTCCGGCGACCTCCCGATAGTGCTGGTCCGCGTGGATGACGATGGGGATCATGCACTCGTTCGCCAGGTGACGATGGGCCATGATTTCGCTCGACGGAGGGGCTTGAGATTTGACCTGATCCTGCTTGACGGGGGCGGTGCAGAAAGCGCCAAGCGGCTGGCCGAAAAGCTGCAATCAGGCCCGCAAGCGGACATGATCGGCAAACCCGGCGGAATCTTTATCCTTTCCGAGCCCGGTACCGAAAGCGACCACCTGGCGACCATCGCCGCGGCGGCGCGCATCGTCCTGCTGGGAACCGGCGGTGAACTCAGCGATCAACTCAACCGGCTCTTCCCGGCCACGTCACCTCTTTCGCCCACCATCACCACTGGGCTGAGCGAGCAACCCACAGCCCCTCCGCCTAAACCAGCCGAGGATTTGCAATACTGGAATGGGTTCGGCGGCTTCACAGCCGATGGACAGGAGTATGTGGTGCACGTGAGCGCGCTGAAACCCCAAGCCGCCGCCCTGCCGCCTGCGCCTTGGAGCAACGTGATCGCAAACCCGCATTTTGGCTGTCTGACGACTGAAGCCGGTCTCGGCTACACATGGTCGGAGAATAGCCAGATGAACCGGCTAACACCGTGGTCGAACGACCCGGTTACGGATGCGCCGGGCGAAGTCCTCTATTTGCGGGATGAGGAAACCGGAGATATCTGGACGCCGACACCCCTGCCTATCGGTCCTGGTGCGGCGGTGACCGTTCGTCACGGCCAAGGCTACAGCCGTTATATCGGTCACTGCCGTCACCTCGATCAAGAGCTGACGGTCTCCGTTTCACTCAACGATCCGGTCAAGATCATTCGTCTCAGGCTTACTAACAATGATGTTCGGGCTCGGCACGTCACAGCAACCTATTTCGCTGAGTGGGTACTTGGGACCCACCGCGAAGACGCGGCGACGCGGATTGTCTGCACGCGGGATACGCGGTCGGGCGCCATCGTCGCCAGAAACCCCTGGGGCGGAGCCTTTTCCGGGAAGCTGGCTTTCGCAGCCGCCAGTCAGCCGGCGCGCTCGGCGACATCTGACCGCGCGGAGTTTCTTGGCAACTATGGTTCCGTATTTCAGCCAGCGGCTATGCTGCGAACCAATCTTGCAGAACGGTTCGGTCCATTGCTGGATCCCTGCGCTGCGCTGATGGTGGATATCTCCTTGTCACCCGGCGAAAGCAGAGAAATCGTCTTTGTCTTGGGAGAGACTACCGACCTCGATGAAGTCCGCAGGCTGGTCCACGAGCATGCCGACTCCGAGCGTGCGGTCAGTAGCCTGTCGGCTGTTGTCCGCCAGTGGGACGATATTCTAAACTCGATCCAGGTGACCACGCCCGATGTCGGGATGAACTTGATGATGAACCGCTGGTTGCTGTACCAGGTTCTGGCGTGCCGTGTCTGGGCGCGTACATCCAATTATCAGTCCGGAGGCGCTTACGGCTTCAGGGATCAGCTCCAGGACGTGATGGCTCTGGTCTACAGCGCTCCGAGCGAGGCCCGCTCCCAGATCCTGCGATCGGCAGCACGGCAATTTGAGGAGGGGGACGTCCAGCACTGGTGGCATCCTCCATCCGGTATCGGCGTGCGTACCCGGATCACCGATGACCTCTATTTCTTGCCTCTGGTCGTTCACCACTACGTGTCCACGACGGGCGACGTTCAACTGCTTGATGAGATGGTTCCCTTCATCACGTCGCCGGTGTTGAAAGAAGACCAGGAGGAAGACTTCAGCCAGCCGGCGACCAGCGAACAGTCCGGCTCCATCTACGAGCATTGCATCCGTGCGCTGGAGCATGGCTATCGATTGGGCAGCCACGACCTTCCTCTCATGGGAACCGGTGACTGGAACGACGGCATGAACAAGGTCGGCGCCGAAGGCAAGGGAGAGAGCGTCTGGAACGGCTGGTTCTTCCTCACGGTCCTGAAATCATTTGCCGAGATTTCAGTGTCGCGTGGAGATCAAAGCAGAGCCGCCTGGTGCCGCGAGCGAGTCGAGGCGCTGCGCACAGCCCTTGAGGCCAACGCCTGGGACGGTGGTTGGTATCGCCGGGCCTATTTTGACGATGGCACGCCGCTCGGGTCGGACCTGAACGACGAATGCCAGATCGACGCCATCCCGCAGGCCTGGGCTGTCATTTCGGGCGAAGCCGATGCTGGACGAGCTTCAAACGCGATGCGTGCGGTCCACGACCGGCTGGTACGCCAAGAGGACAAGCTGATCAAACTCTTCGACCCGCCTTTTGACGAAGGCTTGCTACAGCCCGGCTACATCAAGGGCTATGTCCCGGGCATCCGTGAAAATGGCGGCCAATACACGCATGCGGCAACCTGGGTTGTCTGGGCGACCGCTTTGCAAGGCGACGGCGATCTCACCTTAAAGCTTTGGAACCTGATCAATCCGATTTGTCATGGCGCCACGCGAGATCAAGTCGAACGCTACAAGGTGGAACCATATGCGGTCAGCGCCGATATCTATGGCGCGCCGCCACACACTGGGCGCGGTGGATGGACCTGGTACACCGGATCGGCCAGCTGGTTCTACCGCGTAGCGCTCGAGGCAATCCTCGGCTTTCGCCAGCAAGGGCCGTTTCTGCGGTTCGAGCCGTGCGTTCCGGCAGGCTGGCCGGCCTATGAGATCGCATACCGATATGGATCAGCGACCTACCGCATCCGTTTCGACAACGCGAAGGGCATCGGCCGAGGCGTGCACTCCGTCACTCTGGACGGTGAACCAGTCGCGAACGAAGCCGTCTCGCTTGTGGATGACGGACGCATGCATAACGTCCACATCATAGTTGGTTAGCGGCCATGCCCGAAATGCTCTCAACCGACGCTGATCTCGACCGCATGCCAACGGACCAGGACCTCGCTCGGCTGCAATTCACCACTCTTTTGTACTATCTCCAATGCACAAACCCGGACAACGGCCTGGTGCGCGACAAGACAGAACCGAACGCCCCGGCAAGCATCGCGGCGATCGGCATGGCGTTGGCGACCATCCCCGTGGTTGTAGAACGCGGCGTCCTCATCCGCGAATTTGCGGCAAAGATCACCCGCAATCGCTTGAGATACCTGATGGCATGCCCGCAGGGGCCGGAGCCGGATTCATCCGGCTACAAAGGGTTTTTTTATCACTTTCTAGACATCGAAACGGGGCGCCGGGTTTGGCAATGCGAGTTGTCGACAATCGACTCGGCTTTCCTGTTCGCAGGTGCCTTGACCGTTGCCACCTACTTTGATGGCGACACGGCCGCTGAGGCTGAAATCCGCCAGCTCGCGATGGCGCTTTACGAGCGTGCCGACTGGAATTGGGCCTGCGATGGCGGTGCAACTTTAACGCATGGCTGGCGTCCGGAGAGCGGTTTCATTCCCTATCGATGGCGTGGCTATGATGAAGGCCTGCTGCTCTACATCATTGGTCTGGGATCCCCAACTCACCCTTTGCCGCCCGAGTGCTATGCCGCCTACACCGAAACCTACGAATGGCGGAATATCTACGGCCGCGAGTTGTTGTATTCAGGACCGCTTTTTACCCATCAACTGTCGCACATGTGGATAGACTTTCGAGGCATCCGCGATGCGTACATGCGCCACCATGACACCGACTATTTCGAAAACAGTCGGCATGCGACATATATCCAGCAACAATACGCAATCCGCAACCCGATGAACTTTGTAGGGTATGGCGAACATTGTTGGGGGTTCACCGCATGCGACGGCCCGGGTTGGGGTAAGCGGACGATAGATGGGGTCGATCGGGAGTTCTTCGACTACGTAGCCCGCGGGGCTCCTTTCGGACCTGACGATGGGACTATCGCGCCATGGGTCGTTGTCGCCTCGCTGCCGTTCGCGCCGGAGATTGTCGTGCCAACTGTCCGCAACTTTGCGCGGATGAAGCTCGGTATGACGCGGCTTTACGGCTTCAAACCGTCGTTTAACCAGACATATGCGGTGGAAAACAGTCAAGCCGGATGGTGGGTAAGCCCTTATCACTTCGGCATCGACCAAGGACCGGTGGTGCTGATGATCGAAAACTATCGGACCGGCTTGCTCTGGAACATCATGCGCCAATGCAAGCCCATCGTGACCGGGTTGAGACGTGCGGGATTTTCAGGGGGCTGGCTTTAGATTGGATGCCGCTTGGATTCTATCGCCTCACGCCCGCGGATGCCAACTCTCGCCTTCGTTGTCAATTGGTATCTTCCGGGCATGCGAAGGCGAGCTGGATTACTTCAACTTGGCGGGATCAAGGGGTCGGCGGCTGTTTTGTTCGCCGCATGCTCAGTCGACAATATGATAGCCGCCGTCCACATAGAGCTCCTACCCAGTGATTGGGCGCACGGCGCTTCTCGGGCCGAAAGGGTTGATCATGCGCATTACATCGGTTTCAGGGTGCTGTTATGAGTGCAAGCGTGTGGCGGGCGATCATCAGTTCCTCATCCGTCGGCAGGACGTAGAGCGCGACGCGGCTCGCAGAAGTGGAAATGAGCACCGCGCCCGCTTCGTTGGCCGCGGGATCGAGTTCGGCTCCCAGCCAGGCAAGCCGTTCGGCGATGCGAGCGCGGATTGGCGGCGAATTCTCCCCGACGCCAGCCGTAAAGACGAAAGCGTCAAGACCTCCAAGCGCGGCGGCAAGCATGCCGGCACTGAGCGCACAGCGATGGACGAAGTGATTGATGGCGAGGGCCGCACGCGGGTCATCGCTGGCAAGAAGATCGCGCATGTCGGCCGAAATGCCTGACAGCCCCTTCAGACCGGACGCCCTGTAGAGAAGGTCCGTAACCTCCCCCATGGTCATTCCTCTGTGATCGAGCAGGTATAGCACGATGCCGGGATCCATCTGGCCCGGGCGGGTGCTCATCGGCAAGCCATCGAGTGCCGTGAAGCCCATCGTAGTCTCAAGGCTGCGTCCGTCCTTCAGCGCGCACATGGACGCACCGCTGCCGAGGTGGGCAACTATGATGCGTCCACCGGCGATTCCGGGCGCGACTTCGGCCAACCGCTCGGCAATGTATTCGTAGGACAGGCCATGAAAGCCGTATCGTCGTACTCCGTGCTCGTAGTAGTCCCAGGGCAAGGCGTAGCAATCCGTATGCGGGGCGTGGCCGCGATGGAAAGCGGTGTCGAAACAGGCGACCTGCGGCACATCCGGATTGATTTCCATCGCGAGGCGGATCGGCGCGAGGTTGTTCGGCTGGTGCAGCGGAGCAAGCTCCTGGAAAGTCGCAAGCTTGTCGAGTGTGTCGCGGTCTATGAGGATCGGTTTCGCATAGTCCGGGCCGCCATGAACGACGCGATGACCCGTGGCACGGAGCGTGAAACCCTTAAGGGTCAGCAACCACGCACGGATTTCAGCGATTGCCGCCGGCAGGTGGTCGACTACGTCCGGCGCATATCGACGATCAACCAGGACCGTTCCGTCGGCGGCGCTCGCCGCTAGACGGGGCCGTACTCCGATGCCATCGATCTGGCCGCGAATGCGGCAATTGGGGCCGGTGTCGGCGATCTCAAAGATCTGGAACTTTAGGCTTGACGAGCCGGCGTTGACGACAAGGATCGCGTCCATGGTTCAGGCCGCCACTTGTGTCACACGCCGCCGGGCGGCGGAATGGATCACTACACGGGGCTGACCGAGCCCGACCGTCGTCCCGAGGTCGATTGCATTCTGCACGATGTCGCGTTTAACATCGAGGTCGGGAGAGATGTTGATCGCCGCGTCGGTGATGAAGAGCGTGTCGGCGTGGTCAGGCACATCCATCACGAAGATATGGCTGACGCGGCGTTCGGTGCGCAGGCCGGTGGCGGGGGCCGTGACGTCGCGCATCAGTTCGTCCGTATGGAGGCTGCCCTTCATGAGGAACTCGCCCTTTCCCTCTCGTACCAGGACGACTGCCTTCGCCGCAGCGGCGTGGCTATTTGGAACGTCGACGATTTCGTGCTCTTTCAGATCAAGCCCATTCTCCGCGGCCACCGTCTGAATTCTTGCGGCGGGCTCCACCAGGACCGGTACGATCAGTCTGTTCTCGGCGTCAAGCGCGCCCTGCAATGACGTCTCGTCGCAGGGATGCGCCACGATCGTGACGGCAGGCGCAACCTCCCGTGCAGCGGCAATCAGTCGGTCGTATTTTGATTGTTCAGGTTTGGTCGTGGAAAGGTCGGTCATTGGGAAGCTCCCTCTGCTTCGATCAGGATGCGTTGCGAACGCGAGCGCTCTTGCTTGCCGGTCCGCGGACTGGGTTGCTGCCGAATTCCTCCTTGCCGAGGCTGAACAGCTCGGCCACACGATCGAGGCAATCGGCTCCCGCCGGCTTCCAACGCCCGACGACACCAGCAGCTCGCGCAGGGCCTCGAAGGCCTTTCGGCGCTCGTCCATGTCCGCCGGCAGGAGTGCCGGAATTGTCCCAAGGACCCGGGCTCGTCGATCAAGAGGACGAAATACTGTTCTCGCATCATCGTCTTGAACCCAGCCAGCGTCAATCGACCTGCGCTGGCACGACTTTCGTAGCCGAGGCGCAAGGGGTGGGGATGCCGCATCGGCCACCGGCGGCGTAATGGCCGCCCGGACGGCTGGCTAGGCAAAGACGCGGTAGTTCGCGAGATTGATCTCCGAAAGTCGGGCCGCAGCGGCGGAGCGATGTTCGTCCTCGATCTCATTGCCGGCGGCCCTACGGGCATGCGTGTTTGCCAGCGGCTTCCAACAAGCAATCGATCCAGTGACTCGATTGCCCGCCGAGCGGGCTGCTCCACGAGGAGCGTTTTGTTTTTTGGAGGGAAAGATTTGGTTGCGGGGGCCTGAAGCCACAGCGACTTGTAACTTCGGCGGAACAGCCGGTGTTATTTGGAAGAAATTTCCCACTACGCCGTAACAAAACGTCGGTACCGACCGGCTCAAGCCATTTGCCTATGGAACAATAAAATCGGTACGGCGCTATCGAAAGCGCGCGCTTCGCAAGCGACCTTCGCCACATCCGGACCGACCCGGTCTTGCTCCGCCAATGACAATAATCTTGTGAAAAATCCGATTTTAGGGCACAATTTTTGAACGCATCGGAAGTTGCGGCGCAATCTCAAATCCGGCCGTCTCGCGCCGGGTAGCAGTTCGCGTCGGAGGGTCGGCGTCGATGGATCAGGGGTTCTTTCTTCTGTTCGCTACGGTGTCCGTGATCACCGCCTTGACGCTGGTCATGGCGCGCAATCCGGTTCACAGCGCATTGGCATTGATGGCGTGCTTCCTGCAGATATCGGCAATCTTCGTCTTGCTCGAGGCGCCGCTGCTCGCGGTCATCCAGATCTTTGTCTATGTCGGCGCGATTATGGTCCTGTTCGTCTTCGTGATCATGATGATCGATGTGCGCGAAGCGGTCTTGCAACGGTTCTTGCCGGGCGGCAACATGGCGGCTCTGGTGTTGCTCGTCCTGCTTGGGATCGAGATGGTTGCGCTGGTGCTCTGGAGCGGCCGCTTTTCGCTCACGCAGCCCGTCACCGTGCGCGGTGGCGATCAGGTCAGGCAGCTCAGCACAACGCTGTTCGCCGACTATCTCCTGCCGTTTGAAGTTGCGTCCGTCATCCTGCTGGCCGCCCTGATCGGGGCCATCGTGCTGGCGCAGAAGGAGCAGCGGTGATGGTTCCGCTCTGGTGGTATATTTTGCTCGGAGTGGCGCTGTTCGTGATCGGAGCGGCGGGCGTGCTGCTCAGGCGCAACATTCTGGTCGTGCTGATGTCGCTGGAGCTGTTGCTCAACTCGGTCAACATCAATTTCATCGCTTTCGGGCGTTACTACGCCGATTTCCGCGGTCAGATTTTCGCGATCTTCGTCATCGCAATCACCGCGGCGGAGGTTGCCGTCGCCCTCGGAATCCTGGTCGCCCTCGTGAGGAACAAATCTACCCTCAAGGTCGACGACGTGACCATGATGAAAGGATAGAGGCTTGGACCCGGTGGTATCGATCCGGCCGCTACTTGCCGTCGCCGTCGCGGGCCTGGCGGCCCTTGCAGTTCTTCTCCTGAACAACCGCGAGAAACTCCGCGATATCGTCTCGCCATTGGCGGCAATCGCCATGTTCGCAATTGTCGTCTCGATGGCGCCCACGGTGCTGGCGGGCGGGACGGTCGAATTGCGCCTGTTTGAGGTTCTGCCGGGGATTGACTTGGCTTTCCGGGTCGATGCGCTCGGCATGGTGTTTGCCACCGTCTCGTCGCTGCTGTGGATTGTCGCGGCGATCTATTCCATCGGCTACATGCGGCACTTGAACGAGCATGCGCAGACCCGGTTCTTCGCCTGCTTTGCCGCCAGTCTCGCGGCAGCGGTCGGAGGCGCCTTCGCCGCCAATCTGTTCACGCTGGTAATCTTCTACGAGATGCTCACCCTCGTTACCTATCCGCTCGTTTACCACCACGAAGACGAAGAGGGATGGATGGGCAGCCGCAAGTACCTGGTCTATTTGATGGGAGCGTCAAAGAGCGTGCTTCTCGCCGCGCTGGCGCTGACCTACCACATTGCGGGATCGCTCGACTTTGTCACGGGGGGCCTGCTGGCAGGGAGCGATGCTTCGGCGGCGCTGCTGACAGTCGTCTATTTCTGCTACCTCTTCGGCTTCGCCAAGGCTGCGGTGATGCCGATGCACGCATGGCTGCCTGCCGCGATGGTGGCGCCGACACCGGTCAGTGCGCTCCTGCATGCCGTGGCCGTGGTCAAGATGGGCGTGTTTTGCGTGCTGCGGTTGGTGTTCCATGTGTTCGGCACGGGGCTGGTGGACGGGCTAGGACTGGGCATCGCCACGGCCTATCTGGTCTCGTTCACGATTCTGATGGCGTCGGTCTACGCCCTGACGCGGGACGACCTGAAGGCGCGGCTCGCCTATTCCACGGTCAGCCAGCTCTCCTACATCGTGCTGGGCGCGGTTCTGCTCTCGCCGGTCGCGATGGTCGGCGGGATCATCCACATCGCGGCGCATGCATTCTCAAAGATCACACTGTTTTTCTGCGCCGGGTCGATCTATTGCGCGTCCGGCAAGCGCAACATCAGCGACATGGCTGGTATCGGCCGCCGGTTGCCCTGGACGATGGGGGCGTTCTTCGTCGGCTCACTCAGCATGATCGGCGTGCCACCGACTGCGGGGTTCGTGAGCAAGTGGTATCTGGCGCGAGGCGCGGTGGAGGCGGGGGAAATCGCGTTCCTGATCGTGCTCCTAGCGAGTTCGGTCCTCAACGCCGCTTATTTCCTGCCGGTCAGCTATGTCGCCTTTTTCGGGACGGAGGCGCAAGGGAGCCCGGCAACGGTCCGTGAAATTCCGATGGTGACGATCCCGCTAGTTGCGACCGCCATCCTGTCGGTGGCGATGGGCATCTTCCCCGACTATTTCGTCGCCTTGGCGGAAGGAGTTGTCAGGTGATAAAGCGCTTGGTCGATTTCTTTGGCGACGGAAAGTATGCGACCGAACGGCGTCGGCTTTTCTATCTGGTGCTCGTCCTGATCGTCATCGCCGACTTCCTGGTGCCGCGCGAACACGCCGAATACCCGTGGGACCGTCTGCCGGGCTGGTCGGCCGTCTACGGCTTCTTATCCTGCGTGCTGCTGATTTTCGTTTCCAAGTTCCTCGGCCATCGGGCTGGGCTCATGCGGCGCGAGGACTATTATGACTGACTTCGTCCATCCCGCCCTGCTGTTCATTCTCGGTGCCCTGCCGATCCCCTTTCTGAACGGGTCGATCCGCAAGGCCTATCTGCTGCTGATCCCGATACTTGCGATCCTCACCGTGCTCACGATGCAGTCAGGCAGCTACGGCGCGGCATCGTTCATCGGGCAGGAAATCCTCATCGCGAAGGTCGACAAGCTGAGCATCGTCTTCGCAACGGTCTTCACCATTATGGCGCTGATCGGAACGGTCTATGCTCTGCACCTGACGCGCCCCGGCCAGCATGTCGCTGCGTTCGTCTATGTCGGCAGCGCGCTTGGCGTGGTTTTCGCCGGCGACTACCTGACCTTGTACCTGTTCTGGGAAGGCATGGCGTTTGCCTCTGCCTATCTGGTTTTCGCCCAGGGCGGCCGACAGGCGATCGCCGCCGGGTTCCGGTATCTCATGGTCCATATAACTGGCGGCGTCGTCCTACTTGGCGGCGTCATTCTCTACGGGCTCTCGACTGGCTCGCTGCTCTTCGGCCCGATCGCAGGCGAGATGGGCGTCGGCGCTTACCTGATCCTTGCCGGGTTCATGCTCAACGCCGCTGTGCCGCCGCTCAACGCCTGGCTGACCGACGCTTACCCGGAGGCGACTGTCACCGGCGCGGTGTTCATGAGCGCCTTCACCACCAAGACCGCCGTCTATGTGCTGGCGCGGGCGTTTCCGGGAACTGAACTTCTCGTTTGGCTCGGCACCGCGATGGCGCTCTACGGCGTCGTCTACGCGGTGCTGGAGAACGACTGCCGGCGGCTACTGGCCTATCACATCGTTAGCCAGGTGGGCTACATGGTGGCGGGCGTCGGCATCGGCACCGAGATGGCGGTGAACGGGGCCACCAGTCATGCCTTCGCACATATCCTCTACAAGGCGCTCTTGTTCATGGGTGCTGGGGCGGTGATTTACGTCACCGGCCGGCGCAAGCTCACCGAGCTTGGTGGGCTCTACAAGACCATGCCGGTGACCGTGGCGCTCTACATGGTTGGCGCTTTCGCGATTTCGGCATTTCCATTCTTCTCGGGCTTCGTCACCAAGTCGATGGTGGTGGCCGCCGCCGGACAGGATCACCGCGCTGTGATGGTGCTCGCGCTGACGATGGCGTCGGCGGGGACGTTCCTGCACACCGGACTGAAGCTGCCGTACTACATGTTCTTTGGCACCGACCGTGGGCTGGAGGCGCGGGAGCCGCCCCGCAACATGCTGGTTGCGATGGGCATGGCGGCGGTGCTCTGCATCGCGATCGGGGT
This sequence comes from Rhizobium leguminosarum bv. viciae USDA 2370, assembly GCF_002008365.1. Classification (GTDB taxonomy): domain Bacteria; phylum Pseudomonadota; class Alphaproteobacteria; order Rhizobiales; family Rhizobiaceae; genus Rhizobium; species Rhizobium leguminosarum. The sequence goes on from NZ_MRDL01000035.1 coordinate 48,034, forward strand.
GTTCCCTCAGCCGCTTTACGATCTTCTGCCCTATCCGGTGAACTACGAACCTTACACCGGCGTCCATGTCACCGAGAGCCTTGGCGTGCTGATGTTCACCGCCTTGGGTTTTGTCATATTCCTCAGGGCGCTCGACCCCGAGAACACGATCAGCATCGACACCGATTGGTTCTACCGCAAGGGCGCTCGGGTCTTCATGTGGATCGCCGGAAAACCGCTGGCGCGCTACGAGAAGGCGGTGAGCGACGTGTCCGAGACTGCTGTGTTGCCTTTCCTGCATGGGGCGGCGCGAATGGGACTGCGGATCGATGTCACCGGCGTTGACGCCGTCGTGAACGGCGTCGCCCGCTCGATCCTGCGCGGCGGCGGGCGGCTCCGGCGGCTCCAGACCGGCGTCGTGACCCATTACGCGCTGGCGATGATCGCTGGTGTGATCGCAGCCGCCGTGGTCTTCGCCGTGGTATGGCGGTAGGGGGCGCGATGGGATTGCCGCTTCTGAGCTTCATAATTTTCACGCCCGTCGCCGGGGCAGCGGTTCTGATGTTTCTCCGCGGCGACGATGCGGTGCGCTGGACAGCGCTGGGTGTCACAATCCTTGACCTCGCCCTCTGCATCGCCATGCTGGCCGGATTCGACACCACGACCCACGAGATGCAGTTCACAGAGAAGCGCCCTTGGGTGCCCGCGCTCGGGATCACTTATGCGCTTGGTATCGACGGGATAAGCGCGCTCTTCGTGTTCCTGACCGCGTTGCTGGGTTCGATCTGTGTGCTCGCCTCGTGGGTTGCGATCGACCGCAAGGTCAAGGCGTTCATGGTCAGTCTGCTCTCCATGCAGGCGCTGATGCTGGGGGTGTTCTGCGCGCTCGACCTGTTCTTGTTCTACGTTTTCTGGGAAGCGATGCTGATCCCGATGTACCTGATCATCGGCGTCTGGGGTGGCGAAGGCCGGATCTATGCGGCGTTCAAGTTCTTCCTCTACACGCTGGCGGGCAGCCTCCTGTTCCTCATCGGTGTCATCGTGCTCTATTTCAACGGCGGCGAGACCTTCGACATCCTCGCGCTGACAGCGCAGGATTTGCCGTTCCCGGTCCAGTCCTGGCTGTTCTTCGCCTTCCTGATCGCCTTCGCCGTCAAAGTGCCGATGGTGCCGGTCCATACCTGGCTGCCGGACGCCCATGTACAAGCGCCGACCGCGGGCAGCATCATCCTGGCGGGCGTACTCCTGAAGATGGGCGCCTATGGGTTCCTGCGGTTCTCGCTGCCGATGCTGCCAGAGGCGTCGGTATATTATTCGACACTGATGCTTTCGCTTTCAGCGCTTGCGATCGTCTATGGCGGGTTGCTCGCGCTGGCGCAGGACGATCTGAAGAAACTGGTGGCCTATTCCAGCATCAGCCACATGGGCTTCGTGACCATGGGGATTTTTGCGCTGAACCTCCGCGGACTCCAAGGAGGTATCCTGCAAATGTTCAATCATGGCGTGACGACGGGCGCCCTGTTCCTGTTCGTCGGCTTGATTTACGAGCGGACCCATACCCGCAGCATCGCTGATTATGGCGGGCTGATGAAGGCAGCACCCGTCTATACCGCGTTTCTTGCGCTGTTCACTCTGTCATCGATGGCGCTGCCGGGAACGAATTCGTTCATTGGCGAATTGCTGGTCCTGTCGGGCGGATTTGCGGCCAACCTAGCCATCGGCGCGGCCGCCGTTTTGGGCGCGTTGCTTGGCGCGGCCTATCTGCTTGGCATGTATAGGAAAGTCGCGCTTGGTGCGGCCAGCGTCGGCGTCCGGTTCAAGATACGCGACGTGAACGCCCGCGAGCTGGCAGCGACCCTGCCGCTGGCCGTGTTAGTGCTGTGGGTCGGGCTCTATCCGAAACCCTTTCTCGGCATCATCGACGTCTCGGTGAAGCATCTGCTGGCTCAGGTGCACGATAAGGGGAGCGGCCCATGACCGCCGCAGCACTTTTCCAGTCGGCTCTCGCAAGCCTGCCCGAGATCGTGGTGATCACTGGAGCCTGCATCCTGCTGATCCTGGGACAGCTTGTGCGCAGGGGGCAGGAATATTTCCTGGTCTGGGCTTCCGTCGCGATCGTGCTGATTGCCGCCTTGGCGACACTCATTCTTTCGAGCGAGGTGCGGCCGGCCTATACGGGCATGTTCGTCGCCGACCGCTTCGCGGTCTTCTTCAAGTTCGTGTTCTACCTGGCCACCATCCTGACATTCCTCCTTTCGCGAAAATATGCGGATATCGAGGGGATCGGGAGCAGCGAATACTATGTCCTGCTGCTCTTTGCGCTTTCGGGAATGATGATCATGGCCTCGGCGACCGATCTCCTCTCGATCTATGTGGGCCTCGAACTGATGGTGCTCTGCACCTATGTGCTGACCGGATTCCTGCGGCGAGAGCGGCGGTCAAACGAAGCGGCGCTGAAATACGTGATCCTTGGCGCGGTCTCGACCGGGATTTTCCTTTACGGCGTTTCGCTGGTCTACGGGCTCACCGGTACGACGCAGCTGGACGGGATGGCTGCGGCGGTCACCGGCGATCCGCTCGATCCCGGATTGCTGCTGGCGGTGGTCTTCATCGTCGCGGGGCTGGTCTTCAAGGTCGGCGCGGTGCCGTTCCATATGTGGTTGCCGGACGTCTATGAAGGCGCGCCGACGACGATCACCGCCTTCATGTCAGTCGGCCCCAAGGCGGCGGGGTTCGCAGTGATCCTGCGGGTGTTCCTCAACCCGCTGGTAGCAGCCTCGGACGTTTGGATCATCGTCGCGGTCATTGCCGTGGGCACGATGGCGCTCGGCAGTTTCGTGGCGCTGGTGCAGGATAATTTCAAGCGGCTCCTCGCTTATTCCAGCATCGCCCATGCCGGGTTCGCCCTTTTCGGCGTGGTGGCCGGCGGTGCCGACGGGATCGCCAGCGTGATGCTCTACCTGCTGATATACTCTTTGATGAATCTCGGCATTTTCGCCACTGTCATCATGATGCGGAACGGCAATTTCTCGGGCGAGGTTATCGAAGACTACTCGGGTTTCGCCAAGTCCCGTCCCGGGCTCGCGCTTCTGATGCTGCTCTATCTGTTCTCGCTCGCCGGCATTCCGCCAACGGCCGGGTTCTTCGCCAAGTTCTACGTGCTGGTCGCGCTCGTCGAGCGAGGGTTCGTCATGCTGGCGGTGATCGCAGTGCTGCTGAGTGCTGTTGCCGCCTACTTTTATATCCGCATCGTCATGGTGATCTACATGCGCGAGCCGGAAAGGACGTTCGACCCGGCGCTGACGCCCTTGGTGCGCGCGACGCTCGCCTTCACTGCTGCGGGCACCATCGGCATCGGCCTGTTTCCCGCCTGGTTTTTAAGACTTGCCCAGCATTCCGTGTTGGCGGCTGACCGATTGAATTTGCAATGATCTGTCCGACGGAATAAACTCAAAGCTCAAGAAAGGATTGCCCAAGTTGCTTCCCGGGGCGACTGCATTACGGTCCTGAACAGGACGGTCGCGGCCTGAGGAAAGCACTCAGTGGGTAACCGGTGCAGTGCGATATGGCTGCGATGGAATTCTTGCCGGTTCTTTTTATGATCGTCGGAGTCGTTCTGGTGACGGGCGCGACGCTTTTTGTCTCTTCGCTGCTGCGTCCGTCCAATCCCTATCCCGAAAAGAACATGCCCTATGAGTGCGGCATGGACGCCGCGGGTGAGGCCGCCGCGGGGCGCTTCAGAGTGCCGTTCTTTATCCTTGCGATCCTGCTGGTCGTCTTCGATGTCGAGACGATGTTCCTCTTTCCCTGGGCCGCCGTCCTGAAAGACATCGGGCTGGTCGGCTTTGTCGAGATGTTCGTCTTCATAGTGCTGCTTCTTGTGGGCTTCGCCTATGCCTGGCTGAAGGGAGCACTCGAATGGGAGGCGTAAACAACGCGATCCGCGACAGCGTGCTGTTCACCACGGCCGAGAGCGTTATCAACTGGAGCCGGAGCTCGGCGCTGTGGCCCGAGACCTTCGGAATTGCCTGCTGCGCCATCGAGATGATCTCGGCGGGGTGCGCCCGCTATGATCTCGACCGGTTCGGCGTGGTGTTCCGGCCTTCGCCGCGCCAGTCCGATGTGATGATCATCGCCGGCACAGTAACGCGGAAGTTCGCGCCCGTGGTACGCCGCCTCTATGACCAGATGCCGGAGCCCCGCTGGGTCATCGCCATGGGCACCTGCGCCATCTCGGGCGGGGTCTACAACACCTACGCGGTGGTGCAGGGAGCGGAAACCTTCGTGCCGGTGGACGTGCATGTGCCCGGCTGCCCGCCGCGGCCCGAGGCGCTGATGCATGGATTCCTGCTACTTCAGGAGAAGATCAAAAAATCCCGAGCACTGGCCGGGACTCCTCTGGATCGGGTTGCAGCGTCATGAGTGTGGAGACGCCCCTCATCCGCGCTACGATCACGGAGCGTTTCGGCGAGGCAATCGACGATATTGGCTTCGCGCATGGTGTACATGCCTTCGCCGCTCCGCCTGACATGATCGTCGAGCTTTGCCGGTTTCTGAAGGAAGACCCGGCGTTGCGGTTCAACTTCCTGTCGGACATCTGCGGGGTCGATCATTATCCTGAGATGCCACGCTACGAGACGGTGTACCACCTCTATTCGCTACCGAACAAATTGCGCGTTCGCATCAAATGCCGCCTCGCCGATCCGCCGCGGGTCCCGTCGGTGACGGGGATCTGGCGAACCGCCAATTGGCATGAGCGCGAAGCCTGGGATATGTACGGGATCAGGTTCGAGGGCCACCCCGATTTGCGCCGGATCTACATGTGGGAAGGGTTCGAGGGCTTCCCACAGCGCAAGGATTTTCCGCTCCGTGGCTACAAGGACAAGCTGAACCCGTTTGGCGCCGAAGGCACGCCACCGACGCAGCCCGACCTCGCCACCAAGAACATTCCATAAGGGAGGCCGCTCCACGCCGGGAACTTAAAATGACCGAAGTCACCGAACTGATCAGGCCGCAAGGCGAAGCGTTCGACACCAAGGAGGTGCTTCTCAATCTCGGCCCACAGCACCCCAGTACGCATGGGGTTCTTCGGCTCGTCCTCGAACTCGACGGCGAGTACGTCAAGCGCGTGGACCCGCATATCGGCTACCTCCATCGCGGCACCGAAAAGCTGGCGGAGAGCTTCACCTATACCCAGATTTTTCCGCTCACCGACCGGCTCGACTATCTCTGTCCGCCGTCGAACAACCTGGCCTTCGCGCTGGCGGTGGAGAAACTCCTCGGCATAGAAGCACCGATCCGCGCACAATATATCCGCGTGATGATGGCCGAGCTGGCGCGGATCTCCGGCCATGTCTTGATCACCGGCGCGCTGCCGATGGACCTCGGCGCCATGACCGCCTTGCTTTACGCCATGCGGGAGCGCGAAATGATCATGGACCTCCTGGAAATGATCAGCGGTGCACGCATGCACACGTCCTTCTGCAGGGTTGGCGGAGTGCGCGAGGACCTGCCTGACGGTTTCCTTCCCAAGATCAGGGAGTTCTGCGACATCTTCCCGAACCGGATCCGCGACTATGAGCGGTTGCTCGAAAACAACCGGGTGTTCCTGAAGCGCACGCAGGGGATCGGCGTGATCTCCGCCGAGGACGCCATCGATCTTGGCCTGAGCGGTCCGAACCTGCGCGCTTCGGGCGTCGACTGGGACATCCGTCGCGACGAGCCCTATGAGATCTATGACCGGCTCGACTTCAACGTCATCACGCGCGACGAGGGCGACTGCTATGCGCGCTGGCAATGTCGGGTCGAGGAAATGCGCGAGAGCGTCCGGATCATCGAGCAATGCCTCGACCAGATGCCCGAGGGGCCGTTTCAGATCGACATGCCAACAATCGCCTTCCCAGTGGACAAGGACAAGGTGCATTGCTCGATGGAAGCACTGATCCAGCATTTCGACCTGTCGGCCTATGGCTTCAAGGTGCCGAAGGGCGAGGTCTATTCGGCGATCGAGGCGCCAAAGGGCGAGCTTGGGTTCTATATCATCAGCGACGGGTCGCCAAAACCATTCCGCATGAAGGTGCGGGCACCCTCGTTCGTCAACCTTCAGGGACTGTTCGGGGTGACCAACGCCCGCTATCTGGCGGACATGATCGCCGTGCTCGGCAGTCTCGACCCAGTGATGGCGGAGGTGGACAAGTAGCAGGGATTTGAATGCAATGACCATGCGCGAAAGGATAAAAGAGGCAGCGGCGCGGTATCCCGACCAGCGCTCTGCGATCATGCCCGCGCTTCTGATCGCGCAGAGGGAGCATGGCCATCTGCCTGGTCAGGTGCTGGAAGAAGTCGCCGACATTCTCGGAGTCGAACGGATCTGGGTCTACGAGCTGGCGACCTTTTATACGCTCTTCCATACCGAGCCGGTGGGCATGTTCCACCTGCAACTCTGTGACAATGTTTCCTGCATGCTGTGCGGAGCCGAGGACCTGCTGAAGCATCTGGAAACGGCGCTGGCGATCAGGAAGGGCGACACCACGCCGGACGGGCTGTTCACGCTTTCCTCCGTCGAGTGCCTCGGTGCCTGCGAGATGGCTCCGGTGATGCAGGTCGGCGACGATTACCATGGTGCCCTTGATGTCGCGCGGATAGATGCACTTTTGGACAACCTGCGGGCTACCACGGAACGGGTCGCGAGCATCGAGCCCTCTGCGCGACCGCAGGGAGAGTAGCGCCATGTTCGAGCCGGTTCTCCTCAAGAATGTCGCCGTGCCGGACAGTCACCTGCTGTCGACCTACGAGGCTGACGGCGGCTACCAGGCACTGGCGAAGGCGCTGCGCGAATACACGCCTGACGAGGTCGTTAACCTCGTCAAACAGTCCAACCTGCGCGGTCGCGGCGGTGCCGGATTCCCGACGGGCATGAAATGGAGTTTCGTGCCGAAGCAGGTCGACAAGCCGAAATATCTTTGCTGCAACGCCGATGAGGGCGAGCCAGGCACCTTCAAGGACCGGATCATCATGGAGCGCGATCCGCATCAACTCATCGAGGGGCTGGCGGTAAGCGCCTATGCGATTGGGGCCAAAACTGCCTATGTCTACATCCGCGGAGAATATATGACGGCGATCCGCCGCCTGGAGCAGGCGATCGCCGAGGCACACGAAAAGGGTTATCTGGGAACGGGCATTCTGGGCTCGAATTTCGATTTCGCCGTCCACATCCACTGCGGCGCAGGCGCCTATATCTGCGGCGAGGAGACTGCGATGCTCGAGTCGCTCGAGGGCAAGCGGGCGCAGCCGCGATTGAAGCCGCCGTTTCCGGCCGTGGCCGGGCTCTATGCCAGCCCGACTGTGATCAACAATGTCGAGACGCTGGCCTGCGTGCCGCATATCGTGGCGCGGGGCGCGGACTGGTTCCGCGGCATCGGCCCGGACAAGAGCCCGGGCCCGAAGCTCTACTGCCTCAGTGGGCAGGTGCGCAAACCCGGCCTCTACGAGTTGCCGATGGGCATACCGCTGCGCGAGCTGGTCGAGGAACATGCCGGCGGGGCGTTGCCGGGACGCAAGATCAAGGCGGTGATCCCGGGCGGGGTCTCAGCGCCGGTCATCCCTGAGCAAGGGCTGGACGTGAGGATGGATTTTGACTCGCTGGCTGCCGCCGGCTCGATGCTCGGTTCGGCTGGCGTTATCGTGATCGACGATAGCACCTGCATGGTCAAGGTCGCCACCAGGATCATCGAGTTCTTCCACCATGAGTCCTGCGGCAAGTGCACGCCCTGCCGGGAAGGATTGAACTGGGTCGTGAAGGTCCTGCGCCGGGTTGAAGGCGGGGATGGCGCACCCGGCGATCTGGAGCAGCTGGAGATGCTCTGCAAGGGCATTTTCGGCAATACGTTTTGTGCCTTGGGTGACGGTGCAGCGATGGGATTGCGTGCAGCACTCGCGCATTTCCGAGATGAATTCGTCGCCCATGTCGAGGAGCGGAGGTGCCCGTTTCACTGAAGAAGTGTGCTGGATCAGGGTTGTGAGGAAACCATGCTTAAAGTCACGATCGACGAACAAACGCTGGAAGTTGAGGCTGGCTCGACAGTGCTGCAGGCCGCCCAGCGTTTGGGCATCGACGTCCCGACCTTCTGCTATCTGAAGCGGCTGCCGCCGCTGGCTTCGTGCCGCATGTGCCTGGTGGAGATCGAGGGCGTGCGGCGGTTGCAGCCGTCCTGCGCCACTGCGGCCACCGATGGCATGGTCGTGCGGACGAACACGCCTCTGATCGAGGAAACGCGCTCTTCCATGCTCGACATGCTGCTCGCCAACCACCCCCTCGACTGCCCGATCTGCGACAAGGGCGGCGAATGCGAGCTTCAGGACATGGTAATGGCCTACGGGCCCCGCGAAAGCCAATTCCGCGATGACAAACGTGTGTTCCACTCCGAGGACATTCGTCTGAGCCCGGTCATCATCATGAACGTCAACCGCTGCATCCAGTGCCAGCGCTGCGTCCGGATGTGTGAGGAGGTCGTCGGTGCGGTGGCGCTAGGCACCATCGAAAAAGGCATGGATACCGCCGTCACCGGCTTCGAGGGCAGTCTGGCGAGTTGCGACCAGTGCGGCAATTGCGTCGAGGTCTGCCCGGTCGGCGCGCTGATGAGCTTCCCCTACCGCTACAAGGCGCGCCCCTGGGATCTCGTAGAGACCGACACGGTCTGCCCGCATTGTGGCACCGGTTGCCAGCTGACGGTGGGCACGCGCAAGGGCGAGTTCATGCGGGTGCGCTCGAAGTGGGACGAAGGTGTCAACCACGAAACTCTCTGCGTGCGAGGACGCTTCGGCCTCGATTTCGTTGCAAGCCGGGACCGGATCAAGCAGCCAATGATCCGTCAGGATGGCGCCCTGGTTCCGGTTTCCTGGGACGAAGCGGGGGACTATCTGCGTCGGCGACTGTTGGCCGTCGAGACCAAGGATGCCGGCGGGCTGGCCTCGCCTCGCCTGCCCAACGAGGTGCTTTATCAGTTCCAGAAGCTGATGCGAACGGTATTCCGGACCAACAACATTGATTGTTCGTCACGCTGGGCCGCGCCCTTCGATACGCTCGGCCCGCTATTGGGAACTTTCTACAGCCGCACGCCGCTGGACGACGTAATCGGCAACGACTGCGTGCTCGTCGTCGGAGGCAATATAACCGAGGAGAACCCAGTCACCGAATACCTGCTGCGGGACGGGGCGCGGCGGCGGCAGACCGGATTGCTCATGCTATCGGCGCGGCCATCGCGTCTGGACGCCGATGCCAGGGTGGTGGTTCGTGTGCCTCCGGGCGGAGAAGCGGCAAGCCTTGCGGCGGTGGTGGCCGGTCTTGTGGCGGCAGCTGGTCAGGCCTTGCCGGGCGGCGCTTTTGCGGACATCGACAGGCCGGCGGCGGGCGCCGGCAGTGACGGGCCGGATCGCCTGGCCGCCGCGCTCATGGAAGGCCGCAGCGTCACCGTGCTTGTCAGCGTCGACCTCCTGAGATCACCCGAAGCGCGCGCGACGCTGCAGCAGCTCAACAACCTGCTGCACGTTCTCCGCCTGCTCGGCAAAGGCCCGGCGATGCAGTTTCTCTTCGACCGTGCCAACCAGATGGGCGCCTGGGACATGGGGGTCCTGCCGGCGGCTCTGCCGGGGCTGCGGGCGGTCGCCGATGACACGGCGCGCGCAACTCTTGCGCGAAACTGGGGCGCCGAAATCCCGTCTGAACCGGGCGCGGATCTCGACGCCATGCTGGACCTCTGTGTCGGTGGGCGGATGGGCGCGCTCTACATCGTCGGAACCGACCCCCTGGTCGCCTATCCCGACCGGAACTTTGTGACGCGGGCGCTTGGCGCCGCCGATCTCCTGATCGTGCAGGACGCGTTCCTCACGGATACGGCGGGCATGGCCGAGGTCGTCTTGCCCGCGGGGGGCTACGGCGAGGAATCTGGAACGTTCACCAACAACGAGGGTCGGATCCAGAATGTTCGCAAATTCCGTGAGCCCGTTTTCGAGGCGCGAGGCAATCTGGCGATTGTCGACTTCGTCGCGGCGCTACGCAACCAGGCGCTGCGGCCATCGACGCAAGCCGAAATTTTCGACGAGATTGCCCGGCTGGTTCCGGCCTATCAGGGGTTGACGCAGGACGGGCTTGGCGCCGACGGCGCTTTCACCAAGGCGGTGCCAACACTATCGGCTGGCATGCTCCCTGCGCCGCCGCCCGTCCCGACAGCAGCCGACCGGCTCATGCTGATCACCGGCGACTGCCTGTTCCACAACGGATATCTTTCCGAACGGTCGGACATCCTGAACACGGTCGCCAACGATCCCTATGTCGCGATGAGCGCGCAGGACACCGCGGAGCTTGGCCTTTCGGATGGCGATCAGGTAATCGTGCGTTCCGGCCAAGGCGAACTGACGGCGCAGCTCAAGGTCGACAGGCAGTTTCCCAAGGGCCTCGTCTTCGTTCCGGAAAACTATAGAGCCTTGCGTCTCAACAGCCTGCTGCGGCGGGGCGAATATCCATGCGCGGTGGAAGTTCAGAAGGCGCATGCCACTCTTGAGGTCGACCGCCCAGGCCGAATCTGGCGTGGGGTCTGAAGATCTGGGGTCGGGGCACCGCAAGGCTCTGCGGCAAGCTGCCCGCCCCGGCGTCTTCAGTGATACCTGGTCCCGCATATGTAATCCTGCAGATCCTGCTCTGTACGCTGCGCTTCGTCGAGCCTGTGTTTAACCACGTCGCCGATGCTGACCACGCCGACAACGTCGCCTCCATCCGTGACCAGCACATGGCGTGTACGCCGCTGGGTCATGATCCCCATCGCGACGGGCAGCAAATCCTGTGTCGAACACGTCGCCACATTGCGGTTCATGATGTCCGCGACCCGCTTTGCCGCCGCCTCGGCCCCGTATTCCGCCACCGCATTGCAGCAGTCCCGCTCCGACAGCGTACCGAGGTATTTGCCGTTCGATCGCCTGACGACGACGAAGCCGATATTGTTGTCTCGAAACAGCCGCAGTACCTCCACCATCGTCTGATCGGGAGCAACTGCGATGACCCCGACACCCTTGTTTTTCATGATTTCACCGACAAACATCTGAGCCTCTCTTTCCGAGCGCTTCGGTTTGACAGCTGGCGCGCGTTCATGTTCGCCGGATATTCCGCCACCAGTTGTAGCCCTGCGTCTCTTTCGTCTCGACAAGTACGTCCTTCTTCGTATTCAGGCGCGCGGCAACCACGCCGCCGCCGGTCGCCGCCTTACCCGGCTTGGCGAGCAGATCATCGCGCCCGATCACCAGGTCAGCTGAGGAAAAACTCGAGAATTCGTATTGTTGGCCAAGCGCGATCGCGTCCGCCGGGCAGGCGTCCTCGCACAGCCCGCAGAACAGGCAGCGGGCCGTGTCGATCTCGAATTTGGCCGGGTGCCGCTTGCCCTTCTCGTCCTCGTAGGGGACGACTTCGATACAGTCGCAGGGACAGATCCGCGCGCAGAGTTCGCAGGCCACGCACTTGATCTCGCCCTCTTCATCACGCGTCAGGAAGTGATGCCCGCGATAGCGGGAGTAGGGCAGCCATTTTTCCTTGTCCGGATACTGCATGGTCACGGATCTGGAGAACATGTAGCCGAAGGTCAGAGCCAAGGCGCTCGCCAGATCGGCAAAGAACGCCCAACCAATCCATGTTCCAACTCTGTCCTGCGCGCGCGACATCGCCGCCTCGCTACGGAGCCGCTACGACCCCTAAAAGTACACCGGTTATAATTATGTTCGCCATTGAAAGAGGAAGCAAGACTTTCCATCCGATCGCCATCAGTTGGTCGTAGCGGTAGCGGGGGAAAGTGAAGCGGAACCAGATAAACACATAGACGAAGAACGCGATCTTCAGCACAAACCACAGGAGCGGTGGCAAGGGAATCAGAACTCCGTTCCAACCGCCGAAGAACAGGATCACCACCAGGACCGACACAAGCAATACGATGGCATATTCGCTGACCATGAAGAAGGCAAAGCGGATACCGCTGTATTCGGTATGGAACCCGGCCCCCAGATCACCCTCCGCCTCCGCCAGGTCGAAGGGAATGCGCTGCGCTTCGGCGACCCCGGCGACGAAGAACACGAAGAATCCGACCGGTTGGTAGACGATGTTCCAGACATCGGCCTGCGCCCGCACGATCTCGAGCAGGCTCATGGATTGCGCCAGCATGACCACGCCGATGACCGCGAACCCCATCGGGATCTCGTAGCTGATCATCTGCGCGCAGGTCCTGAGGCTGCCCAGAACAGCGTACTTGCTGTTGGAGGCCCAGCCGCCGAAGATGACGCCATAGACCTCGATCCCGATCACCGAGAAAACAAAAAGGAGCGCCACATTCATGTTGGAGACGTAGAGCGTGATCTCGTGGCCGAGGACCGAGACAGTTTCGCCGAAGGGGATCGCGACGAACACCACAAAGGGCGGGGCGAGCGCCAGGATTGGCGCCAGTTTGAACAGGAACCGGTCGGCCTCGGCCGGGATGTGATCCTCTTTGGTCAGGAGCTTGATTCCGTCCGCCACCGGCTGCAACAGCCCGTGCCATCCCACGCGCATCGGCCCCATCCGCTGCTGCATGTGCCCGGCGATCTTGCGTTCCAGCCAGGTTAGCGGCAAGGGTAGCAACAGCAGGATCGCAATCAGCAACGCGACCTTCAAGACGATCAGGCCAAGGGCGACGATAAGTTCCATGATCCCGGCTACTTATTCATCGGGTTGAAGCGCACGACCAGACTTTGGCTCCGGCTATACAATGAGCACTGCGCGCACTTGTCAGACTACATGGTACAACGGCGACGCACCTCATACAATGCCGTCGCAATTATGTCGTCGCTGGCTATGATGTGTCCGGGCTCAGGACGTTTTGAGACGAGTGGTTTCGCTGTGCAAGATGAAAGCTTCGCGTTTCCGCCGGTTGCATCGCGCCATCTTGCGTACCAAAACCGCCGAGGCTCTCATTGCTGCCTGATGAAAGTTCCGTGGCAAGTCAGCTGGCGTCCGGGGAGCTGGACACCCAGCAGAAACGCAAAAAAGCTCCTCGAGGGTTATGTCGAGGAGCTTTCTGTCAAGCGACTTGCATGGGCAAATTTGCAAGTATCGTTGGTTGCGGGGGCAGGATTTGAACCTGCGGCCTTCAGGTTATGAGCCTGACGAGCTACCGGGCTGCTCCACCCCGCGTTA
>NZ_MRDL01000013.1 GCF_002008365.1 Rhizobium leguminosarum bv. viciae USDA 2370
AACAGAAAGCTTAAAAGCCAGGCTGTGATTGGACATGCAAAACCCCCGAAGGTGGATGTCCAACTTTCGGGGGTCAGTTCATTCCGCGGGTTTTATTCTGACGACTAGCCATTCTCTCGCGGACATGAGGACGAGACGGTCAGTTCAATTTGACCGACGGCTCTCGGCCCCAGACCCGCAGTTTGCCAAGCGCCTGGATAAAAGCCGTGACGTCTTTTGCTGCTCCGAGCGCAATCACGCCCTCATCCAGTGAATCGGCAATTCCGGCCTTCTGCATGAGCGGCAGCGCTGTTTCCACATAGCCGATGAACTTGCAGTGTACGAAGGCGTCCGCCACGAAATCACGGGCCGTGGCCTCCTTCAGCAGATCGCCGGTTCCCTCGGCTGAGGGCAGGAGGGCGACGGCGTCGTAAAGCACCGAAGGTCCGCCGTCGATCATCTGATGTGCTTCGATCCAATTGCCGTCCGAGAGCGTCACGCCACCGATCTTCGGCGCGATCACTTCGAATGTTGCCTTCTGCTCGGTGATCTCGGCAAGCAGCGCCTTGAAGATAGCGGCATCGGTGCCCTCGCTGACAAGAATGCCGAGCTTGCGTCCTTCGAACCGCTTCGGACTGCGCTCGACGATGCTGAGCGCCGACGACGGCTCGAGATCCTGCCGCGTCGGCATGGCGGCATCGGCAGGCTTCGGCATCGATTTGAAGCCGAGTGCGTGGCCAACCTTGCTGGCCAGCGTCTCATCGATGTTCATCAGATGCGAGACCATACGCTCACGAATGACCGGCGTTTCGACCTTGCTCAGTTCGAAGATCAGCGCCGCAGCGATATGGCGTTGCTCGGGCGGAGTCTGGCTGATGTAGAACTGTCGCGCCTGGCTGTAATGATCGGCAAAGCTTTCCGGCCGCAGCCGAACCTTGGGACCCTGCTCCTCGGCCGGGAAGTGGCGATAGCCCTGAACCGGCGATTCCCGTGGCCCCTGATTCCAGGAATTCGGCTGGTAATTGACGCGTCCGACAGGATTGCGCATCGCCATATGACCATCCTGCTGGAAATTGTGGAAAGGACACTTCGGCGCGTTGATCGGCAGATGGGTAAAATTTGGGCCGCCCAGACGTTTCAACTGCGTGTCGAGATAGGAGAAATTTCGTCCCTGCAGCAGCGGATCGTTGCTGAAGTCGATACCGGGGGGAACATTCTGCGTCATGAAGGCGACCTGCTCGGTCTCCGCAAAAAAGTTCTCCGGCATGCGGTCGAGCACAAGACGGCCGATCGGTTTGACCGGAAGGATCTCCTCCGGAATGATCTTCGTCGGATCGAGAATGTCGAAGTCGAATGTGTCGGCGAAGTCCTGATCGAAAAGCTGCACGCAGAGCTCCCATTCCGGGAAGGCTCCCGACTGGATCGACTGCCAGAGGTCGCGGCGATGGAAATCCGGATCCGCTCCATTGATTTTGACTGCCTCGTTCCAGGCGACGGACTGCAGGCCGAGTTTCGGTTTCCAGTGGAATTTGACGAAGGTCGATTCATCCGCTGCGTTGACGAAGCGGAAGGTATGAACGCCGAAACCCTCCATGAACCGGAACGAGCGCGGAATGGCGCGGTCCGACATCACCCACATGATCATGTGCATGCTTTCGGGCGTGAGGGTGATGAAGTCCCAGAAATTGTCATGCGCCGACTGCGCCTGCGGAAATTGCCTGTCGGGTTCCGGCTTTACGGAATGAATAACGTCGGGAAATTTTATCGCGTCCTGAATGAAGAAAACGGGGATGTTGTTGCCGACCAGGTCCCAATTTCCCTGCTGGGTGTAGATCTTCACTGCGAAACCACGCACGTCGCGCGCCAGATCGAAGGAACCCTTGCTGCCGGCAACGGTCGAGAACCGGACGAAGGCCGGCGTCTTTTCGCCGGGCCGCTGGAAAAGATCGGCCCGGGTATAGGCGGCCAGGGATTCGTATGTTTCGAAGTAGCCATGGGCGCCGTAACCGCGCGCATGCACGACCCGCTCGGGAATGCGCTCGTGGTCGAAATGAAAGATCTTCTCACGGAAGTGGAAGTCGTCGATGAGGGCCGGGCCACGGGCGCCAACGCGAAGCGTATTCTGATCGTCGGAAACGGGGCCACCTTGCGCTGTGGTCAGCACCGGCATGCCGTCTTCGGCAAACTGATGAAGCTCGCCGCCTGCACCCCGGTGCACTTTCTGATCATGGATCGTTGCGTTGTCCGAGGGCGAGGTTTGAGAGGTCTTCTTGGCCATCTATATTCTCCGGAAAGGGTTTTACCTAACCGAAGCTCCCCAACGGCCACATGTTCCGCTCGATGCGAAATAAACCGCAACTGGGCAAGAGGCCACCTGGGGGCGGCCGATAGTCGAGCACGGGAGACCCGAGGCCCAACATAAAGGGGCGCGTGGCCTTTCGACCCTGCGCCCCGATTTCCGTCGATCTTAGATCCGGGAGGTAACGATGAGATCTTCCTCTTCGTCGCGCTGCGAACCGCCAAACGCTGCGGCGGCAGCAGCGATGAATGCCCCGATCAGAAGTGACAACGCGCCGAGCAATGCTGTGGTGGAGGCAGCCTTGCGTGCCTCATCGGCGGCTTTCTGGGCGGCGACCTTGGCGTCGTCGATGCGCTTCAGCACAGTGTCGACGCGGGTGCGTGCATCGGCCTCGGAAAGACCGGTGCGAGCAGAGACGATGGTGGCAAGATAGGCCTTGTCGTCATCCGGGATCTGGCCGGCGGCAGCACCGTTGAGGAGGATGCGGGAGACCTCAGCCGTTGCAGCAGCATCATCGGATGTTGCTCCTGCACGGGCCTGTTCAGGACGCAGCAAAGCGTCGGTAAAATAGGCGGTGGGCAGATCCGCGGCCGATGCCGTCGATGACGCCGCTGTACCTGCGGCGGTGGCGGCCGAACCCACGGCCTGTGCGCCCGCACCGGCAAGAGAGGTCAGCGACGAGGCTAGAAATCCGGCGACGAAAATCGTCGCCAGCGCCCAGCTGATGAAGCCATGCGCCGTGTCGCGGAAGAATACCTCGTCGGTGTGGACAGCCGCCCACTTCGTGCGCAGCCGGCCGGTGATATAGCCGCCGAGCCCGGAGGAGAGCCATTGCACGACAACGAGCCAGATCGCCGCCGTCACCCCGACCGTGCCGAGCGAGCTGCTTTGCCCCGACCAGGGCGACACCATCGTCAACCCAACCCCGGATCCAAGCAGCAAAAGAATGAGGGTCACGCCGATGGCAGCAGCGGCGCCTCCGAAGATGGGCCCCCATGTCATGGCGGATTTGGAGGATTCGACCGGAGTAGCAATCTCTCCGGAACCTGTCATTGAAACCGACATGATCCGTCCCTATCGCATAAACAGAGCAAGAAGGATGATGATCGGCAGTGGAACACCAAGCAGCCAAAGCAGAATACCGCGACCCATGAAAGACCTCCTGTCAGAAACTGACGTTACGTGGTTGATGCCACTCAACTTTGAACCACGGTCTTTGTTCCCGGCCGGTTTGGTCATCGACAATCTTCATGCGGAGCTAATCGAGATCGATAAGAATCTTGCGAGTTCGGAGCTGACGTCCGGCGAAGAGAGCGCCATATCTTGAGGGACAAGGTGATCCTGGCAGGAGAGAGCAGAAGCTCTCGTCACTCGGTCACAGCCAAACTGGAGAGGCATCGATGAAGAAATTTCGGGCATTTGTAGCAGCCGGGGCAATCAGTCTTGCCGCCATCATCTCGGCCTGCTCGACACCACCGAATTCCTACGGCACGGCATCAGGATATCAGCCGGGAGATTCAATGAACCCGGCCTGCGCCGATGGATTTCGACCCGGCGACGGTCGTTCGTGCAGCTACTAGAGGCGGTCGTCTCTTTGCCCGTACAAGCAAACGGGATCTGGCGGAGCGTCAGGCCGGCGTTCGGTAAGCCGTCATTTCCGTTTGATGGCAGCCCCTACGGCAGCGCCGATCGCGACACCGAATGTGATGCCGATCGCGGCGTCATCGAACCGTATCGGGCCGACTGCCGCGCCGATTCCGATTCCTATCGCCATACTGAGAGCCATGACCGTGATCTTATCCAGGTGCTGTGGCGAGAGTATGTGTTTCGCTGCATGACCGCGAGCTGCGGGCGTGGTCCGAGCGAGGCAAGCTGATGCTTTGAGCTGAACGGAAAAAGCGTCTATTGAAAGTTCAAGATATTTTTCGAAAATTGGCCAAGACGGCCCGACAGCGCGCCAGCCGGTTCTATTGACGGCCAATCCACCTCATTACCGTTTTTTCCGGAGATCACCTGGCAAAGCGTCAATGAGTTGATGCACTTTACCGGTGGCGAATACGATGTCCTCGCGCGGCAGATGGACTGTTATCTCAATCTCTTCCCACCTGCCGCCATGGTCTTTTGCGAATCTGACGGCGGCTTCCAAAGAGGTGAATTGCACGGCCGGTGCGTTGGCGGTCCAGAACTGCACGCTGCAGTCCGCCGCACTGTAATCTAAAAATGCTTTTTCAGGATCTAGCGCCATGACGTTTGCTTTACACCGCCGCCGGTTGGTTGGCCAGCGAATGCCTACCCGTCGTAAAAAGCGCGTTGTCCGCGATGCCCAACGCGAAAAGCCCTTATGGGAGCATTCAAAAGCGGGAGGGAAAGTGGGGAAGAAAACGCCTGCCTTCGGATTTATCAACGAAACAGGCGATTACTTGAAAAATGGCTCCCCGGGCCGGATTCGAACCGGCGACCTGTCGATTAACAGTCGAATGCTCTACCGCTGAGCTACCAGGGATCACTGCTTGGCGCGGTGTGAGTGGGCTAATACAAACGCTTTCCCGATTTGCCAAGCGGTTTTTTCAAAAAAATGAAATGAACTTGTATTTGGGGTGCCTGCGCCCATCTCTTGGGAATGACAAATGTGAATGATCGCAGTGAGACAAGTGGTGGCGAAAAGCGCAAGACGCGGGCACGGCGCTTCGGCATCGATCATGCAAGCGGCAGGCTTGTGCTCGGCTCCTTCAGCATCGGCATGCCACGCTCGCGCATCGCGCGGATGGCACTCGGCGTGGCCCTCATTTTCTGCGGCTTGCTGGGTTTCTTGCCCATTCTCGGCTTCTGGATGCTGCCGCTCGGCTTCCTGGTGCTCTCGCATGATCTGCCGTTCGCGCGCCGGCTTCGGCGGCGGCTGGCTGTCTGGTGGCACAGGCGGCGAAACCCGGCTGGCTGATGGGCAAGGTGGGTGTGGAACTGTGGATCGCTTTTCGCTTTCGTGGTTTATCGAATGTAAAACGCAAAATTGCGTCACGATGGTCCGGGTGAGGAAATGAAGGCATTTTTTGTTGTCGCCCTGTCGGCAGCGGCTGTTCTCTCAGCCATTTCCGCCGAGGCCCAAGTAGACAGCGGCGGTTTTGACGCTCGCGGCATCTGTCGCCGTCCTGAAGGCTGCGTGGTCGATCACGGCCAAGGCGGCAATAGCGGACCTCGAAACTATCGCAATTTCAACGGCCGGAATGAGCGCGACGGGAGGAACGACCGCGAGCGGGACAATCGGCGCTACCGTTCTCAGAACAGGAGCGACAATTTCGACGCCGGAACCAGCCGCCTTGTCGCAGGCCCGGAGATTGGGCTGGGGGCGCAGCTCATCCAGATTCGCGTCTAGTTGGATCTGAGTTCGCTTTCCTCGAAAACCCCGCCATGGTCCGGATCGAGGCTGGTCGCCAGCAACAAGCTGCAAGCGGCAAGGAGAAGGACGAGCTTTACTGCGTAGGATGCCACGGAGACCGGTTGTCGGCGGCCCGGTGATACGCGAGACGGCGCTATATAGTATTTGTAATAGAAGTGCGGATCATCCGTTTCCAGCAGGTTCTGGTAGACGTGCAGCGGAATATTTGCATGTTTCACCGGCGGAGAACCTGGGAATTTTACATGCAGATCCCGGGTTTCGGCATCGAATGCCGCATGCACGTGCTTCGATTTGAGGGCAGCCCAATCCATCGCAAGCTCCTATACCCTCCCGAGGATAATTGAGGCCCGGACGATGATCGAAGTCAAGTCAAGAATTTGCTTCAAATGCAATCATTGGCAGGAAATGGGGCATCGTCACGGCCGTGAAAATTCCAGCCTGCGCCCACTCCGTTTGGGGATGGAAAAATGCTCGTTTCACCAGCTGCGGAATGGCGTTTTTCCGAAATGCCCTCTTGCGATTTCCTTACGATCATTCTAAACGCTCGCCACGGCTCAGATAACGAGCGCGTGAGGCCTCGTGGCGGAGTGGTGACGCAGAGGACTGCAAATCCTTGTACCCCGGTTCAATTCCGGGCGAGGCCTCCAACATTCTTCCACATGATAGAATCAATGTGAAACGCCGCTGGCGCAGCGGTCGGCATCGGCCTTTGCGATGCTACCAGATCCGCTGGCCGGGCGAAAAATCCAACTGTGACGGATTGATTCCCGTGAGTCGGTAGAGCGCCCTCAGGCCGCCCTTGCGGATTTCCGCCTGATATTCCAGATCGCTCAGTTCAGGCCCGTCATCGATTTCGGGGCCGGCGCCGAGCAGCCGTCGCATGCCCTGCGGCGAAATGCGGGTGAAGCTGCGAATGTCGCCGCTGCTGTATTTGATCAGCAGCAGGCGGGCATCGGCGTTGTAGTGAAGCGCTTCTATGCCGCGCGATTGGATCAGAAAGGTTTGCATGCGCACACCCATAGCGGAAGGCGAGGGCGCAGCAATAAAATGGTTGATGTAACGTTAATGCGCATGCGGCTGTCGAAGGCTGGATTTCAAAGGGAAAGAACGCATGTCAGACCTGCGCCCGCCGACATGAATTGCCGCAGCCGCGATGCGGGGGATATCTCCGAATGCGCTTCGGCGCCCTATCGCCTCCAGGTCGTTTCGCCGTCCAGCAGCCCGCAGCAGAATATGCCAATCAGCGCTGCGACGATGAAAAAATCGAACAGCGTGAAATATTCGAAAATCGCAGACATGGCCTGCTCCTCCTATTTCCTCCGTTGCAAATCATAACATGAAGGGGCGGAAGGTTCCACGCTGGAGTTGCAGCGTCCATCCTGTCTCCTGTGGCACGGAAGAGGCGCCGGCCGGATTCTTTCCGCCTGCGGCTGCCAAGCCTTGAAAGCATCCGTGGTGGAGATTAAGAGACGAGGGACAGGAACCGCTTTTTAAGAGCGAGAGGACATGATGGATTTCGAAGCAGCGCGCGCAAAGATGGTCGATACCCAGGTTCGCACGACGGACGTTACCTCGCATTCCGTGCTGACGGCGTTTCTCACGGTGCCGCGTGAGACTTTCGTGCCGGAGAAGGCGAAGCTGCTGGCTTATATCGACAACGATGTCGAGATCTCAGCCGCCGCACCGGGAAAGCCGGCCCGCTTCCTGATGGAGGCGTCGCCACTCGCCAAGCTGCTGCAGCTGGCCGCGATCACCAAGGATGATTTCGTACTCGAAGTCGGTTGCGGCACGGGTTACACATCGGCGCTGCTGTCGATCATTGCCGGCTCCGTCATCGCGCTCGAATGCGACGAGGCGCTCGCCGCCGAGGCGAAGACGCAGCTTGCCGGATACGCCAAGGTCGAAGTTGTGACCGGCCCGCTCGAAAATGGCTACGCTGCCGGCGCTCCCTATGACCTGATCTTCGTCAACGGCGCCGTCGAAGAGGTTCCGGCAACTCTTCTCGGTCAATTGCGCGATGGTGGCCGTCTGATCACGGTCGAAGGTTACGGCAATGCTGCCCGCGCCAAGGTCTTCGTCGCCGAGCGCGGCGCTGTTTCGGAAAATGTCTTCTTCAATGCCTCGGTCAAGCCGCTGCCGGGTTTCGCCAAGGCGCGTGAATTCGTTTTCTGACATCGTTCTTATCGACGAAATTCAGCGACGGGCGCCATCGGCGCCCGTTTTTTATCAATGCCGCTGGAAAGCCTTCACAAACATCATTTACGCTGACGCGACCACGGCGGACTGGATAGAGGCCGTGCGCTTCAAGTTCTGTTTCATGGATGTCGCCGCAGCAAAATCGCGACAGGCTTTGCGGGTGGCAAACATTGGGTAACAAAACTGTGCATGGCGGCATTCATTTGATTCGCGATGATTTTTTTCACGCCCGGGGTATTCTAAGGTCGTGGTGATTCGGATGAATGCTCCACACCATCCGGTCGTTGTTTTGGGATAACGGGGATAGAAATGGCTCAGCCAAGTGTAGCGCGTGAACCGTCCATGGAAGAAATTCTGGCCTCCATCCGCCAGATCATCGAAAGCAATGAGCCCGGCGCCGGCAAGGCGATTTCCGCATCCCTGCCGCCGGTCTACGGCGCCGATGAGGATGACAACGGCTCCGAAATTCATCTGACGGTCGACGACACCTATGCCGGCGTGGAATTCCCCGAACCGGTCATGCGCTCCTCCGATCCGCGTTTCGTCGCCGCCAATTCGGCCGGCACCGCCCCCGAAGCAGAAGTACCGGCCCGCGCCCTGTCGCTTGCCGATGTCGCCGCCCGCGTGCGCGCCGCCTCCGAGCGCAGCGCCGTGCAGGCCGGTCAAGCCCTGCGCGAAATTCCGAGCGGTTTCCGCCAGCCCGAACCGCAGCCGGCCGTGATGCCGGAACCGCCGCGCGCCGCGGCACCGCAACCGCAACCACAGCCTATTTTCCCCGCTGCCGCAGCGCCCGTTCAGCATGTTGCGATCCAGCAGCCGGCCGAGCCGGTGCTTGCGGAAACGCCTGGGGTGGCCGTCGCCGAGCCGGCGCCTGCCGTCGAAACAGCGCCACCGGCTATGGAGCCCGCTCAGTCGTCGACCGAGCGTTTCCTGCCGAGCGTTCTGGACGAGGTCCAGCCGACGCTGCTTTCGGAGGATGCCGGCCTGCAGATCAGCCGCTCTTTCGAGGAGCTCGCCGCGGCAATCGACGGCGCAGAGCGCCGGTCGCTGGACGAGATCGCAGAGGACATGCTGCGCCCGATGCTGCGCGAATGGCTTGATGATAATCTGCCGACACTGGTCGAGCGGTTGGTGCGCGAAGAAATCGAGCGCGTGGCACGCGGCCCGCGTCGCTGATCGGATTGCTTTTTCTTGAAAAGCCGCTCCGGTCTCCGGGGCGGCTTTTTTATTGACTTGGCCGTGACCATCCTATTTACAAACGCCACCCTCGAACCTCGAAATTGGTCATAAAATGCTCGACAAGACCTATGATTCCGCCGCCGTCGAACCGAAAATCGCCGCGAAATGGGACGAGGCGGATGCCTTCCGTGCCGGTGCGAACGCCCGGCCCGGAGCGGAGACCTTCACTATCGTGATCCCGCCGCCGAATGTCACCGGTTCGCTGCACATGGGGCACGCACTGAACAACACGCTACAGGACATCCTGGTTCGCTTCGAGCGCATGCGCGGCAAGGACGTGCTCTGGCAGCCGGGCATGGACCATGCCGGCATTGCCACCCAGATGGTCGTCGAGCGCAAGCTGATGGAACAGCAGCTGCCCAGCCGCCGCGACATGGGCCGCGAAGCCTTCATCGACAAGGTCTGGGAATGGAAGGGGGAATCGGGTGGCCTGATCTTCAACCAGCTGAAGCGTCTGGGTGCGTCATGCGACTGGTCGCGCGAACGTTTCACCATGGACGAGGGCCTGTCGCAGGCCGTTCTCGAGGTTTTCGTCACGCTCTACAAGGAAGGGCTGATCTACAAGGACAAGCGCCTCGTCAACTGGGATCCGAAGCTGCTGACGGCGATCTCCGATCTTGAAGTCGAACAGCATGAGATCAAGGGCAATCTCTGGCATCTTCGCTATCCGCTCGAGCCGGGTGTCACCTACCAGTACCCGATCGCTTTCGACGAGGAAGGCAAGCCGACCGAATGGGAAACGCGCGACTATCTGGTCGTTGCCACCACGCGTCCGGAAACGATGCTGGGCGATACCGGTGTTGCCGTCAATCCGGAGGACGAGCGTTACAAGTCGATCATCGGCAAGCATGTCATCCTGCCGATCGTCGGCCGCCGCATTCCGGTCGTTGCTGACAGCTACGCCGATCCGACGGCAGGTAGCGGTGCCGTCAAGATCACGCCGGCGCATGACTTCAACGACTTTGACGTCGGCAAGCGGGCTGGCCTGCGCTCGATCAACATCCTGAATATCGACGGCACGATCACCATCAAGGACAATGAGGATTTCCTCGAAGGCCTCGACAATCCGGCGGCGCTGCATGGCGCCTGGGACCGCCTGGAAGGGCAGGACCGCTTCTATGCGCGCAAGGTCATTGTCGAGATTTTCGAAGAGGCCGACCTTCTCGACAAAATCGAACCGCACAAGCACATGGTACCGCACGGCGACCGCGGCGGCGTGCCGATCGAGCCGCGGCTGACCGAACAATGGTATGTCGACGCCAAGACGCTCGCCGAACCGGCGATCGCCTCGGTCCGCGAAGGTCGCACCAAGATGGTGCCGAAGAGCTGGGACAAGACCTATTACGAATGGATGGAAAACATCCAGCCCTGGTGTGTCTCCCGTCAGCTCTGGTGGGGTCACCAGATTCCCGCCTGGTACGGCCCGGACGGCCAGGTCTTCGTCGAAAAGACCGAGGAGGAGGCGCTGCAGGCGGCGATCCAGCATTACCTCTCGCATGAGGGGCCGATGAAGGCCTATGTCGAGGACCTGCTCGAAAACTTCAAGCCGGGCGAGATCCTGACGCGTGACGAGGACGTGCTCGACACCTGGTTCTCCTCGGCACTCTGGCCTTTCTCGACGCTCGGCTGGCCGGACGAGACGCCGGAGCTGGCGCGTTATTACCCGACCAACGTTCTTGTCACCGGCTTCGACATCATCTTCTTCTGGGTTGCCCGCATGATGATGATGGGCCTGCACTTCATGAAGGACGAGGATGGCGAACCGGTCGAGCCCTTCCAGACCGTCTATGTCCACGCGCTGGTGCGCGACAAGAATGGGCAGAAGATGTCGAAATCGAAGGGCAACGTCATCGATCCCTTGGAACTGATCGACGAATACGGCGCCGACGCGCTGCGCTTCACCCTGGCAATCATGGCGGCGCAGGGCCGCGACGTGAAACTCGATCCGGCCCGCATCGCCGGCTACCGCAATTTCGGCACCAAGCTCTGGAACGCCACGCGCTTCGCCGAAATGAACGGGGCAAAGAGCGACCCGCATTTCGTACCCGAGGCGGCTGAGCTCACCATCAACCGCTGGATCCTGACCGAACTTGCCCGTACGGAACGTGACGTAACGGAAGCACTCGAAGCCTTCCGCTTCAACGATGCCGCCGGCGCGCTCTATCGTTTCGTCTGGAACGAGGTCTGCGACTGGTATCTCGAGCTCTTGAAGCCGGTCTTCAATGGCGAAGACGAGGGCGCCAAGGCGGAAGCCCAGGCCTGCAGCGCTTATATTCTCGAGGAGATCTACAAGCTGCTGCATCCCTTCATGCCCTTCATGACCGAAGAGCTTTGGGCCCATACGGCAGGCGAAGGCAAAGAGCGCGACACATTGGTCTGCCATGCCGAATGGCCCGCGCCGTCCTATGCCGACGACGGGGCGGCCGACGAGATCAACTGGCTGATCGACCTCGTCTCCGGCATCCGCTCGGTGCGCGCTGAAATGAACGTGCCGCCGTCGGCGACAGCCCCGCTCGTCGTCGTCAAGGCCAACAACCTGACGCGTGAACGGCTGTTCCGCCACGACGCCGCCATCAAGCGCCTTGCGCGCGTCGAGGCGATATCGCTGGCTGACGATGCGCCCAAGGGTGCCGCTCAGATCGTCGTCGCTGAAGCGACCATCTGCCTGCCGCTCGGCAAGCTGATCGACCTTTCCGCCGAAAAGGCCCGTCTCGAAAAGGCGATTGCCAAGATGGAAGGCGAGATCTCCCGCATCGACGGCAAGCTCTCCAACCAGAAGTTCGTCGCCAACGCCAATCCCGAAGTGGTCGAGGCCGAGCGCGATCGTCTCGAGGAACTGAAGGGGCAGATCGCAAGCCTGAGGACCGCTCTTTCCAGGGTGAGCGAAGCCGGGTAAGTTTCACGGACCCATTTTGGTAAGTTATTTCAAAGACGCGCCCTCCGCGGGCGCGTCTTTTTTGTTGTGATTCGTCCGGTTCGCGCGTGAAACGGCGCATTTTCAGCACTTCATCCTGTGGATTGCTCTCATGCGAAGCTCCAGCGGGCGAAAACTGCCACTGTTGTCGGATTGATACAGCTTCTGCAATGTTTGGAATGAACACCCAAAAGCCCACCTGAAATTCGATAGGTCTGGAATAAAATTTTATTAACCAGGTTTTTTGACGTGTCCGTCAATTTCTTTACGTAAGTTAGCCACTGCAATGCCTGGGAGCGCTGCCGTGGGGCGCGTTGCCATATAACGCGAACACTTACTAGAGTGGGGTCACATCAATTGCTGGAGTGGGGGAGACACAATGGCATCTCGTAGGTTTTCCAAGGGCATAACATCGCTCGTTCTTCTTTCGTCGCTTGCATCGCCGTCCTTCGCCGGCGGTCTGGAGCGCGGCGGATACAATATCGACCTTCTCTTCGACAATTCGAGGTTCGCCGTCCAGTCCGGCGCGACCTATGTCATGCCGCAGCGCAAGCTGAAAAACGTCAAGGACACCGATCCCACCGATGGCCTCGGCACGAACGGCATTGGCGGAGGTTCGACCACGGCTGATGATACTGAGGATTACTGGATCCCCTATCTCGGGGTGAAGGTCGGTTTCGGCGACTCCATCGACTGTATGGGCGATTTTTCGACACCCTTCGGCGCACACACCAATCCCGGCGCCGACTGGCTGGGTGTCAACGACAACATCGAAACAAAGATCAGCACCCGCAACTACGGCGCCACCTGCTCCTATCGTTTCGATATGGGCCCCGGCCAGCTTCGCCTGATCGGCGGCGGCTTCTATCAGACGGTCGATGGTTTCAAGACACGCCTCGTCGCGCCGATCACAGGGGCGGCCGCGCTGGTCTATGACGGCACCGGCCGTCTGGATCTTGCCGACCAGGCCATGGGATGGCGGGCGGGCATCGCCTACGAAATCGAGGAATATGCCTTCCGCGCCAGCCTGGTCTACAACAGCAAGGTCAAGTATGACGATCTCACCGGCACGGTCGACCTGACCGAGGTGCCGAAGGCCGCCAATCCTGCCAATCCCTACCTTGGCGTCGTGACGCCGGTCTATGGTTCGGCTGAGGCGCCGGATTCCGTCGAACTCAAGCTGCAGAGCGGCATTGCGCCCGACTGGCTCGCCTTCGGTTCGGTCAAGTGGACGAATTGGAGCGTGCTGCAGTCGATCGCCTTCTGCCCGAAGGCCACCAAAGGCGTCGTCGCTTGCTCCGCCAGCAGCCAGCTCACCTCGCTCGATCTCTTCTATCGCGACGGCTGGACGATCAGCGGTGGCGTCGGCCACAAGTTCAACGAGCAATGGGCTGGCGCCCTCAGCCTGACCTGGGATCGCGGCACGAGCCAGGGCTACGGCGCCCAGACCGACACATGGACGCTCGGCGCAGGTGTCTCCTATACGCCGGTGGAGAATGTCGAGTGGCGTCTGGCCGGCGCGCTCGGCATCATGACCGGCGGAGAATCCGGCACCTACGTGTATAATGGCCGGACCTACGGCAACGACGTCTCCTATTCCTTCGGCGACGATCTGCTGGCGGCCCTTTCCACCAGCGTAAAGGTCAAGTTCTGATCTTGCTGCCCAAGTAGACGTCTTAGAGCCCGGCAGTTCGCCGGGCTTTTCTTTGGGCGTTGGCAAGACAAATCGACGTTCCAATTTGTGACGATTCAGCAACACATTTTTACGACGTTTGGCGTATGGTGGCGGCAGGGCGAATTTGTCCATTTCCCGCCACAAAGAGGGCGCAGCGCTATTCGCAGGCGAGGAGATGGCAGGCGTACGGTGCGTGTAAATAGTAGCATGGGTCGATTTTTTTCCGGGTACATCAGATCGTACGGCGCGATTGGCGACATTCGTTCGATTGCGGTCGTTTCGCTTTCCGAACAAGGCAGTTCCGGCCGCCAATCCGGCCTCGCGATGAAGTCGTCGATCCGTTCATTGTCGCTGTTTTCGACCCGCTCGGATGAGCAGCCCGGCTTTGCCGAAAATGTCGATACCGGTTTCGTCACATTTACTGTTTACGAATGCGATAAAGGCGGGAAGGCGAATACCGCACCTACCGAAAGAGTGCCACGGAGATTGCAGTCGAGCCATGCCGGGAGCCGGGTGGTTCTGAAGGATGGGCTGAGAATATCGCCTTTGAGAAAGGGCCAGTGGGCTGGATGCGACGCGGGTAAAGGAGCCATGGAGCTCGCCGCGGGATCGCTCGCCTCGAAGAAATACATCCGCGGGATGCACGGTGCGAGCGCCGTTGCCGCCTGCCTGAGATGAGCGAAAGAAATCGGTTGAAATGGTGACGTCCGAGTTCAAACTGTTCAAATTCATGCTGATGGGCATGTCGATAGCCGTAGCACTGGCGCTGTCCGGTCCGTGCCGCGCATTCGACATCAAAGGTGGCGTCAGCAAGGAATCCGGACCCTTCGATCTCTTCAAGTTCGGCTTCAAAGCCTATAAGAACGGCCAGAAGGAAGAAGCGGTCGAAGCCTATAAATACGCCGCCGAAAAGGGCCACACCGGTTCGCGCTGGGCGCTCGCCAACATGTATGCCGACGGTGACGGTGTCACGCAGGACGATTTCGAAGCCTTCAAGATCTACAGCGAGATTGCCCAGCAGGGCGTCGAACCTGGCTCGGAAGATACGGGCTTCTTCGTCAACGCGCTGCTCTCGCTCGCCAGCTATTACAAGCATGGCATTGCCGGCAGTCCGGTCAGGATCGACCTCAGCCAGGCGCGCCAGCTTTATTTTCAGGTGGCCTCAACCTTTGGCGTCCCCGAGGCGCAGTTCCAGCTGGCGCAGATGATGCTGGCCGGCGAGGGCGGCAATGCCAGCCCGCAGCAAGCCAAGAAATGGCTGAACCAGGCCCGCAAGAGCGGCCATCCCGGCGCCATGGCGGTCTTCGGCAATATTCTGTTCGATGAAGGCCAGACGGCCCGCGGTCTGGCCCTGATGACGGCAGCACTCGACCGTTGCAAGCCCAAGGACTGCAGCTGGATGGAAGCGCTGCAGGAGCAGGCCTTCTCGGTTGCGAACGAGGCCGACCGCCGCACGGCGGTATCCCTCTCGCACACCATCGCGAGCGGTTCCGACGACTAAGCGCCGATTGGACGCTCAGCCCGCGAAATCGAAATAAGCGATGACAGGCACGTGGTCGGACGGCTTTTCCCAGGCCCGCACATGTTTTTCGATCGCAGCCGATGTCATCCGGTCGGCGGCTTCCGGCGACAGCAGCAGATGGTCGATCCGGATGCCGTTGTTCTTCGGCCAGGCGCCGGCCTGATAGTCCCAGAAGGAATAGAACTGCGTCGCATCAGTCGTCGCGCGCACGGCATCCGTCAGCCCGAGATTTTCGAGCTTGCGAAACGCCTCCCGCGTCTGTGGCAGAAACAGTGCATCGTTTTCCCAGACCTTGGGATCGAAGCAGTCGTGCGGTTCCGGGATGACATTGTAATCGCCGGCAAGAACCAGCATGTCCTCATAGGCTAGCCGTTCGGCTGCAAACGTCCGCAGACGCTCCATCCAGGCGAGCTTGTAGGGATATTTCTCCGTTTCGACAGGATTGCCGTTCGGCAGGTAGATGCAGCAGACGCGCAGGATGCGCGTGTCGGACAGCGTGAACGCCGCTTCGAGGAAACGCGCCTGTTCGTCCAGCGGATCGCCGGGCAGGCCGCGGTTGACTTCGAAAGGTGTACTCTTGGAGAGGATCGCGACGCCGTTGAAGCCCTTCTGGCCGTGCGTTTCGACATGATAGCCGAGCGCCTCGATCTCCAGCCGCGGGAAACCCTCGTCGACCGTCTTGATCTCCTGCAGGCAGACGATATCCGGATCGGAATCCTTGAGCCATTGCGTGAGATTGTCGATGCGCGCCTTGACGCCGTTGATGTTCCAGGTCGCGATCTTCATGGCTCTGTCCCGTTCCGCATCATGCATGTCGCCCAGAAGTGTGCAGCGGTTCTGGGATAACGACAGGCACAAAAAACAAAGAGCTAAAGCGCACCGCATGAATCAGCGTCGATGCAGCGCGCTTTAGTGCGCTTCTTTTATCGTGGTCTTTCACCGGCGGACAAGACGATAAACCGGCCGGAAGAGATTCTTCGGCCGGTTTGATGGGGAGTCCGTGCGTTTAGACGTTCAGATCGAGAAACTGGTGCCACAGCCGCAGCTTGCCACCGCATTCGGGTTCTTGATCTGGAAGGATTGGCCAAGCAGATTGTCGACGAAGTCGATCTCCGAGCCCGCCATGTAGACGAGCGAAAGGCTGTCAATCAGCACCTTGGCATCGTTCTTTTCGACGATGATGTCGTCGTCGTCAGCCCTGTCGGCAAGATCGAACTTGTAGGAAAACCCCGAACAGCCGCCGCCTTCGACGGAAACGCGCAACGCGCTCTTGCCGGCTTCGGCGCCGACGATCGCAGCGATACGCTTTGCCGCGGCATCTGAAAGGGTTACACTTGTATCCGTCATGTTTCCTCCTGCCGGGGTCAAGATCCGGAGAGAATGGGTTTTGGCACTTGAATGTTCAAATGCCTGATATCAAAGAAACTTACCATAATCTTCGCGAAAAGGCGATGATGCGCCGAAGCGGTTAAGAAAGCGCCTCTTTGCCGTTTCATCGAGCTATAGGTATGAAGAGCGATAAGCGGCGTCAATGGGCAGATGCGGCAACATGCAGGATGACGGTGAAGAATGACGATCGATACGCGTGCTTTGGGTTTCGGCAGCAGTGAAAGGGCGGTCTATGCGGCCGATCCCTGGACGACGCGCGGACGGCTCTATCAGGAGGACGGCAGCCCGACACGCTCCGATTTCCAGCGCGACCGCGACCGCATCGTTCACACCACTGCCTTCCGCAGGCTAAAGCACAAAACCCAGGTCTTCATTGCCCAGGACGGCGATCACTACCGCACCCGGCTGACTCACACGATCGAGGTGGCGCAGATCGCCCGCGCTCTTGCCCGCGCCCTGAAGCTCGACGAGGATCTGGCCGAGGGCGTTGCGCTCGTGCACGATTTCGGCCACACGCCGTTCGGTCATACCGGCGAGGACGCGTTGCACGAGGTGCTGCTGCCCTATGGCGGCTTCGACCACAATGCCCAATCGCTGCGCATCGTGACCAAGCTGGAGAGGCGTTATGCTGAATTCGACGGCATCAACCTGACATGGGAAAGCCTCGAAGGTCTCGTCAAGCACAATGGCCCGCTTCTGACGCCTGAGGGAGTCGGCACGCGCGGTCCCGTTCCGCAACCGATCCTTGATTATTGCGAGCTGCACGATCTCGAGCTTGCAACCTATGCCAGCCTCGAGGCCCAGGTTGCGGCGATCGCCGATGACATTGCCTATAATACCCACGATATCGACGATGGCCTGCGCTCCGGCTATCTGACTTTCGAGATGCTGGAGGAAATCCCGTTTCTTGCAGGGCTGATGGCCGAGGTGCGGGAGCGATATCCGCATCTGGAGGCCAGCCGCTTCACCCATGAGATCATGCGCCGTCAGATTACCCGCATGGTGGAAGACGTGATCGGCGTCGCGCAACAACGCCTGTCGCTCTTGCGCCCTGAAAGCGCAGCCGATATCCGCGGTGCCGGCCAGATTATCGCCAGCTTTTCCGAGGGAATGGCCGAGACCGACAAGCAGATCAAGGCGATGCTCTTCAAACGCATCTACCGCAATCCGGATATCATGCGCATCCGTGCCGGCGCCGCCCAGATCGTCACCGATCTCTTCGCCGCCTACATGGCCAATCCGAAGGAGATGCAAAGCCATTACTGGGTCGATCATATCGCCGGCCTGTCCGACGCGCCGAAGGCTCGTCATGTCGGCGACTATCTCGCCGGCATGACCGACACCTATGCCATCAGCGCCCACAGGCGGTTGTTTGACCACACTCCGGATTTGCGATAGGCAGCGGTCGCCCACGCCGAGGGCCGATTTGAGCCTTTGGCACAGCCTATGCATGGAAGAGTGCGATGAACCTTTTTACCGACTTCGAAGCCAGGATCAAAACCGCCCTTGAACAGATCGATCTGGTCAGGGAAAAGCGATCCGAGCTCGATTTCGGCCGCATCACCGTCGAGCCGCCGCGTGATGCGAGCCATGGCGATGTGGCGACCAATGCCGCAATGGTGCTGGCAAAACCGCTCGGAACCAACCCGCGCGCGCTGGCCGACGTCATCATCGCCAAGCTGAAAGAGGATGCCGACGTCGCCGACGTCTCGGTCGCGGGTCCCGGCTTCATTAACATCCGTCTCGCCGTCGGCTACTGGCAGCGGCTGCTCGCATCGATGATCGGCGCCGGCACCGATTACGGCCGCTCGACGCTCGGCAAAGGCAAGAAGGTCAACGTCGAATATGTCTCGGCCAATCCGACCGGTCCCATGCATGTCGGCCATTGCCGTGGCGCCGTCGTCGGCGACGCGCTCGCCAACCTGCTCGCTTTTGCCGGTTACGGCGTCGAGAAGGAATATTACATCAACGATGCCGGCTCGCAGATCGACGTGCTCGCCCGTTCCGTCTTCCTGCGCTATCGTGAAGCGCTCGGCGAAAAGATCGGCGAAATCCCCTCGGGTCTCTATCCCGGCGACTATCTCGTGCCTGTCGGTCAGTCGCTTGCCGCCGATTACGGCGTGCGTCTGCACAACATGCCGGAAGACCAATGGATGCCGATCGTCAAGGATCGCACCATCGATGCGATGATGGTGATGATCCGCGACGATCTGGCGTCGCTGAACGTCCATCACGACGTCTTCTTCTCCGAGCGAACCCTGCATGCCAATGGTGCGGCCGCGATCCGCACGGCGATCAACGACCTGACCTTCAAGGGTTACGTCTACAAGGGAACACTACCGCCGCCGAAGGGTCAGCTTCCCGAGGATTGGGAAGATCGCGAACAGACACTGTTCCGCTCGACCGAGGTGGGCGACGATATCGACCGGCCGCTGATCAAGTCGGATGGCTCCTACACCTATTTCGCCGCCGACGTCGCCTACTTCAAGAACAAGTTCGACCGTGGTTTCGACGAGATGATCTACGTGCTTGGCGCCGACCATGGCGGTTACGTCAAGCGCCTGGAAGCGGTTGCACGCGGCGTTTCGGACGGTAAGGCGAAGCTGACGGTGCTGCTCTGCCAGCTCGTCAAGCTCTATCGCAATGGCGAGCCGGTGAAGATGTCGAAACGCTCGGGCGATTTCGTCACGCTTCGGGACGTCGTCGAAGAAGTCGGTCGTGATTCGGTCCGGTTCATGATGCTTTATCGCAAGAATTCCGAACCGCTCGACTTCGATTTCGCTAAAGTGACGGAACAATCGAAAGATAATCCAGTCTTCTACGTGCAATATGCGCATGCTCGCTGCATGTCGGTCTTCCGGCAGGCGAGGGAGGCTTTTGCCGACCTCGATGTTTCGCCCGAGAATCTCGCGCAAACCGTTGCAGGCATTGGCGATCCGGCCGAATTGCAGCTCGTCGCCAAGCTTGCTGAATTCCCGCGTATCGTCGATGCGGCGGCCCAGTCGCAGGAGCCACATCGCGTCGCTTTTTACCTCTACGACCTCGC
Source organism: Rhizobium leguminosarum bv. viciae USDA 2370 (assembly GCF_002008365.1). Lineage (GTDB taxonomy): Bacteria > Pseudomonadota > Alphaproteobacteria > Rhizobiales > Rhizobiaceae > Rhizobium > Rhizobium leguminosarum. Next base: position 19,654 of record NZ_MRDL01000013.1, read on the forward strand.
CAGTTCCTTCCATGCGCACTGGAACAAAGGTAAAGATCAGCCAGAATTACGATTTGTTAATGATAAAAACCGAGAATCAAGTATTGCCAGACTTGGGCTGGTGTACGCCGTCGCGTCGGTTTTGAAGTCGGGACTCGCCATTACAGGCACTGCCGCACCGGACGAAATGCGATAACGTCACCATTTCCCCACAATGCGCTGGCATTTGAGCGTTGGCGTTTGCGAGTGGGAATAGGCATGGCTGATAAACAACTTGCGTATGATACGCGCGGAAAAAACGATCTGTTTGCCGATGATGATCCGTTGGCTGAACTTGCCCGGATCGTCGGCTTCGAGCCGCGTGTTGCGGCGAATACGGTGACTGAGACCGCACGCCGCGAGCCCGCCCTCGATCTCGAAGACGAGCTTGGGCGCGAGTTCGACCGCTACGATTCGCCACGTCCGCTCGCAGAGCTCGACCGGCCCGCCGAGCCGTTCTCTGATGATGTCACTCCTGAAGATTACGTCGAGCCCGTTCTCGACGCTTCTCCCGCCGCCGAACGTGCGGAGGCTCCTGAGCCGGTTTCCGTCGCCCCCGTCGAGGCTGAAGAAGGCGAGGCTGATGAAGAAGTAGCTTTGCCCGCCGCAGGGAATGAGGACGCATCTGCCGCCGACTGGGCGGAGCAGCTTTCCCCCGAGCCCGAGGCATCGTTGCAATCGGCCTTCGGCGGTGCGCGCGACCTGATCGAGGAGCTTGAGCTGTCGATCGGCGCAGCACCCGTTTCTTCGCTGCCGCAGCCCGCCAAGGCGCCGCAATGGTCGGCCGCCAGCATCAGGCTGCCGCTTGCCAATTTCCATGCACCGAAGCGCGAGGAACCGGTTGTTTTGCCGGAGCCTGTGGCCGAAACGGTCGCAGCACCGGTTGCTGAGGCACCGTCCGCCGATCTTTCTGTGGTCGAACCGCAACCTGTCATCGAGCCGCCGGCGACCGTCGCCGCTATCGAGCCTTCCGAGGAATTCGAATCCGCTTCACCGTCGCTTGGCTTCCCCGCCGAGCTCGATCGCCATGATGAGGTGATCGCATCGGAAGAGACCGCCGAGGCCGAAGAATTCGTCGAGATCGAGGAAGAGCTGCAGGATTTCGGGTCCGATGCCGGTTTCGATCTCATCGCCGCCGCCGTCGAAGGCGAGATCCAGGCCGATGCCGCGCTGACCGAGGTCGTGCCTGATGTTCCGCACACCGCCGGCACGTTCGATCTTGACGATCTGCTCGCCGACGTCTCGCGTTATCCGGTGCCGCAACGTGCCAATCCGACGCCCGTCTCGCCGCAGCCCGCATCGATCGAGGCAGCGCCCGTTTCTGCTGCTCCCATGGCCGCCGCACCTGTCGAGCCCAAGGTGATCGCGCCCGCACCGCTCGCCGCAGCACCCGTCCAGCCTGCTCCGATCGAACCGGCTCCGGTCTATGCTTCCGAAGCCGCAAGGCCGATCGCGCCGCAGCTTGCCGAGGTCGTTGTGCCCCAGCCTGCCGCAACGGCATATTCGCGGGCGCCGCAGCCGGTGCCGGAAGCCGACGACCCCTTCGCCGGCCATGATTTCGAGCTGGATCTTGCCGGCATCGAGCTGGAACTCGCCGACCTCGATTTCTCCGAGACGTCCGACCCATCGCCGCAGCCAGAGCCGCCTGCACCTGCTCCCCAGCCAACCGCTGCCGTCGCTACGCCTCGGCCCGCGCCTGTTTTTGCGCCAGAGCCGCCAGCTCCTGCTTTCCAGCCGGCCGCTGCCGCCCCTGTACGGTCCGCTCCAGCCTTCGTTCCCGAGCCGCAGGCTCCAGCTCCGGCTCCGGCTTTCAACTGGGCGGCTGCCTCCGACTCGACCGAAGACCTGCCATTCGATCCGGCGATGATCTCCGATCCGGAGGATCGTCCCGAGACCGTCGACGACATGCACGTGCCGACGCTGCCGCCGGTCGAGCAGCCCGCGCCGGTCGCGAAAACTGCTGATTTCGATTTCGATCTCGACGCGGAGATCGCCAGCTTCTTTGAACCGGCCAAGCCGCGGCAAACGCCGACGCCAGTCCGGGATACGGCTGCGGCCGCGGCAACGCCGGTCAAGCCCACCATCGCCGATGGCCTCGATGATTTCGAACGGGCGCTGGAGGAGGATTTCCGCCGCAGCGTGCGCGAGCCGGTCGAGCGCCGCGAGACCTCCGAGGTTCGTATCGAGTCGGCAAGCCAGGCCGCTGATTTCAGCCGCGCCCGGTCGATGCGCCGGCTGCTTGCCGGGGCCGTCGTGCTCGTGGTCTTCGCCGGTGTCGCTTATGGTGTCTATTCCTCCGTGTGGAACGGCGAGGGGCTCGGCATTGTCGCGTCCGGCGAGCCGCGCGTGATCACCGCCGACAAGGAGCCGGTCAAGGTCGTTCCGGAAAATCCTGGCGGCAAGACCGTGCCGAACCAGGATAAGGCCGTTTACGACCGTGTTGCGGGTTCTGCCGAAGAGCCGAAGCAGAAGGCGCTCGTTTCTTCCGACGAGGCGCCCGTCGATGTTGTCCAGCGCACGCTGACACCGGAAGCGCTGCCTGAAGACGACGAGAACGCCAACGCTGACGATCAGGTCACGCCGACTGCGGTCGGTGAGACGGAGGATCCGCGTCTGTTGCCGAACCAGGACAATGCCGACAACGCTTCGGCAAGCGACGCCGACAAGACGCCGTCCGTTTCGCCACGCAAGGTCCGCACGATGATCGTCAAGCCTGACGGTACGTTGGTTGCCCGCGAGGAGCCGGCGCCCGTCGATCAGCCGATGCCGTCTGCCCAGCCGACGCAGTCTGCTCAGGCGACACAGTCTGCCCAGGCGACGCCGTCTGCCCAGCCGACACCGCCGGCTCAGCCGCCGTTGACGGCCCAGTCGACCCCGTCCGCGCAATCGACCTCGCCCGTGCCTCCAGTCGGCGGAACGGCCGCAAGCTTCCCGGCAAGCGCCGAGGTTGCTTCCGCCGATGCGCGTTCTGCAGCCCCTGTCGAAACTGCGCCGGCACAGCCGCCGCTCGCCGGCAGTGCTGATGCGCAGGCCGCAAATCCCGCTCCGGCCGCTCCGCCGGTGCGCCCGGTCAAGACCTCGGCGATTGCCGATACCGCGCCGATTCCGACCGCGCGTCCGGCCGACCAGCCCGTCAACGTCGTCGGCACCGTCACCGAGAAGGGCAATGTCCGGCCGCCCGCACAGCAGCCGAAGACGACTGAGGTCGCGGCCGCAGCTCCAGTCGCCGCAAAGCCACAGCAGGCCGCATCCGCCGGCGGCTACGGCATCCAGATCGCCTCGCTGCCTTCGGAAGACGAGGCGACCAAATCCTATGCCAACCTGTCGAAGAAATTCGCCAGCGTGCTTGGCGGCCGCAGTCATGAGATCCGCAGGGCCGATATCGCCGGCAAGGGTACTTTCTACCGTGTCCGCATTCCGGCCGGTTCCAAGGACGAGGCCGCAGCGCTCTGCGAACAGTATCGCGCGGCGGGCGGAAGCTGCCTGATCTCCAAGTAGATCGGTTTTTTGAACAGAATATAGGAGCGGCGGGCCGGATCGGCCCGCCGCTCTTTTTTGTGCATCCGGCCCGACCTTGCTCGCATTTGGCCGGGCGCCGTCTATGATTCGGATATGACCGAATCAAAAGCGATGATCCTTGGCTGCAGCGGCCTTTCCCTCACATCCGAAGAGAAAGCCTTTTATCGGGGCGAACGGCCCTGGGGCTTCATCCTCTTCGGGCGCAACATCTCCGAAGCACGGCAGATCACCGATCTCGTCGCCGAACTGCGCGACAGTGTCGGCTGGCATGCACCGGTGCTGATCGACCAGGAGGGCGGCCGCGTCCAGCGCATCCGCCCACCCGTTCTAGCGCGTTATCCTTCCGGCCTGGCGCTCGGCGATCTCTATCGCCGCGATCGCGTGCTCGGCCTGCGCGCCGCCTGGCTGATGTCGCGGCTGCACGCCTTCGACCTTTCGAGCCTCGGCATCGATGTCGATTGCCTGCCGGTGCTCGATGTGCCTGTCGAGGGCAGCAGCAACGTCATCGGTGACCGAGCCTATGGCGGCGATCCCGAAACCGTCATCGCGATGGGGAAAGCGGCTGCCGCAGGGCTGAAGGCCGGCGGCCTGTTGCCTGTGATGAAGCATATGCCCGGCCACGGTCGCGGCTTTGCGGATTCACATCTGGAGCTGCCTGTCGTCACCGTCTCGCGCGATGAGCTGGAGCTGCATGATTTCCCGCCCTTTGTCGCGATGAAGGACGAGTTGATGGCCATGACCTGTCACGTCGTTTTCGCCGCCATCGACCCGGACAATCCGGCGACGACCTCGCGCAAGGTGATCGACGGCATCATCCGCGAACACATCGGCTTTAACGGTCTGCTGCTCTCCGACGACAGCTCGATGAACGCTCTTTCCGGCACGATCGGTGAACGCGCGGCGAATATCATTGCAGGCGGATGCGATATCGTGCTGCATTGCAATGGCAATATGGACGAGATGCTAGATGTCGTGGCAAATGTTCCGCCGCTCGCCGGCATATCGCTTGCCCGTGCAAAAGCGGTGGAAGCGGGCTTCGCGACGCCGGATACATCAGATGAAGCGGAATTGAGGGCGGAATTCGAGGCGATGTTTGCGACGGTCTGATCGTAAGGGAGTAGCTAGGTGAGCACGGTCAAGGGCACGGAACGCCCGCAGGCGGCGACGCCGATGGACAAGTTGTGGCAGGATAACGGTGCCGAGCGCGCCAGCCACGAGCCGGCGCTGGTGATCGACGTCGCCGGCTTCGAAGGCCCGCTCGACCTGTTGCTCTATCTCGCCCGAAACCAGAAGGTCGATTTGTCGCGCATTTCGGTGCTGGCGCTCGCCGAGCAATATCTGCTGTTCATCGAAAGCGCCCGGCGTATCCGCATCGAGCTTGCCGCCGACTATCTCGTCATGGCAGCCTGGCTTGCCTATCTGAAGTCGAAGCTGCTCATTCCCCAGCAGGTCAAGGATGACGGCCCTTCCGGCGAGGAGCTGGCGGCAACACTCGCCTTCCGCCTGAAACGTCTCGAAGCCATGCGCCAGGCGGCAGACGGCCTCGTCAACCGCAACCGCCTCGGCCGCGATATCTTCGTGCGTGGCGCCCCCGAGCATATTCCCGACCGGCAGCAGTCCGCTTACGCGGCAAGCCTCTACGATCTCCTGACTGCCTATGCGGCGCTGCGCCAGCGCCATGCCGTCACTCAGGTGACGATCGAGCGGCGCACCGTCTGGTCGCTGACCGATGCCCGCGAACTGCTGACCCAGATGATCGGCGAGATCGGTGACTGGACGGCGATGGAACATTATCTGCTGCGTTATCTCGCAGCGCCTGAAGAACGCGTCACAGCAATCGCCAGCGCCTTTGCCGCCTCGCTGGAGCTGGTGCGCGAGGGCAAGCTCGAAATCCGCCAGGACGGCGCCTTTCAGCCGATATACATGCGCCGCGGTCCGAAACATGCCACGCTGCAGGTGGTGGAACAGGAGCGGCCGGTTTGATCGACCTGAGGGGTGAAGAAGATTTCGAAGGCAATTTCGAAGACAGGGGCCGCGACCTGCAGGCCGAGATCGAGGCCGAGCGCATCGCTGAGGCGCTGGTCTTCGCCTCCTCGCAGCCGGTCTCCGAAGGCTTCCTCGCTGAGCGCCTGCCCGAGAAGACCGACGTGCATGCGATCATGCTGCGCCTGAAGGAGCAATATGCGCCGCGGGGCGTCAATCTTGTGCAGGTCGAAGGCGCCTGGGCCTTCCGCACCGCCGCCGACCTGTCCTTCGTCATCCGCCGTGATGACAATGAGGTGAAGAAGCTTTCGCGCGCCGCACTGGAAGTGCTGGCGATCATCGCCTATCATCAGCCGGTGACACGTGCGGAAATCGAAGATATCCGCGGCGTCCAGACCTCGCGCGGCACGCTCGACGTGCTGATGGAGGCGGGCTGGGTGCGCTTCCGCGGCCGCCGGCGCACACCGGGCCGGCCGGTGACATTGGGCACGACACGCGATTTCCTCGACCATTTCGGACTCGAAGAGCTGCGTGACCTGCCCGGTCTCGAAGAGTTGAAGGGAGCGGGCTTGCTGTCGGGCCGCATTCCGGCGAATTTCAATATTCCCTCGCCGTTGATGAACGACGAACTGACCGAGGACGAAGACCCGATCACCCAGATGGACCTCGAGGAACTGGGGTTGCTGGCACCGCGTGGCACCCCTGAAGATTGAGGGGCTTGCGTCTTGCTTTTGCCATGCATGGCGAAAACAATGGTGGCCACCACTTTTCGATGGGTCGATGGCTTGTCACAAAGGGCGATACCGTGACATTAAGCTCAGTTCACAGGGCTTGATGTTGGAAACGATGTTGGAAATCCTTACATCGTGGGAACATAGAAACAGGGAGTTAGCGTAATGGGTTCTTTTAGCATGTGGCACTGGCTGATCGTTCTGGTCATCGTGCTGTTGTTGTTCGGTCGCGGCAAGATTCCGGAACTGATGGGCGACGTTGCCAAGGGCATCAAGAGCTTCAAGAAGGGCATGACGGACGAAGACGCGCCGGACACGGCAAAGACCGTCGATCACAAGGCCGACGAAACGAAGTAACCAAGTCCGGGAAAAAGCGCAGCCCCCGCGCTTCCCGTCCAGGAGCCTTGCATGTTCGATATTGGCTGGACCGAGCTTTTGGTCATCGCGGTCGTACTGATCGTGGTCGTCGGTCCCAAGGATTTGCCGCCGATGCTGCGCGCTTTCGGCAAGATGACGCAGCGCGCCCGCAAGGTCGCGGGTGAATTCCGTGCGCAGTTCGATGAGGCGTTGCGCGAAGCGGAACTTGACGATGTCCGCCAGACGATCAGCGACGCCCAGAAACTCAACCCGGTCAACAGCCTGCGCGAGGCGATGAATCCGCTTCGCCAGATGGGCAACGAGATCAAGGCCGACCTGCAGAAGTCGACCACGGTCACGGAGAACAAGACCGAGGTGCCGCCCGACGCTGTTGCAGCCCCGACGCCGTCGATGAGCTTGCCGGAAACGCCGCCATTGGTAGCGACACCTGCGCCGTCGGAACCCGTCGCAGCAGCGATTGTCCAGGCCGATACGGTTGCCGCCAAGCCGAAGGTTGTGCGCAAGCCGCGCGTCAAGGCTGCCGATAAGGTCGATGCTGCGGCTGCCGTTGCCGTGCCTGTGGAAAAGCCGAAACGCACGACGGCAGTCAGGAAGCCTGCAACGCCGAAGAAGCCGGCGCAGACGAAGAAGGACGAGGCATGAGCGGTGATATCGAAGACAAGCCGCAGCCGTTGATCGAGCACCTGATGGAGCTGCGCACGCGGCTGATGTGGTCGATCGGCGCCTTTTTCGTCGCCTTCATCGCATGCTTCTTTTTTGCCAAGCATCTCTTCAACTATCTGGTCATACCCTACAAGACAGCCGTCGTGTGGGCGCATCTCGACGTCGAGAAAGCCCAGCTCATCTACACCGCGCCGCAGGAATTCTTCTTCACGCAGGTCAAGGTGGCGATGTTCGGCGGCCTTGTGGTCGCGTTCCCGATCATTGCCGCCCAGGTCTACAAGTTCGTGGCGCCGGGTCTCTACAAGAATGAGCGCCAGGCTTTCCTGCCGTTCCTGATCGCCTCGCCGGTCCTGTTCCTGATGGGCGGCGCGCTCGTCTATTTCTTCTTCACGCCGATGGTCATGTGGTTCTTCCTGTCGATGCAGCAGGCGCCAGGTCATGACGAAATAGCGATCTCGCTGATGCCGAAGGTCTCGGAATATCTGAGCCTGATCATGACGCTGGTCTTCTCCTTCGGCCTCGTCTTCCAGCTTCCCGTCGTCACCACGCTGCTTGCTCGTGTCGGTCTTCTGACGTCGCAATGGCTCGCCGAAAAGCGCAAGTTTGCCATCGTCCTCGCCTTTGTTGTCGCCGCCGTGCTGACGCCGCCGGATCCGATGTCCCAGATCGGCCTTGCGATACCGACGATCCTTCTCTACGAGATTTCCATCCATGCGGCGCGACTCGTGGAGCGCCAGCGTGCCCGGCAGGCGGTCGAAAAGGAAACTGGATCCGCAGACGTTGCCAAGACGGACAGCGTCTGAGCTGAGATCTGGAAATCCCTTCATGAACGTCGTCGACTGCATAATCCTTAAATCGGAATCGGTTTAAGGATTATGCAGCAATTCAAAGTGTTACAGCGTCCCTTGCGCGTCTGAAAAGACACGGCGGCGCTGTAATATCCGGTCGAGGTCCGATCAGGCTTTGGCCGGGCCACCTCTGTTGCAACGACCTGGAACGACGATGCTCGATATCAAATGGATCCGTGAGAATCCCGAAGCGCTCGATGCCGCCCTTGCCAAGCGCGGCGCGGAGCCTCTGGCACAAAGTCTCGTTGCCCTCGATGAAAAGCGGCGCTCCGCCGTCCAAAGGGCGCAGGACTTGCTGTCCCGCCGCAACCTCGCCTCCAAGGAAATTGGCGCGGCGATGGCCCAGAAGAATAGCGAGCTTGCCGAGAAGCTGAAGGCCGAGGTGTCTGAACTGAAGACCCTGCTGCCGGCGATCGAGGAAGAGGACCGGCAACTGACGGCCGAACTCAACGACGCGCTCTCGCGCATCCCGAACATACCTTTCGACGACGTCCCGGTCGGCAAGGACGAGCATGACAATGTCGTCACCCGCACCGTTGGCGAAAAGCCGCGCTGGAACCACGCACCGAAGGAGCACTTCGAAATCGGCGAAGCGCTCGGCTATATGGACTTCGAGCGCGCCGCCAAGCTCTCCGGCTCGCGCTTCACAGTTCTGACCGGGCCGCTCGCCAAGCTTGAGCGGGCACTCGGCCAGTTCATGATCGATCTCCACACCAGCGAGCACGGCTATACCGAAGTTAGTTCGCCGCTGATGGTGCGTGACGAGGCCGTTTATGGCACCGCCCAGCTGCCGAAATTCGCCGAGGATCTCTTCAGGACGACGGACGGCCGCTGGCTGATCCCGACGGCCGAAGTGACGCTGACCAATCTGGTGCGCGAAGAAATCCTCGATCAGGAAAAGCTGCCGCTCCGCTTTACCGCGTTGACGCCGTCCTTCCGCTCGGAAGCGGGCTCCGCCGGCCGCGACACGCGCGGCATGCTGCGCCAGCATCAGTTCTGGAAATGCGAGCTTGTGTCGATCACCGATGCCGAGAGCGCCGTTGCCGAGCATGAACGCATGACCGCCTGCGCCGAGGAAGTGCTGAAGCGCCTCGGCCTGCATTTCCGCACCATGACGCTTTGCACCGGCGATATGGGCTTCGGCTCGCGCAAAACTTACGATCTCGAAGTCTGGCTGCCGGGGCAGAATGCCTTCCGTGAAATCTCCTCCTGCTCGGTCTGCGGCGATTTTCAGGGCCGCCGAATGAATGCGCGCTACCGCGGCAAGGAAGACAAGAGCAACAGGTTCGTCCACACGCTGAACGGTTCCGGCACGGCCGTCGGCCGCTGCCTGATCGCTGTCCTTGAAAATTATCTGAACGAGGACGGTTCCGTCACGATTCCGGACGTTTTGCTGCCCTATATGGGCGGATTGACCAAGATCGAACGGGCGGCCTGAGGCGATGCGCATCCTGCTTACGAATGACGACGGCATTCACGCCGAAGGCCTTGCAGCGCTGGAGCGGATCGCGCGGACGCTGTCCGACGATGTCTGGATCGTCGCGCCCGAGACCGACCAGAGCGGCCTTGCCCATTCGCTGAGCCTCTCCGAACCGTTGCGGCTGCGCAAGATTTCCGACAAGCATTTCGCCCTGCGCGGCACGCCGACCGATTGCGTCATCATGGGCATCAGGCAGGTGATGGACATCAAGCCGGATCTAGTCCTGTCTGGCGTCAATTCAGGCTCGAACGTTGCCGACGATGTGACCTATTCCGGCACGATCGCCGGCGCCATCGAAGGCACCATGCAGGGCGTGCGCTCGTTTGCGCTGAGCCAGGCCTATCTCTATGAGGACGGCGCGCGCATCGTGCCCTGGGAGGTCTGCGAGACGCATGCGCCGGCTCTTCTGGAAAAGCTGATGGTCCTGGACCTGCCGGAGGGTACGTTCCTCAATCTCAACTTCCCGAACTGCCGTCCCGACGAAGTCAATGGCGCCGAGGTGACCATGCAGGGCAAGCTCGCCTTCAATCTGCAGGTCGACGCCCGCTCCGACGGCCGGGGCTTTCCTTACTACTGGCTGAAGTTTGGCGAACGCGCCGGCGCCTTCGTTGAAGGCACCGATATTCACGCCCTGAAGCATAATAAGATTTCGGTAACGCCTTTGAAACTGGATCTGACCGATTATTCCGTGACGGACCGCGTGGCGCGGGCCTTGGGATACGGAGCACAAGTTTGACGGCAAGACTGGCGGAGAAGGAGGGCTTTGCTGCACTCGTCCTCAGATTGCGTGCCGAAGGCATCTCCGACCTCGATCTGCTGACGGCGGTCGAGCAGACGCAGCGCTCATTGTTTGTGCCGCCGCAATATGCCGACGACGCCTATTCAAGCCGGACGATCCCGATCGAGTGCGGCTCCTTTCTCGAAGGCATCGATTTTGCCGTCCGCATCCTGCATCACCTGAAGCTCAAGCCCGGCCAGCGCGTCCTGGAGATCGGCACCGGAAGCGGTTTTACCGCCGCCGTCATGGGCCGCATGGCCGAGCGTGTCCTGTCCATCGACCGCTACAAGACGCTGACGACGGCAGCGCAGCGGCGCATGGAATCGCTTGGTCTGCGCAGCGTCATCATTCGCCATGCCGACGGCAGTGCCGGCATGCAGGGTGAGGGCACCTTCGACCGCATCCTGGTGACGGCGGCCTTCAACGCGATGCCGCGCTTTTATACCGACCAGCTCGTTTCCGGCGGCTCGATGATCGCGCCGCTCATGATTTCCGAGAACGAGTGTCGCATGGTGCGGCTGACGAAAACCGGCAGCCGTTTCGAACGCGAGGAACTGTTCGAAGCACCCTATCTGCCGATCGTTCCGCGCCTTGCCTCACTGCTGTAGACACGGGTGTTGTCGGGCCGATCGGCCTGATATCTGACAATCAGAAAAAAGAGCACGAGGTTGTGCGAAAGCCGCTCAGGCTTTTTTGGCATCATGCGCGGCACACTGCGATTTTTCACCCGTAAGCTATGGTTATCAACTTCTCAAAAATATCGCACTGATTCCAGCATCTTAACCGCGTGGTAATACTAACGCGTTTTAATAGACTCACAAATGGTTGCGTTCTCAGTGGGTCGAGTCATGCGTTTCAGTCTTTCGCCAAAGTTCGGGAAGTCGGCCGGTAATCTTCTGGTTGTTGGCCTGCTGGCAAGTGCCGCAACGGGCTGCAGTTCCGATGTGACACGGTTTGGCGGCTTGTTTTCCTCCTCCGGGCAGGACCAGATCACCACAAGTTCTATTCCGCGCAGGAATATGAACGGTTCTCAGGGCGATCCGGTGCCGCGCGCCGATCTCGGCGGTTCGGCCGTTGCCAGCCAGTCGGGCTATGGCGGCGGCAATGGCGCGCTGAACCAGCCTTATCCCGCACGCCAGGGTTACGATCCGACCCGCACGTCGAGCTCGAGCGCACGTCTCGCTTCCGCGCCGGTCTCGGTGCAGCGTTCAGATCTGGCCGCGCCGACGGCCGTTGCTCCGTCCCGGCAGCGGGAAAAGGAAGTCGCGCTCGCCCAGCCTTTCCCGGCTGCGCCGCAGGCCGAAAAGCCCCGATTGGTGGCGCCGGCGGCACCGAAGGTGACGCCTGATACGCTGACGACCGGCACGACGCCGAAGGTTTCCGGCTGGTCCGCGACCAACGCTCCTTCGGTAACGCTGCGTCCGGGTGAAAGCATCGCTACGCTCTCCAGGCGTTTCGGCGTTCCGGAAAAGGAAATCCTGCGCGTCAATGACCTGAAGACGGCATCTGCCGCCCAGCCGGGCCGGGCGATCCTCATTCCGACCTTCAATGGCGGCAATGCCGCCAAGGCGGCATCGCAGGCGGCTGACCTTTCCAAGCCCGGCAAGATGCCGGAGGCGCCGAAGGCGCCTGAGCAGAACGTTGCCGTCATTCCGGGCGCCAATTCCGCCCGCGACAAGACGCTGGCGAGTGCCGATGCCACCGGCAAGCTTCCCGTCGGCGCCGGCAAGGATCCGAAGGCACCTGCCGGCACCTATGTCGTCAAGCAAGGCGATTCCCTGGCAAAGATCGCCAAGGCGACCGGCAGCAATGTCGACGACCTCAAGGCCGCCAACAATCTTTCGGCCAACTCGCTCCGCATCGGTCAGGCTCTGAAGATCCCGAACGGCACCGCCGACAATATCAAGACCGCCTCGATCCCGGCCGAGAAGGTCGATCCGAAGCCGACCCAGCCGGCGGCTACCCTGCAGACGGCTTCCGTGCAGCCTGCGCCCTATAAGGCACCGGCCGCCACCCAGACCGTCGACGATGCCGAGAAGAAGTCGGACGTCAGCTCTGCCGCGCCGGAATCGACCGGCATCGGCAAATACCGCTGGCCGGTGCGCGGCCAGGTCATTGCTTCATACGGCGCCAACGTCAACGGCAACCGCAATGACGGCATCGACATCTCGGTACCGCAGGGCACGCCGATTAAGGCCGCTGAAAACGGCGTCGTCATTTATGCCGGCAACGGCCTGAAGGAACTCGGCAACACGGTTCTCGTCCGTCACGACGACGGCACCGTCACCGTCTACGGCAACGCCGACACGCTGAGCGTCACCCGCGGCCAGAAGATCCAGCGCGGCCAGACGGTTGCCGTCTCCGGCATGAGCGGCGACGTCAAGCAGCCGCAGGTCCATTTCGAGGTGCGCAAGGACGCGTCCCCGGTCAACCCGATGACTTTCCTGGAATAGGTACTGCGTACCAGGAAACGCAAAAGCCCGGCCACCAGCCGGGCTTTTGTCATTTAATGCATGTCGCGCAAAAGTGCGCAGCGGTTTTGGGATAAACGACAAAGACCCAAAACGCGTCGCGTGAATTCGGATTGACGCGCGACGCGCTCTAGCCCCGATCGATGTGAACGCGCATGCGCCCGGCTAGGTCCTGTATATACTGCCAGGCGACGCGGCCGGAGCGTGCGCCGCGCGTCGTTGCCCATTCCAGCGCCTCGGCATGCATCTTGCCGCGTTCGAGCCCGAGCTTGAAGTGATCGGCATAGCCGTCGATCATGCCGAGATAATCCTCCTGGCTGCATTTGTGGAAGCCGAGCCAGAGGCCGAAGCGGTCGGAAAGCGAAACCTTTTCCTCGACCGCCTCCGACGGATTGATCGCCGTCGACTGCTCGTTTTCCATCATGTGGCGCGGCAGGAGATGACGCCGGTTGGAGGTGGCGTAAAAGAGCACATTGTCCGGCCGCCCTTCGACGCCGCCGTCGAGTGCTGCCTTCAGCGATTTGTAGGCGGTGTCATCGTGATCGAAGGAGAGATCGTCGCAAAAGACGATCACACGGTACGGCGTGTCCTTCAGGAGATCGAGCAGATGGGGGAGGGTGGCGATATCCTCGCGATGGACTTCGACCAGCTTCAGCAAGGCACTGCTTTCGCGCCTGACATCCTCGTGTACGGCCTTGACCAGCGAGGATTTGCCCATGCCGCGCGCCCCCCAGAGCAGCACATTGTTGGCGGCATAACCCTCGGCGAAACGCACCGTATTCTCATGCAGGATGTCGCGCACATGATCGACGCCGCGGATGAGCGTCAACGCCACCCGGTTCGGTCTCTTGACCGGCTGCAGATGCTGGCGCAAAGGCGCCCAGACGAAGCAGTCGGCAGCATCCCAGTCGTTGAGGGCGGGTGCCGGTCCGGCAAGACGCTCGACGGCGTCTGCGAGCCGTCTAAGTTCGGCGAGCAGGGCGGTGTTGATTTCCTCGGTCATCGGTGGCCTCCTGATTTCTCACTGCGGCAATCCGCTTTAATCTTTCGATGCCGGGTAGCATGGCGTTTTGACGGCGGAAAGGTTATGAGGCAGCGGAATCGGTACTGTTTCCGGCTGTTTCTGTTGCATTCATCGAAGCGGTAACTATAGTCCGGCAACCTGAAAAGAGAGGCGGAGTTCCGCCGCCCAAGCCTGAGGAGTTTAGCATGTTCATCACCCCGGCATTCGCCCAGAGCGCGACCGATACCGCAACGGGATTCGGCGGTTCCGGTTTCGAAATGATCATCCTGTTCGTGCCGCTGATGGTCGTCTGGTACTTCCTGCTGATCCGTCCGCAGCGCGCACAGGCAAAAAAGCGTGAGGAGACCCTGAAGGCAATTCGTCGCGGCGACCAGGTCGTCACCGGCGGCGGTCTCGTCGGCAAGGTCACCAAGGTTGTCGACGAAAAGGAAGTCGAAGTCGAGATCGCCGATGGCGTGCGCGTGCGCATCGTCCGCAGCGGCATCTCCGAAATTCGCGTCAAGGGTGAACCGGTCAAGGCCGACGCGGCGTAACAAGCGATAACGGCAGGACCGCCGGATCGGAAGATCGTCGAGAGAATGTTGCATTTTTCCCGCTGGAAAACACTTCTGATTTGGCTGGTCGCGTTTGCGGCCATCGCCATCGCTGCGCCCAATCTGTTGACTGAGGCGCAGCGATCCTCCCTGCCGGATTGGTTGCGGCACGACCGCGTAGTGCTTGGTCTCGACCTGCAGGGCGGCTCGCATATCGTTCTGAAGGTCGAGCGTTCCGATATCGTCAAGGACCGCCTGGAAGAGGCGGTCGCCAATGTGCGCAACGCGCTGCGCGGCGCTGGCATCCGCTATACCGGGCTGACCGGCAATGACCAGACCGTCACCGTCCGCATCACCGATCCGGCGCAGACACAGGCGGCGGTCGATCTCCTGAAGCCTTTGACGACGGTTGGCGGACATTCGGGACCTGGGGTCGCGCTGCAGCAGGGCGCGGAGGGGCAGCTCTCGCTGCAGATTTCCGACGCTGGCATTACCGCTGACGTCGCTTCCGCGCGGACCCGGTCGCTCGATATCGTTGGCCGCCGCATCGCCGGATTCGGCTATGATAATTTTCTCGTTCGCCCGGATGGCGCCGACCGGATCGTCGTGCAGGTGCTGGGATCGGTCGATGCTGAGCGGCTGAAGAACATCCTGAACCAGCCGGCCAAACTTTCCTTTCATCTGATCGACGAAAGCATGTCGGGGCAGGAGGCGCTGAACGGCCGTTGGCCGGCGACATCGCAGGTGCTCTATTCGCTTGACGACCCGCCGGTACCTTATCTGGTCGACCGCACGGCTTTCGTCACCGGCAGCAACATGGTCGATATCGAGCCTGTCGTCGATCAGCAGACGCAGGATACCGCGATTGCCTACCGTCTCGATGCGCAAGGTACGCAGCGGCTGGCGCAGGCGACGGGGCAGAATATCGGCAAGCACCTTGCCATCGTCTTCGACGACCAGGTGATGTCGTCACCGGTTATCGATGCGGCAATCACCGGCGGTGAGGGCCGGATTTCGGCGAATTTCTCGGAAGATGGCGTCCGCGACCTTGCGATCATGCTGCGCGCCGGCGCCTTGCCGGCGACGCTGACCAGCGTTGAGGAACGCAGCGTCAGCCCGAGATTCGGCGCCGATTCCATCTTCAGCGGCCTTGTTGCCGGTCTCGTCGCCGTCGTGCTGGTCGCGGCACTGATGATCGCGCTTTATCGCATCCTAGGCATCATCGCCGTCGTCTCGCTCTTCTTCAACCTGATGCTCATCGTTGCGGTGCTGAGCCTTGCCGGCGCGACGCTCACCTTGCCCGGGATTGCCGGCATCGTGCTGATTGTCGGCATGGCGGTCGACTCGAACGTTCTGATCTACGAGCGTATCCGCGAAGAGGAGAAGACCACCCATTCCTTTGCGGAGGCCGTCGGCCGCGGTTTCTCACGCGCATTTGCAACGATCATCGATGCGAATGTGACGATCTTCATCGCCGCCATCATCCTCTTTTTCCTTGGCAGCGAATCCATCCGCGGCTTCGCGGTGACGCTGGCGGTCGGCATCCTGACGACTGTTTTCACGGCTTTCACCCTGACGCGCTCGATCGTTGCCGTCTGGCTGAGAGCGCGCCATCCTCGACATCTGCCGAAGAGCGTTCTGGCGCATCTTTTTGAACACGCCAATATCCGCTTCATGGGAATCCGCCGTTATGTCTTTACGGCGTCGGCGGTCATTTCGCTGATTGCCATGGCCGCCTTTGCCACCGTCGGCCTGCATCTCGGCATCGATTTCACTGGCGGCTCGCTCATCGAGGTGACGGCGAAGCAGGGCAATGCCGACATCGCCGATCTCCACTCGCGCCTCAATGATCTCAATCTCGGCGACGTGCGCGTCGAGCGCACGGGCGGACCGTCGAACGCGCGGATCCGCATCGCTTCCCAGGGCGGCGGCGAAAATGCCGAGCAGTCGGCGGCGACGCTGGTGCGCGGCGAGCTCCAGGAGGACTATGATTTTCGCCGCGTTGACGTCGTCGGACCCGCGATCTCGGGCGAATTGACGATGATGGCGACGCTCGGCGTGCTTGCAGCACTAGCCGCGATCCTGATCTACATCTGGATCCGCTTCGAATGGCAGTTCGCGGTCGGCGCCATCGTCGCAACGCTGCACGACGTCATCATCATGCTTGGTCTCTTCGTCCTCACCGGTATCGAGTTCAACCTGACGAGCATCGCCGCCGTGCTCACCGTCGTCGGTTATTCCCTGAACGACACGGTCGTGGTCTATGACCGAATGCGCGAAAATCTCAAGCGATACAAGAAGATGCCGCTGCCGATCCTGATCGATGCCTCGATCAACCAGACGCTGTCGCGCACCGTTCTAACCGCGGCGACGACGCTGACCGCCTTGCTGGCGCTCTTTCTCTTTGGGGGCGAAGTCATCCGCTCCTTCACCTTTGCGATGCTCTTTGGCGTCGCTCTCGGCACCTTCTCTTCGATCTATATCGCCGCTCCTGTCTTGATCGTCTTCCGGCTGCGGCCGGAGGCTCCCGACGGGGAAGAGAGCAACAAGACGGATGCCGGTGTAAAATCCGGCACGGTGGTTTGAAACATGGCAAAAGGCATAGAAATCCGCGCCGCGCATTTCCCCGGCCGCGCTCCGATCGATGCTTACGGCAATGGCGGCTTTCGCTTTGCCGACATGTCGCATCGTGGCTCCATCCTTTGCCTGCCCTCCGGCATTCATGGCTGGGACATGGATATGTCGAAACCGCTGTCGCCTGAAAATTTCCGCCGCGTGCTTGACGAGGCTAGTGATATCGAGGTTCTGCTCGTCGGCACCGGTACCGAGCTTCGCCGCCTGCCCGAGGAATTGAAGCTGGCGCTGAAATCGCGCGGCATCTCCTCCGATCCGATGAGCACCGGGGCCGCAGTGCGCACCTTCAATATCATGCTCGCCGAGCAACGTGCCGTCGCCGCGGCGTTGATTGCGGTCTGACGATGACCGAAGCGCATATTGCGACGAACCAGGAGATCTGCCTGGCGATGCTGCGTGAGAGCGATCGCGACCGCTACCTCGCCTGTCTGCTGTCGCCAGAGGAAAAGCGCGGCGCGCTTGCGGCTCTCTATGCCTTCAATGCCGAGCTTGCCCGCATCCGCGATCTCGTGCACGAGCCGTTGCCCGGGGAGGTGCGGCTACAATATTGGCACGATCTTCTGGAGGGCAGCGCACACGGCTCGACGGCGGCCAATCCCGTCGCCGCGGCGCTTCTGATGGCGATTGAAACGCACCGCCTGCCGCGCAAGACGCTGATCGACATGATCGGGGCCCGCACCTTCGATCTCTATGACGATCCGATGGAGACACGTCTTTCGCTTGAAGGCTATGCCGGCGAAACGGCATCCGCGCTGATCCAGCTCGCAAGCCTGGTGCTTTCGCCGGAGGAGGCCGCACGCTCGGCCGACGCCGCCGGCCATGCCGGCGTCGCCCAAGCGGTCGCCGGGCTGTTGCTGCTGATGCCGCTGCATCGCCGCCGTGGCCAGATCTATATTCCGCTGCAGATCCTGTCCGCCACCGGTCTCGACCGCGATGCCTTCCTCGCCGGCGAAGACCGGCCGCGCATTTCTGCCGCCATCGAGGCCTTCGCCGGCCTCGGTCGCGAACATCTGGCAAAGGCGAGGGCGGCGGGGCCGATTGCGCTGGCTGTCTTTCCGGCCTTTCTGCCGGCGACGATTGCCGAACCGGTGCTCATCACGGCGCAGAAACGGGGCGCCTTGCTGTTTGACCGGCCGCTGCAGCTGCCGCAATGGCGCCGCCAGCTGCGGATGGGGCTGGCTGCCGCACGCCGAAAAATCTGATATCGGTCAAATTCGCGCAAGTCTCGCGCGCTACAAGGCTTCCACCGCTACCCTTTGAACGGAGACTCGGCGTGGGCATTATCGTCTGGTGCGTCCTTTTCGCCATCGTCATTTTCATTGCTTTCGTGGCAACGCGCATGGCCGCGCAGAACAAGGAAGACGGCCTGCATGACACGGGCCTCGCCATCATCGAGTTCGGCCGCGCCTTTCCGAACGAGGCGATCCGTCAGCTGCAGACGACGGAAAATGGTCAGGCCGTCTTCGTGCGCCTGCACGACAACAAGGCGGGCTTCATGCGCAACATGTCGCGCCATTTCGCCTGCCATCTGATCGAGCCGGGTCGGGTGCGTGTCGTGGGATCGGAGACGGGCCGGGGACTGGTGATCGACTTCCTCGATGCACCCTATCACAACGGCGATTTCGAATTCGCTTCCGCCAAGGAAGCCTCGGAGGTTTCGCTCTGGCTGCTCGGCAATTATATCGCCGAGCCGGATAAGGACCTGCCGCCCGGCAATATTTCGGCCGCGACCAAGCAGTAATGCAGGTCGCCCAAAAGTGTGCAGCGCTTTTGGGCGACATGCATAAAAGCAAAGACTTCACGCGGGTCGCACGAGCCGGGTCCGATGCACTTGAAAACGCCGGTCAGGCGCTTTCGGCAAGCGTCGGTTCTTGACCGAGCCAGGTCGCGCAGTCGGCAAGAGCACGCCGCGCGATCAACTGCCGCTTCATAATCGTCTTGTCCTTGCCGCGGAAGCGCTTGACGCCTTCAGGTTTGACGATCGAGCCCGGCTGGAGCTCCGGAAACAGCCCGAAATTGATGTTCATCGGCTGGAACGATCGTTTGCCCGGCTCCTCGTCGGTGACGATGTGCCCACCGGTGATGTGGCCGAGCAGCGCGCCGAGCGCCGTCGTCGCCGGCGGTAGCGAGATCGCCTCGCCCTTGCGTTCGGCGGCGGCGAAACGCCCGGCCATCAGCCCGACGCTAGCGCTTTCCACATAACCCTCACAGCCGGTGATCTGGCCGGCAAAACGCAGGCCGGGCCGCGATTTTAGCGTCAGTGACCGGTCGAGCAGGGTTGGGGAGTTGATATAGGTATTGCGGTGCAGGCCGCCGAGACGGGCAAATTCCGCATTTTCCAGACCCGGGATCATCCTGAAAATGTCCGCCTGCGCGCCATATTTCAGCTTCGTCTGGAAGCCGACCATGTTGTAGAGCGTGCCGAGTGCATTGTCCTGCCGCAGCTGCACGACGGCATAGGCCTTGACTGTCGGGTTATGCGCGTTCGTCAGCCCCATCGGCTTCATCGGTCCGTGGCGCAGTGTCTCGCGGCCGCGTTCAGCCATCACCTCGATCGGCAGGCAGCCGTCGAAATAAGGCGTGCCCTCCCATTCCTTGAAACCGACCGTGTCGCCTGATATCAGCGCGTCGACGAAGGCATTGTACTGCGCCTCGTCCATCGGGCAGTTGATATAATCCTTGCCGGTGCCGCCAGGCCCGACCTTGTCGTAGCGCGACTGATACCAGCAGATATCCATGTCGATGCTCTCGCGGTAGACGATCGGCGCGATGGCGTCGAAGAAGGCGAGCGAATCCTCGCCGGTTTCTGCCTGGATGGCGCTCGCGAGCGACGGCGCCGTCAGCGGTCCGGTGGCAACGATGGCAAGATCCCAGTCACTGGGCGGCAGGCCGGTGATCTCTTCACGCACGACGGTGATGAGCGGGTGGTCATGGACCGCCTTGGTCACCGCCTCGGAGAAGCCGTCACGATCGACGGCGAGCGCACCGCCGGCCGGTACCTGGCACCGATCGGCAGCGGTCATGATCAGCGAGCCCGCCATGCGCATCTCTGCATGGATGACGCCAACGGCATTGCTGGTCGCATCGTCGGAACGGAAGGAATTGGAACAGACAAGTTCGGCCAGGCCGTCGGTCTTATGCGCATCCGTGCCACGCACCCCCCGCATTTCATGCAGGATGACCGGAACGCCGGAACTGGCGATCTGCCAGGCGGCTTCCGAACCGGCAAGCCCGCCGCCGACGACGTGGATGGGGGAATAGGAGGAGATCGTGTTCATCCTGGGCTGATATCATGTCGGCAGGTGCGATCCAACACCCGGGAATCAAAAACGGCGCCTTCGTGGCCCAGTACCCCGGAATCAAAAACGGCGCCTTCGTGGCGCCGTCTTGGAAGCATCGTACTCGCTATTAGCGGAACGAGCGGGATGCAATATTGCGGATGTCGTAGCGGCTGACGCCGATATCGGACAGGGTCTGGTTGGAAAGGCCGCCGAGTTCGTTGAGCGTACGACGGTAGCTGAGCCAGCTTTTTGCAATGCGGATCGGGTTCATTGTCTTCTTCCTATGTCCGCGGGACGGCGGGATCGCCTGTCTCTCTGCGGTTGATGTTTATATAGGCGATATCAGTCCGATTGTGCAGTGCAAATAAAAGGCGTCTGCCATGCAATTGTGCAATGTGATGCTCGACAATTAGGCGGTGAATATTTTTTGAGCGGGCTAATCAAGCGGAAAACATGCAACCGCCGCGGCCACCACGTGCAGACAAAAGAAAACGCCCGCTGTGGGTACAGCGGGCGTTTCGATCGAGAACAATCGTGCTTGGGAGGAGCGGCGATCGCCTTGAATTAGCGGGAAGAAGCCTCACGGGCAACGCGATGGATGTCCGAACGGTCGATGCCGAGATCGTGCAATTCGCGGTTGGTCATGCGGCCGAGTTCCGTGACGGTCTGACGATACTTGCGCCAGTTATTGAAAGAGCGAGAGAAGTTCATGTTAAGCCCCTTTCCGAGGGTTTCATCTGCCAGCAGCCACCGATCGGCGCTGACCTCTATTTGATGACCGGAATATATGTTGCGGCGCGAAAGACTAAAACAGCCAAGTTTTCAGATCACCCATGCAAATGATGCAATGCTCAAAGGGTATTTGACGCAGACTTACCGTTTTTTGGTCAACGAATAGGCAGAATGACTTTTAGGAGAGCAGGTCGATTTGGAGGGGCGAATGGGGTGCCGCAGCGGAGAACGCCGCTCCCTCCGCCAGTTCCGCCCGTCCTTCTGCAACAAAGAGGCGTTCCGCTTCGGATCGGAAGTCGCGCATCTGTTCACGGGGTTGGTGGGGCGGTGTGACGCAATGTGGCATTGACGGCGTCACACGACGAAAATCCTTCAACCATCAATGCTTTAATAAAGCTTTGGCTCAACAAAAACGCCCGCCGGGGGAGGATCCGGCGGGCGTGTGATGGTGACTGACAACTGGGAGGAGGAGTGTTGCCAGTCTATCGCAGCGCGCTGGGAGGAGGAGTGCGCAGCTGCGAATCTCGTCACGGACAAAGCATCCGCGGGCATCCGGCTGGAGCCGGGCCGGGGCGCCATCCCCGCGCTTCGATGTTCTGATCAATAGTATGACTAATGAGTATTGTGCAGTGCAATAAATTCATGGGGGATATGCAAGGATCGCATGCCTCTCCGACCATAAGCTTATATTAGCGCTTCTGCCGTTAGCGGCCGGTTAACACTCGATACTATTTAGACCAATGAGGAACTTGTATGTTTGTCGCAACAGCGTTTGCGAACGCCCTAGCTGCGTCTATAACGGCGTGAGCCGCAGCGCCGCAGTCGACGTTCCGGAAATCAAGGGGTTGAGCATGTATCGCGGCAGATTGGAGCGGGATCTCTCGCTTTGGGTGGGCAAGGGCCTGCTCGGGCAGGAAACGGCAGGTGCGCTTCTCGCCGAATATGACAGCCGCCCTGCAAGCTTCAGCCTCGGCAGGGTGCTGATGGCGCTGGCGGCGGTACTGCTTGCCGCTGCCATCCTGTTGGTCGTCGCCTCCAACTGGGAAGCTATCCCGCGCCTTGTCCGCGTCGGCGGCATCCTCGCCCTGATCTGGTTGGTGCATATCGCCGCTGCCCGGATGCTTGCCCGCGGCGCGACAGCGGCCGCAGGTGGCTTGCTGGTCATCGGCGCTATGAGTTTCGGCGGCGCCATCTCGCTGGTCGGGCAGATGTATCACCTCTCCGGCGACGAGCAGACGGTGATGTATCTCTGGTTCGCGATCGCGACGATCTCGGCGATCCTGTTCCGTTCGGGTGCCGTGGCAGTCGTCGCGGGCTTCCTCTCCTGGGCGTCCTTCGCCGTCTATCTTGAGAACAACGACACACATTGGATAGGCTTCGATCCCTGGATGGCGCCTCTCATGGCGGTGATCGTCATCGGGCTGGTGCGGTATACCGGCGCCGAGCGGGCTCGCCATCTGGCCTATCTGCTGCTGATCGGCTGGCTCGCCTGGCTCTATACTCTTTATGAGGAGATCGCCGTGGCGCTAGCCTTCGCGATCGGCGGAATGGCGGCCTTTGTCCTGACGGCGGTGCCGCTCCCGCGTATCGCCTCCTTGATCAGGAGCGCCAGTGCGGCTCCGGCCTTCTACAGCTTCCTTGTCGCTGTAATCGGCTTCCTGCTGCTGCATATCGAGATCGAGGATGGCTGGCGGCTGGTGGTGCTAGGAGTGGCGACGCTTGCCGCTTCCGTGCTGGCGATCGCCCTGCACGGCAGGGATAACGGCGCGGTGCGATATCTCGCCTATGCGACCTTTGCCGCCGAGATGCTTTATCTCGCCTCCGTCACCGTCGGCTCCATCCTCGGCACGTCGAGCCTCTTCCTTTTCTCCGGTCTCGTGGTCGCGCTGGTCGCCTGGATGGTCATCCGTCTCGAACGGCGTTTTTCGGCGAATGCCCAGGGGGAGCGCGCATGAGCTCGTTCATGGCAAAGCTGCAATCCGGCAAGGGCTATCTGCTTTCGGCCATCATCGTCGCCGGTCTGCAGACCCTTATCCTCGGCACGATCATCCAGAGCCGGGCGTCGATCCTCAGCAACGGCGCCGAGGTGCTGTTGAAGACGGCGCCCGTCGATCCGCGCGATTTCTTGCGCGGCGATTATGTCGTCTTGAACTACGACATTTCCTCAGTGCCGGTTCAGACGGTTTCCGGCGGGATTCCGGCCGAGGTTGGCGAACGGGTGTTATGGGTTCGGTTGAAGAAGCAGGAGGACGGTTTCTGGACAGTCACCGAATCGTCCTTCCACGAGCTGCCTCCGCAGCCGGAGACGGTGATCCTGCGCAGCCTGCCATTTTATAGTGGCGCACTTGCCGCCGGGGACAATATGCGTGTCGAATACGGCATCGAGCGCTACTACGTTCCTGAAGGCAAGGGCAAGCCGATCGAGGAGGCCCGCAACGACGGCAATGTCGCAATATCGGTGCGTGTCTCGGCTGATGGAAGCGCGCAAATCCGCAGCCTTCTCGTTGACGGCAAGGCGGTTTACGACGAGCCGCTTTACTGATCCGACGGCACTTCGGAGGAGGGCGGCTGCAGGGCCGCAGGTCCCCTGTCATTTGCCGTTCATTTTTCCTTTGCCTCGACCAAATCGGGTGATATAGAGACGCCGCGCTCCGGAAGGCCTCATGCGCAGGCATAGGCATGCGGTTTTGTGAACGCGGGTATGGTGAAATTGGTAGACACGCCAGATTTAGGTTCTGGTGCCGCAAGGCGTGGGAGTTCAAGTCTCTCTACCCGCACCAAGCTGTTTGCAGGCGGGAGACTGAAATCGGTTGGCTTAGGGCAGCCGAGAGTTGTCCCGAACACCCCGCGAGTGCCGTTCCCCTTTGGGCGGAATGATACAGGAATTGGGAAAAGCCACGCGCGGCAGGATCGCCGGCGTCGTGCTCATCGAAACGAACGGCGTCTGGGCACGGCCGCCACGAAATGAAGGTAGGAAGACATGCAGGTTATCGAAACGCTCGCTGAAGGGCTGAAGCGCGAAATCAAGGTCGTTATCCCGGCCAAGGACATGCAAGACAAGATGAATGAGCGTCTTGCAGATGTGAAGGACAAGGTTCGCATCAACGGCTTCCGTCCGGGCAAGGTACCCGCTGCTCACCTGAAGAAGGTCTACGGCAAGTCGATCATGGCCGACCTCGTCAACGAGATCGTCCGCGAGCAGCCGGCCGCCATCCTGTCCAGCCGCGGTGAGAAGTCGGCCACGCAGCCGGAAATCGCCATGACGGAAGACAAGGACGAAGCCGACAAGATCCTCGCTGCCGAGCAGGATTTCGAATTCACGCTCTCCTATGAAGTTCTGCCGCCGATCGAACTGAAGTCGGTCAAGGGCATCAAGGTCACGCGCGAAGTCATCGACATCTCGGACGACGAAGTCAACGAGCAGGTCCTGAAGGTCGCCGAAAGCGCCCGCGCCTACGAGACCAAGACCGGCAAGGCCGCGAACGGCGACCGCATCACCATGGATTATGTCGGCAAGGTCGACGGCGAAGCCTTCGAAGGCGGCACCGACCAGGGCGCCGAACTGGTGCTCGGCTCCGGCCGCTTCATTCCGGGCTTCGAAGACCAGCTCGTCGGCGTCAAGGCCGGCGTTGAGAAGACCATCACCGTGACCTTCCCGGCCGACTACCCGGCCAAAAACCTCGCCGGCAAGGAAGCGACCTTCGACGTGTCAGTCAAGGAAGTCGCAGCACCTGCCGATGTCGAGATCAACGACGAACTCGCCTCCAAGCTCGGCATCGAATCCGCCGATCGCCTGAAGGAAATCGTCCGTGGCCAGATCGAATCGCAGTACGGCTCGCTGACCCGCCAGAAGCTGAAGCGCCAGATCCTCGACCAGCTCGACGAGATGTACAAGTTCGAGACCCCGAACTCGCTCGTCGACGCCGAATATAACGGCATCTGGAGCCAGGTGAACAACGACCTCGCCCAGTCCGGCAAGACCTTCGAGGACGAAGACACGACTGAGGAGAAGGCTCGAGAGGAATACAAGACGCTCGCCGAGCGCCGCGTTCGCCTCGGCCTCGTTCTCTCCGAAATCGGCGAAAAGGCCGGCGTCGAGGTCAGCGAAGACGAGATGCAGCGCGCCATTTACGATCAGCTGCGCCAGTATCCGGGCCAGGAAAAGCAGATCCTCGAATTCTTCCGCAGCCAGCCGGGTGCCGCCGCGTCGATCCGCGCGCCGATCTTCGAAGAGAAGGTCATCGATCACCTGCTGACCGAAATCGACGTCACCGACAAGAAGGTGACGAAGGAAGAGCTGCTCGCCGAGGAAGAAGGCGAGGCGAAGGCCGAGACCAAGAAGGCCGCGCCGAAGAAAAAGGCTGCCGCCAAGGCAGAAGCAGCTGACGCCGGTGAAGGCGAAGAAGCCGCACCGAAGAAGAAGGCTGCTCCGAAGAAGAAGGCGGCTGACGAAAGCGCCGAATAATCGCTTTTCAGTCCTACAGCGCCGCGCGTCATTTTAGACGCGCAAAGGACGCTGTAACACTTTGAATTGCCGCATCCTGAAATCGGATTCCGATTTAAGGAATCATGCAGTAAAGTTTGGAAGGCCTCGCCATCGTGCGGGGCCTTTTTCTATTATACAGGGCAGTTTCATTCTCGTCGCCTACTCCATTGTGTTTATTCACTGTGAACAACAAAGGGTTGCATTTAAGTATAATTAGATGCAGATTTCGCTGATGGTGGAGGGACCTGAAAATGACTGCAAAGCATGACATGAAGAAGCTCGTGGAAGAAATTTATGCTGTGCGTGACCGCGGCGATGTCGACGCTACGCTGGCGCTGATCGGCGAGGATTGCACCTTTCGCATGGTCGGCAATACACGGATGGCGCCTTTTTCGACTGAATCAAGCGGGCATGCTTTTCGCCAAGCGATAACCCAGCTCATCACAGTGTGGGATCTATCGAATATCAGGACAGCCGGCATCTATGTGGACGAAGATGAGCAAATGGTCTTTGCCCATCGCGAAGGCGAGGTCAGGCATATCCCATCGGGCGTGAGCTTCCATACGGAATTCGTCGACAAGATCCATTTCCGGGATGGGAAACCCGTCAAGATCGTCGAATTCGTCGACACGCTGCAAGTGGCCGAGACGACCCAGATGATCCAAGTCGCTTAAACGGCCACTGAATTCGGAGCCTTCAAAGCGCGTTGTCAAACTTGATTCAAGCGACGCGCTTTAGCGGCATGCATTGGCTTAGAGTTTGATGCCGCCATGTTTTCGGGCGTCATCCGCGTTCAAGAATTACCGCTCAATGCGCTGTCAGTTGCGCGACTTTCCTGACATGGCTGACGGCTGCGGCGCCGCCGGCGGTCTGTGTGAAGAGGTGGAGCGTTTCTTCTTCGTCGTCGGCAACAGGCGTCAGGGCCTGATCCATATAGGTCTTCGACTTCGCATCCCTTGAAATCAGGAATGCCGAAATCGTCAAGCCAATGATCGTGCCGGCGAGCGAAGCATGTTTTCTGAAGGTTTCCCAGGCAAAACGCGGCCAGAAGACCAGCGGATTCTCGCGCGGCAGGTCCGGGCGCCGCTCCGACGGGGTCTTCAGGCGCAGCAGGCCGCTTTGCAGCGGATGCACGTTTTCTAGCGGCACGGTGGTCGCGAAGGAGACGAGAACCTTGACAAGCCTTGCGAGCGGTACCCCCGTCGCCACAGCGCGGCGCAGCAGCGTCTTCATATGATCAGGCGAATAATAGAGCGACCAGGCCTCGTGGTAGATGTCTTCCCATTCCTGCTTGCTCATTTTGGGATGCGCGGTGCAGACGTGCTCGACATCGTAGATATTGAGATCGGCATCCATCTCGATGCCCTTCTTCCACAGGACCTGATGGTCCTCGGAACCGGGCAGCGGCGTCAGGATGAAGAATTCGATGACGTCGAGCGGCAGCTCTTCCTGGATGATCGTGATGTCGCGGCGGATCGATTCCGGCGTATCGGCCGGGAAGCCCAAGATATAACCGGCAAGCGTCATGATGCCCTGTGCCTTCCAGGCGAGCAGCATCTTGCGGTATTCAGTGATCTTGTTCTGGTTCTTCTTGGCGGCGGTCAGATTGTCCGGATTGACGTTTTCGAGGCCGATGAAGACGCGGGTGACGCCGGCGCGCCTGGATTTCTCGATGAAGTTAGGGATCTTGTGGCAGAGCGTGTCGACCTGGATCATCAGGCCGAGCGGAATGCCGTCCCGCTCCTTGAGCTCGATCAGCCGGTCGAAGATCGCTTCCCAATCCTTGTTGCGGGCGAAATTGTCGTCGGTGATGAAGAATTTGTGGATGCCCTGCGCCCAGTTCATTCGCACCAGTTTCTCGACGTCGTCGGCCGAACGGAAGCGTGACTTGCGTCCCTGCACATTGATGATGGTGCAGAACGAGCACTGATAGGGACAGCCACGCCCGGCATCGAAGCTGGTGCTGAGCCCGAGCGTGCGCTGGATATTGTCCTTCGGCAGGAAGGGAACCGGCGTGCCGCCGATGCCCGGAAGGTCGTTCATGAAATTGTAGAGCGGCTTCAGTTCGCCGGCGGCGGCGTCGCGCAGCACCATGTCGAGCCGGCCCTCGGCCTCGCCGGCAAACATCGAGATGCCCATGTCGCGGCAGGCGTCGAGCCCGACCGCCTTGCCATCCAGCATCGACAGGCAGCCGGAAACATGAAAGCCGCCGATCGAAACCGGCAGGCCGGCATCCCGGAACGGCCGGGCGATATCGAGGGCGCGCGGATACTGGTTGGTCTGGACGCCGACGAGCGCGATCATGCCGAAATTGTCGTGGCGCTTGAACTGCGCCAGCAGTCCGGCGACATCGATCCGGGTGTTGGTTTCGTCGATCACGGTGATGTCGATCGCCGTATCGTCGCCGAGCACCTTGCGCTCGGCACATTCGGCGGCGATGCCGTAAAGAGCCGCAAGCGAATTGGAGGGGATCATCGCCCGCCACCAGCGGATGACGTAGCCGTCATCGTCATAATGCGACGGCTTGATCAGGATCAGCTGAAAACGTCGCCGCGCAGCTTCTAAGACATGGGACAAGAGTATCTATCTTTCTTTAGAAGCTTTTGCCCGAAGGCAAAATGGCGTTGAAGGCATATAGCAGGCACGACACATCAATGCGATTTAGGAGGTCAAACTAAGGCGTAAAAAACGGCACGGCGCGCAAACGCTCCGTGAAGTGTATCATTCCTCAATATACTACCCGATATCGAGCAGCAATGCGCGATGGTCGGAGACTTCGGGTGCCACGACCACTTCGAATTTGGCAACCTTCACCTCCGGTGTCACCAGCATGTAGTCGGCAAAGCGGCCCTGCTTCAGATAGTAGGAGGTTCGCGTGTCTACAAGGCCGTATCCGGTGACGAGATCGGAAAGCCCGAGTCTGGCAAGAATCGTAAAGGTCGCGCTGTCGGGCAGCACGTTGAAATCGCCGCAGACGACGAGCCTTTCGTCGCCGGGCCAGACGCGCTCGATGAGCCTGATCAGCGCTACGGCCTGCTCGTCGCGCGCTGCGGTGTCGCCCTTGCCTGCGGGGTCGCGCAGGCCATGCATGTGGGCGATAGTTATGGTTGAAGCATGCTCATGGCTGAAGAGGCGGATGCAATGGGCGTTTCGCGGTCGCGGATGTTCGCCCCAACCATCAGCGGAAAAACGGCCATGCACGAAGTCCAGCCCCTGGGCGATGACGGAGTGGGTTTTGCGCACGAAGGTCGCCAGCCCGAATTCGGCGACAATGACGGTATCGCCATCGAAAAGCTCGCCTTTCGAGGTGGGGCAGAAGAAGCCGTCGTGGCCGGGCAGGGCGGTGCTGATTTCGGTAAAGAGATTGAAGCGCTGCGGCAGCTCCAGCCCCACATCCCGATAGATCGACCATCCGCAGCTCGTACCCGGCGTCCGCAGCACCTCCTGCAGGCACAGCACATCGGGATCTGCTTGCCTGACATAGCCGATCAGAGCCTCATGCAGTCTGCCGCCCCATGCGTTCAGGGAAATGATGCGCAATGTCGTTCCCGGATTTGCTGTCTACGCGACGGACTTAGAGTTCCGACTTGATGTCGCCCATCCGGTTCCAGGCATCGAGCCCAGCGATCTTGTAGGCTTCGGCGAGCGTCGGGTAGTTGAAGGTGTTTTCGACGAAATATTCGACGGTCCCTTTGAGATTGAGCACCGCCTGGCCGATATGCACCAGCTCGGTGGCGCCTTCGCCGACGATATGCACGCCGAGCAGGCGGCGCGTCTTCAGCGAGAAGATCAGCTTCAAAAGCCCGGTGTCGAGGCCCATGATATGACCGCGTGACGTCTCGCGGAAGCGGGCGATGCCGCATTCATAGGGAATGCCGCGCTCCTTCATCTCTTCTTCGGTGAGGCCGCAGGTCGAAATCTCCGGCACGGCATAGATGCCGTAGGGGAAATATTTCGGCGGTTCCTTGGCGACCGCGCCGATCGCGACGCGGGCGGCGATGCGGCCCTGTTCCATCGAGGTCGAGGCAAGGCTCGGAAAGCCGACGACGTCGCCGGCGGCATAGACATTGGCAACCGATGTCTGAAAGGTTTCCGGATTGACCTTGAGGCGGCCGCGGCTGTCGGCTTCGAGGCCGATGGCCTGAAGGTTCAGCGCATCGGTCGCCCCCATGCGGCCGGCGGCGAAAAGCACCATGTCGGTCGTCAGGCGCCGGCCGCTGTCGAGCGTCAGCTCGACCTTGCCATTCTCAAGCGTCTCCACCTTGTCGGCCTTCTGGCCGAGCAGCAGCTTCATGTTGCGGTCGCGCAGCTGGTAGGTAAAATCCTCGATGATTTCCTTGTCGATGAAGTCGAGCATTGTCGCCTTCGGGTCGATCACGGTGACAGCCGTGTCGAGCGCGCTGAAGATCGTCGCATATTCGATGCCGATGACGCCGGCGCCGATGACGACCATCGATCGCGGCAGGTCCTGGATGTCGAGCAGTTCGTCGCTGTCAAGCACGGTCTTGCCGTCGAAGGGTATGTAATCGGGGCGGAAAGGCTTTGTGCCGACGGCAAGCAGCACGCTGGCGCCGGTGACCTGCGTGGTCTCGCCGTCATCCTTGATCACCTGCAGCGTCGACGCATCGATGAAGCTCGCCTTGCCGCGAATATGCTGCACGCGGTTGCGGGCGAACTGGTGTTCCAGCACCTCGACCTCGTGGTTGAGCGTAATCAGCAGGCGGCGGCGCAGGTCATCTGCACTGATCTCTTCCTTGACGCGGTAAGACCGGCCGTAGAAACCACGTTCGCGCCAGCCGGAAAGATTAAGTGCGGTCTCGCGCAGCGTTTTGGAAGGAATGGTGCCGGTATGCACGGACACGCCGCCGACACGTTTGCCCTGCTCGATGACCAGCACTTTCTTGCCGAGTTTTGCCGCTTGGATCGCGCCGCGGCGCCCTGCGGGACCGCTGCCCACCACAACGAGATCGTACTGAAGCATCATCAAGCCCCGGATTGGAAAGGAATCATTTTGCGACGCAAAATGTCGCCCGTCCATCGTTAGCCGGTCAATGTTACAGATTGTTTTACAGCCGCCGATTCCGCCGGACCTGTGCCTTTCAGATCAGCTTCAGCCCTTTCAGGCTGACATGGCCATCCCTGCCGATGATGACGTGGTCGTGGACGGTGATATCGAGCGCCTTGGCCGCATCGATGATCACCTTGGTCATGTCGATGTCGGCGCGCGACGGTGTCGGGTCGCCGGAGGGATGGTTGTGCACCAGGATCATCGCCGTTGCCGAAAGCTCGAGCGCGCGTTTCACCACCTCGCGCGGATAGACCGGCGTGTGGTCGACCGTGCCGCGACCTTGCACCTCATCGGCGATCAGCACATTGCGCTTGTCGAGGAAGAGGATGCGGAACTGTTCGCGGGTCTCGTGCGCCATGGCGGCATGGCAATATTGGATGACCGAAGACCACGAGGACATGACCTGCTTGCTCCTGAGCTCGCTCTTCAAGGTCCGGTGGGCGACAGTCGAGATCAGCTTCAGGTCGAGCGCCACGGCCTCGCCGACGCCCTTTACCTCGGTCAGCAGCGCCGCAGGCGCACCGAAGACGCCGGAGAGCGAGCCGAACCGCTCGATCAGCGCCTTGGCGATCGGCTTGGTGTCGCGCCGCGGGATCAGGCGAAAAAGCAGCAGCTCGAGGATTTCGTAGTCGGCAAGCGCGGTGTCGCCCAGCTCACGGAAGCGGTCACGCAACCGCTCGCGATGGCCATGATAATGTTCATGGCCGGCAAGCGAAGCGGGCAGGGCGGTCCTGGCATTTGGTGCGGACGGTTTCTGCGGTCGTCCGCCAAAGAATGAGCGTTCGTCGGCGGCAATGGGCTCTTGCGTCTCGAAAGGCATCTCGTCGTCGGAAGATGTCGAAACGGGGCCTTTCGCCATCGAATCGTCACCCGTTGTGCGATGGCAGGCCGGGGCGGTCGAGCCCACCCGGCGACAGCGTGAAGATCTCGCAGCCATCGGAGGTGACACCGACGGTATGTTCGTACTGGGCCGACAGCGAGCGGTCGCGGGTGACCGCGGTCCAGCCGTCGGCGAGCACCTTCACATGCGGCCGGCCGAGGTTGATCATCGGCTCGATGGTGAAGATCATGCCTTCGCGCAGCTCCGGCCCCTCGTTGGCGCGGCCATAATGCAGGATATTCGGCGAATCGTGGAACAGCCGGCCAACGCCATGGCCGCAGAAATCGCGCACCACCGAACAGCGTTCGGCTTCCGCATAAGTCTGGATCGCCTCGCCGATCGCGCCGGTGCGGGCGCCGGGCCTGACGGCGCCAATGCCGCGCATCAGTGATTCATAGGTGACCTCGAGCAGCCGCTCGGCAGCACGCTTGACGACGCCGACGGGATACATCCGGCTGGAATCGCCATGCCAGCCGTCGAGCACGAAGGTGACGTCGATATTGACGATATCGCCGTCACGCAGCGGCTTGTCGTTCGGAATGCCGTGGCAGACGACGTGATTGATCGAGGTGCAGGTCGATTTGGTGTAACCGCGATAATTCAGCGTCGCCGGATAGGCGCCATGATCCATGCCGAAATCGAAGACGAACCGGTCGATTTCATCGGTCAGCAGGCCGGGCTTGACGATGTCAGCAAGCGCATCGAGGCAACGCGCGGTCAGCTGGCATGCCCTGCGCATACCCTCGAATGCTTCAGCGTCATAAAGCCGGATGGCGCCAGTATTCTTCGGGGGCGCGGTAGAGGCTTCGATATAGTTCACCATTGCAGGGCCTTAGCGGAGATTATTAGATTTGTTCATAATGCAGCTATGCCGGGTTCGTCCATCACGATCAACCGCCAGGACGAGATTTCTAGACAGATCCGATCAGTCCAGCGTGCAGCTTTCCACATCCGTTCGACGGACAATCAACGGTCCGGCTGGAATATCCACAATCTTCCCAAAGGGATAGGATTGATTGCGTGAAGCCTCCCCGCTACTCACCGATTGGTGACAGCGGGGAAGGGTCGGTCGTGTTGAATGAAGCGGTAAATCTTGAAAATTCACCCGGGGCCAACGGAGAGCCGGAACGGCGCGTGCGTGATCGCGGCGCCACCGAGCGCGCAATCCTTGCCGCCGCCAAGGGCCTGCTGGCCGAGGAAGGCTTCCAGAATTTCGGCATCAATGCGGTTGCCCGCCGCGCTGGTTGCGACAAGCAGCTGATCTATCGCTACTATGGCGGCCTCGACGGGTTGGTCGAGGCGATCGGCGCCGATCTCGGCACATGGGTGAAGGATCGAATCCCGGAAGATGCCGGCGGCATGTTCCTGCTTACCTATGGCGACCTGATGGAGCGGCTGTCGCTTCTCCTCCTCGACGCCTTGAGAAACGATCCGCTGATGCGCCGCATCCTCGCCTGGGAGATTTCGGAAAACACCGAACAGGTGAGACGGCTGTCGGAAGCGCGTTCGAAGGCGCTCGCGCTCTGGCTCGAGCGCATGCGCGGCTCGCTGGCGCCGCCGAAGGGCGTGGATGCAACAGCGGTCAACGCCGTCATCATCGCGGCGATCCAGCACCTCGTGCTGGCCGCCGCAGCCGGCGGGCAGTGCGCCGGCCTGTCGCTGAAGACATCAAAGGACTGGGAGAAGGCGGCGACGGCGCTGAAGCGCATCGTGCGCGGCGTCTACGGCTGAGATCTACTCATCCACAGGGGGGGCGGGCCTGCGTTAACCTTAACAAATGGTTTACATTGCGTGGGGCTGGTTAAGCCGACAGTGTGGCGGTGAGCAGAGATGTATGAGTAGAGCCCCGAGTTGACGCCCATGGCAACCAAGATCGCTAAAGCCGCGTTTCTGGTGACGGTGATGATGTTTTTCGCAGTCCTGGCGCTGGATATCGCAATTCCGACGTTGGTGCTCTGCATCATGGCATTGTCGACCTGGTTGGTCTCCCTCGATCTGCCCGTGGCGCGCAAGCATGGAGGAGAGGCCGCATGAAGTGGTTTCTGATCTTCTGGGCCGGCCCCATCGTCTTTCTGGGCGGATGGTATTGGCTCTCCTATTACGACATGAGTTTCGGCATCTTCATGTTCACGCGGCAGGTCCATGACCTGACGTTCGAGCTTTACGGCAAGGCGCTCGGCATTCCGCCGGAGACCATCCCGCCGCTCGTTGCCCGCGCGATCGCGGTGGACAGCCTCGTGGTCTTCGCCATCCTTGGCCTGCGGAAGCGCAAGTCGATCATCGCCTGGTGGAAAGCGCGTCAGGCGCTGAATTCATCTCCATCAGACCTTCCCAGCAAGGAAAGCCTGTCGAGCGCGCCCTGAAGGATGAAGCTTGCGGCGGCCGAATCGATCCGGTCGGCCCGCTTGGCGCGCGAGACGTCCATTTCGAGCAGCGTCCGTTCGGCGGCGACCGTCGAAAGCCGCTCATCCCAATAGACGAAAGGCAGCGCCGTCTTCTGCTCCATATTGCGCACGAAGGCGCGCGTTGCCTGCACGCGCGGACCTGCTGATCCATCCATGTTCATCGGCAGGCCGATGACAAAGCCTGCGACCTTTTCCGCTGCCGCGAAGTCCAATAGCGCCTGTGCATCGATGGTGAACTTGACGCGGCGGATCACCGTGCGCGGCGTGGCGAAACGCCGCCCGAGATCGGACATCGAAAGCCCGATCGTCTTGGTGCCGAGATCGAGGCCGGCTATTGCCTGTCGCGGGGCAAGCGTCTCGGCCATTTCCTCGATTGTCAGCACCGTCATCGCCGTTTCATCCCGTCAAAACAAATTGAAGTCGCCGCCGCTTTTCTTTGCGGCCGCATAAGATATGTCCTTAGGGCATGACGCCGAAAAGTGTGAGCGGTTTTCGGACGACATCATGTCCTCATTCTTTGATGTGGCATCGAAACCGGCTTTGCATCACGTAATAAAGGAGACATTTCATGAAGATCACTTGGCTCGGCCATTCCGCCTTCCGCATCGAGACATCAAAGGCGAAGATCCTGCTCGACCCATTCCTCAGCTATAACGCCTCCTTTTCCGGCCAGGATATCAAGGATGTTTCCGCAGGCATCACGCACATCCTGTTGACGCATGGCCATGGCGATCATGTCGGCGATACCGTGGCACTCGCCAAGGAAACCGGCGCCGTCGTTCTCGCCAATGCCGATCTCGCCGCTTGGCTCGGCTCCAAGGGCGTCGACAAGATCGAGATGGGCAATACCGGCGGGACCATCGCGCTCGGCAGTTTCTCGGCGACCTTCACCAATGCACTGCACTCCTCCGCCCAGATCACTGAGGACGGCGTCTCGCATGCGCTCGGCAACGCCAATGGCCTGATGCTGCATTTCGACGACGAAGCCTCGATCCTTGCCATGGGCGATACCGACATCTTCTCCGACATGGCGCTGATCAACGAATTGCACCAGCCCGATATCGGCTTCGTGCCGGTCGGCGACCGCTTCACCATGGGCGGCGCGGTGGCTGCACTCGCTTGCCGGCGCTATTTCAACTTCAAGACCGCGATCCCCTGCCATTACGGCACCTTCCCGATCATCGATCAGACGGCCGAAAAATTCATTGCCGGCATGGAGGGATCGCAGACGGATGTGAGGGCGATCAAGCCTTCCGAGAGCCTGTCGATCTGACGAAACCCCGTTGCGTCAGGCGGACATGGCCTTTATAGCGGGTAGGAAAAATCCTATCCGGAGAATGCCATGTCCGTCGATCTTGCCACCGTGAAGCGCGTCGCCCGCCTTGCCCGTATTGCCGTCTCCGAGGACGAGGCAAATCGCATGGTCGGCGAGCTCAACGGCATCCTTGGCTTCGTCGAGCAACTCTCCGAAGTTAATGTCGACGGCGTCGAGGCGATGACCTCGGTGACCCCGATGGCGATGAAGAAGCGGACCGATGAGGTGACCGACGGCAGCAAGGCAGCCGATATCGTCGCCAATGCGCCCGTCACCGATCACAATTTTTTCCTGGTGCCGAAAGTCGTCGAATAAGGCTTCGAAGCCTCTTTCCGACCCTGTTGCCATTTCCAGATCTGAAGCGAAAACACGATGAGCGAACTCACCAGCCTGACCATTGCCGAAGCCCGCCAGAAGCTGCGCGCCAAGGAAATCACCGCGATCGAGCTGACCGAAGCCTATATCTCGGCGATCGATGCGGCTAATGACCGGCTGAACGCCTATATAAAGGTCACGCCGGATCTCGCCCGCGTCATGGCGAAGAACTCCGACGAGCGCATCGCCACCGGCAAGGCAGGCGAACTCGAAGGCATTCCGCTCGGCATCAAGGATCTCTTTGCCACCGTCGGCGTTCACACCCAGGCCTGCAGCCACATTCTCGATGGTTTCGAGCCGCGTTATGAATCGACCGTCACGCAGAACCTCTGGGATGACGGCGCCGTCATGCTCGGCAAGCTCAACATGGACGAATTCGCCATGGGCTCGTCGAATGAAACATCCTATTACGGCCCGGTGATCAATCCCTGGCGCGCCGCAGGCTCCAACCAGCAACTCGTGCCCGGCGGCTCCTCCGGCGGTTCGGCCGCAGCCGTCGCCGCCCATCTTTGCGCTGGCGCCACCGCGACCGATACCGGCGGCTCGATCCGCCAGCCGGCCGCCTTCACCGGCACCGTCGGCATCAAACCGACTTATGGCCGCTGCTCGCGCTGGGGCACCGTCGCCTTCGCCTCCTCGCTCGACCAGGCAGGCCCGATCGCCCGCGACGTGCGCGATGCCGCAATCCTTTTGAAGTCGATGGCAAGCGTCGACGCAAAGGACACGACGTCGGTCGATCTGCCGGTTCCGGATTACGAAGCAGCTCTCGGCCAATCGCTGAAGGGCATGAAAATCGGCATCCCGAACGAATACCGTGTCGAGGGCATGCCCGACGAGATCGAAACCCTTTGGCGCCAAGGCATCGCCTGGCTGAAGGATGCCGGCGCCGAAATCGTCGATATCTCGCTGCCGCACACCAAATACGCTCTTCCGGCCTATTACATCGTCGCTCCGGCCGAGGCCTCCTCGAACCTCGCGCGTTACGACGGCGTGCGCTACGGCCTGCGCGTCGACGGCAAGGACATCGTCGACATGTATGAGAAGACGCGGGCCGCGGGCTTCGGCAAGGAAGTCAAGCGCCGCATCATGATCGGCACCTATGTGCTGTCGGCCGGTTATTACGATGCCTATTACATCCGCGCCCAGAAGGTCCGCACGCTGATCAAGCGCGATTTCGAACTGGCCTTCGACGCCGGCGTCGACGCGATCCTGACGCCGGCAACGCCGTCGTCGGCCTTCGGCGTTGCCGATGAGAACCTCGCCGCTGATCCGGTGAAGATGTATCTGAACGACATCTTCACGGTGACGGTCAACATGGCAGGTCTTCCCGGCATCGCCGTGCCGGCCGGTCTCGATCACAAGGGCCTGCCGCTCGGCCTGCAGCTGATCGGCAAGCCCTTCGATGAGGAAACCCTCTTCAAGACCGCCCATGTCATCGAGCAGGCGGCCGGCCGGTTTACGCCGGCCAAGTGGTGGTAACGGAGCTAACGATCCCGAAAGCGGCTGCCGACCACGAAGCGGTCGGCGCCCTCGGCTTTGCCGCATGGTTGGCTAATTGACAGCCGGAACCGGGAGGAGGCCTCATGCCGAAACAGGATCTTGTGCGATTGATCGAGGCAGCTGATCGCCTCGCTGCCGGCGGTTTCACCATGGGCCCGGATTGGCAGGCGCTCCACGAAATCTGCCAGCGCCACGAAGGCGAACAGCCGTTCGACTGGGGGCACGCCCTTTGCCATCGCATCGAGGGCGATGACTGGAACGCCGATTACTGGTATCGCCGTGCCGGCAAGACGCGCGGCACGGGCTCGATGGCCGACGAGTGGTCGGCGATGCGGACGGAACTCTCTGCAAAGGCTTGAGGCGATACCCTGACCGCGCCCGTTTGAGACGCGATCAGGAGTGCCACTATTACCTGTTGTTCAGCTGTGACCTGACCAGCCTCAGCCCTCTTTCGGTGATCCGGTAGGGCTGGCCGCCTGAGGACTTGATTGCCCTTAGCCGCTTCAGCCTGCGGAAGAGATCGAGGTCGACGCCGGGATAGACCCAGCCATCGCGGGTGAAGCAACTGACTGCCTCGATCTTCCTGTCGTCGTCGCGGGTAATTTCAATGCGGCCGCCTTGGGCCATGAGATGCAGGATGCGCTGCTCCGTGCGAGAAATGTCCATGTGTTGAGATCCGGTATCGCGCCCGGCAGGGCGCACAAAAACGATCTGGCGCTCATTCGAACGTCAGGGCTTCGTTTTTCGGGCCCACGCGCGCAAGCGAACTTGCGGGCAGGGCCTTTACCGGGTCTCAGGCAGGCTCAACATAAAACACCTCGATAGGGTTTATTATTCAGCCCGGAAAATTCGGTCAAGAGCGTGGTCTCCGGTCAAAACCAGTCGAAAACCTTACTTTTGGCCGATCATCCCTTTGGAGGTACTGGTAAATTCCGCGACTCAATGGTCTAGTTGAGGGGTAACGCGGAGGTGTCGTTGATCCACATTCGCAATGCCCGCGACGGTGAAGCGGAGCTATTGAGCGAGATCGGGCTCAGGGCCTGGCAAAATGCGATGGCGTCGATCGGCGAATCGGACGCGATGATCGATGCAGCGCGCAACGCCTTTCGGAACTTCGTGGAAAACGACTGGCTGACCATCACCGTTGTCGAGCAGAACGGCCAGGTGGCAGGCTGGGCGGCGCGCGAGGGATTGGACGAAACCATCTCGGATTTCTGGATCGATCCCGCCTTCACCCGCCAGGGCCTCGGTTCGGCCCTTCTCGTCCGCATCGAAAAGGAGATCGCCGATCAGGGCCTCGAGAAGGCG
Organism: Rhizobium leguminosarum bv. viciae USDA 2370; assembly: GCF_002008365.1. GTDB lineage: Bacteria > Pseudomonadota > Alphaproteobacteria > Rhizobiales > Rhizobiaceae > Rhizobium > Rhizobium leguminosarum. Next base: position 58,064 of record NZ_MRDL01000013.1, read on the forward strand.
GCGATGCAGACCCATTCCGGCAATAGCGAAGCGATCGGCTTCTTCCAGAAGCACGGCTACAGCATTCACTGGCTCTCGGTTGCCTACAATCTGAAGCTCGACCGAGACGTGCCCTCCGTTGGACTGACGAAACAGCTCGTTTCGGATGGCCAAGGTGGCTATGGGCTGGAATTCTGATGCTTTAAGAATCCTAAAGAAGGAGAGGCCTCCATTGCGGCAGGAAGGCCAGCACAGCAATTAGTGCGCCGTGCAGGATCAGGATCGCCGCCAGGATTGACCGGAACGGCTCCTTTCTCGTCTTGTGCCGCAGCAACTGCTGTGCAGCCAGTGCGCCAAGGCTGCCGCCGATCAGCGCAAGGGTGAGAAGCGTGCGCTCGCTGATGCGCCACCTGCCGTGGCGCGCCGCCTGCTTGTCCATGAAATAGATCGAGAACACCAAGAGGTTCAGCGCCAGAAAAAGCAAGGCCGATTTGAGGATATCGATCATCGTCATCGGGAAACCCTAGAGTGGCTCCGTTAACGAACGGCAAACCGTGATGCGGACCATGGCGAAAGCCTTGCACCGGCACGCCATTTCCTTTACCTCACCAGTGGAAAAGAACAGCCTGCAAAGAGCATCAGATGACCCTTGTCGACGTCCGCACGCCTGATCCGAAACGCTTCATCCCCGGCGCCACCGGCGACTGGGAAATCATCGTCGGCATGGAAGTCCATGCCCAGGTGCTGTCCAATTCGAAGCTGTTCTCCGGCGCCTCGACGGAATTCGGCAAGCCGCAGAATTCGAACGTCTCGCTGGTCGACGCAGCCATGCCCGGCATGCTGCCCGTTATCAACGAGGAATGCGTCAAGCAGGCGGTTCGCACCGGCCTCGGCCTGAAAGCCCAGATCAACAAGCGCTCCCTGTTTGATCGCAAGAACTATTTCTATCCCGACCTGCCGCAGGGCTATCAGATCTCGCAGTTCAAGGATCCGATCGTCGGCGAGGGCAAGATCGTCATTTCGCTCGGGCCGGATCGCCAGGGCCAGTTCGAAGATATCGAGATCGGCATCGAGCGCCTGCATCTGGAGCAGGATGCCGGAAAGTCGATGCATGACCAGCACGCGACCATGTCCTATGTCGATCTGAACCGTTCCGGCGTCGCACTGATGGAGATCGTCTCCAAGCCCGACATGCGCTCGTCCGACGAGGCCAAGGCCTATATGACCAAGCTGCGCTCGATCGTGCGCTATCTTGGCACCTGCGACGGCAACATGGACGAAGGTTCGATGCGCGCCGACGTCAACGTCTCCGTCCGCCGCCCGGGCGAGGGTTTCGGCACGCGTTGCGAGATCAAGAACGTCAACTCCATCCGCTTCATCGGCCAGGCGATCGAATATGAAGCTCGCCGCCAGATCGGCATTCTGGAGGAAGGCGGCACGATCGATCAAGAAACCCGCCTCTTCGACCCGAACAAGGGCGAGACGCGATCGATGCGCTCCAAGGAAGATGCGCACGACTATCGTTATTTCCCCGATCCGGATCTGCTGCCGCTCGAATTCGGCGATGCCTTCATCAAGGCGCTCGAAGCCGATCTGCCGGAACTGCCCGACGACAAGAAGGAGCGCTTCGTGCGCGAGCTCGGCCTGTCGATCTACGACGCCTCGGTGCTCGTTTCCGAAAAAGCGATTGCCGATTATTTCGAAGCCGTCGCCGCAGGCCGTGACGGCAAGACGGCCGCCAACTGGGTGATCAACGATCTGCTCGGCGCCCTGAACCGGACCGGCAAGGATATCGAGCAGACGCCGGTTTCGCCGGCCCAGCTCGGCGCCATCATCGATCTCATCAAGGCGGGAACCATATCCGGCAAGATCGCCAAGGATCTCTTCGAGATCGTGCTCACCGAGGGCGGCGATCCCGCCGAGATCGTCGAGGCGCGCGGCATGAAGCAGGTGACGGATACCGGCGCGATCGAAAAGGCCGTGGACGAGATCATCGCCGCCAATCCCGATCAGGTCGAAAAGGTCAAGGCGAAGCCGACCATGGCAGCATGGTTCGTCGGCCAGGTGATGAAGGCGACCGGCGGCAAGGCCAATCCGCAGGCTGTCCAGGCCCTCGTCAAGGCGAAGCTCGGCATCGAGGAATAAGCGGTGTATTTCGTCCGCACTGCCGGTGAGCGCGACTTGGAGAAGGTGCGCGCCCTCCTGGCCGAGAGCTTTCACGCCACCTATGACGGGCTTCATGGCGTAGCCAATGTGGAGGATTTGATCGCCAATCTCTTTTCGCCGACGGCGCTGAAGGCGCGCCTCGTGCGAAAGGATGCCGAATTCCTCGTCGCCGACGACGGCCGCAATATCGGTGGCATGGGTTATGCGGCAATGTCGCAGGCACTGACGAAGACGGTCATGCTGCATCTCCTCTATGTCAGGCCGGCGCTGCAGCGCCAGAGTATCGGCCGTGATATCTTTGCCGAGCTCGAAACCTGCTTCCCGGATGCGGAGATCATGCGTCTCGAAGTCGAACCGCAGAATGCGGCGGCGATCGCCTTCTATCTCTCGCACGGCTTCACCGAAGTCGGGCGCAACGAGAATAGCGGAGCCGGGCAATCCGGCATTCCGGCGCTGATCTTTGAAAAGCCGCTCGAAGGGCATTGAGGCCGTGGTGGTCGAGTTGCCCAACATTGTCATTCGCCGGGCAAGCAGGGAAGATCTGCCGGCGCTCGTGGCAATGTTTGCCGCCGACGCACTCGGCGGTCACGGTGATACGACCGATCCCGAAGCCTTCCCGGATTATCTCAGGGCCTTCTCTGTCATCGAGGCTTCGCGCGACCAGACACTTTACGTCGCAGAGCGCGGCGGCGAGGTGGTCGGCACGTTCCAGACGATGGTGACCACGTCGCTCACTGGCCGTGGCTCCTCGGCGATGATCATCGAGGCGGTGCAGACGCGTGCCGATATGCGCGGGCAGGGGGTCGGTGCCGCGATGATCGAGTTCGCCATTGCCGAGGCAAAAGGCCGCGGTATCAGGCGGGTAGCCCTAACCTCGAATGCGGTGCGTAGGGATGCCCATCGTTTCTATGAAAGGCTGGGCTTCAAGCCCTCGCATCTGGGCTTTAAGATGGCTTTGAAATGACCCGTGGCTGTCGTGGAATCGCTGGACAATTCGGCTTGGCGACGGCATAAGCGAGGAAACGAATTCTGGATTGGCTCGCATCTGGCGGGCACAAGGAAAAGACATGTGGAATCTTCTGGTTCAGACCTTTACCTGGTGGAACGGTCAGACGATGGGCACGCGTTTTGCGACCTGGCGTTTTGGCAAGCGCGTCGGCGAGGATGAATTCGGCAACGTCTATTACGAAGGCGGCATGTCTTCCTACGGTCTGCCGAAGCGCTGGGTGATCTACAAGGGTTATGCCGAAGCCTCCGCCATTCCGCCGGGTTGGCATGGCTGGATGCATCATCGCACCGATGTTCCTCCGTCCAAGGAGAGCTACGTCGCCAAGGAATGGCAAAAGCCGCACCGTCCCAACCATACCGGTTCACCGCAGGCCTATCGTCCGCCGGGCTCCATCGCCGTTCCGGGCGAGCGTCCACGCGTCACCGGCGATTACGACGCCTGGACGCCGGGCAACTGAGACGGCCCGACCGGGGCGATCCCAAGACCCGGCTTTTGGCCACAATTGACCTTTACCCGCAGGTTGGCCGCGCTTGACCGCGGCCGTGAACTGAAAATGTCTGGAGACGGGTACACATGAAGCTCTTCACGCGGAACAAGGTCCTGCGTGCCGCCGGATCGCTGCTGGCGCTCTCGGCCCTGCTTCCGCCAGTTGCGGCAAATGCCGCACGCATCGAAAATCCGGTTGCCGTCTTCTCCGGCCTCGACAAGATCACCGGCCGCATCACGACGTTCGACGTCTATGTCAATGAGACGGTACAGTTCGGCGCACTGCAGGTGACGCCGAAGGCCTGTTATTCGCGCGACCAGTCGGAAGCGCAGAAGATCGACGGTTTCGTCGAGGTTGACGAGATCACCCTCGACCGCAAGATCCGCCGCATCTTCACTGGTTGGATGTTCGCCGCCAGCCCCGGCCTCAACGCCGTCGAGCACCCGATCTACGACGTCTGGCTGAAAGACTGCAAGACAACCTCGGACGTCCCGGCTCCCGATGGCACCAAGGCGACAGCCCGCTAACACCTCTCATCACGCCTAACAGCGTTGAATTACGCAGTAGCCTGGTGAGCCTATGCAGTGGGTGTCTTGTTCCTGCTGAAAAGACCCTTGGCAAAGCGAAGCGCAGCGGCGAACACGATGAAGACGAGGACGCCGGCCTTCTTGAAGAAGGCGAGGGCGAATGCCAGCAATCCCACCTTGGCGGCAATCTTGGCGCCCGCGCCCGCAGCAATCATTCCCGCCATCCCATAGGCCGCGATCTTGTCGCCTTCGACGTAGTCGGTATAGGCCATCCCCTTGTCGAACTGCACGAGCTTGGTGACGGACGGAATGACGCCCTCGATCTCCTTCAATTGAGCGAGGCCGGCGACAAAGTCGAATTGGAATACACCCTCGCGGCCGAGCACGCGCACGGAATAGTTCAGCGTGTGCTGCGCCTGCGTGTCGTCGCCGAACACCAGATCACGCGCCCAGTGCATGGCATGCGCCGAAGTGTCGTAATGCGGCGTGGAAGCCCAGCCGACAAGCGTGATCTTCTGAAAACCCTGCTTTTCGCGTTCGACGTTGTTTTCCCTGATGGAATCTTTGATGTTTTGCAGCAATTCGTCGTAATTCGTCGTGGCGGCGTCGACATCCGAGACATAGCCGTCGGCGCTGTATTCCACGATGGAGCCCCAGGCCTCGACATCGGTCGGCGCGTATTTCGCCGGGAAGATCATTCCCATCGTTCCCTCCGCCGCCGCCGGAGGATTTCCCCAGATGTCGACGAGCACCGTCTTCGTGTCGGCAGGGCTGAGATAGTAGAAGTCGGCGGGCACGTTTAGCGTTGCCTTCGCTTCAGGCAGCTTGATCACGCCCTGCTGGAAATCAAGCTTCTCCAGCAACGGCTTTTCCGCGTCGGAAAAATCGGTTCTGCTGGGGAACATGTCCTGGTATGGGCGTGCGCCGGCTTGACCCGTAAACAAGGTCAAAAGGATCGCGGCTGCAAAATATCGTTTCAAAATTCTATCCCCCGTTGTATTTTTCGAACCTAGCGAAATCGGCTGAAAAATCAACGCATGGACGAATTGATCGCGCTTAAAACTTAAGGTGCGGCGACTCCATCGCCGCAGAAAGCATCAGGGCATAGCCGGCCTTCGGAACGTCGATCGCTCCGAACGTCTTCAGGTGCTCGGTGGTGAACTGCGTGTCGAGCAGCGTGAAGCCCCTTTCCCGCAGCCGGTCGACGAGATGCACGAGGCAGATCTTCGAGGCATCCGTCCGGCGCGAAAACATGCTTTCGCCGAAGAAGGCCGAGCCGAGCGAGACGCCGTAGAGGCCGCCGACCAGTTCATCGCCCTCCCAAGCTTCGACCGTATGGGCATGGCCCATGTCGAAGAGGGTCGAGTAAAGTGATCTGATCGTCTTGTTGATCCAGGTGCTGGGGCGCCCGGATGTCTCCTCCGCACAGGCAGCGATCACCTCATCGAACGCGTGATCGAAACGGATCTCGAAGGGTTTCTTGCGCACCGCCTTGGCAAGGCTTTTCGACACGTGGAAATGGTCGAGCGGCAGCACGCCGCGCAATTCCGGCTCGACCCAGAAGATCTCTGGGTCGTCGGCGGATTCGGCCATCGGGAAGAGGCCGATGGAATAGGCGCGCAGGAGAATGTCAGGGGTGATGCCTGGTGACTTCCTGCGCGATCCTGCCATTCCTGTCCTATGCCGCCGGGTTGTTGGCGAGGTAGTGTTCCAGCCAGTGGATGTCGTAGTCGCCGTTGGCGATATCCTGGTTCGAGACGAGATCCTGGAACAGCGGCAGCGTCGTATTGATGCCGTCGACGACAAATTCGTCAAGCGCCCGGCGCAGGCGCATCATGCATTCGACCCGGGTACGGCCGTGCACGATCAGCTTGCCGATGAGGCTGTCGTAATAAGGGGGGATCTTGTAGCCCTGATAGGCACCGGAATCGATGCGCACGCCAAGGCCGCCCGGCGCGTGGAAATGCGTGATCGTGCCGGGTGAGGGCACGAAGGTGCGCGGGTGCTCGGCATTGATGCGGCACTCGATGGCGTGCCCGGAAAAATGCACTTCGTCCTGAGTCACCGAGAGACCGCCGCCGGAAGCGACGCGGATCTGCTCGTGCACCAGGTCGATGCCGGTGATCGCTTCCGTTATCGGATGCTCCACCTGCAGGCGGGTGTTCATTTCGATGAAATAGAACTCGCCATTCTCATAGAGGAATTCGATCGTGCCGGCACCGCGATATTTCAGCTTCTTCATGGCGTCGGCGCAGATCTGGCCGATCTTCATGCGCTGCTCGACGTTGAGCGCCGGCGAATTCGCCTCTTCCCAGACCTTTTGATGGCGGCGCTGCAGCGAGCAGTCGCGCTCGCCGAGATGGATGGCATTGCCTTCGCCGTCGCCGAACACCTGGATTTCGATATGGCGCGGTTTGCCGAGATATTTTTCCATATAGACGGCATCATTGCCGAAGGCGGCTGCAGCTTCCGTGCGCGCCGTCGACCAGGCCTCGATCACGTCGGCCTCGCTCTTGGCGACTTTCATGCCGCGTCCGCCACCGCCGGCCGTTGCCTTGATCAGCACGGGGTAGCCGATTTCGGCAGCCGTCTTCAGCGCATCCTCTTCGGTCTTCACTTCGCCGTCCGAGCCCGGAACGACGGGAATGCCGAGTTCCAGCGCCGTCGTCTTGGCGGTGATCTTATCGCCCATGATGCGGATATGGTCCGCCGTCGGCCCGATAAAGGTGATGCCGTGGGCTTCGAGGATATCGGCGAACTTGGCATTCTCCGACAGAAAGCCGTAGCCCGGGTGCACGGCGTCAGCGCCGGTGATCTCGCAGGCGGCGACGATCTGGTGGATGTTGAGATAGCTCTCGCGCGAGGAGGGCGGGCCGATGCACACACTTTCGTCGGCAAGGCGCACATGCATGGCATCGGCGTCGGCGGTGGAATGAACCACGACGCAGGCGATGCCGAGCTCCTTGCAGGCCCGGAGCACGCGAAGGGCGATTTCCCCGCGATTGGCGATGAGGATTTTCGAAATCATGGGCATGGGCCTATTCGATGACGACGAGGGCTTGGCCGTATTCGACGGGATGCCCGTCATCGACGAGGATCTCGGTCACCTTGCCTGACTTCGGCGAGGGGATCTGGTTCATCGTCTTCATCGCTTCGATGATGAGGAGCGTCTGGCCTTCCTTGACGGTCGCGCCGACTTCGATGAAGGCACGCGCGCCCGGAGCCGGCGCCATGTAGACGGTGCCCACCATCGGTGCATTGACGACATTGGCCGGGTTGCGGCCGGGAGCTGCCGCCGGGGCGGCAGCGACTGCCGCAGCAGCGGCTGCAGGCGCGGCATAACCAGGTGCTGCGATCGGCGCCTGAACATATTGCGGCGTGCCGGCGCGCGAAACCCGGATACGCAGGTCGTCCTGCTCGACCTCGATCTCTGTCAGATCCGTTTCGTTGAGAATATTGGCGAGATCGCGGATCAGTGCCTGGTCGATACCCGATTTCTTTTCAGCCATGGTGTTGCCCTGTCTTCTTCTTATGCCGTGATGTTCTTCAGCGCGTGGAGCGCCAGGATGTAGCTGTGAGGCCCGAAGCCACAGATCACGCCTTTGCATGCCGGCGCGATCATCGACTTGTGGCGGAATTCTTCCCGTGCATGCACGTTGGATATGTGGAGCTCGACGACGGGAACTGATATAGCGCGGATCGCATCATGCAGCGCGACCGATGTATGCGTATAGGCGCCTGCATTGATGGCGACGCCGACGGCCTTTTCGTCGGCCTCATGGAACCAGTCGACGAGCGTGCCTTCGTGGTTGCTCTGGCGGAAGTCGATATCGAGGCCGAGTTCGCGGCCTGCGGCCTTGCAGTCTGCCTCGATGTCCTTGAGCGTCTTGCCGCCATAAATGCCGGGCTCTCGTTTACCCAGCATGTTCAGGTTGGGGCCGTTCAGGACAAAAATCGTTTGCGTCATCGAATGTTCCGTAAAATGTACGACGGCAACCTATAGACTCCGCGAAGGCTGAATGAAAGCCCTTACGGATTGGCCAGCAGGAATCGCGCCACATTTGTCCACATGGTTGAAACGCTTCGATTTTGGCGATTTGATGGGCGGCCGGGAGCTCAAGCATGTCGCGCAAAAGTGTGCAGCGGTTTTGCGACAACGACATGCGCAAACATAAATATCTAAAGCGCGAGGGGCGCAAACTGAAAGTTTGCGACGCGCTTTGGTTTGCTCAGCAGGCGGTCTTGCCGCAGCTGCGCATGTTCTTGACCTTGGCTTCGAGATCGTCGAGCCCGACGGCGCCCGGCACCAATTCATTGCCGATCACATAGGATGGTGTGCCGCTGATGCCGAGACTGGAGGCGAGCTGGTAGGTCGCCTGGACGATTCCGTCATTCGGGCTCTTTGCCATCTCCGCGCGGATCTTGTCCTCGCTGACGCCGAGCGAAGTAGCGACAGCGATCGCTGTTTCGTCGGAGGCGCGGCCTTCGGTGCCGAGAAGGGCGACGTGGAAATCGGCATATTTCTCCGGTGCCAGCTTGCGGAAGGCGTCGGCCACCTTGTGGGCGGCGACCGAATCAGGCCCGAGGATCGGGAATTCCTTGAGGACGAAACGGACGTTCTTGTCCTTTTTCAGCATGGCCTGCATGTCGGGAAGCGCATGACGGCAGTAGCTGCAATTGTAATCGAAGAATTCGACGACAGTGACATCGCCCTTGGGATTGCCGAGCGTGACGTCGTCCTTCGACTCGAAGATGTCGGGGGTGTTTTCTTCGATCGCCATATTGGCCTTCACCAGGCGCTGGGCTTCCTGCTTCTTCTGCAGCGCATCCTGGACTTCCAGCATGATCTCGGGATTCTCGATCAGGTATTGCTTGATGAATTCGCCGAACTCCTTCTTCTGCTGGTCGTCGAGCGCTGCCGCCGGAAGCGGAAGGGCGATCGATACGGCCAGCGCCAGTGCGGTGAAGGTTTTCGAGAAGAAGGCCATGATATCCTCGTCATCGGCAATGTGGTCGTCTTGGTCAAGAAGACCGTCGCCGGGTTATGGACTTGAATGCGTCGCGTCAAGGTACGGTGCGTTCGGTTCTGCTCAAACAGGAATTTTCACCCTCGCGCGACCCTCGCGGGATTGTGATAAGCCGATTAATGCGGCAATTGTCTGGCCGTCATTGAAGAAGCTGAGCGAGAAACGATCTTGTTTTCCATATCCAAACGCAGCGAAGTCGAGCCTTTTCACGCCATGGACGTCTTGGCGGAGGCGACGAAGCGGCGTGCGGCCGGCCATCCCGTGATCTCGATGGCGGTCGGTCAGCCCTCGCATCCGGCACCTCAAGCGGCACTCGAAGCGGCGCGCGCAGCCCTTACCGAAGGCCGGATCGGTTATACCGATGCACTGGGAACGGCGCGGCTGAAATCGGCGCTCGCCTGGCACTACAAGGATCGCCACGGCCTGGAGATCGATCCCACGCGCATCGCCATCACCACCGGCTCCTCGGCAGGTTTCAATCTCGCCTTCCTGTCACTCTTCGATGCCGGCGATGCGGTGGCGATCGCAAGACCTGGTTATCCCGCCTATCGAAATATTCTCGGCGCGCTGGGCCTGAAGGTTCTCGAAGTGCCGGTAACGGCCGAGACCCAGTTCACCCTGACGCCGCAAAGCCTCGAGGCCGCACAGAAAGAAAGCGGCATGACGCTGAAGGGCGTGCTGCTCGCAAGCCCCGCCAACCCGACCGGCACCGTGACCGGCCGCGATGGGCTGCAGGCGCTTGCAGATTATTGCGCGGCCCATTCCATCGCCTTCATCTCCGATGAAATCTATCACGGGCTGACCTTCGCCGGCGAGGAGGCGAGCGCGCTGGAATTGACCGACGAGGCGATCGTCATCAACTCCTTCTCCAAATATTATTGCATGACCGGCTGGCGAATCGGCTGGATGGTGCTGCCGGAACGCCTGGTGCGGCCGATCGAGCGGGTGGCGCAGAGCCTCTACATCTCCCCGCCGGAGCTCTCCCAGATCGCCGCCACGGCCGCTCTGAGCGCTGGCGCGGAGCTCGATCGTTATAAGGCGAGCTATGCCACCAACCGCGACTTGCTGATGCGGCGACTGCCGCAGATCGGGTTTTCGATTGCGTCGCCGATGGACGGTGCGTTCTACGCCTATCTCGACGTCACCCGCTTCACCAATGACAGCATGGGCTTTGCCAGACGCATGCTCGCGGAAATCGACGTCGCCGCGACGCCCGGTCTGGATTTCGATCCGCTGGAGGGAAATCGAACCCTGCGTCTGTCCTATGCGGGCTCGCAAGCTGAGATCGCCGAGGCGGTGGAGCGAATCGCAGCCTGGTTGAAGTAGCGTCCGCTGCCCGGCAAGCGGCAGTGCGCTCTCCAATCCTCAGCTGCGTCGCGAAAACAGCGAAGCAAAAGTCGAAGACGGTTTGTTGTTCAGCCGCGGCACCACCACGAGCTGCTTGATGTCACCGCGCTTGTAGGCGGCGAGGAAACGGCGGTAATCCTTGAAGGAGACGCAGCCGTTGGAATCGCCGTTCTTGCCGAGCATGTAGGTATGGGCGAGAAGGCCGACACGGTCATAGATGGCGTCCGAACCCTCGACCGGCGTCAACCGCAGCGCCTCGACACCATGGAAAAGGCTCTCGCGCATGGTCAGGACATAGGTGTGTGGCGGCGTCGGTCCGCGCATCTTCTTGTTCACAAAACGCGGGTTGTCACGCATCTTGCCGAGCCCGGAATGGGCCTCAAGCCGTTCGCCGTTCGGCAGGTAGACGGTGCTGTTTTCGATATCGTAGATCGCCACGCCTGCGCGCAGCTTCGGCGAGAAGACCGGCTTGTCGTAGCGCTGCACTGCGTCGTCCTCGTCATCCTCGATCGGCGAGTTCGGCTGGGCATAGGCAAGCGCAGGCTCGCCAGAACGCTGCGAGCCCTTGGAGGCCAGTGCCGGTTTGCCGATGAGGCCATCAGGACGTGCCATCGGCAGCGGCACGGAACCTTCATCCGGCGCCAGCACGAGATCGAAGGGTGGCGCGTCGTCGGCGGCGGCAACGACCACCGGTGCAGGTTCCGATGCGGGAATGGAGGCCGTTCTGCCAGAAGGTGTGGTTGGCTCGACCGGAGCCGGCGCGATTAGCCTGGATCCGGCATCGGCAAGTGCAAGCAGGGCCGGGAGTTCGGCTGCGGCGACGGCCTCCTTCGAGGGAACGATGATCCGGTCGCCGTCGTCTTCCTCCGTCTCTGCCGAGGCGAGTTCGACCGGCGGCGGTGCGATCACATCGTCCTTGCGGAATTTGACGCTGTCGGAAATCGCGGCCACGACCGGCTGCTCGGCAGCCATGGCGAGCCGATTGTTTTTGGCGAGAACCGCGAGCGCCGTTGCAGCGGCGGCGGTCTTTTCGGCATGGGATTGAATGAGGCTCGCCGTCAGCGGTACCTTCGGCTTCGCATCGAAGGCAGCCAGCCGATCGGCCTTGCCGACATGGATCAGCCGCTCATGGTGCGGTGACGGAGCCACCTTCGGCGCAGTGCCGACCTGTGCCAGGCGATCGGACGGAGAATAGGGAGCGGCTATCGAGTGCATCGTCGCGAAGGTCGCGATCAGCCATGTGGAGGTCAGAAATCCGGCGCCGACAACACCGTAAAGGAAACCGCGAGATCTGCGCCAACGGAAAGCAGATCCGCCAAGAAGGGTGACGTCATCGAACGTCCCGACCGCACACGCCATACTACACTCGTCTTTCAAACTCGCTACGCAGGCCGGCGGCACTGACTGACTTAACTTCGCCGGGGCCGGTACAGGCGCAAATGGGCCGAATTTAGACCACCCACGACGTCCGACTGTCTCGCAAGGATGACGAATTATGGTTTCTAATTTGTTTACGCGGCGTTGCAGTTTTTCACGGCGTCTCAAAAAGAGATGCGTTGGGCGTCTCAGGCGCGCTCCATCACATAACTTCCCGGCGCTTCCTCGATCGCGTTCAACGCATCGCCGCCGGGTTTGCGGGAAGGCACGCGTCTGCCGTCATGCGTCTCGATCCAGGCCCGCCAATGCGGCCACCATGATCCGGGGGTCTCCGTCGCCTGGTCGAGCCAGGTCTCGTAGTCGCCCTTGGCAGGGCCGCCCGTCCAGAATTGATACTTCTTCCTGTCGGGCGGGTTGACGACGCCGGCGATATGTCCCGAGCCGGTCACGACGAATTCCACCTTGCCGCCGAAGAACCGGCTGCCGAGGAAGACGGACTTGGCAGGTGCGATGTGATCCTCGCGGGTGGCGAGATTATAGATCGGGATCTTCACGTCCTTCAGCGACACGGGCTTGCCATCGAGGACCATCTCGTTCTGCGTCAGCGCATTGTTGAGATAGCAATTGCGCAGATAGAAGGCATGGTTTGCCGCCGCCATGCGGGTCGAATCGGCGTTCCAGAACAAGAGGTCGAAGGGCAGGGGATCCTGGCCCTTGAGGTAGTTGTTGACGAAATAAGGCCAGATCAGTTCCGAGGCGCGCAGCATGTTGAAGGCCATCGACATCTTCGTGCCGTCGAGATAGCCGGCCGCCAGCATATGCTCTTCGAGCGATTCAAGCTGCTCCTCGTCGACAAAGACCTTGAGGTCGCCGGCATGGGTGAAGTCGACCTGGGTGGTGAAGAGTGTCGCGGTCTTGATGCGCTTGTTCTTCTCCTTGGCATGCAGCGCCAGTGTCGCGGCCAGCAGCGTGCCGCCGACGCAGTAGCCGACGGCGTTGACGTCCTTCTCGCCGGTCGCCTTCTCGATGGTATCAAGCGCGAAATCGATGCCTTCGCGGGCATAAGCCGTCCAGTCCTTCTCGGCGTGGCGCGCATCCGGGTTGACCCAGGAAATGACGAACACCGTCTGACCCTGGTCAACGCACCATTTGATGAAGGATTTTTGCGGGTTGAGGTCCAGAATATAGAATTTGTTGATCCAGGGCGGGCAGATCAGCAGCGGCCGTTTCAGCACGGTTTCGGTCGAAGCCTCGTACTGGATGATCTGGCAGATGTCGTTCTGGGCGATCACCTTGCCTGGCGTCAGCGCCATGTCGCGGCCGACGGCGAATTTCGTCATGTCGGTCTGGCGAAGACGAAGATCGCCATGTCCGGCAGCGATATCCTCGGCCAGCATCTTCATCCCACGCACCAGATTGGCGCCGCTGGTCGCGATCGTCTCGCGGTAGAGCTGCGGATTGGTGGCGATGAAGTTGGTCGGCGAAAGCGCTGCCGTGATCTGCTTCACGTAGAAGCCGGCCTTGTGCTTGGTGTGCTCGTCGAGGCCATCGGTCTCCGAGACCATCTTTTCCACCCAGTCGGTCGTGACGAAATAGACCTGGCGGAGAAAATCGAAGAACGGATTCTTCTGCCAGTCCTCGTCCGAGAAGCGCTTGTCCTTGCGGGTGTCCGGCTCGGGAGGCGTGGGGTCGCCCTGCATTCGCTGCATCGAGCGCATCCAGATGCCGAAGAACGAGGACATCAGCTGCGTCTGTGCCTCGAAGGTGCGGCGCGGATCGGAAATCCAGTATTCGGTGACCTTGGAAAGCGTCTTGACCATGTCGGTCATCGGATCGACGGTGCTTTCGGTGATCTCGCCGCGTTCGCGCGGCGCAAGCCAGGCAGACGCTGCTTGTCCGAGATTTTCGAGCGCCCGGGCGAAATTCATCGCCATGGCCTCAGGATCCTTCAACAGATAGGGATCGAGATCGGTCGCGTCGAAGCCGGCCTTGCCGCCATTCTCCTGCTTGCTGTCGGTCACCATTTCCTCCGGCGGCAGCACCACTCTTTTTATCCGTTCGTTGTACATCGTGATTGAACGAGAAAACAAGTTCCACCCGCATCGGCTCATGCTATTGCTTTGTGGCTGCGACAAATTTAACAGTCGAAGCAGTCAGAACTGGATTTTGAGGCATGACGAAGAACGGCATTCGGCGCATCGCAACCTTCAACCGCACCGCACTGATCTGCGCCGCGGCGGCGATGGCCCTTGCCGGATGCAATCTGACGGCGGAACAAAAGGCCGCTGCCGCTGCCAAGCGAGCGGCGCCGACCGCCGTCGTCATGCCGGCCACCAAGGGCGAGGCGGTCGAAGGCGGCCTTGCGAAGTCACCGGACGGCTATCCGAATTTCGGCGCGCCGCTGACGGCCGCCAACGTCCAGATGAGCGACGAGCAGGCTGCCGAACTGCAGCATCAGCTGACGGCACTTGCCGCTCGGCGCAAGGCCGGCACAATCTCGGAAGGCGAATATCAGGCCAAGGTCGCTGAAATGCGGCGTCTCGCCGCCGAGCACGGCACTGATACGCTCTCCGAAATCTCCAAATAGACCTTGCCTTTCAGGCAATTTGGACGCAAAGCCTTCCGGATGGATCGGAAGATATAATTTTCCCGATAAAGCGCGTTACGCGGCCTTTCCGTCAAAGATTTGCCGCGTCGCTTGGGTCTGATGAATACGGCGTTGCGATTCTGAAGTTCGTGTCGCAGCCGCCGGGAGACAGAACGAACTTCGACAGCGGCCCGAAAGGCCGCCTTTCCATGGGGAATGAGATGGAAGAGTTTCACAAAGTCCGGCGTTTGCCGCCTTATGTTTTCGAACAGGTCAACCGTTTGAAAGCAAGCGCGCGAGCGGGCGGCGCCGATATCATCGATCTCGGCATGGGAAACCCCGACCTTCCCACTCCCCAGTCGATCGTCGACAAGCTGTGCGAGGTCGTGCAGGATCCGCGCACGCACCGTTATTCCTCTTCCAAGGGCATTCCGGGCCTGCGCCGCGCTCAGGCCGCTTATTATGGCCGCCGTTTCGGCGTGAAGCTCAACCCGGATACGCAGGTGGTCGCCACCTTGGGCTCCAAGGAAGGCTTCGCCAACATGGCGCAGGCAATCACCGCGCCTGGCGACGTTATCCTCTGCCCGAACCCCACCTATCCGATCCACGCCTTCGGCTTCCTGATGGCGGGCGGCGTGATCCGTTCCATGTCGGTGGAGCCGGATGCGAGCTTCTTCGAGCCGCTCGAACGCGCGGTCCGGCATTCGATTCCGAAGCCCCTAGCGTTGATCCTCAACTACCCCTCGAACCCGACAGCCTTTGTCGCGACGCTCGATTTCTACAAGGACGTCATCGCCTTTGCGAAAAAGCATGACATCATCGTGCTCTCCGACCTTGCCTATTCGGAAATCTACTTCGACGGCGCTCCGCCGCCGTCGGTTCTCGAAGTGCCGGGCGCAATGGACGTGACTGTCGAGTTCACCTCAATGTCGAAGACCTTCTCCATGCCCGGCTGGCGCATGGGCTTTGCCGTCGGCAACGAGCGGCTGATCGCGGCGCTCACCCGCGTCAAGTCCTATCTCGACTACGGCGCCTTCACGCCGATCCAGGTGGCGGCGACGCACGCGCTGAACGGCGACGGCTCCGACATTGCGGAAGTCCGCAACGTCTATAAGCGCCGTCGCGACGTCATGGTCGAAAGCTTCGGCAAAGCCGGGTTCGACGTGCCGCCGCCGGCCGCCACCATGTTTGCCTGGGCGAAGATCCCCGAAAAGTTCCGTCACCTCGGTTCGCTGGAATTCTCCAAGCTGCTGGTCGAGAAGGCCGACGTCGCCGTTGCCCCAGGCATCGGCTTCGGCGAAATGGGCGACGACTACGTCCGTCTGGCACTTGTCGAGAACGAACACCGTATCCGCCAGGCAGCGCGCAACATCAAGAAGTTCATGTCGACGGCTGACGAGACAATGCACAACGTCATTTCGCTGAACGCACACCGCTAATCCAACCGTTGGGCAGCCGCGTCATGCGGCTGCCGCCACACAGACATTTCAGGATCGATCCATGGCAGATGCCCTCAAAATCGGCATTGCGGGCTTGGGCACCGTTGGCGCCTCGCTTGTCCGCATCATTCAGCAGAAAAGCAATGAACTTGCCGTCACCTGCGGGCGTCCGATCACCATCACGGCGGTCTCCGCGCGTGACAGGACAAGGGACCGCGGCATCGATCTTTCCACTGTTACCTGGTTCGACCGGCCGGAAGAGCTTGCAGAAAAGGGCGATATCGACGTCTTCGTCGAGCTGATGGGCGGCGCCGAAGGGGCCGCCAACGTCTCCGTGCGCGCTGCACTCCAGCGTGGTCTCCATGTGGTGACAGCCAACAAGGCGCTGCTTGCCTATCACGGCGTCGAGCTTGCGACGATCGCCGAGGAGAAGGGGTCGCTGCTGAACTTCGAGGCGGCAGTCGCCGGCGGCATCCCGGTCATCAAGGCGCTGCGTGAATCGCTGACGGGCAATTCCGTCTCGCGCATCTATGGCATCATGAACGGCACCTGCAATTACATCCTGACCAAGATGGAGAAGGAGGGGCTTTCCTTTGCCGAATGCCTCAAGGAAGCGCAGCGGCTGGGGTATGCCGAGGCTGATCCGGCCTTCGATATCGAGGGCAATGACACGGCCCATAAGCTTTCCATCCTGACGACGCTCGCCTTCGGCAATCAGATCGCAGCCGACGACATCTATCTCGAAGGCATCACCAACATCTCGATCGAGGATATCCACGCCGCTGCCGAGCTCGGTTATCGCATCAAGCTGCTGGGCGTTGCCCAGCGCACCGATACCGGCATCGAGCAGCGCGTCCATCCCACCATGGTGCCGGTCGATTCGGTCATCGCCCAGGTCGACGGCGTCACCAATGCGGTGGCGATCGAATCCGACGTGCTCGGCGAACTGCTGATGGTCGGCCCCGGCGCCGGCGGCAATGCCACGGCCTCGTCGGTGCTCGGCGATATCGCCGATATCGCAAAGAGCCAGCCGGGTGCCCAGCGCGTGCCGGTGCTCGGCCATCCCGCAACGACGCTGGAGCCCTACCGCAAGGCGCAGATGCAGAGCCACGAGGGCGGCTATTTCATCCGCCTGACCGTGCTCGACCGCACCGGTGTCTTTGCCAGCGTCGCAACCCGCATGGCGGAAAACAACATCTCGCTGGAATCGATCGTTCAGCGCTCCAAACAGCATCTGGCGCCATCGCATCACCAGACGATCATTCTCGTCACCCACGCAACGATGGAAGAATCGGTGCGCAGGGCGGTCGCCTCGATCAAGTCAGAAGGTTATCTCTTCGGCGAGCCGCAGGTCATTCGCATCGAACGGCCGAAAGAGGAAGGCTGAGCCTTTTTCCCGTCCCGGAGGACCGTTGAGCCGCCCTGTCTCTGCAGGGCGGTTTTTCTGTTATTTGTTCACCTTCCCTAACGGAAGTCTATATTAACAGATACCGAAATATTGATATAACTAAACCTAAGATGGTGAGTCGTCTGGGTGGAGAATTTCATGAGCAAGGACAGCCACGCCGGGAAGGGGTATGGCTACCCGAGCGACGTGCCGCCGAACCATCCTGATAAGCCTGAGGAAATCCCCAAGCCGGCCTACAGTGAAATTCCTCAGGAGGTCTCTGATGAGGCTGATGGCGAAGAAAACACGGAAGGCCGCAACTGGGCCATTCTGCTGACGCTGTTTTCCGTCATGCTGGTGCAACTGGCCGGCATCGCCCTGATTGTCTGGGCGGTATTCTAAAGCGTGTCGCGATCTTTCAGATTCGCTCGCGCTTTAGGGACTCTATTTTTACACATGCGTTACCGCAAAACCGCTGCACACTTTTGCGCGACATGCTTTGGTAAAAACCCGTGTCTGCAAATCCAACGCTGTGTTATCTCCGCCGCTCCTGTAGAAAGAGCAGATGAAGTCAGCGGAGTGTGGCATGGCAGATCTCGTCGATCCAGTACAGCGCGCGTTTCTCGGTGTGGAGAAATCCGCGCTCGACAATCGCTGGGTGGCGCGGCTCGACCAGGCAGGGCAGAACCGCGCGCTGGCCATGTCGCAGATCCATGGATTGCCGGACCTGATCGCCCGGGTGCTGGCCGGGCGCGGCGTGACGGTAGACGAGGCGATCGAATTCCTCGATCCGACGATCCGCAGCCTGATGCCCGATCCCCATAAGCTGACCGATTGCGAAAAGGCCGCGATCCGCCTGGTGAGTGCCATCGAGCGCGGCGAGAGCGTCGCGATCTTCGGCGACTACGATGTCGACGGCGCGGCCTCCTCGGCGCTGATGTACCGTTTTCTCAGCCATTTCGGCGTCAGGGCAACCATCTATATTCCCGATCGCGTCTTCGAAGGATACGGCCCCAATCCGGCGGCGATCAATCAGTTGATCGACAATGGCGCCCAGCTGATCGTCACCGTTGATTGCGGCTCCACCAGTCACGAGGCGCTGGCCGCCGCTGCTGCGCGCAATATCGATGTCGTCGTCATCGATCACCACCAGGTGACACATGAGCTGCCGCCCTGTCATGCCCTCGTCAACCCGAACCGTGAGGACGATCTCTCGGGGCAGGGGCATCTCTGCGCGGCCGGCGTTGTCTTCATGGTGCTGGTCGCAACGCTGAGGCTGCTGCGCGCGGCCGGCAACAAGCGGATCCTGGCGATCGACCTGCTGCAATGGCTGGATATCGTCGCACTTGCGACGGTCTGCGATGTCGTGCCGCTGAAGGGCCTCAACCGCGCTTATGTGGTGAAGGGGCTGGTCGCCGCCCGGCACCAGAGCAATGCCGGGCTTGCCGCACTCTTCCGTAAGGCGGGGCTTGCAGGCCCGGTGACACCCTATCATTTCGGCTTCCTGATCGGCCCGCGCATCAATGCCGGCGGGCGGATCGGCGATGCAGCACTCGGAAGCCGCCTGCTGACGCTCGACGACGCCGGCGAGGCAGAGGTGATCGCGCAGCGCCTCGACGAGCTCAACCGCGAACGCCAGGCGATGGAGGCCGTCATGCTGCAAGAGGCGGAGGCCGAGGCGCTCGCCGAATATGGCGACGGCGAGGGCGCATCCGTCATCGTCACCGCCCATGAGAAATGGCATCCCGGCATCGTCGGCCTGATCGCGGCGCGGCTGAAGGAGAAGTTCAAACGGCCCGCCTTCGCAATCGCCTTCGATCCCTCCGGCCGCGGCACCGGCTCGGGCCGCTCCATCAACGGCTTCGATATGGGCAGGATGGTGCGAGCTGCGGTCGACGAGGGGATACTCGTCAAGGGCGGCGGCCACGCCATGGCCGCCGGGCTGACGGTCGAGCGCGCCAATCTCGGCAGGCTGAGGAGCTTCTTCACGGAGAAAGCCACAAAGACAGTGGCCAGCCTTGTCGCCAACGAGACACTGAAGATCGACGGCGCGATCGGTGCAAGCGGCGCCACGCTCGAACTCATCGACCGCTTGGAGGCCGCTGGCCCCTATGGCTCCGGCCACGCCCAGCCGCTCTTTGCCGTGCCGGCGCATCGGGTGCGCGACGCGCGCCTGGTCGGCGAGAAACACGTGAAGGTTACCCTGGAGGCAATGGACGGATCGCGGCTCGATGGCATCGCCTTCCGCGCCGCCGATACGGCGCTCGGCAATCTTCTCATCAATTCACGCGGCGCCAGCCTTCATGTCGCGGGTTCGCTCAGTGCCGAGCATTATCAGGGTGCGCGCCGCATCCAGCTGCGCGTCTGCGACGCAGCTCCGGCGCGGTAATCTGCCATTCGGAAGAGAGTCTCGTCAGGTACAACCGGCGGTCATGACGCTCATCAGCATGTCCGCTTGCGACCGGCTCTCCATGGCAGCAAAGCCCTTCGCGGCGATGGAATCACGCTCGGCGGTATCTGCGATCAGCTTGTGGCAGCGCTCGATCATCTTGTCATAGGGCTCGACCGCCAGGCCGCCGCTGAAGGGCTGGAGATCCGGGTCGCGGATATCGCCTTCGGTCAACACGCAGACGCGATTGGCGAGCAGATAGGAAATGCGCACGATCTCGAAAACGCCGCTCGCATAATGATGAATGTTGATGACGATCTTGGAACGGGCAATCGCCGCATCGCGTTCCGCGCCATAGATGTTGAAGAGGTGCGCGACCTTAAGCCCGCCTTGCTCCAGTGTCTTCAGGATATGGTGGCGGCGTTCGTTCATCGAGCCGTAGAAGAGCACGTCGATATCTTTGACGGGGGCGTGTTTTATCTGGCTGAGGCAGCGGCTATAGCCGATTTCGAGCACGCCAGCATGATCAATGCCCTTGGCGGCGAGATTTTCCCGGTTGCGCGGGCTGTAGTCGAGAACCGGAAGCGACTTCAGGATCGAGGTGTAGCGCGAATTGATCCAGATGCTTTCTTCGGACACCTGCTCAAGATTGATGACGACGCTGTCCTTCGGCAGATGGCTGACGATTTCGGCGGGGAGAAGGTTGCCGCCGTAGATGATCGGCGCACGACCGGCGAACGCGTTCATGTCGCGGACGATCGGTGCCGAGCCGCCGAGTTCCTCGAAGGCGCCCTGGAGGCCGAGCGCGACTTCGTCGAAGGCGTGGCTATGATTGTAGTTGGCGGGCGTCACGATCCAGATGCAATGACGGTCCTTATGTGCCTGCCATCCGCCGGCAAAGGGCTGCAACGGGTTGCGGCGCGGCTGCTCGATCTTCGGCGCGGCTGATATAGCGGGCCTTTCCGTCCGTACCGGCTGCTGCGGCACGGGAGAGGCGCCTGAAGCCTGCGGAGCATAGGCGCGCATCAATTCGCGGCGGCCGATGAATTGGCCGCGCGGCATCCAGGCGGGCGGATCATCAGCCCCCCAGATCAGATGCGGCTGCTTGATGAGCGGCTGGCGGCCTTCCTGCCACGAGGTCAGGAGAGCCTGGTCACGGCTCTGCAGAAAGGCTTCCTTGGCTGCGAAGAGACCATGCAGCATACGGCCGAGGCGGACACCGAACTTCCATTCGAAATCGGCAACGGTCGGTACGAAGGCGGCGATCTTCATTCCGGAGGCGGCAGCCTGCTGGACATAGAGCCCGAGCAGACGCTCGATCACGAAGGGGCGCATCTTCGCGTTGGCATCGCGTGAATAGTGAGCCACACCGGCATAGGCGGTCCCCGCCGGCGAGCCGGCGAGCGCTTCTCTTTCCAGCGATTCGAGAATGCGTTCGCAAAAGGCGAAATACCCGGACCAGAATTTCCGGTTGCCGCAGAAATAGTTGCAGAACATGAAGGCCGTCTTGTCCTGCGGCGGGGCGATCGGATGACCGAGCGCCTGAATATGCAGGAAGATCGGGTCCATACCGGGATGACCGCCAAGCAGCGAATGTTCCCAAACGTTGCTGTAGATCGCCGCGTGGCCGATCAGCGGATTGTAAAGATAGGCGTCCGCACCTTCCGCCCTGGCCTTTTCCGCCTCTGTGACAAAGGAGGGGAAGCTCGTCACCGACTTCATCTCGAATTTGCTGGAGAGCAGCCCCCAGAACACGTCGTCGCCGAGGCCTATCGCCTCGTGATGCTGATGCAGGATGAGGAAGAGCTCATATTCGCGGGTCGTAGCCTGCGTATTGAACGAAATGTCGAGCGGCACGGCAGCCGCATCCAGCTGGCTGCGCTGGGAAGGATCGAGATAAGGCTGATAGACAATGACGGACCCCGTGCTGGCAGCTTTCTCCGTGAGAAGTGCCAGATCAGGAAGACCGGACGGCAGAGCGGCAATGGGCTGATTGATCGTCAAGGAATCGTCCTTCGTGCATGGCCGCCGTCTCCATGATTCACGAAACGGCATTCGGGCTGGTTTGGGTGCCGACTATTGGACGTGAAGCTTGCGCCACACTGTTGGCAGGAATTTCGCTAGAACAGGATGTCGTCCGAAAACCGCTCACACTTTTCGGCATCATGTTCTGGTCAGCCTGGGAACAGGTTAGGCCGTGATGTTCGTACCAGGCCCATTGCGCGATAATGCCCAACCTCCTGGACGGCGTCATGAAAAACGAAAAGATCTATGTAACGAAGCCCAGCCTGCCGCCGCTCGAAGAATTCATTCCGTCGCTGGAA
>NZ_MRDL01000003.1 GCF_002008365.1 Rhizobium leguminosarum bv. viciae USDA 2370
TTCCAGCGACGGAATGAATTCTTCGAGCGGCGGCAGGCTGGGCTTCGTTACATAGATCTTTTCGTTTTTCATGACGCCGTCGAGGAGTTGGGCATTATCGCGCAATGGGCCTGGTACGAACATCACGGCTTAACCTGTTCCCAGGCTGACCAGAACATGATGCCGCAAAGTGTGAGCGGTTTTCGGACGACATCATACTCTAATTATATGCAGCACGATTGCCTCCACGGGATCGCGGCCGAGGTCGATCGCAGCCCGATGGAAAAGATCCTTGCTGATCTTCCGCCGCAGGATCATGCATTCGTGGTCGTCCTCCCAGACGCCATCAAGGCCGGCCGGCACCCCGTCGATATCGCCATGCTTCTGCAGTCGGCGGTGCTCCCGCCCGTCACCGCGGCATTGCGCCCGCACCAGCCGGCCGAATTGATTCCGAGGCGATGATAGGGCGTGCCTGAAATATGCGTGCGGCCGCGCGGAATGCGCAGAAGCTCGCCTCCAGACCGCGCCAGGTACGGCCCCTGCTCGTTGCGAGGATGTTCGCGCTTTCTGTTTGCGGATGATCGTTCATCGGTCCGTTCCATTCACTCTTGAATGGGACGGAGACTATCGCAAGCGCCACTGCCGCAGCAAGAAACGGTGTAGCCGGCGCGGGCGAGTTTTCTCAATCGTGCCGCGACAGGAAACCGGAAACGGTCGCCAGGCAAAGCTGCTTT
Organism: Rhizobium leguminosarum bv. viciae USDA 2370; assembly: GCF_002008365.1. GTDB lineage: Bacteria > Pseudomonadota > Alphaproteobacteria > Rhizobiales > Rhizobiaceae > Rhizobium > Rhizobium leguminosarum. The sequence goes on from NZ_MRDL01000003.1 coordinate 714, forward strand.
TCCTCGACATGCGGCATGTGGCTGGAATTTTCGAAGAGCACCCATTCGCAGCCCGGAACGCGTTCGAGATAGGGCCTTACCACCAGGGGCGTCGCTTCGTCGTATTTTCCCGAAATCAGCAGCGTCGGGGCCTCGATTCGGTCGAGCCTGTTCTCGATCGTCCAGTCCTTCATCGTGCCGATGACGTGAAATTCGGTCGGGCCGTTCATGTTGCGGTAGACGGTGTTGTCTTCGTCCATGATCGCAAAGGTCCGCGCCACTTCAGGCGGCCACGGCACCACCCTGCAGACATGGCGGTCATAGAAGACGCGCGAGGCGGCGATATATTCCGGATCGGTGAGGCTTCCCGCCAGTTCATGCTTCAGCAGCGTGTCCTGCACCTCTTTCGGCAGTTCCTGCCTCAGCCGGTTCGCCTCCGAAACCCAGGTGTGCATGTTGGCCGGCGAGTTGGCGATGACGAGCGCCTTCAGGCCTTGTGGCCGGCGCACCGCATGTTCGGCACCGAGCATGCCGCCCCAGGACTGACCGAGGAAGGCATAACGATGCTGAATGCCGAGATGGGAAAGCAGCGCGTCCAACTCTTCGAGAAACAGACCGACCGTCCAGAAATCCGGGCCCTTTTCCGGAAGTCGGGTGGAGTTGCCATTGCCGAGCTGGTCGTAATGGATGACCGGACGGCCGTCGAGGGCGGCGATATCCTTGAAGGAATCGACATAATCATGGGTGCAGCCGGGCCCGCCGTGGGCGACGACGAGAGGTAGCTTGCCGCTCTCCAGCGAACCGGTGACGCGATACCAGGTGTGATAGTCGCGAAAGGGCAGATAGGCTTCGTTGGTCGTGACTTCGCCCACTGGCGTCTCCATCTCTTAGCAATGAGAAAAAGCATAACGCGGCGACGACGGTGAAGGCAGCTATCACAAGTTATAGGGTGGCCAATTATGGGTCGGCCGGTCTTCGAGCAGGCGGTAGTGGGTGGCACGCACCACGGCCTGGGTGCGGTTGCGGGCGCCGAGTTTCTTTGTCGCGGCGTTCAGATGCATCACGACGGTCGGTACGGAACGGTCGATGATGCGGGAAATTTCCTTGGCGGAGTAACCTTCCGCCGAATGACGCAGGCACTCACGTTCCCGCTCGGTCAGGCGGATCGTGCCGACGCTCTTCGCCCGCGTGTCGAAAAGCGAATAGGCGGTCTCATGGAAAACATGGGCAAGCAGGTTAAAGTCGGCGATATAGCGCAGTGCGTGCCGTTCGAAATCTTTGTTCCGGCCGAAGCGGATGCCGGTGACGGTCGCATAGTCGCCGCGTGGCATGTGAACCGGAACGGTGACGCCGGTCGACATATCGCGTTCGCTTAAATAACGCGTCACCGGCGCGGTGTCGTCGTTCATGAAACGGTTGATCAGCGTGTCGGCGTCCGGGTCGTAGTTCCAGAAGAAGGGCGCGGAGGTGCGCAGCGCCACCTGTTGCACCGGATCGATACGGAAATAGCCGCGATTGAACCAGTAGTCGTGCATGTCGTCGGAGATATTCCGCAGCTTCAGCAGCGATGGTATCATGATCGCGCCGTCGAGATCGTAAGGCACCGGCGTATAGTCGTAGATCAGCGCCTCGAAGCCGATCTGCTTCATCGCCTCGAAGGCCTGGTCGATCCGGCCGTCCAGCGTCTCATGCGCTGTGAACTGCCGTCTGATCGTTCCAATGTCGTCAAGAATGGGGTCGTCAAGCATGGGCGGCTCCCGGGTTCGGCATTTCGGCCCACCCTATCACTTCTTATAGCTGGCACAGAATGCGGTTTAAGGTAAAAATTTAGCCGTGCCCAAATATTGAGCAAGCGAAATCTTCTGCCGGAGCGATCAATGTGGCGTGAAATACGGCCAGACGAGCGATTCGAGATCGATGTGGATGGCTATCGCGTCGTTGCCTATAGTTTCGGGACCGGCAGCGAGACAGTTTTCTGCCTGAACGGCGGGCCGGGTCTGCCCTGCGATTACCTGCGCGAGGCGCATTCCTGTCTCACCAACAAGGGCTATCGTGTCGTCGCCTTCGACCAACTCGGCACCGGCGCTTCCGACCGGCCGGACGATCTCTCGCTCTGGACGATCGGCCGTTATGTCGAGGAGACCGAGACGGTGCGTAAAGCGCTGGGGCTCGGCAAGATCCATATGCTCGGCCATTCCTGGGGCGGCTGGCTGGCGATCGATTACGCCCTGACCTATCCCGAGAACCTCAAGACACTGATCCTCGAAGATACTGTCGCCGACATGCCGCATCTGATCTTGGAACTAGAACGGCTGCGCGCAGCGCTCGGCCCGGAAACGGTCTCGATGATGCAGAAGCACGAGGCGCAGGGCACCTACAATCATCCGGAATATCTCGCTGCCGTCACCATCCTCAACTATCGCCACGTCTGCCGTCTGCCGGAATGGCCGGCGCCGGTGCGCCGCTCGCTCGACGATTGGAACATGGCGCCCTATGAGACGATGCAGGGGCCGAACGAGTTCCTCTATATCGGCAACCTCAAGGACTGGAACCGCATCCCCGATCTGCCGCGGCTGACGCTGCCCGTGCTCATCACGACGGGAGAGCATGACGAGCTGACGCCGGCCTGTGCGCTCAGGATGAAGCTTGCGCTGCCGAATGCCGAGCTCAAGGTATTTGCCAATGCCAGCCATATGCCGTTCTATGAGAACCCGCAGGACTATTATCCGGCGCTTCTCGATTTTCTCGACCGGCACGAGGCAGGCTGATGCAAGAGGGAGCGGACCGAACCCGACGAAGACAAAGGGGCGATCGCCGTCATGCATCGCTATAAATTCGTTCTGACGCGACCGCTGCAGTTCCTGCCCGTCATCTTCGGTATCAGCGTCATCACTTTCATTCTGGTCCGGCTGATCCCCGGCGATCCGGCGCGCAATATCCTCGGGACGCGCGCGACGCCGGCAGCGCTTGCCAGCATTCGCGCCCAGTACGGCCTCGACCAGCCGATGTGGCTGCAATATGTCTATTTCCTCAAGAACCTCGCCAACGGCGAGATGGGCAAGTCGATCCTCTACAAGATCGACGTGCTGAAGCTGATTGTCACCCGTATCGAGCCGACACTCGCGCTCGTCGTCTCCAGCGTCGTGCTTTCGGTCCTGATCGCGGTGCCGATGGCCGCAATCGCCGCACGTAATGCCGGCCGGGCGCCGGATCATGCGGTGCGCATCGTCTCGACCTTCGGCATCGGCTTTCCGCCCTTCTGGCTGGGTTTGATGCTGATCATCCTCTTCAGCGTCGAACTCGGTGTGCTGCCGGTCTCGGGCTATGGTGCGACGATCGGCGAAAAGCTGTCGCATCTGGTGCTGCCGAGCCTGACGGTGGCGCTGTCGCTTTCGACCGTGCTGACGCGCAGCCTGAGGGCCGCGATGATCGACCAGCTGAAATCGGATGTCGCGACGGCAGCGCGCGCCCGCGGCATGCCCGAAGGTATCGTCTTCTGGCGGCATGTGCTGCCGAATTCGCTGGTGCCGACGATCAACCTGCTCGCCGTCAATATCGGCTGGCTGATCGGCGGTACGGTGGTGGTCGAGAGCGTCTTTGCGCTGCCCGGCATGGGGCAGCTGCTGGTCCGGGCGATCTTCTCGCGTGACTACATGGTGGTCCAGGGCGTCGCCATGGTCTTTGCCTGCGCCACCGTGCTCATCAACTTCATCGCCGACATCGTCACCGTCGCCGTGGATCCGAGGGTGAAGCTATGAGCATCGAGGCGATCGCCCCCGCATCCCTCGGCTGGCGCCGGTTCTTCGGCCGGCGGCTGATGCTTGCCGTCGGTGCCGGCTTGCTGCTGTTCTTCGTCCTGCTGGCGATCGGTGCGCCCATCATCGCGCCCTACGACCCGATCATGCAGAATGCCGAGGTGCGCCTGCAGGCGCCTTCGCTGTTGCACCCCTTCGGCACTGACAATTTCGGCCGCGATATTCTCTCCCGCGTTATCTGGGGCGCGCGCCTCGACCTGCAGATGGCGCTGATCGGCGTCATCTTCCCCTTCGTGATCGGCACGACAGTCGGCACGATCGCCGGCTTTTTCGGTGGGATCGTCGATGCGCTGTTCATGCGCCTCGTCGATATCATCCTCGCCTTCCCCTTCCTCGTGCTGATGCTGTCAATCATCGCGATCCTCGGCCCAGGCCTCGGCAGTTTCTATATCGCCATGGCGCTGGTCGGCTGGGTCTCCTATGCGCGGCTGATCCGGGCGCAGATGCTGGTGCTGAAGGGCAGCGACTATGCCGTTGCTGCCGTCAGCCTCGGCTTTAGCCGCCCACGCATCATGTTCCGCCACCTGCTGCCGAACGCGATCGCCGGCTCGATTGTCTTTTCGATGTCAGATGCGACGCTGGTGCTGCTCAGCGGCGCTGCTGTCAGCTATCTCGGCCTTGGCGTCCAGCCGCCGATCGCCGAATGGGGTGTCATGGTCGCGGAAGGACAGAGCTTCATCACCACCGCATGGTGGATCACGCTGTTTCCCGGTCTCTCCATCATCTGCCTCGCCTTCGGCTTCAGCATGCTGGGCGACGCGCTCGGCGAACTGCTGGGGGTGCACGAATGAGCGGCTCCGTGCTGTCCGTCCGTGATCTCACAGTCAGGGCGCATGTCGATTCCGGCCCGCGCACGCTGCTCGATGCGGTCTCGCTCGACCTCGGCAAGGGCGAGATCCTCGGTCTCGTCGGTGAGAGCGGCTCGGGCAAGAGCCTGTTCTGCCGTTCCCTGGTGCGCCTGCTGCCCTCCTCGCTGCTGAAGATCGAAAGCGGTAGCGTGCTGCTCGAAGGGCGCGACCTCATGCGGGTCGACGATGGCGAGATGCTGAAAGTGCGCGGCGGCGAGATCGGCATGATCTTCCAGAACCCGACCAGCCATCTCGACCCGGTGATGCGGATCGGCGATCAGATCGCCGAGGGCATCCGCTATCACCAGGGCCTCAACACCCGGGAGGCCCGCGTCGCGGCGACGGAAATCCTGGCGCAAGTCGGCTTCCCCGATCCGAAGCGCCAGTACGATAGCTATCCGCACGAATTTTCCGGCGGCATGCGGCAGCGGGCGATGATCGGCGTGGCGCTGTCCTGCAATCCGAAGATCCTGATCGCCGACGAGCCGACCACGGCACTCGACGTGACCATTCAGGCGCAGATCCTGCGGCTGTTGATTGACATTCGGGACCGGCGCGGCCTGTCGATCATTCTGATCACCCACGATCTCGGTATCGTCGCCCAGACCTGCGACCGCATCGCCGTGCTGCGCGGTGGCAAACTGCTCGAAGAGGGGCCGAAGCGGACGATCCTCGCGCGGCCCCAGCATCCCTATACGATCAACCTGATCAACAGCCACCCTTCCCTGCCGAGCGCGATATCAGCGCCGTTACCCGAGCTTGCCGAAGCCAGCAACCCGGCGAGACCGTTGCTCGAAATCGACGATCTCCATGTGCGCTTCAGAGCGGGCGGTGCGCTGCTCAGGGGCGGTGCCAAGATGGTCAGCGCCGTTGCCGGCGTCAGCCTGCAGATCATGCCGGGCGAGACGGTCGGCATCGTCGGCGAGTCCGGCAGCGGCAAGAGCACGCTTGCCCGCGCCGTGCTCGGCCTCACGCCGCTTTCCTCGGGCCACGTCACTTTCGACGGTATCGATCTGGCTCTGCAGAAAAGCGCGGGCCTCGCAAAGCTCAGACGCGAGACGGCGATGGTCTTCCAGGACCCCTACAATGCACTTAATCCGCGGCTGACGATCGGGCAGATGCTGGCCGAGGTGCTGAAGGTGCAGGGCAAGGTCGCCAAGGCCGATATCCCGGCGCGGATCGGCGAACTGCTCGATCTCGTCGGCCTCGAACGCGAATTCGCCGGCCGCAAACCGCGCAGCATGAGCGGCGGCCAATGCCAGCGCGCCGGCATCGCCCGGGCCCTCGCCGTCGATCCGAAGATGATCATCGCCGACGAATGCGTGGCCGCCCTCGACGTCACCATCCAGGCCCAGATCATCGAGCTCTTCCGCGAGCTCACGGCGAAGATGAATCTCACGCTGATCTTCATCGCCCATGATCTCGCGATCGTCCGCAATCTCTGCGAACGGGTCGTCGTGATGTATCGCGGCGAGATCGTCGAGGAAGGTCGCTCCGAAGAGGTCTTCGCGCGGCCGAAGCATCCCTATACGGCGGCGCTGATCGCCGCCATTCCCGACATCGATCCTGACAAGCGGCTGCTTCAAGACGCCGACGGCAAGGACGATCCGCATTCGATGCCGATCCAGCCCATCAAACGCATGCCATAACAACGAAGGGAACGAACTCATGACAAACAGGTGGAAATCAATCGGGCTTGCAGCCTTGTTCGCCGGCCTGACGCTCAGTGCAAGCTATGCGGAGGCCGCCGGTGTACTCACCATCGGCCGCCGCGAGGATTCGACGACATTCGATCCGATCAAGACTGCGCAGAACATCGACAACTGGGTGTTCTCCAACGTCTACGACGTGCTGATCCGCGTCGACAAGACAGGCACGAAACTGGAGCCAGGCCTTGCCGAAAGCTGGACCACCTCGGATGACGGGCTGACCTACACGTTCAAGATCCGCGACGCGAAATTTTCCGACGGTTCGCCGCTGACGGCGGAAGACGCGGCCTACAGCCTGCTGCGCATCCGCGATGACGCGGCCTCGCTCTGGAGCGATTCCTACAAGGTGATCGACACGGCGGTCGCAACCGACGCGCACACGCTGACGATCAAGCTCAAGAACCCGTCCGCGCCGTTCCTTTCGACGCTGGCACTGCCGAATGCCTCCGTCATCTCCAAGAAGGGCATGGAAGCGCTTGGTCCCGATGCCTATGGCGAAAAGCCGATCGCATCCGGCGCCTTCGTGGTCGAGGAATGGCGGCGCGGCGACCGCGTCATTCTCAAGAAGAACCCGAACTTCTGGCAGGCGGACCGGGTGAAGCTCGACGGCGTCGAGTGGATCTCGGTGCCTGACGACAATACCCGCATGCTGAACGTCCAGGCGGGTGAGCTGGATACGGCGATCTTCGTGCCCTTCTCCCGCGTCGAGGAGTTGAAGAAGGACCCGAACCTCAACGTCGATATCGACGCTTCGACCCGCGAGGACCATCTGCTGATCAACCATGCGCATGGCGCGCTCGGCAAGAAGGAAGTCCGCCAGGCGCTCGACCTGGCGATCGACAAGAAGGCGATCGTCGATACCGTCACCTTCGGCCAGGGCACGGTCGCCAACTCCTACATTCCCAAGGGCGCCCTCTATTATTATGCCGACAATCTGCAGCGGCCTTATGATCCCGCAAAAGCAAAGGAGCTGCTGGCAGCCGCCGGCGCCTCTGACCTGACGCTGAATTATCTGGTGCGCGCCGGCGACGAAGTCGACGAACAGACGGCGGTGCTGGTCCAGCAGCAGTTGCAGAAGGCCGGCATCACCGCCAATCTGCAGAAGGTCGACCCAAGCCAGGAATGGGACATGATCGTCGCCGGCGACTACGACGTCTCGGTCAACTACTGGACCAATGACATTCTCGATCCGGACCAGAAGACCACCTTCGTGCTCGGCCACGATTCCAACAACAACTACTCGACCAATTACAAGAGCGAGGCGGTGAAGGAACTGGTTGCCAAGGCGCGCCTCGAGCTCGACCCGAAGAAGCGCGAACAGATGTATGTCGATCTGCAGAAGATGGCCAAGGACGACGTCAACTGGATCGACCTCTATTACAGCCCCTATATCAACGTCTCACGCAAGAATATCGAGAACTTCTACCAGAACCCGCTCGGCCGGTTCTTCCTGGAAGATACGGTCAAGAACTGAGTTCTGACAGCATGCAGATGCTCCGCCGCCTCCAGGCGGCGGAGCATCATTTGGTGCTGCGACACGTGGCTGGGGCCGCTTGCTTACTCGGCGGCAGCGAGTTTGTCCTGCGTCCTGGTGTCGAAGTCGCTGGCGTCGTGGCGCTCGTGCAACTGGCTCGAGGGCTCGCCGGAGAGGCGGTTGACCATCCGGCCGCGTTGCACGGCCGGCCTGCTGTGGATGGTGTCGGCCCAGCGCAGCACGTTCTTATACTCTTCCACCTGCAGAAACTCGGCTGCACCGTAGGTCCAGCCCTTCACCAACCCGCCATACCAGGGCCAGACGGCAATATCGGCGATCGTATAATCGCTGCCTGCCAGATACTCGCTTTCGGCAAGGCGACGATCGAGCACGTCGAGCTGACGCTTCACCTCCATGGCGAAGCGGTCGATCGCATATTCGATCTTCGTCGGCGCATAGGCGTAGAAATGGCCGAAGCCGCCGCCGAGATAGGGGGCGCTACCCATCTGCCAGAACAGCCATGACAGGCATTCGGCGCGGGCGGCCGGTTCAGTCGGCAGGAAGGCGCCAAACTTTTCAGCGAGATAGGTCAGGATGGCGCCGGATTCGAAGACACGGATCGGCTTTGGCCCGCTGCGGTCCATCAGCGCCGGTATCTTGGAATTGGGATTGACCGCGACGAAGCCGCTGCCGAACTGGTCGCCATCGCCGATCTTGATCAGCCAGGCGTCATATTCGGCACCGCTATGGCCAAGCGCCAGCAACTCCTCGAGCATGATAGTGACCTTCTGGCCGTTCGGGGTGCCGAGCGAATAGAGCTGCAGCGGATGGCGGCCGACCGGAAGCTCCTTGTCATGCGTCGGCCCTGATATCGGGCGGTTGATACTGGCGAATTGGCCGCCATTCGCCTTGTTCCAGGTCCAGACCTTCGGGGGTGTATAATCGAGAGAACCGCTCATCTTTCAAACTCCTGGCATTGATCGGACAGAGCGCGACGCCGGTTGGGGCCGCCGCATTTTTCCTGACATAGCAGAGGCGATGAGGTTTTGTCAGAGGTGTCGGAGAAGGTTCACACAATCGTCAGAGTGTTGGAAAGCCCATGGCTCCATCTCTCATATTCGGTTGCTGCGACTATTGCTTGACCATTGCGATCAGTTTTCGGTTCCCGAGGAAGCGATGATCTCGTCCAGCTGTCCGACGAGCACGCGGCTGCCCTCCACGTCGCCAGCCATCCTGGCAAAGAGGTCCGCCATGCCGCGGAAGATGGTCGCCGCCGGATCATCGTCTCCAAGGAAATCGGCAATCTCCTGCATTTCGGCGACCCATCGATAGGCCTTCGGGTACATGTCGGGAATGGATGTCGACAGCTTGCGATCGACGTCCGGAAGGCTTTCGGAGAGTTCGGCTTTCAGGCTTTCGGCAGCACCCGAACGCGATGCGGCAAGCAGCATGGCGGTGCCGAGGCCGGTAAATCCCTTGTTGATGCCGGCATAACACATCTTCAGGGCCGAGGCGGCGCCGAGCGGTCCGTCGAGCCTGCGGATCCGCAGGCCGCAATCCTCGAGCAGCCGGCTCCGCTCCGCGGTATCGCCGCTGATATAGATGGTCGGACCTGATTTGCCGGGGACCGGCGGCCCGCCGATGATCGCACCGTCAAGCACTTCGACGCCGCTGCTTTCGAAGCGTGCCGCCAACGCCTGCATCGTTTTCGGCGCAATTGCGTTAAGGTCGACGAAGGGCGGCGGGGCCGGCATCCCCGACGATATGTCCGCGACGAGGTCGGCGACCTTGATCGCCTCCGATGGCGGAACGATCGACAGGATCAGCTCGGCCTTCGTCAGCTCCTGGCGGCCGACCGGCACCATGCCGGCTGCCTTTGCCCGCGCAATCGTCTGCTCGCTCCTGCCCTCGAGGTAAGTCAGCACCGTGGCGCCGTGGTCGATCAGCCGTTTGGCGACAGCACTTCCCATCGCACCCGATCCGATAATCGCAAAATTCGGCATATGAACCTCAATCAGTGACGACATCGGGTTAGAAATGTTGCTGATGGCCATGCCGTCAACTGCGACGATTCAGCCGGAGGTTCGTTCACAAGCAGCTGGCCGTTTCATGCGCGCTGCCGTTGCGGCGCTTTTTCTTGATATTCGTCAATGCCGGGATGGTCGACACCGGTATGATCGGTGTTATCATTCGCATTCGAGGATATGGATTTCAATGTATCGAACGATCATCTGCGGCATCGGCATGGGCTCCCGGGAAACGGCAAGCCGCCTTTTGCGTCGGGCTGCTGCGCTGGTGGATGAAGGCGGAAGCCTCGTCGTCATGCACGTCATCGAGAGTATCCCCCACCGTCACCTGACGGAGCTTCCCGAAGAATTCGAAACGACCGCGATCGTCGACGCCGAAAAGAAACTTGCATCGCTTTGTAAAGAGATGGGAGTTCCGGCAACGATCGAGGTTCGTATCGGCGTTGCCGCCTCCGTGCTCGTCTCCGTCGCAAGGCAGAAATCGGCCGATCTCATCCTGCTTTCATCCCATGTGACGGATATCACCGACTACGTCTTCTCCTCGATCGTCGACAAGGTCGTGCGCCACGCCGGGTGCTCGGTTCTCATCGACCGGCGACCCGATCCCGCGCATGAAGGCTCGGCGCCTCAAGTGGAAGACGCGCCGTTGTTTTAGTTCCGCTGCGGATTGATGAAGTCGATCAGAGCGACCGGACTCCCCTCCCCGGCGGCGGCCCGACAACCTATATCATCCCCAAGCCAACCAGCAGTATTCGCTGCCTGACCGGAGATATGCATGAGCCAGGATCCATATGAGCTTCTGGGCGTAAAGCGGGATGCGACGCAAAAGGATATTCAAAGCGCGTTCCGCAAGCTCGCCAAGAAACTTCACCCCGACCTCAACCCCGGCGACAAAAAGGCCGAGGAACGGTTCAAGGAAATTTCAACCGCCTACGAGATCTTGAGCGACGAGGAAAAACGCGGACGCTTCGATCGCGGCGAGATCGATATAACAGGCGCCGAGCGGGCGCAGCGCAATTATTACCGCGACTATGCTTCAAAGAGCGGCCCTGGCGATCCCTATCACAACGGTGCCGGCTTTGCCGATTTCGGCGATGCCGACGATATCTTTGCCAACTTCTTTTCGCGCCGGGCGGGAGGCGGCCAGAACCATGGTCGTGGCCGGGACCGCCAGTTCTCCATGGAGGTCGATTTTCTCGAGGCCGCCAACGGCACCAGGACGGAAGTCAAGCTGCCGAATGGTCCGGCGCTTGACGTGCAGATCCCGCCGGGGACGCGCGACGGCCAGACCTTGCGGCTGCGCGGCAAGGGCGAACCTGGCATCGGAGGCGGACCGGCGGGCGATGCCCTGATCGAAATCCGTGTCCGCCCGCACCGTTTCTTCACGCGAGACGGTGACGATATCCGCCTGGAACTGCCGATCTCCCTCAGCGAGGCCGTGCTCGGTGGCAAGGTTCGTGTGCCGACGCCGTCCGGAGCAGTCAATCTGACGCTGCCGCCTCATTCGAACAGCGGCAAGGTGTTGCGTCTCAAGGGCAAGGGTGTTGCAAAACGCGGCGGCGAACATGGTGACGTCTACATTTCGCTGAAGATTGTGCTGCCCGACGCCCCGGATGAACGGCTGACGGCCTTCATGAAGGAATGGGCAACAGCAAACTCCTACGATCCGAGAAAGAACATGGAGGCTTGATCATGGATGATCTCGAATTCCGTCTTTACTTGAAAATCGACATCGTCCAGCTTGACCTCTGGGTCGAAGAGGGTTGGCTGATCCCGGAGACGTCAGGCGGCCAACGGCAATTTCGCGACGCCGATGTCGCACGCGCCCGGCTCATCCTGGACCTCATGGGAAACATGGGTGTCAACGAAGCCGGCGTCGATATCGTCATGGAGCTGGTCGACGAGTTGCACGGCCTGCGGGGAACGATGGGCAAGCTGATGACCGCCATCAGCAAGCAGGAGCGGGATGTTCAGCACCGGCTGTTCGAGAGCCTCGAGGAGATCGACCGGCTTTAGCCAAAACCAGCTTCTACGTGGTGAACCAATAGCGGACGATGTGGAAGAACAGCGGCGCTGCGAAGGTGATGGAATCCAAGCGGTCGAGCACGCCGCCATGGCCCTCGATCACATAGCCCCAGTCCTTGGCATTGAGATCGCGCTTGATGGCCGAGAGCACGAAGCCGCCGAAGAAGCCGGCGACGACGATGACCGTGCTGATGGCTGCGGCCTGCAGCGGAGAGAACGGCGTCAGCCGATAAAGCAGTGTTCCCACAAGGATGGCCGAGGCGCCGCCTCCGACCAGCCCTTCGATCGTCTTCGACGGGCTGATATTCGGCGAGAAACGGTGCTTTCCGAGGAGCTTGCCCCAGACATACTGGAAGACGTCGCTGAGCTGCACGACCACGACCAGATAGACGAGAAGGAGCGCCGGCGGCGTGCCGGTCTCCAGCATGAGAAGTGCGGGAGCATGGCTGATCGAATAGACCGTCAGCATCAATCCCCATTGCACCCTGGCGCTGCGGGCGAGGAATTCGTTGACGTCACCCGTCAAGGTCGCCACCGCCGGCAGGATCAGGAAGGCATAGACCGGGATGAAGATCGCAAAGAGGCCGTACCACTCCGTTCCGAGCAGCACGTAATGCAGCGGCAAGACGACGAAGAAGGACAGGAAAAGCGCCAGATGATCGCCGCGCCGCGATGGTGTCAGGGTCCAGAATTCGCGAAGCGCCATAAAGGATAGGAATGCGAACAGGATGACGGTCGCCGTGTCGCCGAGCAGGATTGCGCCGCCGAACACTGCGACCATGATCCACCAGGAGCGGATACGGGCGTTGAGATTTTGGACGGTGGCGACGGAGCCGGGCTCGGTTGCGCGCCGCTGCAGAATGAAACCGACCGCGGAGGCGACGGCAAGCAGGCCGAGGATGGCGGCCAGTACGATGGAGAAAATGCTGGTCATGCAATGCGCCCCCCGTCCGCGAGCTCAATGACCGCGGCACGGGCGCGGGCCAGGAATTCGGTCTTTTCCTCGCCCGGTTCGACGCGGAGCGGCTTGCCGAAGCGCGCCGTGCAGGTGATCGGGACGATCAGCATGCTTCCCTTCGGCAGGATGCGCTGAAGATTATCGAGATGGATCGGCACGAGATCGACATCCGGAAAACGGCAGGCGAGGCGATAGATGCCGCTGCGGAACGGGGCGACCTCATCGGTGGCGCTTCTCGTTCCCTCAGGAAAAATCAGGATCGAACGGCCTTCCTCGAGCAGGCGCTCGAGAGGTTCCAGCGGATTGCTGTCGGGCAGAGGTTTGCGGTCTATCAGAACGGCGCGCAGGCACTTCTCCGCTATGAACCGGCGAAAGGCATTGGTTCCCCAATAATCTCGTGCGGCGACCGGATGGGTCAGCCGGCGCACAGGCCACGGCAGGGCAGCCATGACGGCGACGGTATCGACATGGCTGTTGTGATTGGCGAAATAGATGCGGCGGCGGGGATCGGGCGTGCAGCCTCGCCATTCGCTTCGGGCGCCGACCAGAATACGGACGAACAGCACGAGAAGGCGACGGACGAGCGCGATCATGGTCTCTCCAGCGAACGGGCAAGCGTTATCGTGCGTGTGATGCAGGTGATGAGGCTTCCGGCCGCGATGATCGCCGACGCGAGGATCAGCGACCAATTGCTGGCGGATATCAGCGTCTCGATACTCTGGGCAACGAGACCCGCGGTCAGTACCGCCATGCGGCGCTGTTTGGCCATGATGCCGCTGAAGTCTTGGGGAAGACCGACCGCTCCTCCGAAGACCCTGATATAGGCGGTGAGTGCAGCAAGCAGCGCAGCTAACCAGCCGAGCCAGGCAAAGCCGCAGGCATAGCCGGCCGCGACAAGAAGCAGACTGTCGGCGATCCGATCGGGAAATTCATTATAGAGCGGTCCGCTCTTGGTTTTCTTGCCGCCTTCGATCGCGACCATCCCGTCGAGCAGATTACAGACGAGCCGCAACTGCACCGAGATCGCCGCACAGACCATCGCAATCGGATGTGATGTAAGCAGGATAAGCGCTGCGCCGATACCGGCAAATAGGATCGACAGTAGAGAAATGCCGTTCGGCGTGACGCCGGTGCGCGCCAGCCATGCGCTAGTGCCGATCGCCCAGGACGACGATCGGCTCGCGATCGGTCGCCGCGAAGCGTCCTCATCTTCCCCCATTTTCATTTCCCCAACCCCTATCCTCCTTGCATATCCTGCCAATGTCGTCGCGCCAAGCCGCGACGACACACAGGTTCGGAAAATTTGGCTGCAAACACAAGGCGCAACAGATTGAACAGCCTGATTTTTAAGCCCATTCGCTGCTTGACACATTTTTAGGCGCTACTATTATTTTTGAACCAAATGGTAAAAAAGGGGAACAATCAATGACCAAAGATATCCTGATTTCACGCCGGGCAGTGATCGCGTCCGGCATTGCGCTTGGGGTCAGCGGCTTTGCCCCGCTGGCAAGAGCCGCCGCGCCGCTGAAGGTTGCCGGCATTCATGCGTCGCCGGTTGAAAATGCCTGGAACTCCTGTCTGCACAAGGCGCTGCAGGACGCGGCCAAGGAAGGCGTCATCGAATATGTCTTCTCCGAAGGCGTCTCCGGCACCGATTATCCCCGCGCCATGCGTGAATATGCCGAACAGGGCAACAAGCTGATTATCGGCGAGGCCTATGCGGTGGAGAAAGAGGCCCGGCAGGTCGCGGCCGACTACCCCGATACCGCTTTTGTCCTGGGTTCGAGCGGCGAGCAGGCCGGCGACAATTTCGGCGTCTTCGGTACCTGGAACCATGACGGCGCCTATCTTGCCGGCATGCTGGCGGGCAAGATGACCAAGTCGAATGTCGTCGGTTCGGTCGGCGCCATTCCGATCCCCGAGGTCAACATGCTGATCAATGCCTTCGCGGCCGGCGTCAAGGCGGTCAATCCGGACGCGAAGCACCTCGTCTCGTTCATCGGCACCTTCTTCGATCCGCCGAAGGCTCGCGAAGCCGGTCTTGCCCAGATCGACGCCGGCGCCGACATCCTGTTCGGCGAGCGCATCGGCACCGCCGACGCCGCCAAGGAGCGCGGCATCAAGTCGGTCGGCTCGCTGATCGACTATACGCCACGTTATCCGGATACGGTGTTTGCCAACGCCATGTGGTATTTCCGGCCGATCCTGGACGCTGCGATCGCCGATGTCGCTGCCGGAAAGCCGGTCGGCAGGAACTACACGTCCTATGGCCTGATGAAGGAAGGCGGCAGCGATATCGTCTTCGTCAAGGGCGTGGCACCCGCCGATGCGGAGGCTGCGATGGAAGCCAAGCGGGCTGAGATCAAGGCCGGCACCTTCGAAGTTCCGAAGATGACGGACGAGCCGAAGTAATTCGGCTCATGAAGGACGATGCGACGGATCTGGCGGCAGCGATCAGAAATGGCAATCTGAGCGCTGCAGAGGCGATGCAGGCGTCTCTTGCCGCAGCTCAGCGGCAGGAGCCGCTCGGCGCCATCGCCTATCTCGATGCCGCCATGGGTCTCGCCTCAGCCGACGGCCGCGACCGGGAAAATCGGAGCGAGCCCAAACGCTTTTCCAACAGGCCGTTTGCCGGAGTGCCGATCTTGGCGAAGGATCTTGGCGGCCCCTTCGCCGGGCTGCCGGTCACGGCCGGCTCCCGTCTCTTCGAAAGAAAAGGCGGCGAAGCGGACTCCGAACTGGCCGCCCGTTTCCGCGAGGCCGGCTTCTGCCTGTTCGGCCTGACAACCAGCCCGGAATTCGGCCTTTCGCTTGCCAGCGAACCGGCAATCGGGCCGATCTGCCGCAATCCGCTTGATCCGGCCCGGACCGCGGGTGGTTCCTCCGGCGGTGCGGCGGCAGCGGTTGCCGCCGGGATCGTCGCGATTGCGCATGCCACCGATGCCGGCGGTTCGATCCGTGTGCCGGCTGCCTGCTGCGGCCTTGTTGGAATGAAGCCGACGCGCGGCGCCATCCCCGGCGGACCATCTTTCGGCAATCACCTCGCCGGCATTGCGAGCGAACTCGCGGTTTGCCGTTCGGTGCGAGATACGGCGCTGATTTTCGACGAACTGAGCGGCAATTCACGGGGCCCCTTTGCGGATCCCTCCCCTGTCGATATCGTTAACGGCCGTCTGCGGATCGGCCTGTTGATCGATACCGGAGCGGCCTATCCGACCGAGGGTGATCGGCTCGCAGCCGTCGAGGATGCGGCTCGTGCCCTCGAGAGTGACGGGCACGTTATCGTCCCGCTAAGCTGGGTCGAGTTCGAATCGAGCGTCGCCGCCAGCGGCCGCGCCTTCGCCGATATTGTCTCCGTCAACCTTGCGGCGCTCATGAAGGTTGCGGCGCTTGATGAAAGCCGGGCCGAGCCTCTGACGCAGGCTTTCGCGGCGCGCGGACGGGCGCTTTCGGTCACATCGCTCTGGAACACGCTGAATGAGGCCGTCCTGGTGAGCCATAAGCTCTGGGCGCTATTCGACAGGATCGATTGTATCCTCATGCCGATGCTTTCGTCTGCGCCTCTTGTGATCGGCTCCTTTCCGTCCGATCATGCCGATACGGATCTTCATCTCGAGCGGATGACGGCATTTGCGCCGCTTGCCTGCCTCGCCAATATTTCGGGTTTTCCTGCTTTGACTCTGCCTTTCGGACAGGATGAGCATGCCATGCCGCTGCCGGTGCAGATGATGGCGCCGATGGGTCACGAGCCGAGGCTCCTGTCGCTTGCCGCACGCCTGGAGGCCGAGGGGCGGTGGCAGCACCGTTTTCCCGTTGCAGGACTGCCGTCATGACTGGGCCGGTGCTGGAGATTATCGGCGTCAGCAAGCGCTTCGGCGCCAATCTCGCCAATGACGATATTTCCATGACGCTTGCCGGGGGTGAGGTCGTCGCCCTGCTCGGCGAGAACGGCGCGGGCAAGACCACGCTGATGAGCATCCTTTTCGGTCATTACATGCCGGATGCCGGCCGAATCCTGATCGAGGGCACGGAGGTGCCGCCGGGCAAGCCGCGCGCAGCGATCCGTGCTGGTGTCGGCATGGTCCATCAGCATTTTTCGCTTGCGCCCAATCTGAGCGTTCTCGAAAATGTCATGACCGGCACGGAAAGACTCTGGTCCTGGCGCTCGGGGACGCCAGCGGCGCGGACAAAGCTACTGGCAATTTCCGAGCGCTTCGGCCTCAAGGTCGATCCGGATGCCCGCCTTGGCGACCTGTCGGTCGGCGAGCAGCAGAGAGTCGAGATCCTCAAAGCGCTTTACAACGACGCCCGTATCCTGATCCTCGACGAGCCGACAGCAGTGCTGACCAACATCGAAGCCGAGCGGCTGTTCACAACGCTGAAGGAAATGGCCCGCCAGGGCCTGTCGCTGATCTTCATCTCGCACAAGCTCGACGAGGTCATGGCAGCGGCCGACCGCATCGTGGTCTTACGCGGCGGCAAGATGGTCGCCGAACGCAAGGCGTCGGAAACCAGCAAGGCGGAACTCGCCGAACTGATGGTCGGGCGCCGTGTGACGCGGCCCGTGCGCGAGCCGTCGACACCCGGCGCCGTTGCCCTAGAAGCGGTCGATGTGACGGTGCGCACCGGCGGCATCGATCGGCTGAAGTCGATCAGCTTCCGGCTGCACCAGGGCGAGATCCTCGGCATCATCGGCGTTTCGGGCAATGGCCAGGCGACATTGGCGCATCTTCTCTCCGGTATGCTGGCGCGCAGCGCTGGCGACCTGCTGCTGTTTGGCGAAGCCATCGGCAATCTTGGTGTTACCGATGTCGTCGACGCCGGCATCGGCCGCATTCCCGAGGACCGCAACGAGGAGGGCGTGATCGGCGAAATGGCGATCTGGGAAAACACCGTGCTAGAGCGCATCGCATCACCGGCCTTTTCTCGCCGTGGTTTCGTCAACCGCAAGGCGGGCATGGCCTTCGCCAGGGAGATTATCGACGGGTTCGATGTTCGAGGCGGCGGCCCGGCCATCCGCACCCGGCTGCTCTCGGGCGGCAATATGCAAAAGCTCATTCTCGGCCGCAACCTGCATCAGCGGCCGCGCATCCTGATTGCCGCGCAGCCGGCGCGCGGTCTCGATGAAGGGGCCGTGGCGGCTGTCCACGCGCGCCTGCTCGAAGCCCGCCGGCAAGGTACCGCCGTGCTGTTGATCTCGGAAGATCTCGACGAGGTGATCGCGCTTGCCGATCGCATACAGGCAATCGTCGGCGGCCGCCTGTCTCCGCCCGTCGAGGCCGAAAGCGCCGACGCCCGTAAGCTGGGGCTGATGATGGCCGGCGAATGGCAGGAACCCCCAGAGGCCGGCCATGCGATTTGAGCGCCGCGAGCACCGTCCGCTTTACCTGCTGATCGTCACCCCTGTGATCGCGGTCATCGCAGCGCTGGCGCTGGCCGGCATCCTGATATCTATCGCCGGCGCGCCTGTTATCGATGCCTATTGGCGCATCCTGACCGGCGCCTTCGGCTCGCGGCTGTCGGCGACCGAAACGCTGACGCGGGCAACGCCGCTGATGCTGACGGGGCTTGCCGCCGCCGTCGCTTTCCGGGCGCGGCTCTGGAATATCGGTGCTGAAGGCCAGTTCTATCTCGGCGCTGTCGCCGTTGCCGCGGCGAGCTCGAAACTGCTCGGCAATCTTCCCGCCCCCATTCTCATTCCGCTGCTGCTGCTGGTCGGCGCCATTGCCGGCATGGTGTTGATCCTGATCCCCCTCTGGCTCAGGTTGCGCTTCTCGGTCGATGAAGTCGTCACCAGCCTGCTCTTGAACTTCATCGCTGTGCTCTTCGTCTCGATGCTGATCGACGGCATCCTCAAGGACCCGCTCGCCTTCGGCTGGCCGCAGTCGCAATCCGTCAGCGATCACGCCATGCTGCCGAAGCTGATCGCCCGCTCGCGCCTGCATATCGGCTTTGTGATCGCGATCGCCCTGGCGGTCGTCGTCCATTTCATCCAGTCGCGCACCGTGTTCGGCATGCACTCGCGCGCCGCAGGTCTCAATCCCGGCGGCGCGGTCTTCGCCGGCGTCCCGCTCGCCAGAACGCTGGTGAAGGTCGCCTGTCTCTCGGGCGGGCTTGCAGGGTTGGCGGGAGCGATCGAGGTCATGGGCGTCAAGGGTTATGTGACGACCGATCTGTCGCCGGGTTTCGGCTATGCCGGTATTGTTGTCGCCATGCTCGCCAACCTCAATCCTCTCGGCGTCGTCTTCGCCGCCATTTTCACCGCCACCATGTTCGTGGGCGCGGATGGCATGAGCCGAGGCCTCGGCATACCCACATATATCGCCGATGTCACGGTGGCGCTGTCGCTGCTGACGATGCTGATTGCCTTGTTCTTCACCCAATACAGGATACGGCGATGATGCAGCTGTTCGACATCATCGCTTCATCAGGGCTCTGGGCGGCAATCCTGCGGATCGCCACGCCGCTGATTTTCGGCACGCTCGGCGCACTGCTCTGCGAACGGGCGGGTGTGCTCAATCTCGGCATCGAAGGCATCATGACCTTCGGTGCGATGATCGGTTGGCTTTCTGTCTATCATGGCGCCGATCTCTGGACCGGCCTGCTGATCGCGGCGGTGGCCGGCGGGATCTTCGGCCTGCTGCATGCGGGGCTGACGGTGACGCTCGGCCTCTCCCAGCATGTCTCCGGTCTCGGGGTGACGCTGTTTGCCTCGAGCTTCAGCTATTATGTCTTCCGGCTGATCGTGCCGCTTGCCAATACGCCGCCCACCATCGTGCCGTTCCAGCCGATCGCCATTCCCGGCTTGTCGACGCTGCCTTTCATCGGGCCGGCCTTCTTCACGCAGACGGCGCCGACCTATCTTGCGATCGTAATCGCCCTGCTGATGGCCTACATCATCTTCCGCACGCCCGTCGGCCTTGCGATCCGCATGACCGGCGAGAACCCGCATGCGGCTGAGGCTCAGGGCGTCAATCCGATGAAGGTGCGCTACGGCGCGGTGATTGCCGGAAGCGCGCTGATGGGAATGGGCGGCGCTTTCCTGACTTTGTCGGCGTTCAACAGCTTCTTTCCGACCATGGTTCAGGGGCGCGGCTGGATCTGCATCGCGCTCGTCGTCTTCGCCTCCTGGCGGCCCGGCCGAGCGCTGTTCGGCGCGCTGCTCTTTGCCTTCTTCGACGCCTTTCAGCTTCGGCTGCAAACCGCACTCAGCGGGCTCGTGCCCTATCAGCTCTTTCTGATGACGCCCTATATCCTTTCCATTGCCGCCCTTGCCGTCATGGCCCGCCGCGCCCGCGTTCCGCAGGCACTGATGCAGCCCTATCGGCGCGGCGAACGCTGAACCACTTCTGTCCAATGAGGCTCCGATGTTCGATCTGATCGTCAGAAATGCAAATCTCCCCAATGGCCGAAACGGGATCGATATCGGTATCCAGGGCGGCAAGATCATCGCTGTCGAGCCTAATCTCCAGGCGCAGGCAGGAGAAGAGATCGACGCGACCGGCCGGCTCGCCACCCCGCCCTTCGTCGATCCGCATTTCCATATGGACGCTACGCTGTCGCTCGGCCTGCCGCGTATGAACGTGTCCGGCACGCTGCTCGAGGGCATCGCGCTCTGGGGGGAATTGCGGCCGATCGTGACGAAGGAGGAACTGGTCGATCGCGCGCTGCGTTATTGCGATCTCGCGGTCACGCAGGGCCTGCTCTTCATCCGCAGCCATGTCGATACCAGTGACCCCAGACTGGTGACCGTCGAGGCGATGATCGAGGTTCGCGAGAAGGTCGCGCCCTATATCGATCTGCAGCTGGTCGCCTTTCCCCAGGACGGTTATTACCGCTCGCCGGGCGCAATCGATGCGCTCAACCGCGCTCTCGACATGGGCGTCGATATCGTTGGCGGCATTCCACATTTCGAACGGACGATGGGTGAAGGTACGGCCTCGGTCGAGGCGCTCTGCCGCATTGCCGCCGATCGCGGCCTGCCGGTCGACATGCATTGCGACGAAACCGACGATCCACTCTCGCGCCATATCGAGACGCTGGCTGCGGAAACCATCCGCTTCGGCCTGCAGGGGCGCGTCGCCGGCTCGCATCTGACCTCGATGCATTCGATGGGCAATTATTACGTCTCCAAGCTCATTCCGCTGATGGCGGAGGCCGAGATCAACGTCATCCCCAATCCACTGATCAACATCATGCTGCAGGGCCGGCACGACACCTATCCGAAACGCCGCGGCATGACTCGCGTGCGGGAGCTGATGGATGCTGGGCTCAATGTTTCCTTCGGGCACGACTGCGTCATGGACCCCTGGTATTCGATGGGGTCGGGCGACATGCTGGAGGTCGGCCATATGGCAATCCATGTCGCGCAGATGGCCGGCATCGACGACAAGAAGAAGATCTTCGACGCGCTGACCGTCAATTCGGCGAAGACGATGGGGATTGCAGATTACGGCCTGGAAAAGGGATGCAACGCCGACCTTGTCATCCTTCAGGCCAGCGACACGCTGGAAGCGCTGCGGCTGAAGCCGAACCGGCTGGCGGTGATCCGCCGCGGCAGGGTCATCTCCCGCTCGGCGCCACGCATCGGTGAGCTTTTTCTGGACGGGCGCCCGGCCCGGATCGACGGCGGCCTGGATTACGCACCTCGCTATTGAAATGGGGCGAAAGCAAAAGGGCCGCGAAGCCGCGGCCCTCCTCAATCCGCCTGGCCTGGAGCCTATTTCTTCGAGGCCTCGTAGAGCGCCTTGGTTTCGGCGTTCATCGGGTAGAGGCCGGGCAGCGGGGTGCCTTCATCGATCCTGGTCATGATCCAGGCTTCCATGCGCTCCTGTTCCGGGGCTTCCGCCAGTACGGTGTCGAGTAGATCGGCCGGGATCAGCACCGCGCCGTCCTGGTCGACGACGATGATGTCATCGGGGAAAACAGCCACGCCGCCGCAGCCGATCGGCTGCTGCCAGGCGACGAAGGTGAGGCCGGCGACCGATGGGGGTGCTGCGACGCCACGGCACCAGACCGGCAGGTTGGTATCGAGCACGCCGGCAAGGTCGCGTACGACGCCGTCGGTGACGAGTGCGGCAACGCCTCGCTTCTGCATGCGGGCGCAGAGGATATCGCCGAAGATGCCGGCATCGGTGACGCCCATCGCATCGACGACGGCGACACAACCTTCCGGCATCGCCTCGATCGCGGCGCGGGTCGAGATCGGCGAGGCCCAGGATGCCGGCGTTGCCAGATCTTCACGGGCCGGAACAAAGCGCAGGGTGAAGGCCGGGCCGACGATGCGCGGCTGGCCGGGCTTCAGGGGAACGGCGCCGCGGATCCAGACGTTGCGCAGGCCCTTCTTCAGAAGAACGGTCGTCAGGGTCGCCGTCGAGACGGTCTTGAGGGTTGCTATCGCTTCAGCGCTGAGGGCCATCGGGAATCGGTTCCAATTCGGTTTCTGTCAGATGCTCTGGATCATGCCGCCATCGACGCGGATCACCGATCCGGTGAGATAGGAGGCAGGCTCGCTCGCCAGGAAGGTGACGACATTGCCATATTCTTCCGGCCGGCCATAGCGGCCGAGCGGAATGCTGCCGGTGCTTTCTGCGACGACGTCATCGATGGAGCGGTTTTCGCGTTTGGCCTTCTGCTCGTCGAGGAAGGTGATGCGGCCGGTGGCGATCCGGCCCGGCAGGACGATGTTGACGGTGATGCCGTCGCGCCCGACTTCGCGCGCCAACGTTTTCGACCAGCCGACCAATGACAGGCGCAGCGCATTCGAGATGCCGAGATTGGGGATCGGCGCGACCACGCCCGACGAGGTCGAGGTGACGATGCGACCCCATTTGCGCCCTCGCATCTCAGGCAGCACCCGATCGGTAATGGCGATGACGGAGAGCACCATGCTCTGGAAATACTGGTTCCAGAGCATCGGATCCTGGCCGGAGACGGTGGTTGGCGGTGGGCCGCCGGTATTGTTGACGAGGATATCGACCGGTCCGAACTGCTGTTCGATTGCAGCGACATGCGCATCGATCGAACCGAGATCGGAAAGATCCCATTGCAGAGCCAGTGCCTTGCCGCCTTCGGATTCGATCGCCGCCGTGGTCTTCTCAGCGGCGGCGAGGTCGATATCCGCCGCGGCAATTCTGGCGCCTTCGCGCGCAAGCTTGGCGGCAATCGCGCTGCCCAATCCGCCGCCGGCACCAAGCACCAGGGCCGTCTTGTCCTTCAGGCCGAAATCCATTCCATCCGTCTCCTCAATGATCGGCCATCTTTCGGAGCAACGGACTATAAATAAAATATGGCTTCTGCTTCGTTCAAGAGATAGAAAAACTATCGATGGACACACGTTTTCTCGAAACCTTCATTGTCGTTGCCGAGCGGCACTCGCTGGCAGAGGCCGCGCAGCGGCTGAACCTCACGCCTGCGGCCGTCGCCCAGCGCATCCGCGCATTGGAGGCCGAGCTCGGCGTGCGGCTGCTGGTGCGTTCCGGCCGCGTCATGCGGCCGACGGAGGCGGGTTTTGCCATTCTCGATCGCTGCAGGGATCTGGTGCGCGATACACGCGACCTGAAGGCGATGGCCGGCACCGCGACGATTTCGGGCGAGATGCGGATCGGGGCGATCAATACGGCGCTGACCGGCCTCGTTCCCGACATTCTCCACCGTCTCGCCCAGGACTATCCGCTGATCGAAATCTTCCTCAAGCCGGGCGCGTCGATGGACCTCTATGCCGAGGTTTTGAACGGCGCGCTGGATGCGGCCTTCATCATCGAACCTCGATTTCCGATGCAGAAGACACTGACCTTCAACAAGCTGCGCCAGGAACCCCTGGTGCTGATCGCTCCGCGGGACTGTGAGGGGGCGGATCCGCTCGAACTGTTGAAGACCCTGCCCTTCATTCGCTACGACCGCAACCAGTGGGGTGGTCACATCGCCGATGAATATTTGCGCGAGATCGGCATCCATCCGGTCGAGCGCTATGAGCTCGACGCGCTGGAGGCGATCGCGGTGATGGTAGACCGCGGTCTCGGAATCTCGATCGTGCCGGATTGGGCGCCGCCCTGGCCGGCTGGCCTTGATATCCTCAAGCTGCCCCTGCCCCGCTCGTCCGCTATGCGCACCGTCGGCATCGTGGTGACGCGATCCTCGCCGAGGACGAATCTCGTCGCCGCGCTTCTGGAAACCAGCCGCGCGGCGATGGGAATCTGATCAATTTCAAGCGATCTTCTGGCGGACCGGCAGTTTCCAGCCGGGCCGAACGAAATGGCAGGTATAGCCGTTCGGAATCCGCTCCAGATAATCCTGGTGCTCGGGTTCTGCCTCCCAGAAATCGCTAACCGGCACGACTTCGGTGACGACCTTGCCGGGCCACAGCCCTGATGCGTCGACATCGGCGATCGTATCCTTGGCGACACGCTCCTGCTCAGGGGTGACGTAGAAGATCGCCGAGCGGTAGCTCAAGCCAACATCATTACCCTGGCGGTTGCGCGTGCTCGGGTCGTGGATCTGGAAGAAGAATTCGAGGATTTCCCGAAAGCTGATCCTTGTGGGGTCGAAGATGATCTCGATCGCCTCGGCATGGGTTCCGTGGTTGCGGTAGGTGGCATTCGGCACATCGCCGCCGGTATAGCCGACGCGGGTCGAAATCACGCCCTTGTATCGGCGGATGAGGTCCTGCATGCCCCAGAAGCAACCGCCGGCGAGGACTGCACGTTCTTCGGTCATTGGATATCTCCTTTTCCGCAACAGATAGTATCTCCTGTCGCCGATTTCCACACGGTGCAAAGAGCACAGCTGTGCAATTTCCCTCAGATACCTCCGATCTGTCATGTCGATGTTACGCGCCGGCGCTAGCAAGGCCTCGGACAATCCTGCGGAGGCCGAGCCTCGACACCTGATGGAGACGGGTTATGAATAGACGCGAATTTCTGATCACATCGTCAGCTACAGCCGGTCTGCTGGCTCTTCCGCGTTTCGCATCGGCCGCAGCCGGCACGATCGATCTCTACAGCGGTTCGGATGCCAATATCGTCGACCTCTGGAACAACGTCATCCGCCCGGCCTTCGAAAAGGCGCATCCCGGCGTTGCCCTGAAGGTGACCGATGCCGGCGACAATAATGGCTTGCGCGCCATCGCCGACCGTGCGCTTGCCGCGCTGAAGACGAAGACCGATCCGCAAGCCGACCTCTTCGAGCAATTCGATCCGCGTCTGCCATCCGGCGGCATCGATGCCGGCCTCTGGGTGAAGTTCTCCGCCGAGAACATCGAGGGCTACGACCATATCAACCCGCTTGCCTTCGATACCCCCTACTCCCTTCCCTATCGCGGTTCGCAGGTCCTTCTCGCCTATGACACGACCAAGCTCGATCCGAAGGATGCGCCGAAGAGCTGGGATCAGCTCACCGCCTGGATCAAGGCCAATCCGGGCCAGTTCATCTACAACCGTCCCGACAAGGGCGGTTCGGGCGGAAACTTCGTCCGCCGCGCGATCCATGAGGCCAATGGCCGCGATCCGAAGAAGTTCAAGGTCGACAATTTCACCGCCGACTTCGCCACTGAGACGCTGACACCGGCCTGGAAGATCCTCAACGACCTCGCCCCGGCGCTTTACGACAAGGGCGCCTATACGGCCGGCAACACCCAGTCGATCCAGTTGCTCGCCCAGGGCGTCGTCACCATGGTGCCGGTCTGGTCGGACCAGGTGCTGCAGGCGATCTCCCAGGGTGTGCTGCCTGATACGACCGGCCTCGTGCAGCTTACCGATCTCGCCCTCTGCGGCGGTTTCTCCAGCATCACCGTCTTCTCCAACGGCGCCAACAAGGATGCGGCGCTGAAGCTTGCCGCATTCATGCTGACGAAGGAAATGCAGGAAGCGATCATCACCGAGATCGGCGGCTTCCCCGCCATCTCGTGGGATCACATCTCCGACGATCTTCGCAAGAAATATGCCGACGTTATTCCCTCAACCATTCCGACCTTCCCGGGAGGCGATTGGGAAAAGGCGATCGCCGACGGCTGGTACCGCAACGTCGCTCCGGGCATCAGCCGCACCTGATGTCCACTGACACTGCGCCGGCGGTTCTGCGCCGTCACCGGTCCATGAGAAGGGGGAGCTCTATCGGGCTCCTCCTCGTTGCTCTGCCGGTCTTCCTGGTTGCATGGCTGGTCGTCTTTCCGATCCTTTCGGCGGTCGTCGGCACAATCTTTGTTCGAGGCCCTAACGGAGCGACGGAATTCTCGCTTGCCTCCTACCGCTTCTTCTTCACCGACGGCTACAGCCTCGGCAATCTGTGGCTGACGCTCTGGACCACCGCCGTCTGCGGTATCCTGCTTCTGGCGATCGGCCTTCCGATCGCGCTTTACCTTCGGTTCTCGCAGGGGCGATTTGCCGCCTATGTGCAGGGCATGGCGATCTTTCCAATGTTCGTCCCATCGATCATCCTCGCTTATGCGCTGATCAGGACGATCGGCCCGAACGGCACCGTCGACCTGTTGCTGAATTCCGTCGGCCTACCCAAGCTGCGCACGCCCTATCTGACACCGTGGGGACCGGTCATCGGTCTCGTCTGGGACAATCTTCCGCTCACGGTGCTGATGCTGACATCAGGGCTTTCCTCCATTTCGAACAGTGCGATCGAAGCCGCGCGCGATGTCGGCGCAAGGCCGCTTCGGGTCTTCGTCTCGATCATCCTGCCGCGCATGGGTAACTCGCTGCTGGTGACTGCATCCTTTGCGGTGCTTGGCATCTTCTCCGCCTTCACCCTACCCTATGTGCTCGGCTCGACATCACCGGAGATGATGGGGCCGTTCATGCAGCGCACTTTCGCCGATATGAACGACCCGCTGAACGCCATGACCCAGGCCGTCATCACATTCGGCTTCTGCCTGATCTTCGGCATCCTCTACATCAGGTCGATCGCCCGCAACCGCGAGGCCCAGCCATGAATGCCGGCAGATCGAGCTTCGGCCTGCGCTTCGACTGGATCGGCCTGCTCTTCGCGTGCCTGCTGACGCTGTTCATCGCGCTGCCGCTTATCGTCGTCGGCACATGGGCCTTCACCGAGATCTGGCGTTACCCCTCGGTGATCCCGCAGCAGTTCGGCCTGCGCTTCTGGGGCCAGACGCTGGCGCGCGGGGATGTCTGGGACGCACTCTTCCTCAGCCTGCGGCTGACGACGACGGTCACCATTCTTTCGGCCGTCATCTGCCTTCCTGCCGCTTACGCCTTCGCGCGTATGCGCTTTCCCGGCAGGAACATCCTGTTCCTGTCGTTTCTGGCATCGCATGCCTTTCCGAAATTCGGCCTGCTCGTCGCCATTGCCGGCATCTTCCTGCAGCTCGGCCTGATCAGCACCTTCTGGGGCGTCGTGCTGATCCAGCTCGTCGGCACGCTGATGCTGATGATCTGGATTCCCGTGGCAGCCTTCCAGAATGTCGACCGGCGCATGGAAGAGGCAGCACGCGATGCCGGTGCAACGCCGCTGCGCGTCTTCTGGTCGATCACGCTGCCGCAGGCGGCGCCGACGATATCAGCCGCGCTGCTCTTGACCTTCGTCGGCACTTTCTACGAGACCGAAGGCGCCTGGCTGATCGGCGCGCCCGAGATTCGTACCATGCCGGTGCTGATGATCAGCTTCATCAACAACCAGATCGTCGTGCAATACGGCGCCGTGCTCTCCGTCATGCTGTGGGTGCCGTCCTTCATCGCGCTGATGTTTGCACGCCGCGTGATCGGCACCGGCGCCTTTGCGAGAGGCTTCGGCGCGTGAAGCTTTGCGTGTCAGTTCAGGGAAGGGTTTGAGAATGGCACATCTGGCGATCGAAGGCGTTTCGAAGCTGTTCGGGACCACTTTTGCTGTTCGCGACTTCTCGCTCGAAGTCGGCGACGGCGAGCTCGTTTGTCTGCTCGGGCCATCTGGTTCCGGCAAGTCGACGCTTCTTAGAATGATCGGCGGCTTCGAGCGACCGAGCGGCGGAACCATTCGCATCGACGCGAAGGAGGTGACTACGCTGCCGCCCGAGCGGCGCCCGACCGGTATGGTGTTCCAGAGCCATGCGCTCTGGACGCACATGGACGTCTTCAACAATATCGCTTTTGGCCTGAAGCTCCGCCGGCTGCCGAAAGCGGAAATCCGTGAGCGTGTCGAGGCTGCACTGGCGCTTGTCGGTCTTGCCGATTACGGCCGCCGGATGACGACGCAACTGTCGGGCGGCCAGCAGCAGCGTGTCGCCCTTGCCCGCTCGCTCGTGCTCGAGCCGAAGATCCTTCTGCTCGACGAGCCCTTCGCCAGCCTCGACCAGCATCTGCGCGAGAGGCTGCGGGAGGAGGTGCGCGATATCCAGCAGCGCCTCGGCATCACCACGCTCTTCGTCACGCACGGTCAGGACGAGGCCTTAGCGCTGGCCGACCGCATCGTCGTCATGCGCGACGGACGCACCGAACAGATCGCGCCACCAAGCACCATCTACCGACAGCCGCAGACGGCCTTCGTCGCCGGTTTCATCGGCTCGATGAATTTTGTCCAGAGCCGCGTTAGAAACGGTGTCTGCGAGCATCCGCTCTTTCCGCTTGCCGTTCCCGTCGAGGACGGGCCGGTGACGCTGGCCGCCCGCCCGGAAGCGCTGACGATCCGTCCCTCGGATCGGGCGGATGCCGCGACAGTCCATCGCGCCGTCGATTTCGGCACCCACAAGATGGTCGATGTCGATCTTGCCGACGGCAGCCGTCTGAAGGCGATGGTGGCGCCCGACGATCGCGTCCGGGCCGGGATGAGGGTCGAGCCGAGCTTCGCCGGCTTTTTCGTCTTCCGCGACAACGAACTCGTCCATCAGTCGATGCCGGCAAAGGGCGATGTGGAGATCGAAGAGCTCCTGCGGGTTTAGACGCTCCGAATGCGCCGATTCACGCCTTGCTCTCGAAGCCTTCCAGCAGCCAGGGATGCAGCGCCTTGCTGGCGGCAAGGATATCGCCCCGCCCGTCGACTTCGGCCCCAGAAAACCGGGTGACGATGCCGCCCGCCTCTTCGACCAGCAGCGCCGAGGCGCCGAAATCATGGATCGCGAGCCCGTCCTCGAAGAATCCGTCCAGCCGGCCGCAGGCGACATAGGCGATCGACAGTGCCGCCGAGCCGAGCCGGCGCACACCCGCCGTATTGGCCATCAGCCGTCTGACGGCTTCGAAATATGTCTCTTCCGCAACCGCCTTGACCTGGCCGGGGATCGGCAGGCCGGCGCCGACAAGCACATTCTCGATGTCATCCACATCGGCGCAGCGGATGCGTTCGCCGTTGAGATAGGCGCCGCCGCCGATCTCGGCGCTGAACAGCTCATCCTGCATCGCGTCATAGACGACGCCCATGACGAGCCTGCCGCTTTCGACGATCGAGATGGTCATGCCGAAATGCGGAATGCCCCAGGCGTAATTGGTCGTGCCATCGATCGGGTCGATGTAGATAACAGGCGTTTCCGGCGCGGCCGTGCGGTTGCCGACGGCCTCCTCGCCCTGGATGGCATAGTCCGGGAAGGCCTTCGTCATCTCGTCGACGATGATCCGCTCGACGGCGACATCGATTTCGGTCTGATAATCGCGCGGCGCCTTGGCGAGCATTTCTGCCGACGTTCGTCGCCGCAGCGAGCCACGGGCGGTTTCGCCCGCCTTCAATACCGTTTCTGCAAGCACGACGAGGCGGGACGAGGCGGTCGGGGAAAGACGCGCGGAAATCGAGGGTGATGTCATGAGGAAAGTCCGGATGTAACGGAGGGAATCGCGAGAAGCCCATCCCTTCGCAGAGGCTGATGATGGTTTTATGAAACGCCCGTCACACCGAGCCGGTTATGTCAGGATCGCTTCAAGCTCGGAAATGGTCGGAAACGCCTTTCTGGTTCCATGTCTTGAGACGGTGATAGCCGCGGCCGCGACTGCGTGTTCGATGGCTAGCCGGTCCAGCCGCTGCCGGCGCAGCGCGCAGGATGCTAGTGCTGCGGCCATGAAGGTATCGCCTGCGCCCGTTGTATCCACAACATCGCAGACCTGGGCGGGCACTTCGATGCTGTCGTGCCGGTTCACGAGCGTCGCGCCATCGCCGCCCAGCGTCAGGACGACGTCTCGCAGGCCCCGGCTGAGCAGATATTCGGCAGCCTCCCTGCCCGTCGTTCCCGTCAGGGTCTGCGCCTCGCCCTTGTTGAGGAAGGCGATGTCGATCAACCCCCAAAGATCAGAGAAATAGGAGCGCACCGGCGAGGGATTGAAGGCGGTGACCATGCCGATCGCTCTTGCATGCTCCAGGATCTCGCGGGTCGTCTGGTCGGACAGATTGCCCTGCAGCATCATGAGATCGCCGGTGCCGGCCGTCGAGAGGATCCGCCTGACATCGGAGAGGGACAGGCTCTGCGCCGATTCCGTCGTCGTGACGATGGCATTTTCGCCGCCCGGCAGTCGGAAGATGATCGAGACATCGCTCGATGCATTTTCCATTTCGATCAGTTCGCTCCGAAGCGGTTCGTCCGCGAGGTAATGGCGAATGGTATCGGCCCTCGCATCCCTGCCGACAGGCGCTACCAGCGTTGTCGGAACGCCGCAGCGGGCCATGACGACCGCCTGGTTCGTGCCCTTGCCGCCGAGATCGCTGCCACCGGCATTGCCGAGGATGGAGGCGCCGATGACGGGAAGTTCGGAAACGGCGATGGTTTCGTCGATGGCGACGTTACCGACTATATAGGCGCGCATGCATCTGCTTTCGCAAGGCTGAAGCTAAAGGTAAGGCGCATCGTGAAAATCGATCTCGAGCTGCATCGCCCGGCCGAAGATCGCGCTGAGCCGCGCTTTTTCATCCTCTTCCAGCGTTTCTCCTGCCATGTCGAGTTCATTCTTCAGCCATTGCGCCTGGGCGGCGAAATTCGGATCGACATGCAGGTCGACCCATTCCTTCAACAGGGGATCGCTGATCGGGCGGTTAGCCGCTTCCTTCGACCAGGTCCAGTACATCCACTCGGCCGCAAACATCGCCGCAACCGTGTCGAGGAAGCCGCCCTGGCGGGCGATCTCCAACATACCGGCGCGAAAGGCCTCGACCTCGGCGATGCCGGTATCGAAGGACGAGGGATCGATGCGGCGGCTGGCGAAGGTGCGCTCGAAATAGGTGATCTGCTCGTTGGCAAGCGCGTCGAGAACCGCGATCAGCCAGCGCTTCTGCGTCATCGTCCTGGCGGTCGCCGCCGCATAGGCAAAGATCGAAATGGCGCTGTCGACGAAGGCGCCTTCATAGACGAGATAACGCTCGAAGGCCGCCTTGCTCAACGTGTCGTTTTTCACATCTTCGACGAAGCGGTGGTTCAGCATCGCGCCAAGGACAGCGTCGTTCTCGCGCAGGATGCGGGCCGAAAGGCTCTCTGCCGCCATACTCAGCCCTCCAGTCCCGGTTCGGCCGCCGCCCGGAAGGTGCGCACGCGCTCGACGTCGACGGGGTTCCACCAGACGCCGCCGTGCTTCAGCGAGGAAGCGACGATGACGCCATTGGTGCGGCTCAGAATATCGACGATATTGTCCTTGTTGACGCCGGAGCCGACGAGCAGCGGCAGGTGTGTCGCCGCGCCGATTTCCTCGATCTCCTCCATCGTTGCCGAATTGCCGGTCCGCTGGCCGGTGGCGATGACGCCATCGGCATCGAAGAAGGCGAGATCACGCGTCAGCTCCTGGATCGAGCGGTCGGCGACGACGGCGTGGCTGCCATGCTTGACGTGGCTGTCGGCGAAGACCTTGATGTGCTCGGCCCTGAGCAGCGAGCGGTAGCGCATGGCTTCGGCCGCCCTGCCCTCCATGAAGCCTTCATTGGCGACATAGGCATTGGCCCATTGATTGACGCGGATGAATTTGGCGCCACCGGCCGTGGCGATGGCGAAGGCCGGGATCGGCGCGTTGGCCAGCACGTTGACGCCGAGCGGAATGCCGGCCGCGCGCGCGATCCGGTCGGTGACAACAGACATGAAGCCAGTCGTCTCGGGGCCGATATCCTCGGGCTTCGAGAACGGTACATCGCCATGATTTTCGATGATCAGCCCATGCAGGCCGCCTTCCACGCAGGCTTCGGCGTCGCGCATGCACGCGTCGTAAATCGCATCCATCGCAGCACCCCGGTAGCGCGGCGCGCCCGGAAAGGCCGGGCAATGGATCATGCCGATCAGGACCTTGTCCCTGCCGAAGATGTCCCTGATGGCGTTGGACGGCCTGTCCGAAATTTCCTGCATGTCATTCCCTTTCCAATTCCCGCCGCGTGCTGAAATCACGCCTGCTTTTCCGTGAGCCAGCCGAGGATGTTCTTCCAGAGCCGGCCATAACCTTCCCATTCGCAGAAAGCGGGCGACAGCCAGTGCGGGCCGATATCCGACGTCCAGGCCGCCGTCCGCCCAGTGCCATGCGTGCCGACGACGAGCAGCGGATGGCCGCCCTGATCCTCAGGCAGGCGCGCGACGATCTCGACATCGGCACGGTCTCGCACTTCGACCTCGTTGACGCCGAGAAGCACCGGCCAGGCGCCTTCAAGGCCCTGCATTGTCGGATGCTCCGGCTTCACCACTTCGGCAACAGTTCCCTCGGGAATTTCGACGCGGTCGTCATAGGGCAGGCACGTGACGGGCAGCGTGTCTTCGACGGGGGTGCGCCGCCAGCGGGCCTTGCCGTCGATGCCCTGGAAGGAGAAGTAGCCACCGACCATCAGCAGGCCGCCGCCCTTCTCCACCCACGCCTTCAGAAGCTTCAGCCGGTTCGGCACGGTGCGCGAATGCAGCCACACATCCGGGGGCAGCAGCAGCGAATTGGCGCCGATATCGGAGAGAATGATGGCGTCGTAGGCGTCGAGCCCGGTCATCTCAAAGGGGAATTTCTCCACCGCCTCGTGCGCCGGCATATAGGTGAGCTCGAAGGCGCTGCCGGCGAGCGCCTTCACCAACGGTTCGGCGCCAAGATGGAAGGTGACGCTGCCGAACTGGTCGAAGCCTTTGTAATGCGTGGCGGAGCTGACCCAGCTCTCGCCGACAAGGAGGATTTTTTTTGTCATGGTCTGCCGTACCTGTGATCGATTGAATGGATGGAGCTAGGCTCCGGCATGAAAGACGCGGCGCGGATTGCTGCGCATCATTTCGTCGAGAACCGTCTTGTCGAGGCCGTGCCGCTGAAGACGGGGAAGGAAGTGGCGAAGGATATAGGCGTAGCCATTGCCGCCGTAACGCGTCAGCATCATCTTCAGAAAGACATCGTGCGACAGGAGAATCCGGTCGAGATAGCCGGCCTCGACGAGACGCACGATCGCGCGCGCCGCCTCCTCGTCGCTCGGGCACTGCACCTGCTGGTCGGCATAGAAGAAATCCATGCCGATCATGTCGTATTCGATGAAGGCGCCGCGCGCGGCCAGCTCGCTTTGATAGGCGATGTCGTTATGCGACGGGTTCATGTGGCAAAGCACGGTGTGGCGGAGATCCGCCCCCTCTTCCGCCACCACGTCGAGCACGCGGTGGCCGAGACGGAACCAGCCTGGCAGATGCACCATCAGTGGAAGTCCGGTCAGCACCTGCGCGCGTGCGGCACCGCGCAGCGATTTCTCCTCCTCGGCGGTGAAATCCGAGGAGACACCGATTTCACCGATCAGCCCGATCCTGACGCCGGTGCCGTCGACGCCTTCCCTTGCCTCGCGGACGATCTCCAGTGCGATATCATCGACGCTCATCGCGGCGACGTTTTCCGGATGTGAGGAGCCGAGGTAATAACCCGCCCCCATCACGATGTTGAGGCCCGACGCTTCGGAGATACGCCGGAGCGCCAGCGGATCTCGGCCGATGCCCTTACAGGTCGGTTCCACCACGGTGCGCCCGCCCGCCGTGGCGAAGTCCTTGAGCTCGGCCACCGCCAGATGTTCGTCGTCGAGCGTGATATTGTGCTTGTTAACGAAGGGATCCTGCCTGAGCTCGCCGAGGATCTCCATGCAGACGAAGCTTTCGGCGAGATATTGCCGTTCCGGCGTCTTCGGCGTGTGCCACCAGCAGCGGCAATCGTTGAGGATATGCTCGTGCATCAGTGTCACGCCGAGCGCATCCGCCGAAATCGGACCGGTGACGGTCATCACCTTGCCGGATCGGACATGCGCTTCGGACAAGCTTTCTGCCGTCTGCTCGCTCATCGCTTCATCCTTTCCTGCCGAGCCGGAAATGGAAATTGGCCGTGAAGATGCGCGTGTTCAGCCAGATGGCGACGAGGATGATGGCGCCGGTGACGATCTGGGTGAAGAAAGGCGATATGTGCATCAGGATCAGGCCGTTGCCGATGACGGCGATGGTCAGCGTGCCGAGCACGGTGCCGAGGATGGTGCCGCGTCCGCCCATCAGCGACGTTCCGCCGAGCACGACGGCGGCGATTACCTGCAGCTCGAAGCCGACGGCGGCATTGGACGAACCGGAGCCGAGGCGAGCGGCGATCAGCAGACCGGCGACCGCGCAGGCGATGCCGGAGATGATATAGACCGAGGCGATGATCCATTTGGCGGGCATGCCGACGCGCCGAGCCGCCTCCATGTTGGAACCAACAGCCACGACCTGCCGGCCATATTTCGTCGCGGTGATGACGACATAGCCGAGAATGGCGATGATGACGGCGATGATCGCCGGGATCGGGAAGCTCAGGATTTCGCCCCGGCCGAGCGCAAAGAAGCCCGGCGCATCCTTGATCGGGATGGAATAGCCCTGGGTCAGATAGAGCGCCAGACCGCGCAGGATCGAGAGGCCGGCAAGCGTAACGATGAAGGCCGGAATGCCCTGATAGGCCGTGAACCAGCCCTGAACCAGCCCCATGAAGCCACCGAGCACGATCATGCCGATGACCACGGACGGCCAGGGAACACCCATCGCCATGACGATCGCCGCGACCGCATTGACGAGCGCGACCTGCGAGCCGACCGAAAGATCGATGCCACCGGTGATGATGACGAAGGTCATGGCGATGGCAACGATCAGGATGGGAGCAGCCTGCCGGACGATGTTCAGGATATTGCCGAGCGTGAAAAAGGTTTCGCTGCCGATCGAGAAGAAGATCATGCAGGCCAGGAAGAAGATGGCGATCGACAGGACCTGTGCATGTTCGCCGAAGAAATCGGCGATGCGCGAGCCATGGCCGCGTTCCGTATAAGCCGTCATTGCCTGGCTCCTTCACCGACGATCAAATGGACGAGATCCTCGAGGTTGGTGCTGCCGATCTGCCGTTCGGCCACTTTCGTGCCCTCGTACATCACCGCAATGCGGTCGCAGACCCGGAAGAGATCCTGCAGCCGGTGGGTAATGAGGATCACCGAGACCCCGTTCGCCTTGACGCGGTTGATCAGGGCCAGAACCGCCTCGACCTCGGCGACGGCAAGTGCTGACGTCGGCTCGTCCATGATCAGCACCTTGGGCTTGAAGGAAGCGGCGCGTGCAATGGCGATCGCCTGACGCTGGCCGCCGGAGAGCTGGGCGACCTTGCCGGTCAGCCTTGGGATGCGGATCTCCAGCGAATCCAGCATCTTGCGGGCTTCGGACAGCATCGTCCTGGTGTCGAGAAACGGCCCGCGGCTGAGTTCGCGGCCCAGGAAGAGATTGCCGACGACATCGATATGGTCGCAGAGGCTGAGATCCTGGAACACCATCTCGATGTTTCTGCCACGCGCATCCGCAGGGCCGGAGAAGCGAACCTCTTCGCCTTCCATGGTGATGGTGCCGGCATCGGGAATGTAGGTTCCGGAGATGATTTTCGTCAGCGTCGATTTGCCGGCGGCGTTATCGCCGACAAGGCCCAGGCATTCGCCGGGGAAGATGTCGAGATCGACGCCGCGCAGGGCCTGGTGCGAGCCGAACGACTTCCGGATACCGCGAAGCGAGATGCGCGGGTCGGATCGGGTGCCGCCGGATGTTCCGGTTCCGGAGGGTGCGACCCCTCCGGAACCGGCGGCAGCGATGTCACGCTGTCCGCTTTCGATCATTTGAAGACGGCCCGGTACGGCTCGACATTCTCCTTGGTGACGATGGTGATCGGCACCGAGATCGTCTTGGTGACGGCTTCGCCGGCCGAGGCCTTGACGAGCGCGTCGACGGCGGCACCGCCCATTGCAGCCGGATCCTGCTGGACGACGGCGACGACGAAGCCGGCATCGATGCCGGCAATGGCTTCGGCAGTCAGATCCCAGCCGAACACCTTGATCTTATCCTGCTTGCCTTGGCTCTGGACAGCGGCGATCGCCCCCATCAGGGCCGGCTCGCCGGTGGCGTAGATCGCGGTCAGATCGGGATTGGCGGTGATCAGGTTTTCAGCCGCCGCAAGAGCGTTGTCCTGGATGTTCTGGCCATC
Source organism: Rhizobium leguminosarum bv. viciae USDA 2370 (assembly GCF_002008365.1). Taxonomy (GTDB): domain Bacteria; phylum Pseudomonadota; class Alphaproteobacteria; order Rhizobiales; family Rhizobiaceae; genus Rhizobium; species Rhizobium leguminosarum. The sequence continues at coordinate 36,900 of NZ_MRDL01000003.1, forward strand.
GACGACGCCGGCCATTTCAATGCCGTCGACGCCTTTCAGGGTCTTCTCGAAGCCCTCTTGGCGGATGTTCTGGATGAACGAATTCAGCGCGCCGACGACGCCAAGCTTGGCCTTGCCGCCCATGTTCGCCTTGACGTAGTCGAGGAAGTATTTGCCCATATCGGCGCCGGCCGCGGCATTGTCCACGCCGATCTGCGCCTTCTGTGGGCCATCAGGCAGGATGGCGTCGATGGCGACGACAGGAATGCCGGCATCGGCCGCCTGTTTGACCGCCGGCATGATGCCGTTGACATCGATCGCCACGACGGCAAGACCGGAGACCTTTTCCTGGACGTAGGTTTCGATCGCGCTGTTCTGCGCGGTCGTCTCGTTGTTGGCGTTGAAGATCACCAGTTTGACGCCGGCGGCATCGGCCGCCTTCTGGGCGCCCTCATTCATCTGATTGAAGAAAAGCGCCTGCTGGTTGATCTGCACCAATGCGACAGTCTTTTCCTGCGCAGCAGCGCTGGACAGGCCGATGAAGGTCAATGCCGTGAAGCTGGCGGCTGCGATCATCGTTCGTCTTGTCAAATTCAGTGTCATGTTCTCATCCTCTTTTGGTTTTTTGACGTTGCTGATTGTTATTTCGCAGGCGGCGCAACGGAGTTCCGCACCACGATTTCGACCGGCACGAGCTCTTCCGAAGCGGATGGTTTCCACTCGTGCCAATTGGTTTCCAGAAGCAACTCCAGCGACCGCCGGCCGATCTGGCGCACCGGCTGGCGGATGGCCGTCAGCGGCGGTGCAAAAAGATGAAGCGGACCGACATCGTCGAAGCCGATGACCGAGATGTCATCGGGGATCGACACGCCTTGGCTTCTGAAGACCTCGACCAGCCCGATGGCGATCTCGTCGGAGCTGGCGAAGATTGCGGTCGCCTTTCGGTCTCCGGAGAGATAGTCGAGCGCAGCCGCACGGCCGTATTCGATCGTATATTCGCCGGCATAGCGGTCGGCCCGGGCCTCGTCGCCATGCCGTTCGCTGAGCGCCTTCAGCAGGCCGTCATAGCGCCTGCGGGCGCTGATCATGCGCTCGTCACCGCCGATGAAGAGCACATGGCGATGGCCTTGCTCGGCCAGATGCCGGCCGGCGAGATAACCACCCTGCTCGTTGTCGCAGAACAGCTTCGGCGCTTTCGAATCAGGAATGTCCTCGTCGACGATGATGACCTTGCCGCTGCCGTTGATCAGCGCGGCAAGCGCGCCATCGTCGGGGTGGTTGGTGACGAAGATCAGGCCGTCGACGTGATTGCGTTCGATCAACTGCAGATATTCGATCTCGCGCCCCGGCCGGTTGAGGGTGGCGTGCAAGGAGACCGCGAGCTTTTTTTCATCGGCCGCCTGCTCCACGGCGGCGACGAGGGTCGCGAAGAAGGGATTGGCGATATCGGGCACGACGAGACCGATCGTATCCGAACGCCCCCTGCTTAACCGACGCGCATGCGGGTTCGGCCGGTAGTTCAGCGTCTTGATCGCATCCTCGATGCGCTTCTTGGTCTGAAAGGGAAGATCGAGACTGCCGTTGACGAAACGCGACACGGTGGTGACCGACACGCCAGCGGCGGCCGCAACATCCTTCAAGCTTGGTGTCGTTCCCTTGGCCATTGGCTGGACCTATTGTAAAGCGGTTTAGTAAAGCGCTTTACAAGACAATATCGATTGCTCGCCGTTGTCAACGGCGTTGATCGTGCGGGATTTGTTTTTCTTGCGATTCGATCAAAGCTCGACCGGACGGGCCCTCAGGCGATCGTCGGGTCGAGCTTGTCGCGCAGCCAGTCGCCGGTCGTGCTTTCGAGATCTGGCTCGACGGCGTCACCCGGTTCGATTTTATGACAATTCCAAGCCGACAGGCTGCTGCCTTTATATGACGTGATCCGTCGACGCGTCGAAGAGATGGATCTGGTCCGGATCGACCGAAAGTCCGATCATATCTCCTGCCTTGACCCTGTCGCGGCGCGTCTCGACGATCGTCAGTTCCGGTTGGGTCTCCGCGACGATGAAGGTCGAGGAGCCGGTCGATTCGACGAAGGCGATCGGCACATCGAAACTGCCATGTCCGGGCTCGACGACGCCGATATGCTCCGGCCGGATGCCGGCGATGAGCTTACGTCCAGGCTCGATGGCGCGTGATATCGCAAGCGTCTGCTTCACCGCGCCGAAATCCAGGACCAGGCTCTTGCCATCTTCGGCGGCAATCGCGGGAATGAAATTCATGGCCGGTGAGCCAATGAAACCGGCAACAAACCGGTTGGCCGGCCGGTCGTAGAGGTCGAGCGGCGCGCCCTGCTGTTCGATGATGCCGTCGCGCATCACCACCACATGGTCGGCCATCGTCATCGCTTCGACCTGGTCGTGTGTCACGTAGACGAAAGTTGCGTGCAGCCGGTCGTGCAGCGACCGGATTTCCTTACGCATGTGGACGCGAAGCGCAGCATCGAGATTGGACAGTGGCTCGTCGAACAGGAAGGCCTTCGGATGGCGGATGATGGCGCGGCTCATGGCGACACGCTGGCGTTGGCCGCCGGAGAGCTCGCGCGGATAGCGCTTCAGGAGATGCGAGAGACCCGTCGTCGCCGCTACGTCCTCGGCGGCTTTCTTGGCCTCCGCCTTGGCGATGCCGCGGATGCGAAGACTGTAGGTGAGGTTCTCTTCCACCGTCATGTGCGGATAGAGGGCATAGGACTGGAACACCATGGCGACGTCGCGCTTGCGCGGCGGCACGCCGTTCATCAGCTCGCCGGCGATCCTGAGATCGCCCGACGAAATGCTTTCGAGGCCGGCAAGTGAGCGCAGCAGCGTGGACTTGCCGCAGCCCGAGGGGCCGACGAGCGCGACGAAAGTGCCCTTGGCGATCGAAAGGTCGATGTTCTTCAGGGCGTGGAAGGCGCCGTAATATTTGTTGACGCCTCTGAGCTCGATCTGTGTGGTCATTTGAGGGCTCCAGAGGTGAGGCCGGATACGATGCGGCGCTGCAAGAGAACGAAGATGGCAAGGATCGGCGTCACATACATCGTGGCGTAGGCCATGATGTTGTTCCACTCGTTGGTGTTCGGTCCCATGAAGGAATTGAGACCGACGCTTGCCGGCTGAAGGTCGACCGCCTGGATCATCGACTTCGAATAGACGAATTCGCCGAAGGCCTGCATGAAGATCAGGATGGCGCTGACCAGGATGCCGTTGCGGGCAAGCGGCAGCACGATGTTGAAGAAGGCGCCGACGCGCGAATTGCCGTCGACGAGGGCCGCCTCCTCCAGTTCCTGGGGAACGCTCATGAAGGTGGCGCGCACCAAGATGACGAAGAAGGGCATGCTCTTTGCCGCGACCGCGATGATGACGGCAAGGCGCGGAGTTGAAAGTAGGCCGAGTTGCGAGAAGCCGACGAAGATCGGCGTGATCATCAGCGATGCCGGAAGGACCTGCAGCATCAGGATCAGGAACAGGCCAATATCCACCCAGACATTGCGGTATCTGGCGAGCACATAGGCACAGCCGACGCCGAGCAGGGTGATGAGCGCCATCGAGCCGAGAGCGATGACCAGCGAGTTCCAGAGGTAGCGGCCCATGTCGCGGCTTTCCCAGACATAGGCATAGGTGCCCCATTGGGGTGCAGCCGGCCAGAAGCTCGGCGGCGTCGCGAACATCTCCGAGCCGCTTTTCAGCGCGGTGATGTACATCCAGTAGAGCGGGAACAGATAGATCGCCGCCATGACGACCGATATGGCGAGCATCAGGCGGTCGCGGTTCGTCGTCATCATCCGCGCACCTCGTGGCGTGTGGACCGGACATAGACGACGGACGCGAACATGACGAAGACGATCATGATGACGGAGATCGTCGCGCCCTTGGCGAAGTCGTATTGGCGGAAGGAGAGATCCCATGCCCAATATTGCGTGACATTCGATGAATTATTCGGCCCGCCCGACGTGATCGCGGCGAAAAGATCGAACTGCTGCAAGGTGAAGATCAGGCCAAGCGCGATGATGGCGCCGATGGTCGAACGCATCATCGGCAGCGTGATCGTCCAGAAGCGCTGCCAGACATTGGCGCCGTCGAGTTCGGCCGCTTCGTAGAGATCGGCGGGAATGCCGGCAAGGCCGACGGAAAGCAGGATCATGTTGAACGAGGTGCCGAGCCAGACATTGGCGATGATGACGGCATAGAGCGAGTAATGCGGGTCCGAGCGCCAGAAGATGTTGCCCGAGATGATGCCGCTTTCCTTCAGAATGAAATTCAGCACGCCGAAATCGCCCGACAGAATCCAGTTCCAGATGGCGCCGACGACGAGGCCGGGCATCACCCAGGAGACGAGGAACAGGCCGCGCATCCATGAGGCGCCGGGAAAATTGACCCAGAAGAACAGCGCCAGTCCGAAGCCGATCAGGAACTGGCCGGCGATGGAGCCGACGACGAAGATGACGGTGTTGTAGAGGATCGGCAGCGTTTCCGGCTGCGCGAAGAGGTCGGTATAATTCTTGAAGCCGACGAAGGGGCGCGAGAAGGTCCCGAGGCTGAACATGTCGACCTCCTGGAAGCTCATCACGACATTGTAGATCAGCGGCAGCCCCGCCATCAGGAACAGAAAGCCGAGCGGGAAAGCGACCAGCACGATATCGAAACCGCGGCCGTCCCTGACGCTCATCAGGATCCTCTTCATGGGTCCTCCGATACTCCGAACGGGGCCGCCTGGCGCATGATGCGGAAGACGGCCCCTGCCGGGAGGAAATGATGAGATGAACCGAGGTTCATCCGGTTAAAAGACGCGTTGCTTCCGGTTCCTCTTCTCCCCGCTGGGGAGAAGAGGGAGCAAGCGGCTCTCTCGCAGCCAATGATCAGCCTAGTACTGCCTTGATCTTGTCGGCTGCCTGGTCGAGCGCGTCTTTCGGGCTCATCTGGCCGGTCAGCGCTGCCTGGATCGCGTCCTGGATCGCCTTGGAGATCTTCGGCCATTGCGGATGCGGGCCGCGCGGCTTGGCGTATTTCAGCTGTTCGAGGAAGACCTTGAGGGCTGCATCCTTCAGCGGCTGGCCGGTCTCAGGGATCGAGATGTCGGAACGGGCCGGAAGCTGGCCGAAGTTCTTGAACATCTTGTCGTCCTGCGAGGCGAAATATTCGAGCGCCTTGAAGGCTTCGGCCGGATGTTTGCTGGTGGCGAAGATCGCCCAGTTGAAGTCGCCCATGGCCGAGGAGCGTTCAGCCCCTTCCTTGGGAACCGGGAGCAGAGTGACGCCCCAGTCGAACTTCGCTTCCTGCGTCATGCGGTCGAGCTCCCACGGACCCGAGATCGCCATTGCCGCATTGCCTGAGTTGAAGGTGCCGGTCGAATCCCACTGGCCGCGCGTTAAGGTGTCGGGAGAAGCAAGCTTCTCGTCCATGATCGTCTTCCAGATTCCGAGCGCCTTCACCGCACCATCAGCATTGATGTGCTCATAACTGCCGCCGCCCATCTGTGCCCAAGGAAGGAACTGGAAGGTGCCCTCCTCGTTGGCCTTGGCCGAGAAGGCGAGACCGTAGACGTTCTTGGCGGGGTCGGTCAGCTTGCGCGCATCCTCGACCAGTTCGTCCCAGGTCTGCGGCGGCTTGCTCGGGTCGAGACCCTTGGCCTTGAACATGTCCTTGTTATAGTAAAGCGCGATCGTATTGGTCGCCTTCGGCACGCCAAAATACTTGCCGTCCCACTCGACTGATTTCAGCGGGCCGGGGAAATAATTCTCCGGTTTGATGACGGTCGACTTGGCGATCATGTCGGTGAGATCGAGGAAGGCGCCGCGCGACGAGAACAGCGCATGCTCCGGATTGTCGACGGCGATGATATCGGGCGCCTGGCCGGTCGCATAAGCGCGCATGGCCTCGGTGACGACGTCGTCGAACTGGATCAGCCGGTATTCGATCTTGATGCCATTGTTCTGGGCGTTGAACTCCTTGACGAGGTTCGGCGCCGGCTGGGTGTCTTTGTCCAGCGACCAGAGCGTCAGCGTGACGTCCTCGGCCTTGGCCGAAAGACCAAACAGCGAGACGCCTGCAAGCGCGAGAGCGCCCAGAATTGCATATTTGCGGATAGCCATGGTTCTCCTCCTTTGTGGTTATCCCCGTTTCCGGCAATTCCTCCTTGCCGAAAACGATATCATCAGATGGGATCGACGACGAATTCGCCGCCCCGGGCATGCTTGAGGTGGTTCAGCGCATAGACCTGGCCGGTCATTTCAAGCGCGTCGCGATAGACGGGGTCGTGCCAGCCTTCGATGTCGATCGAGCCGGACCAGCCGGCAAGGCGCAGCTCGGAAATGATGTCGGTCCAATTGCTGTCGCCGAAGCCCGGCGTGCGCATGAAGACGAACTTCTCCTTGCCGAAGATGCCGTGTTCCTTGATGACCTCCCAGCGAATGGTCGCGTCCTTGCCGTGGACGTGGAAGAACTTGTGCGCCCATTTGCGGATCTGCGGCAAAGGGTCGATCAGATAGACCATCTGATGGCACGGTTCCCATTCCAGCCCGATATTGTCATCCGGCGTCTCGTTGAAGATCAGCTCCCAGGCATCGGGATTGTGGGCGATGTTCCAGTCGCCGCTTGCCCAGTTGCCGTCCATGGCGCAATTCTCGAAGGCAATCTTGACGCCCTTGTCGGCCGCCCGCTTGGCGAGTTCGCTCCAGATCTGCCTGTAGCGAGGCAGGCTGTCTGTCAGTGGCTTGCCGCGGATGCGCCCGGTGAAGCCGGCAACGCAGGTGGCGCCGAAGTGATGGGCATTGTCGATGCAGTGCTTCCAGCCCTGCAACGTCTCGAGGTCGATTGCGGTCTCTTCCAGCGGATTGCCGAACATGCCGAGCGTCGAGATGGTGATGTCGCGGTCGCCGATCGCATCGAGGCAGCGCTTGCCGAGTTCGGCAAGATCCTGGCCTTTGGTCGTCTGCCAGAAGAAGGGTTCGAAGCTTTCGAAGCCCATGCCGGCGATCTCGCCGATGCGGGTTGCGGCATCGCCCTTGTTGCCGCTGACCATGGTACCGATACGAATGGATTTTGCTGGGTTGCTCACGTCACTTCATCCTATGCTGAAATTTCGACACGCCTGCCCGTCTTGGCGCTTTCGATTGCGCCGAAGACCATGGCAAGGCTTCTGATATTGTCGGAATTGACCGTCTCGGGCTGTGTGCCGGTGCCGATCGCCGCGATGAAGTCGGCGATGACGCTGGCGTGACCATGGGTTTCCTCGTCATGTTCCGGACCGGGAACGTTTACGGCAGCGAAGCCGCGTAGAAGGCCGGGCTCTTCGCCGGCGATGGTCGCCTTGAAACTCTCTTCGCCATCCCAGGTGAGCATTCCCTTCGAGCCGACGAGGCGCCACTGGCTTTCCCAGCTGGTACGCTCGCCCTCGGCGCACCAGGAGCCGCGGTAGGTGAAGACGATGTCGTCGGAAAATTCGAAGATGGCATTGGCTGAGGCGCCATGCCGGTACCACGAACCCTTTGGATTGCGCTCGACGCAATAGACGGCGAGCGGCTTCCTGTCGGCAACGTAGCGCGCCGCATCGAAGGTGTGGATCGCCATGTCGAGAAGCAGGACGTTGTCCATCTCTTCGCGGAAGCCGCCGAAATGCGGCGCCAGGAAGAAGTCGCAATGGATGCCGGTGAGTTCGCCGATCGCGCCGCTGTCGACGAAGCGACGCAGACGCCTGACGCCTGATATGAAGCGACGGTTCTGGATGACGGCGTGGATGCGGCCGGTCTCGGCGGCAAGATTGACCAGCGCAGCGCCCTCGGCAAGCGAGGCCGCCATCGGCTTTTCGCTGAGCACATGGCAGCCGGCCTTGAGTGCCGTCGAAACGACGTCGTAGCGCGCAGCCGGAATGACGATGTCGAAGACCAGGTCGGCCTTCGTGGCCGTGATGACGTCGGACAGATCCGAACCGATGACGGCGCCATCAATGCCGAACTCCGCGGCAAGCTTTTCCGCCGTCTCCCGGTTCAGGTCGACAAGGCCGACGATGGTGATGGAGTCGGCCAGCAGAGGGTTGGAAGCGATGGCTCGCAACCAACCTTTGGACATAGCTCCGCACCCGCACAGAATGGCACTGAATTTCACGATTTCCTCCGAGGGAATGGCGCCAACTCCTCGTGACACGCACTCCGTAAACGTTTACGACTGTATGCGGAAACATTTTACCGTGTCAATAGAGGCGGAATGCGAAATTGCAGACCGAAGGAAAATCGCAGTCGATGAAGGGGATTCGCCAGCTTGCCGAATACCTGGACATCTCGATCGGCACGGTGTCCCGCGCGCTGAACGGCAAGCCCGACGTCAATGAGGAAACCCGCCGGCGGGTGCTGGCGGCGGCCGACGAACTCGGCTACGTCGCCAACCAGTCTGGGCGGAGCCTGAGGCAGGGGGAGACGAAGGTCATCGGGCTGATGATCGAATCCAGCAAGGAAACGGTCGAGAACGCCGACAACTTCTTCCTCGGCGTCACCAGCGGCCTGCAGAGCGTCTTTGCCCGCCACAAGCTCGACCTCATCATGTTGCCCTGCCCGAGCGACGAGGACCCGCACGAATATCTGAAGCGGATGGTGGCGCGGCGCATCGTCGATGCGATGATCATCTCGGACACGCAGCGCGTCGACCGGCGCATCGACTTTCTGTCGCGGGCGAAGATCCCCTTCGTCGCGCTCGGCCGCAGCCTTTCGGCCAGCAATTTTCCCTGGATCGATCTCGATTTCGAGGGCGTGGCCGACCATGCCGTCGAGCGGTTGATCGCGCTGGGACATCGCCGGATCGCAATCACTGCGCCGTCGAGCGAGGCCAACCTCGGCTATCTCTTTATCGAAAGCTATCGCCGCGCGCTCGAGCGGCACGATATTCCCTTCGACCCCTCGCTCGTCATCCGCGTCAAGTCGAGTGAACAGGGCGGCTATCAGGCGGCTCACGAGCTGCTGCTCCTCGAAGAACGGCCGACGGCGGTGATCCTGATCTACGAGCTGATGGCGATCGGCCTTTATCGCTGCCTGATGGAATCGGGCGTCATGCCCGGCCGCGACCTTGCGGTGATCGGCTTCCGCGACGCTCCGCGCGCACGGTTCCTGCAGCCCTCGCTCAGCTGCTTTCGCATGTCGCTCTACGATCTCGGCGTCGAACTCGGCCGGATGCTTCTCGCCAACATGCCGGTCTATCGAGAGTTTTATCCAGGCGACGGGCGCAACATTATCTGGCCGCTCGAACTGATGGCGGGCGAAAGCGACGCGTTTCGGGTTGGGGTCATGGCCTGAGCGCGATCGGCTTGCTTCCGGAAAGCAGAAAGCGAGGCCGTCCATTTCGGCGATCTTGTAAATCGAGCCGGATGTAGTATATTTCTTAACAAATGTAGTATGGATGATTTCGATGAAAATGTCCTTCATGACCAGTGCCGCCTTCAATCAGAATCCGAGCAAAGCGAAGAAGGAGGCGAGCGAGCAGCCACTCGTGATCACCGATCACGGTGAGGCAGCCTACGTGCTTGTCAGCTATGCCGAATTCCAGGCGAACTGGAAGGCGCCCAAGACCCTTTTTGCGGCCCTGCGCGATCCGGGGGCCGATGAAAGAGAGTTCGAACCTGAGCGGCTGAACTTCGACAACAGGACCGTCGAGTTCTAATGGCATTTCTGCTCGACACGAATGTCATCTCTGCTGCGCGAAGGGTCGAACGGCAGGCGGCGGAATTCCAGAACTTCATGAAGGAGTTTTCGGTCGCCGATGCCTATCTCTCGGCGATCACCATTATGGAAATCCAGTTCGGCATCCAGCGCGAGCGGGCAAAGGATCCTGGTTTCGCCGAGGATCTCCGCCGCTGGATGGATGAGATCGTGCTTGCCGAATTCGCCGAACGCATCCTGCCCTTCGATGCCGCAACGGCAAGCCGGGCCGGCCTGCTGCCGACTCCGGACAAGCGCCCCTCCGCCGATGCGATGATCGCCGCCACCGCGCTGGAGCACGAGCTGAAACTGGTTACGCGCAATGTCGCGCATTTCATCCCGCTCGGGATCGAATGCATCGATCCCTGGCGCTTTGCCGGCCTGCAAACCTAAGCACCAGCAGCAAAGAACCGGTTCTCCGGCCGCGGCAATCCGAGATGCTCGCGCAGTGTCGTGCCTTCGTATTCGCTGCGGAACAGGCCGCGGCGCTGAAGCTCGGGAACCAACCGTTCGGTGACGTCGAGGAGACCCTGCGGCAGATAGGGAAAGACGACGTTGAATCCGTCCGAGCCTTCCTCGTCCAGCCAGCGCTCCATGTCGTCGGCGATACTTGCCGGCGTGCCGACGAAGGCAAGGCCGGCATAGCCGCCATAACGCTGCGCCAGCTGCCGCACCGTCAGATTTTCTTCCGCGGCAAGTTTCAGCACCTGGGCGCGGCCGGTCTTGCTGGCATTGGTGTCGGGAATATCTGATGGTAGCGGTGCGTCGGGATCGAAGCCCGAAGCGTCATGGCCTAGCGCGATCGAAAGCGAGGCGATAGCGCTGTCGTAATGCACCAGGCTGTCGAGCGTGGCGCGTTTGGCGCGGGCCTCCTCGATGCTGTCGCCGACGATGACGAAGGCGGCGGGCAGGATCTTCAGATGGTCGCGGTTGCGGCCGATGGCTTCCATGCGGCCTTTGATATCGGCATAAAGCGCCTTGCCGGCGGCCAGATCGCGCGGCGAACAGAAGACCATCTCGGCGGTCTCAGCGGCAAGCTGGCGACCGGGGTCCGACTGGCCGGCCTGGACGATGACGGGCCAACCCTGCGGCGGCCGGGCGATATTGAGCGGCCCACGCACGCTGAGTTCGTCACCCTTGTGGTTCAGCACATGCATCTTCGCCGGATCGAAGAACAGACCGCTTTCCCGGTCGCGCATGAAGGCATCGTCGGCGAAGCTGTCCCAGAGCCCGGTGACGACATCGTAGAATTCCCGGGCGCGATGATACCGCTCGCCATGCTCCACATGTTCGTCGAGGCCGAAATTGAGCGCGGCGTCGGGGTTCGAGGTCGTGACGATGTTCCAGCCGGCGCGGCCGCCGCTGATATGGTCGAGCGAGGCGAACCGCCGGGCGATGTGATAGGGCTCGTCGAAGGTGGTGGAGGCGGTGGCGACAAGGCCGATGCGCTCCGTCACCGCCGCCAGCGCCGAGAGCAATGTGAAGGGCTCGAAGGAGGTCACGGTGTGGCTGCGCCTGAGCGCCTCGACCGGCATGTTGAGCACGGCGAGGTGATCGGCCATGAAGAAGGCGTCGAATTTTGCCCGCTCCAGCGCCTGCGCGAAGGACTTCAGATGGGCGAAATTGAAATTGGCGTCGGGATAAGAACCGGGATAGCGCCAGGCGCCGGTATGCAGGCTGACAGGACGCATGAAGGCGCCGAGGCGCAACTGCCGTGAACGGGTCATGATTTTCCTCATGGATCGGGCAAGGCGGTCGCCCTGCCCCGCATTGGGCGTTCTTTCTGCAACCGGCGCGGTGACGCACCTGACATCGATTACGTAGGAGGTCGCCGTCGTCAAATCGAGACCGGAAGCGCCAGTTCTGGGCAGGATTTTTATCGCTTCCAGGCAACCGCGTCGCACGAGTGCCGGACCGCAACACTAATCGCGGCGGTCTAAGCCTGATAAGCAAACACTTTTCATTTTCCATCGCATCTATAGAATTTGTGCTCTTATCTCGGCGCTTAATTTCTTTCACCGATAGGCTCGTCAGAATTGGAGACATCGATGAACACCGTGCTGAGGCAAGCAGATCAGATCCGGCCCGTGGCCGACCGTATCGGCAGCGATGATGAGGCGATCGCCACCGCCCGCAGACTGGCGGTGCAATTTGCCGCACGCGCAGCCGAGCGCGATGCCGACCGGATCCTGCCGTTTACCGAACTGGATCTTCTCGCCCAGTCCGGCCTTCTGGCAATCACCGTGCCAGCGCAATATGGAGGGCTCGACGTCTCCAACGCCGTGCTTGCCGAGATCACCGCGATCCTGTCTGAGGCGGACGGTTCGATCGGCCAGATCCCGCAGAACCATTTCTATATTCTCGAGGCGCTCAGAACCGACGGTGGCGAGGAGCAGCAGCGTTATTTCTTCGGCCGGGTGCTGGCCGGCGATCGTTTCGGCAATGCCCTTTCCGAGCGCGGCACGAAGACGGTCGGCCACTACAACACGCGCATCACCCGCGACGGCCCGGGTTACCGGATCAATGGCCGCAAATTCTATTCGACCGGCGTCCTCTTCGCCGACTGGATCACCATCTTTGCGCTCGATCCGGAGGATCGGCTGACCATGGCCTTCGTGCCGAAGGGCACCGAAGGCGTCGAGATCGTCGACGACTGGGACGGTTTTGGCCAGCGCACCACCGGCAGCGGTACGACCATCCTCGACAATGTCTATGTCAGCGCCGATTCCGTGGTCTTCCATCACAAGGGTTTCGAGCGGCCGACGACGATCGGTTCGGTCGGTCAGATCATCCATGCCGGCGTCGATCTCGGTATCGCACGGGCGGCCTTTGCCGAAACGCTTGATTTCATCAGGACGAAATCGCGCCCGTGGATGGATAGCGGCCTTGACCGCGCCTCAGACGATCCGCTGACGATCGCCAAGGTCGGCCAGATCGCCATCCGGCTGGAAGCCGCAACGGCTCTTGTCGAGCGCGCCGGCCACAAGGTCGATGCCGCGCAGGTCGAGACGACGGAGGAAAAGGTGGTTGCGGCGACGCTTGCGGTTGCCGCCGCCAAGGTGCTGACGACCGAAGTGGCGCTCGAGGCCTCGAACACGCTTTTCGAGCTTGCCGGAACCTCATCGGTGCAGGCCGGCCTCAACCTCGACCGCCACTGGCGCAATGCCCGCACCCACACGCTGCACGATCCCGTGCGCTGGAAATATCACGTCGTCGGCAACTACCATCTGAACGGCGTTACGCCGCCGAAAAACGGCGCGCTCTGAAATTTTCGTTGCTGCTAAACGAAAACCCCACCGCCGGTGCCGGCAGTGGGGTTTTTCACTTTCGATCACAGCGCGGCCGCCTCAGCTATAGAGGCTGACTTCCGGTATCCTGTCGTTCAGCACGAATTCGCCAACTTCCTTCGCCTTGTAGAAAACGGGATCGTGCAGCGTGTGGGTACGGACATTGCGCCAGAAGCGGTCGAAGCGGTATTTGTCGGCCGTCGAGCGCGCGCCTGTCAGCTCGAAGACGCGCGAGGTAATGTCGAGCGAGACATGGGTGGCGTGGACCTTGGCGGTATAGGCTTCCGCCGCCGCCTCGCCGCGCTCGCGCGCGGTGACGTCGCGGCCGCGGGCAAGGCCCGCCTGCACGGCTGATGCCGCGCTGTCGGCAAGGGCCGCCGAGGCCTTCAGCGCGGCGGTGAATTCGCCGACGCGTTCGAGGATATATGGATCATCCGCCGCCCGCTCGACACCGGAGGTGATCCACGGCCGGGTGGTGGTTCTGACGTAATCGACGGCCGCCTGCAGAGCGCCTTCGGCGGTACCGAGATAGAAATTGACGAAGACCAGCTGGATGAACGGCGTGTTGAAGGTCGACAATACAGGCGGCGCCACATCAGGTGCGGCCGGCGCGCCGACGAAATCCTCCTCGTAGACGGGGAAGTCGCGGAACTCGACGCTGCCGCTGTCGGAGAGGCGCTGGCCGATATTGTCCCAGTCGTCATTGGCGACGTAGCCGGGGCGATTGGTCGGCACGGCGAAGCCGGCGATCTTGTCGTCGAGCGTCGCATTGGCATTGATATAGTCGGAGACCCGCGCCGCCGTGGAGAAGGACTTGCGTCCGTTCAATACATAACCGTTGCCGCGACGGGTGAGCACCAGCCCGGGGTCGCGCGGATTGACGGCTGCACCCCAATAGAGGTTCCTGGCGACCGTATCGCTCCCCAGCGCATGGGCGCGTGCGGCATCGAGGGCCCAATAGATGTACTGGCTGTTGACATAGTGGTAGCCGAGCAGCTGGCCGATCGAGCTCTCGCCACGGGCGAGGATGCGCACCAGCCTCAGCCCGTCGACCCAATCGAGGCCACCGCCGCCGATTTGCGTGGGATGCAGCGCATTGAGCAGCCCGGCATTTTTCAACTTGATGATTTCGGCAAGCGGCGGGCGGCCTTCGCGTTCGAGGTCTGCGGCGCGCCTGGAAAGGTCAGCCGAGATATCCTCCGCACGGGCAAAGAGGTCTTCTCGCGTTGGGTTGCGGCTGGCCGCGAAAACGACATTGGACTGGCTCATGAGCGAAACTCCAATTCTCCAAAAAGGGGCTCCGGCGGGAGCTTGACGCTCCCGCCGGAAGGATCGAGGGTGACCTCCTCAGAAAAGCTTGTCCGGAATCCAGCTCGCGGTCGCCGCGTCGCTCGTGCTGAAGACCGGGATCTTCGCAGCCAGTTCCTCGATCGTCTTAACACCGGCCGCGCGCAGGCTCTCCTGCGTCAGAAGCGTCGGCTTCACGGTAATCTGATGGGGAACCGTCTGGCCGGCGATCTCAAGGGCGGCGGCGCGGATGGAGACGGCGCCGACGACGGCGGGATTGGTCGCGACGGTCGCAACCCAGGGGCTGCCTTCCTCGGTAATTTCCTGGATATCGGCCGTCGAGACGTCGGCCGAATAGATCTTCAGCTTCTTTGCTATGCCGAGGTCGTTGGCCGCGAGCTTCACACCGCGGGCGAATTCGTCATAGGGGGCAAAAACAACCGATATATTGGGATTGGCGGTGAGCGCGGCCTTCGCCTGGTCGGCGGTCGAGGTCGCCGTCGTGTCGCTGACATTGCCGAAACGGGCCTTTTCGACCACGCCCTTATTCTCCGACTTGAACTTGTCCCAGACCTCGTTGCGGCGGTCGAGCGGCGCAAAGCCCGCGACATAGACATAACCGGCGTTGAAGTCTTTGCCGTTGTCCTTCACCACCTGTTCGAGCGCCAGAGAGGCGAGCTCGTGATCGCTCTGCTCCACCTGCGGGATCTTGGGGTTGTTGAGGTTGACGTCGAAGGCCACGACCTTGATGCCCTTGTCGAGCGCCTGCTGCACGACGTCGCCGAGCGATTCCGGCAGGCCGTGGTCAATGACGATGCCGGAGACGCCGAGATTGATCGCCTGCAGGATCTGCTCGCGCTGCTCGGCGGCGTCCTGCCGTCCGGGGAAGACGCGCAGGTCGATATCCAGCGCCTTGGCCTGGGCTTCCGCACCGGCCTGGTAGGCCTGGAAGAAATCGCCGGCCGAGATGTAGCTGATCAGAGCCACCTTGACGCCGCCCTTATCGAAGGGGGCCGGAGCGCCGGACAGGCCGTCGGCTTTGGCGGCTTGAATGAAAATGAACGGAATGACGGCGGCAGACAGTGCGAGCCGTGCGAGGGATTTCATCGTCGCGTTCCTTCTAGCAAACGAAAGCGTCGTCTGACAGGTCTGACAGCCCTCGCGACGCGTCGGATTATTTAGATATAATCTCTATGTTTTTAGTAGAGTAAATGATCCGATTTTACGGGCTGCGGGAGATTCTTTGTTTCCCGAGGACAGTTTGTGAGGGAAAGGCGTGCCTGGAGTTCGACCGCCCGGACAGGGCACACTCCGGCTTCGAATGCAGCCCCGGACACTATTGATGCCGCTTCTTCACATTGAAAACATCACCCGCAGTTTCGGGTCGACGCGGGCGCTTGCCGGTGCTGATCTGTCGATGGAGCGCGGTGAGATCGTGGCGCTGATGGGTGCAAACGGCGCGGGCAAATCGACGCTGGTGAAGATTCTTTCCGGCGTGCTTCCGGCCGATGGCGGCACGGTCAGTCTCGACGGTCGCCCCTTTGCGCCGCGCAGCCCGGCCGAAGCGGCGAAGGCTGGCGTCGTGACGGTGCATCAGTCGACAGACCTGGTCGGCGCCGCCGGCCTGACGGTTGCCGATGCGCTGCTGCTCAACCGGTTCGCCGATCGCAGCACGCCCTTCTTCGTCTCGCGCGCCGGCATCCGTCGCGCCGCGCAGACAATGCTCGATGCCGCCGGCTTCAGCCTGCCGCTGGAGCGTGATTTCGGCGAACTCACCAGCGCCGACCGGCAACTGGTGGCGATCGCCCGGGCGCTTGCCAACCGTGCAGATCTCCTCATCCTCGACGAGCCGACGGCGAGCCTTTCCGGAGAAGAAAGCCGCCGCCTCTTCGATATTCTGCTGAAGCTTCGCAAGCGGGGCCTGGCAATCCTCTATATCTCGCACCGTACCGCCGATCTCGAAGCCATCGCCGACCGCGCGCTGGTCATGCGCGGCGGTCGCGTCGTCGGCTCCTTCTCGCGGCCGATCGATTTTTCGAGCGCCATCGAGACGATGATCGGCCGCAGACTGGAGGCGGCTCGGCCGGATGCGCGGCCTGCGACCGGTCCGGCGATTTTCGAGATGCGTGATATCAGCCTGCTCCCTGAAGCCGCACCCTTCGATCTGTCATTGCATGAGGGCGAGGTGGTGGCGGTGACCGGTGTGCTCGGCGCCGGCAAGAGCCGGTTGCTCCAGGCGATCTTTGGGGTGACGGCGCTTGCCGGTGGCACGATGTTCCTCGGTGGCCGGCCCTATCGGCCGAAAAGCCCGGCCGAGGCGATCGCCGCAGGCGTCGCGATGGCGGCCGAAGACCGGCACCGTTCCTCGCTGATGCCACCGGCATGGCCCGGCCATTCATTGTCGGCAACCATCAGCCTGCCGCATCTTGGCAAATGGTATCCGCACGGTTTCCTGGTCGGCGGCCGTGAACGGCGCGAGGCCGAACAGGCGATCGCCCGTCTCGGCATCAAGGCCGCAGGCCCGCTCGCCTCGGTCTGGTCGCTGTCCGGCGGCAACCAGCAGAAGGTGGTGATCGCCCGCTGGGAGGCGGAACCGAGCCGGCTGCTGCTGCTCGACGAACCCTTCCAAGGTGTCGACGTCGGCGCCCGTCACGACATCATCCGGGCAATTCGCGCCCGCACCGACAGGGCGACGCTGATCGCGACCTCCGATCCGGAGGAGGCCTATGAGGTGGCCGACCGCATCCTCGTCATCGACCGCCACGTGTTGAGGCCTGCGGCAGACGGGGCCGCTCTTGCCTCCGCCATCCAGGGAATATCCGCATGACGACGATCGATGACGACACTCTTCCACAGGCAAGCGCCCGGCCGAAGGCATCGCCGCAAGCTGATAGCGGTCGTCTCGCAGCCCTCGGGGCCTTCCTCCGGGCGGGCGCGGTGTTCATCCTGCTGGCGCTGCTCGTCGTCGGCTTCACCATCGCCCAACCCGCCTTCATCAATATCGCCAATCTGATGAGCATTCTGCAGGCGGTGTCCGTCGTCGCCATTCTCGGCGCCGGCGTCACCATGACGCTTGCTGTCGGCGGTTTCGACCTGTCGATCGGCGCGGTCGCCGCATCGAGCGTGATGGCGGCGAGTTACGCGATGATCGTCTGGCATCTTGATGCCTATGCGACGGTGCCGCTGGTGCTCGCCTTTGGCGCCCTGATCGGCCTCGTCAACGCCTTCCTCATCGTGCGCCTGAAGGTGCCTGATCTCTTGGCGACGCTGGCGATGATGTTCCTGCTTTCCGGCCTGCAGCTGATCCCGACCGCTGGCCGATCGATTTCGGCCGGCCTTACCCTGCCCGACGGCTCGAAGGCGACCGGCGCCTACGACCCGGCCTTTCTGCTGATTGGCCGCTACAGCATCCTCGGCACCCTGCCCGTTTCCGTGGTGCTGATGGCGGTGGTCGCCGTCGCACTCTTCATTCTCACAGAACGTACCCGCATCGGCCGATTGCTGTTTGCGACAGGCGGCAACGAAGTCGCGACCCGGCTTGCCGGCGCGTCCACAGTTCGACTGAAGACGCTCGCCTATGTCATTTCTGGCACGCTGGCGGCACTGGGCGGCATCGTCATCGCCGCCCGCGTCGGGCGTGGCGATGTCTCCTCCGGCGGTTCGCTGCTGATGGATTCGGTCGCCGCCGCGCTGATCGGTTTTGCCGTCCTCAATCTGCGCCGTCCGAACGTGCTCGGCACCATTGCCGGCGCTGTCTTCGTCGGCGTGCTGCTGAACGGTCTCACCATGCTGAACGCTCCCTATTACACCCAGGATTTCGTCAAGGGCGCCGTGCTCGTCGGAGCCTTAGCGCTGACCTACGGCCTCGGCCGCAGCAATCCCTAATTCCAAGGAAGAAAGACATGACCCGCGAAATCAGGCTGAACGCCTTCGACATGAATTGCGTCGGACACCAGTCGCCGGGGCTCTGGCGCCATCCGCGCGACAAGTCCTGGACCTACAAGGATCTCGACTACTGGGTGCATCTGGCAAAGACGCTGGAGCGCGGCAAGTTCGATGGGCTGTTTATCGCCGACGTGCTTGGGGTCTACGATGTGCTGCACGGCAATGTCGACGCCGCACCTCGCCATTCGGCGCAGGTGCCGGTGAATGATCCGCTGCAGCTCATCCCCACCATGGCCTATGAGACCGAACATCTCGGATTCGGCCTGACGGCGTCGCTCTCCTTCGAGCATCCTTATACCTTCGCCCGCCGCATCTCGACGCTCGACCATCTGACCAAAGGCCGTGTCGGCTGGAATATCGTCACCTCCTATCTCAACAGCGGCGCGCTCAATATCGGCCAGCCGGCGCAGACGAAGCATGATGACCGCTACGACCTCGCCGAGGAATATCTCGAGGTCTGCTACAAGCTCTGGGAGGGAAGCTGGGAGGACGGCGCCGTCGTTCGCGACCGCGAAACCGGCATCTTCACCCATCCGGAAAAAGTCCATCCGATCCGCCATTCCGGCAAGCATTTCAACGTGCCCGGCATTCACTTGAGCGAACCCTCGCCGCAACGTACACCGGTGCTCTACCAGGCCGGCGCCTCCAGCCGCGGCAAGGATTTCGCCGGCGCGCATGCCGAATGCATCTTCGTAGCATCCCCTTCGAAAGCTGTGCTGAAGCGCTATGTCGCCAATGTCCGCGAGGCGGCGGAACGGGTCGGCCGCAACCCGCGCGAAATCCTTGCCTTCAATCTGCAGACCGTGATCCTCGGCGAAACGGATGCGGAGGCGCAGCGGAAGTTCAACGAATACCGCAAATACGCTTCCTTCGAAGGCGCGCTGACGCTGATCTCCGGCTGGACCGGCATCGATTTCGGCCAGTTCGGGCCGGACGAGGTGCTGCGGCACCGTCATACCAATGCGGTGCAATCGGCCGTCGAGACCTTCACGACAATCGATCCCACCAAGGAATGGACGGTGCGCGAAATGGCCGACTGGGTCGGCGTCGGCGGTTTCGGCCCGGTTTTCGTCGGCTCGCCGCAGACGGTCGCCGATCTGATGCAGGAATGGATCGAAGACACCGATGTCGACGGCTTCAATCTTGCCTATGCCGTGACGCCCGAAAGTTTCGAGGACGCGGTCGATCTGCTGGTACCGGAACTGCAAAAGCGCGGCGTCTACAAGACCGAATATGCCAAGGGAACGCTGCGCGAAAAGCTCGGGGGAGCAGGGCCGCGGCTCGTCGCGCCACATCCGGGCGCGGCCTATCGCAATCTCTTCGGCGAGCCGGCACGTGTCGCGGCCAACGGCTGAGCGAATAATGGCTGGGTGACAAAAAATATCTCGCCCAGCCCGACCATTCGAATCTAACCTCTATGACAATTTGCATTTCGCCCTGAATATGGGCACTCGAATTTCACCGATCAGGAGGGGTCATGACCGTATCATCTATCTCGCGGCGCACGCTGATGAAGGGCACCGCCCTGCTCCTTGCCTCGACGGCGCTCGCCCGGCAGGCGCTCGCGCAGACCGCGCCCGCCGGCGGCCGGCTGATCGTTGCAGCCGATTCCGAGCCGAAGAACCTCAATCCTGCCATCGTCGCCTCGAACGGCGTATTTTTCGTCGCAAGCAAGGTGATCGAGCCGCTCGCCGAAGCGTCGTTCGATGGCAAGGATGGGCTTTCGCCGCGCCTCGCCACCTCCTGGGAAGGCTCGGCCGATGGCCTCTCCGTCACCTTCAAGCTCCGCGACGGCGTCACCTGGCACGATGGCAAGCCGTTTACCTCGGTCGATGTAGCCTTCTCGGCGCTCAACGTCTGGAAGCCGCTGCAGAATCTCGGCCGCCTGGTCTTTGCCAATCTTCAAGCCGTCGATACGCCCGACGATTACACCGCCATCTTCCGCTTCTCCAAGCCGACGCCGTTCCAGCTGATCCGCAACGCGCTCCCTGTCGTCACCAGCGTCGTCGCCAAGCACATCTTCGACGGCACCGATATCGCCACCAATCCGGCGAACAACACGCTGATCGGCACCGGTCCGTTCAAGTTCGCCGAACACAAGCCCGGCGAATATTACCGGCTGACGCGCAACGAGAATTATTGGGACAAGGACCAGCCGAAACTCGACGAGATCGTCTTCCGCGTGCTGCCCGATCGCGAAGCGGCAGGTTCGGCGCTCGAAGCAGACGAAATCCAGCTTGCCGCCTTCTCCGCGGTGCCGCTCGCCGATCTCGACCGCATTTCGAAGGTCGGCGGCATCAAGGTGATCTCAAAGGGCTACGAGGCTTTGACCTATCAGCTCGTCGTCGAGATCAATCATCGCCGCAAGGAACTGGCCGATCTCAGAGTCCGTCAGGCGATCGCGCAGGCGATCGACAAGAAATTCGTGGTCGACACGATCTTCCTCGGTTACGCCGCCGCCTCGACCGGTCCGGTGCCGAAGAATGCGCCGGAGTTCTATACATCAGATGTCGCGGCCTATGATTTCAACCCCGCAGCGGCGAACGATATCCTCGATAAAGCAGGATACAAACAGGGGGCAGACGGCAACCGCTTTACGCTGAAGCTCCGCCCCGCGCCCTATTTTAACGAGACCCGCCAGTTCGGCGATTACCTTCGCCAGGCGCTTGCCGTGATCGGTATCGATGCCGAGATCGTCAATGCCGATGCGGCCGCACATCAGAAGGCAGTCTATACCGACCACGACTTCGACCTCGCCGTCGGTCCGCCGGTCTTCCGTGGCGATCCGGCGATCTCCACCACCATTCTCGTCCAGTCCGGCACCCCTGATGGTGTGCCCTTCTCCAACCAGGGCGGCTACGTCAATCCGGAGCTCGACAAGATCATCAAGCAGGCCTCCGAGACGGTCGACACTGCGGCGCGCACCGATCTCTACCGCAAGTTCCAGCAGCTCGTCGTCGGCGATCTGCCGCTGATCAACGTTGCGGAATGGGGGTTCATCACCGTCGCGCGTGAAACCGTGCTCAATGTCGCAGACAATCCGCGCTGGGCGGTCTCGAACTGGGGCGATACCGCGCTGCAATCGTGATAGAATCGGCGGCAATTCTCTTCCAGAGGCCCTGTCCGGCGTGAAACGTGCAATCATCCTCCTGAGGCGCAGGGCGATCAGCAGCATTCCGGTGCTGCTGATCGTGGTGATCTTCACCTTTTTCCTGCTCGAAACCGCCTCGGGCGATGCCGTCGACGCCTATCTCGGCTCGATCGGCGGCGGCGATGCCGCACTTAGGCAGTCGCTGCGCGAGAGCTATGGCCTCGACCAATCGATGCTCGCGCGCCTTTGGCTCTATCTTTCCTCGCTCGCACGCTTCGATCTCGGCTGGTCGGTCGCCTTCAACAGGCCGGTCGGTGCGCTCATCGCTGAACGGCTGCCCAATACGCTGCTGTTGATGGGCAGTGCGACGGCCCTTTCCTTCGGTCTCGGCTCGGCGCTCGGCATCCTTGCCGGGGCGCGGCCGGGTAGCCTACGGGACCGGCTGCTGTCGATCGGCTCGCTGATTGTTTACGCCATTCCGAGTTTCTGGCTCGGCCTGGTTCTGAGCATCGCTTTCTCGGTGAAGCTGCGCTGGTTTCCGATCGCTGGCGTCGAGACGATCGCTTCCGGCAAGACGGGTTTTTCGCGCGCGCTCGATATATCAGATCATCTGGTTCTGCCGGTGAGCGCACTGGCCCTGATCTATCTCGCCTTGTTCCTGCGGGTGATGCGCAGCGGCATGGCGGAGGCGTGGAAGCTGGATTTCGTGCTCTTCGCCCGGGCCAAGGGCCTGTCGCGCAGCCGCATCGTGCTGCGTCACGTGGCGCGTAATGCGCTGCTGCCGCTCGTCACCATGCTCGGGCTGCAATCGACCGCCATGCTCGGCGGCAGCGTGGTGATCGAGAGCGTCTTTGCGATCCCGGGTTTCGGCCGGCTGGCGCAGGAGGCGGTCAACGGCCGCGACGCGCCGCTGTTGATGGGCATCGTCGTCACCAGCGCCGTCCTCGTCATCTCGGTCAATTTCCTCGTCGATCTCGTCTATGCCGCACTCGACCCGCGCATCGGCACTTCGGAGGGCGACGTATGAGCTGGCTGCGACGCCTGTTGCGCACGCCGGAAGGTGTGGCCGGACTTGCGATCCTTTTCGTCCTGCTTGCGGTCGGGCTGCTCGCTCCCGTTATTTCGCCGGGCGATCCGCTGAAAATTGCCGGCCGCGCCCTGCTGGCGCCATTCGCCGATCCGGCTTTTCCGCTCGGCACCGACCGGCTCGGCCGCGACGTCCTGGCGGGGTTGCTCTACGGCGCGCGAACCTCGCTCGCCGTTGGTCTGGCTGCGGCGTTTTCGGCCATGGTGCTTGGGCTCTGCGTCGGCATGGCGGCGGGTTTTGCCGGCGGGCTGGTCGATGAAGCGCTGATGCGCGTGGTCGATGCCTTCCAGATCGTGCCGGCTTTCCTGCTTGCCCTTGCCTTCGTGAGCACCATCGGGGTCTCGACGCCTGTCGTCGTCCTTGCCATTGCGCTCGGCACCTGGGCAGACCCGGCGCGGTTGACGCGAGCGCAGGTGCTTGCAATCCGCGAGCAGGATTACGTCGCCTCGGCAAGGGTGATCGGCATGCATCCGGCCGAGATCGCCTTCCGGGAAATCCTGCCAAACGCGTTGCCGCCGGTGCTGGCGCTCTCCGCCACCATCGTCGCCGGTGCGATCCTCACCGAGGCGGCGCTGTCCTTCCTTGGCCTTGGCAATCCCAATATCGCCACTTGGGGTTCGATGATCGCCGAAGGTCGCAGCGTGCTGCGTTCGGCATCCTATCTTTCAGTCATACCGGGCGCTGCGCTCGCCACGACCGTGCTCGGCGTCCATCTCTTCAGCGAGGGGCTCGGCAAGGTGCTTGGCGATGACGGTGTGAGGGCGACATGAGCGGCATTTTCTGCAGCCTGCGACAGCTTTCGGTCACCTATGGGCGCGACAGGAATAGCGCGGCCGCGCTCGATGGCGTCGATCTCGATATCGTCGCCGGCGAAAGGCTGGCGATCATCGGCGAAAGCGGCTCCGGCAAGAGCACGCTTGCCCGCGCGCTTGCCGGCCTGCTGCCGGAGGGAGCGAAGGTCGGCGGCGAGATGCTCTGGCCCGGACTTGGTCGTCCGCCGCGCCCAGGCCGCGACTTCGGCTTGGTTTTCCAGGATCCAGGCTCCAGCCTCAATCCCGTCCTGACGGTCGGCGAGCAGGTTGCCGAAGGCGCCAGGCGCCATCTCGGCCTCAGCTGGAAGCAGGCCTATGTCAGGGCATGGGAATTACTCGGGCGGGTGCGAATACCGCAGCCTGACAAGGCCATGCGGGCCTTTCCGCATCAGCTTTCCGGCGGCCAGCGCCAGCGTGTGGCGATCGCGGCGGCCATCGCTGCGCAACCTGCCCTACTGATCGCCGACGAGGCGACCAGTGCGCTCGACGTCGTCGTTCAGGCCGAGATCGTCCGCCTGCTCGACGGGCTGGTACGCGAGGACGGTATGACGCTGCTCTTCATCACCCACGACATCGCGCTTGCCTCCGGATTCGTCGATCGCATCGCCGTTTTCCGCAATGCCAAGCTGGTCGAGGCGGGCCCCGTCCGTTCAGTGCTTTCGGCGCCGAAAAGCGACTATACCGCCGCCCTCATCGCCAGCCATCGCGACCTCGCAACGCCGCCGCTGATCGCGGAGGTGCCGGCATGAACGATACCTTGCTTTCCGTCGAAAACCTGTCGAAAGGTTTTTCTTCTGCCGGCAGGCAGGTTGCCGCCCTCGATAATGTGTCGCTGACGATCGCGCCTGGGGAAACACTCGGTCTCGTCGGCGCCTCTGGCAGCGGAAAATCGACATTATCGCGTATCCTGCTGCGGCTCCTCTCGTCCGATGCCGGTTCGATCCGCTTCGAAGGGGCAGACTGGCTGGCACTTGATGGTGCGCCCCTGCGCCGCAAGCGGGCGCGCATGCAGATGGTGTTTCAAGATCCCCTCGCCGCCTTCAATCCGCTGGCGACCGTCGGCACGGTGCTCGACGATCCGCTTCGCATCCATGGCATTGCGGCGAAGGACCGGCGCCCCGGCGAGATCGTCATGCTGCTGGAGCGTGTCGGCCTCACCGCCGATCATGCCGCCCGGCCGGTGCGTTCGCTCTCCGGCGGCCAGCGTCAGCGCGTCGCGATTGCGCGGGCGATTGCGACAAAGCCATCGCTGCTCGTGCTCGACGAGGCGGTGTCCGCCCTCGATGTCACCGTGCGCGGCAGAATTCTGGAGCTTCTGGTCGACCTGCAGAAAGAACAGGGCATTGCCTGTCTCTTCATCTCGCACGACCTTGCCGTGGTCCGTGCCGTCTCCCACCGCATCGCCGTCATGGATGGTGGGCGGATCGTCGAGACCGGTCCGGCAGCGGCGGTCGTTGCGGCGCCGCAATCCGAGGCTGCCCGTGCGCTCGTTGCCGCCGTCCCCCGTCTCGTGACCGATCCCTGCTGAAGGAAGTATCCATGTCCGATCTTGGTTGGAATCCCCTGCATGGCGTGCCCTCCTATCCCGCGGAGCGCTACGCCGTCCTTGCCGACAGAATCGGCGACATCTTGCGCAGCCGCAACGATATATTGCTGGTGCAGGCCGAGGCGGTGGTGGCGCTGGAGGCGGCTGCCGTCAGCCTTGCGCGCCCCGGCCTCACAGCACTCAACATCGTCACCAGCCTCTATGGCGGCTGGTTCGGGCAATGGCTGCGGCGGGGCGGTGCGACGGTCGCCGATATCGTCGCCGAACCGGGCCTGCCGATCGAGATCGAAGCAGTCGCCAAAGCGCTCGACGCCGGTCCTCGCATCGATGTGCTCGCTCTCGTTCACGCGGAATCTGCAAGCGGCATCCTCAACCCCCTGCCCGAAATACTGGCGCTTGCCCGGGCCCGCGGCATCGTCACCATCGTCGATGCAGTGGCCTCGGTCGGCGGTCATGGTTTCGAAGTCGACAATCTCGGCATCGACATTGCGGTTGTTGGCCCGCAAAAGGCGCTCGGCGGGCCTGCCGGCGTGTCCGCACTCTCGGTCAGCCACCGCGCCTGGGATCTGATCCTGACGGATGGCGCACCGTGCGATTCGATCTTGTCGTTGGCCGATCTGAAGACCTGGGTCGACAGCGGCCGACGCGGCCTGCCGGGAACGCCGGCGCCGCTGGAATTCTTCGCGCTGGAAACGGCGCTCGACCGCGTCGAGGCCGAAGGCCTGGAGAATATCGTCGCCCGCCATGCGCTGGCGGCATCGGCGACACGGGCGGGGCTTGCCGCGCTCGGCGCCCCGGACTGGGTACCGGCAGCAAGGGCTTCGAACCTGGTGACGGCGGTGCCGGTGCCGGAGGCACTGGCGCCTGCCGCGCTGATCGCAGCCGTCGGGCAGTTGGGAGTCGAGCTGACCGAAGGCGTCGGAACTGGGCCGGCCCGTCTCTTGCGGCTGAACCACACGGGTCCGCGCGCCGCATTCCAGACGGTGCTCTCGAACGTCGTGGCGTATGGCGCGGCCCTCAGGCAGGCCGGCCATCCCTCGGATATATCAGCCGCTGCGGAGGCAATATCCGCAGCCTACAGCCGATGAAAACCGTATTCGGCCCTTGATAATCATGGCTCATCAAGGCAGGAGAGTGGTATCGCGGAGACTTGGTGCAGATGACGAAATTGCTGGATGCGCAGGGCCTGGAGATTTCACATGAGGGGCATCGCACCCGCCTGAAATGGCACCGATTGCGCAAGCGGTTTGCCGATCCGTTGTTCTCAGCCGAAGTGATGACGGAGGGATTTGCGTCAGGCGCCTCGATGGAGCTCGATCTGCGCGTGCGCGCCGATGGCGGTTTCGTCGTGCTGCACGACGAGGACCTCGAAGGTGAAACGACCGGGCATGGACCGATCACCGAAAAGAGCATCGGCGACCTCGGCGATATCAGGATGCAGGAGGGCGACCGGCCGCTGATCCTCAGCGAGGATCTCGCCGCCATGATGCAATCGACGAATCCGGCCGCGCTGCTGCAATTCGATATGAAGGACGACTACGAGGCGATCGGCGCCAGGGGCATTGAGCATCTTGCCGAGCATTTCCGCGATATCGCCGCCTCGGTGATCGTCAGCGGCGACAGTCTCGATCTCATCGTCGCGGTCAAGGAGAAGCTCCCGCATCTGCTGCGTGGGATCGACCCCACCGACAAGCTCTACGATATCAGCAAGGCTCGCGGCTGGAAGGCGGTCGAGGCGGAATTGCGCGCCGACCTGCGCGGCCCGACGGAACCGGACACGATCTATCTCAATTGGCGGCTGATCCTTAATGCCGCCAATGAAGGTCTCGACATGATCGCGCTCTGCCAGGAGCAAGGCAAACGCGTCGATACCTGGACCTTCACCCTGAAGGATCCAGAGGCCGGCTTCAGTGATGAGGAATGGCTGAGCTTTTCGGCGCTGATGGCCCTGAAGCCGAATCAGATCACCACCGACGAGGCGCCGGCGACCGAACGCGCCTGGGAACGCCGCATAGCGGATTAACCGGCGGGCGTCGGCGCATGGTGTCGAAAGATATGAGAGATTTTCGATAGCCTATTTCCGGGCTTGGCGCGTACTTTTTGCAATTTGCATCATTTTAAACTTCTGATGCTATCCATACCAGCAGACAAATGTTGGTGTTCGAGATGCAAGTTGTTGATACTGAAGCAGTTACTCAGCAGGCAAATCCCAACTTACAAGAAGCGTGGCATCTTGGATGTACAGGCCATTCGCTTGAGGCACTCGCACTGGCCGGCGAAATCCTTGCTGATGCCAAGGCGCGGGGCGACGATCGGCTCGCCGCGCAATGCGACACCGACATTGCCTGGTACTGTTTTCAAATCGGCAAGGCCGAACTTGGGCTGACGCATATCCGGCGGGCGGTAGACTTCTGGAAATTGAACGGGGAGCGCAAACAGGAAGCCTGCGCCCGGGCGTATTTCGGATGGCTGCTCTTGGAATTGGGCTTGCCGGAGGAAGCGATCGAAGAAGCGACCCGCGCCTTGGATCTGGCCGACAAGACAGCAGACCCGAAAGCGCAAAGCCTGGCGACCAACGTCGTTGGAATTATCTTCTGGTACAACAAGCAGCCCGACCGGGCCATCTTGATGAGCGAGAGGTCCGTCGAACTCGCCAGGTTGATTGGCGACAGAACCTATGAATGCTGGTGGCTGATCAATCTCGGCGGCGCTCATTCGGAAGGCGGATATATCGCGGAGGCGCTCGGCCGCCCGGAGGAAGGACACCAGATGCTGGTCAGAGCACTGGAACTGACCGAACAGGCGCTCGACATCGCAACCGAGATCGGCGACAGCTGGGCTGCTCGTATCTGCCTCGGCAACAAGGCCGAGTTCCACAGCCATCTGGGCGAGCATGACAACGCGCTGCAATGCATGGAGCGCTACCGGCTGTTTCAAGAGAACAGCTATGTCCGGGACAGGCAGCAATATCTCTACACCCTGGGCCAGATCTACAACAATTCCGGAAAATTCACGGAAGCCCTGTCGCCGCTGCTCGAGGCGCTGGAGCTGATCGACGCCGGCGGCAGTTTCGATTCCTATGTTCAGATCTATCTTTATCTGTCGCAGGCCTATGAGGGGCTGGGGCAGTTCGATCAGGCGCTGGAGGCACATAAGAAATACCACCAGGCCTATTTGCGCAATAGCGCCGAGAGTACCCAGCGGCGCGCACGTCTCGCCGAAATCTACTATGAAACCAAACGGTTCAAGGAAGTTGCCGAAACGGAGTCGAAGCGCGCAGAAACGCTGGAGGCCTCCTATCAGAAATTGCAGGAGCAAACCGATATCCTTGCCAATGCCGTCTATCTGGACGCACTGACCGGGCTCTATAATCGCAAATATCTCGACAGCCGGTTTAAAGCGCTGACATCTGAGAAACGTCCATATTCGATCGCGATGCTGGATGTCGATCACTTCAAGTCGATCAACGATAACTTCTCTCACATGATCGGCGACCGGGTCCTGAGTGCCATTGGAACTATACTGCGCGGCCAGCTGCGCATTACCGATCAGGCAATTCGCTTTGGCGGCGAGGAATTCGTCGTCTTGCTCGCCGGCACTCCCCGAGGCGCTACCGATATCTGCGAGAAGTTGCGTTCGGCCATTGAGCGGTGGGACTGGTCCGAGGTCTGCAACGGGCTGCATGTGACGATCAGCATCGGTGTCGCCGGTAGTACTCTATCCACCAATTCTCCGAACGAGATTTTGGCGATCGCAGATCAGAATCTCTATGCGGCGAAAAAGAGCGGCCGCAATCGCGTTGTTGCGTAACGGGCGTTCCGTAACTTTCGGGCGAAGTTCGCAGTCTCACAAATCGGGCGGATCGCGTCTGTGGGAGAGGTGTATCTATAGCCCCTCGATGTCGAGAATGAACGCGAATTCGCCGGCAAGCCCCGGCGAGTAGGCGATGACGGGTCCGCCCTGTGCAAGCAGCCTATCGACCGGCGGCATCGCCACCACAGCGCCGGCCTCTTCGGCGATCAGCGCGCCGGCGAGCATGTCCCAGGCATTGAGGTGGCGTTCGTAATAGAGATCGGCAGCACCCTCGGCGACACGAACGAGGTCGATCGCGGCCGCGCCCATGCGGCGATAATCCATGCCGCGTTCGTGGAGCCGCCGCGAGAGCGCGAGATGGTCGTCGAAGCTCGTCTTGCGGGAATGGCCGAGAATGACAAGCGCATTGGCTGGATCGGCGGTCGCCGCCGCATGGACCGGAATCCCGTCCTTGAAGGCGCCACCGCCGCGGACGGCGTGAAAGACTTTGTCTCCGGCGGCGTCGTAGACCACGCCGACCTCCACCTTTCCGCCGACGACCAAGGCGATCGAGACACCCCAGTGCCGGAAGCCCCTGATATAGTTGGTCGTGCCGTCGATCGGATCGACGACCCAGGTGCCGCCCTTACCCGATCGTCCGCCGCTCTCTTCGCCCATGAAACTATCATCCGGAAAGCGCGAGAGCAGCCCGTCGTGGATCGCCTGCTCGGCCCTCCTGTCGGCGATGGTGACGAAATCCTGCAATCCCTTGTTCTCGACGGTGAGGGTTCCGGGGTCAGAGTCGCGCCGAAACCGGGCCGTCTCCCGTCCGACCTCGAGGGCAACTGACATGGCGACCTCCGCCCGTGCGCGGATGGCAGCGGCGTCGAATGCGGAATTCATCAGGCAGTCCTTCTTCTGATCAGTGTCACCGGCGTGAATTCGACACGCGCCGTCAGGTCCGGCTCGGCCATCCGGCTCATCAGCAGGTCGACCGTCTTTTCGGCCTGGACGTCGCAGGGTTGGCGGATGGTCGTCAGATCGTAGGCGGTCCAGCTCGCCTGAGGAATGTCGTCATGGCCGATGATGCGCAGCGGCGGCGCATCATCACGGCCGCGGCCCTGCAAGACGCGGTCGATCACGCCGCAGGCCATGTAATCGTTGGCGCAGAACAGCCCGTCGATGCCGGATGCGGCAAGTTCGGCTGCCGCATCATAGCCGCTCCGGTAATCATTGATCCTGATCTGCAGGAACTGCGCCTCGACGCCGAGCTGCTTGCAGCGTGCGATGAAGGCCTCGCTGCGCCGCCGCGCCGTATAGGATATAGCGGGGGCGGCCATTACAGCGGGCTTTCGCACGCCGCTGTCGATCAGGTGGGTGGCGGCGAGATGGCCGGCCATGCGGTCGTCCGAGATGATGCGGTCGACGAAGGGGATGTCGTTGCCCTTGTTGATCAGCACGATCGGCACGCCTTCGGCCGCGCATTGCTCGCAGATCTCGGTCGGCGGGGCGTCCGAGGTGACGATGACGCCCGACACGGCGTAATGGAGCAGCTGGCCGATGACGGTCGAGGTGTCCGCCTCTTGCGAGGTCGGCAGCAGGATGGGACGGAAATTGCGGGCGATCAGCACTCTCGCCAGATTCTCGATCTGCAACGTGCGAAACGGATTGTCGAGGCCGGCGGCGACGACGCCGACGAGATCGGAGCGTTTGTTGGTCAGGCTTCGGGCAAGATAGTTGACCCGGTAGCCAAGTTCCTTGGCGGCCTGATAGACCTTCTCGCGCGTCTTCGGCGAGACGCTGGCATCCGGGGTGAAGGCGCGCGAGACGGCAGCGCGCGAGACGCCGGCCACACGCGCCACGTCGAAGGAAGTTGCCTTGCGTGGTCCCTTATCCCTGTCTGCCAACTGCATTTTCCTTAACCGCAGGCGGCCGCATCAGATCGGGCAGATCCGTGCAGATGCCGAGAACCGGAAGCTTCATGATGTCATCGAGAATGGCCCGCCGCTCCTCGTGCCAGAGCACGATCTCGCGGCCGGCATCGAAAGCGCGGCGCATCAGCGCGTCGGTCACCAGATCCTGCGGACGCTCGCCTGCCCTCTCCCAGCAGAGGTGCAGGATATCGGCGCCGGCCTCGTCGCCGAGCGCATGCGGATCGTGGCCGACACGGATCAGCACCGAGAGCGGAAAATCGCAGGCGGCGTCGCTGAGTTCGCGCACCTGCGCCGTGTCGAAGGAGCCGAGGCAGGCGAAACGCTGGTTCATCTCGACAAGGTGCCGCCAGCAGCGCATGCCGGTTCCAGGCGCCTTCAGCTCGACATAGAGACCGGTCCCGGTCTCGCGGCCGAGTGCGGCGACCTGCGAAAAACTCGGCACGTCGACGCCGTCAAGTGCGCCAAGCTCCGCCGCCGTCATTTCGGAAATGCGGCGGTCGATGCCGAAGACACGCTCGAGATGGTCGTCATGCGAGACGACGACCACGCCGTCCTTGGTCAGTTGCGTGTCGAGCTCCCACATCTCAGCGCCGAGTTCGGCAGCGCGGCGGAAGGCGGCAAGGGTGTTCTCGCGTTCATGGCCGCTTGCGCCACGATGGCCGATGCAAAAGGGAAGCCGACCCTTGCCTGACGGCCAGCCGTAACGCTGGAAAAATGCTGAGAAATCTCGGGTCATCAGAGCCTCCTGCCATTTTCGTCGAAGACGAATATGCCGCGGCTGTCGATCGCCCACCGGACGTCGTCGCCGACGTGAACATCGCTGCGCACCGGCTGGATGGAGCGCAGCAGCGGTCCGCCGGCAAGAGCCACGTCGTAGAGGTTCTCGCGACCTTGCGTTTCGGCGAAGGTGATCTTGCCGGGCACGGTGATGTCGCCTGCCGGCGTAAAATGTTCCGGCCGGACACCGAGCATCAGCTTCGTGCCCTCGGCGGCTCCGACGGTATCGGGCAGCGGCACGCGGATCTCGCTTTGCGGGATTGTGAAGGCGCCATTGTCCACAACGCCGCGCAGGAAGGTGATCGGCGGATTACCAAGGAAGCCGGCAACGAAGGCGGTCTTCGGATCATTGTACATCTCGGCCGGCGTAGCGATCTGGACGATCTCGCCTTCCTTCATGATGGCGATGCGGTCACACATGCTCATCGCCTCCACCTGGTCATGGGTGACGAGAATGGCGGTGATGCCGGTCTCGCGCTGCAGGCGGCGGATTTCCGATCGCATTTCGAGGCGCAGCTTGGCGTCGAGATTGGCGAGCGGTTCATCGAGCAGCAGCACATCTGGCTTGCGGATCAGCGCGCGCGCCAGCGCCACGCGCTGCTGCTGGCCGCCGGAAAGCTCGGCCGGCCTGCGGCCCATCAGGTTGCCGATCTGCACGAGGGCGGCGATACGGTCGACCTCCTTGCGGATCTCGGCGGCGGGCATGCCCTTCACCTTCAGCGGAAAACCGATGTTCTCGGTAACCGTCATGTGCGGATAGAGCGCATAGGACTGGAAAACGACGCCGACATTGCGAGCCTGGCTCGGCAGGTCGGTGACGTCGCGGTCGCCGAAGAGGATGCGTCCGCCGCTCGGCCGGTGGATGCCGCAGACGGAAAAGAGCGTCGTCGATTTGCCGCAGCCGGAAGGGCCGAGCAGCGCCAGCATCTCGCCGCTGCCGACTTCGAGCCGCATGTTCTCGATGACCTTGGTGGAGCCGAAGCTCTTCGAAAAATTGTCGAGGAGGATGCGCATCAGCCTTTGCTCCCGCCGCCGTAGATGTTCATGAGATATTTGTTGAAGAGCGCGTAAACGATCAGCACGGGAACGAGGTAGAAGACGCCGACCGCCTTGAACATGTTGAAATCATAGTTGTTGTCGTCGGCAAGGAAGGCCGCGAGATAGACCGAGAGCACCTGCACCTGATTACCAGGCGCCAGCACCTGCGGCAGGATGAACTCGCCCCAGCCGGAGAGGAAAGAGAATAGGCCGAGCGCCATGATGCCGGGCTTGACCTGCGGCAGCACGAGGCTGCGCCAGACCCGGAAGCGCGAGGCGCCGTCGACGACGCCGGCCATTTCGATTTCCCACGGCACGGTGTCGTAGAAGCCCTTCATCAGCCAGATGCCGAGCGGCAGGTCAATCGCCGCCTTCACCAGGATGACGCCGATCAGCGAATTGTAGAGACCGATCATCTGCAGCACGATGAAGATGGCGATGATCAGCGTCACCGACGGGAAGGCATGCAGCACCATGACGCCGGCAAGGAAGAAGCCGCGCGCCGGGACGTTCAGCCGCGATAGCACATAGCCCGCCATCGATGAGACGATGAGCACCAGGCTGGTGGTGCAGGCCGAAAAGAGCAATGTATTCAGCGTCACCTGCCAGATGTTTGCCTTGCCCTCCGTCGTCTGCCAGAGGAATCGCCAGTGACTAAGCGTCAAGCCGGAGGGCAGCAGAGCGTCCGCCTGCTTGACGGTCACCGTGTCTAGGAAGAGATAGACATACATCAGGAGCAGCGGCAGGCTGACGATGGTCAGCGCCGATATGACAGGCCAGCTGCGATAATTTGCCGAGGGCTGCGATCGTTCGGCCATGGTCAATCCTCGATCAAGGGCTTGGCGACAAGCGTGCCGTAGTTGAAGACGCGCAGATAAAGGAGCGACAGCATGACGCCGATGACGACGAGCACCAGCGCCATGGCGGCACCCAACCCGTATTCGAGATTGCCGGCATAGTTTCTGAGCGCAGTGTGATAGGCGGAGAGCGCCCAGACCTCGGTCGCGTTGCCCGGTCCGCCATTGGTGGCAAGCAGGATTTCATTGAAGGAGGCAAGGAGCGACAAGGTCTGGTAGCAGGTAACGAAGAGGATCGGCCAACGCATCTGCGGCAGGATGATGTAGCGGATCTGCTGCCAGCGCGAAGCGCCGTCGACCTCGCTCGCATAGAACTGGCTCTTCGGAATGGCCTTCATCGCCGAGGAGAAGACCAACATGCCCATCGAGGCGCCGATGAAGCCGTTGATCAGCACGACGAAGAACCATGCGTTATAGGCGTTGTCGAGAAGGTAGTTCTTCGGCGGATAGCCGAACTTGCCCATCAGGATCGAAATGAAGCCGGTATCCCAGGCAAGCCACTTCCATAGCATGACGTAGATGACGACGGGGGTAATGCGCGGTAGGAGCCAGATGCCGCGGAAGATCGAGGCTGGCGTCGGCGGCATGTAATGCGTCCAGATGGCAAGCAGCAGCGCATAGCCGACATTGAACAGCATCAGCACCAGCGCGACGTAGAGCACGGTATTCAAGAGCACGCGCGCCATGTCGGGTGAGGTGGTCATGCGCGCGAAATTGTCGGTCGTCCAAACCCAGCCGGTATAAGTGGCCTTGGCGACCGTTTCCTTCTGCTCAGGTGTCAGTTTGAAACCCAGACCATCCAGCGCCGAAAAGAGTTGTTCCTTGCTGTCGAAGCGGGTGTTGAGGACGGAGCGGTTGAACTGTTCGGAAATCTGCTTGACGTCGCGCGTCGAAGGCCGGTCGGCGAGATCCTTGAGCATGCGCTCGACGTCGCGGCGTGCCGTGAACACCTCACCTGCATGTTTGGCGCGCAATTCCCCAGCAATCCCCGGCGCAAGCCCGAGACCTTCAACGGCCTTGAGGCCCGCCTCGTCGATCGCGTAGCGCGGTTCGGCCATCTCGGCGGCAATGTCTGGTACCGCCGATTTCAGCGCGATCAGGGAATTCGGTGCGATCTGGTAGACACCGCCGGATATGCCGGTCGCCGTCGTCATGCTGGTCATCGAGAAGACCGCCGTCAGAACGACCGGCATCAGGAAGAAGAGGATGATCATGATCGCGGCAGGCGCGATCATCACCAGTCCGAGCGTTCTGGACGATTTCATGGAAGCCCCCTCGTCGCGGACCGACCGGGCGGCGCTGCCGCCGCCCGGAAGAGTGCTTCAATCTTAACGGATGACGATCTTGTCGCCGAGCGTGCTCTTCAGCTCGCTCTCTGCATCACTGACCGCGGCGTCTACGGTCTTGGCGCCGGTCCAGGATGCTTCGAGGTTCTTCCACATGATGTTCCAATATTTGCCGAAATCGGAATTGTTCGGCATGGCATTGGCATGCGGCAGCAGGCGCTCGGTGGCTTCGCGGGTCCAGCGGTCAGCCGAGTAGAAGTCGACCGTCGATTCCGACTTGGAGATGCCGAGATGGGCTGATTTGACCGCATGCAGCGCGTTGGTGCGCGGCTCGGAGGCGATCTTGACCAGCTGGGCGGCGATCTCGGTGTCTTCCTTGTCGTGGCCTGCGGTCAGCAGGTAGACGAGTGGATGGGTCAGCGTGTTGGCCTTGCCGCCTTCGCCGGCGGGGATCAGCGTGAAGATCACGTTGCCGAAGAAGTCCTTCAGGCCTTCCTGGTTGACGAGGCGGGCATAGTGCCAAGTGCCACCATCCCAGATGCCGGCCTTGCCGGTGGCGACTTCCTTCCACCACTGGTCGCCCGGCATGCCGATGTGGTTCTTCTTGGTAACACCGGCCTTCACGGCATCGGCGAAGAACTGATAGGTGCGGGTCATCGCGGCCTTGTCGAAAACGAGCTTGCCGCCTTCTTCCATCGTGCCGCCGAAGCTGGTGTAGAACTGCCAGTAATCAGGGCCGTTGCTGGTGCGCGGATAAAATCCGTAGCCGGCCTGGACGAGGCCCTTGTCCTGCATCTTCTTGGCGTCTTCGAGCAGGTTCTTCATGGTGTACGTGCCGTCCTGGACGCTCTGCGGCAGCGCGTCCAGATCGGCATCGCTGTAACCGATCGCCTTCATGTAAGGCTTCCAGAAGAACATCGGGCGGGATTCAGCGTCCTGCGGGATACCATAGACGGTGCCGTTGTAGGACGCGATCTTCAACAGGTTTTCATAGATGTCGCTGAGCGGCCATGAATCGAGATCGACATAATCCTCGATCGGAACGATCAGTCCGGCCTGCGACCAGGGTGCGATGTCTTCATGGCCGCTGACGACGATATTCGGGGCGGTCTTGGCTTCGGCGGCAAGGGTCAGCGCCTGCTTGAAGTCCTCCCAGGCCGAATAGGGCTTCTTCTCGACAGTGATCTTCAGATCTTCGCCCTTGAGGGCGGCTTCACGCTGCAGCTGCTGGGCTGCGATCTCGATGGCGTCGAGGCGATAGACGTCGTTCGGGCCGGTGCCGCCGGCCCAGACGCTGATGTGAACGTCCTTGGCGAGTGCAATTGCAGAGGTCGACGCCAGGATGGCGGCTGCGACGGCAAAGGATTTCAGTGTCGGCAAAATGGTCATCTTCTTCGTCTCCCTAGAAGAGCAGTGTGAGGCCTCTTGACGGGTCAGCACTGCTGATGATGACCGCTCCGAAACCCCACGAAAACGTGGCGTACCCGCTCTAGGGGTTGAACGTAACGGCCGAATGACAAAATTGAGCACGTGTGCAAAATTATTATGACGATGTCTGCACGACTTGCAAGCGGCGGTTTTCGACGGGCGTCTTTTACGCTTCAAATTGCGCTTTTCCTGGTCTAGCATTGCGCCATGAGCCTTGAATCTGTCCGCGCCTTTCTCAGTGCCCACGCACCCGATATCGAAATCATCGAAACCGCCGAGAGTTCCTCGACGGTGGCACTTGCCGCCGAAGCCCATGGCGTCGAGCCGGCCCAGATCGCCAAGACGATCTGCCTGCGTGTCGGCGAGCAGATGATGCTGGTCGTTGCCGGTGGCACGGCGCGGCTCGACAATCGCAAGTTCAAGGACACGTTCGGAGCCAAGGGGCGCATGCTCGATGCCGAAGAGGTCGTAGCGGTCACCAGCCATCCGGTCGGCGGCGTCTGTCCCTTCGGCCTGCCCTCGCCGCTGCCTATCTATTGCGATATCTCATTGAAACGCTTCGATGAAGTCGTGCCGGCGGCCGGCTCGACGAACTCGGCCGTGCGCATCGAAACCGGACGGCTGGCTGAGCTGACTGGCGCCAGCTGGGTCGACGTCTGCCAGTAACGGAGCTGAAGAGCTTCACACGGAGGAAAGACTACCTATATTAGGTCTCAACATGCCGTGATTGCGCATGACAGGAGATCAGGAATGCCAAGTGCCGTTTCGCGTTTTGCCAAGATCGCGGCAATTGCCGCTCTGACGAGCGCTACCGTTTTTGCTTCCCTTGACGATGCCGAGGCGCGCCGCGCCGGAAGCGGCGGTTTCGGAAGCCGCGGCACGCGCACCTTCCAGGCACCGCCTGTCACCAGCACCGCGCCTGGAACCGCAGCACCGATCGAAAGGTCGATGACGCCACGTCCGCAGACCACCGCGCCTGCTACCGCGCAACAGCCCCTCGGCGCTCAGCGCCCCGGTTTCTTCGGCGGATTCGGCCGTTCGATGATCGGCGGCCTGATTGCCGGCGGCCTTCTCGGCATGCTGCTCGGTCACGGTTTCGGCGGCGGCTTCGGTTTTCTCGGCATGCTGCTGCAGATCGTCTTGATCGGCGGCGCCGTCATGCTCGCCATGCGTTATTTCGCCAACCGCCGCCAGCCTTCCTACGGCGTCGGCGGCCAGAGCCAGTCCTATAACATGTCGCCCACGAACAATTCGTCCTTCCAGATCCCGACGATCGGTTCGGGCGCCGGTTCCGGCCAGCCGTCGCGCGGCAATCGACCGAGCGACGAGATCGGGCTGGCGCAGGCCGATCTCGATCAGTTCGAGGAACTGCTCACCCAAGTGCAGACCGCTTACGGCGCCGAGGATTACGGCACCTTGCGCCGGCTGACGACGCCCGAGGCGATGTCCTATCTTGCCGAGGAACTCGGCGAAAACGCTACCAACGGCGTGCGCAACCGCGTCTCCGACGTCAAGCTGCTGCAGGGCGACATCGCCGAGGCCTGGCGCGAAGACGGCCAGGAATATGCGACGCTCGCTATGCGTTATTCCTCGATCGACGCCATGGTCGAACGCGACAGCGGCCGCGTGGTTTCCGGCGACGACCGCCGCCCGAGCGAAAGCACCGAGGTCTGGACCTTCGTGCGCAGGTCTGGCGCCGATTGGAAGCTTGCGGCGATCCAGGGTGTCGAACAGCGCGCCGCCTAACGCGACGCGCCAAATCAGCATTTTGCTCTAAAGCGCGTCGCAATCTTTCAGATCCGCTCCTCGCGCTTTAGATTCTAATCTTCACGCATGTCGTTATCGCAAAACCGCCGCACACTTTTGCGCGACATGCTTTAATTCACCGCGACCGGTTTGGAACGCATGCGTGAGACTGTTTCGCGTTCCGCCCGCTTGCACCGCATCGGCGGCAGGCCGCGATCCATCAGGTCCATGTCTTCGAGCACCATGTCGCCCATCTTCTTGAAGGCGCTGTCGAGTGCTCCGGCCCGATGCGCCGAGCGGATGAAACCCTTCAGGCTTCGCACCGGATGATCGGGAGGCAGCGGCTCTTGCGGGTAGACGTCGCTCGCCGCGACGATGTGGCCCGAGGAAACGGCCGCCATCAGCGCATCGAAATCGACGACATCGGCGCGGCTGAGGAGGATGAAGGCCGCGCCTTTGCGCATGCTGGCAAAGGCCTCCGTGCTGAGAAATCCCTTGTTTTCGCTGGTGACGGCGGCGACGACGAAGACGAAATCGCTCTTCGTCAGGACGTCCTCCAGGCTCGCCGGCTCGACGCCGTTTTCCTCGAGGATCGAGCGCGGCAGCCAGGGATCGAACACTCTGATACGGGCCCTGAAGCCGGACAGTAACCGGCGCAGCGCCTTGCCAAGATCGCCGAAGCCAACGATGCCGATCTCGGAACCGGCGAGCAGCCGCGCACTCGAATTGCCCTCGCCGCCCCAGAGTTCGGTGCCCTGACGGAAGGCGACGTCCGCATCGACGATGCCGCGCGCCAAGGCCAGTGCGAAGCCGAGGCCGATTTCGGCGACCGGCTCGGCAAAGACCTGGCCTGTCGTCACGACATGGATGCCGCGCTGGAAGAGCACCTCATAGGGCATGTTGTTGAGAAGATTGCTTTCGACATTCAGGATCGAGCGCAAGGCCGGCATACGTCCCAGCGTGTCGGCCGAAAGCGGCGGCTGCCCGATGATGTAGCGCGCCTTGCCGAGGATCTCGTCGCCGAGACTGGCGATGTTCTCGGGATCGGCCTCGACGATCTCATATTTCGCATGCAGTTCGGCGCGCGCGCTGTCGCTGAAGATCAGATCGAGCGTGCGCGGCTCGGGCGCGCTGATCGCCAGCGCCCGTTTGGTATTCGTCATGGCGTCTCCTCCATCACGGCGGTCTGCGCCGTCTCTGCCGGACGATTGATAGCCTCTGTGGGGGACCGTTTCCAGTTCGATCTTGAGTCGCTGGGCGTTGGAAGGAGCTATCGAAAGCGGCATCTGCCTATCAGATAAGCACTTGAATTGGCTTGTATTTCATGGAGTTTTCGTTGACGGCGAGAATTCTTTGAACTAGCGTAATGCGCGCGACTTGGAACCATGCCGGTGTTCGGCCGCCGCAGGATATTCGAAAACTCACGAGGGAATCGAGCAATGAAATCAGCAATCAAGAGCGGCCTGCTTGCCTTGGCTGCCGCAGCGCTTCCAGCCGTCGCCTCCGCCCATCCCGCCATCGGCGAAGCTGCCGGCTTCAGCCATGGCTTTGCCCATCCGATGTCTGGCCTCGATCATGTCCTCGCCATGGTGATGGTCGGTGTTTTCGCATTTCAGCTCGGCGGCCGCGCCACCTGGCTCGTGCCGACGACCTTCGTTCTGGTTATGGCACTCGGTGGTGCTCTCGGCGTTGCCGGCATTGCTGTTCCCTTCGTTGAAACGGGCATCGCGCTTTCCGTCGTCGTCCTCGGCGCCGTCGTTGCGCTCAACGTCAAGGCGCCGCTGGCCGCAGCACTCGGCATCATCGGCCTCTTCGCCATCTTCCACGGTCATGCACATGGCGCCGAAATGCCGGAAAATGCCGCTGGTGTCGCCTATGCTGCCGGCTTCATGGCCGCGACGGCGCTGCTGCATGTCGCCGGTCTCGCCATTGGTTACATCATCGGCCGCGCCGGTGAACGCCAGGGCGTCTTCGTGACGCGCACGGCAGGTGGCATTGCCGCCATTGCCGGCGTCGGCATCCTGGCCGGCTTGATCTGAGCCTGACGGTATTAACTAGGCCGCGGCCTAGACATCGCGAGCCGACAGAAACGCCCGGCATGCGTAACGCACCGCCGGGCGTTTCTGTGTCATCGCTGCAAAGTGCTGTGGACTTGACCCAAGTCAAATCCAGCCACGTCGCACCCGGCTATATCTAGCCAACGATCGACGAAGGGATATCCAAATTGACGCAGGCCTGCCTTGCCGATTGCCGGCGAGACGCGAAAGTCAGTATAGTGATTTCAGAAATTTCTGAAATCACAGACGCAACGGAAATGACCATGAACCTTCCGCCTCTCGTCCAGTCCTTCGTTCTCCATTTCGGCGAAATGGGATCGCGCTGGGGAATCAACCGCACGGTCGGCCAGATCTATGCCCTGCTCTTCGTTTCGCCCGCGCCGGTCTGCGCGGAGGAGATCGCCGAGTCGCTCGGCATCTCGCGTTCCAATGTTTCGATGAGCCTGCGCGAACTGCAGGCCTGGAACCTCGTCATCCTGAAACACAGGCCGGACGATCGTCGCGATTTCTTCACCACGCCGGATGATGTCTGGCACATATTGAGGACGCTTGCCGAAGAGAGAAAGAAGCGTGAAGTCGATCCGACGCTGTCGGTTCTGCGTGAGATCCTGATGCAACGGCCGGCCAGCGAAGCCGAGCGGCATGCGCAGCAACGCATGAGCGAGATGCACACGCTGATCGAGCAGCTGACGCATTGGTATGAGGACGTAAAACAACTTGAAACAGAAAGGCTTGCAACGCTACTCTCGCTAGGCGCGAAAGTGACCAAGCTTCTGGAAGCCAAGGACCGGGTCGTTTCGCTCGGCCGCAGCCGCCGGCCGAATCCTGCGAACAAGAGTTAGCGCCATGGGCACTGCTTTCTTCGACGCGAAGGACAGACAAGCGGCCGAGCCGTTGCCGGACGGCGATACAGTCTCGCCTGTCACCGGCCTAGATGATGCGAAAGGCGGGCTGCGCAGAGCGGCAATGCTGCAGGCGCTGGCCGCCGCCGTCTGGATCCCGCAGGCGGGGTTGTTGGCCGTCTCGGTTGGCCGCATCGCCGATGGCGGCGGATTGCATGACGTCCTCTGGCCAGCCCTCGGCATCCTCGCCCTCGGATTTGCAAGAAGCTGTCTCGACGCGGCTGGCGGCCGCCTGGCCTTTCAAGCCGCCCGCGGCGAGCTCAGCCGCAGGCGGCAGATTGCCGCCGCGGCACTTTCCATGTCGTCGCCCATCGATCGCGGCCGGCCTGCCTCGGGCAAAGCCGCGAGCGTGCTTGGCGAACAGGCCGAACTGATCGTGCCCTATCTTGCCCGTTTCCAGCCGGCGCGCATGAAGGCGAGCCTTGTGCCGCTCGTCATCCTTGCCTTCATCCTTCCAGTCTCCTGGATCGCCGCGCTGGTTTTGCTGTTCGCCGCGCCGCTGATCCCCATCTTCATGGCGCTGATCGGCTGGCGTGCTCAGGCGGCCAGCGAAAAACAGCTCGTCGCCACCGGCGGCCTCAACGGCTTCTTGCTCGATCGACTGCGCGGACTGGCGACCATCCGTGCGCTCGACGCAGTCGATGCAACGGCACTGCGCCTGCGGTCGGAGGCGGAGTCGCTGCGTGTGCGCACCATGGCGGTGCTGAAGATCGCCTTTCTGTCCTCAGCGGTGCTCGAGCTTTTCGCCGCACTCGGCGTGGCGATGATTGCCGTATATGTCGGTTTCAGCCTGCTCGGCGAGATCCGCTTCGGCACTTGGGTGGGCCGGCTCGATCTGACCGAGGGACTGTTCATCCTGCTGCTGGCACCGGCCTTCTTCGAGCCCCTGCGCGAACTCTCGGCTGTCTGGCACGATCGGGCGGCCGGCGAAGCGGCGCTGAAAGCCCTGGACGCCCTCGCTGCCGGCGGCCTGTCCATCCAAGGAACAGCCGAAGTCGCGCCAGCAGCATCTGCCGTCGTCGAAGCGCCGGCCATCCGTCTTGAGAATGTTGATTTCCGTTACAACGCCGCCGAGCCGTTGATCCTTGACGGTTTCAACCTCGATATCGCGACCGGCGAACATCTGGCGCTTCTCGGCGCAAGCGGTTCCGGCAAGTCGACGCTTCTTTCGCTC
Source organism: Rhizobium leguminosarum bv. viciae USDA 2370 (assembly GCF_002008365.1). Lineage (GTDB taxonomy): Bacteria > Pseudomonadota > Alphaproteobacteria > Rhizobiales > Rhizobiaceae > Rhizobium > Rhizobium leguminosarum. Next base: position 78,637 of record NZ_MRDL01000003.1, read on the forward strand.
ATATCAGGGCTGACGCCCTGTACCGGCGGACGCATCGTCATCGGCGGCATGGAACTTGCGGATGACACCGCTGCCGCCTTGCGGGCCAGCATGGCATGGATCGGCCAGAGACCGCATATTTTCGCAGGCACCATCGCCGGCAATATCGCGCTCGGCAGGCCCGGTATCTCAAGCGGCGACGTGACGGATGCGCTCGGCGCCGCCAGGCTCGGAAAGGTCGCCGCCGCCTATGGCAACCGGCCGCTTGGCGAAGGCGGGATCGGGCTTTCCGGCGGCGAGGCGCTACGGCTTGCGATCGCGCGGGCCGCCTGCAACCCGCGTCTCCGGATCATCCTGGCCGACGAGCCGACGGCGCATCTCGACGCCGCCACAGCCGCCGAGGTTGCCGAGAGCCTGCTTTCGCTCTCCAGGGGCCGTACTTTGATCGTTGCGACTCACGATCCGCTGCTTGCCGCCCGCATGCATCGCGCCGTGCGCGTCGATGCAGACATCGTCATGAGGGAGGCCGCCGAATGAGCGGATTTGCTGCAGACCTCAAGCCGATCCTGCGTCTGTTCCTTGCCGAGCGCCGGCGTGCGCTGCTGCTCGGCGCAGCCCTTTCGGCGGCGACGGTGACAGCTGGCATCGCCCTGCTCGGCCTGTCCGGCTGGTTCATCACCGCCACCTCGCTCGCCGGCCTTTCGGCCGCTGTCGCCATCACCTTCGACGTCTTTGCGCCGTCAGCCGGCATCCGCCTTCTCGCCATTGTCCGCACAGTCGCACGCTACGGCGAAAGGCTTGCGACCCATGATGCAACGCTCGGCGTGCTCGCCGCCCTGCGCGAAAGGCTGTTTCGCGGCTTTGCCGAACCGAGTGCTGCCCGCGCGCTAGCACACCGTCCCGCACGGCTGCTCTTCCGTCTGACGGCCGATATCGATGCGCTCGATTCCCTCTACCTGCGCATCCTCGTGCCGGCTGCTGTCGCGATCGGTGCAGCACTGGCGGCAAGCCTCGTGCTGGGGCTGATCCATCCCTTGTTCGGCCTGTGCTTCGGCCTTTTTCTCGCCGGTGCCGGCCTTGGCCTGCCGTTGATTGCCGGCCGGGTGGCGCGCAAACATGCCCGCCAACGCGCCCATGGCATCGAGGCGCTGCGGTCGCGGACGATCGATCTCGTCGCCGGCCAGACCGATCTGCTGATGGCCGGCCGGCTTGCGGCGCAGAGCAAGGCGATTGCCGCGGCCGATCGTTACGCCGCCCGCGCCGACGACCGGTTGAACCGCGTCGAGACCCGCCTGACATTCGGCTTCGGCCTTGTCTCCACCGTGCTGCTCACAGCATCGCTGCTTGCCGTTGCGGTACTTGCGGAAACGAAGGTGATTACCGCTCCTGTCGCCGCACTCGGCCTGCTTGTCGCCTTTGCGGCAGTCGAACCCTTCGCTGCGCTGCGCCGCGGTGCCCTGGAACTCGGCAGGACGCTGCTTGCGGCAAGGCGTATCGCGCCGCGGCTTGCCGTCGCGGCGGCACCTGAAGCATTGGTGGCGCCATTGCCGGGATGCGCTTTTTCGCTGGCGAAGGTATCAGCCTTGCATGAAAACTCTGCCGTGCCGGCGCTCCAGGGCATCGAGCTCGCGCTTGCACAAGGCGAACACCTGGCCATCATCGGCAGCAGCGGCGCCGGCAAGTCGAGCCTGCTAGCCGTCCTTGCCGGCGAATTGCCGGCAAGGACGGGAAGTGTTGCCGCGATGGCGACGACCTTGCTGACGCAACGGACGGAGCTCTTCGAAGACAGCCTGCGCGGCAACCTCTGTCTCGCGAACCCCAATGCAAGTGAGGCCTGCCTTCGCGAAGCGCTCGCTGCTGCCGGCCTGCTTGCCGATATTGAGGCCATGCCGGGGGGCATCGATACGCCGCTCGGCGAAGGCGGGCTCGGCCTTTCCGGTGGCCAGTCGCGCCGGCTGGCGCTTGCCCGGCTCTTCCTGCGCGACACGCCACTCTGGCTGCTCGATGAGCCGACAGAGGGCCTTGACGGCGTCACCGCCCGCGACGTGCTCCGCCGTCTCTCGGCAATGGCGGCGGGCCGCTCGCTGCTGATCGCCACGCATATCCGCCGCGAGGCTGCGATCGCAGACCGCATCGCGGTCATCGAAGGCGGTCGCATCACAGAAATTTCGCGCCGCGGCGAGGCGGCGTTCGAAAAGGCGCTCGACCTGCTTCGCCCGGACTGAGCAAGACTGCATGCCCTCACGCGCCGGTCGGCGCTGAGGAACGCCCTGTACCGCGTGGGACCGTGGGAGAAAGACAATGGAACTAGATATCGTAGCACTTTCGCGCTTCCAATTTGCGCTGACGGCGCTTTACCACTTCCTGTTCGTGCCCTTGACGCTCGGCCTGTCCGTGCTCTTGGCGATCATGGAAACCGTCTATGTCATGACCGGCCGCCAGATCTGGCGACAGATGACGAAATTCTGGGGCACGTTGTTCGGCATCAATTTCGTGATCGGCGTCGCCACCGGCATCGTCATGGAGTTCCAGTTCGGTATGAACTGGAGCTATTACAGCTATTATGTCGGCGACATCTTCGGTGCGCCGCTGGCGATCGAAGGGCTGATGGCCTTCTTCCTCGAGGCGACCTTCGTCGGGCTGTTCTTCTTCGGCTGGGACAAACTGTCGAAGGTCGGCCATCTGGTCGCCACCTGGGCTGTGGCGCTCGGCTCGAACTTCTCAGCGCTGTGGATCCTGATTGCCAATGGCTGGATGCAGAACCCGGTAGGATCGGCGCTCAATCCGCAAACGATGCGCATGGAGATCACAAGCTTCTTCGATGTGGTCTTCAACCCGGTGGCCCAGGCGAAATTCGTCCATACGGTATCGGCAGGTTACGTCTGCGCTTCGATCTTCGTGCTCGGCGTCTCGGCCTGGTATATAATCAAGGGCCGGCATATCGAACTTGCCAAGCGTTCGATGACGGTCGCCGCCTCCTTCGGCCTCGCTTCGGCGCTTTCGGTCGTCGTCCTTGGCGATGAGAGCGGTTATCTCGCGACCGAGAACCAGAAGATGAAGCTCGCGGCAATCGAGGGCATGTGGAAGACGGAACCGGCGCCGGCGGCCTTCACCGCCTTCGGCTTCCCCGACCAGGAAGCCCGCGAAACGCATTTTGCCGTGCACATTCCCTGGGTCATGGGCCTCATCGGCACGCGGTCGCTGACGACCGAAATCCCCGGCATCGACAAGCTCGAACAGCAGGCCGAAACCCGGATCCGCGATGGCATCAAGGCTTACGACGCGTTGATGCAGATCCGTTCGGCACCGGCGCAGGATCAGGTTGCGCAGGAAGTGCGCAGCTCCTTCGAGGATCTCGGCCATGATCTTGGTTATGCTCTTCTTCTGAAGCGCTACGTCGACGATCCTCGCCAGGCGACCGACGAGCAGATCGTTCAGGCCGCGCGCGATACCATCCCGCACGTGCCGACGCTCTTCTGGTCCTTCCGCATCATGGTCGGCCTCGGTATCTTCTTCATCCTGCTGACCGCCACCTTCTTCTGGCTGTCGGCGCGCCGCCATCTCGACAAATATCCGTTGCTTCTGAAGATTGCCGTGCTGGCGATCCCCCTGCCCTGGGTTGCCATTGAACTCGGCTGGGTCGTCGCCGAATTCGGCCGCCAGCCCTGGGTGATCGAAGGCGTGTTGCCGACGGCCGCGGCCGTCTCCAGCCTCGGCGCCGGCACCGTGCTTCTGACCATCATCGGTTTTGCGGCGCTCTACACGACGCTGATCGTCATCGAGATGGGCCTGATGATCAAGGCAATCAAGCAAGGACCGGAGCCGGACGACGAGCCGGAAGCGGTTCTGATTTCCGAAACCCTCGTCTCGGCCGCGGAGTGACCTGCCATGATCCTTCACGAACTCATCGACTATGAAACCCTGCGTCTCATCTGGTGGCTGCTGCTCGGCGTGCTGCTGATCGCCTTTGCGACAACAGGCGGTTTCGATCTCGGCGTCGGCACCCTTCTGCCTTTCGTTGCCCGGACCGATACGGAACGGCGCGTGGCGATCAACACCATCGGCGCCACCTGGGAGGGCAATCAGGTCTGGCTGATCCTCGGCGGCGGCGCCATCTTTGCCGCCTGGCCGCCGCTCTATGCTGTGTCCTTCTCGGGCTTCTATCTGGCGATGTTCGCGATCCTCTTCGCGCTCATCCTGCGCCCAGTCGGCTTCAAATATCGTTCGAAGCGGGAAAGCGCCAGCTGGCGGAGCGGCTGGGACTGGGCGCTGTTCGTCGGCGGTTTCGTGCCGTCGCTGATCTTCGGCGTCGCAGTCGGCAACGTGCTACAGGGCGTGCCCTTCCGCTTTGCCGACGATATGCGGATCTTCTACGAGGGCTCGTTCTTCGCCCTGCTCAACCCCTATGCTCTGCTCTGCGGCCTGCTTTCACTAGCCATGCTGACGGTGCATGGTGCGGCCTGGCTGGTGTTGAAGTCGAGTGGCCCGGTCGCAGTGCGTGCCAGAACCTATGGCAGCATCGCCGCCCTTGCCGTTATCGTGCTTTTCGCACTCGGCGGCCTCTTCCTGTGGATCGGTGTCGGTGGCTATCGCATCACCAGCGATATTAGCCCGATCGGTCCCTCCAATCCGCTGCTGAAGACCGTGGCGCTGGAGAAAGGCGCGTGGCTTACCAACTACGCCGCTCATTCCTGGATGATCATCGCGCCCGTCCTCGGCTTCGTCGGCGCGGCGCTGGCGTTCATCGCCATGCGGGTAAGGCGCGAAGTCATGACACTGCTCTTCAGCAAGGTGGCGATCTTTGGCATCATCTCGACGGTCGGCCTGTCGATGTTCCCGTTCATCCTGCCCTCCTCGCTTGATCCGCGATCGAGCCTGACGGTCTGGGATGCGTCCTCCAGCCAAATGACGCTGTTCATCATGCTGGTGGTGACGGTGATCTTCCTGCCGATCATCTTCGCCTACACAGCCTGGGTCTACAAGGTTCTGTGGGGCAAGGTCGATGAGAAGTCGATCACCGACAAGAACAGCCACGCTTACTAGAGCGATTCAGGAGAACCGCTCTAACCTTTTGTTTTTACGCAATTCCGGACGGAAAACCGCTTCGCATTTTCCTGGAATTGCTCTGAGGGAGACCAAACGATGTGGTATTTTGCATGGATCCTCGGCCTGCCGTTGGCCGCGGCTTTCGCCGTTCTCAACGCCATGTGGTATGAGCTGATGGACGACGCGGCCAGGAAGAAAGCTTCCGAGCCGCGCAAGTAGAAAAGCCAAGGGCGCGGTTCAAACCGCGCCCTCTCTATTGCGTCAGCCTTCCAGCCACTTCACCTGATCGGGCGTCAGCTTGATGTCGAGCGCCGAGAGACTGTCTTCCAACTCGGCGACGGTGCGCGGCCCGATCAGTGGAATGACCGGGAAAGGCTGGGCGATCACATAGGCAAGCGCGATATGGATCGGATTGCGGCCGAGTTTGCTGGCAAGCTCGATGGCGCGGTCGCGACGTCCGAAGTTGCGCTCGGAATACCAGACCCGCACGATTTCCTCATCATCCCGCTTGTCGCGGCCGGCACGATCGGTAAAGAAGCCGCGACCCTGGCTCGACCAGGCGAAGTTCGGGATCTGCTTGTCGTTCAGCCACTTTTTCCAGTCGTCATCGGAAGCGGCAACGCAGCCGGCCCAGATCGGGTCGAGCATCTCGGCGAGCGAGAAGTTGTTGGACAGCGCTGCCGGCGCCGTCTTGCCGGTCTTTTCGGCATAGGCGATCGCTTCGTCGAAGCGCGCCCGCGTCCAGTTCGAACCACCGAATATGCCGCGGATGCGTCCGCGCTTGACCTCGGCATCCATGGCATCGACGAACTCGCCGACGGGCACGTCGGTGTTGTCGCGATGCATGAAATAGATGTCGACATAGTCGGTCTTCAGCCGGGAAAGCGACTGGTCGAGCTGCTTTGCGATCATATCGGGATAGCAGAGCGGCGAATGCGCGCCCTTGCCGATCAGCACGATCTCCTCGCGCGGCACCATGCGGCTCGTGTGCCAGTCGCCGAAGATCGCTTCCGTCTTGCCACCGCCATAGACATAGGCCGTGTCAAAGGCATTGCCGCCGGCCTCGTAGAAGGCGTCGAGCGTCAGCGAGGCAGAGGCGAAGTTCGGAAAGAACTCGAAGCCGAGGGTCACGACCGAGGCCGGCTTGGAAATGCCGGGAATTTCACGCTGCGGAACGCTGTTGCCGCGCGCGATCGCGCCGCCGGCAATGTTTGCCGTGCGTTTGCTGGCTTTTTCCACGCCGTATTCGAGGCCGACCGAGGCACGCCACTGGTCGAGCACCCGCAGGTTTCCGATCGAATCTGCCCAGCTCATGCCTGGAGAGCTGAATTCGGTCTTGCCGGCACGGATGGCGTCGCCTGCCGCGTCCGCCTCAAAGGAATAGAGCCAGCGATCCTCCCTGAGTTCGACGGTTTCTCGGCTGCCGCCCTTGAAGATCTCGATCTTGCCGACGCCGCCCTTGTGGCCGGAGGCAAACCAGAAGTCCTGGACCTCGATCCGGCCCTCGGAGCCGATGATGCGCAACACATTGTCCTGCTGCGCCATGATCGAGCAGGAGACTTCGGCGATGATTTCGTTCGGGAACTTGAGCACGGCAGATGCCCATTCATCGACGCCGCTCTGGCCGAGATGGGCGACGCCCGAGACCTTCTCCGGTTCGAGGAAGGCCTTGCCCTCTGCGGCGCCGGCAATCAGTCTGGCCATCGAGACCGGATAACCGCCGACATCGAGAATGCCGCCGCCGGCGGTGTCGTTGGCGAAAAGCCGATGTTCCGGCTTGTAGCTGCCCATATTGAAGCCGAAGCTCGAGCGGATGATGCGAACGGTGCCGATGACGCCGCTTTTGACGAGTTCGACCAGTTTCTCCGTCTGCGGATGCACGCGGTACATGAAGGCTTCCCCGGCAAAGACGCCGGCTTTTTTCGCCTCGTAATAAACGGCTTCGGCATCATAGGCCGAGAGTGCGATCGGCTTTTCCACCAGGATGTGCTTGCCGGCACGTGCCGCCTTGATCGCCCATTCGGCGTGGCCGGTATGGGGCACGGAGATATAGACAGCATCAACCTCGGGGTCGGAAAGCAGCGCCTCGTAGCCATTGACGATGCGGGCGCCGGGGAAGTTTTCGGCAAGGCCCGGCTTTGCCGGATTGCGGGTAGCGATCGCCACCAGCTTCCCCGTGCGAGAATGGGCGACGCCATCGGCAAAGGTGCGGGCGATGGTGCCGGGGCCGATGATGCCCCACCGGATCGGTTGATCTGAAGTCATGGAAAATCCTCTTTCGTCTTTCTGTCCTGGGATTTGGTTCAGCGAAGCCGTTTACCGGCGCCGTCGAAAAGGAATGTGCGATTGGCGGGAAGGCCGACTGTCAGCGTCTCGCGATTGCCGGCGACGCGCGATTCCGGCCGCTCGATGATCAGTTGCTCGGGACCGATGGTGGCGTAGATGTAGCTGGTATTGCCGAGGTGTTCGGCGACGTCGATGGTGACGGTGAGGTCGGCATCGCCCATGCCCGCATCGACGAAATGTTCGGGACGGATGCCGAGCGTCACCTTTGCGCCGGCTTCGATCGGAACGGCGACAGGCAGCGGCAGGCGCGTATTGGCGTCACTTTCCAGGGCGATCACCACCCGACCCGGCTGCGTCTCAACCACCACGGCCTTCAGGAAATTCATCTTCGGCGAACCGACGAAACCGGCGACGAACTGGTTTGCGGGATCGTCGTACAGATCGAGCGGCGCGCCGATCTGCTCGATATTGCCGGCGCGCAGCACGACGATCCTGTCGGCGAGTGTCATCGCTTCCGTCTGGTCGTGGGTGACGTAGATCATCGTCGTGCCGAGCTGCTTGTGCAGTCTTGATATTTCGACGCGCATCTGCACGCGCAGTTCCGCATCGAGGTTCGACAAAGGTTCGTCGAACAGGAAGACTTGGGGTTCGCGGACGATGGCGCGACCGATGGCGACGCGCTGGCGCTGGCCGCCGGAAAGCTGCTTCGGTCGCCGCTTCATCAACTCGGTGATCTGCAGGATCTCGGCGACATGGCGCACGCGCCGCTCGGTATCGGCCTTCGGATTGCCGTTCATGCGCAGGCCGAAGCTCAAATTTTCCTCGACGGTCAGGTGCGGATAGAGCGCATAGGACTGGAAGACCATGGCGATGCCGCGATCAGCCGGCTCGACGTCGTTGACCACCCTGCCGCCGATCTGAAGTTCGCCTGATGTAATGTCCTCGAGGCCGGCGATCATCCTGAGCAGCGTGGACTTGCCGCAGCCGGAGGGGCCGACGAAGACGACGAATTCGCCGTCCTTCACCTCCAGATTGGCGCCGTGGATGATCTCAAAGCCGCCGAAGCGCTTGACGATATTGCTGAGTGAAAGCTCTGCCATGCGGCCTCCCTATTGTTCGATTATTTGATTGCGCCGGCCGCGATGCCGGCGATGAAATGGCGCTGGAGAGCCACGAAGACGACAAGGATCGGCGCCGTCAGCAGCACCGCGCCGGCCATGATGCCGCCCCAGGAGACCTTGGTGAGGCCGATCAGCGTTCCCAGTGCCACCGGCGCCGTCATCATTCCCGGTTTGGAATTGATCAGCAGCGGCCAGAGATAGTTGTTCCACGAGGCGAGGAACAGGATGATCGCCAGTGCCGCCATGGTCGGACGCGCCAGCGGCAGGGCGATGCGCAGGAAGATCTGCCATTCCTTGACGCCCTCGACCCGGGCGGCATCAAAGAGCTCGCCTGGCATCATCGAGAAGGATTGCCGCATGAACAGCACCCCGAGCGAATTGAACAGCGGTGGCACGATCAGCGCCACCCAGGTGTTTGCCAGCTTGAATTCGCGTGCCACCATGATGAATTGCGGGATCACCACCACCGAAAACGGCAGCGTGATCGTACCGAGGATGATGGCGATGACGATGGAGCGGCCGACGAAACGGTACCGCGCCAGCGCCCAGCCCGCCATCGAGGTCAGCAGTACCGACAGGACCGTATAGATGAGCGCGACGCCGACGGAGATCACCATGGCGCCGATGAAATCGGTATCGGCCTGCAGGTTCTTGAAATTCTCGACGAAGTTGGTCGATGGCCAGAGCACGATGTCAGGGCTGAAGATGCCGTTGTCGGGCATCGTCGAGAAGACGAACATCATCCAGAGCGGAAACAGCCAGATTATCGCAAGCGGCGCCAGTGCGGCATGCAGCGCGATCTGACGCAGCAGAAGGGATTGCGATTTGGATCTCATTTCGGATCCCTCCCGACCCAGAGATTGAGAAGCGAAATCGCCACGGCAAGGGCAGCCATCGTATAGGCGATCGCCGAGGCATAGCCGAAGTTCAGCGAGGTGAAGCCTTGGCGATAAAGTAGCAGGCCGAGCGTCTCGGTGCCGCCGCCGGGACCGCCACGATTGGTGATCAGGAAGGGCTCGGTGAAGAGCTGCATGGTGCCGATCACCGAAAGAACCACGCAGAAGAGGATGATCGGCTTCAGAAGCGGCAGGGTGATATGAAAGAATTGCTGTACCTTGCTCACCCGGTCGAGTGTCGCTGCCTCATAGACATCGTCGGGAATCGACTGCAGACCGGCGAGGATGATGATGGCGTTGTAGCCAGCCCAGCGCCATGTGACGGCGAGAATGATCAGCGCCATGGCGGCATTCGCATTGTCGAACCAGGAGACCGGGCTCAGACCGACGGCTGAAATCAGCTTGTTGATGATACCGAAATCGAGGCTGAACATCAGCCGGAAGACGGCAGCATAGGCGACCTCGCCGACGACGACAGGCGCAAAGAAGGCGAAGCGGAAGAGCGGTCGCGCTTTCAGCAGCGGCGAATTGAGCATTACCGCCATGACCGTCGCGAGTGCGATCATCACCGGTACCTGAATCAGCAGGATGATCAGCGTATTGTAAAGAGCATTGTAAAAGGCCGGGTCATAGAAGAGCCGGCCCCAATTGGCCTGGAAACTGAATTTCCACGGATTGATTCGGGTGTTCTGAAACGAAATCAGGAACGAATTGATGATCGGCCAGACCCAGAAGGTGGCAAAGACCAGCAGATAGGGGGCGAGGAACGCATAGGCGCTCCGGGTTCTGAACGGCATCAAGCCCTCCTCCTCACGAACGAATGACCGGTCGCTTTGCAAACCGGGGGAAAGCCGGGCGCCTGAAGCGCCCGGCATCGTCATTCATTGCGCGATAGGGAGGCCGGTCGCCGAAGCAATCTGCTTGGCGGCGTCGTCGAGAGCCGCCTTCGCATCGGGATAGCCGCCAGCGAAGAACTTCGTCTGCGTTGCCTTGAAGATGGCTTCCGCATCGCTCTGGAAGGCGGTGCCGCGGCTCGGTACGATCTTCGGCAGTGTCGCCAGAATATCGGCCCAGACCTTCTGGCCGCCCCAATAGGGTTGCGGCTCATTGACGAAGGGATCCTTCTCGGCCGAAAGCAGCGACGGAACCAGACCGAACTCCTTCAGCATGGTGATCTGACCCTCATCCGTGCCGAGGGCGTAATTGACGAATTTCCAGGCGGCTTCCTTGTTCGCGGATGTCGCCGAAATGGCGAGCGACGAACCGCCGAGATTGGCCGCATGCGGGCCATCGGCGGTCAGACTCGGCATTCTGTAGACGCCCCACTTGCCCTTGAGATCGGGAGAGGTCGAGCGCACGGTGCCCTCATACCAGCCGCCATATAGCTGGCTTGCGGCCTTGCCGGCGGTATTGGCCTGGATCTTTTCGTCCCAGTTGGCCGACGTCAGCGTCCCGGCATCCTTCATCTCCTTCACCTTTTGCAGCGAGGCGACGCAGGCCGGCTGGTTGATGGTGATGTTCTGACCGTCGGTCGAATAATAGCCGCAGCCCTGTTCGTTGGCGATCATGCGAAACCATTCGCTGTCGCCGTTGAAGTCGGCCTGCGCCATGACGACGCCGGGATTGGCGGCGGAAATCTTTTTGCCGGCAGCGATGAAATCGTCCCAGGTGCTGATCGTGCTCGGATCGACGCCGGCCTTTTCGTACAGATCGCGGCGGTAGAAGACGGCGACGGGACCGGAATCCCACGGCATGGCATAGGCGACATCGCCGACTTCAAGCTCGGTGCGCTTGAAATCAGGGAATTTCGCCTGGATATCGGCCGTATAGCCGAGCTCCTTCAGATTGGCGAAGCAATCCGGGAAACGGCTCCAGAAGATTTCAGCCTCGAAATTCTCGATGCTGACGATGTCGGGCAAGCCGTCGCCACCGGCAGCGCAGGCAGCGAGCGTCTTGTCGAAGACCTGGCTGTTGCCGAGGTCCTCGACGGTGATCTTGATATCGGGAAACTGCTTGTTGAAGCCTGGAAGCGTGGACTTCAATGCCGATGCAGCGACATTCCAGCTCCAGATGGTGAGATTGGCCGACTGCGCGAATGCGGAGCCGGAAGCAAGCACTGCGACAGCTGCGGTCGCAGCGAGAAGTTTGAAGCGCATTGAAAATCCTCCCTTTTCAATTGCCGATCTTTCACGAACGCGGTTAGACTATCTGTAAGGGAGCGGGTGTCTCCTAAAAAGGGAACATGAATTTGGCGGAAAGTAAGGTCGGCACACGTGCAATCTACCAGCCCGGCGCGAGCAGCATCGAGGGTTTGCCGACAGCGCTGCAGATGTTTCATGCTCATCCGCCTGTTATGGCCATGCCGCACTGGCACGCGCAGGTCGAGGTCAACTACGTGATGCGCGGCACCGTGCACTACCGGATGAGCGACCACGAATTCCGGCTGAACGCCGGCGAAATGTGCCTCTTTTGGGGTGGTCAGCCGCATCAGATGGACGAATCCTCGGATGATTCGCTCTATGCCGGCGCCCATCTGCCGCTCGTCTATTTCTTCCGGCTGCGCCTGCCGATCAGCGTTTCCAGCCGGCTGATGAAGGGCGAGACGCTGCTGACCTCGGCAACGGATGCCGCCGACAGGGAGAACTTCACCCGCTGGTTCCGCTATGCCAACTCAGGCGATCCCGCCAAGGCCCAGCACGCCGTCGACGAGCTGCTGCTGCGCATCGAACGGATCGCGCTCGAACCCTATTCGATGACGTCGCAGGCGACCATCAATCTCGACGGCGATCACCCGTATCCGCATTCCTCGCGCAGCGTCGCGCGCATGTGCGATTTCATCGCCGCCAATTTCCTGCACGACATCGATTCGGTCGATATCGCCCGCGCCGCCGACCTACATCCGAAATATGCGATGAACCTGTTCAAGCGATCGACCGGCATGACGCTCAGCAAATATGTGACGCTGCTGCGGCTGTCGCGCGCTCAGGCGATGCTGATGAGCGAGGGCGCCAACGTGCTGCAGGTGGCGATGGACAGCGGCTTCGGCTCGATCAGCGCCTTCAACAAATCCTTCCGCCACATCGCCGGCATGTCACCATCGGACTTCCGCCGTGATATCCGGCTGGTGACGACGGTTCCGGCCGGCGCTTTCCGGAACTAGCTCAGGGAAGCCACAATTCGGCGTTCTGTGCGTCTGCCTGCGACTTGTCTTTCACTGGGCAAAAAAGAACCAACGCCTAAGGTGACGGCAGAATACGCACATTTTCTGTGCAAGTGCATGCACTATTGCATTTGCCAGGGAATTGGTGCCATCGCACTCTCAATAAAATCAATGATTTATAAATTGGCACACACTTTGCTTCGATAGTTGCAGAGTTGGTGGCTAGGGTTCCGGCGTCGCAAGGCGTGGCTGGTCCGAGAGCTACCACCGGCAGGGGAGACATCCCGCCGGGTGCACGGCGGGACAAAAGCCCGGGAGACCTCGTAAGCCAAGGGATTGGCGGCACGATGGTCATTGCCGATCCCTTTTGAAGAAAAGCAAAAGGGGAATTTCAATGCAGACTTTTTCGAAGATTCTATCAATTGCCGCGCTGACGGCGTCCCTGGCGCTGGGACTCGGCTCCATCGCGAAGGCCGAACAGAAGACCGACTTCAAGGTCGCCTGGTCGATCTATGTCGGCTGGATGCCCTGGGGCTACGCCGCCGATCACGGTATCGTCAAGAAATGGGCCGACAAATACGGCATCAAGATCGAGGTGACCCAGTTCAACGACTACGTCGAATCGATGAACCAGTATACCGCCGGCGCCTTCGATGCCGTGACGCTGACCAATATGGACGGCCTGTCGATCCCGGCTGCCGGCGGCGTCGATACCACAGCCGTGATTGTCGGCGACTTCTCGAACGGCAATGATGCCGTCATCCTCAAGGACAAAGCGAGCCTTGCCGACATCAAGGCACAGAACGTCAATCTCGTCGAATTTTCCGTCTCGCACTACCTGCTCGCCCGCGCGCTCGAAAGCATCAAGCTGACCGAGCGCGATGTGAAAGTGGTCAACACCTCCGACGCCGATATGGTCGCCGCCTACAAGACGGCTGACGTGACCGCGGTCGTCACCTGGAACCCGCTGGTCTCGACCATCCTCGAGGATCCCACGGCCAAGAAGGTCTTCGACAGCTCGCAAGTGCCGGGCGAGATTATCGACCTGATGGTCGCCAATTCAGGCGTGCTGAAGGACAATCCGAATTTCGGCAAGGCGCTCGCCGGCATCTGGTATGAAACCGCAGCATTGCTGACTGCCGACAGTGCCGACGGCAAGGCTGCACGCGAGGCGATGGGCCAGGCATCGGGTACCGATCTCAAGGGCTTCGAATCCCAGCTTGCCGCCACCAAGCTGTTTGCCAAGCCGGCCGATGCCGTTGCCTTCACTGCCTCGGGCAGCCTGCCGAAGACAATGGATCTCGTCCGCAACTTCCTGTTCGAAAAAGGCCTGCTCGGCAATGGCGCGCCGTCCGCCGACGTCATTGGCATCGAAATGCCGGACGGCAAGATCCTCGGCGATAGCGGCAACGTCAAGCTGCGCTTCACCGAGACCTACATGAAGGCCGCCGCCGACGGTTCGCTCTGAGCGATCTAAAAGCCGCGGCGCGGCGTTGACCGCGCCGCCCGACCTTCATCAGCGGAGCTTTCCTCATGCGCTGGATCAACACAAGGCCGAGCCGGGGCGCGCAGCTTGCCTTGACGCTGCTGCCCTTCGTGCTGCTGATCGTTGCCTACACTTTCGGCTCGGTGGCACGATTGGCGGAAAATGCCAATGACAAGCTACTGCCCGGTCTTGCCGGTTTTGCCGATGCGATCGATCGCCTGGCCTTCATCGCCGATCCGCGCACCGGCGAATACCTGCTCTGGTCCGATACCGGAGCGAGCCTGGTGCGCCTGTTTGCCGGCCTTGGCATCTCCACGATCACCGCGCTCGTCATCGGCATGCTGATCGGCATGCTGCCTTATATGAGGGCTCTGCTCTCCCCTTTCGTCGCCGTTATCTCAATGGTGCCGCCGCTGGCGCTGCTGCCGATCCTGTTCATCGCCATGGGGCTTGGCGAAGCCTCGAAGATCGCGCTCATCGTCATCGGCGTTGCGCCGACGATGATCCGCGACCTTGCGCTGAAGGCGCTGGAGCTGCCGCGCGAGCAGATCGTCAAGGCCGAAACGCTCGGCGGCTCCTCCTGGCAGATCGGCCTTCGTGTCGTGCTGCCGCAGATCTTGCCGCGGCTGATCACCTGCCTCAGGCTTCAACTCGGTCCTGCCTGGCTGTTCCTGATCGCCGCCGAAGCGATTTCGTCGGATTCCGGTCTCGGCTACCGCATCTTCCTCGTCCGCCGCTATCTCTCGATGGACGTCATCTTTCCCTATGTCGTCTGGATCACGCTGCTCGCCGTGATCATGAATTATATCCTCGATCGCATCCGCATCGCCGTCTTCCCCTGGTCGGAGCTGGAGAAGCAGGCATGAGCGAACTGGTGGTCGAAAAGGTCTGGAAGGAATATGGCGACCAGATCGTCCTCGAAGATGTGTCGCTGACCGTCGCCTCGCGCGCCTTCGTCGCGCTCGTCGGACCGTCCGGCTGCGGCAAGTCGACGTTCCTGCGCATGCTGCTCGGCCAGGAGCGGCCAACAAGAGGGACCATCCTGCTGGACGGCGAAGCTCTGCCGCAGGAGCCAGGTCCGGATCGCGGTGTCGTCTTCCAGCGCTACTCCGTGTTCCCGCATCTGACCGTGCTCGGCAATGTGCTGCTTGGGCGCGAACTCTCAGGGTCTCGCTATAAAGCCAAGCTTTTCGGCGCTGCCCGTCGCAACGCCGTCGATGAAGCCCGGCGGCTGATTGTCGAAGTCGGTCTTTCCGGCGCCGAGGACAAATATCCGGCGCAACTGTCAGGCGGCATGCAGCAGCGCCTGGCACTGGCGCAGGCGCTGATCATGAAGCCGAAGGTGCTGCTGCTCGATGAGCCCTTCGGCGCGCTCGACCCTGGCATCCGCGCCGAAATCCACACATTGATGAAGCGGCTCTGGCACGAAACGCAGATGACCGTCGTCATGGTGACGCACGACATGCGCGAGGCCTTCACGCTGGCGACGCGCGTTGTCGCCTTCGAGCGTCGGCGTGACCGCCCGGAGGAAAAGGAGCGCTACGGCGCGACGATCACCAAGGACATTTCCATCTGGCCGCCCAGGCTTGCCGGCGCGCCCTCCGTCTTCAGCCCCGACCGGGACGGCCCGGTCATTTCTCTGGGCCTTCGCCGGGACGACCCGGCTTCCAGTCCGTCAGGAGAAAAGCCATGATGCATGTCAGACGTTCGCCCGAAGAGATCGCCGCCAACCGGCAGCGTTATGAGGAACATCAGAAGAAGGGGCTGGAATTTGCGCCGAAGGCCTTGCCGGCGCCGAGCCCCCTTCCCGCCACCGCCATCGATGCGGCTGCGATCATCCATCAGGAAACCATCCCCGGCGGCTGGTACTGGTCGACCGCGCTGAAGCGCGGCGAGGCGCTCCGCATTGATCAGGGCGAAGGCGGATCGACTGTGGCGCTCGTCGCCTGGAACGCCGCTGACACGAGCGAACGGCTCAATCTCGTCGATACGGTCAAGGTGCAGTGGACGACCGCCCTCGGCAAGGGCCGCGTCATCTTCTCAGACATGGGCCGGGTGATGTTTTCGCTGATCGAGGATAGCTCCGGCGCCCACGACTGCCTGATGGGCGGCTCGACGTCAGCTTCGAATGCCGCAAAGTATCCGGGCGTCAAGACCCGCAATACCCGCGACAATCTCGTGCTCGTCGCCGGCAAGCTTGGTCTTGCCAGGCGCGATATTCCTGCGATCCTCAATCTCTTCGCCCCGGTCCGCGTCGACGATGACGGCGGCTTCCACTGGCGCGGCAAACTCTCCAACAGCGGCGATTATGCCGAGCTGCGCGCCGAAATGGACATGATCGTCGGCCTTTCCAATTGCCCGCATCCGCTCGATCCCGACCCGGTCTATGCACCGAAGCCGATCATCGTCACGCGCTTTCGCGCGCCCGCACCCGCAGTCGACGATCTCGCGCGCACGGCAACCGCCGAAGCCCTTCGCGGCTTCGAGAACAACGCCTCGATGCTGGCCTGAGGGAGGATGACGATGACCGATTTCATCAAGACTTCAGCTTCGCGCAGCCTCGAAAACGCCGTGCAGGAACATTTCATCCCGGCCGAAGCGCCGTGGTCCGGCATCGTGCGCAAGGGTCAGACCATCCGCATCGAGGACAGCTACGGCCAACAGGCAATCGATACACTGTTTTATCGCGCCGATGACTTTGCCGAGCGTTATTCCAACCAGGATACGATGCGGGCGCAAGGTGGCGCCTATATCGGCACCGGCACGAAGATCATCTCGAACGAGGGCAACGTCATGCTGGTCATGACGGCCGATAGCTGCGGCCGGCACGATACATCAGCCGGCGCCTGCTCCTGCGAGAGCAACACGGTGCGTTTTGGCCACGGAACCAAATACCTCCATGCCTGCCGCGACAATTTCGTGATCGAGGTGACCAAACACGGCATGAGCAAGCGCGACATCGTGCCGAACATCAATTTCTTCATGAACGTGCCGATCAAGCCGAACGGCGAGATGACCATCGTCGACGGCATTTCCGCGCCTGGCGACTATGTCGAACTGGTGGCGGAGATGGACGTGCTCTGCGTCATCTCCAATTGCCCGCAGATCAACAATCCCTGCAACGGTTTCGATCCGACGCCGATCCGGGTGCTGATCTGGGACGGCGAGGACTGATCGATGTTCACCAAGGTTCTTATCGCCAATCGCGGCGAAATCGCCGTCCGCGTCATCCGCACATTGAAGAGGATGGGCATTGCCTCAGTCGCCGTCTATTCCGATGCCGATCGATTCTCGAAGCCGGCGCTGACCGCTGATGAGGCCGTCCGCCTCGGCCCGGCGCCTGCTGCCGAAAGCTATCTTGACGTCGATGCCGTCATTGCCGCCTGCAAGGCGACGGGCGCTGAGGCCGTGCACCCAGGCTACGGCTTCCTCTCGGAGAATATCGGCTTTGCCGAGCGGCTCGCCGCTGAAGGCATCGCCTTCATCGGCCCGCGCCCAGAGCATCTGTCGGCCTTCGGCCTGAAGCATACGGCGCGCGAATTGGCGAAAGCGAGCGGCGTGCCGCTACTGCCCGGCACCGATCTCTTGCAGAGCGTCGACGAGGCGCTTTCGGCTGCCGAGACCGTCGGTTATCCCGTCATGTTGAAAAGCACGGCCGGCGGCGGCGGCATCGGCATGCAGCTCTGCGCCGATGCGGCCGGCCTCAAGGCCTCCTTCGAAAGCGTGCAGCGGACCGCGCGCGCCAGCTTCGGCGATGCGCGCGTTTACATCGAGCGTTTCGTTGCCGAAGCGCGCCATGTCGAGGTACAGATCTTCGGCGACGGCAAGGGCGGCGTGATTGCGCTCGGCGAACGCGACTGCTCGCTGCAGCGGCGGAACCAGAAGGTCGTCGAGGAGACGCCTGCGCCTGGTCTTACCGCGGAGACAAGGGCGCGGCTGCACAAAGCGGCGGTCGATTTGGGAAGCTCGGTCTCCTATGAATCGGCCGGCACCGTCGAGTTCATCTACGATCCCCAGCGCCAGGAATTCTATTTCCTCGAGGTCAATACCCGCCTCCAGGTCGAGCATCCCGTCACGGAAGCTGTCTTCGGCATCGACCTCGTCGAATGGATGATCCGTCAGGCGGCCGGCGAGGATGTGCTCTCGGGTGCTGGGGGTCTGACGCCGAAGGGTGCGGCGATCGAGATGCGGATCTATGCCGAGATGCCGCATGCCGATTTCCGCCCGAGTGCCGGCCTTTTGACCGAAGTCATTTTTCCGGAAAGCACCCGCGTCGACGGCTGGATCGAGACGGGAACCGAGGTCACGCCCTTCTACGACCCGATGCTTGCCAAGCTGATCGTGGCGGCGGCAGACCGGCCGGCGGCGATCGAGAAGCTTAAGGCGGCACTCGCCGAAACATCGATATCGGGCATCGAGACCAATCTCGCTTATCTCAGGGCGATCGCCGCTTCCGAATTGCTTGCCAGCGCCAAAGTTAAGACGACGGCGCTACGCGACTTCGCCTTCGTTCCCGATGTCGTCGAGGTTCTCGCGCCCGGGGCGCAGTCAAGCATCCAGGAACTGCCGGGCCGGCTCGGCCTCTGGCATGTCGGCGTACCGCCGAGCGGGCCGATGGACGAGCGCTCCTTCCGTCATGCCAACCGGCTGGTCGACAATGCCGATTTGACGGCTGCGCTGGAGTTGACGGTTTCCGGTCCGACCTTGCGGTTTTATGCCGACCAGACGATCGCGCTTGCCGGCGCGCGGATGCCAATGACATGCGACGGCGTAAAATTGCCGCATGACGCCCCGGTGACAATCCGCGCCGGTCAGACTTTATCTATCGGTTCAATCGAAGGACCGGGACAACGCGCCTATCTCGCCGTCGCCGGTGGTTTTGCCGCTCCCGTTGTGCTCGGCTCGCGCGCGACCTTCGGCCTTGGCCAATTCGGCGGTAACGCCACCGGCACCCTGAAGACAGGGCATGTGCTGCATTTTGCCCGGCAGGTGCCGGCCGAACCGGTGAGACCGGCGACGGAGGCGGCGGCCTTGACGCGCGAATGGGATGTCGGCGTCGTCTATGGCCCGCACGGGGCTCCCGATTTCTTTCAGGACAGCGATATCGAGACGCTGTTTTCGACGGCTTATGAGGTGCATTTCAACAGCGCCCGCACCGGGGTGCGCCTGATCGGCCCAGCCCCGCAATGGGCACGAAGCGACGGCGGTGAGGCGGGGCTGCACCCCTCCAACCTGCACGACAACGCCTATGCGATCGGGGCGATCGATTTCACCGGCGATATGCCGATCATCCTCGGGCCCGATGGTCCAAGCCTTGGCGGCTTCGTTTGCCCGGCGGTGATCGCCCGCGAAGAGCAGTGGAAGATGGGCCAGTTCAAGCCCGGCGACCGTATCCGTTTTCATGCGCTGGCGCGGCCGGAAGACCCGATCGCCGGCCCGGCGGTGCGGCGGCCCTCGGAAGAAACAGGTTCGCCGATCCTCGGTATCAGCGAGGATGGCCCGGTTTCTGTCGTTTATCGCCGCCAGGGCGACGACAATCTGCTCGTCGAATATGGGCCGATGACGCTCGATATCGCGCTGCGGCTGCGGGTGCACCTGCTGATGCAGGCGGTCGTCGAGGCCCGCCTCCCTGGCGTCGTCGACCTCACCCCCGGTATCCGCTCGCTGCAGATCCATTATGACGGCACGCAGCTCACGCGCCGGCGCCTGCTCGGGCTGCTCTCCGAGATCGAGGCCACCCTTCCGGCAGCCCAGGACGTCACGGTGCCGAGCCGCATCGTGCATCTGCCGCTCTCCTGGAACGATCCGGATGCGGAACTTGCGATGCGCAAATATCAGGAGCTCGTGCGCCCGAACGCGCCCTGGTGCCCGTCGAACATCGAGTTCATCCGCCGCATCAACGGTCTTTCCGACGAACAGGCCGTCCGCGATATCGTCTTTGATGCCAGCTACCTGGTGCTCGGTCTCGGCGACGTCTATCTCGGTGCGCCGGTTGCGACCCCGACTGATCCACGCCACCGCCTCGTGACGACGAAGTATAATCCCGCCCGTACCTGGACGCCGGAAAATGCCGTCGGCATCGGCGGCGCCTATATGTGCATCTACGGCATGGAAGGACCGGGCGGCTACCAGCTCTTCGGCCGCACCATCCAGGTCTGGAACACCTGGCGGGAGACGCCGGCCTTTGCCAGGGGCAAGCCCTGGCTGCTGAATTTCTTCGACCAGATCCGTTTCTTCCCGGTCAGCAATCAGGAATTGACGGAGGCGCGTGCCGCCTTCCCGCATGGCGGTTATCCGATCAGGATCGAGGAGACGGAATTCTCCTATGCCGCCTATGAGAGGGAATTGCAGGCTAACGCGGCGTCGATCGGCCGTTTCAAGGCAACGCAGCAGGCCGCCTTCGATGCCGAACGCCAGCGCTGGAAGGACGCCGGGCTCGACAGCTTCGTCACCGATGAAGGCACCGGCGAAAGCCCGGATGGGGATATTCCCGACGGCTGCTTCGGTGTTGCCAGCGCCGTGCCCGGCAATATCTGGAAATTGCTGGTCGAGCCGGGCGCCCCGGTTGCGGCTGGCGATACACTTGCCATCATCGAATCGATGAAGATGGAAATCAACGTCACCGCCCATGCGGCAGGCCGCGTCCGCGATCTGCGCGCCGGGCCGGGAAGAAACGTCAAAGCCGGCGATATCATCGTCGTTCTGGAGGAATGCTGACATGCTGCCGACCATCCTCGATCTCTCAAGCCTTCGCGCCGCCTATCAATCCGGTCTGACGCCGCTCGATGCCATCGAAGAGGTGATCTCCCGCCGCGCCGCCGCGAAAGATCCGGCAATCTTCATCACCCCGGTGCCGGATGAGGAGCTGCGCGCTGCCGCCAAAGCCTTGATGGCACGCGCGCCTGAGGCAAACAGCCTGCCGCTCTGGGGCGTTCCCTTTGCCGTGAAAGACAATATCGATGCCGCCGGCCTGCCGACAACTGCCGCCTGCCCGGCCTATGAATATCGGCCGGAGGCGGACTCGACCGTCGTTGCCCGGTTGAAGGCGGCCGGTGCCATCATCATCGGCAAGACCAATCTCGACCAGTTCGCGACCGGCCTCAACGGCACGCGCTCTCCCTATGGCGCGCCGCGTTCGGTCTTCGATGCGGCCTATATCTCAGGCGGTTCGAGTTCCGGATCGGCGGTCACGGTGGCCTCCGGCCTTGCGGCCTTTGCGCTCGGCACCGATACGGCCGGCTCCGGCCGGGTGCCGGCTGCCTTCAACAATCTAGTCGGCATCAAGCCGACGCCGGGCCTCCTGCCGAATACCGGCGCTATACCGGCCTGCAAGAGCGTCGACTGCATCACCATCTTTGCTGCGACCGTCGGCGACGGTGTTGCGATCCGCAAGGTCGCCGAAGGCTTCGATGCCGCCGATGCTTTCTCGCGTCGCGCCGAACCGGCGAACCTGCCTGTGTCGGGCTTGCGCATCGGCGTCCTGACCGACGCCGAGCGGGAGTTCTTCGGCGACAAGGAGGTGGAGGCGCTCTACGATCAGGCGATCGAGCGGGCCAGAGCGCTCGGCGCGACCATCGTGCCTTTCGATTACGCGCCATTCCGCGAGGCCGCCGCCCTTCTCTATGACGGGCCGTGGGTCGCCGAACGTCTGGCGGCGGTCGAGACCTTCCTCGCCACGAACGCGGCCGATTTCGACCCGACGGTGCGGGGGATTATCGAAGGCGCCAAGGGCAAGACCGCGGTCGAGGCTTTCAACGGCCGATACCGGCTGGAAGAATTGCGTCGCAAGACCGAGGCCGAATGGGAAAAGGCCGACGTGCTTCTGCTGCCGACCGCACCGACCACCTACACCGTGGCGGACATGCTGGCCAATCCCGTCGTGCTCAACGGCCGCCTCGGTCGCTTCACCAATTTCGTCAACCTGCTCGATTGCGCAGCGATCGCCGTTCCGGCCGGCTTCGGCAAAGGTGGGCTGCCGGGCGGCGTTACCGTCATTGCACCTGCCTTCACCGACGATGCGCTGGCGCCGCTTGCCGATGCGCTGCACCGCGCAGCAAGCTCCGGCATGGGCATCGACCGGCAGGCAGCGATCCCCGAAGCAAGCCGTGTTGTGCCTGGCGATGACGGTTTCATCGAAATCGCGGTTGTCGGTGCGCATCTGACCGGCATGCCGCTCAATCACGAACTGGCAGGCGCCGGCGGGCGTCTGGTCAAGACCTGCCGCACGGCCGGCGACTATCGCCTCTTCGTTCTGCCTAATACCACGCCAGCGAAACCAGGGCTGCTGCGCGAACCCGGCCATAAGGGTCAGGGGCTGGAGGTCGAGGTCTGGGCACTGCCGGCCGATGCTTTCGGCAGGTTCGTCCAGAAGATTCCGGCACCCCTCGGCATCGGTAAGCTGACGCTCGAAGACGGTTCCAGCGTCTCCGGCTTCGTCTGCGAGGCCCATGCGGTGAAAGGTGCCGAGGAAATCACCGCACTTGGCGGCTGGCGCAACTACATCAGTGCCAAGCTGGCGAGCTGAGGAGAGCCTTGCATGGCAGCAAAACTTGTCCGGCGCCTGATCGATCTGCTGCGGGACGGTCTGACCGCCCGCAGCGAAGCGATCGGCAGCACCTGTGTCAGCCCTGGCGGCTCTGAGAGCGTTCGGCAAGCTCGACAATGATGCCGTCGGGATCGCGAACGAAGGCGATCTTGTTCAGCATCTCGGAGTGGACGGCGAAGCGCGGCCGCTCCTTGATCTCGACGCCCGCCTGTTCAAGGCGGGCAAAGACCTCGTCGACACTGTCGAAATGAAAGGTGAGGTGGCGGACGCCGGCCGTATCTTCAGCCACGTCGACCGCCCTCGACGCGCCGCCGGGCGGCGCAAAGACCTCCAGCATGCCGCCGCCTGCATCGAGGAACGCTACCTGCATGCCATTCGCCATCGTCTTGCGCAGCACGAGGCTGAGGCCGAGCAGGCCACAGTAGAAATCGACGGTGCGGTCCATGTCGCTGACCGTCATGCCGACATGCTCGAAGGATTTCAGCATGGGAAAGCCCTTCCCGGTTCAGACGGTGGCCGCAACACGCCATTCCCCGGCCGGAAGCCAGGAGCGATAGAGCGGATGATCGGCGGCGATCGGCATCGGCGTCGGTTGTCCGGTTCGCTGCGAGAAATAAGCGGCCGTTACCAGTTCCAGCGAATTGCGGGCGTCCTGCAGCGTCACCGGTGGGTCGGTATCCTCGACGATCGCCTTGTGGAAGAGCTCGAACTGACGGGTGTAGCCATCCTCGCCAGGCACATAGGCGGCGAGCACTTCGTCGATCCGCGCCTGATGTTCCTCTGTCCCGGCGACGAAAGTCCACGGGTCACGGCCCATCGTATAGGGTTCGATGATGCTTTCGGCGACGAGGTCGTTGAAGCAGAAGCGCAACCGCGAGATCTCCTTGCGCGAACCCAGCGTCATCGACAGCGTCGCCAGCGAGCCATTCTGCATCTTCACCGAAAGGGCTGCCGTATCCTCGACCTCGATCGGATTGACCAGCGTCGCCCCATAGGAAAACACCTCGGCGCAGGGGCCATGTACATAGTTCAGCATGTCATGAGCGTGGATGGCGTGGCCGAGAAGGCCGCCGCCCAGTTCGCTCGCCCATTTGCCACGCCACGGCACGGCATAATAATCCGGACCGCGCCACCAATGGGTTTCGATCGTTGTCAGGAACGGCTTACCGGCCAGGCCGCGCTCGATCAGCAGCTTCAACTTCTGCAGGCCGGAGCCGTAGCGATACTGGAAGATCGGCATCAGCTTCCTGCCGGGGTAACGATCGAGGATGCGCCCCATCTCGTCGACCTCGGCGATCGAGCCGAAGAGCGGCTTCTCGCAGATCACATGCTTGCCGGATTCGATGCCCTTGCGGCAAAGTTCGAAATGCGAGCTCGGCGGCGTCGAAATGTCGATGATGTCGAGATCGTCGCGGGCAAACAGCGCATCCGCATCCTGCGTGTATTCGCCAATGCCGTATTCCTCGCACAGCGCCTTGCCGCGTTCCTCGTCGAGCGAGCAGAGCACAGGAACCTCGAAAAGCTCCTTGTTCCAGCCGAAGCCGGCCAGATGCCGCGCAGCGATGCCTGCGCCGATGACGCCGACGCGCAATTTCCTGGTCATGATATCCTCCTCAGCGAGCGCCGATGCGCGCGGCTTTCGCCTGGGCTTCGAGCGAAAGACGGCAGACTTCAAAAACGTGATCCTGGGTCATCGCCGTCTGCGTGCGGTTGCCAACGTCGGCGGTGAAAGCGTCGAAATAATCGAGCTTTTCGCCGCTGCAATCGATATGGGTCATTTCCTTGCCGTTGACCAGGAAGAGGTGATCCTTGCCCGGCCGGCCGGCAATATCGATATACTTGCGCAGCTCGATGTAGCCTTCGGTGCCGAGAATGGTCAGGCGCCCGTCACCCCAGGTCGGCAGCGCCTCCGGCGTGAACCAGTCGACACGGACATAACCCGCCGCCTTGTCGGAGCGCAGAAGGACCTCGCCGAAATCCTCGAAGGCGGGCTTGTCAGGCATGCCGAAATTGCCGATCGAGCTTGCGATAACCTCGCCTGTGGTCGAGCCGGTATAGAACAGGAACTGGTCGACCTGGTGTGAAGCTATATCGACGATGATGCCGCCAAAGGCCTCGGGATCGAAGAACCAGTCCGGCCGGGTCGGCAGTTGCAGCCGGTGAGGACCGACGCCGAGCGTCTGGATCACTTTGCCGATCGCGCCTTCGGCGACGAGCTTGCCGGCCTTGACGGCGGAGCGCACGCAGTGGCGCTCGGAAAAGCAGATCGAGAAGATCTTGCCTGTCTCGGCAACGGTGCGCCTGACATCCTCGAGTTGGGCGAAGGTCGTCACGCCGGGCTTGTCAGTCATCACGTCTTTGCCCGATCTCATCGCGCGAATGGCAAGTCCGGCACGATCGCGGGGGATTGCGGAAATGCAGATGACGTCGATCGACGGATCGTCGAACAGCTTTTCCCGGTCAATCTGCGGCGCGTCAGGATAGGTCTTCTCAAAGGCCTCGCGCAGTGCCGGCACCGAGGTCTGCGGGCAATAGCCGACGAATTCGCCGCCTGAAGCAAGCAATCCCTTCACGTGATCGAACGTATGCCCATGGTCGATTCCGACGACGGCAAATCTCAACATCGCTACAATATCCTCCTGGGATTTTCGTGTGGCCGGCTGACGCCAGCCTCCTCCATGTTGGGCAAAACAGATAACGAAAGCCGGCTCCTGTCAAGGCGAGATAGAGGGCAAAATCGTCACAGCCTGTATTTAAATATTTGAAATATAACAGTTATTTTGTATCTAAATAGTTATTTTGTGGCCTTTTGCAATTGGATTCCCGAGGAAGCCCGCCGCTTGAGCCGAACAGGCAAAGGTCTTTTTCCCCCGCGCATCTTGCCCCGTCTTCATGAATGTGATCGATTTTGGTCGTCGCCGGGTCGGAGGGCGGCAACACCCCGCAATTTTTAAAAGAGCTCTTCTCGCTCGCCTTGATGGAAGATCACCATGTCTCAAGCTCTTCTCGATGTCGCCGCTTCGGGTGGTCTTTTTGTCGGTCGAATCTGGAATCCCGAAGTAGAGGGACCGAGCATTGTGACGTTACGCGAGGGCATGCTGCTCGACATCACGTCGCGGGAGGCGCCGACGCTGAGCGCTCTGCTCGAGCGGCAGGATGCCGCCGCCTTCGTCCGTGCAGCAAGTGGCAAGGCGGTTGGCTCGCTGGCGGACATCGCCGCCAATAGTACCGGAGCTCCGGATCAAACGCGCCCTTATCTCCTTGCGCCCGTCGACCTGCAGGCAGTCAAGGCCTGCGGCGTTACCTTTGCGCAGTCGATGATCGAGCGCGTCATCGAGGAGAAGGCGGCCGGCAATCCGGAGCGTGCCGCCTCGATCCGAGAGCGTGTCAGCACGCTGATCGGCGGCAGCCTCACCAATCTCAAAGCCGGCTCGCCGGAGGCTGTCAAGGTCAAGCAGGCGCTGATCGACGAGGGCATGTGGTCGCAATATCTCGAGGTCGGCATCGGGCCGGATGCCGAAGTCTTCACCAAGTCGCCGGTGCTTTCCTCCGTTGGTTGGGGTGCGGATGTCGGCCTGCATCCGATCTCGACCTGGAACAACCCCGAGCCGGAAATCGTGCTCGCGGTCAACAGCCGCGGCGAGATCAAGGGGGCGGCCCTCGGCAACGACGTCAACCTGCGCGACGTCGAAGGCCGCTCGGCACTGCTGCTCGGCAAGGCCAAGGACAACAACGCCTCCTGCTCGATCGGTCCTTTCATCCGCCTGTTCGATGCCGGTTACAGCCTGGATGACGTACGCAAGGCCGAACTCGACCTGAAAGTCACCGGCCAGGACGGTTTCGTGCTGCACGGCAAGAGTTCGATGTCAAAGATCAGCCGCGACCCGACCGATCTCGTCAAGCAGACGGTCGGCGCCCATCATCAGTATCCCGATGGTTTCATGCTTTTCCTCGGCACGCTGTTTGCGCCGACGCAGGACCGCGACGCGCCAAAGCAAGGCTTCACCCACAAGATCGGCGATGTCGTCGAGATTTCCTCGGCAGGCCTCGGTGCGCTCGTCAACACCGTGCGCCTTTCCACCGAATGCCCGCCCTGGACCTTCGGCATTTCGGCACTGATGAGCAACCTCGCAAAGCGCGGGCTGCTCTAATTCTTTGATTTTGCGCATTTCCGGGCGGAAAATCGCGTCGCACTTTTCCTGGAAATGCTTCAGCTACTGGTTTCTTCGCCTGCCCTGCAGCAGATCGAGGACGGAGTTTGCCGCCTCGAGAACATTTGTCCCCGGGCCGAACACGGCTGCGACGCCGTGTTCGTGCAGGAACTCATAGTCCTGACGCGGGATGACGCCGCCGCAGACGACGATGATATCGCCACCGCCCTGTTCCCTCAGCCTGTCGATCAGCTGTGGTAGCAGCGTCCTGTGACCGGCCGCCAGCGACGAGACGCCGACGACATTGACCTTTTCGCTGAGTGCGACGCCGGCAGCTTCCTCCGGTGTCTGGAAGAGGGGACCGGCGAGTACATCGAAGCCGATGTCGCCGAAAGCCGAGGCGATCACCTTGGCGCCTCGGTCGTGTCCGTCCTGACCGAGCTTGGCGACCATGATCTTCGGCCGGTGCCCCATGGCTTCCGTCACCTCCGTCATGCGGGTCTTGAGCACGGCGAGTTCCGGCTCATTTTCATAGGCCTCGCCGTAGACGCCCTTGATGACTTCAGGGGTCGCGGCATGATCGCCGAAGGCAGCGCGCATGGCGTCCGATATTTCGCCGACCGTGGCGCGGGCTCGGGCCGCCGCGATGGCGGCTTCCAGCAGGTTGCCCTTGCCGCTCTGTGCGATCTCTACCAGGGCCGCCAGCGCCTCGCGCACGGCTCCGCCATCGCGGCGCCGCTTCGTTTCCTCGATACGTCTGATCTGCGCTTCGCGCACCGCGCTGTTGTCGATCTCCAGAATTTCGATCGGCTGCTCGGTGTCGAGCCGGTAGCGATTGACGCCGACGATGACCTCGTCGCCCTTGTCGACGGCCGCCTGGCGGCGCGCGGCCGCTTCCTCGATCAGCCGTTTCGGGAGGCCTTCCGCTACGGCCTTGGTCATGCCACCCAGTGCCTCGACCTCCTCCATCAAGGCCCAGGCCTTGTCGGCAAGCTCGGCCGTCAGGCTTTCGACATAGTAGGAGCCCGCCAGGGGATCGACCACTTTTGTCACGCCGGTTTCGTGGCTCAGGATCAGCTGAGTATTGCGGGCAATGCGTGAGGAGAATTCCGTCGGCAGCGCAATCGCCTCGTCGAAAGAATTGGTGTGCAGCGACTGCGTACCGCCGAGCACGGCCGACATCGCCTCGAAGGCCGTGCGTATGATGTTGTTGTAGGGGTCCTGCTCCTGCAAGGAGACGCCGGAGGTCTGGCAATGGGTGCGCAGCATCAGCGAGGACTGTTTCTTCGGATGAAACCCTTCCATGATCCGCGTCCAGAGCAGGCGGGCGGCGCGCAGCTTGGCGGCTTCCATGAAGAAGTTCATGCCGATGGCGAAGAAGAAGGACAGGCGGCCGGCGAATTCGTCGACGCTCAGGCCTTTGGCGATGGCGGCGCGGACATATTCGCGGCCGTCGGCCAGTGTGAAGGCCAATTCCTGCACCAGCGTCGCGCCGGCTTCCTGCATGTGGTAGCCGGAGATCGAGATGGAGTTGAACTTCGGCATCTCGCGGGCGGTATAGTCGATGATATCGGCAACGATCCGCATTGAGGGTTCGGGCGGATAGATATAGGTGTTACGGACCATGAACTCCTTGAGGATGTCGTTCTGAATGGTCCCCGAGAGCTCGGCCTGGGGAACGCCCTGCTCTTCGCCGGCCACGATGAAGGAGGCGAGGATCGGAATGACGGCGCCGTTCATGGTCATCGACACCGACATTTCGCCGAGCGGAATGCCGTCGAAAAGGATCTTCATGTCCTCGACGCTGTCGATTGCCACACCCGCCTTGCCGACGTCACCCTCGACGCGCGGATGATCGCTGTCATAGCCGCGGTGGGTAGCAAGATCGAAGGCGACCGACAGGCCCTTCTGGCCGGCCGCCAGATTGCGGCGATAAAAGGCGTTCGATTCCTCTGCCGTCGAGAAGCCGGCATATTGGCGGATCGTCCAGGGCCGGCCGGCATACATCGTCGCCCGCGGGCCGCGGGTGAAAGGCGAAAAGCCCGGAAGCGAACCAAGGTGCCCGGCGCCGTCGAGATCCTCGGCCGTATAGAGCGGCTTGACGGCAATGCCTTCCGGCGTCTGCCAGGTCAACGTTTCGGGCGAGGTGCGCAGTTCCTTTTGCGCCAGCTCCGCCCAATCCGACAGCGTCTTCTTCGTCATGCGGTTCCTCCGGCTTTTTTCATCCCAACCCTACCATTTCACAGGCTCCTCGTGCGATAGAGCCCGAACAGGATGATTTTAGGCCGAGCCGGCCTAAAATCTGAATCCTGTTCTACATTATATAGTTAGAGCATGATGTCGTCCGAAAACCGCTCACACTTTTCGGCATCATGCTCTTGGATAATTAATGCGGCAAATCCTTGATTTCTATTGCCGGCTTTGGAACCCGCCTCATGAAGACCATGCAGATCTATGCCTTCGACATGAACTGCGTCGGGCACATCAACCACGGCCTGTGGACGCATCCGCGCGACCGCTCAGCGCATTATACCGATCTCGACTACTGGACCGAGCTTGCCAAGACCGCCGAACGCGGCAAGCTGGACGGCATCTTCATGGCCGATATAGTCGGTGTCTATGACGTCTACAGGGGCAGTCCGTCGCCGGTGATCGAGACGGGCGCGCAGATCCCGGTCAATGATCCGCTGATCCCGATTTCGGCGATGGCTTATGTGACGAAACATCTGGGTTTCGGCGTCACCGTCAACACCACCTATGAGCCACCCTTCCTGCTGGCGCGGCGCATGTCGACGCTCGATCACCTGACCAAGGGACGGATTGGCTGGAACATCGTCACCGGCTATCTCGACAGTGCCGCCCGCAGCATGGGTTTCGACAAGCTGCCGGAACATGATGCGCGCTACGACGCCGCCGAAGAATATCTCGAGATCCTCTACAAGCTCTGGGAAGGGAGCTGGGACGACGATGCGGTACTGCGTGACAAGGCAGGCGGCATCTATGCCGATCCCTCCAAAGTGCGCACTGTTCGTCACGACGGCAAATATTACCGGATGGAAGGCATCCATCTTTCCGAGCCCTCGCCGCAGCGCACGCCCCTGCTCTTTCAGGCCGGCGCCTCGGCACGCGGGCGGGATTTCGCCGCGCGCCACGCCGAATGCGTCTTCATCGCGGGGCCCAATCCCAAGGCGGCCAGGTCGACCGTCGATGCGCTGCGGGCGAAGGCGGAGGAATTCGGCCGCGGCGCCGACGCATTGAAAATCCTGAGCCTGATCACTATTGTCGTCGGGCGGACGGAGAAGGAAGCACGGGACAAGCTGGAGGGGTACCGCCGCCATGCGAGCGTCGAGGCCTCGCTTGCGCATTACTCCGCCTCCGTCGGTATCGACTTTTCGAAGTATGGATTGGACGACGTCATCGACCAGAGCTCGACCAACGCCAATCAATCCGCACTTGCGGCCATCACGAAACAGGCGGCGAAGCCGGTAACGTTGCGTGACATCATCGACCAGATGGTACTGGGCAGCCGGATGAAGCCGATGGTTGGCTCGCCGGAGCAGATCGCCGATCATCTGGCGACATGGATCGAAGAGGGTGGCATCGACGGCTTCAATCTGGCGCGGACAGTGGCGCCGGAAAGCCTGCGCGATTTCGTCGACCTGGTCGTCCCGGTGTTACAGGAGCGCGGCATCTTCAAGGCGGACTATGCTGCAGGACCCTTGCGGCAGAAGCTTTTCGGCGGCGGGAACGGCAGGTTGCCCGCCGCTCATCCCGCCGTCCAATTCCGGCGCTGATTTATCGGTGGTCCAGCCTGGCGACCAGCCGGTCGCCAAGCCACTGGATGCCGCAGACGAGCACGATGAGGACGGCCACCACCGCGATCATCACACTGGTTTCGAAACGCTGATAGCCATAGCGGATGGCGAGATCGCCAAGGCCGCCGGCGCCGATCGCGCCCGCCATGGCCGAGGCGCCGATCAGCGTCACCAGCGTGACGGTGAAACCGGCGACGATGCCAGGCAGCGCTTCGGGCACCAGCACCTCGCGGATGATTGTCCAGCGGTTGCCGCCCATGGCGCGCACGGCATCGATCAGCCCGCGGTCGACCTCGCGCAGGGACACTTCGGCGATGCGGGCGTAATAGGGCGTTGCGGCGATGGCGAGCGGCACGATGGCCGCCCAGGTGCCGAGCGCGGTGCCGACGATCAGCCGCGTCAGCGGAATCAGCGCCACCAGCAGGATGATGAAGGGCACCGAGCGGAAGCCGTTGATGACCCCGCCGAGCACGCGGTTGATCCAGAGGTTTTCGGCAATGCCGCCGCGCGCCGTCGCGACCAGAGCAAGGCCGAGCGGCAGGCCGGCGACGAGCGAAATCACTCCCGAGGCGACGGTCATCAGGATCGTCTCCCAAAGGGAGCGAATAAGCAGTTCAAGCATGATCGGTGTCATAACCAAGCACCTCCACCCGGGCGGACCGGGCCGTCAGGAATTGTTCGACCTTTCCGGCAAGCGCGGGGTCGCGCGCGGGAACGGCGATGAAGAACCGCGCCACCGGCTGGTTCTGGATGTGGTCGATGCCGCCATGGACGAGGCGGAAGGAATGCGGCAGCGCCGCCGAGAGTTCGGCAAACAGCGCGCCCTGCGCCTGCGGCCCGGCGAGATCGACGCTGAGGATCGCTTCGCTTCCCGCCGTCGCCGACAGCCGGCCGGCGATATGCTCAGGAAGCTGCGGCCGGATGCCGCCGAGCAGGCTCCCGGTGATATCAGCCTGCGGGTTGGCGAAGATCGACCAGACCTGTCCCTCCTCGACGATCCGCCCGGCATCGATGACCGCGACGCGATCGGCAATGCCGCGGACCACTTCCATCTCATGGGTGATCAGCAGAATGGTCAGCCCGAGCTTACGGTTGATGTCCTTGAGCAGCGCCAGGATCGACCGGGTCGTTTCCGGATCGAGCGCCGATGTCGCCTCGTCGGACAACAGCAGTGCCGGGCGTGCCGCGAGCGCCCGGGCGATGCCGACGCGTTGTTTCTGGCCACCGGACAGCGATGAGGGATAGGCCTTCGCCTTGTCGGCAAGACCGACGAGCTCGAGCAGCTCATGCGCCCGTTTCAGGCGCTCACTCTTTGCAAGACCCTCGATCTTCAGCGGCAGCGCGACGTTTTCCTCGACGGTCTTGGCGGAAAGCAGATTGAAATGCTGGAAGATCATGCCGATGCGGCGGCGCAGCGGCTGCAGCTCCTGTTCTGAAAGTCCGGTGATATCTCGGCCTTCGATGAGGATCTCGCCGCTATCGGCGCGCTCCAGGCCGTTCAAGCAGCGGATCAGCGTCGATTTACCGGCGCCGCTGCGGCCGATGATGCCGAGGATTTCGCCTCTCTTCACCGTCAGCGAAATGCCGTCGAGTGCTGCAGTGGTTCCGAACCGCCGCTTCACGTCGGTCAGCCTCACCACCTCTTCGGTCGCCGTTTGCGGCTCTGCCTCGATCGCCGTGGTGGAAACAAAGGAATTCATGTGTTTTTCCTTACAAATGCTGAAGGCGGCCCGGGCAAAGAACGCCCGGACCGCCTCTCGGCAGGCCTTAACCCCAGCCCTGCTCCGGATCAATAGGCGCTGAGACCCGTCCCCTTATAGACCTTGTCGAACTCGGCCTTGACGGTCTCGTTCTGATAAGAAGACACAAGCGTCTTGACCCAGTCGGCATCCTTGTTCTCGTCCTTGACGGCGATGAAGTTGCGGTATGGATTGTCGGCGATCGGCTCCTGGGCAATGCGTTCGGCCGGAGAAAGACCGCTTTTCAACGCCCAGTCGGTGTTGACGATACCGGCATCCAGATCGTCGATCGAGCGGCCGACGATGCCGGCGTCGAGTTCCTTGATCTCGATCTTCTTCGGATTGTCGGTGACGTCGGCGACGGTCGCAAGAATACCGGTGTCGTCCTTGAGCTTGATCAGGCCTTCGTTCTGGAGAACGCGCAGCGCACGGCCCTCGTTCGAGGGATCGTTCGGCACGCCGATGACGGCACCTTCCGGGATCTCGGCGACGGACTTGTACTTCTTGGTGTAAAGGCCGATTGGCCAGACCCCGGTATAACCGACGCGAACGATGTGATAACCGTGCTGCTTGATCTGGTTGTCGAGATAGGGCTGGTGCTGGAAGGCGTTGGCGTCGAGTTCGCCGCGTTCCAGCGCTTCATTCGGCTGCGTATAGTCGTTGAAGGTGATGGTCTCGATCTTGAGACCCTTCTTCGCCGCCTCGCTCGCGACCACGCGCCAGATGTCCTCCTCCTCGCCGGCCATGATGCCGACCTTGATCGACTTGTCCTCGGCAAAGGAAGGAGCGGGTGCTGCAAAGGCAAAGAGTGCGGCAGCGGAAACGGCCACGGCGGCAAGAGCCGCCCGGCGCGAAAGGTGGAAGCCGTGAAGATTTTTGTTCTTGATCATTTTATATCCCGTCTGACTGAATGAGGCCAACGCCCCGAGCAGGCCGATCATTGCAAATGCGCGTATCGGAGGCGAAGCACGAATGTCTGATGTGGAAGAAGGGCTGGAAAAACTCTTGCCCTGCCATTGCTATCGGCAGGATAAATTTCCATCAAATTTGTGGACTATGACGACTTGAAAAGGACAGTCTTAAAACGAAAACGGCGCCTCCATGGCGCCGTTTCAAGCCTATCCCGACATTCTTCATTCGGCAGCGATAAGCGCTTGATTCCGGCTGGGGAAGAAGGCCGTGAGCTCGCCGATGACCTCCCCGATCCGATTGGAAAGCGGGTCGGATGAGACACGGTAATTGGTGAAGTCACGGTCGGACGCGTAAACGGCGGTCGGCAGCGTGTGCGCCATGAAGAAACCGAAGAGCGGGCGAAGCTGGTGCTCGACCATCAGCGCGTGCCGGTCGCCGCCGCCGGTCGCGGTGATGATGATCGGCTTGGCGCGCAGCTCATGCGGGTCGATCAAGTCGATCAGATGCTTGAAGAGGCCGGGATAGCTGCCCTTGTAAGTTGGCGCTCCGATGACCAGCACGTCGGCATTGACGATGTCGTCGATGACTTCCTTGGCGCGACTGTCGAGATCGTCACGGCGCAGCGCCTGGCCAAGCGAAGGGCCGACATCGGTCAGGTCGTAGATGGTGTTGTCGAAGCCGTATTTCTCGGCGGCGAGACCAGCAATGTTTTCAACAAGCGCAAAGGTCTTCGAGGGGCGGTTGAAACTACCCGCAAGGCCGACCAGTTTGGGAGCAGACATGCCATTTCCTTCCAATATCGTGCCGAAACCGACGTCATTATTGGACGAATATTATCTATAAAAATAGTGGATTAAAGGAATGGTGATCCCTCTTCCCCATATGAGGAGAAAAATACGTTCGGGCCTGTGGGCGATGGCGACGTGCGAAACTGCATGATGCATCGAACCGGAGTGTCGGTGACATTCCGGCTCGATCGATTGTCCGTAAGCGGTATCGCCTCAGACTGGTTTCCGCTTGGGAATACGCGGCAGGAAGACTGTCAGGAGACCGAGCAGCGGCAGGTAGGAGCAGATGCGGTAGACGAAATCGATGCCGTGGGTATCGGCGAAATCGCCGAGCAGCGCAGCACCAAGCCCCCCTGCCCCAAATGCGAAGCCGAAGAAGACGCCGGCAATCAGCCCGACGCGCCCGGGCACCAGTTCCTGTGCGAAGACGACGATGGCCGAGAAGGCCGAAGCGAAGATCAGGCCGATGACGATGCTGAGCACGCCTGTCCAGAAGAGGTTTGCATAGGGAAGCAAGAGTGCGAAAGGAATGACACCAAGGATCGAGAACCAGATGACGAAACGTGCGCCGAAGCGATCGCCGATCGGCCCGCCGAGGAACGTGCCGACGGCGACCGAGCCAAGGAAGAGGAAGAGCATCAGCTGTGCCTGCTGCACGCTGAGCGCGAACTTGTCGATGACATAGAAGGTGAAGTAGCTCGACACGCTGGCCATGTAGACATTCTTCGTTGCCGTCAGCAGCACGAGAATCAGCAGCGCCCAGATGACCCGGTTCTGCGGCAGCGGCAGGGTCCGGCTTATTGCTGGCTTGCTGGCATTCTGGCGCCTGTGACTCATGTACCAGTTGCCGACCCAGCTCAGCACGACCATGCCGACCATAGCGATGGCGGCGAACCAGGAGACGCTGTGCTGGCCGAGCGGCAGCACGATGAAGGCGGCAAGCAGCGGACCGATCGCCTGGCCGGCATTGCCACCGACCTGGAAGAAGGATTGCGCGAAACCGTGGCGACCGCCGGAGGCAAGACGGGCCACGCGCGAAGATTCCGGGTGGAAGACTGCCGAGCCGAAGCCGATCAGGCTTGCGGCAACCAGCAGCAGTTCGAAACTGCCGGCATTGCCGAGCAGGATGAGGCCGCAAAAGGTACTCGCCATACCGACCGGCAGCGAATAGGGCATCGGCCAGCGGTCGGTGACGATACCGACCAGCGGCTGCAGCAGCGAAGCCGTGACCTGGAAAGTCATGGTGAGGAGGCCGATCTGCACAAAATCGAGATCGTAGTTCGCCTTGAACAGCGGATAGAGCGAGGCGAGCAGTGACTGCATGATGTCATTCAGCATGTGGCAGAAGCTGACCGCCATGAGGATGGACATCGTTGTTTTTTCGAAACGGGGCGCGCTCTCGGCAACGGTTGCCATCAATGCTTCTCCTGCACAGGCCCGGCCGGTGCCGTGCCACGTCGCTTTGTTCGATGGATTTTCGGGCGATCGGGGCTGGGAAGACTCTCGGGCGACGGTCGCTGAAGTGGATTTAGCGTAAGCCGGGACGCAATTACAGCCCAGTTCTATCCGTATTGGTACGGATTTTGTTCGATTTTCTCTCCGGACAAGTGATTTCTGCCTAACTTAACGTCTTTCCAGGCGGGCTTTCATATCACAGTCGGTCGCGATCATCACATATCCAGTATGCTATGTGAAAACAACCATGGAAAAGCCATGCAGGGGATACTACAGCTTCCCCGATTGAAAAAGCGATCGAGGCTGAAAACACACGATGAATGTCAAGACAGCGAATGCGATAGACAGCTATGTCGGAGCGCGCATAAGAATGCGTCGGCAGTTGCTCGGGATGAGCCAGGAACGGCTTGCCGAGCAGATCGGCGTGACCTTTCAGCAGGTTCAGAAATACGAGAAGGGCATCAACCGCATCGGCGCGAGCCGTCTGCAGCGGATCGCCGATGTGCTTCACACGTCGGTGAGTTTCTTCTTCGAACAGGAGAACTCCGAGCCGTTGACGCTGCAAGGGCTGGATCTGTCGGCGAATACTGATCCAGTTGCCGAATTCCTGCGAACGAAAGAGGGATTGGCGCTCAATCGCGCCTTTCTGAAGATTGCCGACCGAAATATCCGCGAAACGGTCATCGCGCTGGTGAAGGCGATGGCGCAGGCGGAAAGTCGCGGCGTAACATTGGGAGCCTCCGTAGCGGATATCACTCTTCCGCTCGGAGAATAGCCAGGGATATCGGCAGGCAGTATCCGCATGAAGCTCAGGCTCGAGTCATTTGGTGAGTTGCGGCTGATCGATCTGGCCGGGCAACCTGTGGCGTTCCCCGAAAAGGGTCTGCTTACGATTTGCTATTTGCTGGATCGTTATCTGCAGGAAAGAGCCGGGAGCGAATATCCGCGCTCGGCGTTGGCTCGGTTTCTGTGGGACAGCCATGACAATCCCGACATCATGGCCAACCTGCGCAAGAGCATCTCACGCATTCAGGCGCGCCAGATCGAGCTCGGCACCGAACTTCTGGTCTTCACGGCGACCGGCGTACGGATCAAGCCGGATGCATTTGTTTGCGATCTTTCCGAGCTCGCCAACGCCGATATCGGAGGCTTTCTTGAAAAGCTGCGGCGGCTGGTTGGCGTCCTGCGCCAGGACTTCCTGGCTGTGCTCGCCGACCAAAGCGTCGGCGGACGGTTATGAACTCTTCGAATTTCAGACTGGCCCGTTCCTGATTGGTTCGAATGGGGGCCCGACCGCTTATGGATTAATCGGCGAAAATTTTATTTCGATTCCGTTTGTCTTTGCCGGCGCATGGTCAGATGAGGTCCGCGTGCTTGGAAAAACATTCGACGAGTTCATTGAAGCCATTGAGGCGGGCGAAGGTTCATAGCGATCCGCATTGCCTGCCGGCACCTCCTTCATGGATGATGTCATAGCCGACAGCCACTTCACCAACGCCGTTTCTGGGACGCCGGATTACTCGCGAAACCGAGACATTCGGTGGGTCAGCTGTTGGGCGGATATCGCGCCAAAGCGGGACCCGGCCCCCGGCAAACAGACCTCCTTTTAGGACGACAGAGTCCGAGGGTCTGCGACAGGCGCCTCCAGGGAACCCCAGCCGGTCCCAAGGAAGACGCCTACGATTGAGTGGGTGACGCGACGTGGGAACAGGCGCACTCAATCGATCTGCAGCAGGGAAGGTTCGGGATACGAAAAAGCCTGCCGCGGGAGGAGGTGCGGCAGGCTTTCTGAAAACCGAACAGCGACTGGGAGGAGGAGTGCCGCTGTTCCGACAGACGTCCCTTGGGAGGAGGATTGGGCCATCTGAAAGTCGAAGCTTTGCGGGAGGAGGTGCATTGCTTCGATGGGTCTCATCATACACCGACCATGGATAGTGCCAATGCCTTATGCTGCACTGCAGCTATGCAAGAAATACAAGTCGGATATCTTGCAATACGAACGAGGATTAAACCGACCTAAGCCATGGCATTCGACGCAAAAACGCCCGCGTCAGGAGCGGGCGTCAAGCAGTATTAAATACCAAGTGCTGTGCGATTAGCGCGCGATCGATGCGCGGGCAACGCTGCGGATGTCGGCGCGGTCGATACCGAGGTCCTGCAGCTCACGGCTGGACATGCGGCCGAGTTCGGTGACGGTCTGACGGAACTTGCGCCAGTTGTTGAAAGAGCGTGCTACGTTCATGATAATCCCCTTTCCTGAGGGCTGTATGACGTCAGCAACCTTGCTTGGCTCCGGCGTCGTTTCGATGGTTGGAATATAGGCGGTTCAATCGGTTTAAAACAGCGACAATCTCTCACTTCAGCTATGCGACAAACGCATAGGATGTTTCTTTTTTGCGCGAAATAGTCTCTTTTTAAGCCGCGAGGTGAAAGCCGTCGGACCGGCGGGGTTCGTGTCTCGCATCATAGAAGCGAAGCCGATGCTGGGAACAGTTCTTGATGACAGGTGTTGAGTTCCGAGCGCCCGAAGTATCCGACATATCCGGACGGAAGCGCTCAGCGGCATATCCCAGCGCCACGGCGTGACGATATCGGGGCCCAAATTCTCCGAAGTGACAAGCAGGATCCCCGCCACGCTGAGCGTCTTGCTGAACAAATCGGTGGCCAAGGCGCTGCTGGTCTGCGGACCCTGATTTGTGGGAGCGACGTTTTAGTTCAAGTCGCGAATCTGCGAGCTTTTTGATGGGTGATTGCCTTGCCTGCGTGTCATTCAGGGGTCACGAAAGTTGGGAGCTCCCAACTTCTGGCACGAGCGCGTTCGGTGAAACGATGCATCGCTGAAGGCCCCAAGTGAGGAATTCATCGGCGAGAAGGAACTATCGAAGGTGGCTGTTTCGGGCAAACGGACAAAATTAGAATATTTTGTCTATTGATTTTATAGATTATAGCGTTCCATAGCCCTGTAGATTTTAACAATGAGATTTTCGAACGCCCGGCGGATGCTTCGTTGGGCGCATGTGACTTGCCGTCTTCTTCCAAGATCAGCCAGGAGGTTTCCATGAGCAATCCAGTTCTCGTCAATCAGATCATCCGCGCGTCCGATGTCGTGCCGCTGACCGGCCGCGTCGGAGCCGAAATCAGAGGTATTCGCCTCGGCGGAGACCTTTCGGACGCAACGGTGGCGGCCATCAACCAGCTTCTCCTGAAACACAAGGTCATCTTCTTCCGCGACCAGGAACATCTTGACGATGCCCAACAGGAATCATTCGCACGCCGCCTGGGCGACCTTGTGCCTCATCCAACCCAGGGTCCGGTGACCGGCACGGCCTCCATCCTCAATCTCGATTCCAGCCGCGGCGGCGGCAGGGCGGACCAGTGGCACACTGATGTCACCTTCGTGGATGCCTATCCTAAATTCTCGGTCCTTCGCGGCGTCGTCATTCCGGCGGCTGGAGGTGATACGATCTGGTCCAACACCCATGCCGCATACGAAAGTCTGCCGGCATCGCTCAAATTGCTAGCGGACAATTTATGGGCCATTCACAGCAATGCCTATGACTACGCAGCCGTGCGTCCTCGTGCTACCGCTGAAGAGAAGAAGCATTTCGAGGAAGTTTTCACCTCGACCATCTACGAGACCGAGCATCCAGTCGTGCGTGTCCACCCCGAAACCGGCGAAAGATCGCTGCTGCTCGGCAATTTCGTTCAGCGCCTGATCGGCGTGTCGAAGAGCGACTCCGCGAAACTCTACGAGGTGTTCCAGTCCTACGTTACCGCCCCGGAAAATACCGTGCGCTGGCGCTGGAGAGCTGGAGATGTGGCGATCTGGGATAATCGCGCGACCCAGCACTATGCCGTCAACGACTACGGCGACCAGCACCGGGTCGTGCGCCGCGCCACCGTTGACGGCGACGTCCCCGTCAGCGTCGACGGCCGCCGCAGCATAACCCACGTCAAGGCCGCCAAGCCGAAAGCAAAGGCCGCGTGAGCGCGGCCGGACAGGCGACGACCATGCAGCTTCATATCGCGCGGTGCTTGCCGCCGCTTGCGCCACCGACAGTCATCCAGGCATCGCGAACAGCCTGACGGCACCCCATTCCCGACGCGCTGCATCGCCCGGCGCGGCGATGCAGCTTTGGTCGGCTGTTGCCATCCATTCACAGGTTGGGACAATAACTCTCACACGTCGTCACAGGCTTTGACGACGTCTTGCGCTTTTAGCCACTTCACCAATCCAGCTGTTGAGCAACGACGCAGCCGCATGGCTTTGCTGGACGATCTGAGGCACCAGATCGATATCCGGAAGGCTGCCCAGGCCAAGCGGTCCCATCGCGAACAGCCCATGCAAGGCGCTCGCCTTGGTCCGCCCGCATTCGTCTACGACGATACCGATCTCGAGTTCGTCCCGCGTTGCAAGACCCGCAATGATGATCGAGCGGACAAGCGGGCTATCGGTTCCGGACGGCCGGAAACGGCAGTCTATCGTCAGTTCCGCGGGAAGGACCTCAAGCCCGGTCGGGGCCGAAAACAGCACGCCGTTTGTAGCGATACAATTCACTTTTCCCTTCCTCACGGTGATCGCGCCGCTGGCGATCGCATGATGCAGGCGCTGATAGTGCTCAGGCGGCAAGCGGTTGCGATGACTGTCGTAAATAGCCTTCACATGGCGTTTGAACCGTGCACGCTCTTCTGGCGTCAGTCCCGCCCAGAGGTCGCGCGCGCGTGAACGAAAGCCGTTCATGATGCCTTGCCAACCCGAACCTTCCAGATCAGCCCTGTTGGCGGCTTCGCGCAGAAAACGGAACGCGCCGCGTAGCGTTCCCGGCATGGGTTGGTCCGTGACAATAGCTCCGACGGCGGCTGGAGTATGTGACTGAGGCAGGAAGCCCGATTCCGAGATCAATGTGACATGGGAAATCTTCGAGTCCGCCAGCAATCCAAGCGCCCTGTCGACCGCGTGGATGCCGCCGCCGATCACGACGGCGCTTTGCGTTTCACCGGCAGGCGCCGCGTCAGAATTTTCCCGCATCCCGTAACCCGTCGCGAGAAACACCGCGTCAAAGCGGGTTCGCTGCTCCGCTCCAAGGAAAACGGAATATCCTCCGTCCAGATGCCTATCGATCGCCGTTACGGTATCCGAGCCAAATTGCACGATGACATCAGGCCGATCGGACAGGGCCTCGGCGAAGCGTTTGTACACATAGGTGCTGAAGATTTCTCCGGGCACAAAGGCGTGTTCGAGACCGGCAGGATCCGAGATCAGGCGATCGCGC
This sequence comes from Rhizobium leguminosarum bv. viciae USDA 2370, assembly GCF_002008365.1. Lineage (GTDB taxonomy): Bacteria > Pseudomonadota > Alphaproteobacteria > Rhizobiales > Rhizobiaceae > Rhizobium > Rhizobium leguminosarum. The sequence goes on from NZ_MRDL01000003.1 coordinate 119,289, forward strand.
CATGTGTCATCCGTTTCCAGCCACCGGCGATAATCGCCCGGCAGTCCGGGATCAACGGAAAGGTCGCGAACGCGGCTGGTCAGCACCGTCGACGCGGGCTGACTTATGCCCTCGCCGATATCTATCTTTGCTCGCGGATCGAACATCACCAGATGGAAAGGCCGATCAACTCTTTTGAAAAGAGCGATTGCGGTCATGATCCCCGTGAAGCCTCGGCCGACAATCGCAATCCTTGCGAGATGGTCCGCATTCTGGCTCTCCGAATTCGAAGAACGTGACGAGAGAAGAGTCATTCATCGGCTCCTTCTGCGTTGGACCGGTCCGCCTACATCCGCCCGATCCGCCCAGTCGCATAATTCTCTACCAAAATAATAGAAAATGATATCCGGAACGCAAGCACTATTCGACTTGGAACGATGACTGCGTGGTTTTGGCGTCTGGCGGGCCTTGGCCTCCCTTCTGGCTGCCGGCTTTGTGCATTCCGGAGCACGGCTGACGGGCGATGCAGTGACTTGGAAATAATTTCCCGGTTCTTGCGAAAAAAGAGAGGAATTTTAGAGTGGCTGCAAAGATCCACGTAATTTTAGACCATCTATCGCGGGCGAGATTAACCTAACGTCTCCATGCCGGATGTCGCGTCATCCCGCATGCAGAAGGAAGCTAGCATGACGGTTCCACTGGTCAGCTTGAGCAATCTGTCGACGGAGCCATCCCCCTCGCCTCAGGTCGCCGCTATCTGGGAGGCTCTTTGCGCGGAGGCCGTCAATGCTTCGGCCAAGGATGCAGCACTCACGCGCGCCATGAATTCCGCAGTGCTTTATCATGCGAGTTTCGCCCAGGCGCTCGCTCAGCGGGTCGCAATCAAACTGGCCAATCACGACCTCGACCATGACGAGTTGCTGGCGGTGATTGCCCAGGCATTCGTCGGCAACCGCAATATTGTCGCCGATGCCGCCGCTGACCTGACCGCGATCAAGGAACGCGATCCATCGAACACGGAAATCCTGACGCCATTCCTGTATTTCAAAGGCTTTGTAGCTCTGCAGGGACAACGGGTCGCCCACTGGCTTTGGCATCATGACCGCCTCCATTTGGCGCGCCACATCCAGAGCCGAATTTCTGAAGTTTTCGGTGTGGACATTCACCCCGCCGCAAAGATGGGGAAGAGCATCATGCTCGATCACGGGAGCGGCCTGGTCATCGGCGAGACTGCGGTCGTCGAAGACGACGTCTCCATACTCCAGAATGTTACATTGGGAGGGACAGGCAAGGAAACCGGCGACCGGCACCCCAAGGTACGACGCGGCGCTCTTATCGGAGCGGGTGCCAAGATTCTCGGCAACATCGAAATTGGCGTTGGCGCCAAGGTGGGTGCAGGCAGCGTGGTCATAAATGCCGTTACAGCCTATACATCGGTCGCCGGCATTCCGGCGAGGCAGGTGGGCAAGCGCCACTTCAACCTCCCCGGAATCACGATGGACCAGACCTTGTCTGAACCGGAGTATACGATCTAAGGGCGAAGGGCGCAGTGCGTATCTCACTTGCTCCTGGGCGTCTCCATTTGCAACGCTGATGCTGCCCGATGGCAGTCAGCCATGCACTTGTCGCAATGTAATATAAATCCAGTGCTTATTTTTCGGCCATTATGGTCGACGCAGCCTTCTCGGGGCTCGGATCGAAACCCAGAGTGAATTCGACCACCTTCGCTCCTCTAGCGATGATTTGCGGAAATCTTGCGAAGATGATCTCTTATCATCGCGCGAAACTCGCCAAATGTTCGAAACCCGATGTGCTGTGCAAGTCGGTGAACCGTGGTTTGAGAAACCTTACAATTGCGCGCAATCGCAGCGGCACTTTCGAATGCAATCATTTCCGGCTGCGCTAAGATCTGTTTAGCGACTTGTTCCAGACGATCGGGGAAGACGATCTGGCGCTTGGCGATCTGGTACTTCAGTTCCTCCAATGTTGTTGGAGGACAATGAATCCTGTCCTGCATCATGGCACTTCACCTCGCAAAGCCGCCCTACGGCAATGTACTGGCGACCCGGAAGCCTATTAAAAGGAAGCGTCACCTCCGGTAGCAGTGCGGCAATGTGACGACATTTCCGCATCGCATCGAAGCTTGTTATTCGACCTCAACTGGCCTGCCCTTCTGCCAGCTGACGGTAGCGGCCTCCGCCAGTTTCTGAGCCTGGAGTCCATCAAGCCCACCGGGCTTCGGCGAGCGGTCGCCGCTGTCGATCGCGTCGATGAAGGCATTGATCTCGTTGGCATAGGCCTGGGCGTAGCGTTCAAGGAAGAAATATTGGACGGGATCGCCGCTTACGCCGTTCGCATTGGAAAGCTCGACGCTCGTTGCTTGAATATTCCTCGCCGCAAGCATGCCGGCGGACCCATGGACTTCGACGCGCTGGTCGTAGCCGTAAGTCGCCCGGCGTGAATTGGTGATAACGGCAATGCGCCCGGAAGCCGTCTGCATCTGCACGGCGGCAGTGTCCACATCGCCCTCGGCGCCGATCGCCTTGTCGACGAGCGACGATCCAAGTGCATTCACGACGACGAATTCCTCCCCGATGAGGAAGCGGGCCATGTCAAAGTCATGGATCATCATGTCGCGGAACAGACCGCCGGAGGATTTAACGTAATCCGCCGGCGGCGGTGTGGGATCTCGGCTAGTGATCGTCACAATCTCGATTTCGCCGACATCGCCCCGGCGCAGGCGCGCTTCCACACTGGCGAAGTTCGGGTCAAACCGGCGATTGAAGCCGATCATCAAGGTCGACTTGTTCTTCTCGACGACGTCGAGGCAGGCATTGATGCGCTCGACCGACAGGGACACCGGCTTTTCGCAGAGGATTGCCTTACCGGCCCTCGCGGCCGCCTCGATGAGATCGGCGTGGCTGGGTGTCGGCGTCGCGATCAGGATCGCGTCGACGTTTGAGGACTTGATGACATCTTCCGCATCGGCAACCTCGGCGCCCGTCTGCGCGGCCAGCGCCTCAGCCGATGCTCTGAAGGCATCCGCCACGTAGACGAGCTTGGCCTTGGGGTTCGCCGCAATGGTTGCGGCATGCACCTTGCCTATCCGGCCGGCACCAATCACTCCAAATCTGATCATTGATATTGCTCCGTGATATGTAAGTTTTGACTATCGAAATCTTCAAACCGTGAAGGCGTCGCGGAAACGGGCAAGCGCCGTCTCATCATCGCCGGAGGCCCAGGCCTCCATGCCGATCGTGCCGCGATAACCCATAGCCTTGAGCGCACGAGCGATTGCCTTGTAGTTGATCTCTCCGGTGCCCGGCTCCATGCGGCCGGGAACATCTGCCACCTGTATTTCCCCGATATGAGGCAGCGCGCGACGGCACAGCTCGATCAGGTTTCCTTCGCCGATCTGGGCGTGATAGAGGTCGAGATTGAGCCTCAGCGCCGGTCGGTTTACCGACGAAACGAGCGCAAGCGTATCTTCAGCCTTGGCAAACGGTGTCTTGGGGTGATCGACTGCTTCATTGAGGTTTTCGAGCACGAAGGTGACGCCCTCTTTCTCGCCGAGGTCGGCGATGCGGCTAAGCGTGTCGTGCGCCTTGAGCCACATGGCGCCCGTCACCTTCTCGGCCTTGACCACCGGCAGGCCCTGACCGTCGAGACCGGTCCCATGCAGGTTGAGGCGGGGGCAATTCAGCTCCCTGGCGATCGGGATCGATTGCTTCGCGGTTCGCAGCAATTCGTCCGCACCATCGTCATCCGCTAGCGTGCCGGTTACATAGCCCGTCATCGACGAGAAGACCGCTCCTGATCTTGCGAGGGCAGCGATGTCATGTTTCGTCCAATCCCAGATCTCGACGTGAAAACCAAGTTCAGTGATACGCTTCAGCCTGTCGACGACAGGAAGCGACTTGAAGACCATCTCGGCGCAGACCGCGAGCGTGAAGGGGGATGAGGCATTCGACGAACCGTCGTTCATGACCGTATTCCATGATTAATGATTGAGTGAAAAGCGACGACGAGTTTGAAAACCGCTCGGTCGCCGCCTCGGAAGCAAGCCGGCTAGATCGTACCGCCGAGCTCTTCGGACAATTGCTGCAGCTCCTTGCCGCCGGCCATGAGGTTCTGCAGCGCATCCATCGCGATATCCGCCTTGGCATAGGTGCCAAGCGTCTGGCCCCGATTGAGGATGGTGAAGCGGTCCGCCACCGCATAGGCATGGCGGACATTATGGGTTATGAAAATGACGCCCAATCCGCTCTGTCGAACTTGGTGGATGTATTTCAGCACCATCGAGGTTTGCGCCACGCCGAGCGCCGAAGTCGGCTCATCGAGAATGAGGATCTTGGCGCCGAAGTAGACCGCACGCGCAATCGCAACGCATTGGCGTTCGCCGCCAGACAGAGTGCCCACTGCCTGATTGGGATCGCGGATATCGATGCCGATCTTACGCATCTCTTCCCGCGTTACATCGTTGCAATGCGTAAGGTCGAGGTGACGGAAAGGGAAGAAGCCCTTGCGAGGCTCCCGCCCCATGAAGAAATTACGGGTGATCGACATCAGCGGGATCATGGCAAGGTCCTGATACACGGTCGCAATCCCTGCATCGAGCGCATCGCGCGGACTGCGGAAATTGACCGGCTTGCCTTCGACCAGGAAGGCACCGCCACTTGGGCGGACGACACCGGACAGCGTCTTGATCAAGGTGGACTTGCCAGCGCCATTGTCTCCGAGCAGACAAAGCACCTCTCCGGCCGACACTTGCATTGAGACACCGTTGAGAGCGATCACGGAGCCGTAGTGCTTGACGATATCAGTTACTTCGATAATCGGCGTTCGACTATTGACATCAGACATGATCAGCGCTCCCCGGTAACCTTGCGGCGGATGAAATTGTTGAAGAGGACAGCCAGCAGCAGCATCGAGCCGAGGAAGACCTGAAACCAGTCCGAGTCGAACTTGGTATAGGTCAGGCCAATGGAAACCGAGCCGAAGATGATCGCGCCGAAGAAAGCGCCGATCGCCGAACCATAGCCGCCTGTCAGCAGGCATCCGCCAATGACGGCGGCGATAATCGCCTCGAACTCTTTCTGAAAGCCGCGTCGGGCGTCGGTCGAGCCAGCATCGAGCACGGTAATGATGGCGACCAGTGCGGCCGCGCATGCCGTCAAGGCGAACAGGCCGGTCTTCACCCTATGGACAGGGACGCCTGAGTTTCTCGCTGCATTCGGATCGCCACCGGCTGCGAAGATCCAGTTGCCCATGCGGGTGCGCAGGAGCACCCAGGTTGCAGCCAGGGCAAGTGCGACGAACCACAAGACCGACACGGGGATACCTGTGACCTTCGGCATGCCGTTCGGAAATTTGTCGATCAGATCGTGATCTGCGAGCCAGAGGAATACGCTCTTCAGCGCATCGCCGGAAAAGAGCCCGAGCAGCGGACTGTCCTTCACACGGTCGCCGATGCCGCGAAGCTGTGTCGAGCCGCCGGTCGCCCATTTCAGGCCGACGAGCGTCAGGCCACGGAGAATGAAGAGGAATGCCAGGGTCACGATGAAGGACGGAAGGCGCGTGTGAATGACGATCTGCCCATTGATCGCCCCCATGAACGCGGCGAAGAGCATCGTCATGACGATGGCAACCGAAAGCGGCTGGCCGAAATTCGTGAGGATGACGCCGAAGATCAATCCCGCAAAGGCCACCATCGAGCCGATCGAAAGATCGAACTCGCCGCCTATCATCAGAAGCGCTGCTGCAATGGCAAGGATTCCTAATTGCGACGCCGGCGCCATGATGGTCATCAGGCCGGAAAGCGAGAACATGGTACGGTCAGCGGTGAGAAAGAAAAAGACGATGACGAGAACAAGGCCCGCCACGGCACCAAGCTCAGGCCGCCGCATCATATGCGTCAGAACACTTACTTGTTTGACGCGCTCATCGGCCTTCGGCGCAGTCGCCGTTCTCTGCTCAAGCGAAGCCATAACTCCTCCCACGGATCATAATTTAGGGTAGCGTTGGCGCTGCTCGGCAGCGCGGTCAGTCAGCCAAACCTCCTCCCCCATCAAGGGGAGGAGATTCTGGGAGAATGCCTTTCGGCAATTCCAGTCAGCGAATGCCCTTGGCGGAAAGGTCCACGACTTGGGCGGCCTTTTCCTTGGTGATAAGGTTCGGGCCGGATGGAACATTACCCCCGGGGATAAGCCCGTATTTGGCATAGTTGGCTAGGAATACGACAGGCAGATAGCCCTGCAGGAACTGCTGCTGATCGATCGCGAAGGCTGCCTTACCGTCGGCCACGGCCTTCAGGAAATCAGCTGAAAGGTCGAATGTCGCCACCTTGATCTTGCCGGTCATCCCGACATCCTCGACGGCCGCGAGCGAAGGCTCGCCGGCCGTGCCGGCACCAAGCGCCATGACAGTATCGACACCCGTATTGGAACTCAGCGCCGCCTTGACCTTCGCACGGACATCAGCCGGATCGTTGCTGACGGGTAGAACCGTGACCTTGCCGCCGAAGCCGTCGGCAAAGCCCTTGCAGCGCAGATCGAGCGAAACATTGCCGACCTCCTGGTTCACGCACAGGCCTTCCTTGCCGCCCAGCTCATGCAGTTTCCCACCGGCGGCTTTGCCGGCGGTATATTCGTCCTGGCCGACATGCAGCAGCGCTCCCAGCTCCTTTGAAACGTCGGAACCGGAATTGATGGAAATAACCGGGATACCGGCGGCGACGGCCTTCTTGATGGATGGACCGAGTGCCGAGGCGTCTGGAATGGAGACGATGAGCCCGTCGGGCTTCTGATTGACGGCAGCATCGATGAGCTGCCCCATCGACACCATGTCGAAAGCTTCCGGAGCGCGATAATCGACGCTAATACCCATGTCCTTCGCCGCTGCGTTGACCCCGTTCTTGACGACGGACCAGAAAGGATCATTGGCCTGGCCGTGGGTGACGGCGACGATGCGAATGTCAGCGGCATTGGCGATTGCCGAAGAGCACATGAGCGCACCAGCAACGGCCGCGCTCGCGAGAAGCGATTTCAAACCGAATTTCATTTTACCCTCCCAAAAACAGTCCGCACTACGCGAACTCTCCCAATGCTACCGGTTGCAACTCCGCTTGCACCCGGTAGCAAGCTCGATAAAACTACTTTATTGTCGACAAAAATCAAGCATCCATTCCATTTTTATTTTTTTGTGGAATATTCATTCCAATCAGGAGGAGACGGCCATGCGCAAACGGGCGACGGCGAAAGAGGTGGCGGAAGCCGCCGGCGTGTCGAAATGGACCGTCATTCGTGCGTTCACGCCCGGTGCGTCGATTACGGACGCAAGCAGACAAAAAGTGCTTCAGGCGGCCGAGGTTCTGAACTATTCGCCTAACCTGCTTGCCCGCAGTCTTGCGACGAACACCACCCACCAGGTGGCCGTCTTCGTCGACGACTTCGCCAATCCGCACAAGCTTCCGGTTCTGGAGATGTTGACCGAGCGCCTGCAGGCGGAGGGTCTGTTGACCGTATTGATCAACATCAACCGCCATTTCGATCACGTTCACGCGTTGATCAACGCCGACCAACGACAATTCGATGCCGTTATCCTATTCGGGACCGCTTTTCGCGAGGAAACACTGGGTGATCGACGGCTCGGCCCAGGTTTCCCGCCGATGTTCGTTCTTGCGAGAGACAGCCAAATCCCCGGCGTTCCCGCGATTGCCTGCGATGCAGAACTCGCTCTCAGCGAGATCGTCGATTACCTCTTCGACAAGGGCTATCGCCGTCCCGGCTTTATGACGGGGGCGAGAACCCTGTCGACGGCGCTGGGCAGGCGCCATCACTATGCAAATTTCTGGCGACGGAAAGGTGTCGAAGGCGTCACAGAATTGGCCGCGGAAAGATACAGCGCTCAGGCCGGTGCCGAAGCGGCACGTAGTTATTTGAGTGCAACTTCGCCCGCGTCGCGCATCGATGTATTGATGTGTGAAAATGACATATTGGCGCTGGGAGCGATGGATGTCGCCCGGAGCGAATTCGGTCTTAAAGTTCCGCAAGACTTGGCAGTCGTCGGCTTCGACAACATCGAACTCGGCGGGGCTCCGGCCTACGAACTGACCAGCTACGAACAGCCCACCGACGAGATGATCAACGCCATGGTCGCAATGATAACGGGCAAGCGCAACGCCGAACTGGTTGTCATGCGGGGGCGGCTTGTGCCGAGGTCATCGGCATGAAGTGTCCCAAGGATCGTCCAATGAGCACTCGCGCTTCTGACCATCATCGAATGGCGTTCTAGATGATCGCCTTGATGATATTCGAACCATCGACCCCGTTCTTGAAAATTCAAGGGCTGGCCAAGGTGCCAAGGCTGCGATCTTGCCCCTCCCCCACGGTGAAATCACTGAGCCGGCGAGATCAACGCGACAGTTGGGAAGTATGACCGGTACCGACCAACGTCTCGCGTTAACAGCGGAAACTGCTGAACCGCAGCATGCGCGCCGATGAAGAAATCCGGCAAGACACCCGTCCGAGAGCCACCGGCCCGGCGATACCGCGTGAAGGCCTTTCCGGCAAGAAACAGCGCCGCCCGCGGAAACGGCGCGACGACCAGTCCCGCCTCGTCGATGAACGCGTCCAGTTCCTCGATGCGCTCATAGCGGACCGCAAGTTCGGCATAAACGACATCGTTGATCAGCAGCGGGCCGGCGAGATTGGCCGCTTCGAGCTGCTCAATCGACCAGTCAGCCCAAGTTCCGTCATTGGTCACGAGATCGAGCAGGACATTCGTGTCGATGAGCGTCACACGTCACCACGGGTGAGCGCCATGATCGCGTCGGTATTGAGCCCCTCTCCGGCGTGTCCCCGAAGCTTTTGAAAGCGGCTGGTGGGCTGCTTCCTGTCAGCTCTCGTCAGTACCACACTGCCATCTGCGGTCCGATGAAAATCGACCTCGCTTCCGGGAACAATCCCGAGCAATTCTCGAACCGCTTTAGGGATGGTGACCTGCCCTTTTGCTGTGACTGTGGTCGTCATGCCGAAACCTCGTAATACCGCTTTGGTATTAGGTATTACTATCCGGTTTCGATTTCAACATCGCCGTGTGAACCTTCTTATCGTCGCATACGGAGAGATTGCCAAGCCGCCGACTAGGCCAATGTGTGCTCAACAAACGGCGCGATTTGGTCGAGGGCGTTGGCATTGTCCTTGCCGCTCGTCGACTTTCCTGACGAGGCTGGGAACGCGGCGGCGCATTTCCCACGGGAAGCTGCGGCACCCTCAGGTTGCCTCGCGAACCATGTTTGGTGCCTAGGGCTTATAAGCCACCCGCCGCACTTCTACGAAAGGCAAACCACCACCGGCTATGCTGTGCGAAAAGGAACGCTTATGGCGCTGAGCCCGGAAAGCGGCGCCTATCTTAGTCAAAATCTCCGGAGGCATGATGTTGCTGCCCTAGCCGTTTTGCTTGCTCAACGCTTCGGCGGAGGTCACAACGCGCCCTGCGGCGACGGGACGCCGACGCGAATGGCCTGCGAGAAATTCGGCGAAAGACCGTCGTCGTGCGCCCTTGCAGCGATGTGCGCGGCCGACCGCAGTTGCGACAAGGAAACCGAGGTGTCCAGCGCGCCACGGTCATAGGCGTATTCCGGCAGATATCCGTTGACGATGAGGCGCCAGTCCGTCGGCACGGCGTCGCCTGCGACACGCATCATCTTGATGATGGTCGTCGTGCAGTTGGTCGTCAGCGAATTGTAGAAGGCGGGCGTGGCCGCAAGCGCGTTTGCGTCGGAGACGTACTCGCGCAGAAGAAGCCTCGCAGCCGCCGGCGACGCCCTCAGGCGGTAGATCTGGACGTCCTCACCGCGAAAATTGGAGCGGAGGCCGATCACATCCCTTTCGTCTGCGGCGAGGATGACCAGAGGACTGTTTTTGAAGAGGTCCGCCAGCGGTGAGAACGAACCTCCTGAAACGCGACGCACTTCGATAGACCACGCCAGATAGCGGCCGTCGTCGAAGCCGAAGCTCATGATGACATGCGCGATGGCCGGACCTGACCAGTACGACATGAACATGTCGACGCTCTTCAGCTTGTTCAGGTCGTAACTGCGCGTCGTCCATCGTTCCGTGAAGTCGGTGGTGCTGCGCCACTCGAAATCGCGGACATTGGTCAGCGTCAACAGATCACCGTCGAATTCGCCGGTGACCTGACGTGCGACGTCCGGAGCCCACACGCCATTTGCCTGCGGTTCGATCGTGCTCCACCAGACGAGAACCAGGACGAACGCGGCCGCAAACGCGAGGACCGCACGAAGGCGTCTCCTGCCAAAGAGCGCCACGACGACGGAGGCGCCAAAAAGCCCGAACAAGATGGCGCTGGCTAGCCTGCCGACCTCGGGCACCGGCAAGCGGTACCAAAGCGCGAGCGACGTCCAGGCCGATGCAAAGGCGACAAGCAACACGAGCACTGCAATGACGATCGCACGGACCGGTCGAACCATTTTGCTTTTCCAAACGAGTTTGAAGCGTCCGTCCTGATCATTGGACCCTATCGGTTTCCGGACTCGAAGCCCAGAACCCATGCGAAGCGACAGGCCGCCGGATCCTCCATTTCGGTATGCTTGAATTCCGCTGGCGTGAAGATATTCCTCCGCGAAATCATTCCTCTCCCTCGAGAGCGTCAAAGGACGAAGGGGAAGGCCCCCAACACGACGAATTCTCGCAGCTATCCGTCTTGACTCTGCGGGTCGCGTCGTGCGCAAGCGTGATCCGGAAAATGAGCGCCAGGTGATCCTTGGGGTGACGAATGAGGGGCAGTCAATGAAGGCGGAGGCGATAGCAGTATGCCTCGAGATCAATCGCGCGACGGGCCTTGCCGCGGCAACAGATCGCCGCGCAATTGGCCAATTCGATCAGTTGAAGGGCCGAACACCCAAACCAAGACGTCGCAAGGCTGGATGGAACCGGAACCGAACCACGCCCGTCAAATGACGGACGCGGCTCGGCGGGAGGCGCCCGGGATCAGTCTATCCGATTGCCTTCGGCGGAGAAGAGGTGGATTTTCTCGGATTTGGGCGCGAGGTGGATTTGCTGGTCGGGTTTTAAATCCAGCCGCCGGTGAAGTACGATCGTTGCCGTCTGCGTGCCGATACGCACCGAAAGATGGGTCTCCGCACCGGTCGGCTCGACAGTCAGCACGGTGGCCGGAATGCCCGTCTCCGCAATGTCGAGATCTTCCGGGCGAATGCCGTAGGTGCGCGCCGCGCTTTGGCTCAATTGCGGCGGAAGCGGCAGGGAAACACCGCCTTCGATACGGAAGCCGCCGTCGCTGACGCCACCCTCGAAGAGGTTCATCGACGGCGAGCCGATGAAGGCAGCGACAAAGGTGTTATCTGGGCGGTCGTAGAGATCAAGCGGCTTGCCGATCTGCTCGATGCGGCCAGCGCGCATGACGACGATCTTGTCGGCCATGGTCATCGCCTCGATCTGGTCATGGGTGACGTAAACGATGGTCGTGCCAAGGCGCTGATGCAGCTCCTTGATCTCGCTGCGCATGGTCACCCGCAGCTTGGCGTCGAGGTTGGACAGCGGCTCGTCAAAGAGGAACACTTTCGGATGGCGTACGATGGCGCGGCCCATGGCGACGCGCTGGCGCTGGCCGCCGGAAAGCTGTTTCGGCAGGCGCTCCAGCAGGGGTTCAAGTGCGAGAATGCCGGCGGCTTCGCTCACCAGCTTATCGATTGTCGCCTTATCGCGCCCCTGCAGCTTCAAGGCAAAGCCCATATTTTCGCGCACCGTCATGTGCGGATAGAGCGCGTAGGACTGGAACACCATGGCGATATCGCGCTCCTTCGGCGCGACGTCGTTGACGACGCGGCCGTCGATGCGGATTTCACCGCCGCTGATATCCTCCAGCCCCGCCAGCATGCGCAGAAGCGTGGACTTGCCGCAGCCGGACGGCCCGACGAGCGTGACGAACTCACCGTCCTCGATATCCGCGGAAACCCCGTGGATAATGGAGGCCGCGCCGTATTGCTTCAGAACCCGGTCGATTGCTACCGATGCCATTGTCTGTCCCCTCACAGTTTCAATTGCCAGACGCCGGCCTCGGCGACGGCGCCGGTGAGCGTTGCCGAACGTGCGGCGGCAAAGCCCGGAATGCGTTTGGACCCCGTCCAGCGGCCGTTGTCAGCGAAGACTTCGATGGAGCCGGCATCGAGGAAGATGCGCAGGCTCGACGGTTTCGCGCCGGTGGCGACGTAGCGTGGCGGCGTCTTGCCGGTGCGGGCGTCGAAGACAATCGCCAGACCATCGGCATCGAGTTTCACGCCTAGATCGACATCCGGATGATCGAAGGTGAGATCGAAGGCGGCGCCCGGCTCGGTGAGATCAAGTACGATCTCGACGGCGCCGGTGCCGAGCGGCACGGTCTTGCCGGCGGCAAGCGCGGTGTCGTCCAGCAACTGATGGCGCAGGCTTTCGACGGCTGCGACCGGCGGGGTCAGCACCGTGTCACCGTCGAGAAGCACGCGGCGCGGCAGGGTCATAGTCGTCGGGAAATCGTCCTTCTTGGAAAAATCCGACCAGTTGGCGAGCCAGGCGATGCCGACCGGCTCGTCGCCATCAACGAAGGCCTGGAAGGCATAGGCATCCGAACCGAAATCCAACTCCTGCTCGAATTCCGCCGTGAAGGTGCGGCCATCGAAACTGCCGACGGTGACGGAGGTGAGGTTGCGGCGGCCGGTGGCCGGGTCGCGGCTGGTGAGCAGACCGAAGATCAGCGCCCAGCGGGTTTCTGCGTTTTTGCCGCAAAGCGGCACCATGCAGGGGCATTCCGCCGCTGTCATGCCGAAACCGTCCTCGCGATGGATGATGCCGAGGAAGGTCCAGCCATCGGCGCCTTGCGCGTCTGCGGTTTCATAGAGCAGTACGACGCCGCCCTGCCTGTCGCGGCTGCCGAGCAGCATCTTCCAGCGGCCGTCCGGGCCTTTGAAGACATAGGGGTCGCGGAAATCGGTGGTGAGGTTCAAGCCTTCCGGGCGCAGCGGCATCACGGTTTTCGACGGGCCGGCGACGATGCCGTCGCGGCTGACGGCGGAAAGCTGGATTTGCTCTTCCGGTTGCCGATCACGCACATGCTCGGTGTAGAAGACGCGGATTTCCTCGCCTTCTGGGCCGGCGCCGGGGATCGCCGAGCCGGAGAAGGCGCCGCCGCGGCCATCGTCCTTTTCCGATAGATGCGCCGCCGGGAAGAGGAACATGGGCAGATGCGTCCAGTGGACAAAATCCTTCGAGACGGCATGGCCCCAGTGCATAGTGTTCCAGCGCGGCTCATGAGGATAATGCTGGTAGAAGAGGTGGGCGTTTCCGCCGAACCGTCCAAAACCGTTCGGATCGTTCATCCAGCCGAAGGGCGGGCGGAAGTGGTAGCTGTCGGGCACGTTGGGGGCGGCGGTGCGGGCATCGCTGTGCAGGACGCGGATGCCCTCCTTCATCACTGTTTCCGGCCGGAAGGCATAAGCGACGGAGAGCGCTGTGGTTGTCGCATCATAGGACAGCGTGGCATGACCGCCCTTCGCGAGCGTCACAGCGAAGAACTCAAATTCCCCCGTGCGGCGGGTCGAGGGCTCGCCGATGTCGTTGCCATCAACAGCGACGAAGAGCTTCGCCTCGCCGCCGGCATGGCGCGCCTTCAGCCAGAGATGCAGCACCGTGCCTTCGGGCAGCTCCGCTTCGATGGTTTCAGGTGCTGACGTTTCGGATTTTGCCTGCAGAGACATGATCAACCTTTCACGGCGGAGCCGACGAATGAACTGACGAACCAGCGCTGGAAAGCCAGATAGAGAATGAGGACGGGGATCATCATCAGCACCGAGGCGGCCATGGCGCGGTCCCAATAGATGCTGTCCTGTCCGAAGAAGGTGGCGATGGCCACGGCAATCGGCCGAGCATAGTCGGTCTGGGTGACCAGCGTCGGCCAGAGATACTGGTTCCAGCTTTCGATGCCCATGAGGATCGAGACCGTGGCGAGCGCCGGCAGGCTGAGCGGCATGTAGATTGACCGGTAGATGCGGAAGACCGATGCACCATCCATTTCCGCCGCTTCATAGAGTTCCTTCGGCAGCTGCGCGAAGAACTGGTAGAAGAGGAAGACATAGAGCGGGCTTGCCACCCAGGGCAGGATCTGCACCGCGAAGGTATCCGTCAGCCCCGCCCGCGACATCATGACGACGAGCGGCATGATGATGCTTTCCTGCGGGATGACATAGAGGGCGACGACCAGCGCCAAGAGCGCCGCCTTGCCGCGCAGCGAGCCCCAGGCCAGAACGAAGCCCGCCATGGAATTGATGATCAGACCCGAGACGACTGTGGCGACGAGGATCACCAGCGAATTGAAGAGATATCGGCCATAGGCCAGCTCGCCGGAGAAATGGGCGATCTCCTTGTAGTTCGACAGCGTCGGGTCGCTGACCCAGAAGGCGCGGAAGCTGCCCATATCGGCGAGGATGCGGAAACGGTCGTCCTTCAGGCTGGCGATCAGCAGCATGAACAGCGGCGAGATCATCACCAGCGCGATGACCAGGATGCAGAGGCTCTGCACGACGCGCAGGCTTCTCTTGCCGTTGCCCCTTGCGATTGCCAGCGGGGCGGGCTGGCTCAAAGCGATATCAGACATCGAAGCGCCTCAGGAGTTTGCGTTGCAGGAGCGCGATCAGAAGAACGATGACGAAGAGGATGACGGAAACGGCCGATGCGTAGCCGAGTTTCTGCTCCTCGAAGCCGGCGCGCACCATGTAGTGGACAACGGTTTCGGTGCTTTCCTTCGGGCCGCCCTGGGTGAGGATCGCCACCTGCGTATAGAGCTTGAAGGCCTGGATGGTAGTGATGACCAGCACGAAGACATGCGTCGGGCGAAGGCCGGGCATGGTGACGTGCCAGAAGCGGCGCAGCGCGCTTGCCCCGTCGATGCGGGCGGCATCGTATAGTTCTTCGGGAATGCCCTGCAGGCCGGCGAGATAGATGATCATCTGAAAGCCATAGGCCTGCCAGGCTGAAAGCAACACGATGGAGAACATCGCCCAGTTGGGGTCGCCGAGCCAGTCGATCGGCTGGATCGTGCCGCCGGAAAGGAAACCGACGATCTGGTTGAGCGGGCCGCTCGGATACTGGAACAGCGTGCCCCAGATGACGCAGACCACCACCATGGAGGTGATCGCCGGCAGGAAGAACAGGCCGCGCAGCAGGTTTTGCATCGGCAGCTTCTGGTGCAAGAGCAGCGCGGTCAGGAAGGCGAGGCCGCACTGCACTGGCAGCACCCAGAAGGTGAAACGCGTAACGTTCCACAGCGAGGTCCAGAACAGCGGATCGGTGAAGACGCGCTCGAAATTCAGGAGGCCGACAAAGCGCACCGGCGTCGGGCGCGGCACGAGCGGCTGGTTGGTCATCGCCGTCCAGAAGGACAAGAGGAACGGCGTGATCAGGAATATCGCCAGAAGCAGAAAGGCAGGCGCGATCATCGCCATTTCCTGCCAGAGCCGCTGCTTGTCGCGGCGTTTCGCCGGACGCCGCAAAGCGGGCGTGGAGGTCTGTTGCAAAGTCATTGTTTCCTCCTCATCGGTCATCCTCCCGAGATAGTCCAGGGCCGGCCGGAGAACCGGCCCCGTCAAAACCCCTTACTGCTGCTCGTCGAAGGGCGGGTAGCCGGCGTTGTCCTCGATATCCTCGTCAATCTTCTTGGCAGCGGCCGTCAGCGCTTCCTGCGCGTCACCACCGTTGAAGATCTTGTCGACGGCTTGCATGAAGGCCGAGGTGATCGTCGGATAGGCCGGGTGCGGCGGACGGGCGATCGCGGTCTTGGAAGCCTGCTCAAAGGCGATGGCGAGCGGACCGCCTTCCGCATAGAGCGGAGATTCGGCGGCGAAGCTCTTCAGGCCCGGATAGGCGGACTGGGTCTTGGCGTATTCCCGGTACGCCTTGTCCTTCAGCAGGAAGCTCAGGAACTTGCCGGCGATCTCGGGGTTTTCCGAAGTCGCGGAAATGCCCCAGATCCAGGTTCCGTTCGGGCTCACGCCCTTGTCGCCGATCTTCGGCAGCGGCATGACCACGATATTGTCCTTCATCGCTGCCGACGCCTCCGCGTAGAACCAGTGGCCGCCCATGGCCAGCGCGGCCGGCTGTCCCTCGGCGTAGAACTGGTTGGTGCCCGACGAAGTCGGTACGACCCAGCCCTTCTTCACCCAGTCCTGCATCATCGTCAGCGCCTTGACGCAGGCCTCGCCATCGAGCGTGCCGCTGGCCTTCCAAGTCTTGCGGTCGATCAGGTCGCAGCCGGCGCTTTCGAGCAGGGGGCCGTAGGCATAGGTGATCCACTCGGTCTTGATGCCGTAACCTCGGAAGGTGTCGATCGGCCACTTCACGCCTTCGAGCTTGGAAAGCTTTTCGAGATAGCCTTCGAATTCCTCGCGGGTCCAGGCATCGTCGACCGATTTCGGAATGCGGGCGCCAATGGCTTCAAGATATTTCTTGTTGCCGTAGAGCACGACCGAGGAGTCGGTGAGGCCGATCGCATAGAGGTCCTTATCGATCGGATAGGTGCCCTGGGCGATATTCGAATCCGTCATGTCATCGAGCAGGTCCTTGTCAATGAGCGGCTTGACCGGCTGCAGATAGCCGGACCAGACATAATTGGCGAGGAACGGAGCATCGAGTTCCATGATATCGGGCAGCTGCTTGGCCATGACGGCGGCGCTGAACTTTTCGTTATAGGCATCGTGCGGCGCGTAGATCATCTCGATATCGACATCGGGATTGGCGGCCTCGAAGCGGGTGGCAACGTCGCCATAGGCCTTCACCCAGCCGGGATCGCCCTGGTGCATAACGTGGATGACGGTCTTTGCCTCGGCAAGACTGGCGGTTGCAACCAGCGCGGCGGACGCGAAGAGTCCATAAAGTAAACGATTACCCATTCTCATTGATATTCTCCTCCTGTTAGACACTATTCGATGTTCAGACGGATGCCCGTTCGACCAGATGGAACGGCAGTTTCCGCAGATGCGGCGGTTCGGGCTGCTCGGCCAGGAGGATCTCCATGGCAAGGCGGCCCATGGCGCGGTGCGGCAGGGCCATCGTCGTCAATGGCGGGTCCAGCCGCGAGGCAAGCTCGACCTGGTTGTCGAAGCTTGCCACCGCGATATCATCCGGAATGCGAAGGCCGGCGCGGGCAAGCGCCGCATAGACTTCCATCGCCACGCGGTCATTGCCGCACAGGATGGCGTCAGGCCGTTGACCGGATTTCAGAAGCGCCTCCACATGAGAGGCAACGAGGCTCGGCGCGCGGTCGCTGTAGACGCTGCGGCGCACCGCCGGCAACACGCCGACGGGGTCGATGCCCCCCTCCTCAAGCGCCGCACGAAACCCCATCTCGCGTAGCGTGCCGGCGAGAATGCCCGGCAGGTTGATGAAGGCGATGCGCCGGCGGCCGGCGGCGAGGAGATAACGCACGATCTCCCGCGCGCCGCCCTCTTCGTCCGGCACCAGCGCGGTGACGCGGCCGGCAGCCTCGCGGCAGTTGATCATGACGCCGACGGCGCCCGTCAACCTGTCCGGCAGGGCCACATGCTTGTGGTACATGGCGGCATAAGCAACGGCGCGTGGCCGGAACTGCTGCACCTCGTCGAGCACCGAGCCGATAGACTGGCCGCTTCTGTGGTTGACCGCAAAGACCGCCATGCCGGCGCTGCGGGCTGCCCCGTCGAGGCCACGCACGATCTCGGTGGCGAAGGGCGAAGTGATGAGGCCGTCGGAGACGACGCCGACCAGCGGCAGCCAGCCCTGACGCACGCCACGCGCCGCAAGGTTGGTCACATAGCCGAGTTCTTCCGCAATGGCCTTGATCTTCTGGCGCGTATCGTCGGACATGCGGGCGGAGCCGCCGTGCAATGCGCCGGAAACCGTCTTTACCGAGACGCCCGCACGTTCCGCGATGTCAGAAAGCGATACTGCCACGATCTTCACCATCCTCCTTGGGTGATCGATTACCCAATAGTGGCAGCGGACGCGTTTTGTCAAGCGGCTTTTACGTGCACTGCTCGGTGTTCCGAACACCTATCTGTCAATCGGCGCACAAGACTGACCCCTTACCGGCGTGCAATCTTGGCTCTGACGCAGATTTGGTGCAATTGACTCATGTCGAGCCGATCAGGCGGGCTTGAAGAAGATCAGTTTTCCGCGCCCGTACATCTGGCGCTTTACCAGCTTGAGCTTGGTGATTTGCCCCTCGGTTTGTCCGTTGGACCACGATGAGACGATCGCTGCCCGGACTGCCTGTATGTCTTTGAAGCGATCTTTTATGAAAAGGGTTGCGCGCAGGCATCGGCTCCTACAAGGACACAGATGGCGCCTCGGCCGCGCGCAACCCCCTGCTTCGCCTTTACTTGGCCTTACTGACGCTCGCCTCAATCCTCCCCAATTGAGAGCTCACGTAGTCGCCGTGGCGAAGCTTTGCGAATTCGTCGGTGGCTTGTGCCCGTCTGCTCTTGAAAACGTACCATTGACCGTCCGGTTCGCGTTTCTGATAGATCAGGCCGCCCTTCTTGCGGTGGCTGAAGCAGGTGATTGCCGTCGCCGTTCCGGTCTTGGCGTGCCAGTCGGCGTTGAAGCAGAGTTTACCCGACTCCGTGATGAACCAGCGGCCCATACCGAAAGACGGCGAGCCGTTTTCCCGCGACCAGGCGGTAAAGCGGCGCGCCTTTGTGGAGAAGTAGCCGGCACCGGCTTTCCACATCCAGGAATTCTGGTTGTAGAGCTGATAGATTTCCGCACTGCTCATCGGCTTTGCGGTCTCGATCCCCGCAGGCTCATTGGTTCCGGCAGCGGACGCGGCCGTGGCGATACCGCTGAGGGCCACGGCCAGGAGCATTTTTTGAAGCATGGACATGTTCAGCTTCCTTCTTGTTCAATTGATGCTTTCGCGGACGACCCGCCAGTCGGGGCGGCCATAGCCGTCCGGCCACGGATAGACTTCACGGTCGTTGAAGTAGATAACGGCGCTCAGGGCCGGGAACTGGGGATAGCGTTTCGTTATGCTCTCAGCCCAGTTTCGCACGTATGAATCGTCGCCTTCGTAGCCGAGTTCGGCAACCATGATGGGCTTGCCGTAACCAGCGACACGGGCGTATCCGGGCGCAAGGTGCGCTGCAAACGTCTGATCCTTGCCAGTCTTGTCCCTGTCGTATTGCTGCAGGCCAAAGACCGAGAGCCCGATGAGATCGACGACATCGTTGCCGGGATAAAAGGCTTGAAGCCCCTCATTACCCTTCGGTGACCACATGTATTTTGCCGTCTTCAGGTGGACCTTGCAGACCTCCACCATCCGCCGATAGGCCTTGGCATAATCGGCGCCCTGCCAATGCGACCAGGAGAACTGGCTGTCGGTTTCGTCCATTTCCTGTCCCCAGCGAATGATGACCGGACTTTTCAGCTTGGCGGCAGTCGAGCAGACGGCGGCCATGTTCGCATCGCGCGAACCGTCCAGGATGCTGTGCAGCAGTTCCTGCGAGGTTTGGCGCCAATCGGATGACCAGGTCCAGGGCTCGACCGAGATCAGCAGGGTGCGGCCACGCGCTTGCGCATAATCGTCGGCCAGGGCGAGCGTGCGCAGATCGACGTCTTCCCAGGGCAGGAAGAGGTGTTCGATCTTCGAATCGGGCGACGCGGCTAAATCTCCGTGCGGATCATAGGCGCCGAACGTGATCGACTCCTTCGTGACGACCGGCATTTTGGTCGGCGGCGCGATGGACGATGTCGTCATCGCAAGCGGCTGCCCCTCGGCAAAACTGCCCAGAGCGGTCGGCAGGACCGCAACTCCCGACAGCAACAGGCCGGTTAACGACAACAGGGCTATTTTGGATGGGCTAGACATTGTGTACTTCCTCCAGGCTCGGCCGCAAATCCGGGTGAGCGGCATCCGTTCTCAGTTGGATCTCTTCCGGATCGGAAATCCATCGTGGTTTGAAGAAGATCGTGCGCAGGGCGGTCCCGCCCCGGCCTGCACCGGAGGCGGCGTAGCGCTCTTCGAACAGCTGAAGGCGGCCACTACCCCAGGCGAGTGCCTCGGCCGCATCCTTTCCGCGCATGATGGTTGCAACCCCCGGCAGCGCGACGAGCGCAAGAAGCACGGTCGCCATCGCCGGACGGTAGAAACGCGGGGCCGCCGCAATCGTATTTTCCTTCGAATGGCGCCCAACGATGACCAGAAGCAGCACGCAGTAGATTGTCGCGTTCAGGACGGTAAAGAAGTAGCCCCCCTTGGAGGCGCCGGCATGGCCGATCGCCAGGGCGGGCAATACCGCCATCAGCGCCAGCACAGCGTAGGGCGCCAGGACACGCGCCGGCAGCAGATCGACTTCGGACCGCCCTTTCGGCGTGACGCGGAAATCGACGAAGGAGCCCGTGAGAAAATCGTGCACCGCAGCCAGCGTACCGGCGAGCGCCCAGGGCCAGCGCGCGAAGAGAAAGAGCATGCATTCCCAGCTCAGGATCTTGGCGTCGTACGGGCGGAACGAACTGCTGGCGCGCCAGCGATAAGCCATCACCACGAGAGCGATAGAAAGCGGCGCGAAATGCGTGAGGAAATCGAGATAGGTCACCGTCACGAAGTTCTGGCCGCGCACAAGCGCGATGATCGGCATCGCAAACATGAGCAACATGAAGAACGCAAAAAGCGGATACCAGAGTTGCGAAAAGAGGAACTGGAACTTGAGCCGGGGCGGCAGCCGGCCGACGAGGCTCGGCGAGTACCGCAACAGCACCATGACCAGGCTGCGCGACCACTGGAATTCCTGCGTCACGAGATCGCTGAAGGTTCTGGGGCCGTCACCATGGGCGACGGCATCCAGCGCATGCACACCCCGCCAGCCGCCGGCATTCATCATCATTGTCGTCGAGTGGTCTTCAGCCAACTCCGGACCGAGGCCGCCGATCTGTTTGAGGGCGACGGTACGTACCGCGTAATGCGACCCTATGCACAGCGGCGCCAGGCCGCCATTGTAACCGGCTTGGAGCGAGCCATGCATGCTGGCCTCGGCATAGAGCCTTCCACGTGCCGACCAGCTTTCGGAAGCGTTCTTGTCGCAAATGCTGGGGGCCGAGACATAGCCGACCGTTGGATCGGCGAACGGACGCAGCATGTGGAAGAGATAGTCGGGCGCGGGAACATGATCCGCATCGAGTTGCGCCACGAAATCGTAGCGGCTGTAGCCGTAGTGGTCGTAAAAGAAGGCGAGGTTGCCTTCCTTGCACCGCGTGCGTCGGGGCCACGACGTCCGATGGTAATCGGATCGCCCCTTGCGGGTCGAGACGAAGACCCCGTGAGCGGAGCACCAGTCGAGAGTCTCGGGGGAAGGGTCTTCGTCGGCAAGCCAGGTGTCGTGTTCCACCTCCTGGGCAAGCATTGCCAGCAGGGTTTCACTGACGACCGAGAAGGGTTCCGCCGGCGCCTTGGTCACGACCATGGCCACTCGGCTGCCCGCCGGCAGGCGCAAGGGACCGTTCGGTCTTGCCGCCCGATAGAAGACGACGATGAAATAGGCCGGCAGAGCGGTAACAAAGGCAAGAACGAGGCTCACCGTAATTGTCCCGAAAGCATCGACGTGATGGTGCGGCTCCAGCCACCAAATCCAGAAATAGGCGAAGGCGCAGGCCCATACGGCGGCCAAGAACAAATATTCGGCCCGCCGATATCCGGTCAGAACCGGGACAAGAAACGGCTCCTGGGAGGGTTCCGGAGCATGCGTCGCTTGGTTGATCGCAAGTTCGGTCACGCGCGCACCTCCAGTCCGAAGAACGGAGCCGCCGTCCGCACGATGGTTTCGAGGTCGGAATATCGAGGCTGGAAGCAGAGTGTCTCGCGGGCCAGGCTGGCGTCGGCATAGAGGCTGGGCGGATCGCCCGGCCGGCGCGGATTGATGACGACCGGGACTTCGCAGCCGGTCGTTTCCTCGATTACGCGCAGCACTTCCCTGATGGAAAAACCCCGCCCGGTGCCGAGGTTGACAGCGAGGTTTGCTCCGCCTTTGGCGAGATGGGTAAAAGCCTGAACATGGGCGCGCGCGAGATCTGCGACGTGAATATAGTCCCTTATGCAGGTCCCGTCAGGGGTGTCGTAGTCATCGCCGAATATCTCCAGGTGCGGAATCCGGCCGGCCGCGGCCAGCAGCGCCCGCGGAATGAGATGGGTTTCCGGAACGTGCCATTCGCCAAGCTCGCCGTCCGGATCGGCTCCACAGGCATTGAAGTAACGCAGGGCAACATAACGCAGGCCGAAGGCCGCCGAATAGTCGGCGAGCATATTCTCGCCCATCAGCTTGGTCCTGCCGTAGGGATTGATCGGAGCCTTCGGCAACGTCTCATCGATCGGCAGCACGGAGGAAACGCCGTAGACGGCACAACTCGATGAGAAGATGACGTTCTGAAGCCCCGTCTGCCGGCAGGCATCGATAAGCGACAATGCACCGCAGACATTGTTGTTGTAATATTTCGCCGGGTTCTGCACGGACTCGCCCACGTAGGCCGAGGCGGCAAAGTGGATGACGGCATCGGGCGCATATTTCTCGATGGCCTCGATCAGGCATGGCGAGTCGAGGACGTCACCTTCGACGAAAGGGCCCCAGCGCACGGACGACCGGTTTCCGGTCGTAAGATTGTCGTAGACGACAGGCTCAATCCCCTCCGAGCGGAGGAGCTTGGCGGTGTGGCTGCCGATATAGCCGGCACCGCCCGTGACAAGGACCCGGGGCGCATCCATCAGACGGCCTCCAGCTCGCGTGCTGGACGGGTGAGAAGGCCATCGAAATAGTCGATCGTCTGACGCAGGCCGCTCGACAAGTCGATCTTCGGCCGCCAGTCGAGTTCCTGCATGGCAAGCGAAATATCCGGGCGACGCTGACGAGGGTCGTCAACCGGCAGAGGGCGATGGATGATTTGCGACCGGGAGCCGGTCAATCCGATCACCTGCTCGGCCAGCTCCCGGATCGTGAATTCGCCCGGATTGCCGAGATTGACGGGCCCCGTCAGCGACGACGGCGAGGCCATCATGCGGACCATGCCGCCGATGAGATCATCGACGAAACAAAACGAGCGGGTCTGCGAACCGTCGCCATATATCGTGATGTCTTGCCCCGTCAGGGCCTGAACGATGAAATTCGAGACGACGCGGCCGTCGTCCGGACGCATCCGCGGGCCGTAGGTGTTGAAGATGCGGATGATCTTGATCTCGACGCCGTGCGTGTTGTGGAAGTCGAAGAACAGCGTCTCGGCGCACCGCTTGCCCTCGTCATAGCAGGAGCGCGGCCCGAACGAATTGACGTTGCCCCAGTAGCTTTCGACTTGCGGATGGACGTTCGGGTCGCCGTAGACTTCGGAGGTGGATGCCTGGAGGATGCGTGCACCGGTGCGCGCGGCCAGCTCCAGAAGGTTGAGGGAGCCCAGCACGCAGGTCTTCGTCGTATGGACCGGATCGGCCTGATAATGCGGGGGCGATGCCGGGCAGGCGAGGTTATAGATCTCGTCGACTTCCAGATCGAGTGGCTGGACGATATCGTGGGCGACGGCATTGAAGCGATCGACGCCCTTCAGATGGGCGATATTGCGCCGCATGCCGGTGGAAAAGTTGTCGAGGCAGATCACCTGGTGTCCGGCGGCCAAAAGCGTCTCGCACAGATGGGATCCTAGGAAACCTGCGCCGCCGGTGACAAGAACTCTCTTGGGCGCACGAGATTTTCCGGATGAATAACTTGCGTAATGAGACGAAGCTTGCGCAGAGCGCGCACGAATCTTACCAAGGTAGTTCATGACTATCCCCCGTGTTTTTTAGATTTTGCTGTGGAATTTTCTATATTTACTTCGACATTGCGCGATACTAAGTCGTTCGATCAGGCGAATGCTTTATTATTCCGTTTTTTCTTATGGAAAAAACCGATGTTTATTTAGATACAGCCAAGGGAGGCAATTGTCGTTATCCCCACATCCTGAAAATTATCGCTCCGTACATTTCTGAGCGGAAAGGAATATGATAAGCAACTTATGGAGGTGGCTCGTCGGGCGCTTCCGCTTTTTCAGACAGAGTTCTCCGGGGATTTCAGCCGCAAAAACAATTGCTTTTCTGAATTTCCATGGCTTGGGTCGGGTTATGCGCTGGAGGAATTAATGGCTACAGGGTCTGAATCCGACGATGATCCTGCCGCGGAACTGCGGCCGGCGCAGATGGAGCGGCGGCGTTGGGCACGTGAACCGGCCATGCGCAAGGAACGACCACCCCATGCCTCCCCTGCACTCGTGCCACTGCGCTTCTCGACGCGGGACCTGCCACCGGCAGAACAATTCCAGGCCTGGAGGGCACATATGGCGCCGCTCGCGGATGTTCATTTGCCGGAGGGAAAATCACCGGAAGACGGGTTCCTCGCGGAGCAGATCGGCTGGCATCTCGGCAATATCCTCATCGTCCAACAGCGCGCGCAGGCCCACAGATATATCCGCGATCAGGCCATGCTTCGATCCAGCCCCATCGACCATTGGAACGTCGGCCTAATGCGCAGCGGCCAGGCCTGGACCGAGGTCAACCGTCGTGTCACCGAGACCGGTGCCGGCGAGATATTGTTCATGTCTCTCGGCAGCCCCTATCGCGGACGGATGACAGATACCGAAGCTTTGCTCGTGTTCCTGCCGTATGAGCTGCTGGCGCGCGATGCGAGCCTTCTCCAGAGCGCCGGCAACACGGTTCTTTCGGGCAGCCACGCCGAGTTGCTCACGGGCTATCTCACGGGCCTCGAAACGAACCTCGGCAATCTGACGATAGAGGAAGTGCCCCGGATCATCCAAACCATCGGCGATATGGTCGTTGCGGCCGCCGCATCGTCCGCAAGGACTGATACCGGTCAAAACCAGACCAACATGGGACTGATGGAGCGGGCGCACCGCTACATTCACGTCAATCTCCATTCGGAAAACTTGACACCGGACATGATGTGCCGCGCATTGGGGATTTCGCGTACGCGGCTTTACCAGCTGTTTGAGGCGAGCGGAGGCGTGCTCAATTATATTCGCAAGCGGCGATTGCTGCAGGCCTATGCGGATCTCAGCAATTCGGCCGACCACAGGCCGATTTCAGAAATCGCAGAAGCCGCCGGTTTCGAGGTCGCCGCCAATTTTACGCGCGCCTTCATCCACGAATTCGGGCTGAGCCCGCGTGAAATCCGAAGGACAGTGGCAACCCAACAGCGACCAGCTCCGGCCATCGGCTCCACGCGGCGCTACGGAAAAACGATCGGGGATTGGCTGGCCCTGACGGGTTGATCCGGCATGCCGCTTGCTAAGGGCCGTTTCTCAACTGAGCCGGAAATCTCCCCCTCCCCGTCATCTCCCGCAAGCCGAGCTTCCCCACAATCCGCCGCGCCGCCTGGCGGCGTCACCCCGAGCGCTTTTTCGACCATGCCTGCCGAGACAAGCGGTTTTGCCATGACCCGCTCCGGCAGCTTTGACGACGTCGGCCTCCCATCCAGCTTCCGTTCAATCATTAGTCGCGTCGGCGCCAGCCGGTCATGCTCCTTCAGTCCGATTTCGGCAGCCGCATTCAGCCCCTGGGCAATGGCCAGCAGCCGGGTTTCGCGATCGCGATGCCCGCGCTGATCGACGGGAATGGTTTTGAGATTGACGGCCATATCGCGGGCGTCGTGGAAGACAAGGTCCTCGAGGTGGACGAGTTCGCCGCCGAGCCACAACCAGGTGCAGGCGTCAATGAAGTGGGATCGTTCGATCCAGCCCACGCCGACCGGCGAACGGGCGATGCGCCCGTCGAGACGCACCAGCGCGATCCCGGCGTCCGCAATCGGCCACAGGAGGCTGGTCAGGTGATTTTCGTAGAAACGTAACACATTGACATCATGGTAAACGCGTCCTTAATTGGAAGTGATCTCCGGTATTACTTCCGCGATCGATGACGATCGCGACGGCGGCGTTTCACTTCCGATAACTACCAATTGTCGATGGTGACGCAATCAAAGTCCGCGCAATTCCCTTCGGCTGCTCTTGGCTCGAAGATTTGGCGGCGGCTTTTCAGCGTCAAAGCCTGCAATCGAGCAAGAGGCTGTGCCTAACCTCCTCCAGATCCTCGGATTTCGGGCTCTTTGCCCATGGCAAGCCCCCAGCGCGTGTTCTCGGCCTCCGATGAGCCGTCCTCCATCTCGACCTCGTTTCCGCGCCCGACGGCTTCCTATTCTGATCATAAAACACACTTGCAAAGGAACGTTTACTGACGCATGCATTATCTGTACAAACCGCTGCTATAGACGACATCGGAGTTCCATGGCGAGACCCGCAATCCCCAATCCCCATCCTGCTCCCCAGAGGCTGATTGGATACGCGCGTGTATCGACAGAAGACCAGATCAACGACGCCCAGGTGGACGAGTTGCGAGCGGCTGGTTGCTATCGCATCCATCAGGAGCACGGATCCGGGGCATCAAGGGTGAGGCCCATCCTGAGGAAGCTTCTCCGCGAACTTGTCGCGGGCGACGTGCTCGTTGTCGTCCGGTTGGATCGGCTGGCGCGCTCCGTTAGCCATTTGCTTGCTGTCATCGAAGACCTAGAGAAAAGGGGCGTTCACTTCCGGTCCCTCCGTGATCCAATTGACACCTCGACGCCGCAAGGCATGTTTTCTCTGCAGGTATTGGGTGCCGTAGCCCAGCTCGAGCGTGCGCTCATCGCAGAGCGAACCAAAGCCGGCATGAAGGCGGCTAAAGCGCGGGGGCGGCTCGCCGGCAATCCAGGACTTCGCGAGCGCCGACCGGAAGCTATCCGTGCTGTCTCTGCCGCCCGCAATCGGGCCTATCTGGACGAACTGATCTCATCGGCGCAGACATGGTTGCCGACTGTTCGCAAGCTGCGGCCGCAACATAGTTGGGACAATGTGGTGCTGATCCTTAATCGCATGGGCCACAGCTGGACGGTCGAACGCTTGCGCCGGGCAGTTCACCGGATGGTACGCGAAAAACTTGCGGAGCCAGAACTGCTCGCCCGCTCTCCTCGGCGGCCGCCCGAGGACAATCTGATGAAGTTGGTCGCCGCGATCGCGATCGCCGATCCCGACCTATCGCTTCGAGAGATTGCTGCGCAGTTGGACCAGATGCATGAGCGACCGCCGCGTGGTGGCCGGAAATGGCAGCCGTCTTCAGTGAGGGCGCTGTTGGACGAAGCGCGCCGCTTCGGACTCATACGCTTATGAGTGCTGGTCGTGACGCGGCTGAACGAGGCGCGCTTGATTGGCGACATATGGTTTGCCGCCCTTTTGGATATAGTCGATTCTAACCTTTCAAGGTGCTCTCTGGGTCTCCGCGACAGCCTTCGAGCATCACATGAGCGAGAGGATTCATTTCTATCACTCATCGCAAGGGATTATGGTGAGTTATAGAAAGGGTGCCTATAACCGCCAATTTGGCCTCGATGCCGACAATCGGCCATCAACGCCGCAAGAGCGCGGCATCGCGGAAATGATGCTCGATGTGTACGACACTTGGTCCGCCCCGCTCAACGACGAAACCTGTTTCGCTGGCACGGCATGATGATGACAGGCAATCGCCATCTTGGAGCGATCGGCGCATATCGAACGCATGAAGATGCCATGCAGATTGTGCCCGGCCGTCAGGACAATCCGACCGTCCACTATGAAGCCCCACCATCAAGGCGGGTCCCCGCGGAAATGGCGGCCTACACCAAGTAGTTCAACAAAACGGCGCCACCCGGTTAACTCCCCTTGCCCGATCTTACCCGTGCCGGCGTAGGCCATTTGTATTGCGAAAGCATCCGTCCGTTTGAAGATGGAAATGGAAGGCTTTGCCGAGCGTTCGCTGAAAAATCGCTTGCCCAAAACATCGGGCAAACCGAGCTTTGATTGCGTTTGTCCACACGATCGAGGATGGCCGGAAAGCCTATTACGATCAGCTCGAACGGCATCAGCGCATGCTCGAGATCACCGAATGACTGTGTATTTGGCGGGAACCATCCTTGATGCGCAACAGACCACCTTGACTCGGGTGGCCTTCTATATCCGCAAGGCGAAATTCAATCACCGGTTCCGCGGGCAATTCAACGACCGCCAGGAGAAGGCCATCACTCGGATGTTCCGGAAAGGCCCTGGGGGGTTTAAAGGTGGACTAAGCGCTGAGAATTACATTTCGATCAGGCGGACCTCGCGACAGCGACACGCGATCTTCATGACTTGTTGGAGAGAGATGCTCTCACGCGCACCGGCGAACGCCGGCACGCACGCTACGCACTAAATCTGCCCTGATTACGAATAAGAGACAGAACTCAACCGCCGCGTCCCTTTTGGACAAAGGACCGAAGAGGCTGAACCAGCTGCCCGACACGCGGGCCTCAAAATCATGCAAACCGGGTCAGGTTTCTCGACCGCGCTTTTGCAGCTACTTCCTCGCGATTGTGCGGCGGATGTGAAGTCTCGAGCGAATCGAGCAATTCTCGCGCGCATGCGGCGATTGAAACGATTGCGTGTTCAAATGCTGCCTCATTGCGTTTCGACGGCTTGGTCGTTCCACTCAGCTTTCGTACGAACTGTAATGCCGCATCACGTATTTCCTGATCGGTCGCCGGCGGATCGAAATTGAAAAGTGGTTTTATGTTTCTGCACATGGACTGCTCCCAGTCATCTTCGCTTGACACGTGGCCTAGGGCCGGCCGGACGGTGGCTCATCTGCACCGGGAGACTTCAAAACACGATGCGCCTTCTCTCGGTGCGACCACTCCCGTGCCCATCCCATCCTCGCCTCCCCCTCAATCCGACAGTCCTACCCCTCTGTCGCTCGGGCTGACAACACCTAGATACCGAAAAAGACGCCACAAGTCATTCTGTCAGCCACCGCTCCTGGCATCGGGTGCACGCGCCATGGCGTCGAGGTCACCACTGACGCCGATTTTGCCGTCCGCGTCGGATGGTTCCATGTCCCTTTCGCCTTGAACGTCAGACCGCTCGGCACTCACCCTTAACGTCGAAGCCCCGGAAGTTGTCTCGCAAGAGGTAACAGCTGTTGCCTTTTGGACCCCGGCTATCAAGATCGCCTCGATCGCCCAACACGAGCGACAGAAATCCTACCATTGATGCCACCGCAAACGCGCTTGTCGAGCGGCCCTGCCCCATCCCTTTCTGTCCCAAAGTTATGGTCGCTGCCATCGCTCCGTGCATGAAGTGCACAGCACGCCACGCGCCATTGGTGACATCGTTTGACCGCCCGCGTCGGATCCTTCCACGGCCCCCATGTTTAAAACGTCAGACAGCTCGGCATTTATCCGCAACGTCCGAAGTTCCCGGAAGCTGTGTCGCCTTTGGTAATTGAGCTTTCTTGAAGGAGGAGAGGGGTCCATCCTGTCGGCACGCTCCACTCCAAAGGTAACAGCTGTTACCTTTGGGTCCCAGTAGGGCTGCCTGGTTGGTCAAACCCAGGCGATAATAACATTAACGTCGATGCCGCCCAAAAATGGCGTATCGATCCGACCCTGCCCTGTCCCTCTCTGTCTCCAAGTCATTGTCGCTGGCATTGCTGCAGGCACTCACTGCGCAGGACGCCGCAGCGGCGACGTCACCAGTTGACGCCGGTTTCTGCCCAGTCTGCGACTGGACCCTTCCACGTCCCTTTTGCAACCGCTCGGCACTTACTCGTAACGGCCGACGTCCCCGAAGTTATCTCGCTTTTGGTGATTGAGCCTTTTCAAGGAGGAGAAGGGTCATCCTTGTCGGCCGCCCCACCCAAAAGGTAACAGCTGTTACCTTTCGAGCCCATCGAACCAAGCTCGCCTGGCTCGTTGTCGACCGGATCCTGCCCCGGCCCTCTCCGTAGGTGGATAGGCAGATTACGTTCGACAGGGAGGAAGAACGAGGTGGCGATAGGTAACCCCCCACCACGTCCATCGCTCCCCGCAGCGAGACAGCCTGCAGCACCCGGCCCGCGCAAACGCCATTGCCGGCCTTCATGGAACCTCTTCTGCTCTGCGGGTGCCGCAGATGCCGACTGCCTCTCCGTCCTTTAGGCAGCAATGCACAATGATTCCGGACGAGTCACAAGCTGGCCGAACGGGTGGCATGGCTTCTTGAATGAACATTCGGAGACCACCTTCGTCACGGCTCGCACTCATTCTCTCCCTGATCAACGTCCATTGCTCGCGCACGCTCAGCTGCCGGCAAAGTTGGACGAACCCAGCGTGAAGCGACTCGGTTGGGTGGCCAAAATGCCCGAACAGAGGAACCGCCCAGGATCATGGATGCTGTGCGCTCGGCCTCGCCCAATGCCCTCGATACGCGCCACCCCGCTCCTTCGAATTCGTTTACGCCCTCCAACACCCATGTTCTTCTTCGAGCCGAGTGGCTCCAAGGACGCGCAAAGATTTCGCCTCCGATCGGCAACACATTCAGAACGGAGGGTGCCCCGGATAGGCAGGTTAGTTCTCAATGAACAGGAGGAACGGGACTCCCCAGCCACAGCTATCTCGCCCGTCCTTCAGGGCAGTTGTACCGCCCTCGCCGTCTTGCGGAAGCCAGATGGACTATGGCTGCACCACGGCGGGCGCAAACCGATACCTGGCGAAACGACCGCTCTTTCTGGATACACCCGCCCCATTGCCGCTCATGCGACCCAGAGGGCGAAGCCACGCCCAGAAATCGAACTATTCCTGTAGCGGCGTCAAGGTAAACCTCGTCGCCGGTTCCGCATGCCCAAGCGCGGAATAACAGCTGTTACCTTTCGCCTATCTATCCCGTGTATTCATCCCGCTTTCGGCAAGACCGTAAAGGCTTTTTGAAAGGTGAAGACTCCCATCGACCGCCCGGTCGACCATTGCACGGAAATAGCCCCCCGGCTTTACAATCAGCTCCGGGTCACGCAAGGATTTTTCGAGCACAGTCGCCAAGATGGCGGACGCAGCATAACGGCCGACCCTCCCTACACCGTCTACCCATGCAGCCTCCGAAAGGCCGATCATGCGCCGCATCATTTCGGCCGCGCCGACAACATCGGACCAGCCGTCAAACTCCACACTGATACATTCCTGCGCCGCGCGGCACCCAACCTGCAGCAAGCCAACCGGCACCGCAGCTAGAACAGCACCCTGGATATCACCAACCGTCTTCTCTGCCTGCCGCAATCGGGTTTGCATGTCACCAACCGCCGCTTCAGGCTCATTTTCATAAGCCATTTCGACGGCGGAGCCGTCGTCAGTTTGTTTGATGCCTCGCTCGGGAGAGCGAGTCCGTTCATTACTTTCAGAAAGGTTTTTAGGGGTTGTATTAATAATAGAGGTGACGTCAATGTCACCCGCGCATGACATATTATGCTCACCGAAGCGAGCTTCAGCATATTCAAGAACCTCGGAATGCAGTGATTCGAGCTTGCTTGCTTGCTCAGCGCGGCTCGCCATCGTCTCCATGATCGCCTGTGCAGCGCACCTCCAGCTATCCGCCTTCTCCGGGAATGCTTCGCAGGCATCGATGATTGCCCTGGAAAACCGCGTAACCGCACGCCGCGCATCCAGGGTGGCCTTCAGTTCCCTTTGATAGTTGTCAACGCTCTCCTTGATCTCCGCAAGCCGCACGCGTGCGGGCGTGAAATCGAGCCCGAAGCCGCTGGCAACCATCCCGTCATTGTCGCGGTACACGAAGCGCCGGCCCGTTGGGCTGTCGCGGTAGGCAGCGATCCCAGCTTCAACGATCCTGCGGAGGCACCGCGTAACCGTGCGCTCGGAGCGCAGCGTGTATTCTGCGAGCTTGGCGTTCGAAATTGCAACGATCGGCCTGCCGGCCCCTTTCCAGTCATCGCCGCGCGAGAGGCCAAGGAGAATGTCCAGGACATGATAGGTCGTGCCGTCGATCCCAAGGATCGGCGCTGCTTTCTTCAACAGGAGGGAGATCTCCGATTTCGAGGTGTCCGGTATGTCGTTGGCCATCGCCATTCGCGCGCTTGCGAGAATGGCCGGACTGACGCGTCTGAACGATGCGATTGCCGTTGCTTCTGTCATTAGCTAGCCTGCCCGCAGCGCCTTAGCGTGCGGCTCCATCGAGATTCTTGTTGATGAAAGCCAGCAGACGGGCACAGTTTTTCGTTCCCAGCTGTTACGCAGGGGTTGATTGTGCCAGCGGTCCGTCATAGAATCAGTTTGTTAGAGCTGATGTCGACGGGACGTTTTCGTACTGTCGGCTAGGATTTTAAGGGTTCGCCGATTGCCGTCGGTGAGCCCTTTCCTATTTCTGAACCAGCCTACCGCATCGGCGTCTCCACGTTTTGTTGCCGGTACTCGTCCACCAGTGCCGGAAGCTTTTCGATGAGCCAGGCTGACAGGCCTGGCATCTTGCTTTCCGGAATTGTAATGAGCGTTGAGGAACGCGAGGATTTCGCAGTAATCACCGCGCCGCCACCGACCTCGATCTCTTCGCCGCGATCTCCGCTGGCTGCCTTGTGTTCCAGGGCGTTCATCAGCGCGGCGAAGCGCTGATCGCTTGGGGACGCAACCCATGTCCTCGTCGACGTCACCTGGTCAATGATAAGCTGGGCTGCGGCCGGAGCCCTACCGTCCTTGAAATGGGCGGCGAGCTTTTCCCACTTCGGCCGGCCAATTGAAGGCGCCGAACCGATCCTGGCGATCAGTTCGGCCGGGAACTGTTCTGCGATCCCAATCAGCATCGAAATATAGGTCAGCTTGCCGTCTGCCCTACCGAGGGCGGCAGCAATCGTCTCCCGGCGGAAGCCGCGCGACTTGAGGGTTGCAGCAAACAGCGCCTGCTCGATGAACGAGAGATTGGCGCGCTCGGTATTCTCGATCCCCTGAGCGACCACCAACTCGTCGTCGGTGAGCTCACGGATGATCGCTTTTACCGGCCGTTCAAGAATCTGACAGGCCCGCAAACGCCTATGGCCATAAGCGACCTGAAAGTAGCCTTGCTTGTCAGGGGAGGGGCGAACGAGGATGGGAAGTCTCTGGCCGCTTTCGCGGATGCCCTCAACGAAACCCTGAAATAACGGATCTCCCTCGATGTCGAGGCGATCCCTGACAAAGGAGGGAACGACATGGGCGGAGTCAATTTCGACAATTGCTTCAGAACCGCTCAGTTGTTCACGAAGGCGGTCGTTCTCCTCTTCCACGGCGACAAAGGCCCGGTCCATGGACTTGACGGCTCCAGATCCAACTTTGACCGCGGGACCTGCCGAGATCTGTTTGGCAAGCTCAGCGGAATCGACATTCCCAAAAAGGGATTTCATCCGATTGGAGCGTTCTTTGGCATTGGTCATGACCGTCCCCATACCGATTTGATGTGGTTGAAGATCTCGAGATTGACAGCATCGACGGAATCCAAGGCGCGTGTGAGGGTGTCACGACCGACAGAACCGCGTGCCATTTCGTAAAGGCTCTTCTTCTCCAAGCCGGCGCTGGCGATTGCCGTCGTGTCCACCACAGCTGGCGCCAGCACGTCCTCGCCAAACAGTGAGCGCAGGAGTGCGACGACATTCACCTGAGGAACATCGTTCGGATTATGCCTAGTGATGACATATCGAATGAAATCGTGTTCAAGAATACCGCCACGTTCCTCTATCACGTGCATGACATCGCTCAACATTGCCAGGAACTGGTTCATGCTGGCGACGTCGATCATCGCCGGATGAACGGTGATCAGCAGCGAGGTGGCGGCACAGAGAGCGCCCAGCGTAAGATAACCCAGCTGCGGCGGCGCATCGATCACCACGACATCATAGTCGTCCGCGACGCTGTTTATGACGGCGCCGAGCCGCCGGAAAAAGATCCCGTCGCCGCGGCCGCCGCCGCTTGCAATCGCCTGGGGCGTCTCATGCTCGTATTCCATGAGTTCCAGGTTGCCCGGTATCAGATCGATGCCGTCAAAATAGGTATTGCGGATGATGTCGCGCATCGGCCGTCGGTTGTCTTCGTCATAGCGAATGGCCGCATAAATGGTCTCGTTCTCGCTGACATCGAACTCGGGCTGATAGCCGAACATGGCCGACAAGGATGCCTGCGGGTCGAGATCGATTGCCAGCACTCGCAAACCGGCCAGCGCGAGATAATGGGTAAGATGGACGGTCGTCGTCGTTTTGGCGGATCCGCCCTTGAAGTTTGCAACCGCGATGACCTGCAGCTTCTCGCCGGGGCGCCGGCGCGGCAAGAAATCCAACGCTTCCACAGGACGTTTGGCTGCCAGGTATCGTCGGAGTTCATTGACCTGGGCCAGCGTGTAGCTCCTGCGGCCATTCTCCAGCCGCTCCGGCATTGCACCTTCGCCGTCCAACGACATTTGGCGGAGGGTTGATTCTGCGATCCCGAGCATGCTGGCAACGTCGCGTGATGTGAACGTGCGCAACGATTTCATCGCTTCGGGCGGATACATATGTGTCCGAAGCGACTGCAATTGCGCTGACAACATCTGCGCTTGGCGTGTAATCTTCGCAGCGGAGGATTCGCTCGTTTGCTTGCGTGTCGTCATCTGATCCATTTTCACCTCGCGACGGTTTTTCACCGATGATCGCGCATTTTCCGTCGCAAAGGTTGCAGGTATCGCGTGAGTCGTCAAACCTTCTTTGGTTAACGAAAATTTAATAAACAACTTGCTGCCGACACCGTCATCCGGCGCTCCACCATATTTTTCAACGACTTGAAGGCGTGGAGCGTCACTGAGCGGTTGTTTTCATGCCCGCACTTTTGCGGGTGGCGGTACTATGTGCACGGGCCGCCTTGGTATGGACAAGGCACCACATCCAGCGGCAGCGACGAGCGACTCGCAGATTTGCGACTGGAATCAAACCGCTTCTTTGCGCAAATCACGATCCGCGCACCAGCACAATTGCGGAGCGGGATCATGAAGCTGATAGCAATCCAGGCGCCGACGTCGAGCAAGGACGCAGCGCTTCTCGCGTCGGCGCGGACCGGCTCGCCTGAAACGTCTCCAGATCCAATGGTCGGGAGCGCGATCAATTCGACGAAATCGAACCGACCTATATTCTTGCCTTATCGGATAGGGGATATTGACGTGGTGATCGGTTGCGCACGGCTGCTGCCCGCCAATGGCCTGACCATGCTTTCGCCAGGGCGGCTCGACGCACATCCGTCATGATCGAAAGCTCGCGCTTCTACGTCGATACTGTTTGTCCTCGTGAAGCCGGGGAGGGGGCCTTGCGCCACGTCACGTTCGGTATGTTTGCAGATATCCTACGGCCACTCGCCCAAGTACCATCCTTCACGGAAATGAATCAGTCGCATGTGATTGATTCAAATGTGTCGTTGGACGTCGCCGTCCCGTTTGACGATGATGCCAACATGACTGTGCAGCCCTACCACCTCTATATCGAACGAGCGGATCCGGCGAAGAACATGGCGCGCTACTACGCCATAGAGATTGGGCAGACGCTGTTTGGAGAGCCCTGCCTGACGCGGCGATGGGGACGGATCGGCAGGCGTGGGCAGGAAAAGCACCATGTCTTCGAACGGGAGGAGGAGGCAGTTCGACTGTTCCTCGACCTGGTGAAACAAAAACGTGCTCGCGGCTACCGACCGAAATCAACTGTCCGGTATTTGTGGGGCTGACCTCGTTCATCTTCTTTCCTTCATAGCCGAAGCGAGGGTGCCCCGCAGCCTCCCGAATGGATGTCTGTGTCAGCAGTTCGGCCCCGCCTGAGCGGCGGGGGCCTTAGCGGGCTCTTAGTCGCGGTTGGGGCGGGACCAGATCAGCTGGTAGCCGTCCTCGCCTTCGATCTCGGAGAGCGTTGCGTAGATCGGAGCTGGGAAGCTTGGATCGTCCAGCTTGACCGAGAGATAGTCGCGGTCGCTCTCGCTGAAGCGCCCTTCACGGCCTCGATGGCTGTCACAAGGATCGGTGACGGTCGGACGGCACCTGAAGAGGCCGCAAAGCAGCAAGGGTGGCAAGTCGCAGATTTGTTAGTCGAAGAGAACCCTCAGACCACGCCCTTCTTAAGGATGAAGTTCCCATAGGCGCGCGATTCCGCCGTCTGGATGACTGCAAACGATCGCATCGCGATGGGATAGTACGCAGACCTCTCGACCGGTTGGCTCGCTATCGAACGGCCCTCTGCTTCACTGCAAACGGCGAGGACGTCTTTGTGTACTTCCAGCAACTCGCCTGGCGCGTCGACGGCCTCCATGTGCATCAGAGGCGTCTCACTAAACGTGTCCAAGGGCATCATCTGAAGGATCCCGCGGACTGCAGTCGGTGCATCGACACCCTCTAAGATGAGAAGCTTTCCGCTCGTGGTTTGGGTCGCTACACGAAAACCGGAGAAGTTTCGATCCACGATTGCCAGTTCGTCGCCGTGACCCATGGAGGCCATGACCCACAACAGGTCGGCCGTAATGAACGGCGGCACACCCTTCAGCATGGCGTCTCCCTCCCAAGAGATTAGCAGCGACAAGAACGATGAACGATTAGCAGAAAAAAACGATTGCGCAAACGTTTCGATGGCGCTAGCGTTATTACATAGCGGATCCTGGGAGAGCCTCTGGAGGTTGGAATTTCGCTTGGGAGGATCTTTTGAAAAACTTGTTCGTTGCGCTGCTAGCGAGAGCTGGAGTGCGCTCATGACGACTATTTCCGAGGTGGCAAAGGCGGCCGGGGTCTCAGTCTCCACGGTTTCGCACGTTCTCAATAAGACGCGCTACGTCTCGCCCGAGAAGGTCAAGCTCGTCCTCGAGTCCGTGGAGGCGATCGGATATATCCCCAATACAGTCGCTCGCTCGCTCAAATTGTCATCGACAGGTACCGTCGGCCTCGCGATTTCCGCAATTTCGAACCCTTATTTCAGTGACATCATCTGTGCGATTGAAACCGAGTGTTCCAAACGGGGCTTGATCGTGTTCCTCTGTGACACGCAAGATGACCCGGTCCGGGAGCTGGAACTGGTCCAGCATCTGCATCAACGCCGAGTCGACGGGATTATACTTGCGCCTTCGGGCGATCCTAAAAAAGCGCTGGACTATCTCATCCGGTCCGACCTTCCCTGTGTGCTTGTTGACAGGCTGTCGGACAACCGTTTCGACCAGGTCGGGACGGATAACGTCGCCGCAATACAAACGCTCGTCGATCATCTCGTGACGCTGCATCATCGACGGGTTGGGATCATTCTCGGTCAACCCGGCTTTGCGACGACTGTGGAGCGCGCAAAGGCCTTCCGCGCAGCGATGATCGAGAAGGGAATAGAGGTAGAGGACAATTTAATCAGCGACGGCAATCGCAGCACCGCCGACGCCACGGCTTCGACGCACCGTTTGCTGGAGCTGAAGGAGCCGCCGACAGCGATTCTTGCTTCGAACAATCTGGCGATGATCGGGGCTATGAGGGCTATCCGGGAGCGGAAGCTGCGTGTTCCCGCGGACATTTCTGTGCTTGGAATCGATGATTTCGAATGGGCAGATTATTTCGAACCGCGCCTGACGCTGATGGCCCAGCCTTGCGATGAGATTGGCAGGAAGGCGGCGGACTTGCTGATCGAGCGGATAGGCAACAAGCTCCGCCCCCGCGAGACCATTCGACTGTCGCCAGTTTTGCGGGTGCGTGAATCGTGTGGAGAGGCAGCATGAGCCACGTTGTTCTTTCAGCGAAAGGTGTGGTCAAGCGCTTCGGCGGCGTTCAAGCGCTTCGTGGCGTGGATTTCGAACTAAAGGTTGGCGAAATCCATGCGCTGCTTGGTGAAAATGGTGCCGGAAAGTCGACGTTGATGAACCTGTTGTCCGGTGTGAATACGCCGGACGAGGGAGAGATATTCATCGACGGCAAACCCGCGCGATTTCACAGCCCACGTGATGCACAAGCAGCGGGAATCGCAACGATCTTCCAGGAGCTGGACCTCGTTCCGAGCCTGACAGTGGCCGCCAATCTCTTTCTCGGGCGCGAGCTTGTCCATCGGCATGGCATGCTCGATGGCAAGGCGATGCTGCAAGAGGCGCGCAAAAGACTGGAAGCGATCGACCGATCGATCGATCCCACCCAGTTCGTCAGTGAGCTTTCGATCGGCCAGCGCCAGGTCGTCGCCATCGTCAAGGCGCTTTCCTACGCATCGAGAGCCCTCATCATGGATGAGCCGACGGCTGCCTTGACCGTTGGCGAAGTGGATCGATTGTTCGACATCATGCGTGGCCTGGCGTCCTCGGGCGTTGGCATCGTCTATATCTCGCATCGTCTTGAGGAAGTGCCGCAGATCGCTCACCGCGTAACGGTCATGCGCGACGGCAAGGTGGCTGGCGTCACCAAACCAGATGCTCCGCAGGCCGAACTGGTGCAGCTTCTCGTCGGACGTCCTTTGAACGAGCTTTATCCGCGCCGCGCCCATAGTGTTGGTGACGTGCTCCTGCGGATGCGGCAGGCTTCCTTCCGCCCACATCGCGCGTCTCCCGGGTGGCAAGCGCCCATCAAAGTCGATCTCGATGTTCGTAGCGGCGAAATCGTCGGGCTCGCTGGCGTTATGGGGGCGGGTCGAACCGAGCTCTTGAGCGCACTCTACGGAACAGGCGTGCCGGGCCAATGGCACGGGGACATTACGATTGGTGGCAGACCGACCAGGCTTAAATCGATCGCGGCTGCTCGCAGGGCAGGACTGGCATTCGTAACCGATGACCGGCGTGGAGCCGGTCTCATGTTGCGTATGTCTGTAGGTCTCAATCTGGTGATGTCGATCATCCGCTGGATATCACCAAGAGGCTTTATGTCTGCGCGACGCCAAGAGGACGCGATCAAAAGTTCTTTCGGCCAATTCGACATCCGTCCCAAGAATCCCGGGATCGCGGTCGGGGCACTTTCGGGGGGGAATCAACAGAAGGTCGTCCTCGCAAAGGAAGTGCTGGGAAATCCGCGCTTGTTGCTTCTCGACGAGCCGACGCGTGGCGTCGACGTCGGCGCAAAGGGGGAAATCTACGCCCGCCTGCGCAAACTTGCTTCAGAGGGATTGGGCATTCTTGTCGCTTCGAGCGAGATGCCCGAGCTGATCGGCCTGTGCGATCGAATAGTGGTTTTGCGCAACGGCAGCAGCGTTGCTGAGTTTTCTGGCGGCGTCGACGAACACGAAGTCCTGGCGGCCGCCAACGGGAGGGAGGCCTGATGTCCGAACAGCAAATTACATCCAATCCAGCCATTCAGCCCGCCAAGCGGATGGATCCGCTTGCGGTGTTGGTCCGCTTCCAAAGCTTGATCGGCCTTATACTCGTTTTCGCCGGGGGCATCATTTTCTCACCGCGTCGGCACGGTG
Organism: Rhizobium leguminosarum bv. viciae USDA 2370; assembly: GCF_002008365.1. Taxonomy (GTDB): domain Bacteria; phylum Pseudomonadota; class Alphaproteobacteria; order Rhizobiales; family Rhizobiaceae; genus Rhizobium; species Rhizobium leguminosarum. The sequence continues at coordinate 158,568 of NZ_MRDL01000003.1, forward strand.
TCATCCTGTTCATTCAACCCGACAACATCGCCAACATCGTCCGTGCGGTGTCTGAGACTGGCATCATCGCGATCGGAATGACGTTCGTGATCATCACGGCCGGAATTGATCTCTCGGTTGGGGCGACACTTGGTCTTGCGAGCGTGGTAACAGCAACATTGATGGTCTCAGGCGGTTTTGGGCTGATCACGACGGTGCTGGCAGTGCTGCTGATGGGCATTTGCTTCGGGTTGGTCCAGGGAGCGATCTCAAGCAAGTTTCGACTTGAAGCGTTTATCGTGACTCTCGCCGGTCTACAGGCAGCCCGCGGGCTTGCACTCGTTGTGTCGGACAATCAATACATCAATATCTCTTATGGTGATGGTCCTGGGCTCGCTCCGCCCATCTTTGCCATTCTGGGCGGTCGGCTATTCGGCAACGTCGTTCCCGTGGCTACGATCGTCTTCTTGATCTTTGCCTGCATCGCCACGCTGGTGCTGAACACGACCAGATTCGGCCGTTACGTCTATGCCGTCGGCGGAAATGAGCGCGCCGCCCGCATCTCAGGTGTTCCGGTCTCAGCAATCAAGATCGCCGTTTACGCCATTACCGGCTTTGCATCCGCGCTTGCTGGCATCGTCCATGCCGGGCAATTCAATTTTGGGAGTGCCAATGATGGGACCGGATATGAATTGACGGCCATCGCGGCTGTCGTCATCGGAGGAACCAGCCTGTTTGGCGGGTCAGGTTCAATGGTCGGAACAATCGCCGGTACGATCATGCTCGGCGCTTTGGCCAATATATTGCAGCTGAACAACATCACGCCAGCGATGCAGTTGCTTGCCACAGCGGCAATTATCGTTCTGGCGGCAGTCCTTCAATCCCTCGTTCGTCGCCGCGAAGGATTGGGCAGGTAGTGTGGCGGCATCACCCGGAGGGTGGATCCGGGATCAATGTGGAGGAGAAAGTAATGACACAGAATGCACTTCGACTGTCGCATGCCGGACGCATGGCGCTCCTGGCCGGGTCATGCCTTGCTATTGCCGGCGTGGCTCACGCTGCCGATCCGCTGGTGAAGGCTTGTGCCAAGGATGGCGAGTTCGTCATCGGCTTCTCGCAGGCCAACAATGCGGAGCCCTATCGCCAGCACGTCAACGATGAACTAGAGGCAGCCGCCAAGGCAGTCCCGCAGTTCACGCTGCAGATCGCTGACGGCGCGGGCAACGTCAACACCCAGACATCGCAGGTCGACAATTTCATCACCCAAAAGGTTGACCTTCTGTTGATCTCGCCTTTCGAGGCGGCTCCGCTTACGCCCGCCGTCAAGCGGGCAATGGACGCGGGTATCCCGGTCATCGAACTTGACCGCAAGACAAACGGTGAGGCTGGCAAGGACTACACAGCTTTCATCGGAGGAGATAACTACAAAATCGCGTTGGCCGCCGGCGAATATACGAGCAAGACGCTTCTGCCGGATGGCGGCGAGGCGGCCGTGCTGCAGGGGCTGCCGAGCTCGACACCAGCCGTCGAACGGCTCAACGGCTTCAAAGATGGCGTGAAGGCAAACCCCAAGATCCAGATCGTGGCGGAACAAGCGGCTGACTGGTTGCCGGATAAAGCGCAGACCGCCTTCGCGGCAATGCTGCAGGCTCATCCCGATATCAAGATGGTCTATGCCAGCAACGACATGATGGCGGCGGGTGCGCTACTTGCTGCGAAAGGTGCCGGTAAGAGCGTGAAGATCATCGGCACCGACGGCTTGCCGGGTCCAGCAGGCGGGATCGAGGCAGTCGCAAAGGGCGACTGGTCAGCGACCTTCACTTATCCGACAGGAGGCAAAGAGGCGGTCGACATGGCTAAGTCGATATTGCTGGACTGCGCATCGTCGGTGCCGGCGACAGTAACGGTCGATACCACCGCCATTACGCCCGAAAACGCGAAGCAGATGATGGGTAAGTAAAGCTCCAGACTCAACCCGGCCGGACGCGTCCGTTCAGCCGGGTTGAACCATATCCACCGGTTGGCGCGTCTGACCGAGTCGTCGCGTCATTCGACCAGTTGGTCGAAAATTTCAGCAGCAGCCGGCCTAAGTCTTCTTACTGTCCCGCGGGGCTGGTGAGGCGCCAGCCGTGACAGAATGTCAGGTCCGAGTTGGGCCAAGATCGCGAAACTGAAAAGCCAAACCTGAAAACGTCACCGAACATTGATGACCCAAAGCGATGGAATCGCCGCTAGCCTGATCGTCATGTGGCAGAAGGCGTCTGGACTGGTCATCACCGACGATGTTACCGACCAAGTATTGGTTGGCGAAGTCAAAAGAGGTAAGTCTAGCAATTCGTCGACTCGCGTCTGCGCGTCTCGGTCTCCTGCCATGTCGGCAGCTTCGCGGACTGATCGGATCATTGGCCATTCGCGGCTAGAACACTCCATGAAAGGACTTTGCAATGGCACGGCTTGTTGTCGTTTCCAATCGAGTGCCGATTCCCGATAAAGACGGCGTGGCACCGGCAGGCGGTCTTGCCGTCGCCTTGCAGGCCGCTCTCCAGGAACGAGGGGGTATCTGGATGGGGTGGTCGGGCAAGTCGAGCGGGAGCCGAGAACCGGAGAGGCTCTCGCGGCGGCAGCAGGGTAACATCACCTATGCCGTGACCGACCTGACCGATACCGACGTCGAGGAATATTATCACGGCTTTGCCAACCGCGTTCTCTGGCCGGTTTGCCACTATCGGCTCGATCTTGCGGAGTATGGCCGCAAGGAAATGGCCGGCTATTTCCGCGTCAACCGCTTCTTCGCACAGAGGCTGGCGCCGCTGATCGAGCCGGACGACGTCATCTGGGTGCATGATTATCATCTCATTCCGCTGGCGGCGGAACTGCGCCGGATAGGGCTGAAAAACCAAATCGGTTTCTTCCTGCATATCCCCTGGCCGTCAGCCGACGTGCTCGTCACGATGCCGGTGCATGAGGAAATCATGCGTGGATTGTCGCATTACGACCTTCTCGGCTTCCAGACCGACCATGATCTTCAGAATTTCGCCGGTTATCTCACGCGGGAGGGCATCGGTAACGACCTCGGCGACGGCTTATTTGATTCACACGGACGGACGTTCAAGGCAGCTGCCTACCCAATTGGGATCGAGACCGCGGCTTTCGCTGAACTCGCAGGCAAGGCTTCGGCAAACATCATGGTCCGCAAGGCCCGGCAGAGCGTCGAGGGACGCGACTTGATCATCGGCGTCGACAGGCTCGACTATTCGAAGGGCATTACCCAGCGTCTGGACGCTTTCGAACGTTTCATCACCAGCAATCCAGCCTATCAAAACAAGGTGACATACTTGCAGATCACCCCCAAATCGCGATCCGAAGTGCCTGAATATGAACAGATGCAGCGAATGGTGGCTGAACAGGCGGGCCGGGTAAATGGCGCGATAGGAACCGTGGATTGGGTGCCGATCCGCTACATTAATCGGTCCAGCAGCAGAAATGTGCTCGCTGGCCTCTACCGTCTTGCGACAATCGGATTCGTAACGCCGTTGCGCGATGGGATGAACCTGGTCGCGAAGGAATATGTCGCGGCGCAAGACCCCGATCGCCCGGGCGTCCTCGTTCTTTCCCGCTTTGCCGGCGCAGCCCGCGAGTTGAAAGGTGCGCTGCTGGTTAATCCCTATGATGTCGAAGGCACCGCCAATGCCCTTGCCAAGGCACTCACGATGTCGATCGAAGAACGCCGCGAACGCTGGCGGGGAATGATGGATCATCTGCTCGAACACGACGTCTCTCGCTGGTGCAATGACTTTCTGAGAGATTTGATCGTGAAGACGCCTGCCGCCAATTAGGTTTTCCACGCAAACCGGACGATCGAACCGCGCCGGATCGCCGGCGCCAAAACTCACGACTGAGAGGGTTGCGTTTTGATTTGCGGCCCCTCCCAATGCACCGCGTCTCAGCTTCACACGGAGCCCGGTGTCCCGGCTGAGTGTCATGCGAGAAGGCGGCCAGACCTTCTCGCTCGAGCCAGTGCTCAGATCCTGAAGATGGGCATCACGCCTTGCCCTTGCGGACGACGTCCGCAATCGTCACCTCTTTGGGAATGAGTTTGAGTTTGAAAAAGGTGTCGGCGATGCTCTGCTGCTGCGCGACGACCGTGTCATCCAGACTCTTGATCCCGTAGGACTGACGTTCGAGCGCCTTGACGAGGACAGGTTCGGGGACGCCGACCGACGGTGATAGCTCCGCAGCCGCAGCCGCGGTGTCGGACTTGGTCCATTCGTCGATCTCGGAAATGGCGTCGATCAAGACATCGATCGCCTGGGCATGGCCGTCAACCAGCGAAGTCGTGCCGAGATAGAACTGGTGGTTGGGAACGATGCCCTCGCCGTTTCTGAGCTCTCGCGCTTCGATCGCCACTTCCGCAGCTGCCTGGAAGGGATCCCAGATGACCCATGCATCCACCGCGCCCTTTTCGAAAGCCGCGCGGCCATCGGCTGGGGCGAGAAAGGATGGCTCCACGTCCTCGTAGGTCAAACCGGCTTCTTCGAGCGCCTTAACGAGCAGGTAGTGCACGTTCGAGCCTTTGTTAAAGGCGACCTTCTTGCCCTTCAGGTCGGCAACGGACTTGATGGGACTATCCTTCGGGACAAGTATGGCTTCACCGCGCGGGGCGGGCGGCTCGTGTGCGATATAGACAAGCGGAGCGTTCGCCGCCTGGGCGAAGATCGGCGGCGTTTCCCCGGTCGATCCGAAATCGACAGCACCAGCGTTCAGGGCTTCGAGGAGCTGGGGACCACCCGGAAATTCAGTCCATTCAACGGTGTAGTCGATGGATTTGAGTTTCTTCTCCAGCAACCCTTTGCCCTTGAGAAGCACCAGAGTTCCATATTTCTGGTAACCGATGCGCACGACCTTGTCAGCCGCGCCAGCCAGTCGAACCTGCATCAAAGGTGTCGCGATGGCACCTGCCACCACCGCAGTGAAAGCGCGTCTTGTGATCTTCATCATACCCTCCGGAATAGACGACGTTAAAATAAAGTATGTCTACATTTTTCCTAGAGTATACGTGCTCCCGCGTCCCCTTCTTCCGGATTCGCTTTTTTGTTCTGACGCAGTAGCGAGCAAAAAGAACCGCGCATATTGCTGGCCCGATTTCGAGCGACGATCGGAGCGTCGAGGCGTTGCTAAAACAGCGGGTGGCTGCCGTCTTTACCGATGACGGTTTCCTTGACGAGGAATATGGCCATGAGGAAGGACAACCCGGCTGTATCTGGGTCGTCGATGTGAAGTCGAATGTGTAGTGGCGCCAACCTACACCAAATTCTTGCATTGTGTTTATGAGCCCCAGACCACTGACTGCTCATGCCGCTTGATCAGGTGCTTGAGGTTATCGAAGCCCGTGCGGATGTGGCGGGCGAAATGATCTACGGCGGGCGTGCGAGGTGCGTCCGAACGCTTCAACAGACCGAGCGCGCGTTCCGGATGGGGGATGGGGACGGGCAGGGCTGTGATGGATTTTTCGTTACGCAATGCGAAGACGACGCTGTGCGGCATGATGGTCAGTGCATCAGCCGCCTTCATGTAGTGGACGACGCTCATGAGGGAGCCGCCCGAATAGCGAATCTTGACTTCGGTTGCGCCGAAAGACAGGAGCATGCTGCGCAGATCGGTAAGCAGCGGGCTGCCTGGCGGTGGTGCCACCCAGGGAAAATCGAGCAGGTGTGCCGGTTGAGGCCGCCGCTTCAACAGCAATGGATGGGTGACCCGGCAGGCGATGACGTTGCGGCCGGGCAGGATTTGCTGGAATTCAAGGCCGGAGCCTTCGTCGAGAATATCGATTGGACAGATGGCAAGGTCGATCTGGTCGGCATTGAGCGCGGCCCGGAGGTCTGGGAAATAACCATAGGTCTGGTCGATGCGCACGTCTGGATGCAGGTTCTGGAACTCGGCGACCATCCCGGCGATCAAAGCGTCCATGAAAAAAGGCGTGCCGCCGACACGCACCACGCCGCTCCTGCCGACCCGAAAGCTTTCGACGACATCGGAGGCCTTGCGTGATGCCGACAACATGGTCTGACCGTGATCGGCCAGCGCTCGTCCCAATGGTGTTGGCTGCAGCGGCCGTCGCCCCTTGACGAACAGCGGTTCGCCGATGCGGGCTTCGAGCATCGAGAGCGTGCGCGAGACGGCCGGCTGCGATAGGCCGAGCAGGGCTGCTCCCTCGGTGACCCCGCCGGTTTTAACGACTGCGGCAAGCTGGACAAGGTGGCGTTCGTCTATCTTCATAACGATATGATATATTAATCGTGAATAAAATCATTATCGGTTCGGCGCGTTTGCACTAAATTGATCTCCACCAGCCATTGCTTTGGAGGAGACGCATGACGCCGGGTCCGATGGCGCTGAATTTCAGCGAGGCCAACTCGCATGACATGTTCGCGCAACGACTTCCGCCATCAAAGGACAACAGCCTGCCGCAGGTTCTCGCGGCGGCGGTGACGCATCTTCATGCCCTCATCCGGGAATTGCGGCCGACCCAGGCGGACTGGCGCCAGGTGATCGAATTTCTGACCGATGTCGGCCACGCCAGCGACGAGCGGCGCCAGGAGTGGGTGCTGCTGTCAGATCTGCTCGGCGCTTCGGCACTGGTCGAGGAGATCAACTCGCGCCGTCCGAAGACGGCCACCCCCAACACCGTGCGCGGACCTTTCTTCCGCGCCGACGTTCCGCAACTGCCGCTCGGCGCCAATATTTCGCTCGACGGAATCGGCGAGACACTGGAGGTTTCCGGCCGCGTGCAGGATCTCGATGGCGATCCTATCGCGAATACCGAAATCATCACCTGGCAGGCCAATGATCAAGGGCTCTACGAAAACCAGCAGCCGGACCTGCAACCGGAATTCAATCTGCGCGGCAACTTCCGCACGGATGCGGACGGACGTTTCCACTATCGGACCATAAAGCCATGTGGGTATGGCGTGCCCGACGATGGTCCGGTGGGAAAGCTTCTGCGGGAGGCGGGTTATCCGCTGCGCCGCCCGGCACATCTTCATTTCATCATCAAGGCGCCGGGCTTCGAGACGATCACCACGCATATCTATGACGGCAGCGATCCGCATCTGGCCGAAGACGCGATCTTCGCCGTCAAGCCGGAGCTGGTGCGAACCTTCGAGCAGCAGGGCGAGGAATGGTTGTTGAAACTGATTTTCATCATGGTCCGCGCCAGGCAGAGAGGCGACACATGAGCCGCACTTTCATCTATAGCGGCAGCCCCGCCCATATCGTCTTCGGCGAAGGCAAGAGCGCTGCCGCCGGCGAGTGGGTGGAAAAGCTCGGATGCGCCAAGGCGTTCGTCCTCTCGACGCCGCAACAGAAGGCCGACGCCGAAGCGCTGGCCGCGCGGCTGGGCTCTCTCGCCGTCGGCGTCTTTGCCGGCGCCGTCATGCACACGCCAGTCGATGTCACCGAAGAGGCGATGGAGGTGGTTCTCCGAACGCGGGCCGATTGCGTCGTTTCGCTCGGCGGCGGATCGACCACCGGGCTTGGCAAGGCAATCGCCTATCGCACGGATCTGCATCAGATCGTCATTCCGACCACCTATGCCGGATCGGAAGTCACGCCTATCCTCGGCCAGACGGAGGGCGGGCGCAAGACCACCGTGCGCCATGCGAGCATCCTGCCTGAGGTGGTGATCTACGACCCCGCCCTGACGCTCGGCCTGCCGGTTGGCATGAGCGTCACCTCGGGCCTGAATGCCATGGCCCATGCGGTCGAGGCGCTCTACGCGCAGGATCGCAACCCGATATCGACACTGATGGCGGCGGAGGGGCTGCGGGCCTTCAAGACCAGTCTGCCCGACATCGTCGCTGTGCCGCGGGCTGCCGATGTCCGCGCCGATGCGCTCTACGGCGCCTGGCTCTGCGGCACCGTGCTCGGTACGGTCGGTATGGCCCTGCACCACAAGATCTGCCACACGCTGGGCGGCACTTTCGATACGCCGCACGCCGACACGCATGCGATCATGCTGCCCCACACCGCCGCCTACAATGCCGCTGCCGTGCCGGAACTTCTGGCGCCTGTCGCCGATATCTTTGGCGGTTCGGTCGGCGGCGGGCTTTGGGATTTCGCCAGTCAGATCGGTTCACCGCAGGCGCTGAAGGATCTTGGCCTCAGCGAAACCGATCTCGATCGCGCAGCCGAGATCGCCACCGAAAATCCCTACTGGAATCCGAGGCCGATCGACCGGCAATCCATTCGTGCCCTGCTACAGGATGCCTGGCAGGGCAAACGGCCGGCATGAGTTGACGACAGACATCACGCTCTCTGGGAGGAGAGAAAAATGGGAGGAGGAAACATGTTTACGAGACGCGATTTTCTGAAGACGACGGCCGCCACCGGGGCACTGGTGGCGACATCCGGGCTTGCCGCCCCCGCAATCGCACAGGATGCTGCGATCAAGCTCGGTTATGTCAGCCCGCAGACGGGGCCGCTTGCCGCCTTCGGCGAGGCCGACAAATTCGTCATCGACAGCTTTCTGACGACCACCAAGTCGATGGGTCTCAACTATGAGGTCGTCGTCAAGGACAGCCAGTCCAATCCGAACCGGGCGGCGGAGGTCGCCAAGGAACTGATCGTCACCGATGAGGTGAACCTGATCCTCGTCGCCTCGACGCCGGAGACCACCAATCCGGTGGCGACCACCTGCGAGGCCGAGGAAATGCCCTGTATTTCGACGGTGGCGCCCTGGCAACCCTGGTTCATCGGCCAGCAGGGCAATCCCGGCGACCCCACCTCGTGGAAACCATTCAACTATGCCTATCACTTCTTCTGGGGTCTCGAGGACGTCATCTCCGTCTTCACCAATATGTGGGCGCAGATCGAGACCAATAAGAAGGTCGGCGGCTTGTTCCCCAATGATGGCGATGGCAATGCCTGGGGCGATAAGGTCGTCGGCTTCCCGCCGGTGCTGGAAAAGATGGGCTATGGCCTGATCGACCCCGGCCGCTACCAGAATATGACCGACGATTTTTCGGCGCAGATCAACGCCTTCAAATCGGGCCAGTGCGAGATCATCACCGGCGTGGTGATCCCGCCTGACTTCACCACCTTCTGGAACCAGGCCAAGCAGCAGGGTTTCGCCCCGAAAATCGCCTCGATCGGCAAGGCGCTACTCTTCCCGCAGACCGTGGAGGCGCTTGGCAATGCCGGACATAATCTGTCGTCGGAAGTCTGGTGGACGCCGAGCCATCCGTTCAAGTCGTCCTTGACGGGGGAAAGTGCGGCACAGGTGGCAGCCGCCTTCACCAAGGCGACTAACAGGCCCTGGACACAGCCGATCGGTTTTGCCCATGCGCTGTTCGAGCTGGCGGTGGATGCGATGAAGCGGGCCGGAGACCCCAAGGATGGGGATGCCGTCGCGCAGGCGATTGCGGCGACCAAGCTCGATACGCTGGTCGGGCCGATCGCCTGGGACGGCAAGGGTCTGCCGCCGTTTGCCGCCAAGAACATTGCCAAGACGCCGCTCGTCGGCGGCCAGTGGCGGCTCAAAGACGGCGGCGGCTACGATCTCGTCATCACCGACAATAAGACGGCGCCGAACATTCCGGTCGACGGAAAGATGGAAGCTATCGCCTGATTTTGGGCGCGGGGCCCGCTAGAGGCCCCGCCTGTTCTGGGAGGAATGGGTTTGGCAATTCTCGAACTCGATGGTGTCTCAAAGAAATTCGGAGCGTTGACCGTGGCCGAGCAGATTTCCTTTGCCGTCGGCGAAGGCGAGGCGCTGGGGATTATCGGGCCGAACGGCGCCGGCAAGTCGACGCTCTTCAATCTGATCACCGGCAATATCGCCGCCGATAGCGGCAGCATCCGCTTTCTCGGCAGCGATGTGACGCGCACGCCGCCGATGGCGCGCTGCCTGTCGGGAATGGGCCGCACCTTCCAGATCCCGCAGCCGTTCGAGAAGCTGACGGTCTTTGAAAACCTCCTGGTCGCCGGCGCTTTCGGCTCGCGGCGGCGCGAGGCCGAGGTGTCGGACCGCTGCGCCGAAATCCTGGTGGATACAGGGCTGATCGACAAGGCGAATGTGCTGGCCGGAGGCCTGTCGCTGCTACAGCGCAAGCGGCTGGAACTGGCGCGCGCGCTGGCGACGGAACCGAAGCTGCTGCTGCTCGATGAAATCGCCGGCGGACTGACCGAGGGCGAATGCCGGTCGTTGGTTGCCACGATCCGCGCCATTCATGCGCGCGGCGTTGCGGTCATCTGGATCGAGCATGTGCTGCACGCGCTGAATTCCGTCGTCGAGCGGCTGCTGGTGCTGCACTTCGGCAGGGTCATCGGCATCGGCAAGCCGCAGGACATCATGGCCTCGCGCGATGTGCGCGAAATCTATCTGGGGATCGAGATCTGATGGCGCTGCTCGAAACCAGAGGCTTGACTGCCTCCTACGGTGATTTCCAGGCGCTGTTCGGTGTCGATATTACGGTCGGCGCCGGCGAAACCATCGCCATCATCGGCGCCAACGGCGCCGGCAAGACGACGCTGATGCGCTCGATCTCGGGCGTGCTCGCCAATGCGGCTTCGTCGATCCTTTACCGCGACGAGCCGATTGGCGCGCTGCCGGCGCCTGACATTCTGGCGCGCGGCATTGCCATGGTGCCGGAAGGGCGAAAGCTCTTTCCATCGCTGAGTGTCGAGGAGAACCTGCTGATCGGCAATTATGGCCGCAAGGTCGATGGGCCGTGGACGCTCGAAAGCGTCTTTTCGCTGTTCCCGGTCCTCAAGGAGCGGCGCGGCAATCCGGCCACAGCACTTTCCGGCGGGCAGCAGCAGATGGTGGCGATCGGCCGCGGGCTGATGTCCAATCCGGCGGTGCTGCTCTGCGACGAGATCAGCCTCGGTCTGGCGCCTGTCGTGGTCCGCGATATCTACGCCGCCTTTCCACGAATCCGCGAGACCGGCGCTTCGATCGTCATCGTCGAGCAGGACATCGCCCAGGCGCTGAAGGTGGCCGACCGCGTCTACTGCATGATGGAAGGGCGGGTGACACTCTTCGGCCGCGCCGCCGATCTTAGCCGCCACGACATCCACAAGGCCTATTTCGGGACGGGTCACCATGAACTGGCTTGATACCATTCTCCAGGGCGTGCTGCTCGGCGGGCTCTATGCGCTGTTTGCTGCGGGGCTCAGTCTCGTCTTCGGTATTATGCGGCTGGTCAACCTCGCCCATGGCGACCTGATCGTGCTTGCCGCCTTCCTGATCCTGATGCTGGTGACGACACTCGGGCTCGACCCGTTTGTTGCCGCCCTGATCGCGATGCCGCTGATGTTCGCCATCGGTTGGGGCCTGCAATATTTCCTGCTCAACCGCACGCTCGGCAAGAATATCCTGCCGCCGCTGCTCGTCACCTTCGGCCTGTCGATCGTCATCCAGAACGGCTTGCTCGAAGGTTTTTCCGCCGATAGCCGCCGCGTCTTTGCCGGCAGCCTCGAAAGCGCCTCCGTGAATTTGGGCCCCGTCACCGCCGGCATCATGCCGCTGATGACCTTCTTTTCGGCGGTCGCCGTCATCGTCTGTCTCAACCAGCTGATCTATCGCACGTCCGTCGGCCGCGCCTTCCGGGCAACCTCGGACGATCCGGTGACAGCAGGGCTGATGGGCATCCGGCCGCAATTTATCTTCGCCATGGCGACGGGACTTGCCATGGTCGTGGTGACGATCGCGGCTCTCTACCTCGGGACGCGAGCAAATTTCGATCCGACATCAGGACCGGCGCGGCTGATCTATGCCTTCGAGGCGGTAATCATCGGCGGGCTTGGCTCGCTCTGGGGCACGCTCGCCGGCGGCATCATTCTTGGCGTTGCCCAGACGCTGGGCGCTGCGATCAATCCGGAATGGCAGATCCTTGCCGGCCATCTGGCATTCCTCGCCGTTCTCCTGTTCAAGCCGCGCGGCCTTTTCCCGCGCGCGGTGGATTGAGGTGCATCAATGACCATGGCCATTCCCTCCTTCACCGTCGAGACGCGCACCAGGGCATCGACATTGTCCGCCGCGGCGATCATTGCCCTTTTGCTGCTTGCCTTCGCCGCACCCTTCATCGTCTCGCGCGGCGCCATCCAGGACTTGTTCTTCATCCTCACCATGCTGGTCTTGGCGCAGAACTGGAACCTGCTTGCCGGTTATGCCGGGCTGATCTCGGTCGGCCAGCAGGTCTTCGTCGGCTTCGGCGCCTATACGATGTTCGGCTGCGTCATCCTGTTCGGCATCGATCCGGTCGTTGCAATCCTGATTGCCGGGCTGTTCTCGGTCGCCCTTGCCATTCCCACAGCCTTCTTCAGCTTTCGGCTTTACGGTCCCTATTTCGCCATAGGCACCTGGGTGGTGGCCGAGGTCGTGCGGTTGCTGCTGGCCCAGTGGAAAGCGCTCGGCGGCGGCACAGGCACCTCGTTGCCGCGGGATGCGACCCGCGACATGATGGGCGTCGGCGTAATGCGCGATGTCTTCGGCATGAAGGCCTCGCAGGCAGGCGATGCACTGACCTACTGGCTGGCGCTGATCCTCGTCGTCGCGACCATCGGCTTCATCTATGGGCTGCTGCGCAGCAAGCAGGGCCTTGGTCTCGCCGCCGTGCGCGACAACGAGCAGGCGGCCCGCGCCGTCGGCGTCGATGCGCGGCGGATGAAGACGCTGGTCTATCTCGCCACCGCCTTCATGACAGGCATTGCCGGGGCGCTGATCTATGTGCAGAAGGCGCGGATTTCGCCGGATGCGGCCTTCTCGGTCACCGACTGGACCGCCTATGTCATCTTCATCGTCGTGATCGGCGGTATCGGCACGATCGAGGGACCGATCCTCGGCGTCATCATCTTTTTTCTGCTGCAGAACCTCCTGGCCGATTACGGCTCCTGGTACCTGCTGATGCTGGGTCTTCTCGGCATCGCCGTCATGCTGTTTGCGCCGCGCGGCCTTTGGGGACTGTTCTCAGAACGCACCGGCATCCAGCTTTTCCCGGTTCGCCGCGTCCTGAAGGGCGGGCCGCTCAATCTCACGCATAGGGGAGGGCCTCATGGCTGACATTACCACCGACGTACTGATCATCGGCACCGGCCCAGCAGGCTCCGCCAGCGGTGCCCTGCTCTCGTCCTACGGGGTCGAGAACCTGGTGATCAACCGCTACCGCTGGCTCGCCAGCACACCGCGCGCCCACATCACCAACCAGCGCACCATGGAAGTGCTGCGCGATCTCGGCCGCGACGTGGAGGATGAGGCCTATATGTTCGCGGCCGAGCAGGACCTGATGGGTGAGAACGTCTTCTGCACCTCGCTCACCGGCGAGGAGATCGGCCGGATGAAAAGCTGGGGCAAACATCCGCTGTCGCGCGCCGAGCACCAGCTGTCCTCGCCGACCCTTATGAATGACCTGCCGCAAACCTTCATGGAGCCGCTGCTCTACAAGACGGCCTGTTCGCGCGGCAGCCAATCGCGTATGTCGACGGAATATCTAAGCCATGTACAGGATGAAGACGGGGTTACGACGACCTGTCTCGACCGGCTGACCGGCAAGGAGTTCACCGTCCGCTCGAAATATCTGGTTGGCGCCGATGGCGGCAATTCCAGGGTTGCGGAACATGCGGGCCTGACATTCGAAGGCAAGATGGGCGTCGCCGGTTCGATGAACATTCTGTTTGAGGCCGATCTGTCGCGACTGGTCGCCCATCGACCCTCGGTGCTTTACTGGGTGCTGCAGCCGGGCGCCGATGTCGGCGGCATCGGCATGGGTCTGGTGCGCATGGTAAGGCCGTGGAACGAGTGGCTGATCGTCTGGGGTTACGACATCAATCAGCCGGCCCCTTCGGTGGATGAAGCGCATGCGAAGAAGGTCGTGCGCGACCTGGTCGGCGATCCCGATCTCGAGATGACGATCAAGTCGGTCTCGACCTGGACCGTCAACAACATGTACGCGACGTCAATGTCGAACGGCCGCGTCTTCTGCATGGGCGACGCCACCCATCGCCATCCGCCGTCAAACGGGCTCGGCTCGAACACCTCGATCCAGGATGCATTCAACCTGGCATGGAAGCTGGCTTTCGTCCTCAAGGGCGCCGCTGACCAGAAACTTCTCGATAGCTATCAGGACGAGCGAGCGCCTGTCGCCAAGCAGATTGTCACCCGCGCCAACAAGTCGATCGAAGAATTCGGGCCGATCTTCAAGGCGCTCGGCCTGCTTGATTCGATCGATCCGGTTAAGATGCAGCAGAACATGGATGCTCGCTGCAACAACACGGTTGCCGCTGAAGAACAGCGCGCCGCCATCCGCAAGGCGATCGCCGACAAAGTCTATGAGTTCGATTGCCACGGCGTCGAGATGAACCAGCGCTATCGATCCGGGGCGATCGTAATGGATGGGCAGGCGGAGCCGGCGTTCGCCAGAGACCCGGAGCTGCACTGCCAGCAGACGAGTTGGCCGGGTGCAAGGCTTCCACATGCCTGGGTTTATTCTGCGACAGGTGAAAAGCTGTCGACGCTCGACCTTGCCGGACATGGCAAGTTCACGGTGCTCACCGGCATTGGCGGGCAGGGCTGGATCGAGGCCGCCAGAACCCTGGGGAAGGAACGGGGCATCGATATAGCCGCACACCTGATCGGTCCGCGTCAGCCTTGGCAGGACTTTACCGGCGACTGGGCGAATATGCGCGAAATCCGCGACAGTGGCGTCCTGCTCGTGCGTCCCGACCATCATATCGCCTGGCGAAGCGAGGCGATCGTCGACGATCCGTCAGCCGAACTGCGGCGCGTGCTGACCACCGTTTTAGGGAAATGAGGCCATGATTGACGCACATGAAAAGGGTTTCTTCACAGAGGAGAACTCCGTCGAGGTGGTGACGAGACGGAACGCAACCGCCACAGACCAGCGCCTGAAGCGTGTGATGGAGGTCGTGACACGCAAGCTGCACGAGGCGGTAAAGGAGCTTGAGCCGACGCAGGAGGAATGGATGGAGGCAATCCTTTTTCTCACCCGCACAGGGCACACATGCAACGAATGGCGACAGGAATTTATCCTGCTGTCGGACGTGCTCGGCGTGTCGATGCTGGTCGACGCCATCAATAACCGCAAGCCCTCAGGGGCTTCCGAAAGCACTGTTCTTGGCCCGTTTCACGTTGCCGACGCGCCGGAACTGCCGATGGGCGCCAACATCTGCCTCGATCAGAAGGGCGAGGACATGGTCATCGGCGGCCACATCCTCGGCACTGATGGCAGGCCGATTGCCAACGCTGTGATCGACGTCTGGCAGGCCAACGACGAAGGCTTCTACGACGTGCAGCAGAAGGGGATCCAACCAGACTTCAACCTCCGCGGCGTCTTTCGCACCGGCGCGGACGGCCGTTACTGGTTTCGCGCGGTCAAGCCTAAGTATTACCCGATCCCGGACGATGGACCGGTTGGCAAGCTGCTCGGCGCGCTCGGTCGCCACCCCTACAGGCCTGCTCACCTGCACTACATCATCAAGGCTCACGGCTTCCAGACGCTCACGACACACATCTTTGATCCGGACGACCCGTATATCCATTCTGACGCCGTCTTCGGTGTGAAGGAGAGCTTGCTTGCCAAGTTCCAGCAGGTTGAGGATCCGGTACGCGCCAACGAGCTCGGTTTCCTGGGTAAGTTCTGGCAGGTAGAGCACGATTTCGTGCTGGCTCGGCCGGAGGAGTAGGATCTTTTGGCGCAAATCGGCCCCGTCCAAGCCGGCGACCAGTCCCACTCGCGGTGAGGTCCGGACGGGCATCTTCGGCCAACCCATGTCCGCAGCTTTGGCCGCGCGCCGGGTGGGAGGGTGCTCCTCGAAAGGTCGCCCCCTCGTTTCCCTCACGAGATAGGTTGCAGGCAAGAACGCGGATGCTGGGAGCTACCTGCTCTGAAGTGGCGCCGGAAGCAACTCAGGTGGAAAGTCCTGGTAGGAAACCGGTCGCAAAAACCGATAGATTGCCAGCGTGCCGACTGAAGTCGACCGACCGTCGGACGTTGCCGGGTACGGCCCGCCGTGCACCATCGCCGGAGAAACCTCGACGCCGGTGCCGAACCCGTTCACGAGGAGACGACCGGCCAGGAGCTCCAACTGGGAAAGCATTTCCGCAGCATTCGACAAGTCGTATTGGTGGACGTGCAGGGCAATCGTCAATTGACCTTCCAAAGAGTTCACGACCTGGCGCAGATCTGCTTCATCTCGGCAACGCACGATCAATCCTGCTGCGCCGAATATCTCCTCCTGAAGCTCGGGCTCTGACAGGAAGGAGGCCGAGCTCGTTTCAAAGAGGGCCGCCGCTGCCTGTTGCGGCGTTCCCTGCTTTCCCGTCGCCAGCTGCGATACGGAAGACGAGGCCGACAGTCTGGCGACACCCTTCCGATAGGCCTCGCATATCCCCCCGGTGAGCATCGTTTGAGCCGGCGATTCCTGAAGAGCTGCGGAGGCAGCGTTTATGAACGCGTCGAGGTCGGGGCCATCGATTGCGATGATGAGGCCTGGATTGGTGCAGAACTGACCGGCTCCCAAGGTCAAGGAGGACGCAAACGATTTCCCGATCGCTTCCGCGTTGTTCCGCAGGGCGTTCGGGAAAAGGATAACGGGATTGATGCTGCTCATTTCGGCGTAGACCGGAATTGGCTGCTTCCGCTCCGAGGCAATCTTCATCAGCGCGGTTCCGCCGCGCCGGGAGCCCGTAAAGCCCACTGAACGTATCCGATGATCGGCGACCAGCATCTGTCCAACCTCAAAACCAGCGTCGAACAGTAAGGCGAAAGTTCCTGCCGGAAGGCCGCTTGCTGCGACCGCCTGCTGGACGGCGCTGCCGACAAGCGCCGACGTTCCGGGATGAGCGGAATGAGCCTTCACGACAACGGGACAGCCGGCGGCAAGGGCGGAGGCCGTATCGCCTCCTGCGACGGAGAAGGCAAGAGGGAAATTCGAAGCGCCGAACACCGCCACAGGACCGAGAGCCACGTTGCGAAGACGAAGATCAGGCTTGGGTGCAGGCTTCCGGTCGGGATCGGCCGGATCGAACCGGAGTTCTTGGAATGCACCTTCGCGTACCTCTTTCGCAAACAGGCGCAGCTGGCCGACGGTTCTCGTTCGTTCGCCTTCGAGACGCCCGCGCGGCAGGCCGGTTTCGTCCATCGCTCTCAGGATCAGATCGTCACCGAGTTCGAGAATGTTCTCAGCTATCACCTCCAGGAAAAGCGCGCGCTTCTCCAGCGGTGTCTCCCGATAAATGGGGAAAGCATCCCAGGCAACAGCCGTGGCTTGCTCCACCTGATCTTTCGTCGCTCCCGCAAAGCTCGGCTCCATAGGTGAGCCACTGGCGGGATTGGTGGCGGAAAAGCTGGCTGCGCCGCCCCGCAGAACCGCGCCGCCGATGAGAAGATCGCCGGAGACTTTCATGATACATCCTTTCGAAAACCTATTCTGGACCAATGTTCAGGTCCGCGTTAAAAGATCGCTTGCGGACCTTTCAACGATGATGGCTGGATGTAGATAGTCTCAGAGCGCCGCAAAACCAAGTCACGGGGTCAAAAAGTAATACTTTTTTCAGCCTCCGATATTGTCCTTCAAGATCGCTCAGCGATCGAGAGTTTCACCGCCTCGTCGAAAACCCACCGGCGCCAAAGATCGGCGAGAAGAACTGAACGCCCTGGTTCAGGAAAGAGTGGCCACGCGTTTCGAACGCGGTGCGGCCAAGCCTGCCGACTTTACTGCAGCGATTGTCGTTCGACAGCCAGCCGAAGGTAATCGCGCGGAGCCATCCGACTGGACTATCCGTGTAAGAGCGCGACAAGCGGTATCGGCATCTCGACCGGGAAAAAATCCATTGCCGCTCTGATAATCATCGCCCACACGGTTATTAGGAAAATTAACGCTGCAATCCTAATTTCTACTGGTTGCATTATTTGCTCCCCCCCAAGCATGTGCGTCCCCCCCGAGACAAAACCTTATTATTCCTCGCGCAAATTCGCTGTGCGCGAGGGATGATGTGCGACTGTAGAGAGCGTGGGCGCGTGCGGCGCCGAAGTCTTGGCTCTCCCAAACCTGATGCCGCTTTGACCGATCAAGTCGCCGGACATAGCCTGTTGCTGCGTTCGAGATATTGCCCATCAAGGAAGGAGCGGTAAGCGTCCGCGATACCCTCCTTCAGACCGATCTTAGGAGACCAGCCGAGCGTGCGAAGCTTGTCGACGCTCAAGAGTTTACGTGGCGTGCCGTCTGGCTTGGTCAGGTCGCGCGTGATCTTGCCTTCGAAACCAACGACCTTGGAGACGAGGTATCCCAAATCCAGGATGGTAATGTCTTCGCCCGAACCTACGTTCACATGACTTTCGGCGGAATAGGTCTTCATGAGATGGAGGCAGGCGTCGGCGCAATCGTCAACATGCAGGAATTCGCGCCGCGGCGTGCCAGTACCCCAGATGCATATCTCTTGCTGCTGGTTGATCTTGGCCTCATGCGCCTTGCGTATCAGCGCCGGCATGACATGGCTTGACCCGAGGTCAAAATTATCCCCTGGACCATAAAGATTGGTAGGCATGGCCGAGATGAAATCTCTACCGTGCTGTTTGCGATAAGCTTCGCAGAGCTTTAATCCGGCAATTTTAGCGATCGCATACCATTCATTCGTGGGTTCAAGCAATCCAGTCAGGAGTGAGTCCTCAACGATCGGCTGATCGGCGAATTTTGGATAGATGCAGGACGAGCCCAGAAACATCAGTTTTTCGACGTGAGCTCTATGGGCTGCGTGGATGACGTTCGCTTGGAGAATCAAGTTGTCGTAAAGGAAGTCGGCCGGATAGGTAGCGTTCGCCAGAATACCGCCGACCCTCGCAGCAGCCAGGAAGACAGCGTCGGGACGATTCTTGTTCATCCAGGCCTCAACCTGGTCCTGCCGTTTGAGATCGACCTCGGCGCGGGTGGCCGTCAAAATCTCGCAGCCCTCGGAAGCGAGACGCCGCACGATCGCAGAGCCCACCATGCCGCGGTGGCCCGCGACATAGACCCTTTTTCCGGCAAGGCTATAGATCACCTCAGGCATAGGCAAAACCTTTGGTTACGCCTACCGACGGCACGTTTCGTGCCATGACCTTCAGATCCTCGCGAACCATCTCCGTAACCAGCTGATCCAGACTGGTCTCATGTTTCCAGCCAAGCTTCGTGTGCGCCTTCGTCGGATCGCCAATCAGAAGATCAACTTCGGTCGGACGAAAGTAAGCTGGATCGATCTCCACCACACACTGGCCGGATGTCTTATCGTATCCCTTTTCCTCAACCCCGTTCCCACGCCAATCAATAGGCATGCCGACCTTTGCAAAGGCCTTGTCGACAAAGGAGCGAACGGAGTGCGTTTCGCCGGTCGCAAGGACATAGTCCTCCGGTTCGTCCTGTTGCAGCATCAGCCACATGCCGCGGACATATTCGCGTGCATGTCCCCAGTCGCGCTTGGCATCCAAATTGCCGAGATAGAGCCTTTCCTGCAGCCCAAGATGGATCGCAGCCGCTGCCCGGGTGATTTTACGCGTCACGAAGGTTTCGCCGCGGATCGGGCTTTCATGATTGAACAAAATACCGTTCGAGGCGTGCATGCCATATGCCTCGCGATAATTGACCACTATCCAATAGGCATAAAGCTTGGCCACCGCGTAGGGTGATCGAGGGTAGAACGGGGTCGTTTCGCTCTGCGGGACTTCCTGGACTTTGCCGTAGAGCTCGGAGGTGGACGCTTGATAGAAGCGGGTCTTCCTGGTCAGCCCAAGGAGGCGAATTGCTTCAAGCAGCCGAAGCGTCCCGGTTCCATCTGCGTTAGCAGTATATTCCGGTGTCTCGAAAGAGACTTGAACGTGGCTCTGTGCGGCAAGATTATAGACCTCGTCCGGCTGCGTTTCCTGAACGACACGGATGAGATTGGTTGAATCAGTCATGTCCCCGAAATGCAGAATAAAACGCGGATTCTCGACATGGGGATCCTCGTATAGATGCTCGATTCGACTGGTGTTGAAGGACGATGAGCGTCGCTTGAGGCCGTGAACGATATAGCCCTTCTCCAGGAGCAATTCGGCCAAATAGGCACCGTCCTGACCTGTTATACCCGTAATCAGCGCGACTTTTCGGTTCTTTGTCATTCCCGTATCCATGATTGCCCTCCAACTCGAATACCAATGCAGAAGCGGATGATGCTGTATATTTCGTACAATATCACACAAATGAGAGTTTATTGATTTATATTTTAAGTATTCGCTCCCTTTAAGCTGTAGTATTTCATCAGTGATTTCGAAAACAATTCCGAGTCACTGAAATTATACAACGCGTGCCTTGCGGGATTTACATTGTTGATCGCGACAACGATTTCAGAATTTCTCGAGATTTTCATTTGCTGCAGGCTGAACTCGACCGCGCGGCGGCTCGTCTTTCCCCATCTAACGACCGCCAGTGTTCTTTCCGCCAGGGCAGTCAAATGCACGGTATCTGCCGAGGCGAGCACAGGCGCGCTGTCGAAGATGACAATCTGGCCAGCCGCGCCCGCCATCTCGATGATTTCCGCCAGGCCGTTCGAACGGATGCGCCGCTGGAGACTAAATCTTCCAGATGGAATGAAGTCGATACCGCATGGATGGCGGTAGATGATGTCGCGGAGATCGGCCTGACCATTCAGGAATTCGTTCAGTCCGTACTTTAACCCCGACCTGAAAAACGAATCGAGTTTTCCCCGCCGAAGGTCGCCATCGACCAGCAGCACCGGAATTGCGGCGGCGGCAAGTTCGATAGCCAGCGATCTCGCGACAAGCGACTTGCCTTCCCCGCTGTGGGCCGAGGTAACGACGATACTGCTCGGCGACTTGCCGCCATTGGACTGCTTGAGTGAAAGCACCACGGTACGGATTGCTTCGTCAAACATCGGGACCGGCATATGTTCGAACATCGTTTTCGAATTTTCCCACCGCGCCAGACGCGGGATAAGTCCAGCCGGTATCGTGCGCGCCATTGCAGTTACTTGGTCGAAACTCCGGACCGTCCGGTCCGACATCTCGATCACGAAAGCAGCCGTTACGGCTCCCGAGATTGCAGCCAGGAGGGCGCCCACCAGATAGAAAAGCCGTCCACGTCCCTGCGGCGCGAGCGGCACTGTAGCCGGTGATAAAACTTCCAATTCCGCCCCCGGCAGCATGGCCTTCGCGGCGAGGTCACGGCGCTGGTTCTCAAGCTTGTCGAGTGCCGTTTGTTCCTTTTCGGCGATTTTCTGCAGTCGCGACAACTCCGTCTGCACCAGCGCATCGCGTATGCGTTTTTCTTGAGCAACAACCAACCGGGATTGTACTCCTTCAGCTTCATGATCAAGTGCGGTGAGCTTCGCGCGCATTGTCTGGAGATATTGCGTGGTCGCAAGGTCGAGATCGGCACGGGATTTTTCGATCTCGCCACGTAAATCCACCACGGCCTCGGCATTGCCGTCATATGTCTCAAGAAGACGGGCGAGATCCTGCTCCTGTCCGCGAAGATCGCGTTGCTTTATGGCAATGCTATCGGGGACGACGATATTCTGTGCGACGACCGAAGCTTTATCCGCTGCTTCCAGCGCCGATATCACCCCCTCTACCTCAACGCGGCTTTCTTCGATTTTCCCTTCCCGGCCAGTGAGCTCTAGAAATGACTTGATCCGTTCCTCCTGAGCGTCCTCTTTCGAGACGACGTCCATCGATTCTTGGTAGTTGCGGGCAGCGTCGCGAGAAATGTCCGCGCGAGCCTGCTGTTCGGTGATGCGCTGTCGGATCCATTCTCCCGCTGCCTCCAGGCGGGCATCGACACTGCCCTTCCGTTCATCGAGGTAAATGCTGATGATCCGGTTCGGAACCGCGGCTGCCAGTAGAGGATCAGTCGAATTGAAGCTGATCTGGACAACGTCACTCTTATCTTCATGCCACACGCCGAGCGCCCTAAAATATTCCGGGATGATGGCGTTGATGTTGTTCCGATCAGGCGGGGTAGTTTTTTTTGTGTCGAACAGGCCGCGCAACGTGGCCCGGACCCTTTCAATGAGCGAGATCTCCCGCAGCGCTGGATTGAATTCCTTCCGCACTTCAAGATGCAGTTCGCGGACAACTCGCTCTGCGATGCTTCTGGATAGAAGCCGTTCAGTCTCCGATTTCGCGTCAAGCAGATCACTGTGGCTGGCATCTTCAGCATCAAGTGATGTTGCGAGGGGCTGGTGGACAATTAACCGGGCCCAGCCCTGGTAGGTGGGCTCCAACCCAAAGATCATAATCGCCGCGGGCGCCATGAGCAGAACGGTTATCGCGATGATCATGATCATTCTTCGCCGTACGAGACGGAAGACGGATCCCAGATCCAAGTTGTCCGCCTTGGTCTCCACCTGAAAGCGAGGGTCGTAGCGCATCGGCGAGATGGGAAGGTTGCGGTCCGGCGGAACAGTGGAAATCGTCATCGTGCGCCAACCATTGCTTGAGTTTTCGCGGAAACGGTTTCGTAAAGTTTCTCGAGCGACCGCATATAGGCCCTCATGCTGAAATGGTTGAGATAATGTGTGCGCCCCTGGACCGAGAGGCGGATGCAGATTTCTGGATCGGACACCAGCTTCGCCAGGGCTGCAGCCAGGGCATCCTGGTCTCCGACCGGGACGAAGATGCCGGTTTCGCCGTCGGTAATGACTTCGTCATGCGCCCCGACACGCGTGGTGACGACGGCGAGACCGTGGGACAGCCCTTCGAGCACGGCCATTGCCAGACCTTCGGCGTGCGAAGGCAGGACCAGTATATCTGCACGCGCACACAGGGCTCGCGCCTCACCGGCGTCAAGCCAGCCGGGCATTTCTACCAGATTTGCAAGCGCCATGGCGTCAGCCTGACGGCGATAATCCTCGACAGGTCCGTCGCCTGCAAGTACAGCCCGCCACTGGAGTTCTTTCATGACCGGGTGGCTCAGCGCCAACAGAAGCTCTCTGACCCCCTTGCGTTCACTCAACCGGCCAAGGAATACGATCAACGGTATCTGACCGACGCGAATATCGTGCGACCCAGGGTCGGGGACGCAATTATGGGCAACGACCGTGCGGTGCTCGTCAACGCCCAGCAGCGTCGTCAGCGTCATGCGATCGCGCTGGCCGAGCGCCACAACGCAATCGGCATTTTGAAACATCCGACGTATGAGCCGTTGTTGGCGCGGCGAGCGTTGCGCAAAGTCGCCGGCATAGTCGTAATCGTGCAGGTGCAATATGTGGCAACACCCGAGCAAACGGGCAGCCTCGGTCAGGATCAGTTTTCGGGAGGTGCTGCCGCGGCCGGCGATATGGATATGGTGAATGCGAGCGGGCGCAACAATCCGGTCCTTTGCCATCGTCAGGATGGCGGCGAGCAGGCGTGCGGGTGATGCCACCTTGGACCATCGAGCCCCTCTGGTATCGGTGACGAAATGTTGCGTTCCGGTCTCTTTCGCGGTCTCTGTTATATAGCCGATCAGCCTGCCAATTCCGCCGCCGTTCTCGCAGCCGCCCGGAACATAGTGGCGGACGCTAGCCGCGTTCCGTGCTGCCATTCGACTTCTGTCCGTGAGGGCCTCCATCAGCATGACCCAACCACCTCCCGATAAACAGCCGCGGCTTGGGCGCCGACCCGTTCAGGCGAATTCGGTCCTTGTGCCCATTCGAGCGCATTGGCACCGAAATTGTTTCTAAGCTCGCCGTTGTCTGCCAATGTCCTGATTGCTGCCGCGAGCTCTTTGGCATCTCCGGGAGAGACCACCATTCCCAGCCCGTTGGGCTGAACGGTGCCTCGCAACTCGCCGACATCCGTAACGATGACCGGTTTGCCAAATGCGGCCGCAAGGTTGAGCACACCGCTTTGGGATGCTTCCGTATAGGGAAGCACGACGATGTCGGTGTCCAGGAAAAGCTGGGCGACCTCTGCATCCTCGATGAAACGATTGCGAATGTCGTAGTGGCCGGCATCCCCCATGAGCGGCTGGAAGATAAGCGGATTGTCGCCACGTCCTGCGACCGTGATGCGCAGGTTGGGAAGTACGTCCTTGAGCATCGCCTCGGCCCGGACCAGATGTTCCAGGCCTTTGTAGGCAAAAATCCGTCCGAAGAGCAGGACGCGTATAGTTCCATCCGCTTCGCGCGGCGCCATCTTCTGTCGCCGGGCGAGCTCTGCATAGC
The DNA here is from genome assembly GCF_002008365.1 of Rhizobium leguminosarum bv. viciae USDA 2370. Classification (GTDB taxonomy): domain Bacteria; phylum Pseudomonadota; class Alphaproteobacteria; order Rhizobiales; family Rhizobiaceae; genus Rhizobium; species Rhizobium leguminosarum. The sequence goes on from NZ_MRDL01000003.1 coordinate 182,740, forward strand.
GAAGGATCGAGGGATGCGACAGGACATGGACACAGTCCGGCGATTTTGAATATCGATCGACGGCCAGCCGCTTCAGTCCCTCACCGTGGACAACAAGATGTCCCGATTGCTTCACCATCAATTCGGGGGCCCAGCCGGGCAGCGTACGCGTATCGGAGTCGCCGGGATGGATTTCCACGTCATGAACGGTCGTCACAAGCGGGATAGGGCGCCAGAACGGCGCGGCGAGGTTCAGCCAAAGTGTCGAATTGCTGAGGAGATGGATGAGGTTCGGCCGCTCCCGCCGGATCAGATGCGTAAGCTGGTACAGAAACCAGGGATTGGAGACAGAACGGTGTCTCGGCCAGTCCAGAAGGTGCAGATCGACAGCTGGATCGATGGAAGAGGCGAGATGTGCGTAGCGCCGGCGCGGCACGGCAAGCACAACGTCTAGGTGTTGGGCAACGCCGCTGGCAAACGCGATGGTATAATCTTCCAGTTCGGAAACCAATAGCAGCGCCTTCATTCCGCTGCCTCCGACAAGCCGGCGTCCAGACCGAGCCGTGACAGGCCGTGTGCCGAGCGCAAACTATCGCGCGTCCGCCTGAGCAGGTTCGGTTCGCCGGCAAAGAAGAGGCCTTCGACCGCAAGCTTGAACCGGGTGCGTGCATCGGCTCCCTGCAGCTTTGCCGACGCGACGCGATAGGGATAGTGATCCGTCAGATGTAGTCTTGCCGGCAGCTTATGAGTTGAGAGAAACAGGTTCGTTGCTTCAACGGTTTGCTGCCAGTGCGTCATCCGCCTCCTTAGTGTGGTCGCATCCTCGGTCGAGCGATACCAGTTGTTATTGTGGATGCGGTAGAACCCAAGTGGATCCGACATGGCAATGACGTCCCCCAGAAACGGATAGATCCCCACGAGCCAGGCATCGGCTGATATGCGGAACTGTTCGGGAATGCTGCCCGCTGCATTCCATGCGCTACGTCGTACCGCGATGGCTGACGTCATCGGAAAAGGCCACCAGCCAGCCGATCTGGTGAGTCGCGGCGACAAAGCGCCCGAGCACAGGCTTCGAGGGATCGGTTTGGAAGTCGGCGTGCCATCGACAAGGGTTGGCTGCAGTCGGTGATAGACGAGCGATGCGTGAGGGTTTGCGCGGAACGCTGCGGCCGTTGCCGACAGCTTGCTCGGCGCCCACCAATCGTCGGCGTCCAGAAAGCAGAGGATCTCGCCCGCGCTTGCTCGCACAGCGGTATTGATCGCGGCGGCCTGTCCTGCGTTCTTCTGAAAGATCACCTTTACTCGGTCGTCATACGCTTCCAAAACAGATCGCGACTGATCGGTCGAGCCGTCATCGACGACGATGATCTCGACGTTGCGTGTGTCTTGGCTCAACACGCTGTCTATCGCCCGCCCGACGAAGCGGGCGTAATTGTAATTATTGATAAGAACACTGAGGGCGGGCCGCTCCATGACGCGCTCTCAGGCGGGCTGCCGCGATGCACCGCTGTGCAGCGCAACTTTGCTTAAGAGGTCGCCCTTTGCGCAGCCATCGCGGTTTGGAATGGTGACATCCAAGATACCTTGTCGGCGGAACAGCATTTCGCGCAGAGCCGATGAGATCGCTGCTGACAATGCCACGACGAGTAGAGCGCCCGTCGTTTGGCATAGAGAACTAGGATCATGACGCAGAAACATAGCAATCCTAACCTTCCAGGCTTCGACTGCAGAGTTAGACTCTGTCAGAATTGTTGCCTCATTGCAGTGGAACCGCGGCTTCCCCACCACGCTTCATAAGACATTCATCGCCACGGTACCGATGAACGGACAAGCGCAACACCTGCTCTTAAGGGCAATGCGCGGACATGAAGACCCGCCTTTTGGGTAAATATCGGCTGAAAGCTTAAGCGCAACATCGTCTTTGGGTGGAGCCAGGGTGCATTAGACGTAGCCCGCCCTTCACTAGGACAGGTTGACCGCGGATGTAGCTGGATGATTGCTTGGGTACAGCGCAGTGACGAACGCCGACACTCGGTTTTTGATCTGCCGCGATCGATAGTCGCTTGTCTGTTCAACTCAGTCGGGACGGATAATGGGAGTAGATAGCCTCAGAACTGCCGGCGGACCAACCATCAGTTGGCGGACCATAGAATGCTGGGGCGCTGGCATTTCGCTTTTTCTTCAGACCGGCGCCTTTCTGCCGCTTATCATGGCAGATGCGGACGGAACGCTCAGCGAATCTGCCAAATCCATACTTCGTCTTCCTTGCATTCCTATATATGTATTTACAGCCGTGATCGTGATACGCAATTTTGCGGAGTTTCTAACGGCGCTCAGGCGAAATCTGATTGTTCCCCTGATGCTTGCCTTGCCGTTTTTGTCTACCCTGTGGTCGATTGGACCTTCATCGACTTTGAGGCGTGCAATCGGCCTGTTGTTTTGCGTGCTTCTTTCCTATGTCCTGGCGATACGTTTCACACCAAGGCAGCTGCTGTTCCTGTTATTTGTAATGCTCGGAGCCTGTATCACCCTCAGTGTGGTTATCGCCGTGGTGTCACCAAGCCTCGCCAGTATGCCGGATGGTGCTATGCGGGGCGTCTTCATTCACAAGAACGTGCTCGGCTGGTACGCGTCTCTGATGATCTTGGCGGCGACGGCCGTACTGATCGACGGGACGTTCGGCCTGCGGCGAACCGCGTTCACCTTGTTGGTGGCCGGTGTCATCTGCCTTGCAAGCTCCGGATCAATGACCGCGATCATTGCAACGTCAGTGGCCTATTGCCTGATCGGCTTTTATTCCCTGTTGCAAAGAAGCAGCAGCGTTGGCCGCGTCGTCATTGTCCTGTTATTCGTTCAGCTGTCTATCGGCATTCTGATTTCGCTTCACGAATTTCTGGTTCCGGCCCTCGAAGCGCTCGGCAAGGACGCGACTTTGACGGGTCGGGTGCCATTATGGGAGCTGGTTGATCGCGAAATATCCGATCGTTGGTTGCTTGGCTATGGTTACCAGGCTTTCTGGACAGATGCGAACCCAGAAGCGACGCAAATCTGGTCAAAGATCGGCTGGCCGGCGCCCCACGCGCATAATGGATACCGCGATATCTTATTGAGCTTTGGAATCATGGGAATGATTCCGTTTGTTCTGATGGTTCCCTATGCGATCCGCCAGGGCGGGTTCCTTCAATGTCATGACCCGCAGTACGGGTGGCTCTGGCTCAATGTCCTGACGATCATGATTTTGGTGATGAACCTGACCGAAAGCATTTTTTTCGTTCAGAATGACGCCATTTTCATCCTGTTTACCACAGCTATCATCATGTTTTCGCTTTACGCGCCCGTGGTTTCGATCAGCCATTCGCCATCTTGGCAGGTGCCCAAGCGTGGCCTTACGAGCGGGTTGCAGACATCATGAGGCGGCGTTTTGGACTGATGCTGAGCATTTTGGCTGTCATGCTCTTTCCGCAGTCCAGCAATCCGGGTCCCGTTGAGACAGAGATAGATGCGCCAGAGCGCCTGCAGATGCTCGTCAGGGAGGCGACTTGCGCGGAAGGTTCCGCGGCTATGTCAGCCAAGTTGGATGGGACTTCTTTAAGCGACATTTTGAGCAGCAGCACCGGAGCGCGGACGATATTTTACGTTTCTCCCGATGGTAAGGACACCTGGAGTGGCCTCCTTCCGACCGCAAATCAGCAGGGTGGCGACGGTCCTTTCGCCAGCATCGAAAGAGCCCGTGATGCTGCCCGTGAGAAGGGCGGCACCAACACAATCGCGCTGGGAAAAGGCGATTACTACCTTGCTCGGCCAATCGTCTTTGACTCCCGCGATAAGGGCTTGATCGTCACGGCAAGATGCGATGAGGCGCCGATTTTGCATGGTGGGCAACGCGTGCGCAACTGGGCGCAGGAGGCCGATGGTCGCTGGACGGCGCCGCTGAAATTGCCGCCGGATGAAGCGGTCGGTGACCTTTTCGTCAATGGGATGCGCCAAACTCGGGCTCGATTCCCTAACGCTCCCGCTGATGGTGATCCACGCAAGGGATGGTTGTTTGCCGCAAAGTGCAATCCTGCCATCGACATGTGGGAAGGAAACACGCGCTTTTGTTTCCATGCCGGCGATCTTCCGGCAGTGGATGATACAAGTGGACTGGTCGTGGACATCGTTGGAGGCTATCAACCCGGAAGCCAGTGGGGCAATGATACGCTCCCAGTTGTATCCATCGATGCCGCCCGCCGGACTGTCAATACGAAAGGCACCGGTTATTTCTTTACCGCAGAAGGCAGCCGCTATTTCCTGACCGGAGCCAAGGCCTTGCTCGATGCTCCCGGAGAGTGGTGGTACGACCTTGCGGCGGGCGAGCTCCATTATATCCCTGTCGATCAGTCGTTACCCAATTCCGTAGTCGTCGCCGGCATTCTGCCGACATTCTTCAAGTTGGATGGGGCCAATGGGATGGTCGTATCAGGGCTCGAGTTTAGAGATGGAGCTCCGGAAGGCAGCGGCAAATTCTATACGGAAACCAGAGGATTTGGCGCCATACGGATCGAACACGCTGATGGCGTCAAGATTCTCGGCAACAGCATCGAAAACGTCGGCGTCGGGGTCCATGTGACGGAAAGCAAGGATGCGTTGATTGCCGGCAATGTGATTGCGGATGTGGCTGGCAACGGGATTTACGTCGGCACAAATTATGGCACGTTCGGCAAGTCGAACGGCTGCAGGATCCTTTCAAACCATATCCATGACATCGGAAAGGTTTACATTGAAACCGCCGGAATATGGTTCCAGGCGGCTGACAATGTCAGGATCGCCGACAACCTGATCGAAAACACGGCGCAGTTCGGAATCGCCGGCGGTTCGCTGTGGGGTTCTAACGACGCCGTCTATAACGCTCTCATCGAGCATAACGAGATCCGTAACGCCAATCAGCAGACCGCAGATGGCGGCGCCATCAAGATGATGGGCGAGCAGGCTGACCCTCTCAACAGCATCATCCGCTCCAATCTGGTGACGGGGACTGGTCATCTCATGAACAGGGTCGATGGGACGTTCTGGCCTCCCGGATATGAGAATACCAGCGAATGGCCGTCTCCTATCAGCTGGGCGATCTATACGGATGGGAAGGCGAGCGGACTGCGTATCGAGGGAAATACGCTCTCGGGCAACGTCACGGCGATAGGTATCAACGGCGGTTGGAGCAACCTGGCGGCGGGAAACGTCATCACACACGGATCGGGCGCGGCTTTTCGCGTTGATGAGGGTACCGGCAAGGGTTGGCGTCCGCCATGGGCACGCCCTAATCGCATTGAGGAGAATATTGTATCGGTTGACAGTGATGGCGGCGTTGTAGCGTATGTCAACGCTCCCGATCTTGGGCTTGGTTTTGTGCAATTTGCGCGCAATCGCTACAGCGGCAACTTGAACGACAAGAGCTTCAGGATACATCCGCAGATCATGCGTTGGGGGGAATTTGGCAGTCTACTAGATCTTCAGAAGGCTGGGGAGGACACCGGAAGCGTAGTCGCGCCGCCCGAGTAACAAGAGGCGCCGCGACGAGGGGTGTTCCGCGGCTAAAAAGTCCGCAGCTATGGCGGACGCCCTTCAATCATGGCATGCACGCGCTGCTGGTGGCCCAGCTGGCAAGAATATGACGAGACGAGCGTGGCGACCGGCGTCAAAGCGAAACTCCAACCCTTGCCCGACTCGCACCTCTTCGAGGGCTCGCAGGCGTAGCCCATGTAGGGATGCGCGTCAAAATCAGGATCTAGAGATCTGGTAGGGTGGCGCAGGTTTTCCGTTAAGAGGTCGAGCAATATTATTGGCAGCAAGCTGTCTCAGCACCTCTGCACCAAGCGTTCCGCGAACTTCACGATGGCGATTCAGCCTTCCTCGGCGGAGGGATGGCCTCACGCATCAGACAACCACAGGCCATGAAAACCGCGACGCCTTGGTGGCGAGCCGTCGAATGATCGATCGCCTGGAGCTGAAGGCCTTTCGACGTCAAGGCGAAGCCGCGGCCAGATCCGCTCGAAGATCCTGCTGCTCAAAGCGTTCCCCTGCTCGGGGCTCATGAATTCCCTCATGACTAGATGGCACAAAGCCGTTGGGACTTAGATCTTTCGGCATCTGGTTGGTTCTGTCGGAGATCTCCGAAGCTGGTCAGCCGGGGCCTTCATCTCGCCTATTGGGTTGACGATATCTCCCTCCCTGACTTTGTTCGCGCTCAAACCTCGCCAGCTTTGATCGCACTGGAGTGAATAGCTCTGCGGCTCCGCGCGGGTCGAAGCGCTATTTCGGGCTCACGGTCATCAAAAGGAGCGAAAGGGTAAGCTGAGGGGTACGTAGACTTACTTCGAATATTGTACGTGGTCGCAGCATAAGACGTAAAGTTGAAATCTCTTCTACGTCCAATAGCTGGAGCGGCAAGTATGGAGGCAATCGGCCTGCCGGGATATTCTGATGACAGTTTCGATCGCGAAAGCGTAGGTCATGGGAAAGCAAACAGCCGGCGCCAGCCAAGCTTCAGTTCTTCATTCAAAGGGTCCCTTAGGATGGACGAATGTCCTTGGTGTTCGCATTTCAGCAGTCAATCTCAAAAGCGCGACTGGATATATTCAAAAAGCGATCGAAGACGGCAGGAAGGAATATGTGTGCGTTCGCGACGCACACGGCATCGTCCGCTGTCAAGATGATCCCGAACTCCGGTCGATACATAACCGGGCGTTCCTCGTAACCCCTGACGGCATGCCGCTTGTTTGGGCACTGAGACATGCTGGTCATGTGGAAAGCGACAGGGTCTATGGACCGGATCTCATGTTATCCGTTTTCGATGCCGGCAGCTCCAAGGGCTTGCGCCACTTCCTTTATGGCGCAACGGCCGAAACGCTCGAACAACTCCAGGCGCGCCTTCTCGCAAAATTTCCGCAAGCACGGATCGTCGGCTCCTATGCGCCGCCTTTTCGCAAACTGTCGACGCGGGAGGAAACGGATATTGCAGACCGGCTCAATCGGTCGGGCGCCGATATCATTTGGGTCGGGCTGAGCAGTCCCAAGCAGGAACTCTGGATGGCGCACATGCGCGATAGCCTGGAAGCATCGATGCTCATCGGTGTCGGAGCCGCATTCGATTTCCACGCCGGCCTCAAGCGGCAGGCTCCAAGGTTCATTCAAAGAAGCGGCTTCGAATGGGCGTTTCGTCTTTTATGCGAGCCGCGACGGCTGTGGCGGCGCTATGCGCTCGTCGTGCCGACCTTCATCTCACTGACCGCATTCCAGAGACTGGGGCTTCGGAAGTTTCCGATCGAAGACAAGGTTTTTGGATCAAGCGCGCCAAAAGAAGCAGCTGCAAAGGTGTAAAGCCATCATGTCCCTATTTGCGTCGCCAGCAATGACACCGGGTCCGTCGAAGGCATCCACAACAAATGACGTGACGTCGCGGACGATTCCGGCAGGTTCCGTGCCGCCCATAGCAGCTAAGACCGCCGATCCCTTTGCACAGGCAGCGCTGAATATGCCCGTCGCACTACGGCGTCGGCTTGCTCGGCTTGCAACGTCGTCCTTCCTGGTCGCTGGCGACATTGCAAGCTATTTGATTGCCTATTTTGTTGTCCTGTCCCTTCTCCCCAGTGGTTCGGAGGGCACGATGGTGGAGCGTACGTTCACGATCGCAGCATTCGCTGCCATTGTTCTCTACGCATCGGCCGGCCTCTACCCTGGATATCGGTTGCATGACCACGAACATCTGCGGCGGCGCACCATAGCTGCCGTCAAGGTGGCTGTCCTGACGGCATTCGGAGCAATTATCCTGCCGGAGGGGGAACGACTGCTGCTTGCCACTATTGGGTTCCTCGCTCTCGGGCTGATTGTTCAGCCACTTGTGCATTGGCTTGCACGATGCCTGTGCTGGAAACTTGGAATCTGGGGGGAGCGCGCGGTTGTCATAGGGGGGTGCAACCTTACTCCCGCTCTAGTGGCCCATTTCAAGAACCACTGGCAGCATGGCATCAGGCCGGAGCCCTTTTCCTCTGATACTTTGGAGGCATTGCCCGATGGCGGGCCATCCATTGCCGTGATTGCGGGCGACACAGGCTCTCTTGGACCCGACTTGGCGGTGATGCGTCGGAAGTTCGCCGAAGTCATTTTGCTGTCCGACACGCCGAGCCTCAAGGTAAGCGGATTGCGACCTGCGGATGTCGGCGGAGAGATCGGCATTCGCCTCACCACCGGTGGGAGTTCGGTTAACTCGGATCTGGTTCGCCGGATCCTCGATCTCGCCATCGCCATCCCTGCAATGATCGTGGTCGCCCCATTCATCGCGTTTGCGGCGGCTGCAATCTATGCCATCGATCCAGGCCCCGTCTTCTTTCGGCATACCAGGGAAGGACGGTCCGGCAAGCCGGTGCACGTCCTGAAATTGAGGACGATGTACCAAGATGCAGAACAGCGCCTTGAAGCACTATTCCGAGACAACCCTACCATGCGTGCCGAGTGGTTGAGCCACTTCAAGCTCAAGGACGATCCGCGCATCCTTCCGGTTATAGGACATATGCTGCGCGCTTCGAGCATCGACGAGCTCCCGCAATTGGCAAACATCATTGCCGGCCAGATGGCCATCGTCGGGCCGCGTCCGTTTCCGGAATATCACCTCCTGGCTATGGACGGCGAATTTCGAAACAAGCGCCGTTCCGTCACGCCGGGGCTCACGGGGCTTTGGCAAATATCCGAGCGAAGCAATGCGGATATCGAGCTGCAGCAGCAACTCGACGAGTTCTACATCGACAATCGGTCGCTGTGGTTGGACTGCCAAATTCTTCTCAGCACAATCCCTGCGGTCTTCAAGCGTAGGGGAGCCTACTAAACATCCTCGCTTCCGCGAGGCAACCGTCAACAACGGAGCACGACAATGCACGGACAAAAGCGAATTATGGTAACCGGCGGCACCGGGTTTCTGGGATCATTCCTGTGCGAAAGGCTTTTGCGAGAGGGCAATGACGTCCTCTGTGTGGACAATTACTACACAGGTTCGCGCGACAATGTGCTGCATCTTCTTGACGATCCTCGCTTTGAGGTGCTCCGCCATGATATTACCTTCCCGCTCTATGTGGAGGTCGACGAGATCTACAACCTCGCCTGTCCGGCATCTCCGGTCCACTATCAGCATGACCCCGTGCAGACCGTAAAGACCAATGTGCACGGGGCCATCAATATGCTCGGCTTGGCAAAACGCACCAGAGCGAAGATCTTCCAGGCATCCACGAGCGAAGTTTATGGCGATCCGGCAGTCCACCCTCAGCCGGAGGAGTATCGAGGCAGCGTCAATCCCATAGGGCCGAGGGCATGTTATGACGAAGGCAAGCGGTGTGCCGAAACATTGTTCTTCGATTACCATCGTCAATATGGTGTGGAAATCCGCGTGGCGCGGATCTTCAATACTTACGGGCCGCGCATGCAGACCAATGACGGCCGCGTCGTCTCGAATTTCATCGTTCAGGCGCTTCAAAACGAGCCGATCACCATCTTCGGCAATGGCACGCAAACGCGCTCCTTCTGCTATGTAGACGATCTGATTGAGGGCTTCATCCGCCTGATGGGCACGCCGGCCGGCGTTACGGGCCCGATCAATCTCGGTAACCCAGGAGAATTCCAGGTCCGGGAACTGGCCGAAATGGTCATCGAGATGACGGGATCGAAATCGAGCATCGTTTACAAGCCTCTGCCGATTGACGATCCGACGCAGCGCAAGCCCGACATCAGCCGCGCAAAGCAGGAGCTGGGCTGGCAGCCGACAGTGAACCTGCGACAGGGGCTTGAGAAAACGATCGCGTATTTCGAGTGGAAGCTTTCTGGCGGGGCCAAGAGCACGCTTGGTGTCCAGTCCTCGCGAACGGCCTACACCCATCTGCCTCCCCCGGCCGTCGGCCTTCCCGTTTCGCAAGCCGCACCCCTGGGGACGTGAACAGCAACGTTGAAGCGCAAATCGGCTCGGTTTCTTTCAATGAACCGAGCCCAAATCGCGGTTTGCAGAAAGAGCGGCGGCCATTGGACCTGCAAATCGCCGCAAAACACTGGGGACATGGACTATGCGGGTTGCTGTTATTACACCATACTACAAGGAGCCAAAAGAGCTCCTCGAGCAGTGCCGAGCGAGCGTTCTCGACCAAACCGTTGCATGCGACCACATCTTTGTTGCCGACGGGTTTCCGAACGCAACCGTCGCTCGCTGGCGCGCAAAGCATTTCATCTTGCCGATTGCTCACGGCGACGCGGGCAACATGGCTCGCGTGATCGGCAGCCTCAGCGCTTTCGCCCAGGGCTATGACGCGGTGGCGTTTCTCGATGCGGATAACTGGTACAGATCCGACCACATCCAGCGCCTGCTTGAGCTTCACCGCCGTACCGGTGCCGCGGTTTGCACATCGAGACGTTCGATGCACCGTGCGGACGGCACTTACATGTTCGACGACTCAAAGAGCGACGGCCGCACGCACGTAGATACGAACTGCTTATTTCTCACCCGACCGTCGCTACCGATCATCGCGCGCTGGGCTCACATGCCGAGGGAACTCTATCCAGTAGGAGATTCTGTCTATTGGAGCTCGATACGATGCTCTGGGCTGTCGCGCTCTCACGAGCCGACCGCGACGGTATGCTACCGCACGACTTGGGAAGCCGACTACAAGCGAATTGGAGAACCCGCCCCCATGGGCAGCAAGACCCTCGCATTCACCGACCAGCCATACCACTGGTTCAAGTCTCTCCCGGTTCGGGACCGCTGGCGCATCTGGCAGGATTTCGGCTTTCCGCTCAGGCGGCGTACGGTGGCAAAGCTGGTCGGCCAATATGCGCTGTCAAGGCTTTCCCCGTATTCTTATCTCGGCGCCAAACCATGAGTGGCGAACGTCTTGCCGTGTCCGCCATCTCCCGTCTCCTTGCTCGTCCGCGGTGGGGGATGTCTGGCCCCGCACTCCAGGCGAAAACATCTCTCGATTTCCGCAAGAATGAATCGAAAAACAAATAGCGCTCAATAATGAAACGATGCCGCGCCCGGAAGATCTGTCAAACCAGGAGGGACCCGGTGGTTACGGAGGAACTAGTTTGCAACGCGTTGATGTCGCAATTCCCTGCTATAACTATGCGCACTTCTTGGAGGAATGCGTTGAAAGCGTCCTGTCGCAAGCGGGCGTCGATGTCCGGGTGCTCATTCTGGATGACTGCTCGCCAGACAATACGCCGGAAGTCGGAATGGCCCTGGCCTCCCGGGACAAGCGGGTCACCTATCGGCGGCACGCGGCAAACATGGGCCACATCGCCACCTATAACGAGGGAATTGATTGGGCAGGCGGTGACTTATTCCTGCTTCTTTCCGCGGATGATTATCTTTTGCCGGGCGCGCTAGGCCGCTCGGCGGAGCTGATGCGCAATTATCCTGATGTGGGGTTCGCGTTCGGGAATGCGCTCATAGCTGAGCCAGATTGCATGATGAGCAAGCGCGCTGATCCTCTCGGCGACAATAACGTGCATCCCATGCAGATCTTGTCCGGCCCCCAATTCATGAGGTTGAGTGGAGCAAGCAATCTCGTTCCAACGCCGACAGCTGTCGTAAGGACGGCGCTGCAAAAGCAGGTCGGCGCCTATCACAAGGAACTGCCGCATGCCGGCGATATGGAAATGTGGCTGCGGCTCGCGTCACATGCCGGCGTAGGCTTCATCAATGATGATCAAGCAGTGTATCGCCGACATGCTACGAATATGTCGCTGCAATACTATGGAGAAAATATTCTCTCCGACCTTCGCCAAAGAAAAAAGGCTTTTGATATCCTGTTTAGCCATGCGGCGGATAGCCTCAAGAAAGATGAGGTGATACGACGTTTTCTAGCCAGAGATCTTGGAAAAAAGGCGCTTCAACAAGCCGGCATCGCATTCAACAACTTCGACATTGCTACGGCCGTGGCTATTCAGCGCTTTGCAATGGAGGTTTCTCCTGAGGTGCGGAACTCGTTGCCCTGGATCAAGTTGGTCTGCAAGCAAACGATCGGGCCAAAGTACTGGTACGCCTTGAATTCCATCCGGCGGCGAGTTGCGGCATGAACAGGCAGGACCGGCCCAGGTTAGTTCGCGTAACGGACGCGCCCGCTATCAAAAGACCCGGTGACGCATTTGCGCCCACCGGGTGATTTGAGCAAGACGGTCGTTCCAAGATACGAAAAGATTTGCCCCAACGGTTGATCAGTACAACGCTTTATTCACGCTCACGCCGATAGACTGGTTTGGCACAAGTCGTTGAGCTTGAATACGACTTCCGTCCTATTCGTTGCTTTGACCTTTTTCATAATATTGCGAACATGCACCTTTACGGTGCTTTCTCGAAGATTGAGCTCATAAGCGATAATTTTATTCGCCTTTCCGCGTCGGAGCGCCTCCACGACTTCGACCTGACGATCCGTGAATATGCCGGCTAGCGGGCGTGCGGTCGAATTGCTCGAGTCCAGCAAGTGACGCATGGCGAACAGGGCGCTTGCAGGCACGAAAATTCCGCCCGCCACTGACAGCGCGATCAGCTCCATACACACACTGACGCTGACTGAGGCGGGTATGAACCCTTTGGCTCCGTACTCAAGCGCCCTGACGATCTGGCCGAAATCGTCGCTATCAGCCAATACGATGAGCGGCGTTGATGCGAATTCCGACGCAAGCTTCCGGATTTGCTCCGAAACGGCCGGTTCATCGATCTTTTTGCCGCCGACGTTCAGGAGGATCGCGGAAAGCGGAGGATATTCGTCGCGCCTCTGCTTCCACTCCTCAATTGATCCAAATGCCAGGATTTGCAAATCCGCCTTCTGGGCAGCCATGCATTGCGCCAGGCATTGCCGATCAAGTTCACGATTGTCGAGAATAACAAGCGAATGCGTCTGTCTTGCCGACACGACAGGTATGTTCGAATTGTTCTCGATCTTAAGGGGAAAGGCTACGTTTTCCTGCCTTAGGTCCAAATTCGGTATAAGCGCTGAATTCACAGCTTCACCCTCCCCCTAAACACGTTACGCCACACTACGGCCCGAGCACCAACCCCTCTCATTACGGGGGTTTAGGAAACTCTAAAGTAGGAATCGAATACCACAATTCGCGGAACGTTACAGTAGCTAATATAGGCTAAGCGGCGCACAACTTCTATCGTAAGGCCGAAATATAAAAGAACATCTGAGGTAGACTTATATAATACTATATTGCCGGCAGGATAGTCTGCGTCGTTACACGGCACTCCGGGTGAGGTCAACTAAACGCATGGAAACAATCGGTGTCTCGGGCGTAGGTCCGGCAAGGGGTGCGGAATATGACCCCGCCACTAATGTCGGTAGATGCATGAACTAGGGCGTAAGTCGTCATAAGTAGATACGCCTTTAGGTGAATAACCTTAAACGTTTTGTTTCTTTACTCGGATGACGAAAACAATTCTCCTTGAAGTGTAGAGAAATATTAGTCCTGTCGGTGTGAAAACTTGGGCGCAACCAAGCGATTGTTTGTTTCAACCGAAAGTCTGGGCTTGTTCAGGAGTAGGGGTTTTGCAGGGATGATTGCATCAAACGTTAAGCTGGATGACGGCTGCGTCATCCACCATCGGGATCTTGTGAATCTATACGGCTGCACGATCGGCGCGGGAACGCGCATCGGCACCTTCGTCGAGATTCAGAAGAACGTCATCGTCGGAAAAGACTGCAAGATCTCCAGCCATTCCTTCCTCTGTGAGGGCGTGACGCTGGAAGACGGCGTGTTCATAGGCCACGGGGTCATGTTTACGAACGACACATACCCGCGCGCCGTCAATCTCGATGGCAGCCTGCAGACCGAAGCCGACTGGGCCGTCATCCCTATTCTGGTCAAGCGCCACGCGTCGATTGGCAGCAACGCCACCATTCTGCCTGGCGTCATCATCGGAGAAGCCGCACAGGTCGGCGCCGGCGCTGTTGTAACCAAGGATGTGCCCGACAGCGCCATTGTTGTCGGCGTTCCGGCCAGGATCATCGGTCGCGTTCATGACCGATCAGTCAACATGCAAGCGCTGGGAGAAGTGCAATGATTGGTATCGCCGTTGTTGGATATGGGTACTGGGGTCCGAATCTGGTTCGTAACATCTCGGAAGCGGCCGGCGCGCAACTCATTTCAGTCTGTGATCTCAATGTCGAACGCTTAGCGGCTGTCAAAAGCCGCTACCCCGCAGTGACGATCACCGATGATTTCGAGGAAGTCCTGCGCGATCCGAGAGTGGATGCCATCGCTATCGCGACGCCGGTCTTCACCCATTTCAAGCTCGCGATGCAGGCTATGATGGCCGGAAAGCATGTCTTCGTCGAAAAGCCAATGGCTTCGACGACGGACGAAGCCTCGCGGATGGTCGAGGAGGCCGCGCGTAGACGCCTCGTGCTGGCCGTGGATCATACTTTCGTGCATACCGGCGCCGTCCGCAAGATGCGCGAACTAGTCGAAAGCGGCCTCGGCGACATGTATTACTACGACTCGGTTCGGGTCAATCTGGGGCTCTTCCAGCACGATGTCAGCGTCATCTGGGACCTCGCGGTGCATGATCTCTCCATCCTCGACCATGTTGTGCAGGAAAGGCCGGTAGCCGTTTCCGCGACGGGCATGAGTCATGTGCTCGGCGAGCCGGAGAACATCGCCTATCTGACGCTTTTCTTCGAGAGCAAGCTCATCGCACATATCCACGTCAATTGGCTGGCCCCGGTCAAGGTCCGCCGCACGCTGATCGGCGGCAGCAGCAAGATGATCGTCTATGACGATTTGGAGCCCAGCGAAAAGATCAAGGTCTATGACAAGGGCATCACCATGTGCCCCAATTCCGATGCATATGGCGAGAAGGTGCATCAGATGATGGTCGGCTACCGCAGCGGCGACATGTGGGCGCCCAAGCTCGATATGACCGAGGCGTTGAAACGCGAACTGGATCAGTTCGTCGATTGCATCGAGCAGAATTCGCGGCCCATCACGGATGGCCAGGCCGGACTGCGGGTCGTTCGCATCCTTGAAGCTGCAAGCCGGTCGCTCGCCCAGCGCGGCCGTATCATCGAGCTTGAAGAAGCGAGGCTCATCGCATGATCCCGTTCCTGGACCTCAAGGCACAATATCAGTCCATCAAGAGCGAAATCGACGCCGCCGTGCTCGGTGTCCTGGCCTCGGGGCAATACATACTGGGCGAGGAGGTCGGTCGCCTCGAGCAGGAATTTGCAGCCTATTGCAACGTCAAACATGCGATAGCCGTCAACACCGGGACGAGTGCCCTGCATCTGTCGCTTCTTGCGGCAGGCGTCGGCCCCGGCGATGAAGTCATCACCGTGCCATTTACCTTCGTCGCGACCGTATCGGCGATCTGCTACGCAGGTGCACGACCGGTATTCGTTGATGTAGAGCCCGTGACGCTGACGATGGACCCGGCTCAACTCGAGGCAAAAATTACACCCCGAACCAAGGCCATTATTCCCGTTCATCTCTACGGTCAGATGGCCGATATGGACGCGATCAAAACGATTGCCGACCGCTACCGGATACCGGTCATCGAGGACGCCTGCCAGGCGCACGGAGCGCTATACAAAGGCGCGCGCGCCGGCAGCATCGGCACATCCGGCTGCTTTAGCTTCTATCCCGGCAAAAATCTCGGCGCCTGCGGCGAGGGGGGCATCGTCGTCACCAGCAGCGACGATCAGGCCAAGACGATGCGCATGCTGCGCGACTGGGGTCAGGAACAGCGCTATCACCATCTGCTGAAAGGCTTCAACTACCGCATGGATGCCATTCAAGGTGCGATCCTGCGCATCAAGCTCCGGCATCTCGAAGCCTGGACCGAAGCGCGGCGCGCCCATGGACGCCGCTACTCGTTGCTGCTTGGCGGTTCGGCGAATTTAAGGACGCCTGTCGAAATCACCGACCGGCGCCACGTCTATCACGTCTATGCTATCAGAAGCCGCGATCGTGACCAGCTTCAGCGCGTATTGACCGCGGAGGGCATTCAGTCGGGGCTGCACTATCCAATCCCAGTTCATCTGCAGAAGGCCCATGCCGACCTTGGTTACAAGGCCGGCGATTTCCCAATCTCGGAAGCCGCCGCACGGGAGGTTCTCTCGCTGCCGATCTATCCCGAGATGCCGGCGTGGCACGTCGACCAGGTGGCCGCCGCGCTGGAGAACGCCTATGTCAGCTGATCGTGCGGGCGAGGGCCGGATCGTGCAGGCGGTCCACGGCCGTCATGAAAGGCCGGCGGACCCTGCCTACCAAGCCGGACTGGCTGAAGAACTCAGGCAGTCATACGGGCGCGCTGGCCTGATTGAGCTCTACGGTCGTTTCGCGGCCGGTGACGGTGTCATCGATACTCTGATGCGAAAAGCCATCTGGCAAGCCATCGCGCGGAGCTGTGGAACAGGATTGCAGGTTGCAGGCGGTGCCGGCTTCAAACATCCCGAGACGTTCGAGATCGGCAATGGGGTCTTCATCGGGGCCCAGGCCTATATCCAGGGTCGCTTCGACGGCCGATGCAAGATCGGCGACAATGTCTGGATCGGGCCGATGGCCTATTTCGACGCTCGCGATCTGGTGATCGAGGATTCCGTCGGATGGGGACCTGGCGCCAAGGTGCTTGGCTCGACCCACACGGCACTGCCCTTGGATGTGCCGATCATTCGCACGGATCTTGAAATCAAGCCGGTACGCATCTGCGCGGAGGCCGATATCGGAACGAATGCGACCATACTTCCCGGCGTGACCATCGGGAAGGGGGCGATCGTTGGAGCGGGAGCAGTTGTCGTTTCCGACGTCGAGCCGTTCTCAGTCGCCGCAGGTGTACCTGCGAAATTCATACGTTGGCGTTCGGATAATGATCCGATGACGAACATGTTGCGTGAGGGAAGATCATGAGAGACAAACGGGTGCTCATTACCGGTGGTGCCGGTCTGATCGGCTCGCATATTGCCGATCTTGTCGCTTTGGAAAAACCTCGCGAGATCATCGTCCTCGACAATTTCGTGCGCGGGCGCCGGGACAATCTCAGCTCGGCCATTGCAAGCGCGCCTGTTAAGATCATCGACGGAGATATCCGCGACAGAGCGCTTCTGGCAAAAACCTTCGAAGGCGTCGACGTCGTCTTTCATCAGGCCGCCATCCGCATCACGCAATGCGCCGAAGAGCCACGGCTGGCTTTCGATGTCCTTGCGGAGGGAACGTTCAACGTTCTCGAAACCGCCGTCAAGGCGGGTGTATCGAAGGTAGTTGCTGCCTCTTCCGCCTCCGTTCTGGGGCTTGCCGAGAATTTTCCAACGACCGAAGAGCATCATCCGTACAATAACCGGACGATCTACGGCGCGGCGAAAACATTCAACGAGGGGCTGATGCGCAGCTTTGCGGAGATGTACGGTCTGCGCTATGTCGCGCTGCGTTATTTCAACGTCTACGGGCCGCGCATGGACGTTTACGGCGCCTATACGGAAGTTCTGATCCGTTGGATGGAACGCCTGGTGGCCGGGATGCCGCCCCTCATCTATGGGGATGGTAGCCAGACTATGGACTTCGTCGATGCACGCGACATCGCCCGCGCGAACATTCTGGCCGCCAAAAGCGATGTCACGGACGAAGTGTTCAACGTCGCCAGCGGCAAGGAAATAAGCCTGCTGGAACTCGCGAAGATGCTGAGCGACATTATGGGTTCCTCACTCGAACCGCAACACAAAGAGGCCCGCACAGTCAACGGCGTAACACGTCGCCTTGCCGATATCAGCAAGGCCGAACGGCTCCTCAGCTTCAAGGCGGAGATCTCTATGGAGCAAGGGCTTCGTGATCTCGTTGCCTGGTGGCAAAAGCAGACCGACGCAGGGGGGCAGGCAGCATGAGCTCATCTCAATCGACAATTCCGGTCGCCAAACCGGTCCTCGGGGAGGAAGAGGCTGAGGCTGCCCGCCGCGTTATTCTGTCGGGATGGGTGACGCAGGGGCCGGAAGTCGCGGCTTTCGAGCGTGAATTCTCTGCCTTTGTGGGCGCCGCGCATGCTTGCGCCATGTCCAATTGCACGACCGCGTTGCATCTGGCCCTGAAGGCGGTCGGTGTATCCGCCGGTGATGAAGTCGTCACGGTCAGCCATTCTTTCATCGCGACCGCAAACGCGGTTCGGTACTGCAATGCGGTGCCCGTTTTCGTCGATATCGAAAAAGATGGTTACAACATCGAAGCCAGTCTGATCGAAAAGGCAATCACGCCTCGCACCAGGGCAATTCTCTGCGTGCATCAACTCGGCATGCCTTGCGATCTCCGCGCCATCGTGGAGATCGGCAAGCGCCATCAGATACCGGTCATCGAGGATGCAGCCTGTGCGACGGGAAGCGAAATCCTGTGGGACGGGCGTTGGGAAAAGATCGGCAAAGCGCATGGCGACATTGCCTGCTTCTCTTTCCACCCCAGGAAGGTCGTCACGACAGGCGACGGCGGCATGTTGACGACGACCAATCCCGAATATGACCGGAAGTTCCGGCTCTGGCGCCAGCATGGCATGAGCGTCACCGATGCCGTTCGTCACGGCTCGAAACAGGTCATCTTCGAAGACTATGACGAGTTGGGTTACAATTACCGGATGACCGATCTTCAGGCGGCCGTCGGACGTGAGCAGTTGCGGCGGCTGCCGGAGCTGGTTGCCCAGCGCAGACGTCTTGCCGAGCAATATTGCGAACGTCTGTCGACGATTGCCGGACTTTCTCTGCCGGTCGAGCCGCGCTGGGCTCGCAGCAACTGGCAGAGCTTCTGCGTGAGATTGCCCGATACGGTCGACCAGCGGGCCGTTATGCAGACCCTGCTCGATCAGGGTATTTCAACCCGGCGTGGTGTGATGAACATTCATCTGGAGAAAGCCTATTCCGGTGAGAGCTCCCACCGCGCTGCCACGAGCCTGATGCGAAGCGTATCTGCGCAGCAGCAAACGATAATACTGCCGCTTTATGTCCAGATGACGGTGTCTGACATCGACCGGGTTGTTGAGGCACTTCGCGCAGCCCTTGCGGACGCAACCCTCGGAGCCGCCAGCGTGCAAAATGCCATGGATATCGCTGTCGCCTGACCCGCATTTGCCTGACGTAACAATCAGCATGACGAACAATGCGCGCATCTCCGGATGCGCGCATTGTTCGTCATGCTGATTTGGTGATCCATCCGCGGATAGCTGCTGGCACGGACTCCGGCGGAAGCAGGTCGATCAGCATGCGCAGCGAATAAAGTCCACAGAGAACGACGGCGACGAAGCCGATCGCCGTTGCCGGCCATAGCGGCAAGATCGAGAACATCAGGAACACCAGTCCCGATGCGGGCAAAAAAAGCAGCGCGTGTCTGCGATTGGCGGCGGACCAGCGAAACCCGGTCAGTTTGTGCACGATCAGATAGATCAGGATGCTGTGCCAGACATAGAGGCCAAAAAACGCCATGCCGGCTCCTTGCGTACCGAGCAGCGATACGAAGAGCCAGGCAAGCCCCACGTGCACGACTGCCGCCGCAACCTCCGTCCAGAAGAAAATCGCCTGCGTATGCTTCGCCACGACGATAAAACCCATCGGCCAGGAAATAATCCGCAGCATCATTCCAAGGCAGATCCAGCGCAGAAGATCGACCGCACCATGAAATTCCGCCGAATAAAACAGGGTCATCATCAGCGGCGCGAGTGTCAGCGTGCCCAGCAGGCCGGGGCCAGCAAGCAGCATGCTGATTTCCGCCTGTTCATTGACCAGTCGATTGCATTCGGCATTGTTGTCGATCGTTGCGGTCAGGCGGGGATAGAAATCCGTTCCCATGGCCTGCAGGATGAAACCGGCGTATAGACCGCCGAGGCCCCAGGCCGCTTGATACAGTCCGGCCGCCATCACGCCGCCCTCCTTCAGCACGATGAGGCGGATGGCATAGGCTGCGCCGAAAGTCAGGAGCCCGCTTGCCATGAAGACGAAGCCGAGCCTCAGCAGTGCCGACACTTCCCGACCAAACTGGCGCGCCGACATGGGGGAGGGATTTGGGAAGATCCGCCGGCTGTACCACCAGGTCGGAAGGATTGAGGCGGCCGCGATCACGACGAGCGATGGTGCGATCGCCTGCAGGCCGAACAGATAGATCAGCGGGATGCTGACAGCCGTGCCGAAAAGCCCGGCAAGCACGCTGATGCGGGCAAGATCCGCAATGCCGCGCATGCCCTGGATCAATGCGCTCTGCCCCGCAGACACCAGCCGGAAGAAGACAGCGAGCGACAGCAGCACAATGCCACCGACGTGCTGATAATCACCGAAGGTGAAACGTGAGACAGGATATGCCAATGCGGCAAGAAAAAGCGCGCCAAGCAGCGCCAGCACTACCGATATGCGTCTCAGTACGGTCGCCGACTGGGCAATCCTGGCTGCGTCGCCGGTGCCGGCTGCCTCCGCGACTTGGCGCACGCCACTGCCGCCGACGCCCAGACCCGCGATAGACGCCGCGATATCGACAATCGAGCTATAAAGGCCCATAAGCCCGATGCCTTCCGGCCCGAGCAAGACGGCCATAGCCTTGTTTCTGACAATGCTGAGTGCGACGTTCACGAGCGAAGCGCCGCCCATCAGCATCGTCGATTTGAGGATCTGGGTGTAGGTCTGGCTGCTGGGTGGGGTCATGCGCAAAGTCATCGGATGCCCCTAGCTGTTTATCCTGTGCCGGCGTTCAATCGCCCGCCGCGGGGTCGATTGTGGCACATGCATTTTGCGTATCACCGGCTTACCTGACTGATATTGGCCTCTGTCTGAACAGGCAGCGCGGCGGCGTCTTCAGACGGCGCATCGGCGATGCGGCCCCGGCTTACCCTGATCACGTCGCCCGGTGCTAGCTCGGTCGTTTCGGAAGCCTGGAATTGATTGACCTGTCCCTTGTCCCGCCGGTTCACGAGGAATGTCAGGGGGAGTTCTTCAACGCGGCTATTCACGTTGGCGCCGTTCGACAGGTCTTCGAGAAGCAGTTGTTGCGTGGTGTCACGCTTCAATTTGAGCTGATCGAGATTGGCCTTTTCCGCCTGCACTTCGGAAGCGATCTCGCTCCGGCGAGTATCGGAAAGTCCCTCGAGATTTCGCGTCGTCTCGTTGATCGCTTGACGGCCCCGCATGATGGCCGTCACGAGGTCGAGCCGGTCGGAGCGATAGGTGGTGAGCAATCGTTCCAGATCCATCTGGCGTGACGTGATCGTGAGGCCCTTCTGGACCAGCGTCTTCACGCTCGTCAGTTGCTCTTCGACCGACCGGATATTGTCATCCGAGCC
The DNA here is from genome assembly GCF_002008365.1 of Rhizobium leguminosarum bv. viciae USDA 2370. Classification (GTDB taxonomy): domain Bacteria; phylum Pseudomonadota; class Alphaproteobacteria; order Rhizobiales; family Rhizobiaceae; genus Rhizobium; species Rhizobium leguminosarum. The sequence continues at coordinate 204,017 of NZ_MRDL01000003.1, forward strand.
TTTCAGCTTTTCTTCCAGTGTATCGATTTCCGCCGTCAGGAGATTGCGTAATTCGGCGAGAGCCACCGACTGCTTGTCCAGCGCGTTTGCACGAGCCTGAAAAATGACCCGCTCCTCCTGGTAGAGACTCTCGGCATATTGCCGATCGGCAGTGGGCGGCGGATCAAAGACGATTTCCTTCGCGCCGGCCATTTCCGTTTGCAGACGCGCGAGCTTTGCCGAGCTGCGCAGCAGCGAATGGTCGATTTCCCGCAAATCCCCGGCAAGTCTGATCGTCTGCGATTGCTGCAGTGCCGCAGCCCGCAACGGGCCGCCGCTCATCGCCAGGGACTGCAGGACGCTGAGGCCGGACCGAAACTTGTACTCTCCCGGCGCCACCACGTCTCCGACGACATAAATGGAGGGATAGTCGAGAATGTCGATGGTCACTGCAGGTGCCTGAGCCAGACCCATCTTCGCCTGAAGGCGCCTGCCGATCTCGCTGGTGAGCTCCTCATTGTCCAGATTTCCAACCGACAGCGACCCCAGAAAGGGCAGGGAGACTACACCCGCATCAGAGATCGTATAGTCGCCTCCAATCCCATCCCATCGTTCAAACTGCCCCTTGGAAGCTATCCATTGGACGATCGTCAGGCGGATTCTTGTTTGCGGAGCCAAGGGGGCGCTATCGGCGAGAGCTGGCGACACCGCTCCGGCAAGAAGGACGAGTGCACTGATGACAGACGTCGCGCGAAAGAACACACGAGGCGCGCGGTGCGATAGATTCATGTACATGTCTCGCCTACAAAACTCCTACAACAAACGCTGGTCCAATGCCTTAAGCGCTGTTCGAACGCCGGACGCTAAGCCCGAAACCAGATCGCTAGTGTGCAGCCTTGCGAAGCCTTGAGGAAGGTGGAGGTCGTTTACTTTGCCTAATCACAATTGATGAGGTGGGGAGAGTGCTTAAGCCTCAATCGAGCAGAAACACATATCTTCGGCGCGACACAGGGCGTCGCCTCGGGTGCGCTAGCCTCGAAGAACCGCAATCCCCTGCGGCAGAGCCTTTATGCTCGCATCGCCAAATTTTGCCGGACGACGATATTGACCGGCGGCGGCGCCTTTCGTTCGACAACTCGAAGCAGCGCCAGCGGTGCGGCACAGGGCCGTTCTCGTGCCAGATCTTGACGACCGAATACGCCGCCATCTCAGCCGCCTATGCGGCTTCAAGCCTTGCACAGCAAGCGGCAAATCTTCGCGCGTCTTATCCATCACGTGGGCGTGCAACAAGGGCGGTTGCCCAAAGGATGCCGCCTGTAGAGCGAAAGGCGTAGCATATACTCTCTCATTTTTCGACTACAATTCAGGGCCGCGTATCGAGCGGTCCTCATAGATTCGATCCTGATAATCTCGCGGGAGGTGCCTGCCATGTATCGCAACGCTCGTCGGTGGACCTCGCGCTCACTCCTAGTGGATTCGTTGATTCCCGGATGGCTGACCATCGGCGGCAAGGGAAGGCCGCGCAAGCCTGCCGAAAGGCACGAGGACAGTGCTCAACTTGCGGCATCCGTGCAGACCGCGGATGGAAACAAGTACGGTACCCTTGTCGACAATCCGCCCAACAAGGCGGCGCTCAACGAACATGACGCTGAACATAGAGTGGGCGTGATCGGTGAACCAGACGCTCGGGCCGATATCACCCGCGTATCGCTGCACTTGCCCGACGCTTCCGCAACAAATCGCGAGACCGGGGTTCGAAGGCGCGACACTGCCGCGTCAGTGTTGCCCGCCCACACGCCTGGTTTGGCAGGTTTCGAGCGGAACGCGAACGGAGTTGCATTCGGGGCTCAATCATCCCTTTATCGCACCTACGCTGGAATGAGCTTCATAGGCGACGATCCTCTCGCTGCGTATCTGCCGCAAAGCCCTGCAACGACAGTTTCGGGGCAGGGTTCTGCCGCGGTGACGGGCGAGCTTGCGCACTCAGGCAAGGTCGTCATTCTAGAATCGAGCCCGTCAGCGCAGGCGACGACGCACCAGGCTGGCGCTAATTCGCTGGCATTTGGCATGCCCTTTGGTGTGTGCGGATGCGGCTACTTTACCTCCCCCACGCGGATTCTCGATTGGGCCCATGGCGGCGCCTTGCTTCAGCAAGATGGTCAGTTGCCGGGAACAAGGCTGACCGAAGGGCCGGACTATGTGGAGACGATCAAGAAGGCCATCGGCGCCTCGGTCAGCGACCCGCTTCTCGATCGTAGCCTGTCTCCTCTCTCGGGCTGGCGCGGGTCCGCAACGTGGGCAGAATCAACGGCCCTGAGCGGATCGTTGCCCGGCGGCGGAGAGACCGGAAAGGGCACCACCACGAAGGGTGTCGGCACCCTTTCCGGCTCGGTGACGACGCCGCCTCAACCTTCTGCGCAGCGCTCGTTGACGACGCAAAATCTGGCGGCCGCTGCGGCGGCGGCCAGCAACGCGATCGTGCTGGAAAACCAGAAGCAGGGCAATCCGGAGAGCGAGTGGGGCATCGACGGTGCGGGCAGCACCAACATCGAAGGGTTTGCGACCGACATCAGCGTCGACAACGGCAAGACGGTCAGCTTCAAGATCAATACCAATTCCACCAACTACCGGATCGACATCTATCGGCTCGGCTATTATGGCGGCATGGGCGCCCGCAAGGTCGCGACCATGCAGCATACCGGGTTGCAGACGCAGCCCAACCCGTTGCGTAATGCCACAACCGGCACGGTCGATGCCGGCAATTGGGCAGTCTCGGCGTCGTGGACGGTGCCTGATGATGCCGTCTCGGGCGTCTACATCGCCAAGCTCGTGCGTCAGGATGGCACCTCTGGCGAAAATCAGATCCCGTTCATCGTGCGCGACGACGCCAGCCAAAGCGACATCGTGTTCCAGACGGCAGACGAGACCTGGCAAGCTTACAACGGCTGGGGTGGCGCAAACCTCTATGGAGGCAACGGGCCGGCGACGGGGCAGGGTGCTGGCCGCGCCTATGCGGTCAGCTACAACAGACCGATTGCGACCCGCGGCGGGGTCGGCACCTATGCCGGGCCGCAGGACTATCTGTTCGGCGCCGAATATGCAGGCATCTACTGGCTGGAACAGAACGGCTATGATGTTTCCTACATGTCGGGTGTCGACGCCGACCGCTACGGCAGCCTGTTGCTCAATCACAAGACCTATATCGATGCCGGGCACGACGAATACTGGTCCGGTCAACAGCGAACCAATGTGGAAGCCGCGCGCGATGCCGGGGTCAACCTCATGTTCTGGAGCGGTAACGAGGTCTATTGGCGTACCCGTTGGGGCAATGCCTATAGCGCCGACGGAACGCCTTATCGCACCCTGATCACCTACAAGGAGACCTGGGCCAACAGCGGCATTGATCCTTCCAGTGAATGGACCGGCACCTTCCGCGATCCACGCTTCAGCCCGCCTGCCATCGGCGGCGGAAACCCGGAAAACTCACTGACCGGACAGTTGTTCAAGGTCGACGATGTCGGCAGCAATCTCGCCGCGATCACGGTCGGATATGACGACGCCAATCTGCGCTTCTGGCGCAATACGAGCGTTGCCAATCTTCAGCCTGGCCAGACGGCAACGCTCACCAAGAACTATCTTGGTTACGAATGGGACGAAGCGACTGACAACGGCTTCGATCCGGCTGGTCTCGTCAAGCTGTCATCGACGACGCTTCCGGTCAGCACCTACTTGCTCGACTACGGAAACACGACAGGCAATGCGACCGCGACCCACAATCTGACGCTCTATCGGGCGCCGAGCGGCGCGCTGGTGTTCGGCGCCGGTACGGTCTATTGGACATGGGGCCTGAGCAACAATCACGATAACGAGGCGACTGCGACCGATCCTCGCGTGCAGCAGGCAATGGTCAATCTGCTTGCCGACATGGGCATTCAGCCGGGGACACTGCAATCCGGGCTTACTGCCGGGACTGCTTCGTCAGACCATACTGCACCGATCTCGGTCATCACGGTACCCGCCACGGCGACCGTTGGATCCACAGTGACGATTACTGGCACCGCTACCGATACGGGAGGCGGAGTCATCGCCGCGGTCGAGGTTTCCACGGACAACGGGGCGAGCTGGCATCCGGCGACGGGCGATGAGAATTGGACTTATACCTGGTCGCCGCAGACCGCGGGGACCTACACCATCCGGTCCCGCGCAGTCGACGATAACGTCAACCTGGAAACACCCTCGGCGGGGCGAACGGTCACCGTCAGCGGGCCGAGTTACACCTCTCTCTTCGGTTCGGCGACGCCAGCGGTCGTCAACACCAACGACACCTCAGCCGTTGAACTCGGCGTCAAATTCCAGACTTCCGTGGCAGGCACGGTCACCGGCATTCGTTTCTACAAGGGCAACCTCGATACGGGCACGCATACGGGTTCTTTATGGTCGAGCACCGGCACGCAGCTTGCCACCCTCACCTTCACGAACGAGACTGCCAGCGGCTGGCAGACTGCATATTTCACCAGCCCGGTGTCGCTTACGGCCGGACAGACATACACGGCATCTTACCATACGAATGTCGGCCACTATTCATCGACCACCGGCTACTTCACCTCAAACGTAACCAGCGGTCCGCTCACGGCGCCGGCCAGCGGTAACGGCGTCTACCGCTATGCCAGCAACAGCCTCTTCCCAACGAGCACATACCAGTCGACGAACTATTGGGTCGATGTGATGTTTACCACGCCGAGCTCGAACACGACGCCGACGGCGGTTGCCGATGCGGGTGATGCGACCGAGAAGGGCGGGGTCGCCAATGGTTCGGGTGGCGTGGTTGCGAGCGGCAACGTGCTGACCAACGACACCGATGCGGATGCCGGTGACACCAAGACGGTGACGGCGATCCGC
>NZ_MRDL01000049.1 GCF_002008365.1 Rhizobium leguminosarum bv. viciae USDA 2370
GCGCCATGGCGCAGTGGAAAGCCGTGACCGCTGCAATTGCATGAGTTTACCGACAAGCGACTTTACGGCCGTTGATCAAACCACGTGACATCGCCCTCCACGCCTACAAGACCGTATCCGAGGCCCGCGTCGGCATTGGCCGATATCTGACCTTCTACAATGGCCGACGCCCACATTCATCCCTTGACCGGCAGACGCCGGATCAGGCCTACTTCAACGCGCTGACACCAATGATGGTGGCGGCATAATCGAGGCAGAAATCCACTTAGCGAAACGCCCGAAACTGTTCAGACAAACCGAACCAGCTCTTTCTTCATCTCCGGCGGCAACATGCTGGCATACTTTTCTTCCAGGCGAAAGTAGGTCGCCTGACTGATCCCCGCCTTGCGGCAGGTCTCCGCCACCGACACACCTTCATCACCTTGCTTCAGAATAAACACCGTCTGCGTGTCCGAATATTGCGATGTCTTCATCGTCTTCCGTTCGTTCTCCAGCCAGGAAAATGCATGGAAAACTCTAACCAAAAACGGGTCCAGTTTGAAGGGTTCAAACCGATCAGCCATGGGTTTGAGTGCGGCGGAGAATAGACGTTACACGGTTGCGCTGGACGTGCTGTAAGCTCCTCAACTGAGCACCAACCTATAACCTAGACCGGGTATGGTTTCTATTTGTCTTTCGCCGATCTTCTTCTGGAGGCGGCAGATATATAACTCCGCTACATTGCTGCCGATTTCCGAATCTAAACTACAGAGAGCATCCACAATTGTGTCATCCGAGACCAGCGCACCGGGCTGCTCCAGAAGACAATCGAGCACTGACCATTCGGCTGCAGTCAAATCGACCGCCCTACCGTCGCGGCTGAGGCGTCGGTCGCACGGAACTATTATCAGACCCGCGATCTCAAATGCCCTATGTCGAAGGTATTCAAGTTTACACACCGCAGCGCCAATGCGAGCAGAAAGCTCGTTCATGGAGAACGGCTTGCCCATGTAATCGTCGGCTCCGGCACCGAGGACCTTGATACGATCCGAGATCTCGGTGTGAGACGTCATAACGATGGTCGGTGCGGAATTGAGCCGCCTCCTATTCCGCAGGTAATCGATGCCGTTGCCGTCGGGTAGAGAATTGTCGAGTAGGATCATCTCGTAGGAACCCGTACATTCGTGCTTTCGTGCTTCGGAGAGGGTCTTGACCCAGTCAATTTCATGCCCATCGGCTATCATACGGTATTGCACAGCACTCCCGATGGCCTCGTCGTTTTCAATGAGCAGTATTCGCATCGTACAGCAATCCCCGGGTTGTCATTCTCTCTCGATAGCAGCTAAACCTGACGTTATCCTGAATCGCCGTGCCCCAAACTCTCACTCCTTCAGACGCTTTTCAGCTACGCTGCGAAAAGCGACATCAGCGCACCAAAAAGATACGCCTGATGAAAGCGCTCGTCCTGAAAGTCGGATCGTTTTCTCCCTTGCCATTAGTGGTTGTTGATAGGTTGCGGCGATTCCCCGAAGCGACCTGCTGGGCGCATTGGCGACGCGATTTTATATCTGGATTTCCACAATCCGCCCGCACACGAGGCACTCGATCGAATAGTCGCACTGGTGATGTCACGTTGTGAGCGGCTTAACGGTTGTCGGATAATGGGTTGGGATGAACAGTCCTGCCGTCAGCTACAAGAACCACCGCTTTCCACCGCAGATCATCGCCCGTGCGGTCTGGCTGTATTTCCGGTTCCCTTTGAGCCTGCGGATGGTCGAGGAAATGTTGTTGGAGCGCGGCATTGTCGTCTCCTATGAAACGATCCGGCGATGGGGCCGCAAATTCGGAACGGCTTATGCCAGGCAGTTGCGCAGAAAAAAGCCGTCGCGAAAGGATATCTGGCATCTGGACGAGGTGGTGATTTCCATCGGCGGCCGCAAACNGTTTATGCCGTGCCGCCGGAAAACATCACGCTCGACATCGACGACACGGTGGACGTCGTTCGCAACAACTTTGACCTGCCACTGCGAATTTCCTCCAGGATGGATTAGAGTCCGGCCCATTAATGAACCGCCCCAGGATTCTGGACCACCGGAGGCTGGAGTTTTCCGGCTTCGTTCAGGGAGGTGGGCTGGTTGCGCCTCCCGGATTCATCAGTAAGATTGGCACCTTATTGCCGATGGCACCAAAGCCGACATGCGTCGCCACTTCGGCGTTACGGCTCCGTCTGTTCACCAGATGGTGCTGACCCTCGAGAAGGCGGGTTTTATATCTCGCGTGCCAGGCGCCGCACGCAGCATCCAACTTCTCATCCCACCAGAAGCCCTGCCAGTTCTACGATAAGACAAACCGTCATAATCTCTGTGGCGTGGTACTAGCTGTCGGGTGATGAGACGAATGTGGGCGATCATGATCACGCTTCGGTGATGCGATGGAGCGTTCGACGTCTTTGGCCAATCTTCGGCATCTGCCAAGCCAGGCGGAGGTCCGTTCGACCACCCATCGACGCGGCAGAACCTCGAAGGGCACCGTAACGTTAACCGAGCATCGATCAAAATTTGGTATCTGGCGGGATGACCAGATTTACCCGTGATCCCCTTTATCGTCGCCACCGATTTCCAGCGGAGGGATTGGCCATGCCGTTTGGCTCTATTTCCGGTTTCCGCTCAGCCTGCGGATGGTCGAGGATATGCTGGCAGCGCGTGGCGTCTGTCAGTACCGGAGCAATACTCCCCATTAGTGCCGTTTGAATCTTCCCCAGGTGCTGCGGCCGCTGGTCTTCCGGGGCGCGCCCCGGAAGACCAGCGGCGCGTCATCGCCGATACTCCTTCCGATGGTCGGAAGGGAGACATTGGTGATCAAGCTGAGGGAGACGATCATGATCCTGGATCTGCATCAGCAGGGGCTGACGGTGTCGGCTATTTCCAGAGAAACGGGCATGGCGATGTCACGTTGTTTGATCAACGGCCGAAAAGTCGCTTGTCGGTAAACTCATGCAATTGCAGCGGTCACGGCTTTCCACTGCGCCATGGCGCGGATCCGATGAATATGGGTGGCTAGGGCTGAGTGTCTCTGGTGCGGCGCGACGAAAAGATTTCGGACTGCTGAAAAGACCGAGATGAAACGTTGCAAACCTCCGACGGATCGAAAGCCCTGCATCATCCGCTCTCGTTTTCGAAGCGGCACGTGAGAATTCTCTGCGCGATTGTTAAGGCCCTTGTGCGATCGATGTTCGACGCCGGGCATTACATCCCGTTTTGCCGCGCCGTATGAGCGCAGTTTGTCGGTGACGATGCGCTTCGGCGACAGACCTTGCTTCTTCAGCAGCCTGACCAGCAATCGCTTGGCAGCCTTGGTATCGCGGCGGGTCTGGACGATCTCATCGAGAACGTAGCCGTCCTGGTCAACGGCGCGCCAAAGCCAATGTTTTTGACCGCCGATGGAAATCACGACCTCGTCCAGATGCCAGATATCCTTCCGCGACGGTTTCTTTCTACGCAACTGCTTGGCGTAGGCCGCCCCGAATTTGCGGCACCACCGCCGTATCGTTTCGTAAGAAACGACGATGCCGCGCTCCAGCAACATTTCCTCGACCAGCCGCAGGCTCAACGGGAACCGGAAATACAGCCAGACCGCACGGGCGATGATCTGCGGTGGAAAGCGGTGGTTCTTGTAGCTGATGGTCGATGAGGTCATCTCAACCGAATTATCCGCCACCCGTTAAGTTGCCGACAACGTGACATCGCCCGTCTGGGTTGTAGCCGTCGGGCCGCGGGTCGATGCGCGGCTTGTAGTGGTTGAGCAGGAAGTCAATGCGCTTCCTTGCGTCGGCGGTTGCCGGATAAGATTTGTTGAGTTCCGGGAAGAGCGCACCGGCGTTGGCGCTGACGACAAGGTTAGCGCCGGTTGAGACCACGGATCGCGCTAACTGCTGCTTGACGTCCAACGGCTCATGAGCCGGCTCGCTATTGAGCTGCAGGTTCCAGTCCTTGGAGCTCGGCTACCAGCAAGGCGGCCAGTTCGCAGGCCACCGGATGCCTGGCGGCCTTGCCGTCTTCCCCCGCCCGGGCGATGAGCTCATGGAGGGCCTGGCCATCCGGCCGATCTTCCTGCAACAGGGCGCGGATGTCGGTCATGAGCTCAGGATGAATGCCCTCGTAAGTGCCGAAGACGGCACGCTCGGCAAACTGGCGTCGCGCCTCCAGCGGCTGCGCCAGCATGTTGCGCTGCAGGCAGCTGTAGGTCTCCAGCACCAGCCCGGTGGCCGACAGGATCTGCTTGGACCGGGTGAACTGGTAGTCGCCTTTCTCAATGGCCGGCGTGTGCGACTTCGGCGGCTTCATCGAGGTGATGCCGCGCGCCTGCAGCTGCGCGTCGAACT
>NZ_MRDL01000042.1 GCF_002008365.1 Rhizobium leguminosarum bv. viciae USDA 2370
ACTAATAGCTCGATCGGCTTGATCGTTCTCATTGACTATGCTCATCTCAAGGCGACCGCAAAGCGGTCGTCCGGATCGATGATGCAAGACCTTTGTCCTGACGCGCCAATGGCGCTGCGGACGGCCCGCGCTACCAAGCGCGACGGCCTCTGGCCTGTATGGGTGCCACAAGCATCCGCAGTCAGAAGAGGTTCCAAAGACGTGTTCAAAAAAAGAAAACAGGCTAATGCCTGCCAGCTTCTCAAAACATATAGTTGCGCTTTGCCGACCTGGTGGTTATGGCGGGGTGGCTGCACCCGTTCCCTTTCCGAACACGGCCGTGAAACGCCCCTGCGCCCATGGTACTTCGTCTTAAGACGCGGGAGAGTAGGTCGCTGCCAGGTCTGCAAAGCGCAACTAATCAATCTTCTCATCACCAAACAAACGGCCCAAAGCCGAAACAAAAGGGCCGCTCACAAAGCGGCCTTTCGTGTTATAATACACCAGCAAATCCCAGCGATTTGCGCATGGCGCGGGGTGGAGCAGCCCGTTCGGCCTGAAATCGATCCACTCGATCGATTCCTTCACGGCCTCACCTCGTCAGGTTACGCCTGACAGCGCTCCCGGGCTCAAACAGCTCGGAATACAATAACGCGGGGTGGAGCAGCCCGGTAGCTCGTCAGGCTCATAACCTGAAGGCCGCAGGTTCAAATCCTGCCCCCGCAACCAGATACACAAAGGCCCGCCTCGTGCGGGCTTTTGTGTATCTCGTAACGGGTCGAGGATTTAACGCCTCCTCAGGGGCCNCAAATCCTGCCCCCGCAACCAGATACACAAAGGCCCGCCTCGTGCGGGCTTTTGTGTATCTCGTAACGGGTCGAGGATTTAACGCCTCCTCAGGGGCCCGCAAGAAGGCGAAGCCGACGCAGCGGGACAGAAACTTCAAATCCTGCCCCCGCAACCAGATCCCAAATATACGAACATTGACACACAAATGCCCGCCACTCTGAACTGACCCCAATAAGTTGGACGGTTTAAAGGCTGGTTAGATTTAAGGGCTGAGT
>NZ_MRDL01000031.1 GCF_002008365.1 Rhizobium leguminosarum bv. viciae USDA 2370
GTTGCTCACACCGCGCCATTTGGCGTATTCAAAGCCGCCGAGGCTCTAACCGCCGCTGGATGAAAGTTCAGTGGCAGGTCAACGGTTCATAGCGGCGTGTGGGAGGCGACACCCGGCGAGACGCGCTCGATCAAGGGTGAGACGTTCGAGTTCTGCCACATCCTTTCCGGTCTGATCGAACTCACGCCGGAAGGCGGCGAACCGGTGGTCTACAAGGCCGGCGACAGCTTCGTCATGAAGCCGGGCTTCGTTGGCGTCTGGAAGACGATCGAGACGGTGCGCAAGATCTACGTCACCGTGTCGTGATGCCGACGCCGTAGATTTGACTGCCGCATCGGCGAAAACGCAATTTTTCGCCGCTGCGGCATCACCGGTCGATGCATGCTGCTCGCATTCCCCAGTTAGGCTTGCCTCAGCCCATCCCGAGGACATGCGATGACACTCAGCTTCGATCCGAACACGATATCCTTGCCCGTCGGACATTTCATTGGCGGGCGGCTGGTTCCGGCCGAGGCGGTCATCGACATGCATCGCCCATCCGACGGCAAGGCTTATGCCGGCTGTCCGCTGGCCGACGAAGCCCTTGTCGATCACGCCGTCGAAACCGCCAGGACCGCATTGAAGACGAGCAATTGGGGCGGCATGCGGCCGCGCGAGCGCACCGTGGCGCTGCAGCGCTGGGCGGACCTGATCGAAGCCGAGGCGGAGACCCTCGCCAGGCTCGAGGCGCTCTCCTCGACGCGGCCCATCGGTCATCTCGTCGCCGGCGACATCGCCGTCACCGCCGAACAGATCCGCTTCTTTGCCGAGTTCGCCGACAAGGAAGGCGGCGACCTCGTCCCGACCGACGATGCGAACTTCGGCATGATCATGACGGAACCCTATGGCGTCGTCGGCGCCATCACACCCTGGAATTTTCCCTTGTCCATGGCCGGCTGGAAGCTCGGTCCGGCGCTGGCGGCAGGCAATGCGGTGGTGTTGAAGCCGTCGGAAATGACGCCGTTTTCGACGCTCTATCTCGCCGAACTTTCGGTGCGAGCCGGCCTGCCGGCCGGTCTCGTCAACATCGTGCTCGGCGACGGCCCGACCACCGGAAATGCCATCACCGGACATCCGGGCATCTCCAAAGTCAGCTTCACCGGCTCGACGGCGGCCGGCTCGGCGATCATGACCAATATCGCCCGCACCGGCGTCAAGCCGATGACGCTGGAACTCGGCGGCAAAAGCCCGCAACTGGTCTTCGCCGATGCCGATCTCCAGCTTGCAGCCGGCGCAATCGCCGGCAGCATTCTCTCCAACGCCGGTCAGGCCTGCGTATGTGGATCCCGCCTCATCGTCGAGGCGACGGTGGCGGACGAACTCGCGGCAGCGCTCGTGGCCAGGCTGGCGGCCATCCGCCCCGGCCCCACCTGGGACGAGGCGACCGATTATTCGCCCGTCATCTCCGAACGCCAGATCGCCCGCATGGACGGCATCATCCGCGCCGCTATCGACGACGGCGCCGAATGCCTCACCGGTGGCCGCCGCCTCGACCGCGAGGGCTATTTCTACGCACCGACCCTGATTTCCGGCGTGACGGCAACATCGCCGGCGGTTCTCGAGGAAATCTTCGGACCGGTGCTGACCATTCAGACCTTCGATGACGAGGAGGAAGCGCTGAGGCTCGCCGACCATCCGGCCTATGGGCTCGCCGCCGGCCTCTTCACCCGCGACCTCTCGCGTGCCATCCGCGTGACCCGCCGCCTTCAGGCCGGCACCGTCTGGGTCAACCGCTACGGCCGCTCGCGCGACCATATCCTGCCGACCGGCGGCTATAAGCAGTCGGGCATCGGCAAGGATCTCGGCCGCGATGCCTATCTCGCCAACCGCAAGAGCAAGAGTGTGCTCATCAGCCTGTGAGGACCTGCGATGAAGACCTACAAGATCGCCCTTCTGCCCGGAGACGGCATCGGCCGCGACGTGACGGCAGCAGCCTGGGCCGTGCTCGTAAAGGCGGCTCAATCGAACGGATTTTCTCTTGATGCAACCAGCTATCCCTGGTCCTGCGACTACTATCTGGAGAACGGCAGCATGATGCCCGCCGATGGCATCGAAACGCTCAGGTCCTTCGATGCCATCCTGCTCGGTGCCGTCGGCTGGCCTCGCAAGGTACCGGATTCCGTGTCGCTGCACGGACTTCTGCTGCCGATCCGCAAGGCTTTCGTGCAATATGCCAATATCCGCCCGCACCGGCTGCTGCCGGGTGTGCAGGGGCCGTTGCGGTCTGACGGCTTCGACATCCTCTGCATTCGTGAAAATACCGAGGGCGAATATTCCGGCGCCGGTGGCCGCGTCCACCAGGGCGCCGATAATGAGGTAGCGGTCGAGACTTCGATTTTCACCCGCAAGGGGGTTGAGCGCATCCTGCGTTTCGGCTTTGAGCAGGCGCGTGCGCGCAGCGGCAAGCTTGCCTCGGTGACGAAGTCCAACGCCCAGAAATATTCGATGGTCTTCTGGGACGAGATCACCCAGAAGCTTTCTGCGGAATATCCCGATGTCGAGGTGACCAGCTACCATATCGACGCCATGGCCGCCCGCATGGTCATGGCGCCTGATAGTCTCGACGTCGTGGTCGCCTCCAACCTGTTCGGCGATATCCTGACCGACCTCGGCGCTGCCATCCAGGGGGGGCTCGGCTTTGCAGCCTCCGCCAATATCAATCCCGATCGCTCGGCGCCATCGATGTTCGAACCGGTCCACGGCTCCGCGCCCGATATCGCTCATCTCGGCATCGCCAATCCGATCGCCGCCATCTGGTCGGGCGCGATGATGCTCGAGCATTTGGGAGAAGCGGCTGCCGCCGCAAGGGTGATGGCCGCAATCGAGGCGACGACGGCACGCGGCATCGGCGCAATTCCCGGCAAGGACAAGACGGACGCGATCACGGCATCGGTGCTTTCGGCACTTGGCTGATCAATGGGGCTGATCAATGGAGAACAGAATGAACAGATTAAGGGATAGCGGCCTGTTTCGTGAGCAAGGGCTGATCGATGGAGAATGGCGCGGGGCCGCAGCCGGGCGCACGATCGAGGTGATCGACCCGGCGACGCAGCATGTGCTGGGCACAGTGCCCGACATGGACGGAGCCGATACGAGGGAGGCAATCGCCGCGGCGGAGAAAGCCTTTGGTCCATGGCGCGCAAAGACCAATGCCGAGCGTGGCGCATTGCTGGAAGCCTGGCACGATCTGATGCTCGACAATATCGAGGATCTGGCGCTGATCCTCACCCGCGAGCAGGGCAAGCCACTGACGGAAGCGCGCGGCGAAATCCGCTATGGCGCCTCGTTCATCAAATGGTTTTCCGAGGAGGCGCGCCGCATCGGTGGAACGACCATTCCCTCGCCGACGACGGACCGGCGGATCGTCGTTCTGAAGGAGCCTGTCGGCGTGTCGGCGATCATCACGCCGTGGAATTTTCCGAATGCGATGATTACCCGCAAGGTCGGGCCGGCACTCGCCGCAGGCTGCACCGTCGTCATCAAGCCATCGGACCTGACTCCCTATTCGGCGCTGGCACTTGGCGTGCTGGCGGAACGCGCCGGCATCCCGAAGGGCGTCATCAATATCGTCACCGGCATGCCGGCTGCGATCGGCGACGAGCTGATGGCCAACCAGACCGTCCGCAAGATCTCTTTCACCGGCTCGACCCGCGTCGGCTCTCTGCTGATGCGCGGCGCGGCCGACAGCGTCAAGCGGCTCAGCCTCGAACTCGGCGGCAACGCGCCCTTCATCGTCTTCGACGACGCCGATCTCGATCTTGCCGTGGAAGGCGCAATCGCATCGAAATTCCGCAATGGCGGGCAGACCTGCGTTTGCGCCAACCGCCTTCTCGTCCAGTCCGGTGTCTATGAGGCCTTCGCCGCCAAACTTTCCGCACGCGTATCGGCCATGAAGGTCGGGGCCGGCACGGATGCCGGTACGGATATCGGGCCGATGATCAACAAGGCGGCGATCGAGAAGATCAAGCGTCATGTCGACGATGCGGTGGAAAAGGGAGCAAGGATCCTCGCCACCGCGGGTTCCGTGCCTGAAGGCGATCAATATGCGGTGCCGATGGTGCTCGGCGGTGCGACGACCGAGATGCAGCTTGCCAGCGAAGAGACCTTCGGCCCCGTTGCCCCGCTTTTTCGTTTCGACAACGAGGAAGAGGCGATCCGCATTGCCAACGCCACGCCCTTCGGCCTTGCCGCCTATTTCTATACCGAAAGCCTGAAACGCTCCTGGCGTGTCGCCGAAGCGCTCGAATTCGGCATGGTCGGCCTGAACACAGGGGCCATTTCGACCGAGGTCGCTCCCTTCGGCGGCGTCAAGCAGTCCGGCCTCGGCCGTGAAGGCGCGCAGTGCGGCATCGACGAATATCTGGAAATGAAGAGCTTCCACATCGGGGGGCTCAACTGACCAGCGGTAGAGCAAAAGAAAATGGGCGCCGTGGACTCATCCTCGGCGCCCTTTTTCGTACTCGCTGATGCTTTACTGAAACCGGTCGAGTGTCTTGTAGTACAAGCCCACCAGCGGCAGGAACCAAGGTTTTCCGAAATGGCCGGGGACGGCGGGCCAGTCGAGCCCCTTGATCGGGTTACGGTCGGCCTTGCCAAGGATGGCGTCGGCCATGATCATGCCGAGATGGGTGGAGAGTTGGGCGCCGTGGCCGGAATAGCCCATGGCATACCAGACACCATCGACATAGCCGGCGCGGGGATAGCGGTCCTTGGTCATATCGACGAGCCCGCCCCAGCAATAGTCGATTTCGACGCCGGCAAGCTGCGGGAAGATTTCAGCAAGGCTGGCGCGCAGAATATCGCCGCTCCTTGCGTCCGATCGTTGATCCGACGTCGCGGAAAACCGGGCGCGACCGCCGAAGATCAGCCGCTTGTCGGGCGACAGCCGGAAATAGTTGCCGATGTTCATCGACGTGACACAGGTGCGGTTGCCGGGCATCGTAGCGGCGATTTCGGCGTCGGTCAGCGGACGGGTGGCGATCAGGAAGCTGCCGACGGAAACGATCCGGCGGCGGAAATAGTTAAAGAGCGACGGCGTATAGGCGCCTGTCGCGACCAGCACGTGGTCTGCTGTGACGGTGCCCCGTGCGGTCGTCAGGCTGTGGCGACCATTGCCCTGCCGGTGTGCGCTCACCGCCGCCCCTTCGAAGATGGTGGCGCCGTGGCGGGCGGCTGCCGTGGCGAGCCCGGCGACATAACGGCCCATATGCATCATTGCACTCTTCTTCGAGAGCATGGCGCCATGGAAGGGCGAGCAGACCTCGCTTTTCAGGTCACTCGCGGTCAGAAGTGCCGTGTCCGGATCGACTTCTCTGTGAACAGCCTCGAAATTGCGGGCAATGGCATCGAAATGCTGCGGCTTGGAAGCGAGCTTCAGCTTGCCGGCGCGGCGGAAATTGCAGTCGATTCCCTCTTCGGCAATGATCGCCTCGATCGTGTCGATGGAATCGTCGAACGCCTTGTAGAGGGCGACGGCCCGCTCCACGCCGAGTGCGGACTTGGCGGACAGGAAACTGTGGGCGAGCCCGTTGTTGAGGTGGCCGCCATTGCGCCCCGACGCTCCCCAGCCGACCCGTTCGGCTTCCAGCACCACGACCTTGACGCCGGCCTTTGCAAGCTGGCGCGCCGCGGCAAGCCCGGTAAAGCCGGCGCCGATGATGGCGACGTCGTAATGTCCTTCGACGGGGCCTTGTGCGCCGCCGGCAAAGGCTGGAGCCGTGTCGTGCCAGTAGGATTCGAACTGCATCCGCGTGTCTCCGTCAGAGCCCGACGACGCCAGGCAGGCCGGAGATGTCAGGAATTTCGACATAACCGTAATAGGGGTTGGCAGGCTCATGGCCGCGATTGACCCAAACCTTGTTCTTGATGCCGAGATCGTGGGCCGACATCAGGTCGTAGCGGAAGGAGGACGAGCAATGCAGCACGTCTTCCGGCCCGCAGCCCAGCATATCGAGCATGTATTCAAAGCCCTTGAAGCGTGGCTTATAGGACTGCGCCTGCTCGGCGGTATAGACCGCATGGAAGGGCGCGCCCAGTTTTTCGACGTTCGACATGATCTGCGAATTCATGGCGTTGGAGAGGATGACCAAAGGGATTTCCTTGGCGACCTTGGCGAGACCGGCCGGGACATCCGAATGCGGCCCCCAGGTTGGGACCCGCTCATAGATCATCCGGGCGGCTTCATCGCGAAATGTCACGCCGTTGCGCTTGCATGTCCGCTCGAGCGAATTGTGCACCACCTCGGCATAGGGTTTCCAGTCGCCCAGGATCTCGTCGAGCCGATAGGCGGCGAAATTCTTGATGAACTCCGCCATGCGCCGCTCGTCGAGCTCTTCGCCGTAGAGGTCGCGCGCCGCTTCCGCCATCTGAAAGTTGGTCAGCGTGCCGTAGCAGTCGAAGGTGATGTATTTCGGACGGAACGTCGTCATCTGCGTATCCTTGAGCGATCGGAACTGGGGACGTGTCACAATCATAGGCACCGCTTCACCCACAGCTCGCCTGAATTGGCGGCATCGGAAGCAGAATCTATCGTATCGAAAGCTGGGTTTGGCGGAAGGTTGCGCGCTTTCACCCGCGGTCAACGGCCAGCGGAGTGACGCCTTCAATCGCCGTCGTGATCGTGATCGTGATGCGACGGGAGGTCGAGGCCGAAGGTGTTGACGAGATCGGCCACCTGCGCCGGACTGAGAAAACGGGGATTGAGGTTGCGCAACAGCAGATAGAGCTTCGCCGTTTCCTCCAGTTCCTCGGTCGCAAAGACCGCCGCCTCCAGGCTGTCGCCGGCAACAACAGGTCCGTGATTGGCCAGAAGCACCGACGAATACTTGCCCGCCAGCCCGCGGATGGCGTCGGCCACATCAGGATCGCCGGGACGATAATAGGGCACCAGCGCGGTTTCGCCGGCGCGCATGAGATAATATGGCGTCATCGGCGGCAGGGCGGCGCGCGGATCGATTTCCGGCAGCATGGTCAGTGCCACCGCATGGGTGGAGTGAAGATGGACGATGGCGCGGGCGCTGCCGCGCGTATCGTAGAGGGCGGTGTGCAGCGGGATCTCCTTGGTCGGCTTGTCGCCGGACAGGAGCCGGCCTTCAGCATCGAGCCTGGAAATCCGTGCCGGGTCGAGAAAGCCGAGCGAGGCGTTGGTCGGCGTGACCAGCCAGCCACCGTCCTCCAGCCGCAACGATATGTTGCCCGACGAACCGGGCGTCAGCCCACGCTCGAACAGCGAGCGGCCGTATCGGCAGATTTCCTCACGCAGGCGCGCTTCGGACATGACAGTTCCTCCAATATTACGCAGTTGCCCCTTCGATCAGTTCAAAGCCGAGATCGACGGCCTGCGGTGGCGCATTAGCGACGACCAGCTGCGCGGCTATCTGCCCCGTCGCCACGCGCGGCGTTCGGATGGTCGACAAGGGTTGCGGTGTTGCCCGGCCGATATCGAGGCCGTTATAGCCGAAAATGGCAAGCTTCGAGGGGATCGCGATCCCTTGAGCCAGACAGTGAAAATAGCCGCCCAGCGCCATGTCGTCGTTGGAGAAATAAACCGCATCGAGATCGGTCGTGCGGGCAAGCAACCGCTCCAGCCCCAACCTGCCGTTTTCCACGGATGAAGCGCCTGCGAGAATTTCACGGCCGACGAGAGGGGCGTCATGCGCTTCGAGCGTTTCGCAAAAGCTGGAAAACCGCTTGCCGGCACGGGTATCGCGGTTCAGGTCGTGACCGACATAGCCGATCCGGCGATAACCCCGCTTGAGCAGGAAGGCAGCGCTCTCCCGTCCGGCCGCGCGGTTCGAGAAGCCGACGGCGATATCGAGAGCATCGCCGTCCAGATCGAGCAGTTCGACGATCCGACACCCGCTGGCGCGCAGCATCTTCACCGTACCCTCAGTATGCTCGTACCCTGCCAGCATGACCGCCGCCGGCCGCCAGGCAAGCATCGCGGCGGCGAGCGCTTCCTCCTTGCCCGGATCATAGTCGGTCACGGAGAATACCGCCTGATACCGGTTTTCCTCCAGAACGGCGCTGGCACCGCGCAGCACATCGGGGAAGACGATGTTGGACAGCGAGGGAATGACGAAGGCGACAAGACGCGAACCGGTGGAGGCAAGCGTTCCCGCGATCCGGTTCGGCACATAGCCCAGCCGCTCGACCGCGGCCATCACCCGCTCGCGCGTCTTGCCGGAAAACGAACCGTGGTTGCGCAGCACGCGCGACACCGTGCTCTCGCCAACACCGGCCGCTTCCGCGACCTCGGCAAGCGTTACCGTCGGTTGATGTTTGAATTCCATCGTTACGTTTGAACCCGACTGTTGAGGTGGTTATCCGGCCTGCCCGCCCGATGAGCACCGCGTTGCCACCATTTTTCACCGCTCCCGCCAAGAAGCAAGGTTTTTTTGGCAGCGCTACCAATTTGCTGTTGGCAGCGCTGCCAAAATGAATTAATGAAAATGGCAGCGCTGCCACAAATGGCTCGGCGTGCCGCGGGAGGATCGACAGGAGACCGCGGCAACAATCGGAGGAGAAAATCATGACGCTGCAGACGCAAGCGCCAGTCGTTGGCGCACATCCCGCTCAGACGCTCGAAGACCGTGCCTATGGCAAGGTATTCTGGCGCATCGTACCCTTTTTGATGCTGTGCTACGTGGTCGCCTATCTCGACCGCGTCAATGTCGGCTTCGCCAAGCTGCAGATGTCGAGCGAGCTCGGCCTCTCGGAAGCCGCCTATGGCATCGGCGCCGGCATTTTCTTCATCGGCTATTTTCTGTTTGAAGTGCCGAGCAACATCATCATGAACAAGGTTGGCGCACGGGTGTGGATCGCCCGCATCATGCTCACCTGGGGCGTCATTTCGGCCGCTTTCATGTTCACCTCTTCGGAAACCGTCTTCCATGTCCTGCGTTTCCTGCTGGGCGTTGCCGAAGCCGGATTTTTCCCCGGCATCATTCTCTATCTGACCGCGTGGTATCCGGCCCATCGCCGCGCCAGGATTATCACCACCTTCATGTCGGCGATCCCGATCTCCGCCATTTTCGGCAATCCGCTTTCGGGTCTCCTGATGGACAGTTTTCACGGCACGCACGGACTTTCCGGCTGGCAGTGGATGTTCCTGATCGAAGCCATTCCGGCCATTCTTTTCGGCGTTGCGACGTTGTTCTACCTTGATGATACGATCCAGGGCGCGAAATGGCTGAACGATGAGGAAAAAGGCGTGCTGACGGCCAATATCGAGGCGGAGAACCGGGCCAAGACCGCAAGCCCACACAGCATCGGCGCAACGCTGACCGACCGTCGCGTCTGGCTGATGTGCCTGATCTATTTCTGCTTCGTGCTCGGGCAATATGGCCTGAATTTCTGGATGCCGACCATCGTCAAGGCCTCGGGCGTCAGCGGAAACCTCAATATCGGCCTGATTTCCGCGATCCCCTATATCTGCACATTCGTTGCCATGCTGGCGCTCGGACGTTCCGCCGACAGGCTGCGCGAACGCCGCTGGCACCTGGTCGTCCCGGCCCTCATCGCCGCCGGTGGTTTCGTTGCGGCGACGATGGCGACGAGCACGACAGTCTCGATTGTCTGCCTCTCGCTGGCTGCTGCCGGCGCCATCAGTTGCGCGCCGCTATTCTGGTCGCTTCCGACGGCTTTCCTCGCCGGCACGGGCGCTGCGGCCGGCATTGCCTGGATCAATTCGGTCGGCAACCTCGCCGGGTTTCTCGGGCCGTTTCTGGTAGGCTATCTCAAAGACTTCACGGGCACCAACAGCGCCGGCATGTATCTGCTGGCGGCTGCCTTGGTCGTTGGTTCGCTGGCCGTGTTGACGGTTCCTGCGAAAACCGTCAATCGCTAAACCACAGCCCCTCCGGGATAGCACCCGGAGGGGCGCAGACCTTTCCTCACAAGACTGGAGAACCTCCTCATGCCACCGCTTGCTGAAAACTCGGGCTCGGCCGTTGTCGCAGCCGTCATCGGTCTTGGTTCCATGGGGCTTGGAATGGCCCAGTCGATGAAGCGCGCAGGTCTCGACGTCGTAGGATATGACATCACGCCGGCGGCGGTGGACCGCTTCATCGCCGACGGTGGACGTGGCGCGTCAACCCCTGCCGCTGCGGCAAAGGACGCCGACATCGTCGTCTCCGTGGTCGTCAACGGCGCGCAGACCGAGGCGGTGCTGTTCGGGCCCGAAGGTGTCGCACGTGCGATGAAGCCCGGCGCCGTCTTCATCTCGTCGGCCACCATGGATCCCGCGGTCGCACGCGATCTGGCACAGCGGGCGGAGGCTCTCGGCCTGCATTATCTCGACGCGCCGATTTCAGGCGGCGCGGCCAAGGCGGCGCGTGGTGAACTGACGATCATGGCGTCCGGCTCCATCCAGGCCTTCGACACGGCACGCCCGGGTCTCGACGCCATGGCCGGCAAGGTCTACGAGCTTGGCGACGAGGCCGGAAAAGGCGCGGCCTTCAAGATGATCAACCAGCTTCTCGCCGGCGTGCACATCGCCGCCGCCTGTGAGGCCATAACCTTTGCCGCCAAGCAGGGCCTCGACCTCGACAAGGTCTATGAGGTGATCACCGCTTCGGCCGGCAATTCCTGGATGTTCGAAAACCGCGTGCCGCATGTGTTGGCCGGAGACTATACGCCGCTCAGCAGCATCGAGATTTTCGTCAAGGATCTCGGTATCGTCCAGGACATGGCCCGCTCCGAGCGTTATCCCGTACCGCTCGCGGCAGCCGCCTTGCAGATGTATCTGGCCGCCTCCGGGGCGGGCATGGGCCGTGACGACGATTCCTCGCTCGCGCGGCTCTATGCCGAGCTTTCCGGCGCTGAATTACCCAGCTCCACCAAAGAGCCGCAGAGCCTGTAAAAGGAACGCTAGACATGCCGGTTTTCGCCGCCAACCTGACGATGATGTTCAACGAATGGGCGTTCCTCGACCGCTTCGACGCCGCAGCCGAAGCCGGCTTTGCCGCCGTCGAATACCTCTTTCCCTACGAAGCCACGCCGGAGGCGATTGCCGAACGGCTTGCCCGCAACAATCTGCAGCAGGCATTGTTCAACCTGCCGCCGGGCGACTGGGCAGCAGGCGAGCGTGGCATCGCGGCTCTTCCCGGACGGTTCGATGCGCTGAAAGCGGATGTCGAGCGGGCCCTGGACTATGCGGCGGCGACCGGCGTCAGGCGGTTGCATCTGATGGCAGGCATCGCCGACCCTCATGACCAAGACGCCGCCTCCTCTTATCGGCGCTCCGTCACCTACGCTGCCGGGCGGCTTGCGGAAAAGGGCATCGATCTCCTGCTCGAGCCGATCAACGGGCGCAACATGCCCGGATATTTCCTCAACGACTTCGCCGCGGCCGAGCGGCTGATTGCCGAATGCGGCCTGCCGAACCTGAAGCTCCAGTTCGACATCTATCACCGCCAGATCATCCATGGCGACGTCACTATGGCGTTGCGACGCCTGCTGCCGATCACCGGCCATATCCAGATCGCCAGCGTGCCGTCACGCAACGAGCCGGACGGGGAGGAACTGAACTATCCCTATCTGTTCGGCGAAATCGACCGCCTGGATTACGACGGTTTCATCGGCTGCGAATACATCCCGCGCGGCCGCACATTGGACGGTCTTGGCTGGTTCAAACCTTTTGCACGGAGCTAGACGATGGCTATTTTGCTCGGATCAATCGCTGACGACTATACCGGCGCTTCCGACCTCGCCAACACGCTGACGAAGAACGGTCTGCGCACGGTGCAGACGGTCGGCATCCCCGATCCGTCGCTCGCCCTGCCGGATGTCGACGCTGTGGTCGTTTCCCTGAAGATCCGCTCCGTCCCGGCCTCGGACGCCGTGGCGGCGGCGGCAAGCGCCGAGCGATGGCTGCGCCAGCGGGGCGCCGGCCATGTGCTTTACAAGATCTGCTCGACCTTCGATTCCACCGATGCCGGCAATATCGGTCCCGTCACCGAGGCCTTGAGCGAGGCGGCCGGCGGCGGCTCCGTGCTGGTGACACCCGCCTTTCCGGAAACGGGACG
This sequence comes from Rhizobium leguminosarum bv. viciae USDA 2370, assembly GCF_002008365.1. Classification (GTDB taxonomy): domain Bacteria; phylum Pseudomonadota; class Alphaproteobacteria; order Rhizobiales; family Rhizobiaceae; genus Rhizobium; species Rhizobium leguminosarum. The sequence continues at coordinate 12,066 of NZ_MRDL01000031.1, forward strand.
CACCGTCTATCTCGGCCATCTCTTCGTCGGCGGACAGCCGCTGAACGAAAGTCCGCTCAAGGATCACCCCCTCAATCCAATGCATGACGCCAATCTCGTGCGGGTTCTCACCCGACAATCGCGCAATGCCGTCGGACTGATCGATCTCACGACCATCGCGGCCGGACCCGGCGCCGTCAAGGCGAAGCTCGATGCTCTGCGCGCGGCAGGCGTCACTGCTGTTATCGCCGATGCGATTTTCGAACGCGATCTTGAAACGCTCGGCGAGGTCGCGTTGAAAACGCCGGTGTCCAGCGGTGCGTCCGGCCTCGGCCTCGGCCTTGCCCGCGCGCTGGTCAGCTCTGGTCGAATATCGTCCGGCGGTGCAACGACGGCGGACGCCATTCGCCCTGTGGGCGGGCTGTCGGCGATCGTTGCCGGCAGTTGCTCCAAGGCGACGCTCCACCAGCTCGCCATCGCCGAACGGTCGATGCCCGTCCTGCGGCTCGACCCGGAACGGCTGCTTGCCGGTCCCGATGAGATCGCCGCGGCGATTTCCTGGGCCGGAGACCGCATCTCCGCCGGCCCCATCGTCATCGCCGCGAGTGCTGCGCCTGAAACCGTGTCCCGGCTGCAATCGCTATACGGGCGAGAGGCCTCCGGCCACGCGATCGAGACCGCGACGTCGATCATAGCAGCCGAACTGGTGGAGAGAGGCGTGCGGCGCCTTGTGGTCGCCGGCGGCGAAACCTCAGGCGCGGCGGTCGACAGGCTCGCCATTCCGGCATTTCTGATCGGCCCGGAGATTGCGCCTGGCGTGCCGGTGCTGCGCACAGTCGGCAATGCGCAGGGCGACATGCTTCTGGCATTGAAATCGGGGAACTTCGGAGGCGAAGATTTCTTTACGGCAGCGCTGGCGATGATGCACTGACATGCCCATCGCATGTCTATGAACTGTCGAGCGCCAGGACCCACCGCCAGGATCTGGATAGGACGCATATCGGTTGATTCTAGCATAAGATGCGGCGGCCGATGATAGCAAAGCCATAAGATACTGCCTGAACCATGGCCTTCAGACGATCTGCCCGCCGGCGCTCCGGCAGACTGGCGGGCACGACATGAAGGACGCCCCCATGCAAGCAAGTCAGATCGAAATCGTCCCGTTCGGCCCGGACCATCTGGAAGCCGCCGTCGCGCTCTCCCGACAGGCGGGCTGGCCGCATCGGACGGAAGACTGGCAGTTGGCGCTCGCCTTGAGCGAAGCGATGGTTGCGGTCGAGGACGGCAAGGTCGTCGGCACCGTGCTCGTCACGCCATACAAGGGGGATTGTGCGACCATCAACATGGTCATTGTCGACGAGACGATGCGCGGTCGCGGCCTCGGCCGCAGACTGATGGACGCCGCATTGCTGACCGCCGGAGACCGACCGCTGAGGCTGGTGGCGACGACGGCAGGCCTGCCGCTCTACCAAAAGCTTGGCTTCCGCGAGACGGGAACCGTGCTGCAGCACCAGGGCCTTGCCGGAGAAATGGCCGCGCCGATGGAAACGGAAGTGGCTACCGACGCCGATCTCGCTGCCATCGCGGGGCTCGACCGACTTGCCTTCGGCGCCGACCGTGAAGGGCTGCTCTCCTATATCGCCGGGATCGGCGAATTCGCCGTCATTCGCCGCGACGGCCGCATTTCCGGGTTCGCTTGCCTGCGTCCTTTCGGCCGCGGCGAAGTGATCGGACCGGTGGTGGCCGCCGATCTCGGCGAGGCCAAGACACTGATCGAACATTTCATCGCCAGACGGCCCGGACGGTTCCTCAGGGTCGATACAACTGCCGAGACCGGGCTTTCCCCATGGCTCGCCGAACAGGGGTTCGCCCATGTCGGCGGCGGAATCACGATGAGAAAGCCGTTGGCCAACGACGCCGCCGATCCGACCGCCACCACCTTTGCCCTCGCCAGCCAGGCACTCGGCTGATCCGGAGATCTCCATGTACAGCAATTCCCTCATCGAACTCGATCGCGCCCACCTCATCCATCCGGTCGCCTCCTACCGCGGCCATGAAAAGCTTGGCGTGCGCGTGCTCGCCTCTGCCAAAGGCGCGACGGTCACCGACGCATCGGGCAAGCAACTGATCGACGGCTTCGCCGGCCTCTGGTGCGTCAATGCCGGTTACGGCCACGAAAGCATCGTCGAGGCGGCGGCCCGGCAGATGCGGGAACTCCCCTATGCGACGGCCTATTTCGGCCTCGGCTCGGAGCCCGCGATCCGGCTTGCCGGCGAACTCGCCGACCGTGCGCCGGGCGATCTCAACCACGTCTATTTCACCCTTGGCGGCTCCGATGCGGTGGACAGCACGATCCGCTTCATACGCTACTACTGGAATGCCCGTGGAAAGCCTGAGCGCGATCAATTCATCTCGGTCGAACAGGGCTATCATGGCTCCTCGACGGTCGGCGCGGGCTTGACGGCGCTGCCCGCCTTCCATGCCGGCTTCGGCGTTCCCTTCGACTGGCAGCATAAAATTCCGTCTCACTACGCCTATCGCAACCCGGCGGGCGATAATCCGCAGGCGATCATCGACGCCTCGCTTGCGGCGCTGAAAAGCAAGGTGGAGGCGATCGGGCCGGAACGAGTCGCCGCTTTCTACGTCGAGCCGATCCAGGGCTCGGGCGGCGTTCTGGTGCCGCCGACAGGCTGGATGAAGGCCATGCGCGAATTCTGCCGCGCGCATGACATCCTATTCGTCGCGGACGAGGTGATCACCGGCTTTGGCCGCACCGGCCCGCTGTTTGCCTGCAGCGAGGATGAAGTCGTGCCCGATTTCATGACGACCGCCAAGGGCCTGACCTCCGGCTACGTCCCCATGGGCGCCGTCTTCATGGCCGATCACGTCTATGAAACGATTGCCGAGGGTGCGGGTGCTGCCGCTGTCGGCCATGGTTACACCTATTCGGCCCATCCCGTCAGCGCCGCGGTCGGCCTCGAAGTCCTGAGGCTCTACGAAAACGGCCTTCTCGAAAACGGCGTCAGGGCCGGCGCGCGGCTGATGCAGGGCCTGGAGTCGCTGAGGGATCATCCGCTGGTGGGCGACGTCCGTGGCCGCGGCATGCTCGCCGCCGTCGAGCTTGTGGTCGACAAAGTCAACAAGACGCCGTTGCCTGCATCCGCCGAACCCGCCCGCCGCATCTTCGATCGCGCCTGGGAGAACGGCCTCGTCATCCGCGCCTTCGGCAATGGCGTGCTTGGCTATGCTCCACCGCTCTGCTGCACCGAAACGGAGATAGACGCGATCGTCGAGCGCACCCGCATCACCCTGGACGAGACGCTGGAGGACCCGGATGTGCGTCGGGCGCTGCGGGCCTGAGAATACCGCGAAACGGTCAGATTCGGTATTTTGTGCCGCCTCATGGCGCCTATTCGGCGAATCCGGTGCGGTGCAGGTGACACACTGAAATCAACGAAAGGCCTGGATCCCGGCACATGCGGGCCTTCCATATAAGAGCGGGACAATGACCCCGCCGGCGGAACAGAATTTTCTTCTTCGAGAACCGCGCTCCCACCGGAGCCGAACACTGGGGAATTCACGTGAGCAAGAGCCTTCCGGAATTCAAATATATGACCTTCGATGTTGTCGGCACGCTCATCGACTTCGAAGGCGGCCTCAAGACCTGCCTCGCCGAGATCGCGACCGAGGCGGGAACTGAAATCGACGGCGAGCAGGCGCTTGGCCTCTACCGTGCAGCCCGCTACTCCAAGGATGCCGACCTCTTTCCCGACGATCTCGTGCGCGTCTACCTGGCGATCGCCCCGAAGCTCGGCTTGCCCGCCGATCAAAAATATGGCGAACGGCTTCGGGATTCGGCGAAGGGCTGGAAGGGTTTCGCAGACAGCGCCGCAGCGCTGGCCAGTCTTGCGAAGGATTACCGCCTCGTTGCGATGACCAATGCCCGCCGCTGGGCATTCGATTTCTTCGAGAAAGAGCTCGGCAATCCCTTTTATGCCGCCTTCACGGCGGATGATACGGGGACCGAGAAACCCGATCCCGCCTTCTTCGAGAGGGTGTTCGACTACGTCGCCTCGGAAGGACATTCGAAGGACGACATCCTGCATGTCGCCCAGAGCCAGTACCACGATATCGGGATTTCCAGGAAACTCGGGCTGACCAATTGCTGGATCGAGCGGCGACATGCTGAGAAGGGTTACGGCGGCACGATCGAACCGGCCGAGTTCACCAAACCCGATTACCATTTCACCTCGATGGCCGGCCTTGCTGATGCCGCGGCCGCCGCGCGCGCCTGACTTTGAAAGCAGATCGGGCCCGCCCGTAACGGGCAGCCCGCCACACAAGAAAAAAGGGGAATGAGATGAACGACAAAATCACCAACTGGACCAGATCCGACGATGCCATGGTCGAAACCGCCATCCGTCGTGGCGCCACTCGTCGCGAGTTGCTGCATATGATGCTCGCGGGCGGCGTGGCGATATCAGCCGGCGGGCTCGTGCTTGGCCGCGCCGGCAAGGCGCTCGCCGCAACGCCTGTTTCCGGCGGCACGCTCAAGGCGGCCGGCTGGTCGTCCTCCACGGCCGATACGCTGGACCCCGCCAAGGCGTCGCTCTCTACCGACTATGTCCGGTGCTGCTCCTTCTATAACCGCCTCACCTTCCTCGACAAATCAGGCACGCCGCAGATGGAGCTCGCCGAAGCGATCGAGTCCAAGGATGCGAAGACCTGGACGGTCAAGCTGAAGAACGGCGTTACCTTCCATGACGGCAAGCCGCTGACCGCCGATGACGTGGTTTTCTCGCTGAAGCGCCATCTCGACCCGTCCGTCGGCTCGAAGGTCGCCAAGATCGCCGCCCAGATGACCGGCTTCAAGGCCGTGGACAAGCAGACCGTCGAGATCACGCTCGCCAGCCCGAACGCCGACCTGCCGACCATACTGTCGATGCATCACTTCATGATCGTTTCCGACGGCACGACCGATTTCACCAAGGCCAACGGCACCGGCGCTTTCGTCAAGGAAGTCTTCGAGCCGGGCGTTCGTTCGGTCGGGATCAAGAACAAGAATTACTGGAAATCCGGCCCGAACGTCGATTCCTTCGAATACTTCGCCATCAGCGACGACAATGCCCGTGTCAACGCCCTGCTTGCGGGCGACATCCATCTCGCGGCCGCGATAAATCCCCGTTCCATGCGCCTCGTCGAGGCCCAGGGCGACGGCTTCACCTTGTCGAAGACGACGTCCGGCAACTATACCAATCTCAACATGCGACTGGATATGGAGCCCGGCAACAAGCGGGACTTCATCGAGGGCATGAAGTATCTCGTCAACCGCGAACAGATCGTCAAATCGGCGCTGCGCGGTCTCGGTGAGGTCGGCAACGATCAACCCGTTTCGCCTGCGAACTTCTATCATGACGCAAACCTGAAAGCGCGGGCTTTCGATCCTGAGAAGGCGAAGTTCCACTTCGATAAGGCCGGCGTCCTCGGCCAATCCATTCCGATCATCGCTTCCGATGCGGCGAGCTCGTCGATCGACATGGCCATGATCATCCAGGCCGCCGGCGCCGAAATCGGCATGAAGCTCGATGTCCAGCGAGTGCCATCTGATGGTTACTGGGACAATTACTGGCTCAAGGCGCCGATCCACTTCGGCAATATCAACCCGCGACCGACCCCTGATATCCTCTTCTCCCTGCTCTATACCTCGGACGCTCCGTGGAACGAAAGCCAGTACAAGTCGGAGAAGTTCGACAAGATGCTGATCGAGGCGCGCGGGTCTCTCGATCAAGAGAAGCGCAAAGCGATCTACAACGAGATGCAGAGCATGATCGCCCAGGAAGCCGGCACTATCATTCCGGCCTATATCTCGAACGTCGATGCCACGACGGCCAAGCTCAAGGGCCTGGAAGCCAACCCGCTCGGCGGCCAGATGGGATACGCCTTCGCGGAATATGTCTGGCTTGAAGCCTGATAAAGCAAAGGAGACCGGGGCTGCAGCCGCGCCCCGGCTCTTCCATCTGCATTGGTGGAACTCAACTCGAACGCACAAAGGGAAGACGCCCGTGAATAGCCAGGTCTTATCCCTTGTACTGAGCAGATTGTTCGTCGCCTTGATCACCCTGGTGATCGTCTCCTTTGCCGTCTTCTTCGCGACGACGCTGTTGCCCGGAGATACGGCGACGATCCTGCTCGGCCAAGCCGCCACGCCGGAAGCTGTCGAAGGCCTGCGCAAGGCCATGCATCTCGACGAACCAGCGCTCTTTCGTTTCCTGCGCTGGTTAGTCGGGCTGCTGCAGGGCGACCTCGGCACCTCCTATGCCAACGAAATGCCGATCGCCGCTCTCATTGCCGGTCGCTTCGTCAACACGCTGAAACTTGCCGGCGTCACCGCGCTTTTCTCCGTGCCGATCGCGCTCACGCTCGGGATCACTGCGGCGATGCTGCGCGGCACCCTTTACGATCGGATTGTCACGGTGATCACGATCGGCGTCATCTCCGTACCGGAGTTCATGGTCGCGACCTCCGCCGCGCTCATCTTCGCCGTCTACCTGAAATGGCTGCCGGCGCTTTCTTTCGCCAATGAGGTCCATAGTATGACCGACCTGTTGCGCGTCTATGCCATGCCGGTGATCACCCTCACCTTCGTCGTCTCGGCCCAGATGATCCGCATGACGCGCGCAGCTGTTATCGAGACGCTCAACACGCCCTATGTCGAGATGGCATTGCTCAAAGGCGCCTCCCGGCCGCGCATTGTGTTTCGCCATGCACTGCCCAATGCGCTCGGCCCGATCGTCAATGCCGTTGCGCTTTCGCTGTCCTATCTGCTCGGAGGCGTCATCATCGTCGAGACCATTTTCAACTACCCCGGTATCGCCAAGCTGATGCTGGATGCCGTCGCCACCCGCGACCTGCCGCTGATCCAGAGCTGCGCGATGATCTTCTGCCTTGGCTACCTGCTGCTGATCACCATCGCCGATATCATCGCCATCCTTTCCAACCCGAGGCTCCGATGACCATGACCCGTTCCGAAACCGCTTCCGGCCGGCTGTCCGGAACCCGGTTTGGCTATCGCTTCAACATCGTCGGCGCGATCGGCCTTACCATCATCCTCGCGTGGGCGCTCGTCGCGATCTTTGCGCCGTTGATAATCCCCTACCCCGTCGGCGAGATCGTCGATCTCGACTATTTCGGCCCGATGAGCCGGGAACTCTGGTTCGGCTCCGATTATCTCGGCCGCGACATGCTCTCGCGAATTCTGATGGGCGCGCGCTATACGGTCGGCATCTCGCTAGCGGCGGTGACGATCGCCTGCTTCAGCGGCGTCGTGCTCGGCATGATCGCAGCGGTCGCCGGCGGCTGGCTGGACACGATCCTCAGCCGCTTCCTCGACGCTCTCAACTCCATCCCGAGCAAGCTGTTCGGTCTGGTGGTTGTCGCTGCCGTCGGCTCCTCGGTCCCTGTTCTGATAATGACGCTGTCGGTCATCTACATCCCCGGCGCCTACCGCTTCGCCCGGGCGCTCGCCGTCAACATCAATGCGATGGATTTTATCACGGTCGCGCGCATCCGTGGCGAAAGCACCCTCTATCTCATTCGCTCGGAAATCCTGCCCAACATCGTCGGGCCGGTTCTTGCCGATCTCGGCATCCGCTTCGTCTTCATCGTTTTGCTGCTCTCCGGGCTTTCCTTCCTCGGCCTTGGCGTCCAGCCGCCCTATGCCGATTGGGGTGCGCTGGTGCGCGAGAATATCGGCGGCCTGCCGTTTGGTGCGCCGGCGGTGATGTTTCCCTCGCTTGCCATCGCCAGCCTGACGATCAGCGTCAACCTGCTGATAGACAATCTGCCGCAGAAAATTCGCGACCGGAGCACGTCATGAGCAATTTCATAGAAATCCGTGACCTGAAGGTCGAGGCCACCACCGATTCCGGTCGCCGCGTCGAGATCATCAAGGGTGTCAGCCTCGATGTTGCCGAGGGCGAGATCGTCGCGCTGATCGGGGAGAGCGGCTCGGGCAAGACAACGATCGCCCTGACCCTCATGGGCCATACCCGCGCGGGCTGTCGCATCTCCGGCGGCAGCGTTTCGGTCGGCGGCAAGGACATGGTCAGGCTCAGCGAGAAGCAGCGCGCCAAGGTGCGCGGCACCGAAGTCGCCTATGTCCCGCAATCGGCGGCCGCCGCCTTCAATCCCGCCACATCGATCATGGACCAGGTGATCGAAGTCACGCGTATTCATCAGCTGATGTCGCCGGACGATGCGCGTGCCCGGGCAGTCGAGCTCTTCCGGGCGCTGTCGCTGCCGGAACCCGAGACGATCGGCAGCCGTTATCCGCATCAGGTTTCCGGTGGCCAGCTGCAGCGTCTGGCCGCCGCCATGGCGCTGATCGGCGACCCGACCCTCGTCATCTTTGACGAGCCGACGACGGCGCTCGACGTGACGACCCAGATCGAAGTGCTGCGTGCTTTCAAGTCGGTGATGAAGAAGGGCGGCATATCAGGCGTTTATGTCTCGCACGACCTTGCCGTCGTCGCGCAGATCGCCGACCGCATCGTGGTCTTGAAAGGCGGAGAGACCCAGGAAACCGGCACCACCGAAGAGATCCTCAACAACGCGAAGCACCCCTATACCAGGGAGCTGCTTGCAGCCTTCGAACCGAAACCGCGCGGCGCAGCTGGCCCCGCCGAACCCGCGACGGCTCCACTGCTGAGGATCGAAGATCTCGTAGCCGGCTATGGACAGCGTCAGGCTGACGGCCTGCCGCTCGTTCGCGCGGTCGAGCACGTGAGCCTGAAGGTGGAAAAAGGCCGTAATCTCGGCATCATCGGAGAATCCGGTTGCGGCAAGTCGACGCTCGCCCGCACCATCGCCGGCATCCTGCCGGCCGCGGTCGGCAAGATCGTCTTCGACGGCACGGAACTGCGTCGCAGCGCTCGCGAGCGCTCGCGCGACCAGTTGCGCGAGATGCAGATCGTTTTCCAATATGCCGATACCGCACTCAACCCGGCGAAATCGGTTGAGGAGATCCTCGACAGGCCCTTGGTCTTTTACCACGGCATGGATCGAAAGATGCGGAACGCCCGGATCGATCAACTGCTCGACATGGTGCGCCTGCCTCGCAATCTGCGTCATCACCGGCCGGGAGAGCTCTCGGGCGGACAGAAACAGCGCGTCAACTTCGCCCGGGCGCTCGCCGCCGATCCGAAGCTGATCCTCTGCGACGAGATCACCTCGGCGCTCGACACGGTGGTCGCCGCAGCGGTCATCGACCTGCTCAAGGAATTGCAGCGCGAACTCGGCCTCTCCTATATCTTCATCAGCCACGACCTCTCGGTGGTGGAGGCGATCTGCGACGAGATCGTCGTGATGTATGGAGGCCGTAAGGTCGAGGAAATCACATCCTCGACAGTGAAGACGCCGCAACATCCCTATTCGCAGCTGCTCTTCTCGTCGGTGCCGACGCTCGATCCGGCCTGGCTCGATGGGCTCCAGCAGGATCCGGAACTGGTGCGGGCCTATTGCCGGCACTGACCGCCGATTCCAGGTGTTACCGCGCTGCCCTCCTCGAAACCACAAGCAAGACGCTTGCCAGACCCGGCGCGCACCCGGGCAGGTCATGTTGAAAAGCCTGGGCTCCACGGCACAAGATCTGCAAGTGGCAGCGAATATGGCTTCGGAAAGAAAGCCCGAAATTCTGTCGCAAGTCCTTCCAACCAGTATGAAGCTTTAATTATAGGGAGAACAACCTGCGACAGAGAATCGGCATCTGCGCAGGACCGATTAGATCGGAGAGATGCAACGGGTGAGGTCGGTCTGGAACCCTGAGAGATTGCGTTGGGACGCTCGGCCAAGGGGAGTTTGCGGATCAGGAGCGGGGCCCGGCCGCGGTCCTTCTCGCCGGCTAAAGCGGAAACAAGGTGGTAAGCGGCATGTGGGCTTTGACGATCGGCGATTTCAGGACGACGAAGCTGAAATACTTATCGATACCGACGTCCAGGTCGGTAAGCCGCTCCATGATCGTCTGATATTCGTCGATGCCGGCGGTGACGAATTTCAGCAGATAATCGTAGCCGCCCGAAACCAGATGACATTCGATCACCTGATCGACCTTCTCGATCGCCGCCAGGAAGCGGGCGAAGTCGATTTGCCGGTGGTTCTTCAGGGTGATCTCGGTAAACACCGTCAGCGTCTGCCCGAGTTTGCTGACGTTGATCTGGGCCGAATAGCCTTCGATATAGCCTTCCGACTGCAGCTTCTTCACCCGCATCAAGCAGGGGCTAGGCGACAGATTGACCAGTTCGGCGAGCTCCACATTGGTGACGCGGCCATTCTTCTGCAGTTCGTAGAGAATTTTTACGTCGATCCGGTCGAGTTTCATCTCACACGGCCCTCACTTGCTCGAGATCGCCAATGACGCAGCAGATTATGCTGCCGTATTCCCGACATCGACCTTAACACATAAGTCAGACGTGTCGACCGCGTTGCGGGACAGGCCGAAGCACAAACCGCTGCTGGCATCCTGCCAAGACGGAATCTTCTGCTGTCACCAACCGATCTCCAGCAAAGCCGTAGCTTTGGATCCGCTAGACTACGCCTGAAACGGAGACTGTCCCATGCCCGCACCGCTCAATCGCGTCGCCACCACGCCGGAACTTCCTTCCACCGCCGATGTGGTGGTAATCGGCGGCGGCATCGTCGGCGTTTTTGCGGCCTATTATCTCACCCGGCGCGGATTGAAGGTCGCCCTCGTCGAGAAGGGCCTCATCGGCGCCGAACAATCGAGCCGCAACTGGGGCTGGTGCCGCCAGCAGAACCGCGACGCCCGCGAACTGCCGATGTCGACGAAGAGCCTCGATTTGTGGGAGCGCTTCGCCACTGAGACCGGTGAGGATACGGGCTTCCGTCGCTGCGGTCTCTTCTATCTCAGCAATAGCGACGATGAACTGTCCGGCTGGGCACGCTGGCGCGATTTCGCCCGCTCGGTCGGCGTCACGACGCACATGCTGAGCAGCGCCGAAGCGACCGAACGCGGGCGTGCCACCGGCGCCTCATGGAAGGGCGGGGTGTTTTCACCGACCGACGGCATCGCCGATCCGGCGAGTGCTGCGCCGGCCGTTGCACGTGCGATTCTGACACTCGGCGGCACGGTGCATCAGTCCTGTGCGGCCCGCGGCATCGACATCGAAGGCGGCAGGCTCTCGGGCGTCGTCACGGAACATGGCACGATCCGCACGAAAATCGCGATCCTTGCCGGCGGCGCCTGGGCCTCCTCCTTCTGCCGCCAGCTCGGCATTCGGTTTCCGCAAGCCTCGGTGCGCTCCTCGATCCTCTCCGTGTCCCCAGGAGCAAGCGGCCTGCCGGACGCGCTGCACACATCTGCGGTCTCCGTTACGCGTCGCGGCGATGGCGGCTACACATTGGCGATCAGTGGTGGCGGGCGTGTCGACTTGACGCCGCAGCAATTCCGTTACGCGCCTCAATTTCTGCCAATGTTCGTCCGGCGTTGGAGAAGCCTCGCGCTAGGCGGATTGGAGGGATTCAGGTCTGGGCACGAAACCCTGGCGCGATGGCGATTGGACGCACCCACTCCGATGGAACGAATGCGCATCCTCGATCCGAAGGTCGACCAAAGAACAATTCGGCTTACCCATTCGCGCGCGCTTGAACTCCTGCCTGCCCTGAGGAACACAAATGTCAGTGCCGTCTGGGCCGGTTATGTGGATAGCACCCCCGATGGGGTGCCGGGAATCGGTGAGATCACCACCGTTCCAGGCTTCATTCTCGCCGCCGGTTTCAGCGGCCACGGCTTCGGAATCGGTCCCGGCGCCGGTCATCTGATCGCCGATATCGCCACCGGTGACACGCCGATCGTCGATCCCCGGCCTTATCACCCGGAGCGGTTCCAGAGATCGGCCTGGGGCAAAGTCGCCGACTTCTGAAGGTGGAATGGCTCGCAGGCATTCGACCATGGCGTGCCGCAAGCCGGTGTCCTCAAGGTAAGACACGCCGCCCTAGCGGACGAGAATGCGAAATTTCCGGCATGTAAAGGCCCTCGGATAGGGGAACGAATTTCCGGACGTTCTAGCGTCGGCGCTGTAATGCTTTGAATTGCTGCTTAAATTTTGGCGCGGCACGCAGAGTGACGACATGGTGTTGCATCGTTTTGGCAATCATCGACATTCGGTATTAAGTTCTGCGTGGGGATGCAGGATAGGCGGATTACGCCGGCTCGGTCCGCCTAGCATCGAGGGGTCAATGAACTGCCCGAAAAGGAATAGCTTTCATGAACCTCTTTGCTCCAGATCTGAAGGCCGAAACCAAGGGCGAGGAATTGTGGGAGCGCGTCCGCGCCCAATACCCTGCCCAGGAACCGCTCCTGAATTTGAACAACGCTGCCGTCAGCCCGCCAACGATAGCGGTACAGGAGGCCACGATTGACGCCTATCGCTTCATCAGCCGCAATCCTGACTATAACATGTGGAGCAACCTCGATGCTGCGCTGCCCGGTATCAAGCGTGATTTGGCCGAGTTGATAGATTGCACGCCAGACGAGATTGCGCTCAACCGGAATTCCTCGGAAGGACTTTCAGCGGCGATTTTTGGAATACCGCTGACCAAGGGCGACCAGGTGTTGATCTCGAACTGGGACTATCCGAGCGTCCGTGCCGGATGGCTGCAACGGCATCACCGCGACGGAATCGAGGTCGTGAACTGCGCCTTCGATATCATGGACAGCGACGAGGATATCATTGATGCCTATGTGGAAGCGATGACGCCCCGGACTTGCGTCCTGCAACTGACGCATATGTATCACTGGAATGGACGCGTTCTTCCCATCGAGCGACTCTGCCGGATCGCGCGGGAGCGCAACATCATCACGATAGTCGATGGCGCCCAGACGTTCGCTCAAATCCCGGTCAGTTTTCGGCAACTGGATTGCGATTTCTTTATCACGAGCCTTCACAAATGGCTCGGCGCACCTGTCGGCAACGGAATGCTGATCGTCAACCGACGCCAGATCGACCGAACTTGGCCTCTGCTGGCGCCCTTCGACCAACCCGCAATGAACATAGACAAGTTCGATCACTGGAATCTGGGTACCTATAATTCCGCAATTCAGGCCGGAATTAAACCGGCGATCCAATTCCATCGGGAAATCGGCGCAGACAGGATGCACGTCCGACTGCGCGAACTCACTCGACACTGGGTCGGTCAGGCTCGCGACATTCCCGGCTTCAGGCTTCACACGCGGACCGACACTGAGAGCCTAGGTGCAATATGCCTGTTTTCAATCGACAACACCGACATGAAAAAACTGGAGAACACTCTTCGAGAGAAATACCAAATCCACACGAAATATCGCCAAGTCGAGCATGTCGAAGGTCTGCGGGTTTCGCCGCATATATATATGCTGAAGAGTGACCTTGACATGTTCGTCAGCGCGCTCAGAAATGCGTTGGCTTGAACCGGAAGCCCGTTCCTGAAGATAGAGGCGCCGGCATCGACACCTCTCAGCCAGCAAAGATAACGTCCTCAGGAGACCAGGGATATCGTGCCGGGGATCGGCGAGATCGCCATCTTGCCCGAAAATGCGGCTCGGCCAGCCCCACTCGAACCTCGAACTGCGGCAGAAATGATCACTGTCCGGATCGCTGCATAGACCCATCATCTCGCGTTGGCGTGAACCAGCCACCGAGCGTTTCCTCCAATCCGTCCGTATTGTTCTCTTCGCCGATCCAAGCAATGCAAGCGTCGGGACGGATCAGCATCGAGGGGCCCCGATCGACGGCGACGCAACGTATCCTCTGCTTGCTGGCTGCAACGAGCCTGGACGCCGTCCGCTCAGGCGAGGCGTCGAGAAGAACGCCCATGCCATCCTGCATCAGATCATAGAGCGAGACGGCGGCATCGCCGTCGCTAATCGACCTGTCGCCGATCAGCCGCCCGACCTCGTCCAGCTCCGAGCCGAGATCGTAGCGGGTGGAAAGGCCGCTCATCATCTCGCCGATGAACCGGTTGACGTTGTCGAATTGCATGAGGTTCGCCACGATGTCCCGCATCGCACCCGCCTGTGGATCGGGCCGCAGGATGGCGACCTGGGCACGGGTGTTGGCTAGAACGGCTTCGGCGACGGGTCGCCGCTCGGCCGTGTAGGTATCGAGCAGGCTTTCCGGCATGTCGCCGCGAATGACCGCCGCGAGCTTCCAGCCGAGATTTGCAGCATCCACCAGCCCGAGGCTCAAGCCCTGACCACCAAACGGCGAATGGACATGCGCCGCATCGCCGGCAAGCAGCACCCTGCCGCGGCGGTAGCTATCGGCAAGCCGGGTGTTGTCAGTCCATCGGCTGCCGCTTTCGAGCGCTTTCACGCGGACATCCGTGCCGCTGATGCGGCGCAGTACGGCTTCGATCTCCTCAGCTGTGACCGGCGCTTGCCGATCTTCAGGCGGACCGCTGAAGTCGAGCATGAACAGTCGACCGGGGAAGGGCCAGTAGGAAAATACGCCACCCGATGTGCGATTCCAGCCAATCGGCAGCAGGCGTTCGGGATGATCGATCTCGGCGACGGCCTGGTAGAACGTCAGGCTTGGGGCTGTGCCGGGGAACTCAAAGCCGGCCATCTTGCGGATGAGGCTACGCCCGCCGTCGCATCCAACGAGGTAGGAGCAGCCGATTTGGCCTGCGCCTGTCGGAGCTCTCAACTCCACGTCAATGCCGTCCGCCTGCTGCACGAAGCCGGTAACGTCAAAGGCGCGGCGCACCTCGATCCCAAGAGCGCGGGCGCGATCGGCCAGCATGGCTTCGAGGCTAGGTTGATCCACTGCGTGAGCACGCCGTTCCGGCTCTTTCTGCGCGTCCTTTCGGATAAGAGGCAGGCCAGCGAAATGACCGCTGAATTTGGACGACCGGCCACGCAGCTCCGCCCCGGCCTGCTCGGCGAACTGCTTCATCGCCGCGAGGCTCTGCGCTTCCGCGGCGGCGATGGCCGCAGCCATCCCACGACGCTGGAGTGCCTCGCTTCCAAGCGGCCCGAGCGACATTGCCTTCATGGCCATACTGGCCGACGCCAGACGCTCCAGCACGAGGACGCGCACGCCTGACAAAGTCAGCTCGATGGCGGTCAGGAGTCCGACCGGTCCTGCGCCCACAACAACAACATCAACTTGTTTTTCCATCTCACATTCCATATACTGGATATCAATATGTACTCAGTACATAAATAAATGCGCAATCAGAGACAACATGTCAATGCCATCGGACTCAATGCCACCGGACCGGCGATCCCGTAAGCGCCTCGCCACGCGACAAGGCATCTCCAACGTCGCCACGCGCCTCTTCCTGGAGCGGGGCTTCGATCATGTGACGGTCGATGAGATCGCGGCAGCCGCCGATGTCGGACGGATGACGGTGTTCAATCACTTTCCCCGCAAGGAGGACATGTTCTTCGATCGCGACGAGGAGGGTCGCGAGATGCTGCGCGAAGCTCTGCGGCAGCGCCATCCCAGCGTCTCTCCGATCGAGACGTTACGTCTGCTCGCTCATCATCTGGTTGCGGAGGAGAGCCCTTACCTCCGATTTACTGCTAGGAGCCAAAGCTTCATCGAGACGATCGAGGCCAGCGACACCCTCAAGGCTCGGGCGAGGGCAATTCGCGACGAGATCGCCCACGTCGTCGCGGTGGCGCTATCCGAAGGCGTCGGCCGAAAACCTGATGATCCTGATGCCCATCTGGCGGCCGGTATTCTCCTGGCGACGTGGACCGTGGGCTTTATCCAGGCTCACCGGACCTTTCGGCAGAGGCAAGATACAGAGGAAGCAAAAGCCGTCTTTCTCGCCGCTGTAGATAAGGGAACTACCGGCCTGAACGCTGCTCTGGCAGGCACACCTTATGCCTGAGCAATCACCCTCTGGTGGGGCCGGAATGCCCGTCTCCGCAATGTTGAGGTCTTCCGGGCGGATGCCGCAAGTGCGCGCCGCGCTTTGGCTCAATTGCGGCGGAAACGGCAGCGAACACCGCCGTCGATACGGAAGCCGCCGTCGCTGATGCCACCCTCGAAGAGGTTAGGCTAACTTCGGTTCTCCAAGCGGTTTGTTTTGCGCCACTCTTCGTACTCTCCGCGGGCATCGTCATGCAGCGGATAGTAGCGCTGTAACGACCCGCCCTCCATAAGCTTCACTCGGGAGAACTCCTCCCAATCGTGATGCTTTTGCGACTCTTCGATTACCTTCGAGGCCATTGCGACTGGAAGCACCACCACCCCGTCGTCGTCGGCGACGATGATGTCTCCGGGGATGACCGTGACACCGCCGCAGGCAATCGGAACGTTGACGGCATTGGGATAGATGCTGGTCTGCACATGGTAGTTGGGAGTCCAGCCACGCAGCCATAGGGGGAGATCTAGCTTGTCGACATTGGGCCGATCGCGCATGCACCCGTCGATTACGATGCCAGCGCCGCCTCTGCCTTTAAAATACGTCGACATCATATCGCCAAAGACACCCGAGCTCATGTCGCCGCGCGCGTCGACCACGACCACATCGCCCTCCTGCGCGTGATAGAGCACGTGCCTGTGCAACTGCGTCTCCGGATCGGCATATTCTCCCTCGGTGAAGAGGTCCGGCCGCTGCGGCATGAACTGGAGAGTCAGCGCCGGCCCGACAATCGACTTCCCGCGGTTCTGCGGCACGGGACCGACCATGTGCGGATTGCGGAAGCCCATGTGGCCAAGCGTGCCGGCAACCGTCGCGGCGCCGATTTCCTTCAGTGCGTCGATCAGCTCTTTGGGCGGTCGCGTAATGTCGGGAGTATGGGTCATTTTAGACTCCGGTGGATGAACTACCAGTTCGTAACAGAACCGTCGCGGCGCTTCAGGTGAGGCGCTTCCCAGAAACGAAAGCTCTCGGCCTTGACCGCCTCTTCGTTGACCTCGACGCCGAGCCCCGGCAGATCGCTGACCGGATAGTCGGGGCCGTCGAGCCGTGGTTGCACGGGGAAGAAGTCGGAATTGTCGAAGCCCAGCTTTGTTTCGGGCACCCTGGTCTCGAGCCAGGCGAAATTCGGCACCGCGGCGGCGAGATGGATGGTCGCGGCCGTGCAGATTGGGCCAAGGGGATTGTGCGGCATCAGGTCCACATAGTGCGCCTCGCTCCAGCCAGCTACCTTCATCGCTTCAGTGAGCCCGCCAACATTGCAAACATCGAGCCGGTTGAACTGATGGATGCCGCGCTCGATGTAGGGCAGGAACTGCCACTTGCTGGCAAATTCCTCGCCGATGGCAAACGGGATGTCGGTCATCGTGCGCAGGGATTCGTAGGCCTCCGGTGTCTCGTCTCGTATCGGCTCCTCGAGGAAATCAAGCACGCCACGGCCGAGCTTGTTGCAGAAGCTCGCCGCCTCTGCCACCGAAAGCCGATGATGATAGTCGATGCCGAGGACGACGTCGTCGCCCAGCGCCTCGCGCGCCTTGTTCAGCATGCTTGCTGTAGCGCCGATCGATTCGCGCGGCTCAAAGATGTCCTTGCTGTTTTGCCCGATGGGAAAGAAGCGGATCGTCTGCCACCCCTGTGCGCGTAGTTCGCGGGCTCGTTCGATGGCAACATCGCCCTCGGCCTCGTCACCGGTCGAGGCGAAGGTAGGAATGCGGTCGCGCTGCTTGCCGCCCAACAGATCGTAGGCCGGCACCCCCAGCGCCTTGCCCTTGATGTCATGAAGGGCAATGTCGATGGCGGAAATTGCCGCCTGCAGAACGCGCCCGCCTTCGAAGTATTGGCTGCGATAAACTTCTTGCCAGATCCGACCAATCTGCATCGGGTCGCGGCCGATGAGAAACTCGCGATAGTGCTCGATCGCGCCGGCCACGGCCTTCTCGCGACCGCTCAAGCCGCTCTCGCCCCATCCGAAGATGCCGTTGTCGGTCTCGACCTTGACGAGCATCTGGTTGCGCGTTCCTACCCATACTGGATAGGGCTTGATCGCGGTGATTTTAAGCTTCGTAGTCATCCCCACCCTCGTTCCAGACGCATCGGCTCTGTCTCAGTTGGCCTTGAGGGCCATTTCTGTTTCGCCGTCGAACAGATGCATCCGCTCCTGGTCAAACTCGAGCCAAATCGGCTCGTCGGGCGCAACGGCAATGGTCGGCGGCACGCTGACGTTGACGATGGCGCCAGACAGGAACGCCTGTACGAAGGTGACGTCGCCGGTCGGCTCCACCGTGTAGGCCTTGGCAGGAATGCTTCCTGGCACCGCACTCTTATGCAGCTTGATCGTCGAGTGACGTGCGCCGAGCACGACTTTCTTGGTGGTTGCCCTCGCGACCTTCTGGGCGTTGTGTGGCGAGAGCTCGAGGCGCCAGCCCTCCGCGCTGGTCAACACTGTATTGCCGCTTGCCGTTGATGCCTCCAGCGGAACAAGGCTCATCGCCGGGCTGCCGATGAAGCTGGCGACGAACATGTTCACCGGATGGGCAAAGACCTGCGCCGGTGAATCGTATTGCTGCAGGTAGCCGCCGTTCATCACCGCCATCCTGTCGGCCATGGTCACAGCTTCGAGTTGGTCGTGCGTCACATAGATGATCGTTGCCTTGAGGTCCTGGTGGAAGCGCTTGATCTCCGACCGCATCTGCACGCGCAGCTTCGCGTCGAGGTTGGAGAGTGGTTCGTCCATCAGGAATACCGCCGGATCTCGAACGAGGGCGCGGCCCAAGGCCACACGCTGCTGTTGCCCGCCCGAAAGTTCGCGCGGCTTGCGCTCGAGCAGTTGCGTCATGTCGAGCACTCGCGCTGCTTCCTTGACCTTCCTGTCGATCTCGTCCCTTGGCAGTTTGCGCATCTGCAGCGGGAACGCCAGGTTTTTATAGACCGATTTTTGCGGATAGAGCGCGTAATTCTGGAACACCATTGCGATGTCCCGGTCCTTGGGGTCGAGGTCGTTGACCACCCGGTCCCCGATGACGATGTCGCCCGATGTGATGGGGATCAGCCCCGCTACAAGATTGAGCGTGGTTGTTTTGCCGCAGCCTGAAGGGCCGACGAGCGCAACGAATTCGCCGTCATTGACCGTCAGCGAAACATCGTTGACAGCTTTGAAGCTGCCATAGGTCTTGACAAGATCTTTGAGGACCACGTGGGCCACCGGCAACTCCCTAGTGCTTAACGGCGCCTTCTGTCAGGGCGCGTACGAAGTATCGTTGCAGGACGAGGAACAGGACCACGACGGGCACGCTCATCATAAAGCTGGCCGCCATCAGGCCCGGAAAGTCCGTCGTATTTTCCGAGAAGAAGCGCTGGATACCGACCGGCAGTGTCAACTGGTCGTTCTTGGAGAGGAACGTGTAGGCGTAGATGTACTCGTTCCACGCGCCGATGAAGGAATAGATCGCCGTGGCGATGATTCCTGGCGCCGAGAGCGGCATCACGATCAGGACAAAGGCCTGGAACCGCGTCGCTCCGTCGATGCGCGCCGCCTGCTCGAGCTGCACCGGGATGTTGTCGTAGAAGCCCTTGAGGAGCCAGATTGCCAGCGGCAGGCCGAATGTGAGGTAGGTGAGAATGAGCGATCCATGCGTGTTCACCAGCCCGATCGCGCGCATCAGGATGAAGAGCGGCACGAGAAAGATCACAGCCGGAAACATATTGCGAAGCAAGACGGCGAAGAACAGAAAGTTCCGGCCCGGGAAGGTGAAGCGCGAAAACGCGTAGGCCGCAGGAACCGCCACGATCACCGAAAGGATGGTCGTGGCAGTGGAGACGAAAAGGCTGTTCCAGAAGAAACGAAGGAAGTCCTGGCCGACGCTGTTTTGCGGATCGAGCAGCTTCTGGTAGCTGTCAAGGGTGGGTTGGTCAGGCCACCATTGCGGCGGGAATTGCATGGCCGCGAAGCCGGACTTGATCGAGGTGATCAGCATCCAGACCATCGGCAACGCGGTGTAAAGCAGCATGAACGCGAGGAAGATGCGTCCGCCCCACCGCCATCCGTCGATGCGCATACGGCGACGGGCCTGGCCTCGAGGAGCAGTCTCGGCAATCGTGTTCATGCGGTCCCATCCTTCCGCTCGTTGCCGCTTAGAGCACGGACGTAGAAGTAGCCGAGCGACATCAGGATCAGGAACAGCAGCACCGAATAGGCCGATGCCACCCCCCAGCGCTGGCGGCCGAAGGCGAGCTCATAGATGTGAGTGATCCAGATATGCGATGCGTTCGACGGCCCGCCGCCGGTCATGATCCAGGGGATGATGAATGAATTGAAGTTGGCCACTGCCAGCAGAAGGATCGTCACCGTCGAGACGTTTCTCAAATGCGGGAAGGTGACGTGCCAAAACCGCTGCCATGCATTGGCTCCGTCGACTCTTGCGGCGCGCAGCAACTGATCGGGAACCGTCTGCAGGCCAGCCATCATCATGATCATGGCAAACGGAAACTCCCGCCAGATATTGACGACGATCAGGGAGGGCAGCACTGTGCTGACGCTGTCGATGAAATTCGGCGGCCTGTCGGCCAATCCGAGGCCGACCAGCACCGCGCCGATAATCCCAAAGTCTGAATGGTAGATCCACTTCCAGATATAGGACGCGGCGACCGCGCTGATGACCCAGGGAATGATCAGGATCGCCCGCAGGATGCCGCGGCCGACAAAGTCGCGATGAAGCGCCAGGGCGCAGGCAAACCCCAGGACAAATGAGATGAAAGTGGATCCCAATGTCCAGATCAGAGTGTTCGAGGTGACCTTCCAGAACACCGGACTTGTGAGGATGGCGGTGTAGTTGCCGAGGCCGATGAAAATCTTGTCCCGGAGCTGCAGGCCAGGCGGCGTATTAAAGAACGACAGCTCGATCGTGTAGTAAATCGGATAGGCTATGACGATGAGCATCACGGCGA
This sequence comes from Rhizobium leguminosarum bv. viciae USDA 2370, assembly GCF_002008365.1. GTDB lineage: Bacteria > Pseudomonadota > Alphaproteobacteria > Rhizobiales > Rhizobiaceae > Rhizobium > Rhizobium leguminosarum. Next base: position 32,916 of record NZ_MRDL01000031.1, read on the forward strand.
TCGCAGGGAGCACGTACGCGTAGTCGGCGCGATGCTCCCAAATCTTTCGCAGCACACCGGACCTATCGGGTTGCAGTCTCCGGCTAGCCTCTGCCTTGCCGATCAAGATCGTCACCGTGGCGTGCCCTTATTCTTCGGAACAACCGGCCGCACTCTTGGCGCAGCCGGTCAGATCGTGGTCAGGCTTGGTCTAGAGTCCGCCGTCCATCAGGTCTTTTACCTTCTTGGCCGCGTCGTCCGCTGCTTGGTCGACGGTCATGGCTCCGGTCAGGGCATTCTGCAGCATGTCCGGGACGATGATATTCATGATCTCGGGGGACTGCGGCAGCGCCGGGAACGGGATGCCGTATGGCAGCATCGAGGTCGTGACATCAAGGAACTTGATGTTCTCCAGACGCTCCTTCATCCATTTGGTCTTGAAGCCGTTAAGGTTTCCCGGGTTCGAGCCGGCATAGGCCATCTTCAGCGACCATTCAGGGCTCGTCCACATGCAGATGATAGCCTTTGCGGCCGGCTCGTCTACCTTGCCGCCCTCGACATATTCGGGCTTCAGGATGTGAATGTTCGAGCCGCCAAACACGACAGCACGCTTGCCGTCGGGGCCAGTCGGAATCAGGCCGTAACGCATGTTGTCGATGACGGTCTGCGCCTTGTCCTTGTCGGTAGCCGTCGCCTTTTTCTGCAGGTCGAGCATAACGTTGTAGTCGGACGGGTGCGAGATCATCATGCCGAGCTGGCCACCGAGGAAGAGGGGCTGGTTGTCGGCCTGCTGGTTGGTGAGCGCCGAAACCGGAACCGACTTGTCGCGAACATACATATCGTACGAGGCTTGCAGCGCCGCCTTGCTCTGCGGGCTATTGAGCTCGACCTGCTTATAGGTCGGGCTCGCGGTAGCTTCGTCGAAGACGCCTCCGCCATAGGCCCACAGCTGCGGCATGAAGCGATACGGCGTATTGCCGGCATTCTTGCGAGCCACGAGGCCGTAACCGGCAATGCCGAGCTTGTCGTGGATCTGCTTGGAATACTTGACGACGTCGTCCCAGGTTGCCGGAGCCTTGTCCGGATCCAGGCCTGCACGCTTGAAGATGTCGGCGTTCCAGATGAACGCCATCGTCTCGTTGTTGGTTGGAATGCCGTAGGTCACATCCTCCCAGGTCACGGCCTTCATTGCGCCGGGCCAGAAGTCCTCGGTCGAATACCCAACATCCTCGGGTTTGAGCGGCTGCAGATAGCCCTTTGAGGCGAACTCGGTGCCACCCAGGATTTGCAGGCGGACCGCCATGGGCGCTGCATTACCCAAGAGCGCGGTCCGGAACTTGTCCAGAAGGTCGTTATAGGTGAGGGCTTGTTCCTCAAGCTGGATGTTTGGATAGGTTTTGCGGAAGGTCTCGAAGAACTCCTTGTAATACTGGCGCAGGAGGTCGGGGTCGCCCTCGAACACGCCCTGATACCAGAAAGTCAGTCGCCCCTTGTAGTCGAGCGGCGTGACCTTGGCGCAATCGCCCGCCGTGTCAAAATCCTGCGTGCCGGCAATGGAGCGGACATATTCCGGCGACCACTTGCTCAAGTCGACCGGCGCACCCAGCGCCGACGCGGACATCAGCGATACCATCAAAGCAGTGGAGACAGTGCCGCGCAGGACGGCACCGCCGAGTGAAATCCTCGTCATAAGGTATCCTCCAGGTTCTCCCATGCCGCTCTGCATCGAGGCGAGCGGTCTTTGCTCATCGGCCGCGGGACGCTTTCAGCCAATGTATCCCTTCGATATTTTTATACATTTTCAGATCGCGAATTGCCTGTCAACTAGACAAATCGTACATTGTTTATAGCAATCTCGCGTGATAACGAGATCAATGTGTGTATTGATTGGGGACAGCCTTGGCCGAAACAAGCGATTTTAAAGCAAAGCCCCCCGAAGGGATCGACGCTCTCGGGGCCTCCAGCGAGGGCGCCTCGCTGTATCAACTGATCAGGGAAGACATCATCGAAGGGCGGCTGGCTGCCAACGAGCGGCTTGTGGTCACCGATCTCGCCCGGCGCCACGGCACCTCAACCAACCCGGTGCGCGAGGCTCTGCAACTGTTGCGCGGGGAAGGCTTTGTCACCCTCGTTCCCAACCGCGGAGCACGCGTGCGGCCCATAGATCAGGATTTTGTTCGGGACATCTACGAGATCGGAGTCTTGATCGAGCCGGCACTGACGCGATGGTTCGTGAATATGGCCACCGTCGAGGACATTGCTGAACTCGAACGCATCCAAGGCCTGATTGAAGAAAACGACTTCGCCGACACGTTGAGACATAGCGAGTTGGACACCGCCTTTCACACCGTAATGTACCAAAAGCACTACAACCGCCATGCCGCCGAGCTTTGGTGGAAGCATCGCGAAGTGCTTCGAGCCGTGAGCCGGCGCTTCAACTTCACGCTCGCCCGGCGTGCCGCGATCCTTAGCGAGCATCGTGAGCTCATCGCACATGTAAAAGCGGGAAATGCGAACGAGGCAGCCGAACTCATTGCACGCCATGTCGAGGGTTCCGGCCGGCACATCCTCGAACACATGCGTGCGCGTAACGCCGCTCGGGCAGGATAGAATACGCAGTCTGGAATATCGTTATCCCGACCACGTCAGTAAAGGCAGTTGAGATGAAAATCACCAGCGTTCGGCCGTGGCCAATCAGATCCGATGCTTCCTATTGGGGAGAGTTTCTGTTCGTCGAAGTGACGACCGACGAGGGGGTGAGCGGCTGGGGCGAGATCACCACCACGACAAGGCTCGCCAATCGCGCACTCTGCACGATCCTGCGGCAGATCGGTGCCGCTGTAACAGGCGAGGACCCGGCGCGTATTGAGTATCTGTGGCACAAGATATTCCGCAGCTTCACCTATATGGGCAGTCGCGGCGCCGCAGTCGAATGCGTAAGCGCCATCGACATAGCCCTTTGGGACATCCGCGGCAAAGTTCTTGGTAAGCCGATTTACGAGCTGTTGGGCGGACCGGTACGCGATGAAATCGCGCTCTACACCCATCCCAACCAGGCCAAATTCACCAGCAAGGAGGCTGTGGTCCGCGAAATTAGAGACATCGTCGAGTCCGGCCACACTGCGCTCAAGTTCGATCCTTTCCCCCACCAGGGCCGCACAGCCGATGGACAGTCCCGCGAGCAGCGGGACGGCTACCTCGATGGCAGCATGACCCGCAAGGATGAGCGCGAAGCCGCCGAACTCACGGCTCTGATCCGCGAAACGGCGGGCTCTAATGTCGACATCCTCATCGATGCGCATGGCCGCTTCGACGTTCCCACCGCCATTCGCCTCTGCCGGAGCCTCGAGGAAGCCGGTCAGATCGACTGGTTCGAGGAGCCTTGTCCGCCCGAGAGCCTCAATGCCCTCAAGCAGGTCCGTGAGAAGGTCAGTGCCGCTATCTCGTGGGGCGAGCGCGGCCACACGAAGTGGGATTTCGTGCCGGTGCTCGAAAACAAGCTCGCTGACTACATCATGCCTGATGTCACCTGGACCGGCGGCATTACCGAACTCAAGAAGATTTCGGCCCTATGCGAAGCCTACTACATCCCGGTCTCGCCGCATGACGCCGCAGGGCCGATCAACGTGGTTGCTGGAGCGCAGGTGATGATGACCGTTCCTAACTTCTACAAACTCGAAACGTCGGAGTGGAATCTCGGCAAATACGATCACCTCATCGACAGACCACTCGATGTTTCGAACGGCAGCCTCAAGCTTACGCCGAAGGCTGGTCTCGGCGTTGAGATGAACCGCGACTACCTTCAAAACCACGAGATAGAGCTGGACTAGCTAGCAACGCTCTGCGCCGCCTCAGCATGCGCGACGACGAGCCCCGCCGACCAGAACGAGGATAAATCATGCCAGAGGCAGATGGAGCCGACGAGGCGCTCAATCGGGTGAACACGCATTCCAAGCCATCCGACCTTCGGATCACCGACATGCGGGTAGCCGAAATTGTCGGCGCGCCGTTCACTTCAGCGCTGCTCAAGATTTACACCAACCAGGGCATCGTCGGGCTTGGCGAGGTGCGCGACGGCGCCAGCGCCACCTACGCGCTGATGCTGAAGAGCCGGTTGCTTGGCGAGAACCCTTGCAACATCGACCGACTGTTTCGCCGGATCAAGCAGTTCGGCGGGCACGGCCGGCAAGGCGGCGGCGTATCGGCCGTCGAAATCGCGTTGTGGGATCTTGCCGGCAAGGCCTATGGCGTCCCCATCTACCAGATGCTCGGCGGCCGGTTTCGGGAGAAAGTGCGCGTCTACTGCGACACCGACGCCACCGTGCCGAGCGGCACCGAGACCGGCAGGCGCCTCAAGCAACGCATGGAGCTCGGGTTCACCTTCCTCAAGATGGATCTGGGGCTGATGCAGATCGCGGATGTGCCCGGTGCGGTCGTGTCTCCTGCCGGCTCACTTGAAGGGTACCGCAACCACCCCGGCCGCGGCCCGCTGAAGACCATTGAAGAGCGGCGCCTCCGCAACGCTGCGTACGATTTGCATAACGTCCCACACCCGTTTACCGGCCTGCACTTTTCCGACAAGGGCCTCGACTTCCTTGAGCAATACATTGCCGAGGTTCGTGAGGTCATCGGCATGGATATTCCGCTCGCCATAGACCACATCGGCCACATCTCAGTGCAGAACGGCATTCGCCTTGCCAGGCGAATTGAAAAATACGTGCCAGCCTGGCTCGAGGATGTGATCCCATGGCAGTACACTGAGCAGTACCGACAACTGCAGGACGCCACTACGGTGCCGATCTGCACCGGTGAGGACATATACCTCAAGGAAGGCTTCGAGCCTCTGCTCAAGAGCGGCGGCATCTCCGTTATCCACCCAGACCTGCTCACCAGCGGGGGCATCCTCGAGACCAAGAAGATCGGAGATATGGCGCAGGACCGTGGTGTCGCCATGGCCATCCACATGGCAGAAAGTCCAATCGCCGCAATGGCCGCGGCACATGTGGCGACCGCGACTGAAAACTTCATGGCGCTCGAATACCACTCTGTCGATGTCGACTGGTGGGACGATATCGTCACCGGCCTTCCCAAGCCGCTCGTGAAGGACGGCTTTATCACTGTTCCGGACAAGCCGGGCCTGGGGATTGACGACGTCGTCGACGAGGTGATCTCGCAGCATCTGCAGCCGGGTGTCACCGGCATCTGGCAGCCCACGGATCACTGGGACGATGAGTATTCCTGGGATCGCACCTGGAGCTGAGGCGAAAAGGAACGAAGATGAAGATCACCGATCTCCGCTGCGCCGTTATCGGCAAACACCCGATCGTCCGCATCGTAACCGACGAAGGCCTCCATGGCTTGGGCGAAGTCGAGTTCACCAAATCCTACCTCAAGCCCTGGGTACTGCATTTCCGCGAGGCGCTGATCGGCGAGGACCCGACTGACGTCGAGAGAGTCATGCTGAAGATCCGTCAACGCGGCTCTTTCAAGCCGTACGGCGCGGCGGTAAGCGCTATCGAGCATGCGCTGTGGGATATTGCCGGCAAGGCCGCGGGCGTGCCCGTCTATAAACTGCTGGGCGGCAAGGTGCGCGACAAGGTGCGCGTCTACAACGGCTCGATCCGCCGGCAACGCACGGGCGACCGGCCGGAGGATTACGCCGCTGACGTCAAATGGATGATGGAGCAGCCGCAGAACTTCTTCATGATCAAGCAAGGAATCTCGTTCCACTCCAACATGAAGGACACCATTGAGGGCTTCCACTACGGCGTGACGCAGAAGGCCGGCTATCACGGTGCCATGGATCAGGGCGTGATCAGCGAGCGCGGTTTCAATCACATGCTCGACTGCGTGATCGCGATGAAGGAAGTGCTGGGCGACAAAGTCAGCCTGGCGCTCGACTGCGGTCCGGGCTGGATGCTGCCCGATGCGATCAAGTTCGCTCGCGCGGTCGAGAAGTACAATTTGATGTGGCTCGAGGACATGCTGACTGGCGACTATGTGCCGTGGGTCAATCCGCAGGCCTATCGGGAACTGACAACCTCCACCTCCACGCCAATCCACACTGGTGAGCAGATCTACCTGCGGCACAATTTCAAGGAACTGATCGAGACGCAGGCGGTGCGCGTCATCGGCCCAGATCCAGCCGATATTGGCGGTATTGCCGAACTCAAATGGGTCGCCGAGCACGCCTACATGCACTCGATCCTGATGGCACCGCACGGGGTCGCCAACGGCCTGCTAGGCCTCGGCGCGTTGATCAATGTCTGCGCCACCTTGCCCGCAAATTACATCGCGTTCGAATATCCGAGCGCCAGCGACCCCTGGTGGGAGGATCTGGTCGTCGGCTTGCCACCGCAGATCGTGAAGGACAGTATGGTGGACCTGCTGGAAGCGCCGGGGCTGGGCCTCGATATCGACGCCGAAGCGGCCAGGAGATATCTCAGGGAAGAGGATGCGGGCTTCTTCGACTGAACCTCCCTCCTCACGCCAACAATACCGTGTCGCGACCAGATCGCCGCCCGTCGCCCTTATAGGCCGAGGTATCGAGATTGAATCCCGGGAAGAGAGCCACTTTCCCGTCTGGAGTTTCGAGGGCGCATTTTCTGCGCCCTCGTATTGCAACTCAGCCGATGGCCATGAGGCTTGCATTGCCGCCGGCGGCCGCGGTGTTGATCGACGTCGACACCTCCTCCAGCAGCCAATTCAGGCAATAGGCTTCGGGATCGCTCGCCAATTCCTCGGCCGTCGCGGCCTGGACCAGCAGAAGCGGACCGGGCAGGTGAGCGATCTTCTGATTGACGGCCAGAACCCTGTCGCGATCCCCTTCGACGAGGGCACCCGAGAACGGTCCGTCCTTTTCCCAATCCGATGTCCAGGAAATCCGGCTGGCGACAGCCGCGGGAAGATCCGCCAGGACTGACTTCGATAGGGAACCCGCGTCCACGACGATATGGTTACCGGTCGACAGGGCTGCGGCGATCTGGCGATGAAGCCCGCTTTCCGTCTGCGGCACGAGGAGTATACGGCCGCGGGGATGGAGCGCGTAGAGATTGAGCTCCCCGACCGGACCGGTGAGTTCGCGTTCGAGCCCGAGCGCCGAACGGCTCGCATATCCACGCGCCGCCTCCCCCTCGCCCGGCAGGCCCTTCTTATCGAGCCAGACAATGTAGCCGCGAAGGGCGAGGTCCGTATGAACGGAATCCTGCTGCGGCGGCACCGGAGCGCGTTGCACCAACCGGCCGATATAGAGCGGACCGCCGGCCTTCGGACCTGTTCCCGACAAGCCGCGACCGCCGAAAGGCTGCACGCCGACGACGGCGCCGATGATGTTCCGGTTGACGTAGAGGTTGCCAGCCTTGATGCGGCTGGTCACATGCGCGATCGTTTCATCAAGCCGGGTGTGAAGCCCGAATGTGAGCCCATAACCCGATGCGTTGATGTCGTCGATCAGACGGTCGAGCCCGTTTCGCTTGAAGCGGATGACGTGCAGGACCGGTCCGAAGACCTCCCTCGTCAGGTCCGACAGCGACTTGATTTCGATAATCGTCGGCGGAACGAAGGTCCCCGCCGCGGCACTTTCGGGCAGCGGCAGCTGATCCACCTTGCGGCCTAAGCCGCGCATATGCTCGATATGCTGGTCGATCTCCGTCTTTGCGCTGTCATTGATGACTGGGCCGACGTCGATGCTCAGCCGATCGGTACGGCCGATCGTCAGTTCGCGGAAGGCGCCCTTCAGCATGTTGAGGGTCCTGTCGGCGACATCGTCCTGAAGGCAGAGAACTCTGAGCGCCGAGCAGCGCTGACCGGCGCTATCGAAAGCCGAGGCAATGACGTCGGCCACCACCTGCTCGGCCAGTGCCGAGGAGTCGACGATCATGCCGTTCTGACCGCCCGTTTCGGCGATCAGCGGAATCGGCCTGCCGCCTGCTGACAGCCGTTCCGCCAGCTGCGCCTGGATCATGCGGGCAACTTCGGTCGACCCGGTAAACATGACGCCTGCCGTTTCCTCCGCCCCGACCATGCCGGCGCCAAGGCGGCCGCTGCCGGGCACGAACTGCAAGGCACCGACAGGCACGCCCGCCTCGTGGAGGATCTTCACGCTTTCCGAAGCGATGATCGGCGTGACGCCGGCCGGTTTGGCAAGCACGGGATTGCCGGCCACCAAGGCTGCGGCGACCTGCCCGGTGAAAATCGCCAGCGGGAAATTCCACGGGCTGATGCAGACGACCGGGCCGAGGGGCGCATGCGAGGGACCGAGGGTCTTGCGCGCCTGTTCGGCGTAGTAGCGCAGGAAATCGATGGCCTCACGCACCTCGCCGACGGCATTGGCCGCGGATTTGCCGGCTTCGCGCATGACGATGCCCATCAGCGTCTTGATGCGGGCCTGCATGATGTCGGCCGCACGCTCGAGACAGGCGGCACGCTCGGCCGGCGGCACGGCGGCCCATTGTGGCGCATGCTCCGCAGCCATGCGAACGATGCGCGCTGCCTCCTCGACCTTCACTTCGGTCACCGTGCCGACAACATCCCGGTGATCGGCAGGATTGAGAACCTCCCGCGTCACCCCATCTGTAGAGCCGTCGGCAAGGATGGGAAGTGCGTGCCATAGGGTCGCAGCCGTGGTGGCGAGCGCCTCTGCCAAATCCGAAAGGGTGGCCTCATTCGAGAGATCGAGGCCGTCGGAATTGGCCCGGGCGTTACCGTAAAGAGCCTTCGGCGAGGCGATCTGCGCGTGGGGCGCGCCAACGACCGGCATGGCTGCGACGATTTCGGCGGGATCGGCGATCAGGGCCTCGACCGAGACATTCGGATCGGAGATGCGGTGCACGAAGGAGGAATTGGCGCCATTTTCCAGAAGACGTCGAACCAGATAGGCGAGCAGCGTCTCATGTGTTCCCACAGGCGCATAAATGCGGCATGGCCGGTCGAGTTTTTCCTTTCCGACAACCTCGTCATAGAGAGGTTCGCCCATGCCATGCAGGCACTGGAACTCGTATTTGCCGACGGTGAAATCAGGGCCGGCCAGACGATAGATCGTGGCGAGAGTCTGCGCATTATGGGTGGCAAATTGCGGGAAGACCGCATCCGGAGCGTCGAGCAGCTTGCGCGCGCAGGCGATGTAGGCGACATCGGTGTAGATCTTGCGGGTATAGACCGGATAGTCGTCGAGGCCGTCCAGCTGGGCGCGCTTGATCTCCGCATCCCAATAGGCGCCCTTGACGAGACGGACCATGACCCGGCGCCCGGAACGGCGTGCGAGATCGATGATGTAGTCGAGGACGAAGGGGCAGCGCTTGCCATAGGCCTGCACGACGAAGCCCAGCCCGTTCCATCCGGTGAGCTCAGGGGCAAAGCAAAGCTCCTCGAGGAGATCGAGTGAAAGCTCCAGCCGATCGGCCTCCTCCGCGTCGATATTGAGGCCGATATCATAGGTCCTGGCGAGAACGGCCAGCGCCTTGACCTTCGGCAGCAGCTCGCTCATCACCCGGCCGGCCTGCGACCTCACGTAACGCGGATGCAGGGCCGAAAGCTTGATCGATATGCCCGGGCCGTCATAGATGCCGCGCCCGTCCGACGCCTTGCCGATGGCATGAATCGCCTTTTCGTAATCCCGGTAATAGCGCTCGGCGTCAGCGCCCGTCGTGGCGGCCTCGCCCAGCATGTCGTAGGAATAGCGGAAACCACGCGCTTCCAGCGGGCGGGCGCGCTTCAGCGCCTCTGCGATCGTTTCGCCGGTGACGAACTGCTCGCCCATCATGCGCATCGCCATATCGACGCCGCGACGGATGACCGGCTCGCCGGCGCGCGCGATCAGCCGTGTCAGAGCTGCCGACAGGCTTCGGTCGTTAACCGTCGAGGTCAGCTTGCCGGTGACGACGAGACCCCAGGTGGCGGCGTTGACGAACATGGATTTTCCGCCACCGATATGGGAGGTCCAGTTGCCCTCGGCGATCTTGTCGCGGATCAGCGCGTCCCGGGTTTCGGTATCGGGAATGCGCAACAGCGCTTCGGCGAGGCACATCAGCGCCACGCCTTCCTGGCTGGAGAGTGAGTATTCCTGCACCAGCCCTTCGACACCGGTCCCCTTGTGCTTGGCGCGCAACGCCTCAATCAGGCTGCGGGCCGTGCTGCGAATGTCATAGCGTTTTGCCTCGGAGACACGCGCTGCGGCAACGAGCGGCGGCAGGCATTCGGTTTCCGGCCGGCGATAGGCTGCCGTGATGGCCCGGCGAAGTTCGGATTGCGGTCGGATCGGTGGGGCAAAGCCGGAGAACGGCGCGCCGTCGACGGGATCATGGGAGGGCGTGGAGGGGGGCGCTGCGTTCAACATGGGAGTCCCTATTCAATCGATGTTTGGTCTAGCGGATAAATGGAACAGCGGGCTCGTCGTCCCAGAGCGCATCATCCGTGAAGGCCGGGCCGGAATATTCCGTCTCGCGCAGCGGGCGCGCATCTGGTCTGTCGCGCTTGAAGGTGAGCGCCGCCGCCACAGCCCTTATTGCCACCGGCCGGTAGTGAACGAGCAGGTCGGGTTTTTGGTCATCATCCGCTTCGTTGTCATGCATGTATGATCCCCCGTTTTGAGGTCGACGCCGATACCGATCACAGCGCTCTTTCACCCGGCGCCCAATCTATCACAGCCCCAGATCGCGATCTCACTTGATTTTTACAGTTTCTAGGCCGTATGAACTTATTAATACGTCATCGAGAGTTCAAATGGCCACAGAAACTGACATCTTTAGTGAATTGGACCAGTTCGATAAAAAAATCCTCGCCGCACTCGCCGAGGACGGAAGGCTGTCGATCACCGATCTGGCTACGCGTGTCGGACTGTCGAAGACGCCATGCCAGATCCGCTTCAAAAGGCTGATCAGCGAAGGATACATCGAAGGCTTCAAGGCCATCCTCAATCCGTCGAAAATGCAGCTCGACCACATTGCTTTCGTCGAGGTGAAACTCTCCGATACCCGCGAGCATGCGCTGAAAAGCTTCAACGATGCCATCAAGAAGATCGGGGAAGTCGAAGAGTGCCATATGATTGCAGGCAGGTTCGACTATCTCCTGAAGATCCGCACCCGAGATATTGGCCGCTACCGCCGCGTCCTCGGCGAGCGCATCTCGACCCTGCCCCACGTTGCCAGCACCTCGACCAACGTCGCAATGGAGACGGTCAAGGAAGGCTGGGACAAGTCCGGTTCGAGTTTTTCGTGAATGTGATCCGTAGGAAGCTATGACGAGCTGCCGGTGCGTTGCCGCCGGAGGGACTGCGATATAGTCATTGCCATCGGCTGTCGCGCCAATGCGATCATTCCGACCATTCGCATGAAGCGATGGCTAAAGCGGTTGCGGCAAGTAGCAATCCACCCACAGCCATTCAGCCATCTCTCGCTTTTCGACCGCGTGGGCTCGATTTCACCGGCACGCTCTTGCCGTACTCTTTCCACCACGCCGTCTCGAGTGTTGGTTACCGATGCCGGTAGCGAAAGGCTTCGACGAAGGCGGAGAAAGCAGGGGATGGATGGCGCCGGCTGGGGTAATAGAGATGATACCCTTGGAACGTTGGCGCCCAGTCCGCCAGCACTTCGTGCAGTTGACCGCTGTCACAATATTGCCTGATGAGATCCCTCGGCACATAAGACAGCCCCGCCCCATCGAGAGCGGCATTGATCGCAGGTCCTATGTTGCTCATCACGAGCTGGCCTTCCACACGTACGCTGAACTCGCGGCCATCCTTTTCAAACTCCCAGGCATACAGAGCGCCTGACGTCGGAAGACGCAGGTTCACGCAATTGTGGTCCGTCAAGTCTTGCGGGGTCGAAGGTGCAGTGCGGGCCGCAAAATATTCCGGTGATCCGACCACGGCATAAGAGATATCGGGCCCGATGCGAACGGCCACCATGTCGCGCGCAATCGCCTCGCCGAGCCGCACGCCGGCATCGAATTGGCGCTCCACGATATTTGTGAAACCGTTGTCGACCATGAGTTCCACGGTGATATCGGGGTAATCCCGTAAAAATGCCGACAGCCTCGAACGGAAAACCAGCTCCACGGCATCATCGGGACATACGAGGCGGACTGTGCCCGAAGGCTTGTCGCGCAACGCGCCGAGGGCACTGATCCCGGCGGCGATGCTCTCGAAATGCGGCTGGATAGTTTCCACGAGGCGCGCACCGGCCGCCGTGGGAGCCACGTCACGCGTCGTGCGGGAGAGAAGCCGGACGCCGAGTCGGGCTTCGAGCGCGCTGATCGTATGGCTCAACGCCGAGCGCGTAACTCCCAATTTTGATGCAGCGCGCGTGAAACTCCGCTCCTGAGCCACCTCCAGAAACGCACGCATTTCCGTGAACTCGTCTCGCCGCATTGTTGAATCTCCTTCATCACGACATTCAGATTATAGCTTCTAGTCGCGCAAAACCAGTCCGGCTATCTATCTGGCAACGGACAGGAGAACGTGAATGACCGTCGAGTTGACATTGAATGAGACCTCACTGATGGACGACAGGGCGACCTCGTGGTCTGCTGTGACCTGTCTCTCGCTTCTCACTTTCCTTTTGGTGGGTCTGGAATTTCTCCCTGTGAGCCTTCTGACCCCAATCGCCAGGGACCTCTCTATTTCAGAGGGGCAAGCCGGATTGGCGATCACCGTGTCGGGTGTCTTTGCGGTTCTCACCAGCCTTTTCGGCAATGCCTTCCTGGCGAGGATCGACCGGAAGTCTGTCGTCTTGCTCTATACGGCGGTTCTTGTTGCATCGAGCTTGGCGGTTGCTCTCGCACCCAACTTCCCTGTCTTTCTCGTCGGGCGGTCCCTGGTCGGCGTTTCGATCGGCGGCTTCTGGTCGCTGTCGACGGCTATTCTGGCACGCTTGGTTTCGGACCGTGATCTGCCCAAGGCCATTGCGCTTCTGCAAGGCGGCACCGCGTTCGCGCTCGTCCTTGCCGCGCCACTCGGCAGTTTTCTTGGCGGGTTCATCGGATGGCGCGGAACCTTCTTCATTACCGTGCCGATCGGAATTGCCGCACTCGTCTGGCAACTGGTCGTTCTGCCGAGGATGCCGGCGACATCAACCGTCTCGGTGGCCAGAATATTCGGGCTGCTGCGCAATCGCACATTCGCAGTTGGAATGGCGGCGACCGGCTTGGCCTTCATTGGCCAGAACGCACTGTCCATTTATCTTCGCCCGTTCCTCGAAGGCGTCACGGGACTGGAATTGAATGTTCTGTCCATGGTGCTTCTCGGCCTCGGAGTCGGCGGGCTAGCTGGAACCTCCGTGATCGGCTTCGTCGCCCGGCGCCACCTCCTACTCGTTCTCGTAGGTCTGCCGGCTGCTCTTGCTGTCCTTGCCCTGCTGCTGATCGCTCTCGGGACGTTCGCAGCGATTACGACATTGCTGCTCGTCTTCTGGGGATTCTTCTCGACCCCGATTCCGGTGGCCTGGAACACCTGGATGGCCGCCATCGTTCCCGGTGAATTGGAAGCGGCAGGTGGACTGCAGGTGGCGCTGATCCAGCTCGCCATCGCAGGCGGCGCTTTTGCTGGCGGCATGCTGTTTGACGCCGCGGGATGGCGGAGCACCTTCCTTCTGGCCGCCTGCCTTCTCGCCGGCTCGGCTGTCCTGGCCGCGCTCGCCGGCCGCCGTTCCTGAGCCTTCAGAAACCAAACAGGAGATCATCATGTCCCAAGGAATTGAAAACAAAGTGGTCGTCATCACCGGGGCAAGCAGCGGGCTTGGCGAAGCCACCGCGCGTCACCTTGCGGAGCGCGGCGCGTCCGTCGTCCTCGGCGCGCGGCGTAGCAACCGCATCGCTGCGCTGGCTGAGGAGCTGTCCACCAAAGGCTATAAGGCCAAGGCAGTCCAAACCGACGTCACGGACCAACATCAAGTCAAAAAGCTCGTCGACACGGCCGTCAACGCGTTCGGTCGCATCGACGTGATGCTGAACAATGCCGGCCTGATGCCACTTGCGCCGCTCGAACGGCTCAAAGTTGACGAGTGGGATCGCATGATCGACGTAAACATCAAAGGGGTGCTCTACGGTATCGCAGCAGCGCTTCCGCACATGAAGGCGCAGAAGTCGGGGCACATCATCAACGTATCCTCCGTCTACGGTCATGTGATCGATCCGAGCGCCACCGTCTATTGCGCGACGAAATTCGCCGTGCGCGCCCTCTCGGAAGGGCTGCGGAAGGAAGTGAAGCCGTACAACATCCGGACCACGATCATTTCACCCGGCGCAGTGAGCACCGAACTCCTCGAACACATCAGCGAAAAGGACATCCAGGCGGGCACAAAGGAGTTCGTCAGCAAGATCGCCATCAGCGCGGACACGTTCGCCCGAACGGTCGCCTTCGCGGTGAACGAGCCGGACGATGTCGACATCAACGAAATCCTGTTCCGGCCGACGGCTCAACCTGTCTGACGCGAGGCGCGCTATGTCGATGACATCCAAGTTCATGAGCCGTCGCGCGGTGCTGGGCGGAACCTTGGCGGCCGCCGCTCTGCCTCTCGTGGCGCAAGGGCAGGACGAGCGCGGCCCGGCGGAGCCCGAGGCGACAGGCGTCAGGATCAGGATAGGCTTCAACAATCTAACCCTGACCGCGACACTCGCCGACAATCCGACGGCGCGTGATCTCGTTTCCATGCTGCCCCTGAACCTTAAGATCGAGGACTATGGCAGGAACGAAAAGATCGTCCATCTGCCGCGCAAGCTCACCGAAGAAGGCAGCGGTGCGTTCGGAAACGAGCAGCCGGGCGACCTTTGCTACTTCAAACCCTGGGGTAACTTGGCCCTGTTCTACGCGGATTACCGCTGGGACGGGCTGATCAGGCTCGGCCGCTTCGACAATGACTTCGAGCCGTTGCTGGTGCGCGGCGAGTATCCGGTCCGCATGGAACGCATCTGACAAAGGTTGCATGAGCAGAAATCTAAAATAGCGTTCCTCTCGGGCGTCCGTTGAGCCGAGATCGGCCAGCACGTCAAACCGATATCTGCTTCGGATGACAACCGTTGGAGAAATGGCAGGAATACTGCCACCGAAGCGTCCCCCGTTCGCCGCTTGGCATCGCCATCTCCTCCCGTGCGAACGCGGAACCGGGGCGCCGCAGATTGGTCGTCAGCAGCGGGTGAACGAGCGAGCGAGACCTTGGTGGCCGAGTAGACGCTGAAGGTCGGCAAGCCCTTCAAGCCAACAAGCGGCCTACCGCGGTCTTTGGATTTCACAGTAGACAATGCTGCGGTTTGAGCCGGACCAAACCGACACCTTCACATCCGCCCCACTCACGCTTTCACTGGCGATCAAGCCCATCTCTCGTTCTGACCGCAACAGCAGCGCCCAGTTCATGAATGTCTCCATATAGCCATCGACCTCCGTCTCCGGGGAGAAGTTGGCGAATAGGAATGTGCCGCCAGGCTTAAGCATGCTGACGCACTTCTTGGTGAGTTTTACGGCGACCGCGTCCGGCAAATAGTCATAAAGACCCGCGGCATAAACGAAATCGAACATTCCCAGCGCATGCCTTCCACCGAGCAGGGATTTGACCGACCCGTTCACCGCTTCGACGGACGTGCCGGCGAAATCGCGGGTGACGGTTCCAACGCTCATCGGGTCTTGATCCAAGGCTACCCAGCGTTTGATCGCGCCGGCGCCGAGAGCACGCGACAAGGGCCCCTCACGAAGATGCCCGGCCGCGATGGCGAGGACTTCGGTGGAACCAGGCCGGGCCAAAGCGATTTCGTCAACGCGGCGAGCCAGAATGTCTCGACGCTCTCTTACCGCGACGGATGACGAAGCATTTCGAGTGTAGGCGTAGATCGAGCGTCCCAGGTTGCTCGCTGATAAGACGGCGTCCTCAATCTCAGGTCTGCCGTAGATGAAGTCGAGAAGGCGTGCGTCGCCAGAATAGCCGCGCGGCTTTTCGAACGACCAGCGGGTCAATGGATCTTGATGAAGATAGTGAGCAACGGGATGAGATTGCGCGATCGGAACGATGACGTCCCACACCTCCGGATGAAAGCGCCGCCGTATCTGATGCAAGGCGTCGGTAAGACGCTCGATTATCGCATTAGGCTCGATGCCGGATTTGAACTGACGGATCGACACGTCAAGGCTGAGGGCAAGCTCGGCTCTGGCAACGACAAGGTGGCCGGGATCTGGGGCAGCAACCCTTCTTGCCGCCCGACGAATTTCACCCGGCGCAACAAGACTTTCACCGTCCAAGACCAGGCTTTGTGCCATTTCGAGACCCCTTTGACATAGCGTTAAGCATAAACAACCTCGAAATAGGATGCGACTAGAATCTACACGGGATAAGGGTAATTCTACTCTTGCGGGTCCGATGCTACCCCTCTAACAAAGCTAAGCAACAAGACAAACCGGTTGCAGGTTGCCGAACGCAACTCTGGAGGGCGCCGAAGTATGGCTTACTTTTCGACATACTTTAGATGGCTGTCAGTCCAGCGTTTTTGCAGGACCGCGGCCTACGCTAATGTCCAGCGCGACGAATCCACCGCCAGCTTTTCATTCGCCGAGGCCCTCAAGTCTTTGAAAACTGAAAATGATGCTGTCCGAGGGCGGAGTTCACGGCATGGTCTTTGGATCGCGGTTGCCGTTTATGTGTCCTTCGCACTTCCCGACCGTTGGCTGATCCCCGATGTTGCGCCTGTGACGATCGCCGCGCGATTCGTCGTTGCAACGATCGCTCTGCTGGTTTTCGAGACCCTGCGCCTGGCAAAAGCGCAAACCGTCTGGCTTGACGTCACATGCGCCTCGGCACTGCTTGCGGGCTATGTGGGCTGGCTTTACCCGGCGATCGCCACCCGCGACGTCACCGCCATGTCATACTACATGATATTCGGCGCCATCTTCATGATGGGCGCCAACCTCTTTTTCAGTTTCCCGTTTCGGCTTTCGGTGATCACCTCGAGCCTCGTTCTTTGCGCATTTTTCGTTACGATCGAGGAATTTTTCCCGTCAAGCCAAACCTACAAGTTTGCCTTCGGGTTGTTCTACATTTCGTGCTTTATCTTCACGTCTTTCGTCAATTGGCGATTGAACGTGGAGCGTCGAAACGTGTTGTTGAACGCGGCGGAGGCTCGCCACCAGCACTGGGAAGCGTCCGAGCGGGGAAGGTCACTTCTCGAGCTTTCACATACTGACTACCTGACAGGCATAAGCAACAGACGCGCGCTGGATCGGCGACTCGACGAATGCTGGGCCGCCTGGAAAGACGAACGACGCGACTTCTCCGTGTTCCTCATCGACGTCGACTTTTTCAAACGCTTCAATGATCGCTACGGACATCAGGAAGGAGACCGATGTCTGACTGTCATCGCCAATGCGCTGAAGGCAGTTGTAGAGTCGTCCGACGGCATGATCGGCAGGTATGGTGGCGAGGAGTTTATCGTGGTCATGCCGGATGCCCTCCCCAGGGTCGCGATGACTCTCGCCGAGAAGATCAGAGTGGAAGTCGAGTCTCTTGCGATTGCTCACGACGAGCGACCAGATGATATGTCGATCGTAACCGTCAGCATTGGCGCCGCCTTCACCCGCGAGAAAGTTGGAGAGAAAGTTGAACGAATAGTGCGTGAAGCCGACCTTGCTCTCTACAATGCCAAAGCAAGTGGCCGAAACTGCATTCGTAGTTTTGATCCGTTGTTGCCTCGCCCCGACGACTATGCTGGTAAACTCGTCCCACTGCTGGCGGCCGCCATTGATCGCAAACTGGTTTCGCTCGTGTACCAACCGATCTTCGACGTGACGAACGAGAAGGCAAGAGCTGTCGAGGCTTTGATGCGCCTCAGGATGCCGGACGGCACCGCGGTTTCGCCGAAGACATTCATTCCGGTGGCAGAACGAAGTGGCGCTATCCTCGAACTGGGCAGGTGGGCGATCGAGACGGCATGCCGCGATATATTGATGACCGATCGCATGGCTACCGTCAGCGTCAACGTGTCGCCAATACAACTGCGTTCCCCCGGCTTTGCTGCCAGTGTCGCTGATATCCTTGCTCGGTGCGGGGTCTGCGGATCGCGACTAGCCTTGGAAGTCACTGAGGGCCTGGACATGGATATGCAGTCGGAGGTGCTGAAATGCATTGCCGATCTGCGGGCACTCGGCGTCGAGATATGGCTTGACGACTTCGGCTGCGGTTTCGCGGGCCTCTCTTGGCTGAGGGCAATCGAGTTTCAGACGGTCAAGGTCGATAGAACCTTCCTGCACGACTGCTCGAACCCACGCGGTCTGATGATGCTTCAGGACATGATTGCTCTCATCCGCAATCGTGGGAATACGATCCTGGTGGAAGGCGTCGAAACTGCAGCACAGTTTTCCCTTCTCAAGGATCTTCGCATCGACCGCGTCCAGGGCTTTCATATGGGAATGCCGGTTAGCGCTGAACTTCTGAGCGCGGCATAACTCGCCTCACGGTTTCCAGATGGCTCAGCACGTTGCCGATGATCGGTGCGTGGTGCATGACGTCTCTGCCAATTGCGAATTCAGAGGTGAGCGTGGCAAGCATACCCTTATCTTCTCGCCGGGCGGTGCGCTTTCCGTACAGGCGATGAACCCGGGCGCCTCGGCCGAACCAATTACCTACACGGCAACTAAGGCAATTGGAGCCATCGCAACGAGGGCTGTGCCACCATTGTCAGAAGTCTTGCTTTTAGACGGATCACGCCGTCTGATGCAGCGAGGCAACGGATCGCTGAATCAGACGAATATTCGGCGGTTGAACCTGAGAATGAGGATCAGATGGATCACGCCAATGGCCCGCAAGCCCCGGTGAACGAACAGAGGGAAGCGCGCAGGCTTCAATACCTTACCTGGGAACACATTGTGTCCGACCTCGGCCATCCAGCCCACCTTGCCCGCAAGGCGGAACTCAGGCGATCATGCGGTGCGGAGTTGGCCGAGACGTCCTACATCGCCGAGAATGCCGCGATCTTCACCGAAAGCCTGACGATGGGCGAGCGATCCTGGATCGCCGGGCACGCGCTCGTCCGCGGCCATGTGATCCTCGGCGACGATTGCACCATCAATCCCTACGCCTGCGTTTCCGGGAAGGTGACGTGCGGCAACGGCGTGCGGATTGCTTCGCATGCCTCGATCGTCGGCTTCAATCATGGCTTCGACGATCCGGCAGTTCCCATACACCGCCAGGGTGTCGTCAGCATCGGCATAGTGATCGGTGACGATGTCTGGATCGGCGCCAATTGCGTGATCCTCGATGGCGCAACAATTGGAAATGGCGCCGTGATCGCCGCCGGAGCGGTGGTTACCGGAGACATTCCCACCATGTCGATTGCCGGTGGCGTGCCCGCCCGGGTACTGCGGAGCCGAGGCTCGGCACCCAGGAAATCCGGCACTGGAGACATCGAAGATCAATTGGTCAGGCTGGGGCAGAAGGCGAAAGACCAGTGGCCGGACATTCTTGCACGCTGGAAAACGCAGGGAGCCTATGAATCCCTGGAAGCGGACGGCGTCCGGAGGCCGGCGATCCGGCATTTATGCGATGCCATCGAGATCGCCGCCGGGTTCGGTCACCTGCCGCCCGACCTCAATCTCTCGGAAACCGTCGAGCTTCTCCAAGGCCTCCAGGAACGAGAGACCGGGCTGTTCCCGGATGAGCATTCGCGCATGCACGACAAGGCGCTGAGGGATGATCCAAAGGCGCTCTACAACGTCCTTTCGGTCGGATATGCGCTTGAGCTGCTTGGCTCCAGTCCACGGCAACCCGTCCATGCCGTCGAGTTTGGCATCGGAGAGCTTGACGAATGGCTGAGCGCCCTGCCCTGGCCAACCCGGGCATGGCACGCCGGCAGCGTGGTCGATGCGATCGGAACCGCCATGTACTTCAATGCCAAGTATTTTGGCATCGGGCATTCACGGCAGCAGCTCTTCGAGTGGCTGAGCCGGAATGCCAACAGCGTTTCAGGGCTCTGGGGCGAGCCGACCGCGGGGGAAGGATGGCTCCAGCCTGTGAACGGCTTTTATCGCCTGACGCGTGGCACCTACGCCCAGTTCGGCGCGGCACTTCCCCACCCGCATGCCTCGCTCGAAACAGTTCACCTCAATTATCGCAACCATAAGGGCTTCGTTGCTGCGAAATACAATGCGTGCAACCTGCTCGATACGATTCATCCTCTGCTGCTGATTGCCCGGCAGACCGACTACAGGCGGGCTGACGGAGAGGCGATCGCCCGCAATCTCATATCAAGGGCTCTGGGCAGATGGCGGGATGGCGAGGGATTCCCGTTTGCCGACGGTGGTGAACCGAGCTTGCAGGGGACGGAAATGTGGCTTTCCGTCATTCACCTGGCGGCCGATTTCCTGGGACTGGCAGATCACTTCGCCTTCGTCCCCAAAGGCGTCCACCGAACGGCCACTGTAGGATTGGGCTTGTGAATACGGCAGTTTCGATCAACCGTGCAATGATGCCGTCAGCCAGCCGGCGGCAAGGTCCCGCGCGTTGTTTCGCTTGGCTTTGACGGGCACGATCACGTTGTAACGATCTTCCGCGGCAAGCTCACCGCCGCCGATCCGCACCAGGGTTCCATCCTCCAGAAAAGTGCCCACCAGCATGCGCCATCCCAAGGCAATCCCTTGCCCTGCGCGCGCGGCGGCGATGGTTTCGGTATAATGGTTGAACCGAAGCGACGGCTTTACCTCGAGCTTGGCGCCGGTCAGAGAAAACCACTGCGCCCAGCTATACCAGGAACGATCAAGAACGTCCGTTTCGATGAATTCGTCGACGGAGCCTAGCGGGCCATCTCCTCGACGCCTGAGGTAATCGGGAGAGCAGACGGGGCAGATGACGTCGCCGCGCGAGGCGATGACGGTAGCATCGCTGAAAGGGGGCACACCATAGCGAATTGCCACATCGACTTCTCCGTCGTCGAGAGCGATCGGGCTGTCCTGGGATATCACTCGCACCAGAATGCCCGGGTTCGCCCGGCGGAATTCGGCCAGCCGCGGCAGCAGCCAGAAGGAAGAGAATGCAACGGTCGCCCCTATCGTCAACACGTCCTGGCTGCGCGACTGGATCGCTTCCACGCTCTCGGCGATATCGGCAAAGCTCTTCGCCAGCGTGGCTCCGAGGTTGATGCATGCCGTTGTCGGTTCGATGGCTCGATGCTTGCGCACGAATAGGGGCTGGCCGAATTCCTCCTCCAGCAACGCAATCTGCCTGCTGACTGCCGCCTGGGTGACACCCAATTCGGTCGCAGCCGTGGTGAAGCTCTTCTTCCTGAGCACCGCCTCCAGGGTCACCAGTGCCGTCAGCGACGGGATCCGTCTTCGGAAATGCATCGCAGAACTCCTCTTCACATGATAAAAACTCATGCGAACGTGATTTTTTATGCCGTTGAAACGTCAGCGTTGCAAGGGCAATCTCGGGAAACTCTCGCATAAGAGGTTCTCATGCTAAACAGGCTTCCATCTACCATTTCAGCCCTTCTCGACGCCCGCGCCGACGGTCACTCGCTGCCGGCCGGCCTTTACGTCAGAGAAGACGTGTTCGAAGCAGACCTCGAGGTCTTTTTCCACAAGCACTGGATCTGTGTCGGCCTGGACTGTGATGTTCCCGAACCCGGCGACGCCACGGTGGTCGATATCGGCAAGACGAGCCTGATCCTTCTGCGTGACGACGACGGAGAAATCCGCGTCCTGCACAATGTCTGTCGCCATCGCGGCTCCCGCCTTCTCGATCCGGGCAAGACGATCGTCTCAAAACTCGTCTGTCCCTATCACACCTGGACATATGAACTGACGGGTGAGCTCAGCTACGCGCCTCACATGGGCAAGGACTTCGACAAGGAGTGTCGGAGCCTCAAGTCCGTCACCTTCAAGTCGATCGGCGGACTGATTTATGTCTGTCTTTCCGACAATCCGCCCGAGGACATCGCTCTCCTCGAGCAGGCCATGACCGAGCGCCTCGCCCCCTACGACATCCGGAACGCAAAGATTGCCTTCCAAACTGACGTCATCGAGGACGGCAACTGGAAGCTGACGATGGAGAACAATCGCGAATGCTACCACTGCTCCGCAAACCATCCGGAGCTCTGCGTCTCCTTCGTCGATCTCGACTTCGGCTTCGACCCCGAAACTCTGAGCCCGGAGGATCGTGAACAGGCCGAAGAGCATTTCAGGCTGTATGAAGAACGGACCAAGGCGTGGGAGGCTGACGGCTTCCCCTCGGCTGCCGTCGAACAACTCGCCGACTGCGCCACCAATTTCCGCACCCAGCGCCTGATCATCGCAGGCGCCGGTGAATCCCAGACCCACGACGCCACTGCCGCATCCTCCAAGCTTCTCGGGCAGATGACCCGCAAGGATCTCGGTGACACACATCTTTGGGGCCACAACAGCTGGAACCACTTCATGGGCGACCACGCCGTGGTGGCCACCGTCATTCCGCTCTCCGCGGGCAAGACGCTGGTTAGAACCAAGTGGCTGGTCCACAAGGACGCCGTCGAAGGCGTGGATTACGATCTCGACAAGCTGACGGACGTCTGGGTCGCGACGACCGACCAGGACGCCGATCTCGTCGCCCGCTCCCATGCCGGCGCTCTCGACCCGGCATATCAGCCCGGCCCCTACTCCCGCTTCTCCGAGACGAACCTCGACAAGTTCGCCGCCTGGTACATCGACCGGATGCGCGCCCATGGATACTAGAAGCCCGCAGGCGCCCGCGCCCAGAGCCGCCCTTCACGACCTGTGGAACCCAGAGGAAGACGACGCGCTGGTCTGCCTCGACGTTCAGCAGGAGACCCACGACGTCAAGACATTCACCTTCGCCTCCCGTGAGGGTAAGCGGTTCGCGTTCAAGGCCGGGCAGTATTTTCTGTTCGACCTGGAACATAATGGAGACGCTGAAAACAGGTGCTACAGCATCTCCTCCTCGCCGCATCGGACGAACGCCTTCTCCGTGACGGTGAAGCGCGTTCCCGGCGGCAAGATCTCCAACTGGCTTCATGACACCCTGGTTCCCGGGGCAACCGTCAAGGCGAACGGCCCGCTTGGCCATTTCGTCAGGCCCGCGACGTCGAAACCGAAGCTTCTGCTGCTGTCCGGCGGTTCCGGCATTACGCCCGTCATGTCCATCCTGCGTGAGATCGCCGACAGTTGCGAACCCGCCGACGTCGTCTTCATGCATGCCGGCCGGACGCCGCAGGATCTGATCTTTCGCGACGAACTCGCCTGCATCGCCCGCAGGCTGAAAGGCCTTCGCCTCCACTTCCTCCCGGAGACCGTTGCCGGCGAGCCATCCTGGCCCGGCCTGACCGGCCGTATCTCGGCAGACTATATGCGGCTTGCGGTTCCCGATATCGCCGAGCGAACCGTGATGTGCTGCGGCCCCGCCCCGTTCATGGCCGCCGCGCGCGGCATTGCCGCCGAACTCGGCGTGCCCGGCTCGAACTACCTGGAGGAAAGCTTCGACGCCGCGGTCATCGACGAACCCGAAATCCCTGCGGTTCAGGAGGCCGCTGCCAAGGTCTTTCAGGTCACCTTCTCGAAGCAGGCCCGCAGCATCGACGTCTCCGGCGACCAGAGCGTGCTCTCATGCGCGAAGAAGGCAGGCGTCAGGATCCCGTCGTCCTGCGCGAACGGCGTCTGCGGCACCTGCAAGTCGAAGCTTACGTCAGGCACGGTCGACATGAACCACAATGGCGGAATTCGTCAGCGGGAAATCGACGCCGGCCTCTTTCTGCCCTGCTGCTCCAAGCCGCTTAGCGATCTCGTCATCGAGCGCTGAGCGCCCGGTAACGTCGCGTCACCCACCGACAACAGGGACTCACTGAGATGTTGCGAGAGGAAAGCGATTCCGCCGAGCTGACCGGCCCGACGGTCTTCAAGGATGAGCGAAAGCAGGAATATCTCAATCCCGAGGGAGTGGATCGGCCTCTCATCAGTCCTTTGCCGGCCACGACGCTCGATCGGGCTCGCCGCTATCGTCTGGAGCGCCTGCGCACGAAGATGCGCGAATGGGATTGCGGCGCCCTGCTCCTCTACGATCCCGTCAACATCCGATATGCCTTCGATTCATCGAATATGAGCATCTGGACGATGCACAACGCCTCGCGCTACGCTCTGATCCTGGCCGATGGTCCGGCCATACTTTTCGAATTCGAAGGCGCCGAACATGTCAATGACGGGCTTCCCGGCATCGACGAGATCCGGCCGGCGAAGTCATGGATATTCTTCACGGCCGGGAACCTTATGGAACCCCGGCTGAAAGCCTGGGCGGAGGAAGTCGCGGACCTCATAAAGAGCAACGGCGGCAACAAGCGCGTGGCGGTGGACAAGCTCGAACCCGCCGGCGCGTTCGAATTGCGGGAACGCGGCTTCATGCTCTTAGACGGTCAGGAGCTGGCCGAGCGGGCGCGATCCATCAAAAGCGCTGACGAAATCGAGCTGATGAGATGGACGATCCGTGTCTGCGAAGCAGGCATGGCGCGGATGTACGAGGCATCCGAGCCCGGCCGCACCGAAAGAGAGATCTGGGCCGAGCTTCACTTCGAAAACGCACGCAGCGGCGGCGAGTGGCTCGAGACCAAGCTCCTGACCGCAGGCCCGAGAACGAACCCCTGGTATCAGGAATGTTCGGACTATGCGGTCAAACGCGGGGAGATGATATCCTTCGACACCGATATGATCGGACCCTACGGCTATTGCGCCGACCTCTCGCGCTCGTGGACAGCAGGGCACGTCGCGATGAACGCCAAGCAGAAGCAACTCTACGCCGCCGCCAGGGATCAGATCGAGCACAATCTCGCCATCCTGAAGCCCGACATGACGTTTGAAGAGTTCAACGCGCTGTCGTGGCGGATTCCGGAGAAATACCAGCCTTATCGATACACGCTTGCTCTGCACGGAACCGGAATGGCGGACGAATGGCCAGGGATCCTTCTGCATCCGGATTTCGACCCTGAATTCAGCGGCCTCATCGAGGAGGGCATGGTGCTCAACGTCGAGAGCCTGATAGCCGAAGCCGGATCTGAAAGCATCAAGCTTGAAACCCAGGCTCTGATCACGGCAACGGGCGCGGAGCGGCTGGACACCTTTCCGTGGGAGGATATCTGAATAAGCTCAGTGTGCTCTCGAAGCGGCTGCACGATGCTGTGAGGGGGTCTGCCCGAATGTGCGTTTGAACGTTCGCGTGAACTGCGAGGCATTTTCAAAGCCGACATCCAGCGCGATCTCGATCAGTGGCGCCTTCGACTGGGCCAGGATCGATTTCGCCCGCTCCATGCGAACACGATTATAGGCCTTGGCAGGAGACATCCCGGTCTTGTCGATAAAGATCCTCTCCAGTTGCCGCCGAGACAGGCCCACCGTGGCGGCAAGCTTTTGAATCGACATGCTGCCATCGACGAACTGTTCCATCGTAATCATCGCCGCCTTGACGCGGGCGTCGTCATAGTCGTCGTAGAGCGGACGCCGGGGCTGTATGTCCGATGGAGTCCGGGCCTTTTCGATCTGAAGCACTTCAAGCGCGTTTCGTTCAGCGTCGCGGCTGATATATTTTCTGACCAGCAACGCCGCCATGTCGGCGGAACTGCTGCCGCCTGCGCACGATCCGCGCTGGCGATCGAGATTGAAGAGCCGGTCGGAGCGAACGCTAAGGTCGGGGAACCGCTCCCGAAACTCCTTGTAATGCAGCCAGCTCACACAGGATTCGTGCCGCTTCATCAGGCCTGCCGCAGCAAGAATGAACGAACCCGTGCACACGCCGATCAGCGGCACCTTCTTGACGTCGGCCTGCTTCAGAAAAGTGATGGTCTGCTGGTCGACAGGGTTCTCCACCGTCAGAAGGCCGCCGACGACCACGATGTAGTCGAACCTCGACGGATCGACGAAATCGGATGTCGGAGCAACCTGGACGCCGCAACTCGCGGTGATCAAGTGCCTCGTGCTGCCGATCACCTGCCAGTCTGCAAGGACCCTTCCGGAACGATCCTGCTCGTCGCTGGCAAGCCGCAGCGTGTCCACGAAGAGCGCAAAGGCGGACAGCGTGAATGATCGCGCCAGAACAAAGCCCACCTTGAGCCGGCCAGCCGACTTCGCGTCGGCGTCTGTCTGTCGATGCTGCTCAGGTCGCATAGTCATCTCCTTGCCGGCTCTTATCGCGCCGTCCGTCTTTTCAGACGAAAAGGCGCTCATCGGATCTGAAAGCCATGCGCCAGCGGATCCCGATCGTCAACGAAAATGGTGTTGTGTCCGATGACGCGTGCCCAGCCTCCGATGCTTGGAAGAATACCGCTATAGGGCCCAATGCGTGCCTCGGCTTCGACCCGGCCCTCGAAGACGGTTCCGATCAGGCTTTCATGCCGATATCTCGACCCGACGGTAAGCCGTTCCTTCCCATAGAGCTGGGCCATGCGAGCGGAGGTGCCGGTGCCGCCCGGCGAGCGATCGATGGCCTTCTCGCCATAGAAGACCGCGCAACGGCCATCCGAGGTGTCGTTCACGGGGCGGTCACACCAGATGGCATGATGCACGCCGCGAATTCTCGGATCGTCGGGATGAACGGGATCGCAAATATCGGCAAGCGCTGACCTGAGCTTCTGGCTGCAGCCGACGATATCCGATGCGGTCATGCGGTCGAGCCCGCTCCAGTTATCCTGCGGTTCGATGACCGCATAATAGTTGCCGCCATAGGATATATCGACGCGCAGGCGGCCCATTCCCGGCACATCGACCTCGACATCAGCCTCGTGCAGATAGCTTGCAACATTGTGGAGACGAACGGATTCGACATATCCGCCCTTTTCCTCATAGGTGACATCGACCCTTCCCGCAGGCGTCTCGATGGCAACCCTTCCCGGCTCCCGCGGCTTGACGAGCCCTTCCTCGATCGCGGCGGTCACGACGCCGATGGTGCCGGCGCCGCACATCGGCAGGCAGCCGCTCACTTCGATGAAAAGAACGGCAAAATCGCAATCCTCCCGGTAGGCCGGATAGATGATCGCCCCCGACATGATGTCGTGACCCCTTGGCTCGAACATCAGCGCCTGGCGCACCCAGTCGTGATCGCGGACAAAAATCTCCCGACGCTCGCTGATGGGCGCATGCGGAAGCAGTGGACCGCCTCCGGCAACAAGGCGCACGGGATTTCCTGACGTATGGGAGTCGATGCAGAAGAAGCTGTTTCTCATCTTTTGGTGTCCTTGCTCATCTCGTCTTCGGCAGCCTGTCACGGTCGAGCAGACCGCGGGACAGCCGGTCGAGCAGAAGGGCGATTGCGACGATCGCCAGGCCCGCCCGCAGGCCAAGCCCCATCTCCATGCGCGTCAGGCCGCGCGTCACCTCCGCGCCGAGACCGCCGGCGCCGACGAGCCCGGCCAACACCACCATCGCCAGGGACAGAAGGATGCATTGGTTGAGCCCGACCAGGAGCGTCTGCCTGGCCAAGGGGATCTCGATCTTCCAAAGCACCGAACGAGGCGGCGCGCCGATGGCGCTGCCGAGTTCCACGAATTCTCTCGGCACCTGGTTGAACGCCAGCGTGGTCAAGCGGAGCATCGGCGGAATGCCATAGACGATGGTGGCGATGATTGCCGGCACACGTCCAAGGCTGAAGATCATCACCGCAGGAATGAGGTAGACCCAGGGCGGCACGGTCTGCATCACGTCGAGAACCGGACGAACCATCGCCTCCAATGTCTTGTGGCGCGAGCACAGGACGCCGATCGGGAAGGCGATGAGCACGGAGATCAAGACAGCGACCGTGACCAGGGAGAGGGTCTGCATCGATGCCGTCCACAGCCCCATGAGGAGACAAAACCCCAGGCAAAGACCGGCAAGGATTGCGGCGCGCAGACCGACGGCGACAAATGCCAGGATGACGACGATCGCGATAAGCCCATAGGGCGGCACGAAGAGGAGGGCCGCCTCGAATCCGGAAAGAACCGCTTCGATCAGATAGCTGATCGCCGCAAACAGCGGATGAAGGTTGGTGTTGAGCCAATCGACTGACGGCGCCAGGAAAGCGCCGGGCGAAAACTGCAGGATGGACGGATTCATGACTTCCTCCCCGTTCCCAAACGAGCCGCGCTCTGAGTTATCCGGTCAAGCACCATGGTCAGAACCACGATGGCTATCGCTCCATTGATGGAGGTCGCGATGTCGAGCGTTCTGATCGCGCCGTAAATCGTCTCGCCGAGCCCGCCGGAACCGACGATGCCTGCGATGACGACCATGCCGAAGGCCATCATCAGGCTCTGGTTGATCCCTGCCATGATACTCGGCAGCGCAAAGGGAAGGCGAATCTTGAAGAACATCTGCGCCGGTCTGATCCCAAGCGCCTCTCCAAGTTCGATGAACTCCCTGGGCGTCATCCGGATACCGAGAGACGTCAGGCGGATTGCCGGCGGCACGGCGACGATCACCGTCGCGATCAGTGCCGTCGCCGGTCCATAGCCGAGCAGGGCGATCGCCGGCAGCAGATAGATGTATGGCGGAAGTGTCTGGATCAGATCCAGACCGGGCTCCATGAAACGATCGAGGGCGGGGAAAAAGCCGGCGGCAATACCGATCGGGATCCCGATCGCCAGGGCGAGTGCGGTTGCGGTCAATACCAGCGCCAGGGTGCTCATCGTCTCCGGCCAGAGCCCCATGGAAAAACAAAGCGCCAGCGCGACGCCGCTGAGCAGGGCGAACCAGACATTGACCAGCCGCCAGCCGATGAGCGCCACGATCAGCGCGACCAGGTAGAATGGCGGAAGCTGCAGAAGCCAGAGGATCCCGTCATAGAGCCCTTCGAGAACCTGTCTGATAGTATCGAAGAGGAATTCGCCGTTGTCGCTCACCCACTCGAGCGCCGAGTCCGTCCATTCGTCAAAAAGATCGGTGAAGCCTGAACTATCCATGTCAATCAGCTCCAGTTGTGGGACGCCGCCGTGAGATCGTGGGTGGACGTCCCCTTGACGCCCATCAGCAGGCTGCGTGGCGTGACAACGCCGACGATCTGATCATTGTCGACGACGGCGATGGCATCGCGCTCCGACTGCATCGTCAATGTGATGAGTTCGTCGATGTCGGCATCCGGCGTCGTGCGCGCCAGCGACGCGATGTCGGAATTCGGCGCGCTCTCATGGAATTCGGCGACGCTGCGCATGACGGAATGCGCCTTGATCAGATGGAGGCGGGATATGCCGGCGACGAATTCGGCGACATAAGCATCTGCCGGGTTGAGGATGATCTCTTCGGCCGTGCCGGTCTGGATGATGACGCCGTCCTTCATGATCGCAATGCGGTCACCGATCCGGATCGCCTCGTCGAGATCATGGGTGATGAAGACCGCGGACTTGCCCAACGCTTTCGTCAACTGCCGGAATTCGTCCTGAAGCTGACGCCGGATGAGTGGATCGAGGGCGCTGAACGGCTCGTCCATCAGAATGATCTCGGGGTCGGAAGCAAGCGCGCGGGCGAGCCCGACGCGTTGCTGCATGCCGCCGGAAAGCTCGTTCGGATATCGATTCACCCAGTCGGCGAGGCCGACCTTCTCGAGCGCTGCAACGGCCGTCTTGTTTCGCTCCGGCTTGGCAATTCCCTGAACCTCGAGGCCGAAGGCTGCATTTTCCAGGACTGTGCGATGCGGCAACAGAGCGACGCTTTGAAACACCATGCCGATGTTCCTGGCGCGCATCTGCCGGAGATCGACCGGCGACAGGGCGGCGAGGTCGCGTCCCTTGACGAGGACTTTCCCAGAGCTCGGCGTGATCAGCTTGTTGAGAAGGCGGATGAGCGTCGATTTTCCGCTTCCCGACAATCCCATGATGCAGAAGATTTCGCCGCGCCGAACCTCAATGCTCGCGTCGGACACGCCGACGACGCAGTTGAACTCCTTCAACACCTCCTTTTTGCCGAGGCCGCGCTCCTTGATCGACTTCATTGCCGCAGCGGACTTGTCACCGAAGACTTTCCAAAGGGATTGGCAGTCGATCAGGACGTCATTGATATCGGCATTTATGGCTTTCATAGCGATCCCCTTTGAGCCATTCGGCGCTGGCTTCTTCATTAGGTTTCAGGGTGACCGTCCGACGGATCGGACGGCCACGACGCGTTTAGTTCTTCTTGATGTTTTCCCAGCGCTTGATCAGGTCGGCATGGGCGCCGATCCAATCCTGCACGGCCTGGTCCATGGTCTTGCCTTCATTGACCGCGCCGTTGATGGCGGTGATGTCGGCGATCGGGACGTAGACGCTGGCCATTACTTCACGCGCATGCGGGTTCTCTGCGGAGAAGCCCTTGTGGCCGATCCAGTAGTAGCTCTGCGGCGGCGGGAATACGCCCTTCGGGTCCTTGAGGTACTTGACCTCGTACTTCTGAACCATCCAGGACGGCTCCCAGATCGTTACCGCAATCCACTCCTTGCGATCATAGGCGGACTTCAGCGCCGCCGTCATCGCGGCGGTGCTGCCCTCGACGAGCTGGAGCTTGAGGCCGTAGTCCTTGACCGCGTTCGAGGTATCGCGCATCAGGCCGGAACCCGGTTCGATACCGATGATCTTGCCGCTGAACTTGTCGGCGTTTTCGTTGAGCTGTTCCAGCGAGTCGATCGGGACATATTTGGGAACCGCAACGCCCTGATAGAGGCCATGCGAAACAGGCGAAATCTTTTCGAGGCGGTTCTTGTTCTTGTCCCAGTAGTCCTGCGCAACATAGTCCGTCTGCGAGGTGAGAACCTGGATGTCGCCCTTGGCGAGAGCGGCATAGGCGATGCCCCATTCGGAGAACTCGGTCACCTTGACCGTATAGCCGGCGTCTTCGAGAACCTTCTTGGTGATTCCGGTGATGGGCGTCAGGTCCTCCCAGGACATCGTACCCATGGTGATCGTTTTTTCTTCCGCGCGAGCAGGAAGGATGCTGACCCCGATCATCGCAGCGGCGCAGAGCGCCCTCCACAAATTTTTCATTGTTCTTACTCCTGTTTTACGTTCCCATTCTCATTGAAGTCTGCGAGCGGGCAGTCTTCATATTGCGTGGGCCGAGGGATCATCCCTCGCGGCCTGCGCGCAATTCCTGCAAACGGATCATCGCGTTTATGCCCAGCCAGGCGAACGGCTCCGGCGGGAGCCTCGAAGGCTCAGGGTGATCCATGTATTGTTCGAGATGCCGGGAGGCCGTTCGGGTCGCCAGTTCCGCCGCCATCATACCGGCGAGTGTGCTCTTGACCGTTCCAAGCCCGTTTTCGCAGCATGCGGAAAACAGTCCTTCTTCGATCTCGCCGAAGGCGGGCACGTGGTTCCGGCTGAGGCACAGACGACCTGCCCAACTATGTTCGAAAGGGACATCCGCGAGACCCGGGAACCGCGCGTCGAGCGCGTCTCGATGGGCCTTGGCCATCTTGCCCATGCGCCAGTCCGACGCCTCCAGCTTGCTTTCGTAGGTGTACTTCGTGCGGATTACGATCCGCGACTGGCCAGCGGAGGTAATCTTTCGAATCGTGGCTCCCATCGCATCTGCCGGGAGCAGCGCCCACTTGTCCTGCCCTGAGGCCTTCTGGCCGAAGTCGTTTGCTGGAAACGGCGCTGTCATCGAGGCATAAGCAAAGATGTGCATCAGGCGGCCGCGATAGTGCCCGAAATCGTCGATGTGGCCATTGACCCCGAGGATCACCTTTGGAGCGGTGACCTTCCCTCGGTTTGTCATGGCGGCCCAGGTGCCGCTGTCTTGCTTCAATGAAGTGACAGGAGAACGCTCGAAAATACTGACCCTGCCCGGCAGGCCCGCCGCAAAAGAGCGGATGTAATCGGCGGGCTGGATAAGCACCGCTCCGGGCGTGTACAGACCGCCGGTGTAGTAATCCGATGCGGTGATCTCCCGCATCTCTTTCGCATCGAGAAACGTATGCTTCTCGCCAGCGCCCCTCAGGGATTCTCCGAAGCTCCGGTTGAGCCTCATGCCGCGAGCGGTGGCCGCGGCGTTGATCTTTCCCGCCGGGTCGAATGTCGCGCGCGACATCCCGTATTCCTCCGCCGCTTGCGCGGCAAAGGCTATCGCTGAGCGGTTCTGGGCCATCTCCAGCCGAGTGGCGTCCGCCTCTCCACTAGAATACTCCCCGCCTGAAAGGTTGTGCGGAACGTCGATCATGAAGCCGGAATTTCGGCCCGACGTCCCCTTCCCCACTTCGCTCGCATCAAGGATAACGATCTTGTCATCCGGCCGAAGTTCGAGAAGACGGCGGGCCGCCGAGAGGCCAGCAAACCCCGCGCCGACGATCAGCCAGTCCGCGGTCACGTCGCCGTCGAGGGTCCGGACCGGGAAAGGGCGCTCGCTGACCGCCTCCCAGCCCGAGACGCCATTCTCAACAGGCAAACGTTTGACCGACTTCGAGATCATCGGATGGTCTCGTCGACCGAGCGATCCGAGACGTCGATCCAGATGGTCTTGAGTTCGCAGTAATTGTCGTGGGCGAAGACCGACTTGTCGCGGCCGCCGAAACCGGACTCCTTGTAGCCGCCGAACGGCGTGCTGGCGTCGCCTTCTCCGAAGCAGTTGACGGTGACGACGCCGGCGCGGATTTCGCGCGAGAGCTTGATGGCGTTCCTCAGGCTGCCGGTATAGACGGACGCCGTCAGACCGTAATTCGTGTCGTTGGCAAGAGCGATTGCTTCGGCAAGCGAATAGAAGGTGGTAACAGACAGCACCGGCCCGAAGATCTCTTCCTGGAAGAGGCGGCTGGCGGGCGTTACACCCTCGACCACCGTCGGTTCGATAAAGATGCCGCCATGCGTTTCGCCACCATGGGTGACCGTCAGCTTCTCCTTCCGGGCGTCGTCGAGGAAGGATTTCACCTTCTCGAAATGAGCCTTGCTGACAAGCGCGCCGATGCGGTTTGCGGGATCGAGCGGATCGCCGGTCTTCCATTCGCGCATATAGGCGCCGATGCGTTTCAGCAGCTCATCCTTGACCTTGGAATGAACGATGAGACGCGACGTGGCCGAGCAGTTCTCGCCCATATTCCAGAAGGCGCCGTTGACGACCTGCTCGGCAACGAGGTCTAGGTCTTCGGCATCGTCGAGAACGACGGCGGGGTTCTTGCCGCCGCATTCGAGCACGACGCGCTTGAGATTCGAGTCCGCTGCATAGCGCAGGAAGCGGCGGCCGGTGGGCGTCGATCCGGTAAAGGCCACCATATCGACATCCATATGCATGCCGATCGGTTCTCCGACTTCCTTGCCGCCGCCGGTCACGACATTGAACACGCCGGCTGGAATGCCCGCTTCATGGGCAAGCTCGGCGACACGCAGCGTGGTGAGCGTCGTTTCCTGCGCAGGCTTGACGATCACCGAGCAGCCGGCAGCGAGCG
This sequence comes from Rhizobium leguminosarum bv. viciae USDA 2370, assembly GCF_002008365.1. GTDB lineage: Bacteria > Pseudomonadota > Alphaproteobacteria > Rhizobiales > Rhizobiaceae > Rhizobium > Rhizobium leguminosarum. The sequence continues at coordinate 66,209 of NZ_MRDL01000031.1, forward strand.
CCGGACCGATCTTCCAGGCCAGCATCAAAAGCGGAAAATTCCACGGAAGCACGCATCCGACGACACCGACCGGCTCACGCACGATCATCGTCAGTGCATTCGCGCCGACAGGCGCGGTGTTGTCATAGAGCTTGTCGATCAGTTCGGCGTGCCAACGGATCGTATGAATGGTATCGGGAACATCGACCGTCTGGCATTCGCCGACCGGCTTGCCGCTGTCGAGGCTTTCCATCACGGCGAGCTCGTGACGATTGTCCTCCAGCAGCCTGGCAAGCTTGAGGAGCACCGCCTTGCGTTCAGCCGGCGAACGCAGCCGCCAGTGGCCGTCGTCGAAGGCTTGCCTTGCCTTGGCGACGGCGGCGTCGACATCGGTGGCATCGCATGCGGCAATCTCGGCGAGAACCTCGCCCGTCGCGGGATTCGTCGAGGTGAATGTCTGCCCTGAATTGGCCGGACGAAATGCGCCATCGACGAAGGCATTCGTCGGAAACTGAAGACCGGCGGCGATCGCCTTGTATTCGGAAGCGGTCAAGGGTTCATGCATGATTTGCTCCCGAGGTGATCTGGCCGACCGTGCGCTTCAACGTGGCGACGACGGTCTGGAGGGTTCGTTTTTCTTCGGAGTTGAGCGGACGCAGCGGCGCACGGACCGATCCGACATTCAGCCCGATCAATTCGCATCCATGCTTGATAGATTGGACGAACTTCCCGCATTCCAGGAAATCCATGAGCGGCAGCATCGCCGTCATGATGGCGCGGCCCTTGTCGAAATTCTTTTCGAGCAAGCAGGCTTCATAGAGGGCGACATGTTCGCGCGGGAGGAAATTGGAGCCGGCGCAGACCCAGCTCTTCGCGCCCCATGCGAAGAATTCGAGCGCCTGGTCGTCCCAGCCGCAGGACAGCGCAATATGGGGAAATTTCCGGGCCAGCAGATGCAGATTGCCCATGTCGCCGGAACTTTCCTTGATGGCGATCACGTTCCTGGACTTGCCGAGCCGGGAGAAATACTCCTCGCCCATCATCACGCCCATACGAGCCGGATAGTTGTAGAGCATGATCGGCAGGTTCGCCGCGCGGTCGACGGTCAGGGCGTGGACCGCATTCTCGCGCTCGGTCGGCAGCGCGTAGGGCGGTGACGACACCAGGATCGCATCCGCGCCGATTTCCTTCGCCGCCTTTGCGTATTCGACCGAATCTTCGGTTCGCGTGGCGCCGGTCCCGATAATGAGCGGCAGCCGCGTGCCGATGACTTCCCGCGCATAGGCCGCGAGCTCGAAACGCTCCTGGCTGCTCTGGGCATAGTACTCGCCGGTCGAGCCGCCGACGATGATGCCGTGGACGCCCGCCTCGATCAGCGACTCGAGCACGGCGGCAAATCCAGCCCTGTCGATCTGACCAGTTTGGTCGAGCGGCGTCACCGCCGGCGTATAGATCCCCTCAAACTTCACGACGATTTCTCCAAGAGTTGGGTGGCGGGGCCGCCGAGGAAGGCGTCCGCCTTGAGACCTTGCGGGGCGATGAACATCTCCATGTTCTCGCGGGACAATTCCCAGTGTTCGAAAACGAGGTCGACGACGGCATTCTCGTCGTGAGCGCCGAGCGCATCGATGAAGCCGTCATGATGGCCGACGGCCACTTGAAGCCGTCGCTTCATGTCCTCGTTCCTCGGCCGGAAGAAGGTGTGGCCGATACGCGCGTGGTCGATGAGCAGCCGGCCAAGGCTCGGCTGCAGATAGACGTTGCCCGACATCTCGCCGAAAATTTCGTGGAAGCGATTGTTCTCGAGGACCATCGCCAGGGCGTCCATGTTCTCGCTGGCGGCGCGGAACCGCTCCTGGGTCTGCTTCAGGTCCGAAAGCTGAGTGGGCTTGAAGTTCTGCACGGCGAGACGGCCGATTGCCGCGTAGATCATCGGCGCGACGAGAAAGAAATTCCGCAGGGTGGAGTGGTTCATCGGGATGACCCGTGCGCCCCTGTTCTCGCGGATGTCGATATAGCCCTCACCGGCAAGGCGACGGAATATGTCGCGGACCGGCGTCCGGGAGAGCCCGTATCTTTCGCTCAAACTGGCCTCGTCCAGATCGGCGTCCGGGTCCAGTTCCATCGTCAGAATCTGCCGTTTCAGATCTTCGTAGAGATTGCTCTTGGGGGTCTTCGCCATCGTCATTCTCCGGCCGCGGGTTGCTCTACGCCGTGAAAATGGCACGCCTCTCGGGGCGAGTCAATAATTGTGTACATTACGTACACAATTAGTATTTCTTAAATACACAATGATGCCGAGCAAAGCGTCCCCGGCGCGCGTCAGGCGTCATTTCAAAGCGCTGTCCAGGGATCGGCGTTCCGCGGCGGCGGCCATTGCGGAACTTCCCAAGCGAATTATGGTGGCGGGTCTGTGAGAATTTCGGTGCAGTCGAGGTTGATGCGATTTTTATGCGCATCAACCTTGATCATCAGGCGTCGGAAGCTGGCTGCCGGCAAGCCGGTGCGCGGCCATCACGGACTATCTCGATATCCGGTGGCGGCGGTTTTGTCGGGGAGCGCCGGCTCGGCGTCCCAGAGCATTTCCGCTTCTCTCAAGTCACGGAAATGCTCTCTTTTGTTTTTACGCAATCCCGGACGCAAAAACGCTGCGCACTTTTGCTGGGAATTACTTTAGCCGATCACGAGGCCAGCACGCCGCTCTTCTTGGCGGTCCAGGTTGCGATGTAGTCCATAAGGCCAGGGTTTAGGCAATCGTAAGGCTCGAGGCCTGATGTCCTCAGCTGTGCTCTGACGGCGTCCATCTTCGCGGGGTCGAAGCCGCTTTCGATGATCGACGACACGAAGGCAGCAAAGCCCGGCTTCGCCCAGCCGCTTTCCTGGAAGCGTTCCGGATGGATGAACGACAATCCCTGAAACGGATGTTCGCGCACGACTGGCCCATACATATGCACGCCGCATTCCTTGCAGGCGGTGCGCTGGATCAAGGCAGCGGAATCGACGACAGCGAGCTTATCGCCATTCTCCAAGACTTCGACACTTTCGGTCGGAGCGACCGCCACGACCGAAAAGACTGCACCTTCGGGCTTCCAGCACTTCGTGCAGCCGCAGGCGTGATTGTGGGCGATATCGCTCTTGATTCTTACCTTCACCGGATTGCTGGCGCACTTGCAGACGAGCGTCCCGCCCGCAAAAGCAGCGTCAGTCGCCCGAAAACCTGAATCCACTGCCGGATGTATGGCTATGCTGGTCATGGGTTTCTCCTCCCCTTCTGGGCCGTTTGCGATATGCCCGGCCAAGCTCTGCAATCAGTCTCCCAATCTCCGCGCGTGCCAGCGCAGATGGTCTTCCATGAATGTCGAAATGAAGAAGTAGGAGTGGCCGTAGCCTTCCTGCATGCGAAGCCGCAGGCTGATGCCGGCCGTCTCGCAGGCTTGCCTCAGCTCTTCGGGGCGCAATCCATCCTCCAGGAAGCTGTCCGCCGTCCCTTGGTCGACGAGGAATTCCGGGAACCGGTGCCCGTCTTCGATCAGCGAGCAGGCATCATATGCCCGCCAGCGCGTTTCATCCGATCCGAGGTATTTCTGGAACGCCGGCTTTGACCAGCCGGAGACGGATGGATGGCTGATCGGCGCGAAGGCCGAGCAGCTGCTGAAGCGTTCGGGGTTCTTGAGCGCGATCGTGATCGCGCCATGTCCCCCCATCGAGTGACCGAAGATTCCCTGTCGCGTCATGTCGACCGGAAATTCGGCCGCGATAAGCTTCGGCAATTCATCGACGACGTAGCTGTACATCCGATAGTTCTGTGCGAATGGCGGCTCGGTGGCGTCGACATAAAAACCGGCACCCTTGCCGAACTGCCAATTATCCGGCTCGTCCGGGACGGCATCGCCGCGTGGACTGGTGTCGGGGCAGACGATGACAATACCGAGTTCTGCGGCAAGACGCCGATACTCTCCCTTGTCCATGACGTTTGCATGGGTGCAGGTCAGACCTGAAAGGTACCACAGAACTGGCAGCTTCCGTCCTTTGGCCTGCGGCGGTAGAAATACCGCAAAGGTCATGTCACAGTCGCAGACATCCGAGCGATTGACGTAAACGCCCTGGGTGCCGCCATGAGAATTGTCGGTCGAGATGGTTTTCATGACTCAGTAGACCACCACGCCGCGGATGCTTTTGCCCGAATGCATCAGCTCGAAGCCCTTGTTGATGTCCTCGAGCGGCATGGTGTGGGTGATCATCGGATCGATCTGGATCTTGCCCTGCATGTACCATTCGACGATCTTCGGCACGTCGGTGCGGCCGCGCGCGCCGCCGAAAGCCGTGCCCATCCAGTTGCGGCCGGTGACCAGCTGGAACGGACGGGTGGAGATTTCCTGGCCGGCACCGGCAACGCCGATGATAACCGACTTGCCCCAGCCGCGGTGCGATGCTTCCAGCGCCTGGCGCATCACCTTGGTGTTGCCGGTGCAGTCGAAGGTATAGTCGGCGCCACCGATCAGGTCGCCGTTGCGTTTGGTCAGGTTGACGAGGTAGGGCACGATGTCGTCGCCGACCTCCTTCGGATTGACGAAGTGGGTCATGCCGAACTTTTCGCCCCAGGCCTTGCGGTCAGGGTTGATATCGACGCCGATGATCATGTCGGCACCGGCAAGACGCAGGCCCTGAAGCACGTTGAGACCGATGCCGCCGAGACCGAAGACGATCGCCGTGGCGCCGATCTCCACCTTGGCGGTATTGATGACCGCGCCGATGCCGGTGGTGACGCCGCAGCCGATGTAGCAGATCTTGTCGAAGGGCGCGTCGGGATTGACCTTGGCAAGGGCGATCTCCGGCAGCACGGTGAAGTTCGAAAAAGTCGAGCACCCCATATAGTGGTGGATCTTGTCCTTGCCGATCGAAAAGCGGCTCGTTCCGTCCGGCATCAGCCCCTGGCNAAAGCGGCTCGTTCCGTCCGGCATCAGCCCCTGGCCCTGGGTAGCGCGGATCGAGGTGCAGAGATTGGTCTTGCGGGAAAGGCAGGAATAGCACTCGCGGCATTCCGGGGTGTAGAGCGGAATGACATGGTCGCCCTTCTTGACCGAGGTGACGCCGGAGCCGACATCGACGACGATGCCGGCACCCTCATGGCCGAGAATGGCCGGAAACAGGCCTTCAGGATCGGCGCCCGACAGGGTGAAATCGTCGGTGTGGCAGATGCCCGTCGCCTTGACCTCGACCAGCACTTCGCCGGCCCGCGGTCCCTCCAGCTGCACGGTCATCACTTCCAGCGGTTTTCCTGCCTGAACGGCAACGGCGGCGCGAACGTCCATCTTGATATCCTTCCTCTTAAATTGAATTCTGATGCTACATATTCCGATAGACCGGCTTCTCAGCGATCTGCTTCGCTGCGTGACCGCCGAGACTTCATGCTCTCGCCTTCGGCCTTTTCGTTCATCTCAGGCTCGTCGTTGCCAAGCACCCATCACGTCTCCCGCTCAACCTGGCACCAGACCGCAAGCAGAGGCCGGGCTGTGCATCTTATCGCGAAAGATTGGCCGGCGTCGTTCGCAAAGACCGTGCCGACACCGGCGGAGAACCACTCGGAATCGCCAAGGCGGATTTCGCCCGGCGACAGCAGAATGAAGGCGCGCGGCTGCGTCTGAACATGATCGGGGAAACGGGTGTAGCGATCCATATAGATCACGCCGACCCTGAGATCGGCGCGTTCCTCCATGCCGCCGGGGCCGACCACGACCGCATGGGAATGCGTATCGCCAAAATTCAGGCTTGCAAACGGACCGGAGCGGCCGCGTCTCCAGAGCAGTTTGTCGGCGAGACTATGGAACTGGCTGGCGATCGCCTCGTATTTCCGTCCCGATTTCGCAAGATGGCCGATGGCGTCATCAAGCCCTTCCGGCGCGCCGGGAAGAGACCCGCCCTCCGGGCGCACCTTGCCGGTCTTGAGCAGTTTCTGGAGAACCTTGCCCGCGACGAAGCTGGCGACGGCAGGAGCCTCCGCCGACAACATCAGCCCGCCGACATCGTTGACGAATTCCTGCAACGGCCGAGAACGTCTTTCCCTGCCGATGTCGTGTAGCCGTATGTATGCCGGCTTCTCGTCATCGTTCAGGAGAAGGTCGGCACCAGGTTTGATTGGACGTCCCACGACGCGCGCCACGTTCGGTCTCCCCCGCTAGAGTGCCTTTTGCAATTCCGGCAGGGCGTCGAAGAGATCGGCGACCAATCCGTAGTCGGCGACCTGGAAGATCGGCGCCTCCTCG
>NZ_MRDL01000059.1 GCF_002008365.1 Rhizobium leguminosarum bv. viciae USDA 2370
CCCCGTCAAGAAACTGTAATGTTAACGTATACAACACGAGAAAAACTCAATGTCAACGATTACATTGGAAATGTGATCGGGAATAACCCGCCAATTGCCAGGAGCCAAAACCAAATGCGCAGCACACGCAAGCATCTCCTCCAGCCCGCCTTAGCCGCAAAACAGGACCGAGTTGCTACTATTGGCCGGGTTGAGCTAGTGACTGCTGCCCTTCCGAACGGAAACGTGCCGCACTATTTGATTTCGGAGGGACCCCGGCGCCGGCAACCGGCCGTTTGAATCGCGTCAATCCAAGCGGCAGCAATTGCCAGCAAACCAAGAACTGCGACGCCATCTTTCCCTCAGCGACGGCACAATCAGCCAATCTGCGGCAGCAACTGCGCCATGCTCTCTTTTGCGTCGCCATACAGCATGCGCGTGTTTTCGCGACAGAAGAGCGGGTTTTCTATACCAGAGTAGCCGGTGCCCCGACCGCGCTTCGAGACGAAGACTTGTTTTGCTTTCCAGACTTCCAGCACAGGCATTCCAGCGATCGGCGACGCTGGATCGTCCTGAGCTGCTGGATTGACGATATCGTTTGAACCGATGACGATGACGACGTCAGTTTGGGAGAAGTCCTCGTTGATCTCATCCATTTCGAGGACGATATCATAGGGAACCTTGGCTTCGGCAAGCAACACGTTCATGTGACCCGGGAGGCGGCCAGCGACAGGATGAATTGCAAACCTCACGTTTTTGCCTGCAGCGCGCAGCTTGCGTGTCAATTCCGCGACCCCTTGCTGGGCCTGCGCGACTGCCATGCCGTATCCCGGAACGATGACAATGCTGTCGGCTTCGTTGAGTGCGGCGGCGACGCCATCGGCATCAATAGCGATCTGCTCGCCTTCAATCGCAACGGCAAACCCGGTCGTCGCGCCGAAGCCGCCGAGAATAACCGAGACGAAGGAACGGTTCATTGCCGTACACATAATGTAAGACAGAATTGCGCCCGAAGATCCGACCAATGCACCGGTGACGATCAGAAGATCGTTTCCGAGCGTAAAGCCGATCGCAGCCGCAGCCCAGCCCGAATAGCTGTTCAGCATGGAAACGACGACAGGCATGTCGGCGCCGCCGATACCCAGGATCAGGTGAAAGCCAATGAAGAAGGCGAGAACCGTCATTGCGGCTAGCACCCAAACATCAGCGCCTCGCACATAAACGAGCAGCAAAACGAGCGAAAGGATGGCCGCAGCGGCATTGAGGGTATGGCCCCCGGGCAGCTTTTGCGCCTTGCTGTCAAGCTTTCCTGCCAGCTTCCCGAAAGCGATTGCAGAACCGGTAAAGGTGACGGCTCCGATGAAGACACCGAGGTAAACCTCGACTTTCATGATCGCCATTTCCAATGGTGTCTTGCTCGCAAGAATCGCCGCAAACCCTGAAAGCTGCTCTCTGGCCGCCTCGTTTAGTCCGGCAATAGTCTCTGCTTCCAAATGGGTATTGAAGCCGATAAGCACGGCCGCTAGGCCGACGAAAGAATGCAGAGCCGCGACAAGCTGCGGCATTTCTGTCATTTGGACCTTTTTTGCGACCAGCCAACCCGTTGCAGCGCCGACCGTGATCATCGCCAACGTGATTGACAGATGGCCGAAGCCCGGTCCGAGGATCGTGGCAGCAATCGCAATCGCCATGCCAACGAAACCGTAGCGGACGGCGCGCTTCGCGCTTTCTTGGCCGGACAGGCCCCCAAGAGATAAAATGAAGAGCACCGCCCCCGAGATATAGGCGGCCGAAATGACACCGATAGTCATATGTGTAACCCCAACTAATCAGGACTTCCGGAACATCGAGAGCATCCGCCGCGTCACGAGGAAGCCGCCGACAATGTTGATGGTGGCGACTAGGATAGCGACAGCAGCGAGACCAATGACCATTCCGTTGCTGGACCCGATCTGCAAAAGTGCGCCGACGATCACGATTCCCGATACGGCATTTGTCACCGCCATCAACGGCGTGTGGAGTGAATGGCTGACGTTCCAGATAACCTGGAACCCGATGAAACAAGCGAGGACAAAAACGGTGAAGTGTCCCATGAAACTGGGTGGTGCCATTGCGCCGACCAACAGGAGGAGCATCGTGCCGCCGGCCAGCAGCTGTCCCTGGGCTTTGGTCCGCCTTCGGACGGCCATCAGCTCCTGCGAGCGCTTTTCCTCAGGACTGGACTCCCTCGACCTTTCACTCGGCTTCTGGGCGGCGATGGCCTGAACTTTCGGTGGCGGCGGCGGATAGGTTATTCTACCCTCGTGAGCGACCGTGGCGCCGCGGATGACGTCGTCCTCCATATTGTGGACGAGGCGGCCATCCCTATTCGGGGTCAGATCCGTGATCAGGTGGCGGATGTTGTTGGAATAAAGCGTCGAGGCCTGCTCCGCCATCCGACTTGGGAAATCTGTGTAGCCGATGATCTTGACGCCGTTCGCAGTCACCACCATCTGGTCGACGACGGTGAGCTCGCAATTTCCACCGCGCTCAGCGGCAAGATCTACGATCACGGAGCCGGGCTTCATGGTCGCGACCATATCAGCAAGCCAGAGTTTGGGAGCATCACGCCCTGGTATCATGGCGGTTGATATGACGATGTCGATCTGTGGCGCAAGCTCCCGGAACTTACTCAGCTGGGCGTTGAGGAATTCCGGAGATGACGGCGTCGCATAGCCGCCGCTCGCCGCCCCGTCCTGCTGCTCGTTGGTAAAATCGAGGAAGACGAACTGCGCGCCCATGCTTTCAATCTGCTCAGCGACCTCGGGGCGAACGTCGAAGGCGTACGTAATCGCGCCGAGCGCCGTCGATGTCCCGATTGCCGCAAGTCCGGCAACTCCTGCGCCGATGACCAAGACCTTCGCCGGTGCAACTTTGCCCGCTGCGGTCACTTGTCCAGTGAAGAAGCGTCCGAAGCTATTGCCGGCCTCCATTACCGCGCGATAACCGGCGATATTTGCCATGGACGAAAGAGCGTCCATTTTCTGTGCCCTTGAGATGCGCGGCACCATGTCCATAGCGATCATATTAACTTGGCGCACGCGGGCCATTTCGAGCAGATCGACGTTCTGGGCGGGATGTACGAACGATAGGATAGTCTTGCCTTGCGTCAGAAGTGCCAGTTCCTCCTGTTGCGGCGGCCTGACTTTCACGACGACATCCGCCGCCTGCCACAGATCTTGTGCAGTAGGCAAGACCTCGACACCAGCTGTACGATAAGCGTCGTCCGAAACGCCCGAGGGAAGTCCCGCACCCGTTTCCACCAGGCATTCATATCCGAGCTTTTGGAGGTGCAACGCACTCTCTGGTGTCAGTGCGACGCGTCTTTCGTCGGCATAGCTCTCCTTCGGCGCCCCGATTTTCATCTTTCCTCACAAATGGTTGTTGACGAGCAAATCCCCGGGCAGATCGAGGTCCGGATGGGATTCCATTCGATTTTGCTACCGTCACGAAGGATGTTCGCTTCGGTTATCAATCGTTACCGGTAGGCGACTTCTATCCGACGTTTTTCGACCAATGAAAGACGCGCCGCGTCGAGAATGACTGCTGCGTCAAAGGCATCAGCCAACGTCGACAGCGGAGGTGAAGCCTTTGCTAGGCACTCGTTCAGAAAATATTGCTCGACCTGCAGGAAACTGTCCCAATAAGTAGCATCATCCCAGAATGGGATGGATGCCTCCCCGAACTTCGTCACATCCCAGGCAACGACACCGCTTCCTTCGGTTCCCAGGACCTTAAAATAGCATGACCACGGTTCGCGACTTCTGTCGTCGGCCGAGAAGCTGCCCCAGAGGTTTGCGATTCTCCCATCGGCATATTCCGCAGTGATCATGAGCTGGTCGTGCGCCTGCTTATCGTCGAAATGCACGTTTGTGCCCGTGGCGTAAACATGCGAGGGACGCCCGAGGAAAAACAACATGCAATAGGCGTGATGAACCATCAATTCCCGCATCGTCAGGTCGGGTTCACCGATGGAGGCGTCATGACGCTTGTTATAGATCGCCCAGAAATTAACGATGTCACCCAGCCGGCCGTCCTCGATATGAACTTTGAGGCGGCGCATGTTCTCTGCGTAGATGTAGTTGTGCGACGGCATGCAGATACGATCATATCTGACGGCGATGTCCGCAAGCTCCCGAATCTGTTCGGCTCTTTCGCAAAGAGGCTTCTCCAGGAGAACGTGCTTTCCCGCTTGGAGACCACGCTTGGCAAATTCGAAATGGGAATCCGTGCTTGTCGCAACGAGAATGGCGTCGATCTTCTCGTCGGCCAGGAGCGCCTCGACCGACGGGTACGCCACCCCCCCAAAACGTCGGCAGAAATCCGCAGCCTTTTCCACCGAGCGACTCCAACCGCCGGCAAAAATATGTGGTCCTATCTGACGAAGTGCCTCGGCGTGGAGCTCCGCCACCTTGCCAAGGCCGACGATTGCTATTTTCATGAGCGTTTTCCGAATGTTACATATTTTAGCGATTAGCGAGGGATGGCGACCGGCCGGCCTTCTCGCCATGACTCGGTTGCTGCATCGGCAATGAGCTGGGCGCGAAGTCCATCCTCGGCGCTCGGAACCGGGGCGGTCCCGGACGATACTGACTCGACGAAATGAAGCATTTCGGCGAGGTAGGCCGCCTCGAATCGCTCGAGGAAGAAGGCTTGGGCGACCGCCTGTCCAAAGCCGCTGTTTCCCGCCCGCTCGACGAGGTTCTCAAGCACGTTGGAGACGCGAAGCATCCCCTTAGATCCGTGGACTTCAAGACGCTTGTCGTAGCCATAAGTCGTCCTGCGCGAATTGGTGATTTGGCAGATTCGTCCACTGGCCGTCGTTAGAATGACTGCCGCCGTGTCGACGTCGCCGGCTTCCTTGATGCCCGCATCGATAAGGTTGGATCCTACTGCAAATACCTTCACCGGCTCCTCACCGAGAACGAACCTCGCCATGTCGAGGTCATGGATCATCATGTCTCGGAAAAGGCCGCCTGAGGTTTTGACATAGGACACGGGAGGCGGGTTAGGGTCGCGCGAGACGATTGAAACGGTCTCCACATCGCCGATTTCACCTGCCCGCACGCGCGCCTGAAGAGCGCTGAAGTGAGGATCGAAACGCTGGTTGAAGGCTGTCATGAAGGCGACACCGGCTGCATTCACGGCCTCAATGCAAGAGCGAACTCGTTCTGAGGAAAGATCGATCGGCTTTTCGCAGAAGATCGCTTTGCCTGCCCGCGCTGCTGCGGTCACCAAATCGAAATGCGTAGATGTCGACGTGGCGATGACGACAGCGTCAATGTCGTTGGCACTGATAATCTCGTCGATGCCGCGAACGACCGTCCTAAAGCGCGCCGCACAGGCAGATGCTGCCTCGGAGGAAATATCGGCAACGGCAGCGAGTTCAGCGCCTTGGATCCGTCCGATCGATCCAGCATGCACCTGACCGATGCGACCGCAGCCCAAAATACCCAATCTAAGCATCTTACGATCTCTTTCCTGATCCAAGGATCGACGAGTGTTCTGCCAGGTTCTAGGTCGCCTCCGCGAGGGGCCGGACGCGAATCCTTCGTGAGAAACAGGTGCGCACCGGGATGCACACCTGTCTTGCCCCGGCGGTGTCAGTTCTTGCTGATGTACTTGTCGACGTTGGCCGGATTGACCAGTTCGAACGGGATCCAAACGGGGGATTGTACTTTTTCTCCCTTCGCCATCTTAATTGCGGCGTCGACGGACCCGGCACCCTGACCGATCGCATCTTGGAAAACGCTCACATCCAGGTCACCGGTCTGCATGTAATGCATCGCTTCCTTGGTAGCGTCGATGCCCGCAACGACGACGTCCTTCATGTCCCAGCCCGCCGCCTTCATGGAATTGATGGCGCCGAGCGCCATTTCATCATTGTTCGCGATTACCGCAGCAGGCTTGTAGCCGGCCGTAATCCAGTTGGTCATCAGGTCCTGCGCCTTGACCGGATCCCAGTTGGCCGACTGTTCGTCGATCACTTTCATGAAATTGCAGTCGGGCGTCGCGATTACATCATGTACGGCCTTGCTGCGCAGTTCGGCACTGTGTTGGGCCAAGATGCCCTGAATAATCAGGATCCCTGCATCGCTGGTCTTGCCGCTTTCCTTCAAAACGCGGCAAACTTCCTTCGTCTCGAGCTCACCAGCCTCGGCTTCGTTCGATCCGATGAATGCGGCCTTCGAGCCGAGCGCATCGAGGTCGCTCGGTGTATTGTTGACATAGATCAGCGGCACGCCGGCATCGGCCGCCATTTTGGTGATCGCCGGGGATGCCGAGCTTTCGACGACGTTGACGATGATGGCATCGACCTTCGCGGCGATGAAATTCTGAATTTGCGACAGCTGCTTGTTGATGTCGGCTTCAGCAAACTCAATCTGGAGCGGCTGCTTTGTCTTGGCCGCCTCATCCTTCATTCCCTGAACCATGACAGCGAGAAAAGAGTCGCTGTGCGAGATGGCAACGCCTATGTCCCCGGCATAACCAGGCGACGTAGCCAAAAGCAGTGCTGCAGTTCCAGTGATGAGCTTTTTCATGCGCATTCCCCTCCTTGACGTGGCGTGCAAGCGGCGTCGCTGTCACCGAAATGGCCTCCTCCGAAGCCGTTAATATGTTATCGTTTACATGCCTAGATCCGCTATATTCCGACGCGCTGACCACCATCTTGAGGCTAGCCAGTGACAACAAAATGCCATATTGGATCTATGTTAACGTATACAACATTGAACTTTGCCTATGTCAACGATTACATTCTGATTGACCAAAATTTTTTTTAATCTATCATTAACAAAAAAGGGAACTCAAATATGCACATATCCAAGACCACAAAGCGCGGTGTGTATTTGCTCTCAGCCGCCATCTTGCTTGGAATAACCTTTGGTCATCCCATCTCCGCCTTCCTCGCAAGCGAGGGTGCTATTATCGGTGATCTGAGGCTGATGCAGGCCCAGGCGAGTCTCGCCGTACTGCAGCGCGCGGTCGGGGTCGATCAAGATTCCGCCAAAACGGATCCAGCACCTTCGGCGGCCGCGGTCGGGCGATGAGTCCGTTGGACTTCACGCCCCACTCCTACTCCTCGAGGCGGCATTGGGACAGAGGCATGAGGAAAACTGCCTTGCCAACCAAAACGGGCCGAGCGTTGCGCTGTGCCTTCATCCTTTGGCGGCCTGTTTCGTAAGATAATGCTCGCTGGTTCATGCGAACCTTTCCTCGTCAGCCTTTCGTCGAACGCCGCGGCCGATTTTCCGCAGCGGCGTCCAATGATTGCCCAGTCTGCGTTTCGCGATACCCTTATCGCGGCGTCGACCAACGGCGATGCGACGCCAGGTCCTGTCGCAGTCGTTCCCGTTGCCTCATGTGATTAATTCTCTTTTTACTGGAAACGTTTGATAATTCCGCAACAGCCAACATTTTTGGAGAGGGAAATGCGCCGGACCTTACTTTCAACATTGCTAATGTTAACGTTGACATCACAAACGAACGCCGCGACGCTTGGCGTCTCGGTCTCCAATCTGGACGAATTCAATTCTACTTTGCTTCAGGGCCTTCTCACACACGCAAAGGAAGCAGGCGGCATCGATGTCGTCACGACGGACGCGAACGGTGATGGGGAGCTGCAAAAGAAGCAGGTCACAGAACTCGTGGCTCGCAAGGTCGACGCACTGATTGTACTGCTCGCCGACGGGGATCTCGGCGCGCAGCTGACACCGATGGCCGCTGGGGTGGGCATCCCGCTCGTCTATGTCAATAACGTTCCGGCCAACGTCCTTGACCTCCCCGCGAACCAAGCCGTCGTCGCTTCCGACGAGAAGCAATCCGGTTCCCTTCAAGCTAAGGAGGTGTGTAGGCTTCTAAATGGAAAGGGTAACATCGCGGTACTCGTCGGCGAGCCCTTTCATGCTGCGGCTCGGGCCCGCACTGCAGATGTTGATGATGTTCTCGCCACGCCCGACTGCAATGGTCTCAAAGTCGTCGAACGTCAGACTGCTTATTGGTCGCCCGACTTTGCCGAAGCCCAGGTCGAGGAATGGCTGACGGCGGGCGTCGAGTTCGACGCGATCGTCGCGAATAATGACGATATGGCGCTTGGAGCGATCCGTGCCCTGAAGCGTCGCGATGGCGCGACGAAGAACGTGATTGTTGCCGGCATCGATGCAGTTCACCCTGCCCTCGAAGCGATGAAGGCTGGCGAGCTAACCGTCACCGTATTTCAGAATGCCGCCGCCCAAGGCGCGGGAGCCGTCGACGCGGCACTTAAGCTAGCGCGGGGAGATAAAGTGCCACGGGAAAACTACATTCCATTCGAGCTCGTCACCCCACAGAACGTTGACCAATACCTGGCCAATAGCCGGTAAGCTTTCGAGGCGACATTATGCATTTCTGGAACAAACTCAGCATCCGTGCCCAAATCACACTAGGCTTTCTTCCCCTCATCTTCTTCATGAGCCTCCTGTCGCTCAACGTCATGTCTGGGATGGATAAGCTCACATCTGTCTTTGCGTCTTACCGCGCAACGGTCGGTGAAAGCCTAGCCATATCGATTTATAGCGATCGGCTCCGCGACATTCAGATGTCCGCAGAAGCGTTTCGGTCTGCCCCGTCGAAAGAATTGGTTAACCGTTTCAAAGTCGGGGTCAGTTCATTTGCGCTTGATGATACGCGCTTGGCCCGGAGCCCCAGCCTCCAAGCCGACGTCACCACAATTAGGGGGCAGGTCGCAGCCTACGACCAGGCGTTCGATAGGCTGGTTGCGCTGCAGTCACGGCATGATCAGCTTCTTTCGAAAGTCACTGAATTTGGGCCGTGGACAGGCATTGCCTTGAACGACATATTGCGCAGTGCCTGGCGCCAGAACGACCTGAAGCTTCTCTACGCGACAACGATTACCCTCCAAGCCCTCAACAAGAGCCTCTATTTTTCCGAACGCTTCGTAAACTCCGGCGATTTGAAGGCGTATGATACCGCGCAACTCGCGCTGAGTGAGGCGGTCGATCTGAATGCTGCTGCCACAAGAATGGCCCACAATGACCTGCAGCAGACGCGTCTTTCCGGCGCCGCGCAACTCATGCAGAACTATGGCGCACGCCTTGGTGAGATGCGGGATGTGTGGAGTGAAACCAAGCGCATCAGGGTCAGCGAAATTGAAGAACTCGGTCCGAAGATAGCGACGGGTTTCCAGGCTTTGCAGGCCAGGGTTGCCGACACCCAGAAAGAACTCGATGGCTCCGTCGATCAGACGGCCTCGAGTGCTACCACAGTTACACTCGCTGTCAGTGCAGCGCTGATCGTGATCGGCCTTGCACTCTCATATTATTTGGGGCGTTTAATTTCGTCTGCAGTACGCACCATGGCTGCGAAAATGGAACGACTTGCTCGTGGCGAGGACTTGGCTGAATTCGATGGCGCCGACAACGGCCATGAACTCGGTGCCATGGCACGTTCACTGATGGTGTTCCAGGAAACCAAGCATGCAAAGACAGCAGCCGATATCGCCGCCGAAAGCGTCAGGCTTGCTTCCGAGGAGCAGCGCCAACGACAGGAGGGACAGCGAATGGCTGAGGCAGACGCGATGGAATTTGCCTTCCGCCAGATTTCCAAGGGTTTGGACGCGTTGTCGACCGGAG
Organism: Rhizobium leguminosarum bv. viciae USDA 2370; assembly: GCF_002008365.1. Taxonomy (GTDB): domain Bacteria; phylum Pseudomonadota; class Alphaproteobacteria; order Rhizobiales; family Rhizobiaceae; genus Rhizobium; species Rhizobium leguminosarum. The sequence continues at coordinate 9,648 of NZ_MRDL01000059.1, forward strand.
ATTTGACCGCCAGGATTGGTGATGTCGATGCCCGCTACTCCATAATTCGCGACCGCTTCAACAATTCGGTAGCAAGTCTGGAAAGCGCTTTCGACGCCGTCATCCAAGCCGTTTCGACGATACGGTCGGGCTTGGGCGAAATCTCCACCGCTACGAATGACCTTGCTCGTCGGACTGAACAGCAGGCTTCGTCGCTCGAAGAGACTGTCGCAGCGCTCTCGGAGGTTACGCGAGGCGTCAACGGTATGGCTGAAGGCGCCAGCCGCGCCAACGACGCGGTGACGACGACCCGTGCGAACGCCGAAAAAGGCGGAGAAATCGTCAATCGTGCAATCTCGGCGATGAATGAAATCCAAAATTCTTCCGCAAGAATCGAGAGCATCATAGGCGTGATTGACGAGATTGCCTTTCAGACGAATCTCCTGGCGCTAAATGCTGGCGTTGAAGCCGCCAGGGCCGGCGAAGCTGGCAAAGGCTTTGCCGTCGTCGCACAGGAGGTCCGCGAACTTGCACAACGCTCCGCAAATGCAGCAAAGGAAATCAAGCAGCTTATTTCGACATCGTCGGACCAGGTTGATGTTGGGGTCAGGTTGGTAGGCGAGTCAGGATCTTCGCTTGAGCAGATCGTTTCGCACTTTAATGCCATGAGCGCGACGGTGACTGAAATAGCTGTGTCGGCACGCGATCAGGCGCTCAGCCTCCGCGAGGTATCGGCCGCCGGCGATCAGATGGACAAGGTTACGCAGCAAAATGCAGCGATGGTCGAACAAACCACCGCTGCCGCACAAAGCCTAACGTGTGAGACTAACAGGCTTGCCGCTTTGGTCGGACAGTTTAAAACGAGAAGCCTGAAAGACATCAAGCACAGTTCTTATGCGATGGCGTGCTAGGCAAAAGGGTCGTGGTGCGGCTGGATATCCAGCCGCATAACGACCTTTGGAACGGACTCTGAACCATGTGCGCGATGCCAGTCCTCCGTCGAACCGGAGCCGTTCTTCACCATGTCGGGGATCCGGTCTGTTGACGTGCGAGCGCGGCAAGATGCGAACGGAAGGCCCTCTCCTTCCGACATGCCGCGCTAACCAGCGGCAATCGACGACCTGCAGGCCATTAAAGCGTGTCGTGATCTTTGAGATTCGCTTGTGACGCTTTGCGGGAATTATGCTCAGATTCGATCGAGCGCAACCTCTCGGGCCGAGGGAATGTTTTATGGAGCCGAGACACGCCACCATAATTTTGCAAAGAACCCATCGTGCGGAAGCAGGGAGCTACTGCACGAGGCATGCTTCAAGGTCAGTATCCTCCGCCATATTCTTCAGTCGAGGCTGCGTAAGCGTCATCCCCCCTTTACTTCGCCCTTGGCAACCCGGGCCCCGAGGTCGAGCGAGCCGATTCTCTTCAGGTCCGGATAGCGTTTCTTCATTGCAGCAACTAGTGACCCACTGTCCGAGCTGCGGCCCATTTCCTCCTCGAAGGCGATTAGATATTCGCGGGTGAAAGCGATGGCCGCAATGCCTTGTTTGGTCCCTTCGCTCTGATGGCCCGGCACGACAATTTTTGGCTTCCTTGTTGCGATGGCATCGAGCGCCTTGACCCAGGACGCACGCGCTTCAGCTGACGGAGTGTCGGCAACCCACACGTGGATGCCGGAATTGATCAACGCACCCCCGAAAACCGCTTCGAGTGAAGGCACCCATATGTATCGACGGTCATACATGTCGGGCACGTCAACGATTTCAATTCCGTTACCCTCAAGGACTAGTGAGCTCTCGTTCGAAGCTTCGGGAATAATTACATCCGCCAGCGTGCGCGGACCAATCCCCCCAATTTTGGTGCCCATATTTCCAGCTTCTTTTGGACATTAGCCTCTATTGCCTGAACGGTGGTGGGCTTGGCGATTACCCTCGCGCCTGGGAAGGCCTCAACTATGGGCCGTAAGCTGAAATAATAATCTGGATCGTTGCGGCTGACATAAATCGTTGTCAATTCTTTGCCTGTAAGCTTGATGGCTTCGGCAAGGTCCCGCCCGAACGGCAAAGTGAAACCGCCGTCGATGAGAATGGCTTCATGTTCGCTTGTCAGAAGCACCGGCGTACGACAGAAGCCGGCCTCATCGGCTTGAAAATACCGCCATTGTAGCTCACCGTTCGCGGCCCGCAGCATAGAAGGGGCAAGCGCGGCGAGCGTACCGGCGGCAGCTGCTAGTTTTAAAGAGGTTCGTCGTGTAATCACTTTGTATCTCCGAATGAGCCCCTGTCGGACGGTCCAGAATGGGTGTCATCAAGGGATGCACGCGCTTTGTTGATTAGCCGGTTTAGCGGGAGAGTTAAGAGCTTGAATATAAAAATAGAAATCACATTTGAGGACGGCACTTCACAGAGCAGTGACGCTGGTCTCGGCCGAGCTCCGACGGTTCTTAAAGTGACCCTCAATTTTGGCTGGCGGGACTGAAATTCCAGGGGTTATGGCTCAACTCGGCGGTGTCGATGCGTACCGCTGCAGACTTTATTGAGAAGCAGCCCCCGATCGCCGTAGTCTTGCCGGTAGGCATCGCTTCTGCGACTCGATCATTCCCGAATTGCTGAAGGTAATGCATAACGTGTTCAATTGGCGGACCGATGATCGCTGCATCCATCGTCCGATCAGTTTCATGTCCTAGGAAGCGCAGCTCGGCAACTCGTGAGATTCCCGTTTCCGGCGCGATCAGCGTCCACAGCGAGTCGAACGGGCGTGTTTTGATGTGGAAACCGGGCAGATGATTGAATGTGGGAGAAGGATGTCGCCGAACTTCCAAATTCTCGCCTTGAAAGGACTCGAACCGGTGACACCCTGTTCAAATCTGAGATTCGTTCGCCTGCAACAGGCTTGCAATTGATCCGGGGTTAAATGGGCAGGCAGCGCGCCACGCTCACCGTTCAAACCGGTCTAGCATTTTTCTCAACTGCGCGTTTTGCAGCGTTAGCTTTCTGGCCAACTGATCCCTCAGCACCTTGATCTCGTCATCGAGGCTCATCTCGTTTGCAGTGTGGATAGCCTGACGATCGTTCGCTATCGCCACCGCTTCCTTGCCGCGGCTCCTTTGCTTGCGCGGTGCGACCTCGACAGTTCGCTTGATCCTAGGGGTATCATGTGCAGCGGTGACGTCGATACCAGTACCACCGGATATAGCCGGATTAGCGACCTCCACCATTTTGGCGACATCGCCGTCGACCTTGTCGCGGACATCGTTTTCGGCTTCTTCGGAATGCACTGGCACTGCGGAGATTGCAGCGGCTTGATCGTGACGAGGTAGCTCCTCACTTGCCGGTCGAGCAGCGCTAATCGGGCTCTCCTCGGCAGGCGTTTCAGTCGGACCGGAAATAGCCAACGCGTCCGGCGTAACCTTCTCGGTCGAGCCGTTTTCTCTCTTTTGTCCGCGTCCTAGGGAGATCAGTCGGGCAAGAAGGTTCCAGGGAGACGCCATCTATCCGACCTCGCGTTTTATCCCGCAAGCAGGCAGTGAGTTTGAATTCCGGCAGCAGCATCCATCGCCGCCAAACTCTATGTCTCGATAAGCATAGAAATGCGGCCGGCGGTTGACTGGCTGCTTACATCAATCGAGCTTGAGCCGTTTGCGCAGATCGGCATTTTCAGCGCGAAGTTTTTCAGCCAGAAGCTTGCGCAGTCGTTGATTTTCCTCTTCCAACTGCAAAAGGTCTGCCATCTCATCGATCGCGGTCATCGGCGCGGCCGGCGCTGCCTGCACAACCTTTGGAGCACGGCGCACAGGTGCGCGTTTGGCGCTCGCTGCAGCTTCGATCACCTTTGCCTTGCGCCCTCTCCTCTTCACACCACCGGCGCCGGCCAGAGCAGCTGCTGGCTCTGCCGTAGCGTCAGCTGACGCGGTCTCGAGTGCCGCCGCTTTCTTGGCGCGGGGTTTGCGCTGTTTTTTCGGCGCAATGGGCGTTTCGACAACGGTCCGAACAGCGGCACTCATTGCCGTATCAGTCTCGTCGGCCATGCTTATCTCCTGTGTATCTGATGCAGTTGTCGACGGCCCGAGAGGCGGTGTCAACAACGACCCGGGCTGATCTGCTTTTGGTAAAGACATTTCATTGACGGGTTTGCCACACTGAGAACTACCCGACAGAATCGGCGTTGCCTCTTCCTCTACGTCGCGAGCGACGGACTTTAGATCCACGTTGCCCCAGATCGAGTTTGACCTGGTATCGAGTTTTCGCCTGCCGGTTTTGTACTCGACGGCAAAGCTGCGTTGCACTTTTTTCAATATAAGAGGCCTTGGAAAATCCGCGGAAGGGTTTGGTGGTATGCTGGTACATCACGAATAGCGCCTTCCGGACTACCAGTCTACACCCACCGTCATTTCCGATCACCGCACCATTCGCGGAGCAGAATTTGTGGCCAATCGGATGGGGGCTGAGGGCGGTCTATGCGCTGAACGTTCTTGAAAGGAAACGGCGACCAGTAGTTCGTCCCGAGACTTTCTCACAGGTTCCCGACGATGCATTATGCGATCTTTTTAGCCCAGAGCGTGAACACCATGGCAACAGGCTTGGCACTGACTCTAAAGCTTTCGCTGTGCCAGCGATGAAGGAATCCTGGCTAAAGCGGATGCCGGCTAGTCGCTAGAACCATCCCTCGGAAACAGGAAACCGATCATCGGGTGGAAGTTTGCGGCGTGTGAAACCTCATTCTTTTGGATAACTTTCCGCGCCCCGTAAAAGCGTCATACTATCTTGGCGGGAAATCCGGAGAGGGGCATGCAATATCGCCAGAGGTCGGTGCTGTTCGCAGCACCTTGGCTGATCATCGGAGCTGCCGCAGCCGGCGCTTCGGGCGGCATAACCATTGCAGACTTTGAAAAGCCCGAACTGCTAATCGCCGCGCTGTTCGTGGGTATTATCATCGGCATGGCCGTTGAGCAGTATCTAACCGCGACGAGCAGACTGGCGTGGCGAGAGAGAAACAGGTCACAATCGGAGGAAAGGCGCTGGAACGAGCGCGTCATACAAGGCCCCTGGCTTCAGACCCCATCTGCTCAGCCATCGCGGCCAATCGATGCCACGGATCAACTGCGTATTGTGATGCGCTCGAAGTTCACCGTCCAGCCATTGCTGAACAAGAGTGAAGCCCGGGTGTTTCGAGAACTCGACAGTGTCGTGATCGGCTGCAATCCGTCATGGCAGGTGATGGCTCAGGTTTCATTGGGCGAGATCCTTCGAAGTGCCGACCCAGACGCCTACAGTTGCATCAATTCCAAGCGTGTCGACTTACTGCTCGTGGACAGCAACTGCCGACCGCGGCACGTCATCGAATACCAAGGCGGAGCGCATCATCAAGGCGCAGCGGCCGCGCGCGACGCCGTAAAGAAAGAGGCGTTGCGACGCGCCGGAATTGGCTACCACGAGGTTGTGGCTGGCCAAACGACCCCGTCGGAACTCAGGCGATTGGTCGAGAAGCTGGTGGACAAGCCGAGTGTCACCTAAAGCGATCCCATCACGAATGCCTGCACGGTTGAGCCTCTTCGATTGGAGGAAACCATCTTCTTGGCTTGATGGAATTGAGGCGCACCCAAGATGATCTCCGATTTCCAGGCAGTCCGCGAAAATCTATTTCCGGCCAGTCACGGAGCGATCGAGGACTGGGAGACGTTTCCCTGGCATCGTGACCGAACCAACCGAATTCAGGCCTATAAGGTGCATTCGTCGCAAGCCATTGCAATCGATGTGTTCGGCACACTCAAAACGAGCACAGATCGCGACCGCATTTTCGACGCGATCGCCGAGCGTGTGGGAGTGGCACCGGGTGGTCCATGGGCGATAACACTCGAGTGGACCGATACTGATCGGCTTCTGGGGGAACCGAGGCCGACGCAAGTCGATGCACTTGCTATCGGCTCCGCGGCAGCACTCGTCATCGAGTGCAAGTTCACCGAACCCGGAGGACAATGTAGCCAAACCGCGGTGTCAGGCTTTGGCGCGCGCCAATGCAACGGAAGCTACGTCGATCAGATCAACCCGGGCAACGGCGTGCGCTCACAGTGTGCTCTTACAGGCAAGGGCATTCGTTACTGGGAATATATCCCAACGGTCTTCGCGCTCGATACGGGTGTTGACCATACGCCCTGCCCTTTTAAGGGAGATGCCTATCAGTGGATGCGCAACGCCGTGCTGGCGGCAGCGCTCGGCAAGCACCGCCATCTTCAAGGAACTGCTCTCGCAGTCTTTGCCGATCACCCCAGTTTCCCGACGGCGCGGAAGGCGAAGCGGGGTCTGATGGATCCCAGTCTCGCCGGCCAATCTGCGATCACGCCCGTCTCATACCAGCAGATCATTGCGATCGCTTGCCAAGTCGGCCTCGACCGAGAACTCTGGAACGGCCTTGCTGCATGGGTCGATCACAAGATTGCTTCGGCAGCAATGGGTTCACCGTCGAGCTAGCCTAGCCACTGGCGAAATTGACGGACCGACACCCAGAGGTGCGTTGGAACCTAGGACCGAGGAACCCGCTAGCCGTTGTAAATTCCCGAAATGGGAGGAAGTCTTGACTGAAGGGCACATATACATCCTATTCAATCCAGCCTATCGCGCAAACCAGTATAAGATCGGAATGACGACTCGGACGCCCGAAGAAAGGGCCGCCGAGATCTCGTCAGCGACGGGAGTGCCTCAAAACTTCGAAGTGCTGTTGTCCAGACGGGTGACGGATTGTCAGCGGGCGGAACGGTTGATCCATCAGAGGTTGGCGGAGCATCGGTCCGGTTCGGACCGTGAATTCTTTCAGGTCAGTCTCAGTTTCGCGATTGATATCCTCAATGAAGTTGCCGCCGCAGTCGGACTTCGTCCGGAGAAACCAGCTGTACAGGAACCCAGCGCTCCGATGGCTGATACTGTGACCACAGGCGACATCGATCTTGTCCCGCGTAAACCTTCCGTAGGACCACAGAGGAGAAGGCAAGGAACGCCGGAAGGCCCTGCCTCTTTCGAGGATCACATTGCCTACGCCGACGCGGTCAGGCAGCCGCTTCTGCGTGAGCTCCGTGACCACATCCTGGCGATTGATGGCCGCTTGCGTTCGGGCGAGGTCGTCACGCCTCGGCAACGCATCGCCTACAAGGTTTCGGGCGGGACGAACTTTCTGGAGATTAAGGTCCAGCGAAGGGCAATCCTGATTCGCCTGCCCGAGACCAGCTTGGTGGACGCTGAAGAGAAAGTGCGAAAGATACCCGAGACGCACGGATGGGGGCGATTGAAGGACGAAATCCGCATTTCGAGCGCTCCCGATGTCAAATACGCGCTTCCGTTTGTCGAAGCTGCATGCCGGACAGAACTCAAGAGAGTGCCTTGAATGGGTTCGAACCAACGAACCGCTATTTTGGAATCCCAACTGCTTGGCAGTATTTGATAATCCCCTTTATCACTTGTCTCGGCGTCGGATCGGAAACATATCTTCGCCGCGGTGGTGTAGACGGGTATGATGTAGCCGGCATAGCCAACGTACTTTTAGGGGCTCGTCGTATTGATCGTGATGAGCATCGACCGATTTAGTCCCACAGACTTCACACGTTTGCTTTTCCAGATCACCCGCCGTCACCGCCCGCTGCACGGCAAGATGAGCATCATATTTGGCCGGATTGGCTCGGCGCCAGTTGGCCTGGCGGGTATCGGTTTTCAGCATCGGCGCAACTCTAAATGAAGCTAGGTCGCAACAAGTTCGGCGAGCTTGTCCGCCACCACAGCCATAGTGTCTTCTTCGGTGCTCAGGCCGCTTCGCGAGGCCAAAAGGGGGCTGACGGAGATGGCACTCCGATAGGTGCCCCCAGTGCTCCCGCCACCGTTCGCTTCCCGCACCGTCGTCCGGGGGCTTGCCAGTCCATGTTTGGTTGTTACAAACCGCCCACTGATTGCGCTGCGGAAATTGCTTCCGCCTCCTTTGCCTTTCGCCATTTGCCCGCTCCTTATCGAATGACCCTAGGAATCGGGCCATTCCCATACTACTTCGATAAGGGTGACAGAAGCTGTCATGCTCAGACGCGGATGGATTCGCTTCCGCGCCTTCGAGTTTGAGCTCAATTATGGCAAGGCATCGAAATCGCTTCTGCGGTGGTGTTCCACCAGGCTGCGAAGCCCCTCGGGGGCGATGACCTCGACTGCATCGCCCCATGAATAGAGATGCCACACCATTTCGAGCCAGCCCGCCGCACGAAAGCGCACGATTAGGCCGCCATCCTCTTGCGCTTCAATGGTTTGTTTGGGGTGGAAACAGAACTCAGCCGCCCGCGCTGCGGCGCGGGGCGCAAAACGCCAGACGACTTCGTCATATTGCGCCGGATCCTGGTAGACGCCGAATGATTGGGCCGCATAATCCTCTAGCGAAAAGTCGGGCGCAAGGCTGAAGCTCTCATCCAGGGACTGGGCGCTCAGCATCCGGTCCATCCGGAAGTTCAGCATCTCTTCGCCGCGGGCCGGCTGGCGCGCCACAAGATAACTTCGATGCCCTAGCAGGAGACCATGGGGCTCGACGATCCGTTCCGGCGCATCCTCTGTTCCATATTGTAGCCGTAGGCGGAATGGACCGCGCAGCCCCTCTATCACCGCATCCAGTACCGTCGGCACCAGATTGACGCGCGGGCCGGGGCGCGTGACCGATCCCATCGCCAAGAGAACCGCTTCGACATCGGCTTCGGTGCGCAGGGCGTCTTTGGGTGTCAGACGCGCTAGCAATCCGTCGCGAACGTCTTCCAGCGCGGCAGCGTGGCGCAACCGGCCTTCGCCGCGCGCCGTTCGGCTGGCGATCTCTAGGGCCTCGATTGCCGTTTCCTGACGGATCTGGAGCCGGTCGAGCATAGGGTCGGCGACACGCCAGCGCCGCCGACGGTCCAGGCCATCCAACACTTCGACATTGGTGAACAGGGTCTCCAGCGCATCGGTCATACGTTGCGCTGTTCGATGCGAGACGCCGAATTCCTCGCAGATTTCATCGAGGCCAATCCCGCTCCGTCGCGTGGCGGCCAGCCGCGCCAGCCTGATCAGATCCTGAGCCTTGGAGAACGACATGACATAATTCCTGGGCGCCACTACGTCAGATATTGACACCCACATACGCTATGGCTGAATTTGCAATCTGTCGAGATTCAATTCTTGTCGCGGATTGCGCTCGATTAGGGGGCGGCAATGCGAACTATAGAGGGGCAGATATTTTTGTCTGCATCGGATCTAATGCGGTTCATGGGCTGTAGCCATGCGACCGCGCTCGATCTCGCCTATATGCGAGGCAACGGGCCGGTGCCCCGCGAGGATAGTGATGACGCGGCTCTGCTTCAGAAGCAGGGCGATGCCCATGAAGCCGCGCATCTGGCCAAGCTCAAGGCGTCAGGTGTATCGGTGTTTGAGATCGCGCGGTCCGATCTGGCCGACAATGCACGGGAAACCCGTGTGGCGTTGGCCAAGGGACCGCGGATCGTCTTTCAGGGGGCGTTACTTGGCGACAAATGGGGCGGCTGGTCGGATTTCCTCGAGCGCGTCGAGCGCCCTTCGGACCTCGGCCTCTTCAGTTATGAAGTGACCGACACCAAGCTCAAGCGACGTCCCCATCCCAAACATGTGCTGCAGCTAGTGCTATACTCGGACCTGCTGACGCAGATTCAGGGCATCGCCCCTGAATTTGCCCATGTCGAACTGGGCGATGGCAACCGTGCGCGCCTGCGCCTCGCCGACTATCAGGCTTATGCCCGCATGGCGCGCCGGCGGCTCGAGGCCTTCCTAAAAAATCCAGTGGCGACCCGGCCGATCCCTTGCGCCGATTGCGGGTTGTGCCGCTGGGGTGATCATTGCGAAAGCCAGTGGCAGGCCGAGGACAGCCTGTTCAACGTCGCGAACATTACACGGACCCAGGTCAAGAAGCTTGAGGCGGCCGGTGTTACCACCATGGAAGCGCTGGCCGCGCTCTATCATCCGATCCGCGGCATGGCCGATACTACCCGGGCACGGTTGGTGACGCAGGCGCGTCTGCAGCATGCCCGCAAGACCGGGGCGCCCGCCTTCGAGTTGCGCGAGCCGGAACCCGGCAAGGGCTTCGATCTCTTGCCCGCGCCGCGGCCGGGCGATATCTTTTACGATATCGAGGGCGACCCGCATTACGAAGGCGGCCTCGAATATCTCCACGGCGTCTGGTTAGATGGGCAGTTCAAACCTTTCTGGGCACATGACCATGGCGCCGAAGCGCGGGCCCTGTCCGAGCTCCTCGATTTCTTTCGACAAAGGCTCGCGGCCTATCCCGAAGCGCGCATCTATCACTATGCGCCCTATGAGATTACTGCCTTGCGGCGGCTGACCGCAAAGTATGGGATCGGCGAGGCCCTCCTCGACCGTCTGCTGCGCGAGCGGCGTTTTGTCGATCTTTTCGCCGTGGTGCGCTGCGGGCTCATCGGCTCAGAAGCCAATTACTCGATCAAGTCGATGGAAGCCTTCTATGGCCGAGTGCGCGAGGGTGAGGTGAAAACCGCCGGTGGCTCGGTTGTCGCCTATGAGCGCTGGCGCGAAACCGGCGAACAATCGATCCTCGATGAGATCGAGGACTATAACCGCATCGACTGCATCTCGACCGAAGAATTGCGCGACTGGTTGGTGAGCATTCGGCCCGCCGCGCCTTGGCCGGTGCTGGCGGCCGATGCCAGCGACAAGGAAGTCGAGGAAGACGCCGATACGCAAGCCCTTCGCGCCAAGCTTACCGCATCGGGTCTGCCGCAGGCGCGGCGGGACATGTTGTTCAATCTTGGCCTCTTCCACAAGCGCGAGGCCAAGCCGGCGCAATGGGCGGTCTTCGACAGTGCCGGCAAGGACGAGGACGATCTGATCGATGATCTCGACACGCTGGCTGGTCTGGAGGCTATCGGCCCCGCAGAGCCGGTCAAGCGCTCGATGGTACGGCGCTACCGCTTTTCGCCCCAGGAGACCAAGCTGCGCGCCGGTCGCAACGCGACTGTCCCGGTCGTCGATGGACCGCCAGCCAGTGTTAGCATCGAAGAGCTCGACCGCGGCGAGCGCATCATTGCTGTCAAGGCCGGGCCGGCCAAAGCGCATCTCCTGACCGATCGCCTGACGCTGCATCCCGATTGGCCGCTTAGCACCGACGTCATTGCCGCGGCCTTGCGCGACGTGATCGACGATCAGTGCGGCGCGCGCCGCCTGACAGCGCTCGATGGCCTGCTTGCGCGCGCGGCTCCGCGTCTTGTGACGGGACAGCGCGCCGATGTGCTCGGTGGCGCCGATCCTTTGACCGGCACGATCGCGGCGATCGCCGCCATGGACGGCACCGTCTTGCCCATCCAGGGACCGCCGGGAACCGGCAAGACTTATGTCACCGCGCGCGCGATCTTGGCGCTGGTACGCCAAGGTCACCGCGTTGGCGTGGCCTCGAACAGCCACGAGGCTATCCGCAATGTGCTGATGGGGTGTCTTGCCGCGCAAGGTGATAGCGATCCTGTTCCGGGTCTGCGTATCGGCCACAAGGTCAGCAGCGGCGAGGACGGTTATCCAGACAGCTGCATCGGCGTCATCCGCGCGACCGACAACGAGGATCCGCTATGGCGCCACGCCCATGTGATTGGCGGCACCGCCTTCTTCTTCGCTCGGCCCGAACACAAGCAGGCGCTCGATTGGCTATTCGTCGATGAAGCCGGGCAAGTGGGGCTGGCCAATATGGTCGCCATGGGCCGCTGCGCTCGCAACATCGTGCTGGTCGGCGATCCGCGTCAATTGCCCCAGGTCATTCAGGGAGCGCATCCCGATCCCGCCAACCTTTCCTGTTTTGAGTGGATGCTGGGCGATCACGCTACCATTCCGCCCGATCGCGGAATCTTTCTGCCGGTCTCGCGCCGCATGCATCCCGATGTCTGCGAGTTTATTTCGCGGCAGGTCTATGAAGGGCGGCTCATCAGCGCTCCCGAAACGGCCGTCCAGGCAGTGCGCGGGACGGGCTGTCCCGAAGCTGGCGCTTTCTGGGTGCCAGTCGCCCACGAGGCCAATACCCAGATTGCGTCCGAGGAAGTCGCTGCCATCCAAGCGACCATTGACGATCTGCTCTCCGGAACCTGGACCGATAAGAATGGGACAACGCGCGCGCTTGGTCCCGCTGATATCATCGTCGTCGCGCCCTATAATGCGCAGGTCAATGCCCTGCGGGACGCCTTGCCTGCTGCCATTCGTGTCGGCACGGTCGACAAGTTCCAGGGCCAGGAAGCACCCGTATGCCTGGTATCCATGACCGCCTCGTCGGTCGAAGAAACACCGCGCGGCATGGATTTCCTGTTCTCGCTCAACCGCATCAATGTCGCTGTCTCACGCGCCAAGGGCCTCGCGCTCGTTTTCGGCGCGCCGCAGCTACGCGAAGCAAAATGCGACACCGTCGAACAGATGCGCCTTGTGAACACACTATGCGCCTTGCCTGACCTTGGAGAATTTTGAATGTGGGAGAGTTTCGAGGCGCGCCTCGAAGAAAATGAGCGCGATCGGCCCACACCACTGCGCCGGGTGCTTTTCGACGTGGTGCGCGGCTCGGGCCTGCGCCCGGGCGATGGCGTCACCAAGAAAATGGCGTCGTTTGAATTTGGCGCGGGCGAGCGGCTACTGTGGGAAATCCAGAACCCGGCCAACGTCTTTCTCCATGCAAAATGGCACGAACTGGCCGAGGCGAATGCCTTCGCCACCGAGTTACGACCCTATCAGAGTGGTATAAAGGATGGCGGGCGGCATTCCGCCCTCAGCCGCGACTGGTCCTTTGGCGATGCTGACTGCTGTGTCGTTAGAATTGAGAATGCCGAAGCTCTGCGCCGGCTGATCGCTCTGCTGTTGCAGTCCGGCGCTCCGCTGGTGCTCAATCCGGCTGCGATCACGCGCTGGATCGAGCGGCTGCGCCATTTCTTTCCCGCCCTCGATCGGTTTGATCGGCCCGATCCGCATTTCGATGAGGCGGAGCGGACCTACAAGCTGGAGATTGCGGCCGAGCTCAAGACAGTGATCGCGCAAGCCAGCTCCGACCAGGAACTAGTCGATGCCGTCAACACCGCGCTGGCCAAGAGCAATCTGCTGCAATGGCGCACCTATTGGCCGATGTCGTCCAAGGGCGACGCCGATCGCGGGCAGCTCTGGCCAGCCTTGCGCGCGCTCGTCGACGTTGCGCTTGGAGCACCCGACGGACATGCCTCTGCGCTGGAGGCCTTTGTCGCCGCCTGGATCGCGGCCGTCCCGGGCGGCAAACCCGATCCGGCCCGCCAGATCGCAGAATTCCTGTACCTCCATCTCGCTCCCGAGGAGGGCATCTATGTCCGCCATTCCGTGCGCCAGGACCTTTGGCTGGAAGCAGTCGGCAGCCGATTTCCCGATCATGCGTCGATAGCTGACACCTATCGCGACGAATGGCGCTTCATGCAGGCAGTCCGCCGCGCTTTTGCGGACCGGGGCCTGGCGCCGCGCGACATGATCGATGTGCAAAGCGCGCTGTGGATCGTCCACAACTACAAGGAAGAGGATGCAGCGACCTTTTCGCGCGAGGCGATCGAGACGGCGATGGACGCCTATGACAGCTACCGCCAGTCGGGTGAGCACGCCGCCATCTTCAAGGCCTTCGGCGAGCCGCGCGACTATTGGGTGCGCTCTACCCGCGAGCGGCCCAACCGGATCTATCCCTCCAAGCCAATCCTCGGCTTCCTCCGCGGCAAGACGCAGCTCAATGGCGGCTGGGGGCAGAAGGCCGATGCCGCCGCCCAGCTCCACAATGCCGGATATATCATCGTCGATGCCGATAATGCGCCGGTCACCCCGCCAGAACGCTATGAGCATCTAGTACGTGATGCTGATCGCATCCGGCTCTGCGCGCACAACTATTATGTTGAACCGCCCCGTGAGAACGGCGCGGCAAAGGTCACGATCCGCGCCAGCGACCTGAGCCGGGACATGGGTCTGCGCGATGCGTTCCCGGCCATTTGCAGCGCGCTCGGCGGCGAGAAATTTCAGAAGCTCGCCGATGTCCCTGTACCGACGTACACCCTGCCCAATCCCAGCAGTTCTACAGTCTTCACCTATCAGCTCGCCGCACCCGAAGGGCACCAGATAATGACGCTCCAACCCACCACCGCGATGCCCGCCACTACCAATCTGATCCTCTACGGGCCGCCCGGAACCGGCAAGACCTACGCCACGGCCTGGCAGGCGGTTCGGCTTTGCCTGGGCGATGCCGCGGCCGAGCCGCTGCGCAATGACCGCGATGCCCTGATGGCTGAATATCGCCGGCTCGTCGGTGAAGGGCGGATCGAATTCGTCACATTCCATCAGTCGATGGCCTACGAGGATTTTGTCGAGGGTCGTCAGCCCACAACCGGATCCGAGGAAGGCGAAGAAGGGGCCTCGGTAGCGTTTCGGCTCGAAACCGTGCCCGGGATATTCCGGCGCATTGCGAAACGAGCAGAGACCGGGCTCGGCAAAAAAGCGATTAGCAATCGGATCACCACGGAGGGCCGCCAGATTTACAAGATGTCGGTGGGCTTCAGCAGGGATGCTGGCGACCAGGAGCTCTTCGAGGAAGTGACGGAACGTGGCTATACCCTCCTTGACTGGGAAGACATCGACTGGAGCGACCCAAAGTACGAAAAAGCCGAGGAGATCCTGAAAACCTGCGAAGCACAGGGCAAAATCGAAGGGCCGGTCAGCCTGCAGTCTGGGCAGGTGTCGATCACCGATACGTTTCGCAATCGTCTAAAGTCCGGCGATATCATCGTTGTCTCGAAAGGGAACCGCTTGGTCCGAGCCATAGGTGAGGTAACTGGCCCCTACGAATATCATCCGCGACCGGAGGGACGATTCGGCCACAGACGTGCCGTCCGCTGGCTCTGGCACGATCCTGCGGGCGTTCCCGTCACCGAAATCTATGACGGCAATTTCACGATGCGGTCGCTCTACTGGCTGAACAAGGAGCGCCTCAATATTCCGGCCCTTGAGCGTTACATGAACAGCGTGATCACGGAGGTCGACGCCGACGTTGACCGCGAGGCCTTCGTGTTGATCATCGACGAGATCAACCGCGCTAACATCTCCAAGGTCTTCGGCGAGCTGATTACGCTCCTGGAACCCGATAAGCGCCTGGGTCAGCCTAACGCGCTTAAAGTGCATCTCCCGTACTCGCGGGATGAATTCGGCGTGCCGGCGAATTTGCATATCATTGGCACGATGAACACGGCGGACCGCTCGATCGCGCTGCTCGACACCGCCTTACGCCGCCGCTTTACCTTCCGCGAGCTGATGCCCGATGTTGAAGAACTGCGCCGAGCCCTAGCGGTCAGAGGGCTTGATGCCGCAAATCTCGATGGGATCGATCTGTGCAAGCTGTTGCTCACAATCAACGAGCGGATCGAATATCTCTTTGATCGCGAACACCAGATCGGCCACGCCTATTTCACCGGCTGCCGCAGCCGCGCCGATGTCGAAGACGTCATGCGCCACAAAGTCATCCCGCTCTTGGCCGAGTATTTCTACGAGGATTGGTCGAAGGTCGCCGGGGTGTTGGGCGATGGCGACGGCACTAATGGCTCCCATTTCCTCGAAGCTAGACGAATGGCGGCGCCGGCCGGCTTTGCCGATGATGAACTGGGCGGTGACAAGATGCGCTGGAGCGTGAAGCCCCGTTTCGACTTTTCGGACTTTGCCGTCTGATGCCCGCCTATACGGTTCGTGAATGGGACAAGCTCGCCTATGGCGAGGGAGCGGGTCAGATTCCTGACGGCCATGCCAGTAAGCTGGCGGCGCTGGCGGCACGATCGGCATTTGCCGGGCGCGGCGGCAGCGGCGTTCTCGAACATGGCCGGCATGCCCTGCGCGCCCGCGGCGTGGTCGGGATTTTGGCGGTAGGCGATGCAAGCCTGGAGATTCTACCCAAGATCGATGTGGCGCCCGGTGAAACGCTCGATCACCATAACGCGGCGATCCGCAAGCGGTTGGTGCATATGCTGGCTGTCGCCCTCGATCTGAAAATTGACCTGGGCGTTATCACCGATCTTGCCTGGCAGCGCGAAACCCTCCTCGAAATCCTGATCCGCATCTTTTGCAACAAACTGACCGAAGCCCTGCGCAAGGGCATGCCGCGCCGCTATGTCACCCGCGAGGAGGATTTGTCGATCTTGCGTGGACAGCTCGACATCACCCGTCAGTTCACCCGCCATGCTGTCGACCCTTCGCGACTTGCCTGCCGCTTCGATGTATTGTCGGAAGACACGCCGCTCAACCGGATCATGAAAGCGGCTGTGGTGCGCCTTGCACGGCTCTCACGGCGCGCCGCCAACCAACAACGTCTGCGGGAGCTCGCCTTCGTCTATGCCGAGATTACCGATGAGCCGGTTTCCGCCCTGCGCTGGGACCAAGTTGTGATCGACCGTACCAACCGCTCCTGGCAGGAGCTCTTCGCCATGGCCCGGCTCTTTTTGCAGGATCGCTATCAGACGACCACAGGCGGCGCCGGCGAGGGCACTGCCATGCTGTTCGAGATGAACGCGCTGTTTGAGGAATATGTCGGCCGTTTGATCCCCCGCGCACTGGCGGGGACCGGACTCACCGTCTCGTTACAGGCAGGGCGCCTCTTTTGTTTGAGTGCACAAGACAGCGGACGCGCCCTGTTCCAGACCAAGCCCGATATTCTGATCCGACAGGGGGGCACGGTGACTCATGTCATCGACACCAAGTGGAAGAGGATATCTGCGCGGATCGATGATCCCAAGCAGGGTGTCTCGCAGGCCGATGTCTATCAGATGATGGCCTATGCCCAGCTCTATCGCGCGCCACGCCTGACGCTGCTCTACCCCCACCACCCGGGGCTTAGCGCCGAAGACACGGTTCACGCGCGCTACCGCATCACGGGACACGCGACCAGCCTCGAGACCGCCAGCATCGATGTATCGAACAGCTCGCAAATGCTGGCCAAGCTTCGCCGCCTGGTCATCGGGGATGACAAACCCAGGTTTGACGAAAGCGGAAACGTTTAATCAAAATGCTTCCACCGGATGTATAGAATGTCAGCTTCATTTTGGGTAAGGGTCTAATCCTGCCTGTCGGATACCAATCAAAACCGATCATCCATCTTAGTCGTGAGCCTATGTCCACTTTGTGCAGATCCGGCAGAAAGTCGCAATATTCGAGATTCTGTTACGCGGCAAAGCTGTGCGAACTTTCTTCAAATGGGTTCTGAAGCAGATGAGCGCGTGTTATGGCTGAATGCAATTTTTTTTGCATGACGTAAGAGGCTGTATCGGCAGATGACGCCGGAAGAATTCATAGCCAAATGGGAGATCGCAGACCTCAAGGAGCGATCCGCATCACATGAGCATTTCCTCGAAGCAAAGCTCGTGCAGGAGCGTCCCAGAATCATCATCAACGCCTGTGGTTTTGACCCGCTGGCGATAGTTTCTGAACATGAACATGAACGCTCTGGTTTAACCTTAACCGTCCGTCACAAACCGTTTCTCCTCAACTTCTCTCCACAGGATCGAAAACGAAAATCAAGACGGCGGCAAGCTGAACGCGCATGAAGCTTGGGTCGCGAGCGCCTTGGTGCAGAATGGCGACCTGACGCTGGACGAACAGTGCGTGGAACTCGCCTGCGACGTCATCGTGCACCGCTCCAATTTGGCCGTCTTCTTAACGCGTCGACCTCAGCCATAAAAAAGCCTGCAGGCGAGCGAGCAGCGGCGCCCGGAGATCGCACTTGCCGTATTGAATATCAGTGATCGTGTGATCATCCAGTCCAGAATGTTGGCCTGGCCAATCACTCTCCCCAGAACACGGGAGTCGTAACCGGCTGTGATAGCGCCGAGTAGATTGCCTTCGCTACCCTGTAATCTATCAGGTGCTTTCCATGTGGGTACGCCAACACGAACTTACGAATCTCCCAGGGCGAGAACGAAAATTCCTTGGGCAGCTTCAGTGTACGCTTCGCCGTCGCGTCGGCGGAGTTGTACTGCTCGCAAATCACGGTTGGTTCAAATCGAGGAGAAAACCAGGACGGTGGCTGCCTCGATCCGAGTTTGTAACTCGCGTGATCATGGTGCCTATGATATTCGCCGGCCCAACCCGGACGGCGAGCCGTAGGAATTTTCGGAAAGAGCGTCGTCCACCGCAAGATTTGAAACTTCGTTCGCAAACATCCCGGGCATAGCCAATTCTCTGGCAGTAGTTGTGCTTGAGAACCCTTTCCCGAGTCTGGTTTGGATTCCGGTTCCCTGGCAGGCAAGGCAATGCCCATTGAAAAGGCGGCGTAAATCGCTCTTCATGCAGGTGGAGGGCGTAGGATTGGCGGTATGCACGATTAGTTCTGATTCCATCCAGGATAGCTGAGGCCAGCAGCGATCACTTCTCGCCTCGCCTCAAGCATCTTTCACCAACGACGGCCCTGTGAATTTACTGCGCCGGCAACACACGGAGGCATCGCATATCGCGGCGCTCTACCGTCCCCGGCGCAGCTCGATTGCATCTAGTGCTTCGAGAGTCTGAACGACAGTCTCAACCACGTCGCCGTCGAAATCGTCCCGGTCCGCCTCCTCATGCGTCCCCTTGTTCAAATAGGTCCAAACGAGGTTGGCGTCCGGGATACCCAAAATCCTACCATAAGCGGCAATCAGCCGGCCCTTGCTTGCGTGATTGAAGGCGGCGGCGTCCCGGAGCTTGCGGAGTATCGCGTCACAGACGTTGCGCAACCGTGGCTCAGCATCTACTCCGGCAAGTTGAAGCGTCAAGAGGCCCAAATCGTGACTGCCCAGCCATCGCCAAGTCTTCTCTGTCAGCATTTCGAGCGCCTGGCGTGACGCGGCCAATGCCTCTCTGTCGTTCAAGAGATTTTTGGCTGCTCGAGCTTGCGCGACATAGTTCGCGATGGGGACATTCCGGGTAACCCGCGGCTGATAGTCGCCCGTGTGAGGACGGAATAGTATGACACTGCAGTGTTCTCGTTGCCTCTGGGGCAGGTGCTGCTGAATGTCCTTGATGAACTCGTTGCTATGGCAGGTGACGATAAGCTGCATGTCCAGGAAGTTGTCGTTCTCGAAAATAGCTTCCCGGATGCCGCCGCGATGATCGTGGTCGATCGCGTTGATTGCGTCGTCGAACACCACCAGCGGGCTCTCAATGCTTTTCGCCTTGGCAAGTAGAATCGCGAGCCCGAGGCACCGAATGTGACCTTCGCTTAAGACATGCAACGCGTCCACCCGCGCGCCGGGCCTGCCTCGAAAGACGATTTCGATCTTGTCCTCGCCCGTTAGGGGGAGATGCATTTCCGCGATCTTGTCCGCGTCAAGGTCATTTCGATTGAACTCATTATAGAGGGTCATGGCCATATCGTTGAGACCAGCCATGAGCCCACCCGGCAGTTGCTCGCGATAACTCCGGATTTCAGTTAGAAAGCGGTCGTAAGCCGCCTTGATTGGAACGTCGCGGTCAATGTCCAGTCTCTCTTGGGCGACTTGGGCGATCAGTTCAGCGTTGGCCTCATCGAACTCGGCAATTCGGACCTTCGCAGCGGCAACGTTATCGACATGCTGCTGACGCTTGAGATCCTGGGCCTGCACCGCCAAACGGAAACCGTTCAATCCATCGCGCTCTTCGATATTTTTCTGCCGTTCTTGTTGGGCGAGGGCTGAGGCGGTGTCTTGCGCCGCCACTCTGTCGGCGACCGTAAGCAGCTGTTCAAGCAATACCGTTTCCTCCTGTGGATGCTCCTTTTGAAGGGGTGTCCACCAGGCGCCGGCGGGTTCGGCCGGCAGGTCCGATAGATAGAGTCCGATCGCGGTCTCTTCTTCCCGTTGGGCAGCAACGAACCGGTTCAGGGCAGACATTTGCTGGCGCAGGGCCCGCGAAGCAGTTCCGAGTTCCGCTTGAGAGGTCGCGAGGTTCTCCTGCAGCTCGGCGAGGTCTCTCAGTTGGTCCAGACCCGCTTGTGCCTTCTCATAGGGATTGGTGACGACGTGTATCGCTCCGTTCAATGGCGTATCACAGGCGGGGCAACGATCACCCTCAGTCTCTCGAAGAGCGAGCACGGAGGCATAGAGGTCCATGAACGAAACCTGCGCGCTTCGCTCCGCCAAGGCTGCCTCGATCCTGCCGACCTGTTCGTGTCGTTCCTCGGCCGCTTCGAAGGCTTCAAGAAGACCATCGCGCGTTGCACCAATGAGGGCGGGTGGGACTGCATTGAGAATGCCTTCCAGTTCCTGCAAGCGACCCTTAACTTCGTCGTTGCCGATCAACTGCTTCAAACCGGCATAGGTCATTTCTGCCGAATAGCCGCGTGCCAAGTCGGCCTCTTCCGTGTCCAGAACCTCCAGCGATTGTTCGTCCCCTTCGACGGTGGTCTGGTCGTTCGCCAGCGCTTCGCGACGCGCCGTTAACTCGCGCTCCTTTTCAGGTTCGAGAACGAGCTGGCCATCCATGCTCTCGTTAAACTGGCTGACGAAGTCGCTGAACTGGTCCATACCAAACAGGGTGGCAATCAATTCTGACCGCTGGCCAGCGGGCCTCGCTGCGATGCGCGAGAATGCGTCTATTCGGTTCTTTTCGACGAAGCAGAAGCGAAAGGCTTCCGCATTCGCGTGCACATCGACTTCGCGATTCTGGTGGTCGCAAGCTGTTAGTGTAGGGCGGACGAATCGATTCTCATGAATGTTAGCGAGATAGACCTGGGGATCGATGCGCTTGTTTTCAGCCTCTTCAACTGCACCGAGCAGCGCGTACTCCAGTGCTTCGCAAAAACTGGTCTTGCCGGTACCATTTGGGCCATAGAATAGGATGATCCGCTTCTGGAGATCGAAGTCTTCGGGTGTGCGGAAACCACGGAACGGGCCAAGCGTCAGATGCCCCAAGCGCCTCCACGGCCAAGCCCCATTTGCCGGGGCGAGTTGAGGAATGGGCGCCTCGTCAGTCGATTGAGCAAGCGCCGCACGAGCCAACCCGGTAAGATAAACCGAGCGCTGGCTGCGATTGCGGGAAGTCTGCGCCAAAGCGTCGAAATTCGCGAACGCCAAATTGACTAGACGACGTACATTCGACGGAATCTCCCTCTCCGGCTCATGAAGCCAAGCGATAAAGCGTTCAAAATCTTGCCTGGCTGACGCCATATCTCCCCCCAAGAACTTCCCGCATTTCAACCGAAAACTGAGCGCGCCATTTTCGATACATTCTAAATTGTATTAGTTAAATTTCGAAACTGCCGAACGGCGGGGCATTGATCGTCTATGACGCCATCATCGACGACGAGCGCCGCAGCAACGCCTTCGGCCTGCTGATGAGCTTGAACATGCTGATCGAGACCCTCGGTGGGTTCGACTACAACGGCGCCGACTGCCAGGCCTGGATGCGCGACGCCGGTTTCGTATCCACACGCTCGAGCCGTTGCCTGGGGCCGGACTCGATGGTGATCGGCCTCAAGCCTGACTGAGCGGAAACCGCACCCGGATAGGTACATCAGCGGCGGCTCTACCGCTTCCGCGGCTATCTCACCAATGTCCGGCCTTTAACAGCCCTCCCCTGTCCCAAGGTGAAGCGGTTAGGTCCAAATTGCGGGATGGGTGTTCAGCTTGGAAAGCCACAAAGGCAAGTTGCCCCGAGGCCCCCATGGCACCCTCGCCATCTTAGTCAACAATTAACCATTTGAATTAACATCTTAAATCGCGTAAAAGGAAATGAATTGCCTGTTTATTTCTGTCATCCGGACGCCGGTTTCCGTACCTCATCGCTACCGATAAGTAACGGTTATCGATGGCTATGCTGGCAAATTCAGCAATTTGTATTTGCTCAGAGTCGATTCGTGAGTCAAAGAGCAATAGAGATTTCCGTCGCACGACGTTCGATTCATGCCACGTGACGCAGTAAACTGTGCGGGAAACACTTCAGGCTCCTGTTCGCTGGGGGCCAGTCGGATCCTGAGCCAACCTCAACCACTGACTTCGATGTCGTTGTCGTCGCACCAGGTCCTCAAAGCCTCTTCCGTGGCCTTCCTCTCGAATGCGTACCACCGATCGATGGCGTGCCTCTGCTCCAACAGGTCCTTGAAGCGGGCATAGGCACCCTCCCGGCTGAAGATCTCCAGAACTTTATCGCTATCGCCGGGCAAGTGGTGGCGAGCGAACTTCAGCACGAGCGGCTTGCCAAGATCCAGTTCTTTCTTCTCCGGAATGCGGATGTATTCTTCGCTGTCCTCGATGTCAGGTATTTCCTCAACATCGTCCGCCCAGTCCGAATGCCAGTAGATCTTGCCTGTCTCCTTGCATAGAAAAGCCGTGTTTTCGCCGATTCCGACGGAGCTCACGAATTCGAACGCGTCCAGAAGCTCGCTGAAGTCCACAGCCATTCCCGTCCTGCCCCTCACCAGCCTGTCGTCGCAAGATATAACTCGGTCCCAAATCGGGCGCAAACGTGGGCGTCTCCCGTGCTTGCAATGGGAGAACTGCTTGCGCTCCGCCTGCCTGCGTGAAGCCGTTAGATCGAAAACGTGCGATGAATGAATCGGGAGGTAAAGCCAAAGCGACGCCGCCGTCCGCCAGGGTCACCTCGGGGAGTGTTTGCGTCGACCTGCCCAGGGATCGGCATTCATGGTCACCTTCGATCAACGCGATCCTCGAAAGGACGCGATCTTAGATGTGGATTACTTCCTGTAGATTGCCTCTCAAAACTGCGAGTAGACGCTACGAAATCTTTCGCCTATCGATTGCTCATGAAATCGTCGCTTGATCATATGCCGCTTCGCAAGCATCGAGAGCTCGGCCGGGTCCTCGAAATCCTGCATGAGGAATTCGAGGACGCGCTGAAGGAAGGCACGGCCGACTTCAAGAAGCGCGGCAGGATCCTGAAGATTCTTCTGTTCGGCTCCTACGCCAAGGGCGGATGGGTGGATGAACCCTTCACCATGAAGGGGTATCGCTCCGATTTCGATCTCTTGATCATAGTCAACAACCGCAAGCTCTGCGAGTTCGCCGAATACTGGCACAAGGCAGCGGATCGGCTGATCCGGGACAAGTCGATCGAAACGCCGGTGAGCTTCATCGTCCACTCCAGACGCGAGGTGAATACCTACCTTAAGGAGGGGCAGTATTTCTTCTCGGACATTCGCAAGGAGGGCATCGTTCTCTATGAATTGGACGATGAGCCACTGGCGGAGCCCGAGCCGCTTTCGATAGAGGATCGGCTTCGCGTCGCGAAGGAGCATTTTGACCAACGGTTTCGAGCGGCAACTCGTTTCTTGGAAATAGGCCACTTGGCGATAGATCGTGGATATGCAGAGAATGCTGCTTTCGAACTTCATCAATCCCTCGAGCAAGCATATTCTTGCGTTCTGCTCACCCTCACCAACTATGGCCCGCCATCGCACAACATCAAGTTCCTTCGCTCACTCGCCGAGGAGCAGGACCGCCGGCTGGCCGAAGCCTTTCCACGTGATCAGCACAAGGAACGCGCTTGGTTCAATACATTGAACGAGGCCTATGTGAAGGCGCGCTATTCGAAACATTACGAGATCAGCGAGGAGGCGCTGATTTGGCTCGGTGAGCGGACGACCGTCCTGCTTGAATTGGTCGGGGCCGTTTGCTCCGAGCACCTCGAAAAGCTCAAACACGACAGCCACTAGCAGTGGTGTGGCTCACGTTACTGATCGGTGAAATCGTTTGCCCTCAGTACGCCCCGGGTCGCGATAGGTGGAAGGCCGAAGGCTAGATCCAAGCTTAAAGATGGCTTCAATTGGCCCGAGGGTGAACCTACGCCTGGGCTGAATTTCAAGCGTCATCCGACGACATGGATCCAGCCATGAGGGCTCCTTTGCACCGCCACATCTGCTTTTAAAAGAGAGAATCCGTCGCGAAGATCGAGCCCAATCCACGACCATTTCGTGTGGGGTCGCCGGAAATCTGCTCCAAATCTAGACCTGACCGGTGATTTCAATAATCCGTTTGGATGAGAGATCGTGCCCACTGTGCCGCGTGCAGTTCCATGGAGAAACTCCGGTTGCTCATCATGGAAGGCGATCACGGATTGGGGCGGCGAGGACAAGGTGGGAGCGGAGCAGCGGTTACGGTCCGATCATCTTAAACCGAAATAAAAAAGGCCCTGCGACGACAACACTGGCGCCGACTGTCGGCAAAGGTTTCCCGTCAGCGGACGACGGCAATCACCGGAATTCCGGCTTCCTCCGCAGCGCGAAGGAGTGCGGTACGCGCTGCCTTTGCTGGGATATTACCTTTAATGGCATCGAGACATGTTCTTACCGCCGCGATGTATTCCTTGCCATCGTCTGTCGGCCAGGCGGCGACAAGAGCCTCGGCAACCTCACGGAGTGATCGTATCAGCCGATGCTTTTCTTGTCCGCTCATCACAAGCATCAGGGGAGCGAAATCTTCGCTTCTATGCCAATCCACTATACCGACCGTTTGCACGAATAGCCGCCTTTATTCCTAAAATGCGACGCCGGACATGGATCGGCAACGCTTCACCAGGGAGGTTCTGACTGGATACAGCAACATCGCTAAAACCTCCCTGGTGTCCTTTCAACAAGGATGAGCAAAATTTAAGTCGGATAGCGCCGAGTGGAAGACGGACCTAAGTCGGACTGGCCGGCCCAGGACCTGCTTCTCATATCAGGCTTGAGGTAACATGAAGTTCCGTGGAGGGGCGGAACAGGAGGAGAGTATGAAGTTCGGCCCCAATAGTCATGAAGACCGCTGTTCGGAAGGCCACAGTGCGGCCTCCACTATCGCAACGATATCAGCAGCTCTTTCCGTCGATCCTGACATTGACAGCAGTGCCATCGAGATCAGGATGCTTGGCCCCGTCGTTCTGCTCGAAGGCTACATAACAAATGCTCCAGACCGCGACAAAGCCATCTCAATCGCAGCGATGATCGTCGGCCAGGAAAACGTCCAGGACCGGATGTTGAGCCGTTTCCCCATGCAGTAGTGGCGGTATCCATACGGGCTGAGACCAAGGTCCGATGTAGCCCCGGCACGAAGTCCCAGCTCTGGAACAGTTTTTCTGTTTGACGGTTTCGCCCTCCACCGGAACCAACCGCGTCAAAGGAGAAAAACAGATGAATATCAAAGCAGTAGGAATTGCCGCCAGCATCCTGTTGGTATCGACGTCAGCCTTCGCGCAGTCGTCAACGGTGACAGGTGCGGTAGGCGGAGCTGCCACGGGCGCGATTGTCGGTGGTCCGGTGGGTGCTGCTGTCGGTGGCATCGTCGGCGGCGTGGCAGGCAGCGTCATCGATCCGCCGCCTCAGAAAGTGATCACTTATGTCCAGCAGGCTCCGGCCCCGACCGAACGCGTCGTGGTGAAGGAGAAGGTGGTTGTAGGACAGCCCCTGCCGGAGACCGTTGTCGTGACACCAGTCCCCGATGATCCGAAATATGCATACGCGATCGTCAACGATCAGCGTGTGATCGTCGAACCTTCTTCCCGAAAGGTCGTCCAGGTCATCCAATGACCGACGGACCGGCTTAGGCCGTTTTTCTAACAGTGAGGGCACGCATGCGACGCATGAGAATGCGAGGCGGCATCGCGTGCCCGAATTCTCGGAGATTGATCATGAAAAGCAACCATCTCACCATGCTCATGGCAGCGTTGTCACTGAGCGTGTCGCCCCTTGCAACATTGCCGGCAGCAGCCCAGCAGGACACCAAGAGCAGCGGCCAGGCCCAATCCGGTTCTCAGACGGGCACGGACTCCGGTTCGCAGTCCGGCTCCAGCGCCGCCGGAACCGGCACCGACTGCACCCCCGACGCGTCGGGAGCCTGCCCGCAAGGCAAGGGCCAATCATCGCAGCAGAAATCTGGCCAGGGCTCGGATACCCAGAAGAGCGCCGAGCAGCCTTCCCAGGACAAGTCTTCGACGAGTGGAAGCGCCTCCGGCAAGGCTTCGACGGAAACCAAGCCTGGATCGCAAGACGCCGGTAGCGGCACGACGACCGAACAGAAGCCCACCGCCAAGTCCGGCACCACCGATAACAGCGGCGCAGCCACTTCAGGTACGAAGAGCAGCACGCAAAATGCCAAGCCTGCAGAGGGCACGGATAGCGGCACCCCCACGCAGAGCGGTGATGCGTCCAAACAGTCGACCGATCAGAATTCGTCGACGACCAACAAAAGCTCGTCTGAAACAAACGTCAATAACAATAACACGACAAACAATCAGACGAACACCAAGACCAACGTCAACATCTCGGTCGAGCAGCAGACTGAAATTCGCACTGTGGTGAAGGAGGTCCATGTCGAGCCGGTGAAGGAAGTCGACTTCACGGTTTCCGTCGGGGTGAAGATCCCGAAAAAGGTACGGCTGGAACCGCTACCGCCGCGCATCGTGAAGATCGTTCCGCAATATGAAAGCTACCGCTTCTTCATCCTTGCCGACGGGCGGATCGTCATCGTCGATCCTTCTGCATTCACCATCGTCTACATCATTGCGGCATAACCGCCAGCGCCTCGGCGGCCATCCGCCGCCGGGGCGCTGTGCGAAATTCCGCGCGCGGTCAGCACGGTATGGGCAATCTGGCGTTGGAACATCGAAGGTGGCACGATACGAAAGCTCGGTACACAGGACCTATTATCCGAGGATTTGTATCATCTTCGTATGGCGAGGAAAGGTGCCCGATCGAATAGGATGCCCTGGTTCGGGGCTCAAAGCAGGGGGACAGGAAGCGATCACGCGTTATGTCAGCGTGGGCGGCGTGGTTGGCCGAAGCCCCATGGCGGACGGGCGCCTATAGCGAGGGGTTGCAGGAGGGCGCGGGTCACCAGCAGTGTCAGCTGTTCGAATGCAAGCCTGGCGTTTCGTTGCCCGCGGGACGGTGTATTCGTAGCACCCTTCCTGGGAGCGAATTTGCCAGCTACCGCCGAACTTGCTGCAAGCTGCTTATATTCGAAACCTCGACAAACCCCACAGCCGCATCATCTCCGCTGGAGCTGAGATTTCAACCGGGATCACGTAGGGGTCTCCAGATCGTAGCGCGGTGACGCTCTTGCGCTTCTTGATCGGAAGCCCGTGGCCCATATTGGCGACCGAATAGAGGGCCACTTTCAGCTGGCCGCTCATCTTCCACGACTGCAACCTGCCCCAGGGTTTTTCCTCCAAACGGCCGCTGCTCTCTCCAATGCCTTGGACTTCGAGCCACTGGGCAACACACGCGAGCGCATTGACCGGCTTGACCACCCGGTCTTCCATGCCCTGCCAGATGGTTATCGCAGGCCATGCCTTGGCTTCCGGGGAAATCTCAGCGATGGGTCGTCCCCATCCGCCTAGTGGCGGCATCGCACCTGACTTCATCGCGCGCAGGGCCGACATCGCGTCACGGGCAGATCCGAATGGCATGCCGGCGATGATCGCGGCGCCGGCAAACAAGGAGGGATAGTTAGCTACAAGGGCGCCCGTCATCGCCCCGCCGGCGGACAGCCCAGCGACGAAGATCCTCGAACGGTCAACGCGATGTCGCTCACATATGTGCTCGATCATCTGCTTGATTGAACGCACCTCTCCGCGGTCTCGAGCCACCGCGCTGGGTCGAAACCAGTTGAAGCAATTTTGCGGATTGTTTGCTCTCTTCTGCTGCGGATAAAGAAGAACGAAACCGCGTTCTTTCGCGAGCTTGGAGAAGCCGGCCGCGGCATCCAGGCTTTCGGGAGTCTGATGACAGCCATGAAGCAAGACGACAAGAGCGGGGTTCTTCGGCAGCCGCGTCGTCGGGACAGAGGATTTCATCACCAGGCGGCCCGGATTGCTTCCAAACGCGGTTGTCTCGACTAATATCGGTTTCGGGGGACGGGATGTTTTACGTTTCGTTCTGCCTCGGGTCGCTTTGACAACTTTCTCGATCTGCTTGCTGATTTTCTTTTGGGCTCTGAGGGCCTTTAACAGCGATCTGCCGAAACCGAGCTTCATGGGTCCAGGTTCTCAACCCGCGACAAGAGCGTTCGCAGACCTGGCTGGGCGGCGTCGCGCACGGCGTCTTTCAGTCGAAACCATCGTGTCTTACGAATGCTTTTCTCGGGAAACTCGTCCGCGATCCTTAAAACCTGCAGAAGATGGACGGCCACCTGGTAGTGGTTGGGACCCGTGTCCTTTCGATACGAAAATGAACCGAACACGGTCTCGTCGACGATGCCGACCACTCCGGCTTCCTCGAACGCCTCTCTTAGCGCCGCAGCGCTGCTGGCTTCACCATCTTCGACGCGCCCCTTTGGAATGCCCCAGCGGCCGTTCCGTCGGCTGCCTACAAAAAGGATATCAAGTCCACCGCCTTCGGTCCTACGGTAGCAGAGAGCACCAGCCTGCGCGACATCGCGACCAAACAGGGTTTTCGTAAGTTCCGCCTGGGCGTCTTCGTTGAGCATTGTCCGCCTCCGGTTCGAAGCCCGCGCAAGCTAGCTGGGAGACTTTCAAGAGTCCAGTTTGCTTCAGTCCTGGCGTGTGGGAAGGCGTCAGCAGTTTCAACGATCACTGCGAGCAACATCGACGGTCTTGGTTCCCGCGGCGGCCCGATAGTAGATTTCAGTCACCCGAAACCGGCCATCGATACGCTTGCATTGGACGATGACGTCGATTGCGATCTTCAGCATCTCGCGTATGTCGTCTCGCTCCAGATCTCTCCCGCCTTCGGATTCCTTCACCAGCAGTGTCAGCTGTTCGAAAGCAAGCCGGGCAGAATCGGCGTGCACGGTTGTGATCGAGCCCGGATGACCGGAGTTTACATTGCGAATGTAGTAGAACGCGGTGCCGTCGCGCAGTTCCTGCAGAAGAATGCGATCCGGTCGCATGCGCAGGCAGGATTCGAGCAGATCCTTTGCCCCGACCTTTGCCAGCCCTTGGCCACCCTTGGAGTAGAAGAGACGGACATGGTTCGGTTGCGGGATGACGAGCTCGGGCGTGTCTTCGATGGAGATGATGCGTTCGCTCGAAGGGATATGGCGGATCAACGCCTTCGAAAGCGTCGTCTTGCCGGAACCGGTTGCCCCGGAGATGATGATGTTCTTGCGCGCATAGACCGCTTCTCGAAGAAATGCCTGGTATGAGCCGGTTCGATGCAGATCCAGGAGCCTACGGTCGATTGCAGAAACGTCCGCGTCTTCCCTTGCCACCTCGGCGAACAAGCCGCCTTGATCAAGATCGTTCAGGCTCAGCGACACGGACGACGGCTTTCTGATCGTGATGCTGACAGTTCCCTTCGTCGTGGCAGGCGGGATGACGATCTGGATCCGCTCGTCGCCGGGCAGTGTGGCCGAGAGGATGGGCCGGGTTTCGTCGATTGCCTGGTTGGAGAAGCTCGCGACAGCCCGCGCCAGCCGCATGAGCTTATCGAACGACAGCTCTGGCAGATCGTGGGATTGCCAACCGGCTGTGCCCTCGGTGACCACCTGGGTCGGCCAATTGATGATGATTTCGTAAAGCGACTTGTCACCCAGGAAGGGCGACAGCGGCACCAGCAGCTCGCGCACGACACCGGAATCGGCTCCCTCTTTCATGGCGGTCTATTTCGTGACCAGGGTGGAGGCGCGGCTGAAGTCACCAAGAACCGCCCGATCGTAGATGCGGTTGCGCGGTTCGCTCACGCGAAGCCGATAGACGCTCGAAAAATCGAGATCACGCGCCACGAAGATCGAGACCAGCTCTCCTTGATGCTTCAACAGGGTCGGCGGAATATTGATCGACTGCTCGACGGCGATGGTCGCTGCCTGCTTGCCGGCGCTCGTCGTGTTGTCTGCCTCGACATCGCTATCCTGCAGCTGGCTGCTGGCGTAGGAAGTCGCGTCGCCGACGATCGACAACAGGATCGCGCTGCCGAAACGCTCCCACCAATGGGTATCGACGTAGCCGTCGACACCGGCACGCCCGAGGGCATCGGTTGCCGGCGACGCCAGCGTAATGATTACCCCCTTCGGCGTCTTTGCCCGGTTCCAGAGGACAAACAGGCGTTTCTGGCCACGGCGAAGGCCGCCGCGATATTCGCCGACGACCTGCGTGCCCTTCTCCATCAGCACGACGCGGCCATTGTCCGACAGGACGTCGCGGTTGATGACACAGCTCGTGAAGCCGGGTTGGTCGGAGGACAATGCCGTCTCCAGGACGCATGGAATGGAGGTGCCCATTGCAACGATGAAGTCGCGATTTCCGAGCGTGCCGGCGCGCGAGCCTTGCAACTGGGTCGGCGTCAACATCCGATTGAAGCGCTGGTCCTCGTTTTCCGCCTGGGCAGAGAGATTGCCCGGGTTGTTTCCCAGCGGCAGGTAGTTTGAGTTAGCGTCAGTGCTCGCATCTTCGTCCTGACGATGGGCCGGCGGTGATTTCTCGCCACCATAGGCGATGACCGGCGCACGGCGGGCGGCGTCGAGGAGCTTCTCATCCTCGCCCGTCTGCTCGGGCATGCCGGGCGTTGGCAGGAGGTTTTCCGGCGGCGCGGCGACCGGCTGGACCGGCTCCTTGGCCGGCTCGAAATCGGATGTCTGACGGATGACGACGCGCTCGGGCTGGACCCCGTCGGCGGGCTTCTCCTGCCCGCGCATCGACCAGAGCGCAAAGCCGACGAAAGCGACGATCGCCAGCGCCACCACGCCACGTCTCACCGCCGGATTGTTCTCGAGGCCCCTAGCCGTGCTCGTTTCGGCGCGCTCACCAGGAATGTGGGTGCTGTTGTCTTCCTCGGCCATGACGTCCTCCTATTGCCCTGTCGCAGCTTGCGTCTTCACGACGCGCTCGACAGAGGGTGAGGTCGTATTGGTATCGGGATTGATGCCGATACGATCATAGGCCTCGTTGAAGACGCAGAGGACGTCGCTTCCCCTGCGCAGGATGAATTTGCGGCTGATCGCGTGCACAAGCACCACGTTGTTCTCGACGGACTTCGGCACGAGGGTCTCGCTGCCGTCGGAATTTTCCATGTAGATCGCCGGCATTTCCTGGTTGCCTGCAAAGGCGAAGGTGGTGACCTTGCCATTGTCGTAGACCGCCTGCGGTTCCAATGCCGCGGAGCCTTGAGCCGAATAGCGCCAGTTGCGTGGCCCATAGGCTTCGTGAAGGGCAAGAACCTTGTCCGCTTCGCCGGCCTGAGCCGCTTGCGCGCGGGCAGCGGTCTCAAGTCTCCTGCGTTCGGCCTCGTCAGTGGGATAACGATACTTCACGTAAAAATAAGTGTTCTGCCCCGCCTCGACCGTGCCGTCGCGAACCGTCAGCTCCATCTGGTAGCTGCGTGTCGAGCCGTCCCGCCTTGTCGTCACAACCGAGATGTTCGTCACCGGCTGGTTTTCGCGGGGCTTCAGGAACAGGATGTTGCCGGCCGGCGCCACCTCCCATGCGACGCTGTTGCCGAGCGCCACATGGGCGATCTCCTCGTCGGCCGCGAACTCGATCTGCACCGAGGAGCGTAAGGTGCCGACGATCTTGGTGATGTTATAGGGCTGATAGTCGATGAAACGGACACGGCTATCCTGCGATGCGCCGCGCGGGATGTCGAGCGCGAACGCTGCCTGGGAAAAGCCGGCGGCCAGGGCCAGGGCGATCAGGGAACTCTGCTTCAATTGATGGCCTCCGGATCGGCGCGATAGTCGCTGACAGCAAAACCAAGCGGATTGGTCAGCCGGTCGGTCGAGGACATCGGCGCGTTGACATAGGAGAAGGTGAGCGTTGCAACCCAGTGGGTTGTCCGGACATCGTCACCGCGGGTGACCGTCCTGGTATAGCGCACCGACACGACATTGGCGTTGAGCAGCGAGATCGAGACGATGTTGACGCGTGACGTTGCGCTGCGCCCAT
Organism: Rhizobium leguminosarum bv. viciae USDA 2370; assembly: GCF_002008365.1. GTDB lineage: Bacteria > Pseudomonadota > Alphaproteobacteria > Rhizobiales > Rhizobiaceae > Rhizobium > Rhizobium leguminosarum. The sequence continues at coordinate 41,453 of NZ_MRDL01000059.1, forward strand.
AGATATTCTGCGGAGAGTCCGGATTGCCGCCGCGGTAGATCGCAGCAAAGCGCGTCTGTTCCGGCTGGGTCGAGAGGAGCGCGACGGTGCGAAAATTCTCCTCGGCCTCGCTCCAGACATAGGCTTCCCGGGCGCGCACATATTTGGCAGCGAAGTATTTGGTCACCGCCTCGTCATAGCTGCCGGCCGTCGAGGTCAGCGCCGAGACGACGTCGACGATGCCGGTCGAATTGTCGACCCGAACGACGAAAGGCTCGACCGTTTTCAAGGGCGTCAGCCCGGCAACGGCGAAGATCGAAGTGGCGGCAAGCACGCTGGCGGCGATCGCGATTGACCAGGCGATGCGCGCCGAGCGTTCTACCTGGACCAGCCGATCCTGATCGAAACGGCGCGCCTTGTCGAAATAGTCTTTCAGACTGTCCGTATTCACCATGTCACCGCCCCCGGCACGGCCGATAGGACCCCACGGCATCGAAATGCGCGAAGGCGGCAGGCTCCTCCGTCGGCGGCTCTTCGCTATAGGAAGTCGCCTGGCCGGCCGCCGTCGCCGGGACATTATCAGAGCCACTCTGCTTGGCAGGCTTGTCGTCCTCCCACTGCCACATGGCGCGGTTGAGCGGCCGGCGTGAATAGCCGTCGCATTTGGGCAAGGGGTGGGAGGCCGAAGCGCAGCCCGTGAGCTCCATGGCAATGAAAAGCGATAAGAAGATGCGGATCATTTGAACGTAAACCTCTGAAACGTTTTTCGTGGAGAAGTCATCATTCGGCTCCTCAGGATCTGAGGCGGCGGCTGACGGAACGGGCGCCTCGTCCAACCGCTCGGGCACCATGCGAGGCCGCCCAGGCAAGCGTGCCTTCGTGTGCGTCTCGGGCAGCACCATAGCCGTAGATCAAAGACGCCCCGCCCGCCGCGAGCGCGGAGGCAATGCCTGGCAGCTGATAGAAGACGTAAAGGGCCGCAAGGCAGATGGCGCAAAGGGCGACCGGGCGCATCATGACGTCGGTATAGCTTTCGACCGCCGTGAAGGTCGTGTCGATACAGCTGATCAGCAGTGAACCGATTGCGACGACCAGGACCTGGAGAATGACGAAATTGACAAGCTGACCGATCCAGGATTCGGTGAAACGACGAGTGGACTGGAACATCGCAAGCGCGACGAAGATCGGGCCGATGGCCAGCACGATGGCAAGCGCCAGCCGGGCATAGAGCGAGACGATATAACCGATCGCCGCCACGGTGAAACTCGCGCCGATCGCCATCATCCCGCCGATGCCGGTGACGATGTCGGCCGGCCATGTGGCACGCGCCCAGATTTCCTTGGCGCATTTCTGGCCCTTGTCGAGCAGGCTGTCGAAAGTGGAGGCACTCGGCGCCGTTCCCGAGTTCAGCGCCTGTGAGATCTCGCGGGGCAGCGTCTCGAAGAAGATGTTGGTGACGTAGGTCTGATACTCGCTGGCGTTGCGCACCAGCATGACGATGATGGCAAGCTTCATCGCCCGAAACGCGAATTCGAGAATGGGCTCCTGGACCGAGCCGCGCAGGACAAGGTAGCCATAGAGCACGACGTAGAGCGTCAGCGCCGCAGTCAGCGGACCGCTGATCCAGCTGGCGATGTTCGACGTGCCCGACGAGATGAAATTCTCCAGAGGCGACTTGAACTGGCCATCGACGAAGCTGAAGACCTGGTACATGGCTCAGCCTCCAGGCGTAGTGCGGAGCCACAGCTTCCAGTGCGCCGCCTCCGCGTTCTGGCAATTCGGCGTCTGGCGGAGGGTGCCGGGGTTGTTGCGGCATTCACTTGTGATCTTCGCCAGCAGGGCCTCATCAGCCATCAGCTCGTCGACGGTATAAATCCTGTCTCCCTGGCCGAAGCAGCCGGAAAGGGTGAGTGTGAAGATGCCAAGAAGGAGAAGTTTCATTTAAGCGCCTCCCCCATGGCATCCAGGCGCTTTCGCCAGTCCTCGGCCTTGCGCTGGTCGTCGACCTGAACCTGTGCCTGCTGGACCATCTGGAGAGCCTGCATGCGCAGCACGTCGGTTTGCAGAAACGCGGTTTCGGCCTGCAGGCGTGCCTGAAGATCGGCGATATCCTTGGCATCCGCGGCAGCTGATATCTGCTGGCGCAGCTGATCGATGCCGTCGATACGCTTGGTGGCGGCATCGTAGATCTGCTGGCCGAGGCTCATCTGGCCGGCATTCTGGTTCTGGGCGCGCGCCAATTCCTGCGCATAGAAATCATTGGCGCTGGTGCGATAGGTGGAATTATCATCAAGGAATTTCGAGGCGGAATTGCCGAGGACACCGGTGCCATTGCCCTTGAGCAGCCCTTCGATGGCATTGAAATCCTGCGGCAATGCCTTGCGGATCGAGGGATCGTTCAGCAGCCCGGCGACATCGGCCATATTGGTGACCTTGTTCAGCGATGCGTAAAGTTGCTGAGCCTGCTGAAGCTGCTGATTGAGCGTGTCGAGCTGGGATTTCAGCTGGGTGATGCTCTCGATCTGCTTGGCGATCGCCGTCTCATCGATCACTGGAATGCCCTGTGCCGACACCGTTCCAACAGGCACGAGTGCCGCCATCAACACCAGAGCAAACCCTGTTTTGAGCCTTTCCATCAACCCGTCCTCCTTCTTTGCTGAAACAGCGGCAGCCAGTCTTCAAGACGGTCGCCAACCTGCGCCCGGATCGCCTCGGCAAGTTCGATGTTGGCTGTGCGGCCGGACAGAATATCGAGCTCCTCATCGAAACCCCTGAGGTTCAATTCGGCGACGACGCTGTTGTGACCCTGCTTGAGGATGAAGCGGCGGCTTTCGACCGAAAGCTCGCGGGAGACAAGCTCGAACTCGTGCTCCGTCAATTTGAACCCGTCGACGTAATCGCCATGGTCGCCGCGCGGGTTGGGAAGGAAGATCTGCGTCGGGCACTGCTCGATGATCGTGTGGGCAATAGGCGAGACGATCGCATCGCGCGGGCTTTGGGTCGCAAACAACATCAGCCCGTTCTGTTTGCGGATCGTCTTCAACTTGTTCTGCGCGAGATCGCGAAAGCCCTCGTCCTGCAAAGCCTTCCAGAACTCGTCAATGACGATGATGATCCGACGCCCGTCGATCAGCTGCTCGATGCGGAAGAACAGATAGGCCATCAACGGGGTGCGGATTTCCTCATTGTCGAGAAAGTCGGTCATGTCGTAGCCAATGAACTTGGCGCCGATCCCGATGTCGTCGCTCTCATTGTCGAACACCCAGCCGAGCGGTCCTCCCCTCTCCCAACGCCTGAGCCTTGAGGCAATGCCTTCGGGATCGGTGTTGTTGAGGAAGGTGCGCAAGGCGCCGATGGAGCGCCTGTCCACCGGCAGGTCCGCCAGGCCATCGATGGCAGAGGCGATGTCGCGCAGCTCCAAGACCGTGAGTTCGCGCTTCGCCGACCCGACCAGCTGGCCGACCCAGCGGGCGAGGAAAACTCTGTTCTCAGGCGTCAGTTCAAGTGCCTTCAACGGCGCGCAGCCGGTGGCAACGCCGTTTCGAAGCGGCAGGTAGGTGCCGCCTGCTGCCCGCACGAAGAGGTCGGCTCCGCGGTCCTTGTCGAAGAAGACCATGTGGGGATCATGTTTTTCGAGTTGGGAGAGCATGAAGTTCAAGAGCACCGTCTTGCCGGAGCCGGACGGGCCGCAGACGAAGGTGTTGCCGAGGTCGCTATGATGAAAATTGAAATAGAAGGGCGAGCCGGAAGCAGTCTTCAGCATGGCGACGGCCGGTCCCCATTCATTGCCGTCTTTCTTGCCGGTGGGGTAGGAATGATAGGGGGCGAGCGCTGCAAAATTTCGCGACGTGACGGCGCCCGATCTTGCGCGATAGCGGAAATTGCCCGGCAATTGCCCCCACCATGCCGCCTCGAGCCCAAGATCCTCGCGGGCGACGACCGCCCCGCCGTTGGTGAGATAGGCGCGTGCTTTCGCCATGTGGTCGGCAAGCTCCTTCACCGAAGGCGCAAAGACCGACAGCGCCAGATGGTGCTCTCCAAGGACAAAGCGGTTCGACTCCAGCTCGTCCATGGCATCGCCAAGCTCTTCGATCTGCGACGCCGCCTTGTCGCCAGCGCTGACCATCTGGTTTTGTTTGCGACCCATGATCGTGCGCGCATCGGCTTTCGAGACGAAGGCAAAAGACTGCGTCAGGATGAGCTCGAACGGCGCCGTCAGGATGCCGTCGAGCATTCCGCTGCGGGTCGTCGCCGGATATTCCTTGAACCCGAATAGGCCGGCATAGCGGCTTTCGGCCTCATGACGGATCTCGATCGTCTCACGCCCGAAGATCACCCGATCCGAATAGATCGCCGAGGATATCCGGCCCTCCGTCAGCGGAACGCGCTCCCGCCGGCCGCCGACGATCTGATGCAGGACCTCGCTCGGCTCGGAGAAGAGAATGTCGTCCTGCTCGTAGAGGGAGAGCACCCGGGGCTCGAAGCGTTTCAGCCCGGCGGTCACGTCGGATAGCTTGTCGCGGAGATGCTTCAAGGCATCTTCGTCGAGTTCGATGCCGGCGCGGCGCGCCCTGCGCAGGCGTGAAAGCAGCCTGGCTGCTGCTTCGGCGGGATCCCGGCCCGGATGCCAGACCAGCGAGAGGTAAAGATCGTTTCGAAACAGATCCTCCGCGACCATGCGGTCGCGGTAGCGCGCATTCAGCCCTTGCGAGAAAGAATTGGCGAACTCTCCCTCCGGATAGGTGTTGTCGCGACGACGAATGACATGCGTCCAGAGCGCCAGGCGCTCATCGGCGATGTTGCGGTAGAGCGTATTGAGATCGCGGTGCAGACTGTTGAGATCCAGGACATCGGCGGTCTCGAACGATATGCCTTCGAGCGCGAGCATCACCATCAGCGCCCTGGATTCGAGGGCAATCATCGTCTCATCGACATGACGGACGTGCGGAATGAAGGTCTCGGGCCCGAGTTCGCGCGAGCGAAGCGTTGCGATGCTAGGCAAGGCTCAGATCCTTTTCGTCATAGCGCCTGATGAGCGTCAGGGGCGAGAGGGTCGCGCCGCCCCAAAAGGCGGCGTTGCGCGACCGGCCGCGGGTCTCGATCCACGAGATCAGGATGCGGAACATGTTGTGGTCGTGCTTGACGAGTGTTCGGAATATGAAATGGAAGACGACGCCGACAAGCGCGTAGGCGATCGATCCGGCGGTGATGTAAAGGATCGTCGTCAGCATGACGTTCAAGCCCATCGCCTCCATCGTCACGCCGGCGATCATCGCCGGGCGGGTACAGGCAAGGAACAGGGTGTCCTCCTCAATCGCGGCGGTGGTCGGCATGATGATCAGCTTCCGACGATCGTATTGACGAGTTCCGTCGCCCCGAAAATCCCGCCGATGCCGATGATCCAGAAGCCGGCGCGGCGCGGATCCATGTAGCCGAACATCCAGGCGATGCAGATGATGATGACGGCGATGACCGCGAGCAACCGAGCGATGTTGCCGGTCAGCATGTCGACGATATTCTGCAGGACGGTTTCGACGCCGGCTGCCTGGGCAAAGGCAGGCTCCACCAGGCAGGCGACGATGGCTGCGGCCATCAGGAGAGGGGCCGCCACAGGGCGAAGGTTTGCTTTCGAGATCATTGGCTTTGCTCCGATCGAGTTTTTTGAAACACGAGAACCTGGGATGAGCGCCGGGCGTTGAAGACGTCCCACGATGCGGCTTCACCGGATTGGGGAGGGAATTGTTCGACCGCGGACGCCTCCCGGCTGGGTGACGGCTCGGCGCGAAGCGCTTCGTCACGCAGCTCGACGATGGTGAGAGACCCCAGGCTGGCAGGCAGTCGCCCCATTTCCTGGCGGACCTGCTCGTCATATCTGACCATCTTGCCAACCGACGGATCGTCATGCCCGTAATAGGACTGAAGCATCACTGTTTCGGCCTGCTTCGCATCGGCGCCGAAACGCAAGGCAAGGCGATAATAGCCGTCGAGCAGGGTGGCCGTCGCCTTGAGGTTCACACAGGGATCGAACGCATCCGAAATCGATAGCTTGAGCCTGCGCAGTTCCGCCTCGCCAATGCCGCCAAGACCGATCTGAATGTCCTGACGATTGGCAACGAGGGAGGTCGCGAGTTCAATTGCCTCAGCCTTTGATGCGGGTTGACGCTCTAGCGGCGGGCCGCTGTTGATGCGAATGGCGAAAGGCTTGAAACCACTTTCGAGACTGATGACGGCGGCGAGCGTCCTGACCTCCACCATGGGCGCGCAATCCTGGGCGAGATCCATGAAAGTGACGGCCATCGATCAGTACCAGACCCGTTGCGTCGCCATCCCATCGATCGTCACGTCGACATAGTGGGGCTGCGCTCTCACCTTCGGGCGGGCCGTCGGATAGCCCATGCATCGGCGCCCACCATCCGACCGTTGCCATCGCGGGGACAAAACCGAGCCGTCGCCGGAACTGCGGCTCTCACCGACATCGTGGCATAACGCGTCGCTCACTGGCTGGAGGGCCGCCGACACGCAGATGGTTTCTTGCCCGCGCGGACCATAATCGGTCTTCACCCGGTATCCGGTTTCGCAGTAATAGGGCTCATAGCCCGGGCGCGAACTGTGGAAGGTGGCGCCGCTGCATGCCGGGAAGGAATGCCCCTCGGCAAGCTCACGCCACAGTTTCTGGATCGACGGCCGGCATGCCGCGAACTGCGTTGGGCCTCCGGGGTTGGAAAGGCACAGGATAACCTCGCAGCCCCACTCATTTGCTTGCGCCTTGCCAGGTGAAGTAAGGTAGGGTGGCGCCAGGCAGCAGGCCGCGACGACCGAGTTGACGAGAAGGTTTTTCATGAGCACGACCCTCCAGAGGACATTCGGTTGCGGAAGAGGTGGCTTGCCTGTACAACAATCTATACTGATTTATATAACACAGTAAAACGGCATGACAAGAGCACTCGAAACCCAATGGCGCAATCTGGCTTTCTCAGGTCTCATCCTGCACGAAATCCTCGATCATCCCCTCGAAGACGAGACACCTCAGGCAAGGCTGAAACAGGTCGGCATGATGACTGTCCTCTACAGCATGAACCAGGCACACCAGAAGTTAACCCTTTCCAGTATCATGGAAATTACCGCTCTGACACGCACCGGCGTCAAGGAGACGGTCGATCTCTTGGTGAAACGGGGGATGCTCGACGAGACGATCGTGAAGAACTCGATGGGTCGTGGAACAGCACGCCAGTTCGAGATTTCACAAGCGCTCCTGGAGAAACTGAGCTCATTCGGAGCCGGATGAATGACCGATTTAAGTGACGATTTTTGTCGTCTAAAGTCCGTCGCTCAAGATATCGGTGCAACGCCTGCAGCGACCCATGGTGGCGGTCGATCGATGCCAGCTGAAGAATGGAAGGCGATGGATCATCCCTTTCCTGCCGAGGATGACACCGTTTGATCGGATGGCAATCCAGCCATCTCAGGCGCCGTCTTCCTCATAAAGGGAAAGAATCCTGCCGTTGGGGAGGCGTTCCAATTGCATAAAGGCGGCGCCCGACTGAACAGAAAAACGAAGGCTTGCGGGGGCACCTCACCCGCGTGAGGCGCGCCTGTTCCTGCCCTCATCCGAGGGGTTCAACCCTCAGTGGATCGTCCAATTCACCATGGCGTAGCGGGCAATTTCTGGCCGAAGCTCGAAGGTCCGTCGCAGAAGCCGGGCAGCCTCGTCCATGACAAAGACGACGTCCGTCAACTTTTCGATTTCAACGTGAAGCCGATAGGCTTCGACCTCGTCGAGTCCTGCTCCCAGAAGTCGCCTCGCCGCATCGATCACGCGTTCGGTGCGATCAACGACCTCGAGACTATTCTTGATGATCATGTCGAGCATGCGTTTTCCCCTCGCTTGCAGGTCAAGCGTGGCGGAGAATCACCTTATTCGCAATCCCGAAACGACCTAGATCCGATCTCGTACCCTGTCGTAAAGATCGCGCATCTCATCGAGCACGCGGTCGTAACGCGAGCGGGGCGGCGCCGAGCGGGACCCTCCTATTGCGAAGGCGATCGCCCCGACGGCGGCTGCGACCGCAATCATCGTCGAAACAGGATACAAATTCACCGTCGCCTCTGTCTGCCTGGCAGCTTTCCGCGCGCCACTCTTGATAGACTGGGCAGCATCCGACACCTGCTTCTGCAACGTTTCGAGCTGCTTGCGAACGGCTGCGAATTCTTCGCCAGGATCATAAGCGGGCTGGACAGCGGCCCCGACTTCTCCCGTCGCAGTATTCACGATGCCCTTTGGTACCGGGCTGCCGATTTTCGGGCCGGCGGCTTCGAGGGTAGCAGATTTAGGGGACTTGCGAGGTGGCATGGTTGTCCTCCTTACATTTGGTTCTCGGGTAAAAATGGAGTTGCGCCCTAGGAGGGCAAGCCCTTTGCAAAAGTGTCCAACGAAGCGAGCGTTACGTGAGCTTCCCGACCAGTTCGGCGTAGTCTGAGAAAGTGAACTGTTGCCGCGCTGGGCGGCTTCATTGGCCAGTAACAGGAGGCACGATGGCAACCACGAAAACTCCCAACGAACTTTTCCTTGATATCTGAAGCCCATCTATTTCGCGGAAATCAAATCCTGAAGGTCCTACCGAAGACGGCGCACCGCCCTGTCGGAAGAGGGCAAGGCAGGCTTCCTGCTGCAGCGCGACGAAACCCACGGCCTGATCGAAGGTCTTGTGCAGGTCTTCAGCCCGAGAAAGAGCAGAAAACTGCCGCCAAAGCGCTGATCTCCATGATTGGATAGCTCATTCTGTCGAACGAAACCGCCAGGTCGCGGATGGCGCCGGGCGTGTCCCCGCTTCCGGCTTCACTCACGCATGCGGATCCCCGCAATCATGAATGAGAGAGATGTCATTCCACGGCTATCCAAAATTCGCAAACATATACAATTTGCGCACGAAACAGTGCTTTTGCGGTCTGCATTCCATCGGAAAACGCAGGAATTAACAAAGACTTAAGCAATTTTGATACTTCTTGCACATTAGTATGACTTATTGACGGTGGTCTTTTTGCGCTCGGATCTTTCATATTCAGTTGATCGGGTCTTCAAAACCCTTCGCGGTCTCGGAAGGGACAGGGGCGGCAATGTCGCGATCGTCGTTGCCCTCACCCTGGTGCCGATGATCGTCGCAGTCGGCGCGAGCTTTGACTACATTCGTACCTACAATGTCCGCCAGAGGATGCAGAGCGACCTGGACACGGCCTTGATCGCCGCAGTCAAAGAGATCGATACCGACGACGCCGTCGCTCTCAAGCAAAAGGTTTCCGACTGGTTCCACGCGCAGGTCGAAAACAGCTATACGCTTGGCGACATCGACATCGATACGTCAAACCATAAGATCACGGCGACGGCCAGCGGCACGGTTCCGACGACGCTGATGAAGATCGCCAACATCGACACCGTTGACGTCAGCGTGGCAAGCGCCGTCAAGGGGCCGGCCACCTCCTATCTCAATGTCTACATCGTCATCGACACATCGCCGTCGATGCTTCTAGCAGCAACAACGGCCGGCCAGTCGACCATGTATTCCGGCATCGGCTGCCAGTTCGCCTGCCACACGGGCGATGCGCACAAAATCGGCAACAAGACATACAACAACAACTATGAATACAGCACGGCCAAGAGCATAAAGCTGCGCGCCGATGTCGCCGGCGATGCCGTCAAGGACGTGCTTGCCCTGATCGACACCTCAGACAGCAACCATCAACGGATCAAGGTCGGACTATATAGCCTCGGCGATACGCTCACAGAAGTTCTCGCCCCGACGCTGAGCACGGACACGGCGCGCAACCGGCTCACAACCTCAAGCTACGGCCTCACAAGCGCGACCTCGAAGGCAGCCACCTATTTTGACGTGTCGCTTGCAACGCTCAAACAGAAGGTCGGGACCGGCGGGGACGGAACCTCCTCAAACTCGCCGCTCAAGCTGGTTCTCTTGCTGACGGACGGCGTTCAATCGCAGCGCGAATGGGTGACCGACAAGGTGACATGGAAGAACGGGCAGGCGACGTATGGGGCATACTGGAACAAGGTGGCGCCTCTCAATCCGGACTGGTGCGCCTACGTCAAAAACCAGTCCGCCACCATGGCGGTTCTCTACACCGAATACCTGCCGCTCACTTCGGATTGGGGCTACAACGCAACCGTCGGCTCGACCATGGCAAGCGCCAACTGGAAGGGCACCTATGGTGGTACCATGCAAAGCGGCGTGTCGACCAGCATCACCAGGCGCGACTACATCCCCTATGCGCTTTCCGACTGCGCATCGTCCAAGAGCTTGTTCCTCTCAGCCTCGTCGTCGGCCGAGATCACGGCAGGCCTGTCGGCGCTATTCACCCAATATCTCGCATCCGTCCGGCTGACCCAATGAGACGAGGGAAACGCTTCGCATCGTTGCGCCGGCTGCTTGGCGATCGCAAAGGGGTCGCTGCGATCGAATTTGCGATCCTGGCTCTGCCGCTCTTCATCATGATTTTCGGCATTATCGAAGTGTCGCTGATGTTCTTCGTCAATTCGGCGCTGGACGCTTCGGTTCACAAGATCTCCCGGATGATCCGCACCGGCGAGGTTGCATCTTCGAAGATTACGCTGGCCGATTTCAAAGCCAGGATTTGCAACGACATGCTTCTCTCGTTCAGCTGCTCCAGCGGTCTCCTGGTCAAGGTGATCGTGCTTTCCGACCTCTCGTCCGCCGCCAGCACGGATCCCATCGATGACAGCGGCAATCTCACTGTGACCGAGACCTATGATATCGGCAAGGGCAGCGACTACATCCTGGTTCAGACGTTCCTGCCATGGACAGCCGTCGTCAATTTCTTCAGCCTGTCGAGCGCCAAGCTTTCCGACGGCCGCTACCTACTCGGATCTTCCGTTCTCTTCCGCAACGAGCCTTTCTGACATGATGAAACGGAGCCAGTCCCTTTTCCGCCTCGCCCAATCCCGCGCCCGTCATCTCATGCGCGACCGGTCGGCGGCTTCGGGCGTGGAATTCGCGCTGGTCCTGCCGATCCTGGTGATGCTGCTGTTCGGCACCGTCGATCTCGGCCATGCGCTCACGGTCAGCCGAAAGATAGACGAGATCGCCTCTTCCACAGGCGATATGATTTCACAGCAGGGCTCCTGGACGAAGTCCGATGTCGCCAAACTTCTCTCCGGCGCCAGCTTCATCCTGCAGCCCTATGAGACGACAGGGCTCACGATCACCGTCGCGGTGGACGATATTGCCAAGAGCGGCAGCGCCACGGTCAACTGGTCTGCAGCACTCAACACCTCCGCACTGAACTCCGGCACGGCGAGCACGATCGAGGTCCCTTCGGAGATCCAGGATGACGGCGTACAGGTGGTGCTGACCAGGGTGCAGTACACATTGACGACGCCGGTCTCGGCGTTCTTTTCAAACTTCACCGGGCAGAATGGCTACAGCTTCGATCGCCATTACTTCAATCGCCCGAGGGTCGGCGACAAGATCACTTACAAGTAAGCTCCAGAGTCTGTCGGATTTCGTCCTCTGCGGGCCGATCGTTCCCAACAGTCCGCCATACAGCTACGGCGGACGGCATTGACCCAAAGCTTGCTGGGTGCATAGTCGCGGGGGAGTTGGGTGAAGACGGCAACCGCTGCCTTCGTCGTGTTGGAGGCTATCTGGTTTGGCGCGGTGATGTCGCGTAGGGCCGGCTGCGGGCTGCGGAGCAATCAAATGAAAATCGACCGTATTGGATTCGTCGGCACCGGCGCGATTACCGAAGCGATGGTTCGCGGGCTTCTCACTGAGCCGGCCTATGCATCCGAGATTCACGTGTCTCCACGCAGCGCTCACATCGCCGCGACGTTGGCTGACGAATTCGCCGCCGTGAGAATTGCCAAGGACAATCAGGACGTCGTCGAGCGCAGCGACATGGTATTCCTGGCGATACGGCCGCAGGTCGCCGAGGAGGTCGTGCGCGCGCTATCGTTCAGGGATGGCCAAATGGTCGTCAGCCTCGTTGCGGCAACGGAGCGCCAGGCCCTCTCCGAATGGATCGGCGCCGACGTGCATCTCGTGCAGGCGATACCCCTGCCCTTCGTCGCCGGCCGGCAAGGCGTCACGGCCATCTATCCGCCCGATACCGCCGTCGCAGCGCTTTTCGATGCGCTCGGAACGGCTGTCCAATGCCAGTCGAGGAAGGAATATGATCTTCTCGCGGCAGCGAGCGCAATGATGTCGACCTATTTCGGCATCATGGAGCAGGTTGCCGTCTGGCTGGAAAGAAGCGGCCTCGAAAAGGCGAAGGGACAGGCCTACATTGCCCCGCTCTTTGCAAGCCTGGCGCAGAAAGCGAACAGCCCCGGCAACGAACCGTTCAGCGCGCTGAGCCGCGAATTTGCGACCAAGGGCGGACTTAACGAGCAGGTTTACTCAGACTTCGAGAAGAAGGGCGGCCTTGCCGCCCTGACCGCTGCACTCGACGGAGTACTTGCCCGGATCGAGGGCAGGAACTAGAACGTCGGCGGCGTGCAGGCGCTGATGACCTCGCAGGGCACCGGCCCGACACAGCGGAAGCGGTGCGGGCGCCTGCTTTCGAAATAGTAGGCGTCACCCGGCCCGAGGATCCGCCGCTCGTCATCGACCGTCACCTCGAGCCTTCCCGAGAGCACGATCCCGCCTTCTTCGCCCTCGTGAACAAGGGGAACCTTTCCAGTGTCGGCGCCCGGCTGGTAACATTCCTTGAGGATTTGCAAGCTGCGTCCGAACAGGTTTTCCCCAACCTGCCTGTAGGAGATTGCGCCCTTGCCGATCTCCACCAGCTCCTCGGCGGCATAGAAGGCCTTCCTTGGACGCTCGGGCTCGAAGGCGAAGAATTCCGCCAGACCGATGGGGATGCCGTCCAGAATTCGCTTCAGGGCTCCGACCGAGGGATTGGAGGCGTTCGATTCGATCAGCGAGATCGTCGAATTGGGCACTCCGGTGCGCTTGGCGAGCTCACGCTGGGAAAGCTTATGGGCGATGCGGAGATGGCGAAGACGGTTGCCGATATCGACTGACATGATGCGGTTCGTTTGTGTTGTCCAGAATATCCAAAATTATATCTTTACATCCTTTGAATTTCAACAGTTTGCGCCGACAAAGAAAAGGACTTGTTTGAAAGGGAGAAATTGCCATTCTCGGCGCCACCCCAAAGGAGGCCAGGATGGACCAGCTCAGCAAAACGAACGCACCCGTACTTGAAAATTTCTGGATGCCGTTCACTGCGAACCGGCAATTCAAGGCCACACCGCGGCTTCTCGCAGCAGCCGAGGGAATGTACTACACCGACATCGATGGAAATCAGGTGCTTGACGGCACGGCCGGGCTCTGGTGCTGCAATGCCGGCCACGGCCGCAAGAAGATTTCCCAAGCCGTCGAACGACAGCTTGCAACGCTGGATTATGCACCGACCTTCCAGATGGGGCATCCGATCGCCTTCGACTTTGCCTCGAAGCTGGCTGCGAACGCGCCGGGCGGCCCGCAAGCCAAGCTCGACAGGATCTTCTTCACCGGCTCAGGCTCGGAATCGGTCGATACGGCGCTCAAGATTGCCATCGCCTATCAGCGGGCGATCGGCCAGGGCACCCGCACGCGGATCATCGGGCGTGAGAAGGGATATCATGGCGTCGGGTTCGGCGGCATTTCCGTTGGCGGTCTCGTCAACAACCGGCGGGTCTTCCCGCAAATACCGGCCGACCATATGCGCCATACGCTCGACATCGGGCGCAATGCATTTTCAAAGGGCCTTCCCGCTCACGGCGTGGAACTGGCGGACGATCTCGAGCGCCTGGTGCAGTTGCACGGCGCCGAAACCATCGCGGCCGTCATCGTCGAGCCGATGTCGGGATCGGCAGGCGTCGTTCTGCCTCCGAAGGGCTATCTGGAGAAGCTGCGCGCAACCGCCGACAAGCACGGAATCCTGCTGATCTTCGACGAGGTCATCACCGGCTTCGGGCGTCTCGGCACGCCTTTCGCAACCGACTACTTCGGCGTCGTGCCCGACCTGATCACCACGGCAAAGGGCATCACCAACGGCACGATCCCGATGGGCGCGGTCTTTGCCAGCCGCAAGGTCTATGACGGCCTGATGGTCGGACCTGATAATGCGATCGAACTCTTCCATGGCTACACCTATTCCGGCCATCCGGTCGCCTGCGCGGCCGGGCTCGCTACTCTGGAGATCTACGAGGAGGAAGGCCTGCTGACCCGCGCAGCCGATTTGGCCGAGTATTGGCAAGAGGCCCTCCATTCGCTGAAAGGCCTCCCTCACGTCGTCGACATCCGTAATCTCGGACTGGTCGGCGCAGTCGAACTGGCTCCTCGTGACGGCGCGCCGGGAACCCGCGCCTACGAAATCTTCGTCGACTGCTTCAACAAGGGCCTGCTGATCCGGGTGACCGGCGACATTATCGCCCTTTCCCCGCCGCTCATTATCGAGAAAACCCAGATCGACAGAATTGTTTCGACACTTGGCGATGCCCTGAAGCGCGCGGCATAGATCCGCATCCCGCGTGCCGCTCCCGTCGGCGATCGGACGCCTGGTCCATCGTCGACGGAACCATCCGGCACACCGAGACGGAGCTCAGCGCTTCAAGGTCTGTGACGGTAGTTGGCCGAAACGCTTCCTGTATTCGGCAGCAAACCGCCCCAGATGCGTAAATCCCCATCTGAGCGCGACGTCGGCAATGCCTTGCTTCGCATCAGACGCGAGCAAATCGCGATGGGCCGCGGCCATGCGAAGTTCATGCAGGTAGGCCATCGGAGTCGTATCCCTGAACTGCCGAAAACCCTGTTGCAGAGTGCGAACGCTTACCTTGGCGGCCATCGCGATATCGTTGAGCGAAATCGGCTCGGCGATGTGTTCCTGCATGAAGTCGATCGCCCATTTCACATGGCGTGGGGCTGGTGCCGGAGCAGGGAGCGCAAGCTGGTTCGAATAGCGATTGGGGCAGCTTTCCAGAAGCAGGTAGACCGCCGCGTCGAAGAGCGAGCCGACGGCCAGCGGCGACCGTTGCAGCGGCCCGTTGCCGCTAAGGCCGCGATGGAGGCTCGAGACAAGCTGCTGCAATACAAGCCCCGGGCCGGCCGTCAGATCGATGTGAGGATGAAAATCGATATCGCCGCTGATCGTTCGCTCGAACATCTGCGTGAGGTGGCTGATGATCTTTGCCTGATCGATGAACAGGCCGAAATGACGGCGGGGGCCAAACAGGCGAGCACCTGTGGCACGACCTGCTTCAAGGATCGTGCCACGAGCGGGAACCGAATATATTTGCTCCCTCATGCCGTCGAAGCATGCGTTTCCCTCCATCGGCAGAAAAACGATCATCCTGTCGCAGGGCGCCTCCCGCCTGACGAGAACCGTGCCTTCATAGGTGCAGTCGGCAACTGCTACCTCTCCGACGGAGATGAAATTGCAGTGGAATGCAATGGGCATATTGCCTTCCGCCGAAACCTTGATCGGGGAGTTTGGTGTCGACAATATCTCCGAGAGCTCGTCCGGGTCTGTTCCGCTGTGCGCCGTTTCCCGAAACGACATGTTCTGCGCCGCCAGCTGTCGGGTGAGGCCGCCATTGTTCTGGATATGAGAATTAACCGACATACGGGACCTCTAAAGACGATGTTCACAAGTGATAATGGATTTGCGCAATCATGCTCATCTTGTTTTGCGTTACCCGGGCGGTTTCAGCCGTAGCGGCTGATTGCGAGATCCCTCGCGTCGATTTCCGGCTGGCGGCCGCTGACGAGGTCGCCGATGAGCCGCGCCGAACCGGTGCTCATGGTCCAGCCAAGTGTGCCGTGGCCAGTATTGAGAAAGAGGCCGGCGACTTTTGTCGGGCCGATGACCGGCGTGCCATCAGGCGTCATTGGCCGCAGGCCGGACCAGAAGGAGGCCTTGGAAATATCGCCACCGGGGAAGAGATCGGTAACTGAATGTTCCAGCGTGCTGCGGCGGGCCAAGCCGAGATCATTGGTATAGCCTGATATTTCAGCCATGCCGCCGACGCGGATGCGGTCGCCGAGCCGGGTGATCGCGATCTTGTAGGTCTCATCCATGACGGTCGATTCCGGCGCGCGCGACGCATCGGTGATCGGGATGGTGAGCGAATAGCCCTTGACAGGATAGACCGGCAGCCGGATGCCGAGCGGCTTGAGCAGCAGCGGCGAATAGCTGCCGAGCGCGATCACCACCGCCTCCGCGCTCATCCGCTCACGATCGGTGATGACCCCACGCACCCGGCCGGCTTCGACATCCAGCGCCTTGATCGTCGTTCCGTAAGCGAAGCGGACGCCGAGCGCCTCGGCCTTGGCAGCCAGCGCATTGGTGAACTTGAAGCAATCGCCGGTTTCGTCCTTCGGCGTCAGCAGACCGCCGACAATCTTGTCGCGCACGTGCCTGAGCGCCGGTTCGAAGCGGACACAGCCGTCCCGGTCCAGCACCTCATAGGGAATGCCGTCGGCAGCCAGCGCCTTGACATCCTTTGCCGAGGCCTCGAGCTGCTGCTGCGTGCGGAACAGCTGCAGGGTTCCCTGCATGCGTTCGTCATAGGCGATGCCGGTCTCCGCGCGAAGTTCGGCGAGCGCGATGCGGCTGTAATCGGCAAGGCGCAGCATGCGGCTTTTGTTGATCGCATAGCGCTCGGAGGTGCAGTTCGACAGCATCCTTGCCATCCAGGAGAGCATAGCCATGTCTAACTTCGGGCGCAGGATGAGCGGCGCATGCTTCATGAACAGCCACTTCATGGCCTTCATAGGAATGCCGGGCGCTGCCCATGGCGAGCAATAGCCGAAGGAGACTTCCCCGGCATTGGCAAAGCTCGTCTCCAGCGCCGGACCCGACTGCCGGTCAACGACGGTGACGTCATGGCCGGCCTTGGCCAATTGATAAGCGGATGTGACGCCGACGATGCCGGCTCCTAGAACGATGACCTTCATGATGTTCCCAATGATGGAGCCGCCGGCTCTCAGCGATATTGCCTGTGATAACGATCGCCCAGGCCGGTTAGGATTTCGTAAGAAATGGTGCCGGCGTCGCGGGCAATGTCCTCGAGCGTCTGATGGCGGCCTAGCACTTCGACAAGGCTACCGAAGGTCAGAGCGCCTTCGGGCAGCGCTGATATGTCGACGGTCGCGCTGTCCATCGACACGCGGCCGACGATCGGCAGGCGAATGCCCTTGAAATAAACGGCGCCGCAGTCGCTGAGGCTCCGCGGCAACCCATCGGCATAGCCGGCGGCAATGGTGGCGAGACGCGTTTCGCGTTGCGTGACATGCGCGCCGCCATAGCCGACCTTAGCACCCGCCGGCACGCTGCGCGTCTGCACGACGGCGACATCAAGGCTGACGACCGGCTCCATCGGGTTCTTCTCGCCGGCGTTCGGAGCGCCGCCATAAAGCGCGATGCCGGGGCGGGCGAGCACGCCGTAATAGGCCTCGCCCAGGAAAACGCCGCCGGAATTGGCGAAGGAAATGTCGAAGCCCGGAAATTCATCGGCAATACGGGACATCTCGGCAAACTGCTCGCCGTTCTGCTCGCTATCCATGTCATCGGCCGACGCCAGATGACTCATGATGAACAGGATTTCGACATTGGTGCCATCGCGAAGGGCCGCGGCCAGCTCTGCTCGCTCTTCCCTGGGAAAACCGAGCCGCGACATGCCGGTGTCGAACTGCAGGACAGCAGGCAGGCAGCGCTTCAGAATGCGCGCAGCCGCCGACCATTGCCGCCACTGCGCCAGCGAATTGAGAACCGGGACGATGCCCATCTCGGCGCAGGCGATCTCGTTGCCCGGCTGCAAGCCATTCAGCACGAAAACCTGAGCGTCCTGCGCAAGAGCCGGCCGGAGCCTCACGGCCTCGACAAACTGGGCGACGAAGAAATGCCTGCAACCTTCGCCGTAGAGCGTTCTCGCGACCCGCTCGGCGCCGAGGCCATAGGCATCGGCCTTGACGACGGCGCCCGCACGGACCGGCCCCAGCATCGATACCAGCTTGCGATAGTTGCGGCCGAGGGCGGCAAGATCGATCGTCAGATAGCCCGTGGCTCCCTGCGCGGTCGTAGCGATGCGTGTGCGGGAAGCCAAAATATCGCTATCCATGTCCACCCCTTTTCGATTTCAAGGAGTTTATGAAATAATGAGCGAAATTGCCTATCATTCAGTAGTCGATTATTGCTTGATTTGCTTATTAACCGCATCATCAACGAAACTTTGGAACAATCTCTCATGCCCGCTCTCGACGCGATCGATCGCAATATCCTGAGACTGCTGCGCCTCGATGCGCGCATGAGCAACGCCAAGCTCGCCGCCGAGATCGGCCTCTCTCCCTCGGCCTGCCTCAGGCGCATCAAGATCATGGAAAAATCAGGCGTGATCCGCGGCTATACGGTGCTGGTCGACACCGGCAATGCAGATGAGATGATCGCCGTGATCATCAACATCACCCTAGAGCGCCAGACGGAGGACTATCTTGATCGCCTCGAGGCGGCGGTTCGCCGGCATCCCGAGATCCGGGAATGTTTTCTAATGACGGGTGGCTCGGACTATCTGTTGCGGGTGGAGGTTGCCAATGCGGGCGAGTTCGAGCGGATCCACAAAGAGATCCTTTCGACCTTGCCCGGCGTCCTCAGGATCCATTCCAGCTTCTCGATCCGCAATGTTCTGGCGACGCGCACGAGGGGCCGGCGCTGAACCGCGATCTTCAAGCCTATATCAGTTCGAGCGCCGTGGCCTTGGCGACCGCTTCGCTCGTCGTGGCGACGGTCAGCTTCCGCCGCGCCGAGGCGAGATAGAGCTGCACCGCGCTTACCGAAATGGACAGGCGGGCGCAAATCTGCTTCGCGAGCAAGCCATTGGCCGTCATCTCAAGACATTGCAGTTCGCGGCGCGACAATTGCGG
This sequence comes from Rhizobium leguminosarum bv. viciae USDA 2370, assembly GCF_002008365.1. Taxonomy (GTDB): domain Bacteria; phylum Pseudomonadota; class Alphaproteobacteria; order Rhizobiales; family Rhizobiaceae; genus Rhizobium; species Rhizobium leguminosarum. Next base: position 60,364 of record NZ_MRDL01000059.1, read on the forward strand.
AAAATCGGTTATTTTTCTCATCCCCGACAGAACCATTGCCCTGTCGTGAAGATGGTGGGCGAGAAACTGGAGGTCGCGCATGCTGTCCATGCGGAACTGTCGCCAGTAGGCGTCCGGGTGATTGGAGGTCACCGTAAACAGTGATCGCTCTCCGTGAGGTCCGCGCACCGGCAGGGTAACGCCTTGCCGGCCGACACCGAAGGCCATAGCCTCCTTGAAGAAGCCATATGCCTGGCCTGAATCCCATTTAGACGCAGACCATTCCACGGGCAGGAAGCCGCGCCGGCCGAGGCGCACGACGGGATCGATGCTGAAGTAGTCCCGCTCAAGATATTGCTTCACCCACTCGGGCGGGTAGGTCAACATCAGCAATGGATTGCTGGCCGTCGCCCCCGAGGAGCGGGTCACATGCAGAACCATGTGCGATATCGCATAGATGTGGCGGACTTCATCCAGCGTCGTTTCGAGATCCCGCAATGTCGGCGATGCGGAAATTCGGTCCAAACTGTAGAAAAAACGAGAACTGCTCAGCATGAGATGGACTCGTGGTTGCGTGTTTTCCTGACTGCTCGCAGTGGTAACATTTCGCGGTTGCCGAGAACAGCATATTTTATGGCAACCATGGCGCGATGTGAAGAACAGGTTAAAGAGCTGGCGAGACCTATCCCACTGCTGGGCGGCAGAACAGCGACGACGCTTACCGCATGCCGCTATCGGCGAGAGCTCTGGCAGGATTGGGAGAGGCTTGCTCCAGAAGTCGAGACAGGTTGGCCCGAAGTGTCCGACAATTGTCCGCCGTCACGTCCCATAGTCCGACATACAGCTTGCCGATCTCGGGCCGGGATCGGGCAAGCGGCGTCGGCCTCCAGCCGATCCTGCGGTACACCCCGACCATTGCGACATCATAGACGCCGACGATGCTTTCGATACCCGTGTCGAACGCAAGATCGCAAAGCCCTGAGAGCAGTTCGGTGGCGACCGTGCGCGATTGGTCTATCTGTCCGGCGAGCGGATGAATGCAAAAGCGGGTACATTCCCAGGTCGTCGGGCTATCGACGTCGATAGGCTGATCGAAGAAATGCCGGAACTCGCTTTTGAGCATCGTCGCTCCTGTGGTCGGCAGCAGGCGCAGCGAACCCGTCAGCGTGCCGGAAGGTCGTTGCGTGACGAGATAGACGGGATCTTCCGCCTCGTCGTATCGGTCCCTTTCCCACTGGTCCCGGACATCGACCTGCCATCCTAGCCGATCGCGAAAAACGGCGGCGCGTGCCCGGAACATTTCATCGAAAGCACGTCGATCGGTCTCGAGCATGTCTTTGGTGAGTATCCGCAACATATCCGTCCCTCCTGATGTGCTGACGTTTCACAACAGGAGGTCGACCGGGCGCAATCTGGATATTTCACCAGGTTGACCGGTGCTTCGCTTTGCCTTCCCCTTTCATAAGAAGTTTCTGATGTTCGTCGATCGAAAGCTCTTGGTAATTGCCAATTTTAACGCAACCAACGGGAGGATTCTTGATGACCCACGACATGGCACGCGGCAAACGTATTCGAGAGGCGATATCCCGGGGCAAATTCCGGAAAGTTCACGCCCTGGCGGCCGAACTAGACGTGTCCGTCGCCGCCGTCTCCCGCTGGCAGAATGGTGGCCATACCTCGCTGGAAAGCGCCTGCGCGCTCGCCGACCTGCTGGATGTCTCCCTCGACTGGCTGCTGCTCGGGCGGGGCACCATGGACTGGCATAGGAACAGCGCGATCTCCGCCACGGAATTGCAAATGGTTCTGGCGTTGCGCAACCGGTCTGCGGCAACACGGTCCAATCTCGCTGGGCTGGTCGAATCCATCCCTCCTGAGCACCCGTAACGCCAAGCGCAATTCTGTGAGATTTTTTGACCTGAGGTCAACACGTTTAGGTTGCTAAAAAGCAGATCGTCGACGATCTTTCTAGTTAAAGCTTCAACGGCGGCACAACAGGGCGGCCAGCCCGCCCTGCCCTCGCCGCCGCAGAGACCTTGTTTTCACTCTCAACGCAGAAGGGTCGTTGGCGTCGGCTTTTGACGTGAACCTATCAATACGCTGTGCGCAAGGCCGCAATATTTCTCCCATCCGGATCCGGAATATTTCCTCGATCTGGTCCCAGCAAGTCTCAACCGATTTTGGAGTCAGTCAATGACAGTTGCGCTTTGGAGTCAGTCAATGACAGGGGCGAACCCGGCCCATATCGGCGCCACTGCGCCTGCAGTCAAACCGCAGCCTGCCTTCGCGCAGACCGATCTGGTTGCATTGTCGCGCTATTTTTCTCTTCTGATGATGCGCAACATCACAAGCGATGGCTATGTCATCGAGGATCCGGCATCGCCCGGCGTCTTTTCGGCCCCCGGCTGCGTCATCGCCGCCCCCTCCTATCCCGCGAACACGCCGGGTGTCGACCAGGACTATGTTTTCAACTGGGTCCGCGACGGAGCCATTACGGCCATCGAGATCGCGCTTGCCGGCTTGCTGCCCGTTCCGGGCGGGGTTTTGCCGAGCCTGGTCGACTACGTGAACTTCGCCGCACTCTGCCAGGCGAATGCGAAGAATTCCGCGACCGTCACACTTGGCCATGCCTGCTTCACCATCACCGGCGAGGTTCGTCCGTGGTCGGAGCAGAATGACGGGCCGGCTATTCAGTCGATTGCGATCCTGACCTTGTTCGATCAGCTGGATGGCGCCACGCAGACGATCGCCAAACAATTGGTCGAGACAAACCTCTCTTATCTTCTCGAAGTTTACCAGAACAAGACCACAAATCTCTGGGAGGAATATGAGGGCTATTCCTTTTTCGCAAGAGCCGTACAGCTGCGCTTTTTCCGGGAAATTTCCACAAACACGATCGGTATTGCCGTGTCTGCCGGGGTGGCCGATGCCATCTCCTGGCTGGAAAGCCAGCTGGCCACCCACTGGAACGGGCAGCTCTATGTGAGCATTCTGGACGCCGCGGAGCAAGCCGGTTACGACGCGAATATCGATATCGTCTCTTCGGTCTGCTATGGCGGGATCGAGCCGACCGATACCAAGCTTCTGGCAACGGCGGCCATCCTGCGGCGCCAGTGGGCCGATCCTTCATCTTCGAACTATTACCCGATCAATGGCGCCGACGCGGCCAAAGGGCTCGGACCACTCTTCGGGCGCTATCCAGGCGACCATTACGATGGCGATGTGGCGGCCCCGGTGGTCGGTGGGCATCCCTGGGCTCTGTGCACCGCCAACTTCGCCGAGTTTCAATACCGGCTCGCCAATGCCATCGCGGCCAGCGGCGCCATCCCCATCGATCAATTCTCCGAACCCTTCTTCGCGGAACTGGGACTTGGCGCATCCAGCAGCGCCGCCGACGCGTCCGCTGCCTTGCGGGCTTCGTCCGACGGCATGCTGCGCGCCATCGTCTATCACAGCGATCACTATGAGCTGAGCGAACAGTTCGATGGAACCGTTGGCTACGAGAAAAGCGTCCGGAATCTGACCTGGAGCTACGCCTCCTTTCTCTCGGCAGTCAGAGCCCGCTCCGCCGCCGCCCCGGCCGCTGCCAAATCCAAACCCCGAAACTCCCGCGGCGCGAGGTCATGACGATTTCGGGCCGTCCGGCCTGAAATCTCGATTGAATCCAGAACGGCATGATCCGCAAAGCCTGATGCGGGCTTTCCGGGAATAATGGAGGACCAACGTGCTTTTTCCCCTCGAATCCGCGATAAAAGCCGATGCCAAGACCGTTGCTACGTCTGACGACTACGATATCGTCATCGTCGGCAGCGGCATTTCCGGAGCAATCATTGCCAAGCAGGCTGCGGAGGCGGGCAAGCGTGTCCTTATCCTTGAAGCCGGAACCGGTGCCAATAGCACTCTGGCAGGCTATGACAATCTGTTGACGACGTTCTATTCGGCAGCCTCCAAGGACAACCAGTCGCCCTTTCCGCTGAATGCCAACGCGGCCATGCCCCGCAGCCCTCAGCTTCGCAAGCTGCAGGCGGGGGAAACCAATAGCTCGACCTATATCGTTCAATCCGGCCCCTATGTCAGCGATACGACATATACCCGCATTTTCGGCGGAACGACCATGCACTGGGAGGCGAAAACGCCCCGCCTGCTTCGCTCGGATTTCAAAACGCGCACCATTTTCGGCCAAGGGTTGGACTGGCCGCTGAGCTTTGAGGAAGTCGAGGATGATTACCGCCTGGCCGAGCGGGAAATCGGCGTATCGGCGGATGTCGAAGATCAGCAATATTTGGGGCAGACCTTCCCGGGCGACTATGTCTTTCCCATGCGCGGCCTGCCGCTTTCCTATCTGGATCAGCAGGTCAACAAGGGCATCGAAGGCACCAGTGTCGAACTTTACGACAAGACCTATCCCCTGAAGGTCAGGCCCTATCCGCAGGGGCGCAACAGCATACCGAACCCGGCCTATGACGGTGGGAAGGGCTACCGCCCCATCGGCGCAGTCGATACGCATCAGGTCGAAGAGGGCGGTCGCTGCCAGGGCAACACCAACTGCGTACCGCTCTGTCCCGTGCAAGCGCGCTACCACTCCGGCAAAACGCTTGCCAAGGCGTTCGCGGTAAACGGGAAAAGGGGCGAGCAGCTTGTCGAACTGTTGCCGCAGGCGGTCGCATCGAAGGTCAACATCGATCCGGATAGCGGGAAAGTCCGCTCTCTCGAGGTGAAGATTTACAAGGACCCGGCCTCACCGGCCCACGAGACCATCACCGTGAAGGGCAAGGTTTTCGTGCTTGCGGCAGGCGCGATCGAAACGGCGCGTCTCATGCTGGCCTCCGGCCTGCGCAGCACCAGCGGTCTTGTCGGACGCAATCTGATGGACCACGCCTATCTGCTGAACTGGGCGCTGATGCCGGAAATCTGCGGCACGATGCGCGGAACCAGTTCGACGGGCGGTATCGTGGACCTGCGGGACGGCCCTTTCCGGGAAAGGCAGGCCGCCTTCGCCATCGATATCCATAACGACGGCTGGGGTTGGGCCACGGGTGCGCCGACCTCCGACCTTCTCGAACTGGTGGATGATCACAACCTCTACGGGGCGGATCTTCGGCGCGGCATGATCGACCAGGTTTCGCGGCAGTTACTGCTGGCATTCATGATCGAGGTCATGCCCGTCGAAAGCAACCGCATCGCGGTGGATCCGCAATATACCGATGCTCTGGGCAACATGCGGCCCATCCTGTCCTTCACGGTTCCGGAATATACCATGAAGGGTGCCGCCTATGGCCGCCAGTTTGCGCGCACCGTCTTTACGCGTCTGGGCGCGCAGGATCATACCAAATACGACCCCAGCGATTTCGGCTATGTGGCCTATGAGGGGCAAGGCTATGCGATCCGCGGCGGCAATCATCTGGCCGGCACCCATATCATGGGAACGACGAAGACCAATTCCGTCGTGGACAAGAACCAGCGCAGCTGGGACCACGAAAACCTCTATCTCGTGGGCGGCGGCAGCATGCCGACGATTGGCACGGCCAATGTCACCTTGACGCTGGCCGCCATGTGCTTCCGAAGCGGCCGCGACATTCTGAAGTCTCTGCATTGAATGAAGACCGGCATCCGCTGCGCGGAACGAACCGATGGGCTCGACGCAAGCGACACGAAGCCGACCTGTGCACCCAACTTATCTTTCATGGAGCTTGAGCATGTATTCCTACAGCATTAAGACGCTCGATGAGCTGAAAGAGTTTCTCTATCGGGCGATGCAGCTCGAACATGCGACGATTCCGCCGTATCTGACGGCGCTTTACTCGATCAAGCCCGGCGTCAACAAGGATGCGACCCAGGTTCTGCGCGTGATCGTCGTAGAAGAAATGCTGCATCTGACTATTGCTGCCAATATTCTCAATGCCATCGGCGGCACGCCGGATCTTGTCAGGCCGGACTTCGTAGCCCGCTATCCCGCAGCCCTGCCGGACGGTGAGACCGATTTCAAGGTCAGTATCCAGGCTTTCAGCCGTGAGGCGCTGGCGACTTTCCTGAAAATCGAGCGGCCGGCTCAGCGTCCTGAACATCTCGTCGGCAAGGGCCTGATATATCGCAAAACTCCCCCTGATATCACCGCGCTTGCCAGCCACCCAAGGCATGAGGACCTCCATTTCTTCAGTATCGGTGAGTTCTACTCGACCATCGCGGAGGGCATCAAATACCTGGAAGCCGAAGCGCATGGGGCGGGCACAACCATCTTTACCGGCGACAGTTCGCGCCAGATCAGCTCGGAATATTATTATTCCGGCGGCGGCGAGTTGTTTCCCGTGACCGATCTCAAAAGCGCCTTGGAAGCCATCGACCTCATCATTGAACAGGGCGAAGGCGACGGTGGCGGTATCTACGACGATGACGACCACGAACTGGCCCACTACTACCGTTTCGAGGAACTGGTCAAAGGCCGCTACTACCAGAAGGGCGACCAGCCCGGACACCCCACAGGTCCGCAGTTGCAGGTCGATTGGGAAGGCGCCTATCCCATAAAAGAGAACCTGAAAGTGAAGGACATATACGAAGGCTCGGAACTGCGTGAGGCGGCGATCGCCTTCAACACGCGCTATGGCGAATTTCTCCAGCTTTTGACGCGTGCCTATAACGGTCAGCCGAGCCTGCTGCTGGAAGCCGTTCCGATGATGTTCGAATTCCGCAACATGATCCTCGAACTCATCCGCAATCCCCTGCCGAAACATCCCGACAAGAACGGCAGCCCCACCTATGAGATCCCCGGCGGTATCAAACAGTCAGCCGTCACCCGGCAGGCGGAGGTGAACGCATGAGCAACCGTTTCGAGGCATTTCTCGGTCTTTCCGTCGAATTGACGGCCTTCTCCCAGTTCGATCTTCTGGGAACGGGCCTGGCGGAACGTTATCTCGCCACGCTCGACAAGGTGGTCGGCGGCGAGGTCGCCGAGGCGCTGCTGGCCGCTTTCACCGCCCTGCCACCGCCGGAAGGTGAGGCCCGTATCCAGGCAGTGCGCACGACCATTCTGGGCAATGAATTGCTGGGAGACGTGGCCCGCGCGCTGATCAAGCTCTGGTATTCCGGCACCTGGTTCGAGCTGTCCTCCGCCTGGACGGAGCGCTTTGGCCCCAGGGCTGCGAATACCACCTTCGTCGTTTCTCCCGATGCCTATGTCGAGGGTCTGCTCTGGAAGGCGATCGGAGCCCACCCCGCAGGCGCCAAGGGGCCTGGTTTCGGCTCCTGGGCCTTTCCACCGAAAATTCCAGCTTTTGCGGCTCTCGATTCCAAAACCTGACCTGACGCCATTTCCGCTTGTCTTCAAAGAACTGGATGATTGCCATGACAACACATCTGCATCGACTGACGCCCGCCAAGGTCTGGCTCGGCGTCATCCCCACGCTCTGGTGGAATGACGATTTCATCAATATCGACATCGGCATCCCCTACGAGCAGGCTCTGAGTGAAATGGCACTCGCCGGCTATGTCGGATGCGGTGTCGGTCATAAATATCCGACGGATCCGAAAATATTGCGGCCTGTCCTCGAACTCAGGGGATTGCGGATTTCCGAGCCTTGGGTGAGCACCTATTTCACCATCAATGCGATGAAGCGTCATACGCTTGATAATGTCGATGCTCAGCTCGACTTCCTCGAAGCCATGGAAGGCGGCAGCGACGATCCACGCAGGGCCGATCTGGTCGTCGCCGAGTTTGGCGGAGCGGTCAATCCGCTCCCCGTTGCCCTGTTTCCGAATTGCCCCGATTTCTCCGAGGACCAGTGGAAGCAGCTGATCGAAGGCCTGCATGAGGCGGGAGAGAAAGCCAAGGCCCGTAACCGCCGGCTCTGCTATCACCCGCATCTGGGGACCGGGGTGATGAAGACGGAAGCGATCCACCGGCTCATGGACGAGACGGATCCGCGCCTGGTGAACATGCTTCTCGATACCGCGCACCAGGCGGCTGCCGGTGTCGATCCGCTGGCGCTGGCCAGAAAATACGCCCACCGCATCAAGCATGTTCACCTGAAAGACTTTCGCGCCAAGGTGGTTAGGGAGATGCACACCGGAGAATTGTCCTTCCAGCAAGGGATCGAGGCGGGGATCTTCACCGTCCCGGGCGACGGCTCCATAGAGACCTTTCCGGAAATCCTCGATGCGTTGGCCGAGGCGGATTTCGCCGGTTGGATCTGCGTCGAAGCAGAGCAGGACCCGGCCAAGGCCAATCCGCTGCAATACGCGAAAATGGGCCGCGAATATCTGCGCAAGCTGCTTGGATGGTAGCCCGGCGCGGAGTGTTTGTTTCAGCCCGATGGCGATGTGGAGGAGGTGGGGACGGATCTCGCCTCATGACAATGTCGGGCGAGACATCATCCTGAACCACGCATTACTGGATAGCGACAGCTGGAGCGATGAAGATGGAAGAGGCACGCAGGCGAGATATATATTTCAGCTTCTTTATGTTTACAGCCGATTTGAGGCCGAATGACGCGGGCTATACCCAGGTTCTCGTCAGACATCTGAAAGCTCTGACCGAGATCGGCTACACCGGCTTCGATGTGCATATCGCCCCAGGACCGGCCCATGTCGGTCATCACACCGAGGTCGAAAGCTATATCAGCCTCAAGAGGGCGTTCGATCAGGCGGGCTTCCGGGATGTGAAGTTCACAACCAATGTGGGGACCACGCGAACCTTCGATCCGACCTCGCCTTACGAGGAACAGCGCAAGCAGGCTCTGTCCTATCTCAAATCCCGCGTCGACATCACCTCGGTGCTGGGCGGGGAGAATACGATCATGTCAGGGCCGTTCCTGTACCCCTATGGTATCTTTCCGCTGACGGATGACGGCGAAGGGATCTGGAGCGATGCGCTTCAGGATTGGATGAAGCCACGATACGCGGCGGCGGTCTCCATATTCCAGGAATTGGCGCAATATTCTGCGCGGAAAGGGGTGAAGCTCGCCATCGAACCCGTCAAGAATTGGGAAACGCCCGGGCCGACCATGGTCTCGGAAGCGCTGGATTTTCTCGAAAGCGCCGACATTCCGGTCTGTGGCGTCACGATCGATACAGCCCAGGTCGTGATGGAAAGCCAGGGGCCGGCAATCTTCAGGAAAAATGTCGCCCGTGCCGTACAGCGGAAGCGGCTGAATTACGTTCACATCTCAGCGCCGGACCGGGGCGCTGTTAGAGATAGCTGGATTCCCTGGGAGATCATGCTGGACGAAATCGAGCCGGTCTATTCCGGCCCCTATCTCGTTGAAGTCTTCAACGCGATTCCACCCTTCGAGAGCTCGATGCGAATGACGCGCAGACGCTTCTGGCGGCCCGGTGAGGACGCGCCGGAGGCGGGCGTCGACAGCGCCTACGACGTTGCGCGCGCCGCCCTGAAGACATTGGAGGAAAAGATCGCGTCCCGAGGCCGTTGATCTCATCCGTGATGGCGCTCGGGCGCACATGTTGGAACAACCCGGGAATGTTGGCCAGGGGAGCCCTCATCTCCGCCATGCCGGGGTGAACATCAAACCTTAGCAAACGACCTTCAATCAGGGAGATACCTATGGTCACGCAATTGCCGGATCCCATTAAAATCGTCAGGCGAGCAGGCGATGTCCGTATTCATACTTTCATTTCAGCTTTCACGGATGACAACATCGCCAATGCAACGCACATAATCGAAAGCAGGAACAAGCTTGTTCTTGTCGATGGGCAATTCCTCGTTCCCTATGCGCTGCAATTCAGGGAGTATGCCAACAGTATCGGCAAGGAGATCGACCGGATCTACCTGTCGCACAGGCACCCCGACCACTGGTTTGGCCTGGGAGCCGCATTCAGCGACATTCCGATTTATACATTGCCGGAAACGAAAGAGTTCCTGAGGCAGCACGGACAAGATTCCGTCAATGACCATTGGAAAATGGGCGATCTCGCTCCGAAGAGCTTGGTAATCCCCGAAAAAACTGTCCGCGCCGGCGCGGAAATCATCGACGGAGTCAAATACATATTTGATGAAGTCGTTGATACGGAGATCGATTTTCTTCTCACCATCGGTCTTCCGGACGTCGGCGTTTTTATTGCGCAAGACCTGATCTACAGCGGAACGCACCTTTATCTGACGAAATACATGGAGCATTGGATTGGGATTTTGCAGGGTATGCTGCTGTCCGACTATGACCTGTTCCTTCCCGGTCACGGCTTTCCGGCTGACAAGAACGAGGTTGCCAAAAATATAGAGTATCTGTCCGTCGCCATGGAGGCCGCCGGCAACGGACTCACCAATGATGCTTTCAAGCGCTTCATGCTGGAAAGATTTCCCGAACGAAAATGCCCCGGAATATTCGACATATACATACCGCGCTTATTCGATAACGCGAGCGAGTTTTAATACGTCAATTGTCGTCAACAGGGGAGCCGTTGGAACATGGGCGATACATACACGGTTGGGCAATATCTAGTCGACAGACTTCGTGAACTGGGCCTGGGGCACCTGTTTTCCGTAGCGGGCGATTATTCGATCGAATGGGTGAACAGTTATGTCGAGAAAAGCGGTATTCAGGTCATCGAAGAGGTGAATGAACTGAATGCCGGTTATGCGGCTGACGGCTATGCGAGACTGAAAGGAATTGGTGCGCTTTGCGTTACCTATTCCGCAGGCTCGCTTTGCGCAACAAATGCGATCGCCGGATCTTACGTCGAGAAAGTGCCGGTCGTTCTGATCAACGGTGCGCCAAGCATCAAGAAAACGCTCACATTCGAACAAACCGGCTACAGTTCGCATCACTTCATCAGCGGGCGGGAAACGGATCTTCAGGTGTTCGAATACATAACGGCCGCTGCCGTCCGCATCGATAGCCCTCATCTTGCGCCTATGCTCATAGATTATGCGCTGACGCAGTGCATCACGGAAAGACGTCCGGTCTATATCGAGTTGCTGGAGGATATGGTGGACCTGGAATGCGCGCGCCCGTCGAATGCATTAAAGGCGGCGCCAGACATATCCGACGAGGGCAGTCTCAATCAGTCGATCACGCAAATCAGCGAAAGATTGCAAAATGCCACCAAACCCCTGATCTGGATCGGTGTCGAGATCGACCGGTTTGGCCTTCACGACCAGGCGGAACGGCTCATTCGGGACCTCAAAATTCCCTATGTGACCGAGCTTTTGAGCAAGGCCATCCTATCGGAAGACGATGTCCAATTTGCCGGGGTGTTTGATGGCGAATCGTCGTCACCCTATGTCCAGTCGTTGGTCAAAGACTCCGACTTCGTATTGGCGCTGGGCGTCTGGTTGACTGATATCAATGATTTGGGTTGGCCTATCGATCTCGATAAAACCGCATTCGCCTCCTGGGATACAGTGAAATATGGCACGATCTTCAACGCAGAGGTTTCGCTGGCGGATCTCGTCAACGGCTTGATTGACAAGAGGCTGACGTGCAAAGCCCAAAGTCTTCCGGCGAAAACAGCCCGGCAAGCGCCGGTCGTGAATCCGGCAGGCGAAATTACCTATCAGGGCTTCTACGATTTCATTCAGCAGCAGATCGACGGAAATACTATCGTTGGTGCCGACGCGAGTTTGAACTATTTCGGGAGCCTGCTTCTTGAAGTCGGTGCTCGCCGCGGTTTCATCGTACAATCATCCTATTCGGCGATCGGGTATATCGGCCCGGCCGCGACCGGCGTTTCGCTGGCGAAGCAAGATAAACAGAGGCTACTGGTCTTTGCGGGGGATGGCGGGTTTCAGATGACCGCTCAATGCCTCTCGACACAAACCCGCTTCAATCTCAACCCGATCATCTTCGTGATGGACAACGGCATCTATGGCGTGGAGCAATGGCTTGCCGATGCATCGGTTTTCCATGGCAACAAGCCGTTCTACAACTCATGCATCCTGCACCGATGGAATTACAGCAAGTTGGCAGAGGTTTTTGGCTGCCAAGGCTGGAAGGTGGACACCTATGGCGAACTGGCGGAAGCCATAAATGGCGCCAAAGAAAACCTGAACAGTCCGTCCATCATCCAGGTCGTCGTGCCTCAGCGGTCGATCCCCGATAATGCGAACTGGAAAGCAAGCTAGAGCTGTTCAGCTTTTGGCGGAAGCGCGGAACCGCCCTAGCCTTTTGTTTTTACGCAATTCCGGACGAAAAACCGCTTCACGCTTTTCCTGGAATTGCTTTAGACCATGTCGCGCGAAACCGTGCAGCAGATGCCTCAGAAAAGGTGGCCCAGTTCCGCCTGCTATCGCGCGAGCGTCTGCCTGATGCCGGCAATCCCGCGGCGCAGGAAGGGATCGGTGTGGATGTAGAAGAACTGAACACCCTTCTGCAGCCAATGAGGCAGTTCATCGGTGGTAACAAGCGTGCCTGCAACCCTGCCTGCATCGCGGATCTTGTCGACGGCGACCGAGACCTTGTCCATGACCACTTCGGGACGCGGCTCGCCGAAGGGCGGAGCCGGCGGATAGCCCATATTCTGCGAGAGATCGCCAGGCCCGATGAAGAAGACGTCGATGCCGTCGACCTCCAGCATCTCGTCGAGATTGTCGATGGCATCCACCGTCTCGATCATCGCCACCACCAGGCGTTTGTCGAAGTCGGACGGAAGAGCGTAACGGACGGCATCGACGATGGCGCGAGCCTGCTCCGCCGTGTCCACCATCGGGACCATGATGCCGTCAGCGCCCGCATTGAGATACCTGATGAGGATCGGGCGTTCGTGCGAATGCGGCCTAACGATCGCCGCTCCGCCGACAGAACGGACAATCTGTGCAGTCATGCGCACATCGTCGAAGCTCCAGGTTCCGTGTTCGCAGTCGACGAAGACGGAATCGGCGCCGAGTTCCACCAGCCGGGCTGCCAGGCCCGACGAGGAGTGGTGCGGCGTATACATGGTGACTGCCTCGCCGGCCACCAGCCGGGCGCGCAATTTGGCTCCGTTCATCAAGGTCCTCCCAATTCTATTTTTTCGGCATATCCGGCGTATCGGCCGGCGCTCCGACCCAACGCGCAATTTCGATATCCGCTGACGTGTCCCGCATGAATGTCGGGCAGATGTGAAGCTCGGGGATCACGGCGCTCTTGTTCAGGCTGGCGCAGAGGACGATCGCACGGGCGACGTCATGAGGATCCATCATGACGGCACGTTCCTCCTCCAGAGGAGGCCGCGCGCGATTGTCCATGATCGGCGTATTCGTCTCGCCGGGCAGGATCGTCGTCGCCCGGATCCCCTGATTGCGATAGGTGTTGTGCAGGAAGGTCATGAAGTTTTTCACGCCGGCCTTGGCCGCACCATAGGCCGCGCCACCGAGCAGGTTGGGGTTGATCACCGCGAGTGAAGAGACCGTAATGATCGTTCCCTCACCGCTCGCGATCATGTCCGGAAGGACCGCCTGGGTCAGGTTGAAGACGGCGGTCAGATTGATGTTAAGGGTGGAGGCCCACTCAGCCTCGCTCAAGAAACGCGCGTTCAGCACCTTGCTTGCGCTGCCGGCATTGTTCACCAGGATGTCGACGGGTCCGACGCTCTCCTTGATCCACGTCACGGCCGCAAAGATCTCTTCACGCGTCTCGATATCGAGCGCACGCGCGACGGCCTTGCCATGAGCCTCTTCGATCAAGGCCGCCACCTCGCGCAGCGGTTCGATCCGCCGCCCGGTCAGCACGACGGTGGCGCCGTCCTTTGCCAGCAGCAGGGCGGTCTCGCGACCGATGCCGGAGCCGGCTCCTGTTACCAGAGCGATTTTTCCTTGAAGAAGTCCCATGGTTTCCCCTATTCGGCCGCAGCAGCGATCGGGCCAGAATAGCCGTAAATTTCCTTCGCAGCCTTCGCCGTGATCAGGTTTTCGGAAAGATCCTGCTCGATGAGTGCAGACGAACGATCGCTCGCAGGTCCCCAACCGCCGCCGCCAGGCGTCTCTACCTCGAGGCGCTGGCCCGTCTTCAGGACCACCTTGCCCTTCGGGAACTGGGGCTTGCCGTCCTTCATGACCTTTCCTGCCGATCCGCTCTGCCCTTCGACGACGCCGAAGCAGGGATGGCGGACACGCTCGGAAGCGAGATAGATGTTCATCGGGCTCTTGCCGAGGTTGCGGAGCACGACTCGCTGGCCGAGACCGCCGCGATGCTTGCCTGCTCCACCCGAGTCCGCGATCAGTTCCTTCCGCTCCGTCAGCACGGGCACGGCAACCTCGAACATCTCGATGGCCGTTACCTTGCAGTTCGAGGGGAAGCTCAGCGTGTCCAGACCATCGAGCTCTGCGCGCGCGCCCTGCCCGCCGTGGAAATTCTGGACGGAGCCATATTGCGTGCCGTCGTTGCGCTGACCGACGCAATTGGCGGCCCAGATCGGCGCGCCGCCGCTGTCGCCCATAACCTTCTCGGGCACGACGCCTTCGAGCGCCTTGAAGATCAGCGAAGGAATGACGTGCCCGATCAGGTTCCGCGAATTGCCCGCCGTCCAGTGCTGCGGATTGAGGATGCAGCCGAGCGGAGCCTCGTCGGTGATCGGGACGATGCAGCCCTCGTTATTCGGGGTCTCAGGGTCGAGCAGGCATTTCAGAGCATAGACCGAATGGGCATAGCGATAGTTCGTCCGGCAGTTGATCGAGTGCAGAACCTGATCGGAGGTGCCGGTGTAATCGACATGGATCGAGTCGTCCTTGATGATCACCGAAGCCTTCAGCGTCACGTCGACATCGTAACCATCAAGCAGAACCTCGGCTGCGTAGCTGCCGTTCGGCCATTCCCGGATCGCCTTGCGGGTCTGCGCTTCGGAGCGGGAATGGATGGCGGTCGCCAGGCCCTCGACGTCGTCGAGACCGTATTCATCCAGGAATTTGACGAGTTCGCGGCCCATGACGTTGTTGGCAGCGATCATCGACTCGAGATCGCCGCGTACTTCGGTCGGAAGGCGTACCGACGCTTCGATGATGTCGAAGACGTCCTGGTTCGGAACGCCGGCCTTCAGCAGCTTGATAATCGGGAAGCGGATGCCCTCTTCGTAGATGTCGCTCGCTTCGGAATGCAAAGGGGCGCCGCCGATATCGGGAAGATGAGCGATGGACCCGGCATAGGCGACGACCTTGCCGTTCTTGAAGATCGGCGTGATCATCGTGACATCGGGAAGATGACCGGTGCCGATTTCCGGATCGTTGGTCGCCAGCACGTCGCCCTCTTCGAGCTTGTCTGCCGGGAACTTCGGCAGGAAATAGTTCTGGGCCGCCGCCGGGAGCGAGGTGATGAAGACCGGGATCGACCAGGTGCATTGCGCCAGCGCCCGTCCCTTGTTGTCCAGGAGGACGGTCACGTAGTCGTGGTTCTCGCGGACGATCGGCGAGAATGCCGTCTTGCCGAGGACGTTGTCGGCCTGGTCCGCGATGAAGATCAGACGGTTCCACATGACCTGAAGGTTGATCGGGTCGTTGAAATCGGTGGCGGGTTTCGACATCTGAGTACCCCTTAGTGAATGTTGATCACGAGGTTGCCATGGGCATCCACATGGAAGACGCCGCTTGGGCCGACGACAGCAGTTGATTCCCGCTGCTCGACGATTGCCGGGCCCTTGACCTCTTTACCCACAGGAAGCTTGTAGTGGTCGTAGACCGCAGTCTCGACAACGCTGCCGATCTCCTGGAAATAGACCTTGCGGCTGCCCTTCTTCGCGTCGGCAACGACGGTCTCGTGCGGGCGCGTGACCTGATCCTTTTCGCCGCCGGCGCGTAGGCGCCAGGTGATGACCTCCAGCGGAGCGGCAACGGTACGGCCAAACAGTTCGCGGTATAGCTTGAAGAAATTGCCGCGGAGCTCACTGAGGAATTCCTCCTTCGGCAGGGTCCGGTCAGGCAGAACCACGGTGATTTCATGGCCCTGGCCGACGTGGCGCATGTCGACGGTGTAGCGGTTGCTGATCGTATCCTTCGGAACGCCCGCTGCCGACACGACTTCGGCGCCCTGGGCCGAAAGCTCGTCCAGCAGCCGGTTCATGGCATCCATATTCCAGGCGTCGAGTGCCATCGGATGACTTGCGGAAAGATCGACTGCCACCGGAGCGATCAACAGGCCGATCGCCGAGCTCACGCCTGCACCGGTCGGGCAGATGATGCGGGAAATGCCGAGCTTGCGGGCGATGCCATAGGCGTGGACCGGACCGGCGCCGCCGAACGCGACCATGGGCAGCGACCGGGGATCGACGCCGAGATCGGTCGCATGCATGGCGGCCGCCTTGCTCATGGATTCGTTGACGAGGTCATGGATGCCCCATGCGCAGCGCTCGACCGAAACCTCGAGCGAGTCGGCAAGTTTGGCCATCGCTTCGTGGGCGGCTTCCTTGGACACTTTGAACGAGCCGCCAACGAAGGATTCGGTGCCCATGTATCCGAGCAGGATGTCGGCATCCGTGACGGTCGGCTGGGTGCCGCCGCGCTGGTAGGCCGCCGGTCCGGGCATGGCGCCCGCGGAGTGCGGGCCGACGTCGAGCAGGCCGAGAGGGTTTTTGGCGGCGATCGAACCGCCGCCCGCGCCGATCTCGATCATCTGGATCGACTGGATCTTCAGCGGGAAACCGGACCCCTTGCGGAAGCGCTGATAATGGGCGACCTCGAGATCGGTGCCGACATTCGGCTCACCGTCCGGGATCAGGCAGAGCTTCGCGGTCGTGCCACCCATATCGAAGGACAAGACGCTCGCCTCGCCCGCCGTGCGGCCGAACTCGGCAGCGGCCACGGCACCCGCCGCCGGGCCCGACTCGATGAGGCGTACCGGCAGTTCTGCAGCACGCCGGCTCGGCACCAGCCCGCCCGAGGACGTCATCCAGAGGACCTGGCGATCGATGCGCTTTGCCGCGAACTCACGCTGCAGATGCGCGACGTGGCCGGCCATCTGCGGCCGGGTATAGGCGTTGACAACAGTCGTCGAGGCGCGATCGAACTCGCGCATCTCAGGGCAGACTTCGGAGGAGAGCGAGACGAAGATATCGGGGTCTTCTTCGCGCAGCAGCGCCGCGACGCGTTGCTCGTGCTGCGGATATTTGTAGGCGTGGAGAAGGCAGACGGCGACGGAGCGGATGCCCTTCTCCTTCAGGCGTCCGGCGATTTGGCGCACCGTCTCTTCCTCGAGCTCGGTCATGACGGAACCGTCGGCTGCGATACGCTCCTTGGCGCCGAAGCTGTTTGCACGGGTAACCAGCGGGTCGGGATATTTGATGTTCAGGTCGTAGAGGTCGTAGCGTCCTTCGTTGCGGATACGCAGCATGTCCTGAAAGCCGTCGGTGGTGACGAAGCCCGTCTCGACGCCCTTGCGCTCGAGGACCGCGTTGGTGACGACGGTGGTGGCGCCCAGCACCTGAAGGTTCTCGATGGCGATGTTGCCGGCGAATTTTTCCAGCAATTCGGACACACCCTGTACGACTGCTTCCGCCGGGTTCTTCGGCGTGCTCAGGACCTTGTGAAGGTGAAGGTCGCCCTTGTCGTCCAGGAGCGCGAAGTCGGTAAAGGTACCGCCCGTGTCGAAAGCCAGTTTTGCCATTTTGTCCTCGAAGAGACTGTTCGGCGCGGCAGGCGCCGCTATGCGGATCCGATGCCCGGACCCGGTGTCTGCTTGGAGGTTAGGGGAATGCCCGGCGCGTTGGCTAACACAACTACAGTCTGCCGCTATAGGGTTTGCTTATGGCGGATCGGAGATGTGCCGTCAGACTGCCGTTGCGAGGATCGGCCGCCGGCTAGGCCGGCCTGATTCCGGGATGGTGACTGCTCATGAGCTTGCCCACGACATCGAGGAGAACCGACCGTGCAGCGATGGCAGGTTCCGACAAGGGAAGATGATCGGCGACGCAGAGCGACACGGTCGCGTCGATCACCGGCTTCGTCAGCGCCCTCACCTGTGCGCCTGAAAAGATCGCCGTCTCCGTGACCACCGAAGCCGGGAGAATGGTCGATCCAAGCCCATCGAGGACCGCCGCGCTGAGAGCCGGAACGGATTCGATTTCCGAGACGACATCAGGCGTGGCCCGAGCTCTCGCCAGGGCGTCGTCGATCAGCCGCCGGAGCAGATGTGCCTTGCTGGGAAGAAGCAGCGGGATGTCCTGGAGGGCAGAGAGGGGAAGCGGCGCGTTGCTATCCCCAGGGAGTTGGATGCCCGGCGGCGAGACGAGGAACATTTCCTCGCGGAACAATGGCTGCAGGGTGACGCCCTTGATCGGGGCGGCGGCATAGATCAGCGCCATATCCATCTTACCTGTCATGATCAGTTCGCTCAGGATCTGGCCGAAACTGTCATTGATGTGGACGACGATATGGGGATGCCTGGCTTTCATTTCCTTCAGGATCGGCAGCGACAAGGCGCTTGACGAGGAATAGGTCGCAAGCCCGATCGAGACGCGGCCCGCCACCGACTTGGCGGCCTGATCGATGTCGACCTGCGCCTGCTCGATCTGCTTCAACATCAATTGCGCATGCCGATAGAGGATGAGCCCCGCTTCCGTCGGCGTAATGCCGACATTGCTGCGGATGAGAAGCTTGTGCTTGAAGTGCGCCTCCAGAGCGGCAATCTGCTGCGACAGCGCCGGCTGGGCCGTCCGCAGAAGGCTTGCCGCTCGCGATACGCTGCCCGTATCGACGATCTTTACGAAGCTCTTCAATTTTCGGAAATCGACGCTCATGGCCACCGGCTTCTTGTTTCACGAGAAAACGTAAAGCCTGCGGCCGGAGGGACGCAAGTCCCACCGGCCTTTTGCGGTTAACGCAGGCCGGCAACAGCCCGTTCGATGCGATCGCATGCTTGCGTAATTGCCTCCATCGACGTTGCGATCGAGAGGCGGAAATGAGGCGATATCCCGTAGGCGGCACCCTGCAGCGCCGCGACCCCGACGCCATCCAGCAAATAGAGCACAAAATCAAGGTCTGTCTCGATTGTCTTACCTTCGGGTGTCTTCTTGCCGATGACACCGGCGCAGTTCGGAAACAGATAGAAGGCCCCATCCGGCACCAGGCAGGAAAGGCCAGGCACCGCGTTGAGCCGTGAGCACGCATAATCGCGGCGCTCTTTGTAGACCTTTACGCTTTCCGCGACGAATGACTGATCCGAAGATAGCGCATAGGCGGCTGCGGCCTGACTGACCGACGATGGGCAGGACGACATCTGCGACTGCAGCTTGTTGATGGCTGCGATCAAGGCGGCTGGACCCGCCGCATAGCCGATACGCCATCCGGTCATGGCGTAGGACTTGGAGACGCCGTTGGTGAGCAGAACACGCTCCTTCAGTTCCGGCACGACGGCAACCAGCGTCGTCATCGGCTCGTCCTTGAACCAGACCTGGTCGTAAATGTCGTCGGAAAGCACGAAGACATGGGGATGGCGCAACAGCACCTCGCCAAGGGCTTCGAGCTCGCTCCTGTCATAGGCTGCACCCGTTGGATTGGACGGCGCGTTGAGGACCAGCCACAAGGTCTTCGGCGTGATCGCCTTTTCCAGAGCCTCCGGCGTCAGTTTGAAGCCCGCTTCCTGCGGGCATTCGACGATAACCGGCTTGCCTTCGTTGGCGATGACCATATCGGGATAGGAAACCCAGTATGGTGCGGGGATGATTACCTCGGCATCGTTTTCCACGCTCGCCATCAGCGCGAGAAACAGAATCTGCTTGGCGCCGCCGCCGACGCAGATTTCGTTGTCCGCATAGCTGAGGCCGAGCCGGCGCTGGAAGTCGCCGATGATGGCCTTGCGCAGCGCCGGCGTGCCGTTGACCGCGGTATATTTCGTTTCGCCCCTGTCGATGGCCGCGTGCGCCGCGGCCTTGATGTTATCAGGCGTGTCGAAGTCCGGCTCGCCGACGGTCAGATCGACAATATCGCGACCTGCTGCCTTCAGTTCGCGAGCCCGGGCTGCCGCAGCCGTGCTTGGCGAAACCTTGATTCTGGACACACGCGATGCAGGCACGAAAGTGCTCATGGGGATTTCCTCGATTGTGATTCCTTGAGAGGCGAAATCGCCTCAGTGGACGGCTTCTGTTTCGCCGCGCATCTTCCCGGTCAGGAAAAGTTCGCCGAGTTCATCATGGGTGATGTCTTTCGGCAGGCCGTCCCAGATGACTTTGCCAAGTCTCAGAATGACCGCGCGCTGGGCCACTTCCATGGCTTTCTTGGTGTTCTGCTCGACGAGCAGGATCGTCATGCCGTCTGCATGAAGGCGAAGAAGCTCGTCGAAGACGATGCCGATCGCGGCCGGCGACAGCCCGACCGAGGGCTCGTCGACCAGCAGCACCTTCGGCCGCTGCAGCACCGCCATCGCCACTTCGAGCAACTGCTGTTCGCCGCCGGACATATTGCCGGCGAGCGTCGCACGGCGTTTCTTGAGGATCGGAAAGAGGTCGTAGACGTAATCGCGGTCGGCCTTCACCTTGGCGTCGCGGAGAGTATAGGCGGCCATCTGAAGATTTTCGTCGACGCTCATGACGGGAAAGTTGCAGCGCCCCTGAGGCACGAAGGAAATCCCCTCACCCAGAATGGCTCGCGACTTGCAGCCCGCGATGTTCTTGCCGCGCCAGTCGATGTTGCCCTGCTTGATCGTGGTCATGCCATAGAGCGTTTTGAGAAGCGTCGACTTGCCCGCTCCGTTCGGCCCCATGAGCGCCACGAACTGTCCGGCGGGCACGTCGAGGTCGACGCCGTTCAGAATATCCAGATTGCCGTAACCTGCGCGCAGGTCGCGGATCAGAAGGTTCGAATTACCCGCCAAGATAGGCCTCCCTGACGCGTTGATCCTGAATGATATCGCCCGGCAAGCCTTCGACGAGCTTGGCTCCCTGGTCGAGCACGATGACGCGCTGGCAGATGCTGGTGACAACATCGATATTGTGTTCAATCACCAGGAAGCTCACGCCGAGCGACTTATTCGCATAGCGGATGGTGTCGACGACGCGTTCGATGATCTTCGGATTGATCCCGGCCATCGGCTCGTCCAGCAGGATGAGCTTCGGTTCAGGCATCAGCATGGATGCGAACTGGATGAGCTTCTGCTGTCCGCCCGACAGATTGCCCGCCGGCTGGTGGCGCACATCCCAGAGACCCGCCATCTTGATCAGGTCGCGGGCTCTCTCCCTGAGACCATCGATGCGCTGGCGGGACATCTTTCCGAGGCCGAAGGTCGATGCAATGGACGGGAAGGTGAACATCTGACCGGCGATTACCAGGTTCTCCTCGACATCGAGCGACTTGAAGGTGACGGTCTTCTGGAAAGATCGCAGCATGCGGCCTTCCCTCGCGATGCGGTTCAAGGACCAGCCGGTTATGTCCTGTCCATCAAGGACCACCGTGCCGGCGTCCGGCTTCGCAAGGCCTGTGCTGCAATCGAAGAAAGTCGACTTGCCGGAACCGTTCGGTCCGATCAGACCTGCGATCTCTCCTCGGTCGATGTGAATGCTGACATCGTCGACGGCCTTGACCGCGCCATAGGACTTGCTGAGGTTCTTGATCTCGAGAAGGGGAAGATGACTGGTCATTTCGCGCCTCCGATCGCATTCCAGAAGCGATTGATGAGTGGCGCGCAGCCCTTCTTGAACCAGAAAACGAGGACGAGAAGGCAGACGCCATAGGCGATCATGCGCAGTTCCGGTGTAATGCGCAGCGCCTCCGTCAGTCCGACGAAGAGCAGGCTTCCGAAGACAGTGCCGGAAATCATGCCCGCCCCGCCTCCGAGCACGATGATCAGCATCGTCGTCGAATAGTACATCTGGAAGGTCAGCGGGCTGACGACCGTCAGGTAATAGGCGTAAAGGCAGCCGCCGATCCCGGCAAACACGGCGCTGATCATGAAGACGATCAGCTTGTAGTGCCATGTGGGAACGCCGAGAGATTCGGCGAGGGTTTCGTTCTCACGGATCGCCACCATGTTGCGCCCGGCGGGCGAGCGGACGATTGCCCAGACGGCGAAGGTGGCGAGGGTCCCGATGATCAGGGCAAGATAGTAGAAGTTTGTCGTACCGGACACCGTGAACGAAAGCGGGCCTAGCTCGAAGTATGGTTTTGGAATGCTCGATAGTCCCATGTCGCCGCGGGTGAGCGAGATCCAGTTCTTGGCGATGGCCTGGCCAATGATCACGAAACCCAGGGTACACATGACAAAGGACGTCGAGCGCAGCCGCAAGGCGGGAATGCCGAGCGGAAGGGCAAGGGCCCCCGAGACGGCGCCCGCAGCGATGAGATTGACGTAGAATGGCGTTCCATAGGTTACGGCGAGAAGACCTGCCGTATAGGCACCGATACCGAAGAACGCGGCCTGGGCCAATGACAGAAGACCGGTATACCCTACAAGCAGATTGAGCCCATGTGCCGGAAGCATGAAAATCAGGGCGATGATCAGGGAATGGGTGATGTAGCGGCTGCCGATGAACGGCGCGGCGAGTGCTAGGACAACCAGGACTGCGGCGAGCGGTATGCGAAGGTCGCGCCTGCGTGCCTGTTGAGCGGTTTCCGTCAGAGACATGTCGAGTCCTCGGTCGTTCGAGAAAGGTCGGCGGGCGCAGCTGCTAGAAGCGCGCCTGCGTCGAAAAGAGGCCATGCGGTCGCCACATCAGCATCAGGATCAACGTGGCGAAGCCGACGGTGTCGCGGAATTGCAGGCCGACATAGGTGGCGACCAAGCTCTCGGCAACGCCAAGGATCATCGCCGCGACGAAAGTGCCGCGCACATTCCCCAAACCGCCCATGATAATGATCGGCAGCGTCTTGAACGTGATCAGTTCGCCCATGCCGCCATAGACGCTGACGTTGACCGGCGCCGTCAGAACACCTGAAAGCGCGGCGAGTGCCGCCCCCAGCATGAAGGTTCGAAGCACCACCTGCGGCACATCGATGCCGACGACGCTGCAGCACTCGACGTTCTGGGAAACGGCGCGCATCGCCATTCCGAGGCGGGTGTAGCTGACCATCAGTTCGAGGCCGATGAACACCAACAGGCAGACGACGAGAATGAGAATGCGCTGCTGGGCCAGACTGAAGCCCAGGATGGAAACCGGTTCGATATAGCCTCCGGCGAAGAACTTGTAGCCTCCGCCGAAGACGAGAATGATGGTGTTCTGCAGGATCAGCGCGATGCCAAGGGTGGCGAGCACGCCCGACTCAGCGGGCGCGCCGACCATCCGGCGCATGACGAGTTGCCCGACCACATAGGCAACGGCGATTGTCGCAAGAACCCCCACGACAATCGAGGCTTCGTAGGACAGGCCGAGATAGTCGATCGCAAACCAGGCCCCGAACGTGCCGAGCATGTAGTACTCGCCGTGAGCAAAGTTGATGGCTCTCAGCACGCCGAAAATCATGGTCATGCCGACGGCGACGATTGCGTAAACGGAACCAGTGACGATTCCATTCATAGATTGCTCAACTATGGTCGAGAGCATGGGCGTACTCCTCCCGGCAGATTAGTTGGCAGGATATTGAATGTCCGCGGTATATGCACCTTTGATGCTCGGCTTGCCGTTCTCGATCTGCAGCAAGATCATCGGCAATCGGGCCTGGTTGTGGTCGTCGAAAGTGACTTCGCCAACCGGGCTCTTATATTTGATCTTCGAGAGTGCATCGCGAACCTTCACCTTATCCGCGCTGCCGGCCTGCTTGATCGCCGTTGCGAGGAGATTGACGGTATCCCAGTGAACGTAGGCGTGGTTATTCGGGGCTTCATTGTAGGCGGCCGTGAACTTCTCGACGAAAGCCTTGCTTTCGGGCGAGTCGAACTGTGGAAGCCAAGCGGCGGCTTCGACGGCACCTTCGAGCGCCGAAGGGGCTGACTTGATGGTCTTTTCCGTGTTGAACTCGCCATTACCGATCAGCGCGACCTTGCCGGCTATTCCGAGTTCGATCATCTGGCGGGCGATGATGGGCGTCGTATCGGCGAGGCCGTACATGATGATGGCCTGGGCGCCATTGTCGCGGATCTTGGCGAGAACGCTGCGGAAGTCGACTTCGCCTTCCTTGTAGTAGTCTTCGCTGAGGATCTC
This sequence comes from Rhizobium leguminosarum bv. viciae USDA 2370, assembly GCF_002008365.1. Classification (GTDB taxonomy): domain Bacteria; phylum Pseudomonadota; class Alphaproteobacteria; order Rhizobiales; family Rhizobiaceae; genus Rhizobium; species Rhizobium leguminosarum. The sequence goes on from NZ_MRDL01000059.1 coordinate 84,316, forward strand.
TCCCTTGAAGTCAGGCAGGTATTTCTTCGTGAAGGTGATCGCCGAGCGGCCATAGTCGCTGTCGACCGAGAGCACGGCGAACTTGGTGAAGCCGCGCTGCTCTGCAGCATATTTGGCGACGATCAGCGCCCGGTTCTCATCTGTCGGATAGTTGCGATAGGTCCACTTAAAGCCGCCGACGCCGGCCTGGTAGGTGATCTTCGGATTGGACGACGCCGCATTCAGGAGAAGCACTTCGGCATCTTCCGCGACGGGCTGAATGGCGAGCGTCACCGAGCTGGAAACATCACCGATGATGAAGTCGACGCCATCCTGGTCAATCAGACGACGGGCGGCCGAGACGCCTTCGACCGGCGTGCCCTGGCTGTCGGCGTTGAGGAGTTCGATCTTCATCCCATCGATGCCGCCGGCATCATTGATGTCTTTGACGGCGAGTTCGGCTCCATGCATCGAAAATGCGCCGTAGCGCGCATTCGGACCGCTCATCGGCGCAACAAGCCCGAGTTTGATCGTCCCGTCCGCTGCCAGCGCGATCTCTGGCAGGCCGGAAACGGCAACCGACAGCGAAAGGATTGCAGTAGAAATGAAAAGTGCTCTGCGGCTTACGGTAAGTTTCATGTTCCCACTCCATGTTCTCGGGTGCAAACGCTTGGCATATGGCCCAGCGTACTCCTGACCGCTTTCCGCGGTTCTTGTTGTGTCAGCCCAGCGCTGACACCGTCACAGTAGGTTCAGGAAAGCGTCGCTGGCCAACACAACTCCACTCTGCCGCTATAGCGTTTATTTATAGCGAACCGATCGATTCGGCATTGCGGGAATGGCTCACCGTCCAGCCGGATGAGCCGTCGGGTGATATAATGGTGATGTCGTCCCTCGTCGCTCGGATCCTGCACTCCACTCGCGATAGGCGAGGTAGATCTTTGCTCCGATCGTCGTGAAAGGCTGCGGCGGCAATGCCGTCGGGGCAGCCAGGCGCGCGTAGACGCGTCGGCCGAGCGGATTCGATTGCTCATCGCCCGCCGAGCAGAGGTGTGAGTTCCGCGACACGTTTTAAAAGGTCAGTTGCACCTTGCAGGCCGCCGTGCGGTCACCGGCGAGGGTGAAGGCTGCGGTGGCTTCTTCAAGCGGCAGGCTGTGGCTGATGATCGGTCGCACATCGATCTTGCGGCTGGAGATCAACTCGACGGCGGTCGCGAATTCCTCGTGGAAGCGCTGCGTTCCGTGGAGTTGAAGCTCCTTGCCAACGATGGCGTTGAGAGGGATCGGGACGTCTCCTGTGACGCCGACCTGCACGATCGTTCCGCGTGGTCTGATGGCGGCAATCGCGCCGCGGATGGCCGGAGCGGCCGCCGAGCATTCGAAGACGAGGTCGAAATAGCCCTTTCCCGCCTCGTATTCCGCAAGCGCCTGGGCATTTTTGGAAACATTGATGGTGCGGCTGGCGCCCATCGCTTCGGCCCTGGTGAGCGCCGCATCCGCGAGATCGGTCACCACGATCTCGCTTGCGCCATGATAGGAGGCGACGGCAACCATCAGGGCGCCGATCGGGCCGGCGCCGGTGACCAGCACGCGTTTGCCTGTGATATCTCCTGCGCGCGATGCCGCGTGCAGGCAGACGGATAGCGGCTCGCTGCAAGCCGCTTCCGCTGCCGTCGTCGCTGCTCCAACCTCAAAGCACTGCTTGGCCGGCACCACCAACCATTCCCGGAACATGCCCTGCTCATGCGGCAGGCGCATCGCGCTGCCCATGAAGCGCATTTCCAGGCAGTGGATCGGCATGCTTTTCTCACAATATTCGCAATGCCCGCAGGGTTGGCTGGGATTGACCGCCATTAGCGTCCCAGCCTTCAGATCGACGCCCTCGCCCGCTTGGCTCACGGTCCCCGAGGCTTCGTGGCCGGGTATAATCGGCTCGCGAACCCGGACCGGCCCGAAGCCGCCATCCTGATAATAATGCAGGTCGGAGCCGCAAATCCCTGCGGCCGCCATTTTGAGAAGCACCTCGCCGGGACCAGGGGCCGCAACCGTATCGGTCTCGATCCTGAGATCGCCCTTTTGGTAAAGCCGTGCCAGACGTGTCCGCATCGTGTCCATCCTATCTCAACAGTCCAAGCTGCTGCGGCAGCCACAGCGATATGGCCGGGACGAAGGTGATCAGGATCAGTGCCAGGAAGAGCGGCACCAGCCAGGGCAGGATCGCCATGGTCGTGCGTTCGACGGATAGTTTCGCGACCCTCGACAACACGAAAAGCACCATGCCGAGCGGCGGGTGCAGCAGGCCGATCATCAGGTTCAGCGTCATGATGAGACCGAACTGGACGGGATCGATCCCGAATTTCAGGACGATCGGCAGAAGGATCGGCACGAGGATGGTAATGGCCGCGATCGTGTCCAGGAAGCAGCCGACGAAGAGCATCAGCAAGTTCACGAGGATCAGGAAAACCCATTTGTTGTTGGTGATCGACAGGATCGCATCGGACAGCAGCTGCGCCGCCTGGCTCACCGTCAGCAGCCAGGCGAAGACCGATGCCGCGGTGACGATGAAGAGAACGGATGCCGTCGTCTCGATCGTGTCGAAACTTGCCTTGGCGAGCGTCGAGGGCGTCATCGTACGGTAACGCACCAGACCGAGGAACAGGGACCAGAGGACGGCTGCGACGGCGGCCTCCGTCGGCGTGAACCAGCCCATCGTCATGCCGCCGATCAGGATGACGGGCGTCATCAGCGCCATGACGGCGGAGAAGCGGAAATACCAGTCGAGGGCAAGAAGCAGGGCAAGGGCAATGCCCGCCGCAACATTCATCGATACGCCCGCCTGCATCAGCAGATAGATGGCCAGCGGCACCGCCAGGACGACGACGATTTCCATCCCCGCCGACAGCAGCTGTCTCACATCGAACGGCGCGTCCGAGCCCCAACGCTTCCAATAGGCGAAGGCGGCGACAGTGATCATCATCAGCAGCGTCATGACGACGCCGGGCAGGATGCCCGCCATGAAAAGAGCGCCGATCGAGACGTTCGCCATCATGCCGTAGATCACGAAAGGCAGCGACGGCGGGAAGATCGGACCGAGCGTTGCCGAAGCCGCCGTCACGCCGACCGCTGCCTCGACCGGATAGCCGTGATCCTTCATCGCCTTGATCTCGATCGTGCCGATACCGGCCGCATCGGCAAGCGCCGTGCCGGACATGCCGGAGAAGATGACAGAACCGATGATGTTGACTTGCGCGAGACCACCCTTCATCCAGCCGACGAGAGCAACGGCAAAGGAATAGATGCGGCCGGTGACGCCGGCCGAGTTCATCAGGTTGCCCGCGAGGATGAAGAAGGGCACGGCGAGCAACGGGAAGCTTTCGACACCGGCAATCATGCGCTGGGCGACGATGATGTCGGGCGCGACGCCATAAAGGACGATATAAAGCACGGATGCGACGGCCATCGAGATGGCAACGGGCACCCCGACCAGCATCAGCACCAGAAACGAGCCAAGAAGAAGTAGCATCGGATCAACCCTCTACGGTCTGGAATTCTTCGGGGCGCTCCAGAACGGAGTAGCCGCGGCGCATATTGGCGATGAAGACGACGACTGCGCGGATCAGCATCAGCGCGAAGGCGACGAGAACGGCGTAGAAGACGATGTTGCGCGGCAGATCGATGGTGACCATCTGCTCGTCCGCCACGATGTCGACGTAGCGCCACATCAGATGGCAGCCATAGGCGAAGAAGCCGATGCGGACGATATCGACAAAAGTGGCGAGCACGCGCGCCAGGCCTGCAGGCATATAGTGATAGAACACATCCACCTGGATATGCCGCGACGTGCGCACGCACATGACGGAACCGAGAAAGACGACGCCGATCAGACAATTGATCGCGATTTCCTCGGTCCATGCGTAGCTGTCGTTCAGCACATAACGCGTGAAGAACTGCAGGAACACGCAACCCGCCATCAGCCAGAAGACGATCAGCGTGATCCAGTCTTCAATGGCGTAGTCCGAGACGTTTGCGGTCGGAGCGTGCCCTTCGAACTCGTGACCGATTTCTTCGGCCGTGATTTGCGTATGAATTTCTTGCGACATGATCGGCCCTGTTCCAGTTCGGAATGAAGGAGCGCGGCGCCTGCAGCAACCAAAGTGTTACAGCGTCCTTGCGCGTCTGAAAGACGCGCGGCGCTGTAAGGCGCCGCGCCGCGAGTTTTACTGGATCGCGCGGATTGCTTCCCAATCGGCCTTCTCGTAGCCGAAATCCTCGAACTTGACCTTTTCCATCACGGCCTTTTCGAAATCGGCCTTGTCGACCTCGGCGACGTTCAGGCCTTTTTCCTTGAAGGTCGCAATAAGACCGTTTTCCTTGCCGGCGATCGTCTTGCTGGTGCGCTCGGCGGCCTCCTGCATGACCTCGCCGAAGATCTTCTTGTCCTCGTCGGAAAGGCTCGCCCACCGCGTCTTCGAGATCACGGTGTTGAGGTGATCGACGATGTGGCCGGTGAGGATGATGTTCTTCTGGACTTCGTAGAACTTCTTCGCCTCGATTGTCGTCAGCGGGTTTTCCTGTGCCTCGACCGTGCCGTTCTGCAAAGCGAGATAGACTTCGGCAAAGGCGATCGGCGTCGTGTTGGCACCGCAGGCGCGCGGCATGGCGAGATAGGCCGGAACGTCAGGCACGCGGATCTTCAAGCCTTGCATATCCGCGCATTTGGCAATCGGCTTGTTTGATGTCGTATGGCGCGTGCCGTAATAGCTGACCGCAGCGATGTGGTTGCCCGTCTTGTCTTCATAGCCTTTGGCAAGACGCTTGAAGACATCGCTCTTGGTGTAGGCGATCAGGTGATCGGGACCGCGGAAAATATAGGGGAAGTAAGTCACGCCGATCGGCTTGTAGTCGCGTGCCGCAAAGCTCGATCCCGAGATGATGATGTCGACGGTCCCGAGCTTGAGGCCCTGGTTGATGTCGGCTTCCTTGCCGAGCTGCGATGCAGGATAGACCTCGATCTTGTAGCGCCCGTCGGTGCGCTTGTTAATCTCTTCTGCGGCCCATACGGAATCCGTGTGGAAGGGCTCGGACGTTTCATAGACATGCGCCCATTTCAGCACTGTCTGGGCCTGCGCGATCGCGCTACTCGCCATGATCGCGGCTGCGGTGCAAAGTATCGTTGCCAGTCTGCTTTTCATTGCTCTCTCCTCCCGAGCTTGGGTTAAGTCTTGGTCGTTCCTTTCGACGGCCGCTTGTTGCGTCCGCGCTCCTCTTCCCCCGAAAACTCCTCCCCGAAGCTCTCGGAAAACCTCTTCTGCGACATTGTGAGATGGGCGCGCATGGCCGCCTTGGCGCCGGCGGCATCGCCGGCAGCGATCGCGTCGCGAATGGCCCGATGCTCGTCCAAGGCGCTGCGCCATGTCGTGGGCCCCTCGAAGTGGCTGGCGAGCTTCGCGAAATATGGGGTCATGCGCATGTCGAACATCTCGCCCGTCACGCGGATCAATGTCGCATTGCCGACGATGGCGGCAATGCCGGTGTGGAAGGCGCGATCGGCATCGAGCACTGCGATTGCATCGTTGACCACACCACCCATGCGCGTCAGCGTTTCATCGAGCAGAGCAATATCGTCCGGCTTGGCGCGGCCTGCAGCTTCTTCGGCGATGGCGCATTCGATGAGGGCTCGCGCCTGCAGCAGTTCGAAAGGCCCCTCCACCGGCTCGCGCTCGGCCCCGGCGACGGTCGCTGCATGCTGGCGCACCACATAGATGCCCGATCCCATGCGGATGTTGACGAGGCCTTCGACCTCCAGGACGATCAGCGCCTCGCGGACGGTCGGGCGTGAGACCGAGAGTTGCTCCGCAAGATCGCGCTCAGCCGGCAGCCGCTGGCCGACGGCAAGCTCACCGCTAGCGATCATCAAGCGAATCTGATCCGCGACCTGTCTATAAAGACGGCGTGATTCAACAGGCGAAAACATCGTGGCCTCCCCGGCGAGCTCTCCTCAAGCGCGCACACTGGTCAACTGGCCTGACCAATTGAGGTACAGGTATCACCACAGAAGTTGTGCGTCAATCCGCCGCATAAACTTAAAAGGAGAGTTCACATTTCTGGCTGAGCCGGGCAAGAAAAAACCCCGCCGTGGCGGGGTTCATTGCGAAGGGGCCGATCAGTTATTATGTGCCGCGCAAGCCTCATCCATCGGCGTGGCATTGCTCGTGCCACCCTGCGTCTGAAGATTGTTGGAGTTGTTGACCGGATTGGGGCACTTGGTCCTGTCGGTTTTCTTTGTGCCCGTGGTCGTGGAGCCCGTCGTGGTGGTATCGGTCGCCATCGGCTTTTTGGCCTTCATATTGCCGCTTGCACCGCCACCCTGATCGGCCTGGTTTTTATCGATCGTGGCGCCGGCCGGTGCCGGATTGGATTGGGCGAAGGCAGACGTCGCCATGCCGATAGAAAGAAGCGAAGCTGCTACGAGTTTCATACGCATCTGATGTCCTCCTTAGGATCTTTGCGTGATTATTCAGAACCTCGCCGGCGCGTCATTGTTCCGCAGTTGCTGCTTACAAATATGCCATAGCTTCAGGAGCCGCGGGCGCGACCGAGGATCAACGCTGAGATGGGATCAGGAGACCAACGATGGAGCCGCGACACTACTTAGCGTAAAGCGCTCGCGATCGCTCGAGATGCTTGAGAAGTGCCGTTTCCGAGCCATCCACGTCGTTTGCTTCAAGGCGGTCGACGATTTCGTCGTGTTCGGCGAGCGTGAACTTTTCCTTGCCGGTCCAGATCAGCATCTCGGTATGATATTCCTTCAACCAGGCAAGCATCGCTTCGCTGACGGCGACGTAGATCGGGTTGCCTGATATCTGCGCGATGCGGGTGTGGAATTCCATGTCCGCGTCGATGAACTCTTCAGCCCGTCCAAGCGACATTCGCTGGCGTTCGATGATGTTCCTGAGGTCGGCGATATCATTTGCGGAGGCCCGCTGCGCGGCCTCGCGCGCCATGCCCCGCTCGAAGAAGATGCGGGCGCTCTTGAGGTATTCCAACGAATCCGAGGATTGCGACAGCATGATCTTGGCGGTGAGATCGACCTGCCGGAATATCGATTTTGCCGTCAGCCTGAGGACCTTCGCCCGCTCACCGTGCGAAATGTTGACGAGACCCTTGTTGGCAAGGGACTGCATGGCCTCCCTGATCGCCGGCCGGCCGACGCCGAAGCGTTCCATCAGCACGCGCTCGGAGGGCATTTCGTCGCCAGGCTGAAGCTCGCCCGACGTGATCATTCGCTCAAGTCGATCAAACACTTCGTCAGAGAGTTTCCGGCGGACGATTTGTTCGAGGGGCTGTGTCATCACATCTCGCTGGCTCAAAATATTTCCTCCTAACAGTTTTCCGGGTCGAGAACAAAGCTGCCGGCGGAAATTGCGGATCCGAAGATTCTACTTTCCATAAGTTGGGATACTCATTATACCAGATCATGAGTTAACGCCAAGGCAATCTGGCGGCGAGAGGAGCAACCGTCCATTTCATGATGACTACCCTGACCTATCGTATCGAAACGCCCGGCAGCGTCGAGGCGATGGCGGAAAAGATCGCGAGCGACCAGTCGACCGGCACCTTCGTGCCCGTACCCGGTGAAACCGAAGAGCTGAAATCGCGTGTTGCCGCCCGCGTGCTGGCGATCCGCCCGCTCGAAGATGCGCGTCATCCGACCTGGCCCGAGGTCGCCCCCGGCACGCTGCTCAATCGGGCCGATGTCGACATTGCCTTTCCGTTGGAGGCGATCGGGACCGATCTTTCGGCACTGATGACCATTGCGATCGGCGGCGTTTATTCCATCAAGGGCATGACCGGCATCCGCATCGTCGACATGACGCTGCCCGACGCCTTCAAAAGCGCGCATCCCGGACCGCAGTTCGGCATTCCTGGAAGCCGCCGCCTCACCGGCGTCGAAGGTCGCCCCATCATCGGAACGATCGTCAAGCCGGCGCTTGGCCTCAGGCCACACGAGACGGCGGAACTCGTCGGCGAGTTGATCTCATCCGGCGTGGACTTCATCAAGGATGACGAAAAACTGATGAGCCCGGCCTATTCGCCGCTCAGGGACCGCGTTGCGGCGATCATGCCGCGCATTCTCGATCACGAGCAGAAGACCGGCAAGAAGGTCATGTATGCCTTCGGCATCTCGCATGCCGACCCCGACGAGATGATGCGCAACCACGATATCGTCGCCAAGGCCGGCGGCAACTGCGCCGTCGTCAACATCAACTCGATCGGCTTCGGCGGCATGAGCTTTCTGCGCAAGCGCTCGAATCTGGTGCTGCACGCGCATCGAAACGGTTGGGACGTGCTGACACGCGACCCCGGCGCCGGCATGGATTTCAAGGTCTACCAGCAGTTCTGGCGGCTGCTGGGCGTCGACCAATTCCAGATCAACGGCATCAGGGTCAAATATTGGGAGCCGGACGACAGCTTCGTCTCATCCTTCAAGGCCGTCAGTACGCCGCTGTTTAATGCCTCCGATTGCCCGCTTCCGGTTGCCGGGTCGGGCCAGTGGGGAGGGCAGGCGCCGGAGACCTATCAGCGAACCGGCCGGACCGTCGATCTTCTCTATCTCTGCGGCGGCGGCATCGTCAGCCACCCCGGTGGCCCGGCGGCCGGCGTTCGCGCGGTGCAGCAGGCCTGGCAGGCCGCAGTCGCAGACATCCCGCTAGAGATCTACGCCAGGGAGCACCCGGAACTCGCCGCCTCGATTGCAAAATTTAGCGACGGCAAGGGTGCGTGACCGCGATGGATGGACTTCTCGTCAGCTATTACGGCGATGACTTTACTGGCTCCACCGATGTCATGGAGGCCCTGGCCTCGAACGGTGTGTCGACCGTGCTCTTCCTCGACGTTCCGACGCCGGAACTGCTTGCACGCTTTAGCGATTGCCGGGCAATCGGCATTGCCGGGACAAGCCGCAGCGAGACGCCCGCATGGATGGGAGAGCACCTTACGCGCGCTTTCGCATGGCTGAATTCGCTTGGCGCCGCCATCTGCCACTACAAGGTCTGCTCGACCTTCGATTCCAGCCCCGAGATCGGCAATATCGGCAAGGCGATCGAAATAGGCCGTACGGTCTTCAGGCAATCCGTCGTACCGGTCATCGTCGGCGCGCCGCAACTGAAGCGCTACACGGCATTCGGCAACCTCTTTGCCGCTTACCAGGGCCGAGTCTTTCGCATCGATCGCCATCCTGTCATGAGCCGTCATCCGGTGACGCCGATGGACGAGGCGGACCTTGCCGTTCACTTGTCGAAGCAAACCCTGCTTCCCGTCCTGGTCGCCGATCTTATCGCGATCACCGCGGCTGACGCCGATGCGCGTATCGACGGCCTGGCGTCGGGTTCCGAGGGGATTCTGCTCATCGATGTCGATTCCGAGGCGACGCAGGAGGCCGCGGGTCGGCAGTTGCTTCGTGTCGCCAGCCGCTCGGGGAGCTTCGTCGCCGGCTCCTCGGGGGTCGAATATGCCCTGCTCAGCGCATGGCGGCGGAGCGGCTTCATCGGCGAAAGCAAAGCCGAGTTTCCCGATATCGGCCCGGCCGACCGCCTCGCCGTCGTGTCGGGCAGCGTATCGCCGACGACCGAGCGCCAGATCCGGACGGCTGTCGAGAATGGCTTCGAGAGTATCGCGCTCGATCCGCTTGCACTAGTCTCGGAGCAAGGCGAGGGCGCGGTGAGTGCTGCGGTAGAGGCGGGAACCGCGAAGCTCAGGCAAGGCAAGAGCGTCATTCTTTACACGGCGCTTGGACCATCCGCAGACCGCGGCACCGACATCGACAAGCTTCCGGGTGCGCGTCACCGGCTCGGGAGCGCGCTCGGCACGATCTTGCGTCGCCTGATCGAGAACGAGAGGCTTTCGCGTGCGGTCGTCGCCGGCGGCGACACGTCCAGTCACGCACTCAGGCAGTTGAAGATCGACGCGCTGACGACGCTTCTTCCGCTTCCCCAGACGCCGGGTTCTCCGCTTTGCCTCGCGCATGGCGACTATCAGCCGACCAACGGCCTGCAGATTGCGCTCAAAGGCGGCCAGGTCGGGACGGACGACTATTTCGTCCAGATCCGTGAGGGGAGGAAGCACTGATGGTTTCCTCCGGCATCGGCAGAAATGTGCGATCGCGGAAAAAGTGATTCCAACAATTAAGTAGTGATATGGTGATTGACTCATCATACCAGTATATGATCCTATCAAAAACGGAACAGGTGAGGAAAACATGACTAAGATTGCCCTCTTCGGCGCAGGCGGAAAAATGGGATACCGGCTTGCCAAAAACCTCAAAGGCTCGCGTTTCGAGGTGCGCCATGTCGAGGTGAGCGACGCAGGCAAGGCCCGTTTGAAGAATGATCTCGGTCTTGATTGCTTACCCGTCGATGCCGCACTCGATGGCGCCGATGTGGTGATCCTTGCCGTGCCGGATACGGCGATCGGCAAAGTGGCGGCAGGCATCGTCGATAAGCTCACATCAGGCACGATGGTGATCGCGTTGGACGCTGCGGCTCCCTTTGCCGGCCACCTGCCGAAGCGCGACGATCTTACCTACTTCGTCACCCATCCCTGCCATCCGCCGATCTTCAACGACGAGACGGAGATGCAGGCCAAGAAGGACCATTTCGGCGGCCTGTTCGCCAAGCAGCACATCGTCTCGGCGCTCATGCAGGGTCCCGAAAGCGCCTATGCGCTTGGCGAGGAAATCGCCAAACTCATCTGGGCTCCGGTCATGCGCTCGCACCGGGTCACGGTCGACCAGCTTGCCATGCTCGAACCGGGTTTGTCGGAAACCGTCTGCGCATCGCTGCTCGTCGTCATGCGGCAGGCCATGGACGAATGCGTGGCACGCGGCGTGCCTGAACAGGCTGCCCGCGACTTCCTGCTCGGCCATATGAACGTGCTCGGCGCGGTCATCTTCAAGGAAGTCGACGGCGTGTTCTCGGATGCCTGCAACAAGGCGATCGAGTTCGGCATCCCGGCGCTGATGCGCGACGACTGGAAAAAGGTATTCGAACCGCAGGAGATCGCCGAAAGCATCCGGCGCATCACCTGAACCGGCATGGGGAGGCGAGCCCTCCCCCTTCAACTGCCCCGAGGAGACGGGGTTAGCCGCTCCGGGGAGTCGGGGCTTCATTCACAACAGGGAGGAAAATATGAAACTGACGCGCAGACTGACACTTGCAGCTTTTGCCGGCGCCCTCGCGCTTGGTACGGCTCTTCCGGCCTTTTCGGCCGATCTCATCGCCATCATCACGCCGGCGCATGACAATCCCTTCTTCAAGGCCGAAGCCGTCGGCGCTGAAGCCAAGGCCAAGGAGCTCGGCTACGAGACGCTGCTCATGACGCATGACGACGACGCCAACAAGCAATCCGAAATGATCGACACGGCGATCGGGCGCGGCGCCAAGGCGATCATTCTCGATAATGCCGGAGCCGACGCCTCCGTCGCGGCCGTCAAGAAGGCAAAGGATGCGGGCATCCCCTCCTTCCTGATCGACCGCGAAATCAACGCGACCGGCGTTGCCGTTGCCCAGATCGTCTCGAACAACTACCAGGGCGCCCAGCTCGGGGCGCAGGAATTCGTCAAGCTGATGGGCGAGAAGGGCAATTACGTCGAGCTGGTGGGCAAGGAGTCCGACACCAATGCCGGCATCCGCTCGCAAGGCTATCACGACGTCATCGACGACTACCCGGACCTGAAGTCCGTCGCCAAGCAGTCGGCCAACTGGAGCCAGACGGAAGCCTATTCGAAGATGGAAACCATCCTCCAGGCAAATCCCGACATCAAGGGCGTCATTTCAGGGAACGACACCATGGCAATGGGCGCAATCGCAGCGCTGCAGGCGGCCGGCCGCAAGGACGTGATCGTCGTCGGCTTCGATGGCTCCAACGACGTGCGCGACTCCATCAAGTCGGGCGGCATCAAGGCGACAGTGCTGCAGCCGGCCTATGCGCAGGCTCAGCTCGCGGTAGAACAGGCCGACGCCTACATCAAGAACAAGACGACGCCAAAGGAAGAGAAGCAGTTGATGGATTGCGTTCTCATCAACGCCGACAACTCCGGCAAGCTCGAAACCTTCGCCCTGACGAACTGATCAGCCGCGAATTGCAGAGGGCGCAGCGCTGCGCCCTCTGCAATGCTTTTCGCAAGACGTCGAGGTTCATAGCATGTTGAGAATGAAGGGCGCCCTGCTCGCTGCCGTCGTGGCGGCAGCCTTGCCCGGTTGCAAGATCATCAAGACCCCGACCGCGGAGGAAAAGGCGGCGGCAGCGGCCAAGACCGCCTTCGACCCGAATGCAAAGGTCGAGGCGATCTGGCAGTCCGAGGCAGTCCCCTATTTCGAAAAGCGCGCCGGCGACCTGAAAGACGTAATGCAGCTTTCCGCCTCCAGCCCCGATGCCGCGGGCGAGAAATACGGCAATCCCCGCAAGCAGAGCAGCTCGCCATGGACCTATGCGGTGAAGATCACCGGCAAGGTGATTGCAGCCGATACGGCTTCGCGCGCGGCAACGCTCGATGTCGACGCCGATGGCGACGGCAAGGCCGATGCCAAGATCCAGATCGGGCCGGCGCTCCGCGGCACGGCGCTGCGCGATACGCTGGACTTCGTCAATTTCAACGAATTCAAGAACCAGATCGAGTGGGCGCAGTTCGGCAAGGCCTTCAACGAAAAGGCCAATACCGCCTTTCTGTCTGCCGTCCCGCGCGATGGCCTGGTCGGCAAGACGGTGACCGCGATCGGCGCCTTTCCGCTGCCGAAAAGCGGCGAGCTTCCGCTCGTCACACCTTCGGAACTGAAGGTGGGCTCATGACCACAGGAGAGACACAAAAGGACGATGTCATCCTGCGCCTCGACGACGTGTCGAAGGTCTATTCGGGTATCGTCGCCGTCAAGCGCGCCAATCTTGAGCTGCGTCGCGGCGCAGTGAACGTGCTTGTCGGCGAAAACGGCGCAGGCAAATCGACGCTGATGAAGATCATCGCCGGTGTCGAGCGTCCGACGCTCGGCCGCATCATCTTGGATGGCGTGCCCGTATCCTTCGATAGCCCTGCCGATGCGCAAGCGCACGGCATCGGGATGATCTTTCAGGAGCTCAATCTCTTCGCAAACATGTCGGTTGCCGAGAACATCTTCGCCAGGCGCGAAATCACCCGCGGCATTCTTGGCATCGATCACAAGGCGCAGGTGCAAAAGGCCAATGCGTTTTTGAAGCGTCTGGATGCCGGGATAGAGGCCGATACGATGGTCGAGGATTTGCCGATCGGCCAGCAGCAGCTCGTCGAGATCGCCAAGGCGATGTCGTTGAATGCCCGAATCCTGATCATGGACGAGCCGACCTCGGCTCTTTCGGCGGCCGAGGTTGAGATCCTGTTCAAGGTGATCGCGGAACTGAAGGCCCAGGGCGTGGCGATCGTCTATATCTCGCACCGGCTCGAAGAGCTGATGCGGATCGGCGACTACATCACGGTGCTGCGTGACGGCCAGATCACCGGTGAGGCGATGGTCCGCGACATCGACACACGCTGGATCGTGCGTTCGATGATCGGCTCGGATGCCAAGGATTTTGCAAAATCCGTGAACCACGCCATCGGAGCTGAGGTCTTTCGCGCCGAAAACATCAGCCTGCCGCGGCCGACGGGCGGGCTCTCGGTCAACGATGTCTCCCTGTCGGTCAAGGCAGGCGAAATCCTCGGCATCTATGGCCTGATGGGTGCCGGGCGCAGCGAATTCTTCGAATGCGTGATCGGCCGTCACACACACTCGACCGGCAAGATCTTCATCGACGGCAAGCAGGTTCGCGCCCGCGACACCACGCGACGTATCCGCCGCGGCCTTGCGCTCATTCCGGAAGACCGGCAGCGGGAAGGTCTGGTCCAGGTGCTCTCGATTGCCTCCAACCTGACGCTGGCGAGCCTTGGCCGCTTCACCCGGCTCTTCCATATCGACAGGCGTGCGGAGAAGAATGCCATTCGCGATACGATCCGCGATCTCTCGATCAAGGCACCGAACCCGGATTTCGAGGTGACCTCGATGTCAGGGGGTAATCAGCAGAAGGTCGTCATCGGTAAGGCGTTGATGACCAATCCGAAGGTGCTTCTGATGGATGAACCGAGCCGCGGCATCGATGTCGGCGCCAAGGCCGATGTCTTCCGTACCATGCGGCGGCTGGCGGCAAACGGGCTTGCCATTCTGTTTTCGACTTCCGACCTCGAAGAGGTCATGGCGCTTTCCGATCGCATCGCGGTTTTGAGCAACGGCCAGCTGGTCGCCGTCTTCGACCGGAACGAGGCCACCGAAGAAGCCATCATTGCGGCTTCTGCCAAGGGACACGGACATCAAGGGAAACTCGCGTCATGATGGCGGCTACATCAACTATTCTCGCGCCGAAAGGCGCCAACGGCTCCATGCTTCTGACGCTGATGAAGCTCAGGACCTTCATCGCGCTATTTGCCGTCATCATCTTCTTTGCGATCTTCGCACCGAACTTCACCTCGACGGCGAACATGATCCTGATGTCGAAGCATGTGGCGCTGAACGCGTTCCTGGCGATGGGCATGACCTTCGTCATCATCACCGGCGGCATCGATCTCTCAGTCGGATCGATCGTCGGTCTTTGCGGCATGGTCGCGGGCGGTCTGATCCTTTACGGCATCGAATTGCCGATTGGCTACACCATCTTTTTCAACCTTTTCGAGATCGTGCTGATCACCCTGTCGATCGGCCTGCTCATCGGTCTGATCAACGGTCTGCTGATCACCAAGCTCAACGTCGCGCCCTTCATCGCCACGCTTGGTACGCTCTATATCGCCCGCGGTCTCGCCCTGCTGTCGTCGGACGGCCAGACCTTTCCCAACCTTGTCGGCCGGCCTGAATATGCAACGACCGGCTTTGATTTCTTCGGCGCGGGGCGCATTCTCGGCCTGCCGGTGTCGATCTGGATTCTGATCGTGCTTGCGCTGCTGGCCGCCTATGTCGCCCGCTCGACACCGATCGGCCGTCATATCTTCGCCGTCGGCGGCAATGAGCGGGCTGCGCGCATGTCGGGTATCCGGGTCGATGTCGTCAAGATCTTCGTCTACATGTTCTCCGGACTTTGCGCGGCCATCGTCGGCGTCGTCATCTCCTCCGAACTGATGGCAGCCCATCCGGCAACCGGCGAAAGCTTCGAACTCAATGCGATCGCCGCCGCCGTGCTCGGCGGCACCTCGATGTCGGGCGGCCGCGGCACGATCGGCGGCACGATCATTGGAGCCTTCGTCATCGGCATCCTCTCCGACGGATTGGTGATGATGGGCGTTTCCTCCTTCTGGCAGATGGTCATCAAGGGCCTCGTCATCATCATTGCCGTCGTCGTCGACCAGGCGCAACGCCGCCTGCAGCAGCGCGTTACCCTCATGCAGATGGCAAAGGCAGGTTGAGATGACGGAATTAAAAGGAGCTTTGATCGGTTGCGGCTTCTTTGCGATAAACCAGATGCATGCCTGGAATGACGTTCGAGGTGCCGGCATTGTCGCGATCTGCGATCGCGACCCAGAGCGGCTGAAGCTCGTCGGCGATCAGTTCGGCATCAATCGCCGCTACGGCGATGCCGAGGCGTTGTTCGCCGATGGCGGTTTTGATTTCGTCGACATTGCCACGACCGTCCAAAGTCACCGTACCCTCGTCGAAATGGCGGCCGCGAACAAGGTGCCGGCCATCTGCCAGAAGCCGTTCGCCAAGACCTTGTCGGATGCGAAGGCGATGGTCGAGGCGTGCCGCAATGCCGGCATACCGCTAATGGTGCACGAGAACTTTCGCTGGCAGACGCCGATCCAGGCGGTGCGGAAGACGCTGGAGGCCGATGCCATCGGCACGCCCTTCTGGGGCCGTTTCTCCTTCCGTTCGGCCTACGACGTCTTTTCCGGTCAGCCCTATCTCGCCGAGGGCGAACGGTTCATCATTGAAGACCTTGGCATCCATACGCTCGATATCGCGCGCTATATCCTTGGCGACGTTCGATCGCTCACGGCCCGCACCAAGCGGGTCAATCCCATCATCAAGGGCGAGGATGTCGCGACCATTCTGCTCGATCACGAAAACGGCGCCACGTCGGTCGTCGACGTCAGCTACGCCACCAAGCTTTCCAGGGAGCCATTCCCCGAGACCTTGATCGAGCTCGACGGTTCGGAAGGCACGATCCGCCTGACCCAGGGTTACGGCCTCGAAGTCACCAACGCCAAGGGCACCACGACCACGGACGTGTCTCCGAAGCTGTTGTCATGGGCCTCGCGGCCCTGGCACAACATCCAGGAGAGCGTCTATACGATCCAGCAGCATTGGGTCGATCAGTTGGAACGCGGCGCGGAACACTCGACGTCAGGGGCTGACAATCTGAAAACTTTTGCGCTCGTCGAGGCCGCCTATGACAGTGCGGCCAGGGGACAGACGATCGATGTCGGAGCGATGCTGCGATGACGGTCGATGCGTTCCAGCTCTACGGCACTCGCCTCGTCGAAACGCCGCCGATTCGGCTGAGAGCGGGAAAACTGGAAGCCGATCTCGCCAACGGCAACCTCCGCACCATCCGCTACGACGGGACCGAGGTGCTGCGAGCGATTTCCTATCTCGTTCGCGACCGGGACTGGGGCACCTACAGCCCTGAAATCACCGATCTCCGCATCGAGCAGAGTGACGATCGCTTCGAGGTCGCCTATCTCGCCCGCTGCGAGGGACCCGACGATACCAGGCTTGTCATTGACGTTCGCATCAGCGCAACTGCGGACCGGCTCGACTTCGAGGCTGAGGCCATCGCCTCGACCGGCTTCGAGACCAACCGCTGCGGCTTCTGCATTCTGCACCCGATCGTCGGTTTGGCAGGTTCACCGGCGACGGTCGAGCATGTCGACGGGGAGGTCGTAGCAACACGGTTTCCCGATCTCATTGAGCCCTGGCAGCCGTTCAAGGACATGCGCGCCATCACCCACCTGGTCATGCCTGACGTTCAGGCGGAATGCCGGATGGAGGGCGACACCTTTGAAATGGAAGATCAAAGGAACTGGTCGGACGCATCCTATAAGACATATGTCAGGCCGCTCGCCCTGCCCTGGCCCTACCAGATTGCCGCCAATCAGCCTGTCCGGCAAAAGACGTCGCTTGTTATCAGGGATATCAGCGGTGCCCCACGGCATCCTCCGGCTGGGGTGTCAGTCAGCGCCATAAAACTCGAGCTCGGTGCGCGCACCGGCACCATGCCGAATATCGGCGTGATCATTACACCCGAAGAGGCCGATGCGACCCTATCGGCAAAGTCCGTCCTGACGGAGATCGCTCCTCAGGAACTCCTCTTCCATTTCGACCCGAGTGCCGGGCACGGCGTCGACGCGCTCAGGCGGTTCGCAGCAATCGCGACGGCCCATCGCGGCTGCTCGACGTTGGAGATCGCCCTTCCCTGCAAATCAGTCCCGGCGAGCGAGACCGCCGAGATCGCCCGCCAGTTGCAGCTGGCGGAATTCAAGCCGGATGCGATCATGATCTCGCCTTCGGTCGACCGGCAGTCGACGCCGCCCGGCAGCACCTGGCCGGATTGCCCGCCTTTGGATGAAGTCTATACCGCCGCTCGCGCTGCCTTTCCCGGCATTCGCATTGGCGGCGGCATGCTGAGCTATTTCACCGAGCTCAACCGGAAGCGTGTCCCGGATGGACAGCTCGACTTCGTCAGCCACTGCACCAATCCGATCGTGCATGCGGCCGACGATCTCAGCGTCATGCAGACATTGGAAGCCCTGCCCTTCGTCACCCGGTCTGTGCGTGCGATCTACGGCGACAAGCCCTACCGCATCGGCCCGTCGACGATCCCGATGCGGCAAAACCCCTATGGCAGCCGCACGATGGACAATCCGTCCGGCTCTCGCATACCCATGGCCAACCGCGACCCACGCCACAATGGACGCTTCGCGGAGGCTTTTGCATTCGGTTACGCGATACGGGTGCTGGATGCCGATCTGGAATGCCTGACGCTATCGGCCCTGACCGGTCCGTTCGGTTTGATCGCCGGTCCGGCGGAACCGACCGAACAAGGCGGCCGGCGCTCGCTGTTCAACACCATGCGGACACTCTCCGCTTTGACTGGTGCATCCTGGCAGGAATGCGTCTCCTCCTCACCCTCTGAGGTCCTGTCTTTCGTTGCAAGGGATACTACAGGCGCCAGGCTGTACGTCGTCAATCTGACGAGCAAAGAGAGAAAGGTCGATTGCAGCGCATGCGGGCCGACCGGCAAGGACTCAAGCGGGGATCTGCTGCTTGCCCCATTGGCTGTCGCCGTCTTGCCGCTGCAGCGCGACGTGCTGGCGGATTGACCTCCAGCGGTGCTGCTGCATCTATGCGATCGGGAACTCGCTCTCGGGAGGATCGATGTGAAGACGAAGAAGCTTATCAATTCCGGCGCCGATGCCGTCGATGAGATGCTGCAGGGGGTCCTGGCGGCCCATCCGCGCCATCTCTACGCGGTAGAGGACATGCCCCGCGCGATCGTCGCCAGAAACGGGCCGCGCAAGGGCAAGGTCGGATTGGTCATCGGTGGTGGCTCCGGGCACGAACCGACATTTCTGGGGTTCGTCGGCAAGGGGCTTGCAGACGCGGCCGCAATCGGCAACGTCTTCGCGTCGCCGCCGCCCGATCCGATTATCGCCTGCGCCATGGCGGTCGACGGCGGCGCCGGTGTGCTGTTCATGTATGGCAATTATGCCGGCGACGTGATGAACTTCGACATGGCAGCCGAGATGCTGGCACTTGACGAGATCGAGGTACGCACCGTCCTGACCACGGATGACGTGGCGTCTGCTCCTCCCGATCAAAGGGACAGACGACGGGGCGTGGCGGGCAACGTCTTCATCTTCAAGGCCGCCGGCGCCGCCTGCGATCTTCTCTACTCGTTTGACGATGTCGAGCGCGCCGCCCGCCATGCCAATGCGCGAACCTATACGATGGGTGTCGCGCTTTCCCCATGTTCGCTGCCCCAGACCCTCCGGCCGAACTTTCTGATCGGCGAAGGGGAAATGGAGATCGGAATGGGCATCCACGGGGAGCCTGGCGTGGCGCGCGAGCCGCTGAGGCCGGCCGACGCGGTGACGGACGAACTCATGGACAGCATTCTTCGCGAAATGAACGCAGACCGGGGCGATCGTGTCGCCGTGCTCGTCAACTCGCTGGGTTCGACCCCGATGATGGAACTCTACATCATGATGCGGCGCGTGAAGTCCCGGCTCGACGATGCCGGGCTCATCCTCCATACGTCGCTCGTCGGGAATTACTGCACCTCGCTCGAAATGGCCGGCGCGTCGATCACGGTCATGCATCTTGACGACGAGCTTCAGCGATTGATCGACCACCCCTGTGATTGCGCGATGTTTGCGAGGTGATCAATGACGTTTACGACCGAAGACCTGCAGCGCTTGTTTGCCGGGATTGCCGAGGATATTGCGGCGGAACGGGATCATCTTTGCGAACTGGACGGCGCCATCGGCGATGGGGATCACGGCCTTGCCATGGATGCGGGCTGCCAGGCCGCGGCGAAAGCGGTCGGCGAACTTGACGCCGGGATTGCCCCGACAACCGCATTCAACGTCGCGGCAAAGGCATTCCTGAATGCGGTCGGCGCTTCGTCCGGGCCGCTATATGCCACGGCCTTCATGCGCGCCGGAGCAGCCGCCAAAGGCAAGCAGACATTGAGCGATGATGACTTCCTCAGCGTCTTTGCGGCAATGGCGCAAGGAATCCAGGAACGCGGAAAGGCCGAACCCGGAGAAAAGACGATGGTTGACGCCTGGAAGCCCGCAGCCGACGCAGCACTCGATGCCCGGCGGTCGGGAAAGCCCCTCCCCCAATGCTTCGAGGCAGCGGAGCGGGCAGCGCGGACAGGCTGCGAAGCGACCAGCAACATGACGGCGACCAAGGGACGGGCTTCGCGATTGGGGGATCGTGTGATCGGGCACATCGATCCTGGCGCCGCGTCCGCCGTCATCATCATCTCCGCCATGGCCAAATTTGCTCAGCATCACGATGGTTGGGCCGTGAACTCATAAATCTGCTGGACTGATAGCCTGACAGAGTCCGCTATGCCCCAATGGCCGACGCGTTGCTGCGTAGCAGCGAGACGATGCTATGTGCCAAAAGCGGAATTGCCGATCAAGCAGGCTTGCGGCTGCCGGCTTACCAGCCGAGATCACCAAAACTGAAGGCATCACCGATCATGGTATCCTGACGTTGATATGACCATTATGCCGATCCGGTCTTGCCGCGTTTGCCTGCAGGGAACATACCTAACCTCACAAAGCGGTATTTCCAACGGATGTCGGACTAGAGGAGCCCATGAAATGGATCTGCAGCTCACTGGCAAAAAGGCACTGGTAACCGGCTCGACTCGGGGGATTGGGCTTGCCATCGCTGAGCGTCTTGCGTTGGAGGGAGCCGACGTCGCGATTTGTGCCCGCAGCGGCGACGCCGTTGAGGACGCGGTCAAGGCCCTAGAATCCAAGGGAGGCAAGGCCTGGGGCCGGTCGGTTGACGTCAAAGACCCAGCGGCACTTCGGAGCTGGGTTGAAAGCGCTGCGGCGGCGCTTGGCGGTGTCGACATTTTGGTGGCAAATGCCAGCGCCCTATCTTTCGGGCTTAGTATCGAGGCGTTCCAGTCAGCCTTCGACGTCGATCTGATCCACACTGTGACGGCAGTTGAGGCGGTTATGCCGCACCTTGAGCGATCCCGAGCGGGGAGCATCGTCGCCATTGGCTCGATTGGGGGAGTCGAGGATTCAGAACTCAATGCTTACACAGAGGTGTCCTATGGCGCCATAAAGGCTGCGCTGCACTTTTACATCAAGTCGCTCGCCCGGACCGTCGCGCCCAAGGGTATCCGAGCCAATGTCGTCAGCCCCGGTTCGACGTTCTTTGACGGTGGTGCCTGGGATCGGATCAAGAGCGAGCAACCCGAAGATTTTCGTAATGCGGTTGCCATGATCCCGATGGGCCGCATGGCGAGGCCCGAGGAGATCGCCAACGTCGTCGCATTCACGGCGAGCCCAGCGGCGAGCTACGTCACCGGCGCCAATCTGGTGGTTGACGGCGCCTTCACGCGACGCATCTAAGCTGACGTGTCACACGTGGTGACGCCGTTTGGATTAGAGAGCTGGCTCGCCAGCAAAGAGCATGGGCGAACATTCCGCCGAAACGAAATCGCAAAGACCCGATCTGCTTCAGCCCCTATCTCTATCGCGCACGCAACGGATCGAACGGTTCTTCAACAAAATTAAGCAATGTAGGCGTGTCGCGACCAGATACGCCAAACTCGCGGCCAACTATCTGGCGTTCGTCAAACTCGCATCAATCCGAATTTGGCTACGCGGTAATGAGTCCACGCCGTAGCTCATCGCGCCAGTTCCTATCTGCAATGGGCCTCGCTCGGCACCAGAACAACGGGCGAAGTCTTCTTTCGAAACCGCCAAGGTTCATTTCTTCGACCGAAAGACGCAAAAGCATTTGAGTGCCTGAACACCACGCGCGTAAAGCAGGTTCGTTGAACGCTGAACGGAATTTGCCCTTGCAGACGACATGGTGACTTGTACTCTCTACTCTTGCCAATAGGCTGTTGGTCGGAGACGAGGTAGCCAGGACATGCACATTCGAAGGGCCGTTTCTGCTGACGCGGAGGAGCTGAGCAGTCTCCTGAACGAGATCATCCGGGCCGGCGGAACAACCGCACTCGAGACACCGCTTTCGGCTGCCGAGTTCGCGGACTGGTTCATCGATGGCGAGTTTCCTCTTACCTGCCATGTTGCAGAGCACGATCAGTCACTCGTCGGTTTTCAGTCGCTGAGCTTATACGGCGATCCGCCAAAAGGGTTCGCCGACATTGCGACCTTTGCCCGCATGAACCCAAGGACCGCAGGCGTCGGCAGCGCACTTTTTCCTGCAACCCGAGCGGCAGCGGAAGAGCTCGGGCTCGAATTCATCAATGCCACCATTCGCGCCGACAACGTCAGCGGCCTTGGCTATTACGCAAAGATGGGCTTCGAGACCTATGATCGACTGGTCCAGGTTCCGCTTCAGGACGGTACACCCGTCGACAGGATCAAGAAGCGTTTCAGAGTAGACACTAGGCACCGCGCGATACCCGACGCCTGAAACGTGTCGATGGCGCTGGGGAGTGCTTGGCATCCAAGGGCCGATGCCGCCTCTTTGCAGGCCACACTTTGATGTGCGGCGAAGAAGCTAAATTCTGCAGCCTGTGGAACATTAACCCCATGAAGTGACACCGTACTTTTCCTACATGGAAGCTAAATAACACTTACCTTCCGTCATAGGCTTCCTTGTCAAGTAAGACTATCCACCATCCATAAGGATCAGGAACCGGGATAGAGATGGATTTGGAGCCGCAAAGACGTAAAAAGGGAACAGGTCAAAGCCATGCCCGGAGTTTCCTCATGCCGACTGCGATGTTCACGGCCGACGAATTGGCGGTAGTCCGCCGCGCTTACGCCCATCAGGTGGTGGCAACCGCCGCCACGACGAACCCGCGGATCGAAGCTGCCTTTGCCACCGTCCCGCGCGAAAAATTTCTCGGTCCGCCGCCATGGCAGATCGCCAATCTAGGCGGCGGATATCGCCCCCTCCCCTCCTCCGACGTGGTTCTGGCCTATCAGGACGTGCTCTTCGCCCTGCAGTCCGACAAGGGTGTCAACAACGGTAGCCCCTCACTGCATGCCCGGCTCCTGGCAGAGCTGGACGTACAAATCGGCGACCGTATCGCCCATATCGGTGCAGGCACCGGCTACTATAGCGCCATTCTCGCAGAGTTGGTCGGCGCTTCTGGTCATGTCTATGCCGTCGAGATGGATCCGGATCTGGCCGCCCACGCTCAAGCAGCGCTTGCGGATCGTGCCAATGTCAGCGTCATCAACGCCGACGGCAGTCAATGGCCGCAGCAAGAGGTGGATGCGATCTATGTGAATTTCGCCGTCGCGCGGCCTGCTGAACCCTGGATCGAAAGACTGCGGCCTGGAGGGCGTCTGGTGCTGCCGCTCGGCGTGCCGCGCCAGGACCGACCGTCGAAAGGCGGCCGTCACGCGTCCCATGGCGCTGCACTTCGTATCGTGCGCGGCGAGGGTGGATTTGCGGCGCGTTGGATCGGCGTAGCCTATTTCGTCTGCGCCAACGGTGGATTGTCAATCGACGATAACGAGATCGAGGCGCTGACCGCCGCCTTCAGACGCGGCGGCATCGAATTCGTCAAGAGCCTGCTCTGGAAGACGGACCCGCGGATAGGGCGCTGCTGGCATATCGGCGACCAATGGGCGCTCTGCTATGACGACGTCTGAGGAATCCGCGCCGGTTCCGCAAGACTGAGAGGCCCATCTCTATAGGGAACGAAAGCAATGCGGCGCGCGGCGGCATCGAAGAGCTTGACGTCCTCGACACCATTCTTCTTTCGACCGGCGCGATCAGCTAGCCGCACTTCTGACCACGATGACGGCGCAACTCTCAAGCACCCGGCGTAAGGCACAGGCGGCAACACGCTCGGAGCGCCGGCCTCGGATCTCGCGATCTCGAGGGTTAGTCCAGACCCACCACCGGCACCCTTCCCTGCCCGGTGCTGGAGGGCCGGCTGCGGAAATCACCATCCATCCTCTCTCGAATTCAGCAAGCGCGCGGCAAGGATCCGAGCCACCGCATACCGACTGAGATCGAGACCGGATTGGGTGCCGACGGCGTAATGAAGGGCAGCGGCCGGCGTGCGTCAGATATGGTGCACCAACATTTGACTTGATCCGCTCTAATAGACTGGAACGACATGACCAAGGCATTCGGCGCTTCCTCCTGGAAGGCGCCGCGCAGACCGGAGGCAGATGCCAGTAAGCGGTGGCGACCGCGCCATCGTCGATCGTGGCGCTCTTGGCGCGCGGCTTGTTCACAAGCGGTCTCACGAGACAACCACGCGGCTCTTCTGCTGGAGTCGATGCGGCGGTCGCGACATAAACCGGCGACGCAGACATCCCATCGCCGGCCCAAGCCTCCTCGACCTCGACAAATCTCGAGAGGTCGGATCGACACGAATGGAAGGCGGGGATGCGTTGCCTGTCCGACGACGGGTTGCCAGAATGGCAAAAGCCCGGCGCGGGAGAGATGCGCCGGGCTTCGATAGTGACCGACAGCCTGGGAGGAGAAGTGCTGTCCGTCGGACCGAAGCGGCTAGGAGGGGAAAGCGCTTCGGTCCGTCACGAGGTAATGTCGCAATGCGGCAAATTCAAGCCTGACGGCTGAGCGGATTTCGCAGAGGAGGTGCCAGGCGGGTACGGCTTGCTTTCACGCGGTCAGCGCCAGGCGTGGCGTTGTCCGCGGACAACTTGGCGAGCACCGACCCGGGCGGACGCGGGTCTCCGGCCTTCAGCCGGCTGACCTGCGCCACCCCGAATTGCTAGATGAGAGCATCGGGCATCGCGCTGCTGGTGGGCCAGCATCCAGACGTGAGAACAGAGGTTCGCAATGGTCGACGACAATGCGCAATGGAGCTGCCTCGCCTAGCCTTTCGTTCGCTCAAGGGCGCGGCCTCGCATGTCTCCACCTGACCGACGGCCGAATTGGCCGAGATATCGAACATGGCGATCGCCAAGCTCGCCGATCCGCACCGACGACCAACAACGGCGACGACATTCAACTATCCGCCCTGGCACATGCGGATCCCGACGCCGGCTCTCAGCCATCCGCTGCATCATTCGAAGCTTCGGCCCCCGACCACAAAACCCCAGGAAAGAGGACCAACCGATATAGCTTGGACGGACGAGCCGATCGATGCAGCTCGGGCTCATAGGACGCCAGATTGGCAGCCCTCACGTGCTGCCCCTCTCCAGCTTCTCCTAAGACGCGCCGCAGGGGCTCGAATGACGGAGCCGCCGCCCACCGATCTGCTCGGACCGAAGCATTGCTATCAGCCAAACAGCCTAACGCCGTGTGACGGGCCTCGATTGCCGCCTCGTCAACGAGACGCAAAAGCGGCGACAATAGCACCGCGGCGGCGCTGCCATCCTGGTCGCGGATCCCATTCGGAGAGTGAAGCCGCAGCGCGCATTCTCCTTGAATGGGTGCAATTCTGCTCTCCATCAAACCGGTGGCAGGCTCTGGGGAACGCGATCCTGTCGGCAGACCCGACAGGGCTCTTCGGAAGCGCTGGAGCCGAATACCTCCACGCCTGCTCGGCGAGGCGCAGGAGGCCGCTGCTCTACGACACCAGGCAGAGCCATCGAGGCGGCTACAGTGCCGCAAGGTCACAGCATCCATCAGTAGCGCGATATCAGGGATATTTTCCCGGCCGCGCAAACCAATTGCCGCGGGTACCAGTTCATGTGCAAACGACCTGACAGCTGCCGGGCTGATCAACCGGTTGTCCGCGGACAACGGCACGATCGGGCGATAGCTGGCCTGCGGAGGTTCCTGGATTCCCCTGAGGGAAGACTGGAGGAACGACTGTCCTGCCGTCATTAAAGCCGCGCCTTCCATGTGATGGCCGACCGACCGAACGTCGTCGCATCCGACTTTTCACGAGATCGAGCGGAAGGATCACGCGACAGGGGAGGGGATGCCTTTCGACCCGACGGAATCGGGAGCTCAATGCCGAGGCTTTCCGACGTATTAGCCCGTTGTTCAAACGGGCGGTCACCGATATCGGCCGACCGTCCGTCAGCGCACATGCCCCAGCGACAACTATCGCCGATCTGCTTTCGGTGGCGAGCTGAGCGCATGTGGGGCAGGCAGCATCGAGTTCGCCTTACCTGGGATAGCCGGCCGTCACGCCATGGCGCGCCGCCATATCAGATAGGGCGGCGCCCGCCTTCGATGCACGTTATTTGATGACGTGTGGATCCTCGCTCTCTGGCAATATGGAAGACCTGCGTTAATCCCGGCCGATATGCCGGTGGATGATCTCCTGCCTCCAAAAGGGATGCGCGAGATACCCAGCAATGAACTGCCCGAGCAGCGCCTCCAGTCGCGGTCGGGGAGGGGCCGTCGATGGCACATAGCGCCAGGCTGTGAGCTGGCCGACGTCCCGAGCAACGCGCGCACTAAGTCTCCGCCACATTGCCACGCAGTTCCTTTCGCGTGGCGACTTGGTCGATGCGCGTTCTGCCGATTGCCGACACGCTATCAAGCAACCGCCGTCGCCATCGAGATCGCGTCCGCGGGCAGGTCACCATCTAGGTCGCGACGACGCTTTGCCATGCGGCGCGCCGAGCGAAAGCAATCAGCTCGCAGGGGTCCGTCTTGCATTTGGCCGTTGATAACGCAGACGGCTATTGCAGGCCATTGTCACCGGCGCTATTGTTTTGTCGGGCTTGCTGCACAGCGCGTCGCGGTCGCCGGCATCGGACGGCAGTGGGATTCAGTCCAAGTCGCGCTCTCGATCGGAGCTGCGCCCCGATCTACCGGTCTCGTGGCCCTCAAGCCGCCCCATCGGTAGACTTGCGAAAAGAATCAGCACAACGCAGCAAAGGAACTAAAGGCCGATTTCACTTCCGCAGCCGGAGGTGATTGCAGTAATATCAATGCGTTATAATTTCTAAAACGACTTAAGATCCGTTGCTTAGGCGGTACCGAGCGCAGTGGCTGCGCGACTTGACGTCCCCTCAATCACCTCCAATCCCTGCCGCCTGACCCGGACCGCGGGAACCTGCTGACCTCGCCCCTGCTTAAATGTCCGCAGGAAAGCAACGGCTTGCATCCTTTAGCGGAACCCCGCGTTATCTCCGCACCAGATCGGAGAACATCCTCATGCCAGATGTGCTTCACCTCAAGAAATTCCCCATTGCGGCGACAATCATGGCCGCAGCGATCGGCGCATTTGTCTTGATGCAGGCGACGGAGCGCAGGTCGGCTGCCCCATCTGCGGATGTCGGTCGCTCGAGTGACGATCATGGCCGCAGCGCTAGCACGCCCGAGGCTATTCCCTTCAGCGGCCTTCGCGACGTGTTCTGGCGCGTCTTCCACGAGGTCCTCGCCGACCGGGTCACGCTGATTGCCGCGGGCGTGACCTTCTATCTGCTGCTGGCGCTGTTCCCAGCCATGGCGGCTTTGGTATCACTCTACGGGCTGGTTGCAGATCCGACCACCATATCCGAACATCTTCGCGAATTGGCTGGCCTTCTGCCATCAGGCGCGTTCGATCTTCTTGCCGACCAGATCAAGGAACTCGTCGATCGTCGCGACGCTACGCTCGGCATCACCTTTTTTGTCGGTCTCGGCATCGCCCTCTGGAGCACGCATAGCGGCACGCTGGCGATCTTCGACGCTATGAACGTCGCCTATGAGGAAGAGGAGAAGCGGGGGCTTGTCCGGTTGAACCTGATCGGCCTTTGCTTCACCTTGTGCGCAATGCTTTTGACAATTGTCATGGTGGCGCTCGTCGGGGTCATGCCTGTTGTCCTCTCCTATCTCTGGCTCGATCAATTCAAGGAGCACATGGCCCTTCTCATGCGATGGCCGCTGCTTCTGCTGGTCGTCGCTGTGGCCGTTACATCAGTCTATCGCTTCGGCCCCAGCCGGGAGCCTGCCAAACTCCGGTGGATGACGTGGGGCGCGGCTCTGACCACGGTCGCCTGGACCGCCATGTCTCTCGGCTTCTCCTACTATCTGGATCATTTCGCCAATTACAACGCGACATACGGCACACTCGGCGCACTGATCGGCTTCCTCATCTGGATCTGGCTTTCGGTCGTCATTCTCATCATCGGAGGCGAGCTGAACGCCGAACTGGAGCATCAGACCGCGAAGGACACGACGACGGGAGCGCCGCTGCCGATGGGATCGCGCGGGGCCTATGTCGCCGACACTCTGGGCAAGACCATAAGCTGACCGCGATGATTGCTCCTCTCATATGGTTTTGATGTATTCTGCCATTTCTGCAGTCCCGACACAGGAGACGTTGATGACCGCCCCGCATCCTTCCAAAACCCATATCGGCAATCATGCACTGCATCCCGAGACGCAGATGCTGAACTACGGCTACGATCCCGAACTCTCGGAAGGGGCGGTCAAGCCACCGGTGTTTCTCACCTCCACCTTCGTTTTCAATACAGCCGAGGATGGCCGCGACTTCTTCGATTACGTGTCGGGCCGCCGCGAGCCGCCCGAGGGGAAGGGGGCCGGCCTCGTCTACTCGCGCTTCAACCATCCAAACAGCGAGATCGTCGAAGACAGGCTCGCCGTCTACGAACGGACGGAAAGCGGCGTGCTGTTTTCATCCGGCATGGCGGCGATCGCCACGACTCTGCTCGCCTTCGTCCGGCCGGGGGATGCGATCCTGCATTCGCAGCCGCTCTACGGGGGAACCGAAACATTGCTGGCAAAGACCTTTCTGAACTTCAGCGTCGCCGCCATTGGATTTGCCGACGGCGTCAGCGAAGGATCGGTGCAAAAGGCGGCGGAAGAGGCGATGGCCAAGGGCCGCGTCTCCGTCATCCTGATCGAGACGCCTGCCAATCCGACCAACAGTCTGGTCGATGTCGCGATGATCCGACGCGTGGCCGACATGATTGGTGCAAGACAGGGCCATATGCCGATCATTGTCTGCGACAACACCCTACTCGGACCGGTCTTCCAGCGGCCGATCGAGCACGGCGCCGATATCTCGCTCTATTCGCTGACCAAATATGTCGGTGGTCATTCGGACCTGATCGCCGGCGCCGTTCTTGGTCGCAAGGCGGTGATCAAGCAGATCAAGGCCCTGCGCGGCGCGATCGGCACCCAGCTCGATCCGCATTCCTGCTGGATGCTCGGCCGGTCGCTGGAAACGCTGCAGCTTCGTATGGAACGGGCCAACAGCAATGCCCGGGCCGTTGCCGACTTTCTGCGTGATCACCCAAAGGTCGAGAAGGTTCACTACCTGCCCTACCACGATCCGGAATCGCCGGCCGGCCGGACCTTCATCGCGCAATGCAGCGGCGCCGGCTCCACCTTCTCTTTCGACATTCGCGGCGGTCAGCCAGCCTCGTTCAAATTCCTGAACGCGCTGCAGATCTTCAAGCTCGCGGTCAGCCTCGGCGGCACGGAATCGCTCGCAAGCCACCCGGCAACGATGACGCATTCCGGCGTGCCCGCCGATATCCGCCAGCGGATCGGCGTTCTGGAATCGACGATCCGGCTGTCGATCGGCATCGAACATCCGGATGATCTGGTGGCGGATCTGGAACTGGCGCTGCAGGGCGCCTGATGGGCGGGAGAAATCGATGCCCGGCGGCGCCGGGCATCGTGGGTCACGTCACTTGTCGTCGGTCGTCAGTTCCGTCTCGTCGGTATTCAGCACGAAGACCGCAAGCAGGCGCGCCGGCTTTGTCTTGCTGGCGTTCTTGCTGACGGCGTGATGATCGCCCGGAAATTCGGGAAAGCTTTCGCCTGCTTTATAGACCTTCTCCGGCCCGTCATTCACCTTGCTGGTGATCGCCCCTTCGAGAACGGTGGCGTAGATGAAGGCCGAGGCCGGGTGCGTATGACCGGGCGACGAGCCGCCCGGTGCATATTCGACGAGCACCGCCCGCATGCTCTTGCCGGGAACATTGGGAAGCTTCTGGTCGAAAACGACGCGAACCTTCGCGTCGCCGCCTGCGGCATAAGCCTGAGTGCCGGCGGCAAGGACAATCGCAAGCGCTGCTGCCGAGATCATTTTTTTGAGCATGTCTGGTCTCCTCAGTTGATGGGAATGGGTCGCTTGGCGCCCGGTGTCAGGCGCTCTTCTTCTGGGGCGGCTGCCGGCTCAGCCAATCGTCAAAGCGGATCTGGCCAAGCCGCGCCTTGGCGCCGGTCACGAGCGAATTATCCTCGAGCTCCACGCCGAAGTAGCGGGCATGCGGATCCGCCACCACTTGCCGCGGATCATTCGTCGCCTTGAAGAGACGCGTCACGATTTCGGTGAGGCGGACTTTCTCGGGCCCGCCGATCTCGATCGTGCCGTTCAGAGGCGTGCCGAGCGCCACCTCGGCCATGACGTCGGCGACGTCGTCCGAGGCGATCGGCTGCACATAGGCCGGCGACAGATGCACGCTCTGGCCGACGGTGCCCGACTGGGCGATGCCAGCCATGAATTCATGGAACTGGGTGGAGTGCACGATGGTGTAGGGTATGCCGGAAGTCTTGATCAGCTCTTCCTGGGCCATCTTGGCGCGCATGTAGCCACTGCCCTGCAGCCGCTCCATGCCGACAATCGACAGCGCGATGTGATGCTTGACGCCGGCGGCAGCCCCTGCCTTGAGCAGATTGCGGCCCGACGTCTGGAAGAATTCCAGGACGGCCTTGTCCTCGAACGAGGGTGAGTTTGCGAGATCGAGCACCACCTGTGCTCCAGCGAGCGCTTCCGCCAGGCCTTTGCCGGTAATCGTGTCCACACCCGAGTTCGGCGAAGCCGCCAACACCTCGTGCCCCTTGTTACGCAATCTTTCCACGGTCTTGGAGCCGATGAGGCCAGTGCCGCCGATAACGACGATTTTCATGTTTAGTCTCCTTGTCCTTTACGAGGATGTCCTCTGGTGACCTGAAGGTGAGCAGGCAACTGCTCGGCATGCCCACCGCGTCCCCAATGAGCGAAGCGACTTCATCGGGACCGTCGCCGGTGCGGCCGGTAACCGATGGGCAGGAGGATGCGCCGGATCGCGGTCCCAAACTATTCTTCCTCGGTCGCTCTCACCCTATGCCAACGCAGTAGGCCAGCTGGCCGAAATGGCGGAACATCACGTCAACAGGCATCGGCTTGATAAACCGTTGGGGCAGATGGTCGACCCGGAAGGCAAGGCGTATTCACTGGCCTGCAAGCCGAGGCTTGCGTCATCAATGCTCTCACGATGGAGATAAGAATGATCAAGCGTCTGAACTTCATGGCCCATAAGAACAGCGGCATCGACGGCCTCGTGGCCGTTGAAGGCTGGATTGCCAAAAGCTTCGATCCGAAGTTGCTCGAACTCGTCAAGGTGCGCGTTTCCCAGATGAACGGATGCGCTCACTGCCTGCACATGCACCGCCAGGACGCGCTGAAGCTCGGCGAAACGGATGACCGGCTGCTGCTTTTGAACGCGTGGCGGGAGTCGCAGCTTTTCACCACTCGGGAGCGGGCCGCACTCGCCTGGGCCGAGGCTCTCACTCAGATCGCGAAAAGCCATGCGCCGGATGATGTTTATGAAGAGGCACACGCCAACTTCGCGGATGACGAGCTCGTGGCCCTTTCGATCGGTGTTGCGATGATCAACGCCTGGAACAGGCTGGCGATCGGCTTTCGGCTTCAGCATCCGGCAGATCACAAACGCGCCGCCGCCTGACAGCTGCGTTAGGAATGAGCCTGGCGAAAAGCTTCGCCCGGCTATGCACTGAATTTGGCCCGGGATTGCTGGGCCTCAGCCTTCGACGGGCAATCGCAGTGTCACCACCGTGCCTCGGCCGAGCTCGCTTTCCAGACGGAGATGGCCCCGTGCTTCCCGAACGAATCGATTCACCATCGGCAATCCGAGGCCGCCAAGCCCCGATGCTTTCGTCGTGAAGAACGGATCGCTCGCCCTGCGTAGCACATCTTCTGTCATCCCGAGACCATTGTCCGAAATCCGCAATTCGATCCCGGCTGCGGCGCGTTCGTCGTCGATGGAGGTGGCTATGATTGAAATCACGCCGCCATCCGGCATGGCGTCGCGCGCGTTGAGCAGCAGGTTCATAATGGCGCTTTGCAGCCCTACGCGGCTGCATCGGAAGATCGGAAGCGTCTCGCTGGCATATATCTCGAACGCGATATTGCGATCCCAGGTCGCTTTGGCCAGGGCTTCGATCTCCATCAGGCAAGCCCTGATGTCGACCGGCTCGGCGGCGGCATTGCCGTCGCTCGCAAGGCGCATCGTCTGCTGAACGAGCGTTCCTGCACGCTGAAGCGAAATCCTGGCACTGGCGAAGATCGGCAGGAGGGTAGGGGCCATCTCGATGTCGGGACTGCGTGAAATCATGTTCAGCGCGGAGGTGGCGACCTGGATCAGATTGCCCAGATCGTGGACGACGCCAAATATGCCGTCGGCAGAATTTGCATCGAAGGCAATCGCATCCGGTCGAGTGTGGGAAAAGTAAGCTTCATCAGCGAGGATGTTGGTATCTGACTGCGACATGCTTTGCTCCTCATCCGCTCCAGCAACAGACATGTCGTTCCCGAGCAAATGGAGGCTATGACGCGAGCGGGGTTGTAGTCGATTGGTTCAAGGGTGAGGGAAAGCAATACCGTCGTATGGTCGCGCGCCGGATGCCGTTACCCTATTTTGGTCAGGAAAGCTGGGTAGCCTCGAACATGGCGGTCAGCCCAATGCCTCCGCCGATACCGATCATGGCCAGGCCGGTCGCGCCCGGCGCCCATCCGCTGAGGTCGCGGATCAGCTGGCTGTATAGTCGGGTAACGAGGATTGCGCCGGACGCCCCGAACGGGTGGCCCAAGGCAATCGCTCCGCCGTTCCTGTTGATCGTATCGGCAGGAATATCGAGCTGATCCAGCGATGCCAGAACCTGGGCCGCGAAGGCCTCGTTGAATTCGATGGCATCGATGTCGGAGAGCGAGAGCCCGGACTGACGCTGCAGCAGCTTCCTGGTCGAGGCGACCGGCCCGATACCAAGCAGATTGGGATCCACACCGGCAGCGGCGCTATCGATGAAGGCAAGGCCCTTTTCGATGCCCATGCTTCTCGCCATTGCGCGGCTCATGACAAGTACCAGGCAGGCGCCGTCGTTCAGCGGGCAGGCATTGCCTGCTGTCACCGAACCATCGGCCAGGAAGACCGGCCGGAGGTTTGCGAGCGCCGGGAGGGATGTGGAGGCACGTGGGCATTCGTCCCGTTCGATCTGACCATGGCTGGTGGGAATTTCAACGATCTCGGGCCGAAAGATGCCCGCCTCGGCCGCCTGCACGGCGAGCCGGTGGCTGCGCAGGGCGAATTCATCCTGTCTCTGGCGCGTTATGCCGAACTGCCGCGCGACGTTTTCGGCGGCAATTCCCATTTCCGGATCGCCGATCGTTTCAGGCGAAAACCGGGCGCGCCCGTAAAATCGCGGCGGCATCCCATTCGCCTTTGGTCTTTCGACGCGCCATGGCGCGGTGCTGACACTCTCCACGCCGCCGGCCAGAAAGCACGACCCGCCTTTCGCCTGGATCAGACGGGCTGCGGTGATGATCGCTTCCAGACCCGAGCCGCATTGCCGATCGATAGTCACGCCCGGAACCGCCATGGGCAGACCTGCGGTGAGGGCTGCCAGCCGCGCGATGTTTCCACCGCCACCTGCGGCGTTGCCCACCAGAACGTCGTCTATGGTGTCGGGGGCAATTCCCGTTTCGGAAAGGATCCGATGAATGATCGGCGCAAGCAGGTCTTCCGCCGCGACAGTCGCAAGCGATCCGAAAGCCCGGCCGATCGGCGACCGGTAGGCGGCAACCACGACTGGCTGCCAATCCTCGTCAGGCTGAAAGGCGTAGGACAAGATCGTCTCCAGAAACCACGGCCCGCTCCACTTGCCCCCTCGAGATTTTCCCGCTGCTCGTCATCGGCCAGGACCTTATATGATAGAATTGCTTGGGGATCTTGTACTTCCCGAGCATCTGCGCGCAATGATCGGCCAGGATTTTCGGGTCCATCGTCTCTCCCGAGACAACGGCGACGATCCGTTGGCCGAAATAGGCGTCCGGCAGCCCGAAGACAACGGCATCCTCTACACCGGGGCAGGCCTTGAGCGCACTCTCGACTTCGGCGGGATAAACGTTGTTGCCGCCTGATATCATCATGCCGCCCGCCCTGCCGATCACCCGCAGCATGCCATTGGCATCGAGTTCGCCGAGATCTCCAACCGTCGCTCCGGCTTCTGTGACCCGGAAGGCCTGACCGTCATCGCCCCAGAGATATCCATCCGCGATCAGGTCGCTTCTGACGAATATGGTTCCCGCCACATCGATCCCGACATCCTTTTCATCGGGGTCGCGAATGGAGATTTCCACGCCGGGATAGGCTCGTCCGACCCGGTCGATCGGAAAATCGATCTCGCCGCCCGCGAGGGTCGAGACGGTCATGAAACCAATCTCGGATGCGCCGTAATATTCCCGGATGCGCGCCTTCGGAAACAGGCGGCGCATGGATTCCACACCGTTGACATCGAGCTTTGCGCCGGCAGTGAGGACATCACGCAGGGAGGCCAGGGCCGGTTCACCCGTCCAGGCCCTGGCAATCCCGGCTATATGGGTGGGAACGGCGACCAGCCGTTCGATCCCTTCCGAGAAGAGGGCGCGTGCGACCGCACTAGGCTCCCATTTCCGGACTGAATGGAAGGTTGCCCCGGCATCAAGAGCTTCGACCAGCGCATAAAGCGCCAGGCCATGAGCCAAGGCTCCCGGGCACATTGTCGAGGGGGCGTCTTCGAGCTCGAAAACGACGCGTCCGCGATCGAGGCTCCGGCGCCATTGCTCGCGCGAGCGACAATAGGCTTTCGGCTCGGCAGTGGTCCCCGACGTGAAGCCGATCAGAAAGATCTTATCGGCATCGACCGGCAGCTCGGCTGCACCTTGCGTCGAGGCGAGGTCGAAAGCCTCCGCTCCGGCAGCGATGACGGGAATGCCAAGTCTTCGGGCAATTTCGGCGCTTGGTCCAGCATCGTCGTCGACAATCAAAACGTCAGGCACCAGCCGCTCGATTATGCGTTCGATTCTTTCCGCCGGCATCATCGGGTCGACGACCGCGCAGGCATTTGGGTAGGCGGTGGCCGCCGCAAAATACTCGGCAAAGGCGATATGGTTGCCAAGGCTGAGAGCGGCAAGCTTCTCCACACCGGGCAGATCGAGCGTGCGGCGGTTCGAGCGAGGGAGATCTTGGAGAAAGCGATAAATTGCCTTGGCGCGGACATAGAGCTCGCCATAGCTGAGCGAACGCCCGTCGATCACCAGCGCCGGCTTGTCCGGTGTCTCCGTTGCATGTCGAAGAAGCTGCACATGGATCGGCATGGACACCCGCGGGTTTGAATGATCGGCCGTCAGCCCGGAGACAGAGCGGCTCTGGTCGTTTCGGGAATCGGCGTCGGGCGGCTGTCGGAGAGGCCGACGCAGACCCAGACGAAATGCGCCGATGCGCAATGGGCGCCATCGCGCTGGCGAAAGAGTTCGATCGCAAAGGACAGGCTCGTGCGCCCGATTTTCTCCACGTCCACCTTTGCCTCGACAACATCGTCAAGGTCGATGGGGCTGTGAAAGGTGATCTCCGCCTTCTTCACGTGATAGGCGACGCCGGAGGAAGTGTGGCGGAAATGGCTGAGAATTTGCCGTTGCCGCAGGAACTCGACGACTGCATCCTCGCAATAGTCGAGATAACGGGAATTGTGGACATGACCATAGATGTCGATGTCTCGCATCGAGACCCGGAACGATGCTAAAGGCCTGTCGTCAACGCTCATTCGATCACCGAAAATTCGACGGGGTGATCTAACCGCAGTGTGTGGGGGATGCAATGCAATATCAGGCGGTCGTGCGAAAATTCGGCCCGGCTCAGGATGTCGTCGAACTCGAGCAGGCTGCGCTGCCGCCGCTGCGGCGCGATGAGGTGAGGGTGCGCCTGCTGGCGCGGGCGATCAATCCGTCCGATATCATCACCATATCAGGAGCCTATAGCGGACGCACCACATTGCCCTTCATTCCGGGCTTCGAAGCGTTCGGCGTGATTGAACAGTGCGGTGAAGAGGTTCATGGGCTTTCCCCCGGAACACGCGTGCTGCCGGTGCGCAGCGCCGGCGGCTGGCAGGAATTCAAGGATACCGATCCCGGCTGGTGCCTGCGTGTTCCGGACGAGCTCACCGACTTCGAGGCTGCGACGAGCTACGTCAATCCGATGACGGCCTGGTTGATGCTGCATGCCAAGATCGGGCTGAGGCCGGGCATGCGCATCGCCGTCAATGCCGCCGCCTCTTCGATCGGAGCGATATTGATCGATCTCGCCAACGCCGCAGGGGTGGAGCCGGTCGCCATCGTGCGCAGCGAAGGATCACTTGAGCGCCTGCGCGGCCGGGTCGAGGCTGTCATCATCGATAGGGAAGAAAGCGAAAGCGATCTGGTTGCCGGGCTCGCCGGCCGGCATGGGCTCGACGCAGTGCTCGACTGCGTCGGAGGAGCGCGCGCCGCAGTCCTCGCCGGTGCGCTGCGGCCGGGCGGACGTTTCGTGCATTACGGTCTGCTCTCGGGGCAGAGCATCCCGAATTCATTCTGGGCGTCCCATCCCGATATTTCCTTTTCCTATTTTCACCTTCGGGAATGGGTTCATTCGCAAGCCATGGGCGATGTCCAACAGGCCTATTCCGAGGTTGCGGCGCAGATCGTTTCGAAGGTCATCGCGACCGAGGTGCGCGAGGTGTTTCCTTTGGAAAATGTCAGGCAAGCCCTGCAGTCCGCGCTTCCCTTCCGAACGGGCGGCAAGGTGCTCTTGGCCTGACAGGGCTTCGCCGCTAGGCGTTTTCGTGCCGTAGCCGAGCGATGCTGATTGCCGCATGGTTCTGCTCGGCCCATCCGACCAAGGCTTTCATGGGGATGAGGAAGGATCGCCCCAGCTCCGTCAGTTCATATTCCACGCGAGGCGGAACCTGCGGATAGACGGTGCGCCGCACGAAGCCGTCCTGCTCCAGATGCTTCAGCGTCTTGGACAGCATCTGCTTCGAGATGTCTCCGATTTCACGCAGCAGTTCGTTGAAGCGCTTTTTCTCGTTTTCCAGCGCATCGAGTGTCAACAGGCTCCATTGATCACCGATGCGATCGAGCACGCCTCTGATCGGGCATCCAGCGCCGGGCTGTTGTCTTGGGTCATGCGTCTCTGACACGGCTTTCTCCTGCAATTCTCGGTCATCGCCGGCTGACCTTGGCACCAGAAACTGCCTTCTTGCCTGAGATGCAGCGGTTTCATAGACCAAGCGTCATAGTCTGTATTCTAGACTAGCTCGCCGATCCATACCAAGGAGCTTAATGCATGACATTCGGGAAATCGCTTTTCGCACTCGTCATTTTGGCGGGCATCGCCGCGCCGGCCGGCGCTTTTGCTGAATCGGCCACGCGGGATTTGAAGATCGAAGAAGCCAACCGGAAGCTGGTTGTCGAGTTCTACGACCGGTTCTTCAACAAGCACGATATCGCGGCTGCCTCGGTCGTCGCCGACGACTACCGGCAGCACAATCCTCAAGTTCCCGATGGGAAGAAGCCTTTGATTTCCTTCTTCGCCGGCTTCTTCAAGGACAATGCCCAATCGAAGGCTGAGATCGTCCGCAGCGCCGCCGATGGCGATCTGGTCTGGCTGCATGTACACGCGACGAACGGCGCAGGCGATCTCGGCCAGGCGATCGTCGATATTTTCCGCGTCAAGGACGGCAAGATCGTCGAACACTGGGACGTGATCCAGGCCGTTCCGAAAGAGGCGGCAAACAAGAACACCATGTTCTGAGCTGGATGGGGCCGGCTGCCTCGCTGGCCCCATTATCGACACAGCGCGCCTGGTTCAGCCGTCTCTCTCGTTGCTGGCGATTTCCGCCGCACTGCTCGGTCAACATTTGCCGATGGCCTAACGCCCATACGCCAAGATGGCTGGTGCCATCAACCGATCCCGTCAATCAATCCGGGGACGCTCCGATTTCGGCGTTGCCAGCCCGTGTTTGGCAAGCTCCAGGGTCAGGATACGGGTTTCGAGAAGGTTGAAGATGCGCAGGATGGCCTCGATCGCATCGAACGGTTTCGTCAGAAAATCTTTCGCGCCAAGAGAAAGCGCCCGTCGGCGCGTCGGCAATGTTGCATCGGCGGTCAAAACCAGGATCGGCAGATAGCTGTTTTCAGGAATGAGCCTTGCGAAGGTCTCCAGCAAAGCGAAGCCATCAAGATCGGGCATCATCAGGTCGAGAAGAACGAGATCCACCGGATGTTCGCGAAAGAGCCGCAACGCCTCGCGTGGCTCGGTGGTGCTGATGAGTTCGTTGAAGCCTTCGCGTTTGAGAATGCGTTCCAACAGGGAAACATTTGCGGGCTCGTCGTCGACGATCAGGATCGTCGATCGTCGCACGATGTCGGTGGGGTCTGTCATGGGCCAAACGTTTCGTCAAAGGCGTTGGAGGATATCAGCGCGCGATCAAATCATAGGCGACGTCTTCTATGGCGGACTTTCGACGGAGAGGCCTCGTCTTCGGGTTCCCTGCGTCGCCACGGGCGGGCGCGGCAAATCGACGTGGAAGGTGGCGCCACCTTCCGGACGATTACTGAAGCCGAGCGCGCCGCCCATGGCGTCGATCAGATGACGCGACAGCGCAAGCCCGAGACCGGTCCCTTCTTGACCGATACGTTCTGCTCCCAGCCGATCGAATGGGGTGAAGAGCCGGGAAACGCGTTCCGCCGGGATGCCGGGACCGGTATCGCTGACCTCGATCCGAATAGTGTCGCCGCCCATCTCGCGGTGGCTCACGGTCACGCTTCCCTGTTGACGATTGTATTTCACCGCATTGGAGAGAAGGTTCAGGAACACCTGGAGGAGACGCCGCCGGTCAGCCAGGACCGCCAGATCTCGCTCGGGCTCGACAACCTCTATGCGGATCTGCTGCTTGCCGCAGAGCGGCCTCGCAAGCGACACCGCTTCATCGATCACATCGGCGACGCGTTGCGGTTCGATGGCAAGATCCATGCGCCCGGCCTCGATCCTCGCCATGTCGAGAACCTCGTCGATCAGGCTGAGCAGATGTCTGCCGGCCCTTAGAATTTGGGCGACGCTATCCCTGGAATCCGCATCGGTGACATCCATTTCCAGAAGCTGTGCGAAGCCGAGGACGGAATTCAACGGCGTGCGTAGCTCGTGGCTCATCCGTGACAGGAATTCGCTCTTGGCGTTGCTCGCGCGAACCGCATCCTCGCGGGCGGCAAGCAGGGCCTCTTCGATTTGCTTGCGCTCGGTAATATCTCGCGTGATTTTGGAAAAACCGCGCAGGCGGCCCGCCTCATCATGCAGGGCAGTCACAACGACGTGAGACCAGAACCGAGAGCCGTCCTTGCGGATGCGCCAGCCTTCCGCCTCGGCCCGTCCGTCGCGGGCCGCCCTGGAAAGCTCTTCTGCCGGCAACGCCTCCCTGGTTTCGGCGGGATAGAAACGGGAAAAATGCTGGCCGATGATCTCTTCGGCCGCATAGCCACTGATCCGCTCCGCGCCGGCATTCCAGCTCACAACCAGCCCTGTGGTATCGAGCCCGAAAATACCGTAGTCGCTGACGCCCTCGACCAATAGCCGGAAGCGCTCCTCGCTTTCCGTCAGATCAGCCTCGCGCTTTTTCAAAAGCACGCTTGCATCTTCGAGCGCCTGTTCGAGACTGCCGAGTTCATCACGGAAGGGATCCGCTACCCTGACGACATCGCCCCGCGACAGTCGATGCGCTTGGGCTTTCAGGGCATGCACCCGACGGACGATGCTTGCCGAAAACAGGAAAACGGCGACGAGCGCTCCGGCAAAACCAAGGAAACCGGCAGCGATCATCAGGCTTCGGGACAGAGTGCGAACCCGGTCCGCGGCCTCGGTCCTCGCGTGAAGCAGATCCGCCTCCCGCCGGCTCATCGCGTCGATTTCCTGTCTCAGCACGTCGAGTACCTGCTTGCCATCGATGAGTTTGGCCGCAAGGTCTTCGCGTCCGCCGGCGCGCAGGATGTCGGCCTGTTTCAGGAGTTGGAGACGATCGACCTTCGCGACGACGAGGGTGCGGATGCGTTCGAGACGGTTCTTTTGCTCTTCATCCCGCAACCGGCGACCGACTTCGTCGAGCACGACGGGCAGTCTTTCCTCAGCCCGGTTGAAGGGATCAAGAAAATCGGTTCTGCCGGTCAACAGATAACCCCGCATCGCGGTCGCCGCTTCAGCGATCGAGGCATGGATCTCCTGAATGCCCGACTGGATCTCGAGCGTGACCCGCACCTGATCCTCGGCAATCCGGCTCTGCCGGTCGGCCACGAAGACCGAGGCGAGGGCTGCAAGCAGCAGCGCCAGCGGCACCGTGATGATGACGATACCCTTCGCGCGAAGGGGAAGGTCGGCAAAGCGCCACGCCGTCAGGCGCCCCGTCGGGGTCATTGTCGCGGTCATGGTTGCTGCTCTTTCGATGCTTCGACGAGCCCGCCGCGGACGGCCATGACCGCGGCCTGCGTCCGGTCTCCGGCGCCCAGTTTGCCGATGATGCGCTCAACGTGGATCTTCACGGTACCGGGCGAGATCTTCAGGGCCCTGGCGATCTCCTTGTTGGTCAGGCCCTCGGCCACCTTCGACAGGACTTCGCGCTCCCGGATCGTCAGGGTCTCCAAAGCGCTGCTGTTGGTCTGCGGCTTGGTGGCGGCGCGGCGCAATAGTTTTGCGACGAGCGGACCGTCGAAGAAGGCATCACCCTGAAGGACCCGCCGGATCGTGCGGAGAATGTCTTCCCGGCTGGCGTCCTTGAGCAGGTAGCCCGTAGCGCCGGCCTCGATCGCCGCTTCCAGGTAGTCGAGGCTGTCATGCATCGTGATGATCATGACGCGTGTTCCCGGCGACACGCGCCGGATCTCCCTCGTCGCGGCGAGGCCGTCCAGGCGAGGCATGCGGATGTCGAGGAGAGCGAGATCCGGTTTGTGCAGCGTACAGGCCTCCACCGCTTCCACGCCGTCGCGCACGTCCCAGGCGACATGAAAATCGTCTTCACCGCCGATCATGGCGATAAGGCCTGCACGGGCGATGTCATGATCGTCGGCGACAAGGATCGATGCCGTCATTCTGATGTCGTCTCCTGCGAAATCGGAGCGGTGGCGCGCACATGTGTGCCCCCCGAAGACCCGACGCTGATCTCGATCCGGCCGCCGAGCAGCGCCAGCCGTTCACGCATGCCGACAATGCCTAGGCGCCCGCCCCGCATCTGGGGATGGCGCAGCTCGCTGATGCCTTTGCCATCATCGATCACTTCGAGATGCGCTTCGCCCGCGCCATCCTCGAAGAGACGGACGACCAGGCGGCTCGCCTCGGCGTGCTTGAT
The DNA here is from genome assembly GCF_002008365.1 of Rhizobium leguminosarum bv. viciae USDA 2370. Lineage (GTDB taxonomy): Bacteria > Pseudomonadota > Alphaproteobacteria > Rhizobiales > Rhizobiaceae > Rhizobium > Rhizobium leguminosarum. The sequence continues at coordinate 125,385 of NZ_MRDL01000059.1, forward strand.
GACATTGGTGATCGCTTCCTGCGCGACACGATAGAAGATGATTCCCGTCGATGCCGGCCAGCGATCGGCGGCGGCATCGAGATCGGCGATCACCTCGAGATCATCGATCGCATCGAGACGCGTACGCAGGGCCGCGGCGACGCCGAGATCATCGAGCTCGGGCGGGCGAAGATCGGCGATGGCCGCCCTGAGATCGGCAACGGAATGGCGCGCGAGCGCGGCGAGCTGGTCGATTTCGGGTTTCAGGGCGTGCGCGTCGCCGATGCGGGCCGCAAGGTCCTGCAGCCGATAGCTTAGGCCTGCTACAAATTGCGCCGAGCCGTCGTGAAGATCGAGCGCCACCCGCTGCCGCTCCTGCTCCTGCGACTGGATCAGCTGCGCGACAAGGGCCGCGAGCTCACTGCGCTGCCGCTGGAGATCGCCGAGAAGCGCCTGATTTTCCGCCGCCTGCCGGTTAAGATTGTAGGCGTCGGCGAGCTGCCCCGCCACCACCTCCAATGTCTGCCGGTCGTCGGCATCGATGGCGCGCGCTTTTGACGATCCGATGATCGTCAGGCAGAGATCGGAACCGGCTTGCGAGGCAAATAAGATGTTATCGCTTTCCGGGCTCGTTGACTTACCCACCGACAGCTGCACGGGTACTTTTCCCTGGAACGACGGAAAAACGAGCCTGGCAAGCGATGCTCCCGCGAAGTCTGCAAGCCGGGACAGAGCATCCAGGGCAGCCGTTTCGAATGCCGCGGCATCGAGCAGGTTCTGCACTTCGATGATGAAACGCAGACGAGCCGCCCGCGCTTCCGCGGCCCGGTAAAGAGCCCGCAGTTCTGCAACGTTTGGCGAGTGCGTTTGACTTGTATCGTGCTCCATGCCGAACAGGACTGCTCCGAAGATGAATGACGCCGGCACGATAGTCATTCCGGCGGGAATGTCATCTATGCCGTTCGGCAGATCGGATCGAAGCCACCCGGCAGATGAGGCGGCAGCACAGGATACTTAAATTGCTGGTCATGCGGTTGACCGATGCGATGTCCGCCGGAACCGCCACATAGGAAAGTCAAAATGCGTACCATCATTGCTGCCGCCCTCGTTCTCGGTTTCGTACAGGTCCAGTCGGCCGCGGCGGCTACCGAAATCGCAACCTGTGCGCCGACAAGCGAGCCGGAAATCGCCAAGCTCTTCGACCGCTGGAATACCTCGCTCGCGACGCTGAGCCCCCAGGAGGTCGCCAAGAACTACAGTGAGGACTCCGTGCTTCTCGCGACCTTGTCGGACAAACCTCGTCTGACGCAGACGGAGCGGATCGACTATTTCGAGCATTTCCTGGCGAACGAGCCCAAAGGCCACATCGACAGCCGCGACATCCAGATCGGATGTAACTGGGCCGTCGACGTCGGCACTTACACCTTCAGCCTGAAGGACGGCTCGAAGGTTCCGGCCCGCTACACCTATACCTATGAGTTCAAGGACGGGAATTGGCTGATCACCTCGCACCACTCTTCGATGATGCCGGAGAAGTAAGGCTTCATCGTTCTGTTGGTCCGTCAGGGAGACTCCGTGTTCACCCCGCGCGGGGTCTCCTGACTGCTGACGAAGCACGCCAACGTCTCTTTCGTCATGCTCGGGCCTCTGCCGAGCGCGCCGGAAGCTTTGACGGCCGAACCGGATCGAGAGTAGCATCCTCACGGCAGCGGCAAGGTGGTCAAAGCGGCCGGCCCGGTGGAGATGCAATGATGAAAGACAAACCTTTCCTCCTGACGTTCGCGGCGCTGGCAGTTGGTTCGGCATGGCCAATTTCTAACGCCTTCGCTGCCGCACAGCCTATCTTCTGGAGCGCTTTACGGCCGGCCGATCAGCCCAAAGCGACAGTGCCGCTGTCGGGCAAGGCGGTGAGCGGCCCACAGGGCGAAACACTCGCCTGGCATGGCGAGGAACATCCGATCGAATTGACGGGCTTCGTTCTGCCGATCGACCAGGACGGCGATCTTGTCTACGAATTCATGCTCGTGCCTTGGGCCGGAGCCTGCAGTCACATGCCGTCTCCTCCACCCAACCAACTGGTTCGTGTCGTTCCGGAAGAGCCATTGCACCTGGCAAGAATGTACGAGAGTGTCACCGTGACGGGTAACCTGCGACCCGGCCTGGATCAGGCGCAATTCTTCATGATCGACGGTGACCGCGTCCTCACCTACGGCTACAGCATAAGCCATGCCCAGGTAGCGACAGTAACGGCGACGACTGATCCCGATCTGCTGTCACTTTCGCCTTTCGGCATTCTGCCTCGCTAGAACAGGATGATTTTAGGCCTGTTCGGCCTAAAATCTAAATCCGTTCGAAGGCGCAGAGACGGCTTCTTGCATCACTCCCGCCAGTCGCGTGTATACAACGGCATATATACAAACTGCGGAGGAGTCCCTATGCCGCAATAAGCGCGTGTCTTTCAATCCGGCAATTCGCAAGCCGTCCGGCTGCCGAAGGAATTCCGCTTCGACGTCGACCAGGTGGAGGTGACGCGGGAGGGCGATGCTGTGATCCTTCGGCCACGGGCCGATCGCGGCATGCGGTGGGCATCGTTGCATAGCGCCTTGGAGCGCGGCCTCAGCGACGATTTCATGGCGGAAGGGCGGGAGCAGCCGGAGGGGCAGGACAGGCCTGATCTTCAGGACCTGTTCAAGTGATCACACATCTTATCGACACCAATGCGCTAATCGCCCTGATCGGCAGAAAATCCGAAATACTGCTGAAGCGCGTGATCGACAGCGACGAGAGATCGATCGGGCTGTCGACCGCGGTGATGCACGAGCTCTATCATGGCGCCTATAAAAGCACGAAAACTTCCTACAATCTCGAAACCCTGCGCCTGTTCGTGGCGGATTTCTCAGTCGTCGGCTTCGAGCAGGAGGATGCGTTGGCCGCTGGGGAGATCCGTGCCGCATTGGCGGCAAAGGGAACGCCGATCGGCCCCTATGATGTTCTGATCGCCGCTCAGGCGAGGACCCGGGATCTGGTTCTCGTCACCAACAATGTCGGGGTATTCCGCCGCGTCGATGGTCTGCTTGTCGAGGACTGGACGGTCGGGCGATAGATCCCGCCTCCGATGAAAAAATGCCCGGGCGCAGCCGAAACTGCGCCCGGGTAAAATGCTGCCGATCAGACGAGGTCGAAGCGGTCGGCGTTCATGACCTTGTTCCAGGCGGCGACGAAGTCCTTGACGAACTTCCCCTTGGCGTCGGCCTGGCCGTAGACTTCGGCGAAGGCGCGAAGCTGCGAGTGCGAGCCGAAGATCAGGTCAACGCGGGTGCCGGTCCACTTGGCAGCGCCGGTCTTGCGGTCGCGGCCTTCATAGACGCCTTCCTTGCCGGCGACAGGAACCCACTGCGTGCCCATGTCGAGCAGGTTGACGAAGAAGTCGTTCGTCAGCGTCTCGGGACGCGAGGTGAAGACGCCGTGCTCGGGGGCGCCGGCCTTCAGCACGCGCAGGCCGCCGACGAGGGCGGTCATTTCAGGTCCGGTCAGCGTCAGCAACTGGGCGCGGTCGACGAGCGCTTCTTCCGGCTTCATGAACTGATGGCGCTTGCCGTTCACGTAATTGCGGAAGCCGTCGATACGCGGCTCGAGCGCTGCGAAGGAATGCGCGTCGGTCTGGGCTTCGGAAGCATCCATGCGGCCCGGCGTGAAGGGCACGCTGACGGCGTTGCCGCCGGCCGCTGCCGCCTTCTCGACACCGGCAGCACCGGCGAGAACGATCAGGTCGGCCAGCGAGATCTTCTTGGCCCCGGTCTGGGCGGCGTTGAAGTCCTTCTGGATGCCTTCGAGAACGCCGAGCACCTTGGCGAGCTGGGCGGGCTGATTGGCGTCCCAGTCCTTCTGCGGGGCAAGACGGACGCGCGCGCCATTGGCGCCGCCGCGCTTGTCGGAGCCGCGGAAGGTCGAGGCCGACGCCCAGGCGGTCGAGACCAGTTCCTGCACGGTAAGGCCGGTGGCGAGAACCTTTTCCTTCAGTTCGGCAATGTCCTTGTCGTCGACGAGCGGATGGTCGACGGCCGGGATCACATCCTGCCAGATCAGGTCTTCGGCCGGAACTTCCGGGCCGAGATAGCGCACCTTCGGTCCCATGTCGCGGTGGGTCAGCTTGAACCAGGCGCGGGCGAAAGCGTCGGCGAACTCGCCGGGATTTTCGAGGAAGTGGCGCGAGATCTTCTCGTAGGTCGGATCGAAACGCAGCGCGAGATCGCTCGTCAGCATGGTCGGCAGGTGCCTCTTCGAGGCGTCGTAGGCATCCGGAATGGAGGCTTCGGCATTTTTGGCCTGCCACTGCTTCGCGCCGGCCGGGCTCGTCGTCAGTTCCCATTCGAAGGCGAAGAGGTTTTCGAAGAAGTAGTTGCTCCACTTGGTCGGTGTCTGCGACCAGGTGACTTCGAGGCCGGCGGTGATGGCATCCTTGCCGACGCCGGTGCCGAACGAGCTCTTCCAGCCGAGACCCTGGTCCTCGATTGCGCCGCCTTCCGGCTCGGCGCCGATCAGGGACGGGTCGCCGGCGCCATGCGTCTTGCCGAAGGTGTGGCCGCCGCCGATCAGCGCCACGGTCTCTTCGTCGTTCATCGCCATGCGAGCGAAGGTTTCGCGGATGTCGCGGGCGGAAGCCAGCGGATCGGAATTGCCGTTCGGGCCTTCGGGGTTGACATAGATGAGGCCCATCTGCACGGCGCCGAGCGGCTCTGCCAGCTCGCGTTCGCCGCTGTAGCGCTCATCGCCCAGCCAGGTTCCCTCAGGGCCCCAGAACAGTTCCTCAGGCTCCCAGACGTCGGCGCGGCCGCCGGCGAAACCAAAGGTCTTGAAGCCCATGGATTCGAGCGCGACGTTGCCGGTGAGGATCAGAAGGTCAGCCCAGGAGATGCGGTTGCCGTATTTCTGCTTGATCGGCCAGAGCAGGCGGCGGGCCTTGTCGAGGTTGGCATTGTCAGGCCAGCTGTTGAGCGGCGCGAAACGCTGCTGGCCCTGGCCGGCGCCGCCGCGACCGTCGGTGATGCGGTAGGTGCCGGCGCTGTGCCAGGCCATGCGGATGAACAGGCCGCCGTAATGACCGAAATCGGCCGGCCACCAATCCTGTGAATCCGTCATCAGCGCGTGAAGATCCTTCTTCAGGCCGTCGAGATCGAGCTTTTTGAACTCCTCGGCATAGTCGAAGGCTTGCCCGAGCGGGTCGGCGCGGCCGGAATTGTGGTGAAGAATCTGCACATTCAGCTGGTCCGGCCACCAGTCGCGATTCGATCGGCTGCGAGGCGTATTGCCGTGGGCAACAGGACATTTGCCTGCGCTGTCAGTGGGATTGTCCATGATCGTCTCCTTCGTTGCTTGATCTGTCTGCGCGTAAAAAAGATGAGCCGAGCTTACGCCCCACTCTCCCCTTGTGGCAGTCTTCATATCGGAAGCGCGTCATAATTTTAAGTTGGATTTACTGATCGTTGCGATAAGCTGAGGTTATGAAGAACCTTACCCTGAAACAGCTACGTTATTTTGAAGCCCTGGCCAGAGATGGCCGCTTCCGACGCGCTGCCGACGCCTGTGCGATCTCCCAGCCGGCATTGTCAATGCAAATCAAAGAACTTGAGCAAGAGTTGGGCGGTGAGCTTTTCGAGCGTAATGCGCGTGAGGTGAAGCTGACCGCCTTCGGTCAGACCGTGGCTCTCAGGATCCGCGATATACTGCGTGGCGTGGATGAGTTGGCGGAGCTGGCGCGGACCTCGCGCGATCCCTTCCTGACGCGGCTGCGCATCGGCATCATCCCAACGATTGCACCCTATCTGTTGCCAGCGATCATCAACGATCTGAACAGGAGCTTTGCCGGTATCCAGATCGAGGTGCGTGAGACGCAGACGTCGAAGCTGGTTCAGGAGTTGGCGCAAGGCCAGCTGGACACTGCAATCGTTGCTTTGCCCGTGTCCGAACCCTCCTTGACCGAGCACGAGCTCTTCAAGGAAGAGTTCGTGCTGGTCCGGCGGCCCGAAGACGAGGGCAAGCCGGTGCCCGAACGCGAGGCGCTGCGCGAAATGCGGTTGCTGCTGCTTGAGGAAGGCCATTGCTTTCGCGATCAGGCCTTGTCGTTCTGCAAGATAGGGCCGGCCCGCCCCCGGGAAGTCATGGAAGGCAGCTCTTTATCCACTCTGGTTCAGATGGTCAGCGCCGGTATTGGCATCACCCTGATTCCGGAGATGGCTGTTCCTCTCGAAACGCGCTCGGCGCATGTTTCGATTTCGCGCTTCCAGTCTCCGCAGCCGTCGCGAACGATCGGAATGATTTGGCGCCATTCGACGCCCATGGCCAAACAGCTCGTGCAGGTTTCAGAGGCGGTTCGCCGATCAGCCGACAGCATGCGCGAACAGTATGTCGCGCGGTGATGGACCTGGTATCGCCTCGTCTCAGGACCGCCGTTTGAAGGTGTGCTCCGCTGCCGGAAACTGTCGCGACCGGACCTCGCCGGCATAAGCGGCGGCGGCGGCCGAAATCCTCTTGCCGAGTTCGTCGTAGCGCTTGACGAAACGCGGGATGAAATCGTTGAAGAGCCCCAGAATGTCGTCGGAGACCAGAACCTGACCGTCGCAGGCGGAGGAGGCGCCGATACCGATGGTCGGGATGTGCATGGCGCCGGTCACCTCGCGGGCGAGCGGCTCCACCGTGCCCTCGATGACGACGGCAAAGGCGCCAGAGCCGCCGATGGCATGAGCGTCGCGCCGGATCTTCGACGTCTCGTGTTCGGAATGACCGACCGAACGATAGCCGCCAGCGGTTTGGACCTGCTGCGGCATCAGACCGATATGCCCCATGACCGGGACCCCGCGCTTGGTCAGAAAGGCGATGGTCTCGGCCATCTCCTCGCCGCCCTCGAGCTTGATGGCATCGCAGCCGGTTTCCTGCAGGATGCGGACAGCGTTGCGGAAGGCGATCTCCTTCGATTCCTGGTAGGTGCCGAACGGCATGTCGACAACGACGCAGGCCTTGTCGACGCCGCGCATCACCGCCTTGCCGTGGGCGATCATCATGTCGAGCGTGACGCCGATGGTGGACTCCATGCCATAGAGCACCATGCCGAGCGAATCCCCGACCAGCAAGAGGTCGCAATGTTCGTCAAGCAGCCGCGCCATGGGCGTCGTATAGGCGGTCAGGCAGACGATCGGCTTGCCGCCCTTCATGGCTGAAATGCGCGCTGGTGTCAGGCGCTTCTGAATTCCGGCCGCGCTCATCTGGTCACTCCCTTTCCCGGCAAGCCCCGCCCGCCGATAACCCGGTTGCCCCCGGCAACTCGGTTGTCGACAACAACCCTGTTGTCGAGAAGCCGTGTCGAGCCGACCCGAACGAAAAGCGCCACGACGACAGGCTCTGCGATCGACGTGACCGGCTGCAGCGTTGAGGCATCCCTGACGGCGACGACCTCGGGCTTTGCCAGAGGTTCGCGACTAAGAAATGCCGTGAGCTTTGCCTCGAGTTCCGCCGGATCGGCAAGGCCGCCGGCGACCAGGCGCTCCGCCTCGTCAAGCGTCTGGGGGACAATCACCGCGGCACGCCGCTCCGCCTCGCTGAGATAGACGTTGCGCGACGACAATGCGAGGCCGTCGCTATCCCTGACCGTCGGCACGGATATCACGCGCACCGGCACGGCCAGATCGTCCACCATGCGCTTGATGATGACGACCTGTTGGTAATCCTTTTCTCCGAAATAGGCGGTCTGCGGCTGGACGATGTTGAAAAGCTTGCAGACGACAGTGGCGACGCCGGCAAAATGTCCGGGCCGGACCGCCCCTTCGAGTTCGCGGCCGAGATCGGGAACGTCGACGACAGCAAGCATCGGGCGAGGATACATATCCTCAACGCCGGGCGAAAAGAGGAAATTGACGCCGGCTTGCCTCAGCATGGTGGCATCGCGCTCCAGATCGCGCGGATATTTGCTGAGGTCTTCCGCCGGGCCGAACTGCAGCGGATTGACGAAAATCGAGACGACGACGATGTCGTTTTCGGCGCGAGCGCGCGAGACGAGCTCCATATGACCGGCGTGGAGATAGCCCATCGTCGGGACGAGGCCGACGGTCCGACCCTGCCGCCTCAGCGCATCGAGCGTATGGCGCAGCTCGTCAATGCTCGAGAAAACCCGCATATATCCTCCCCCGGTCGGTCACTCCATCTTGGGCGCGGATATGAAGTGTAATCGATGTGGCAGGTCAATGCATATTTCTCGATAAAAACGATTAGATGCAAATGGCAGCCGACGACACCAGGCTCCATTAGCTCTGGGAAACGGCATTTCGCCACAGGGCTCCCGCGCTGCGTTCGCAGGCTTGCAGTGGAACCGACGATGTGCGACTTCCGTTGCTCACCCTGTCCGTCAAGATACTATCACAGTCGGTCGCTATGGACGTTACATGGAGGACGCATGGACAAGCCCTGGAAGATCAGCCGCGGACCGATTGCGGCAACCGAGCTCGACGTGGAGAAGGCAAACGCGATCAGCACGTTGCTGATCCGGCCAGTCGGCGTCCTTCCGGCCAAGGCGGGAGATCCGGTCCTCCCTTTTGCCGTCGGCCTTTTCAATGAACTCCGACCGCTCCTGAAGCCCGATGCCGGCGTCACGACGCTGCGGCGGGCGACCGCTGCCTATGTCCACTGCCGGCGCTACTATTTTGCCAGCGCCCAGCCCGATTCCATGCGCCACGGCCTTGACGGCGAACCCGTCGAACCACTGTCGTCCGAAGACCGGATGGTCGCGCAAAAACGCTTCCTGAGCGTCAAGCAGACCACCGGTAAGACAGACGCGCCAGAGCCGACACCACCGGTTCCTCCTCCCTCGTTGAGCAAAAGCGAACAGATCCGCGCAGCCCTCCTCGGCAAGAGAAGCGCCGTCAGCTAGAGCGGGGATGAGGTTTGCTCAAACAAGCTACCTTGAAGTCGTTTGCAGTTTGCCGCGTGATGGTGCGGAGAACTTTTCCAGTTTGCATAGATCGTTTCGCTGGCTCCAGCTGGTCGATCTCCTCAAAGCCTCATATCTCGACATTTGCTCGGCTCGTTCCTGAGTGCGCCAAGCAAGGCCGGAACCGTGGTCGTCATTCTGAAGGGCAATAGTTGGAGCATGATATTGTCTTTCGGGGCGATCAATATCCGCGAGCGTCACGTTGGCCCCAAACTTTCGTGTGTAACTCAGGTATTGATTGCTTTACATAGATTTAACGTAATGACGCTAATTTTAGCATAATCCAGAACCAAGTTCGGACTTGCTAGAACGATGCGTTTCCTGATTGCAGCCTCCTTACTCGCATTGGCCGTCGTCCAGCCTGGCGCGGCCGCCGATCTTTCCGCGTATAAGCGGCCGCTGACAGTCCCTTTCGAGGGCGTGACGGCCTACTCCCCTCAACTGGCGACGCTCGGCAAGATGCTGTTCTTCGACCCGCGGCTTTCCGGCAACAAGAACATGACCTGCGCCAGCTGTCATAACCCTTCCTTCGGCTTCGAGACACCGGTGACGACGCCGATCGGCGCGGCCAATACCGCGCTCGCGCGCCAGGCGCCGACGGTCCTGAATGTTGCCTGGGTCTCGCCCTTCTTCTGGGATGGCCGCGCGCCGAACCTGGAGGAGCAAGCGGCAGGTCCGATTACGGCTGCCGCAGAAATGAACGGCAAGCTCGACACCGCCGTGACCGAAATGCAGGGCATACCTGATTACAAGAAGTGGTTCGACGAGGTATTCCCTGACAAGGGCGTCACCAAGGAGACGATGCTGACGGCGATCGCCACCTATGAGCGGACAGTGGTTTCCAACTGGTCGCCCTTCGACCGCTGGGTGGACGGCGACGAGAAGGCGGTCTCCGACAGCGCCAAACGGGGCTTCGAGCTGTTCACCGGCGCCGCCGGCTGTTCCTCCTGCCACACAGGCTGGAACTTCACCGACAACAAGTTCCATGACATCGGCTTGCCGAGCGACGATATCGGCCGCTACAAGATCGATGCGAGCAGCCCTGACAACAAATATGCCTTCAAGACGCCCGGCCTGCGCAACACGCTCTACCGTGGCCCCTATATGCATGACGGCAGCCTGAAGAGCATGGACGAGGTGATCGTCCATTATGAAAGCGGCGGCGTCAGCCGTCCGTCCCTTGATCGGGCGATGTCTCCCTTCCTGCTGACGGACCAGGAGAACAAAGATCTGATCGCGTTCTTGGGAACTCTGACAGCCGAAAAGCAAGACATCCCCCTGCCGACGCTGCCGAACTGAGGTGCAGGCAATGAAACTCTCCATACGCATGCAGATTCTCGCTCCGATGGTGGTCACGATCGTCGTCGGCTTCGGCAGCGCATTCCTGATCGGCTACCAGGCGATCCTCGGCCAGACCCAGGTCGCTGCGGTGGTGCAGGAGGCGGTGAACGCCAAGATAGCCTCGGCCCATATCGAACAGCAGTTCAAGGAAGCCACTTCCGTGGTGGACCGGGTGCTGTCGATGACGAACTTCGTCCCGGCGGCCGAGATCAAGGCCGGGTTCGAAGAGAGCAACGGCGCGCTGGTGCAGTCGCTCGATAAGCTTGGCAGCGTCGATCTCGCCGGTTCACTGACCGAGGGCGTCCGGTCGCTCCGCCAGGCCCATGATGCCTGGGAAAAGGACGTCAGGATCAGTCTCGGGCTGCAGCAGGCGGACGAAGTCCCGACGGCCGAGAAGCTGGCGCGCTCGCAGCAGGCGATCCTTACCGGCATTGCCGCCGTCAATACGATCGTCGACAAAATAGCAACCGAGAGCGTCGCTGCCGCCGGCAGCGCGCTGGAATCGAAGATCGAAATCGAACTGGCATTGGGGGCCATTGCCGCGATCGTTGGCCTCGGCATTCTCATCGCCATCGCCCGGCATGTGTCGCGCCCGATCCAGCGCATCACCCAATCCATGCAGGAACTCGCAGCCGGTGAGACGGATAAGGTGATCCCCTATGCGGGGCGTCGCGACGAAATCGGCCTGATGGCCGGTTCGGTGGAAGTCTTCCGTCAGAATGCCATCGCCCGCGGACAACTCGAAAGCGAGGCCGAGGAGAACCGTCGCCTGGCGGAAGCAAACCGGCTGGCGGACCAGGAGCAGGCGGAGCTGAGCGCGGCGGAACGGCTGACGGTCGCCACCTCAGGCCTTGCCGCCGGCCTGAAGCGGCTCGCCCAGGGCGATCTCGCCTTCAAGCTGGCGGATGCGTTCGCGCCGGAATTCGAGCCGCTGAGGCATGATTTCAACGCCTCCGTCAAGCAACTCGGCGATACGCTTCTTTCCGTTTCCGAAAGCGTTTCGATCATCAATTCAGGCACTCGCGAAATCAGCAACGGCTCAAACGAACTCTCCGGCCGCACCGAACGGCAGGCGGCGACGCTCGAACAGACCGCCGCGGCGCTGAACGCCGTTACCGCCAAGGTCACGGAAGCTTTCGAGATCGCCAAAGAGGCTCGCAGCGTCGCCGACGACGCCAACCGCAGCGCCATGGCTTCGGGCAAGGTGGTGGCCCAGACGGTCGAGGCCATGGATCAGATCCAGGAATCCTCCAAGCAGATCAACAACATCATCGGCGTCATCGATCAGATTGCCTTCCAGACCAATTTGCTGGCGCTCAACGCCGGTGTGGAGGCCGCCCGCGCCGGCGAAGCCGGCAAAGGTTTCGCCGTTGTCGCCCAGGAAGTACGCGAACTTGCGCAACGCTCGGCCCAAGCCGCCAAAGAGATCAAGGACCTGATCGGGCGGGCATCCGCCAACGTCGCCAGCGGCGTTGAACTGGTCAGCCACACCGGCGCAGCGCTTGGCGATATCGGCCGCTTCATTGCCGATATCAATCAGCGCATGGAAGCGCTGGCGGCCTCGGCGCGCGAACAGGCGACGAACCTGTCGGAGGTCAATTCGGCAATGGGCCAGCTCGACCAGGTGACCCAGCAGAACGCCTCGATGGTGGAGGAAACCACAGCCGCCAGCATCACGCTCGCCAGCGAGGCCGAGCGCCTGCGCGAACTGGTCACGCAGTTCGAATTGGGCAGGACACAGCCCGACACCCGAACGTATCGCGACGCAGCCTGAACCGAGCGCGGAAAACCGACCGTGAAGGACTGAGAGTTTCGGGGCCGGGGGCGCGGAAAACGCGCCCCCGGCTGGCGCCGGCCGAAGGGGAGGGGGCAATCGGCCGGGTCAGTTCAACGGGGCTTCACCTGATGTGATCCGCTGCTCGTCTCCGGCAAACAGATGAACCGCATCGTGGATTGGCGCAATCCTCAGCACCTCGCCGGGGGCTGCCCTGATCCGGTCCCTGAAGACGCAAGTGAGCGTCTGCGTTCCCAACCGGGCGATGAGCAGCGTTTCCGAACCCGTGGGCTCGACGACCACCGTCGTGACCTCGATGCCGCCCGGGTCCAACCGGAGATGCTCGGGACGAATGCCGTAGGTCACGGCTTCAGGCGGACGGCGCTCGCTCGGCAGGAGCAGGCCATCGGCGGTTCGAAACCCATCTTCCGTCATGTTGCCGCTGATGAAATTCATCGCCGGCGAGCCGATGAATCCGGCGACGAAAAGGTTGTTCGGACGATCGTACAATTCCAACGGAGAACCCGACTGCTCGATCAGACCGTCCTTCATGACGACGATCTTGTCGGCCATGGTCATGGCTTCGATCTGGTCGTGGGTGACATAGATGGTCGTCGTCTGCAGCCGTTGATGCAATTCCTTGATCTCCGAGCGCATCTGCACCCTGAGCTTGGCATCGAGGTTCGACAGGGGTTCGTCGAAGAGAAAGACGGCCGGGTCGCGCACGATTGCCCGTCCCATCGCCACGCGCTGTCTCTGGCCGCCAGAAAGCTGCTTCGGATATCTCTCCAGGAGACTTTCGAGGCCGAGAATCTTCGCGGCGTTGCCCACCCGCTGATCGATCTCCGTCCGCGGCATTCGTTTCAGCCGCAGCGAAAAGCCCATGTTCTTTGCAACGGTCATATGCGGGTAGAGTGCGTAATTCTGGAACACCATGGCGATGTCCCGATCCTTGGGCGCAAGCTCGTTGACGATATGCTTTCCGATCTGGATCTGCCCTGAGGTAATGCCCTCCAGGCCGGCAATCATCCTCAAAAGCGTGGATTTGCCGCAGCCAGAGGGCCCGACCAGAACGACGAACTCGCCGTCGCCAATGTCGACCGATACGCCTTTGATGGCTTTGAACGCACCATAATCCTTGCGCGCATTGTTGACCGAAACATGGGCCATAACAGTCCTCCCGAAATCGCTATCAAAGTCCGCTCAGGACATTTCTCAAATAATCGAGGCCGAGGCGCTCGCCGTCTTTGCGAGCGGCTAAGTCCTTGCCCGGCCAGCCATAGGCGGCATCCTCATGTTCGATCGACAACGTGCCGTCGAAGCCAGCCCCGCGAGCCTGGCGCAGGAACCTCGGCCAATCGATGAGGCCGAGCCCCGGCAGCTTGTATTGCCACCAGCCCTTGCCGTGATAGCCGACAGCCTGCAGGCTCTCCGGATCTATTGCCGTGTCCTTGGCGTGAAGGATTGCAATGCGATCCTTCACCGTCGCCATCGCCTGGTAGGGATCGACGCCAATGCGAATGAGGTGGGAGGGGTCGAATTCCAGCCCGAACCGGGGATCCTTGATTCTCTGAAAAAGCTCCTGCCACCCTCTTGGCGTCGTTCCGATGAAATTGTCCTTGGGACCCGGCCAGTTCTCGATTGCGAAGGTCAGGCCGTAGGACTGCGTCTGCGCGATCAGCCCGTTGGCGAAATCGGCGAAATCATCATAGTTGGCTTCGTCGCTTGCGGTGTCGTCCCGGCCTGGGAAGATCACAAAGATTGGGACACCCGCTTCACCGATCGCGCCGGCAAATTCGGCGGTCTTCGCCCGAAGCGCCTCACGCTTTGCGCGGTCAGCATCGAGCTGATTGCCGAAATAGGTGATCGACGACACGAATAGGTTGCGGCTGCGTGCGAGCGCGACGGCTGCCTCCACCCGATCGGGCGTCTTGATATGGCCGCCGACATCGATCTCGATTGCGTCGAAACCTGCCGATGCGGCGAAATCCACCACTTCCTCCAGGGGGCGATCGTTGAATGTCGAGGTGTAAAAGCCGATCTTCACCAAAATCCTCCCGTCTTCACCAAAATCCGTGGGGCCTTGCCGGCCGTTTCAACTGTTCAGGCGGTCCATATTCTTGAGCGGCGAACGTGTGCGTTGAGCAGCATCCGCCGATGCGAGCATCAGGGCTGCTGCCATCGGCATGGCCGCCGCTCCCATGGCCGAGGCATCCTCTCCGAGCGAGGCGCGATGAAGCGAGGGAAGGCTGGTGTCCTCGGCATCGAGATGCTCGTGCACGTAGCGCAGCAATTCGTCGACGATGCGGATCGGCAGTCTGCCGCCGACGAGGACGGCGTCGGGGTCGACGATCATGCCGATATGCTTGACGGCGACTGCCAGATGCGCGCTCATTTCCTTCAGCCATTGCGACACGAGGCGCCTGCCATGCGCATCCAACGTCAGGAGATCGTGCGGAACACTCACCTCGACGCCGTGCTGCGCGAGGAAATCATAGAGGAAGAACAGCGAGAATATCTCGCCGAGAAGCTGGACCTTATGGGCCTTCCCGTCCCCGCCGTCGGCAATCGGAAGCCAGCCGATTTCGCCGCTGAGGCCCATGGCGCCGCGATGACCGTTGCCATCGAGCACGAGGCCACCACCCGGGCACGGATTGATGGCGATGTAGAAGAAGCTGCTGCTTTCGGCACCCAGTCCATAGTCGAGTTCGGCAAGGGCGGCGGCATTGGCTTCGTTTTCGATGAAGACGGGATGCTGCGTCAGGTTTTCCAATGCTGCGCGCACATCGAATGCTGTCCATTCCTGATAGGTCTTGGGCTTGCCGAGGAGCGAAATCTCGCCAAGCCAATCCGGCATCGCCAGACCGATGCCGGCGAGGCGCGCGTCGTCAATGAGCCGGCTGCGCTGGAAATGCGAAATCGCATCGGCCGTTAGCTGCAGGAATTCCGCCGGCAGGATGAAACGTTTCTCGTGATGCACGCGGGCGCGGACATTGCCGACGGCATCGACGGCCAGGATCGTCAGATGGTCGCGATCGATGTTGATGCCGATGGCAAAACAGGCATCCGGATTGATTTCGAGTTCGATTGCCGGCTGGCCTCTCAACCCGTGCCGCCGGCGGGCTTCCATGATCAGCCCCTCGTCCAGCAGGCGATCGACGATCCGGGCGATTGCCGGTTTGGTAAAACCCGTCCGCCTGGCGATTTCGGCGCGCGAAATCGGCGCCTGGCGATGAATGCAGCGCAGGACGACCGCCCTGTTGTGCTCGCCAGCATCTTCGACATTGGCGCCGGTCAGATCCGGGGACAGCCTGGCGCCGAGTGTCTGGTTCATGCTCGAAATCCTTCCTTGCGCATAGACTGACCGCTCATCCCTTGACTGCGCCGCTGGTCATCGCACCGAGGATCAGCCGCTGGAGCGACAGGAAGGCGACGATCGCCGGAACGACCGCGATCAGGCAGGCGGCGGCAAGCAGTTGGATGGACGAGTCGGTTTGCATGCCGCGGAAGTTAAAGATGCCGACGCCGATCGGCATCAGATCATTTTTCGTGAGCAACAGAAAAGGCACCAGAAATTGCGACCAGCCGGCGATCACCGTGATGATGAAGACCGAGGCTATGCCCGGCGCCGACAATGGCAGAACGATGCGCCAGAAGACGGAAAACCTGTTGCAGCCGTCGATCATGGCCGCTTCGTCGAGGCTGCGCGGGATGCCGTCGACCGTGCTCTTCAACAGCCAGGTCGCCAGCGGAACGCCCAGCGCGATGTAGACCATGACGACGGCAAAATGCGTATCCAGCAGGCCGAGACGGTTCATGTAGCGATAGAGCGGCACCATGATGACGAGCGGCGAGATCATCTGGAAGAGAAGCAGCCCCATCATCGACAGGCCCTTGCCCCGGAATTGAAATCGGGAAAAGGCGTAAGCCGCTGGCAGTGCGACGATCAGGACGCCCAGCCCACTGAGGGCGGCAAGCTTGAGACCATTCCAGAGATAGATCGGAAAGTAGCTGTTGTTCAAAACCGTGATGAAGTTATCGATGGTGGGATTGTTTGGAATATATCGCGCCGCGCCGCGATAGATCTCGCGCTTGTCACGCATCGCCATCGACAGGAGATAGGTGAGGGGGCCGGCGAAGAACACGAACATCACCAGCATGAAGAGATAGCTCATGGCATCGCCGAGACGCGTTCCGGTCCGTCCGCTCATTGCTCTTCCTCCTTCGGCAGGAACGACGCATAGACGAAGGCGAGCCCGAGGCTGATGATCAGCATGAGCACGGAGAGCACGCTGCCGCCGGACAGGTCGTAGTTTCTAAAGACGATATTGAAGACGTAGAGTGAGATGACCTCGGTCGCACGCCCCGGACCGCCGCCCGTCAGCGTGATGATCGCATCGAAGGTATTCACCGTCTGGATCGTGATGAGGATCATATTGACCAGGATCGCCGCACGCAGCTGCGGAAGGGTAACGAAGAAAAACTGCTGCGATGCCGTCGCGCCGTCGACCTCGGCCGCTTCATAGAGCGAGGGATCGATCGACTTCAGCGCCGCATACATGACGACCATCGAAAATGCGGTGCCGCGCCATATGTTGGAGATGAGGGTGGACCACGGCGCAATAGCAGGGTCCGAGAGCCAGGCGACGGTCGGCATGTGCATCAGCCTCAGAATGCTGTTCAGCGCGCCATAAGGCGCTTCGGAAAAGAGCATCTGCCAGATGATGCCGCCGGCAATTCCGGGCACGACCCAGGCAACCAGCGCCGTCGTTCTGAGGATGGTGGTGCCGAACAAGCCGCGCTTTTCACCGCGGATGACCACGACAGCCACCGCAAGACCTAAAATCTGCTGACCGATGACACTGCCGCCGACAAAGATCAGGGTCGCCCAGAGAATGTCGGGCAGCTGCGGCGAGCTCAACGCATTGGTGATCGACCCCAGCGTATAATCCTGATTGTCGCCGATCAGCGTGGCGTTGGTGAATGAAAGTCTGAAAACGTCGATGACGGGATAAAGGTAGAAGATGCCGATGACGATGATCACGGGCATGATCCAGGGCAGGGGCGCGCCGGCAAAACGGCGCATGAACGATCTGCTTTGAGGCGGGCTGACAGCCTCGATGGCGATGGGGCTCATTAAAGCTTCTCTGTCCGGGTTTGGCTTGCGCATCGGCCCGAAAATCGGAATCGACTTTCGGAAAGCAGAATGCGTAGGTTCAAAGTGTTACAGCGTCCTTTGCGCGTATTAAAAGGCGCGCGCTGTAGGTCGACGGCGCCTGGCAGGCAGGCGCCGTCACGGTCGGAAGCACTAGAGACGCTTGTACGCCTCCAGCGCCGCGTTGAAGGCGGCATCCAAGGCGTCTTCCGGCTTTTTGGTCCCCGAGAGCACGTCGCCCATCATGATCTGGATCTGGTTGGAGATTTCGGGATAGATCGGCACACCAGGGCGCGCCTGTCCGTCGACCAGAGCCTTGGCGAAGGTCTTGTTGGCTTCAGTGGAGAAGACCTCATATTTGTCGAACAGCGATTTCCTGGTCGGCAACTGCTGCTGCAGCGCGTTTGCCGGGCCCATATAGACCTCGCGGGCGAGGTTGGCACACATCTCGACCTTGTCCTTGTCCTTGCTGAAGGAGGCGATCGTCCAGCCGCCGGTGCCGGTCGAGCGCTGATCGGCACTGGGACCGGGGATCGGCGAGAAGGTCCAGTTGTTGAACTCGTCTTCGTCGAGCGTGGCCTTCAGCTGCGCATATTGCCAGTTGCCGCCGATGAAGAGAGCTGTCGTCGCCGCTGCGGCCGCTGCATTCATATCGTCGTAATTCGCGATCGTGCTGACGCGCTTGGGCGCGGCGCCGGAATCGACGAGATCCTTGAAATAATTCAGCGCCTTCAGGAATTTCTCCTTGTTCTCGCCTTCGCCGAATACCGGCTTGCCCGAGTCGTCGACGAGCTTGCCGCCGAGCGCCCAATAATTCGCGAGCCAGTCGAACGTCGTCCCTTCCCAGCGCCCGCCATTGAAGAGAACGCCTTCCATGCCTTCCTTGGTGGAGGCGAGCGCGGCCTTTTTCAGGTCGTCCCATGTCTGCGGCGCATCCGCAACGATCGACTTGTTGCGGTAGAGCACACGAAGGTCCGTATCCCACCACCAGGCGCGGACCGTCTGGTCCTTATCGGTGATGCCGCTGCGGATGAAGGGGAACAGGTCATCCACTTCCTCCTTCGAAAAATACGGCGTGAAGTCCGCAAGCACGTGATTGACCATGAACTGCGAGAGGACGAAGGAGTCGACAGCGGCGCAATCAGGCGCGTTGCCGGCCTTGGCCTGCTCCAGCATCTTGGCCTGTTCCGTGCCGATGTCAGAGGACATGAATTGCATCTGCAATTTCCAGTCCGGATGCTTCTTGATGAAATCGACGAAGAGCTTCTGATAGCCCTCGGCGATCGCCGGATCCGAATTGTTGGGACTGTCGTTCGTCAAACGGACGACGAGGGATTTTGGCGCATCGGCAAGGCCAATCCTGTCCTTCGTGGCAAGTTCCTGGGCAAATGAAGTAGATGCTGAAAATAACATGGTGCTCAGCGCAAATACGCTGATGGTGGCGCTCTTCATGATGGGTCTCCTCCCCATTTTGAACGGATACAGCCTGGCGGTCGGTTGACCTCTCCTCATTTCCGTGCTGCATTAATTAGATTAAGTTACTTTGATTTGATGTCAAGCCACAGCTTGGGAGGCCAGAACCTGGGAGGTTGAGATGCTGGCGACAATCAACAGCAGCTAGTGCATAATTTCCGAAAATCGAGATCGATTTTCGGAAAAGGATCCGCGCCATTAACGTGATGGAGCGTCCTGTCGGGCGCACGGCGCATCGACCGCAGTTTTCCTGAAACAGAGAGAAGCCGATCGCGGATGGCCGCGATGGCAGGAGTGCGATTTTGCCCGGCTGCACGCCGGAGCTCAGCTCTGACACACCCGCGTCCGATAGGATGCGCTAGGGGAGGATAAGATGCGTTTACTCATTCTCGGTACCGGCGGAATGGCCAACCAGCATGCCGCCAAGTTCAAGGCGATCGAAGGCGTCAGTGTCGTGGGCGGCGTCGATATCGTCCCGGAAAGGCTCGCGGCCTTTTGCACCGAACATGGCATCGCCAACCATTTCACGACCCTTGAGGAAGCTCTCGCCTGGGGCGAATTCGACGCAGTGGCAAACGTCACGCCGGACCGCATTCACCACCCGACGACGCTGCAGGCGATCGCAGCCGGCAAGCACGTCTTCTGCGAAAAACCGCTCGCCACCGATGCGATCAAGGCCATGGAGATGACCGAAGCCATCGAGCGATCGGGCAAGGTCGGCATGGTCAATTTCACCTATCGCAACTCGCCGGCTCTCCAGAAAGGCCGGCAGATGGTGCTCGCCGGCGAAATCGGGCAAGTGCGCCATGTCGAGGCGTCGCATCTGCAAAGCTGGCTGGTCGGTCGTCATTGGGGCGACTGGAAGAGCGAAAGCAAATGGCTGTGGCGGCTGAGCAAAAAACATGGATCCAACGGCGCGCTCGGCGATATCGGAATTCACATCGTCGATTTTGCGTCCTACGGTTCAGGGCTTGACGTTGCCCATGTATTCGCGCGGCTGAAGACCTTCGACAAGGCGCCGGGCCACAAGATCGGCGAATATGATCTTGATGCGAATGACAGCTTTACGATGAATGTCGATTTCACCAATGGGGCGATCGGGACGATCCAGGCGACGCGCACCGCGGCCGGACAGATGGATCAGCTGCGCCTCAGGGTCTATGGCGAAACCGGCTCGATCGAGATGATCTACGATACCGGTAAATCGACACTTCGCGCCTGCCTTGGAGAAGACGTGCACACGGCGACCTGGCGTGACGTTCCCTTCGATCCGGTCGAGACCAACTACCAGCGTTTCGTCCAGGCCGTGCGGGCGGGAAAGACGCAGGAACCATCATTCCGGCGGGCGGCCAATATCCAGAAAGTCCTGGACAAGGCGCTGGCTTCCGATCTTAGCCACGCCGATGAAGCACTCGGCTGAGCCGGCCATCAGGCCGAAGCAGGCGGCAGCAGCAAAGTGTTGAGGAAGGGCAGGAGGGCTGCACCGAGCGCAACGCCGCCGCCACTGAAGCTCGCGGGTTTCATCGGCGAAATCCAGGGCGTCAGCAAGGGCCTCGTCGAGGTGTCGCGCCGCTCGATGGAAAGCTGATGGATCAGCGCTTCGATCACACCCTGTGGCAAATCGCTCCCGATCATGACGACGCTCGGAGCGAGGAATCCAGCCATGGCGATGATCGGGTCGAGCAGATGACCAGCGGCCTCCCGTATCCATTGCGACAGTGACGACGAGGGGAATTCTTCCCCCTGCAACAGGCGGGTGAAGTCCTGGTCGCCGATCCGCGATCGCAGGGATTCGAAACCGACGACGGTGTTCAGCTGGACATTATCCGGGCCGGTCAGCATTTCGCCGATGCTGCCTGCCCGACCATGCACGCCGGAATAGGGAATACCGCGAATGAGAAAGCCGGCCTGAACGTCGTCGTCGATAATGATCATCGCAAGTCCGCCTTCCCTGCCGGAGCTACCGATCGTGCGTTCGGCGAGAAGGCTCGCCGTACACTCGTTCTCGACATAAGGACGCGCGATCGTCGACATCGCGGCGATCTGATCGCTTTGATCCTGCGTCCAGTCGTTGGCGGCGATGCCAAGGCCGATGATCGGCAATGCGGCATGACGGTCGACCATATCCCTGACCGCCGCATGCACGAGGCCGACTTTGTCTGCGGGGTCCAGCTCGATATAGACCCGGTCATGGACCTGACCACTCAGATCGATGAGCACGGCCTCGCCACGCCTTTGGCGAAGCTTGACGCCGATCGAGAAAGCACCTTCCGGGCGCAAGGCAAACTCGGTAGCGGTGGCGCCTCCGCCAAGGCCATTGCGGCGGTTGGAGGTGACAAGCTTTTCCTCGGCCAGTCGGCGGAGAATATTGGTAATGCCGGGGCCGGTAAGGCCGCAATGCCGGCCAAGCTCCATCCGGGTTAGCGGGCCGTGGCGGCGGATGGCTTCCAGAATGACGCGAATATTTCGATCGGCAATTTCACCGGACCGCAGACCGACTGTTTTGGCGCGCGGGGCGCCTGTATCCTGGGTTTGAAGCCGACGCGGCCCTGATCGAAGATACCGCATAGTCGCCGTCCTTAGAGCTATACGACGCTTTTGTAACACGCCTTCGTCTGCCGCAATGAATTTCTTACGGACTTGACGGGAAATCAAAGTTACTTAATCTAAGGCTGCAGGCCTGCTTGGAGGAGAGGGCCGCGCAAATCGCGATCTTGATCGCGCCATCTTCATCTCCCCCAAAACCATGACCATGACCCCAAAAGCATGACGACAAGATTGTCAGCCGTCGATTTTCAACAGGATAAGCCATGCCTCTGACCATTGCCCAGCGCCTCGATCGT
Organism: Rhizobium leguminosarum bv. viciae USDA 2370; assembly: GCF_002008365.1. GTDB lineage: Bacteria > Pseudomonadota > Alphaproteobacteria > Rhizobiales > Rhizobiaceae > Rhizobium > Rhizobium leguminosarum. Next base: position 146,927 of record NZ_MRDL01000059.1, read on the forward strand.
CTCAAAGTTCGCATTGCCGAGTTGGCTCATTGGCGAGATCGACAAAGTGCCGCGATCGACGGCTGGACTTTCGAGAGCGAGCCGATCGCACATCACCAAGATTGGCCGCACCGCCAGGGGGTGGTGCATTTTGCCGTGAGCGCTGAAGCGCCGGAGGCGTGGCCTCTGGCAGATATTCGCCTGCAACTCGATCTTGGTGGCGAGAGCCTGATCACGCTGAGCTACCCCGACGGTCAGACCGAAACATTCGGTCTCGATCCCTATCATCAGGAATTCCCGGTGAAGGGTCGCCGCTTTTCGATCGCAACGGAAACCGTCGCCCGGTTTCCGTTCGGCGAGCCCAATCGTGCTCCGCGGCTCAACAAGGCCCGGTTTATCTGGCTCGATGGCCCGGCTCACCGCCTGCATCTTCTGTTGAAGCAGGTTGCCGAGGCAATCGATGTGCTGGGCGAGCATGAAGTCGTGCCGCATCTGATGGATGCCGCCGAGCATGCGTTGCGCAGTCTCGATTGGCCGTCGGATACGGCGGCTTATATCTCCCGCACATCCGGCGCCGTCATGCAGCAGAAGATTTGGGAACTGCCGGAGCTTGAAGCTAATCCGGCAGGCCTCACGGAAGAGCAAAGCGCTTCGGCAGCCACGGCCTTCGAGGCTCTGACGGCGCGGCTGAAAGAGTTGCAGAAGCGCTTCCCGCCGAATGGAGAACTGCTGCTGACGGGCCATGCGCATATCGATCTCGCCTGGCTTTGGCCCTATCGCGAGACGCGGCGGAAAATGCGGCGCACCTTCAATACGGCGCTCTCGCTGATGGAGCGCTCCGACGATTTCCGCTTCAATCAATCGACCGCCCATTATTACGCGCAGATGGAAGAGGAGGATCCGGAGCTTCTCGATCGCATCAAGAAGAAGGTCGCGGACGGAAAGTGGGAAACCGTCGGCGGCATGTGGGTGGAGCCCGACACGAACATGCCGACCGGCGAAAGTCTCGCCCGTCAGGTTCTCTACGGCCAGCGTTATTTCGAGAAGACCTTCGGCACGCGCCATACGGTCTGCTGGCTGCCGGATTGCTTCGGCTTTTCAGGCGCGCTGCCGCAGATCCTGAGACAGGGCGGTATCGACAGTTTCTTCACGATCAAGGTCAACTGGAGCGAGACCAATCATATTCCCTCCGACCTCTTCTGGTGGAAGGGCCTCGACGGCAGCCAGGTGCTGACCCATACGTTCGACAATCCGATGCAGGGTTATAACGGCTTCGTGCAACCCGATTGCTACGTGCCGACGTGGAAGAATTTCCGCGGCAAGACGCAGCACGATACCTCGCTTCTGGCCGTCGGTTATGGCGACGGCGGCGGCGGCGTCACGCCCGAGATGGTGGAGCGCGAAGTGCAGTTGCGCGATTTCCCGGCGATCCCGCAGGCGCGCTGGGGCACCGTCAAAAGCTATTACGAGCAGGCGCACCGCACCGCGGGGGAAAAGAGCCTTCCGGTGTGGGATGGCGAAATCTATCTCGAACTGCACCGCGCCACGCTGACGTCGCAAAGCGGCGTCAAGCGCAAGCACCGCCAGGCCGAACGTGCGCTGATCACCGCCGAAGCCATCGCTTCGCTTGGGCACATGCTCGGAGCAGACAAGCCCCAGAGCCTCGAAGCCGATTGGCGCGTCGTGCTGAAGAACGAATTTCATGACATTCTGCCGGGCTCGAGCATCCGTGAAGTCTATCAGGATGCGGAGCAGGAACTGGGCGGCGTCATCGACCGTGCCAAGATCGAGCAGGCGAGGGCATTGCAGGCGCTGTCGGCCAAGCTGCCGAAGGGCGGGGTTGGCGATGCCCTCGTCGTCGTCAATCCGTCTCTTGCGGCCAGACCGCTCAGCGCAACGCTCTCCGACGGCACGGTCGTCTCGGCCGCCGATGTCGTCGCCCCCCTGTCCGTCGCGGTCTTCGACAAGGGCACGCTCAAGCCCGCGAGTGGGCTGAAGGCCGGCCCCGGCCATCTCGAAAACGAATACCTCTCGGTCGCAATCGGCAAGGACGGGGCGGTCGTTAGCCTCATCCATAAGGCCACGGGCCGGGAAGCGGTCGACGGCTCGGCAAATCAGCTCTGGGTCTATCCGGCCGACAAGCCGCGCAACTGGGACGCCTGGGACATCGATGCGGATTATGCCGAAAAGGCCGTCCGCCTCGATGCCCCGGAAAGCATCACGCTCGTTGAAGAAGGGCCGCACCGAGCGGCGATCCGCGTCGTCTACCGCTACCGGAATTCGAGCGTCACGCAGACCTATGTGCTGACGGCCAACGCCAGGCGCCTCGACATCGAAACGACGATCGACTGGCATGACCGCCGCACCCTTCTGCGCACGCTGAACCCGGTCGCCGCATTGGCCCGGAAGGCAACGTTCGAATGCGCCTTCGGCATCGTCGAGCGGGCAACGCACACGAACACGTCCTGGGAACAGGCGATGTTCGAGGCCGTCGCGCACCGCTTCGTCGATATCAGCGAGCCGGGCTTCGGGGTCGCACTGCTCAACAATGCCAAATACGGTCATAGCGCCCGCGGCAATGTGATCGGCATGAGCCTCGTGCGCGGTCCGATCTATCCGGATCCGCTGGCCGATGAAGGCGAGCAGAGCTTTACCTATGCGCTGATGCCGCATGAAGGCACCTGGCATGAAGGCGGCGTCCTCGACGAGGCGATCGAGCTCAATCAACCGCTCGTCGCGGCTGAGGCCAGCGGCCTCTCCACCGGCACATTCGCGCCGCTTGTGGTAAGCGGCATCCCTGTCGCGTTCTCAGGCCTGAAGCCGGCAGAAGAAGGCGATGGTCTCGTCCTGCGCCTTTACGAACCAGCTGGCCGGCGCGGCAACCTCTCCCTCGGCCTACCTTCCGGATGGGCAGCATCGCAGCCGCTGAACATTCTCGAAGAGCCGATGGAGCGGAAGGGACCTGCCGACATCATGCCGTTCGAAATCCGGACTTGGAAGCTGAAGAAAGCTTGAGGCTATGTCTTGGTCGACGGCTCTCTCTCACTTCTGTGCCGCGCAATGATCCGCGGCGCTCAACCAAGCTCAGCCCTCTAAACCAAGGCTCGCCAACAGCCGGCTGATATAAGCTTCCAACCCTCCGACCATGTCGAAGCGGGTGGGATCGCGCAGCCAGAGCATCTGAAGGCCGTCCATCACCGCGATCAGTTCGGCCGCTATTGCCCTGCCGTCAATCTTGCCGTCGATCGAGCCATCGGCGACGGCCTCTTCGAAGGTCGCGGCGATGTCATTCTGCAGTTGGGTGGCGCGATCGAGAAACCATCCTTTGGCCGGGTGATCCTTCATCAGGCTCTCGGCACTCAGGATGGCGAAGGCCCTGATGACCTCGACCATATCGGCGTTGCGGCGGAAGACCTCGACCATGCCCTTGAGCAGGCCGCGGAGATCGGAACGATGGGGCCTGATGAAGCTTTCGCTTTCGCGATCGCGCTTATCCAGAATGGCGAGCAGGAGATCGACCTTGGTCGGGAAATGGTGCAGCAGGCCGGGCAGCGACAGGCCGACGTCGCGGGCAACATCCGCGATGGCGGCATTCTGGTAGCCGTCTTCGGCGAAGCGCCGCATCGCAGCCGTCAGGATCTCCGCGCGGCGCGCTTCGCCCTTGCGGGATCTGCGTCGTCGCTTTTCGTCCTGTCCGGTATTCGATTCGGAAAACTCTGCCATCGCCTCTCCCGTCGGTTTCTCCGGCGCTCTTTATCCATACATTAGGCTTCGCCAGTTGACATCTTAAAAATACCGAGTACTCGGTAGGTTTACGAACTACCTTACGTGCTGAGAAGTGCGCGTTTGCCGCCGATGGGTTAGCACCGCGCTTGCTCCGGCAATACTTCACGGCAACCGAATTCCATTGAAGGGGAGGTTTGCATGATCGATTCCATTCTCGACAAGATGACGCTCGAGGAGCAGGTCTCCCTGTTGTCCGGCGCCGATTTCTGGACGACGGTTCCCGTCGAGCGTCTTGATGTGCCGAAGATCAAGGTGACGGACGGACCGAATGGCGCCCGCGGCGCCGGTTCGCTGGTCGGCGGCGTCAAGGCGACCTGTTTTCCCACCGCCATCGCGCTCGGCGCCACCTGGAATCCCGATCTGGTCGAGCGCATGGGTGTGGCGCTTGCCCACCAGGCGAAGAGCAAGGGTGCCGCCGTACTGCTCGCGCCTACGGTGAATATCCATCGTTCCGGCCTCAACGGGCGAAATTTCGAATGTTATTCCGAGGATCCGATGCTGACCGCGGAACTCGCCGTCGCCTATATCAAAGGCGTGCAGAGCCAGGGGATCGCGGCGACGATCAAGCACTTCGCCGGCAATGAATCCGAGATAGAGCGGCAGACCATGTCTTCCGATGTCGACGAGCGGACGCTGCGCGAAATCTACTTTCCGCCCTTCGAACAGGCTGTCAAACGCGCCGGCGTGATGGCCGTCATGTCCTCCTATAACCGCCTCAACGGCACCTATACGAGCGAGCATGAGTGGCTGCTGACCAAGGTGCTGCGCCAGGAATGGGGATTCGACGGCATCGTCATGTCCGACTGGTTCGGTTCGCATTCGACGGCCGAGACGATCAATGCCGGGCTTGATCTCGAGATGCCCGGCCCGGCGCGCGATCGCGGCGAGAAGCTGGTTGCGGCCGTGCGCGAGGGCAGGGTCGAAGCCGCCACCGTGCGGGCGGCGGCGCAGCGGATCCTGCTTCTACTCGAGCGGGTCGGCGCGTTCGAGAAGAAGCCCGACCTTACGGAGCAGGCGGTCGACCTGCCGGAAGACCGGGCGCTGATCCGGCGTCTCGGCGCAGAGGGCGCAGTCCTTTTGAAGAACGACGGCATACTGCCGCTTGCCAAGACGTCGCTCGACCGGATCGCCGTCATCGGACCCAACGCCGCGAGCGCGCGCGTCATGGGCGGTGGCAGCGCGCAGATCGCGGCGCATTACGTGGTCAGTCCGCTCGAAGGGATTCGAGCCGCCCTTTCCAATGCCAATAGCGTCAGCCACGCCGTCGGCTGCCGCCATAACCGTCTGATCGAGGTGGCCAAGGGAAAGATCACCGTCGAATATTTCAAGGGACGCGGCTGCCGGGGCACTCCGCTTCATGTCGAGACCGTCGACAAGGGTGAGTTCTTTTGGTTCGAACTGCCGGCGGCCGAGCTCGACCCCACCGATTTCTCGGCACGGATGACGATGCAATTCGTGCCGGGGGAGAGCGGCGATCATGTCTTCGGCATGACCAATGCCGGACTGGCGCGGCTCTTCGTCGATGGCAGGCTGACGGTTGACGGCCATGACGGCTGGGCACGCGGCGAAAACTATTTCGGCACGGCCAATGACGAACAGCGCGGCACGGTAGCGCTCGATGCGGGCAAAGCCCATGCCGTCACCGTCGAATATGACCCGCCGGTGGCGAACGAAGAGGGGATCAACCTCACGGCCATTCGGTTCGGCGTCGAAAAGCCCTTGGGCGAGGCCGATATCGAAGATGCCGTCGAGACGGCGCTGAATGCCGATGTGGCGCTTCTCTTCGTCGGCCGCGACGGCGAATGGGATACCGAGGGCTTGGACCTGCCCGACATGCGGCTTCCGGGGCGGCAGGAAGAGCTGATCGAGCGGGTTGCGGCCGCCAACGCCAACACCGTGGTCGTGCTGCAGACCGGCGGTCCGGTGGAAATGCCGTGGCTCGGCAAGGTTCGCGCCGTTCTGCAGATCTGGTATCCTGGGCAGGAGCTGGGCAATGCCGTCGCCGATGTCCTATTCGGCGATGTCGAGCCCGGCGGACGCCTGCCGCAGACATTCCCGAAGGCGCTTGCCGACAATTCCGCCATCACAGGCGATCCGGCCGTCTATCCGGGTAAGGATGGGCATGTACGCTATGCCGAAGGCGTCTTCGTCGGCTATCGTCATCACGATACGCGTGCTGTCGAACCGCTCTTCCCCTTCGGTTTCGGCCTTGGCTATACGCGCTTCAGCTGGAGCGAGCCGCGCCAGTCGGCGAGCGAAATGGGTGCCGAAGGCGTGACGGTCAGCATCGATCTGACAAATATCGGCGATCGGGCCGGATCGGAACTGGTACAGCTCTATGTGCGTTCGCCAAAGTCAAAGGTGGAGCGGCCGGACAAGGAACTGCGCGCCTTCGCAAAGCTTTCGCTGCTGCCCGGTGAGACCGGCACGGCCGAAATGAAGATCATGCCGCGCGACCTCGCCTATTTCGACGTCGGGGCCGGCGCCTTCCGCGCCGAAGCCGGCGACTACCAGCTGGTGGTGGCTGCGAATGCCGCGGATATCAGGTTCATCATCGATCTGCCGTCACCACTCGAATATGTACTGCCATCTTCGAATTAAAGGCAGGCTGGCGAGATCCATATCGTATTCGAGCTGAGCCCGGCCGATCGCGCTTGGCGCGTCTGCGCCAAGCGTTGGTTCGAGCTGAATCAGGCCGCGTCGGGCTGAGAGCGGAGATTGGTGACGACGCGCCGGTTCTGCACCTTGCAGGAGCGCTCCGTGCAGTCGCGCACTTCGCGGTCGTTGCCGTAGCCCTTGGCCCACATGCGCCTGGCGTCCACGCCCTTCGAGACGAGATAGGCCATCGCCGCATCGGCGCGCTTCTGCGACAGCGTCTCCATTTGGGATGCCGAACCGGAATCGTCGGCAAATCCCTGCAGCTTGAGCAGCCAAGTCGGGTTCTTGTTCAGCCAGATGGCCTGGTTGTCCAATGTTGCCATGGCGACGGAATCGAGCGTCGCGGAGTCCTGCTTGAAGTAGATCCTTCGGCCGACATTGAGGATGAAATCCTCTTCACTGCCAGCCGCGACGGTTTCGAAACCGGGCGCCGGATCGTTGGTCTGGCCGCTCATCGGCGCCGCAGCGGGTTCTTCCAGAGACGCGACCTTGGTTGTGGTGCAGGCGGTAAGCGCCAGGAGCATGGCCGCGGCCATAAGCTGCCTCATGTATCCGGTCGGAGCAGACATCAGCGGATATTCCTCATTCGACCGGAGTTATTTGGCTGACCTGCGCGGCACTTTCAGCCTGGTCGGCAATGTGCGGCAGAACCTGCACCGCGGTGCCGATGGGGCAACGCTGGTAAAGATCGATGGCGTCTTCGTTGAACATGCGGATACAGCCGCTGGAGGCATCCTTGCCGATGCTCCACGGCTCAAGCGTGCCGTGGAAGCGATAACCGGTGTCGACGCCGTCGCGATGCAGATACATGGCGCGGGGACCAAGTGGATTTTTCGGTGAACCTCCGGCCACGAATTCGGGCAGTTCAGGATGGCGCTTGCGCATCTCCGGCGGCGGCGTCCAGCGCGGCCAAAGCGATTTAGCGTCGATCGTGGCGCGGCCAAACCATTTGAAGCCCTCGCGGCCGACGCCGACGCCATAGCGGATGGCCGTCTTGTTCTCCATGATCACGTAGAGAAAATGGTGCCTTGTATCGACGACGACGGTGCCGATCGGCTCGCTGCTGAAATATTTGACAACCTGGCGGTGCCACTTCTTGTCGATCTTGGCGAAGTTGGTCTTTTGGAACGTCACGCCATTGTCGACGGCGGTGCCGGCAAAATTGGAAGATGCGGCGGCGAATGCCGGTTTCTGGACCGCACCGGCGCCAAGTAACGCCAATCCACCAAGCACAATATTTCTGCGTGTCCACGGCATCGGCAATATCCCCCTTAAAGCCAAGCAGCGAAGTGTCAGTAAATCAGATTTTTCATTTGCCACAACAGAAAAATCATATCCTCCCTAAAGGCGGAGATCGGTTCACGGGCCTCCTGTGTCTGGTATTGCCCCATTGTTACTCTGGAATGCCGCGGCGCTTCGAGTTAAGGGGCCGGGCATTCATCGCCTTTGAAGATCGGCATGTACTCTTTCCGAGCCGATGCTCTTCACACGCGGCAGTTCCTTTTCTTGTGCGAATGCCTCCACAAGATCACAAAGCATCTCTCGCGAAAGGCCTGGGACCACATGATGGGGCAAATGCCCGACACTTCTGGTCTTCTTGCAGCAAGGTGTAACGCCGCTGCGCTGCCGATCGAGTGCGCAACGATCCTCACCTCCGACAGGTCAAGAGACGTGAGAAGGCGTTCAAGCCAGAAGGACTGTCCCTCATGTCCACGCTCAGCCGGTGCAGCCGGCGTGCTCAGTCCATAGCCGGGCCGGTCGGGAGCAATGATCCGGATATCGCTGTTGTCGAAGGGAAGCAAAATTTCCTGCGCAAAGACTGCCGCAGCCATGCAGGGACTGGAATGCCATGTGAGTTGCCACCGCCAAGGATGTGAACGTCCTGATCTGCGACGTGAATTGTTATTCCGAACGTCGGCTGGACAGGCTTCACTAACATGAGGCGCATAACTAAATCGGAAGAAGAAGTTCCCGTCGGGACGGCGCCTACGGCATTGAGCCGCTAGAGTAGGATGGACGGGCGGCTCAGCGCTGCCGCCTTATCTGTGCTACCATCATCGCGGTCTCGAAGCGGAAAGATCGAATGCTCCTTCAGCGTGTCAGTTTCTATGTGCTTCTGGTCCTCGTGACCATTGCGTTCGTCGCCGTCGTGCTACCGTTCTATTCGGCGATATTCTGGGCAGTCGTCCTCGCTATCATCTTCTTCCCGCTTCACGCCCGTATCGAGGCGCGGCTGGGTGGGCGGGGAAACCTTGCTGCAGCGCTGTCTGTGTTGATCTGCCTCTGCGTCGTTATCATTCCCGGGCTGATCGTCCTCAGTTCACTCGTCCAGCAGGGCAACCATCTCTACCAACGTATGGACACCGGCGAGATCGACGTCCGGAGCTTTATTCATAATCTGCAGGAAGCATTGCCCTTGTTCCTCCGCGACTGGCTCCGGAGCATCGAGCTGAACGGCGTCGATACGTTTCAGGACCGCGTTTCCTCGGCATTGATGCAGGGCGGCGGTTTTTTTGCCGGACGCGCCTTGAGCCTCGGTCAGAACACCGTGCGGTTCTTCGTCACCTTCGGCGTGATGCTCTATCTCCTGTTCTTCATGTTCCGGGATGGGCGCGCCCTTGCCCGCGCCATCAGAAGAGCGCTGCCTCTCAGCGATGCCCATACACTTCGCTTCACCTCCAAATTCACTTCGGTCGTTCACGCGACCGTGCGAGGCAATATTATCATCGCCATCATCCAGGGTTCGATCGGCGGAATCGCCTTCTGGGCCCTTGGCGTCGAGCCAGCCCTTCTGTGGGGCGTGCTGATGAGTTTCCTGTCGCTGCTGCCTGCGGTCGGCGCCGCATTGATCTGGGTCCCCACGGCCATTTACCTGGCTCTGGCCGGCTTTTGGGTGAAGGCGATTGTGCTGGTTGCGGTAGGCGCCCTCGTCATCGGTCTTGTCGATAATCTGCTGCGGCCGTCTCTGGTCGGCAGAGAGACCAAGCTTCCCGACTATGTTGTCCTCATTTCCACCATTGGCGGCATTTCTCTACTAGGCATCAATGGTTTCGTGATCGGGCCACTGATCGCCGCTCTCTTCATCGCCGCTTGGGGGATATTCGTGGAGGAGGAGGGCACGTCGGATTCCTGACGATGCGACCGGAGCATTTACCGATGGCTTCCGGAACTTTCGTCTCCCTGACCGGTTTCATAGATTCGAACCATCATCATGGGGGTGGAGCCATGAGCGCTCCGGGTGTCGCCGTCTTCGATAAGACGCGGCAAACCACAAATATGCGGCACGACGATCTGATGGCCGAGCAGGGACCTGATCGGCAGCTAGTCTGCGGTGAACGACGAGCTTTCATCGACGCCCGGGCGAGGTGCGGAAAGTGCGCCACGGACTGCCGGCAGAAGTCCAGGTGCTCTGGCCGGATCCGGATAGCGACACTCAGTGCCCCATCGAGAGGGTGGCAGGAGCCGCAACCACGTCGTTTCGGAAACGACTCTCACCGGAACATTCGACGTCCACTAACCGTAAAAGGCAGGAGGAAAGACCATGAAAGTGTCAGAGATCATGTCTCGCGATGTAGAAATCGCCAACCCTAATCAGACGATAGCCGAAATCGCGAGATGCATGGCCGACAGGCAGATCGGCTTCCTGCCGGTCGGCGACAACGACCGGCTCGTCGGAACGATCACGGATCGCGATCTCGTCGTGCGTGGGCTTGCCGATGGACTCGGGGGCGATGCAAAGGTGCGCGAAGTCATGTCACGCGATGTCAAATATTGTTTCGAAGACGAAGATGTCGACGACGTGACCCGCAATATGGGGCAGGTCCAGGTCCGCCGCCTTCCCGTCGTCAATCGTGACAAACGCCTTACCGGCGTCATCTCGCTTGGCGATGCGTCCCTGGCGGACACCGCTGCAGCGGGAGCCGGGTTGAAAAAAGTTTCCCGACCGGGCGGCGCTCATGCACACTAGAGGAGGATGATTTTAGGCCTGAAGCAATCAGGATCCTGTCGTTTGAGATCATTCATCATTGAGATGGCAAGCCGACAAATGCCCCGGTGCAATTTCCTTTTTCACCGGCACTTCCATATGACAGCGGTCCATCGCGAACGGGCATCTCGGATGAAAGTGACAGCCTTTCGGCGGGTTTATCGGGCTGGGGAGTTCGCCATCGACGGGTTTGAACTGTCGCTTGCCGGGTTCGATGCGCGGCACCTCGGCCAAGAGCGCTTTCGTGTACGGATGATTGGGCCGCCTGAAAACCTCCTCGACGGGCGCCTCTTCGACGATGCGGCCGAGATACATGATCGCAACGCGGTCGGAAATATGTTCCACAACGCCGAGATCATGACTGACGAACAAATAGGTCAGGTCAAGCTTGTCACGAAGTTCCATGAACAGGTTGATGACCTGAGCCTGGATGGAAACGTCGAGCGCTGCAACGCTTTCGTCACAGACGAGGAATTTCGGCTGCACGGCGAGCGCGCGCGCAATATTGACGCGCTGCCGCTGGCCACCGGAAAACTGGTGCGGGTATCGCTTTTTCATGGCCGGGTCGAAACCGGCCAGCATTAAGTATCTGTCGACATAGGCGTCGCGTTCCGCCGAGCGGGCAAGCCCATGCGTTCGAGGCGCCTCCCAGATAAGCTCCTCGACGGTCATGCGCGGATTGAGAGCCGCCATCGGGTTCTGGAAAATCATCTGGCTGGCGAGACCAAACTGATGCTGCTCGCCTTTCGACATGGCGCTTCGATCCATCCCCTTCCAGAGAATGTGACCCTGGCTCGGCGAGGTGATCCCTGCAATGGCGCGGCCGAGCGTCGACTTCCCGCAGCCGCTTTCACCGACAAGGCCGACAACCTCTCCGGGCCGAATGCTGAGGCTGACGTTGTCAAGCGCGTGAACGACAGGCGCGGGTTTGGCCAGCTTGAGCTTGAGCGCGATCTTGGCGGCCAAATCGGGCTTGGCTCCGAAGCGCTGCGACACGTTCCTCACTTCGATCAGGGGCGCGGCGGTCGCGGTCATCATGCTAATTCTTTCGTTACGGGATGAATGCAGCGGAAGGAGCGATCGCCTTCCGGCATGAGCTCTGGCATGACCAGGCAGCCGTCGGTTGCCCGATCACAACGCGTACGAAAACTACATCCCTGTGGGAGGCGGTTGATGGCCGGTGTCATGCCGCGGATCTGGTGAAGGGGCTCTCCGCGTCTGTTTTGCGAAGGCACCGACGCGATCAGACCGGCAGTGTAGGGATGGTGAGGATCAGTCAGAACCTTGCCCACCGGTCCGGTCTCGACGAGGCGGCCGGCATACATGACGGCGATCTCGTCGGCCAATCTTGAAACGATCGCCAGATCGTGGGTGATCCAGATCACCGCCGTATTTCCCTCTTCGGTGAGTTTCTGGAATTCGGAAATGATCTGGCTCTGGATCGTCACATCAAGCGCCGTTGTCGGTTCATCGGCGATGATAAGGTCCGGCTTGTGAAGAAGCGCGATGGCAATCGCCACGCGCTGGCGCATTCCGCCGGAAAATTGATGCGGATAGGCGGCAAGCCTCTCTTCAGGGCTTGGTATTCCGACGAGCGCCAAAGCATCCCGCGCCCGCTGCCGGGCGGCATCCTTCGGGACTCGCTCGTGTGCCTGAACGGCTTCCACCATCTGCGTCCCGACCGTCAGGACCGGGTTGAGCGTCATCGTCGGATCCTGGAATACCATGGCGATCCGCTTGCCGCGCAGCTGCCGCATCTCTTCGTCCGAATATTTCGCGATGTCGGCGCCGTCGAAGATGATCCGGCCGCCGGCAACCCGGCCGGGTTTATCGAGGAGCCGCATGATCGAGAAGCCGGTCACCGACTTTCCGGATCCGGATTCTCCCACGAGACCAAGGACCTTGCCGCGCTCCACCGTGAACGACACATCATTGACGGCGCAAAGGCTGGGGCGTCCCCTGCCGCCGCCGAATTCGGTGACAAGATTGCTCACTTGCAGCAATGGGGTCATGACATGTTCCTCGGGTTGAGCACATCGCGCAGCCGGTCACCGACGAGATTGATCGCCGCGATCGTGACCAGAAGGGCAATGCCAGGAAAGAAGCTGATCCAGTAGAGGCCTGTCAGAAGATACTGGTAGCCCGTCGAGATCAGCATGCCGAGCGAGGGTTCGGTCACAGATGCACCGAGACCGAGGAAGGACAAGGTTGCTTCGAGGCCGATTGCCCTCGCGATCTGCATCGTGGCGATGACGATGACCGGCGCAAGACAGTTCGGCAGCAGGTGCCTGAAGAGGATGCGCCATCCGGGCAGGCGCAGCATCCGGGCCGCCTCGATATATTCCTTCTCGCGCTCGACCAGAGCGGTGCCGCGGACCGTGCGGGCATAGGTCGCCCACTCGGCGATGATCAGTGCGATCACGACATTGGGCACACCCTTGCCGAGCACGGCGAGCATCATGAGCGCCATCAATATTGTGGGAAACGACAGCTGCAGGTCGACGAGCCGCATCATCGCGGTTTCCGTGCGCCCTCCCATGTAAGCGGCGAACAAGCCGGCTGAGGTTCCGATGATGGCAGCGGCGAAAGCCGACAGAACACCCACCAGCAAAGAGGTGCGCAGCCCATAGAGGATGCCGGACAGGATATCGCGGCCCTGGCTGTCGGTACCGAGGTGATAGACGAGCCCGGTCATGGATTCGGACCCCGGCGGCAGTCGTCCATCCATGATGTCGAGCTGCATCAAATCATAGGGATTTTGCGGAGAGATCCATGGCGCAAACAGCGCCAGGCAGCAGATGATCACCAGCGTGAGGAAGGCGATCGCAGCTGCCGGAGAGCTGAAGAAATCCGCGATCCCTTTCGACAGACGACTGGGTTCGGGCGTTGGAGCGCTTGTGTCTTGCGTGTGTGGTTCGGCCATGGGGTCAAGCCTTTCCTTCCAGCCGGACCCGCGGATCCAGAAGGGTATAACAGATGTCGATGATGAAGTTGAGGACGACGAAGAGCAGCACCATCATCATCAGGTAGGCGACGATGACGGGGCGATCGAGAAGGTTGATCGAGTCGATGATGAGCTTGCCCATGCCCGGCCACGCAAAGATGCTTTCGGTGACGACCGAAAAGGCGATGAGTGAGCCGAACTCGAGACCGATAATCGTCACCACCGGGATCATCAGGTTCTTGAGAACGTGCACGGAAATGATCCGCCGCTCTCGCAATCCCTTGGCGCGGGCAAACTTCACATAGTCCTGGGGAAGGACCTCCTGCACGCCGGCACGGGTCAGCCGAAGAATGAGCGACGTCTTGAACAGAGCCAGGTTGAAGGCCGGCAATAAGAGGTGCCGGATGCCGTCTGCGGTCAGAAACGACCATTGTGCGCCGAGCAGCTCCTGCGTCGGGCCGCGGCCATTCGTCGGCAACCAGCCGAGCTCGACGGAAAACACCATGATCAGCATGAGACCGACCCAGAAGGTCGGAAGCGAGAAGCCCAGAATCGAGCCGCTCATGATGAGCTTGGAGGAAATCCTATTGGGGTAGAGCCCTGCATACAGCCCAAGCGGCAAGCCGAACAGCAGCGCGATGCCGAGAGCCGTGATCGCCAGTTCGAGCGTCGCTGGGAGACGTTCGAGGATCAGACCCAGCGCCGGCCGCCCATAAACGAAGCTGTTGCCGAAATCCCCGTGCAGAAGTCCTTGGAGAAACAGCAGATACTGTTTCCACAGCGGCTGATCCAGACCGTAATGCGCGATGACGAGTGCCCGCTCCGCCTGATTGGCGTCCGGGTTGATGAGGATGTCGACCGGGTTGCCGATCACATTGACGCCGATGAAGACAATGATCGTCATCGCGACAATGACGAAGAGCGCCTGTATCAACCGCCTGATAATGGATGTGACCATTGAACCTCTCCCTACAGCGCCGCGCGTCTTTTCGAGAACCGCAAAGGACGCTGTAACACTTTGAATCTAGGCGACGGAGATGGCCATCCCGTCGCGCTGCGGATCGGCCGCGCCTTTCGAGATGCCGCCGTCAATCTTGATCGCGTGGACTGCGGCGAACGCATATGTCTGCGGCGACCGCGCCACCTGATAGCCTTGCGCCCGAAGCTCGTCTTCGACAGAGTGTCGAATGCGATTGCAGATGTCGATCGTGTTTGACACCCCTACGATCCTCGGCGCCGAGACGGCTTCGAGCACGGACATGTCGAAATCGATCATGTTCATCAGGCATTGCGCAACCGCGGGCGCGATATAGCTGCCGCCTGGCGCTCCGATGACGATGCTGGGCTCGCCGTCCTTGAAGACGATCGTCGGCGCAGCCGAACTTGGACGCCGCTTGCCGGGCGCGATGGAGCCGGGCTTACCGGGAACCGGGTTAAAGCGGCTCATCGTGCCATTGTACATGAAGCCGAGGCCGTCGGTGATCGCGCCCGAGGGACTGCCGAGGGTGTGGGTCATCGCGACGGCATTGCCGTCCTTGTCGATCACCGAGATATGCGTGGTGTCGCGCTGCGATCCATCAAGGCGCGATACGCTGGCGATCTCACCTGCCTTGATCGCGCCAGCATGCGCCTTTGCATGCTCTTTCGACAGCAGCTTTTCATAGGGCACGTCGACATAGGCGGGATCGCCCATATGCGCGTCCTTGTCGATCGTCATCCGCTTCATGGCCTCGAACAGGATGCGGACATGTTCGGCGCTGCCATGCTGCAGCGAGCCGACGTCGAACTGCTCCATGATATGGAGGAGTTCCAGCATCGGAAAGCCCGAGCCTGGCGGAGGCGAGGTGGCGATGCGGTTGTCGCGGTAGTCGCCCCAAACCGGTTCTACCTTCGACAATTCGTAACGCGCCAGATCCTCCCGATCGATCAAGCCGCCATTTGCCTTGAAATCGCCGGCGATCTGTTCGGCCAGTTCGCCGTGATAGAAGATGTCCGAGCCACCGCTTCGCGCGATGCGTTCGAGGGTCTCTGCCATGTCCTTGTTGACGAGCAGGTCGCCGACGTTCTTGAGCGTACCGTCGTCGTGGAAATAGATTTTCCGGCCCGTTGCAGAAAAGCGCAGCTTGTCGAGCGTGTTGGCAAAACCGTCATTCGACTGGTCCTTGGCCCAATACCAGTGCATGTGGTTTCGGATCATGAAACCGTTACGGGCAAGGCGGATAGCCGGCTTGATGAGATCGGCCCAATCGAAGGTGCCGTAGTCGCGCAGCGCGGTCTCATAGCCCTTGAGCGAGCCGGGGGTGCAGACGGCAAGATAGCCGATATCGGAAATATTGCCTTCAAGCACATAGCCGAAACCGTCGCGGCTCTGGTGCTTGATCTTGTCGAGCCACATGTCCGGCGCAGCCTTCAACGGCGCCCGCGCATAAAATTCGAGGATCTCGTGCACGCCCTTTTTCGGCATGTAGACATGCATGGAGCCGAAGCCGCCGATGCCGGCCATCTGCGGGTCGACCACGCCCTGGACGAAGGCACAGGCGAGTGCTGCATCGATGGCATTGCCGCCGCGTTCGAGAACTTCCGCACCGGCTTCGACTGCCTCCGGCTGAGGCGCTACGATCGTTGCATTTCTCATTTCGCGCGCCGCCCCTCCAGCACCTTTGCCAGGAAGGCCTTGACGTGGCCGAGAACTTTCATCCGGTCGTGAGAGACGCCTGGAACACGATCGAACCTCACATCGACACCCGCTTCGCGGAATGAACTCGCCAGGGCGGCGAGGCGCTCCGGCCGCGTTTTGCCGGCGTCGTTGGCGCCATCCATGTAGTATTTGCCACCCGGCTTATGGGTGATTTCCCAGGTTTCCAGATCGGCGTCGCCGACGATCATATGCACCGGCACCATGGCGAGATATTCGGGCTGGAAGGCCTTGCCGAAGCGCGCCTCCAGATCTCGAATGCCGATCCACCAGTCACGCGTCGGATCCAGAAGGGTGACGGAACCAGGTGCGCCGATCGATGCCGCCCAGAGCTTTTCCGGATGCAGGATGGTGAAACGGTGCACGAAATGCCCGCCGCCGGAGAAGCCGAACATGGCGAATTTGGACCAGTCCTGGCGGTATTTGTCGGCCATCTCCGCGACCATGGCAAGGACGACCTGATCGTAGCGGATGTCGCCTTCCTCAAGAAACTTGTAGCCGGAACGCGCACCGTCGCCGAGAACGCCGACCGGGAAGATCGGGCAAAGGATGGCACAGTCGTTGTAGAGCCCGAATTCGGCAAAACCGTCGCGGAAGTCGATGGCCGACGTGCGCCCGGTGCCGTGGACCGCGACCAGGAGGTCGAGCTTGCGGCCATCTGCCGCCGTCGGTGGCACATAAAGCACCATATGGAGGCGGGGATCGGCCTGAGATGCGAAGATGGCCGTCTGGCCATAGTCATAGATGGCCTTCGCCCGGGCGACGGCTTCGCCCGTTCCAAGTTCCTGCATGAATGTCTCCTGGGAGATGAAGAAAGGGACGGCCTTGGTGCGGTCCCATGCTGCTGTTTTAAACCGCGTCGCATCGAATGGATCGATGCGACGCACTTCAAATCTTTATTTGTCCCAAAACCGCGGCACGCTTTTGGACGGCATGCATTAGTCCGCCGGCTTTACGTCGTAAGCGAGCGTATATTTGTCGCCACGCGGGGTGTAGGACACGGTCTTCTTTGCGCCCAGCACGACGTTTTCGTAATGCATCGGGAGGAGCCAGAGGTTGTTGAAGGTCTCGGTCGACAGTTCCTCGAGAAGGGGCGCGCGTGCAGCTTCATCGAGCGTCGAACTGGCCTTGGCCAGCACCTCGTCGATCTTCGGATCGGACACGCCGCCGCCGTTATATCTGCCGGTCCCCTTTTTCTCGTCGCGCGTTGCGACCAGCGCAACAGTCGGATTGGTGGTTTCACCGGTGTTCACACCCCAGGAGCCGAAATAGGTGCTGTAGGTGCCTTTTGAATAGGCTTCCGAATACATCGACCAAGGCAGGACCTCGACTTTCGATTTGATGCCGATGCGCGTGAACATCTGGCCGACCGCCTGCAGAACTTCGGCATCCTTGACGTAACGGCCAGAGGGGCCATGCAGGGTCAGGCTGAAGCCATCGGGATAACCGGCCTCGGCCAGAAGCGCCTTGGCGGCAGCGGGATCATAGCCCACCTTCTCGACTTTTTCGGAATAGCCCGCATAGCCTTGGGCGACGAATTGGTCGGCCACCGTGCCGTTCTTCTGCATGACGCGGTCGACGATTGCCGGCCGGTTGATCGACATCAGCATTGCGCGACGCACCCGTTCATCCTTGAGTGGGTTCTTGTCGAGATCGGAGCCATCCGCAGCCTTCACGAAAGGCGAAACGTCGCGGCTCACATCAAGGCCAAGATAAACAAAGCGGGAAGACCGGCCATTGATGATCTGCAGATTATTGCTCGCTTCCACGCGTGCCATTCCATCGGCAGGAAGGGTTTCGACAATGTCGATCTCGTTGGAAAGAAGCGATGCCAGACGGGCGCCGTCATCGGGCAGGAAGCGGAGCGTGACGTTGGACCAGTGCGAGGGGCCAGCAAAATAGCTGTCATTGCGCTTCAAGGTCAGGTTGCTGCCTGGCGAATAGGAGACGAAGGAATATGCCCCGGTTCCGATTGCACACTTGCCGTTGTCGAAATCCTGGACTGGCGCCTCCTTGCAATCGGCGCTGACAATGCGAATTCGGCTGACGGAATTCAACAGGATCGGATCCGGAACCTTCGTCTCGACGACGATGGTATAGGGATCCGTGGCCGTGACATTGACAATATTGCGGGTGTAAGAAGCAAAGCTCTGGCTGGGCTTGTCGCGGGCGCGCAGAAGCGAAGCGATGACGTCATCGGCGTTGAACTCGCTGCCGTCATGGAATTTCACGCCCTTCCGCAGTTTGAATTCCCAGTGGGTAGGGTCGATGACCTTCCATTCGGTGGCGAGTTCCGGCGCATTTGCCGACGTTCCCGTGAGGTTTATCAGGCTGTCCCAGATATGGCGCGAGGTCGCATTGTTGGGAGCCGAACTGTCTTCATGGGGATCCAGCGTCGTCGGCGTCGTCGACATCCCGATCGTCAGCGGGGTTTCCTGTGCGACGACCATTGCAGGAATAGCAATCGTTCCAAGCAGCCCGATCGCTGCCCGCGTTAATGTTTTTGCGGCCATTTCTTCCATCCCGGTTTAGCGTTTTTAGGCCGACCCTGCTTGGTCGGTACGAGCAGGTTCCCGTCCACTCTTGACACAAATTGGTAAGGGGCGCTCAAGGGGGCTGTCAAACGGAAAACAAGCACGTTACGATAGGCGTAACCTGAAACTGTGCCAATCCTTCGGCTCTGGTCGCGGAGAAAATTCTGGTCCCATGGACAAAAGACAACCATCAAAAAGCAATATCGTGCAATCGGTTGATGTCTGCATCGAGGTATTGCTGAATGTCGCCAAAAACCCGGATATCAGACTGACTGAGGTGGCGCAGAACCTCGGGGAAACCAAGCCGAGAATTTTGCGCATGTTACGCACACTGGAACGGCGCGGCCTGGTGCGGAAGAGCGAGACAGGCACTTACCGGCTGGGGACGACTGCGATCATTCTCGGGACCGCTGCATCGACACAGGTTGACCTGGTGCGAATAGCCAATCCTATCCTTGAAGAAGTCGGTCAGAAGGCGAACGAAACGACCCAGCTCAGGATCATCGACAATGGGGAATCCCTGTGCATTGCAAAGTTCGAACCGATGCGCGACTTGCGGGTGCAGGCGATGATCGGTCGAAGACGGCCGCTCACGGCGGGCTCGTACAAGGTGCTTCTCGCCTATCTCCAGCCCCAGGTGCAGTTGCAAATGATCCCTGAGACCTTGCCGCGGCTGACCAAGCGCACGATCACGGATCGTGGCAAGTTGGTTGCTGAATTGGATAAAATCCGCCGCCAGGGTTTTTGTGTGAGTTATGGTGAAGTCAGCGATCAACTCGTCTCCGTCTCAGTACCGGTTCTGGCATTCGACGGATCCGTGATCGCCGCGGTGAATGTCGGCGCCCCGGCCTTCCGCACGCAAAAAAGCGACGTCGACCGCTTCATCGTTCTGCTGAAGGAGGCCTCCAGCAAGATATCGGCCCGGCTGGGATGGTAGAACTTTTCGTCCTGCGCCATATCGGACCTTGTCTCTTCGGTTCGACGCCCATCAAGGCGAGCCAACGCAGGTTGTTTCGTGCCATGCCCGCTCTTTAGGCAAATTCAGGGGAAAAGATCGGGGAGTTCGGAGCGTGCGATAGGTCGCAACCTGACCGCTTCTGCCGTGTCTATCGAACGATAGGGAAACCGCAAACGGGTGCCGACGGGTCCCCAATTGCCGATCGCACTTAAGAGTTTGTCGAGAGCGGCGTTCGAATAACCAAGGTCGTGGCGGAAGGGGACGATATGCGCGTCCATGAACGCGCAGACGCGTCGTTCCAGATCGAGTGCGGCGTCGATATCGTTTCGCATGGAGACCGTCCAGGTCTGAGCGCCGCGGGGGCTAAGGCAGGCCACATTGGAAAAGGACCCTGCCGCGACGCCCTGTTTGATGCCGGTTGCGAGATGATGACCGGGAACGAAGAGCGACAGACCGGAAAGACGTTCACGTGCCTCCGCATACCAAGAGTCGTCGCCGTCGGCGAGCTTGATGCCGATCACCTCAGGCACCGCCGCGCAGACCATGCCCAGCGCCTTTGGCGCCAGCACCCGTTTTGCATGCGGCGGATTATAAAGGATGAGCGGAATTCCGTCGGCAGCGTCGGCTGCTCGTTTCAGGAAGTCGACCGCTTCGTCATCGTTGAGCGGCCACCAGTCCGGCAATATGACTTGAATGGCGCGGGGATCGAGCGCGGCGGCGCGGCGGACCCGATTGAGCATGATCAGCGGATCGGGCTGGCAGGCGCCGATGACGAATGGCATAGAGGAAGCCTTGCAGCGTTCGGCCAGCATTGCCTGGATACTGTCGAACTCCTCCTCCGTCTGATTGTGGAATTCGCCGGCAGTGCCGTTCGAATAAATACCATCGACGCCGGCATCGATGAGGATATCGATCTCTTCACCGAGCTTGTCGAATTCGATGCTGTCATCGGCTGCGATCGGTAGAAGCAGGCTCGCCCAGTTTCCGCCGATGGCGGGATGTGGCGTCGTCGCGTTCATCTATTGTCTCCGGTGGATGGCGGATCAGTTGAGGTCGTCGCGGATACAGGCCTTGAGGTGGCCGGGAGCGACTTCCCGCAATTGCGGGATCGTACCGGCGCAGGCATCGAGCGCGCTTGGACAGCGCGTGCGGAAGACACATCCGCTCGGCGGATTGGCCGGGCTTGGAATATCGCCTTTCAGGATCTGCCTGTTGCGGCGGGCATCCGGATCGGGCGACGGAATCGCCGAGAGCAGGGCGCGCGTATAGGGATGCTGTGGTCTCGCATAGAGATCGGCACTCGGCGCGACTTCCATGATGCGGCCGAGATAGAGCACGATCACCCGGTCGCAGATATATTCGACGACGGCGAGGTCATGCGAGATGAACAGCATGGTCAGGCCAAGCCGCTGCTGCAGTTCGCGCAGCAGGTTGATCACCTGCGCCTGGATCGACACGTCGAGCGCCGAAACCGGCTCGTCGGCGACGATGAATTCGGGTGACAACGTCAACGCACGGGCGATCCCGATGCGCTGGCGCTGGCCGCCGGAAAATTCATGCGCGTAGCGATTGATCGCGTCGGCGGGCAGGTCGACCTGGGCCAGTGCCGACCGCGCCCGTTCGAGCCTGTCACGGGCGGTGCCGATCCCCTGGATCTTCAGGCCTTCTGTCAGGATCTCGCCGATCGTCATGCGCGGCGACAGGCTGGCGAAGGGGTCCTGGAAAATATACTGCATGCGCGGCCGTTGTCGTCTGAGCGCGGAGGCGGAAAGCGCTGTGAGTTCCGTGCCGTCGAAGCGGACGCTGCCAGACGACGGCTCGACGAGGCGAAGGACGGTACGCCCGATCGTGGTCTTTCCGCTGCCGGATTCGCCGACAAGCCCCACGACTTCACCCTTGCCGAGATCGAAGGAGATGCCCTGGAGAATGTTCAGCCGCGTGCCACGGGAAGTATAGTGTTTCGAAAGGTCGCGGACGGAGAGCAGGGGGGTGCTCATCTAGATCTCCTTCCATCTGATGCAGCGGCTGCGGTGCTGCGAATTGACCTGTTCGAGCGCGGGAACCGCGACGCGACAGGCATCGATCGCGAATTTGCAGCGCGGGGAAAAGGCGCAGCCGCTCGGGATGTTCATCAGGCTCGGGACCATGCCGGGAATGGCGGCGAGCTTTTCGCCGGCCTGCTTCATCCGCGCTGCATCGCCAAGGCGCGGCATGGAGGCGAGAAGGCCCATCGTGTAGGGATGCTTGGGATTGCGGAAAACCTCGCCGACCGGCCCTTCTTCGACGATTCGGCCGGCATACATCACCGCAACGCGGTGGGCGATTTCGGCGACGACACCGAGATTGTGTGTGACGAAGAGCATGGCCATGCCACGCTCACGCTGCAGTTTGAGAAGCAGGTCGAGAATCTGCGCCTGGATCGTCACGTCGAGCGCCGTGGTCGGCTCGTCGGCGATCAGCAGCGCCGGATCGCAGGCGAGCGCCATGGCGATCGTCGCACGCTGCCGCATGCCGCCCGACAGTTCGTGCGGATATTGGCCGGCACGGCGTCGAGCGTCCGGTATGCCGACGCTTTCAAGCAACGCGACGGCTGCGTCCATCGCCGCCTTGCGGTCGGCGCCGCGATGGATGCGAATCGGCTCGCCAATCTGGTCGCCGATAGTGAAGACGGGATTGAGGCTCGACATCGGCTCCTGGAATATCATGCCGATGTCGTCGCCCCTGATCCTGCGCATGCTCTCTTCGTCGAGGGAAACGAGATCTCTGACCGCGCCGCCGCTGGTCGCGAGGCGGATGCTGCCTGCGGCGATCACGCCGATATTGCGGGTGAGCAACCGCATGACCGACAGGCTGGTGACCGACTTGCCGGAGCCGGATTCGCCGACGAGCGCAAGCGTCTCGCCGGCGGCAACGGTCAGGTCGATATCGTTGACCGCCGTGATCTCGCCGCCGCGGGTACGGAAGATCGTTCGCAATCCCTTGATGTCGAGAACGGGTTCGGCGGTTTGTTCCATCAGTCGTCTCAGTTCAGCAGGCCGGTTGCACGCAGGATCTCGTCGATCCGTGCCGTTTCCGTCTCGTTCAGGCTGGCACGCGGCCGCGGCATGACCGCAGAATCGATGATGCCGAGGCTACGCATGGCGGTCTTGAAAGCGCCGATCCCCGCTGCGCCGCCGCTGACGCGGCCCTGCGCGACCCAAACGATTTCGAAGAGGCGGCAGAGGCGCTCCTGTTCCTTCCTCGCGGCGACCCAGTCGCCGCGCTGCGCAGCATCCCAAAGGCGGACATAGCCGTGCGGATCGACATTGGCGATACCGGGGACAACGCCGTCGGCCCCCATCAACAAGGCGGTGTCGACGACGATCTCGGAGCCGGTCATCAGGAAGACGTCCTTGTGTTCGGCAAGGTCGAGGAGCGCATAGCGGAAGTTGCCGTCGTCGCCGCTGGAATCCTTGAGGCCGATAATCGCGCCTTCCCTAGCAAGCGTGACGACCGTCTGGCGCTGCAGCTTGACGTGAACGCAAACGGGAATGTCGTAGGCGATCAGCGGAATGTCCACCGCGTCTCTGACATAACGGAAGTGATCGAGGATCTCGGACTGGCTGGTGACTGTGTAAAATGGCGCCGTCACGACGACCGCGTCGGCACCGGCGGACTTTGCAACCTTTGCGTGGGCGATGACGCGATCCGTGGTCGGATCGATGACGCCGACGATCAACGGCACGCGGCCATTCACTACCTTGGCCGAATGTTCGATGATTTCCCGCCGGGTCTTCTCGTCATGGAAGATCACCTCGCTTGTCGAGCCGAGGACGAATACGCCATGGCAACCGGCATCGATCAGGTGCTCGAGCACACGCGTATACGAAGGATAGTCGACGGTGAAATCCGGATTGAGCGGGGTTACGACGGGAGGGACGACACCCTTGAATTTGGTCATTTTCGCTTCTTTCGATTGTCAGTTCAGTTCGGCACGCGGGTCGAAGGCATCTCTGAGGCCATCGCCAATGAAATTGATTGCCAGGACGGCAAGGATGAGCGCGGCGCCGGGGAAGAGCCATTGCCACGGATATTGTTCGAGCACGGCGGTCGAGCGGGCCGCGTTCAGCATGTTGCCCCAGCTGGCCGCCGGCGGGGCGATGCCGAGACCGAGGAAGGACAGGCCGGCCTCGAGCAGGATGGCATTGGCGATCTGCAGCGTCGCATAGACCACGAGGATATCGATCGAGTTCGGCAGGCCGTGGCGAAAGAGCAGATGTCCGATGCCGGCGCCCATGCCGCGGGCGGCCAGGACGAAGTCGCGTTCACGCAATTCCAGCAGCCGCGAGCGGATCATGCGCGCAAGCAGCGGCCAGGAAAGTAGCGAGATGACGATCACGGTCGGCCAGATGCCGGTACCAGCGATCGAGGCGAGCACAAGCAGGAAGATGACGGGCGGCACGGTCATCACCAGGTCGACGAAGCGCATCGAGACGGCGTCCGTCCAACGTCCCGCAAGCGCCGAGATGGCCCCGAAGAGAAACCCGATGACTGCAGAAAGCGCGGTCGATGCGACGGCGACCAGGAGCGAAATCCGGCCACCTTCGAGCACGCGGGCGAAGACGTCGCGTCCGACGCCGTCGGCTCCGAACCAGTGCGTTGGCGTCGGGCCGCTATTCATCGCCAGGAGATCGATGTCGTTCGGCCGGAAAGCCCACCACAGCGGATAGGAGAGGATCAACAGCAGCATTGGCGTGGCGATGCAGACGCCGGCAACGGCTGCGCGATTGAGCAGAAACCGACTGAAGGCGCGGGCAAGTGGCCCCGGGCTGCGGCGTTCGGGAGAGCGTGCCAGCATATCAACCCACCTTGATGCGCGGGTCGACGACCGCATAGGTGATGTCGGTCAGAAGATTGACGACGATAACGCAAGTGCCGATGACGAGCGTCGCCCCCATGATGACGGGGTAGTCACGGGTCTGCACGGCATCGACGAGCAGGAGCCCCATGCCCGGCCAGTTGAAGACGCTCTCGATGAAGATGGCGCCGCCGATTGCAAGCCCGATGGCGGAGCCGATCAGCGTCACGATCGGCAGAAGCGCATTGCGCAAGGCATGTTTGCTGATGACCCAGAATTCACGAACACCCTTGGCCCGGGCCGTGCGCACGTAATCCTGGTTCAGGACTTCGAGCAGCGAAGCGCGCATGTAGCGCATGATCAATGCGGCTTGCGCGACAGACAGAAGTGCAGCCGGCAGGATCAGATGGTGGAGGAGATCGCCCACCGAGAATTCCTCGCCCGGCGTCAGCATGCCGCCGGACGGCATCCAGTGCAGGCGGACGGAGAAGACATAAAGGCCGATGAGCGCGCTGAGGAATGCTGGGCTCGAAATGCCGGCAAGCGCAATCACCGACAAGGAGAGATCGGCAAGCGAATTGCGGCGGACGGCGCCGATCACCCCGAAGGTGATGCCTGCGACGATGGCAAAGACAAGTGCGGTGCCCATCAAGAGCACTGTCGGGCCAATCCGTGACAGCACCAGACCGAGAACCGGTTGATCGAGACGCTTGATCGAATAGCCGAGATTGCCCGTCAGCGCCTGCTGCAGCCAGCCCAGATACTGCACCGGCAAGGGTTGATCGAGCCCGAGACTTCTACGCAGATCGGCAAGATCTGACGGCGACATCGGTAGGTTCGGATCGATATAGGCATCGATCGGATCGCCGGGCGTCAGGCGCAGCAGCAGGAAGATCAGCATGCTCAGGGCGACGAGCATGCCTATTCCTATCACCAGGCGTCTCAGACTATATTGGAGCATCGGCAATCCGTCTTATCGGGCCGTCTTGTCAGGCCGTCTTGACAGGGTGGCCGAGGCCACCCTCAAGGCTTTTCGGAAAACGCCTATTCGGCGATCGACCACTTCTGCGGGTTGGCCTGGTAGGGGCCGCCGCCCGGCGCCGGCGTCCAGACGAAATCCTTCACCTTGGTCGAGACGATGCCGTAGCGGTTTGCCACCCAGAGCGTCGCCCACGGTAGGTTCGTGTTCATCACCTTGCAGACGTCCTGGTAGGCAGCATCCCGCTTGGTGCTGTCCGGCTCGGCCAGCGCTGTATCGAGTGCCTTGGTGAGGTCAGGCATGCGAACCCTGGCGACATTCGGTCCGGCCGGAGGAATCTGCTTCTCGTTGAGGCCGACATTGATGCTTCCGGCATCCGGCCCGTTCTGCAGCCCGGCGTAAACCAGCTGGAACTGGGCAATATCCGGCGTCGCATTGAGCACGATGCTGTTATAAGTCGGCGCATCGACGGCGCGCGGGACGATGTTGATGCCGACCTGGGCCAGCATCGCCTGGACTGCCGCAAGTACGTTGGTGGCAAGCGGCGTGGTGTAATAGGTCAGAAGCGTGATCGGCTTGCCGCCGTTGATCTGGTCCCAGCCGGCTTCGGTCAGCAACTGCTTGGCCTTCTCGGGATCGTAGGCATAGGTGTCGATATCAGGCGGTGTCAGCTGTTCGGCGACATAGGCGCAATTGGCAGGCTTGGCCGCACCACCATAGAGGCTCTGGATGATGGCATCGCGATTGATCGCGTACATCACCGCCTGGCGCACGCGCACATCCTTCCAGAGCGGAGAATCGTGGTTGAAGCCGAGATAGTTGACGACGAAAGAGTTGCCTTCGATGACCTTGAAGTCCTTGTTGTCCTTGAAGGTCGGCACATCGTTGGAATCGACATAGGTGAACTGGATTTCGCCGGATCTTAGTGCCGCGATCGCCGCGGCCGGGTTGGCGAAATAGCGATCGATAACGCGTTCCAGTGCGGGCTTGCCACCGCGATAATCGGTGTTTGCGGCAAGTTCGACATACTGATCCGAGACGTATTTGGTGAATTTGAACGGGCCGGTGCCGATCGGCGCGGTGGACCACCATGTGTTCTTTGCCAGTTGGTCGGCCGGAATCGAGGCGAGCGCATGCTCGGGCAGCATCATCACCTTGGTCATCGTATCGAGAAAACTGCTGCTCGGTGCGCTGAGCTTGATGACAACAGTGTGATCGTCCGGCGTCTCGACGGACGATATGCCCTTCAATCGGGCGGCGAGTACCGAGCCGGTTTTCGCATCCATCGCAAGGGTCATGGTGAACTTCGCGTCATTGGCGGTAAACGGTTTGCCGTCGTGCCATTTGGCGTCCGCCAGCTTGAACGTGTAGCTCATCTGGTCCGGGCTGACCTCGTAGGAGCTTGCCAGCGCGCCGACGACCTTCTGCAGCTTCTCGTCATAGGTGATCAGCGGTTCGTAGTAGACGCTGAGCCAGGTGAAGCCGGCGGTGGCGGCAAGCGGATTGAAGTTGCCCTGGAAGCCTCCGGGGCCGACATCGAAGCCACCCGACAGCGTGGCTGCCTGAGCCTGGGTTGCAATTCCCGAAACGACAAGAGCCGGAACGGCAGCCGTCGACAGCAGGGCGCCAAGCGCAATAACGGATAATCTAGACAGTCTTTTCATGTGTTCCTCCCACGTTTGAACTTGTCTTGTTGTTGGCAATCACCCGGGCAATGCCCTCGTAGTGACGATCCAGGCGTCTGCGCGCCTCCTCCAGATCCCTTGCCTCGATCGCATCGACGATCGCGGCATGGTCGCGCCACGTCGCCATCGGATCGGTATTTTCAAGATTGACGAAATCCGATGCCTTGTAGAAGGCGAGCCAGAAGACATCGATCAGCCGCACGAGCGTTTCATTGTCCTGGCAGCGGAACAGCAGTCGGTGGAACAGCTGGTCGTCTTCCGCAAAGGTTTCACCGCGTTCGGCATGGGAGCGCATTCGATTGACGGTGGCGCGCAGTTCGGCGATGTCCTCTTCCCCGATCACGTCGATCGTCTTGCTGATCAATCCCACTTCCAGCGTGCGTCGGATTTCGAGGACTTCCTCGATCTGTCGCAGGGCGCCGCCGAGGCCGTAGGCGAGGTTGTCGAGAAGCGGCTCGAAGGAAAAGGCCTTCACGAAGATACCGACGCCGCGCCGCGTCTCCAGCACACCGAGCGATTCCAAAGCTTTGATGCCTTCCCTCAGCGAATTGCGGCTGACGCCGAGCTGGGTGGCAAGCTCTCCTTCCGCCGGAAGCAGGGTTCCGGGCGCAAGGCCATTGTCGTCGATATAGGCGCGCAGACTTTCCTGCACGGAGACATGCAGCAGCGGCGCGCGCGTCAGCGGCTTCATCGATTTCAATGTCATGCCGGCCACTCTCTCGCATCGCCAATAAGATGGATATTACATATCCACTTGTAGGATATCTGTCAAATGGTCAGGCTTAAACGATTGACACCGAACCCCGCTCGCATCTGGTTGAGGCGGTCGTTCCTGGGGGCCAGAACGACAAGATGCAAACAGCTCAGTTTTCCTGGAACGACCTCAGCCGGAGGCTTGACCGACCTCTGCAGCATGGACCACCACGCAGTTGCGGCCGGTCCTTTTGGCAAGGTAGAGTGCCGCATCGGCCTGTCGCTGCATGTGCTCTGCGGACACGAATTCACTGTTTTCCATCAATATCGCTATTCCGATGCTGACAGTGACCCAGGGACCGACGCGGGAGGTAGGATTTGGAAGAGACGCAGCTTCTACTCGGCTTCGAATTCTCTCAGCAACCAGCCGGGCCTCTTGTTCATCGGCGCGTGGGAGAAAGACGAGAAATTCTTCGCCTCCGTACCGGGCGACTTGGTCTCGCTCGTCTCTCATGCTGCTCTGAATGATGCCGGCAACTTTCACCAGGCAACGGTCGCCCTCGGCATGCCCGCGATTATCGTTGAGGCGCTTGAAGTCATCGACATCGCACATCAGCATCGCCGCGCTGCTCGTTCGTTTAAGGTCCTCGTTCCAGAAATGATGGAGCGTTTCCATCATCGAACGCCGGTTGGCGACACCGGTCAGCGGATCGGTCCGCGCCAGCAACTCCAGCTGGGAATTGGCGTCAGTAAGCTCCGCGAGGCGGCTTCGATCTCGTAACTCAAGCAAGAAGGTTTTCTGAGCAAAGATGGTGGCGGTGCGTCTGGCAACGACGGTTGCCGCCACACCGCTTGCGAAAAACAGCGTACCGGCGAGAGCACTCCCCACTTCAATGCCCGGATTTCGCAGCTGAAACACAAGATAAATACCGAGGGCAGCTGCACCGATCGTCATCGCCCAACCGAGTGGAACGGGAAATATGATAATGGCAGTGACGGCCACAAAGAGCATGATGGTCAAATGCCGCTCGTAAAACTCGCCACCGGTGTTAACGCCCACCAAGGCTACCGAAAGAAGGATGAGAAAAACAGCCGAGAGGAGGAAAACTCCCTGCACCCACAAAGCGTGCGGCCGCAGGAAGGCTATCGCGGCGACAAGAGCTGCGGGGGGAAGGATAGACGCTGGCCAAAGCATCGACATTACGGTTTCGGTCGGAAGCAAGATCGCGTTGAGGCCCAACGTCAGAACGTCGAGCACGATAACCCAAACCATCCACGCGCGGATGATCTTGGCAGTCCGCGGCCAGGAGCGTTCGCGAAAAAGCTGAGCCAGTTCCCCATTGAAGCGGATATCACGCGTGCGTCCACCGAGCAGGCGCTCGACTTGCTCCACAATGGCCGGGCTCAACCTCTGGAGAGGTTTCCGCGAAGACGCCCTTACCGGTTTGATAGGAGCTGTGGTTCGCTCGGTATCCATGTGTCGGATCTAGGGAGCAGACGACCGGAGGCAAGACGAGCCGCAAATTCCGCCCCAAAAGACGATATGCTTGCCCTAATGATTTTGTACCAGGGGACGACAGCATGTCGTTAACGTGTCATATCGGGTCAAAGTCTCACGCGTGCCAGGCCGAATTTGCGTTCGATTCCTTTCAAGACCCCAATCATCCTCGATGAGGTAGGCCATCCAATGATCAAAGCTCGCCCGAAGCGAGATTGAGGAGGATGCCCGCTGAAATCCGACGAAAGGCGATATATGCATCTTCGAGAAACTGAGGTTCTGGAAATAGGCGGGTTGTTGGTTCACATCCGTTCAAGGCGGTC
Source organism: Rhizobium leguminosarum bv. viciae USDA 2370 (assembly GCF_002008365.1). GTDB lineage: Bacteria > Pseudomonadota > Alphaproteobacteria > Rhizobiales > Rhizobiaceae > Rhizobium > Rhizobium leguminosarum. The sequence goes on from NZ_MRDL01000059.1 coordinate 176,481, forward strand.
GAACGTGGCGAAGATTACTTAAGAGCGCTTACCTTAGCTTTCTCCTTATTTAAATAAAGCCACGCTTGCTTAAATAGCGGCCGAAACCCATACTCGCGTCGCGATCCTTAGCGAAGGCAATGATCCTTTGCCCCCAACCGCGTGAACATCCAATAATAATCTACGGGTCGACGGTTCGAACCCCTTCAACGCGATGGCTACGGCTGCTGCACAATGTTTAACGGGGCACGGCACAATGCGTCCTGAGCCTGGCGAGCACGCTGGAAAAGGCATTCCCACCGGCGTCAGTAAACCAATCGAGCCCGTATCGTTCCTTGAATCTGGCGGAGTGCATCAAGTATATCATTTGCAGTTTGGCCAACGCCTTCGACTTCAATAACCACGTAACCCGTTTCGCCGTGCGTCTGCAGGAACTCGCCCACAATATTAAGTCCACGAGACGAAAAAACCGTATTCAGATTGTTGAGAATGCCAGGGCGATTTTCATGAACATGGATGAAACGCGTGCCGTTTGGACGTGGCGGCAGTTGAACCTGGGGAAAGTTGACAGCGCCTAGCGTCGAGCCGATGTCCGAATATTCGACAAGCTTCCTCGAGACTTCTCTTCCAATACGTTCTTGGGCTTCTTCGGTCGACCCTCCAATATGCGGGGTCAGAATGACATTATCCAAACCTTGCAGCGGTGTTTCAAAACGCTCTTTGTTTGATGCCGGTTCCCTCGGGAACACGTCCACAGCCGCGCCTGCGAGATGTCCTTCTTTCAAAACCTTCGCGAGCGCTTCAAGATCCACCACGGTTCCGCGGGCATTATTGATGAAAATGGCTCCCTTTTTCATCCTGCGCAGTTCAGCTTCAGTTATCATGTTTTGCGTCGAGCTGGTCTCTGGAACATGCATCGTCACAAAATCTGAGATTTCGAGGAGCTCGCCAAGCGTTGCCATCGATTCTGAATTGCCGTGGCGAAGCTTGTCCGAAGGATCAAAATAGCGAACGTTCATACCCATGCTTTCGGCAAGAACGCTTAGCTGCGAACCGATATTGCCATAGCCCACGATGCCCAGCGTTTTCCCGCGCACCTCACGACTACCTTCGGCGGTTTTGTCCCACCCGCCGTCATGAGCGGAAGCCGAACGCGGGAAAATCCGCCTGGTCAGCATTATGATCTCGCCGATCACAAGCTCGGCGACCGAGCGCGTATTCGAATAAGGGGCGTTGAATACCGGGATCCCGCGTCGACGGGCCGCATCCAGGTCGACCTGATTTGTCCCCACAGAGAAACAACCGACGGCCATCAGCTTCTTGGCGGAGCTGAAAATCTCCTCAGTCAGCTGCGTGCGTGAACGAATTCCGACAATATGGGCCTCGGCTATATGACTTTTGAGATCTTTGTCATCCAGAGCCTTCGGCAAATGGGTCAGGTTGACGTAGCCGGATAAAGCGAAGTAGTCCACCGCGCTCTGACTGATCCCTTCCATCAGAAGCACGGAAATTCGATCGCGAGGAAGAGAAAGTTGTTCGGTCATTGAATTGCCTCGGAGTCTCGGATTCTATCTGGCCGAAGTAGCTCGTCCGACACCAAGACGCACTGCTATGGCAGCATGACTTAGCGACCATCCGATGAGCAGCGCAATAACAAACTCAGCTCTGTCGGCAGGCATAAGGCTCCGTTGCCGCAATTCAGCATATGCCGACAGTCATGAAGAGCGAACGGCGGCTGTCAAAAAACAGCGGTTGCTATTTCTCTACAATAATCTGCACATCTTTCATCATCAAAGGCCAGCTCGTCTTTGGTCCGCAAGCCGCGAGTATGAGTTCTCCATCTGGAGAGCCGCCTTCAGCGTCTGCTACCGAGCACTTGCAATCGAAAGAAGGGTGGCAAACCGGGCCGTCTTCGATGATTATTCTCAAGCCAATTGATTGACGAGGTCATTGAGCAGCCGGCTTGAATGATCTCCTCCGGGCCTTAAGCCGCTCAGCGCAGCGGGGTCACTCCACCTTCTCGATGTCCCCTGGGACCCAGCTCTTGTCGATGGCCGCTTCGGTCGGGCCGTAGAGCCTGAGGATGGCGAAGTACCCCTTGCCCGGCACCGTCGCGAGCCAATTGCCGGCCTTGCCCTCGGGCGCTTTTGGCGCGAGGTAAAGCTCCGTGCTGCCATCAGCGTTCTGCGCCGGCCTGTCCTTTGAACCCAACGATGGGAAAGGCTGCCCATTGGCGAGACCCGAAGCATTCTCAGCCTCGTAGAGCGTCACCGACCAGAAGTTGGCGGCTGGAATGTTGGCGGGCAGGTTCAGGCGGTAGTTGCTACCGCCCGACAAGGGCACGCCTTCGCTATCGATGAAGCCTATCATGTACTTCGCGCCCTTGCCCGGGGTTTGGGACATCATCCCCGGGCTGATCGAGTAGTAGTCGGTGAACATCCAGATTCGGGCATCGAGGGCGAGATATGGATACGCTCCGGCGACATTCTCCCAGTCCGGATTCTTCGACCCACCCGGATTCGCGGGAGTCCCGTCGGAGAAAGGATTGAGCCAGCGGCGGTCTGGATAGACGAGCAACGAGAGACCACTTGCCTTGTCGGCAAAGCCAATGACACGGCTCATTTTGTAGCCGGTCTTCGCGGCACGATCGAGGATCTCGCGTGTGTGCGCATCAGGATTGAACGGCTGGCCCTTGACGATGCCGATGGCCGCCAGCATGCCGAGCCAATCGGGACCTGCAAGATTGTCACCCTCCCTGTCCACCAGCAGCTTGAGTTGATCGAAGGCGCTGCCGTCGCTGATCGGCAGCATGTTGACCGGGACGCCGGAGCCATCGGGGAATTCCATCGGCTTGGCGCCAGCCTCGCCGTTAAGCGGATAGATCTTTGTCTTCTCCAGGTGCGCGACAGCAGGTGTCAGATTCTTCGGGTCCTTGTAGAACCCGCGCAGGAAGATAAAGACGCTGTTGGTGCCTGACCGGTAAACGTAATAACCTTCCGGCACCGCTCCCGTGTAGCCGGGTGGCAACAGGAGGAACTTGCCCCCCTTGCCGCCATCCGGTCCAAACAGACCGACGTCACCAAAGAACTTGCCGCCATCCACCGGGATGGGGCGCTGCCAGTAATCCAGCAGGATGGCTTGCAACTCAGACGGCGCTTCCATCACCAGCGGACCATCCTTGCCCAGGTCAACGTAGCTCATGGCGTAGAGGACGTCGGAGTTGGGAGTAGTCACCAGGGTCTTGGCGTCGAGCCGCTTCTTCCAGATCGGCAGGACGTTGTAGCCGGCGCCGAATGTCTTTTCCGATCCGACCTGCATCCCGAGGGTGTTGATCAACGGCAGCGCCCAGAGATAGGTCTGCGTCGCCCGTTGGAAGAGCAGTTCGTCGCGCAAGGTCTGCGCTGTCTCTTTTGTGGGCCGGCCTTCCGCGAACGGGAGGTTGGCCAACTTATCGAAGGAGGTCTCCTGAGCGAAAGCCTGCGTAGCAAGGCCGTTCATTGCCAAACCGCCAACCAGCGCGGCGGCGATAAGGCTGAGGGTGCGAGTGGTTGTCATGTTCATGTTCCTTCCGCGCTTGATCGACTTATTCACTGCACCATCGCGATGGTCGGCGGCGTCCAAGTGCCGTCGAGGATAGGCTTGTCGGGCCAATAGGCGCGGATGTAGAGCGAGAACGAACCTTCGGGCGCGGGCAGCCAGTTGCTTTCCTTGTCCGCGCCCGGCGACTTGGCGCTGGCGTAAAGCGTCAGCGAGCCGTCCGCGTTGTATTTGATGGTCTTGTTCTTCGTGCCCAGCGAATAGCGCTTTAGTGGATTTGGGTTGAAGAAGTGGACATCGTTGTACAAGGTCAACGACCAAAATCCCTTGACCGGTGGCGTCTGACCCTTGGCAAAGGTGATCGTGTAAGCGTTCTGTCCGTTGAGTTGTGCACCCTGCTTGTCGTTGTCCGTGTAGATGTACTTGGTTTCCTCAGGCCGGTTGTCGTACATGTTCGACTTGGAGGTGCCCGTGCGATTGACGTAGTCGGTCCCCCACTCCGCGTTGTTCACCGGCGAATTCCAACCATTGCCGGCAGGGCGGCCGTTATTGGCCCACTTAAAGAACGGTGAGATCAGTTCTCCCTCGGCGGCGACAGCAGTTTCCACAAGCGTCTTCTTGATCGCAGGATCCTTGGCGGCCGCCTCCAGCACGCTACCGATCCAGTTGTAGAGGGCTTCCTCGCCCGGCATCGGCGGCACTTGTTTCATCACCTCAGGCAACTCGTCGAAGAAGGTTTCCGGGTTTACCCACTTGGTCTCACCCTTGCCGGTGGATTTCGGTGCCGGGAAATGCGGGAGCTTGCTCCAGTCCCTGATCTTCATCTTCCCGTCGAACTCCGACAACGGGTAGTAGACGACCTGGCTGAGCAACGGCTGGACAGCTTTTTGATCCTCGGCGCTGTCATCGATGAAGATGCGCGGAATGACAAAGGCAAGCGACGTGGAGGAGCGCACCACGGCCGTGATGCCGGCTGGCGTTTCGCCCTTCCAGTCTGGACCGACCATCAGATAGAAGCCGGGCTTGGTGCCGTATTGCTTGCCGATCTCGGAAAACTCGTCGGTGCGCGCGTCATAGTGCGCATAGACCCAGAAACGATCGCCAAAATCCGGTACCTGGAAGACGATGGGCTCTTTGTCCAGTGTCATCCAGCCAGCACCATACGCGACATCCTGGTTCGGGCAGGCGATGATCGTCTGGTCCGGGCTGATATACCCGGTCAGCATTGCGTTCCCGTTGAACGCGATCGGAACCACTCCGCCTATCAAGCCTGGTTCGGGCGCCTTGGAAAAAGCGATGGAGCGGTTGACCGAATTGACCAGTGGCCAGCCCCACAGGTAGGCCATCCGCCCCACAGTTTGCACGTAGGCCGTGGTTATGGCTGTGCCGCTCGCCGGACCGGGCACTTCGGCGGCTGTCGTGGGGATCTGGAGCTGCTGCGCGTGGGCCAAGTTTGGCGCCATCGAAAAGCTCAATGCGAGCGCGGAAGCGACGACGGATGATTTCATGCGGCTCATGATGGTCTCTCCCAGCGGGCTCGTGATGGTCTCTCCTAGCCCGTGATGGTAGACCCAACTGGACCCCTGGCGATATTGTCCTTTGGGGAATCGTGATCTTGACCCAGACGCCAGCCACGCCTGGAGGTTAGCGTTAGCCAGTTCCAGCGCAGTAAATGTCGTTACGAGGAAGGCTTGAGCTCGGGTGGGAGGCAGAAAATCTGACCAACGCCGATGACCGCTTTGCGCGTCATCTCAGGACGCCGAGGTGCGATGCCGGCAACGTCTCAGTTGGGTCACCGCGACGATGCGCACGTTCAACCTGGAGCCCGCTCATGAAGATTCGCAGCCCGAAGCTGACGGTCGGCTTGCGGCTGCAAATTGGTCATTCCTCTATGGCCGGGGCAATGTTAGCTGGAGGTGCATTTGAAATAAGGCGCCCTGTAAACTACAGGGTTGTCGGTTGGGATCCCTTCAAGGCGATCACCTTTCAGTCGGTAGACCTACACGTGATTTGCCTTCCGATCAGAGCGGGATAGCGAGCGCTCGACTTGATGTCTCGTTTCCGAATGACCGCCGCTCACGCCGTGATCTGATTTCGCAGTCGGCCCTCGTCGAGCAGAATCTTGACTGTCTGCGCTGCGTTGTGGCGCATCTCGATGGCTGCATGATCGGAGTAGAAGGCATTGTGCGGCGTTATCACCAGCCGCCCCTCAAGCCAGTCACTCCTATCGCGCCATGCTGTCAGCAGCGGATGATCGCGCGGCGGTTCCTGCGCCAGTGTGTCGATTGCCGCCGCCGCGAGATGGCCATTTCGCAGTGAGGCTTCGAGCGCATCGAGATCGTCGAGCAGTTCTCCCCGCGCGGTATTGACCAGGATGGCTCCGGGCTTCAGCCGGGAAAGTCCATCCGCGCCAAGAATACCGCGCGTCTCGTCGTTTGCCGGGCAATGCAGGGTGACGATATCCGCCTGGGCGAAGAGGTCATCTAACCGGTCGGTGCGTTCATAGCCGACCGCCTTCTCATGGCCGCGCGGCTGGCCGGGATCATAGCCCAGGATGCGGAAGCCGAAGGGCTTCAGCCGGTTGACCACAGCCGTCCCGATCCGTCCGACACCCATCACGCCCACCGTGGTCCGGTTCGAGCGGGCAAGTGGCTTGAGGCTATGGACCTGCCATCCTGTCGTATAGCCACGGGCGTGGGCATCATGCTCCCAGAGTCGCCGGTGCAGCGACAGCATCATCGCGAGCGCATGGTCGGCGACCTCCTCCGTGCCGTAATCGGGATTGTTGGCGAACGGGATGCCTGCATCAGCCAGAGCCGAAAGATCGATCTTCTCGTAGCCGACACCATAACGCACGACGGCCCTGCAGCGTGAAAGTTGGGCGATACTTTTCGGCCCGAGCCGTGCGCCCCAGACCATCAGGGCATCAAGCCGAGCCAAGCGCTCGGGGGAGAAAAGCGTTTCGTCAGTGGTGGCGAAGAAATCGATCTCGACATCGTCGCCGAGCACCTCGGCCTCGAGATCAGGGGTGCCGAACATGTGATCGGTGATGCCGACGACATATTTCTTTTGTGTTGTCATTTTGCCCGCCGACTAATTATTCCGCGGCAATTGCGTCTGCCGTCGAACGGGCCTTCACAAGGACGGAGGCCTCTGCCAGCGCCTGGTTTACCCGACCGAGAATAGCCGTTGACGGAATGCCATCAGTGAAATCGCGGCTCGAGGCATAGATTGCCGTCGGCAGCACAAAAGCCTCGAAAAAAGCAAATAGCGGGCGAAGTTGATGCTCGACAACGAGGGAGTGTCGATCGCCCCCGCCGGTTGCCGTCAGGATGACGGGTTTGCCGCGCAAGTCTGCCGGATCGAGTAGATCGAAGACGTGCTTGAACAGGCCCGTGTAGCTCCCCTTGTAGGTTGGCGAACCGATGACGAGCGCTTCTGCGTCGATGATTGTTTGGATCACCGCCCTTGCTGCCGGATCGAGGTCCGCGACCGATCTTGCGGCCGCCAGTGAGATACCGAGGTCTTCGACGTCGAAGACGGCGTGCTGCAGGCCGGCCTGCTTCGCCAGCGATACCGTGACACTCTCCACGAAGCGCCTGGTGCTGGACGGGCGGGAGAGATTGCCCGAAAAGCCGACGATCAGATCGTTGCTCATCTAAATTCCTTTCGCGAGTTCGCCTCGATCATGCGAGGGAGGAGGGAGGCCATCGGACGAGGCGCTCTGTTGCTATGCTGTTTTGAGGACCGTCAGCCCAGCCGGATAGCTCGAGCGGACACTTTCCTCTCTATTCCATCGCTCAAAGGCAGCGCGGCCCAATATCGAAATAGAAGTATCTTCCTGCGGCGCGTGGACGAGCACGGATTGGATATCCCTGAAATGTCGTTCAAGTCCCAGGTCGGCACTAAGACCCGGATTGCCGATGCCACGTACCGCGATCTGCACGGCTTCGCGCAGTTGCCGGCCTGCGATCAGCCTAGCCCTTATCATCTTTTCCGCGTCGCCATGGTTGGCTTCGAGCGCGCCGAAAATGATCTGCCGGGCGCCGGAGACAAGCAGGTCGATCTCACCTGAGAGCGTCACGAACCGCTCCGTGCGGGCGATGGGATGGCCCAGATTGGCGGGCACGCGCTCATGGGCGAAGCGGATGAAGGCAGCCTGGGCAGCCTCAGCCGCGCCGAGATAGATCGCGGTCAGCGCCAGCGTGATCGCCGCATGGGCGCGATTGTCCTGCTGAGCCACCGACGGATCAACGAGTTCCAACACGTTTTCCGTTGGGATCTCGACGTCGGTATATTCGACGTCGTGCGAACCTGTGGCGCGCATGCCCAGGCTGTTCCAGTTCTCGATCACGTGGATGCCGGGCAATCCATTCGGCACGACGAACGTTCCGACGCGCGCGGGCGTTTCGTCGGTATGCGCCCAGACAAGGAAATGCGTCAGACCGTATGCGCCGGTCACGAAGCGCTTGCGACCGGTGATCGACCAGCCGCTTGCCGTGCGGCGGGCGACAGTCGCGGGCAGGCCGCCGCGGGCCGGAGACCCCAGTTCCGGCTCGACGCGTGCGGCGTTGAGCAATAGCGGTCTCTGCTTAGCCTCTGCCAGCAGGCGCCGGTACAGATCATCAGGCCAATGGTTCTTTGCGGCTTGGCCGAGATGATTGAAGATCGTCATGGCGCTGATCAGCGCTACCGAGGGATCACCCCGCCCCAACGCCGCCAGAATGTGGGCCGCATCAGCGAGCGTCGCGCCTTGACCGCCATAGCGGGTCGCAACGGTGCTCTCTAGGAGACCGCTCTGATGAACGGCCCGGATACCGATCCAGGGAAATTGACCGGTTCGATCCGCATCCGGTGCGGCGTCCGCGATAACGCGCACGGTTTCATCTGGAACGATTGTATCATGGGACATGCGGGTCGACGCTTTCTGGCTGTTAAGGCAGTCCTATCCCTAGGCAAAGGACGAGCAGATCCGGCTGCGTTGAGAAAAAGGGGACGTGCAGTCCGGCGCTCGGGCCAGACTGCACGCATCACGCAGCACTCTTCTTCTTGTTCGCCTCTTCCCGTTCGCGAATGCCTTCACGCACGAGCGGCAGGATGTAGCGGCCGTAGTCGACCGCATCATTGTAATTGTCATAGCCGCGGATCGAGATCAGATCGCAGCCGAGATCGATGTAGTCGAGGATGGAATCTGCAATGGTGCGCGGCGAACCGACAAGCGCAGTGGTGGCGCCGCCAGCATTGGTCGCGGTCACCGTCGGATACCATAGAGCGCGGTCATGGACATCGCCGCGTGCTGCGATGTCCAGAAGCCGCTGCGAGCCGACATTGGCCGGGCGTGCAGCATTGAGCGGCGCACGGGCCAAGCCTTTCTGGCGGTTTTCGTTCAGCTGGTCGAGAACTCTATGCGCCTTTTCCCATGCCAACTCGTCAGTTTCCGCCACGATCGGCCGGAAGGTAACCCATATGCGAGGGCGATCCGTCCGGCCTGCCCTTGCCGCTTCCGCGTAGATCCGTTCGATCTGCTGCTTTGTTTCTGCAAGCGGCTCGCCCCAGAGCCCGAAAATGTCGCCCAGCGAACCCCCGATGCGATACGCGGCATCCGACGAACCACCGACCGAAATCGGGATCACGCCACTGGTTGGGCGCACCGCGCTGCGGAATTGCTTGAACTGGTAGTATTTCCCATCGAAGTCGAAGGGTTCCTTGGACGTCCAGGCCAGACGAAGGATCCGGATATATTCTTCCTGGCGCTCGTAGCGCTCCTCTTTGTTGAGGAAGTCGCCTTCGCGGGCCTGCTCTTCGTCGCTGCCGCCTGCAATGAAGTGAACGACAACACGCCCGCCGCTCAATTGATCGAGGGTTGCAAGCGATTTGGCTGCGACCGTCGGATAGACGGTGTTCGGGCGCAAGGCGACGATGATCTTGATGTGCTTCGTGTGTGCCAGGACCGTGGCGCCGAGCGTGAAGGGATCGAAGGAGGCGGAGGAGTAGGGGATCAGCGTGTAGTTGAAACCATAGTCATCGAGGGCGCGTGCGTACCGCTCCAGGAAACGAGGATCCGCAGGCGCGTCGGGAATGGGGTTGAGGTCGTTCGACGCGTTGGGAAAGCTTACGCTAATGAATTCCGCGGACATGTGAGCTCCTTCAGGTTGCAGACCATTGCATTGACGTTAAGGCGCGGCAGCGCCGCGAGGAAGACAGGTCATTCTCTTTCTATCGATTTTATAGAAAATATTCGCTATCGCGGCGGATGGAGTAGGACCCGCTCCCGGCCATGGCGTTGACACTTGATGTCTTCAACTGTCCTGGCATCGAGCCGTGTAGCCTGTGCATGGGTTACGAGGCAGGTGACCAGCCAAGTCCTGGAGCGACTGTCTCGGCCAGATCGGTCAGCAACCGTATATTCTCGGCGAGGCCGAAGGCGGGAGGCAGGAAGAGCACGACCTCGTCTGCGGCTGCGAGGCCCGGGTCGTTGAGCACTGCCTCAATCACTTGATCGGGCGTGCCTTGGAAGACAGGTGAAATCTGAGCGCCGGCTGGTTGGCTGGCGGGCGCGAGGGCACCTTTGGGACGCGACGCGGCAATTCCGATGGTGCGACGCTCGAGGTCATAGGCAGCATATTTCTCTCGAAGTTCGGCGGTGGTCCCGACCAGGATGGAGGCGGCGACTGCGACCGATGGCGGCTCCGTTCCCCAGGTCGTGCGCCAGGTGGCGCGGAACGCCTCGATAATGCGAGCCTGATACTGCCCGAAAGTCTCGCCCTCGGCATGGTCGTGCTGCACGGTTCCCGAGATAAGCCCGATCCCGAGCTCGGCCGCCTGCACCGCCGAGTTCAGGCTGGCTGACCCTTGTCGAATGCGCGAGCGCAGGGTCGGGCTATGCGGCGTTACGCGCAATTCGGCGCCTTGCGGGGCACCCTGGCCCGGCGAAACGACCGTATGGAGGACTTCGCCTGCGATCGCTGAGAGGAAGCGCGCCTGGCGCCGTTTCGCTTCCGTGCGAGCGTCGGTGTCGACTGCACCGAACACAGCGTCGAAGGCCGCGTTGGCACCAGTCGAGATGGCCAGCTCCAGCCGGCCATCGATGAGCAAGTCTGTCGTACCGGCCGCTTCGGCGAGCAGGATCGGGTCCTGATAGCGCATTGGGATGACCGCCGATCCCAGGTTGATGCGCTTGGTGTGCTGACCGGCCGCGGCAAAGAACGGAAGCGGCGAGGAGAGGTAATGGTCGAAGTGTCGCTGATAGGCCCATCCCGACTGGTAACCCAGCCGCTCGGCTTCCTTGAATAGTTCGATCCCGTCGCGCAGACCTTGCGCCGGTCCGGCCTCGTCATTGAACGATACCCGGGTGTTGAAGCCAAGCCGCTGCTTTGGTCGGAACGACGCGGGCTGAGGATTTACAGTCGCAGCGATGGTCATGCGATCTTTTCCTCGTTGAAGATCCGCCGAGGTTGCGGGTGTGGTGCACGGGCGATACCAGCGGCGCCCGATGGGATCGATTCCAGCAGCGACCGAGTATAGGGCTGCTGGGGGTTTCCGAAGATGTCGGTGACGCTCCCATGTTCGACGATGCGCCCGCGCTGCATCACCGAGACGGTGTGCGCGAGTTGGCGCACCAGAGCCAGATCGTGGGAGACGAATACATAGGTCAGGCCAAGCCTGGCTTGCAGCGAAAGCAGCACCTCGACGATGTCGGCCTGAACGCTGACGTCGAGCGCGGAGGTCGGCTCGTCGAGCACGATCACATCAGGCTTGAGGACCAGAGACCTCGCGATGGCCACGCGCTGGCGCTGTCCACCTGACAAGGCTTCCGGCTTACGCAAGAGCAGGTGCTCGCCGAGCCCGACATTGGTCAGCGCTTCGCGGACCCGCGCGGAGCGCTCCTCGCGGGTTCCGATCTTGAACTGGTCGAGCGGTTCTCGTACCAGCTGCTCGACTTTCCAGGTCGGGTCCAGTGACGTGAACGGGTTCTGGTAGACGAGCTGCAGGTGGCGCCATACCGCGCGCAGCGACTCGGGCGAACGACCGTTGAGCTGCTCGCCGGCGACCGCAATGTTCCCGATGTCGGGTTGTTCGAGCCCAAGCAGCAGCCGGATTGCCGTCGTCTTGCCAGAACCGGATTCGCCGACCAGCGCGTGCGTGGTGCCAGCCTGGACGGCAAACGACACGTCGTTGACGGCCGTCAGAACCTTGCCGTCGACCGTGAAAGTCTTCGTGACGCCGCTAACCTCGATCTTCGGTGCCTTGTCGGTCTTGGTCCCGAGGAGACGGAAGGCGGGGTCTCGTAGCTTACGGTAACGATCGGGGTTGAGGGCTGGGACGTCGGCATGCAACTTCCTAGCGTATGCCGAAGCGGGCGCGGAGAAGACAGCCGTGGTGCTGCCGGCTTCCTGGACGATGCCGTCCTTGAGCACCACCAGAGAGTCCGCCCGCTCGGCGGCGATCGCCAGATCGTGGGTGATGAGGAGCAGGCTGATATCCAGTTCGTGCTGCAACTTGGAAAGCAAGTCGAGGATGCGTTTCTGGATCGTGACGTCGAGCGCTGACGTCGGCTCGTCTGCGACCAGCAGCAACGGCCGGGGGAGGACAGCAAGGCCGATCAGCACGCGCTGCAGCATGCCGCCGGACAGCTGGTGCGGGTAAGAGTCATAGACCCGCTGGGGGTTGTCGAGGCCGACCTGGGCGAAGGTCTCCAGGATGAGCGCCTTGCGGATTGCCTTATTGGGCTCGTCGACGAGTGCTGCCGCCTCCATCGCCTGGGCGCCGATCGTCCGCACCGGGTTGAGCGAGTTGCCGGGGTCCTGCGGGACAAACCCGATCGCACGTCCCCGCAAGGGCCGGAAACGACGCTCCGAGAGGCCCAATACCTCCTGGCCGTCGAACTCGACGCGGCCGTTAGCGCGTCCACCAGTGGCGAGCAGTCGCAACACCGCGCGGGCGATGGTCGACTTGCCCGAGCCCGACTCTCCGATGAGGGCGAGGCTCTTGCCGCGGCCGAGTTCAAACCCAACGTCGCTGACGACTTGCTGCGGTCCGTAGGAAACCGACAGCCCATCGATCCGGAGCAGGGGGGACGATCGCCGGAGCGCCGCCCCGGTGACGTCAGTACGGGCGAAAAGCTCAGTCAGTCTGTCTTGCGAAGCCATCGGCTGATCCTGTTCACGGAGAGGACGGTTGCGATCGTGACGAATGCGGGCGCGTAAACCAGCCACGGCCATTTGAGGTAGTCCTTGCCGATCGAGATCAGCAGGCCCCAGTCGGAGGCCGGTGGAGGGTCGCCGTAGCCGAGGAAAGCGAGACTGGCGATCACCAGGATTGAGTCGCCGAACTGCAGCACTGCAAGCGGTAGCACCGAGCGCGAGGCGTTCGGCAGCACGTGGCGCCAAAGGATGTGCCAGCGCGATCCACCCAGTAGAAAGGAAGACTCGACGAATGTCGCTTGCCGGGTCTTGATGACCTCCGAGCGCATCACCCGGGCGAAGAGGGCCACCGCCGAGACGCCGGTTGCGATGGCGGCGTTCGTGGTGTCGAAGCCGATCGCCGTGACGACGATGACGGCCAGCAGGAATTTTGGAATCGCAAGCAGCACGTCGACCAGGCGCGCAAACAGAGTATCCACCCACCCGCCGAAGAAGCCGGCCAGCAGGCCGATGAGGCCACCGGCGAAAACGCCGATGACGACGGCGATCAGCGCGCTGGCGACCGAGGAGGCTGTGCCATAGACCACACGGGTATAAAGGTCGCGGCCGAGGTGATCGGTGCCGAACCAGTGCGCTGCACTTGGGCCCAGCAGCTTTTGAGAGGGAACGCCGTTGACCGGGTCATAGCTCGTGAACAGGCTTGGGGCGAGAGACCAGGCGATCGCCAGCGCGACGATTGCGAAAGAGAGCGCGACGACCGGCGGCACGCGCAGCGCCGTCAGCCGCCCGATCGCGGTGATGCGCGAGGTAGAGTGGGTGGAGGCGAGGGTCATGAGGTCACCACCTTGGAAATGCCGGCGGAACCTTCGTCGGCTGTGGTTGGACGACGCTCGGGCGTGCCAAGCAGTTTTACGCGCGGGTCGAGCAGCGGGTAGGCAAGGTCGGCGATCAGGTTGACGACCACGAAGACCACCGCTGCCAGAGAGACGACCGCCTGAAGCACGGGCAGGTCCTGAGTGCTCACCGACCGCTGCACCAGGCTGCCAAGACCGGTGCGTCCGAATACCGTCTCGGTGATCAGCGAGCCGCCGAGCAGTTCGCCGATGGTAAGCGCAATGACGGTAATGACCGGGAGCGAAGACGGCTTGAGCAGGTGCTTGGCGAACAGGCGCATTTGCCCGAGCCCGCGGCCCCGCGCGACGGCGGCGTATTCCTGGCCGGACTCATGATCGAGGTTGGCGATGAGCACTTCGGCGATTTGCGCGGAGATCGGGATGCCGAGCGCGATGGCTGCGAAAAGGGTCGCCCAGAAGCTGTCGGGCTCGATCACGCGGAAGACGCCGAGCTGGAAACCGAAGAGGTGGATCAGCACCAGGCCGATCACGAAGTTGGGCACCGACAGGAACAATGACGGGAAGCCCCGCAGCAAGCCTTGGCCAAAGTGTTTTGGAAGAAACTGCGTGCCATAGGCGATCACCGCCGCGAGCAGCAGCGCGACGACGAGGCCTGCAGAAGCAAGGATCAACGTCGATGGCAGCACCTCGGCGATCAGCGTCGCGACGGGCCGGTTGGTCCGCATCGACAGGCCGAGATCGCCGGTCACGAAGCCGGAAAAGGATGTCCACAACTGGACCGGGATCGGCTTATCCAGGCCCTGGGCGGCGATGATCTCCTTGATCTCATCCGGTGTGAACCCATTCTGGGGGTTGTTCAGGACATTGGTGATCGGGTCGCCGGGCAGGATGCTTACGACGACGAAGGTGAAGACATAGGCCAGCAGGATCACGACGATCGCCTGTACGAGGCGTTTTGCGGCGTAGTTTAGGTAGGCTTTGCTCATGCCGTCACCTTCTTACGTTGCTCGGTTGAATTGCGGGTTATTCGCTTTTCGAGGCCGTGTAGTAGCTGGCATAGGCGACGCCGTTATAGACTTCGCCCTTGAGCTTCGGGGATTGGACGTAGATCCGCTGGACGATTTGCGTGCGCGGGATGAAGTAGCCCTGATCGAGAATGTACTTCTGCAGTTCGTCGAGGAGCGGTTTGCGGCCTTCGATGGAACCGGCGCTGGCGATCTTGTCGCGGAGTTCGTTGAGCGTCTTGTCGCTCTCGTCGAGGGCGAACCAGTTCTCGCCGTTGTTGGCGTTCGTCAGGATACTGGCGACGGTGCCGGCGTCGATGAAGCTGCGCGTCACCTCATAGGCCGGCACGGCCGGACCGCCGTATTTGACCTTTTGGCCGAAGGTGACGACATCGTAGGCACGGATAGCGACTTTCCAGCCGATCTTGCCGAGTTGCTGGGCGATGAGTTCGTCGACCGATTTCGAGGTTGCGAGGTAGGGGTTGGAATGCAGCGTCAGCACGAGCGGCTGGCCGTTCTTGGTGCGGATGCCGTCTGCGCCCTTGACCCAACCCGCCTCGTCGAGAAGCTTCTCGGCCTTGTCGGGGTTGTAGGCCAAAAGCGCACTTTGATCGGTCGCTCCCGGCACGTTGCTCTGGATGAAGGACGTCGCGAGCTTCCAGTCGGGTGTGTAGACGGTGTCGATGATCTCCTGGCGGTTGATGCCGGCCTGCAGGGCCTGGCGGACTTTCACGTCGTCATATGGTGCAAGCTTGGTGTTGATTGCCCAACCATTCACGAAGCCGAGATAGCGCGGTGTCGCGGTGGTGAAGCCCTCTGCCTTCAAAGACTCCAGCTCCTGCGGCGAGGCGTTGTAGGCGACGTCGGCCTGGCCGGACTGGACAGCGGCCACGCGCAGCGAGGGCTCGGACACCAGCTTGTAGGTGATCGTGTCGAGATAGGCCGGACCAGTATGACCGACTGCCGCAGGCCCCCAGTTGTAGTCCTTGCGCTTGACCAGCTTGACGAAGTCGCCCTCCTTCCAGGAGTCGACCACGTAGGGGCCGCTGCCGGAGGTCTTACTGAGGTCGGCCTGCTGGGCTGCGGGCTGAGCGAGGGTCTTCGGGGAGATGAGGATCGAGCCGTGATAGCCGAGGGTCGGGATGAAGCCGAGCGTCGGCGCCTTGAAGAAGACCTTCACTGTGGTCGCGTCCACCGCCTCGGCGTGGTCATAGGTCTTCGGGAAGAGACCAATCGGGTTGATGCCTTCGCTCTTGCGGCCGGCGTACCAGATGTCGAGATTGGCGACGACGGCCGACGCATCGAGCGCGGTGCCGTCGGAGAAAGTGACGCCGCTCTTCAGGTGCAGGGTGAACTCGGTGGCCTTGTCGTTCTGCTCCCAGCGTTCGGCGATCCAGGGGCTGACCTTGCCGTCAGCATCTACGTAAAGGAGCTTATCGGTCACATGGCCCCAGATGTGGCCCTGGAAGCTGGAAATGGCGCTGTTGTTCGGGATCCAGGTATCACCCAGCGAGTCGATCAGGAAGGTGATGTCACCGCCGTTGTGTGGGCTATCGGCACTCAGAGCCGGATTGAACTCAGCCGTTACCACCAAGGCGGCGATTGCCAACGCAGAGGTGGCGATCAGCAGACGCCGGGAAAGGGAGAACGGGGAAGAGCGTTCGATCATAATGCGGTCCTGTATTGTTTGCCAAGTAGATCACGACGCATAGCCTAAGCAGGGCAACAGGAGGGAGAAAGACCAGTTGTTCTTTTTCTACTAATTTTATGGATTATTTTGTTCGGTTTCTGGGTGTGTGAGGATCAGCTTTTCCGGGCTCAGTGCATCCTTCGCCGTGGTTGGTGACGCCGATCTACTGGTTGCCGGCCCTCGTGCTGGACCTCTCAGCCTCGTCAAAGAACGTCATCCCCTCGAATATCCGCACCGGAGGCAGTTCGCCGACGAACCGCTCTGCGTCCACCCTGGTAAGCTGTCCGGTCGAGCCCTGGGCCAATTGCGAGGTTCCGACATCACGGGTGAGGATGTTCGGGTTGCCGTGAACGCACATCGATTTGTCGGAGGCCGCATTGTCGGGTTCGAACCACGCACCCGTTGCAAGCTGCATCACGCTCTTTCGGACGTCCTCGCTGATCACCGCGGCTGCAAGGCAACTGCCGCGGGCGTTGAACAGCCTCACAATGTCGCCATCGGAAATGCCGCGTTCGGCCGCGTCAGCCGGGTTTATACGAACCGGTTCCCGCCCCTTTATCTTGGTGGAGCGGCTGAAATCGCCATAGTCCAGCTGGCTATGCAGCCGCTGATGCGGCTGGTTGCAGACCAGGTGGAGCGGGAAGCGGCTTTTATCGTCCTCCGCCTCCGCCCTTGGCGGATACCATCGCGGATGGCCGCGGCAATCATCGTAACCGAAGCTTTCGATCCTCTGCGAAAAGATCTCGATCTTCCCGGATGGCGTTTGAAGTGGAGATGCAAACGGATCATGGCGAAAGGCACGCGCCGGTCCGCCATCGTCGGGTTTGAGCGGCAGGCGCATCTCTCCGCGTTCCCAGAACGTCTCGAAGTCGGGAGCTTCGTGTCCACCGGCTACGAGCGCCTTGCGCGTTGTTTCGAAAAGGAAGGTTAGCCATTCCCGGCTGGTCCGGTTTTCGGTGAACTCTTCGAATTTGCCGAGACGGCGCGCGATCTCAGAGAAGATTTCATAATCGTCCCGTGCTTCGCCGACCGGCTCGATCAGCTTCTTCATGGCGACCATCAGCGGATCGCGGTCCGCCGCCCCGATATCGTCACGCTCGAGCGTGGTCGTCGCCGGCAGCACGATATCGGCGTGGCGCGCAGACGACGTCCAGGCCGTCTCATGCACGATGATGGTCTCCGGTTTCTTGAATGCCGCCCGCAGCCTGTTGAGATCCTGATGGTGATGGAACGGGTTGCCTCCCGCCCAATAGACGAGGCGGATATCGGGATAACGCATCGCGTGGCCGTTGTAGTTGTACTCGTGGCCCGGATTGAGCAGCATGTCGGCGATACGCGCGACGGGAATGAAATCCGACACGGCATTCTTGAATTGGCTGAGCGTCGGCAGTGGGACGGCGAGCTGGTGTTTGCCGATGTTGCCCAACGCACCAAGGGAATAGGAATAGCCGCCGCCATCCAGCCCAATCTGCCCGAGCATTGCGGCGAGCACGATGCCCATCCAGACCGGCTGCTCGCCATGGTCGGCACGTTGCAGGGAATGGCTGACGGTGATCAACGTCCTGGCGCGCGCCATGGAAAGCGCGAGGGTCTTTATGGCATCGACGCCGATGCCGCAAATGTGGGACGCCCAATCCGGGCTTTTTTCGACACCATCGATCCGGCCAAGCAGGTAGTCTTCAAAACGTTCATAGCCGACCGTATATCGGTCGAGAAATTGGCGGTCGTGCAATCCCTCGCTGACGAGCACATGCGCGAGGCCGAGCATCAGCGCGATGTCGGTGCCAGGTAAGATGGGCAGCCATTCGGCATTCACCTCAGGAGGAAAATCGTCTTTCAGGGGGCTGACGAGGACAAAACGCGCACCTCGCGCGTGCGCGCCGTTCAGCGTCCGCGGCACGATATGCGCGCTGATGCCGCCGCCATGCACATCGGTGTTCTTGATCGCCATCCCGCCAAAGGCGACGACCAGCTCGCTGCTCCGTTCGATGGCATCCCAGGTGACGCTCTTGCGGTCGAAATGATCGTATGGTCCCAACACGTGCGGGAGGATGACCATTGCCGCACCGGAGCTGTAGGTGTTGACGGAACCGACGTAACCACCCAGCACGTTGAGAAACCGGTGGATCTGGCTTTGTGCATGATGGAACCGTCCGGCACTAGCCCATCCGTAGGATCCTCCGAACACGGCTTCCGGGCCAAAGTTTCCGTAAACGCGCTGCAGCTCTTTTGCGACGAAGTCGGCTGCGCGCGGCCAACTGACCTCGACATAGTCGTCGGCCCCGCGATTCTGCGCGTGACCCGGCGCGCCTTCGAGCCAGCCGCGCCTGATCGCCGGCCGCCTGATGCGCATAGGGCTATGGGCGATCGCCGGAATGTTGCCCAGCAATGGCGACGGATGCGGATCGCCCGGATGAGGCCGGACCTCAAGACCTCCGTTTTCGTATCGGCCTGAAAACGCCCCCCAATGGGAACTGTGGGTCTTGAAGCTATTCATTTGACAGTGCCCTCGGCAATCAAGCCGTTATCAGACTGCTGGCGAAACATCGTTCGGAAGGATTTTGCCGGGATTCATGATGCCCTTCGGATCGATGGCATTTTTGATGACCGCCATGAGATCCACGGCATCTCCGTGTTCCTGACGCAAATATTTGATCTTGCCTGTGCCCACCCCATGTTCGCCCGTCGATGTGCCATCGACCGAAATCGCGTATTCCACCATCTTCTTGTTGATGGCGGCGACCTCGTCGAGTTCTGCCTGGCTCGTCGGATCGACGGCGAAGACAACATGGTAGTTGCCGTCGCCGACATGGCCGAGAATGGCGGCCGGCACGCTGCAGCTACGCAGCAGTTCGCGCGTGTCGAGAATGCAGGCACTGAGCTGCGATACCGGCACGCAGACGTCGGAAGACCAGCCCTTGGCATTCGCACGCTGGGATACGACGGCATAAAACGCATTGTGACGCGCCTTCCACAGGCGGTTGCGTTCTTCCGGCGTATTGGCCCATTCGAAGTCCTTGCCACCGTTGTCCCCGACGATGCCGGCGACCATCTCGACCTGTTCCTGCACGCTGGCCGGAGAGCCGTGGAACTCGAAGGCCAGTGTGTCCTCGATCTTCAAGGACAGGTTCGAATAAGCATTGACGGCTTCGATCAGACCACGGTCCATCAACTCCATCCGCGCGACCGGAATGCCGAGCTGCACGACTGCGATGGCCGCAGCAACCGCCTGTTCGACATTCTCGAACGAGCAAAGCGCGGCCGAGGTCGTTTCCGGAATGCCATAAAGCCGAAGCGTCACCTCGGTGATGATGCCGAGGGTCCCTTCGGAGCCCACGAAGAGCCGCGTCAGATCGTATCCGGCCGACGACTTTCGTGCCCGCCCACCGGTTCGGATGATCTGACCGCTCGGCAGAACGACGGTTAGAGACAAGACGTTTTCGCGCATGGTTCCGTAGCGCACGGCATTCGTGCCTGATGCGCGGGTCGATGCCATACCGCCGATCGAGGCATTGGCGCCCGGATCGATCGGGAAGAACAGGCCCATGTCACGCAGATGAGCGTTCAACTGCTCGCGGGTCACGCCGGCCTCAACCGTGCAATCCAAATCCTCGGCGCTGATGCGGACGATCTGCGACATGCGGGAGAGATCGATGGAAACACCACCCCGTACCGCGCTCAGATGGCCCTCGAGGGAGGTACCGGCGCCGAATGCGATGACCGGCACGCCTTCGGCCGCGCAGAGCCGCACGGTTTCCGCTACGTCCTCCGTGTTTTCCGCAAAGACGATTGCCTCCGGAATCGCGGCGATGTGGTGGGATTCACCGCGGCCATGCTGCTCCCGCAAGGGCTGCGATGTGGAGAAGCGGTCACCGAAACGGTCGTATAGCGCCTCGATAACAGCAGGGGAGGGCGCGATCACTTGTCCGCTCCGCGCGACATCGGTGTCGTGAAAGAGCCGTCAAGAATGACGTGGCCAGGATGATCGAGATGCGCCGCCAGCCATTCGGTGAAGACCAGGGAACCCGGCGAGCAAAGAGACATGAGAAACCCCGGAATTGCGATCTGAGGTTTGCGGCCCGGCTGCGTTCGCGCGGGCGCGCACCTCGACTTTACGACAGGATCAGGCGACCAGTTTTGCGCCCTTGAGATGACGTTCGAGGAAGGGCAGGCTGTCCTGCCCCCAGTAAAGCTCGTCCTCATAACGGAATGTCGGCAGCCCAAACACACCGGCGTCCTTGGCGGTCTTGTAATTGGCCTTCCATATCGATAACACGGCGTCGCTCTGGGCACGCTCATCCAGCGCTGCGCCATCGAAGCCCGCGGCATCCGCGATTGCGCGACGCACCTGTGCGTCACCGATATTTTCTCCGCGCAACCAGAAGGCCTCCTGCAGCGCTTTCGTCAGCTTGAGCCAGTCTTTGCCCGCATCGATGGCGGCAAGGATCATGAAACCCGCCGGCGTTGGATCCGACAAGGCCGCGCGATTTTCGAAGTTCAGCGTTTTGCCCCGGACGGCCGCCCAACGCTTGAGATCCTTCGTCCAATAAGCTCGACGGGCCTCCGGCCGGTTACGAGAATAGATGGCGCCGTTATCCTCAATCAGGGGGATGACATAGGGGCGGATCGTAGCGTTTTGTTCGGAAGCCAGTGCCGCGAACGCGTCCAGACCGATGAAAGCCCATGGCGAGCCAATGCCGAAGAAATAGTCGATGATCTTTGTCATATTATAGTGCTCTCAAGATGTCCGGTCGCGTAGGATTGCGGCGTCGAATACAGAAAGTGCGCAGTCTCGGGCGACGAGAACCGCTGTTGGATCACGTCCGACTGCCACCGTCGCAAGCGCGCCTTCATAGAGAAGCGATAGATGAGCAGCCGTCTGGTCGGGCCCTAATTCGGCTTTGGAGATAATGGCACGGAAGATGTCGCTCACGGCCTTCTTATGCGTTCGGGCGACGGACACGACGCGTTTTGAGTCGCCATGCTCGGCCACCGCAAGAGCAAATGCGCAGCCCCGGAACTCCGGGCTGTCGGCCTTTTCATACAGGCGCTCGAAAATAACTCTCACCTGGTCTCTCGGAGCAGCCGTCGCGTCCAAGGCCTCCCGCAAGGAGCGAACAACACGTTCGTGGCGATCCTGGAGATAGGCCGCAACAAGATGATCCTTGGACGGGAAGTGTCGATATAGCGTTGCCTTTGCAACTTTCGCTTCTTCGATAATGCGATCTATCCCAACAGCCCGAATACCTTCGCTGTAAAATAGCCCGCCGGCTGCGGCGAGGATCTGATCTGATATGGGTTCTCTCATTGGATCGCTTCAGGTTGGTGGTTGCATCGTTGAACAATTAGACGGCGACAATCAGTTCGTTGCGGCGAGATCGGTGTTGCTCGCCCGATAGGGCCTGTCGACAAGTGATTGAATCGCGTCAAGCGCCAGTGCTTTGGTGAAGCCGCCTTGATGCTCCAATCTGCCAGCAAGATTCTGGACAACCTCATTGTAGGGTGTCGGAATATTGTGGAAACGACCCAGCAAGACGATTTCGCCGTTGAGAAAATCGACTTCACTCGAAGCGCCTCTGGTAAAACTCTGCCAGGTCGATTGTTGACCGGGATGGATGCCACTGTCCTGAGCTATACGCCACCCTGAAAGATCTGTGGTCCGTTCAGAGGGTGAGGCGAGGTTATAACCGGCAGCCTCGAGAGCCTGGCGAGCTTCATTGACCAGCGCCTCGGCGATGGAGACGCGGAGATCCTCGGCCCCAACGAACAATTCCAAGACGTTTCTGACGTTGTGAAGAAGTTTGGCTGATTTCCAACGGCGGATATCATTGCTGGTTTCGGCCAGATAATTAGCGCGGGTGAGGTCCGCCGCAATCTGCTCGGCTGTTTCATCAGAACCCGACGGGAAACGCCCTATGGTGACCACGCCGACCTGCGGATCACCCGCCACTGCAACGGAGCCGGTTTCGGTAAACCGTGCTGGCGTCAGAATACTAGCTCCGTAAACCCTGGCGAAAGTTCTGAGCGCAATCGCTTCTGTCGCCAAGCCATTTTGAAAGGTGACGACGGGGAGACTGGCAGCCGTTGCACCTCCCGAATCCGACACAGGACGCCATGACCAGGAGGCCAGGGAGCTTGCCGCGTCCTGAGTTTTGACCGTCAACATCAGGATATCATCGAGGGTCAATTTGGGCGGGTCGCTGAGGTCGAAAGCGTTAAGCCCGATCTGTCGCTTGCCAGAGGGACGTTGGTAGCTCAAACCATACCTCTTTATATGGCCGATCTGTGCGCCACGTCCGACGAGCGCATATGTGATGCCGGAAAGTTCGAACTGCGCAGCGAGGCTCGCACCAACCGCGCCTGCCCCCACGATAACGTATCGTGTCATCTCTCTTCCCAAATCTGATTTATGACCAAGGCGGACTAGCGTGTGGCGTCAGCGAGAAGGTCGACAAGCCCACGTTTGAAACATAGGCATGTAAATGGGCCGAAGAAAGACAGGTCGTTCTCTTTCTACTGATTTCGTAGAAAATAGTTTGGAATTTGGACGTTTTACGGCCACCTTAATCTCCGCCGGCCATGGATCAAATAAGAAGCAAATTCTGGAAAATGCCTTCGGTAGATCCGGTAACGAGGGCGACTTTACCTGATAGGTTGATGTTCAACTTGCTTCTCCTGGAAGGTTGGCCGGGCGGCGCATTCATCGCGCCGCCATCAGCTTGTGGACGGAGCCGGCGTTTCAGACCCGGTGATGCCGATGCTCGGGCCGCGCCGGAGCGGCTTACGCCGCCGCGTTCAGGGTATTGAAGGCGGCCCGGTGCGAGGTGACGAAGTCCTGAACGGTCATCGGCGGCACGCCCGTCACTTCGGCGATGATCTTGTCGGCGCCCGAGAAGATGCCATTCTGGTAATCGAGGGCGATCGCGCAGAAATGCTGGATCAGAAATTCCGGCAGGCCGAACTTTTCCAGGCGATCGCGATAGGCGGGGATGGTCAGCGGCTGGTAGCTGATCTTGCGGCCGAGCACCTCGCTGATGGCCGCGGCGATGCCCGGCTGGTCAAGCTCGGTCGACCCATGAAGCGTGTAGGTCTTGCCGATATGGGCGGCCGGATCGGCCAGCAGCGAGGCGATCAGGCGGGCCTGGTCCTCGGCGGCGATCGGCGCATGACGGCCAGCGCCGTAAGGCAGATCAATGATGCTCTGCTCGACGATCGTCTTGCGTGCAAACGGGTAGAGCAGCCATTGCGAGAAGAAGGTCGGCCGCAGGTGGATGGTGGGAACGCCCGACCAGTCGAAGATCCGCTCGGCGATCCAGTGATCGCGCGCCGCATGGCTCTTGGAGTCCTCGCGCGCGGAGATCTGCGACATGTTGATTACGGCCTTCAGCCCGGCGCGCCTGGCCGCATCGGCGAAATATGCCGTCGTCTGGATGATGCCGGGACGGACCGGATAGCAGAAATAGGCGGCAGTGGTGCCGGCGGCAGCGCGGATAACGTCGTCATGCTCGAAGAGGTCGCCAACTACGACCTCGGCGCCTTCACTGCGAAGCGCGTCGGCGCGCTCGTCTTGCCTGTGGACCATTGCGCGGACGGAGTGGCCTTTTTCGAGCAGGCGTTGGACGGTGTAGCGGCCGGTCTCACCGGTTGCGCCGGTAACGAGGAACTTGTCAGTCATTTCTATCTCCTTGTGTTTGGCTGCATCATAAAGTGTGTAATTACACAGTTTTGGGTAAAAAGGGGAGCTACCCGCCGAGGTTCAGCTCCAGGATTTCATCGCGCATGCGCACGGCGCGGTCCTGTCCGACCTCCCGCTCAAACGCGGCCTGGGCGTTTTCCCAAAGGGGGACAGCCTCCGCCACCTTTGCGACGCCGGAGGGGGAGAGGGTGACATCGAAGGCGCGGCCGCTGTCGGCTCTCCCGGCGACAACCCATCCGGCTGCCTGCAGCGGCTTCAGCGCGCGGACGAGCGTCGTACGCTCCATGCTCAGCATATGGGCCAGACTGGTGATCTTGAGGCTCTGGTAGGCTTCTAGCAGCGACAGGATGGAGAACTGCGAGACCGACAGTTCGGCAGGCGCCAGATGATTGTCGTAAAGACGGCTCAGATGCCGCGCGTTCTGGCGGGCGGCGAGGGCGTAACAGAGATGGGGACCAGTGGGTGTCGGCATGGGGCACATCTAAATGTGCAATTGCACAGTGTCAAGCGCGAATCTCGGCGTTCGACGGACAAAGTAGAATGCTCGCCACATCCCGATTCCAAGCCTCATTGCTTGACGTGCAATTACACACTATATCCCGCAAGGTCGATGTTGAGTTTGGATCGCGCTCACGCGGCCACCCCAGAAATCACGCCTTCCGGAGAAACGTCATGACGGGCAGCAACGGAGAAAAGCACCCATTCCTCGATGATCTTGCCGATGACGCCGAACTGAGAGGGACGGTCCTGCGCCGTCCGGTTTCCGGCCGTGACAATATCAAGCGCCTGGTCGAGGCCGTCGGCACGCTCTATGCCTCGCAGACGCCGACCTTTTATGGGGCGATCGATCAGCGCCATTTCCTGCAATACAAGGCAACACTTCGCACCGGCCTCGATCTGGAAGCGGTAGGTGTCATCGAGCGCGACGAGACCGGGCTCGTTCGGCGCGTGACGATGACATTTTCGCCTTTGGACGCTGCGCTGTCGCTGTCGGCGGGATTGGGCGGCATTGTCGGGGAGGAGTTTGGTGACGATCTCTTTTACGACGCGTCGGTCAACGCGATCACGGCGTCCTGATTGCCAGACTCGCATACGATCGCATGCAATAGCGCCGGAGGCTGGGCTACAGCCAGCCCCCGGCCTTTCCCACGCCATCAGCCGCGAAGGAACGCCAGCAGGTCGGCGTTCAAGCGGTCCTTGTCGACATGCAGCAGCCCATGGGAGCCGCCTTCGTAGACAATGAGCTTGGCATGTGGAACGAGCCCGGCGGTCAGTTTCGCGGAGATTTCCAGCGGGACGATCTGGTCGTCGCTGCCGTGGACCACCAGCGCGGGAACGGTGATCTTCTTGAGGTCGTCGCGGAAATCGGTTTCGGAGAAGGCGCCAAGCGCGTGATAGGCGGCAAGAAACCCGGTTGCCTGTCCCTGACGCCAGTAGCTCTCCCTAAGACCTTCCGAGACGTGCGAGCCCGGACGGTTGAAGCTGTAGTACGGCATGGTGACGTCGAGATTCCACTGCGACCGGTTTGCCTGCACAGCGGCGCGGAACGTATCGAACAGCTCCTTTGGCGCTCCGTTTGGATTGGTCGCGGTCTTGAGCAGGAAGGGTGTCACCGAGGAGACGAAGGCGACCTTGGCGACGCGGCTCTGGCCGTGACGCGCGACATAACGCGCGACCTCGCCACCGCCCATCGAGTGGCCGACGAACGTTGCCTCGCGCAGATCGAGCGCTTCGACCAGTTGCGCCAGGTCGTCGGCGAAGGTGTCGTAGTCGTAACCGCCGGACGGCTGGCTCGACCGGCCAAAGCCCCGACGGTCATGGGCGATGACGCGATAGCCGTTCTGCAACAGGAAGAACATCTGGTCCTCCCAGGCGTCGGACGAGAGCGGATAGCCATGGCTAAACACCACGGCCGGACCGGTGCCCCAGTCCTTGAAGTAGAGGTCGGTGCCGTCTTTCGTGACCAGGCGGTCGCCTGTGAGCTTCCCGGCATGGACTGACGCGGGCGTTTTTGCTGCCGCCAAGTTCGCACTGGCACCGGCCGCCGCCAGTCCGACGCCGGCGATGGCAGCCCCTTTCAGCAGGTTGCGCCGGGAAGCGCTGTCGGGTGTTGAGATCGTAGACATGAGGAAACTCCGTGAGATTATGCCGCCTGGGCGGCGCGAGTGGGTAATGTGGTTGGACGTATCGGCGCGATGTTCAGGCCGGGTGCGGGGATCAGAAGCCGAGCCTGCGCAGATCCTCCGCGACGAACATCTGGCCGCTGCGATTCTTGACGCTCGGCAGCTCGGAGACTTTTGCGCGCCAGGACTTCAGCGCGGAATGATCTTCAGGGATGGCAATGCCGGCGGCGTCGGCAAACATCAGCCCGGCAAACACCGTGATGTCGGCCATCGAGAATGCATCGCCGGCGACGAACGACTGGTCCTGCAACAATCTGTCGAAATATGTCATGCCGGCGAGCGCCTTGTCGCGCTGGCGGTTGCCCCAGTCCTGGCGGCCAGCCCATTCCGGGCTCTTGAACACTTGTAGCTCGGCGCCGAGGCCGGGCGTCGCGTGGTGGAAATAGTTGCCGACCGCATCGAGCAGCTCGGTCTCGGCCCGCTTCTGCATCATGTGGATGACGGCCTTTTCCTTTGGCGTCTTGCCGGTGAGCCGCGGATCGCCGTCGAGATTGTCGAGGTATTCGGTGATGGCAGTGGCCTCCGCGATGTAGGTGCCGTCCTCGAGCTGGAGCACCGGCAGCACGCCCGAGGGGTTCTTTTGGAGGAAGGCGGGTTGCTTGTGTTCGGCACCGATAAGATCGACGGAAACAAACTCGACCTGCGGTTCGAGATCCTTCTCGGCGAGCACGATGCGGATGCGTGCCGGATTGGGAAACCCGGGGCGATCGAAGATTTTCATGGGAGACTCCTTTATCTGTCTATCGATAGATAGATTGCAGTCGTCGTTTATCCCTTCCCTTTTCCGGCGTCAACAACTATCTATCGAGTGATAGGTAAGGATCGATGATGGCCAAAACCAAAACGGATATGCGCGAGGCGGTCATGAGCGCCGCAAGAGCGACGGTGCAGGCGCACGGTTATAATGCGCTTAGCTTTCGTGAGCTCGCGAAAGAAGTGGGGATCAAGAGTGCCAGCGTGCACTATCACTTCCCGACCAAGGGCGCCCTCGGCGCTGCATTGGCGCGTCGCTACACCGAGGACGGAGCAGCCTATCTGACGGAGCTGCTGGCGACGTCCGAAAACGCGACCTGGTGCATGGACAGATATACTGAGATCTTTCGCTCAGCTCTGGCAAACGACAATCGCATGTGCCTGTGCGGAATCATGAGCGCCGAACTTGACGACCTTCCCACGGAGGTTCGGACCGAGGTCGATAAATTCGCCGCTATGAACGTCGGTTGGCTATCCAAGGTGCTTTCGCGGGCCAAGCCTTCCGCAAGCGACCAAGACCTGCAGGAGCACGCGATGGCGATCTTCGCAGCCATCGAGGGGGCCCAGCTGGTCGCGCGGGGCTGCCAGGACATCGGCATCTATGACCGGACGATCCGGGCTTACCGAGCGACAGGTCTCTTCCCGTAATTGGCCGGCGGCTCTAATGGGAGTGGCAGTTGCTCAAGTGAGGGCGATGGTGTTTTGCGCAAGTCCGCCGGCCGACCTATCCGGCGAGCCACTTCAGCGGCATCTGCAGTCGAAATACCCCTCCTACTCAGTCAGGTGATACTGCTGGCGCGGGCGTGGTTCAAAATCAGCAGCAATACGGGATCGTCGGGTCCATCCCCGTCAAGACCGGCAGGTTGGCCGTCGTCTCGGTGCGCGCTTGGTCTCGCGCGCGGCAGAACTGCCTCTGTTTGGCAGCCCCACAGAACGTTACGAGGCCTCGATTCTACGTGCAACCTGTTCGGGAGTGTTGAAGGCGTGGATTTATCGATTTAAAGGTGACTAAAATAATCATCTTATGTTGACAAGGCCAATTTCGCTCCATAGGTTCCGCCCGCATCCGTGGCGTAGGGACCAAGCAATGGCACGTGTTTTTTTGAATGTTTCTAATAATGTATCGCGAATTTATAGAGATAGCCTATTTGTCACGACAGCGATCGTCCTGATCGGCATTGCGGCATCGCCGGCTGCGGCCCAAAGCGCCACCGATGCCAGTGCGACAGCGCTGGAGCCGATCGTCATTCAAGGCGGCGCAGCCTCTGATAGCAAGGCTGACCGGACGTCCGTTGCCGCTAAGAACAGCTCGGCGGCGACCAAAATCAACACGCCGCTCGTCGAGACGCCGCGTTCGGTCTCGGTGACCACCGAGAAGGAAATCGAGCAGCGGGGCGCCCAGAGCATCATCGAGGCCGTGCGCTATTCGGCCGGCGTGACGACAGGACCGAACGGCTTCGATCCGCGCTTCGACCAAATCTTCATTCGCGGCTTCAACATCACGACGGTTGGCGACTATCGGGACAGCCTGCGCCAGCCCTATATCAATTACGGCATGTTCCGCACCGATCCCTATCAGCTGCAACGCGTCGAGGTGATCAAGGGACCGGTATCCGTTCTCTACGGCTCGGGATCGCCGGGCGGCCTCGTCAACAAGATATCGAAGCTTCCGACCGAAGAGCCGATCCACGAAGTCGGTATCTCCTACAGCACCAAGGATCGGGCTCAGGCGATGTTCGATTTCGGTGGACCGATCAGCGAAGGAAATGATGATTTCCTCTATCGCATCGTCGGCCTTGCCCGTCACGGCGACAACAATTTCGATATTGCCGACGATCGCTATTTCCTGGCGCCGTCCTTCACCTGGAAGCCCGACGAAGGCACGTCCTTCACGCTGTACGGCCTGGCGCAGTCCGACGAGACCGATGCCAATGTCGGCGCGATCACGACCGTCGACGGCAAAATTCTCGACATAAGGCAGAGCGATCCCGACTACGACTACCAGAAGGTCAAGCAGCAGCAGATCGGCTATCAGTTCGAGCACGAATTCGACAACGGCCTGACGTTCCGCCAGAACCTGCGCTATTCGCATCTCGATCTCAGAGCTCGTTACCTCGGCGTTTCCAGCTGGACCGGGACTGTCGCTCATCGTAACGCGAGTTCGATCCGCGACGAGATGAACGTCTTCCAGGTCGACAACCAGCTCGAGGCGAAGTTCGATACGGGTCCCCTTGCGCACACGATGCTGTTCGGCCTCGACTACACCAATCTCCAGTCGAACTGGGGCTACGGCATCGGCGCCGTCAACTCGGCCTTCGATTTCGATATCGCCAACCCGACCTATGGTGTCTCGGGCGCCACGCCGGCCTATGACTTCATCGTTGCCGATGCCGATATGCGCCAAGTCGGCGTTTACGCCCTTGACCAGATCGAGGCTGGAAACTGGCGTTTCAACCTCGGCGGTCGCCAGACCTGGGTGAACCAGACGCGTGACACGACCTATCCCTCCTTCGGGTTGAACGACTCGGAAGACGTCAACAAGAACGCCTTCTCCTGGCAAGCCGGCGCGCTTTACCTCTTCGACAACGGCATTGCACCCTTCGTCTCCTATGCGACCTCGTTCGACCCGGTCACCAACCGGTCGGCATCCGGCAAGATCCTGGAGCCGACCGAGGGTGAACAGTACGAACTCGGCGTGAAGTACCAGCCGCCGGGCACCGACATCCTGCTGTCGGCGGTCGCCTATCACATCGTCGAAAAGAACAAGCCGGTGCTGGTCAATCCGCTGACCCTTGCCTACGACTCGCTTGGCGAAGTGACGGGAAAGGGCATCGAGCTTGAAGCGCGCGCGGCAATCGCCGACGGCCTCGACATCATTGCGGCCTACACCTACAACCATTCCGAGGTGACCGGAGGCGACAATGAGGGCAACACGCCGGCCTTCACGCCCGCGCATGTCGCAAGCCTCTGGGCCAACTATACTTTCCAGGAAACCAATCCGTTCAACGGCCTGTCGGTCGGCGCGGGCGTCCGTTATGTCAGCGAGAATTGGACGGATACCGCCAATACCTCGAAGAACCCGTCGAGCTTCTATGTCGATGCATCTGCCGCTTATGATTTCGGCGCGATCGACAAGAACTACGAGGGCCTGACGGCTGCCTTCAATATCCGCAACATTGCCGACCAGCGCGACACCGTGTGCAACGAGGGCTTCTGCTATCTCGGCCAAGGCCGCAACATGACGGCGACCCTGAAGTATCGGTGGTAATAGATGGCGCCGGAGACGACCCGAGCGCTCCAGCCCGCGACGTTGATCGCTGATCATCCCGTCGCCCACCAGGCCGTCGACCTCGACGGCCTGGTGGGCGACGGCCCGTTCTCCTATTGCCGCGGCAAGCTGCTCAGTTCTCCACCGCAGACAGGCATCGTCATTCCCTGCAGGGATCTTTGCGACCGGGCAATCTTTGACGAAATCATTGGCCGATATGCGCAAAAGTTTCCAGGCAGCGACCGTCGTGCGATCGTCTCCATGTGGACGCTCTACTATTTCAGCATCCTGACGATCACCTCCAGCCTCCACATGTTCGTGCACCGGATTGGGCTGGCGTTGGAGATCGACCGGCTTTCACTCGTCTGCAACGAGCATACGGGTGAGCCGGAAGCATTCGTGATGTCCGAAAGACCAGACGTTACCACCGATCCCGCCGGCGAGCTTCACCGGCTGATGCGCCGCCACGCCGAACCGGTGATCGCGGCGATCGCCGTCAATGCCGGCGTCGCTCCGAAGCTTCTCTGGAACAATGTCGCGGCATATCTCTCCTGGATTCTCAAGGAGATCGCCCATCGTCACGAGCCCGCCCTTGTCGAAGGCGGCCTGGCGCTGCTCGAAGAAGCTGTATGGCCATGCGGCGGGCGCAATCCGATGTTCGGCATGATCCGCATTGCACGACAGCAATGCGGCCTCGAGTTCGCTCGCCGAAAAGTCTGCTGCCTGCGCTACAATCTGCCGGGCGTGGGCGGCTGCGGCGAAGCCTGTCCGCTGCCGGACGGGCGCCATTAGCTCCTAGCGGCTCGCCAAGGTCCTGAAGAGACGATGGATGGCAGTCGGCGATGACTAGAAGGGCCGCTCCGATGTACCGCGCTGCTCATTGCCAACGCGCCAGGCAGAAAGTCCTGTCGCCTCAAAACACGGCTTCACCTGCCTCAACGTCGGCGAGCGGCTTTACCATGAACAGGCATGGATGATCCTCGTGCCAAAGCTTTGCAAAGACCTCGGCCCGCACAAAGCCGTTCCGGTCATAGAAGCGCCGCGTCGCCTCGAACTGCGGTTCGTCGCGGTCGCGCGGGGCGAGAGTCTTTACGGTCAGCAGTCGGGCACCCGATTCATGGCCGAAACGTTCGGCCGCATCGATGAGATGGCGTCCGGCGCCGCGACCGTGATGTTCGGGTCGTGTCGCAATCAGCGCGATCTCGACGGCGCCGGGCGGGTGCGGCTTCAAGGCCATCAACGCAGTCACGACGTCGGCTTCGACATAGCCGAACACCAGTAGGTCTTCGATCGCCTGAGCGCTCGCTTCGATGACCTCAGGTTCTGAAAACCAGTCGGGCAAAGCCCCCATGATCGATCGGCAGAGCTCCGCCTTGCCCGTCACGATCTCCACTGTCCTTCCCATTTTTTCTCGCTTTCATCAGGTCGATTTAAACTTGACTCTTGTTATCACCTTAAAATAGACACTGCAATCAAATCGTGTACTTTCCTCGAAAAAGGAACGCCAAGACCGCATCGACCAGCAACGACAGAGCCTGATTTTCCATTTGTAAAAAGGGTACAGGACAATGCACACATTGCATCGTGATGTGAACGGAAATGCCGTGGTCAACGCCATGATCGAAAACAAGGAAAAACTCCTCAAAACGATTGAAAGCGTTGTCAAATCAAAGTCATATTCCGAGGATATATTTCAGGATGGAGTCATTAAAGCCTATGGGGTCAAAACTGACGGCATTCGTTGCCCGATCGGTTACGCCTTCCGGATGGTCTATAATCTCGCACTCGACGAAAGCCGCCGGCGACGTCAGCAGATGAACAACTATAGGTCGATCGACCAGGTTCAGGAGATCACGGCTCCCATCCCCACCGTGCTCGACCAGCTTGTCGCCGCCGAGACTTTGCGCAACGTGCTTGCCTCGCTCGAGGCGTTGCCGAAGCGAACCAACGATGCCTTCATTCGCCATCGCCTTAACGGCGTGCCGCAGAAGGATATTGCAGCCGAACTCGGCGTCTCAAGGACCCTCGTCAACTTCATGATCAAGGCGGCAGAGGAGCATTGCCATCTGGCAATTACTGAGCCTGCTTCCCGCCCCGACCATGCGCACCGCCAGGACCCTACCGTTTCGCGGCGTACAGCGCCTGCTGCAAATCACTCCACAACAGTTCCGGCTCTTCCAGACCAACGGCGAACCGAACCGTCTGCTCGCTCACACCGAACCGGATGAAGGAGGTCATCCGGTCGGGGATCTGCAACGCGACCTTGGCGGGGACCACCAGCGTTTCGGGTCCCCCCCAGCTGACACCGAGGCGGATGTCGCGAAGGCTATTCACAAAACGTGCGACATCGATATCGGGATAGAGGTCGAAGGCGAACAGCCCGGCATAACCCGTGAGCGTTGCCCGTCCGGGATGTTCCTGGAATGCCGGGTGACGAACGCGTGCGATCGCAGAATGCTCCTTCAGCCGCCCGGCCAACAAAAGCCCGCTGCGCTCGTGCTCCTTGAGACGGACACGCAGCGTGCGCATGCCGCGCAGCAGCAGCCAGGCCTCGAACGGTGACAGTTTGGCGCCGACATAGGGGTAGGATATTGAATTGATCCTGGCGATGGCCTCCTTCGAGCCGACGACGACGCCGGCCACCGTATCGCTGTGACCGCCGAGATATTTCGAGGCGGCGTGAATGACGATATCGACGCCATGCTGGATCGGTTTTTGAAAGAGCGGCGTTGCCCAGGAATTGTCGATGATTGTCGTAACACCGGCCTCCTTTGCCATGGCCGACAGCGCCGCAATGTCCTGAAGCTCGAAGACGAAGGATGTGGGGTTTTCAAGATAGAGCAGCTTGGCGCCCGACAGAGCCTTGCGGACCTCGTCGTGGTCGGCGGGATCGACAAAGTCCACCGCGACGCCGAGCCTGCCGAGCAGCTTCACCAGAAGGCGGTAGACATCGTTGTAGAGATGGCGAACCGCAACGACCCGGTCTCCGGCCTCAACGAGACTGAGAATTGTCGAAGTAATGGCGGCCGTTCCGCTCGAGAAAGCCCGTCCATCCTCTGCGCCCTCGAGGCGGGCGACCAGGAGTTCGAATTCACGAACCGTCGGATTGTCACCACGCGAATAGATGTAGTTGCGCGTGCGGCCGGCGAAAACATCCTCCATCGCCTCGTAACTGTCGTAGGTGAACAGCGACGTTTGGAAGATCGGCGGAGACACGGCGTTGAATGCCGCCGGATCGACAGGCGTAAAGAGATCGTCAGCGG
Organism: Rhizobium leguminosarum bv. viciae USDA 2370; assembly: GCF_002008365.1. Taxonomy (GTDB): domain Bacteria; phylum Pseudomonadota; class Alphaproteobacteria; order Rhizobiales; family Rhizobiaceae; genus Rhizobium; species Rhizobium leguminosarum. The sequence continues at coordinate 209,851 of NZ_MRDL01000059.1, forward strand.
CCGCATGGGCGCCAAGGTCGTGCGGGTTGATCGACTGGTTCATGGTCATCCTCTCATGGACAAAAGCTGGGATATGGACGGATGGAGGTCAGATGGTCGGCAGAGCGCTGCCGGAGCGCGCGTAGCGTCCTCATCAGGCAGACGGCCGACAGCAGGCCGGTCAGGGCAGAGGCCAGGAACATTGCGGCCAGCAAGCCTGAAAAACCGAAGAACGGCGGCAGGAGAGCCAGCAGCGGAAACAGAAGATAGCCATTCTGCGCCAGACCGATGGCAACGGCCGCTTTCGCTCTGCCCTGAGCCTGGAAGAGGATCAGCACCGTTTGCCGCAGGCCGAACAGCAGAAGCGGAAGGTGGGTTGCGACGATCGCTTGCGCCGCGATCCCGATCACCGTCGCATCGTCGGTGAAAAACGAGGCAAGCTCTTCGGAGAAGGCGAGCGCGGCCACCCCGTAAGTGCCACTCACCGCAGTTGTGACCGCTGTCAGGATGCGGGCGGCCGACAGCACTCGGGCCGTATCGCCTCGACCCCAGGCAAAACTCAGGATCGACTGGGCCCCGAGTGAAATACCGATGACCGGGAGCGTTCCCACCGCCAGCAGCCGCAAGGCAATCCCGACGCCAGCGATGCCGGCTTCTCCGTGATAGGTGCCGGCGAGCGACACCATTGCCGCAATCGCGCCTGCGGTCGCGAGACTGGTGAGTGTCGTCGGCGCGCCCACTGCAAGGACAGGCCTGAGATAACCGATATCTCTCCACTGCCAGCCAAACGCCAGCCGGACCGTCCCAAGCCGCCTCGCGTGGTAAGCAGCATAAATGCAAAGTGCCACCAGTTGGGACAGGATGGTTGCGATCGCAACGCCCTGCAGGCCGAAGCCGAAGCCAAAGATCATGATCGGATCGAGGATCATGTTCAGCGCAAAACAGGCGACCAGCGTCCACATGCTGAAGCGGGCATTGCCCTCTGCGATCGCCAGGAAATCGAGAATGATCTGCGCCATCGTCAGCGGCACCGAGACCGCAATCATCATCAGATATTGCTGCGCGAGCGGCTGAAGGGCAGGCGTGGCGCCGAACAGCAGCAAATCTGGAAATGCGAGGATTGCGATGGCGCTTGCCGCGCCGAAGACGACGCCGGCAGCAAGGCTGACGGAGGCAATGGCGCCAGCCCGGGATCGGTTGCCGGCTCCGAGCGTCCGCCCGACCTCGGTTGCGACACCGACGCCGATCCCTTCGCCGAAGGCCGCGACGAGCATGAGGACCGGCAGGACGATCATGATCGCCGCGATCTGATCTTCACCGATCATTCCGATGAAGATCATGTTGATCGTGTGATGGGCGGCGTTGATCGACAGGCCGAACATCGCCGGCAGTCCAAGCCGAAGCAGCAGCCTGAAAAGCTGAGGACTGGCAAGGTCCTCCGGTGCGAGGCGCTGCCGTCTCCGGAAGCTGCCGCTTGCGTCGCTCATGTCGTTCATGACGCGGGCACCCAGAGACGATCACCGAAGAAGCGCTCGCGGCCGAGCATGACGAGGAGCGCCCGCTTGTGCGGAAAATCGAAATGCTTGACCTTGGCAAAACCCGAGCGGTCGAGGTTGCGGATCTGCTGCTCGTGACTGGCGCGCGGCTCGCCGACAATGCGCTTCGTGCGCGGATCGTCGAGGAAGATGAAATGCATCAGCGAAGGAAGCCATGCGCTGATCCATTTCTTGCCGCGATAATCGGGCTCGCCGATCGCCACATGCCATCCACGATCATAGTCGTCGGCGTCGTAAAAGGGACCGAGACGGTTCTCCTTTGCCCAGTAGACTTCGAAATAGCCGAAAGGGATATCCGCGAAACTGCCGATCAGCGGCAGGACATGCGGATCGGCGATCCTCTCCTCCAGGATCTCCCGATGTTTGCCGATCGAGCCTGCATCCTCCCAGATCGTGTTGACCTGTTCGTCGTTCATCCAGCGATGAAATGCTGCAAGATCGGTCTCGGCATCGGCCACGGTGAAGGCTATTTCCCGTTCCAGCCAGGGGATGAAACGCTGGTAGACCGTGCCCTTCGGCTTTGCAGGTCGGCGCGGATGATACCGGCCCGCGGTCATCTCCTGCACGGGCGGCAGCGGATAGGACAGCTGCGGCAGCCAGAGCGATGGCCATTGCCATAGGATCGCCGAATCGAGCCTTCCGCCTGTGCCGGCAATGTGTCTGGGAAGGCTTGTCTGATGCCCTTCGAAGACGACTGATGTAATCGAGCGATCTTGTGCCGTCACCGCTTCGGCGGCCGCCATCAGAAGCTCCGGCGATTGCACCGGATCCCCATGATAGAAGGTCACCGACGCTATGCCGGCCTCGACCTCGAATGCGGCTTCGTGGTGGCCGTAGGCGGTCTTGAGGTGAATGAGATTGGGTGCAAGGCTGATGTAGCTGCGCGACTGCAAAGCGCGCCTTTGTTTGGCGGCGTCGAAATCCATGATGTTCTCCTTGCCGGTCGGGCTTTTAGCGCTGCGAGCATGAAGAAAGCTCCTGCGTCGATTTGGTAGAATGACGATCCATCTCCGGCCGGATTTAGGGATAAGCGAAGAAAAAAATTCTCATCAATTTTCTAAACTGCAGCCTGCCGGATCCGTCACTTGCGCATGACCATCATCACCGCAGGAGCTGCGAATGGATAATCTTGAGCCTCACGACGATCTTTGGATCGCCGTCATCGACACCGAGCGTCGCTACTCGGTCTGGCCGCAGGACAAGCGGATTCCCTTGGGCTGGGAGCCGGCGGGCTTTGCCGGTTCGCGCCAGCAATGCCTGGCGCATATCCGTGACGTCTGGGCGGACCCGCGCCCTCTCTCTTTGCGCTCGGCAATCGCCGGCGACGCGCGTCTCTGAAACCGGCTGGATGACACGGATGAACAAGCAGATCACAAACTTCGCAGATGCCCACCCGACCGATATCGCAACGGACGCGGTCTTCGAGAGCTTTCCACTGACGATCGCCCAGAAGCGTATCTGGTCGCTGGAGCAGATCGGCAACTACACGGTCTTTCCCGACCAGGTCATTTCGCTGCGATTGAGCCCGGCGTTCGACGTCAAGACGATTGCCGGCGCCTGCCGGACGCTGGTGGCGCAACATCCCTCCCTTGCCACCCGGTTCCGCCGGCTGGCGGGCGGGCGCGTCGAACAGTACTGCGGCACACTAAATGCTGTACCGATCGAGATTGTCGGTGAAGGTGCTGCTCTTGCCGAGCCGGATGCTTGGGCCGAACAGAAAGCCTTCCGCGACAGACGCTTCGATCTTCTTGCCGGTCCGCCGGCACGTGTTCAGATTGTCTTGCTTGCGGATGGACAGTCGCTTCTGACGATCGTGATTCATCCAATCATCTCAGACGATCGCGAGAAGTCGATTCTTACCGGCTCCCTGACGCGAAGTCTCGATGGCGGACCCACCCGCGATACGCAGCTACCAGATATCTTGGCCGGAACGCGAGAGGCCGATTGGCTGCAGACAGAGCAGGCGCAGCAATCCCTCTCCTACTGGCGGCAAACGATCGGCCTCGACTACGCGGCCACGACCTTTCCCACCCGCTTCAACAGTGGCGGGCTGGCAGGTGTGGCACGCGCTCAGCATCGATTTTCGATCGAGCCCGGTCTCTGGGAAAAGCTCGATCGACATGTGCAGCAAAAGGGATATCAGGTCGAGCGCGTGTTGCATGCCGCCTTTTGCGCGCTGCTGGCACGCTACAGCGGCAACTACGCTTTGCTGACCGGGCTCCTGATCGCGCGGCCGCAGAAGGACCACCTTGCGAACCGCGGCCGTGCCGAACAGATCCTTCCCCTCACCCTATCGCTAACATCCAGAAATTCGCTCGACGATGTCATCTCTGCGATCACTTCGGTAACGCAGGAGGGGCTTCGCCGGCTGGTTCCGCTGGAGCGCATCACCCAGGAACTGGTCGTCGACGAAGCGGCGGCCCAGGAAGCCGTGGTCAAAGCCCTGTTCGAATTCCGCGAGCCGTATCCGATCCCCGGGCACGCAACAAATCTGGAGCCCCTGGGCGCGCGCGCCGACAGCGAGCTTTCCCTGGTGATCGAAGCAGGTCTGGATGGTGCTGCATCCGGGCTGATCGATTATGCACAGGATCTCTATGACAGCGCCGTGATTGCCCGTGTCTCCCGGCATTTCATCCTTGTGCTCGAGCAGATCGTTGCGCGGCCGAACGTGCGGATCAAGGACATCGAACTTGTGGGCAGCGACGAGCTCGACCAGTTGTCGGCGCCCTACGAAGATGACGTGGTCAACGATGACAGGCCGGTCCACGAGCTGATATCAGCCCATTCGCGCCAGACGCCGGAGAAGACGGCGATTGTCTACGGTGACGAGGAATGGAGCCATGGCTGGCTAGAGGCCGGCACCAACCGTCTCGCACATCGGTTGCGTCAGCTGGGTGTTCGCGCCGAGGTGACGGTCGCCATCTTCATCAAGCGCTCGCCAGAGGCAATCGTCGGGATCCTCGCGACGCTGAAGGCGGGCGGCGCCTATATCCCGGTCGAGCCCGACCATCCGCCGGCACGCAACCATCACATTCTGCGCGATGGCGGTGTCAAAATCGTTCTGACCCACAGCTGGCTTCGCCATCGGCTGCCGGAAGAGCTCGACGCCACTATCCTCGACCTCGACAAGATCGACCTCGACGGCGAGCCGGATACGCCGCTCGATATTCCCACTCACAAGGATCAGCTGGCCTATGTCATGTATACCTCCGGATCGACCGGATTGCCGAAGGGCGTGGCCGTCGAGCACGGCCCGCTGACGCACCATCTGCAGAACACCTCGCGTGTCTATGGCATGAGTTCGGCGTCCCGTGAGCTGCCGTTCCTGCCTTTCAGTTCGGACGGCGGGCACGAGCGATGGATGAACCCGCTGATGGAGGGCGGCAGTATCATCCTTCCCGATCAGCCACTGTGGACGCCGGAAGAGACATTGACGGCCATGCGCAAGCACGGCGCCAACAATGCCAGCATTCCCACAACCTATCTGCAGCAGCTGGCGGAATGGGCTGATATTTCAGACGGCGCGCCCCCAATGCGCCTTTATTCCTTCGGTGGCGAGGGGCTGGCGCAACCGACCTTCGATCTGCTGTCGCGGGCGCTGAAATCGGAATGGCTGATCAACGGCTACGGGCCGACCGAAACCATCATGACGCCGATGGTCTGGAAGGTGAGGGCGGGCACGAAGTTCCAGGGGGTCTATGCTCCCCTCGGTCGCGCTGTCGGGTTAAGGCGCGTCTATGTGCTCGACCCTGACCTCAATCCGTGCCCGATCGGCGTGACAGGCGAACTCTATATCGGTGGTGAGGGCATCGCACGCGGCTATCTCGGCAAGCCGGATACGACGGCGGACCGCTTCATCCCCGATCCGTTCTTCACGGAGGGCGGCCGACTTTATCGTTCCGGCGATCTGACGCGTTGGCGTGATGACGGAACCGTCGAATTCGTCGGTCGTGTCGACCATCAGGTGAAGCTTCGTGGCTACCGGATCGAGCTCGGCGAGATCGAAGCGGCGCTCCTGCAGCAACCCGGCGTCGGCGAGGCTCTGGTCGTCCTGCGCGATGACGATGCCGGCGGTGAAAAGGCGCTCGTTGCCTACGTCGTTCCGAAGAAAGACGAGACGCTTGACGTCGAGACGACCCGCACCGCCCTCGAACGCAGCTTGCCGTCCTATATGGTGCCGGCTGCGGTGGTCGAACTGGAAAAAATGCCGACCAATCCGAACAGCAAGCTCGATCGATTTGCGCTGCCGGCGCCACAACCGGTCAAGCGCGCAATCGTCGAGCCGGCAACCGTGCTCGAAGAAGAGGTGCTGGATGTCTGGCGGCAGGTACTCAAGTTGGAAGCAATCAGCGTCGAGGACAATTTCTTCGCGATCGGCGGCAATTCGCTCGGAGCGATCCGTATTCTTTCCTTGCTCCGGCAGCGCCGGCCGAAAACCCCGCTCATCGTCGCCGATATCTTCAACAACCCGACCATTCGCTCGTTTGCCGGCGTGATGGAGCAGGGGGATCAACGGGATCTCTCCGAGGTGATCGTGCTGCGCGCTTCCGGCGCCAAGCCGCGGCTCTACTGCTTCCCGGGGCTTCTCGTCAGCACCCGCGAATATGTCAAGCTCGTCGACTATCTCGGAGCCGATCAGCCGGCGACCGGCTTCATATGCCACTCGCTCTCCGAGAAAAAGGCAGTCGGCGCTCCGGTCGAAGAGATCATCGAGAGCTATGTCGATTATATCGGGACACACAGTCAGGGCGCGCCCTGCTATTTCCTCGGCTGGTCCTGGGGCGGGCTTCTGGCCTACGAGGCTGCCCGCGCCCTCGGTGATCAGGTCGACGTCAGGATGATGGCGATGGTCGATGTTTGCGATCTCGGATCGGAATTTGCGATCGGCGCAAAGCCGAGGTTCCGGCCCGGCGAGCGCGATGAGCTTCATCGAGACGTGCAGGCATGGCTTGGAAGAACGGCGATGCGTCCCGAATGGGACCGGCTGCTGTCGACGATGGACGCGGATACCTACGACCAGTTCCTGCGTTTTGTCGGCGACGAAAAGGACCCGCTTCCAAACGACGGGCCCGATATCAGCAGTCGTGAGCATACGTTTTGGGTGCTGATCGACAATGCCCTGATCTTCCGCAAGCACCGGCTCGTTCCTCACGATGTACCGATCTATCCCTGGGCTGCCGACGACAGCCTCAACCGCGGCCTCAACCTGATCGACTGGCGCCGCCTGTCGCCGCGGGCGCATGCGGCCGAAATCATCACCGGCACCAACCATCTGCACATGATCGGGTCTCCCGCCTTCCACTCAAGGCTTGCCCTGCGTCTCAAGGAAACAGAGAAGGATATCGCATGACCGTCGCTTTTGCCCGCAGGGATGCCGAGCCGCTGGATATTGCTGGCATCGGCATCGGCCCCTCCAATCTGAGCCTCGCCTGCCTGTTCGAGTCGGTGCCCGAGATCAGAAGCCGTTTCTTCGAGCGACGAGACTCCTTCGACTGGCATCCCGGCATGATGATGCCCGGCGTCGAGCTGCAATCGTCCTTTCTGAAAGACCTCGTCACCCCGGTCCTGCCGACCAGCCGCTGGTCATTCGTCTCCTATCTGGTTGCCCATAAGAGGCTCTACGCTTTCCTGAACGCCAATTATGAGGCCGTTCCCCGGCAGGAGTTTGCACGTTATCTCGCCTGGGTCGCCAACGGCGTGGACGGCCTGCGCTTTGGCACGGAAATCCGCGACGTCGAGCACCGCGACGACCGCTTCTTCCTGCGGTTCGACAACGGACAGGAAGAAGCGCGAAACCTGGTGATCGGCACGGGATCTTCACCCTTCGTGCCCGACTGGGCAAAACCGTTTCTAGGGGCCGATTGCTTTCATAACAGCGAGGCCAAATCGCGTCTCGGCGATCTCGGCACCGCCCGCATCGTCGTGGTCGGCGGCGGTCAAAGCGGCGGCGAGGTCGTCGAAGCCTTGCTTGGCGATCCCGGTTCCATGACGGAGCTGACATGGATCAGCCGGCGTCATAATTTCGAGCCGATCAACGATACGCCGTTTTCGAACCAGGTCTTCTCACCGGAATACGTCCAGGCCTATCTGAAGCTCGGCGGCGAGCAGAAGCAGGCCGCTTTGAAGAACTCGATCCTGACCAGCGACGGCTTGTCGATTTCGACGATTCACTCGATCTATCGCCGCCTCTATGCGTTGCGCTACCTCGAGCCGAGCACGCTCAATGCCTCTCTGGCGCCCAATCGCGATGTGATCCAGATGGAGCGGAACGGCAATGCCTACCGGCTCATCGTCAGGAACCAATTCGACGGCGGGATCGAGGTGCTGCATGCAGATGCGGTGGTGCTGGCAACCGGCTACCGGTTCCGATTGCCGGATGCTCTCGGCTCGCTGGGCGACAGGATAACGCTCGACAGAAACGGCTATCCGCTTCTCAATGACGACTACACGATGCAGTGGACGGGTCCGCGGACCAACCGGGTGTTTGCGCAGAATGCGGGGCGCTATTCGCACGGTATCGCCGACTCTCAGCTCAGCCTCATGGCCTGGCGCAGCGCAACCATCGTCAACACGCTTATCGGCCGGCAGCATTTCGATGCTGAACCCGACAATGGGCAACTGGCCTGGGCGACGGAGACCGCTGCCGCAATGCCTCATCAGCTCCGAGCCGGCTATTCGGACGGCATGTTATCGTCCTGAAATAGGCGTATCGAAATGCCGGGGAGCCCCGATTGAGAGCAAGCAGCCAGCGCGACGACGTGCTGGCTGCCGCTTTCGACCAGACGGTGATGCCATCGTCGATCGCGATCGCCGCCTGTTATGACAGGGATGCCATCCTTCCAGGAAAAGGCGACGTTGCGAGGATCCACGCGCAGCCCGACGCCGAGTGCCTTTAGATGGCTCTCCTTCAGCGTCCAGAGTGCAATGGCGCCCCGTGCACTTTCGCGCGCAGGCAATTCCGCGAGCCAGCGCCGTTCGTCTGCACTGCAATAGCTATCCACTGCCGCCTCTTCGATCTCGGCGTCGGCGCGTTCGCAGTCTATTCCCACGTAATCACATCCTGAAGCGACCGCGACCGCCACAAGCCCGTCGGCATTGGCGAGGCTGAATTGCGGCCTATCACGACCCTCAAGCCTCAGCTTGCCGTGCCTGTCTGGAGACAATGGGACCTTGCTCGGCGATATCCCGGTCTGCAGGCTCAACAGTTGCCGCAAGAGATACCGGCCGGCAATGAACGATGCCCGATCTCGTTCAAACCGATAGGTCGCGGCGCGATCCCGTTCATCCGATGAAAGCGACTGCATCCAGCGGTTCCAGTCGCTTTCGTTCTTGGAATACTGCCAGAGCGCTATTTCAATGTCGGCAGGTTGGTTTTCTGATTGCTGCATGGATCCAGTATGTGTTCCGTGGATCGATTGGCAAGCATGCAGGTGCTTGCCGACGTCGCGTACGGCAGGAGAGCTGCGTGAGCGGATCGGCGTTTCCCGTCCTGAAGGCGATTGGCATTCCAGCGCTCGTTCTCGATGGCGAAGATGACGAGATCGTGCCGATCCGAATCAATGTCGACCGATCCTTTTCTTGGTATCGAGCCCCGACGTGCTGAGATTTTTCGCTCGCCATGGCTGCTATTTCCTTGGATTTCCAGGAACTTTAAGTCGCATGGCGCTGAATTGATCGCGGAAGTATGGATCTGCTTAGGAGATCTGAGGAAATAAAGCGGGATCATTGTTTAGTTAATACTAAATTATTGAATCTGGTGCGAGATCTTGGCATCAACCGGCAAGCCGGTCGTCCCAAGTACCTTCGAGGAGACCCGCATGAAGCGCCCGAGCATCAAGCAAGCTCTGATCTTAAAGCTGTCGATCATCAGTCTGTTCATGATTGGCCTGTCCTATGTCTCGCTAAGCACGATCTCGACACTTCGTGCCAATACTGAGCAGATCGGGACCTTCTGGATGCAGCGGCTTGTGACGGCTCGCGAGATCAAGGATAATTTCCTCGACCTGAAAACGGTCTATGCCCAGTATCTCCTGGAGGACACAGCGGAGGAGCGGAGGGTCGGACAGCAAAAAATCGACGCCGCCGGCACCGCGCTCGAGAAAGTTGTCGCTGAATACGAAAAGGGCGTGCGCACCGAGCGTGGGCGCGAACTGATCAATCTGATCAAGCCGGAACTCGCCAAATATCGCGCGCTGTCAGAGCAAATGACCGCGTTTGAAAATGACGGGAAGACGCCTGAAGCAATCCGCCTCTTCAAGGAAAATATGGAGCCGCAAGCCGAGCTGGTGAACAAGGCGGTGGCGGATCTGGTCGCTTTCATTCTCAGCCAGGCCGAAGGCTTTGTGACCGCAAGCGGTGATTCTGCGCAATCCGCTTTCATGCTGACGGCCGCGATCGCAGGGCTGGCCGTGCTTCTTGCCATTGCCGGCATCTTCTTTGCGATATCGGGCATCGCCAACCCGATCCGAAGCATCGCCTCCGCCATGAGGCGCTTGTCGGATGGCGATCTTGACAGTGATATTCCCTATGCCGGTCGCGCCGATGAAGTCGGCGAAATGGCCGGCGCGGTCGAAATCTTTCGTCAGAACGCCCTCAACGTCGTCAGGCTCGAGAAGGAAGCCGCTGAATCCCGCAGCGAGAGCGAGGCAGCGCGCGCCGCCGCCCAGCAGCGCGCCGAACGCGAGGCGGAACAATTGCGCTTCGCGACCACGACATTGGGCGGAGGCCTCCGGCGGCTTGCAGCAGGCGACATATCCTTCCAGCTTTCGGAGCAATTTGCGGCCGAATACGAAGCCTTGCGCGAAGACTTCAACGCTTCGCTCCGGCAATTGGGCGCGACGATCGGCGCAGTGCTCCAGACGGTACACAGCATAGACAACGGTACCGGGGAGATTGCATCGGCGGCGCAGGATCTTTCCAAGCGTACCGAACAACAAGCCGCCTCTCTCGAGGAGACGGCCGCAGCCTTGGACGAGATCACGTCGAATGTGACGATGGCGACCAAACGCACCGACGAGGCACGCAATGTGGCCAAAGAAGCCGATATCAGCGCTCAGCGGTCGGCAAGTGTGGTCTCGGAGGCGGAACAGGCCATGCGACGCATCGAGGAAAGTTCACAGCAGATTTCCAACATCATTAGTGCAATTGATGAGATCGCCTTCCAGACGAACCTCTTGGCGTTGAATGCCGGCGTTGAGGCTGCCCGTGCGGGTGAGGCGGGCAAAGGCTTTGCAGTGGTCGCCCAGGAAGTCCGTGAGCTTGCCCAGCGCGCCGCTCAAGCGGCCAAGGAGATCAAGGGCTTTATTCAAAAGTCATCAACTGACGTGGAAAATGGCGTGAAACTGGTTCTCGAAACCGGAACGTCGCTGAAGTCGATCGGTGAGTACGTCGTGCACATCAACCAACTCATGGATGCGATTGCCACATCGGCGCGTGAGCAGTCGACGGGACTTGCCGAAATCAACACGGCCGTCAATCAGATGGACCAGGCGACCCAGCAAAATGCGGCGATGGTCGAGCAGTCGACGGCTGCCGTTGCCTCATTGTCCTCCGAGGCAGGCCGTCTGCGGGATCTGGTCAACCAGTTTCAATTGGACGGCGACAAAGGCGCGGCGGACGGACAGCGCAGCGGACGGGCCTTCGAAGGCAACAGGCCAATCCACTTGGTCGCTTCGCGGCGCGTGACGCAAAGATGACGCGCGGCGCACGTCAGATCAGGTACACGCGACAACTTGGACAGCCCTTGGCAAATACGCCGGGCTAGACTTCCACCTTCATCGACCTGATCAGCGCTTCTCGCGAAGCAAGACCTGTCATTGCGCGATCACCCATCTCGTGCGCGACGAGATTGAGCAAACCTTCACAGAACACGATGTAGGCCCCCATGCTATTGCTGAAAAAGCTGCTCGTGTGGGGAATGAAAAATGCGTGTTGCGACGGCCCAACGAGGGGGGAGGCACGCGTGTCCGTCACCGCTATGACGGCGAGGCCGAGTTTGGCTGCGACTTCTGCCACGTTCGCGACACTGCGTGTGTATGGCGCGCAACTCGCCACGACCACGACGTCGCCCTTCTCGAGTTGTGCCAAGGCTTCGGCAACACCAAGGCGAGGCGCATCCAGAAGCGAGACGTCGCTCCGCAACATCCCCAGACCATAGGTCAGAAAGCTTGCAAACGCGTGGAATTGACGGACACCGTGGACCCTCACGCGGCGGGCGTTTGCAAGCAGGCCGGCGGCTTCAAGCAGCGACTTGGGATCAAGCTGCGTCAGGAAACCGTCGATGTTGTTCTTGGTCTCGAGACCGAGCCTGTCGAAGATATGCAGCTCCTCCTCGCTGTCTTCCTTCGTGGAAAGAAGACGCCCCGCCTGCCGGCTATAGAAGTACCGATCGTCAGCGGAAAACGCCTGGCGGAAAACACTTTGCAAATCGCTGAACCCGGTAAAGCCGAGCTTCTGCGAAAGTCGCGTCAGGGTCGAAGGGTTCACCCCGAGGGTGTCGGCCAGTTCGGAAATGGTTCGAACCGCGGTCTGTTCCGGTGTGTCCACCAGCTTCGCCAACACGTCGAGAGCCTTGTTGCCGAGAGAGATGTTGGCGTTCTCACGGTTGATGCTCACCGTGAGGTTTCGGAGTTCCTCGATTGTCGCCGGTTTTGCAAATCCAGTCGCTCCATCCGTCAAAACCATGCGTCTGCCTCGATGTCACATTGTCGCGATCTTCAGGCCGGTATTTTCGAAACGTGCCGCCGATCCCGCGCTATCATAAACAGCCCAGTCGACGCTGTCCCTGCCGATTTTGAATACGGCGGTCGCAAGGGTGTTCTCGTTATCAGGATCGTCCGGCTGGACGCGGTAGATCGGAAGAATGCGATGTTCTTGATCCCATAGGACAGACAATGGTGCCGGCGGTTCGTCGTTTGCATCGAGAATATCCTGACCACGTTCCTGCCGTGAGCCGGACGACCCCGTTATGATTTGCGGCTCGAATGCCATCTCCACGTGGACAAGATGATTTGCATGGACGGCTGGGCTTGCGATTTCCGCGATCGAGCAGTTCGCATGCGTGAACTCGACGCTGACCAAGCGGGACTGCCCTGCCTGCGCCAGCGTGAAGTGGAACGCGCCGGAGCGCGGTGCCTCAGACAGTAAAGTCAGTGCGGCGTCGATCGTCGCGCAGTCGAGAACGGCGCGGCTCAGCACCATCCGCGGCAATCCATCTCCGGCAAGCGTTGAGCGGATGTTGTTCACGGTAAGCACGAGACCGCTACCATTGATCGCAAATGTATGGCCGGGTATCGATCCCGGATAGACGAATGCCGTGAATGGCTGACCCTGGTTCGGGGTGATGGTCGCCAGCGCGCATCGCGACCGCAGCCCCGGATCGCCGTCTTCGTTATGGGCTATGACCGGGAATGAACCCGGTATCTGGACCGTGGTGCAGCCATCCGGCGCCATCGCCCAGACGTCGCCCCGGCAGTTCCACGCAAAGACTTCGTCGAAGGGCAGCTCCATTCCGTCCGCCAGGCCTGAGAGTTCCTGCAGATACTGCGGATAACGCTCCTCGACCACTGACCTCGCCGCACGTATGCGGTCGTCGTGCCTGAGCGCCATGACCGTCGCCCATGCATAGGTCTTGACGAGGTGTCCGTGAACGAGGGACGCGCCATGACGACCGAGACCCCGTCCGATATCGTAGTGGCTTCCCGAAAGGGTCAGGCTGGCAAGGCGATAGTCTGTGTCAATGGACATGCTGCAGGAACTCGCGGAGGCGTGGATTTTCGGGGCTGTCGAGGAGAACGGCCGGATCGCCGTCAACGGCGATGTTGCCGTTCTCCATGAAGATCAGCCGGGTTCCGACCTTGCGGGCGAAACCGATTTCATGCGTCACCACGATCATCGTCATGCCCTCTTCGGCCAACGACTGCATGACGCGCAACACCTCATGACGCAGTTCCGGATCAAGCGCCGAAGTCGGTTCGTCAAACAACATCAGCTTCGGTTTGACCGCCAGGGCGCGAGCGATGGCGACACGTTGCTGCTGGCCTCCAGACAACTCCGACGGATAGTGATGGCCGCGGTCCGCTAGCCCGACCTTTGCAAGCAGCGCCGTCGCCTGTTCGGTTGCGTCCGCCTTGCTCAGGTTGCGGACCCTGCGGGGTCCAAACGCAACATTCTCGAGCGCAGTCATCTGCGGGAACAGATTGAACTGCTGAAACACCATCCCAGCCTCCTGCCGGATCAGCCGGACCTTGGAACGGCTTTCCCGTACGCTGATTCCATCAACGATCAGATCGCCGCCGTTGATCTCCTCAAGCGCGTTGATGCAACGCAGCAGGGTGGACTTTCCGGATCCGGACGGGCCGATCAACACGACGACCTCACCTTCGTCAATCTTGAGATCGACGTCCTTCAAGACCGAAATCGGCCCAAAGTTCTTGGTGACATTTTTGAATTCGACGAGGCTCACAGGATTCGCATCCTTTTCTCGGTTACACGCAGGATGAGGGTCAGCGTTCCGGTCATGATCAGATAGAACACGGCAACGGCTGACCAGATTTCGACGGCGCGGAAGTTCGCCGCCATGATTTCCTGGCCCTGGCGGGTCAGTTCGCCCACACCGATGACGATGAACAGCGACGTGTCCTTCAAACTGACGATGAATTGATTTCCGAGCGCCGGGATCATGCGCCGGAAGGCTAGCGGTCCTATGACGTAGAACAGCACCTTCCAGAGCGGAAGACCCAGCGCGAGCCCGGCTTCCTTCAGTCCTTTGTGGATGGACAGAAACGATCCCCGGACGATTTCGGCGATATAGGCCCCGGCATTGACGACGATCGCGGTGATCGCCGCGGTGATCGGATTGATCCTGATATCGGCGACCAGCGGAAGCGCAAAATAGATGAACATGACCTGCACGACGATCGGGGTGCCACGGATGAGTTCGACATATATGAAAGCGATCACGTTCAGGACGACATTGCCATAGGCGCGCATCAGGCCGGCAACGATACCGATGATAAGGCCACCGACAAGCCCGGCTAGCGCGATCATGACCGTCAGCTGCGCGCCCTTGAACAGTTCCGGCAGCGCCTGCCAGACAACCGACCATTCGAATTCCATAGAAATCATCTCCATGCGAGGAAGGAGCGCCGGCCGAGCCGGCGCTGATAATCTCGTATTGGAGATCAGCTCTTGGGCGGCTCGGTACCGAACCACTTCTTGTAGATGGTGGTATAGGTGCCATCGGCCTTCAGCTTGGCCAGCGAGGCGTTGACCTTTGCGACAAGTTCGCTGCCCTTGGGGAACGCCATGCCGTACTGCTGTGCCATCATCTGGGCACCGACGGTCTTCACTTTACCCTGGCCATTGGTCTTGATGTAATAGAGCACGTTCGGCGTGTCGTGCATCGCGGCGTCGGCGCGGCCTGTTGCAACTTCGAGATAGGCGTTGTCGCTGTTCGGAAACAGGCGCAGTTCTGAATCCTTGAAGTTCTCCTTGGCGTAATCGGTGGCGGAAGTTCCCGTCTTCACGGCAAGCGTCTTGCCCTTGAGATCTTCCGGTCCCTTGATAGCGCTGTCCGTCGGAACCATCAGCAGGAAGCCGCTGTCATAGTAGCCGTCGGAGAAATCGATGACCTTCTTGCGTTCGTCCTTGATCGTGATGCCGGCGAGACCGACATCGACCTGTTTCGTCTGAAGGGCGGGAATGATGCCGTTGAAGTCCATCGGCTGCAGTGTGTAGGTGACGCCAATGTCCTTAGCGACAGCATCCCAGAGGTCGATGTCGAAGCCGACATACTTGTCGCCTTCCTTGAACTCGAACGGTACGAATGCCGTATCGGTGGCAACGACCAGATCGGCGGCGCGTGCCGGCAGTGAGAACGCGATTGTCGCTGCAACAGCGGCTCCAAGTAGGTATCCAAATCTCAGTTTCATGTGAGTTCCCCTTTTTTGGGCAAATGCATTCGGCGTTTGCCTTTGATCGACGTACGCAAATATAGACTGCATTTTTAATGCTGTCGCATTCAAAATTTGCACTGCCGTGTCGAGAGGGTGTGAGGAATGACCAAAAGCAAGGCGCCGCTTGCCAACAACGGAAACATCCGATCCCCGACGCCCAAAGACGGTCACGGCGGTAGATCTCTGAGATTCCAAGCGGTTAGCATGTGCAGGAAATCTTGAAGTAAAAAACACGGCCTTCCGGGCGCGCACATAAAATGGCCAAGACGATCAAAAATGATCCAGATAGATCATATATTTTATTCACGAAACGAATGGATCACAAATTATTACAATGTCGCTTAACCCGGGCCATGGGCGCAAATGCTGGTCTGAAACGCCTCGCAAAACCGTTTCGAGCGCACGACAGAAAAAGCCGGCCTCTGTCGAGGTCGGCTTCGGTCAAGAATGCAGGAAAAGCTGATCGCTTGTTTATGCGATTGCCAAGCCATCCGGGAGGACTACGCCAGGCCGGCAACCGCCATATCGATCGCGTCGCCGAGACGCTCAACGATCGTGTCGATATCCCGGTCCGTGACGATAAAGGGCGGTGCCAACAGAACGTGATCGCCCGTTTTCCCGTCGATCGTGCCGCCCATCGGATAAACCATCAGGCCTCGGGCCATCGCTTCCCTTTTAATGCGAACGTTCAGTTTTGCCGATGGATCGAACGGCGTTTTGGTGGACCGATCCCTGACAAGTTCAACGCCTCGGAACAATCCTCGTCCGCGGATGTCGCCGACATGGTTGTGGTTGCCGAGACGTTCGATCAGTCGGGTTTCAAGGTGATCTCCCATGGCGACCACATTGGCCAGAAGGTTTTCGTTGCGGATGACGTTTTGAACGGCGAGGCCGGCGGCGGCAGCCATCGGGTGGCCCATATAGGTGTGACCATGCTGGAAGAAACCGGACCCATTGGCGAAGGCGTCGAAGATCCTGCCCGAAAGAAGCACGGCTCCAACAGGTTGATAACCGCCGCCCAATCCCTTGGCGATAGTCATGAGATCGGGGACGACACCATCCTGTTCGCAGGCGTGAAGCGTGCCCGTCCGGCCCATCCCGCACATGACCTCGTCGAGGATAAGCAGGACGCCATACCTGTCGCAGATCGCACGAATCTTCTCGAGATAATCGGCAACCGGTGGCACTGCGCCAGACGTGGCGCCCACGACGGTCTCCGCCACGAAAGCGATGACCTGATCTTCGCCAAGTTCGAGAATCTTGTCCTCAAGCTGCTGAGCGGACCGCGCGGCGAAGGCTTCATCGGCTTCGCCTTCTTGCCGCAGCCGATAGGCGTAGCAGGGATCGATATGGTGTGTTTCGATCAGAAGAGGCCGAAACTGCGAACGCCGCCACTCGTTGCCTCCCGTCGCAAGCGCTCCCAGCGTGTTTCCGTGATAGCTCTGACGACGGGCGATGATGTGCCGGCGCCGCGGTTCGCCCATCTCGACAAAATACTGGCGTGCCATCTTCAACGCTGCCTCGACCGCTTCCGAGCCACCGCTGACGAGATAGACATGATCAAGGCCCTGCGGCGCGTCTTCGACCAACCGGTCAGCGAGCCGCTCGGCGACGTCGGTCGTGAAAAAACCGGTGTGCGCATAGGCCATAGTGTCGAGCTGTTCGTGCAATGCGGCAAGGACTGCGGGATGCGCATGGCCGAGGCACGAGACGGCCGCTCCTCCCGACGCATCGATATAACCTTTTCCATCGGCATCGAAAATTTCGATACCTTGGCCGCGCACCGCGACGGGAAGTTTCGAATGGATCGCACGATGCAGAATATGGGTCATGACCGTTTTTTCGGGTTCCGTGGTTTGAGATGAGTTTTGAACGAAGCAAACAGTTCGTCGGACCGTCTGAGCGCTTCGACCGCGTTCTCGCCTGCGTTTCCGGCGATGAGAGTGCCAAGGACTTCGGCAACGGCGAAGGCCGGCGACATCGTATGGAAGAAGGACGCACTATCGGTAGCGACGAGCACGGCGACGGTAGCGAACTGGGCGAGAGGCGCTACTTCGCTGTCGGTCACGGCAACGACAGGAACGCCCTTTTGGTGGGCGTATTCGGCGATTTCGATGGTCGCGCGGGTATAGGGCAGAACGCTGGCAACGAGGAGCACGTCATCGATGCGCGCGTTCCCGATGGCGTCCGCGCCGGTTCCGCCCAGACCGTCCAGCATGACGGACTTCTCGCCGATCAGCGACATCATGTAATGCAACTGCCATGTGACTGAATGGCTCGACCGAAGTCCCAGGCAGTAGACCCGTCTTGCCGCAGCCAGCAGCGTGGCCGCTTCAACGATCCGGTTCAAGGATTGTGGCTCCGCCAACTGGGCGACCTGGGTGCTGATCGAGGCGAGCATGTCTGCGGCGAGCGCATGGTCGCCCTTGAGCTTCTGGCTGGCGACCTGAGCCCCGGCCTTTCCGGCAAAACCGGGCTCCTTGCCACGCACCGCCTCGGCATACATCGCACGGATCGCGTCGTATCCGTCGAGGCCGAGATGTTTTGCCAGGCGGGTCATGGTCGCAGGCTGGACACCGGCATGCTTCGATTGCTCCCGCATGGAAAGGAGGGCGACATCGCGGGGATGGTCCAGGATGTAGCGCGAAGCCGTCTGCAATTGCGCGGACATGCTGTCAAACGTGTCAATGATGGCTTGGCGAAGAGGTGCTTGATCCATGTCTGACTTATAATCCCCTTGCAGGCAATTGCAACATATGTTTCACAAAAGTATACTATGATCCGTATGGATCAAGGCGAGGAGCGCTTTCATGAGTATTGAGACTGGTTTGAAGTCCGTCGCAATAGCGGTGGCTCCGAACGGAGGCCGCAAGACCAAGCTGGAACATCCGAACCTTCCTTTGACAGCAACGGAGCTTGCCGAGACCGCCGTTCGATGCAAAGAGGCGGGCGCCGCGATGATTCATGTCCACGTTCGCAAGAATGATGGCAGCCATCTTCTCGATGCGGACGCATACCGGAAGGCGATGTCGGCTATCCGGTCACGCGTCGGTGATGACCTCGTCGTGCAGATCACCAGTGAGGCACTCGGAGTTTATACGCCGGCCGAGCAGATCGCAGTCGTCAAGGAGACATGCCCGGAAGCGGTGTCACTCGCGCTACGGGAACTTGTCCCGGACACCTCGTTCGAAGCTGCCTTCGCCGATCTCCTGGCCTGGATGGCGCGGGAGGGTGTACTCCCCCAGATCATACTCTACGATCCCTCCGAGGCTGTAGTGCTTGCGGACATGCAGACGCGCGGCCTCATACCCTGGCGCACCATTTCCGTGCTCTTTGTGCTTGGGCGATACACGGCAGAACAGACATCGCAGCCGACCGATCTCCTGCCATTTCTGGCGACCGGCATTCCACGTTTCGAGCATTGGAGTGTTTGTGCATTCGGCCGTCATGAAGCAGCCTGCGTTTCAGCGGGCGCGCTGTTTGGAGGAAATGTGCGGGTGGGTTTTGAGAACAATACCCGGCTTCCCAATGGAGCGGCTGCATCCGGCAACGAAGATCTTGTCATCGCTGTGTCTCAGACAGTTCAGAGCTTAAATTACAAACTGGAAAGCGGCGTCGATCTCAGGCAGCGATTGATTAAACTAGCAAGTTAGCCAATGCGCCGGCGGTTCCAGCATTTGCAGAAAAGGCTACGGCAGGAATGGCGGATTGCTCACAAAGCGGTGGCATCGGATCGAAAGCCTGGCAGGTCACCCTTTCTCCTATGGCGTACCGCTGAATTACGGGGTCTGCGTTTCGTATCCCATCAAGGCGATCGTCCTGCCTCTTGTCGCAAGACATTATGGGCGGCAGCGATATTCTCATATCCCGCTGCATCTTGTAGGGTCGGCATCTGCAGACCTACGGGAAAGTTCAGCGATGAAGAAGACCTTCAATCCGGCGTCGGTACGCCGGCCTTTTGGAAATTACAATCACGGCCTGCTCGTGCCGCCCGGCGCATCGCTCCTGGTCACGTCGGGCCAGCTTGGTATCGGTCTCGATGATGCTGTTCCGAGCGACATCACTGCTCAGGCGGAACTCTGCTTCGAGGCGATCAAGGCGATTCTGCAGGAGGCAGAGATGAGTTTTGCCGATGTGATCCGCATTTCGGGCTTCGTCACCCGCCGTGAGGATTTCCCGGCCTATATGGCTGTCCGGGATCGCTATACGCTCGATCCGAAGCCGGTTTCCACCTTGCTCGTCATCGGCGGTTTTACGCGCCCTGAGTTCCTCGTCGAGGTCGAGGTGACGGCCGCGAAAATCTTGTAGAGTATTTCCGTTTTTTCTTCGAAGCACCGAGATGCTCTACCTCTTTGTTTTCACGCAATTCCCGGCAAGAGCGCTTCGCGCTTTGCCTGGCAAAACCGCGGCACACTTTTGCTCGAATTGCTCTAGAATCGCTCCATCGCGTCTCCGACGCGGGTGAGGAATTTTGCCCGCGTCTCTGGCGTGCAATTGTTCATATCGTAATGGGCGAGGAACGTCACCGGCCTCACCGGATTGATCTGCGCCCTCAGCACGCGCTTGACGATTTTCTTCGGCGGGTTGCCGGCGGCGAAGGCGCGGAAGGGCGTTGCCCCGTAAGTCAGGACGGCTGCGAGCTTGCGGATGTGGCGCAGCCGCGATTCTACCTTGCCGTTGACCAATTGGAAGGAAACACCCGGTAGCCACACACGGTCGAAATATCCCTTCAGGATAGCCGGAAAGCCGAAGTTCCAGATCGGGGTGCAGATCACCAGCCCCTCGGCCGCTTTGAGCCGGTCGACATGGGGCGCCACCAGCTTCAGATTTTCTGGATAGTCGTGATAGACGAGCCGGTCGTGGCGCGAGAGCACCGGATCGAACTGCTCTTCATAGAGGTCGCAGGCGTCCACCATATGCCCGGCCTTCTCAAGGCTCTCGACGGTCTGCCGGTAAAGCGCCTTGCCGTAACTTTCCTCGACCGGGTGAGAGTGGAGGACGAGAACCCTCATGAAGCCTCCATCAGGGCCGCCAGGCCGGGGAAGAGATAGTTCTTGCCGGCGTTGAAATCGAAATCAGGATTTTCCCACGCAATCATCTTGCCGGGATTGAGCAGGCCCTTCGGATCGGTTTCCTGCTTGAAGGCAAGCTGAACAGCGTCGGTGCGCTTCATGCCGCCTTCTTCAAGCGTATAGCGGTGCGGGTTGAAGATCGGGCATCCATTGTCCTGGTGGATCTTGATGATCTCTTCCAGCCGCTCTTCGGTGGTATAGCGGACCAACGGCAGGCCGGAGCACTGGATCTGGCCGTCAAACTTGATGAATTCGAGATGCCCTGGCACTTCGTCACCGAAAATTTCGACCATCTTCCGCACCTTGGCGACATGGTCCGGGCCTGGATATTGCACCTGCAGATAGGTGAAGCTCGGGTCGACCTTCAGCGCACGCAATGTCGTGTGGTTCCAGGCAAGCTCATAGGCATGCGGAATGCCGCGCATGCTTTCCACTTTGTCGGAGCGGAACATGATCTCGCCCTTCTGCGCCGCCGTGAAGGCAAGAAAGGCATCCATGGAGTGCGGCGCAATCATCAGCACGACGATCGACTGGCCCTGACGGATGTAAGGCTTGTGGCGGGTGAAATAATCGAAAGGAATGGGAGCGGCGATCGGCGCGATCTCCTTGACGAGGATGCCGTTGCATTTCGCCAGCGCGTCGGAGAAGCGCACCGCTTCCATGAAGTCGTCATAGCCGACGAGCACATCGACCCAGTCATAGGCAGGTGCGAGCGGCATCTCAATCTCGGTGATGATGCCGTTCGTGCCGTAGGCATGGCTCACTTTCTGGAGATCCCAGCCGGTGAGATCGAGGACGCGCGGTTCGGCCTCCATGGTGACGACGCGCAGCCGCAGGATGTTGCCGAGGTCGCGCAAGCCGCCCCAGGTGATCGAGCCGACGCCGCCAGAACCGCCGGCGATGAAGCCGCCGACCGTCGCCGTCTGGGCGGTGGAGGGGTGGAAACGCAGCTCTTGGCCGGAATGGGCCTTGGTCTGCTTGTCGAGTTGGGCAAGCACGATGCCCGGTTCGCAGATGACGCGGCCGGGATGGATCTCCTTGATCTTGTCCATGGCTGCAAGATTGAGAACGATGCCGCCGGAAAGTGGCATGGCCTGGCCGTAATTGCCGGTGCCGGCGCCGCGCGGCGTGACCGGCACGCCATGGGCAAAGGCGACCTTCAGCGTCCGGATGACCTCTTCCTCGGTCTTCGGTGTGACGACGATATCGGCCGTCACATTGTCGAGCTGGGCTTTGAGTACAGGCGAATACCAATAGAAATCCCGGCTCTTCTGGCGAACCAGCGCCGGATTGTCCTCAACGGCGATGCCTTCGAGTTCCTTTTTGATCTTCTGATAATCGGCCATGTCAGGCTCCAACGACGTTATCGAGTTCACGGTAATCCGGCAGGCTGCGGTCGATCACCTTGCCGCGGCGAAGCACGACGCGGTCAGACTGCGGACGGGACAGGAATTCACTCCAGCGCCGCGCGCTGAAGAGCACGAGATCGGCCGGATCGCCGGCGGCGATACGGCCCTTGTCCGACCGTCCGACGATGGCGGCGGGCGAGGTGGTGACGACGCGGGCGGCAGTATCGAGCGGATGGTCGAGATGCAGAATCCTCACGGCCTCGCGGAAGACCTCCACTGGATCGAGATCGCCATAAGCATAGAAGGGGTCACGCGTATTGTCGGATGCGACCGCGGTCGCGACACCGGCAGCGGCCAGCTCCTTGAACAGCGTGACGCCGCGCCAGCGCGGGGTGCGGCCGGGATAGCGATCCTGTAGATACATGTTGCACATCGGCAGTGCGATGACCGCGATACCTGCCTTGGCGACCAACGCGACGGTGCGCGCGGCGGTGTCTTCGTCCTGGCGGGCGAGCGAGCAGCAATGGCCGGCGGTCACCTTGCCCTCGAACCCGTTGCGCAGCACGGCCTCGGCGATTGCCTTCAGTGTCTCGGCGCCGCGATCATCCGTCTCGTCCACATGCAGATCGACATCCAGGCCATGCTCCGCGGCAGTCCTGAAGAGCGTGTCGAGCTGCCAGACAAGCTCCGGCCCCATCCTGGTGACGCCGCCAAGCAGGCCGCCGGTCTGCCGGATGACCGTGACGAGATCGGCAAAGAAGGTGCTGTCTGCCATGGCATCCAGCGGGAAGAGGGCGACCGCCTGCAGCGCGATCCTGTCCTTCCAGGCATCCCGGATTTCGTCAAAAACTTCGAAGGAGATGCGATGCTGGGGCGCAAGCGAATCCAGGTGCGTGCGGATCAGGCTGGTCCCATGGGCATAGGCGGAGCGGAGCGAGAATTCCATGCGCCGTTTGACGTCCGCGGCCGACCAGTTGGCTTCCCGGTCGGCCCTGACGGCATCGAGCGCGCCCATGAAGCTGCCGTCGGGATTGGCCTGGCGTGGCCAGATATGGCCTTTGTCGAGATGAGTATGGATATCGGCAAAACACGGCCAGACCATGCCGTCCTTGAGATCGATCCTGGCATAATCGGCGGGTGCGGCGCCGGCCGGCCGGATGGCTGCAATCATGCCGTCGCTGATGACGATATCGACCGTGGCCAGTCCCTCGGTGATTGGCACGTCGACATGCTCGAGGGTGACGACGGGCACTGTCGCATTGCTCAGCACGAAGCGGGCCGCATTTGGCGGGGATATGAAAGAATAAGTCATCAGTTTTCCCGTTTGATGCTGCTTTCATGCCAGCGGTGAAGGCTCAGCCAGGCAATGAGGGTGGTGAGGCCGAAGATCGCTACCCCAAGCATGGAGAGCATCAACAGCGCTGCGAAGAGGCGCGGGATGTTCATCCGGTACTGCGCTTCGAGCAGGCGGAAGGCGAGGCCGGAGCCGGCACCGGCGGAGCCCGCGGCAAATTCAGCGACGACGGCGGCGATCAGCGCGAGCCCGCCGCCGATGCGAAGACCGGTCATGAAATAGGGCTGGGCGGCCGGGATCTTCAGATGGATCAGCGTCTGCCAGCGCGAGGCGCCATAGAGCTCGAAGAGGTTGATGAGGTTATGGTCGACGCTCTTCAGGCCCTGCACCATGTTCGACAGGATCGGGAAGAATGCGACGAGGAAGGCGCAGATGAGGAGCGCGACCTGCGTGGAGGGAGCGTAGATCAGGATCAGCGGCGAGATCGCCACGATCGGCGTTACCTGCAGGATGACGGCAAGGGGATAGAAGGCAAGCTCGACCCAGCGCGATTGCACCAGGAAGATCGCAAAGCCGACGCCGCCGACAAGCGCCAGCATCAGCGACATGAAGGTGATCTTGGTGGTGACCCAGAGGGCAGGGGCGAGCGTACCCCAATCCGTCACGAAGGCATTTGCCACAGCGGCCGGTCCTGGCAGGATATAGGGCGGCACGCCCGACAGTTTCACATAGGCGTACCAGACGAGGATCAACAGAGCGATGACGAGGAAGGGGATTGCGATGCGCAGCGCAAGATCGCGGCGCCTTGCGCTTGCGGTACCCTTAACGAGCAGCGGCGATGTGTCTGTTTCATCACTCATCAATGATCCCCTGCCGAATTGATCGCCCCGATCAGCGAATGCGATACCGTTTCGCAGGCCTTGCGGTATTCTTCCGAGGTGCGGTAGTGCGCGTCGCGTTCGAGGCTGGTGATCAGCGGGACGTCGGCATGCACGCGCCCGGGCCTTGCCTTCATCACGACGATGCGGTTCGAGAGATAGGCGGACTCGAAGACCGAATGCGTCACGAAAATCACCGTAATGCCGGTCGCCTTCCACAGCCGCAGCACGTCGTCGTTGAGTTTCTGGCGGGTGATCTCATCGAGCGCGGCGAAAGGCTCGTCCATCAGCAGCAGCTTCGGCTTCGTCACCAGCGCACGGGCGATCGAGACGCGCATCTTCATGCCGCCGGAAAGTTCGCGCGGATAGGCCTTGGCAAAATCCTGAAGGCCGACAGTGGTCAGCACTTCCATGATCTGATCATGCGCGGCTGCCTTCGAAACGCGCCTCAACCTCAGCGGCAGATGGACGTTGTCGAACACGTTCTTCCAGGGCATCAACGTCGGCTCCTGGAAGACAAAGCCGATATCGCCCTCCGGCAGACCTCTGGAATTGATGCGCGAACTCGGCCAGTCGATCGTTCCCGAGGTGACATCGCCGAGACCGGCTATGATGCGCAGCGCCGTCGACTTGCCGCAGCCGGAAGGGCCGAGCAGGCTGACAAACTCGCCGCTTTCGACCGTGAGCGACATGTTCGAAAGAGCGACAGTGCCGCTGGAAAAGACCTTCGAGACCGACTGCATGACAACAAGCGGCCGCTTGCGCGTCTCTTTCGGGGATACCGCCTGGATGTCTGCTGGGAGCATTGCTGTCTCGTTCATGCGGGAGGATACGGCCCGCCACGTCCTCAATGGCGGACCAGGGGAGAGCCGTCGGTCGGCCTACTTCTTCAGTGCCACACCGGTGCTCTTGCAGACGAACTTCGTCGTAAACGCTTTGGTGTAATCCGTCTCCGGCTTGAAGACCTTGATCGCCACCATCTCGTTGAAGAACGTCTTGTAGTGCGCATCGGTGATGCAGCCGATGCCCTTGTCGAGGCTGTCGCCGGATTCGATGATGCCGTATTCCTTCATCTTGGCGATCGAGTAGGCGAGCTGGCCATCCGTCATTTCAGGATTATCCTTCTTGATCAGCTCGTTCGCCTTGCTGTTGTCGCCATGGAGGTAGTTGTACCAGCCCTCGATCGAGGCATCGACGAAGCGCTGCACGACATCGGACTTGCTGTCGATCATCGCCTGTGTTGTCGTGATCATCGTCGAATAGGGCGAGTAGCCGTTGTCGGCGAGCAGGAAGACCTTCGGCTCGAAGCCTGCCTGCTTCTGGATCTCGTAAGGTTCGGAGGTCAGGTACCCCTGCTGGGCAGAGTCCTTGTCTGCGAGGAAGGGGGCGGGACTGAAGTTATAGGGCTTGTACTGCTCGTCCTTGAAACCTTTGAAGTTTGCCTTCATCCATTCGAAATAGGTGAGGTAGCCGTCCTTGCTGAGGAACAGCGTTTTCAGCTTGGCGAGGTCCTCGAACTTGTCGACGCCATTGTCCGGATGGGCGATCAGCACCTGCGGATCCTTTTGGAAGATCGCGGCGACATCGACCAGCGGAATGCCCTGTTCGACGGCGGATATTTCGCCCTGAGGGCCGCCCATGTAGAAATCGAGCTTGCCGGATATCAGCAGCGCGCTGTTTGCAGCATTCGGGCCGCCCTGGACGATGGTGACGTCGAGGCCGTATTTTGCATAGGTGCCGTCGGCAACGGCTTGGTAGAAGCCGCCATGTTCCGCCTGGGCAAGCCAGTTCGTCCCGTAGCTCACCTTGTCGAGGGCAAGCGCCGGCGAGGCGGCGGCAAGCATCGAAGCGAGGCCGAGGCAGCTCAGGAATTGCGTCTTCATCAGTGCTTTCAACATGGTCGGCAGTTCCCCTTTTGTGGTCGAGGGACGCCTTGCTCGGCTCCCTTTTGAGGGAATTTGAGCCATTGCCATGCGCTTTGAAAAGCATCAAAATTCGTGCGCATTGATGCCTTTTCGGCATCTCTGGGAAAGCTGAAGATAATTTGTGCGTCCTGCGCAAAATTTATGCATTGGAGAGATCATGTTGCACTCCAGACGCCTTCTTTACATCAATGAGATCGCCCGTTGCGGTTCGATCCGCAAGGCGGCCGCGCGCCTCAACGTGGCGTCTTCGGCGGTCAACAGGCAGATTTTGGCGCTGGAGGAGGAGATCGGGGCGCCGCTTTTCGAGCGGCTGCCGCGTGGCCTGCGGCTGACGGCGGCTGGCGAACTCTGTATCGAGCATATCCGGGACGTGCTGAAGAATTACGAGCGCCTCGAGGGGCGCATCCGCAGCCTCAAGATGCAGCAGGCGGGAAAGGTGCGCATGGTGACGACCGTTGGGCTTGCCGCCGGGCCTCTGCCCGAAATCATCGCGCGCTTTCTTTCAGAACATCCGCGCGTCTTCGTCCAGCTGCGCAACGATACCGGCGGCACGACGGCCAGCCCCGTTGTATCAGGCGAAGTGGATATCGGTCTCGGCTTCAACATCCCCGCCACGCCGGGCATCCGCACGCTTGGAAATTTCGATATCCCGATCGGTGTCGTGCTGCCGCCGGGGCATCACCTGATCGGTCCCGGACCGATCAACCTCGCCGATGTCACCCAGGAAAAACTGGTTCTGGCGCAGCCGGGCACCAGCCTGCGCGAGGTGATCAACCTTGCTTTTGCGCGCCTGCCCATCTCGGTCGAGCCGGTGCTGGAAACCAATGCATCGGAGATGCTGAAACAGCTCGTCAAATGCGGCACGGGGCTGACGCTGCTCAATCCGCTCGACGTCATCACCGAATGCCGGCGCGGTGAACTGGTCTTCCGGCCGATCGCCGAGCCGCATGCGCGTTACCAGCAGATGAAGCTGTTTGCCCGCGCCCGCGCGCCCCTCGACGCGGCCACCAGTCTTTTCGTCGAATATCTGCTCGCCGAACTGCTCGGCCTGGTGCAGGAATTGCAGGCCAAGGGTCATATCCCACCGGATGTGAAACCCGCGGCTGAGCCTATTTCACATAGAGATTCGAAAGCGGATAGGCCTTGAGATCCTGGAGCAGCTCGACAAACCCCTTGACCTGATGGCGGCAGATCGCCTCGCCCTTTTCGGCTTTGGCGATCGAGGCATCGCCGACAACGCCGAAGGGATTGAGGTCATGCGCGATCCAGGCCAGCGAATGCGGCGGCAGAGGCTGAAGAAATTTGGATTGCTCCCGCATCCCTTCGGCCTTCGAGGCAAAGTTTTGGGCCTTGTCCATGCGCACCAGTTCGGGGCGGAAGTGCAGCATCAACGACGTCTCGACATCGCCGCCGTGGATGCCGTATTTGCTCTCGTGATCGCTGACCATACCTTCCGGATGACCGAAACGGCCCCATTGGGTGGAGACCACCGCCATTTGATGGCGCACGCGCAGTTCGCGCGCGACGATGCTCATGATGTCGACATTGCCGCCGTGGGAATTGACGATCACCATCTTCCGCAGCCCGGCTTCGGCAACCTTCGCACCAATCGCCGTCCAGACGGGGATGAGCAGCTCGGCACTGAGCGACAGCGTGCCGGGGCCGTAGATGTGTTCGTTGGCCTTGCCGATCTCCTGTGTCGGAAGGACCAGGATATCCAGACCCTCCGGCCGCTGCCTCTTCAGCTCCGCCAGCATGCCGGTCGCGATGGCGACATCCGTTGCGATCGGCAGATGCGGGCCGTGCTGTTCCGTCGAGGCGATAGGCAGAACGGCAATCGTGGTCTCGGGGGAGAGGCCGGCAAAATCGTATGTATTGAGCTCGTTCCAGTAAAACGGCGTAGCCATGCGGTCTTCCCTTTTCGTCACCTGCTTCGATAGGGAGTAGGGAATAAAGATAAGCCGGAAAAGCATCATTTTTTGCGCATGGCGCTGCTTTTTTTCGTACGCATCAGCGGGCGTTACTCCTCCGGCGTAGGCATGGTCGGCAACCGCATCGACGAGACGCTGCGCCGACGCTTCCGCATCCAAGGCAACTTCATTGAATATGTGGCTCGCAGCCTCGACGTCGATACGCCAGACGATATCGTGGCCGCCGGTGGCGCAATGAAGAACTAACTCGCGGGATGGCAGCGAGATGGTTCGCCCTATCTGATGACCGTTGCATTCGATCTGGAAGCACCACGCCTAGAGCGCCGCGCGTCTTTCAGACGCGTTAAGGGCGCTCTATCTCTTTGAATTTGCGCATAATCCTCTCCGAAATTCGGTTCCGATTTTCGGGGTTATGCGCTAGAGCCTCATCTGGCCGCCATGCTCGCGACCAGATCGCTGAACCTCTCGCCCTGAATGCCGACATGACCCCGCAGCAGCCGGCGGGCCTCATCTCCATCTCCGGCAAAGATCGCATCGACGATGGCGCAATGTTCCAAGAAGGACGTCGACAGGCGGTTGCGCACACGTAGTTGGAGGCGGCGATAAGGCCGCAGGCGTCGATGCAATTGCAGACATTGCTGCTCAAGGAAATCGCTTCGGCCGGCGGCGTAGATGGCCTTATGGAACTCCTCATTGTCGTAATAATAGGCATCACTGTCACCGGCAGCGGCTGATTGCTCACAGCGGCCGTGGGTGGCCGTGATCGCTTCTCGAGAGGTCTTGTCCAGCCGCCGTGCGGCGAGCGACCCGGCCAGGCCCTCCAGTTCCGCCATAACTTCGAACATCTCATAGACGCGGTGCGGCCCCGGATCGATGACAACAGCACCTCTGCGCGGTCGAATTTCGATGAGACCAATGGCATCGAGCTGCATCAGCGCCTCGCGCACCGGCGTGCGGGAGACCCCGAAACGCGTCGCAAGCACCGTTTCGTCGAGCCGCTCACCGGGAGAGAACTCGTTGGAAAGAATTGAATTTTCAATCTCATCCCGAAGCCATCGGCCGACATTCTCGGACATTCGTTTCACTTTCCTCATACACAAATGCTATTCTTGTATACACGATTGTTGACCTCGTGTACGAAGAGTGGCATTCTACATACTACCGGTGAAACCCGAGGATGGGAAGCAGCCGTCAAAAAGGTCCGCACCTGGCTGGCCGGCGGAAGAGAGGAGAAATGGCATGTCTGAGGCTTCCTTCTTCACCGACATGCTGCAGAGCATCACGGATCGCGGACGCCAGCTCCTGTTTTCCGGCGCGCGCGCCACGCAGGTCGCAGCCAAGGTCGATCTCCAGACACTCTGTGAAATGCTGCTGTCGAGCCGGGGCGAGGCCTCGGGCATGGCGCTTGCCGCCGAGATACTCGATCGCTGGGGCGCGCTCGAGAGCGAGGGCGCGCAGAAATTCCTCCTTATGCTGCATGAAAAGTTCGGGCCTGACACAACCAAGCTCGACCAGGCGATTGATAAATACCGCGCTGACAAAAGCTCTGCCGCGATCATTGCTCTCCACCAGGCAGCCGAGCCGCGGCGACAGGAGCTTCTGCGCCGATTGAATCACGCGCCGAACGGCACCGCCAAGCTCGTCCGGATGCGCCAGCAGCTGCTTGCTTCCAAAGATCAATCCGCAGGTTATCACGCGCTTGACGCCGACTTCACGCATCTGTTCGGCTCCTGGTTCAATCGCGGCTTCTTGACGCTGCGGCCCATCGACTGGACGACGCCGGCTTACATCCTGGAAAAGATCATCAAATACGAGGCGGTGCACGAGATCGCCGGCTGGGAGGAATTGCGTCGGCGATTGGCGCCGGCCGACCGCCGTTGCTTTGCCTTTTTCCACCCCCGACTAGCCGACGAGCCGCTGGTGTTCGTCGAGGTGGCGCTCACACGATCGGTGCCCCGCGCGATCGGGGATGTGCTCGACGAGGGCAGGGAGCAGATCAACGCCGACGAGGCGACGACGGCCGTCTTCTATTCGATCTCCAACTGCCAGGATGGCTTGCGTGGGATCTCGTTCGGCAACTTCCTGATCAAACAGGTCGTTGAAGATCTGCGCCGAGACCTGCCCGGCCTGAAGAACTTCGTCACGCTATCGCCCGTTCCAGGCTTTGCCCGCTGGCTTGCCAAGGCGCGCCCGGAAACGCTGACGGCGCTGGACGATCCGAACTGGCCCGACGACAAGAAGACGGCGACCGAAGTGGAGCGCGTGCTGCTGCCTCTTGCGGCGCGCTATTTCCTGGTCGAACGGACGCCGGAGGGCCGCCCCGTCGATCCGGTCGCCCGCTTCCATCTCGGCAACGGCGCTCGACTTGAAAGACTGAATTTTCTTGGCGACCGCTCGGCAAAGGCGATGCAGCAGGCACACGGCCTGATGGTCAACTATCTCTACAAGCTCGACGACATCGTGGCCAACCACGAGGCTCTGGCGCAGCGCGGCGAAGTGATTGCCTCGCCTGCTGTCAAAAGCCTGCTCAACCAGAACGACGAAAGCCGCAGCGGCGGCAATGGCCAGCAAGGCTCCCGGCCATTCGCACAGATAGTGAACTCAACGCTTGGAGGAGGGCGAAAGTGAGCAACCATCTTTTCGACGCCATGCGGGCCGCCGCGCCCGGTAACGCACCATTCATCCGGATCGATAACACGCGCACATGGACCTATGACGACGCCGTCGCTCTTTCCGGCCGCATTGCCGGCGCGATGGACACGCTCGGCATTCGCCCCGGCGACCGCGTTGCGGTGCAGGTCGAGAAAAGTGCCGAGGCATTGATCCTCTATCTCGCCTGTCTTCGAAGCGGCGCCGTTTACCTGCCGCTCAACACCGCCTATACGCTGGCTGAGCTCGATTATTTTATCGGCGATGCGGAGCCGCGTTTGGTGGTTGTTGCATCGTCGGCTCGAGCGGGCGTGGAGACAATCGCCAAGCCCCGCGGTGCGATCGTCGAAACTCTCGACGCTGATGGCAGCGGCTCGTTGCTGGATCTCGCCCGCGATGAGCCGGCTGACTTTGTCGATGCCTCGCGCTCCGCCGATGATCTGGCTGCGATCCTCTACACCTCGGGAACGACGGGACGCTCCAAGGGGGCGATGCTCACGCATGGGAACCTGCTCTCGAACGCCCTGACCTTGCGAGATTTTTGGCGCGTCACCGCCGGCGATCGACTGATCCATGCCTTGCCGATCTTCCACACGCATGGGCTGTTCGTCGCCACGAACGTCACTTTACTCGCCGGCGCCTCGATGTTCCTGCTGTCGAAGTTCGACCCGGAGGAGATCCTGTCGCTGATGCCGCAGGCAACGATGCTGATGGGCGTGCCGACCTTCTACGTGCGCCTCCTGCAAAGCCCGCGCCTCGACAAGCAAGCAGTCGCCAACATCCGCCTCTTCATTTCCGGTTCGGCTCCACTGCTTGCAGAAACACATACCGAGTTCCAGGCACGTACCGGTCACGCCATTCTCGAGCGCTACGGCATGACGGAAACCAATATGAACACGTCCAACCCTTATGAGGGGAAACGGATTGCCGGAACGGTCGGCTTCCCGCTGCCTGATGTGACGGTGCGCGTCACCGATCCCGCCACCGGGCTCGCGCTGCCGCCTGAAGAAACAGGCATGATCGAGATCAAGGGGCCGAACGTTTTCAAGGGCTATTGGCGCATGCCCGAAAAAACCGCGGCCGAATTCACCGCCGACGGTTTCTTCATCAGCGGCGATCTCGGCAAGATCGACCGGGACGGTTATGTCCACATCGTCGGCCGTGGCAAGGATCTGGTGATTTCCGGTGGATACAACATCTATCCGAAAGAGGTGGAGGGCGAGATCGACCAGATCGAGGGTGTGGTTGAGAGCGCTGTGATCGGCGTGCCGCATCCCGATTTCGGAGAAGGCGTGACCGCCGTCGTCGTGCGCAAACCCGGCGCTGTCCTCGATGAAAAGGCCATCGTCAGCGCCCTCCAGGACCGGCTCGCGCGCTACAAACAACCCAAGCGCATCATCTTTGCCGAAGACTTGCCGCGCAACACGATGGGCAAGGTTCAGAAAAACATCCTGCGGCAGCAATACGCCGATCTTTACACCAGGACGTAAGAGGACCGCGCCCTCTGGGAGGAGGGTGCGTCGACATCCCGCATCAATCTTGAAAACAGCAACTGCGACGCGGAGGCGTCGGAGGGAGGGGAATCATGGGTATTGAATTACTGTCCATAGGCCTGCTGATCGCCATGTTCATCATTGCGACGATCCAGCCAATCAACATGGGTGCGCTCGCTTTTGCCGGCGCCTTCGTGCTCGGCTCCATGATCATCGGGATGAAAACCAACGATATATTTGCCGGCTTTCCGAGTGATCTGTTCCTGACGCTCGTCGCCGTCACCTACCTCTTCGCCATAGCGCAGATCAACGGCACGATCGACTGGCTCGTCGAATGTGCCGTCCGCCTGGTGCGCGGGCGGATCGGCTTGATTCCCTGGGTGATGTTCCTGGTCGCCGCCATCATTACTGGCTTCGGCGCACTTGGGCCTGCTGCAGTCGCCATTCTCGCACCCGTCGCGTTGAGCTTTGCAGTGCAGTACCGCATTCATCCGGTGATGATGGGTCTGATGGTGATCCACGGCGCGCAGGCAGGCGGCTTCTCGCCGATAAGCATCTATGGCGGAATCACCAACCAGATCGTTGCGAAGGCCGGCCTGCCTTTCGCTCCGACCTCGCTGTTTCTTTCCAGCTTCTTCTTTAACCTGGCGATCGCGGTGCTGGTCTTCTTCGTGTTCGGTGGCGCGAGGGTGATGAAGCACGATCCCGCATCACTTGGCCCCTTGCCCGAACTCCATCCCGAGGGCGTATCGGCGTCGATCAGGGGCCACGGCGGCACGCCTGCAAAACCGATCAGAGAGCATGCCTATGGTACGGCGGCCGATACCGCGACGACGTTGCGTCTGAACAATGAGAGAATTACCACCTTGATCGGCCTGACGGCGCTCGGCATCGGCGCCCTGGTTTTCAAGTTCAATGTTGGCCTCGTCGCCATGACCGTCGCCGTCGTCCTCGCGCTGCTGTCACCGAAGACCCAGAAGGCCGCAATCGACAAGGTCAGTTGGTCGACCGTGCTGCTGATTGCCGGCATCATCACCTATGTCGGCGTCATGGAGAAGGCCGGTACGGTCGACTACGTGGCGAATGGCATATCCAGTCTCGGCATGCCGCTACTGGTGGCGCTTCTGCTTTGCTTTACGGGCGCCATCGTCTCGGCCTTTGCTTCCTCGACCGCGCTGCTCGGCGCGATCATCCCGCTTGCCGTTCCGTTCCTCCTGCAAGGGCACATCAGCGCCATCGGTGTGGTCGCGGCGATCGCCATCTCGACGACGATCGTCGACACCAGCCCATTCTCCACCAACGG
This sequence comes from Rhizobium leguminosarum bv. viciae USDA 2370, assembly GCF_002008365.1. GTDB lineage: Bacteria > Pseudomonadota > Alphaproteobacteria > Rhizobiales > Rhizobiaceae > Rhizobium > Rhizobium leguminosarum. Next base: position 243,235 of record NZ_MRDL01000059.1, read on the forward strand.
CGCCCTTGTCGTCGCCAATGCGCCGGACGACAGCCGTGAGCAGGTGTTGCGACAGCTACTGATCTACAGCGCCTTGATCGCTATCATCGGTCCGATCGTTGCCTGGTTGGTGTTCGTCGTGCCCGGGCTGGTTTGACGACGGGCTGCTCCCAGCGAAAAGTGTGCCGAGCCCTGTTCGGCACACTTGGAGACCGTGGATGTCCCGATCACGGAAACGGGGAAAAACGTTTTCAAGGGAGAGCGATCCGGCGTGAAGCGGGGGGCCAGCTCTTGCCAACTAGAAGGACGTCTTATCATTCGGCGCCTTAGCGCAGTTTCTCAACGGCGACGGCAAGACACGCTTTGAACGCGGCGAGATCCGTATAGAGTGCATCCCGCGCCGCGTCTCCGATGATCAGGACGCCACCGCGCCGCTCAATTCCGGCGTGCAGCATCAGATTGTCGGCTAGGCCGAAATCCTCGACCGCAATTCCATTCGGGTCCCGCAGTCGACCTTCAGCATCATAGGCGACGGCCCCGCCATAAAGATCGCTCACCCGCCCGCTGTGATCGCGGGCCACATTCGTGTAGGCGAACACAGGCTTACCGCTTGCGCACATAAAGCCGAGTTCGAAGGCCGTCCCTGTATCGGCGGCGATGCCACGAAAGGGCGTCAGATTGGCGATGATCGCGTCAGCCTCAATCATCATCTTCTCGTCCACTGCGTTTATCGCAGCCGCCCGCTCGCGCTTCGAGTTCGTGTGCGGGATTTCCAGATCGCCAGGCGAGAGCGGAATAAGTCCCGCCTCACGGGCAAGTGCCGCCTTGCGGTCGAGCATTTCACGGGCGTTGGGAAGGAAGACCTCCGGACCGGCGAGATAAACTTTTTTTATCATAGAATCGCACCTAAAAGGGATGGGCTTGGCATCAAAATACCTCCCTCGCTCTACAGCGAAGTAGGATCACAATCCAGTGGGCGAAACCGCCCATGCCGCAGCGCGTATCTGCACGCGTAGAGATCACGCCGCCGTGCTGCAGATTGTAAGTGCAGCATAGGCAACGCGGTGCCATCGCCACGTCAGGCCTGCTCGTGCTCGATGTCAATGTTGGCGGCGCGGCCCCGCTCGACGTCAACACGGTGCGCAATGAACTGCCCGCGGCGACTGAGCGGGGAATCAAACACCTCATTCCTGTCTGCGTAGGCTCCCCAACATAGCCTTGAACCCCGCGACCGCCCGCTTCGAAACCGCCTCCGGATTCTCCGCATTGGCGATCCACAGCGCCATATGGCTGCTGGCGCCATTGATGAGGCGAGCGGCGGTTTCGGTGTCGATGTCGATGATCTCGCCATCGGCCTTGAGACGGTCGAGGCTGCGAGAGAGGGCGGCGATACAGCCGGGGGTGTTCTGCCATTGCGAGATATCGCCGAGTACGGCAGGGCCATCGCGAAACATGATGCGCTGGATTTCGGGCTCAAGCGCCATTTCGATATAAGCGGAGCACTCATCGACAAAGCCCTGCCAGCGCGTGGGAGCGGCGGCCGAGACCTCATTCAGCCGTTCAGTCATTTCCGCGTCGATTTCCATGATGACGGCCTGGAGCAGGCCCCTCTTGTCACCGAAATGGTGATAGAGGGCCCCGCGCGTCAGTCCCGCTTCGCCGGTGAAATCGTCCATCGAAGCTTCCGCGTAGCCGATCGTGCCAAAGGCACGCCGCCCGGCTGCGATAAGTTTGCCGCGGGTCTCTGCGATCATCTCCTGGCGCGGTTTGCGCATGGCTACTCCATTGACATACGCCGCGTATCTTTTTCATTGACATACGGGACGTATGCATTATCTAGACACATACGCTTCGTATATAAGTGTTCTATCCGATAGCTGGAAGGATCGTCCCATGTCAAATCCGTATAAACAAATATTCGCGGCACCTGGGGCCAAGGGCTTCTCCGCAGCCGGCTTTTTCGCACGCCTTCCCATCGCCATGGCGCCGATCGGCATCGTCGCCATGCTCTCCCAGGCACATGGCGAATATTGGCTGGCAGGCGCCGTGTCGGCGACCTATGCGCTCACCAATGCGGTGATCTCGCCGCAGATTTCGCGAGCGGTCGATCGGCTGGGCCAGACGGCAGTCGTCGTTCCCAGCACCATCGTGTCAGTACTGGCGTTCATCGCGCTGATCGCCGCTGCCAACCAGAATTGGCCGGTGTGGACGCTGTTCGCCTCGGCCTTCCTCGCGGCGGCCATGCCAAGCATCCCGGCGCTGATGCGGGCGCGCTGGACGGAACTCTTTCGCAACAAGCCCGAGCTCAACACGGCCTTCGCGTTCGAAAGTGCCGCGGACGAACTGGTCTATATCGCCGGCGCCTCGCTGTCCGTCGGGCTTGCGGTCGCCCTATTCCCGGAAGCCGGCATGATGGTGAGTACAGCTTTTCTAGCGCTAGGGACGGCCGCCTTCATCGTGCAGCGCGGCACCGAGCCGAAGGTGCGGCATGTCGCCGGCGCAGCTTCGGTCGGCTCCGCGATCCGCCAGCGTCCAGTGCAGATCATCACGCTCGCGCTGATCTTCGTCGGCGCGATCTTCGCAACCGCTGAGGTGAGTGTTGTCGCCATCACCAAGGAGCTTGGTCAGCCGAATGCGGCAAGCCTGGTCATCGGTGTCTATGCCCTCGGTTCCTTCCTATTAGGTTTGACCCTCGGCGCGCTTAATCTGCGCATCCCCTTGCATCGTCAGTTGCTGATCGCTGTTGCGATCCTCGCACTGACCTCGTTGCCGCTTCTCGTCGCCGGCAGCTCGGTAATGCTGCTTGCTGTCGCCGTCTTCGTCAGCGGCATCGCGATCTCGCCGACCTTTATAACTGCCTTCGGACTGATTGAGCGTCGCGTACCGGAATCGGTGCTGACGGAGGGCGTCACCTGGGTCATGACCGGCATCGGCATCGGTATGGCGCTTGGTGCCTTCGTCTCGGGCTGGGTCGTCGACAGCTACGGTCCCCAGAGCGGATTCTGGGTGTCTGCGGCGGCCGGGGCCGCGACCGTCCTTATCATTGCGCTTGGTCAGCGTACCCTGTCGGGAGAGTGCACCGACGGGGAAGATTGCGCGATGCTGGAACCGGCGCAGTAGCAGGGCGGGCGGTAGACAGGAACGAAGCAGGAGGGTTCACCGGCCAACGGTTCGAGACCGTTCAAGGCGGAAGGCAGTGGGTTAAGCCGCTTTTCGGGAGAACTCACGAGCTAAGTCGAGAAATGCTCTGACGCCAGCCGATAGATTTCGGCGTCCAGGATAGTAGAGGCATAGGCCTGGATAGGGCGGCGTCCAATCTTCCAGAACACGAACAACGCGCCCCGCCTCTATCTCCGAGAGTATGTCTTGTTCAAAGAGGTAGCCCACGCCGGCGCTTTCGAGCACGGCAGTCCGCGTAAGGCTGGCCTCATCGAGTGCGATTGGCCCCCGTACATCTATCTGCACCGGCTCGCCGTCTTTTTCGAACCGCCATCGAAATAAGGAGCCGTCAGGCAGCCGCACGCGGATGCATCTGTGATTGAGAAGATCCGGAGGCACTATGGGCCTTCCGTGCTTCTTGAAATACTCAGGAGACCCGACGACAGCGTGTCGCTGAGGCAGCCCGAGCGAAACGGCAATCATGTCGGTGGGAACGAGGCCTTCAACCCTGACGCCCAGATCGAACCCGTCCTTGACGATATCGACCATTTTCCCCTCGGTAACGATATCGACATTCATGTCCGGATAGCGGCGCAGGAACTCCAGCACGAGCGGTGAGATGATGGCGCGCGCCGCAAATGGCGCTGCGTTGATCCGTATTGTTCCGGAAGGAGTCTCGCGATGGGAGCGCACCAGATCCAGAGCAGCATGGAGCTCCTGAAGCGAGGGCGCGACCTGCTGCACAAACAACCGGCCGGCGTCCGTCAGCGAGACACTGCGGGTGGTGCGGTTGAACAACCGCACGCCAAGTCCCGCCTCGAGCCTGCTTATCGTGTGGCTCAACGCGGTCGTGGACATGCCGAGGTCAATGGCCGCTGCTCGAAAAGTCCCGCGCCTAGCAATTGCAATGGCCGCTTCAAGTTCCTTCAGGCTGGCTAGCTCCATTGTCCCGACCTGTTCATCATCGCATGCCGGTTTATCCCACTTATTTATGCAATGGTCGAGGGATAAGTATCGGTTAGGTTATGAGGAGAACACAATGGATATGCCCGGTATCATTAACACGTACTTTGAAGCAGACCGTCGCAATGACGCGAATGCGCTGCTGGACACCTTTGCGGTCGAAGCCTTCGTCGAAGACGAACGAGCGCGCCATCAAGGCGTCGCCGCAATCCGAGAATGGTGGGTGGCTGCGAAGAAGGCGGCTCAGTACGTTGCTGAACCTTTGGAATGCACGGTCGACTGTGACAAAGCGCTCATCCGAGCCAAGGTGAGCGGCCAGTTTCCCGGTAGCCCGGTGACCCTCACCTACGACTTTGCCATCAAACACGGCAAGATCGTCAGCCTGGAGATCCAATAATGACTGACTTTCTCAATTTGGAAGGCAAACGCGTCCTCATCACGGCTGGGACCAAAGGTGCCGGCGCTGCGACCGTCAGCCTGTTTCGGGAGCTCGGCGCAGAGGTGCTGACGACAGCGCGGGCCCGTCCGGAAAACCTACCGGAAGAACTGTTCGTCGAAGCAGATCTGACCACCGAGGAAGGCTGCGCAATCGTCGCAGGCGCCGTGCGTCAACGTCTCCGCGGCGTCGACGTCATCGTCCATATGCTAGGCGGCTCTTCAGCAGCCGGAGGTGGATTTTCTGCACTGTCGGACGACGACTGGCATAAGGAGCTGTCGCTCAATCTGTTTCCGGCTGTCCGACTGGATCGGCTGCTCGTTCCGGACATGGTCACCCGAGGAAACGGTGTGGTCGTGCACGTTACATCCATCCAGAGGGTCCTGCCGCTTCCGGAATCGACGACTGCCTATGCTGCAGCCAAGGCAGCACTTTCCACATACAGCAAGGCGATGTCGAAGGAAGTGTCGCCAAAAGGTGTCCGGGTCGTTCGGGTGTCGCCTGGCTGGATCGAAACGGAAGCCTCGGTCCGTCTTGCCGAGCGTCTGGCGAAGCAGGCGGGAACTGACCTTGAGGGCGGCAAAAAGATCATTATGGATGGGCTGGGCGGCATTCCGCTCGGTCGTCCGGCAAAACCGGACGAGGTCGCAAACCTGATTGCCTTCCTCGCCTCCGACCGCGCTGCGTCGATCACTGGTACTGAATATACGATCGATGGAGGGACAGTGCCAACAGCCTAGGCGCCGACATGCACGGCAACTCAGGTCGGCGCATCCCACCCGCCGATCTGGGAATAGATCGCGTTGCGGAGATGACGGACGTCGCGGTTCAGAGCGCCCAATTCCTGTGGCGTCTGGGTCGAGGCAGCAAGCAAGGTGTCGCTGAGACAACCAGCCTTGTGCTGCAATGCCCGGCCTTCGTCGGTCAACGCAATCAACACCTGGCGCTCGTTGTTCAGGTTTCTGGTCCTGTGCAGCAACCCGGATGTCTCAAGGCGCTTCAATAGCGGCGTCAGCGTGCTGGATTCCAGGGCAAGGGCGTTGGCAATGGCACCGACCGTCTGCCCATCTTCGCTCCACAACACATTGAGCACGAGGTACTGCGGGTACGTCAGGCCCAACTCGTCGAGAAGAGGTTTGTAGGCGCGCTGGATTGCAATTCCGGCAGTGTAAATCGCGTAGCACAGTTGGTCGTGCAGGGGGGGTGGGTCGTTATGGCGTTTGGTCATTCTGAACTCCTGTAGATCTCCATATACCCTATGCAATAGCAAAATTAAATATCGCGATAAGAATTATCTTGACGCGCAATCTGAAGTCTGCCAGCTTATATATATCGCAATAACAGTTATCGCAATTACCGAGGAATCAGCCATGCCACGCAAGACCACGACCACCATAGCCGCAATTGCTACTGCAGCCTCACTGTCCGCCGCCGCATTGCCGGCGAACGCCGCGGACACCATCTCTCAAGGCCAATCCGTCAGAAATGTTGTGCTCGTCCACGGCGCCTTTGCGGACGGTTCTGGCTGGAAGGGTGTTTATGACAACCTCACCAAGCGGGGCTATCGCGTTACCATTGTCCAGAACCCCCTGACATCTCTCGAAGACGATGTCGCAGCCACCAAACGTGCGCTGGAACGGCAGGATGGTCCGGTCATTCTCGTTGGACATTCCTGGGGCGGCACGGTCATCACGGAAGCTGGCATTGATGCAAAGGTTGCAGGCCTCGTTTACGTCTCGGCTCTCTCTCCTGATGCAGGCGAGACGACGGCTCAACAATACGAAGGATTTGCTCCCGCATCGGAATTCGTCATCGAGACGACGAAGGATGGTTTTGGATATGTCAGCCCGGAAAAGTTCAAGGCTGGCTTTGCTCATGACGTCAGCGATGCTGATGTTGCGTTCATGAGAGACGCGCAAGTCCCGATCAATATGTCGGCGTTCGGCACGAAGCTCGAACATGCTGCCTGGCACACCAAGCCCAGCTGGGCTGTGATTGCTACCGAGGATAGGGCATTCGATCAGGCCATGCTGATCCACATGGCCGAACGCATCAAGGCGAAGATCACCAAGGTTTCGGCAAGCCACGCCCTGTTCATGACGCAGCCGAAGGTGGTCGCGGATACCATTGATCAGGCCGCCAAGGCCTTCTCGGCGAAGAAGTAGTGACAGACGCAGTTTCATCGGGACAGCCGGCACTGTCCCGATGGCGAAGAGCAGCGCCCGTCGAACCGAGCGAGGTCGGGCCAAAGCGAGCAGATGAAGGCCGCACGATCTCGGCCTAGGATCCATTGCCCGCATTCGCCCCGGGATCCTCAGCACTTTCGCTATTATTTTGAATCCATTCACGGAGGTAGTCACGTGAAGCTGAATAGTCATGACCAGAATGCACCCAAAAATCCGCCCATTCCTCAGAGCGAGGTCGGTGATGTTTTCGACTTCATCGTCTGCGGCGCCGGGTCCAGCGGCTCCGTTGTTGCCGCGCGACTGGCAGAGGATGGAAACGCAAGCGTCCTACTGCTCGAGGCAGGCGGGGACGATGCGGCCGAGAGCGTTACAAACCCTACGCAGTGGCCGCTCAATCTCGGCTCGATCCGGGACTGGGGTTTTGTCGGACAACCGGCACCTGGCCTGGACGGTCGACGTCTTCCTCTCAGCATGGGCAAAGGGCTCGGTGGCGGTTCGAGCATCAATGTCATGGTGTGGGCCAGAGGACACAGGGGAGATTGGGACCACTTTGCCGCTGAAGCCGGCGATGACGCGTGGGGCTATCAGTCAATCCTCGGCTACTATCGCCGGATCGAAGATTGGCAGGGCGCTCCGGACCCAACGCGTCGCGGCGTGGGAGGACCCGCCTACGTAGCGCAGCCGCAGGCGCCCCAACCGATCGCAGAGGCCTTGTTGAGTGCGGCATCCACTATCGGCATTCCCGTCTACGATAGCCCGAACGGTGAAATGATGGAGGGGCCAGGAGGGGCATCGATCGCTGAACTGCGGATCCGGGATGGCAAGCGGGAATCCGTGTTCGGATCCTATGTCCGTCCGCTCATGTCGCGCCCAAACCTGACTGTGCTGACCTACGCACTGGTCACGCGCCTCATCTTCGATGGCAAGCGCGTGACGGGTGTCGAGGTTCTCGTCGATGATCAGCGACGTCAATTCACGGCGCGTTGCGAAACGGTACTGTCGCTAGGCGCGATCAACACTCCGAAAGTGTTGATGCAGTCGGGCATAGGTCCGGAAGACGAGCTGCAAGCCCATGGCATTCCCGTGGTTCAACACTTACCTGGCGTTGGGCGCAATCATCAGGATCACCTCGCATTCGGCTGCACCTGGGCATATCGAAAATCAGAAACCGTCGGTGGTAGCGGCTGCGAAGCAAAACTCTACTGGAAAAGCGACTCGCGTCTTGCGCAGCCGGACATTCTTCAGTGCCAGTTGGAGTTCGCTGTGCCGTCGCCGATCGAGACGGGCCTCGAAACGCCGGAACATGGCTGGACGATGTTTAACGGTCTCGCCCAGCCAAAAAGCCGTGGTCGATTGCGGCTCTCCGGCCCCAATACGAATGACCCTATCCTGATCGAACCGAATTCACTCAGCGCGCCGGAAGACATGGCGGCCGCCTTGGCTGCGGTGGACTTGTGTCGCGAACTCGGAAACAGCGATGCTTTCACGCCACTGGTGACAGGCGAGGCGGCTCCGGGCGCGCGCGACAGATCAGGGATGATCGACTTTATCCGGCGTTCGGCGGTCACCTACTGGCATCAGTCCTGCACAGCCAAAATGGGACGTGACAGCAGGTCTGTGGTCGACAGTGAGCTCAAGGTGTACGGTATCGATGGCCTTCGCATCGCAGACTCCTCGATCATGCCGCGTATCACCACCGGCAACACCATGGCGCCTTGCGTTGTCATCGGAGAGCGGGCGGCCGATCTGATCCGGAACATGCATGGCCTTACGGACTCGAGCGGAGGGTTCAATCAGCCCATCTGATGAAGAGATTTATGTGGAGATCGGCGGCCAGCATACGTGGGCCGCCGAGCTTTTTGTTCGCCTCGCGCCATATTGGTGCAAGGCGACCAACCTCACGGCACCTGCGCCCCACTCACCGCAACGTACACCGCATAAACCGACCGCGTCGCCGCAATAAACAGCCGGTTGCGTTGGGGGCCGCCGAAGGTGAGGTTGGCGACGGTCTGCGGTACGCGGATCTTGCCGATCAGTTTGCCGGTCGGGTCGAAACAATGGACGCCATCGGCAGCACTCGACCAGAGGTTTCCGTTGACGTCTGTGCGAATGCCGTCCGGAATGCCGTTGTCGATCAGGCAGAAGACGCGGCCGTTCGCGAGCCTTTTGCCGTCGATCACATCGAAAGCGCGGATGTGACGCGGCAGGCTTTCGTCATGGCTGGCGGCCGAGTCCGCCAGGTAGAGGATTGTCTCATCGGGCGAGAAGGCGAGGCCGTTTGGCTGAATGAAATCCGTGACGACAGCCGCAATTTCGCCGGTCGTCGGATCGAGCCGGTAGACGTTGCGGGTCGGCTGCTCCGGCTCGGCGCGATAGCCTTCATAGTCCGACATGATGCCGTAGGTGGGGTCGGTGAACCAGATCGTGCCGTCCGATTTTACCACCACGTCGTTCGGCGAATTGAGCCTGGCGCCCTTGAAACGATCGGCGAGCACGGTGATCGAGCCGTCGACCTCGGTGCGGGTGACGCGGCGCGTCCCATGTTCACAGGATATCAGCCGTCCCTGCCGGTCGCGCGTATGGCCGTTGGTGAAGTTGGAGGGTTGGCGATAGATGGAGACGCCGCTCTCAGGCGTCCATCGCAGCATGCGCTGGTTGGGAATGTCGCTCCACAGCAGTTGGTTCGCGTCGTTGAACCAGACGGGACCCTCCGCCCAGCGGCAGCTTGAATATAGCTCGTCGAGACCGGCGCTGGTCACGATCATCTGCCGGAAGCGCGGGTCGTGGATTTCGTAGATGCTGGCCTCGGCCATGGCGGTCTTTCCGTTTATCGCATGCCGGCCCGGCGGCCGCCGGCGAGCATGATGACGCTGATGATGATGAGGCCGGTCATGATCAGGCGGATGCCCGCGCCGAGCCCGTAAGTGTTGAGCATGGAGACGACCAGGAACATGAAGAGCGATGCGCCCCAGATGCCCGGTACGTTGGAATCACCGCCGGCGACCGCCGTGCCGCCGATGACGACGACGGCGATCGACATCAAGAGATATTCCGAGCCCATGTTGAGCGCGGCGCCGCCGGAAAAGCAGGCGAGCAGATAGCCCGCGACCGAGGCTAGAACGGCGCAGAAGAGGTACGTGACGAAACGCGTGCCGTCGACCGGAATGCCGGCCATGCGGGCTGCCGGCATGCTCTGGCCAATCGCCGAGATCCAGCGCCCGTAGATCGTCTTTTCGAGCAAGAACCAGGCCAGCAGCGAGATCAGGAGTGCTGCGATCGCCACATTCGGCACGCCGAGCGTGTGCGACGTGGTGAATTCCGCCAGCACGCTCGGTGGCTTGATGCGCAGTCCCCGGTTCGTCCAGATCGCGGCAGACTGCACGATGAAGCTCATGGACAGTGTGGCGATGATCGGCGGAATGCGCAGCGCCTTGATAAGTGCATAGTTGCCGAGACCGACGACAAGGCCGATGACGATGGCGACGAGAAGGCCGGGCAGGATCATGCCGTTTTCGACATTCATCAGCTTCAGCGCCACCGTGCCGGCAAGCGTCATGGTGGCGGGAACCGAGAGGTCGATGTTGCCGGGGCCGAGCGTGATGACGAACATCTGGCCGATGCCGACGATGACCGAGAAGGCCGCGAAGGTGAGGGCTGCCTGCGACAGGCCAAGCGTGCTGGCGCCGAGCGTCACCATGATCGTCAGAAACCAGACGACAAAGGCGGCAAGCCACGACCAGATCCAGGGTTTGCGAAAGAGGCGAAGGAGAGGGGTCATCGGCGCTTCTCCCGCTTCTCCAGGCGGTTCAGCATCAGACGAAGTGCGAGCACGATGATCAGGATCGCGCCCTGGGCCCCGATCTGCCAGTCCGGCGAGATCCGCAGGAAGGACAGGAACGAGCCGGCGAGCGTCAGCGTCAGCGCGCCGATGACGGCGCCGACCGGGGAGACGCGGCCGCCGATGAACTCGCCGCCGCCAAGGATCACGCCGGCGATCGACAGCAGCGTGTAGCGCAGTGCGATATTGGCATCGGCCGAGGTGGTCAGGCCGACAAGGGCAATGCCGGCGAGCACAGCAAAGAGGCCGGCAAGCCCATAGGCGGCAGCGCGCGCCGCGACAATCGACCAGCCGGCGCGCTCGACCGAGCGCTGGTTGCCGCCAATGCCGCGCATCAGCACGCCGAGCGAGGAGCGCATGATGAGGAGATGGGCAACCACGGCGATGACGATGCTGGCGACGATCGCCATCGGCGCCAGCGGCGGCTTGACGGTCATCAGCCAGCGGACCCAATCGGGCGCCTGCCCGCCCGGTGCCGGCAGCAGCAATACGGCAAGGCCACCCCAGACGAAGCTCATGCCGAGGGTCACGACGATGGAGGGCAGGTCGCGCAGATAGATGACGACGCCAAGCGCCGCATAGGTTGCGATCGCGCCGGCAAGGATCAGCACGCCGGTCACCGGGGCATCCCGCAGAAAGGTTGCGGTGACGCAGGCGACGAAGCTGACGAATGTGCCCATCGAGAGATCGAGATCGTTGACCGCCATCACGATCATCTGGGCGATCGTCGCCAGCGCGATCGGCACAGCCAGGTTGAACAGCAAGTTGAGCCCGACATAGCTCATGGCGCGCGGCTGCAGCCAGAAGACGGCGGCAAGCAGCAGCGTCAGCGACAAGGCGGGAATGGCAAGACGCATGGCGTCGGACGACAGCCGGACCGTCATGCGGCGACCCCTTCGAAGGAGGCGGCGATGATATTCTTCTCGTTGACGGCGTCGCCGGCGAGTTCGGCCGTGATGCGGCCTTCGCGGAAGACATAGACGCGGTCGCAGAGGCGGACCTCGTCCATTTCGGTCGAGTACCAGATGAAGGTGCGGCCACGCGCCGCTTCCTCGCGGATGATCGCGTAGACCTCCTGCTTGGTGCCGACATCGACGCCGCGCATCGGATCGTCCATCAAGACGACAGGCGCGCGTGTCGCCAGCGCCCGGGCAAAGAGCACCTTCTGCTGGTTGCCGCCGGAAAGCGAGAGGATACGATTGTCCATGTCGGGCGTGCGGATCTCGATCCGCCGCTTCCAGTCAGCGCCCTTCGTCTCCTCTTCGCCCGCGAGGATGAGGCCGCGCCGGGAGAGGTCAGCGAGCGAGGCGATGGAGAAATTGCGCAGGATGCTCCACAGCTCGAAGACGCCGTTGAGGCGTCGGTCGCCGGCGACAAAGGTGACGACAGGATCGCGCTCCGGCAGCCAGTTGCCGGATTTGGCGGCATGCAGGGCGAGCAGCAGCTCGGTCTGCCCGTGGCCGGCCAAACCCGCCAGTCCGATGATCTCACCCTTGCGCGCCGCAAAGGGCAGGCCTTTCGCCTGATGGGAGAGAATGAGCTGGGCGGTGGATTGTTCGCGCGCCGAGCGCTGCTTGGTCTCCTCTTTCGCAACGGTGCCCATCGCTTCCACCAGGCCGTGATGGTCGAAGCCCTGCGCCGGGCGCTCGGCGACGACACGGCCATCCTTCATGACGACGATGCGATCGGAGGTTTCGAGGATCTCGTGCAGGATATGCGAGATGAAGATGACGGACCCGCCGGTCGCGATGAAGCGGCGAACATAGTCGAGCATCTGCCGGGCAAGGCTTGCATCGAGCGACGAAGTGGGTTCGTCGAGGATCACCAGACGGGGTGCAATGCCGGCGTCGGAAAAGGCCATTGATATCTCGACCATCTGCCGCTCGGCGATCGAAAGATCGCCGACGGTCCGGCTGCTGTCGATGCCGTGGCCGGGAAAGACGGCATCGAGGCTTTTCTCGATGATCTCTGCGGCGCGCCTGCGCCAGCCGAAGCCGCCGAGATGGCGATGCATGATGCGCGTGTTCTCGACGATCGAAAGGTTGGGGCAGAGCGAAAGCTCCTGGAAGACGCAGCGCACGCCGCGGGCACGCGCCGCGTTGATACCGTAGCGCTCCAGCCGCTCGCCGTCGCTTGCCACACTTCCTTCGTGCGGCGTGAGGCCGCCGTTGATGACGCTGACGATGGTGGACTTGCCGGCTCCATTGTGCCCGACGAGCCCGACGCATTCGCCCGGCATGACGCGGAGGGTCACGCCATCGAGTGCCCTGACCGCGCCGAAGCTCACCTTGGCGCCATCGACGGCGATCACCGCCTTCAAAACCTCATCCATGCTGCCCGCCATGCCTGCTTGCAAAAAATGCCGCGCGGCCATCTGCGGCCGCGCGGCAGTCGCCGGGAGATTTACTTTGCCGACTCGATGACCTTGATTGCGTCTGCCTGCGTGTATTCCACGTTGGCGACGCCGCCGGCCTGGGTATTGGCGAGATTGGTTTCTAGATTATCCTGGTCGATGCGCAGGAAGGGCACGACGAGGTCCTTTTTGACTTCCTTGCCGTCGAGGATCTGCTGCGCCACCCAGAAGGCAAGCGTCGAGACGCCGGGCGCGATGGACACCGACATGGTCTCGTAGCCCTTCGCGTCCTTCTGCTCCTTCCACCATTTCAGCTCGTCTTCGCGGTTGCCCATGATGATGATCGGCATCTTCCGATCGGTCGCGGCAATCGCCTGTGCGGCGCCATAGCCGTCGCCACCCTGCGTCACCACGCCGGCGATGTCGGGCAGGCTCGGCAGGATGCCGGCAACAGCCTTCTGCGCCACGTCCTGCGCCCAGTCGCCGTGAACGGAGCCGACAATCTTGAACTGCGGGAACTGCTTGACGCCGTCGTGGATGCCGGCCGAGATCTCGTCGTCGACGAAGACACCGGCAAGGCCGCGGATCTCGAGCAGGTTGCCACCGTCCGGGATCTTCTTCGACAGGTACTCGACTTCGCTGCGGCCCATTTCCTTGAAGTTGACGGCGATGCGCCAGGCGCAGGGTTCGGTCACGATGCCGTCGAAGGAAACGACGGTGATGCCGGCGTCGCAGGCTTCCTTGACCGCACCATTCAGCGCCGTCGGCGAGGCGGCGTTGAGCACGATGGCGTCATAGCCCTGCAGGATCATGTTCTGGATCTGAGCGGCCTGTTCCGTCGCCTGGTTCTCAGCAGTGGTGAAAGGGTCGGCTGCGGCAACGGTGCCAGCCTTCACGGCTTCACCCGTCACCTTGCCCCAGCTCGTCAGCATCGCCTGGCGCCACGAGTTGCCGGCATAGTTGTTGGAAAGAGCGATCTTCTTGGCCGACGTATCGGCAAAGGCGGAAACGGGCATCGCGGCGCAAGCAATAGCGGCCGATGCCAGAAGCATCTTACGGATTGTCATGTCTTCCTCCCTGATGATCGCGCTGGTCGGCGGATCGCTTCACTCCTGCCGGCCCAATTGGGTCCGAGTGAAAATTGTTCTTGCACTGAGCTTCCTCCTCTCAGTAAGGGCAGGATGCGGGAGATCGATCGCCCTGTACAGGGGCAAGGCGGCAAGTCGTTTGCGGGATTTGCGCAACAAGCTGCGGGTTTACGCAAGACGGCGACGCGTCCGCGGGCGCTTACTGGGAAGGAGACGCTGCGGGTTGAGGAGCCTGCTGCGGCCTCGGGGAGGAACTGACGATGCTGCATCTCGTACCCGCAGCCATGTTCGACCACTATCTCGGCATTTCCCGGCTGCTCGCGGGCCAGCTCGACTTCCGCTCGGCTATCCGTTCCGTTGCGGCCGAGGTCGCCCATATCATCCCGCACGACCATCTCGATGTTTGCGTGCTGCTTGAGGGCGGCAACTACCACACGGCCTATGAGACGGGCATCGAGACCGCCTGGGGCGGCCTTGCCGGTGCTCCTGTTGTCAACAGCCCCATCCGCTCGCTGCTCTGGGGCGAGGTGGATTTTCTGCTGGCGGACGACGCCATGACCGACCCGCGTTTCCACTTCGAGGGCGCGTTCAAGCGGCCGATCGTCGAACAGTCGCTGAGGAGCCGCTTGCATGTGCCCATGAAGGTGCAGGGCACGATCATCGCGGCGCTCTCCTGTTCGTCGCACAGGGCGGGCGTCTATACGATGGAGGATATCGAACGCGCCCGTATTATCGCCGACCTGCTGACGCCCTATTTCTTCGCGCTGCAAGCGGCTGAGCAGGCGCAACGCTCGGCCATTGTCGAGGCAGAAGCCCGCGCCCGCGAGGAGGGCTTGCGGCAAGGTGCGCTGAAGCTTACCGAAGCCCTGGAGCAGGAACGACAGCGCATCGGCATGGACTTGCACGACCAGACGCTCGCCGACCTGACGCGGCTCGCCCGCCGGATCGATCGGCTGTCGCGCAACGGAGAGGTGGCGCCCGAGGCGCTGGAGCCGATCTCCCGTTCCCTGCAGCATTGCATGCAGGATCTGCGGCAGATCATCGAACAGGCAAAACCCTCGGTGCTCCAGCTCTTCGGCCTCGCCCAGGCGATCGAGCATCATCTGGACCGATCGACCCGCGACAGCGGATCGGGGATCGAATGGGGCCTTGTCGACGAAACGCACGGCGCACTGGAGCGACTGGAACCGACCGTCAGCGTCGCGCTGTTCCGGATCGCGCAGGAGGCGATCAACAATGCGGTGCGCCATGCCGCCCCGCTCGCCGTCACCGTGCGGCTCGAGGCCGATGACGACCGGCTATCGATCGAAATCTCCGACGACGGAACCGGCCTCACCAAAGCGCGGGGACGGATCGGCGGTGGCATCGACAATATGAAGACCCGTGCGCGGCTGATTTCGGCGCGGTTCACGACCGGGCCGGGCCACAACAATCGCGGGACTGCGGTGCGCGTCGTGCTGCCACTCGTACCGCACGACCCGGCAATCGGGCCAAACTGAGGAGGAGGGCACCATGAAGGTTCTGATCGTCGAGGACGACCCGCTGCACCGGTCCTATCTGCACGAGGCGGTCAACGCGGCCCTGCCGGAATGCGACACGGTGATCGAGGCGGAGAACGGAACCGTCGGCGAGAAGCTCGCCCGCGACCACAAGTCGGCGCATATCGTCATGGACCTGCAGATGGCGAAGCGCAACGGTATCGAGGCGGCGCGCACCATCTGGAAGGAGCGGCCGGAAACCCGCATCCTGTTCTGGTCGAATTACTCGGATGAGGCCTATGTGCGTGGCGTCTCCCGCATCGTGCCGGATGGCGCCGCTTATGGCTATGTGCTGAAATCCGCCTCCGACGAGCGGCTGAAGCTTGCGCTGCGCTCGATCTTCATCGAGAGCCAGTGCGTCATCGACCGCGAGGTGCGGGGCCTGCAGCAGAAGAGCCTCGGCCAGACGAACGGCTTCACCGATTCTGAATACGAGATCCTCGTCGATATCGCGCTCGGCCTCACCGACCGGGCCATCGCCAAACGTCGGGGCCTGTCGCTGCGCAGCGTGCAGAACCGTCTGCAGCAGCTTTACGATAAGCTCGACGTCTACCAGAGCGCCGGTGACGACCACGAGGACGGCCGCTTCAATCTGCGCGCCCGCGCCGTCACCGTCGCTTTCCTGCGCAAACTCCTGAATTACAGCGCTCTGGAGCGGGCGGAGGCAGAGCTGCAGGAATGGCTTGAGGGAAAGTAGTTTCCGGACTTGCGTGGAATGACTGGGGATCAGAGACGTGGGCTGCGGCCACTGCCTTTCACGGCGCGTGAGCCAGCGCGATTGCATCGGCAGCTTCCTCGCAGCGATCGCTGAGTGTGCTCGTCGCCACTCGAATATGACTGCTTGGCAAGACGGAGAATTTGTTGCCCGGGTTGACGGCGATATTGCGTGCGGCGAGCGTCACCATCGCGAATGGTTCGGAGACGACGGGCACCCAGAGGCACAGGCCCTGGCCTGGCGGTATCGGTATTCCCCGTTCGCTGAGCGCTTCGGCAAGAGCGTCGCGCCTCTGCTGATAGATCTCGCGCGCCTCGCCGATAAGCTGCCAGGTTGCCGGATCGCGCAATAACCAGGCGGCGGCACTTTGCAGGATACGGCTGGTCCAGCCGGCACTGAAGGAGCGGTAAGACTGGATCTGGTCGACGATAGGCGCGGAACTCGACAGGACCGCGAGACGCAGATCCGGGCCGAGGCTTTTCGAGAGTGACAGGATATGGATCGTCCGCTCCGCAAATCGGCCACCGAGCGACTGCGGAGGTGCCGCCGACACGTCGCCGACGCCATCGTCCTCGATGACAAGCGTATCGCTGTCTTCCAGCACATCTCCGAGCTGATCGAGGCGGGATGAACTGACCGTAACGCCGGTCACGGAATGCAACCGCGGCTGGAACAGGAAGGCCGCGGGACGTTGCCGCAAAGCTTCGCGCAGCGAATCCGGCAGGGGGCCTTCGCCGTCGCAGGCGACAGGAATGATTTTCACGCCGAGATCTTCCAGAATATCGAGCAGTCGCATGGCGGTCGGATGTTCGATCGCGACCGCCGAGCCCGAGGAGACCAGCGCATGCAATATCGTATAGACGGCGTTGTAACCGCCATTGGTGGCCAGAAAGGCTTCCGCCTCATAGGGCCATCGCTCTGAAACGGCGTCCTTCAACTCAGGTACGATCCGGCTCCGCTCATAGCTGTTGAGATCGTCGACGGACGCGCCATAGGCCATTGCTTCGGCCAGGCGGGGAAGAAGTGCTGCATCCGGCCCGGCTAAGGTAAGGTCGAGCACACCTTCCCTATAGTTTCCCGAGCTGGCGAGGCGTTCCGGCTTGGCGACAAAGCGGTCGCCGCTGACCCAGGTGCCGTTGCGCCCCCGGCCGCTGATGATCTTCTGCCGCCGCAATTCGCTCCAAGCTTCGGAGATCGTCGCCGGACTGACATGCAATTCGTAGGCGATATCGCGGATCGCCGGCAGGCGCGTGCCGATGGGCAGGACACCGGCACGGATCAGCGCGCTTGTTTCGAGAGCGATCCCCCTGATGCTGCGATCGGCTATTTTTTCGGCAAACCAGGAGGCTTCGACCGCGTCGCCCATTTTTTTCTCACTTTAAATGTTCAATAACGTAATAACATTTGTGCTCGTTATTTTGAACATTTAATTTGCCCCTCGTCGAGCCATTTCAGTGAGTTTTTTGCATGCCTGTAACGCTTCGCATCGCCCTTAGAGACTGGGATTACATGACACCGCTGGTGCTCGGTGATGTCAGTTCTTCCCGTCTCGATATCAAAGTGGATCGTGTAGGCACGCTGATCTCCAGCCTCGCCGATGACGCGGCGCATGACGCAGCGGAAATGTCCTTCAGCCGCTATTCGCAGATGCGTCATGATGGCGATGATCGGATCGTCGGCATGCCGAACTTCATCATGCGCGGCTTCCGTCATCGCTGCATTATCACCGCTAAGGACAATCCGATCCGCACGCTGTCCGATCTCGGCGGCAAGAAGATCGGCGTAACCGGCTGGCGCGATTCCGGAAATACCTGGACCCGTGCTGCGTTGCGCCGGGAGGGCGTCGGCGTTGAGGATGCCATGTGGTATGCCGGGCGCCTGACGGAAGCTCACCCGATCGTCGACCGGCTCGATGGCTTTGGACGGCCTGGCCGCATCGAGGCTGTCCCCGGCGAGCGTCCGATGGTCGATCTTTTGCTGGATGGCGGGCTCGACGCCGTGTTCACGCCTTTCATGCCGAAGGGTTTCTTCGATCAGGAATCGCCCCTGCGACAGGTGCTGGATGATTTCCGCGCCGCTGAAGTCGCTTACCTCAATGAGGTCGGCTATATCCCGGGCATGCATCTGATCGGCTTCAAGGCTGATATCGTCCGGGAGCATCCCTGGATCATGGATGAACTCAGCGAGTTGATCGACGAGTCCCAGCGTCTGTGGCTGGAAAAGCGTGAGAAATACGCCGACACAACACCGTGGATGATCGACGAACTGCGCCGCTGCGCGGCCGATCTGCCGCCGACCTGGAGGGCCAGCGGGCTTGCCGAGAACGAGGCAATGATCGCCGACTTTGCCGAGGAACTTTACGAACAGAAGATCATGCCGCGCCTTTTGACACCCGCCGAGCTGTTTCCGTGGCACGCCAAGGCCCGGTGAAACTCTTCGCGTCATGTTGAACTACCATTTTCGCAAAACCAAAAAGGGGAATGACATGCATTCGAAACTGATCGCTTCCGCCGCCCTGCTGGGCCTGATGATGACGACGTCGGTGTTCGCTGAGGAGGCGGCCGTACCAAAACAGACCGTCAACGACGCGCTTCACGCCCGCCTGCCGGAGAAGATCCGCACGGACGGCAAGATGATCTCCGTCAACAATGGTTCCTTTCCTCCCTATGAGATCGTCACCGGCACGAAATTGACGGGCGCCAGCGCCGATCTGACCGATGCAATCGGCCAGATGCTCGGCGTTACGATCGAGCACGAAACCGTCAGCGGACTGACCGCATTGCTCGCCGGCATCAATTCCGGCCGATACCAGTTCGCCTTCGGCCCGATCGGTGACTTCAAAACCCGTGAAGAGGCCAATGATTTCATCGACTGGGTTCAGGAATACGTGGTCTTCTCCGTTCAGAAGGGCAATCCGAAGGCCATCGATTCGCTCGATAGCGCCTGCGGCAATCGCATTGCAGTCATGGCCGGCGGCTCCGCCGAAAAGGTGATCCAGGCCCAGGTCGAAAAGTGCAAGGCGGGTGGCAAGCCCGCGCCCGAAGTGCAGTCCTACACCGACCAGCCGAGCTCGATCCTGGCAGTTCGCTCCAAACGCGCCGATGCCTTCTTCTCCTCGCAGGCACCGTTGACATATTTCGTGTCTCAGGCAAACGGCCAGCTGGAACTGAGCGGCGTTGGCCAGAAGAATGGCTTTGACGATCTCTACCAGGGCGCCGTCGTGCCGAAAGGTTCCCCGCTCGGCCCCGTTCTGCTCGACTCGATCAAGGCGTTGATGGATAACGGGACCTATGCCGCCATCATGAAGAAGTGGGGTCTTGAGAACAACATGATCAAGCAGCCCGGCCTCAATCTTGGCGGAAACCTGCCGAAATGAGCGATCACCATTCGATTGGCGCACCGCCTTTGGGCGGTGCGGACTTCCGCGATGTTGCCCACGCCCACAAGCCCTTTCAAACGGGCAGGCTCATCCTATGGGTGGTCGTGCTCCTGATTGCCGCGAACTTCTTGTGGATCGTCGCTCATAACGAGAATTTTGGCTGGCCTGTCGTCGCGGCCTATTTCTTCGATCCGACTGTCATCAGTGGCCTTTACGTCAGCCTGGGCCTGACGGTGGTCGCTATGGCCATCGGTATCGTTCTCGGCCTCGGACTGGCGATCGCCCGACTGTCTAATGACCGGCTCGCCCGTTCACTGGCATCGCTGTTCATCTGGTTCTTTCGCGGCACGCCGCTCTTGGTGCAGCTGATCTTCTGGTACAATCTCTCGACCCTTTTTCCCGAACTTTCGCTCGCCATTCCGTTTGGTCCGGCGCTCGCAAGCTGGGAGACCAATTCGGTGATCACGCCGATGACGGCGGCGATCGTCGGCCTTGCCTTGAACGAAGCGGCCTACATGGCCGAAATCATTCGCGGCGGGCTGCTCTCGGTCGATCGCGGCCAGTTCGAGACGGCGGAAGCCTTCGGCATGACCAAGGCGAGGGCGCTCTGGCGGATCATCATTCCGCAGGCGATGCGCTCGATCGTGCCGCCGACGGGCAACCAGCTGATCAGCATGATCAAGGCAACGTCGCTCGTCAGCGTCATCGCCATGGCCGATCTGCTCTATTCCGTCCAGTCGATCTACAATCGCACCTTCGAGATCGTGCCGATGCTGCTGGTTGCCGTCCTCTGGTACCTCTTCATCACCTCGATCCTCAATCTCGGCCAGAGCTATATCGAAGCCTATTACGGGCGCAGCGAACGTCGCAACAACGCCGCTGCCGCCAAATCCGAGACCCTTGCCGAGGAGGCAAGCCATTGACCGGTGCCGAAATTGCAAAACCTCTCGTCAGAGCCCGCAACGTCCACAAATCTTTCGACCGGCTCGAAGTGCTAAAGGGGATCGACCTCGACGTCATGCCGGGTGAAGTCGTCGTGGTGCTTGGCCCGTCCGGCTCGGGAAAATCGACCTTCCTGCGCTGCATCAACCATCTCGAAGCGATCAATAAGGGGTTCATCGAAGTTGATGGCGAACAGATCGGCTATCGCCTTCGTAAAAACCGGCTGGAAAAGCTGTCCAGCAACGGGATCGCCAGCCAGCGGCGCAAGATCGGCATGGTGTTCCAGCAGTTCAATCTCTATCCGCATATGACGGTGCTGCAGAACATCATCGAAGCTCCGATCGGTGTGCACGGAGAAAGCCGCAAGGCCGCAACCGAGAACGCCATGCGGCTTTTGGAACGGGTCGGCCTGTCGGAAAAGGCGGGTAGCTATCCCCGGCAACTCTCCGGCGGTCAGCAGCAGCGCGTTGCCATCGCCCGCGCCCTTGCGATCAAGCCCAAGCTGATGCTGTTCGATGAGCCCACCTCTGCGCTCGACCCGGAACTGGTCGGCGAAGTTCTCTCCACCATGCGCGATCTCGCCAAACAGGGCCTGACGATGATCGTGGTGACCCACGAGATCGGTTTCGCCCGTGAGGCGGCCGATCGGGTGGTGTTCATGGATGGCGGCAATGTCGTTGAAATGGGCAAGCCCGAGGATGTCATCGGCAATCCGCAACATCCCCGAACCCAGGCTTTCCTCGCCCGTTTTCTCTGACTGGTGTCACCTCGCTGCTTCGGCCCTCGGGTCGGAACAATCGTCCTTTTCGACCAATACTGGATGTTTTCATGCCCACGCTCGACAATGCCTATGCCCGCCTTTCCGACTTCGAAGCCATGGAGGGGGAGCTGAAGGCGACCCGCCAGTATCTGCATGCCCATCCGGAACTCTCCTTTGAAGAAGCGGAAACGGCACGTTACGTCGCGGAAAAGCTGGAAGGCTGGGGCTACGACGTGACCCGCAATGTCGGTGGCCATGGGGTTGTTGCGCGGCTCAGCGCCGGCAAGGGTGGCAAGGGCATCGCCATCCGCGCCGATATGGATGCGCTGCCGATCGTCGAGGAAACCGGGCTTGCCTATGCCAGCGGCACCCCCGGCAAGATGCATGCCTGCGGCCATGACGGCCACACCACCGTGCTGCTCGGCGCCGCCGAATATCTCGCCCGAACCCGCCGCTTCAACGGCACGGTGACGCTGATCTTCCAGCCGGCGGAAGAGGCGGGCAAGAATAGCGGCGCCCAGGCGATGATCGCCGACGGCCTGTTCGAGCGATTTTCGTTCGACGCAATCTTTGGCCTCCACAACCACCCCGGCGCTCCCGAAGGCACCATCCTGCTGCGATCCGGCCCGATGATGGCGGCGTCGGATACCGTCGAGATTACCATCAAGGGCAAAGGCGGCCATGCGTCGCGGCCGCACCTGACCATCGATCCCGTGGTCGTGGCGTGCAACCTCGTCGTCTCGCTGCAGACGATCATCTCGCGCAACCTCGATCCGACCCAGACAGCGGTCATCACCGTCGGCACGATCCATGCCGGCGACGCCGTCAACGTCATTCCGGAATATGCCAAGCTCGCATTGAGCGTGCGCTCCTTCGAGCCTGGCATTCGCGATCTCCTGCAGGAACGCATCACGAAGCTAGCCCGCGCGGTGGCCGAGGGTCACAATGCTTCGATCGAGATCGACTACGATCGCGGCAATCCTGTCGTCGTCAACTCCCCTGCCGAGACGGATTTTGCCCGCATCGTTGCGGCAGAACTGATCGGCGAAGACAAGGTCGCGACGTGCCCGCTCATTCCCGGCAGCGAAGATTTTTCGCACTTTCTCGAGCACAAGCCGGGCAGCTTCCTGCGCCTCGGCAACGGCATGAATTCCGCCATCCTGCATAGCCCCAAATATGACTTCGCCGATGCCAGCCTGACGGTAGGTGCGGCCATGTGGGCTAGGCTCGCGGAGCGCTACCTGCAGGACGACGCCTGAAGTCCCGATCGCCGGGCTTGACCGGGTCGCATTTGAGCTTGCACTTTCTGTAGCGCAAAAGGATTTTGTAGCCCCTTTTCAAGCGAGAAGATCACTTCAAGATCTCTCGCCGCAATTCAGGATGGGCAGCATGACTGCCAACTATACCGACGCCGGCCTCGACTCGTCTTACGATCTCGAATTTTACGCACTGATGGCGGAAAGCTTCGAACGAAGCGTAGGACGCAGCCTGACGCCCAAGGGCCAGGGTGCCGAATGGCTTTACGAGCAGTCGCCGGCGGTTGTCCTTGCCCACAACACTGACGCCGATCCGCGCTTCATCTACGCAAACCGCGCTGCTCAGGCCTGCTTTGAATATTCGTGGGACGAGTTCATCACTTTGCCATCGCGTCTTTCGGCGGAGGCACCCGATCGCGCGGAACGTGACAGGTTGTTGAATGCCGTAGCGGCCAACGGCTTTATCGCCGACTACCGCGGACTTCGCATCGCCAAGTCAGGACGGCGTTTCTATATCGAGAAAGCCATCGTCTGGGATCTCGTCGACCGCAGCGGACACCGTCGTGGTCAGGCTGCGACATTCGACTCCTGGCAAGACGTGCAGGCGGATTGAGCGCCGGCTGCGGAGACGCCGACCACGCGCCGGATATGTTTCCGCGGCTTTGCAAACCATCGTTTGCCACTTGGTTGCCAAAAAACCATGATTGCGTCACATAGATCGCACATCGACATCAGGCATAAAGAATTGGATCAACGCTGCATGCGCATAGCCTACGTTTTCCTTGGTGCATTTCTTGCAATTGCACAGTCCGCATATGCTGAAGTCGCATCACCGCCTGTTTTGGCGCCGCTAAAGCGACAGGCGCAAGCCGCTGAGTTGAGCGCACAATTTCTTTCGCGGTATAGCTACAAGCCCGTTCCACTCGACGACGCCTTGTCGGCCAGGATCATGGATGGGTTCATCAAGTCACTTGATCCGGACCGCATGCTCTTCCTGCAAGCGGATATCGACAGGTTTATGTCAGATCGCAACGAGATCGACGATGCGATAGAACGGAAGGACTTGAAGATCCCGTTTGCGATTTTCAACGCCTATGAACAGCGCGTTGTCGACCGCATGAACTACGCGCGCAGCCTGCTGAAGCAGGGCTTCGATTTCAGTACGCAGGAAAATTATTCGGTGCTGCGCGATAAAGCGCCGTGGTCGCAGTCGGAAGCCGAAAGCAATGAGCTTTGGCGCAAACGCGTCAAAAGCGACTGGTTGCGGCTGAAGCTCGGCGGCAAAACCGACACGGCTATTCGCGAAACGCTCGACAAACGTTACGAAAACACACTCGAGCGCGCCTACAAGTTCAAAAGCGACGACGTGTTCCAGTCGTTCATGGACGCCTATTCGACGTCGATCGATCCGCACACGGACTATTTCGGCGCGGCCGCTTCAGCCGACTTCAATGTCTCGATGAAGCTTTCGCTGTTTGGTATCGGAGCTGTGCTGCAGGAACGCGACGACTACACGACGATCCGTGAGCTCGTGCCTGGCGGGCCGGCGCAACTGTCCGGCAAGCTCGCGGTCGGAGACCGCATTACCGGTGTTGGTCAAGGCAAGGATGGGGCGATCAAGGAAGTGGTGGGCACGCGCCTTGATGAAGTCGTGCAGATGATACGCGGAAAAAAAGGCTCCGTCGTGCGGCTGGACATCCTGCCGGCAGATGCCGGAGCAGATGGCACGCACCGCGTCATCAGCCTGGTGCGCGATAAAATCAGTCTCGACAAGCAGGCCGCCAGGAAGACTGTGCTGTCCGTGAAGGCGGGCGACGCCACGCGTAAAATCGGGATCATCACGCTGCCGGTATTCTATGAGGATTTTGAAGCCAAGGGCAAAGGCGACAAGGATTACAAAAGCGCAAGCCGCGATGTCGCCAAGCTTCTCGACGAACTGAAGCAGGAAAAGGTCGACAGCGTTCTCATTGACCTGCGCAACAATGGCGGCGGTTCATTGGACGAGGCAATTGATTTGACCGGTCTCTTCATCGGCAATGGACCGGTCGTTCAGCAACGTCGCAGCGACGGCAAGATCGAGGTTAAAAGTGCTGAGTTTGCAGCGCCTGTCTGGACAGGTCCGATGGGTGTCCTGATCAATCGCGGCTCGGCGTCGGCTTCGGAGATTTTTGCCGCGGCAATCCAGGACTACGGTCGAGGCGTAATCGTCGGTGAACCCAGTTTCGGCAAGGGCACCGTTCAAACCGTCATCGATCTTGACCAGATCGTCCGCAACAGCAAACCCGAGTTCGGGGAGCTGAAAGTGACAATTGCCCAGTTTTTCCGGGTCAACGGCGGTACGACGCAGCTGCGCGGCGTGACGCCTGATATCGGCTTGCCGGGACTGTCCGATCCGACTGTTTTCGGGGAGACCAGTTATGACAATGCGCTGCCGTGGGCTGAGATCAAGCCCGCGAACTACACGCCCGCTGACACTGTCACGACGCTGCTGCCGACATTGCAAAGCCGCCATGATGCGCGGGTTGGCAGCGATCCGGACTTCCAACGCCTGTTGAAAGACATTGCCGACCTCAAGGCCCAGCGCGAAAAAGGGGTCATCTCCCTCAATGAAGCCGAGCGTCGCAAAGAAGCGACGGCTCGCGAGAAACGCTTCAAGGATCGAGCGGAAGCAGGGGATGGCGAGGATCTTGGAGATGATGGCCTTGAGGCCGGCGAGCGCAGCCTGAGCGCTGATATTGCCATCGAGAATGCCCGCAAGAACGCCAAAGACGTCCTGCTGGATGAGGCGGCCGCCATTCTTGCCGACGAGGTGGATTTGCAGGAAGGCATGCTAAAGGCAGCCACGAAACAAACGGGAAAAACGGACGGAAAATAGTCATTCGACACCTAGAGGGCGAACGCCGTCCACTGGGGTTGCTGCTTGACGCTCGACACACGCGACTTCACACTTGCAGTGTTGAAGGTGAGTCGGACAGACTGTACCGTTTTTCATATCCGTTGCTCGCCTGAGAAGGAGTCGCCAGCAGGGCTGATTGGTCCACGCGCCGACCGGTACCGGTTGGTCGCAAATAGGATCGAGGTTGATTGAGTTCGAGCTCGCAGCCGCTCCTGTTTTTCTCGTGAGGTCGCGCCGTGGACAAAGTGCTATCAGCAGTCGATCCTCCTCGCGACAGCCCGCTTTGGCACCGGAATTTCCCGTTGCTGAGCAACCGCCGGTCTCTGCTTTGGGGCCTTTTGATACCCGTTTTGCTTCTTGCAGGCATCGTTGTCTTTTATCGCGAAATCCACCACCTCGAAGAGCCGGTCAGGCCCTATGAACATCGAGCTCTCAATAAGGCTGTCCGATCATCTCGCATAGCCGCCCGCCCTGATCCGGCGGCTCCTTCTACCCTCCCGCCGATGTCGATATCGCTGCAGCTGATCGAGGTCCCGAAGCTGGAATTGGCAAGTCAGTTTCTGCGGATATGGCGCGTCTCGGGGCCGAATATTTGCGGTGCTCTTCGAGAGGCCGGCATCGAGATGAGCGAATGGAAAGCCGCATCGATGCGCAATCGCAGCTATGAATGCTATTTTCAGCGCATCTACGAACGGGACGAGGTGCGTCCGCTCAGCTCGACCTTCCTGAAGGTTCGCGGAGATGAAATGGGCGACATTCTTGAGATCCGCGCCAAGATTATTGGGCCAACGACCGACGCCCAGGGACGCCTCGCCCCGGCCGTCCTACGCATTTTCGAGATCATTGTGAAGCAGGCGTGCTGGCGTGATTTCGAGGATACTCTTGCCTCGATCCAAAACCTTCAAAATGTCGAATACGAACGATTCGGCTCCTATCTCAGCTTCACACGTGAAGCCGGCAGCGCAAATATCTTTAATTTTGTTCTTGGCCTTAAGGCGACTTCAGGTTCGCAGGTGAGGACCAAGATGTATTTTTCGACTGAGCGCTGGCTACAAATGCCCGCAGTGCTCCTGCCAGCTTCATCTTCAGGGAGCGCTTGGGGGCATCCATATCAGCCAATTGCGCTCAATGACGTCGCAAGCCCCCGTCAAAGTCCAAGATCAATTTGGAACTGTGGCTAAACATCGACGGCTTCATCGTTTTGAGCGATGAAAGCGTCACGCCGAGCAGCCAAACAGACCGCCGTGGTGATTTCGGCCATGAATGCTGCGATCATCCCTAAATCTTCTTGTACACATACTATGTGTACGTTATATTGAGATCAAGGAGATAGTTATGCCGAGAACCGCGGACAATAAATCCGAACGCTACCAGCTGCGCATCCCGCCAAAGCAGAAGGCAATGATCGCGCGCGCAGCTGCCCTTTCGAACAAGGATATGGCCGATTTCATTCTCGATAAGATAGTACCTGAAGCCGAAGCCGTCATCCAGGCTGCTGAAGTTGAGACCGTTTCGAGCCGCGATTTCATCCGCATCCTCGACCTGCTTGAACGCCCGCCCAAACCAAACGCGAGACTACGCGCCGCGATCTCTGCTCTACCGGATGCCTTGTGACCCTCCCCGTCTGGCATGAAGAGCCGATCGCTAAGTCGCATGATCGGGCCTCATTCGATTGCGGTGATGCGGCAATGAACGAGTTCATTCGGCGCTTCGCCCGGCAGAGCCATGAGCAGAATGCGGCGAAAACCTTCTGCGCTATCGACAAGGCCCACCCTGATCGCATCCTCGGATTCTACACAGTCGCGCCCTCTGCCGTTACGCATGAGGCCGTGCCTCCGAAGATGACGAGAGGCCTCGCACGCCATGAAGTCGCAGGCTTCAAGCTCGCGCGCTTGGCAACCGACATAAAGGTGGCGGGAAAAGGTTTAGGCGGTCAGCTCATCGCTGCTGCAGCGCTCCGTTGCCTGCGGCTCGCCAGCGAGGGCGGCGGGATCCTGCTAATCATCGATGCCAAGAGCGAGCGCGCCGCCCATTGGTATGCCAGCTACGGCGCCGAACCGCTGCAAGGGAAACCGCTCACCCTCGTTATGCCGCTTGCCACCTTCGCCGCCGACCTGAAGGCCAAGGGGCTCCTGTAGCCGTTTAGCCGCCAAGCCATTGTGCTGCCGGCCCGAACCGCGACACCTCACATCATCAGTCAAAGCTGTTTGCCAGCAGAACTGCGGAGAGCTTTTTTATTCCCGCCCCAAATCCTATCTACAAACTCTCACCGGGATTGAGGACAACCGCCGATGCCGCCGAATGCATGGACAGGCCCGGAAAAGAACATATCTTCGAAGGGTCCTTCCTTTTGAAGCCTCGAATCAAACAGCACGGGCACACATCCATGACCAAAGGCTCCGATCTTCTAGTGGCAGCGCTTGAGAACGAAGGTGTCGAGCGCATCTTCGGCATTCCCGGCGAAGAGAATCTCGACGTCGTCGAATCCATCCGCAAGTCGTCGATTGAGCTCGTGCTCACCCGACACGAGCAGGCGGCGGCGTTCATGGCCGCGACCTATGGCCGCCTGACTGGCAAGCCCGGCGTCTGCCTGACGACGCTTGGGCCGGGTGCTCTCAACCTCTCGACGGGTGCGGCATACGCCTTGCTCGGTGCGATGCCGATGGTGATGATCACCGGTCAGAAAGGGATCCTCTCATCCCGCCAGGCGCGTTTCCAGGTGGTCGACGTCGTCGCGTCGATGAAGCCGCTGACCAAGCTCGCAAGGCAGATCGTATCGCCGCAGATGATCCCGACGACGGTCAGGGAGGCGTTCCGCATCGCCCAGGAGGAAAGGCCGGGGCCGGTGCATCTGGAGCTTCCGGAAGATATCGCGGCCGAAGAATGCCAGGAGGTGGCGCTGATTGCGCCGCACCAGCTCGAACTGCCGACGGCAAGTGAGGCGGCGCTTAACCGCGCAGCCGCGCTCATCACCGCGGCCAAGCGTCCGCTTCTGATGTTCGGGGCCGCCGCCTCGCGTCCGCGCTCGACCTCCGACATCGCGCAATTCGTGATCCGCACGCGCATCCCGTTCTTCACGACCCAAATGGGGAAGGGAACGGTTCCGGGTGGAACCGAACTTTACATGGGCACCGCGGCGCTGTCGGAGCGCGACTATGTCCACGAAGCCATCGAACAGGCCGACCTCATCGTCACGATCGGCCATGACACCATCGAGAAGCCGCCGTTCATCATGGGCAAGGGCGGTCCGAAGGTCGTCCATATCGGATATCAGCCGGCGACCGTCGAGCAGGTCTATTTCCCGCAATCCGAGGTCATCGGCGACATCGGCCCCTCTCTGAAGGCGCTGGCCGATCGCCTCGAGGGCAAGCTGCCAAACGCGCAGGCGCTTCTTCATCTCCGCGAGCGCATTCTCGAGCGCATCGCCGCGCGGGCGACGGAGGATCGCTTCACGCCACAGCGGCTGGTCCACGATATAAGAGAGGTGATGCCGCATGACGGCATACTGGCGCTCGACAACGGCATGTACAAGATCTGGTTCGCCCGAAACTACCGGACGCGGATGGCGAACACGCTGCTGCTCGATAATGCTCTTGCAACGATGGGAGCCGGGCTGCCGTCGGCGATGGTTGCCTCGATGCTCTACCCGGAGCGGCGTGTCATGGCGATCTGCGGCGACGGCGGCTTCATGATGAACTCCCAGGAGCTCGAGACGGCCGTCCGGCTGAAACTCAACCTCGTCGTTCTTGTCATCGAGGACAATGCTTACGGCATGATCCGCTGGAAGCAGGCGGTGGATGAGTTCCCGGATTTCGGGATGACCTTCGGCAATCCCGACTTCGTGAAATATGCCGAATCCTATGGCGCCAGGGGAACCAGGGTCGACGATATCGGCCAGTTCAAAAAGGTCCTCGAAGAGGCATTCTCTGGAGGTGGCGTCCATCTGGTGAATGTGCCGGTCGACTACTCGGAAAATGAACGCGTGCTGGTGAAGGAGCTTCGCGAGCGGCTCCCCGCGATACTGGAGGCCTGAGATGCAGTCTACCATGAAGGTCTATCAGGCGTTCGACCGCGTGCCGATTGCAGAGCTGCCGGCAGACGACGCATCCGCGCTCGAGCGCAAGCTTCAGGTCGCCGCAAAGACCTTTGCCGATCGCGACGGCTGGCTGCCCGCGCATCAGCGGATGGCAATCCTCAGGAAGGCGTCGGCGCTTCTGCAGGAGAACCGCGACCGCTTTGCGATGATGATCGCCAGCGAAGGCGGCAAACCGCTGACCGACGCAATCATCGAGGTAACGCGCGGGATCGACGGCCTGGTGAACGCGGCAGACGAACTGCGCAATTTCGGCGGCAAGGAAATCCCCATGGGGCTGACTGCGGCCAGCGCGAACCGATGGGCTTTCACCACCAAGGAGCCGATCGGGGTCGTGGCGGCGATATCGGCGTTCAACCATCCGCTCAATCTCATCATCCATCAGATCGCGCCGGCGATTGCGGTCGGTTGCCCTGTGATCGTGAAGCCGGCGGCAACGACGCCGATTTCCTGCATCGAGATCGTCAAGCTGTTCTGGGAGGCCGGTCTCGACGAACGCTGGTGCCAGACCCTCATCACCGAGGACAATGCGCTTGCCGAAGCCTTCGCAACCGATCGTCGCGTGGCGTTTCTGAGTTTCATCGGCTCTGCAAAGGTCGGCTGGTACCTCAAGAGCAAGTTGCCGCCGGGCACTCGATGCGCGCTGGAACATGGCGGAGCGGCACCCGTGATCGTCGACCGCAGCGCCAATGTCGATGCGATTGTCGGCACCATCGTCAAGGGCGGCTATTACCACGCTGGGCAGGTCTGCGTGTCGGCGCAGCGTCTTTTCGTGCACGAAGATATTCTGGCTTCCTTCACCGAGGCTCTCGCCGCCAAGGTTGCGGCCCTGCATGTCGGCGATCCCAAGCTTGCACAAACCGAGGTAGGGCCGCTCATCCTGCCGCGCGAGGCGGACCGCGTCACGAGCTGGATCAAGGAGGCGACGGATGCCGGGACCAAGCAGATCGGCGGCGGGCGGATGTCCGATACGACGCTTCTGCCTTCGGTTCTGCTGAACCCGCCTGTCGAAGCGAAGGTGTCGGTGCTCGAGGTCTTTGGACCGCTGACTTGCGTCTTCGGCTACCGCGACCTCGACGAGGCGATCCGCATTGCCAACTCGCTGCCCTATGCCTTCCAGGCAAGCGTCTTTTCCGCCGACATAGCGGTTGCTCTCAAGGCGGCAAAACATCTGGATGCATCGGCCGTTCTCGTCAACGACCATACGGCGTTTCGCACCGACTGGATGCCTTTCGCCGGACGCAGACAGTCCGGATACGGGGTCGGCGGCATTCCCTCAACGATGGCAGAGATGGCCGACGACAAGATGGTCGTGTTCAACCAGGTTACTTAAGATCAGTCGGTACTCCGTCGCCGTTGGCAGCCGACAAAGACAATGGACGACCCTTTCGCCAGCGTGCTGGACCAGCGGCATTTGCATCGAGGCTGCTGGGCGATGCGATGTCGAGTACCGCTGAGAGTTAGACAAGCATTGGATAACAGCTCGCTCAGCCAGGATCGACTTGCCTCGCCTGTTATCGGGAGGCATGGTCTGTCATGGAACAACGGAATCACGAAACTACGGACGAGAGGTCCTTGGCCATGCTCGAAAGCTCGCAGCGCATCGCAAACATAGCTGATTAATGTTTTCCTTCCTGCACAGTTCGGACCTTCATATTGGCAAACGATTTGGCAATCTTCCGGAGGATTTGAGAGGGCGCCTGCGCGAGGCGCGGCATGGCGTGATCGCTAGGCTCGCCGCGGCGGCACGAGAGCATGGCGCTGGTGTCATCCTGCTCGCGGGCGACACCTTCGATACCGAGACGCCGACGCCTGCCGTGCTTCGGCAAGCGCTTGGCGAGATGGCCCGGAATACGCCGCTGCGCTGGGTCCTGCTTCCGGGCAACCACGATTCACTGCTGGCGGACCAGCTCTGGAGTGCGGCGCGCGGCGTTGTGCCCGACAATGTCATCCTGGCGACGGAAGCGGTGCCCCTTCCGCTTGGACCTGATGTCATCCTGCTGCCGGCGCCTTGCACGACCAGGAGACCGGGCCGCGACCTGACCGAATGGATGACGGGTGCCGCCACACCGGACGGCGCTATCCGCATCGGCCTCGCCCATGGCCCGATCCAGGAATTTTCGGAGGATGCCACGGCCACCAACGTGATTGCGCCGAACCGCGCGGCGCTGGCCGGCCTCGATTATATGGCGCTCGGCGATTGGCACGGATCGGTGGCGGTGGACGCCAGGACGTATTATAGCGGTGCGCCCGAGCCGGACCGTTTCAAGCATGACAGGCCGGGGCAGGCGATGGTCGTTTCCATTGCCGGGCAGGGGGCGATGCCGACGACGGCGGCGGTGACGACCGCCAGTTTTTCCTGGCAGACATTGCACCTTCCTCTGCTGGTATCGGAAGACGGTGTTGAAGTGCTGAAGGCCGCGTTGCCGGAACCGTTCGCGCGCCGACAAACCCTGTTGCGCATCGCGCTGTCCGGCCGTGCCCGGTTGAACGGGCGCACAGCAATGATCAGCCTGCTGGAGCAGGTCGCGCCGGAATTTGCGCATCTGGAGATCGATACCGCCCTTCTGGGGACCGACTGCGAGAGCGATGATCTCGAGACCATCGATCGAGCCGGTGCGCTGCGCGATGCTGCGGACTTGCTGCTTGCCGAAAGCCTCGACGAGGCCCGTTCCGGCGACGACAGGAACGTGGCGCGCCAAGCGTTGATCCGCCTGTTTTCCTATTGCGAGGCGATCGATCGATGAAACTCACCGCCCTTCGCCTCCACAATGTCAAACGTTTCGCCGGCCGCGGCATATCAGTCGAAGGAATCACCGACGGCGTCAATGTGCTGAGCGCCGCCAATGAACACGGCAAATCAACCTGTTTCGAGGCGCTGCATGCCCTGTTCTTCCAACCGCACAGCGGCAATCCAAAGAGCGTGCAGATGCTGCGCCCCTATAGCGGCGGCAATCCGATCGTCGAGGCCGATATCACGATCGAAGCCGGCCGCTACCGCCTGACCAAGCAGTTCCATAGCGGACGGCGTGCCAGCGTCACCGATCTCGGCAGCGGCCGGATCGTCGCCCAGGCCGACGAGGCCGAGGCGTTCATCGGCGATCTCATTTCCGGCGGAACCTCCGGCCCGGCAGGCCTGCTCTGGGTGCGTCAAGGCGTCACCGGCATCGAAAATCGCAGCAAGAGCGAGGAGGAGAACGACAAGCGGGTGCGCGAAAGCCTGCTGTCTTCGGTACAGGGCGAGGTGGAGGCGCTGACGGGCGGACGGCGCATGTCGGCGGTGCTCGAAGCCTGCGAGGACGAACTCAATCGCCTGGTCACCGCGACGCTCCGGCCGAAGGCAGGAGGCCGCTTTGCCGCCGCTCTCGAGGAGCGTGACCGGCTGCAGGAGGAGGAGGCCCGGCTGGCCAAGGAGGTCGAGATGCTGCACGGCGCACTCGACCGCCGCCGCTCAGTGCAGGCGAGACTGAGCGAACTGGAAAACCCTGATGAGGAAGCCGGCCGAAAGACGGCGATTGCCAATGCCGAGGTGGTGCTCGAAGCCGCTAAACTGCATGACAGGGAACTCAAAGCGCTCGATGCCGAGGCCACCTTGGCCGCCAGCCGCCGCGATGAGGCGCAACAGGTATTCGACCGCTTCCACACGGCATTGAACCGCAGCGGCGAACTCGCGCGGCGTTTCGCCTTGGCGGAGAAAGAACTCTCGAGTGCAGCCAAGCGACGCACGGCATCGCTGGCCGAAAGCGAGGCGGCAACGGCGGAGGTGCAGGCGGCCGAAGAGGAGGAGCGGATAGACCGTCAACTGCTTGCGCGGCTGGAGGCAGCGCTCCGTTCACGCCACGCCGCAGAGCGACTGGCCGAGGTCCGTCTGCGTCTCGAACAGGCGGAAGCGGCGCGCCAGCAGATCGAGGACGGGGAGGCGGCGCATGCATTGCTCGCCATTCCAGCCGATGCGGTCGAGCGGCTTGAAGCGCTGGATCTCAAGATCGTCGGCTTGCGTGCAGCCGCCGAGGTCGGTCTTCCCACGCTCAGGGTCGATTACCTGAAGGATGCCTCCGGATCGGTGAGCATGGACCGCCAGCCCTTGATTGGGGGTGAGGACAGAAGCTTTGCCGGGATCGCGAAGCTCGACATAACAGGCGTCGGCACCCTGACCATCCACTCCAGCCGGCAGGCAGATCAGGACGGGGCGCTGGAGACTGCGGAAGCCACGCGCCAAACATTGCTTGCCAAGCTCGGTGTCGACAGTCTGCGAGCGGCGCGACAGCGCGATATTGCCGCGCGGAACAAGCAGGAGGAACTCGTGCGGGCGCGCCAGCGGCTCGCGGATCTCGCCCCGAATGGCATTGACAAGCTTCACCTCGACGCCGCACGCTTTGCCGAACTCAGCCAGGATCCGGTCGAACTCGAGGCCGACCCGGAAGAGGTGCGCGCCCGTCTCGCGGATGCGACGCGGCGCATCGAACTATCGCGGAACCGGGCGCGGGAGGCGTCAGTGATGCGCACGGAAGCCGGCGAGGCCATATTGCGCGCGCAGACGGAGCACACCAGGCTTGGCCAGGAACTCGAGGCCATCGAGGCGGTCATCGGCCCCGAAGCCGGCCGAACTGAATTGCAACAGGACCTTGCTCTCAAGCTTTCCAGGGCCAAAGAGCAGGTCGATGCTGTCGAACTGCGGGCCGAGCCTTTGCGCAGGACAGGGCGGGACCTCGCAGGCGCAGAGGCCGCCCTTGCCAGGGCGCGCTCGGTCGCCGACGCCGCAGGCCGCGAAATTGCCAGGCTTCGCGAAGAGCTTGCCGATCTCGGCGGTCAGATCCGCACCCGCTCGGACGGTGCGGTGGAAGAAAACTGGTTGGAAAGCCGGGATTTGCTGGCAGCGGCGCGCGAGCAGGTGAAGCGTTTCGAGACGGAGGTGGGCGTGCTCGATCGCCTGCGCAAGGCGCTGACGGCGACGCGGGCGGCCGCGCGCGACCTCTATCTCAAGCCTGTTATGAACGAACTCGCCCCGCTGCTCGGCCTGCTGTTCGACGACATCTCGATCACGTTCGACGGCGACACCTTGCTGCCGCAGATCGTGCGCCGCAACGGCCTGGACGAGGATGTCGACCGGCTGAGCGGCGGCATGCGGGAGCAGCTGTCGGTGCTGACCCGCCTCGCATTCGCAAGGCTGCTTGCCCGCGACGGCCGGCCGGCGCCTGTCATCCTCGACGATGCGCTTGTTTATTCCGACGACGACCGGATCGAGCGGATGTTCGATGCGCTGCACCGCCAGTCCCGCGACCAGCAGATCCTCGTCTTCTCCTGCCGCCAGCGCGCCTTCGCCAAGCTGGGCGGCAATGTGCTCACCATGCAGCCATGGCAGCCGGATTGATGAGGATCGATGCTCAGGCGACGCCGACGCCTCGCTCAAGCCACAGATAGGCGGCGGCCGTCCAGGAAAAGCCGAGGCCGCCGCATCCTTGGCCGGTGACCGGGTCGAAGTATTCGGCAAAACCTTCCGTTTCGATCGCCGCGATGGTGGATCGCCGCAGCTCTTCGGCGACATCCGCGTGGCCATTGCGATTCAGTCCGTCGATCAGAAGCCAGTTGATGATCGCCCAGGCAGGGCCGCGCCAGTAACGCTTCGGCTCCCAGCTGGCGATGCCCGGCTTCGTCGTCGGAAAGGCGACCTTGAGATCCTTGGACCAGGCTTTCATTTCCGAAACCAGGGCGCCGGCAACCTGCTTGTCGAGGTCCAGCGAGAGGAGGGGGATGAAACCGGCTTGCGTTGCGGCTTCGACATCTTCACCGGAGATCAGGTCTCTCGAGACGAAGCGCGAAAGATCCGGCCGCCATTGGGCCATTATCGCCTTGCGAGTGCGGTTATTGAAGGCAGCGATCTCGATCGCGTCCTCGGTCCGGTCGAACAGGCGGGCAAGGTGCTCGAGGTCTTCGCCGGCCTTGAGCAGGATGGCGGTCGTCTGGATCTCGGAGACCTTGAAGGACGCCTTTTCCCATTGTTTCGCTGGATCCCAGCCACAGGCGGCATAGGTATCGACCAGATGAATGAAGCGGCGGTAATCCTCGTCGCGCGGGCGCATGTCGGCATCGACATGGCCGGTATCCTTGCGCACGACGGGGGTATCGGTGGTGGAGGGTACACGAGCGAGCGCGATGTCCCAGGCGGGAGAATTATCGCTGCCGCTTTCCCAGGGATGCAGGAGCGCAACGAGCCCGGTGCCATCGGGATCGCGGGCGGAATACCACCAGCGGTGCCATCTCAGCGCCGCCTCGTAGAGGGGCAGGGTGCGCGTCTCGGCATCGTTGCCCGCGGCGGCTTCATGCAGCTTGCGCAGCGCGATCGCGAAGACCGGCGGCTGGGTTATGCCGGAGGTCGGGATCATGTGCGTCGTGCGCCAGACTTTCGGTCCCGGGAAATAGGTTTCGCTTGGCGCGTGGAAGACGATATGCGGGATCATCCCGTCCGCCCACTGGCCCTCGACCAGCCGTTCCAGCTCGCGATAGGCGCGATCGATGTCGTAGAGCGCGAAGCCCATAGCGACGAAGGCTGAATCCCAGTTCCACTGGAAGGGATAGAGCCGGTCTGTCGGCACAGTATAACCGCCGCGATCGTTGGCGGCGAGGATGCGCTTCGCCTGGTCGATATGCATATTCATGTCGGATGCTCCGGTATTCTTAGGCCAAGACGGCCGGAAAGGACTTGCCGCTTTCGGGTGAAAGCCAGGTGATGCGCTTCTGGTCGAGCTTCAGACCGATCGTGTCGCCGCTCTTGACGGTTTCCGAGGCCGGCAGGATGACGCGCACCGGCTGGTCGTGGATCGAGCCGGTTAGAAGCAGGTGCGAGCCCATCGGTTCAGCAACGCGTACCCTCATTTCGAGACCCTGCGGCAGCGGTGCGAGTTCGACGGCTTCGCCGCGCAGGCCAAGGATCACTTCATTGCCGGACCCCTGCGGCGCGGCAAGCTGCTCGGCGCCTGCCGCCACGTGGCTGTTCGTCACCGGCACCTTGATGAAATTCATCGGCGGGTTGCCGATGAAGCCGCCGACGAAACGTGTTGCCGGGTGATTGTAGATCTGGACAGGATGGCCGACCTGCTCGACCACGCCGCCATGCATGACGGCGATGCGGTCGGAAAGGCCCATGGCTTCGGTCTGGTCGTGGGTGACGTAGATCGTCGTGGTCCCCGCCGATTGCAGCACGGTCTTGAGTTCGGTGCGCATTTCGAGGCGGAGCAACGCGTCGAGGTTCGAAAGCGGCTCATCCATCAGGAGAACCTTCGGTTCGACGGCAAGGGCACGAGCGACCGCGACGCGCTGGCGCTGGCCGCCAGAAAGCTTGTTCGGGTAGCGGTCGAGATATTGCTCGATGTGCAGGAGGCCGGCGGCCTTCTCGACCTGCGCCTTCACCCTGGCGTCGTCGGCCTTCTGCATCCGCAGCCCGAAAGCGACGTTCTCATAGACCGTCATGTGCGGAAAGACGGCGTAGTTCTGGAAGACCATCGCAAGGCCGCGATCCTTGGGAGGCAAGCCGATCACCGACTTGTCGCCGATGCGGACATCTCCCGACGTTGCGGTCTCGAGGCCGGCGATGATGCGCAGCAGCGTGGTCTTGCCGCAGCCGGACGGACCGAGCAGCGAGACGAATTCGCCGTCGTTGATCGTCAGCGAGACCTCTTTCAGCGCCTGGAAGGCTCCGAAGCTCTTGCGGATGCGGTCGATGACAATATTGGCCATATCTCTGGTCCCGTTATTTGGAGGAAATGCCCCAGATCGCGAAGAGGTAACGTCTGACCGCGAAGATGAAGACAACCGAGGGAAGGATGAGCATCAGGCCCCCGGCAAAACGGTAATGCATCGGGCTTTCCGACAGCACGGTCAGCAGGTAGGCGGTCAGCGTGCGGTTGCGCACCGTCAGCACCGAGGCGGCAAAGACCTCGTTCCACGAGATGACGAAGGCAAAGACCGCGGTTGCGACGATGCCGGGCAGCGCCAAGGGTGCCACCACCTTGAAGAAGGCCTGGATGCGGGTGCAGCCGAACACCCAGGCGGCTTCCTCCAACTCCTTGGGCACGCCGAGGAAAATGCCCTGCGTAACGAGTGCCGCGAAAGGCAGCGCCAGGACGGTATGGATGAGACCGACGCCGACGATCGTGTCATAGAGGCCGAGCCGGATGAAGGAGACCGTCAGCGGCAATGCCAGGATTGCCAGCGGGAAGGCGCGGGTCAGCAGCACCAGGAGGCGGTAGCTGTCCTTGCCGCGGAAATCATAGCGGGCGAGCGCATAACCGGCCGGCGCGCCGAGCAGGATCGAAAGCGCCACCGTAATGCCGGCTGCCCCCAGCGAATTGAGGAAGGACTGGACGACGCCTTCGGTCTTTAGGAAGAGAATGAAGGGCTCCAGCGATATGCCAGTGGGAAGACCGGTCTTCGGCCAGATATAGACGCCTTGGCGACCGCCAAGTGCGCCGAGTGCCACCAGATAGATCGGCACCAGCACCCAGGCGCAAAGCGCTGCGATGCCGCTCCAGAGAAGCCAACGGCGTGAAGAGACGAAGCCGGCCGCTTTGGGTGTGTCTGCGGCCGTGCTGATGGTGTCCGTGGTCATGGCAGGCGCTCCGGATCGACTTTCAAGGCCTTCAGATAGATGAGCGTGGCGGCAAGCGAGATGATCATGATCAGCACCGCATAGGCGGCAGCGACGCTGTAGTTCTGGTTCTGGTTCTGCCAGTTGTAGGCCTCGCCGACGAGGACCGGGAAATTGCGTCCGCCGAGCGCATAGACCACCGCGAAGACTTCGAAGGCGAGCACGGTGCGCAGGATCAGCGCCGATTGTAGAGCCGGGCGGATCAGCGGCAGGGTGATGCGCCAGAAGCGCGTCCACGGGCCAGCACCGAAGATCTCGGCGGCTTCTTTGAAT
Organism: Rhizobium leguminosarum bv. viciae USDA 2370; assembly: GCF_002008365.1. Lineage (GTDB taxonomy): Bacteria > Pseudomonadota > Alphaproteobacteria > Rhizobiales > Rhizobiaceae > Rhizobium > Rhizobium leguminosarum. Next base: position 281,733 of record NZ_MRDL01000059.1, read on the forward strand.
TCCTTCGGCACCTGGTTGAGACCGGCGACGATGATGACCATCACGATGGCCGTGCCGCGCCAGATTTCGGCAACCGCAATTGCAATGAAGAGCGCGACCGGCGTCTGGTAGGAAAGCCAGCTCGCTTGCCTGCCGATGATGCCGAGGCCGAAGAGCAGCGAATTCAGATAGCCGGTATTTTGCAGGATCGACAGCCAGACGAGACCGGCGGCGAGATCGGAAATGCCGAGCGGGATCGTCCAGATCCACAGGATCGTCTCGCGCCCGCGGCCGACCTTGGCGACCATGGTGCCCATAGCAAGCGCAATGGCGATCTGCACCGGCACGACAGCGATCGTCAGCAGGAAGGTGTTCTTCACCGAGCGGGTGAAATTGATGTCGGTGACCATCCGCTCGGCATTATCAAGCGACAGCACACCATTATCCGAAACCGCCAGCCAGATCGTCTGCACCAGCGGCACGACGAAGAGCAGCGCCAGAAAGGCGACGGATGGCAGGATCAGCAGATAGGGGATCCAGGGTCGGCTATTGGTCATCGACTCCCGCCTTGACGAGCAGAGTGGTGAAGGAGCGCCCGGGCATTTCGCCCGGACGCGTCTCGGGCGGATTTATTCGACCGGGCAGGGGCCGTCGCTCTTGGCATCGGGCGCCCAGCAGGCAGCTTTCGTGTCGGTCATCAGCTTGGCCATCGTGGCACCCTGGGTCTTCAGCACGTCTGCAACGGGCTCGTTCTGCAGCACGATGCGCTGGAAACTGTCCATGTAGACCTTGTTAAACTCGCCGCCCTTGTCGCCGAGGCCGACCGGGAGCAGCGAGATGACGGCGTCCTTGGAAGCCTGGGTGGCGGTGACCGCACCGGCGAGAAGGGCAACGCCCGCGTCGAGATCCGGCGGCAGCTTGACGTTCAGGGTCGGGAAGAAGCCGACCTTGGAGGCGGTCAGGAGCTGCGTGTCCGGCATAGACAGATGCTCGATGATCTTTTCTGCGCCGGCCTTGTCAGGCGCGCCCTTCGGAATGGCGAGACCAGCAACGACTGGCATGTAGCCGCGGCCCTTGGGACCGGCGGGAGCGGGGAAGACCACATAATCATCCGGTGCGGCAGAAATGGCATTCTTCAGCCGGGCGATATGATCCCAGGCGACCATGACTTCGCCGGCAGCGAGCGGCTCCTGCATGAAGTCGTAGCTGGTCGAATTCGGTGTCACATAGGCCCACAACGCCTTCAGCTTCTCCCAGCCAGCAGCCGCATCGGCACTCTGGAAGGTGCGCACGACACCCCCCGTGAAGGACGGATAGAAATAGCCCTGGAAATAACGCGCCATCAGCCCTTTCGGGCCGGCCGGGAAACCGATCTGCGGCTGGCCCGTCGCCTCCTGCATATTCTTGCCCCACTCGATCAACTGATCGTAGTTCAGCGCGTTCACGTCGGCGCCATCAGGCAGGTATTGCAGCGCTTCCTTTTTGGCAGCCATCACATAGGTCGCCTGCATCCAGGGGATATACTGCTGGGTCGGCTTGCCGAGCTTGCCGAGGTCGAGCAGCGACTGCGGCATGCCGCTCGCTGCCAGCTTCTTGGCGAGATCGTCGAGTGGCTCGAGCGTGTCCTTGTCGGCAAGCGGCGAGAGCTCGCCATGTAGCGCACCGACGAGGCTGACGGTGCGCTTGCCGGCCTGACGTTCGGCCTCCATGCGGACAGCAAATTGCGGCGGCTCCTCGACCACGTAATCAACCGAGCCGACATCCTTCAACAGCTCCTCGCGGACGACGGTCGCCTCTTCGATCGGGCGAAGCTGGGTGGACACGAAAACCGTCTGGGCAAGCACCGGCGAGGCGAAGGCCAGCACGGTGGAAGCCAGAATTCCAAATGACATGATATGTTTCATCTTCTCCTCCTTCATTGTTCTTTGTTTGAGATGCACTTCTGTCTATGCCGCCTTGGCGGGACGGCGATGGCTGTCGCGATCGACGAATTCGATCGCGTGAAGTTCCTGGAGTTCTTCGGCGGGCTCTCCGGCAATGGCGCGCAACAGCAGCGAGGCGAAGCTCGCGCCGAGGTTTTCGCCGGTCATGCGCATGGTCGAGAGCGGGGGGCTGGTGAAGGCGCCCATCGGCAGATCGTCATGGCCGACAATGCTGATCTGGTTGCCGCCATCGACCTCGCGCAGCGCCCTCAGCGCCCCGATCGCCATTTCGTCGGTGGCACAGACGAGTGCGGTCGGACGCGATGGTTGGCGCAGAAGTTCCAGCGCCGCGAGGTAGCCGCCCTGTTCCAACGGCGCACCTTCGGCGCAGAGGTCGGTCGCAAGGCCGCATTCCTCCATCGCCGCCCGCCAGCCACGGCAGCGGTCATGCGCGAAATAATATTCCTGCGGGCCGGCGATATGGCCGATACGGCGGTGGCCGGCGGCATGGAAGCGCAGCGTCGCGGCTCGGAAGCCAGCAAAGCCGTCGCCGTCGATATAGGGATGGGGCAGCAGGCTTTCGGTGCGGCCGTTGGTGACGAAGGGAATGCCACGCGACTGCAGAAATTCGACGCGCTCGTCCTTCCGTTTGGTGCGGACGAGAAGCATGGCGTCGACGCGGCGGCCATCGACGAAGCGGCGGCAGATGTCGAGTTCGCTCTCGCAGCGCGGCACCGGTGCAATCACCAGATTGAGGCCGGCAGCGGCAAGATGTTCGGCACAGCCGGACAACATATCGAGGAAATGCGGAGGGCCGATATGGCCAGGATCGCTTGGCAGCGTGACGGCAACCAGCTCGGCGCGCTGCCTGCGGAGGCGACGGGCCGAAGCATTCGGCCGGTAGCCAACCTTGTCGGCAGCCTCGCGCACCCGTTCTCGCGTGGCGGCCGACACATCGGCGTAACCGTCGAGCGCACGCGACACCGTGGTGATCGACAGTCCCAGCGATTGCGCAAGCTGTTTGAGATTGGCCAAGATCGTCCTCCCGAAGTGAGAAAAAGATTCTCCAAAACGTTTTGGGAGTCAAGCCAAAACGTTTTGGATTCGTGCAGATGTCGCACGCATGATCTTTCAAGACGAGCAGAGACGTCATAGAGATATGCGAAGGGGCGGGTCTTTTCAGCGCAGCCTAGGCGGGACCACTATCTTGTGTATCTGGATACGCTCGGGAAGTTCGCAAAGTAGCTCCGCGTCCCGCTCCCGATGCGGCGGGGATAACCGAAGTCTTGCTTTGGGCAGGGAGGTGGCTTCGAATTAGCTCTCGCTCAATCGGTAAGCTTGAGGGTTGCCGTAAACTGCGTTCCTTCCAGGCGATTGTATCTCGCCTCGCCATGCAGTTGATTTACGAAGGCTTTAATCAGCCGCGTCCCCATCCCGGCGCTGTCCGATCGGCCATCGAATCCAATCCCGTCGTCGGCGACGGTCAGTTGGGATTCCTCTCCTTCAGTCGCGTGCAGCATGACGCGAATATTTCCGGATGCCCGGCCGTCGAAGGCGTATTTCATGCTGTTGGCAATCAACTCGTTGAGCAGGAGGGCAAACGGCGTTGCCTTGTCGGCCGCAATCACGATGTCGTCGATTTCAAAGTCAACGGAAACGGCGCGACCATGGACGTCTACGAGCGTCCTAACGAATGATGGAATGAATTCCCGAGCAGATATTCCGCTAAACTGGTCGAAGCCGTACATCTGCTCGTGAACTGCGGACATCGCAGAGATGCGCTCGTTTAATTTTTGAACGGCTTCCGGTTCAAAACCCTGCAAGCGCAGCAGGGCCATCACCGTCTGCAGGTTGTTCTTCACTCGATGGTGTATCTCGCGCATGAGCGTTTCATTCGATCGCAACGCATCCGCAAGCTGCCTGGTGTGCAATGTGTCCACCTTGATGAGGTTCTGAATCCACAATGCAGCTGCCAAAGCCCCGACGAGGGCGAAAGCGACCAATAAAGCCGCGATTTTGGCATCCTCCCAAAAGGGCTGCATGATTACGTTGATATCTGCCGAAGCAATGGCCACAAAAGGGGTGCGTTCGAGGATTCGGTATGCGACCAGGCGATCTTCATTGTCGACTGGCGACACGGAGCGATATGTGCCTGATGTCGCCTTCCTCATATAGTCGGTAAACAGCTTGTGGTTTCGCATATCGACTGGTCCGGCGGGTTCCGGGTATCGGGCGATAAGTTGCCCGTCGCGCCTGATGAGGCCGACAATCGAGTTCTCGCCTATCGCGACCGCGTCCCATATTGGCCTTAGGATGCTCGCGTCGAAGGCAATCACGGCGGCGCCAGCGAATACGCCATTGCGTTCGAGCCTGCGGCTGAAGACGAATATCTGCCGCTGGGAAAGGCGGCTGATGATCAGCGGGGATGTATATTCGTCAGCGCCGTTTCTCAACCGAACGAAGTAGTCGCGGTCCGTAACGTTGATCGGCTTGATATCGCGATCGTTCGAAAAGAGCGTTTTTCCATCTGCCCCGATGACATAGGCGGTCGCCTGAGGAGGAAGGTCATAGACGGCAGCGTCGAGATCGCGCACCCGATCGGGGCCGGGCAAAGATGTACTCGGCCCCAGAGCATCATCAATTCGGTGCAGGGTCTCCCGAGCAAGGGAATTCAACCAATTCGCGTTCGCTGCAACGATTTTGGAAGCGGCGCTGACACGCTCATCGCCCCGGCGAACAGCTGTCTCGTAACTGGATATGAGCCAGATCGACAGGAGGGTGGTGAATGACAGGAACATCAGCGCGATGATCGCGAGCGATGCTTTGCCTACGGAGCCAACGTATTTATCGCCACCGATCATCTTTTTGGGCCAATTTCCATAGTGCGGCGACGGCCAGACGGGGACATTGCAACGCATTCCGAACCATATCCGATAAGCTGATTTCTGACTCTCGAAAATTATGCAGTGCTCACTACTCGGCGTCCTCAAAAGTACGACTGAGGATTGTATGTTCACAGTCACCTTTAGAGAATGACCGCGACATTCGGTCAATCCCACTCCGTTCGAGAAGGAGATCCGAATGATGGATAAAACCTTTCGCACGCGAGGCTCGGCACGACGGGGTTCTTAACTGATCATCGGCGTCTATTCGATCAAAATCTAATCAACCGCGTAACCTGATCTGAAAGTCGGTTTGCTAGGGAGGGTCTCCTTCCGGGAAGTGACGTCATGATCCTTGAGTTGCAGAATGCCATTCTGGAAATGATTGCCAAAGGGGAACCGCTGGCAGCAACGATGGAGCAACTTTGCCTCGAGGTTGAGGCCGCCGTTCCTGGGATCATCGCTTCGGTGCTGACGTTCGACGGGAGCCGTCTTCACACACTCGCTGGACCTTCCCTACCGCCTCACTATTCAGCGGCTGTCGACAATCTTGAGGCCAGTCCTCTTGCGGGCTCCTGTGGCGCTGCTGCCTATTTCGGTGAAGCGGTCATTGTCACCGATATCGAGACTGATCCTCGTTGGCAGGACTTCAAGTCCCTGGTCCTTCCACTGGGATTGAAGGCTTGCTGGTCCAGCCCGATCAAGCGTGGCGAGCAGGTGATTGGTAGTTTCGCCTTCTACTATCGAGACCACCGCGGTCCGAAGGCCATCGAACGGGACCTCGTCGACGCCTGTGTCCATCTCTGCATAATCGCCATCGATCGCGAAGAACGTGTAATGGAACGTCAGCGGCTGACATACAGCGACGCTTTAACAGGGCTGTCGAATCGCGCTCGTTTCAACCAGCTTCTAGCCGAAGAGCTGCCTCGATCCCGGCGCGCCTGGGGCATCTTGCTGGTGGACATCGACAACTTGAAACTCGTGAACGACACGTTCGGGCACGCAGCCGGCGACGCATTGATTCAAGTGGTTGCAGACCGGATCGCCGCGACAGCAGGCCCCAAAAACACGTTTAGGCTCGGTGGAGATGAGTTTGCTGTCATTGTGTCGGACGACAAGGACCTTGATCTGAATGTCAGGGCAACCGACATTTTGAAAGCACTGTCCTCTCCGTCAACCTGCGACGGTCATGTCGTCTTTCCCGCCGCGACGATTGGCGGTGCGCTGGCTGAGATGGAACCAAACCCTAACCAGATCCGCCAGAACGCCGATGTGGCGCTCTATCATGCGAAAGAACACAATCGCGGCCGGTACGTGCAACACTATCCCGGCCTGGGCACCGCCCTGACCCGACGCTTCAGGGCGGTTCGCGATGTGGGCGTCGCCCTGGAAGAGGATCGGATCGACGCGCATTACCAGCCGATATTGCGCCTGGATACTCGCGAAATTGTCGGTTTCGAAGCCTTGTGTCGAATGACCACGCCTTCCGGCGAAATCATAGCCGCAGCGCATTTCCATGAGGCCACGAAAGACGCCCATATTGCTGCTGAGCTGACACAACGGATGTTACTGAGGGTTGCAAGGGACATCCGGAGCTGGCTCGCCCGAGGCCTTCCTCTTCAACATGTCGGCATCAACCTGTCTGCCGCAGATTTTCGTGGAGGTAATCTGCAAGACAGGCTGTGCCGCATTTTCGGGGAAGCGGAGGTTCCTCTTAAGCACATCATCCTCGAAGTAACGGAATCGGTTTACCTCGGACAACGGGACTATGTTGTGGCGGAGGAGATAAAGGCTCTTCGGTCCAAGGGCTTACGGGTTGCCCTCGACGACTTTGGCACGGGCTACGCGTCTTTGACCCATCTGCTGACGGTGCCGGTCGACATCATCAAGATCGACAAGTCCTTCATCGATCGCATGGTGCCCGGCGACGCAGGAACTTTCATCGTTGAAGGCCTGATCGGAATAGCTGACAAGCTGGGAATCCGGGTTGTCGCAGAGGGGATTGAGACAGAATCCCAAGCTGCTCAGTTGTGCCAGCTCGGCTGCAAGCTCGGACAGGGCTACCTCTTTTCGAAAGCAGTCGATCGAACGGCTGCCGCAGCCATTTTAGAGCAGCATGGACAATGGCCCAACAAAGACAAGACCCGTGCCGGAGCCCGATAGCCTCCCTGGGCGAGGTTTCGCGCTCGGGCAAGGCCCGATACCTGAGACAACACATGAGTACCAAGATCATTTTGAACGGATCAGAGATGCGAAAACGGATACATGTCAGCCAATTGCGGGTCGGAATGTATGTCGAGGACGTCGAGATTGAGGGGGAAGACAGGACACGCCGGTTCAAGCCGTTCCTGATCTCGGCGGCCGGTCAGGTCGAGAGTTTGATGGCAAGCCGCCTGATGACGGTCGTGATCGACGTCGGAAAAGGCGCGGATGTCGACCCGGGTGCGACACAGGACATCGACCGGGCTGCGTTTGACGCCCAGCTTCGTGCCGTGTTTTCGGCGAAGGATATCAAGCAGGCGAGGGACTGCGTAGAGGATACGAGACCGCAGATCCGCCAAATGCTTGCCCACGCCAGGATCAAAGCCTCCTTTGCCAGCGATGCGGCAAGCTCGGCTGTGGAGCGGATCATGTCGGCAGCCTTCGACAATGCCGGTGCGCTGATCGCGGTCGCGAAGCTGAAGGAAAAAGATGAGCTGACGTTCCTCCACTCGCTGGCGGTTAGCGCGCTGATGATCACCCTGGGGCGCAGCCTCGGTCATGGAGAAGAGGAGGTACGGGTCCTGGGACTCGGTGGACTGGTTCACGATCTTGGAAAAATGGCGCTGCCGGACGAAATTTTGACGAAACCCGGTAAACTGACGGCCGAGGAAATGGATCTTGTGCGCGGGCATCCTCAGCGAGGATATGAGCTGGTCTCTCATGTCGCGCATGTTCCCAAGCAGGTGCTGGACATTTGTCGCTACCACCACGAAAAGTTCGATGGCTCTGGCTATCCTGGTCGGCTCGCCGGAAAGAAGATCCCTTACGTAGCCCGGCTTGCGGCGATTTGTGACGTTTACGAAGCGTTGACCACAATCAGGCCGTATAAGCGCGCCTTCTCGCAAGCGGAGGCAATCAACATGATGATGAATTCGCCGGGCCATTTCGACAGCCAGCTTCTTTCCGCATTCGTATCAAAAATGGTGATCAGCGGCACGCTCCACTAGAGCCGTCAGTTGCCGGACGGCGCGTCGCACCGGCCAAACGTCAATTGCAACTCCGCTCCGGATCGGCGGTCACTTCGGCAGCAGAGGCCAAGGGCACAGGAGCGATCTCCACCCCGTCGGTTCGAATATCATCAAGGCGAACATTGATGGCCATATCTTATTCGGGAGGCGACGTTCGAAACTACGAGAAGTTCTCCAGCACAGCCAAGAACGTATGCCGATCACCGTGTCCTTCGGTGAGCCGCACGCGGCCCTCGATATCGGCCAGGTGATGGTCCATTAGTTGCTGAGCCTTCGCCAGGTCCTTGGCCTTCAGCGCCGCCACGATCATTCGGTGGTGGTCTGCGCCGCAGTCGTCCTTACGCTCTTCTTCGTACAAGGACATGACGAGGGACAGGCGAGCGACGATCTTCGAGAGCATCTCCGTCAAGACAGGATTTCCGGCGGTTTCGGCGAGTACGATATGAAATTTCCCAGACAGAACCGTCTTGGACTTCTCATCACCATGGTGATGGATGTGCTCTTCTTCGTCGGTCAGTTTTTGCAGGGCATCGAGTTGTTCGGCCGTTGCCCGTGCAATAACGAGTTCCAGCAGAAGTCCTTCAAGTTTTCGGCGGGCTTCGAACAGGTTATTGGCCTGGGCAATGCTGGGTTCGGCAACAAAAGTGCCGCGGTTTCTCTTTCGCTCCAGGAGGTGATCACTTTCGAGAACACCGAGCGCGCCGCGTACGACCGTGCGGCTAACGCCAAAATGCTCCGCGATCGCCTCCTCCAGGATTTTCGTGCCCGGCTTTAAGGCGCCTTCACCGATAGCTGCCGCCAGCGTGGCGCGAATGCGCTCGGAGACGTCGTCGTTGTTGTCGGCGCTATCGGCCGCCCCATTGGACGCGGGCGGCGTCTTTACGTTTTGGCGGCGCGTCTTCCTTATTGCCTTCACCACTTCAAGCCTCGGTATGTTTTGCGTGTCCAGTTACTCGTGCACCGAATATCCATTCGTTGTAATTATTTCTATAAGAATGTTTCTGCGCAACCACTGGATTTTGATAGAAATCCCCTGTGAGGGCGCCGACGAAAATTTCCGCCCGCGCGCTGTCTTCAAAGGCTAGGCTGCCTTTTGTTCTTTTGCCGGCGGGGACAAGGCAATACCCGTTTCGGCGCAAATAGCCTCGATGTGGCGGGCCGACTGCTTGATGAAAACAATCGCCTCATTGAAGCCGTAGGATTGCGTCTGATAGGTCGGGTAGCCGTAGCAGCGGCTCTCATAAGCTTCCCAGTCGAGAACCGCTCCGGAGGCGACCCGCTTTTCATAGGCATCCACCATCGCCATGTAGGCCGCAAGCTCATCCGCCGTCAGGTCCGGGTGGCCAGCTCGCCAGACCGGATCCTCGATCTCGATGCACTGCCGCGGATTAGCCTTGCGAGGCTTGTCGGCGACAGACTGGGCGACTTCCAGCGACAGGTTCAGCGTGGGGTTAGCGTCCGCAAGAATGGGAAGGATCGCGGCGAAATCAACTATGCCGCCGCCGCAGGGCCGGGTCTGAAAATCGAGACCGCCGGGGGCGCGACCGACATAGGCATCCTTGATATGGGTCTGGCGCACATAGGGCGACAGACGCTTGGCGGCAAACACCGGATGCTCGGCTCGCTGCAGTCCGTTTGCCGTATCGAAGACGACGCCGACGCAGTCGGAGCCGACCGCCTCGATCAGCCTCAGGATCTCGAAGGAGGTGATCTCGTCATGGGTTTCAATGTTGATATGCGTGCCGTTTGCGCGGGCAACGGGGGCTATCTTCTGCAGCACCTTTTCGATGGCGATAAGTTGGTCTTCCCAGCTGATATCCGTGCGGAAGCGGTCATTGGCCAGCCGCCCGCGATAAACCGACTTGAAGTTACCAGGTGAAACCCAGAGCTCACGGCAGTCGATTGCTGCACTCGCCTCGATCATCCGTGTAAAGCCAGCGATGATGTCGCCATCGCCGATTGCTCGCAGTTCCGGCGCTTCGGCGCTGCAATAGGGATTGATCTTGCCGATGCCGCTTTCGAGATAAAGGCCGAGCTCGTCGGCCTTGGCGCGGATCTCCCGCAGCAAACCGCCATCGAGATCCGGGCTCATGTCGAGGACAGTGCTAAAGAAGATGCCCGCCAGACCCAATTCCTTGACATGGTCGAGACTTGCCAGCGGGCCACGCTTCTTCGCTTCGGGCAGCTTCAGCCCGTCGATACCCAATTTCATTTCAAGCTCCTTTACTGTTTCCTGATCGGATCGCTTCCATGGCGATCTTTGGTGTTGGGCGTTCGGTGAAATTAAAGGCAGCCGACGCTACCGGCCGCGCCTCCTGACACGGGGCCTCTCCGCCGAGCTTCAGCCCTTCGGAACGAGGCTTTGTTCGAGGAAATGCTGGCCGATCGATGCGATGCTGGTGATTGCGAGGTACCAGATCGAGGCTACGAACAGCAGTTCGATCACCAGGAAGTTCCGGGCGTAGATCGCCTGTGCCTGGGTCAGCAGATCCTGCATCCCGATAACGGAGACGATGGCGCTCGCCTTTAGCATGCCGATCGCCTGATTGCCGGTTGGCGGTACGATGAGCCGGGCTGCCTGCGGCAGGATAACGGCCCGCAATGTCTGCACCGGCTTCAATCCCAGCGCGGATGCCGCATCCCGCTGGCCGCGATCGACCGCGACCAGGCCACCGCGTATGATCTCCGACATGTTGGCGGCTTCATGCAGCCCGAGTGCGAGAAAGCCAGCCAGGGCCGGCGTCACCAGATCGTTGATCGAAATGGTGAAGCTTCCCATCCCGACCTGCGGGATGAAGAGGGCGATGTTGAACCAGAAGAAGATCTGGACAATGAGCGGGACGCCGCGAAACCACCAGACGAAGCCGGCGGCGATCGCCTTCAGGACCAGGTTCTGACTCGTCGCCATCAGTGCCAGCAGGCATCCGAGCACGATGCCGAACACCATGGCGCCTGCCGTCAGTTCAAGCGTCAACAGCACGCCGCGCAGGATCGAAGGATCCACGAGATAGCGAGGGATCTCCGACCACTGGATACTCTGGCTCTGCCCGACGACGAGCGCGAAGAAGGCCAGCGCTGAAATCGCGATGGCACCGGTTGCGATCTGGCCCCAACGCATCGGTCTTCCGACCGATGGCGCAAGGGTAAGCGAAATTGGTGACGCTTGAAACAGGGCCATCGGCGTCAATCCGCAGGCATGTTGGCGGCATCGTTAACCTTGACGGTCTTCACGGCCAGCGGTCCGAGGCTCCACTTCTTCATGATGGTCTCGTAGGCGCCGGAGTCCACCATCTGCTGCAAGGCGGCAACGACGCTGTCGCGCAGTTGCGGGTTGTCCTTGGCGGTCAGCATGCCGAGATAACCGACGGCAAGGCGGATATCCGGCAGCGCCTGCAGGCCCTTGCCGTTTCCGGTCTGGTGTTCGGTCGTGTAGACGCTGGTGGCGTAGCCATTGACCGTGGCGTCAGCCCTCCCAGTGCGCACGGCCTGCAGCACATCCGGCATTTTCGGGATCGACATGATGTTGACCGGCGTCGCGCACTTGGCCGATGTCGCCTCGACCATCTTCGCCTGGAAGGTACCGACAGGAACGGCGACCTTCTTGCCGCACAAATCGTCCAAGCCGTTGATCCCGAGCGGATTGTCCTTGCCGGTCATGATCGTGGTGGCGTCATACATGTAGTCGATCACGTCGACCTGCTTTTCGAGTTCCGGGTCGTCGTTGATCCCCGAGATCGAGATGTCGAAGCGCTTTGCCAATATGGAGGGCACGATTGCAGCACCCGCGCCGACATCGGTCATCTGCACATCGACACCCAGGATGACGCCGAGTGCGGCAGCGATATCGGCATCGATGCCGATCAGCTTGCCGTCTTCGCCGTGAAAGCTGATCGGCGGCGTCAGGTCGGTCGCGACCTTCAGGACGCCCGATGACTTGACGGAGGGCGGCAGCCCGTCGGCGAGCTTCTGCGTGAGGACGACACCGGGGAGCTTGGCGACATCGGCATCGGCCGTCATCTTCTCGGCGGCACTCTCGGCGGCATGGGCAGAGGCTGCGATCAAGGTGACCATCGCTCCGGCAACTCCGGCCTTCAAGATTTTCTGAATGCGCATCATGCGATCCCCTTCCATTTTTGTATCGGTGAATTCTCGGGATCATCCATGCAATCGACGTGCCACTTGCAGTACTGTATCAATAATCATTTGATATATATACACTTTTTGTCGATGACGATATTTCGGACACAGTTTCGCAGTATTATTCGCATAAAGTTTCGAACATAGAATGCACAATTTTTATGCTTCCTGGCCCTGTCGTATCACTTTTGACCGACTCATCCGCCCACAAGACCAAAAAAACGCCTCCTCAGATGCCAAATCTCATGATTTTCGACACATGGTCGCCTGCTCAGAGGCCGTGACTGCGGCTATCTGATGCTCATTTAATATACGATGCTGGCGAAAATTTATACAAAACATAAATTCGCATTCTCAATTTAATATCTCTTATTATAAACTTTCGAAACTTTATAAATCATAAATATCTATTATTTTTCATATGTTTGCTTCTATCATCAAGCGCGAACTGCAAAACTGGCATGCCGCTTGCAATTCGCTTTTCATGAACAAGCTCGACGCAAAATTCCTCGCCCGACCGCACCTCCGTCTTGTGCCGGAGACAGCGCAGCAGTCCGTGACCCCGCCCCAGAACCAGGGAGGCCCTATGCCAGGCATACCGAATACGGCTGAACGCAAACGGCTCAGCGTTCAGGGCCTCACCCACAGCTATGGTGGCCAGAATGCCATCAGCGACGTGGCCTTCGATATCGAGGCCGGCGAGATCGTTGCCCTGCTCGGGCCGAGCGGCTGCGGCAAGTCGACCGTGCTGCGTGCCATCGCCGGGCTGATACAGCCGAAGACCGGCAGGATTGTGCTCGGGGATCAAGACCTCGCCAATGTATCGGCCCGCTCGCGCGGCGTCGGCATGGTTTTCCAGAACTATGCGTTGTTTCCGCATCTGACGGTCGCAGAAAACATAGCCTATCCGCTCGCCTGCCAGAAGCTTCCCCGCGCCGAGCGCAAGGAGCGCGTCGAGGAGATGCTGTCTCTCGTCAGGCTCAAGGATTATGGAAACCGCCTGCCGCGGGAACTCTCCGGCGGTCAGCAGCAGCGCGTGGCCGTCGCCCGCGCCATCGCCGGACGCCCGTCCCTTCTTCTGCTCGACGAACCCTTTGGCGCGCTCGACCGCGCCCTGCGTTTCGATCTGCAGGTGGAGCTGCTGCACCTGCAGAAGACGCTCGGCATCACGACGCTGATCGTCACGCATGACCAGGAGGAGGCTCAGAGCCTCGCAAATCGCCTGGTGCTGATGAACCAGGGCAATGTCGAGCAGATCGACACGCCGATGGCGGTCTACGATCGCCCGAAGACGCTCTTCGTCAACACCTTCATCGGCCAGGCCAACCTGCTCAGCGGAACGGTGCTGCGGCTCGATGCCGACAGCACCCTGATTGGCCTTGCCAATGACCGGACCCTGCTCCTGCCGCGCCGGCTGAGCTTCACTCTCGGCTCGAAGGTCACGATCACCTTCCGTCCGGAAGAGGCGCGCCTGTCGACGCAGCCGAGCAAGAGCACCTTGCCCGTTCGTATGACGGTTTCCGTGCCGCTCGGCCCCTCTCTCGTCCATGACCTTGTTCTAGAAGACGGCACGGGCCTGCGCGCGTCCGAGGTCAGAGGACCCACCACATTCATTCCCGAACCGGGAACACAGCTATTTGCAGAGATCGACACCGCAAGATGTCACGCCTTTCCGGCCGAACCGGAAATCATGAGTGAAGAAACAGATCAACAGAGGTGAACGTTATGAAGGACTTTCAGATTACCCGTCGCGGGTTCGGTTTGCTGGCGGCCAGTGTCGCCGCATCTGCCATGCTTCCGCTTGCAGTCCGCGCTGCAGGCGGCGGCGCTGTCGCTGCCACTTTTCCAGGGAGCTGGGAGGACGCTTATCGCACCGTCCTGACCCCGATGGTCAAGGATGCAGGTTATGACCTCACGGTTGCTCCGGCACTCGCGCAGGACCAGCTCGCTAAGATCATGGCGAGCCCCGGCAACCCGCCCTATGACACGCTGCTGATGTCGCCGGGCCAGATGGCGGTCGCCATCGAGAAGAACCTGATCCAGAAGATCGATTCGAGCAAGCTCAAGAACTGGGGAATGCTCGATCCGTCCTTCCAGGGCGAATACGGCCCAACCGTGACCATCGAAGTCAACGGCATCGCCTACAATCCCGATCTCGTTCCGAAGCCGAAGGGCTATCGTGATCTCTTCGAGAACCCGGCCTATAGTGGCAAGGTCTCGTGGACGGGCTTTGCCTCGAACACCGCAGTGATGGCCTATACCGAAATCGCCAAGATCTTCGGTTCTGGTCCCAACGACATGGATGCCGTCTTCAAGCTGTTCAAGGACCATCCGGAGCATCTGAAGGGCGTCGTCGACAGCACCAATCACCAGATGACGCTGTTCCAGCAGGGCGAAATCGCCGTCTTCATGTGCTCGACCGGCAACGTCGCGCATCTGAAGAGCCTCGGCCTCAACGCCGAGTTTGTTCATCCGGAAACGGGCTCGCCGGCAGCCCCGGTCAACATCCACCTGACTAACGGCTCCGCGAACGTCGATGCGGCCTATGCCTATATCGATGCCGCCATCTCCAAGGCTGCCCAGGATCAGCTCAAGGAACCGCCGACCGAGATGTTCCCGACCAACAAGGATGTGGCGCTGACACCTGGCATCGAAGCCTATGTCACCCGCGACCAGATCAAGACCATGGTCTATCCAGACTGGGTCGCGATCAACAAGAACCGCGACGACTGGATTCGCCAGTTCGACGCCCTCGTTGCCGGTTGAGGTGATGTGATGAAGGCGAGCGGCTTCCCATACGTCCTACCGATGCTGTTGCTTTCCGTGGCGTTCTTCGCAACGCCGCTCGCCGTCCTCGTCGGTTTCAGCTTCGCCGGCTCCGGCGGAGCAACCCTCGAACATTATGCCCGCTTCTTCGGGGACGCGTTCAATTTCCGCGTCCTCGTCAATACCGCAAGGCTCGGCCTTGAAACCGTCATCGGCACGACCTTGCTCGGCGTGCCGATCGCGCTTCTCTACTGGCATGGCGGCCGAAACCTGCGGCAGGTGCTGATTTTCCTGACGCTCATTCCGATGCTGACCAGCAATGTCGTGCGCACCTTCGCCTGGATCGTCATCCTCGGGCGCCAGGGGCCGATCAGCGAAGCGCTGGTTGGGCTCGGCCTCGTGGGCATGCCGACGAACCTGCTGTTTACCGAACTCGGCCTGGTCATGGCCATGTGCCAGATCGACCTGCCACTGATCATCCTGCCGCTGATCGCGATCCTGTCACGCACGCCCGTCCAACTGACGGAAGCCGCCCAGGTTTCCGGCGCCGGTCCTTGGCGCATCCTTGTCACCGTGCTTCTGCCGCTGATGCTGCCGGGCCTGCTGGCAGGCTGGATCCTCGTCTTTGCCAGCACCAGCAGCTCCTTCGTCACCCAGGCCGTCATCGGCGGTGCGCGCAACGTCTATGTTCCGCAGCTGATCTACCGCGAAGTCGGCACGCTATTCGACTGGCCGCTGGCCTCGGCCATCGCCGTCGTTCTCCTGCTGTCCACCGGTTGCCTGCTGGTCGCCCTTACCATGATGTCCCGTCACAGGAGGTTGGTCGGTTATGCGTGATCGTCGCGAAAATCCCATGCCCGTCATGCTCTACAAGGCATTCGTCTACGGTTGCGGCGGGCTCTGCGTCATCTATCTCGTGGCACCCATCGTGATAGCGCTGACGATGTCGTTTACCTCGGGGCAGACATTGAAATACCCGCCGCAGGGCTTCTCGCTCAGGTGGTACGCGGCGCTGCTCGATCCCGTGCGCTCGGCCACCGAACATATCGCCGCCTGGAACTCGCTGAAGATCGCCGGCCTTGCCGTCCTCGGATCGCTGATCTTTGCGGTTCCGGCAACCATCGGCATGACGCGCATGAAGCGCAGCACCGCCGGCACCATCGAGCCGCTGCTGCTCGCCCCGCTCGTTCTGCCGAGCCTCGTCTACGGCCTTGCCGCCTTGATCGTCGCCAATTTCATCGGCTTCAAGCCGTCGCTCTGGCTGACCGTATCAGGCCATGTGGTCGTCTTCGGACCGTTGATGTACCGAGCCGCCTCCGTCGTCGCCCAAGGACTCAATCCCTCGCTTGCTGAGGCATCGACCACCATGGGCGCGAGCTGGTTCATGACGCTGCGGCGTGTGACCTTGCCGCTGCTGATGCCCGGCATTCTGGCCGGCGCATTCCTCGTCTTCATCCAGTCGCTCGATAATGTGTCGGTATCGCTTTTCCTCGCCGACGCCCGAACGACCGTCTTGCCGCTGCGCATGTTCGCGCTGATCGAGGAATCGCTTGATGTGCGCGTCGCGGCAATCTCGGGAATTCTGATCGCCGTGACGCTGGTGGGACTGCTGGTTGCGCGGCGCGTTCTCGCGCCGCCGCGGCAGGCCTGAACAATCCGTCATTGACCTATGCCTGAACTTGGAAGGAACAAACTCATGAACATGCGCCCGACAAACGCTGGCGCCTATCGGATGGGATCGCTGCTGGCCGATTTCCAGCCGGATTTCGATTTCTCTGCTCCGCTGCCGCTTCCTGTCGAAGAGTTCGAGGACCGCCTTCGCCGAATTCGCCGTCAGGCGGTCGAAGCCGGTCATGACGCGCTGATCGTCCATGCCGGCAGCGTCGGCTGGTTCCACGCTTCGAACGCCTATCTGCGCTATATCTGCGACTGGATGCGCGAAGGCGTGCTGATCATCCCGACCGACGCCGACAAGGCGATGGTGCTTCTGTCCTTCTTCACGCAATCCGTCCTGCTGCCGCCGGGCGGCGAGCCCGTACTCGTCGACGAAATCTGGCAGATCGGCCCGATCGGCCGCGAGTATGCCGACCGCCCCGGGGATTCCGTCGTCAAGACCGCCGAGAAATGCGCAAAGGTTCTCGCCGATCTCGGTCTCGCCAAGGCCCAGATCGGCAGGATCGGCGACCGCACTTCGCTGACCCTCTGGTCTGCGCTCGACGAACTGATGCCGAAGAACAAGTTCGTTGCCGACAACGCCATTCTCGACCGCATGCAGAAGGTCCGCTCGCCGCGCGAGATCGAGATCTTCCGCGCCGCCGCCCAGCTGATCAGCATCGGCACGCAGGCTGCCTATCATGTGGCAAGGCCCGGCGTGACCGACCATGAAATCCTGGCCGCCTTCACCTATGCGCAGATGGCACTCGGCGGCGAGACTGGCGACGGCTACCAGATCGGTATCAACGAATTCGGCACGCATTGCGGCAAGCCCTATGGCCACATCGTCCGCCCGGGCGACCTCATCAACCTCTACATCTCCAACGTCACCTATCGCGGCTATACGGCCCAGACCGCCCGCATGATCGCGATCGGCGACATCACCAGCCATCAGGAGGATGTGCTTGCCGCCTGCACCGAAGGCGTCAAGCGGGCCGAAAGGCTCGTCAAACCCGGCGCATTGATGCGCGACGTCAACAATGCCGCCTTCGAACCGATGATCGAGCGCGGCATGCTCATGTCACCCGAGGCACGCACCATGCCCTATAACTGGTCGCCGATGGAAGACGGCGGAGCACGCCTGATCCCCAATCAGTATGTGAAGGACATCGACTGGGAGGCGCAGGGCCGCAAGCTCATGCATGTCTATCCGGCAACGCACGGACCGCACAATCCGAACCTCGGCCATTCGGTCGGCATGGCCGGCGGCCAGAACAGCTTCAACATCTCCTCGCACAACTACGACAGGATGGAGGAGGGCATGGTCTTCGTCCTCCACACCCAATGGCTGGAACCGCTGTCGGCCGGCTGCAATATCGGCGACATGTATGTCGTGACCAAGGACGGTTTTGAGAACCTCAGCCGCCATACCCCGCTTGAAACCCACCGCGTCGCTGCCGAGGCCTGACATGACCCATCATAAACAACACACGCATTTCGATTTCGCCAAGCTGACCGAGCGCGAGCGTTACAAGATCCTCATCGGCACGGTCATCCCGCGCCCCATCGCGCTGGTCACCACTCTGAGCAAGGAAGGCCTGCCGAATGCCGGCCCGTTCAGCTTCTTCAACGTTCTCACCCACGACCCGGCAATCGTTGCGATCGGCGTCGAGAATTATGGCGACATGCGCTTCAAGGATACAGCCCGCAACATCCGCGAAACCGGCGAATTCACGGTGCACATCTGCGACGACGCGCTCGTCGAGCGGATGGAGGTCTGCGCCATCAAGTTCGGGCCTGAAGTCGATGAACTCTCGGAAGCCGGACTGACAACGGTACCGGGACAGATGGTCAGAAGCCCACGCATCCTCGCAGCCCCCGCAGCGCTGGAATGCCGCCGCCACACGACCCTGCAGGTCGGTCCCGCCCGCGAAATCATCCTTGGCGAAGTGCTCGGCGTCTATGTCAGAAGCGATGTGGTCAATCCGGCGAACCTGCACATCGACCAACAGCGAATGGATGCCGTCGGCAGGATGGGCGGCTACACCTATGCCAGGACGCGCGACCAGTTCGACATCAAGACTCTGACGAAGGAGGAGTGGGCTTTGCGCCAAGAGGTTTCGAATGCGGCCACCGCTTGAGCTTGCCACCAATCCGAGGTTTTCTTCACGGACCTTGTCCGATCCTCACGCCGACATATCGAGCATCAACTCCTTCTTGTCGATCCCGCGAGCATTTGGGGGGGGGGCGACAGCTCATATCGCATCAAGGCGCCGGAGTGTTCTTGGAGTTCACCGCTTCTCGGAAATGACGGGGGGTCGTACCCGTTCGCTCCTTGAAAATCTCGTAGAAGCGGCTGCTGGAACCAAACCCGCAGTCAAAACCGATCTGGAGGACAGGATCCTCCGTGTCTGTCAGAAGCTGCATCGCCCGGGCAATCCGATGTCGGGTCAGGTATTCGTTGACTGATATTCCCAGAACCTTTCGGAAAGCGCTGTTGGAGGTGCTTGGATGCATGCCCGCAAGCTTGGCGAGATCGGGTACGCTTATCGGATCTGCGTAGCGGGAATTGATGAGGTCGATCAGCAGCTCGACGTGGCGCACCGCGTGGTCAGCCAACGATGTCGGAGAGACATGGGTTGGCGAATTGTCGATTTCAGCATTGTCCAGGATCAGACGTCGTATTCGCAGTCGTACTTCCTCGACGATCAATTTCCGTCTTGCCGCACTGCCGCCCTGCCATTCCTTTTCCCATCGTGGGAGTGTCAACGCATCCATCGTTTCCTGATTTGCTTGCGCCAGAAACCTCCCCTGCATGATCGACTGCCTGGCCTTTCTGTCCACCGGCAGACCAAGGAAATCGATAAGGGGAAGATAGAGACATACGAGCGGCGCGTTTTCGGCAACAGCGATCGTCTGATGGGGAATTGCGGCCCAGAATAAAACCAGGCGGCCGGCCTCAACCTGTTCCAGCCTTCCATTGAAAAGGTAGGTCATCTGGCCTGCCATGAGCAGGTTTAATTCAACGTGGTCGTGCCAATGCGGTGCGGCCATCGCATCGGCGATGTGACGCTCGATCAGGAACTGCCCTCGGGATCCAATCCATTCGCCGCGGCTTTGGCTATGTTTCATTTGTAGGAGACTCGAATCCCGGAATTAATAGGCCGATGTCAGGAAGAAATTCTGATCTAGAAGGAGCAATAAGCAATCACAACCGATGGGGAGATTGCAATGCCGAAGATTTGTCTGGTTGGCGCTGGCAGCACCGTTTTTGCCCAGAACATTCTGGGAGATGTCCTGTCCACGCAGAGAGGGAGCGACTACGTCATCAGCCTCTTCGATATCGATCCAGAGCGACTGAAGACGTCAGAAATCGTCGCTCGCCGGATCTGCGAGTCGCTTAAGCTTTCAAGCGTCAGGATCGACGCCACGCTCGACCGGCGGGAAGCACTGCGCGGGTCTGATTTC
This sequence comes from Rhizobium leguminosarum bv. viciae USDA 2370, assembly GCF_002008365.1. GTDB lineage: Bacteria > Pseudomonadota > Alphaproteobacteria > Rhizobiales > Rhizobiaceae > Rhizobium > Rhizobium leguminosarum. The sequence goes on from NZ_MRDL01000059.1 coordinate 301,770, forward strand.
GTGATCCTCATGATGCAGGTCGGTGGCTATAAGCCGGCTACCGTCACCGACTTCGACATTCCGAAAAAATATGGCTTGCGTCAGACGATCGCCGACACCCTTGGCATCGGGGGTATTTTCCGCGGTTTGCGGACGATACCAGTCCTTGAGGCGATCTGCCGAGACATGCAGGAGGTTTGCCCGCGGGCTCTTCTGATGCAGTACGTCAACCCGATGGCCATCAACTGCTGGGCGATCAAGGATCTGGCCCCGGAAATCCGGACCGTCGGCTTGTGTCATAGTGTGCAACACACAGCCGGGCATCTCGCGCAATGCCTTGGCGAGGACATTGCCGACGTAAACTACGTTTCGGCTGGGATCAATCACGTCGCCTTCTTCCTGAAATATGAGAAAGTTCACAGCGACGGACGGCTGGAAGATCTCTATCCGAGACTGAACGCTCTCGCCGCCGATGGCCGCGTTCCGCCGGACGATCGGGTGCGGTTCGATGTGCTCAAACGGCTCGGCCACTTCGTCACCGAATCCAGCGAGCATTTTTCCGAGTATACCTCCTGGTACATCAAGGAGGGACGAGGGGATCTGATCGATCAGCTCAATATTCCGTTGGACGAATACATCCGGCGCTGCGAAGTGCAGATCAAAGAGTGGCATGCCCTGCGCAAGGAACTGGAAGGCGACAAGCCGATCGAGGTGTGCCGCAGCAATGAATACGCGGCCGGCATCATTCATGCCGCGGTAACCGGCAACCCGGCGCTGATATACGGCAATGTGCCAAACAACGGCCTGATCGAGAATCTGCCCGATGAATGCATCGTGGAAGTGCCTTGCCATGTCGACAGAAACGGAATTCAGCCGATCCGGGTCGGTCGGATCCCCTCGCAGCTTTCCGCCGTCATGAACTTGAGCGTTTCTGTTCAGCAGTTGACGGTCGAGGCGGCTCTCACAAGAAACCGCGAGCGCATCTACCAAGCCGCTCTGCTCGATCCGCATACATCTGCGGAATTGTCGCCAGACCAAATCTGGAACCTTGTCGACGACCTGATCGATGCGCACGGGGATTTGCTGCCGAGATATCAGTAAGATCCCGCGGATAAGCCAGCCACAAGCGCTGCTTGGGATGGCAGTTCATTCGTTATTGGCGCGCCGTGAATTCACGGCGCGCCTTTTCTCATTCCGGCTCTCATCCAATGAATCAAAAAACGTCAGAAAATTGATTGACACTGATCATATGAAATGAAAATGTGATCGAAATTGGGGTGGATCGTGAGGGAGAATTTCGTTGAGCCAAGCAGTCGGAGTAAAGGTCGATCGGCTGGATGCCATTCGCAGCCACCTCTACGCGAACGGCTTTTCGACCATCCAGGCGCTTGCCGATGCGATCGGCGCATCGCTTGCCACGGTTCGTAGAGACCTGCAGATCCTTGAGCAGGAGGGGGCCATTGATCGCGTGCATGGTGGAGCGCGCATTGCCGAAGGATCATCGGTTGAGGTTGCATTTCAGGAGCGGGAAAAGCGCCATCTATCGGCCAAGCGGGCGATTGCCACCGCGGCCTACGATCTGCTTCATCCGCGTACGGCAATCTTTCTCGACGCGGGAACGACCGTCCTGCAGCTTGCGCGCCTCGTTCGCATCAACCCCATGCCGCTCAGGATATTCACCAACGGCCTGACGGTAGCGCAGGAATTCCTGAACATTCCGAATTTGGAGGTGGTGCTTCTCGGTGGTCAGCTGCGTAGCGAGAATGCGTCGCTTGTCGGACCTCAGGCGGAGGCAATGCTGGAAACATTATGGTTCGACCAGCTCTTTCTTGGCGCCAGCGCCATTAGTTCCGACGGTGCGATCTACAGCGTGGACAGTGCGGAAGCGAGCCTCAACCGGCGCATGCTGGCTCGATCGGCCAATCGTTTCGTCCTGGCCGATTCCTCGAAATTCGGAACCACGGCGACCTACAAGGTCGCGCCGCTGGACACCGCGAAAGTCATTACCGATTCCGGGCTTTCGCGGCACTGGCGCGACGAGCTTGTCAACTTCGGCGTCGACACAACGTTCGCCGATCTGAGGGCGAAAGAGTGAGCGACGCGCTGATCCTCGGCATCGACGGTGGCGGAAGCAAGGTGCTGGTTGCCCTCGCGGACAAGCGTGGCCGGATATTGCGGCGTTCCCGCGGCCACGGGGTCAATCCCATGGACAATCCGAATTGGCTCCAGGAGCTGGAGCAGCATCTCCTTCCCTTTCGAGATGAACGAAATCTGGCGGCCGTCGCCGCAGCGCTGCCCGCCTACGGGGAGGTTGAGCGCCTGTCGGTTCTACAACGGGATGCGATCGAGCGCCTGTTCCCAAACGTCCACCGGCGCGTCCTCAACGACGTCGACGCGGCGCATCTCGGTGCTTTTGCGGCCAAGCCGGGTATCCTCATTCTTTCCGGCACGGGTTCAATGGCATGGGCGCGTAATTCCAAAGGCCAGTCGGCGCGCACTGGTGGCTGGGGAGATCTCATCGGCGACGAAGGCAGCAGCCATTGGATCGGGCAGAGGGCGCTCAACCTTGTCAGCCAAAGCTTGGACGGGCGTGCTCCGGCAACGGCTCTCGCAAAGGCCTTGTTTGACCACCTTCGCATCGACCCGAGCAATCCCATGAATGGCCTCGGCGATTGGGCCAGCTCCGTGGCGAACCCGCGGGCAGACATTGCAGCAATTTCGGCCCTCGTCGATCAGGTCGCACTTGGCGGCGACAAAGGGGCGATCGCGTTGATCGAGCAGGCCGCCGATGAACTCGCGAAGCATCATGCGGCAATTGCCGGCCATTGTGATCCGAATTCCGGCTGGACCTATGCCGGCGGTACCTTTTCGAGCCGGCTACTTCTGGAGGCGCTTGAACGCCGTATTGGCAGGCCTCCGGCATTGCCGAAACTTCCCCCGATCGGCGGCGCGCTCCTGGCTGCCGCCCAGCTTCTCGACTGGCCGTTAGACGATGGCTGGTTCGGGCCAATCGTGGCCACGGCCGAAGGCGGTGACTGCGCATCCCAGTAATTGAGCTCAAGAATAATGAAGGATGGGAACATGCATAAATTGATCTTGCCTCTACTTGCGTCAGCAGCCCTGGCAATCGCCGTACCCGCTCTTGGCCAGGACGCCAAGCCGCTTGCCGGTCAATCGATCACGGTGCTCATGCCATCGCCGCAGGGACCGAATATTGCCTCTGACTTCGAGGCCGAAACCGGCATTCACGTCGACCTGCAGACCTTGTCCTGGGACGACATCCGCCCGAAGCTGGTGACAGCTTTGGTTGCCGGGACAGCGCCGGCTGATGTGACCGAATTCGATTGGTCCTGGACCGGTCAGTTCAGCGCCGCCGGTTGGTATATGCCGCTTGACGATGTGATCGACGCCGACACCGTGAAAGATATCGGTGTTGCGAAGATCTTCACCGTCGACGGCAAGTTATTGGGTATCCCCTACACCAACGACTTCCGGGTGATGCTCGTCAACAAGAAGCATTTTGCGGATGCAGGCATCACCGAGATGCCGAAAACATTGGACGCCCTGGTCGCTGCAGCCAAGAAAATCAAGGAAAAGGGCATTGTCGAGTATCCGATCGGCCTGCCGGTTTCAGCAACCGAAGGCGCGTCAACGAGCTGGTACTTGCTGACCAAGGCCTTCGGTGGCGAACTCTTCGACAAGGACTTCAATCCGCTCTTCACCTCGCCGGATTCGGCTGGTTACAAGGCGCTTGCTTTCGAGCTGATGCTCCTCAAAGAAGGGCTGGTCGATCCGGCGTCTACCGGCCTGAAAGACAGCCAGATCAATGAGAGCATGTTCGGGCAGGGCATCACCAGCATCATGATCTCCGGTGAGCCCGGTCGTCTCGGCCAGATGAACGACCCGAAGCAGTCGAAAGTCGCCGGCCAGGTTGAAGCGATCCTCGTGCCGACGGCGAGTGGTGAAACGCGCAGTTTCGGCCTTCCAGAAGCGCTGGCTATTCCAAACGTCTCTCCCAACAAGGAGGCGGCGATCGCCTTCGTCAAATGGTTCACCAGCAGGGACTTCCAGAAGAAGAATGCCGTGAACGGCTTCCTGCCGACCCGCACGTCGGCGCTTTCCGAACTCAACGAGTCTGGAAAGCTGAACAGCGGCGATGCTCTCGTGGCACAGTCCAAAACCGTTGAGCCGCTCTTCCCGCAAGGCACGCCGCCTTGGTATCCGCAATTTTCCAGCGGCGTAAACACAGCGATCAATAGCGCTGCCAAGGGACAGATGAGCGTCGACCAGGCGATGGAGGCTATCGCTTCCGCCGCCAAGCAGGCAATGGCGCAATGACCGCTTTGGCGTCCGAAGAGGCCACGAGCAAGCGTGGGGTCGGCTTCAACGCCGACGCCACACTCGGCTTGTTGTTGGTGTCGCCCATCGTTATCACGATGGCAGCTTTGGTCTTCTACCCGATGGGAAGAACCGTCTGGGACAGCCTGCACAGGGTCAACCCCATGCAGGCCGGCACTCCATTCATCGGCCTGGAAAACTACAGCCGAATGCTATCGGATGGCCAGCTCGCGACCACCTGGAGCAACACGCTCACATACGTTGTTCTGGCCGTCGTCGCCGAAACCGTGTTCGGCGTTCTTGCCGCCGCTCTCATCAATCAGATCAAGGTCGGGCGGCAGTGGGTTCTCGCAGCCGTGATCTTGCCCTGGGCGCTGCCCGGCGTTGTAAATTCGGTCATTTGGCTTTGGATTTATCAACCGGGTGCGGGTCTGTTGAACGGCATTCTTTCTGCGCTCGGGCTCCCCTTCGAAAATCATGTCTGGTTCAACGATCGCACCAGCGCCATCGTCGCCGTAACAATCGTCCACGTCTGGCGCATGATGCCCTTGACGATCGTCATCGTCCTTGCGGCGATGCAGAGTATCCCTGCTCATCTCTATGAGGCTGCGCGGATCGATGGAGCGACGCGCGTTCAGATGTTCGGATGGGTAACCCTTCCGCTGGTTCGCAGTGCGATCGCTGTCGCCATGACGAACGCGACCGTGAATGCTTTCAATCTCTTCGACGAGGCCTGGGTTCTGGCGGGTGCCAGCCTCGAGACCCGACCGGTGCTCGTCCAGATCTACCTCGAAACCTTCCAGAATCTCCGCTTCTCGTATGGCATGGCGCTATCGGTCGTGATCACTCTCGTGTCTCTGCTGATTTCGCTGGTCTACGTCCTTCGTGTCTACCGCAACACACGGTTCGACTCATGAAATCCCCCATTGCCTATCGAATGATGATTTGGGCCGGCGTCGTCGTCCTGTTGATCTGGTCTTTAGGGCCGATCTACTGGACCATCGCGAGTTCGGTTACGCCCAGCGACGACTTTTCGACCCGACCGATCAACTTCTTCCCGCAGCACTTTACGCTGGATCATTACTCACGGCTGCTTGGCATCAATATCGCGCGGATCGGAGGTGTTGAGGTATTCAAACAGTTCCGGGCCGCGTTGCTCAATAGCGTGGTGACATCAATCGCTGCCACGCTGCTTTGCGTCGCGATATCCGCTCTTGGCGCGTACGCGTTCACCAGGCTTCAGTTTCCTGGCCGCAAAGTGCTTTTTGTCGCCGTCGTCGCGACTCTGGCCATTCCTGCCTACGCGGTCTTGATCCCACTCTATCAGATCATGATCAAGCTGCATCTCGTCGATACCTATGTGGGCGTCTCGCTGATCTATGTCTCGGCCTTCCTGCCCCTGTCGTTATGGCTGCTGCGCAGCGTGTTCGAAGCTCTTCCGATCGCACTGGAGGAAGCGGCGCAACTCGACGGAGCCGGCCGGCTCTACATCTTCTTCAATATCGTCCTGCCGCTGGCCGGACCGGGTCTGACGGCAGCGGCGATCCTCACCTTTCTTGGTGCATGGGGACAGTATCTCGTACCGCTCATTTTTTCGCCCCAGGCAACGAAGCCCTTGACCGTTCTGATCCCGGAATTCGTAACCAAGAACTTCATCGACTACGGCCTCATCACGGCGAGCGGCTCGATCGCCATCGTCATTCCCGCCCTCGTCGTCATTTTCCTCAACCGTTACCTCGTCAGCGGCCTGTTGGCTGGTTCAGTCAAATAATCGGAGACTTCATGAACACGACCGAAAAAGTTATTTTCGAGCAATTTCCCTACTGGGAGAAGGCGATCGGCTCGAATTCAGCTGCCGATAGGGCGGAGCTGCTCGTCTTCGTCGGCTGTGGCACGTCTTTCAATCTTGCACTTTCGCTGGCAGCCTATGCCAATTTGGCGGGGCGAAAGGCAATCGCGGTCCCCGGCGCCGAATGGCAAAACCGCCCCTCGGCCTTCTGGCCGGAGTGGCGCAACACGCACGTCGTCGCGCTGTCCCGCAGCGGCGAGACGACAGAAACAGTCGCCGCAGCAAAAGCAAGCCGGGCCGCCGGCGCCTTCGTGACGGCGATAACGGTCGAACCGGAAAGCACTCTTGCGAAAAACTGCGATCGGATGGTCGCGGCCGAAACCCATCCGGACGAAGGTATTGTCATGACGGTATCGGCGAGCCTCATGGTCCTTCTCGGTTTGCAGATGATCGGGCAGAAGGTTCCTGTCTCTGTCGTGAATTCGGCTCGCCAGCTCGCGACGGCTCTCGATGCCGCGCTGCCTGGAATTATCGCCGACCGGTCGCACTTCGTCTTTCTCGGCGGCGGCCCCCTCTTCGGCGTCGCCCTGGAAGGAGCGCTCAAGCTCATGGAAATGAGCCAGATCATGACCCAGGCCTTCCACCCGCTTGAATACCGGCATGGGCCGATCAGCCTCGTTGACGGGAAAACGGTTGCGGTCATGCTGTACAGCTCCGACCAGAGGGAAGCGGAGACGAAACTGGTGGGAGAACTGAGAGAAAAAGGCGCGGTTGTCATCGGTGTGGGTGGTCCGGGCGATCTGGAACTCGCCGTTGATGTCGATCTGTCACTTGCGGGTCTCGTTGTCCTTCCGGCGCTGCAGGTCCTCGGCGAACGGGCCGCGCAGGCTCGGCAAATCGATACGGTTTCTCCCCGTCACCTGACGAAGGTTGTGACGCTCGCATGACGAGGATCGAAGAGAACCGGCAGATCGCGCTGCGAAAGCTTTTCGGTGCCAGGAACCTGCCCTTTCCACATGGCGTCACTTCGGTCTGCTCGGCTCATCCGCTGGTCATTGAGGCAGCCCTTCGGCGTGCCGGCATGGAGCACCGGGCGGTCCTCATCGAAGCCACCTGCAATCAGGTCAATCAGGAGGGCGGCTATACCGCGATGACGCCTGTGGACTTTCGCCGGTTCATCGAGAACGTCGCCGCAGCGACTGATTTTCCAGCCGAACGCATCATCCTGGGAGGCGATCATCTAGGCCCCAACCCATGGAGGACGTTGGCGGCCGAGGAGGCAATGTTGCGCGCCATGGCTATGGTGACGGCCTATGTCGAGGCAGGGTTCGAAAAGATTCACCTGGACACGTCGATGGGCTGTGCCGGTGAACCAACGGCGCTCGATGACGAATTGACCGCGGCGCGGGCCGCTCGATTGGCGAAAGCCGCCGAAGAGGCCGCTCTTCGTTCAGGCCGCCGTCCGCCGGTCTATATCATCGGAACCGAGGTGCCGCCTCCGGGTGGTGCAACGCACGCACTCGAAGAAATCGAAATTACGCGGGCCGATGCGGCGATGAAAACCCTGGCGGTTCACCGGGCGTCGTTTGCCGAAGCAGGTTTGGCGTCGGCGATGGAGCGGGTCATTGGGATAGTGGTTCAGCCGGGTGTGGAATTTGGCAACACGGACGTGGCGCTCTACAAGCCTGAACGGGCCAAGAGCCTCATTCGTTCGCTCGACGACATGCCGGGCCTGGTTTTCGAAGCACATTCCACCGACTACCAACCGGCCGAAGCCTTGTCTGCTCTCGTTGACGGCGGCCTTGCAATCCTCAAGGTCGGACCAGGGCTGACTTTCGCGCTGCGCGAAGCGCTCTACGGCCTCGATGCGATCGCTGATGAACTTGCAGGGAAGACGCCCCGAACCGGACTGGTGACGACCATGGAAAAAATCATGGTTGAGCAACCGGCAAGCTGGGCGGGCCACTATGGCGGCAGTCCCGATGAGCAGCGACTGCAACGGCATTTCAGCTATAGTGATCGAATTCGCTATTACTGGCCGGATCCTCGAGCATTCGCCGCGGTCGGCGAATTGTTCAGCCGGCTTCCTGATGAAATTCCCGAAACTCTGATCAGCCAATATCTCGGCCGACTATATTCTGACGTGGTGTCAAAGCGGGTCGCTCCGAAGGCCCGCGAGCTCTGCCTTGCGGCGGTCGACGCGGTATTGGCGCCTTATTCAGCCGCCACGGCAAGCCAATGAGCAATCGACAGCCGTGTCACACGAGCGGCTGCGTCCCGAAGATATCAATATTCAGCCGGAGAAAGTTATGGCGTCAGTAAGTGTGGCGAATGCCCGCAAGAGCTACGGTCACTTCGAAGTTCTGCATGGGGTGGATATTGATATCCAAGACGGCGAGTTCGTTATCCTGGTCGGCCCGTCCGGGTGCGGGAAGTCGACATTGTTGCGGATGATCGCCGGCCTCGAAGAGATTTCAGCTGGTCGGATTTCGATCGGCAGCAAGGTCGTGAACAATGTCGCGCCAAAAGAACGCGATATCGCGATGGTTTTCCAGTCCTATGCGCTCTACCCCCATCTGACAGTCGAGGCGAATATGGGTTTTTCGCTGAAGCTGGCGAAAGCACCCAAGGAACAGACCAGGCAGCGTGTTCGAGAGGCCGCTGAAATTCTGGGGCTCGAGCATCTGCTCGACAGATATCCGAGAAATCTGTCGGGTGGCCAACGCCAACGTGTGGCGATGGGCCGTGCCATCGTTAGAAATCCGCAGGTCTTCCTGTTTGACGAACCATTGTCGAACCTGGACGCGAAGCTGCGTGTGCAGATGCGTTCAGAAATCAAGCAACTGCATCAGCGACTGAAGACAACGACCATTTATGTCACCCACGATCAGATCGAGGCGATGACGATGGCCGATCGGATTGTTGTGATGCGGGACGGCTTCGTCGAGCAGATAGGCTCGCCGTTGGATCTCTACGACCGACCGGCAAACCTTTTCGTGGCCGGCTTTATCGGTTCGCCGGCGATGAACCTTATTCGAGGGCAGGTCAGCACTTCGGGGCCGCTGGAGTTGATCGCGGACGGCGGAGGTAGGTTACCACTGTCCGAAGCAGCGTCATTGGAACGCGGCGCGCAGATTATCTACGGCATTCGCCCTGAGCATCTCACAATCGGACAAGGTCCTGCTACCGCTGAGGTCGTCCTCGTTGAACCTACTGGTGCTGAGATCCAGATAACCACGAAGTTTGGCGCCGATCACCTCGTTGCGACGGTAAGAGAGCGCCTTGATCTGCGCGCCGGCGACCAGATCGTCATTGCCCCAGATCTCAGCAAACTGCATCTGTTCGACGCGAGAACCGAAAGGCGGTTGAGGTCCGTCTAACCTGATGATTTTCCGGCAGAACGTGACATGGAGTTCAAGCTGATGACAGGTCGGAGAGTCGCCCTCATTCGACATCATGCAGCAACGCTGGCCGACGATTCGGTGCGGGTCAGTGTCCAGGGCTGCCAGCGGCGGCGATGATCTCCGCCGCGGTCGGGAAGATGGAGAGGCTGTTCGGTCCGTCGAGCGCCTCGATTTGTACCCAGCCGATGGTGCCGTTCGCATTGACCAGGAAGTGCCCTACGAGCTGGGTAGCATGGTTCGCGAAGATCGCATTATCGGCTTCGTCAAGCTCAAAGCCGTCCTTGGCGTTGAGTATCGTGTTGGCTTCCATCGGGTGCAGCGGTTCCGGCAGCTCGCCCGTGGGGTTGATGCGTGCCGCCAGGAACTGCGCCATCGTTGCACCATAGGGCCATTCGGGCTGCTCGCAACTCCCTTCGGGCAGGAACTCGCCATGCGGCACACCGTAGGCTCGATGCGTGCGGCAGTCGGGGTCACACAGAAGCGTTATTGGCGTCGGCCGGTGGCGGAAATACAGGCGGGCACGTTCCACCGGCGTGTTGATAACGGCCACGGTCTCCACACCGGCGGCGCGCAAGGTCGGCTGTACGCTGGCAAGCTGTTCTAACTGGCGCCGGCAGAACGGGCAGTGCAGCCCGCGAAAGAACCCGATGACGAACGGGCGACCGCTCAAGTCGGCGAAAGAGACGGTTCCGTCGAAGTTGGCCGTGGCAAGTGCGAAGGCGGGGGCGGTTTCTCCTGGTTGCAGCGGGCGTTTCTGGTCTCCCATGGAATAATTCCTTTGTCGTATCGTCCAGGTGGACGACCGAAATTTGACTATACCACTTGTGTCGCAAGAAGGCCCAGTGTTCGATGTTGAGATCGCCGAATGTGGTTCGGCATGGCATTTGCCGCTCTGACCGGCGTCGAAGCTGACCCTTTCATTGAACCGCCTGACGTCGTCGAGAGCTTGCCGGTATCGATCGCCGCTCCTATCTTATTTAGAACAGACTAATGGAGCAATGAGATGGCGGAACTTGTGGCTGACACTCTATTCGACACGACGATCGAGATCATTCCTCCGGAAGACATAAAAGAACAACCAGACGGTGCTGCTTGCCTTTGCTGCAAGCGCCGGCGTCGGTGGATGGATGATGACGGCTGCGGCATCTGTGAGGAATGCCTGGCCTCGTGATCGACACAAGAGGGGCACAAGGCGATGGTCATCCGTAGCGCCGGACTTTTGATATACCGGCGTGTTTCCTGGGACATCGAAGTCCTTCTCGTCCATCCGGGCGGCCCTTTCTGGGCTAGGAAAGACGAGGCTGCGTGGTCGATCCCGAAAGGGCTGGTCGAGGCTGGAGAAGACGAGCTCGCGGCGGCAATAAGGGAGACTGCCGAAGAGCTTGATATCGCGGTCAATGGCAGGTTCACACCGTTGGGCGAATACCGACAACCTGGCGGAAAGATAGTTATCGCTTGGTCGATCGAAGCCGATCCGGTACTGGACGTGAATGCGATACAGAGTTCCGAATTTCAAATGGAATGGCCGCCACGGTCAGGGCGGGTAAAGAGCTTTCCAGAGGTTGATCGTGCGGGATGGTTTTCCCTGCCCGACGCAGCCATAAAGCTCTTGAAAGGGCAGCGACCAATGCTTCCCGACCTCCTGACGCATCTGGAACGAGCGGCCCGAAGTTATTGATCGAGCCGTCATCTCACTGCACTCATGCGTGAGGTGCGCGGCAGCCATGAGTTGCTTCTGAAGACAGCAATCCTATCTGACAGTCACGCCATGTGACTGAAATCGAGAAATTGGAGCTGCGATCCGCCTTGGGCACGCGCGAGGAGACAATCATGAACGGCATTTCCAAAACCCTGAACGACATGACGCTTGTCGAACGCTCGAGCCTGCTCGACACCGTCGCCGACGCCTTGGAAGCAACGGCCGAGGAGGCAGAAGGTGAGGGCGACGCCCGCTTTGTCGCCAACTCCATCTGCGTCGCGAATACGATTCGCGGACTATCCGGCGATCTCACGCCGCGCGATCTGCAGGCGGCCGAGTTGCTGCTTGAGCAGGGCATCATGCTCGTCCACCAATTCTCGAACCGCGCGAAACCGAACCGAGTGGTCCACTAGCCGAGGGCGAGGGCGGCCCTGTCAGCAATGCGCTCTGTCAGTGTGGACGGCGGTTGATGGATTGAGATAAAGCCGTTAATCCGCGCTGTGGATAACGGATGCTGCCGGACCCTAGGAGAACGAGCGGTCTGCGCCGCGGCACCGTTGGGAGCCCGGAGATTAGCAGACACGCCAGGAAGGCTTTATTTCTCATGGATTGCCGGTTCAACGCGCAGCCGTATCGAATGGTCGATATGGCGGGGTTCGCCTTTCTTCGATCAGGGGAAGCGTGATGCAGCCTGGTCGCACGGGCCTTGCCGTATGCATGATGGTGGCCGCCGCTTTCTTAAATAGTCTCGACGCAGTCATCGTACGCTTGCTGGCCGGCGACGTGCATCCATTGATGATCGGCTTTTTCCGGTCGTTTTTCGGACTTCTTGTCGTCACGCCCTGGATCGTGTCACGGGTCGACCTGAAAGCCTCACCCTATCGTGTTCTGCATGTCGTGCGCGCGGGTCTGAAGCTTGCCTCACTGGTCGCATTGTTCGTCGCCTTTGCGCACGCACCACTCGCCGATGCCACGGCGATCAATTTCACCATGCCCATGTTTCTCGTTCTCGGTGCGTGGCTGGTGCTCAAGGAACATGTCGGCATCTCCAGCGTGGCCGGCATTGTCGCAGGTTTTGTCGGCGTCATGATCATCATTCGCCCTGGAGCGTCCGGTTTCGACCAATGGCTGCTTTTTGCACTGGCAGGAGCGGTCTTGACGGCGGCCAGCCAATTGATGCTGCGGCGGATGGCATTGAGGGATAGTGCGGACCGGCTGGTTGCATGGAATCTGATAGCGACGGTGCCGCTTGGCGTAATCCTCATGCTGCCGGTCTGGTCAATGCCGACCTGGAGCCAACTCGGGCTGCTTGCTATGCAAGGAGCCCTCGGAGCACTGAACATGACGCTGATCACGCGTGCCTTCGGCATGGCGCCAGCAAGCGTTCTGGCACCGCTCGACTTTCTCCGACTGCCCGTCGTCGCCCTGATGGCCTTCTCATTTTTCTCGGAAGTTCCGGCCGCACAGACGTGGATCGGCGCGGCGGTGATCATCGGCGCGGCCTTTATTGGAACCCGCGGTATCACATGGCGACGCAAGCCGCCGGTTGATTAGCCCTGATCATTTTTGGGGTTCACAAAAATTTTAGATGAACTAATATTTCAGTTGTAGCGACTGATTTTGAAGTCGTGCCTGTTGCCGGAGGGCATGACAGGTGGCTTCGGCACAGACGAAGACGAGACATCACGGCCCCTATGGGTTCACTCGGGAGGAGTGGTATGAAGAGTTTCATCGGCAAACGCGCGATCGCCAGTGGCGTATCGCTCGTGGTGCTTATCGTCATCGTGTTCTTCCTCTCCCGGCTGACGGGCGATCCCACCGACCTCTATCTGCCGATCGACGCGACCACGGAAATGCGCCAGCAATTCCGTGAGATGAACGGTTTCAACGATCCGTTGATCATGCAGTTCGGTCGTTATGTCTCGGATCTTGCACAAGGTAATTTCGGTCAGTCGCTGCGACAGGCCCGTCCTGCCATGGATGTCGTGCTGGAGGCCTTCGTCTGGACCTTCTGGCTGGCTGTCATCACCATGGTGCTGGTCACGATCGCCGCGATCGTCATTGGGTCACTTGCGGCGTTTCGCGTCGGCGGCATCTTCGACCGTCTTGCCACCTTCTTCTCGTTGATCGGCGCTGCGGCGCCGGATTTCTGGCTGGCCATCGTGGCGATCGTCATTTTCGCCGTCAAACTGCATGTCCTGCCGACATCAGGAACGGGAACTATCTGGCACTGGATCCTGCCGGTCAGCGTCCTGTTCATCCGGCCCTTCGGCCTGATCCTGCAGGTGGTCCGCGGCTCGATGATCAGTGTTCTGTCTTCCGCCTATGTGAAGACGGCCCGCGCCAAGGGGGTCCGCTCGAACTCAATCATCTTCATTCACGGACTGCGCAACGCCATGCTGCCGGTGATCACAGTCATCGGCGACCAGGCGGCCGCCATCTTGAACGGTGCGGTTGTCGTCGAGACGGTGTTTGGCTTTCCCGGCATCGGCAAACTGATGATCGATTCCATCCTGCTTCGCGATTTCGCCGTCGTGCTGGCCGTCATCATGGTCTCGGCGCTGGCGATCTTCATCATGAACCTGTTGATCGATATCGCCTATGCGCTGCTCGATCCGCGTATCCGGTATTGAGCGATGACAATGACCGACACACAAATCCTCGCCGAGAAAAAAACAAGCGGCCCGATCGGGCGTTGGCTGACGATGCTGTGGGCGGACAAGCTCGCTTTCTTCGCGGCCCTGTTCCTTTTGATCGTTCTGCTCTGTGCGCTGTTTGGCCCGTTGCTGCTGGAGGCCATCGCCACCAAGCAGAACCTGCGGGGCCGAAATGCGCCGCCGTTCGATATCACCCGCGGATTGCTTTATGTCCTCGGCGCCGATGCGCTGGGCAGGCCGCTTCTTGCCCGTGTCATCGTGGCGGCGCAAAACACCATCCTGGTTGCCGCCGCAGCCGTGCTTGCCTCATCTGTCGTCGGTACGGCGCTCGGTCTGGTCGCAGGTTACAGCCGCTCTTCCGCGGCTCAATGGATCATGCGCCTCGGCGACGTCATCATGTCCTTTCCGTCACTGCTTCTGGCGGTGATCGTGCTCTACATGCTCGAGCCCTCGGTCACCAATATCGTCCTCGTCCTGGCGATCACCCGCATTCCCATCTATCTGCGCACCACGCGTGCCGAGGTGCTGGAAGTGCGCGAGCGGATGTTCGTGCAGGCGGCGAAGGTCATGGGAGCATCGTATTGGCGCATTGTCTTCCATCACATCCTGCCAGTGATCTTCCCCACGCTGGTGACTATCGCGACGCTGGATTTCGCCTTCGTCATGCTGGCGGAATCCTCCCTGTCATTCCTGGGGATCGGCATTCAGGCGCCGGAGATCACCTGGGGTCTCATGGTTGCGCAAGGACGACCCTATCTCACCAATGCCTGGTGGCTTTCCTTCTGGCCGGGTCTTGCAATCATCCTGACGACGCTGTCGCTGAACCTTCTGTCGAATTGGCTGCGCATCGCACTCGATCCGACGCAACGCTGGCGCCTTGAAATGAGGGGCAGGAAAAATGGCTGAACATCTTTTGGAAGTGCGTGACCTCTCGGTCGAGTTCCACACCGTCAGCGGGACCGTCAAGGCGGTGCAGGATGTCAGCTGGCATCTCGATCGCGGTGAGACGCTGGCGATCCTCGGGGAAAGCGGTTCGGGCAAGTCCGTGTCGGCCTCGGCGATCATGAACCTGATCGACATGCCACCCGGCAAGATCACCAGCGGCACGATCCTCCTCAACGGGCGCGACATGCTGGAAATGACGCCTGAGGAGCGGCGCTCGATCAACGGCGCCAAGATCGCCATGATCTTTCAGGACCCGCTCGCCCATCTCAACCCGGTCTATCCGGTCGGCTGGCAAATCACCGAGATGATGACGACGCATGGTCAGTCGGCGGAGCGTGCCGGTGCAAGGGCGCTCGAATTGATCGGGCGCGTCGGCATAACCGACCCGCAAGCGGCGATGCGAAAATATCCGTTCCAGTTCTCCGGCGGACAGCGGCAGCGCCTGATGATCGCCATGGCAATCGCCTGCAAGCCCGATATCCTGATCGCGGATGAACCCACCACCGCGCTTGATGTTACGGTGCAGGCGCAGGTGCTCGAACTTCTGCAGGAATTGCAGCAGGAAACCGGCATGGGCCTGTTGCTGATCACCCACGATTTGGGCGTCGTTGCCGAGATCGCCGACCGGGTCGTGGTGATGAATTCCGGCTGCGTCGTCGAAACCGGCAATGCGGCCGAAGTCTATCGCAATCCTCAGAACGCTTATACGAAGAAACTGATAGCCGCAGCACCCGGGAAAGGTGCGATGGCGCAAGAGCGTGACCGGCAGGGCGAACCGCTGCTGCGCGCCATCGGCTTGAAAAAGAGTTTTGGCGCATTCCAGGCGCTGAAGGGCGTGGACTTCGTCATCATGCCCGGCGAGACGGTTGCCGTTGTCGGTGAGAGCGGATCCGGTAAGTCAACTCTTGCCCGGGCGATCGTTCGCCTCGATGATCCGCAGGAGGGCCAGGTCGTCTACCGCGGCAACGATCTGCTTGCGATGACCCCTCGAGAAATATTCGGGCTGCGTCGCGATTTGCAGATGGTCTTCCAGGACCCGACCCAGTCACTGAACCCGCGGATGAGCGTGTTCCGGTTGATTTCGGAGGCCTGGGTCATTCACCCGGATATCCTGCCGAAAGCAAGATGGAAGGAGAAAGTGGCCGAGTTGCTGGTCAAGGTTGGCCTGAAACCGGATATGGCCGATCGGTATCCACACCAGTTTTCCGGCGGCCAGCGCCAGCGCATCGCGATTGCCCGGGCGCTGGCGATGGAGCCGAAACTGATCATCTGCGACGAGGCGGTTTCGGCGCTCGACGTGTCGATCCAGGCGCAGGTGATTGCCTTGCTTGAGGGCCTGCGTCGCGAATTCGGCCTGTCCTACCTCTTCATCGCACACGACCTGCCGGTGGTTCGTGATTTCGCCGATCGTGTCATCGTCATGAAGGCCGGCGAGATTGTCGAGGAGGGTCCGGTGGAACAGATCTTCAACGCGCCCTCCCACCCCTACACGCAGGCGCTTCTTGCCGCGAGCCTCGATCCCGATCCGGAGGTTCAGGCCAGCCGACGCGCCGCCCGCCACATACAGGAAGGACTCGTTTCCGCATGAAGCCCGATGTCATCGTCGCCTATCCGCTCCGGCCCCATCAGATGGCGATGCTGGAAGAGACCTACACGCTGCACCGGCTGGATCTTGTCAAAGGCGAAGAGCGGGATGCTCTCCTGCGGAAAGCCGGCCCGATCTCTTCCGCGCTGGTCTGCAACGGCCATGTGACAATCGACGAAGCCCTGCTTTCGAAATTGCCGGCATTAAGGCTCGCCGCCTGTTCCTCGGCTGGCTACGACCAGATGGATGTCGAGGCGATGACACGGCGCGGCATCAAGCTCACCAACACATCCGAGGTGCTGTGCGACGACGTTGCCGACATGGCACTGCTTCTGATGCTGGCGGCACGCCGGCGCCTGCCGGAAGGCGATCGCTATGTGCGCTCCGGCGACTGGGCGCATAAGGGCATGATGCCGCTGACGACATCGACCTCGGGCAAGAAGGCCGGGATCGTCGGCCTCGGCCGCATAGGGATGGCGATTGCCAAGCGATGCGAAGCTGTCGGGCTGATGGTCGGCTATTATGGGAGGACGAAGAAGGCCGGCAACGATTTTGCCTATTTCGACGCGCCGGTAAAACTGGCCGACTGGGCCGATATCCTGATCGTCGCAACCCCCGGCGGCCCCTCGACCGAAGGACTGATATCGGCGGACGTGCTCAATGCGCTCGGACCGACTGGCAGCTTCATCAACATTGCCCGGGGCACCGTGGTCGACGAGCCAGCCTTGATCAAGGCCTTGCAGGAAAAGCGGATCGCGTCGGCCGGCATCGATGTCTACCTCAACGAACCCAATCCCGATCCGCGCTTTGCAGCGCTCGACAACGTTGTGCTCTATCCCCACCATGCCAGCGGTACCGAGGAAACGCGCGACAGGATGGCGCAATTGACGGTCGACAACCTTGCCGCCTTTTTCGCAGGCAGGCCGCTGCTGACGCCGGTCAATTGACGCCGGCAAAACCCGCGGCGCGGCAGATCACACGAAATAGTCCGGGAACTCCTTCCGCATGTCTTCCACTTTTGCGACGGTGCGGCTGAGATGCTCGCGGATCGCATCGACCGCGCCCTGTTCGTCGCGAGCGGCGATCGCATCGATGATGGCGTGGTGCCCATCGAGAATGCTCGCGATCTTGCCCTTTTCGGGCAGATGCAGACGACGAATGCGCTCGAGATGGCCGGACCGCTCACGTATCAATTGGTGGAGGCTGCTGCGCTTGGCGCCTGCGAACAACGTCTGGTGAAAGAGTTCGTCGAGCTCCTGGAAGATCGCGATCTGATCGGCGTCGTCAGCGACTGCCGACTGCATCTTGATGATCGACCGGGCGCGCGTGATGACGCTCGGATCTGGATCCGGATCGGTTGCGAGGCGGCGGCAAACCTCCGTTTCCAGCGCCACGCGAAGGAAATGTGCCTCGTAAATTTGCAGGACGTCGATCCTGGTCACCACAGTGCGGGATTGCGGGTAAATACGAACCAGACCCTCCTGTTTGAGAAGCTGCAATGCGTCCCTGATGGGAGTCTGGCTGACTTCATAAGTCTCCGTAAGCTCGGTGCGCGACAACGTGGTGTCTGGCGGTAGCTGAATGGTGATGATGCGCTTTCGCAGATCATCATAGACCCGCTGGACCGTGCTGCCGGCCACGACCGGAAAACCGGGTGCAGTCAGGCCGAATGTGGAGGCGAACTGGGAATTCATGGTGAGGCATCCTTTTCAGTCCATTCATAGCTTTGCACGACCTAATGCACAAGAACGCAAACTTTCCATTGATATATATGTCAAACTAAAATATCAGTTGGTGAAAGCGCTGAGGTAAACAAGCGAAAAGGTGGGAGAGAGCCGTGACCGCAAGGAAAACCTACGAGCAATTGCGGTCGGCCCGATGGATGCTGCCGGATGATCAGCGCTCGTTCGGCCACCGGTCCCGGACCATGCAGATGGGTTACGCACCGGAGGACTGGCAGGGAAAACCGATCATTGCCGTGATCAACACCTGGTCCGATGCCCAGCCGTGCCACATGCATTTCCGTGAACGCGCCGAATGGGTGAAGCGCGGAATTCTTCAGTCGGGTGGGTTCCCCATGGAACTGCCTGCTCTTTCCCTTTCCGAAAACTTCGTCAAGCCGACGACGATGCTCTACCGCAATATGCTGGCGATGGAGACCGAGGAGCTGCTGCGCAGCCATCCTGTCGATGGCGCCGTTCTGATGGGTGGCTGCGACAAGACGACACCCGGCCTTGTCATGGGCGCAGTCAGCATGGGCATTCCCTTCATTTATCTGCCCGCCGGCCCAATGCTTCGCGGCAACTATGCCGGCAAGACGCTGGGCTCCGGCACCGACGGCTTCAAATACTGGGATGAGCGGCGCGCCGGCACAATCACCCAGGAGGAGTGGCAGGGCATCGAAGGCGGAATCGCCCGCAGCTATGGCCATTGCATGACCATGGGCACGGCGTCGACGATGACGGCGATCGCAGAGGCTATGGGGTTGACGCTGCCGGGCGCATCCTCGATCCCGGCAGCCGACGCCAACCACCAGCGCATGTCGGCGGCCTGTGGCCGCCGCATCGTCGATATGGTGTGGGAGGATCTGACGCCGGATCAGATCATCACTCCGGCGGCCGTCGACAATGCCGTCACGGTTGCTATGGCGACCGGCTGCTCCACCAATGCCATCATTCACCTGATCGCCATGGCGCGGCGCGCCGGCGTCCCGTTGGAGCTCGACGATCTCGATCGCATCGGTCGCACGACGCCGGTTCTCGCCAACATCCGGCCTTCTGGTTCGACCTACCTGATGGAGGATTTCTTTTATGCGGGTGGCCTGCGCGCCTTGATGAAGCAGCTTGGCGACAGGCTGGATCCAACCGCGATTACCGTGACGGGAAAACCCTTGGTGGATGGTCTCGACCAGGTGAAGATCTACAATGACGACGTTATCCGGCCATTGTCGAACCCGGTCTATCACGAAGGTTCGCTGGCCGTGCTCAAGGGGAACCTGTGTCCCGACGGCGCAGTTATCAAACCAGCGGCCTGCGACCCGAAATTCCATCGCCATTGCGGCCCGGCGCTGGTCGCCGACAGTTATGCGGAGATGAAGAAGATCATCGATGATCCCGACTATCCGCTGACGCCGGACACGGTTCTCGTTCTACGCAATGCCGGCCCGCAGGGTGGACCGGGCATGCCGGAATGGGGCATGATCCCGATGCCGAAGGCGCTGTTGAAGCTCGGCCTGCGCGACATGGTACGCATCTCGGACGCCCGCATGTCCGGAACCAGTTTTGGCGCCTGCGTGCTGCATGTCGCACCGGAATCTTATGTTGGCGGGCCTCTGGCACTGCTGAAAACGGGGGACATGGTCGAGCTCGATATTCCGGCACGCAGTCTGAATATGCTGGTTTCCGAAGAAGAAATGACAGCGCGGCGGGTCGCCTGGGTGGCGCCGACGCGGCATTACGAGCGCGGTTACGGCTTTATGTTCTCCAGCCATATCGAGCAGGCAGACAAAGGCTGCGACTTTGATTTCCTGACGACGGAATTCGGCGGCAAGACGCCGGAACCGGCTATCAACTGAGGCACCACGATGTTTGATCCCAATCGACGCACGATCCCCGCACAGCCGCCCAAGGCTGGCTTCGCTGCCGGTCCGTCCAAGCTGGACGCTATCCGATCGGTCACCCTGTCGCTCGTTTACCTGCCGTTGGCGCGGCCGATCAGCGATGCCAAGGTTTTGACGGGCCGGCAGAAGCCGCTGACCCAGGTGGCTTTTCTGTTTTGCGAGATCGTCTCCGAGGTTGGCCATAGTGGGCTTGGTTTCAGTTATTCGAAGCGGGCAGGCGGACCTGCCCTTTATGCACATGCCTGCGAGCTTGCCGACAACTTGATTGGCGAAGACCCCAACGATACCGCGCGCATCTGGGACAAGCTCTGCTGGGCCGGGGCCTCGGTCGGCCGCTCCGGCATTGCAACCCAGGCAATCGCCGCCATCGACATCTGCCTCTGGGACCTGAAGGCGAAACGCGCCGGCCTGCCGCTTGCAAAACTGCTTGGCGCCCATCGCGACAGTGTTGCCTGCTACAACACTTCCGGTGGCTTCCTGT
Organism: Rhizobium leguminosarum bv. viciae USDA 2370; assembly: GCF_002008365.1. GTDB lineage: Bacteria > Pseudomonadota > Alphaproteobacteria > Rhizobiales > Rhizobiaceae > Rhizobium > Rhizobium leguminosarum. The sequence continues at coordinate 322,266 of NZ_MRDL01000059.1, forward strand.
CATCAAGCGTCGAGGAAATCCGCGATGCCATCGACCGTTCGATCGCCGCCGGTATCGGCGGCATCAAGATCAAGGTCGGACAGCCGGACCCGATGATCGACCTTCGCCGGCTTGATGCCGTGACCAGCCATATCGATGGCCGTGTTCCGCTGATGGTCGATGCAAATCAGCAATGGGACCGCACGACGGCCTTGCGCTTCGGCCGGATGGTGGAGCCGCTCAATCTTGAATGGATCGAAGAGCCGCTCGATGCCTATGATGCCGAGGGCCATGCGGCACTGGCACGCGAACTCGCCACGCCGATCGCCACCGGCGAAATGCTGGCAAGCGCCGACGAGCACATGACGCTGATCCGGGCCGATGCCGTCGACTTCATTCAGCCGGATGCGCCGCGGGTGGGCGGCATCACGCCCTTTTTGCGCATCTGCACGCACGCCGAGGCGAAACGTATGCGCCTGGCGCCGCATTTCGCCATGGAAATCCATCTGCACCTGGCCGCCGCCTATGCGCATGAGCCGTGGGTAGAGCATTTCGATTGGCTGGCGCCACTGTTTAACGAACAACTCGATATCAAGGACGGTCGGATGATCGTGCCGGCCCGTCCGGGGCTTGGTTGCAGCCTGACGGGCAAAACCCGTGACTGGACCGTGGAAACCCGCGGCTTCGGCGTCTGAACGAGAACGAGGAGAAGGAAATATGAACCCCGCAACCCGTGAAAAACTGATGGGTGTCTCCGTCGCGACGCTTTGTTCGGCGCTGTTCAAGCGCGGCCTGAGAAACCAGACGGTCCAGGATGTTCGGCCGGTGCAGCCGAAGGGCCGCAATATGGTGGGACCGGCCTTCACGCTGCGTTACATGCCGGCGCGCGAAGACCGCAACGCGATGAACGTCTTTCGGAACCCGAAACATCCGCAACGGCTTGCCATCGAGACTTGCCCGGAAGGCTCTGTTCTGGTGATGGACAGCCGCAAGGATCCGCGCGCAGCCTCTGCCGGCGACATCCTGATTACCCGCCTGATGATGCGCGGCGGCGCCGGCGTCGTCACCGATGGCGGCTTCCGGGACGCCATGACGATCGGCGGCCTTGATATTCCCGCCTATCACAATCGTCCCTCCAGCCCGACGAACCTCACGCTCCACGAGGCAATCGACATTAATGTGCCGATAGGCTGTGGGGATGTTGCGGTCTTCCCGGGCGACATCATGGTTGGCGACGACGACAGTGTGATCGTCATCCCTGCCGAGATCGCCGACGAGATCGCCGATGAAGCGGTCGAGATGACCGCTTACGAGGATTTCGTCACCGAGCGCGTCAAGCAAGGCCACACGATCATTGGCCTCTACCCGGCCACCGACGAAAGCAATCTGACGCTCTTTGCCGAATGGCGGAAGGTGAATGGCCGCTAGAGCATGATGCCGAAAGGTGTGAGCGGTTTTCGGACGACATCATGCTCTAACTCTTTAATTTAGAACAGGATTCACGTTTTAGGCCGACTTGGCCTAAAATCATCCAGTTCTAAGGCGGCGCATCTTGAACAACACTTCACGCATCAGGACGGAGCGAGGCTCCGCCGAGGAGAATAACAATGAGCTGGACCCCTTCAGGCAGGCATTTCATCGCCGGCGAGTGGATCGCCGGAACGACGACATTTCGCTCCGAGCCGGCGCATGGGCAGGCACATGACTTTGCTGTTGGCACAACGGAACTGGTCGACCGCGCCTGCCGCGCTGCCGAAGCTGCTTTTGCAGCATTTTCGGCAACGACACGCGAGGAACGCGCCATCTTCCTTGAGGCAATCGCCGAGGAGATCGACAAGCGCGGCGAGGCCGTCACCCTCATCGGAACGCAGGAAACCGGGCTTCCAGAGGGCCGGCTCAACGGCGAACGCGCTCGCACCACCGGCCAACTCAGACTGTTTGCCGACCATATCCGCAAGGGCGCGCATCTTGACGCCCGCGTCGATGCGGCCCAACCCGATCGGCAACCGGCGCCGCGGCCCGAGATCCGTCTGGTACAACGGCCGATCGGGCCGGTCGCCGTATTCGGCGCCTCGAATTTTCCGCTTGCATTCTCGACGGCCGGCGGTGATACGGCGGCCGCGCTTGCGGCGGGCTGCCCGGTCGTGGTGAAGGGACATTCAGCCCATCCCGGCACAGGTGAGATCATTGCCGAAGCGATTGCAGCCGCGATCGAGCGCACTGGAATGGCGGCCGGCGTCTTCAGCCTGATCCAGGGGGGCCGCCGTGATGTCGGAACGGCTCTGGTGACGCATCCGGCCATCAAAGCCGTTGGCTTTACCGGCTCGCTTGCCGGCGGTCGTGCGCTCTTCGACCTTTGCGCCCAGCGCCCTGAGCCGATCCCCTTTTTCGGGGAACTCGGCAGCGTTAATCCGATGTTCCTGCTGCCGGCCGCTACCGCTGCCCGGGCGGAGGCAATCGGTTCTGGCTGGGCCGGTTCACTGACGCTTGGTGCCGGCCAGTTCTGCACCAACCCTGGTATCGCCGTCGTCGTCGACGGGCCGGAGGCGGACAAGTTCACCCGTGCTGCCAAGTCGGCTCTTGAAAAGGTGGCACCGCAGACGATGCTGACCAAAGGCATCGCCACCGCCTATCACGAAGGTGTCGACCGGATGCGGGCAAGCAATGCGGTCGCGCCGGTTCTCACCGCAGAGAATGCCGGCCGCGACGCAGCGCCGAACCTGTTCGAGACCAACGGCTCGGCCTGGCTTGCCGATCACTCGCTCAGCGAAGAGGTGTTCGGCCCTCTCGGCCTTGTCGTGCGCGTCGGCTCGCCTGAAGAGATGGTCGCCCTTGCCGAAAGCTTTCAGGGACAGCTGACCGCGACGATCCACATGGACGACGCCGATCTTGACCTTGCCCGCGACCTGCTGCCGATCCTTGAAAGGAAGGCGGGCAGATTGCTGGTCAATGGCTTCCCAACCGGCGTCGAGGTTGTCGATTCCATGGTGCATGGCGGACCCTATCCGGCCTCGACCAATTTCGGCGCGACCAGCGTCGGGACCATGTCGATCCGCAGGTTTCTGCGCCCCGTCGCCTATCAGAATTTCCCCGCCGACCTATTGCCGCAAGACCTGCGCAACTGAAACCGAGGAGTATAAAATTGATCGCCCCGACGGAACTTCGCGAGATCATTCGCAACGGCCTGCTGTCCTTTCCCGTCACCCCTTTCGATGCCGAGGACCGGTTTGCCCCCAGGCCGTTTTCAGCGCATCTGGAATGGTTGTCATCCTACCCCGTTGCCGGCCTGATCGTTGCCGGCGGCACCGGTGAGCTGTTCTCGCTGACGCCAGGCGAAGTGGTTGAGGTGGTAAAGGCCGCCCGCGCCGTGTCCGGCGATGCGCCTGTTATTGCCGGATGCGGCTACGGCACGCGCATTGCCTGCGACATGGCTCGCGAGATCGAGGCAGCAGGTGGCGACGGCATTCTTCTGCTGCCGCATTACCTGACCGAGGCGCCGGCAGATGGCATTGCCGCGCGTGTACGAGCCGTTTGCAAGGCCACCAATATGGGCGTTATCGTCTATAATCGTGGCCAGGCGCGGGTTTCAGCCGAGCAGCTTGCTCAGCTTGCCGACGAATGCCCAAATCTGATCGGCTTCAAGGACGGTACCGGCGACATCGATACGGTGCGCCGTGTCACGATCGCGCTCGGGGACCGGCTTTCCTATATTGGCGGCATGCCGACACATGAACTGTTTGCCCAGGCCTATCGCGGAGCCGGCATGCCGACCTATTCCTCGGCGGTCTTCAATTTCGTGCCTGAAACGGCACTGAAATTTCACAAGGCATTCCTTGCCGGTGACGACGCGGCCTGTGAGCAGATGCTGCGCGATTTCTATTATCCCTTTGCCCGTATCCGCGATCGCAAGGCCGGTTATGCGGTTTCCGCGGTCAAGGCAGGCGTGCGTTTGCGCGGCTTCGAGGCGGGACCGGTGCGGGCGCCGCTGACGGATCTTACCGATGAGGAAGTCGAGATGATGCGCGAACTGATTGCTTCGGCAAGGTAAAATTTCGCATCCCAGCCACGGTTGAAGGCTCCGCGCTTCGGAGCGTCAGGGTTGAAGGCCGTCATTAACTAGTATATTAGTGCACTTGTGCTTTTGCGAAACTACTGAGGAGATAGATGCCGGGGCACCGGAAACGGGACGCAGTTCACTGTGAGGAGCGCCAAAGGCGCATGGGAGGAGAACGATATGAAGTTGCATTTGTTAGCTGCCTGCTTTTCAACAACGGTGCTCGCGCTGAGCACTGGCTCGGCTCACGCTGAGGATGCCAAGAGCAACGTCACTGTTGTGCTTGCCGAAACCGTCGATGTCGTCGAGCCCTGCATGGCAGCGCGCCAGGACGTCGGCCGGGTCATTTCTGAAAACGTCAACGAGATGCTGGTGGAATTCGACTACGTCAATGGCCGCCTCAAACCCCGCCTGGCGACGGAATGGTCGAAGATCGACGACGACACCTGGGAGTTCAAGCTGCGCCCGAATGTCAAATGGCACGATGGCAAGCCGTTCACCGCCAAAGATGTCCAGTTCACCATCGAGCGCAACAAGAACAAGAAGCTCAGCTGTGAGACCGGCGGCAAATATTTCGGCGGCACGGAGTTCAGCTTCGAGACGCCGGATGCCAACACGATCCGCATTACGACAAAGCCGGCGCAACCCATTCTTCCGCTTCTGATGACGGTGATGGGTGTGGAATCGGCCGAGGCGACACCAGCCGACGAATTCACCCGCAAGCCGATTGGCACCGGACCCTATACCTTCGACAAATGGGATATCGGCCAGTCGATCGTGCTGAAGCGCAATCCGGAATATTGGGGCGAGAAGCCGCAGGTTGAACAGGCGACCTATCTGTTCCGCTCCGACAGCGCCGTTGCTGCGGCCATGGTCGATGCCGGCGAAGCCGATATCGTTCCGGCCGTATCCGTACAGGATGCCACCAACAAGGAAACCGATTTCGCCTATCCGAATTCCGAAACGACATCGCTGCGCATCGATACGCGCGCAGCACCCCTTAACGATCGGCGCATCCGCGAAGCGATGAACCTCGCTATCGATCGTCAGGCGATGCTCGGAACGCTGTTTCCCGAACAGGCGAAGATAGCGACGCAGCTCGTCGTACCCACAACGATCGGCTACAATCCCGATATCCCCGCCTGGCCCTATGATTCCGAAAAAGCGAAAGCACTGGTCGAAGCGGCGAAAGCTGACGGCGTTCCGGTCGATCGCGAGATCCGCATCATCGGTCGCAACGGGCAATATCCAAACGCCACCGAAGCGATGGAAGCGATGATGGCAATGCTTCAGGAAGTCGGCTTGAATGTGAAGCTCGACATGTATGATGTTTCCGTGTGGAACGGCTACTTCGTTGCACCCTTTGTCGCCGATTCCGGACCGACGCTGACCCAGTCGCAGCACGATAATGCGACCGGCGATCCGGTCTTCACTGCATTCGTGAAATACGCGACCGACGGCTCCCACTCCATGGTCCGGGATCCCGCTGTCGACGCGCTGATCGCCAAGGCGACGTCTGCCACCGGCGACGAACGCACAAAGCTCTGGAAGGAGCTGTTCGCCAAAGTGAACACCGAGATCATCGCGGACATCCCGATGTTTCACATGGTGGGGTTCACCCGCGTCTCGCCGCGTCTCGACTTCAAGCCGACGATCGCGACGAATTCCGAACTGCAGCTGTCGCAGATCCGCTTCAAGTAAGCCGGTTCGCAGAATTTAGGCACGGGTCGCCCGAAAATAGCGGCCCGTGCTTTCCATGACATGACGGAGGGATAGCTATGCCCCTGATTGACCGCATTGCCCTGACCCAATTCGCCGAGCAGATATTGACCCGTGCGGGCATGGAGCCCGACAAGGCCGAAACGACTGCCGCCGTCCTGGTGGAGGGCGACATGATCGGCCACGAAACGCATGGTGTCAGCCTTCTGAACTGGTATGTCGAGGCGTTGGAAGACGGTTCGCTGGCGAAGTCGGGCAGCTATGAGGTGGTCAATGACCGCGGCGCGGCCTTTGTTTGGGACGGCAAATCCTTGCCTGGCGCATGGCTGCTGACCAAGGCGATCGACCAGGTCTGCGAACGCGTCGGCGATTATGGCGTCGTTACCGCCGCGATCCGCAACTGCCACCATACCTGCGCTCTTTCAGCCTTCATGCGGCAGGTGACCGAACGGGGCCTCATCGTGCAGCTGTCGGTGTCGCATCCCGCTGCAAGCCGCGTTGCGCCCTATGGCGGCACGAAGCCGCTCCTGACGCCCAACCCGATGGCTGCCGGTTTCCCGACATCCGCGGATCCGATCCTGATCGACGTCTCGGCCTCGATCACCACCACGACCATGACGCAAAACCTGGCCAAGGCCGGCAAGAAATTTCCGGAGGCTTGGGCCTTCACCGCCGCAGGCGAGCCGACCGATGATCCGCGCGAGGTGACCGAACGTGGTGGGACGATGATGCCTCTCGGCGGTCAGTTGAAGGGCCACAAGGGCTTTGGGCTCGGGCTGATCGTCGAATTGCTGGGGCAGGGGCTTTCAGGCAAGGGACGGGCGAACGCGCCGGCCGGTGTGTTTTCGCAAAGCGCCTTCCTTCAGGTCATTGACCCCGCCTTTTTCGCCGGGCTGGATGCCTTCACGGCGCAGTCTGACTTTCTCGCCTCTGCCTGTCGCAGCAATCCTCCGGCGCCCTGGAACAATGGCCCCGTTCGCATGCCGGGCGACAGTGCAGCAGGAAAGCGCCGCTTGGCGTTGGAACAGGGCGTGCCGGTCGGCGATGCACCTTGGCAGAAGCTTTGTAAACATGCCGAAATTCTCGGCTTGCCTATTCCCGACGTTACCGCATGCCCATGAAGCGTTGACAACCCTGGTCAGCTCAGGTCTACTGGTCCACTAACCGGACCAGTAGACCTGAGCGCGGGGGAGGGCAAAGGCAATGGATGTTCGAGCAATGCTCGAAGACGACGTTGCAGCGCTCGGTGGAGCGCCGAAGAAGTCGATGAAAGACTTCGTCGTCCAGAAGATTGCGACCTTCATTGCCACCGGCATCCTTAAAGTGGGCGATCCGCTGCCCAGCGAACGTGAACTCGCCTCCGCACTCTCGGTCAGCCGCGAGACCGTCCGGGGCGCGATCCTTATCCTTTCCACCCACGGCATTCTCTCGGTTGTGCACGGAACACGCACGGTGGTGGCATCAGAAGACGTCGGCGAACTGGCTGTCCAGGCTGCGCGGTATCGCGACATCGCGGCCTACAGTCTCGACAATGTTCATGAGGCGCGTCTTCTTATCGAAGCACAGGTCGTCAGGGCTGCCACGCTCAAGATGGAGCCTTCAACCCTTGATTATCTCCACAAGTCGATCGCAGCACAGGAAGCCGCCTGTGACGATCCTGTTCGTTTTTTGATATGTGACCGGGAATTTCACACCGCTATCTACCGCTCCAGCGGCAACGCGGTGCTGGCTGATATGGCCGCCGACCTCTATTCCTATCTTCTGAGCCACCGAAGGCGCGTTGTATCGCAGCCTGGCAGTATCGCCACCAGCATCGCCGATCACCAGATGATCCTCTCCGGCTTGGAGACGCGGGATCCGGATGCCGCAGCCGCTGCCTTCGCGGTCCACGAAACCCGTATTTATACGACGACCAAGCTGCTCTTTTCGTAGCTCGCAGGGAGGCGAAACACGATGCATATTCTCATTATCGGGGCGGGAGGAATGATCGGCCGGAAGCTTGCTGCCACACTGGGGCGCAGCGGCTCGCTCGGCGGCCATGCGATCACGCGCATGACGCTCGTCGATGTCACGGCGCCGCCGGTACCCGCCGGCGTCTCCGGGTCGGTGGAAGCACTGGCTGCCGACATTTCCGAAAGCGGTGCGGCGGAAGCCCTCGCGGCTCGCCGGGCCGATGTGATCTTCCATCTCGCCGCCATCGTTTCCGGCGAAGCCGAGCGCAATTTCGACCTCGGCTATCGGGTCAATCTCGATGGCACGCGAGCGCTGTTGGAAGCGATCCGTCGGGAAGGAACCCGCCAAGCCTATGTTCCCCGGTTCGTTTTCTCCTCATCGATCGCGGTCTATGGCTCGCCGTTTCCCGATCCCATTCCCGACGATTACGTGCTCGCACCTCTCACCAGCTACGGAGTCCAGAAGGCGATATCCGAGCTTCTGCTTGCCGACTATTCGCGGCGCGGCTTCATTGACGGCGTCGGAATTCGGTTGCCGACCATCGTCATCCGGCCTGGCGCACCGAATGCTGCCGCATCGGGCTTCTTTTCTGGAATCCTTCGTGAACCGCTCGCGGGCCAGCGGGCTGTTCTTCCGGTCGAAGAGACCGTCAAACACTGGCTGGCGAGCCCGCGTTCTGCCGTCAAATTCCTGATCCATGCTGCGACCCTCGACACATCGGCGCTGGGTGTTCGGCGCACGCTCACCATGCCGGGCGTTGCCGCCACCGTTGCCGACCAGATTGCCGCCTTGAGCCGCGCTGCTGGTCCCCAGGCGGCGGACTTGATTGATCGTCGCCGCGACGAGGTCATTGAAAAGATCGTTGACGGATGGCCGAAGTCCTTTGCGCCGGAACGCGCGACGCAACTGGGTTTCGTCGCCGAAACCACCGTCGACGAGTTGATTGAGGTCTACCTCGACGAAGACGCTCCGGGTGCGTCCGGATGAGATCAAACTGGGCTAACGCCGTTGCATGGGAGGAAAATCCCGACCGGGCAGGCCCACAGATGCGGGATTGAAGCGGCCGAGGGCCTAGAGGAGATGACGGCCGCGGCCAAGATATACGAAAATACAAATAGATAGCATGTAGCGCTCGATTTCTGGGAGGAGTGAGTATGGCAGGCGTTCAATTCGCGGATGTGCGGAAATCATTTGGGGCATTTCCGGTCATCAAAGGCGTGGATATCGACATTGCCGACGGGGAGTTCGTGATCCTGGTCGGCCCGTCGGGTTGTGGCAAATCCACTCTTCTGCGGATGCTGGCGGGACTTGAAAACATTTCCGGCGGTGAGATCAAGATCGGCGGGCGTGTCGTCAACACGCTGCCGCCCAAGGACCGCGACATCGCCATGGTGTTCCAGAACTATGCGCTCTATCCGCATATGACGGTGCAGCAGAACATGGGCTTCTCGCTAATGCTGAACAAGGCGCCGAAGGCGGAAGCCGAAAAGCGGGTGAAATATGCGGCCGGCATCCTGGGTCTCGACAAATTGCTCGACCGTTATCCGCGCCAGCTTTCCGGCGGCCAGCGCCAGCGTGTCGCCATGGGGCGGGCGATCGTGCGTGATCCGGAAGTCTTCCTGTTCGACGAACCGCTATCCAACCTCGATGCGAAGCTGCGCGTCGCCATGCGCGCCGAGATCAAGGAACTGCACCAGCGGCTGAAAACGACGACGGTCTACGTCACCCACGACCAGATCGAGGCCATGACCATGGCCGACAAGATCGTCGTCATGCATGACGGCGTCGTCGAGCAGATCGGCACGCCGCTCGAACTCTACGACAAACCCGCCAATCTCTTTGTTGGCGGTTTCATCGGCTCACCGGCGATGAACATGATCAAGGGCAGGCTCGACCCCGAAAACCCGACAAGTTTCAAGGCGCCTGACGGCACGGCGCTCCCAGTTTCCAATCCGCCGGCCGACGCCATGGGCCGCGACCTCGTCTACGGGCTTCGCCCGGAATACATCCTGCTCGATGCCAATGGCCTGGCCGGTGAAATCGTGGTGATCGAGCCGACCGGCTATGAGACGCATCTCATCCTCAGGCTCGGCGGCAGCGATCTCAGCTGTGTCTTCCGCGAACGCGTCAGCGCGCGACCAGGCGAGACCCTGCGCGTTGCGATCGACGCCGCACATGTTCATCTTTTCGATGCCGAGAGCGGCCGGAGATTGACCGACTGACGCCGTCCGGCGGCTGCGCGGGGGCGGAGGAGCCCCCGTCACCCGCCGGTCGGCTGCACCCTGGTCCAGGGATGCAAGGACCGTCGTTCACCAAGCGGGAGGTGAATGGCGGAGAGTTCGCCCCCGCTGTTTGAAGAGGAGGAATATCATGAGGATTAAGAGACGTGACTTTCTTGCCGCCTCGGCTGCCGTCGCCGGCGCCGCCGGCCTGGGCATTCGGCCATCCCTAGCGCAGGCCGAACCGACCTATACGCCAGAAAGCGGCGCCAGCCTTCGCCTGCTGCGCTGGACACCCTTCGTCAAGGGCGACGAGGAGGCCTGGCTTGCCAACACCAAGAAATTCACCGAAGCGACCGGCGTCGAGGTACGCATCGACAAGGAAAGCTGGGAAGATATCCGCCCGAAGGCGGCCGTTGCGGCCAATGTCGGCTCCGGCCCGGACCTCATCATGTGCTGGTTCGATGACGCCCACCAATATCCCGACAAGCTGGTCGACTTGACCGAGCTCGCCAACTATCTCGGCAACAAGTATGGCGGCTGGTATGACGGTGTGAAGGGCTATGCCGCGCGCGGCGACACCTTCATCGCCATGCCGCTGACCGCAATCGGCAATGCTGTGGTCTATCGCGACACTCACGTCAAGGCGGCCGGTTTCAGCGAGTTCCCGAAAGACACCGCAGGCTTCCTCGAGCTTTGCAAGGCGATGAAAGCCAAGGGCACGCCGGCCGGCTTCCCGCACGGCAAGGCCGTCGGCGACGGCAACAACTACGCCCATTGGCTGCTTTGGAGCCACAACGGCATGATGGTCGACGAAAGCGGCAAGGTGACGATCAACAGCCCGGAAACGCTGGCATCAATCAACTATGCCAAGGAGCTCTACGCGACCTTCATTCCGGGCACGGAAAGCTGGCAGGACGTCAACAACAACCGCGCCTTCCTCGCTGGCCAGGTCTCGCTGATCGCCAACGGCGTCTCGGTCTATTACACCGCCAAGAACGACCCGAAGCTCGCCGAGATCGCCAAGGACATCCGCACGACGAACTTCCCGATCGGTCCTGTCGGCAAGAGCGTCGAGCTTTGCCAGACGAGTTCGCTTCTTCTCTTCAAGCACACCAAATATCCGGAAGCGGCGAAGGCCTACATCAAGTTCATGATGGAAGCCGACCAGATGAATGCCTGGATCCAGGGCTCAAGCGCCTATTGCTGCCAGCCGCTCAAGGCTTTCGCCAAGAACCCGATCTGGACATCCGACCCGATCCACGCGCCTTATGCGCGCGCCTCGGAAAAGTTGCGTCCGAACGGCTATGCCGGCCCACTCGGTTATGCCTCGGCAGCGACCATGGCCGACTACGTTCTGGTCGACATGTATGCGGCGGCCGTCACCGGCCAGATGTCGCCCGAAGATGCGATGAAGGAAGCTGAACGCCGGGCAAACCGCTACTATCGCGTCTGAGCCACGCCTCAAAGCAAGCGGTGTGCCGGCCCTCGGCATGCCGCAAGTCCTCTGCGAGTTCAAACGCAATCTGGGAGATAGGCAATGTCGATGGTGAATTCGGAGGACAGGCGTGGGCCGATCTCTTCGCTCCTGCAGAACAACAATGTGCTCGGCTTCCTGTTCATGCTGCCGGCGGCCGTGTTCCTCGTCTGCTTTCTCACCTATCCGCTGGGGCTCGGCGTCTGGCTCGGCTTCACCGATACAAGGATCGGCCGCGACGGCATCTTCATCGGGCTGGAGAACTACCAGTTCCTGATGGACGACAGCGTCTTCTGGCTATCGGTCTTCAACACCATTCTCTATACCTCCGTCGCCTCGGTGCTGAAATTCGCGCTCGGCCTCTGGCTGGCGATGCTGCTCAACCAGCACCTGCCGTTCAAATCCTTCTTCCGGGCAATCGTGCTGCTTCCCTGGGTCGTGCCGACGGTGCTTTCGGCGCTGGCCTTCTGGTGGATCTATGATTCCCAATTTTCGATCATCTCCTGGTCGCTGATGCAGCTGGGGCTGATCAGCGGACCGATCAACTTCCTTGGCGATCCGATCAATGCGCGCATATCCGTCATCGTCGCCAATGTCTGGCGCGGCATTCCGTTCGTGGCGATCTCGCTGCTTGCCGGCCTGCAGACGATACCGGCGTCGCTGCAGGAGGCTGCTTCGCTCGACGGCGCCACGAGCTGGCAGCGTTTTCGCTATGTAACGTTGCCGATGCTGACGCCGATCATCGCCGTCGTGATGACCTTCTCGGTGCTCTTCACCTTTACGGATTTCCAGCTGATCTACGTGCTGACCAAGGGGGGACCCGTCAACGCGACGCATCTGATGGCGACGCTCTCCTTCCAGCGCGGCATTCCGGGCGGTCAGCTGGGCGAGGGTGCGGCCATCGCCGTCGCCATGGTGCCCTTCCTGCTCGGCGCGATCATGTTCAGCTTCTTCGGCCTGCAACGGCGCAAATGGCAGCAGGGCGGCCAGGATTAGGGCCACGGCTAGGGCCAAATTGGGGTTAGGGAGAGTGATGATGTCGATAAATTCAAACGCCGCCGATCAGGTCGTGACCGACAATGCCGAAGGCATGAGCTATCTGAACCGGCTGCCGCGGCGGATCGTTATGCTCTACCTGCCGATGGCCGTCTTCGTCTTCGTGCTGCTCTTCCCGTTCTACTGGATGGCGATCACCGCAGTGAAGCCGAACGAGCAGCTGACCGACTATAGCAATTACAGCCCCTTCTGGGTGGTCGGGCCAACGCTCGATCATATCAAATATCTGTTCTTCGAGACGTCCTATCCGGGCTGGCTGTGGAACACGATGCTGGTGGCGGTCTGCTCCACCTTTCTCTCGCTGGTAGCCTCGGTCTTCGGCGCCTATGCCATCGAGCGTGTGCGCTTCACCGGCTCGCGTTCAGTCGGCCTGGTGATCTTCCTTGCCTATCTCGTGCCGCCGTCGATCCTCTTCATCCCGCTTGCCTTCATTGTTTTCAAGCTCGGGATCTACGACTCGCGGCTGGCGCTGATCTTCACCTACCCGACCTTCCTCATTCCCTTCTGCACCTGGCTGCTGATGGGCTATTTTCGGTCGATCCCATTCGAGCTGGAGGAAAGCGCACTGGTGGATGGCGCCAATAGATGGCAGATTCTCACCAAGATTATCCTGCCGCTCGCGGTGCCAGGGCTGATCTCAGCCGGCATCTTCGCCTTCACGCTGTCCTGGAACGAATTCATCTATGCGCTGACTTTCATCCAGTCGTCGGAAAACAAAACCATTCCGGTCGGGGTGCTGACCGAATTGGTGCGCGGCGATGTCTTCGAATGGGGAGCACTGATGGCAGGTGCGCTGTTCGGCTCGCTCCCGGTGGTCATCCTCTACTCGTTCTTCGTGGACTACTACGTCTCATCGATGACCGGGGCGGTGAAGGAGTGAGAGCCTAGCGCGGGCACGCCCGGTAGGAACGATAGGCGTGTCCGCAGCTTAAATGGGATCAGTGGCGTTCCCATCATGTATCGAAACCTCGTCTTGCCGAGATCGAATAATTGTAAATTGCCGCGTAACTCGTCGATACGAGCAGCGGAAATGCGATGGTCTTGAGTATTTCCGGTGTACCGGTCGCCGCATGGATCGCCACGAGAATGCTGGCTGAGCCGAGACAAGCAATGAGAGGCGGCGCCCAAAATCGTACCGATCCGACGAAGCGCTTTGAAAGCCAGTCGATCACAGATTTCAGGCAAAGTGTCAGGCAGGCGGATATCGCACCCTGCACAAGGCCGGCATAGAGCGGCAATGGCATGGCGTGCGCGCGATTGGCGAAAACCGCCCAGCTGCCCATTGCCAAAAAGGCGAAGAGAACATGGACAACGCCGCTGCGGAGAAGCCGGTGCAGTCCATTCGGCATCACAGCGACCACCCGTAGCGATGGATGGGCGCGGAGAAGACGAGGAAATCCAGCCTGTCGATCAACACGATCACCTTGCGAGCGCTCTAATGCCTGGCATGCGGAGTGCCTATCCGCGGCTCGAACAGTTGCCTAGGATTGGCGGCGAATTGCCTTAAAGCAATACATTAGGATAGATGAAGCCGGCCATGCATCGGCCGGCGGCGCGGCTCGGGTGCAACAGGGTCAGACCCTGTTCTTCATCGCGGCCCGCAATACATCATTGATCCGATCCTGCCAGCCAGGGCCATTTTCCTGGAAAAAGGCCAGCACATCGCTGTCGATCTTCAGCGAAACCAGCTCCTTGGTATTCGGCAACGCCGGCCGCTCGACAGCTTGTTCCAGCTTCTTCTTCGCGGGTTTGAACAGCGCTTCGGCGGCATCCATTGGATTGACAGGTCGGCGGGGCGGATTTGTCATCGTTGTCACTTTCTATTGCCTGTCGGAGCGACATATGAGCGGCATACGTGATGTCGGCTGCTTCGTCGACTATTTATCTTGTCTTACGAAACGGCGATTTAGCCGACCGGCTCGATCGCCAGCGTGCCGGCGGCAGAGACCGGTCGGCGACTTCGCAGAGACGACCGGATCCGTCGGCGATGATAGGCAGCGGTTAGGGTCGAATTCCCGCTCAAAGGGGAAAGCTGATAATCGTTTGTCCTCAACGGCCCAAGATGCCTTTCATGTCGAAAACAGCGGCATTGTCCTGAACCTCGCGCAGCCCCTTGTAGGAGGCATGGCGGAGATTGCCATCATCCGTCCAGCCGCGAAACTCGATTTCAGCGATCAGCGTTGGCTGCACGAAGACGAGGCGTTTGCCCTTCAGGGGAATGACCGGCCGGCTCGTCTTCAATCGGTCGAGCGTCTTTTTCAGCTCTTCAGCATCCCTGGCACTGAAACCTGTCCCGACCGACCCCAGGTAAACCCAGTCGAAGCCTTGTCTGCCGGCCAGCAGCAGACTGCCGATGCCACCACGGGCGGATGCCGACTGCTCATAGCCGACGATCATGAAGCTCTCGCTCTGGACGCATTTTATTTTCAGCCAGTCGCCCGTGCGGCCACTGCGGTAGGGGCGGTCGCGATGCTTGGCAACGATGCCTTCCAGATGACGATGGCAGGCGTGCTCGAGAAGGTCTTCGGCTGGCAGTTCTAGCTCTTCGGAAATGCGGATCGCCTGATCGCCGCCTTCCGGTATAAGGTCTTCAAGCAGGTGCCGGCGTACGTCAAGCTCGGTGCTAGTGAGATCGTGCCCGTCGAGATAGAGAAGGTCGAAGGCGACGAGGATCGACTCGGTTGACACCCGCTTGCCGCCCCGCCCGCCGAGCGAACGCTGCAGGGCGCCAAAATCCGACCGGCCCTGATCATCGAGCACAACCGCTTCGCCATCGAGGATGGCAGTGGTTACCCCAAGCTCTTTTGCTGCCGCGACAATAATGGGGAAACGGTGGGTCCAGTCATGCCCGCCGCGGGTGATCACCCGGACGCCCTTCGGCTCGATGTGGATTGCCAAGCGGTAGCCGTCCCACTTCACCTCGTAGAGCCAGTCCGGCCCCACAGGCACGGTCGGCTTCAGCAGCGCGAGGCAAGGCTCGACGCGCAGCGGCATTGGATCGAACGGCAGACTGGGTTGGTCAGGATCGCGCTTGCGGATCGGACGAGAGTGCAGCTTCGACTGTGACTCGCCAAGCAAGGGCAGTATTGGGCGGCGCGGGTGCTTCATGATCAGGTCTAACACCTCCCCGGGTGCCCTGCTCGGCTTTTTCATCTGCTTCTTCTTCGCGTCGATGGCAACAACGCGACTCAACCAAATCACGCGGCTGATTGTTCCGAGTCGAAACGAATCTCGATTCAAGGACTTAACGCGTCGATGCCTCCCGTATTCCAAGTCCCGAAATCGCTGCCGGATCTGGATTGGCCGAGCAATCGTCGCGTTGGTCGTCCCGGTAAGGCCTCAGTGACATCGAACGCGCTCCGGCCCGGCAATCACCCTCAGCATTCTTCAACGGGCGCTGTACTTCGCGTCGAGATCATCCATGGCCTTGACGTTACCGGCAGAGCGGCCGTTCTCGTCGAAGGTCTGGGCAAGAAACGCATCGGCGATCGACTTTGCCAGCTCGGTTCCGATGACGCGGGCTCCCATGGTGATGATCTGCGCATTGTTGGAAAGTGCTGCACGCTCGGCAGAATAGGTGTCGTGCGTCAGGGCGGCGCGGATACCCGGAACCTTGTTGGCCGAGATGCAGACGCCGATGCCGGTGCCGCAAACGAGGATCGCCTTGTCGTAGGTGCCGTCGATGACGCCTGAGGCGACGCGGTCCGAGAGGTTGGCGTAGAAAGGATCGGCACCGGCGCTCGTGCGCGAGACTTCGTACACGTCGAAACGGTCCTTCAGATGGTCGGCCAGAACCTTGGCGAGGCCTTCGCCGGCGCTGTCTCCTGCAATGGCAAGCTTCATTGTCTTTCTCCTCAGAGTTTGGCGGCGCATCTGGCCAGAATGTCGAGGTAGCCTTCGACATTCCAGGCCGAACGGCCGATGAAGAGCCCGTCGATATGCGGGCTCGAGATCAGTTCTTCGCAGTTCTGCGGGTTGACCGACCCGCCATAAAGGCAGGGGATCTTCCGGCCGAGCACAGCTTCGGCAACGGCGATGATTTCAGACTGGCGGGCATCCGCATAATCTGCGCTCGCCGGGATGCCCTTCTCGCCGATCGCCCAGACCGGCTCGTAGGCCAGCAGGATTTCGGCAGCCTTTTGGGCGCCCGAAAGTTTCGAAAGCGCGCCGCGCACCTGGACCGCGAGGATGTCGGCAGCCTTTCCGCTTTCGCGGTCGGAAAGCGTCTCGCCAATGCAGATCAGCGGGATGAGACCGTGGCGAACGGCCGCTTCGGTCTTCAGACCCACAGTCTCGTCGGTCTCTCCAAAATGTTCGCGCCGCTCGGAATGGCCGAGCTCGACGAGATCGAGATTGCAGTCCTTCAGCATCACCGGCGAGACTTCGCCGGTCCAGGCGCCCTGGTCGGCCCAATGCATGTTCTGAGCGCCGACCTTCACCGAGGTCTTGGCAAGCATCGCCTTGACCTCGCGCACCGCCGTGAAAGACGGAATGACGAAGCGCTGGATACGCGGGTCGCGCGCGGCATCGGCAGCTTCTAGACCGCGGGCGAAATGCTCGGCTTCAGCAAGCGTCTTGTTCATCTTCCAGCTGGTGCCAATCCAGAAGTGCGGCTTTTCGGTCATGTCGGATCCTGCGTTGATGCAATGGTGAGCGTAATGCCCGCCTGCTCAAATTCCTCCAGGACAGCAGCATCCGGTGCGCTGTCGGTGATAATCGCGTCGAAATCGGCCAGATCCGCCATGACATGCAGGGCGGTGTGGCCGATGCGCTGATGATTGACCAGAAGACAGGTCCTGGTCGATGACGCGATCATCGCCCGCTTGGCGCGCACGACGTTGTCATCCATGTGATAGGCGAGCCTGCCACTGACGGCAGGCGTTGAAATGAAGGCAATGTCGGCCCTCAGCCGCGACAGTGCCTCCTCGGTGACGACGCCGAGATAGGCGTTGAATTTCGCCGAATAGATGCCGCCAAGTGCGATCAGGGTGATGCCGGTTTCGCCTTTCAGCCGCTCCATGATCGCCGCATTGTTGGTGATCAACGTCAGCGGCCGCTTCTGCAGCAGCATTTCGCCGAGAACGGCCGCCATCGAGCCGTCGTTTACCATCACCGTCATCCCCGGCTCGACCAGCTCCAGCGCGGTCTCAGCCATTGCCAGCTTGGCCTCGTTGCCCTGGCGCTCGCGAATGCGGAAGTCGCTTTCAAACTGCGTTCCGGCATCAATGGTCGCGCCGCCGCGAACCTTGCGCAGGACGCCCGCCTGCTCGAGATCGTCGAGATCGCGATGGATCGTCATTTTTGACACGGTGAAGCGATCGGCAAGGTCGTCGAGATCGACGGTCTTGTTTTCGACGAGCAGGTTGACGATCAACTGCTGCCGCTCTTCCCGCCTCATCCTGCTCTCCACCCTCGTTTGATGTTAAGATAACAGAATATACGTGATTATCAACATAAATCATGTGATTTTGCGATAAAATGTTGTTGCCTTCGATCGCTACTTCAATAAAGCCTGCGCGGTTCGCTCGTCGGTGATCAGCCCGAAAAGACGGCGGCTATTCAGAATTGCCCGGATCGCCGCCACTTTCGCCTGTCCGCCCGCCAGCGCCACAAGCCGCTCTTTCTTGGTCTTGGGGAAAGACGCAGAGAGCGTGCGCGCCGTCAGCGCGGTATCGAGGATGTGGCCATCGGCGTCGAAAAAATGTCCGAGGATTTCGCCGACGCCGCCTGCCGCGGCAATGTCGTCAATTTCACCGGGTTCAACCATGCCGGACAAAACAAGCTGCGCCTCGGCATCGACAGTTCCCAGGCCGACGAGCTTCAGGTCGGCGTTATTAGCAAGGTCGAAGACCTCCTTGACGGCACGCTGCGCCTTCAGCACTTCACGGTCCTCGCCGGTATTGGCGAAAAAGGGAACCGGCATGACATAGGCATGGGCGCCGGTCTTTTCGGCGATGCGATGCATCACGTCATAGGGATTGGCGCCGTAGTTTCGTGTCAGGCCGCCAAGCAACGAGACGAAACGCAGGTTCTTCGCGCTCACCCTCGGCATATATTGGACGGCGGCGGAAAGCGTGCGGCCATGACCAAGGCCGATCACCGTATTGTCGCCGCGCTCAATCTCGCGCTTGAGATAGCCGGCGCCGGCATGGCCGAGTGCGCGGAGCGGCAAGCCTTCCTCGCCGAGATCGGGTGCGACCTCGCAATATTGAAGCCCGAAGCGTTCCGAAAGCCGCATTTCCAGCTCGACGCATTCGACAATATCCCCGTCGATGGTAACTTTGACGACGCCATCGGCGACCGCTCTGGCGATCAGGCGATGGGCCTTTACCGACGGCACGCCGAGGCGGCGTGCGACGTCGGACTGCGTCAGGCCACCGGCATAGTGAAGCCAGGCAGCACGCACGGCAAGGGTATCATCGGCGTCCGTCATCACGGCTCCTTTTCGAAGGTCATGCGGCGATTCCGCCGTATCGCAGTGCTGCCTTTTAAAGATCTCCGCCTCAGATGTTCAAGTCAGCGACGCCGGTGTCGATGTGCGGCGCCCAGAAGGCGACACTTTCGGCGATCTGCGGGATGACCTGGCGATCGTTCGGCTCGCGTTCCTTGAAGGAGAGTTCCAGGCAGATTTCATTGTCCTTCGCCCCACCTTCGGCCAGCGCCTGCAGCAGAGGTGCCGGCTGTATGCGGCCCTTGGCGTTGAATTCGGCGGTGAAGGGCCGGTGCCCGCCCTTGTCCATCAAGCTCTGTTTGATGTGGATGATCGGCGATACCAGCGGGACGGCCCGCGCCCAGGCGTAGGGGTCATAGTCGTCGGGATTGGCGGAGGTGATGTCGCCATGATCGATATCCGCCATCATCCACATCGGGATGGCCATTCCGGCGGATGTCAGCCGCTCCTGCAGTGACAGGCAGGCGCCGATCGTCTCGCCGAACTCGCGGCCGATGCTCATCGGCTCCCAGAACATGTAGGCGAGGCCTGCGACGCGCGCATGCTCGGCGACATCGGCCCAACAGTCGATCGCGATCTTGATCAGTTCCTCGCGTCTGGCCGGATCGTCGAAGTCCTTATAGGTGAAGATCGCAAATTGCGTGCCGACCGAGTGGCCGCCGAGATCGGCGGTGATGTCGGCAAAGGTCTTGAACCATTCGATGTAGTAGCGGCGCACATCGGCATCCGGATGTCCGAAATGGTTGAGGCGCCCATAGGGGCCTGTCATGCCCGAGGTGACCCGTACGCCGGTGCGCGTCAGCGCAGCGCTCATCGTGCGCGTCAGGCGGCGGATCACCGGCGCCTGCCAGCTCGGATTGATGAACTCGTGGGTCAGTTGGAGGTCGCGGATCCGCAAATCATGCGCAACCGTGTCGATGAGATCATCTGGGTCGGCGAAGCGGTTCACCAGCGGATTGGTATTGAGCGAAAGGGTCAGCGGCATGGCGGCATCCTTCAGGCGGCAGCAAGGCGGGTTGACGCAAACCACTCGCCAAAGGCCACGCGCTCCGCTTCGTTCAGATGGAGATAGTGTTTGGTGCGGCGATAGAGGATGTCCTCGGCCGTTTCGGCCCATTCCGTGGCGACGAGATAGCGGGCCTCGGCCTCATAGAGCTGTCCACCGAAATGCCGCCCGAGCCCTTCCATGCCTGTCGCGCCGGCAACCACATTCCTGGCGCGGGCGCCATAGAGACGGCCGTAGTGATGCACGAGCTTGCGCGGCATCCAGGGATAGATATCGCGCAGGCTGTTGGCAAAGCTCTCGTAGTCGGCATTCGGAATTTCGCCGCCCGGCAGCGGCGCTTTCTCCGTCCAGTCGCCTCCCATGTTCGGGAAGATGTGCTTCAGCCGCTGCATGCCGCGCTCGGCGAGTTCGCGGAATGTGGTGATCTTGCCGCCGAAGACGTTGAGCAGCGGAGCGCCGCCGGTCTCGTCGAGATCGAAGACATAGTCGCGGGTAACGGCCGACGGGTTGCCCTTGCCGTCGTCAAACAGCGGGCGCACGCCGGAGAAGCTGTGCAGCACATCGTGGCGGCGCAGCTTTTCCTTGAAGTAGCGATTGACCGCCTTGAGCAGATACTCGATCTCCGTCTCGTCGGCGGAAACATCCTCGGCCCGGCCTTCGTAAGCGATATCGGTCGTCCCGATCAGCGCCTTGTCGCCCTCGTAGGGATTGATGAAAATGACGCGTTTGTCGTGGTTCTGCACCAGATAGGCATTGGCACCTGCCCAGAACTTCGGCACGATGATGTGGCTGCCCTTGACGAGGCGGACGTTGCGGCCGGAGTTCGAGCCGGCGACGCGATTGATGATGTCCATCACCCAGGGGCCGGCGCAGTTCACCAGACATTTGGCACGGAAGGTTCGCGTCTCTCCCGTGGAGTTGCTTTTCGTGACCACGGTCCAACCGCCATTCTCGCGACGGGCCGACACGGCCGGCGAGCGGGTCAGCACCAGAGCGCCGTTTTCTGCTGCGCTCAACGCATTCAAGGTCACGAGGCGGGCGTCGTCGACCCAGCAATCGGAATATTCAAAGCCGCGCGTGTATTGATCGAGGATCGGCGTGCCTTCCGGGTCGCGGAGCAGGTTGAGCGTGCGGGTCCCGGGCAGCTTCTTGCGGCCGCCGAGATGATCATAGAGGAAGAGGCCGAGCCGCACGAGCCATGCGGGGCGATCCTCTGGGCTGTGCGGCAGGACGAAGCGCATCGGCCAGATGATATGCGGCGCGGCATTGAGCAGCACTTCACGCTCGATCAGCGCCTCACGCACCAGACGGAATTCGTAATATTCGAGGTAACGCAGACCGCCATGCACCAGCTTGCCCGAACGCGACGAAGTTCCCTGTGCCAGGTCGTCCTTTTCGCACAGCACGACCTTCAGGCCGCGGCCCGCAGCATCGCGTGCTATCCCCGCGCCGTTGATGCCGCCGCCGATGACGAAGAGATCCAGGAGTTCGGGTTCGGTCATGTCATGCTCCTTCGATGCCTGCTGCATCAGAATTACGCGCCCACCGGCGACGTCGTTGCGGCTTCGGCAAGCTTGTCCCAGGCGGGCGCCATTGCCTGGCGCACATCGGTATAGGCGGAAAAGAGCCGGTCGAACCGGTGGGCCTCGTTGGCATCCGGTGTCTCCGGATCGCCGAGCAGCGGCGTCACCCAGTCGGCTATGCAATCGTCCATGCTGGAATAGACGCCGACAGCCACCGCGGCCATCATCGCCACGCCGGCCGCCCCCGTCTCCTCGCGGCGCGACTGGCGGATCGGTGCGTTAACGGCGGCCGAGAGTGAACGGCGAAGGGCGAGGGAGCGTGTGGCCCCGCCCGTGAGCCGCAGCTCTTCGGGCATCGTGCCCATCGCGGCGTAGCAGTCGCGGGTGGCAAGCCCCAACCCTTCGACCACGCTGCGCAGCAGATCGGGGAAGCCGTGACGCATCGAAAGCCCGGTGAAGCCCGCGCGCGCATTGGCGTTGACGAAAGGCCCACGTTCGCCCGCTTCGGAAATATAGGGATGGTAAAGCACCGCCCCCGGTCGGCTTTCTGCAAACCAGCCGTCGATGCGCGCAATAAGGTCTGCATGCGAAGCAGGCTTACCTGCCTCGGCCATGAGATAGGCGGCGACCTCAAGGATCCAGTCGATGTTGATCGTGGCGCCCATATTCGTCTGGACCTGAGTGACGATGCCGGGGATGGGAAGGGCGATCACATAGCCGGTACCCTCACGATTGAGCTGAACGTCGGCAACGGACTTGGCGCGCAAGTGCACACCGGTCGAGCCGATCGTCGAGCAGGCGGCGTTGCGAGCGTCGCTGCGCACGCCTGCACCGAGCGCCGTCATCACCATGTCGACATAGCCGAGGCAGACCGGCGTTCCAGCAAGAAGCCCGCAGGCCTTCGCCGCCCCCGATGTCAGCGGGTGGCTGATCTCGCTGCCGTCGATGATTTCGGGCAGGAGCCCGCGCCTGTGGTCAAGGCCGAGCGCATCGATCACCACGGCATCATACTGGCGCGTTCTGAAATTGCCGAAGGTGAAACTCGCCTCCGATGGATCGGTCGCCCGCACGCCCGTGAGGTTGAGATAGAGCCAGTCCTTGCAGTGCAGCGCCGCCTCCGCCCGATCGAGAAGATCCGGCGTGAAGCGGTCCATATGGGCAAGTTGCGCGCCCTGTTGGCAAGTGTTGAGACCGGTGCCTGTCGCTTCGAAGCGGGCACGGTTCTGCGTTCCGCCGGCAAGCGACGTGACCGTCGGCGCGGCGCGCGCGTCGAGCCACAGCCAGGCATCGGCGACCGGCATATTGCCGTGGCCGACGAGCCAGGTGCCGTCGCCCTGTCCGGTAACGGCGATGGCTGCGGTGCATGATGCAAGATCAGCGACTTTTTCGCCTAGGCCCCGCAACGCGCTGGCGCAATCGAGCCAGGTCTGATCCAGCGACTGCGTTGCCGAGCCATTGTCTCCGGTGGTGTATCTGTTGCGAACGGAGGCTGTGGCAATCTGGCGCCCGGACAGATCGAAGGCGACAGCCTTGATGACCGAGGTGCCGGCATCTATGCCAATGATGATCGTCTGGGTCGATGTCATCGCAGGCCTATCTCGCCACCATCGCAAGCACCGCCGCAGGAAATACGCGCATCAAATTCATCTGAAGTCCTCCCGACCCTAAACTCATCTGGGATGATGCATCCGGCTGCCAACGTCGGCCCTTCCACGGGCAACGGCAAGCGCGCCGCCTTTGGCAGATCCCAGATCTGGCGCGCAGCCGAAACCTCCCTAGCTTCACTCGAAAAGATACCATAAAGATACCATAATGCCAGTAAGATTTTTCTAGCGATGTAATTTTTTTCAACTAAAATAGAAGAGCAAGGAGCTTGCTTCCGCGCCGCCGAGCTGTTGGCGTGCAGCATCGAAAACGGTAATGCGCGCAATGCCTGATCTGTACAATTATGCATGAAAAACAGAGAGATGCCGCCATAATTCGGTAGAATGACAAGTGTGAAGGCGTGTCATTTTTTGCTGCACCGCAGCGCGATGAACAAGATGTGAGGTCGTGCATTTCAGTCGAGTTGGCGTGAAAGTGCCGTTGACAGTTTATAAAATATATAACATCATTTACGGCATAAGTAACATACTTCTATCACGGAAGTGCGCTTCCTGATGGAGAATTTGCAGGCCCAGGCGGTTGGAGGAGACATCTGCCGGTCTTGTTGAGGAGGCTTCCAATGCGAATTTTCGTCCAGAGTTGCGCTCTTGCGGGTGGCCCGCCGGTTTCTGTTCCGGTGCGACGCAGTGCTTCAGCGCGCCTGCGATCATCATCGCGCTAGCCCTCCCCATCTTGCCATTCCAAGCCAAAGGCCGTCCGGACATGAGTACCTCGCCCGATCATGCAGCATCAAAGCCGAGCAGCGGCAATCGCGGGCTCCTTGTCAGCGCGGCGTTGGCGGTCATCGTCGTTGCAGCGATCGCGTTCGATACGACGGTCGTCAAGATCGGTTCCGAAAACGATGTCCGCCAGCAGGCGTTCTCTCCGGAAACCTTCGGCGCTGAGCAGTTCCCGAAAATCAAGGCAAATGTCGAGGAGCGGGCCGCTGCGGCCGCCGATCTCGCGGCCGCCATTGCCGCCGACAAGAAGGCGGCGGCCGAGAAATACGGCACTGCGACGAGCACCGGACCGGTCATTCCCGTCACGCTGACCGGCGTTTTCGGCGCCCGCAAGTCGAACACCAACGAAATGAAGATCGATGGGTTGCCTCCCGAGACGGTGGTCCGTGTCCAGACCGGCCCTGCGGTCAACGGCACGGACCTCCGCGACGCAACCGGCACCATCGAATTCGGCCAGTTTACCAACCAGATCCAGTATCAGGATGCCGGATCGGCCATCAATAACGAGATGAAGAAGGCGGTTTTTGCGGGCATGGATCCTGACGCCCTGGACGGAAAGCAGGCGACCGTCGTCGGCGTCTTCAAGCTCATCAACCCGAAGAACTGGCTCGTCACGCCGGTGAAGGTCGAGCTCAAATGAGCCAGCCGCAACGTAGCAACGGGGCGAAAGGCGAGGTCGTCCTCGCAGCGCGCAACATCGCAAAATCCTACGGCAGCGTTCACGCCCTCAAGGGAGTGAACTTCGACATTCATCGCGGCCAGGTCACAACGCTGTTCGGAGAGAACGGCGCGGGCAAGTCGACGTTGATGAAGATCCTTTCGGGTGTCGCGCAGCCAAGCTCCGGCGAGATCATTCTCGACGGCTCGCCGATCAGCTTTAGCTCGTCGACCCATGCGCGCGAGTGCGGGATCTCCATCATCCATCAGGAGCTCAGCCTCGCCCCCAATCTCAGTGTCCGTGACAATATTTTCATGGGCCGGGAGATCATCAAGGGTGGTGTCGTCGACTTCGCTGAAGAGGAGCGTCAGACCCGGGCGCTCATGGAAGAGCTCGAGGAAGACATCGATCCGCAGACGCGCGTCGAGGATCTTCGCCTCGGCCAGCAGCAGATCGTCGAAATTGCGCGGGCACTCTCCATCAATTCGCGCATCCTGATCATGGACGAGCCGACCTCGGCGCTGAGCGCGACGGAGGTGGAAGTGCTCTTCAAAGTCATCCACGACCTGACGAGCCGCGGCGTGTCGATCGTCTACATCTCGCATCATCTGGAAGAGGCGCTACAGATCACCAATCACGCCGTCGTTCTGCGCGACGGAAACATGACCGCCTATGCCGAGCGCAAGGATATCGATCTCGAATGGATCGTCCGCAACATGGTCGGCGAGAATTTCGACCTTGGCAGCCCGCCGCAAGGTCATCCGTTCGGAAACGTCTCGCTTTCCATCGAAAACCTCAGTGTCCCCGGCCCCTCCGGCGCTGCCTATAATGCGGTCGATCGTCTGTCTCTCAAGGTGCGTGCCGGTGAGATCGTCTGCATCTACGGGCTGATGGGCGCCGGGCGCACGGAACTGCTCGAATGCATTGCCGGACGTCTGCGCGCAAGTGGCGGACAGGTTCTGCTCGAAGGACAGGACGTCAGTGGGCTCAGCATCGCCGGGCGCATTGCCAGCGGTCTCGTGCTTGTGCCGGAAGATCGCCAGCGCGACGGCCTCGTCCAGACGATGACGGTCGGCTCCAATCTGTCGCTTGCGAGTATCCGCGCCTTCACCAAAGGGCTTTTCACCTCCGGCCATCGGGAGCGCGATCTCGTCAATGACGCGATCCGGCGGGTGCATGTGAAAACCGATGGCGGTTCAGCTTCGATCGGCTCGCTCTCCGGCGGCAACCAACAGAAGGTCGTCATCGGCAAGATGCTGGCAACCCAGCCAAAGGTCATCCTGCTCGATGAGCCAAGCCGCGGCATCGACATCGGCGCCAAGGCGGAAGTTTTCAAGTTGCTCGCGGAGCGCGCCAAGCAGGGATTGGCGGTCATCTATTCGACGTCCGAAGTCAATGAATGCCTGAGTATCGCGCACCGCATCATCGTCATGCATCGCGGCAGGATATCGGCCGAGTTCGGCTCGGATGTCACCAAGGAAAAGATCATGGCCGCCTCCGGCGAAGCCGTGGTCGCGCACTAGCCTGGATTATGGAGCACTGATTATGTCAGTCACGAACGTCACCGAAAAGAAATCAGTTTCCAGCGGGCAGAAGCGCAATACCAATATCGTGCGTCTCATCCTGGAAGGCCGGGCCTTCTTCGCGCTGATCGTCATCATCGCGGTCTTTTCGTTCCTGTCGCCCTATTACTTCACGCTGAACAACTTCCTGATCATGGCGTCGCATGTCGCGATCTTCGGCATTCTGGCGATCGGCATGCTGCTCGTCATCCTGAATGGCGGCATCGATCTGTCGGTCGGCTCGACACTCGGGCTTGCAGGCTGCATCGCCGGTTTCCTGATGCAGGGGGTCACGCTCACCTATCTCGGCGTCATCCTCTATCCGCCGGTCTGGGCCGTCGTCGTCATCACATGTGCGCTCGGTGCGCTGGTCGGTGCGGTCAACGGCGTGCTGATCGCTTATCTCAAGGTGCCGGCCTTCGTCGCCTCGCTGGGCGTGCTCTACGTGGCCCGCGGTATCGCGCTCCTGATGACCAACGGCCTGACCTACAACAATCTCGGCGGCCGTCCGGAACTCGGCAATACCGGCTTCGACTGGCTGGGCTTCAACCGGCTCGCAGGCATTCCGATCGGGGTCATCGTGCTTGCGGTTCTCGCCATCGTTTGCGGCATCGTGCTGAGCCGCACTGCCTTCGGCCGCTGGCTCTACGCCTCAGGTGGTAACGAGCGTGCCGCCGACCTCTCCGGCGTCCCGGTCAAGCGCGTGAAGATCATCGTCTATGTGCTTTCGGGCGTCTGTGCAGCGATCGCCGGCCTGGTCCTCTCTTCGCAGTTGACCTCTGCTGGTCCGACGGCAGGCACAACCTACGAACTGACGGCGATCGCAGCCGTGGTCATCGGCGGCGCGGCGCTGACCGGCGGCCGCGGTACGGTTCGCGGCACCATGCTCGGCGCCTTCGTTATCGGCTTCCTTTCGGACGGCCTCGTGATCATCGGCGTCTCGGCCTACTGGCAGACGGTATTCACCGGCGCGGTGATCGTTCTCGCCGTCCTCATGAACAGCATCCAATACGGCCGCCGGGTCAAATCGTCCTGACGGCTGAGACCGAAACTTATCCACGACGGCAGGCTGGAGTCCACGAAGCCGATTGGGGAAAGCACTGCCGGATCCCCGGCAATAACTGAACTCACAAATGGGAGAGAGACTATGTTTAAGAAAGGCATGCGCATACTTCTGGCCGCCGCGGCAGTAGCACCGCTTCTTGCAAGCTCCGCTTGGGCAGCGGGCATGATGACGATCATCGTCAACGATCCGTCGAATCCCTATTGGCTGACGGAAGGCAATGTCGCCAAGGCAACCGCCGAAAAGCTGGGCTACACGGCCTCGGTCAACGCCCACAAGGGTGACACCAATACCGAAAGCAACCTGATCGATACGGCGATCACCAACAAGTCGGTGGCGATCATCCTCGACCCGGCAAACGCCGACGGTTCCGTCGGTGCGGTCAAGAAGGCCGTTGCTGCCGGCATCCCGGTCATCCTCGTCAACGCCGAGATCAACCAGGAAGGCCTAGCCAAGGCGCAGCTTGTTTCCAACAACGCACAGGGTGCCGCCCTCGGCGCGCAGCAATGGGTCGAAGCGATCGGCGACAAGGGCAACTATGCCGAACTCTTCGGCGCGCCGTCCGACAACAACGCGGCAACGCGTTCGAATGGCTACGAGACTGTCCTTTCGCAGTATCCGGATCTGAAGAAGGTCGCCAAGGAAGTTGCCAACTGGGACCGCACCCAGGGCCACAACAAGATGCAGTCCATGCTGCAGGCCAACCCGGATATCGTCGGCGTCATCTCGGGCAATGACGAAATGGCGCTCGGCGCGATCGCCGCACTCAAGGAAGCCGGCAAGCTCGCCAATGTGAAGGTCGGCGGCTTCGACGGTTCTCCGGATGCAGTTGCTGCCATCAAGGCGGGCGAACTCCAATACACCGTCCTCCAGCCGGTTGCCGTCTTCTCCGAAGAAGCCGTCAAGCAGGCAGACAACCTGATCAAGACGGGTAACACGGGTGCCAAGAGCGAAAAGCAGCTCTTCGATTGCCTGTTGATCACCAAGGACAACATCGACAAGTACACCGGCCCGTTCGTTCTGGCGCAGTAAACGGTAAAAGGGCGCTCGCAAGAGCGCCCTCATTTTCATGCTGGAAGCGATGGCCTGCGGTCCAACCGCCGGTTGCGTTTCGCCTTTTTGCCTTGGCGCGGCAATCACTGTACGAAGCTGGGATCCATAGTTCAGCGACAGGGGTGACCCGTGACACAGAAGACCAGCCGGGACGACCATCTGTTGGACCAGCTCACCAGCGACAGCAGGCAGACGCGCCAGATCGCGCGCCGCCGCATGATTGCAGAGGCCGTGATGGGTGAAGGCTCGATGCGGATTGAAGACCTGACCGACCGCTTTGGGATCAGCCTGATGACGGCTCACCGCGATGTCGATGAGCTCGTCAGCCGCGGCCTCTTCAGGAAGACGCGCGGCATCGTCACGGCGGCGGCGACCAATCTCATCGAATCCAGCGACGTCTATCGCTCCAACCGCCAGTCGGTGGAAAAGAAGCTGATCGCCGAGGCGGCAATGCAATTCGTCGAACCGGGACAGGCGATCTTTTTCGATGACTCGACCACGGTACTTCAGATGGCGGCGCACCTGCCTTCGAAGGTGCCGGTCACCGCAATTACCAATTCCCTGACATTGATGAATGCGCTGACGGGCCTGCACGACGTCACGCTGCTCGCCCTCGGCGGCCAATATTACAATTGGTGCAATGCCTTCATGGGTCGCATAACCATCAACGAGATCAAGGCACTCAGGGCAGATGTCGCGTTCATCTCGATGTCGGCGATCAGCGATGGCACGGTGCTGCACCAGTCCCCTGAAACAGTCGATACCAAGCGCGCCATGTTCGACTGTTCCGTAAAACGCATCCTGCTTGCCGATCATACAAAGTTCGAACGGCGTGCACTCCACAGTTTCGCAGCACTGGATGAGTTCGACGTCGTTATCGTCGACGACAAGACCCAGCCGGTGCACATCGACCGCATGCGGTCCAGAGATATCAACGTGGTCATTGCCAAGGGCGCCGGAGGGCGCTCCTGACGGCACGGGCCGGTTGTCCCTCGTGAGGTAAACGGGAATGCCGACACTGCTCGGGATCGATAGTGGTTTGACAGTCACCAAGGCGGTCATCTTCGATGTCGACGGCACGCCGCTTGCAGCCGCCCGGCGCCGGGTGACGCAGTTCATTCCGAAGGCCCGCCATATCGAGCGCGACATGGATGAATTGTGGAACGCGACGGCCGATGCCATCCGCGAAGCGATTTCACTCAGCGGGCGGCCGGCAAGCGACATAGCGGGCATTGCCGCTACCGCGCACGGAGACGGCATCTACCTGCTCGATCACGCCCGGAAGCCGCTCGGCCGGGCCATTCTCTCGCTGGACAGCCGGGCAGGGGCGATCGTCGACCCGTGGACGAAAAGCGACGTCGCCGACCTGGCGATCGAACTGACGGGGCAGATCCCGCACGTCTCCGCGCCATCGGCATTGCTTGCCTGGATCCGCGAAATCGAGACTGAGCGCTATAAGCGCATCGGCCATTTCTTCAGCTGCAAGGACTGGCTGCGGTTCTGCCTGACCGGGACCATCGGTACGGACCGCACCGAAGCCAGCACCTCCTTCACCAATGTCAAGACGCAGAACTACAGTGAGGACGCCCTGCGGCTGTTTGGATTGCAGGATCTCGTCCACGCCTTGCCACCAGCCTCGCGCTCTGACCAGATCGTCGGACGCGTGACCCGTGAAGCCGCGCAACTGACGGGCCTCGCCGAAGGAACGCCTGTCGTTGCCGGTCTGCACGACGTCACGGCCTCGGCGCTCGGGGCAGGGGGTTATGCCAAGGGCGTTGTCGCGGTCATTGCTGGGACCTATTCGATCAACGAGACGCTTTCGTCGGAACCGCGTGTCGACCGGCGCTGGTTCTGCCGCAACGGGATTGCACCCGGCATCTGGAACAGCATGTCGATCTCCCCGGCATCGACAGCGAACTACGACTGGTTTCTCGACACGCTCTGCGCTGCCGAACGGAAGAATGGCGAGGTGCAAGGCAACTCGATCCACGCCCTGCTGGCGCCCGAGATCGAGGCCGCCTTCGAGCGCCCCTCGACCGCGCTCTTCCATCCCTATCTGTTCGGCTCGCCCTATGGCGCGGCGGCCAGCGCCGGCTTCTTCGGGCTCGGTGGATGGCACGACCGCGGCGACATGCTGCGCGCCGTGCTTGAGGGCATCGCTTTCAATCATCGCATTCATGTCGACGCGCTTCGCGACGGCTTTGCCTTCGATCAGGCGCGGCTCGCCGGGGGCATCTCGCGCAACCCTGCCGTCGTGCAGATGTTTGCCGATGTGCTTGGCATGCCGGTCACGGTAACCGAGACGGATGAGGCGGCCGCCTGGGGTGCTGCGCTTTGTGCCGGGTCGGGTGCTGGGGTCTTCGCCGATCCGCAGAGCGATCCGCGCGACACGGCCGCCATCGCAAAGACTTGCCGGCCGGATGCGGCGCGCAGCGCGGATTATGAAAAGCGTTACCAGGTGTTCCGCGACATTGCCGACGCGATGATCCCCCTTTGGCCTAGGATTGCCGCGCTTGCGCCGGAACAATCGGCAAACTGAAAAGACAAATGCCTGCTGCGGCGGGCAATTTAGGACGACGAGCATGACCCCCGATTTGCAGCAGCGCTTCTCGAATCCCGGCGAGAACGATATCGACGTTTTGATCATCGGGGCGGGCATCAACGGCGCCGGCCTGTTCCGCGACCTCTCGCTACAGGGTGTCAATTGCCTGATCGTCGACAAGGCCGACTTTGGTTCCGGCACGAGCGCCGCACCATCGCGGCTCATTCACGGCGGCCTGAAATATCTTGAAACGGGTGAGTTCGGACTGGTTGCGCAATCGACGCTTGAGCGCAACCTCCTGCTCAAGAACGCGCCGCATTGCGTCGAGCCACTGCCGACCTTCATTCCGGTCTTTTCCTGGACCCGCGGTATCTGGGCAGCGATCAGAACGCTCTTCGGGTCGAAGACGGCGCCACGCAGCCGTGGAGCCGTGCTCATCAAGATCGGGCTTCGGCTCTATGACTTTTTCGGTTCACGCGACCAGGTCATGCCGCGCCACCGGCTGATCTTGAAGAAACAGGCGCGCAAGGAAATGCCGCATGTAACCCCCGCCATCGTCGCCGGCGGCATCTATTACGATGCCAAGATCAGCAGGCCGGAGCGACTCGTCTATGAGCTCGTGAGCGATGGTCTCGATGCGAACGCGCGGAGCCTCGCGGCAAATTTCGCGACACTGGCTGCCGTTTCAGAGGGGCATTTGACCTTCCGGCAGCCCGATGGTCGCGATGTCACCGTTGCTCCCAAACTGGTCGTCAATGCGGCAGGTCCCTGGATCGATCACGTCAACACTTTACTCGGTGCCCCATCGCACCTGATCGGCGGCACCAAGGGTTCCCATATCCTGCTTGACCATCCCGAGCTGGTGCGAAGCCTCAACGGCCACATGATCTATTTCGAGGCCGACGACGGCCGAATCTGCCTGGTCTACGACTATCTCGGGCTGGCACTTGTTGGTTCGACCGACATTCCGGCGGATGATCCGGACAATGTCCGCTGCGAGGAGCCGGAAACCGAGTATTTTCTCGAAAGTGTCCGCTCGCTGCTGCCGACGCTCCGCATCGATCGCGACCAGGTCGTTTACAGCTATAGCGGTATCCGCCCGCTGCCGGCGTCAGATGCGGCAGCACCGGGGCTAATCAGCCGTGATCACTCCGCGCCGGTGAAGGAGCCAGAGAGCGGCAGACCGTTTCCGATCATTTCGCTGGTCGGAGGCAAGTGGACGACGTTCCGTGGCTTTGCGGAAGAGGTCGCCGACACCGTTCTCTCCCGGCTGCAGCGCAGCCGCAGCCAGTCGACACGCTATCTGGCGGTCGGCGGCGGCAAGGCCTTTCCGGCTGATGCCCAGCAACGTAGCGCCTGGATCAGGGATACCGCATCACGCAGCGGCGTTGCCGCCGAGCGTGCCGACGAACTGCTCGCCCGCTACGGCACGACGGCCGCAGCCCTGCTTTCTTCTCCTTCAGGCTATACCGACGAGCAGCGCCTGGCGGGTGCGCCGCGTTACAGTCTCCGCGAGATCGACTGGATCGCCCGGAACGAAATCGTCGTCCACCTGTCGGACATCGTGATGCGTCGTACGACGCTTGCGATCGAGGGCCGGTTGACGCTGGAAGGCCTGCGGGAAATCGCCGGCGTTGCCGGGGCAGCGCTCGATTGGAATGCCGAACGAACGGCAAGCGAAATCCAGGACGTTGTCAGCCAGCTGGGCCGCTTCCACGGCCAAGCACTGACAGGCAAGGTTGCCGCCGAGCCGGAAAAGACACCGCGCCCGGCCTCGGGCTAACCCAGTTTCAGGAGAAAGCCGGATCGAGGGAACCGGACTTGTAACGCTTCGCCATTTCCGAAACGGGGAGGGGCGTGATGCGGCCGGCCATGCCGGCGGTGCCGAACTGTTCGAAGCGTTCCTTGCAGAGCTTGGTCAGCGCCGTCATCGCCGGCTTCAGATATTTGCGCGGATCGAACTCGCTTGGATCTTCCTGCAGCACGCGGCGGATCTGGCCGGTCATCGCCATTCTGCCGTCGGTGTCGATGTTGACCTTGCGCACGCCGTTCTTGATGCCGCGCTGGATTTCCTCGACCGGCACTCCCCATGTCGGTTTCATCTGGCCGCCATACTTGTTGATGATCTCCTGCAGTTCGATCGGGACCGAGGACGAGCCATGCATGACGAGATGTGTGTTCGGAAGCTTGCGGTGAATTTCTTCGATGACGTTCATCGCCAGTACCGAACCGTCCGGCTTGCGGGTGAACTTGTAGGCGCCATGCGATGTGCCCATCGCGATGGCGAGCGCATCGACCTTGGTTTCGCGCACGAACTTCACCGCTTCGTCCGGGTCGGTCAGCAGCTGGTCATGCGAAAGCTTGCCCTCGGCGCCGTGGCCGTCCTCGGCCTCGCCCATGCCGGTCTCGAGAGAACCGAGAACACCGAGTTCGCCTTCCACTGAGATGCCGCCGAAATGCGCCATGTCAGTCACCATCTTGGTGACGCCGACATTATAGGCCCAGTCGGCGGGCGTCTTGGCGTCCGCCTTCAGTGAACCATCCATCATTACCGAGGTGAAGCCCGCCTGGATCGCCGTCATGCAGTTGGAGGGATCGTTGCCGTGATCGAGATGCACGCAGACTGGAATATGCGGATAGATTTCAACGACGGCATCCATCATGTGCTTCAGCATGATGTCATTGGCATAGGCGCGGGCTCCGCGCGACGCCTGCATGATAACCGGCGCCTGGCACGCATCCGCGGCCTCCATGATGGCGAGCGCCTGCTCCATGTTGTTGATGTTGAAAGCGGGAACGCCGTAGCCTTCCTCCGCAGCATGGTCGAGCAGTTGCCTCAGCGTAATGCGTGCCATCCAAGATTCCCCCATATCGATGGTCGATCGAAACGCCGCCATCTCTTTGAAACTAGAGCCCGGGCGCGGGCCGTTCAAGCGCCTTATTTTAACAGGCAAAATGGCATAGGGGGAGGAAAGTAACAAGCATCAATAACAATATCACAAACAGTATGATATTTCTCAAGAGTCATTTCGCATGCACGAGCCGAATGAAATTCGGTGCCTGTGCTGAAGAGACGGGCGTCACGCCCCTTGCCGGCGATGGCAAGAACTCTTCAGCCAGACACCCGTGCGGCCGCTGCGGTTATGGCTTGTCGTTGATGGCAGTCGGCCAACAGGGGAATTCGGAATATCCGGCAAACCGGGTCAGATGAGACCGTATTGTTCCGCCTTATTGCGCAGGAACGGCAGGCCCTTGTCCATGACCTCTTCCATATCGCGTGCAACGGGGCGCCAGACGGCCAGGCCATAGGCGACCTCAGGCGGCATGTTGATGAAGCTTTCCATCGCAAGCCCGCCCTTGAAGCCGATTGCGGCGAGCGCGGCATAGATCGCATCCCACGGGATGTTGCCGTAGCCCGGTGTGCCGCGGTCGCTTTCCGAAAGATGGATGTACTTCAGGTGATCGCGGGCGATCAGGATGCCATTTGCCGCACCCTTTTCCTCGATATTCATGTGGTAGGTGTCGAGGTGAACGAAGATGTTATCCGCGCCGACGCGCTCCACCATCTCGACGGCCTGCTGCGCCGAGTTGATCAGGTGGTTCTCATAGCGGTTCACGGCCTCGACGCCGAGCTGGATGCCGTGCTTCCTAGCATGCTTTGCCGCTACGTCGAGCACCTTGGCGATGTTGTCGTATTCGCCCTGCGTCGGTGGCACGCCGGTGCGCTCGCCGATGCCGCCGAAGATGACGCCGGACAGGGCCTCGGCGTTCATTTCTGCAGTCTTTTCGATCGCAACCTTCAGGTGCTCGATTGCGGCATCCGGGCGGACCGAGGCCCAGGCATGTTCCGGCAGGCCGAGCGAGCAGACGGCGCGCAGCTTATTCTTTTCAAGCAGGGCGCGGGTATGTTTGGCATCGACGGCAGGCGCGTTCAGCAGCGCGATCTCGATGAAATCCATCTTGTAGTGCACGGCTCCGGCAATCGCCTTTTCGGCACCTGCGCGATCCCAGTTCATGGTCCACATGCTGGTGTGAACGCCGAAACCTTCCATGATCGTATCTCCTATTTCACGATTCTGATGAACTTGGCCGAGAACCACCGCAGCACCATCACGACGATGAGCAGGATACCCCAGACGGCAGTGGTGAGGTGCTGGTTGGCGCCGAGCAGGTTGAGCCCCGAAGAGAGAAGCTGCAGCACGATGAGCGCCACGAAGACGGGCAGGACGCGGCCGAAGCCGCCGAAAGGATTGATGCCGCCGAGAAAGCAGGCGAGCACGGTGATCAGCAGATAGGACTCGCCGTGGCCGACGCGCACCGAATTGAAGCGCGCAAGCATGATGATGCCGGCAACCGCAGCCATCACGCCGGAAAGCATATAGACCAGCACCAGAACCTTGCGGGTGTTGATGCCGGAATAGCGGGCAGACTCGATATTGGAGCCGATCATGTAGGTGGAAAAGCCGAGCTTGGAGCGCGAGAGTAGAATGTGGCTGGCGATTACGCAGGCGATCAGGATCAACAAAGGTACCGGGATGCCGAGGATGCTGCCGTGGCCGATCGGAGCGATGAAGGTAGGGAAGCCCGAGATATCGCCGCCGCGCGTCAGGAACTCGCCGAGGCCGCGCAGAAAGATCATCATCGACAGCGAAACGAGGATCGGATGGGCGCGGGTAAAGGCGATGACGAGGCCCATGACCAGGCCGCTGGCGGCACCGACGGCAAGCGCCAGAGCCGAGCCGAGCAGGAAGGCGCCCGGGCCGGCATCGATGCCGCCATTGGCCTGCAGCGTCCAGGCGAGCGTCAGGCCGGCGATGTTGGCGGTGAAGGTGATCGCAAGGTTGAGGCCGCCGGTGAGGATCGGCATCAGCATGGCAAGCGTCAGAACACCCAGCTCGGGAAGCTGAAAGGCGACCGATCCGAAGGTCGCGCCCGTCAGGAAATGCGGCGAGGCGAAACTGAAGACGACAAGCACGGCCGCCAGCGCGGCGAGGGGACCGGCCATGTCGGCCCCGAAGATGGCGTTGAAGCGGGCGGCAAGCGCGTTCATCAGCTCTCTCCCCTGCCTGCAGGCCTGTCACCGGTCGATTTCCGGGTCGCAAACACTGGCACCAGATTGCCGATGCGGGCGCTCGACAAGGTGATCGCAACGAGGATGATCGCGCCGACGATCATCTTGAAGGCGAAGGGCGAGACGCCCATCAGGTTGAGGCCGTTCTGGGTGATCGAGACGAGCAGCACGCCCAGCACGCAACCGAGCACCGAGCCCTTGCCGCCGCCCAGCCGCGCCCCACCGAGCACCACGGCAGCGAGCACATCGAGTTCGCGGCCGTAGAGTGCGTTCGGCACGACCTCCTGCGCATAATGCGCCTGCATGAGCCCGGCGATGCCTGCCATCAACCCAAGCCAGCCGAAGGCGATGAACTGCATGGCGCCGATATTGATGCCGAAGCGGCGCGCGCCTTCCGGATTGTCGCCGAAGGCGTAGAGCTGCCGGCCGGTCGTCGTGCGGGTAATGAAGAACCATGTGGCGAGCGTGCAGACGGCCATGACCACAACCGGCAAGGTGATCTCAGCCCAGCTCCCATCGGCCATTTCGCGCTCGTAGATGATGACGCGGCTCGTCAGCCAGTCGGGCAGATTGTAGATCGACACCCCCTTGGTGAAAAACATCAGCAAGCCGAAATAGACGTTGAAGGTCGCGATCGTCGCGACGATCGAGATGATGCGGAAGCGGTGGATCAGGAAGGCGTTGATCACGCCGAGCACGATGCCGATGCCGGCCGCAATCAGGAAGCCGGATACCCATCCACCCCCGCCGATCCTCTCGAGCGCAAGTGCAGTGACGTATTGCACGATCGAGGCTGCGACCGCGAAGGAGATGTCGATCCCGCCTGATATCAGCACCACGAGCAGGCCAACGGCAAAGATAATGTTGACCGCGCTGATATTGAGCAGGTCGAAGACATTGCCGAGCGTGAAGAAACGGTCGGTCATGAGAGCAAGAACAATGCTCATAGCGATGATGACGGCAAACAGCACGAATTCAGTCGTATGGGACAGGAACAGCTTACGCATAGACCGCCGCCTCCAGGTCTTTCAGCGTAGTCGCGCGCGGATCATGCCAGCCGGCGATGCGGCCCTTTTCCATATGGATGATCCGATCGGCGTTGAAATAGACCTCCGGCACCTCGTCCGAAATCAGGATGATCGCCAGCCCCGCCTCGGCGAGGCGTGCAACGATTTCGAAGATGCCGGCGCGCGCGCCGACATCGACGCCGACCGTGGGCGCATCGAGGATCAGCACCTTTGGATCGGTGGCGAGCCATTTGGCGATCGCGACGCGCTGCTGGTTGCCGCCCGAAAGCGTCGAGATCGCATCGTCCTGCTTGCCGATCCTGACGCCGAGATCGGCGATCCAGCGCGCGACCAGCGAGCGCTTCTTTTCCGGCGAGATGAGCCGGCCGCCTAGGATACGGTTGAGGGAGGCCATGACCAGATTGTCGGCGATGGATTGCGGCTGGTTGAGACCGAGCGAAAGGCGGTCTTCGGAGAGATAGGCGACGCCTGAGGTGATCGCCTCGCGGTTGGAGGCAAAGCGCACCGGCTTTCCCTCCAACACGATCGTTCCGGCGGCGGGCCGGCGCATGCCGAACAGCGTGAGCGCGAGTTCGGTGCGCCCGGAGCCGAGCAGGCCGGTGATTCCGAGGGTCTCGCCACGGCGCAGATCGAAGGAGATGTCCTCGAACTCGCCAGGCCGGGAAAGCTTGCTTACAGAAAGCAGGACCGGGTTGTGCGACAGGTCGCGGGCGCGAACATTCTGGTCGAAGGTGCGCCCGGTCATCAGCTCGGTGATCTTAGACTGGGTCATGCCTTCCACCGGATAGACACCGACCAGCGCACCATCGCGCAGCACCGTGATGCGCGAGGAAATTTCCAGCACTTCCGCAAGGCGATGGCTGACGAAGACCACGGCAACGCCCGAAGCCGACAGCGTGCGCACGATCGCCAGCAGATGATCGGTCTCAGACTGGGTGAGCGAGGCGGTCGGCTCGTCCATGAAGACGATGCGGGCCTCTCCGACCAGCGCGCGGGCGATGGCGACGATCTGACGCTGCGCGATGGCGAAGTCCTTGAGAGGCCTGTCGACGTCGAGGGTAATGCCGAGCCGGGCGAGTGCCTCCTCGGCTGTTCCGCGGATCGCGGCATAATTGACGAAGCGCGGGCGCGAACCGGAAAGGGTCTGGAAGGCGATGTTTTCGGCCACGCTCATTTCCGGAAAGAGCGCGAGGTCCTGCCAGATGATCTGGATGCCGCGGGACTGGGCCATGCCAGGCGTCATGAGGGATATCGTCTCACCGTCGAAGACGATCTCGGCGCCGTCTGCAGGCCGATAGACGCCTGATATCACCTTGATAAGGGTGCTCTTGCCGGAACCATTCTCGCCGGCCAAGCAATGCACCTCGCCGGGCAGGACTTCGAAGGAGACGTTTTTCAGCGCCTTCACACCGCCGAATGTCATGTTGATGCCGCGAAGCGAAAGAAGCGGCTGGGCCTTCACACCATCATCCGTTGCCATGCTCATGCCGGTTGCCTGTCCAGTCGAATGCCATGAAAGGTCAATGGTCCAGCCATGGTCGGATATCGCTCTTTTCCCGAACGCCGGGCCGGTCCGTATCGACCGGCCCGACACCCGGGGAGGGGGCCTCTTCAGAGGCCCATTGCGGCCAGGTCGTCGACCGTATCCTTGTTGATCGGCAGCAGCTGATCGACGATGATGTCGTTACCAACAGGCTTGATCACGCCGAGACCCGGAATGTCATCACCTTCCTTGATGCTCTCGCCCTTGATCAGGCGATCGGCGAGCGTGACGAAGACTTCGCCGGCCTGCTTCGGATTCCACATGAAGCCGCCCGATATCGCGTCGGACTTGATCAGCTTCTGGCCCTGGCCGGGCGAGAACGGGCCGAGCACGAAGATTTTGCCCGTCTTGCGGCGTTCTTCGACAGCGCGCCCCGCGCCGATCGGGCCCTGGCTGCCGAAGGCGAGGAAGCCTTTCAGATCCGGATGGGCAGCGATGAGATCAAGCGCCGTCGAGCGGCTTTTGTCGACATCTTCTGCGACGCCATAACGGTCGCCGACGAGTTTCATGTCCGGATAATTCGCCTTGATATAGGCGATTGCGGCGTCCGCCCAGGCATTGTGCAGCGGAACGGTCAGCGAGCCGACGAAGACGGCATATTCGCCCTTGCCGCCCATCTTTTCGGCGAGCAGCTTGCCATGCGCCTCACCAAAACCGGTCGACGATGCGAGTTCGAAATTCCAGTCGGCGCCCTTCTGCGAGGGCGATTCATGCGTAATGACCTTGATGCCGGCGGCTTGCGCCTTGGTGAGCACGGGCTCGAGCACCTTGGCATCGTTCGGCACCACACCGATGACCTTGACGCCCTGGGCGATCAGGTCTTCGATGGCGCGCACCTGCAGCGCCGGGTCGGCGCTGGTCGGGCCGATCATGAAGGCATCGACGCCGAGTTTCTTGCCCTGTTCCTTGATGCCGGCTTCCATCGCATTGAACCATGGAATGCCGCCGATCTTGACGACAACGCCGACCTTCGGTGCGTCCTGCGCAAACGCGACCACCGCCCCGGCAAGCGACAGCGATGCGGCAATTGCCGCTATGATAAGTCTCCTCATCTTCACTCCTCCTCAAGGTCGCTCATGGCGAACGACGACCACCGGCCGCTTTGCGGCAGGTTGTTCCTGGTTGCTTCTTGGCGAGGGAACACCCTTGCCTCCCATCCCGCCTCCTCCGGCGAACCATTTTTGCGCAATCGATCTTTCTTTTTTGCACAATCGATGGTGCAATGACTATCGATCAAGGTAGGGCTTTCGTCAAGAGGGGTTTGTTTCTAAGGGAACGACAGCGGAAAAGGCGAGATATGGCAGACATCAGCAAGAAGAAGGCGACAATCTACGATCTCTCGATCCTATCGGGTGCGTCGGCTTCTACCGTAAGCGCCGTGCTGAACGGAAGCTGGCGGAAGAGGCGTATCAAGGAGGCGACGGCCCAACTCATTCAGAACCTGGCGAACGAGCACGGATATACGGCAAATCTGCAGGCCCGCGGCCTGCGTTCGTCCCGCTCCGGCCTCGTCGGTCTTCTGCTGCCGGTGCACGACAACCGCTATTTCTCCTCCATGGCGCAATCTTTCGAGGCACAGGTCAGAAGCCGCGGCCAGTGCCCCCTCGTCGTCAGCGCCTGTCGCGATCCGGACGAGGAGCGCCAGGTCGTCGAGACACTGATCTCCTATTCGATCGACGAACTTTTCATCGCCGGCGCAACCGATCCGGATGGCGTACACAAGGTCTGCGAAAAGGCAGGGCTGAAGCACGTCAACATCGATCTGCCGGGCACGCTGGCGCCGTCGGTCATCAGCGACAATTATGAAGGTGCGCGCATGCTGACGCAGGCGATCATCGAACGCGCGCAGGAGGATGGCCCGCTTTCACCTGACGATCTGTACCTGTTCGGCGGCCGCAACGACCACGCCAGCCACGAGCGAATTCGCGGTTTCCGCGACGTAAAGCGCGCACTTCTGGGCGCGGATCCGGATGTCTGCATCCAGCCGACCGGCTATTCCCCGGCCATGACGGCGCGTGCCTTTGAAGCCTTCTACGAAGGCCACGGAAAGCTGCCGCGCACATTTTTCGTCAATTCCTCGATCAATCTCGAAGGGCTGATGCGCTTCCTCGCGCTGCACCCGCATGAGACCTTCGCCGACATCATCGTTGGCTGCTACGACTACGATCCCTTTGGCTCCTTCCTGCCTTTCCCCGTCTTCATGATCCGGCAGGACAGCGAGGCGATGATCACCAAGGGGTTTGCGATCCTTGATGCAGACCGCGGCCCGCCAATCACGCATCTGGTGCGGCCGACCCTCGTCCCACCGCGCACGGCGCTGACCGGCCCACTCGATGCGCTGAAGGATATCGAGTGATGCGTCCCGCCTCATTTGAGAGGCTGGGCTGACGGAGCAGCACTGTGTGATGCCTTATCGGCTCTAGCTTTCTGTGATGCGGCGATCCTCATCCGAGCCGACGGAGAGCTGCTTCCAGTCCAGGTCCTCCTGCAGCTCGAGATATTGCGTCGCGCCGATCTGATCTGTGTCGCGCAATTCCTCGAGGCGCTGGCGCTGGGCGAGAACGGCGGCGATCGTCAGGTCGCGGCGGCGATCGAGCGCCGAAGCCTTGTTTGCCTCGGTTGACGCGGTCCAATGGTCCCTACAGATCGTCCGGATCGCTTCGGCCTCAGTGCCGTCTTCCTTCTCAAGCCGCTGAAAGGCGGCTTCGGCGAGCGATCTTCGGGCCACCTTGAGTTCATCACGGACTTCTGCCTGCCGACCGAGTTTCAGGAGATGGATCATTGGAGCCAAGGTCGCCCCTTGAATAACCAGGGTTGCGAGCACCACCGCGAAGGCTGTGAGCACGACCAGGTCTCGCTCGGGAAAGTCGGCGGGGAGCGCGAAGGCCGTCGCCAGCGTAACGAGGCCACGCATACCGGCCCAACCCACCAGGAAGGTCTCCCCGGACGTGAAAGGCGCCAATTCATGGCCGCTTCGGTGACGAGAAGCGACGACGGCGTGAAGCAGGAAAGCCATCGCCATGCGCGCCAGGATCACGCCGACCACCACGATGACGGCAAATCCCATCGCCCGCTGCAGCTCTTCAGCCGACATCGCCTCAAGGATGCGGCGCGCCTGCAGGCCCATCAGCAGGAAAGCCACCACGTTCAGCAGGAAGACGACGGTCGTCCAGACGGCGAAGGAATGTACCCGCATCCGCGGTGAATCCCTGACCGAAGAGAGCGTGGCGAGCGTCATTGCGCTCGCCACTGTGGCAAGGACAGCCGACAGATGCAGATGTTCGGCGATCAGCCAGGTCGAAAAAGCGTAGACGAATTGAAGCAGGGTCCCGCCGACCGTGTTCTCGGTTATCGGCCGAAGCCGCGAGACAAAAAAGCCGAAGACGATGCCGAACAGGATCCCTCCAGGTGCGGCGATCCCCACCTGAAGTGCCGTCCCGACATCCAGCCCACCACGCGCCTGGACAGTCAGCGCAGCGCCGAAAAGCAGCAGTGCGGTCGCGTCGTTGAACAGGCTTTCTCCCTTGAGCAGGGCATCCACACGGCGGGCGACGGGCAAATTGGAAAGGACTGCCGTGGCGGCCGCGGCATCGGGCGGCGAAACAATTGCGCCAAGTGTAACCGCGACCGCAATCGGAAGCCCGACGGTCAGCATGCTGATCGACACGACCACGCCTGTCGTGACGAGAACGGCGACGACCGCATAGAAGAACAGCGGCAGCAGCATGCGCCGCGCCGCCCCCACCGGGAAGTCATAGGCCGAATCGACAAGGACGGGCGCAATGAACAGGGCGAGCGCCGTCGGAGGATCGATCGGAATCGTCGGCGCCCCTGGCAACATCGCCACGGCGACGCCGGCGGCAGCCAGAATGCCGGGGTAGGGCAGGCGCATGCGACGCGTGACCTGCAGCAGCAGGATGGCAACCGCCAGCAATGCAACAAGTGTTTCGAAGAACGTCATGTCAGCATACTAGCAGGCTTTCGGGCACATTGAAGCGGGTGCAACCCCGATGTAAAGCTTGTGTCGTATCAAGCTGATGACGCAGCGGCGGAGGGCGACGATGGACTACGAGGTTGCGATTGTCGGGGCTGGCGCAGCCGGCATTGCAGCAGCAAAAAGCCTGGCCGATGCCGGGCGCTCGGTCATCATTCTGGAGGCCAGCAACCGCGTAGGCGGACGAGCCTGGACAATCGAACTGGCCGGAATGCCGCTGGATATGGGTTGCGGCTGGCTGCACTCTGCCGAGCGCAATCCTCTCGTCGCCATCGGCCGTGAGGCCGGGTTCAATATCGAGCGCGGACCGACGGCGTGGCAAAGCCAGTGGCGCGATCTCGGCTTCACGCAGGATGAGCGCGCGGCGGCGGCGGCCGAATGGAACGCGCTTGAGGAGCGGATGCGGGCAAATCCCCCCGCCAGCGACAGGGCGTCGGACGCACTGGAGCCCGGCGGCAAATGGAACGCCTACTGCCAGTCCCTCAGCGGATATATGAACGGCGCACCGCTCGATCGGCTGTCAGTCGCTGACTTTCTTGCCTATGACAATGCGGCAACCGATGCCAATTGGCGGGTGCATGAAGGCTATGGAAGTCTGATCAGCGCCGCCGTTCCGAACGTCGCCTTGCGCCTTTTGACCCCCGTTCGGCGTGTGGCATTGACCGGGAGCGGCATTCAGCTGGAGACCGACCGCGGCCCGGTCACATCAAGTGCCGCGATCATCACGTCATCGACCGCCGTTCTGGCCCGCGGAGCCATTATCTTCGACCCGGAGGCCGACGATCACCTCCATGCCGCAAGTCAGCTGCCGCTTGGCCTCGCAGACAAGCTGTTTTTGGAACTCCATGGCAATCATGGTCTGGAGCCGGAAACCCATCTGCTCGGCGACCCGCAAAATGCCGAAACCGGCAGCTATTATATCCGACCGCTCGGCCGGCCGATCATCGAAGGCTTCTTTGGCGGAAACGGCGCTGTCGTCATTGAACGCGCGGGTTTGGTGGAGGCATTTGCCTTCGCACTCGACCAGCTGTCATCGCTGCTCGGCAGTAACATTCGCCGCCATCTGCGGCCCCTCACGGCCTCTTCCTGGTGTCGGACCGATTGGATAGGCGGCTCCTACAGCCATGCACTGCCCGGCCATGCGGGCGCACGCGCAGTCCTGGCGCGCCCGGTCGGCGACCGGCTGTTTTTCGCCGGCGAGGCGACGCACCAGTCCGACTTTTCGACCGCGCATGGCGCATGGGAAAGCGGGTTGCGGGCCGCCGACCAGGCTGCGGCTGTTCTAACACGCTCATGATAAAGCAGGGTGCATCTTATGACCCTCAACGCACCGATACCCCTGGCCGACCATTACCAGCTGGCAGAATTTCATGATTGCCCGGTTCGGATTGTCTTATGTGAACTATAGATCGTTTATGCTGACAGTGCCGGCATTTCGCCGTGCTATTTAAGGTTCAATTTAGCCGAAACTGCCAGGGCCATTGCCCGGCGACTGACCCCAAGTTTGGAAAACACGTTCTTGAGGTGGAATTTCACCGTCGGCTCGGAAAGCCCGAGCGCGCGGGCGATTTCCTTGTTGCTCTTGCCTTCGTGTAGGCAGAGCAGGACCTGTTGCTCGCGTTGACTGAGAAGACTTTTGCCGCCGGCAAGAGGACCCTTGATCCGGCGGCCGTTATCGGCCGGTTTGCCGAAGACGCTTCTTTCACCCTGGCCAATTATGCGACCGATGAAGTCGACGGCATCGGCACTGAAGACCTTCAGGCCGAAACGACGCACGATCGCCCGCACGACCGTGGAGAATTCGAGCCCCTCGTCCTCGAAAAGCTGGGTTACCTCGTGCGAGCGAGCACGCGCGATCGCAAACTGGAAATATTCGAGCGCCTGGGCATGCCGGCCGTCGTTCCAGGCGGCGACCGTTGCCAGTATTTCCGCCGCCAGCAGGTGATAACCGCTGCCGTTCGCGCGGCTTCGCGCCATCACGGTCTCCAGATTGGCGAGCCCTTCGCCCGGTCGTCCCTGGGCTTTGAGAAGGCGCGCTTGCGCGACAAGGAAATCGCTTTCCTCGCGCCAGGTCCAGAAGTGCCCGAGTTCAGGATCGCGCAACGATGAAACCAGCCGCTCGGCCAAAAGGACCGCTGATTCAATCAGGCCGGCCTTCGAGAAAATATCGACGCGCATGATGTCGGCCGCAATCTTCAGGCGCGGCAGCGCGCGTTCGACGGCGACCTCTTCCGCCTTGTCGATCGCTGCCATTGCCGTATCGAGACCACTCAACCGCAGCCGGCTGCGGGCCAGCAGCGAAAACATCCGGGAATAGATATCGACCCAACCTTCGCCCTGGACCACGGCATTGACCGCCTCGCCAAGGCTCTTCTCGACCAGAGCCATCTCGCCCTGGAGGTAGAGAACATCCGCCGTCGCGACGCGGCAGATCGCTTCGAGATTGATGTCGGTCCACTGCGCGCTTTGGATCAGG
This sequence comes from Rhizobium leguminosarum bv. viciae USDA 2370, assembly GCF_002008365.1. GTDB lineage: Bacteria > Pseudomonadota > Alphaproteobacteria > Rhizobiales > Rhizobiaceae > Rhizobium > Rhizobium leguminosarum. Next base: position 367,077 of record NZ_MRDL01000059.1, read on the forward strand.
TCCTGCGCCTCCCGGCAGAAAGTCAGCGCCGCCGAGAAGTTGCCGGCGAGGGTATTGACCAGCCCCAGATGGATGAGCATGAAGATCTGGGCATAGGCCGTCTTTTCCTCGCGATAATAGGCCAATGCCTTCAAGGCGCTCAGCCGCGCGAGGTCGAGATTGCCGCGCCTGGTATAAGCGATGCACAGATGGTTGTAGATCCAGCCGAGCTCCCAGGTCGATTGCGGCGAAAAACCTGACGCCATTCGTTCGAGATGCAGGATCTGCGCATCGTCGAGATGAAGATCCTCATAAATATCGACCAGCCCGTCGATGTGATCGAGCGTCGATGCCTCGATCGTCAGGAACTCGTCGCCATGCATGGCCCGGCCTTGCTTGATCGCCTCCATCCGCTCACGCGCCGCCTTGATGTGCCCCTTCTTCGCGAGCACCAGCACGTAACACAATGACAGGCTCGGAGATTCGTGGATGACGCCGGCGGGCAGGTCGGCGATCAAATGTTCGAGCACTGTGTGGCCGGCGCGGATGAAGAGATTGACGCCGCCGGCCTGTCGGATCGTCTGCGCGGCGAGCGAAAAATTGCCGGCGCGCGCCGCATGCGAAACGGCTCTTTCCAGGAACCCGCGCTCGGCAAACCAGATCGCCGCGATGGAGTGAAGCGTTGCCTCGTCGGTCTGGGGATCACCGGCAAGCTCGGTCGTCAGGCACTTCCGCACGATCGGATGAAGCCTATACCAGGCCGCACCCATCTGGCTCTTTTCGATCAGCGGGCTCATATCCTCGAGCAGCCGAAGGTCATCTGCCTGCAGATCGGTGCCGGAGAGATGGCTTGCCAGCTCCAGCGGGAATTCCTCCAGGATCGACGTGACGCATAGCGTTCGGCGAAGCGCCGGCGACAGCGGACGCAGGATCGCTTCGTCGATATGGCGGAAGAGATCGGGATGTTCGCCGGCCAGCAGCCTGTTGCGCTCGTCTATACCGCCGCTCTCCATCACGCCGAGCGCGATCTGCGTCAAGGCCGGCCATCCACGGGTAGCGCGTACAAAGTTTGCGACGTCGCCAGTGTTGATGTTACGTGGAAACAGGCTGCGGATCTCGTTACGGCTGAAGGCGAGGTCGACGGCGTTAATCTCTGTTACGAGCCCGCGCACCCTGAGCCGGGCGAGCGGCAGCTGCAGCTTCTGCTGCGACGCGCAGACAATCCTCAGATTGTCGGGGGCACCTAAGAAAAATCCGTCGAGGAAAGCCTGCACATCGGGTGAGGAAGCAATATCGAGCTCGTCGATGAACAGGATTGCGCCGCTTTCCCGGTCGGCGACGATGTCGAACAGTTCCCTCAGAGAGGCGGGAGGCCGTGGGGTGTGGATGCCGAGTGCCAGGCAAAGATCAGCTAGCAGTTCGGCAGGTCGGCCATGCGAGGGGCCGAGCGTGATCCAGCCGCAATGACCGACGCCGCCATCGAATAGCGACTGAAAATAATCGGAGCCGGAAGTAACCGCCTCATATCCCGCCTTGAGCAGCGCCGTCTTGCCGAAGCCAGATGGTGCATGGACGACGACGATCTGGCGCGCCAGACCGTCGCGGATCTTAGAAAGGGGAAAGGGACGGTCGATGGCCGTGAACAGCATGCGCGGCGGGCGAAACCGGGAACCTAGCGTCTTCGGTTCACGCCCGCCGGGGCGGGTTGCAGTTTTGCCTTCGGAACGACTGTGATGCATCCAAAAACGCCTCGCTCATTCGACCATCCTGACTTGCGAGCTTTAAGAAGCATATCCCGTGCCAGCCTAGATCTAACCGGCCTCGAGCGTTGCGTAATTCTGCGTCAGGCCGAAGGCGGCGGGGCCGAAGACGTCCAATGCCTCCGGTGTGCGCATGATCGGCGGCACCTTGACGCCAAGCACGTTGACCCGCTGGCCATAACGCAGGCGTTCGGTGGTTATCGGTTCGGCAGTGTCGGCTTCGAGGATGCAGATGAGATCCGGCACGATCGCCAGCACCCTGCCATCTTCCTCTGCCACCAGATTCTCGTTCTGGATCTGGATGCGCACCGGCCTGCGGTTTGTGTCGAAAGGTTCGATCGTCACGACCCCGACCGACCAGCCGTTCTGCTCGCGCCGCGAGACGTCGACCACCTTTCCCGAGGCCAGAAGGCGCGCGGTCTCGTAATGCGTTCCGGCGAAGAATTCGATCAGGTCGGCGAGCGGATCGCGATGCGCGGCAAGCGCCAGCCGGATGGTACGCCCGATGCCGATGGCAAGCGACATCGTTCCTGGAACGGATACGCGACGGGTCGTGCGGCCATCCATGCCGTAATTGACGATATAGGACTGGCCGCCCATTCGGATCGTCACGCCGCGAGCGAGCCATTCGGCCTTGGCCGCACTTTCCGTCTCGATGATCACGACATTGCCCTGCTCGTCGGCGACCGTCAGCGGTGCGGCAGGCACGCCATAGACGTTGAAGGTCTCCATTTCGAGCTGCGGAAAGGCGCGGCCCATGCCGTCCGCGTCGATAACCGGGAGTCGGCATTCCGCCGCCAGCATGATCGGCACCATCGAGTTGATGCCGCCCGCCTCAAAGGGGATGATCGCTCCCATCGCCTTGCCGACGCGTTTCTCGTAAGCCCTGAGTGCAAGCCCGATCTCTTCGCCGCTCGGCATCTTCTCGATCAGGATCGTCGGCGCCCCCATCGCGCCACAGGCGGCGACCTCGATGCCGTCAGGCACGTCGTCGAGCGCCAGAAGATCGACCGCACCGTGGCGTTCGATCGCCGCCTTCGCCATCAGCTTGCCGATATAGGGATCGCCGCCGCCGCCGGTGCCGAGAAGGGCTGCGCCGACCGCCAGGTCGTCGATATCCTCGTTGGTGATGATTGCCATGTGTTCAGCCGATCTGTTCGATGGAAATGAAGGGTTCCTTCAGCCCGAAGCAGGTGGGGCCGAAGACATCGAGCGCTTCCGGCGTCCGCATGATTTCGGGAACGGAGACGGCAAGCACGGTGACGCGCTGTCCGTAGCGCAGGTTTTCACTGGTGATGGGTTCGGCCGTTTCCGTGTTCATGATGCAGATGAGATCGGGCACGATCGCCTTCACCTTGCCGTCAACGCGGGCGATCAGGTTCTCGTTCTGGATCTCGATCTCCATCGTCGAACCGAAGGGCGGCAGCCCGCCGATCGTAACGCGGCCGATCGAAAATCCGGCCTTGGTCTCGCGCATGACATCGGTGATTTTGCCGCCGAAGATGATGCGCCCGTAGCGGTAGAGCGTCGAAGGCAGAAATCCGAGCAGCGCCTCGATCGGATTCTCGTGCGAGCTTCTGGCGTTGCGCAGGACTTCGCCGATGCGGATGGCGAGGCTCAGCGTGTTCGGAATGGCGGTGCGTTTGACGTCGGCGCCCGACATTGCATATTCGGCGATATAAGCGCAGCCGCCCATGCGGATGGCGACGGCGCGCGAAAGCCATTCCATCTGGCGGTTATCGACCGCCTCGATGATGGCACAATCACCATATTCATCGCTGACGGCCATCGGGCTGCCGGAGACGCCGTAGACGCCGAAGGTTTCCATTTCGAGAAAGGGAAAGGCGCGGCCCATGCCGTCACCGTCGACGACGGGCAGGCCGAGGCGGGCGCCGACGACAAGCGGGATCGTCGAGTTGATGCCGCCGATCTCGATCGGCATGGTCGCCTGCGCCTTGCGGCCGAGATGACGTTCAAGCCGCTGCAGCGAAAACATCGCCTCCTCGCCGCTTGGGATCTTCTCAACCAGCACGGTCGGCGCACCCATCATGGCGGTCGGAATGACCAGCATGTCGTCCGCCAGTTCGCTGGGATCGATGATGTTCACCTCCAGCCCTTCGTCGAGGCATTGCTGCACCATCAGCCGGCCGACATAGGGATCGCCGCCGCCGCCGGTCCCGAGGAATGCCGCGCCGACGGCAAGGTCGCAGAGTTGTTGACTGTTGAGTTTCATAGGGTCCTCATCCGATCACGAGATCGCCGATAGCCTTGACGCGGATGCGTGTCGCACTGCCTGGCAGATAGGCGAGCGGCACTTCCTCGATATCCATGATCTTGACCGTTCCGGCCTCTGCACCCGCCTTGACGGCGCGCTCCTCGGCTTCCTTTTTGGCGCCGCCGAGCACGATGTCGCGGGAGGTACCTTCGAGCGAGAAGATGCGGTCGACCTCGCCGCCGACCTGCGCGATCGCCGCGCCGATGGCATTGGCAACGGAGGCGTTCTCAGGGCGGATGACGCGGGATGCGGAGGGCAGGTCGCGCGAGATCAGGATCGAGCCACCGCCGACCAGGATGACCGGCAGGGGCTCGGCGCTTGTCTTCATCCGGTCGACGGCCTCGTCGGCCATGCGGTGGATGGTATCGAGCGCCGTCTTAATCGTCCTTGCCGGGATATGCGCGACACGCGAACGGTCGCCGATATCCTCGAGGCCGGCCGCGACGATGATGTCGGTCGTCGTCAGGGTATCGCCGCCGAAGATCAGGGCGCGGGAGGTGATTTCGTAGCCGACCGAATCCGGGCCAATGCGGGCACCGTCGTCGCGCACGATCGAGCCGCCGCCGAGACCGATGGCGAGTACATCGGGCATGCGGAAATTGGTTCTGACCCCGCCGATATCGACGGCGACGGCAGATTCACGCGGGAAACCCTGCATTAGCATGCCGACATCCGACGTGGTCCCGCCGATATCGACGACCATCGCCTCCTTCTCGCCGGCAAGCATCGCGGCGCCCCGCATGGAATTGGTCGGGCCGGAGGCGAAGGTCAGCACCGGATAACGCTCGACGTAATCAGGCACCATCAGTGTCCCGTCGTTCTGGCTGATATAGAAGGGCGCATTGATCGCCAGTTCCTTCAGGGCGTTACGGAAGGAGTTGACGACTTTGCGCGACAGGTCGGCGAGCGACGCATTCATCACCGAGGCGTTTTCGCGTTCGAGGAAACCGACCCGGCCGACTTCGTGGCTGAGCGATATCGACAGGCCGGGGATCTCGTTGCCGAGAATCTCGGCGGCCCGCAGCTCCATATCAGGTGTCACCGGCGAAAACACCGAGGTGATCGAGGCTGCCTTGAGGCCGCGACTGCGGATTTCGCCGGCGATGCGCAGGATCTCGGGCTCATCAAGCGGCGCGATCTTGCGGCCGTCGAATTCGTTGCCGCCACGCACCATGAAAGTGTGGCGGCCGAGTGTGTCGGCCAAATCCTTCGGCCAATCGGTCATCGGCGGCAGCGCCTTGGTCGCCGGTAGGCCGAGCCTGATAGCGGCGACTTCGAGCAGCCGCTTGCGCTCGACGACGGCATTGGTGAAATGCGTCGTGCCGATCATCACCGCCTGGATTTCCGAGACCGAGACGCCGGTCATCGACAGCACCTGCTTCAACACGGCGACAATGCCGGAGCCGACATCGCTGGTCGTCGGGCTCTTGCATGCTCCGAGTACCAGCGGGCCGTCCATCAGGGCAGCATCGGTATTCGTGCCGCCCACATCTATTCCAATACGCATCATGACCTCCGTGAGAATATGCCTGGCCGTGGCGCCGGAGCGGATGGCTCCGGTGCTGGCGATGTTCGCTGTTTCCGTGTTGCTTCAGGCGACGAGTGCCTCGGATCGGTCGGGGTCCCAGCCGACCGTGACGGCGGCGCCGGGGGAAAATCGTTCGGTGCGGGACTGGTTCTGGCGCTCGGCGACAATCTCCTGGGAACCGATGGCCAGCCGGTAGCGCACCAGCGCACCCTGGTAGGTTTCGCTGACGACCGTCGCGGGAAGGCTGACGCCGGATGAGGTGTCGGGACCGATGATGACGTTCTCGGGGCGAACTACCAGCTTTGCCGCCTGCCCGGCGGCCAGGCCTTCGGGACCCCGCGTCGGCAACACGGTTCCCTCCAGCAGCACGGTCATGCCTTGCCCGTCATTGGCGCCGACGGTGACGTCGATCACGTTCGAATGACCAATGAAGGTGGTGACAAACAGCGTCTTCGGCCGTTCGTAGATTTCCTCGGGCGTCCCGACCTGGACGATGTGCGCCTTCTGCATGACGCCGATGCGGTCGGACATCGTCAGGGCCTCGTCCTGGTCGTGGGTCACATAGACGGTGGTGATGCCGAGCTTCTTCTGTAGATCCTTGATCCAGTATTTCATTTCCTCCCTGAGGCTCTTGTCGAGTGCCGACAGCGGCTCGTCGAGAAGGAGGATGCGGGGCTCCGTGACCAGCACGCGGGCAAGGGCGACACGCTGCTGCTCGCCACCCGAAAGCTGGCGCTGGAAACGCTCCTCATATCCGGAAAGCCCGACCTGGCGCAGCGCGGCGGTGACGCGCTTGCGGATCTCCTCCTTCGGCAGCTTCCGGAGCTTCAGGCCGAAGGCGATATTGTCGGCAACGTTCATGTGGGGGAAGATCGCGTAGTTCTGGAACACGATGCCGATGTCGCGTTTCTCCGGCGGCAATCTCGTCACGTCGTCGCGGCCGATGAGAATCTCGCCGCCGCTCGGCGGCACGAAGCCGGCAATCATCCGGAGCGTCGTCGATTTTCCGCATCCCGATGGGCCGAGAAGGGAAAAGAACTCTCCTTCGGCGATGTGCAGGTCGATGCCGGCGACCGCGACGCTATCGCCGTAGGATTTAGCGAGCTTTTTCAGATGGATATCGGACATGCGGCGAAGGCTCTCCTGTTATGAAGATGTGCGACGGGCGGCGCGGAACCGCCCGTCGCGGCGGCATCAGCTGGCGAAAATGCCGTTGACCGTTTCGACGATGTCGTCTTCGTTTTCGAGGTAGGAATTCCAGTCCGGCACCCAGAAGCCCTTGATGGCGTCGGCGCTGTTGACGACGCCGGCCTTGGCGAGATTGTCGGGCAGGACGGCGTTGCTGACCGTCGGGCGCAGGTAGAATTCCTTGCCCATATTGCCGATGAAGGTCGGATCGAGGGCGCGGTCAAGAAGCGCAAAAGCGAGCTTCTTTTGCACCGGCTCGGCATAACGGCTGATCGTATAGGTCTGCGTCAGGATCGGCTGCTGTTCGGTCCAGTACCAGAAGGCGAAAGGCGCGCCCTTGTCGCGGGCCTGCATCGGCTCGGCATCGTCGAGCACGGCGACCACCACTTCGCCGCGGTCCATCAGCGTTTGCATGTTGCCGGTGAAATCGGAGATCTTGGCCGGCATCAGCGCCTTCATCGCCTCGTAGCCGGCATCAAGATCGTACTGATCCTTGCCGAAGATGCCGCAGGCGACGAGGAAGAAGTCCATCTGCAAGGTGTTTGACGTGATGTAGGTGCCGCGCTTGCCGGCGAATTCCGGCTTCCAGAGATCCTTGAACGACGAGGGCGGCGGCGAAACCAGATCGGTGCGATAGGCATAACCATACTGGTTGAAGGCCCAGGTGACGCCGACGCCATTGGCGGTGGCGAAGGGCCATAGGTTCTTGGCGTTCGGCACGTTCGGCAGCAGTTCGTCGAGTTTTAGGAAGAAATCGCCGGCCTTTGCCGTCTTGAACATCTCCGGCAAGTTCCAGTTGGTAATGTCGAGCGGCGGCTTCTCGGCGCCGCCGGCGACGAATTTTGGGAACCAGGGCCAGGTCGAGTCGTATTCGATCTTGCAGTTGAACTCCTTCTGGAAGTCGGTCAGCAGATATTTGTTGACCAGTTCGCCCCAGGGACCGCCCCATTCGCCGACGCGCAGCACCGCGCCGCCGGCATCAAAGACCTTGCCGTCGAAGGCGACATCCTGCGACCAGGCGTGATTGATGTTGAACAGGGGCAGCGTGGTGGCAGCGACGCCCATCTTCAGGATCGTGCGGCGGGTATGCCCTGTCGTTTTCTCAGTCATGAAGTTCCCCTTTTTGCTCTATCGTTGATGTGTAGGCGTAGCGGTATTCATCCCCCGAAGGTGCGTTTCAGGTTGACGAGTCTGGAGGTCAGCACGGTGGAGAGAATGACGAGTGCGATGGCGAAGATGCCCGCGGCGGCGGCCGTCGGCTCGAACTGGTAGCGCATCGAGACATACATCGCGATCGGCAGCGTCTGCAGGTTCGGCGTCGACAGAAACAGCGTGACTTCGAACTGGCCGAACGAGACGATGAAGGCGAAGATCGTGCCCGCCGAAATTGCCGGCCCGATGATCTTCAGCGTCACCAACCGGAAAGCGGTGAAAGGCGAGGCGCCAAGGCTGCGGGCGGCCTCTTCCAGCGAGCGGTCGAAACCGACCAGTGCCGCCGTCACAGTCGCGATGACGAAGGGGCAGGTGACGATCACGTGGCCGATAATCAGCCCCGGCATGGTGCGGGCAAGGCCGATGCCCGTGGTCACGTAGAAGACATAGAGGGCAAGTCCCAGCACCACGCCGGGCAGCACGATCGGCAGCATGAAGAAGCCGCGCAAGATGCTGGAGGTACGGCTCTGCGAGCGGGTCAGATAGATCGCCGCCATCGTGCCGATCACCGTCGAGATCAGCGTCGAGACCAGTGCGATCATGAAGCTGACCCCATAGGCCGAGAGGAAGACGGGCGAAGTCAGGAACGCCTGTATCCAGCGCAGCGACAGGCCCTCCGGCGGAAAAGTCAGGTAATCGCCCGAGTTCAGGCCGGCAAGCACCACGATGAAGACCGGCACCAGGAGGATCGCCAGCGACAGCAGCGAGATGGCCTTGAAGGCAAGGGGGATGGCGGATTCTTCACGCATCAGGTGCGCCCCCCCGAGGTTCTGACCGCCGCCTGGTGGTAGACCGCAACGGCTGCGATGCTCGTCACGAAGAGCACCACGGCGATGGCGGCGCCGAACTGCCAGCGCCCGACTTCGGCGATCTGCTGATAGATATGGATGGGCAGCACCATCACCTTCCAGCCACCCATCAAGGCGGGAACGACGTAGGAGCTGATCGAAAGCGCAAAGACCAGAAGCGTGCCGGCCAGGATTCCGGGCATCGAGAGCGGAAGCACGATGGTGACGAAGGCGTGCCAACGCGAGGCGCCGAGGCTGCGGGCTGCCTCTTCGAGCGAGGGATGGATCGCCTTGATGATACCGATCAGCGACAGCACCATGAAGGGCAGGGTGATCTGCACCAGCCCGACGATGACGCCGAAGACATTATACATCAGCGGCAGTGGCGCTGTTATCGCCCCGACCCTGAGGAGAAATCCGTTGATGAGGCCGTTATCGCCGAGCAGCACCATCAGTCCGTACATGCGGATGACCATGTCGAGCTGCATGGAGGACAGGACGAGGATCATCAACAGCGTGGCGCGGCTCGGCTTCACCGTCTTTGCGATGACGTAGGCGAGGGGATAGCCGAAGAACAGGCAAGCGGCGCCGACGATGGCCGAAATCCAGATCGAGCGCAGGATCGATTCATAATAGCTCGCCCGTGTGAAGATGCGGACGAAATTGTCGAAGGTGATCTGGCTGTTGAGGGCGATGACGCCGGCGACGGATTTGTTGAAGGCGAGCCCGAAGAGTGATGCGGTCGGGATCACGAAGAAGACAAGGAAGACGAGGAGCGCCGGGATGACCAGCCACCACAGGCGGAAATCCTGAAGAGCGGTGGTCGATCCTTTCCGCTTTTCCGTTCGTGTCATGGTGTCCGTTTGCGCAATCGCCATCTCTGTCCTCTCAATGGAACGTCCAGCGTTCTCTCATTCGGCCGCAAGCGGCATGGGCAGATGAATATAGTCGTAGCCGAGCAACTGTTTTTCGGGCGGCTGTGGGAAGGTCAGCTTGCTGTGGGCAAGGTTCGAACGCACCAGCGCGGCAGCAACGGAAACAGCGGCGGGAATGGGATCGATGACAGGCACGTCGATCCCGTGCGCCAGAAGTCCCTCGCGCAGGGCGAAGGCGCAGCCCATCAGGCCGGTGCAGCCGAAGACGAGCGCCTCGGCGCCATCTTCCTCAACCGCCCGGATGCCTTCCTTGATCAGCATCGCCTTGGTCCGGTCGAGATCTTCCTCGAGTTCCAGAACGGGAATATCGACGCTACGCACCGAGGCAAGCTTGGTCGAAAGGCCGGCGACGGCCGCGGTGTTTTCAAAGGATGCGCGCAGTCGGCGCATCACGGTGAGGACGGAAAACCGGTGGCCGAGCATCGCCGCAAGGTGCATGCCGGTCTCGCAGGGTCCAAGCACCGGGATCGTCACGGCTTCCCGCGACGGCCTGAGACCCGGATCGCCCATGCAGTCGATGATGACGGCGTGGACGCCTTCATTCTGCGCCTTGATCGCTTCGGCGATTGTTCCGGGCACCGAGAGGGCAGCCTCGAACTCGCTCTCGATCGATCCCGGTCCGGCCGTAATCTGCGAGTGACTGACCTTGATGCCGGGATATTCCAGTGCCCGGAGATCGGCGACTTTGCGAAATCCTTTGGTGACGATCGGTGACACCACGCGAATTTCTACGACGTTATCCTGCACGGCCGGCCTCCTTGATGCGCAATTCGCTCTGGGCAATTCATGGGCTTACGGTGCCGCAGTCCGCCCCGGCTTGGAAGTTCTGAAATGAGTAGGTGCGGATGTGATTCGGATGGGTCATCGGCCGGTACGGATGGTGGATAACCTATTCGAACGGATAGGGTGCGCAAGAAAAAGCGATTTTAAAACAAATGCTTCTCGACCGATCAATTCCAGAAGCATTGCATTCCAGCGTGAAAATCTGCCGCCATCAGGGGGTTTGACGAGGCCGAGCAGACGAATAACCCTGCATCGACGACAGTAGGTTCAAGACCGCCTGCTCATCACCGGGGAATCGTGCCATGCCTTCGGCCAAAGCCGTGCCTTCCGCATCATCCTTCCAGAACCGCGCCAGAACGGCGTGGCGCCTGTTTGCGAATTTCGCCTATGACTATCGCCGTTTCCGCCGCGCCTCCTTCATCGATGGCGCACAGTCGCGCGAAAACCGGCGGGCACATATCCATCTCCTGGCACATATGCTGGAATACGGAATGTCGCTTTCCAATCCGCGCAACGGCTTCGGCATGGACAAGGTGCGGCTGCTGGCGGCAGAGACGCGCCGCTATATCGAGCAGCATGGCCATGACGCTTCGGCCGATATCGGCCTTTCCGTGCTTTCGGCCTATGTCGCCTTCAATGCGGAGCAGGGCGATGTCAGCGAGGCACAGGCACTGCTGGACGATCTGCTCGTCGTCGCCGGCATCGGGCACAATATCCGGCCCGGCGGCAGCGAGGCGGTCAGTGCAGCCGAGATCGTCAGGCACGCGCGGATGGATTTCGTCTCCTTCATGGAGGCACGCCACAGCGTGCGCCAGTATGACAGCAACAGGACAGTCGCGTTCGAGAAGATCGAAAGATCCATCCGTGCGGCCCAGCAATCGCCTTCGAGCTGCAACCGACAGACATGCCGTGTCTACGCCTTCACCGAGAAGCCGTCGATCGCCCGCGTTCTCGCCCATCACGACGGCAATCGCGGCTTCGGCGAGCAGCTCGGCGGCGTATTCGTCGTGACGGTCGACCTGTCGCACTGGAACACGGTCGGCGAACGAAACCAGGGATGGGTGGACGGCGGCATGTTCGCCATGACGCTGGCGCTTGGCCTCCACGCCGAGGGACTAGGCGCCTGCATGCTGAACTGGAGTGCGGCGCGCGAGCAGGATATCAACATGCGGACCTGCGTCGGCATCCCCGACAACGAAATCATCATCACGCTGATCGGTTTCGGTGAGATGCGCGCGGATTTTCGCGTGCCGGTATCGGCCCGAAAGCCGATCGACATGGTCCTGACGCACGAACCACCGCTCCGGTAAGCCTCAATCGTCGAGCGATCGGCAGCGCTCGACACCATCGGCAAGATCGCCTTGAGGCCCAACGTCAGGACGAGGAGCCTGATGAAGATGGATACGCTCGCTCCAAGAGAAGCGGTTAGCCGGCAGCTTTATCATTGGCAGGCTGTGTGGTAGGAGCGGCTCATGACATCACTGATCGATTTTGATTGCCGAAGCTGCGGAGCCTGCTGCTCCTATTCGTCGACCTGGCCCAGATTTTCCACCGAAACAGAAGCTGCTCTCGATTTGCTGCCGGCGCAGTTCGTAGCCGCGAACGAGCAGGGAATGCGTTGCGACGGTGCGCGTTGCTCCGCACTGGTCGGTCGCGTCGGTTCGGAGACATCCTGTCAAGTGTACGATCTTCGGCCTGACGTCTGCCGCGCCTGCGTCCCAGGGGATGGCGCTTGCCTGACCGCGCGCGAGTTCTTCGGGATCGGCCAGCCAAGTTTGCCGCCCGGTCACATCGATGCGCATTTGCCAATCAACTGAGATGAGTGGCGCGGTCCCCCGCGCCAATGTTGGCTATGACGGCGATTGCGCGCTAGGCGCGGCACTTTAAAACCGACTGTGGCGATTCAACACCCGCGACCGACATGATCGATCCGGTGGTATCAAAGCAAATCTTCGAGGACTTGCCCAAAGTCTCGGCGTGGCGGGTAGCGCTGGCAGCGCTCAGATGACTACGCCGAGCGTTTCCAACAGCTCCTTCGTCAGCATTCGGCTCTGCTTGCTGTCTGAGGGTCCTGTCACGGCAAGGACAAATGACGGCAGCGCCCACAACACCTAGCAGCACAGTGATGCGTTCAAAATAGCTGCTACTGTTCTAACCGCTGGTCAATAAATCCTCTTGACTCTCCAAATGGGATACTTATTTAGATGAGTAATAACTCACTCAATTGAACTCGGTCATATGGCGCGTCCTCTAAGCGAAGAAAAACGGCAAGCCTTGCTTGAGGCGGCATGCGATTTTGTAGCCCGCTTGGGAACTGAGGCGTCGACCGCGAAGATTGCAAAGGCTGCGGGTGTGTCCGAGGGAACGCTGTTCACTTATTTTCCAACCAAGGACGATCTTCTCAATCAACTCTTCGTGTCGATCGAAATCGATCTGATGGAGCGGATGCTTGCTCCATATCCGGATGGGGACGCTCCTCGCCAAAGGCTAAGACGCGTGTGGGACCGTCTGGTGGATTGGGGATTGACCAATTCGACGGCTCGCAAGGCTGTCAGACAGCTCAAGGTTTCGGATCGGGTAACCGCGCAGAGCAGACAAAAAAGCAAAGCCATGGTCCACGATGCACGGGCAATCGTCGCAGCATGTCTTGCCGGACGTGCCGATCCTGAAAGGATTGACTTCTATATCGATACGGTCCTGTTCGGCCTTGCCGAAATCACGATCAATGCGATAACCGCCAACCCGAAACAGGACAAGAACATCCGACAGGCTGGTTTCGACCTGTTTTGGAAAGGTACCGCCACATAAAATTTGACTCATTATTGAGTGCCTAAACACTCATTTAAAAGGAAAGCGACATGGCTCATTCTATTGGTTTCACGGAAGCGAGTGTTCCCGACCAAACGGGAAAGACCTTCATCGTCACAGGTGCCAACGCAGGTATTGGCTTTGAAATCTCACAAGTGCTTGCTGCAAGAGGCGCTCGTGTCCTGCTGGCATGCCGGGAACGCACTAGGGCAGAGCAGGCAATAGCGCGGATCAGGCATATTACGCCAAAGGCTGATCTAGCCTGGTTGCCACTTGATCTGGGCGATCTCGACAACGTTCGAGCTGCGGCTGAAATTGCCGCGAGAGAACCGCGCATTGACGCGTTGATCAACAATGCAGGCATCATGAACCCACCCTTGACACGCACCGAGCAAGGCTTCGAGTCCCAGTTCGGCGTCAATCATCTTGGCGTTTTTGGGCTGACAACGTTGCTCTTGCCAAAGCTGGCAGAAACGCCGGGATCGCGTGTCGTCGTGACATCCAGCATTGCGCACCTGAAGGGGAGGATCGACTGGGACGACCTCAACGCCGAGAAAAGCTATAACAAGAACGGCCGCTACGGCGGCAGCAAGTTGGCAAACGCACTGTTTTTTTTCGAGTTGGATCGGCGCCTACGGTCTGCAGATTCTCCAGTTACGGCTGTCGGGTGCCATCCGGGCGTTGCGAGTACCAGTCTTGGGCGGCACATGGGGATCATCCAACTCGTGGGTCCGATCGTCGGTCTGCTCCTCAACAGCGCGGCCAAGGGGGCCTGGCCTGCGCTGCAGGCGGCGACAGGCAAGGTGATGCCGGGTGGTTACTACGGGCCAACCGGGTTTGGCGGAATTCGGGGTCCGTCCGGTGAGGCGAAACGTGCCCCCGATGCCCAGGATCCAACTCTGTCAAAGCGTCTCTGGGACGTCTCTATTGCGATGACCGGGATCGATCCGGGCTTGGCCCCCGCCTGATAGAAACACTAAGCCCGAAGCAGATGCTTCAAGCAGAAAGCAAGGGAAAAATCAGGGCCGAACTCACGGAGCCAAATCTATGATCGCCGAAGTTTTCGTCCCGCTGCACCTTTGGGGCACGCTTGCAAACAGCCATGTTCTTCCTCTCTCGAAGTAGTTCCATAAACTACGTTATGCGATCGATTGATGTAGCCGGGGTACATTCTATTTCCAAGTGCGACATGCTTATAAAAACAATGGCTTCGCCTTGGAGATATATGCATGTCCCTTTGCTATTCGCAGCTCACCCTGCCTGATCGCAAGCGTCTTTTTCATCTTAGAGAACGCAAGGTTTCCGTCTCGGAGATTGCCCGCCAACTCGGTCGTCATCGTTCGACGATCTATCGCGAGCTTAAACGCAATACGTTCCAGGATCACGAATTTCCGGAATACAGCGGCTATTACAGCGGTATCGCCAACGACATGAGCAAGGAGCGCCGACGACGGCTGCGCAAACTCAGACGCCATCCGCATCTGCGCGATCTCGTCATCGACCGGCTGAAGGCGCATTGGTCACCTGAGCAGATCGCTGGCCGGCTTCTCGCCGATGGCGTCAGTCCTGTGCGCATTTGCCCGGAAACGATTTATCGTTTCATCTATTGCAAGGAATATTATCCGCTCGGGCTGTATCAGCACCTGCCGGAACGACGGCGCAGGCGTCGGCGCCGCGGCGCACGCAAACCGCGCGACGGCTTAATCCCGCTCGACTACAGAATCTCCCAACGACCTGATTTTATTGATGATCGATCACAGTTCGGGCATTGGGAGGGCGATCTCCTGATCTTCCGGCGTGAACTCGGAGAGACCAACGTCACCTCTCTCGTCGAGCGCAAGAGCCGCTATACGGTGATGATCAAGAACCGCAGCCGTCACTCGCGACCGATCATGGACAAGATCATCCATGCCTTCTCACCATTGCCGTCTTTTGCACGCCGAAGCTTCACCTTTGATCGCGGCACGGAGTTCTCCGCTTTCAGGGCTTTGGAAGATGGGATCGGCGCCAGGAGCTGGTTCTGCGATCCCAATTCGCCTTGGCAGAAAGGCGCTGTCGAGAACACCAACAAGCGCATTCGACGCTTCATGCCTGGCGATACGGATCTGTCCAATGTCGCTCAGAAGCAACTTGTCGACCTCGCCCATCAGCTGAATTCGCTGCCAAGAAAGTGCTTGGGCTACAAAACACCGGCCGAGGTCTTCATGGCGCATTTGCGTGAATGCGGCTGATCCCCTACCCTTCAAACGCCCATGTTGCACTTGGTGTAGATTCTCCAAGGGCTATTTAGTAATGCGACAGTTGGGCCAGTTAGAGATGCGACAGTCTCGCCTCTCGACGTTCTGGTCAATGCCAACGTTGGGAGCAAGGATGACGACCTTCAGCCTGGTCGAGACCATGAGCGGTCGGAGTCGTCATGCCCTGTTTGATCACCATGTCGCAGAAAGAATTGCATCGCCTCGAAGTCATTCAGAAGATCCGTGATCGACGCCTAAGTGTTGTCCAAGCCGCCGAGCTGCTTGGGCTCAGCCGACTACATTCTTGCACAATTGATGCTGCCGAGACATTCGGCCGAGCCCGTCTTGCTGCCCGCCCCTACTGGCAGCAAAGACTGACAATTCCCGGGAACGGCAGCATTGCCTGCCGTTCCCGGCACGCCTGCGGATTGGAGCGCCTGCTCGCTTGTTGGCCAGCAGGTGGAAAGATTCATCGTCGCTATCTGCGGCTGGATGCCTTAATCAGACGGATTCCCTTACGATCTGGCGAGTCCCTGCATGATCCAGGCGAGCATCCCGGTCTGCAACCGAACGTCTCGATGTCAAATATTGACATCGAGGTATGGATACACAACAATTCATTCAGAAATTTGAAGGAAGGTGCGGCATGACCAGCAGCCTGCATGTGAGCTTGCCCGATGAAATGCGCGCCTTTGTCGATATGCGCGCCAACGGGAAGAGCCAGTACACGACCCCGAGTGAATATGTGCGCGCCCTTATTCGCGAAGATATGGCACGCGAAGAAGACCGCCGCTATGCCATCCGATCACTGCTGCGGGCGGAAGGGGAATTCCGGCGCGGAGAAATGCTGCCCCTTTCGGCTCTTGATGCCGTCGACGCGGAACTGGATGAAGAACTGCGCTAGTGGCTCCACGCGTTCTCATCCTGCCGGCCGCACTTGATAACTATCGTTTGGCCGTCCGCGAAACGGCGCGCAAATGGTCCCCCGAACAGGCAAAGGCGTACGGCCGCCTGCTGCGGGCAGGATTTGAAGGCATCCCCGAAGCCTATGCCCGCGTGAGGACAAAGAGCGACGAGCGCGTCGGGAACTCACTCTTCCGATTGCACAAAGTCGAGCACCATTACGCCGTCTACATTGTCGCTGACGATGCAACCTTCGTCATTGCCGCGGTCTTACACGAGCGGATGGACATTCCCGCACAGCTGCGGGCAGTCGAACGATTGACCGACAGAGAGTATGAAACGTTGATGGGACACCCTCGGTCGAAGTCCTGAGGACGGTCGACCATGAGCAGCCCACCGGACACAATAGTCTGGCATGCGCGGCCTCTTCCCTCGTCTGCCTCCGCACGAGCAAAGCGGCGCTCGCGCGCCATCCCCGACGACGATGCCGGCCGGTATAAGCGAGAGATGTCGTCGTTTCCTAATTGACGCCGAGAAATTGCTTCAGCTCGGCCGTCTGCGGATTGGCGAAGACTTCCTCCGGCAGGCCTATTTCGTGAACGCGGCCCTGGTGCATAAAGACGACGCGACTGCAGACATCGCGGGCGAACTTCATCTCGTGCGTTACCATCAGAAGCGTCATTCCCTCGGCGGCAAGCTCGCGCACCACGGCCAGAACTTCGGCGACCAGTTCCGGATCGAGTGCGGAGGTAATCTCGTCGCAGAGAAGTGCGGTCGGCTGCATGGCGAGCGCGCGGGCGATGGCGACGCGCTGCTGCTGGCCGCCCGAGAGCTCGTCGGGATAGGCGTCGAACCTGTGGCCCAGCCCTACCCGCTCCAGCATCTTGCGGGCGGTCGCCTCGGCTTCGGCTTTCGGGGTCTTCTTGACCACGGTCTGCGACAGCATGACGTTGCCGCCGACGGTCAGGTGCGGGAAGAGGTTGAACTGCTGAAAGATCATGCCGACCTTGAGACGCAATGCCTTCAGATGCACTTCGTCATCGAGGAGCTGCGCGCCGGCCACGGAGATCGAGCCGTCGGTGATGGCCTCCAGGCCGTTGATGCAGCGAAGCAGGGTCGATTTGCCCGAACCGCTCTTCCCGATAATGGCGATGACTTCGCCGGCCTCCACATCGAGATTGATGCCTTTCAGCACCTCGGTGGTGCCAAAGCTCTTGCGGACTTCAGTGATTTCGATGAGCGACATTGAGCTTCCTTTCCAGGATCTGGCTGCTTTTTGACAAAGGCCAGCAGAGGGCGAAGTAGATGAGGGCGACGAGCCCGTAGACGGTGAAGGGCTGGAAGGTGGCATTGGTGACCACCGTGCCGGCTTTCGACAATTCGACAAAACCGATGATCGAGGTCAGCGCCGTTCCCTTGACGATTTGAACGGAGAAACCGACCGTGGGCGGTATGGCGACCCTCAGCGCCTGCGGGAGGATGACGTAGCGCATCTGCTGCAACCGCCCCATGCCGAGGCTGGCGGAGGCTTCCCATTGACCCCTCGCCACCGCTTCGACGCAGCCTCGCCAGATTTCGGCGAGGAAGGCGGCGCTCCACAGAGTGAGCGCCAATCCCGCAGCAAGCCAGGCCGGCACATCTATCCCGAAAAGGCCGAGACCGAAAAAAGCGATGAAGAGCTGCATCAGCAGCGGCGTGCCCTGGAAGAGCTCGATATAATATTTCGCAAGCGCCCTGAATGCCTTGCGCTTGCTAATGCGCAGGAAGAGCAGCCCCAGTCCGACCGCACCGCCGCCAATGAACGAGACGAGCGAAAGCAGGACCGTCCAGCGGGTGGCGAGCAGCAGGTTGCGCAGGATGTCCCAGAGTGTGAACTCGATCATCGCGCCGCCCTCCTCGGGAAAATGAACCCGCCGACCACCGCCAGCACCTGCCGGAGCAGGATCGCCAGCACAAGATAGATGGCTGTCGAGACGATGTAGGCCTCGAAGGCGCGGAAGGTTCGCGATTGTATGAAGTTCGCGGCAAAGGTCAGATCCTCGGCGGCGATCTGCGACACGACCGATGAGCCGAGCATGACGATGACGACTTGCGACGACAACGCCGGCCAGATGCGCTGCAGGGACGGCACGAGAACGACATGCCGGAAGGTTTCGAAGCGCGTCATGGCAAGGCTCTCGCCTGCCTCGAACTGGCCCTTCGGGGTTGCCTGGATTCCCGCGCGGATAATCTCGCAGCTATAGGCGCCGAGGTTGACGACCATCGCAAGGTTGGCGGCCGTCAGTTCGGAAAGCTTGAGGCCGAGCGACGGCAGACCGAAAAAGATGAAAAAGAGCTGGATGAGGAACGGTGTGTTGCGGATCAGTTCGACATAGGTCGCAACGACAGGCTTCAGCCAGGCCGGGCCGAGTGCGCGCACCCAGGCACAGAAAATGCCGAGCGAAATGCCGAGCACTCCGCCGATCGCGATGAGCTCCAGGGTGATCAGTATGCCCTTGATGATGTCAGGATAATATTCAAGCAGCCAGCCGAATTCGAAATGGTAACTCAAGGAATTGTCCCCTCTTGCGGTGACGGAGCGTCATGTCATCCCGCGCGCGGCGCGGGATGACATCCGTGAGACCGGGTTCCTTACAGATCCGACGGGAGATCGGCGCCGAGCCACTTCTGCGATATGGCGTTCAGCGCGCCATCGGTTTTGGCCGCAGCGATAATGCCGTTCACCTTCTCCAGAAGGGCTGCCTGTTCCTTGTTGAGACCGATGTAGCAGGGTGAGTTCTTGATGAGGAACTTCATCTCAGGGCGCTTGGGGGGATTTTTGGCGAGGATCGCAGCAGCCACGACGTTGCCGGTCGCAATGGTGTCGACCTGGCCAGACAGGAAGGCCGAGATAGTGCCGTTGTTGTCTTCGTAGCGCTTGATCGTCGCGTCGGCTGGCGCGATCTTCGTCAGCTCGAGATCTTCGACAGCGCCGCGCGTGACGCCGATGCTCTTGCCCGCGAGATCTTCCACCTTGGCGATCGAAACATCGGCCGGCGCGAACACGCCGTTGAAGAAGGGTGCGTAAGCTACGGAGAAATCGATCACCTTTTCGCGCTCGGCATTCTTGCCGAGGCTTGATATGACCAGATCGACCTTATTCGTCTGCAGATAGGGGACGCGATTGGCGCTGGTGACCGGCACGAGTTCGGTCTTGACGCCCAGCTTTTCGGCAATGAGATTGGCGACATCGATATCATAGCCCATCGGCGCCATATCGGTGCCGACACTGCCGAAGGGCGGAAAATCCTGCGGGACGGCGACACGCAGCGTACCGCGCGCCGTGATGTCGGCGAGAGCATCGGCGTGAGACGTGGAGCCGAAGCCAAAGGTTGCAGCCAGGGTCGCGATTGCGAAAAATACTCGTCTTGTCAGCATGTTTTAATTGCTCCTTTGAAGTTGCGGTTTTTTGGGTTTGACAGTTGGGCCGGAGGACACGGCCTTGGGAGGGAGTGACAGGGAACTGCGCAGCTCCGAGAGCGGATCCGGGCGCGTGGTCAGGTCGAGGCCCATTTCCACTTCGTCCAGATGTTCGACGGAGAGCTCCGCAGCCCTGACGAAATCGCCCGCTTGCATGGCCTCGAAGATGCGGCAGTGCCCATCATGGGACTGTGCTGCGTGAAATTCAGACTGATAGAGCATCGAAATAAGGATCGTCCGCGCGGTGAGATCGCGAAGGATATCGACGATGATGGCGTTACCGCTTAATTCTGCGATGCGGATGTGGAAATCACCCATCAAATAGGTCAGGCGCTGGCGGTCGCCCGCAGCCATTGCGGTCTTTTCCTCGTTCAAATGCGCGTCGAGAGCTTTGCGTCCCTCGTCCGTCAATACGCGCATGCTGCGCAGCAACCCGGCCTCGATGACACGCCGTGCCTCATAGACCGCGATCGCCTCTTCAGCGGACGGCTCGACGACAAACCAGCCTCGTCTTGGACTTACATGCACAATGCCGCGTGTTTCCAGGCGCATCATGGCTTCACGAACGCGGGTTCGAGACACGCTGAAGAGCGTTGCCAGCTGGTTTTCGCTGAGACGCGTCCCAGGCCGAATTTTGGCTGAAAGAATCCCGGAGACGATGGTCTCCTCGATGGTCTTCTGCGTGGTCTCAGATGTCTGGCTATCTTGCATACAAGACAGGAAAGCAAAGCTCGTGCCAAAATTCTGCGTTCAGGATTTCCAAGATGTCTCGGATCCCTCCCCCTGGAATTTGCACGCTGGGAATGCAAACTGAGCGCAAATTGAGCGAGCCCACAATGCCTTGCGAACCCAGATCAGCGTCGGCCGCCCAAAGCCGACAAAGCCCCTTCCCTATCGAAAAGTTGCTTGCGGCTAGACCGGTTCGGCTTATATAGTCAGGATAGTCACTATAGTCAGGATAAAGCGAATGCAGCCATCACGACCAGAGGATAAAAGTTGGACCGTCGCCAGTGCGAAGGCCAAGCTGTCTGAGGTTATCGAACGCGCGCAAGCAACGCCGCAAACAATCATGCGCAATGGCAAACCAAGCGTCGTCGTCGTTTCGGCCGAGGAATGGCAGCGGAAGACCGCGCGCAAGGGCACCCTTGCAGAGTTTCTGATGCAATCGCCGCTGCGTGGCGCTGATCTGGACCTCGAACGGCAGCGCGACGAACCGCGTGATCTTCAGCTGTGAGACTTCTGCTGGACACTAATGTGCTTTCCGAGGTGACAAGGCCGCGTCCCGATGCACATGTCCTACAATGGCTGGACAGTCTCGACGAGGATCGCTCATTCATCAGCGTCGTATCGATCGCGGAGATCCGGCGTGGTGTTGCATTGATGGAAAGCGGCCGGAAGCGCGACGCGCTGGCTGAATGGCTTGCCCAGGACCTGCCGCAGCGCTTCGAGCAGCGTGTCATCCCTGTGGATCAGCCGGTTGCGATAGCTTGGGGCGACTTGATGGGGCTCGCAAAGCGAAGCGGGCGCGGCTTGTCGTCAATGGATGGCCTGATTGCCGCCACCGCGATTGCTCACGATCTCACCCTCGCCACTCGCAATATAAAGGATTTCGAGGGCTTTGAGATCGAGCTTGTCGACCCTTGGACCGAGCGCCCGTGACGATCCGCAGAGCGGACCGTCACGGGATCATTCTTTAAGTTTTGTTGATGCAAATCGTTATCCCAAAACCGCTGCGCACTTTTGGGCGACATGCATTAGTTGAAACTCGAGGTTTTGAGG
Organism: Rhizobium leguminosarum bv. viciae USDA 2370; assembly: GCF_002008365.1. Lineage (GTDB taxonomy): Bacteria > Pseudomonadota > Alphaproteobacteria > Rhizobiales > Rhizobiaceae > Rhizobium > Rhizobium leguminosarum. The sequence goes on from NZ_MRDL01000059.1 coordinate 388,711, forward strand.
AATTCCGCCAGCCGTTCAGTCTTCGGATGCACGAACATGTCCTTCGGATCGCCCTCCTCGCAGATGACGCCCTGGTTCATGAAGATGACCCGTGACGAAACGTCGTAGGCAAAGCGCATCTCGTGCGTGACGAGCAGCATGGTCATGCCGTCGGCGGCAAGCCCCTTGATCACCTGGAGCACTTCGCCCACCAGTTCCGGGTCGAGCGCGGAGGTCACTTCATCGAACAGCATCAGCCTCGGCGACATGGCGATGGCGCGAGCAATTGCGACGCGCTGCTGCTGGCCGCCGGAAAGCTGTCCGGGATAGTGGTTCGCGCGGGCGGAAAGGCCGACACGATCGAGCCATTTTTCCGCGATTGCGCGCGCATCCGGCTTCGTCATTTTCTTCACCTTGACGAGGCCGAGCATGACGTTTTCAGCGGCGCTCATATGCGGGAAAAGATTGAACTGCTGAAACGCCATGCCGGTCAGCGCGCGTTGGCGTGCAATCTCCTTCTCGCTCTTGCGGCGCCGCGTTGCTCCTTCGGCGCGATAGCCAATCTCTTCGCCGTCGAGGCTGATCGTGCCGCCCTGGAATTCCTCGAGCATGTTGATGCAACGCAGCAAGGTGGTTTTTCCGGAGCCGGACGAGCCGATGATGGAAATGACTTCGCCTTCCTGCACGGCGCAATCGACGCCTTTGAGGACTTCGTGGATGCCGTAAGTCTTGCGCAGGCCCTGGATGTCGAGAATGGTCTTGGCCATCGGGGTGTCTCCTCAGGATGGCAGGGCGGTCTTGCGCTCGACATATTTGCCGAAGTGCTCGATGCCGTAGTTGATGATGAAATAGAGACCACCGGCCAGGAAATAGAACTGGAGGCTCATGAAATTGCGGGAGATGATCTCCTGCGTGCGCAGGAGAAGCTCGGCGACGCCGATAACGGAGAGCAGCGTTGAGGCTTTCACCATCTCGGCCGCCGTATTCACCCAGGCCGGCAAACACTGGCGCATGGCCTGCGGCCATAGCACCGAGGTGAAGGTCTGGGTAAAGGTCAGGCCGATCGCCTTGGCGGCTTCGGTCTGCCCCTTGGGGATCGCCTGAAGCGCTCCGCGCACGATTTCGCCGACATGGGAGGAGCAGAAGATGGCAAGGGCAAGCACGCCGGCCGAGAACGGCCCGAGATCGAGGCCGACGGCGGCAGAGACATAGTAGCTTGCCAGCACCAGCACGAGCACCGGCGTGCCGCGGATGATATCCGTATAGGCGCGCACGGCCAGACGCAAAACAACGCCGCCATAGACGAGCGCCAGACCGACGAAAACGCCGAGTATGGAACCCGCGAGGATGGCCAACAGGGAGATCGACACGGTCACGCCGATGCCGTTCATGATGACGTAGCGGGCGATCCAGAGTTGTTCGAGAAAGGTGTGGGACATCCGGGTTTATCTCGGCAGGGCCAGACGGCGCTCGACGAAGCGCATTACGGCGGCGATGAGGAAACAGGTCGCGACATAAAGGGCTGAGGTGACCATCCAGGTCTCTATGACGCGGAAACTCTCGACATTGATCTTGCGGGCAGCAAAGGTCAGTTCCGGCACGGCGATGGCGGCGGCGAGCGAGGTGTCCTTGAAGAGCGAGATGATCGTCGAGGACAGCGATGGCAGCACGTTGCGCAGCATCAGCGGCGCGATGATGGAACTGCGGATCTGCATCCCCGTCAGGCCGATGGAAAGACCCGCTTCCGTCAGTCCTCTCGGAATTGACAGCAGCCCGGCGCGGAATACCTCGGCCAGATAGGCGCCGGAATAGAGGGATAGAACCAGGACGAAGCTTTTTATCTTGTCGAGGCGCAAACCCATCTGCGGCAGCGCGAAAAAGGCAAAAAGCACCAGGACGAGTATCGGTAGGTTGCGAATGACAGTGACATAGACCCGCGCCGGCACGATCGCAAAACGGCTTTTGGACGTCAGTGCGAAGGCCACGACCAAGCCGATCGCGGCCCCGATCAGGATCGAGATCACCGCAAGACCGAGGCTGAGTACAAGCCCGCTCAAAAGAAAATCGAAATTGCGCCAGACGGCGGCGAAATTCAACGTATAACCCATACGGGCCGCCCTTTCAGACCAGAGCATGATGCCGAAAAGTGTGAGCTCTTTTCGGACAACATCATGCTCTCACTCCTCAACTGAGAACAGGATTCAGATTTTAGGCCGACCCGGCCTGAAATCATCCTGCTAGTGGAGCGGGAGAAAAGTCCCGCTCCACATGGCTGCTACTTGAACTCGACGGGAAAGCCGATCTGCGGCGGCGTCAGATCTTTGCCGAACCAGGTCTTGAAGGACTTGGCGTAAAAGTCGAATTCAACGCCGGTCATGGCTTCGTGCAGGGCGGTGTTGACGAAGTTCAGCCAATCCTGATCGCCGCGCTTGACAGCGCAGGCATAGGTCTGCGGGTTCCAGCCGAAGCCGGCATCTTTATAGCGGCCCGGATTCTGCGTCATGTACCAGGCGAGCGACGACTGGTCGGTGGCGACTGCATCGGCGCGTCCCGATTCCAGCGCCTGATAGATCAGGTCGACGGAATCGTACTGGTCGACAGTCGCCTCCGGCAATGCGGCATGCACCATCGCCTCGGCGTAGACGTTCTGGAGAACCGAGATGGTAACGGAGGAACCGGCCGCCTTGAGGGCTGCGTAGTCGGCATATTTGCCATCCGCCTTGAGCATCAGGCCGACACCCTCGCGATAATAAGGAATGGTGAAGGCAACCTGCTGGGCGCGCTCGCCGGTAACGGTCATGAACTGGCAGGTGATGTCGACTTTGTCGGTGGTGATGTTCGGGATGCGGGCGTCGGAGGACTGGTTCACATACTCGATCTTCTCAGGATCGCCGAAGAGCGCCTTGGCGATGATGTGGCCCATGTCGACGTCGAATCCCTGAAGCTTGTCGTCGGCACTCTTGAAGTGCCAAGGCGCATTGGTGCTGCCCGTGCCGAGGACGAGATGGCCGCGGGCCAGCACTTCATCGAGCTTGCTGCCGTCCGCCAGCGCAGGCGTGGACAACAGAGCGGCGACAGCCAGCGACATCACGCCGGTGCGAAAGGAAATGGTCATGGCGTTCCCCTTATGGATGGTTCCTATTGTTCCAGTATAATGGACGCATGTCTGTTTTACTGGAACAATGTTATGAAGTGCCATCAAGGATGAATTGTCAATGGGTCATGCCGAAAAAACGCGCAGTGGTGCGTGTGGTGATTTTTTCGGCAGTGCAGCATTGTTCTCTTGTTTCAGAGGCTCAACATCATGCCTTCTCGTTCGGCGACCTGACAGCCAAGCCGAGGCGGAAGATGTGGCCTTCAGAGCGAGCGCCTCAGGAACCGCCCGCCTTAGGCGTTTGCGGTCGCAGCGCGGATCAGCGAACCAGCCGCCTCGCCTGCGGCTTCCATATAGGTCGGGTCGCGATGCAACAGAACGACGGCGAACGAGCCATCGAGCAGCAGGACGATCTGCCGAGCGAGCTGCGGCGCTTCCGTCTTGATTCCGGCCGCCTCGAACGTAACCTGCAACCAGGCCTCGACCCTCTTCTTGTGTTCAATCCCGACTTTCATGGCTGGATGGCCAGGCATATTGGCGAGTTCCGCAGAGGTGCGCAGGAAGCCGCAGCCCTTCCATTTCGGATGGCGGGCCGCGCGGGCGAGATTGCGAAAGATGCCTTGCACCTTATCCGCCGGCTCGCCCGTCGTTTCCGCGTACCAGCGCTTGAACAGAGAGAGGTTAGGCTGGTCGCGCGCCTCCAGATAGGCCCCGATGAGATCGTCCTTGCTGGCGAAATGGTAGTAAAGGGTGCGTTTCGTGACACCGGCCTCTTCAGCCACCGCATCGACGCTGACGCTCCTGATGCCCTCGTTGTAAAACAGTTTGGCGGCCGCCGAGATGATGCGTTCGCGCGTCGGGACTGGCTGTGAGATCATGTCGCTATGTATACCGACTAGTGAATATACACAAGCATCGACCGGCGGCATACTTCTCCTGACGCAGCATAGCGGAAAGGAAAACCGAATGGCCGACACTGTTTTGATCGACAGCTACGACGGAATCGCCACGCTCACTCTCAATCGCCCGGAAAAGCTCAATGCGCTGAATTATGCCTTGATAGACCGCTTGCTCGCGATCCTCGACGCCATCGAAACCGACAGTTCAATTCGGGTGATCATCCTCACCGGCGCAGGCGAGCGGGCATTCTCGGCGGGTGGCGATATCTACGAATTCTCGGAAAGCGTGGCGCAGGGCGCCGATGTCGCCATGCGCGATTTCGTCGCGCGCGGACAGCGATTAACTGCGCGGCTGGAAGCCTTCCGCAAACCCGTCATCGCCGCCGTCAACGGCCTTGCCTTTGGCGGAGGCTGCGAAATCACCGAGGCTGTGCCCCTCGCCATCGCCAGCGAACGCGCCCTGTTCGCCAAGCCCGAGATTAATCTCGCAATGCCGCCGACCTTTGGCGGAACGCAGCGTTTGCCAAGGCTGGCCGGGCGCAAGCGCGCCCTCGAATTGCTGTTGACGGGCGACGCATTCTCCCCGCAGCGCGCCCTCGAACTCGGCCTTGTCAACCAGCTTGTCCCGCATGACGCTCTCATGCCGGCCGCCCACGACCTCGCGCGGCGCATTCTGCGTCATTCAGCGCTGGCAGCGGCGAGCATTCTGACGGCGGTGACGCGCGGCATCAACCAGAGCATTGCGGAGGGGCTCCTGATCGAAGGCGAACAATTCGCCCGCATGGCGCCAACCGACGATTTGCGCGAAGGGCTCGACGCGTGGATCGAGCGTCGCAAGCCGAACTATCCCGGCTCGTGGTCGCTCGATTGATTGTCGCCAATACTGCTGAGAATGGCTCAGTCAGAGTAATCAGAACTCTTCCCAATCGGACTTCAGCGCGACGGAGGCTGACCCGTGCTGGATGGATGCGAGGGGCGAAGTACGAACGACTTTCAAAGCCGTCGGTGCGACGGGGTGACGATCGGCCTGCGCAAACGAAGACCTGGATCTCGGCGCATCATTGAAACGGAACTGTTCAAGAAGCTCGAAGAGAGCGGCAGCCTCTCGGGCGAGACCATGGCTCGCAGCCGTCTGCTCCTCGACCATTGCGGCATTCTGCTGCGTTCCCTGGTCGACGGTGTTGATGGACTGGCTGATCCCGCCAAGCGCAGTCGATTGCTCGCGCGCCGCCTCCACGATCGCTGTGACGTTGGTATTGATTTCGTGAACCTGACTGGCGATTTCCTGGAGCGCGGATCCGGCATTCGTCACGAGGGCGACGCCGTTTGCGACATGGGAACCGGACGCTGTGATCAGGCTCTTTATCTCCTTCGCAGCTTTCGCCGACCGCTGCGCCAGCTCACGGACCTCCTGGGCAACGACCGCAAACCCCTTGCCGGCCTCCCCTGCTCGTGCCGCCTCTACGCCGGCATTGAGCGCCAAAAGGTTAGTCTGGAAGGCAATCTCATCGATGACACCGATGATGTTGGAAATTTCGCGTGACGAGTTTTCGATCTGGTCCATCGCTCCGATTGCGTCACGCACCACCTGGCCGGAATGCTCAGCGTGATTTCTGGCGCGCGCCACGAGTTGACCGGCCTCCTCGGCGCGGCGGCTCGAATCCTTGACCGTCGTCGTGATTTCCTCAAGCGCGGCTGCCGTCTCTTCGACGGATGCCGCTTGCTGCTCGGTACGCTTTGCCAGGTCGTCGGCCGCCGTGCGGATTTCGTTGGAACCGGCTGATATCGCCTTGGCATTTTCGGCAACCGTTGCCATTGCGCCCTTCAACTTCTCCGAGGCGCTGTTGAAGTCGGCACGCAGCCTTTCCAGCGAAGGAATGAAAGGCTTCTGGATCGTCTGCGACAGGTCGCCATCCGCAAGGTTCGTCAGGCAACGGGCAAGTTGTTCGACATTTTCGACGCGCGCCGTGACATCGGTTGCGAACTTCACGACTTTGAACACTTTGCCGTTCAGGTCGAAAATCGGATTGTAGGAAGCCTGGATATAGACCTTTCGTCCGCCCTTGCCCACACGCATGAATTCGTCGGCAACCAGCTGGCCGCTCGCAAGTTTCCGCCAGAATTCCTTGTAAGCCTCCGATCTCGAGTAGTCGGCTTCACAGAACATCGAATGATGTTTGCCCTGGATTTCGGCAAGCGAATAACCAAGCGCGGAAAGGAAATTGTCGTTCGCGGTCAGGATTTCGCCGGCCGGCGTGAATTCGATGATCGCCTGAGCCCGGGACAATGCGTCGATCTTGCCCGAATCCTCGGCAGACCTCAGTTTCTGCGCAGTGATATCCGTTGCAATCTTGATGACCTTGACCGGCTTCCCGCGTCGGAAGACGGGATTGTAGGATGCCTCGATCCAGACCTCGCGCCCGCCTTTTCCGACGCGTTTGTATTGTTGTTGATCGAATTTCCCGGCTGCGAGCTTCGTCCAGAAAGCCTTGTATTCCGTTGAGGATGCATAGGCAGGCTCGACAAACATGCTGTGATGTTTTCCGACAATCTCCCTCAACTCGTAGCCGAGCGCCCTGCAGAAGTTTTCGTTAGCGGTGAGGATCCTGCCCGATAGATCAAACTCGATCATGGCTTGCGAATTCGATAACGCGGCAAGAGCCGCGACAGCATTTGCACCACGATCAAGAATACCCACGCGTCATCCCCCTAGATTTCGTCGCCGTCGATCCAGCCATGTCGTGAATATTCGCTTGTCCTTATTAACGGGGATTTAATTATGAATATAACGTGCAGTAAATTTTATTTTCAACCAGCGTTGCGTCCATGAGGCACATCCGTCAGGTTCTCCGGGACCGGCGGCCTACCGGCCACTCAGCCGCTTTTCAATTGCGCCATCGCCAGCAGGGTGTCAGCGCTAATCGTCGCTGATCCGGTCAGGATCGAAAGGGCTGTCGAGGTGGTGCCCGTGCCGTTGGCCATGTCATACATGGCAGTGAAGCGTTTGATCAGATCGTCGACTTTTTCCGGATCCGACAGATCCTTGATGTCGATAAAATTGCTGATCATCTCGGCTTGCTTGTCGACGTCCATGTTCGAAACATAACTGGACAGGTTGAATGTCGTCGTAAAAAACTCGAAGAGCGCGCTATCGCCCAGAATGTCATAGGCGTTCGAGATCTCCGGCGCCTTGCGCTCGAAGTAGAGGGCGAGGCGCACGCCGGTGTTGCTGTCGCCCTGATCATCCTCGAGCGTCAGCCTGACATAGGCGTCGATCGTCTCCAGCACGTCGCCGCGCTGCTGCACCGTCCCGGTGGGCTCGTCGGAAATATTGCCGTCCTGGTCGAAATTGAACGCACCGACGAGTTCGGCGAAACGATTGTCGTCCAGCTTGTTGACATAGCTATCTTCGTCGTCGAGATCGGAAGAAAACATCTTCTCCAACTCCTCCGACGTGACATCATCAGGATCGAGCCCCTTCGCCTCGAGCGCGAAGGAAACCAGGCGATCGTCGGCCAGAAATTCGCTGGCCGTGGTGATCGTCGCCATCTGCTCGCGAAAATAGGTAATCTCCTCGTCCGCCGCGTCGGTTGCTTCCGTCAGCTCGTCGCCTTCGAGGTATCGGATCTTGTTCTGCTTGTAATAGGCAGCATAGTCGTCGATGACGGATTCCGACATGGCCTGCAGCGGAACGGTAACGTCGCCATTGCTGTCGAAGTTGAAGGCCTTGCGAAAGGCTACGAACCGATCGTCGTCGAGGCTGTTGACATAGCTTTTCGAGTCCGAGGGATCGCTTTCGAGAATTTTCCGGACCTCGCTTCTCGAAACGCTGTCCGGGTCTATGTCATAGGCTCGCAACGCCATTTCCCACAGTTCCGGGAGATCGTCGTTGTCGTCATCGTCGTCGTCATCGTTCGAGACCAGGAAATCATCGATCGAAGTGACGCTGGCGATGCGCGTCGTATAGTTGTCGACGGCGTCTTCGGTGTCGGTATTGGCGATCAGCAGCTGATAATTTTCATCGAAGGCCGCCGTGGTCGCGGCCGTCTGTTCCGATGTCTGGGCCGTGTCGCCATCGGCAAGCGCGCCGTCCTCATCGAAATTAAAGGCATCGTGCAGTTCGGATAAGCCGATCGCGTCGGCGACGTCGGCGCTTTTCAGCGCCGCGGAAATGAAGTTATCGGTCTCGCTATCGGTAAGCCCGTAGGCAGTTCTCAGATAGGAAACCAGCTTGTCGTCGCTCATCAACTCATCGACGGAGGTGATGTTTCCAAGTTGTGCAGCGAAATAGGTGTCATAGGCCTCCCCGGTTTCCGAGGAAGCGATCGTCGCCGAGGCCACCGCATAAGCGCTTGTGACCAACGAGAGCTGATCTTCCGACATCACGTCGCCGTCGGTCGAACCATCCTCGTTGAAGTTGAAGGCCTTCGCCAGGTTGACATAGACATCGTCGTCGAGCTGGTTGACGAAACTATCGGCATCGTCGAGATCGCTCGTCAGAACACTCTTCAGGAAGCTGGTTGAGGTGTATTCGGTGTTGAGGCCGAAAGCCGTCAGCACATAGTTCTTCAGCTTCGAGCTCGACAGGAGATCGTCGACCGAGGTGATCGACGAGATATTCTCTTCGAAATAATCCGTCTGGTCTGCGATATCGTCAGCCTCGGTGTCGAAAGATTCCTCATAGGCGTCGAGCAGGCTGTCCCGCTGCGCATCCGACTGGGCTGTCTCCGTCTCGCCGGAAAATTTGAAAGCGGCCGCAAACTCGGCATAGCGGCCATCACTCAGACTGTTGGCAAAGCTGGATGAATCGCTGAGATCGCTTTCCAGCACCTTCTTCATGAACGCCTTGGCATATGTCATGTCTTCAAGGCCGTAGGCCTTCATGGCATAGGAGTAGAGCTTATAATCGCCCATGAATTCATCGACTGTCGTGACCTTGCCAATGTTTTCCTTGTAATAGCTGCTGTCGCGGGCAACCGTTGCCTGAGAAGCTACACTCGAGAGACTGGCGCCCAGATTTCGCGCGACCGAGAGATAGCTCACATAGGTGGAAACCAACTTCTGTCCCTTTCATAAGCACGCGCGCGCGAAAGCCTGCCGGCAGCCACGGTTGAAACTTTTCATATTTGCTGAGATCTTGCCGCCGCTCATGGCGCATACGGACCGCACTCATGCGGCCGAATCAATTTAATAGAACTATATGGTACTATAATTCGTCCAAAATGCAACAGGACGTCAAAAGTCGAGGGATCGCGGCTTTATCGGGTCAGGCGGCGCCGACGCCCGCGGCAAAGATGGCAATGCAGCGCCGGAGATGGGCAAGCAGCGCCGCCCGGTCGGGCCAGGCCTGAGCGCGTCCTTCCGGCGGTCCCATGCCACCAAAGATCATATCCATCAGCATGCGGGCTCCGCTGGCCGGATCGTCGAGCGACAAACGGCCTTCCGCCCTACGGTCGCTCAGCCAGTTGGCAAGTTGCTGCCGGCTGGCAAGCATGCCTTCGCGCTGCAGAATGTCCACGAGTTCGGGAAACTGCCCGGCTTCGCGAAAGACGAGCTGCAGGAAACCGGCACGATCCGCATCCTTGTCCTCATCCATATCGATCATGAAGATGCGTTCGAGGCTCTCGGCGATCGAGAGATCTTCCGGAGGCCGAGGCAGATCGAGCATCATGCGTCGATGAGCACCGACCACAGCGGCAAACAGCTCTTCCTTGCTCTGAAAGAGCTTGTAAAGCGTCTGTTTTGAAACTCCCGCCTCGGTGGCGACGACCGCGGTCGTGCTTCCGGCATACCCGTATTTTACAAAAACGCGGCGGGCAATCTCGACGATATGCACTCGCTTGTCATCGTCGCTCGAGACTTTCGGCCGGCCCCGTCTGCGCGGCTCATCTACAGGCTCGTCGGCAACATCCATGATGGTCTAGACCGCCCCGTTAAAGCACAAGCCGACAGCCGCAGAAAGGAAACTACGATTTCTGAGGGACGATTTTTTCGGTTGTGGCATTAGCAATTTCGATTTAGAGAACTCATCAGTTCTGTAATGCGTTGCATCCCCACCCTCTAGCGATGGAGCGCTTATGACGACCATTTCCGCCGCAACATCAATTTCTTCCTATTCCTATAGCAAGAATTCGACGTCAGCATCCCAGGACGCCCTATCCTGTAATACGATTTCGGCAAAAAAATCAACCACAACCCAGCAGCTCGACGAAGACGCGACCAACAGCGCCGAGAAACTCATGTCGCAGTTGATGTCGCTGACGATGAACGGCCTCGCCGGTCAGTCCGGCTCCGGCGAGCAGCAGGACGGCGGCGCAGACATGGACGTTGCGCAGCTGGACAGCGATGGCGACGGCTACGTGAGCAAGGCCGAGTTCGTCGCAGCCCGGCCGTCGGATGTGTCGGAGGATCAAGCCGGCACGCTGTTCGACAGCTTCGATAGCGAAGGTTCCGGCTCGCTATCTCTCGATGCGCTGACCGATGCCATGTCCGCCCAGCAGTCGGAACGTGCCGAGGGGCCGCCGCCCCCGCCACCCTCCGACGATGACGACCTTGCATCCCTGCTCTCCGATCTCGATACCGACGGCGACGGGCTTGTGAGCAAAGCCGAGTTCGTTGCAAGTCGGCCGTCCGATTTGAGCGAGGAGCAGGCCGGCACGCTGTTCGACAGCTTCGACAGCGAAGGTTCCGGTTCGCTATCGGTCGATGCGCTGACCGAGGCCATGTCAGCTCAGCAGTCGGAACGTCCCGAAGGACCGCCGCCGTCCGCTGACGACGACCAGTTTGCATCTCTGCTCTCCGATCTCGATACGGACGGAGACGGGCTCGTGACATTGGACGAATTCATGGCGGGTAAGCCGGACGACGTCACCGAAAGCCAGGCAAGCCAGCTCTTTAGTCTGCTCGACACGTCAGGCACCGGTTCATTGTCTGCACAGTCCGCGAGCTGACGGTCGTTAAGCCGTCGCCATTGCGGTCGCTGGAGGATCTGCACTGAGACGGTTTGAAAGCGACCCGGCAGTCGAGCCGGCAGAGCCTTCAGTCGGGTCGCTACTGACATGTGGAACCACTCGAATGGTGCGCCGTCACAGGCGCACGGATAACTAGCGCGCGGATGAGCCGAAGCGCCTATCGCCATCACGGGGTTAGTCCAGGCAATCAGATCATCGACCGGTGTCGGCCTTTGCCCGGCGCCCGCGATGTCGTGCGCCCGCCATCCGGGCTCTGGAAGCCCCTCGTCACATGGCATGTTCCCAAACCTTAAAGGATCGAGCCATGAGCATTTTTGGAAGCATGAAAACCGCCGTCTCCGGCATGAGCGCCCAGGCAAACCGGCTGAGCACGGTTTCCGACAATATCGCCAATGCGAACACCACCGGCTACAAAGCCGTTTCCACGTCCTTCTCGTCGCTGGTTTTGCCCTCTTCCTCGGGCAATTATAATTCCGGCGGCGTCCAGACATCCGTGCGCCAGGCGATTTCTCAACAGGGCGACATCTCCTATACGACCTCCGATTACGACCTGGCGATATCAGGAGACGGCTTCTTCATCGTGGAAAGCGCCGACGGCACGCCGGTGCTCACCCGGGCCGGCGACTTCTCGGTCGACAGCGACGGCAATCTCGTCAACGGCGCCGGTTTCACGCTCATGGGATACTCCTATGATTCCGGCGTACCGGCGGTGGTGGTCAATGGCTTCGACGGCCTGGTGCCGGTCAACGTATCCCAATCGGGCTTGAGCGCTGTCGCTTCGAGCAGCGCCTATTTCAGCGGCAACCTGAATTCCGAGGCAACTGTCGTCACCGATACCACGACGCTGCCGAGCGCCAACACGGCGAGCGTCACCGACGACACGCAGAAGATGTCGCTGGTTGCCTATGACAGCCTCGGCGGCACCGTCCAGTACGACTATTACTTCACCAAGACCGGCGTCACGACGGACGCGGGCGGCGCAGTCACCGGCAGCACCTGGGAGGTCGCGGTTTACCGCAATGCCGATGCATCCACCGGCAGCACGACGTCCTTTCCCTACTCTTCCGATGCCGTCAGCGTCGCGACGCTCTCCTTCGACGCCGACGGGCAGCTCACCTCCGCGACCGACACTGATATCGTCGATCCGGTGACGGCAAAGACGATCACCATGGACTATTCCGATTTCACCCAGCTCGCCTCCGACTTCTCGGCGACGGGCTCCGCAGACGGCCAGGCCGCAAGTGCCGTGAACTCGGTGTCTATCGGTGCGGACGGCGTGGTGTCGGTCTCCTATGCAAACGGCGCGACGAAGGCTCTCTATCAGATCCCTCTCGCGACGGTCGCCAGCCCCGACAATCTGACGCTGCTCAGCGGCAACGTCTACAGTGCCAACGGATTGTCCGGGGTAACGGTCACCGGCTTCCCGCAGACGAACGGGCTTGGTTCCATCCAGTCCGGTGCTCTCGAAAGCTCGAATGTCGATCTCGCCGGTGAACTGACGGAGATGATCGAGGCGCAGCGCAGCTATACCGCCAATTCGAAGGTGTTCCAGACCGGCTCCGATATCATGGATGTCCTCGTCAATCTGAAACGATAGGGAGGACGCCGGCATGTCGCTCACCTCCGCCTTGAACAGCGTGCAAAGTATTTTCAACACGACCGGCCAACAAAGCAGCGTCATCTCGACGAATATCGCCAATGTCGGAAATTCCGACTATGTGAGACGGGAGGCGTCGGTTACGACGTCTCTTTCCGGCGCCCAAGTTGTCAGCATCAGCCGGGCGCAGGAAACGGCGCTGCTTGCCCAGTATCTGCAAACGAATGCCAAGGACAGCGCCCAGCAGACGCTGGTGACCGGCCTCGAAAGCCTGAAGTCGCTGGTGGGCGGCAATGACTACGAGACCTCGCCGAGTACCTATCTCACAGCATTCCAGCAGGCGCTCCAGACATTCGCCACATCCCCGAGCAGCACGACATCAGCGCAATCGGCCGTGACCGCCGCGCAGGATCTTGCCAATTCGTTGAATACCGCAAGCGACGGCGTCCAGTCGATCAGAGCCGAGGCGGATGCGGAGATCGCCACACAGGTCTCCACCCTGAACACGCTGCTGTCGCAGTTCGAGGCGGCCAACAATGCGGTCAAGCTGGCGACATCGACCGGCACCGATACATCCTCGGCGCTCGACGAGCGTGAAAAGCTCCTGAAGCAGATCTCCTCGATCGTCGGCATCACCTCCACCGTGCGCGACAATAACGACATGGCGCTCTATACCTCTGATGGCACCGTGCTGTTCGAGACCATTCCCCGCACCGTCACGTTCGCGTCGACGGCAACCTACGTTGCCGGAACGGAAGGCAATTCCATCTATATCGACGGCGTTGCACTCGACGCCGGCGAAGGATCGACGACGAGTGCATCGGGTAGCCTGCAGGCGCTGCTGCAGCTTCGCGACGAAATCGCCCCGACATTCCAGGACCAGCTCGACGAGATCGCCAAATCACTGGTCCAGATCTTCTCGGAAACCGACGGCAGCACGAGCGCACCGGGACTTTTCGTGTGGACGACGGCGTCGGGCACAACCGGGGGAACACCTGCTGCTTCCGACGATACGACAGGGATCGCCTCCACTATCTCGGTCAATTCAGCCGTCGTCACAAGCGAGGGCGGCGATGCGACGAAGCTGCGCGACGGAACGATCAGCGGCATCACCGATCTCAACACCTCGGGAGACAGCGGCTTCTCGGACAATCTCGACGCCCTGTATCAGGCGCTGACGGAACAGCGTTCGTTCTCTTCCGACGCAGGTCTCTCGACGTCGCAAAGCCTGACGGACTACGCCAGCGCCTCCATCGGCTGGCTCGAACAATATCGAAGCGATGCAACGGCGGCTTCCGAAACCACAGCTGCGGCCTTGTCACGCTCCGACGAGGCCTATTCCAACGAAACGGGCGTCAACCTCGACGAGGAACTGACGCTACTTCTCGACATCGAACAATCCTACAAAGCAGCGACGAAGATCCTGAACGTCATCGACGAGATGTTCCAGTCGCTCCTCGACATAGCGAGCTAGTCATGAAAGCATCTTTTGTCTCATCATCGGCGATGCAGAATGTTTTGCGGCTCACCATCAGCCAGTCCCAAAACAAGCTGCAGCAGGCCTCGACGGAAGCGACCACAGGAACCTACGCCGATATCGGCGTATCCCTCGGCGCCGGCGCTGCAAAGTCGATCAATCTCACCAGCGCCATCGCCCAGGCCGCCTCGTTCAAGACGAGCAATGCCGTCGTCGAATTGCGCATGAACGCATCGCAAACCGCCCTTTCGAGCCTGAAGGATGCCGGCGACAGCCTGGTCTCGAACCTGACCGCGCTCCAGGCGAGCCAGGATACGACGAGCATCGCCGTTGCCCTGCAGACGGCGAGCGCCACGATTTCGCAGCTGGTCTCGACGGCAAACACGTCGGTCAATGGCGAGTTCCTGTTCGGCGGAACCAACCTCGACAGCCAGCCTCTGACCGATCAATCCTCGGCGGTCTCGGATACGATCGTTTCGGCTCTGAACGATTATGCAACCGGTCTCGGAAAAGACGTCAACGAGTTGACAGGCGAGGAAATCGGCAGCTTCATCACCGACACGGTCGAGCCGATGTTCTCCGAGAGCGCCTGGACGGACGCTTCCGAAGGCTGGTCCACCGCTTCCAGCACCGACATGACGAGCCGGATCAGCGGATCGGAAACCATCACCTCGTCGACCAATGCCAATTCCGAAGGCATGCGCTATCTCGCTCTTGCCTCCGTCGTCGTCTCCGCCCTCTTCGGCCAGGATCTCAGTTCCGACGCGCAGAGCACCGTCGCATCCAAGGCGATCGCCTATGCGGCTCAGGCCACCGCCGGCATCGTGACGCAGCAAAGTGAGCTCGGCCTTTCACAGGAGCGGCTCGAAAAGGCAAATGACGCCCTCGACGCTCAATCCACTCTGCTTCAGGGAAACCTTGTCGATCTCCAGGGGGTGGATGCCTACGAGGCTTCGACGCTCGTCAACCAGCTGCAGACGCAACTGGAGACAGCTTACACGCTCGTCTCGAAACTCCAGGGTCTGAGTCTGGTCAACTATCTCTGACGGGTTGAACATGCGGGAATTCAAGCGGATGCAAATACCGGCCCTAACGAGGGAACCCAACACGACGTGTTCCGAAATCGTGGCGGAGGCGGCCTTCGCGCTCGCCTCTGGCATCATCGATACGATCCCTTTCGTCGGCAGCAAACTCGACGAACAACAGACGCGGGCATGGCCGCGATCGGGTGTCTTCACGGATGACGGCGTCGAGATGACGGGTACGCCCCCTGAAATATTCGAGCTTTGCGAGTTGCTGGCAGCCCATATCGAGAAAGGCACGTCATTCGACGTTTTCGAGGTTTTCCACAAGATTGCGCGCATCGACCGGCTGATCGACTGGCGCCATGGCGCAGTGCTGTCGCCCGAGCCGCATCCGGTAACTCATTAACGGAACACGCTAAAATCTCTTCTCAAAGGCGGCGCTATACGGCCGCGCCGCTCGGGAGCATGGCATAGGCTGGGCTTGCATGTGGCTTGTCCGTTGCGGCAGTCTGGACTTTACCATAGGGAGGCTGAGGGCGACTGCCGAAGTCTGCCGGCAATGGTCTTTCAGAGACCGAGTGTGTTGTTAATGTCAAAGCCGCGCGCGAAGCTTCCATTCTCCGAAGAGACTTTGCAGGCCATGCTGATCCGCGTGCTTCGCCCGCTGGTCAAGCTCGCACTCGCCTCCGGCTTCAACTTCATCTCCTTCTCGACCGTTCTTCGCCGCCTCTATATCGAGGTTGCGGAGAAGGAGTTCGCGCTACCGAACAAGCAGCAGACGGATAGCCGCATCTCGCTTCTGACCGGCATCCACCGCAAGGACGTCAACCGGTTGCGTGGACAGGCACTCACGGCATCGTTTCTGACCGTCGGCGTTTCACAGACAAGCCGCATCCTTGCAAGATGGCTTGCCGATCCGCTTTATTGCGATGCGGAGGATAGGCCAAGCGCCCTGCCCCGGACCTCCAGCGACGGCGGTCCGTCATTCGAGAGCCTGGTGAGCGACATCACCAAGGACGTTCATCCCCGCTCCATCCTGGACGACTGGCTGGATAAAGGCATTGTCGTTCTCGATCAGGACGGCCAGGTCCAGCTCAACCTCTCATCAATTGTTCCGAATGCCGGTGACGAAGCCCGTCGGCACTATTTTACACGCAATCTTCGTGACCATGTGCAGGCAGCGGTCATCAATCTGATGAACGACCCTCCCCCCTACTTCGAACGCGCGGTTCACTACGACGGGATATCCCCTGAGCTGGCGGCCCAACTCGACGAGATTGCGCGTGAGGAAGGGATGGCGCTGCTCCTGAAGCTCAACAAGATCGCCCATCGGGCCATCACGGATGATCCCGGCGGCAATAGCCGCTGGATTGCGGGGGTCTATGTCATGCCCGAGGCGGCTGAGGCCGATCTTCAGCCAGACGCCGCTTCCAGGACGGAGACAGACGAATGAGCCCGTCAATGATCTCCAGGAGGCAATTTCTGCTGGGCGGCATCGCACTTCAGATCGTGCGACCGGAGACCGTAGCCGCGCAACCGACGGGGACCAGCGATCATGGAATCGGCGGGTCCGGTCTTTCCATTCAGGGAGGTGGGGAGAACGAAGATCACGGGATCGGCGGAACCGGCATCGTCGGGACCATCCAGGGCTTTGGAAGCATCATCGTCAACAACGTCCACATACCTTTCAGCGCGACGACCCCGATCGAGATCGATGGACGGCGCGCTCCTGCAAGCGCGATGAAGGTCGGTCATGTGGCCCGGGTGCTGCTGACGGGAAAGCGTGCTGCCCGCATCGCGATCGTCAGCGAGGTTCAGGGCCGCATCGACCGGATTGACAAGACCGGTATCACCATATTGTCGCAAACCGTCGACACGACAGGTTTGGTGACGAAGGGCTTGCGAAAAGGCAATCGCGTTGCCGTGTTCGGCATCCGTAAACCGGATGGCACCATCATTGCTCGGCGTATCGAGCCTCGTTCCGTTTCCGATGGCGCCCATGTCCGAGGCGTGCCATCGAAGAGCGGTCATCGCGTCCGGATCGGCGGCCTTTCGCTTGGCAACACGCATGGATATCTGGTCGGCAAGCAAACGCTCGTACGTCTTAAGACAGTCGCCGACCGATTGATGATTATACGCATTCAGGCCGAGCCTGTGGTGCCGGGTCTGAAACGCGGCATCGTCAACGTCGAGACCTTCAGGTCCGCGGACAAAGGCGGGGCTGGCTCGGGACCCGGGGGCTCAACGCCTTACGGCTCGATGCGAATGTCCCCTGACGGCCATGGGTTTGTCGACGTCACCGTACGCGATTCAAGCAGAATGACGGGCTTTGCGGACAGGCAGGGCCCAGACGGCTTTGGTCCTCGCCCGCCGGATGGCCCTCCGGACGGGCCGCCGCATGATCGCCCCTCCTTCGGCAGAGGCGGGCCTGGTGGAGATTATCCCGACCCGAACAGGCGAGGTCCGCCACCGGGGGATACCGCGCCTCGCGGCCCGCCGCCTCCAGATTTTCCAGGTCCCCGCTGAAAGGCTCAGTCGAGCACATTGACATATGGGAAAATTTCCCATTTATTGTTCCTGCGATTCCTGATTTGGATTCCCAAGAAGGACTTGCCGATTGTCTATCGGGTCCGCCCCACACCCGACAGACAATCGTTTGATTTTCAATCGCTGCTGACTGCCGAACCAACCCACCATCGCCAAGAGGAATCAGGAATTGCTTTTGCTGGAACGCGAACCGGACATGTCGATGGGAATGGACCAACCGACGGTCGTTGCAACCTGGGAAAACCGTACGCAAATCATCGAAATCATGGGCATCGCGCTACAGACGAGCCAAGAATTTCAACATCTTTGGAAAAGCAGCGGCGGAACGGGCCGGCTCAGTCAAGACGACACGGATAAGTTGGTCGAACTGCTCCGCCAGATCGGCAACCTGAATGAAATGCTCATGCGATTGGCCTGAAAGGTGTCGATACCCAAGTACCAGCGCCCACGCATTTCCGAGACGTCAAAACTCCCATGGCGAGATCAATTGAAGACCTGAGGTCGCAAAATTGCCCAGATTTCGCGTCGCAAGTCGCCCACCATTGACCCGCGCGATAGCGGCGATCATGCCATCCGGCACTGACATCCCGCGCCCCTGACGAGCGGCCAAACCCATAATGTCACCATAAGCAAGAGCGGCCTCTTCGGTCAGGCCAAAAATCCGGGCTGCAAAGCGACGACGCCAATCGGACAGTCCCTGCTCGAGGCGTTCGGCTCGCTGATCAGGCCGGATCTTCTGGATACCGAAAGCGATCTCGGCAATCGTTACTGTCGGCAGCGCCAATTCAGCATCATGGCGGACGAGCCATGAGATCACAGCTTCATTGGGTGATTTTATCAAAGTTTCCGAAACAATGTTGGTATCGAGAAAAATCAAAGCTCGATGCCCTTATGAACCTGCCTGCCTTCGTTGATAACGGCTTCGAGGTCGATATCCGTCCCGCTTTGCTGCGAAAGCCCTGGCATAGAAGGACACAGCCGGCTCTCTTCCGGCTTCGCGTATTTCATACGATTCGAGGGCCCTTTCGAGAATGTCGGCTATCGAGCGGTTTTCACGGCGGGAAAGCCGGTGAGCAAGATCACGCGCTTTTGCGCTCCGTACAGAAAGCTGAGGTTCGGCCATGCCGATCTCCTTTGCGATAGGATATAAAGGCAGCGTTAGCCATCAAGATGGCAAGTGATGGCTTGATACCATTGCTTTTCGTAAATCATCAACCCAATAATGGACGGCTGCCGCTAAGCTCCAATGTCAGAATAATTAACCACATTTCAGTGTTCTTGCGAAATAATGCCATACGTAGATCAGGTCTCTCGAAGTAGAGAAGCCAAAGTTATTTGGAGACAGTCTTGGCATTCACCATTGCTCGCAGTTTGGTGGCGTTCGGCGTCGCCGTTTCAGTCGGTCTTTTCATGTCGATCGGATTGCAGCAATCGGCGCTCGAACGGCTCAAGGTCAACGGGCCGGTTTACGAGCAGGTCGTCTACGGCAAGGATTTGATTGCCGATATTCTGCCGCCGCCGCTGTTTGTGGTCGAATCCTACATGCTCTCCTTCGAGGCGAGCAAATTTCCCGAACTCACCGACACCAATCTTGCCAAGATCGCAAATCTCAAGGCCGCTTACGACAACCGCCGCGCCTATTGGAAAACCACCCGGCTGCCGCAAGCCTTGAAGGACGAGCTTGAAAACGATGTCATCGCCAAGGGCGATGAATTCTGGGAAGTGATGAACCATGAGATCATCCCGGCCTTGAATGCCAGGGATGAAGACAAGGCGCACGGTGCAATCGAGCAGTTGCGCGTCGCCTTTCATTCGCACCAGGACACGGTCGAGAAACTCGTTGCCAATTCCGACGCCTTCCTGAAGGGTGAGGAACGCAATGCAGCCTCGGAGATCGTGACCTGGACGATCTATGCGGGTGCTGCGGGCTTCGGATCGTTCGGCCTATTGCTGGTGGGACTGTATCTCTTGCGTCGCCGGGCGATCGTGCCCCTGGATGGCATGAAAGCCTATATGGGCAATCTTGCCGAAGGCGATTTTTCGACCGACGTTCCCTACGCCAACCGTTCCGACGAGATCGGCGCCATGTCCAAGGCCGTCGCGGTATTCCGCCGCAACGCACTCGAGCGGCAGGACGCACAGAAGCGCGAGACCGCACTTCGCGATGCGGAATTCGAGCGTGAACGCAGTCAGCTGGCCGAAAGGGCCGCAGAGGAGCAGATCCGCGAAACGGTGATCGATCAGCTGACATACGGACTGGAACAGCTATCGACCGGCAACCTCGATTGCCGGATCAAGACACCCTTTGCCGCTGCCTACGAGACTTTGCGCGCGAAGTTCAACGATAGTATGGACGCGCTTTGCGCTTCGATGGCGGAGATCGCCCAGACCTCCAAGCAAGTGGGCAGCTCCTCGGCCGGCATCACCGATGCAGCCGACAGTCTTGCGTCGCGCACGGAACAGCAGGCCGCGATGCTCGAAGAGGCCACAGCCGCGCTCGATGAAATGAATATCAAAGCCAAAGACGCCTCCGACCATGCCGGCAAGGCAACCGGCATGATGGCGCAGACCCGCACCAGCGCCGAACATTCGGCAGCCGTCGTTCGCGAAGCAATCGCCGCCATGGAAAGGATCGAAGGCTCGTCCTCCCAGATTGGCGCCATCGTCAACGTCATCGATGAAATCGCCTTCCAGACCAATCTTCTGGCGCTCAATGCCGGGGTTGAAGCAGCGCGCGCGGGCGAAGCAGGCAAGGGTTTTGCCGTCGTGGCGCAGGAAGTGCGTGAACTTGCCATGCGCTCGGCCAACGCCGCCAAGGAGATCAGAGCTCTGATCTCCACCTCCTCGGCCCAGGTCTCCACCGGTGTGGAACTCGTCAACCGCACCGGCAAGGCGCTCCTGGAAATCGAGGGCCAGGTCGAGCAGGTTGCCGGCCTGATCGCCCGCATCGTTTCGGTATCCTCCGAACAGGCGGTAGCGATCGGCGAGATCAACACCTCCGTCAACGCCCTGGATCAGGTAACCCAACGCAACGCTGCCATGGCCGTCGAAACTGCCTCGGCCTGCCGCGCCCTCGGTAGCCAAACGCAGACACTGGAGGGGGTCGTCAACCGCTTTCAGGTCGATGCGGGAGCCAGCACGTCCAGACCGCAGAAAGCTGCTTGAGGCGGGAGCGGCAACGGAAGCCCCTGCTCTTTCGGCAACCTTAGTCCAAGACAATCGCCACGACGGCAACGCAATCGCCGGCCTTGAAATTGATCGTGGTTCCCGACGAGAGATGATCCTTGCTTTCGCGGGCGAACCTTATCGGGTTTGCAGCGTTTCACGGCAATGGAAAATCATGATGGCACCGGCCTTTCGTTGCGTCGGACTATTTCGCGGCAATGCGACCAAATCGCTCCCACGCCCATACTCGAGGGGGCGGAGCGATCGTTCGTGCCAAAAGGCTGCTGATGCCAGCTTCCGCCAGCGCGAAACACCTGACCTCTATCGAGCTTGGAAGAATTCGGCGCGCTGTCGGCATAGCGCGCATGATGGATACTGCGGTCAGATTGCCTGTCATCGGCGTGCGGATCGGCGCGGACTCAATTCTCGGCCTTATCCCGGCCGTCGGCGACATTGCCGGATCTCTGATCGGTCTTTTCATCATCGATGAGGCAAGACGCCTCGGTGTTCCCACCCATAAGCTCGCCCGTATGGCCGTCAATCTCGGGATCGACGCCGCAGGCGGAACGGTTCCCTTGATCGGCGATCTCTTCGACGTCTATTTCAAGTCTCATCGCCGAAACGTCGGTATCATCCTCGACCACTTTGGGATTGGCGAAGACGAGCTGAATCGGCACATCTGACGAAGCCGATCGCTTCGCCGGTCTGGATCACGTCCGAGCGCCCTTTCTCGTCAGAAACGCCAGGGCCGCCGCGCCGACGAGGCCAGAGTTCTGATCCAATGCTGCCAGCATCACCTTGACATCCTTGAATGCCGGCATGGCCCATTGCGTGATGTAGGCTTGAATGCCCGGTTGCAGCCGATCGAACTCGTGGGAAAGCCCGCCTCCCATCACAATGATATCGGGACTGAAGATATGGATCAGGCTGGTGAAGCCGCGGCCGAGAATTTCTGCTTCCTCGTCAACCAGTTGATTTGCCAGACGATCGCCATTTCTAGCGGCCGCGAAGATGCTGCGGCTGTCGATGGCTCCGTCATTGCTGCCTATCGTCGTCCCGCTAGATTCCATGGCCCTTATGCGGGCGCGTCGTGCAAAAGCCGGTCCGGATCCATAGGCCTCGAAGCAACCCCTGTTGCCGCAAGGGCAAGGCTCGCCGTTCGGCACGACCGACATGTGGCCGACATGAGCCGCCATGCCCTTGCGGCCGCGCACCACGCGACCATCCGAGATAACGCCGCCGCCGATTCCGGTGCTGACCGTGACATAGACAAGGTTATCAAGCCCCTTGCCGATACCGAACTGCCACTCACCAATGGCAGCGGCAATAGCATCATTCTCGAGGTCGACAGGAAACGGAAACCGCTTCTGCAACTCCGCCTTCAGCGGAAAATCGACGAAGCCGGAGAGGGTCGGGATATCAGTCGCGACACCGGCAACCGTATCGAGTGGGCCCGGAGCGGATACGCCGACGCCCACCACCGAAGCCGGGTTCGATGCTGCAAGCAGTCCATCGGCCAGGCCGCAAATCTGGGCGAGCACGCGGTCGGGACCCGCCAGCGCATCCGTCGGTTCGGCTGCGCGCGCCAGAATCCGGCCTTGCTCGTCGACAAGGGCAGCGCGTACCTGCGTCCCACCGAGGTCGATTCCAATGGCAACCTGCTGCATGTGAAGACCATCAGTTAGAGTGCGCGGACCCATGCCATCCGCTCGTCGAGCGACGGCGCATTGAAAGCCAGGGAACCGAGAACGACCGTCTCCGCACCCGATTGGCGCAGGTGAGGCACGGTGTGCTCGCGAATACCGCCGTCGGCCGCAAGCACGATCCGATGCGCCGCGCCGCAGCCGGCGATGATCTGCTTGGCCTGCTGAAGCCGGGCGCCGGCCTTTTCGTCGAGGCCCTGGCCCTTCACACCGATCGCCGTGCCGAGCAGCGTCACGAAACTCAGCCGGGAAACGTATCTTTCGACCCGCTCGACGGGAGTATCGACTTTGAGGACCATGCCGGCGGCGACGCCGCGGCGATCGAGGAGATCGAGCGCCTGGTCTGCGACGCTTTCGTTTTCAACATGCAGGCTAATCAGGTCGCTGCCCGCATCGGCGAACTGCTCGATCTGCGACAGGATGATGCTGTCGGCGACCATCAGGTGAACATGGATCGGGCGTGCGGAAATTTTGCGCACCCCGGCGACGAGATCGGGGAAAAACAACATTGCCGGCGCGAAATGACCATCGGCGACATCGATATGGAGGATGTCGACGTGCGGATCGACACGCATCAGATCATCGGCGAGACGCACAAGATCGGCCGACCAGATGGAGAATTCAGCAATCAAGCGATCCTTCGGAAGATCAGCGATCCAGGTCTTGGAGGGGGTCGTCATTGTTTCAGAGCTCCTTCAGAAAATGGCCCATGGCAAGCCGGAAGTCGGCGACATATTGCGGACGGCTCACAGTCTTCGATGTGATCTGCACGAAACGCGCGCCGGCAATGCGCTCGGCAAGAGCACATGCGTGGCCAAGAGGATGAATGCTGTCCCGATCATGGCCGATGATGAGCGTCGGTACGGCGATATTGCCGACCTCCTCGTCGGTCACATCAGGACCGTCATTTGAGATCCTGGTGAGCAGTTCGGCGGTCACATCCAAAGGCGTGCGGGAGAAAAAGCCGGCGAGTGACGCCAGATTGTCCGGAGCCTCGGCGGCGAGCCGCACGCCCACCGGCCCTGCCAGGAACGTAGTCTTTGCCTCATCCGGCGGCAGAGTTTTCAGAAGCCGCCCGACTTCGGCATTGGGCGCCATATTCTCCGGCTCGGGTGCCGTCAGCCAGGCCGGCCTTGCGATGATCAGAGCCTTGACAAGATCGGGCCGCTTGACCGCGAGACGTAAGGCGATCGCAGCACCCATCGAGATGCCGCCGATCACGATCGGCGGCGTAAGGTTTTTCTCGATATAGGCGGCGATGTCATCGCAGAAGGTCGCGATCGACAACCGCTCCAGATTGCCGGCTTGGGAGTGGCCGTGGCCACGCGCTTCGATCGTTACCCGGCGAAAACCCGCTTCGAGCGGAAAGACTTCGTCGGTCTGCGCCGCGTCTCCGCATAAGCCATGCTGGAATATGGCGGACGCGCCCTCGCCCGCCATATCCACATTGAGAATGGTCCCGTCGCTGGTTTCGAACGGTCGAGCCCGTCTCATCTTCCTGCCCCCGCAGAATGACCGTCGAGGCTATTCTTCAGGAAGGCCGCCACACCGGCCGCCTCCGAAGCCGAAAGACCATGCGTGACGAGACTGCCCTCGAAGCCGATCGCCTTGAGACGGCCGAGATAATGCGCGTAGTCGAGGACGCCCTTGCCGGCGGTCGCGAAACTACCGTCGCGATTGCGGTCTTTCGCATGCGCCATGACGATCCGATCGGCCAGAAGGTCGATGGCGGAAGACACGATGCTCCGCTGCTCATCCAGCGTCGCGAGCTCGAAGAGATTGGCCGGATCGAGCACGATCTTGATGCGGGGGCTCTTTAGTGCCGTGATCAGCCGATGGGCTTTCTCAGCCGAGTTGACGACATTGGCAAGCTCGGGCTCGATGCCGAGATCGACATCGTAGCGTTCGGCGATCTCGATGGCCGTTCCCATCGCTTCGAGGAGGTCCCGCCAGGCCTCCGGCGTATTGTTGTCGGCGTGGGCCTTCCACTGGTCGATGGGATCGCGTGTGCCGGTGCAGAGCGTGATCAGGGCGGTCGACATGCCGGTGCTGCGCTTGGCCAGCGTCGCGAGGTTACGAAGGCCGGCCTCGCGAACGGCAGGATCCGGGTGGATCATGTTGAAAGTGCCGGAAACGGCAACGATTTCGACGCCGCTCTCGCGCGCGGCTTCGGCGACCGAGCTGGCCTGGGCTTCCGTAATGATCTCCGGCATCGGCGCAAGGCCCGAGCAGGCCATATTATATTGGGCGCAGGTGAACCCGGCCGCGGCGACCGAGTTGAGAACGCTTACCGGTTCCGTTCCCTCGAAGGTCTTTGCGAAAATGCCGAGCTTCATCACACGCCACCCGTGACGTCGGCCAACGCAACCGCCTTACCGCTTTCGGCCGAACGCGCGACGGCGACCATCGCCCGTACGGATGCCAGGCCGTCATCGATGTCGGCGCCTTCCATCACGGCGCCATCCAGAATGGTGCGGGCGAAGCCTTCGACCTGACGGCGATAGAAATGGCCGTCGGCACCGAGAACTCGATGGGTCGCGCCGTCCGCCTCTCGGAAAATGTCCACCTCGCTGGTCTTGTAGTACCACGGGTTATAGGTCTTGCCCAAAATGCTGCCATTCTTGCCATAGATCTGGAAGCCTTCGTGCCAGTCCATGCGCACCTGAACGGTGAGATCGAGATGGCCGAGCGTGCCGGAGACAAATTCCACGTCCACGAACCAGCACCAGATACCGGCGCGCTCCGACAGGCGAGCGTTGACGGAAACGATGTCGCCGGCGAAATAACGTGCGGTGTCGATCAGATGGCAACCGTGGGCAAGCATGTAGTAGCGCCGCAGGTCGGCTTTCGGATTGGCGGTGGGCTTCCGCGCATTGGCGCTGGTGACGATCAGGGGTTGGACCGCATCGGTCATTGGATAGCGGTGCGTGCTGTCGCAATACCATGCTTTCAGAGCAACCATTTCGCCCATTTCATCGCGGATGAAGGACTTGGCAGCCTGGAGCCCCGCGTCGAAACGCTTCATATGCCCGACCTGAAACACCTTTCCCGCCCCGTCGACTACAGCTTTCAGTTCAAGGCATTCCTCGACGGTGACACCGACGGGTTTCTCGCACAGGACATGTTTGCCTGCCTGAAGGGCGCGAATGGAAGCCGGGACGTGAAAGGCATCGGCGGTCGCGATCACCACGGCATCGAGGTCAGGATCGGCCAGCATCTTATCGTAATCGTCATAGGTTTTTTCCACCCCGTGGGTGATTGCCATACGCTCACGGAGATCCTCGGCAACGTCGCAAATCGCATAGAGGTCGGCATTGGCTGCCTTCGTGCAGCTCTCGAAGTGCGCGGCCTGGGCAATCTGGCCCGCTCCCAATACGCCGATGCGGAGACGTCGTTCCTGTTTTGCTGGCATCGAAAAGCCCTTCGGGTCGGATATTGAAGTGAACGCCGGTTTCGGCGTCGGATGGAATGCTTTCAAACGTCAACGACGTCTTCTGGCCGGGCCGCCACCAGCGCCGCCCGCTGCTCCCTCGTCAATTCAGAGCGCCATATGCGTTTGAGGATGGAAAAAGTGCAGTTTCGCCGGGTCGATCGCCACATTGATCGATTGGCCTGTCTCGACCGCACTGACAGCCTCGAACCGCGCAACGGCGTTGGCGGCCCCGCTCAAGTCCTCGACAGCATCGGGGTCGCCTGAGTCGATCCGGACCGCGTCGATCTTCAAATGCACGATCAACTCGGAGCCTAGCTCCTCGATCGACTTCACGACAACCGGGATCGTCGGATGGGAGGCACCCGACGGCAACCGGCTGTCGTAGAGGTCCTCGGGCCTGACCCCAAAGATCAGGGCCTTTCCCTCGAAGGCGGAAAGACCGGGAGCGCGTTCGAAGGCGCCGTCGGACAACGGAATGGAGAAGCCCGGCAGATGGATCCGCCCGCCCTCCAGACGCCCTTCGAAAAGGTTCATCGACGGCGAACCGATGAAGCCGGCGACAAACGCATTGACCGGGCGGTGATACAGAGCCTTGGGCGTATCCACTTGCTGAAGCACGCCGCCCTTCAGCACCGCAACCCGATCGCCCATGGTCAGCGCTTCGGTCTGGTCGTGCGTCACGTAGATCGTCGTCACGCCCAGCTGTCTCTGCAGGCTGGCGATCTCCGCCCGCATCTGAACACGCAGCTTCGCATCAAGGTTCGAGAGCGGTTCGTCCATGAGGAATGCCGCGGGCTCACGGACCATGGCGCGGCCCATCGCAACACGCTGGCGCTGGCCGCCGGAAAGCTGTGCGGGCTTGTTGCCCAGCAAGGATTCCAGCTGCAGGATCTTGGCGATCTCATGCACGCGTTTGGTGCGTTCGGCCTTGTTCTTTCCGGCCAGCTTCATCGAAAAGGCGATGTTGTCGAACACGGTCATGTGCGGATAAAGCGCATAGCTTTGAAAGACCATGGCAATGTCCCGGTCCTTGGGCGCGAGATCCACGACGTCCTGACCGCCGATGCTCAATGTTCCGCTGCTGATTTCCTCGAGCCCGGCAATCATGCGCAGAGCGGTCGATTTTCCGCATCCGGACGGCCCGACCAGAATCAGAAACTCGCCATCATGGATCGTCAGGCTCAGATCCTTGATCGCATGGTAGCTGTTTCCATAGGTCTTGCAGATTTTGTCGAGTACAACCACAGCCACGTCTCGTCCTCCCCTACCAGTCCGGATCACATCTTGAACGGCGCTCCCCGCCGTCTCCGATCCTTTTGACAAGAAAGCTCAGGCCTGAGCGTCAAAGTCAACAAAAGAATCGAGGGGAATTCATCACAATCTATCGGAAACAAATCGTATCTAGTTGAAAAATATCATCATTCCATATCAAACGAATATTCATTTGCGGAATTATATTTTTTATCGCGCGTAACTTTTATGGCCAACGCCATGACTGTCAATAGATCTCGCAAGGCGCTTCAATTGCAGATCAGCGACGCACCGCTCGGCCGGTCGACCAGTGTCGACACCGGTCACACCTGCGCTCACTTTTGGCATCCCGACATCGGGAGCGGCGCAGGTGCATTCTCCGCCGCCATCCATGCCAGACACGTCCGGTGATCCGGCAGGCCTCGGCGCCCTCCCCGTGCGGTCACGGAAATGGCGGCCGCCGCCGTGGCATAGGCAGCGCAATCAAGCGGGCGCTTACCCCTAGCGAGGGCAAGGGCGTAGGCACCGTGAAAGCAATCACCGGCGCCGGTCGTATCGACCGCCTGAACCTGATAGGCCGGCACATGCCACCTGACGGTATCGCCCTTCTGGCGGAGATAGGTTCCTCGTTCGCCATCAGTAAGGACAACCGCGGACCGATCCCCGGACCAGAGCTTCTCCAGGATCATCGTGGGATCACCTTCGCCGGTGTATTCCTGCGCAAAGGCGAGCGGCAGCACCAGATGATCGGCAAAAGCCAGGATCCGGTCTGTCGCGGCACCGACCGTCCATTCGATATCGGCAATCACGGCCAGACCCAGGGCGCGTGCGCGCGCCACGACACTTTCCGCGTGCGTGGCATAGCCATCGATCAGCAGGACCGGGGCCTGCATCAGAACATCGTCGGGCAGTGCATCGGATGTCCCGTGCAGCACATCGTCGTCATAAGCGATGAACCGGGCGCCGTCGGGACCGACCGTGATCACGGAGCGGATTGGCGCGGCATCAGCGTGGCGGGGAGCCAGCGATATGTCGACGCCGTCCCGCTCGAGTTCGCTACCCGCCACATCGGCCGTTGGCTCATCGCCGAGCCAGCCTATGAAGCCGGCCCGCCCACCAAGCCGGGCGGCGGCAACCAGGGCCGTCGCCACGTTGCCGCCATGGTCCGTGGCACGCTTAATCACTTTTCCCTTGCCGGCCGTCAGCCCCCGATCGACATAGATGATGTCATCGATTGCCAGGGCGCCGAAGCCCAGAACCTGGAAAGGGCGCGACACGTCTCAAGCACCGGCCGCCGCCAGCGCATCCTCCGGCGTCATGCCTTTATGAATGACGAACTTGAAGGCACGCGCAGCCATGGTCGTATCGCCGTGGCCCCAAAGGTTGCGACCGACGACCGCACCTTTGGCTCCAGCGCGCAATGCCTCCGAGGTCTGGACGAGCGCTCCGAGCAGCGTTTCGGTCTTGGGGCCGCCGGCGATCACGACCGGAATCGGGCAGGTCGCAACGGTCTCGCGGAAGGATTCGAAATCGCCGGTATAGCCGACCTTGATCACGTCGACTCCGGCCTCGAATCCGATGCGCACCGCATAGGCAATCTCATCCGGGGTGAACACGATCTTGCCGCCGTCGGAGAAATCACGGGGATAGACATGAGCAACGACCGGCATCTCGAAGCGGGCGGCGGCGTTGACCGTATCGGTGAGCCAGCGGATATATTCTCCTTCGGTGGCGCCGCGCACGGGAATGGCGACAGCCAGAGCGTCCGCACCATAGCGCACCGCGTCTTCCGGGGTCGCAATAAGCTGGCGAATGCGGTCGTCAGCGGTGAAGCAACCACCCTGAATGACGAGCGCTGCCTTTCCGGCATATTCCGACCAGAGGTGGCGCGCCGCGCCAGGCTGGATGCTGATGTAGTCGGGTCCCCCCGCCATGACGCGTCTGAGCGCACCCGGCAGGTCGGCAAGCCCGCCCTCACGCACATTGCCATAACCGACAAAATGATCGACGGCGCCTCCGAACAGATGACCCGATGGGTTCGAGAACAGGCGTGCGAGGCGGACTTTGGTTCCGAGACCCATGGCGATACTTCCTTCGTGATTGCCGGCTTTGCGATTGCTGGCGCCGATGCTGAAGAAACCCTAACTCGAAAACAAACAAATATTCAATATTTCGATTTCTTTCGTTTTTACATGGATGATGAATTTTTGACGTGCATTTTCGTCATCATGCGGCTATTTTTGCAGCAAGAGCCGTAGGATAAGGCGGCGAACTTTCGTTTTTCAAAAGTCATATGGTCGCAAAAGGCGACAGGTCGGGATCACAAATGCTTGCAGAGCAGAGGCGGCAGCAGATCATGCTGGAACTTCAACGGGTCGGTCAGGCACGCACCCGCCAGCTCGCGGAATTCTTCGAGGTCTCGGAAGTGACGATCCGCTCCGACCTCGAAATCATGGACGCGAAGAAGCAACTGATCAAAACACATGGCGGGGCAATCGCCCTGCCGTCCGACTCGCCAGCGGCGGCCTTTGAGGAACGCATGCAGCGCAATTTCGATGCGAAGCGACGCATCGCCCAGATGGCTGCGCGGCAGATCATCGACAATCAGTCAATCGTCTTCGACAGCGGTTCGACGCTGTTGCAAGTGGCCATGCAGATGCCCCCGGTCAACAACGTCGTGGTTGCGACGACGGCGATGAACATCGCGCAGCATCTGATGTACCGTCCAGGGCTCGACGTGCACATGATCGGCGGCCGCGTATTTCCCAGCACCGTGAGCACGATTGTGTCGGACTCCGACAAGGCGGTCGGCGGCCTCGTCGCCCACCAGGCCTTTGTCAGCGCCCACGCGATCGATCAGGCCTTCGACGTCGTCGATGTCTCCGAGGATATTGCGCGAACCAAGCGCAACCTGGTTCGCATGGCCCGGCGTGTCGTCCTCGTGGCGGATTCGAGCAAATTTGACATCGGCGCCTCCTCCAAAGCCTTCTCGCTATCGCGCGTCGACCTGATCATCACGGACAGCAACATGCCGCACAGCATTCGCCACCGGCTGGACAAGCTGGGCGTGGAGGTTCGCTACGCGTGACCTGCAGTCCACCTCTCCAATTTACAAGAGAGACAGGAGAGGCTTTGGCGTCGACGGATGGCTTTGGCCGACGCCATGGAATACGAGAAGGGCTAAAATCCCAGACGTCGAAGGGTCTCGCGGTTCGCGCGAACGGCCGCGGCAGGATCGGTTCCGGCATGGTCCGATTCTTCCTCGACCACGATCCAGCCGATAAAGTTCGGCGCATCCCGAACGGCCGAAATCACGGCAGGCACGTCGCAGACGCCTTCCCCCAGCATCGCCCAGGTCCCGCCGGCGTCAACATCCTTCAGATGCACGTAGCGGATCCGGTCCCGGTGGGCCGCCAGCGTATCGCCGATCTGCTGGCCGCCACGCAGGATATGGCCGGTATCCGGCACCCAACCCACGCCTGGATCCAAGAGAGCAAAGAGGCGATCATAGTCGTTGCGGGTGAAGAGGAGCGTGTTGTGGTGCGAGGAAGGATGGACCGCAACGGCGACGCCAGCCGACTGTCCGATCTCGGTCGCACGATTGTAGCACTCGGCCGCAATGGCGAATTTCTCATCGAGTGGACCATCCGAGACGACCGTCGCCGATCCCATCGATACCATCGCACCGGGAAAGTTCGCCGCGAAATCGACCCATCGCCGCGCCGCGTCGAGATCGGAGGCAATCTTTTCCGCCATGGTGAAGCCGCTGGCGGAGCCGAAGGCAAAGGAAACCAGCGCCAAACCGGCATCCGTCAGGGTGCGGGCAAAGTCGGCAGGCTTGAGCGCGTAGTGACCGATCATCGTGTCGGTGATTTCGATACCGGCATATCCGCCATCGGCAATGGCGCGCACCAGATCGTCCGGACCGCCGCTCCAACCGGTACCCAGCATCTCCCAGGTGAATGTTTGGCAGCCGATCTGCAGCTCAGCATTTTTCATGTCTCGGTCCTGACCTATTCGTTGATGACAGCCGGTACCGAAGCCGGCGGCTTCCCTGCGCGAGCAATCCCCGTGGCTTCGCCGGCCTTGCCAAACCCCTTCCGCCCGGAGAGGCGGCCGAACACCGGAACGGCGGGCTCTTCAGCGGGGATTGCGACGCCACGTCTTGCCATTACCTACGGTCAAATGTTACCGTGCGTCAATATATTTTATTCCTTGCGATTAAAATGTAACGCACCTCAACCCTTCACACCGCAACGGCAAAATCAGGTTCTTCGATGACACAGACCAATGGTATGAAACTCAGGATAGGCGTTGTGGGATGCGGCAATATTTCGCTCGCCTATATGCGCAACGCGCCGCTGTTCCGCGACGTCGAAATCGTCGCCTGTGCAGACCTCAACGCAGATGCCACCAAGCGCCGCGCGGCGGAATTCGATCTGCGGGCAGCTGACGTCGATAGCCTCATTGACGACAAGAACATCGACCTGATCCTCAATCTGACGATCCCGGCTGCGCATTTTGACGTTTCGATGCGGGCGCTGTCGGCAGGCAAGCATGTCTTCACGGAGAAGCCGCTCGGCGTCACGGCCGCGGAAGGACGCCGGCTGGTGGATGCCGCCGCCGGCCAGGGCCTCATGCTCGGCTCGGCGCCAGACACGTTCCTGGGAGCGGCCGGACGCCATGCCCGGCGGCAGATGGAAGGCGGCGCCATCGGCAAGCTGGTGACCGGAACAGCCTTCATGATGGGGCGCGGCATGGAGCACTGGCATCCGGATCCCAGCTTCTACTACCAGGCCGGCGCCGGCCCGGTCATGGATATGGGACCCTACTATCTCACGATGATGGTCAATCTGATGGGGCCGATCCGCCGTGTGCAGGCCGTCGCCACAAGCGGGCAGGAAGAGCGGCTCATCACCGCCGAGGGGCCGAAACAGGGCACCACATTCAGGGTGGGCACGCCGACCAGCGTGCTTTCGCTGCTTGAATTCGATTGCGGCGCCACGTGCACCTTCGGCAGTTCCTGGGACGTCTTCCGCCACTCCAACCACCCCATCGAGCTCCACGGTACCGAAGGCTCGCTGCGCCTGCCCGACCCCGACAATTTCGGCGGCTCCGTCGGACTCTCCAGCCGTGGCGCTCCCTGGCAGGAAACGGATACATCAGCCGAACTCTTCGGTGCCGTCAACTGGCCGATCGCAGCGCCGGATCGTGCCAACTACCGCATGCTTGGCCTTGCCGATCTCGCGCGCGCAATCATCGAAGGCCGTGCGCCACGCGCTTCGGGCGATCTCGCCCTGCATGTGCTCGAAGTCATGGAAGCGATCCTGCGTGCAGGTGAAACCGGTATCGCGCAGACTATTGCGGGTATCGTCGCACAGCCAAGAGAATTGCGGGAAGACGAAGCAAGGAGCTTGCTGGCATGACGCAACTGGACGAATCCGCCAAACGCGCCCTTGCCTGGCCGGGCGATCCGGAAACGCCGGTGGAAAGTTGCACCCCGGCGCAGGCGCGGCTGCAGTATCTGGACAGTTTCGCAGACATCCAGTGGCCACTCGAGGACGTGGCCGAGATGTTGGAAAGCCATGTGGGCGCCATCAGGTTGAAGATATGGCGCGGTCGGGCCGCGCCGCGCCAGGGTGCACCGGCCTTGCTTTATCTCCATGGCGGCGGCTTTGTGATCGGCGCGCCGGAAACCCATGAGGATATCTGCCGGACGCTTGCCAATATGGCAGGCGCCGTCGTGGTTTCACCCGACTATCGCCTGGCCCCGGAACACCCCTTTCCGACCGCGATCGATGATTGCGCCGCAACACTCGTCTGGATGACCGATCAAGCTGATGCCCTCGGCATCGATCCCTTGCGGATTATCGTCGCCGGCGATAGCGCCGGCGGCAATCTGGCCGCCGTCGTCGCCCTCCTGGCGCGGGACGGACAGGTGCCGGCTGTCATCGGACAGGTGTTGATCTATCCAGTGACCGACCAGTCGCAGGCAAGCGACAGCTACTTGCGTTATGCGGAGGGTTTCGGTCTGACGGCCGCGGCGATGAAATGGTTCCGAGACCACTATCTGCCGGAAGCCGCGAGCGGGGCGGATTGGCGCGCCTCGCCGCTCAGCGCAGCGTCGCTGGCGGGGGTGGCGCCAGCCTTCGTGATCCTTGCCGGATACGACGTACTATTTGACGAAGGGGCGGCCTATGCCGAGCGGCTGAGCTTGGAAGCGCAGGCCACAAGCCAGACCTGGCCCGGACAGATCCATGGCTTCGTATCAAAGAGACGGGCCATTCCGGAGGGGCAAGAGGCCCTCGAAGCCATTGCAATGGCATGGCGCGCCATGGACCCTGCGCTTGCCCGTTGAAGCGGGAACCCGCCCAGTCTCAAGCCGAGTCGCGCATAACAAGCGTCGCCTCGAGGATCACCCTGTTGGTCACAGGGGTCGTCCCATCATCCTCGCTCTCGATGTGCGCCAGCAAAAGCTCCACGGATTTCGCCGCGATCTCGGGCGCGTTCTGGGCCATGGTCGTCAGCGACGGACAGGTATATCGGCTCAGCGGGTGATCGTCGTGCCCGGCGATGCGTACGTCACAAGCGTCGCTCCGGCCGATTTTCAGTCCCGAAGCGAATGCGGCTGCCATCGCGCCGAAAGCGAAGCGGTCGTTGGCGCATAGCAGCGTTTTGCCGGGAAGACCGCCATTCGCAAGAATTCTCTGCATCTGCTCGTATCCGAGACGCTCGAATTCCCAGGAAGGTGGTGCGTCGCAATCAATGACGAGCGGGGAATGCCCTTCCCTCGCCATGGTCGCGCGGTAGCTCGCCTGCCGCTCGCCGGCATTTTCCGTCAAATGCGGAATTTCCAGGAATATCGGTGGCTCACCGGATCGGCAGAGATATTGCACAATGGCTGCCATGCTTTGCGCGTTGTCGTTGCCGACATAAGGAAGGTCAGCGCTGGCAGGGTTGTCGAAGCAGACGACGGGGATTGCGTCGCTTAGTCTTTCCAGCGCAGAACGGCGAGAACCGGCCCCGAGCGGCGCCACGATCGCACCTGCAACCTTCAGCGAGAGCAGGGTCCGCACGGCCTCCGCCTCCAGCTCTGGCCGCGTGTGCGAAGATATCTGGACGGGCCAGAAACCCTTTTCGCGCAACTCCAGCTCGATCAGCGACACCACCTGCACATAAAAGGGATCCGACATGGTCGGGACCAGAATCCCGATATTCCTGGTCCGCTTGCGATTGAGATGCCGCGCGAAAAGGTTCGGCTCGAAATTCGACTTCTTGAGAGCCGCCTCGATACGCTTGCGGGTGACCTCCTTGATCAGCGAGGGATCATCGAAATATTTCGACAATGTCGGACGCGATACGCCGGCGGCGGTTGCGAAGTCATCCATCGATTTATAGCTTTTCTTGGCCATTCAATTCCTTATTGGCGGGACGACAACTGGTCAGGAATGATTTCTCACTCAACGGCAGGTCCACTGACGCGCCAAATCACGCATTCGGCAATTTGTACAGGGTGAACTTCGTTTTCCGGAATCGTCGAAAACCAACACGTAAGCCGGCGTGATCCGTCATTTTGGTGCGGGCCATCCCCTCCTTTCGAAAATCGAAATGTTCCCTTCATCTGCGACTTGCGCAGTCTGCGCCGCGTGGTTGCAAAAGGCGCTTGTTTCAGCGCCTAAATTCGAAAATTTACAGTGAAGACTGCCGGGCGCCACTCTTTTCATTTTGTTGGGTAAACTTTCATTTGTTTACGAAAGTAAAGAAAAAATGCGTCACAAGCAACACAAATGCTGCAGAAAAATACCGATGATGTCAATCAATTTTATTATTTTCTATCAATGATTTAACTCAACCGACTTCGTGAATGCCAGCCTCCCATCCTTTCCCGATCACAGTTCTTCATTGACAGATGGGGGCTTCAGGGAACCTACTTTGCCTACGATCTTGAGGAGGATCGATTAACTGACAATCTTTGGGAGGCACAGATGAATATCAGAAAATTCGGCGTGACCATGCGGGCTGCCGTAGCGGTATGGGCGCTCTGCGCCACATCCGCGTTTGCCGACACCACCATCGAATTCATTCAATGGTGGGAACCCGAAATGCCGTCCGGCGCCTTGCGCGGCATTATGAACGATTTCGAAGCCAAAAATCCCGGCATCAAGGTGACGCTGGTCAGCGGTCCCTATGCCACGACGCGTGACCAGATCGTCGTCGGCGCCGCCTCGGGAACGCTGAGCGACGTAGTGGGGCTGGATGGTGCCTGGGTAAACGGGCTCGCCAAGCAGGGCGCAATCGCCTCGATGGACGAATTGATGGAGAAGGCCAAGTACGACAAGAGCCAGATCACCGATATCGTCAAGGTCGATGGCAAGAGCGTGATGTTCCCGCTCGCATCCTTCGTCTATCCCGTCTTCGTGAACCTCGATATCGCCAAGGCATCCGGCGTCGACAAGCTGCCGACGACCCGCACGGAATTTGCAGACGCCGCAAAGAAGATGACCGACGCCGCGAAGAACCAGTATGGCTGGGTTCTGCCGCTCTCGCTGCAATCTCCGAGCGGAATCCAGAACGACGTGATGTCCTGGGTCTGGGCCTCCGGCGCCTCGATGCTAAAGGACGGCAAGCCTGACCTCGAAAATGACGCTGTTGTCGGAACGCTCGACTATATCGCTTCCCTCAATAAAGAAGGCGTTATTTCTCCCGGCATTTTCGCCAAGAAGGAACAGGACAAGGTCGAGGAATTCGTCAACGGCCGCGTCGGCATGATGGTGGATTCCCTCGCCCATGTGACCCTCATCCGCGAGCGCAATCCGAAGCTCAATTTCGGCATATCAGCCTTGCCGGCCACTGACGGCTACACCGGCAAGCGCGGCATGCCCTATGCGTCCTGGGGCATCGGCATCAGCGAAGGCAGCCAGCACAAGGAAGAGGCCTGGAAGCTCGTCGAATATCTGATGAGCCCTGACGTCAACGGCCGTCTGGTCTCGATTGCCAACGCCTTCCCCGGCAACGTCCACGCCAAGCCGGATTTCGTGGCCTCGGACCCGATTTTCGCGGAAGCTTTCAAAATCTTCCAAAGCGGTTATCCTGCCAACGAATTCGTCGGCCTTCCGGTCGCCGAAGAGCTGATGCGCGACATGAACGTCGAAGTTCAAAAGATGTTCGATGGGGGGCAGTCAGCCAAGGACGCGGCTGCCAATACCCAGAAGGCGTGGCTCGCAAAGTTCTAAAGCACGTCGCTTTCACGGATCACCGGCAGCGCGCCCTGGCGCTGCCGGTGCAGTCGTCAAATCTCGGCAGAATGGAAGTCACAGCTCATGAATCATTCCGCTCCGGCTCTGGTCGCTGCGCACGCCAAAGCGCCAAGAAAAGGATGGCTTCGTTACAGCACCTTGAGGAAGCTGGTGCCGTATTTCTACGTTTCGCCGGCGACCCTGCTGCTTGTTCTGCTGATGCTGTTCCCGATGGTGATGGTCTTCAAATATTCATTGATGGACGGCGCCATCATGAAAAAGGACGCTGCCTTCGCGGGGGTGCAGAATTATCTGACCATCTTCGAGAATCCGGTCTTCTGGCAGTCGGTGGTGCAGACGCTTTATTTCACGATCATGAGCGTCGTCTTCCACTTCATCATCGGCCTGGCCTTCGCGCTGCTGTTGAACACCAATCGCGTCGATCCGCTCATCCGGAGCATCCTGCGTGTGCTCTTCATCCTGCCTTGGCTGTTCACGGCCGTCATCATCGCCATCATCTGGCGCCTGCTGCTCGACCCCAACGGCGTCGTCAACAGCGTGCTGATGGCGCTCCATATCATCAACTTCAAGGTCGAGTGGTTTTCGTCCACGCGCACAGCCATCCACGCTTTGACCTTCGCAAATATCTGGGCAGGCTATCCGCTCTACATGGTCAGCCTGCTCGCCGGCCTCCAGGGCATTTCGAAGGAGCTTTACGAGGCAGCCGGTATCGACGGCGCCAACGAACTCGAAAAATTCTGGTACATCACCATTCCGCAGTTGATGCCGATCATCATCAGCATCGCGCTTCTCGACTTCATCTGGACGATGCAGGTTTTTCCACTCGTTTGGATGACGACGGGCGGCGGGCCGATCTATTCGACGGAAGTGCTCTCCACCTTCACCTACAAGCTCGCCTTCTCCCAGTACGAATTCTCGTTGGCTTCGGCGAGCGCGATGATCATCCTCATCATCTCGATGAGCGTCACCTACTTCTACATCAAACACCAGCAGCGCAGGTGATCGCCATGGCAAAGCGTTCCTTCAAGAGCTCGGTATTGCCGACCATCCTGACCTATCTCGGCCTGGGGATCGGCCTGGTCTTTTCGGCCTTTCCGATCGTGTGGATGTTTTTCAGTTCGCTGAAATCGAATACGGAAATCTTCGCCCTTCCGCCGCGGCTTTTTCCGCAGGATTTTACGGTGGCCGCCTATCTGACGATCTTCAACGATCCGGTGAAAGTGCGGTTCTTCATCAACAGCTACTTCGTTGCCGGCGTCGTCACCTGCCTGACCCTCGTCGTCGCCATCGTGACCGCCTACGGCTTCAGCCGCTATCAGTTCCGGTTCAAGAACACCTTGAACATCTTCATCATCAGCACCCAGACCGTTCCGCCGATCACCCTTCTCATCCCCTATTTCGGAATGGTGGTCGCCTTCAGGATCTTCGATACCTATCTGGCGCTGATCCTGACCTACATGGTCTTCACACTGCCCTATGCCGTCCTGCTGATGACAGGCTATCTCAACACCTTGCCGAAAGAGCTGGACGAGGCCGTCCTTGTCGACGGCGGCTCGAGCTGGACGGCGCTCTGGCGCGTCATCGTTCCGGTCTCGATCCCGGGGATCGTCGCCACGGCGGTCTACACGTTTCTGCTGGCCTGGAACGAATTCCTCTTCGCGCTGACGCTGACGAAATCGATGGATCTTAGAACCGTTCCGATCGGCATCCAGCTTCTGATGGGCCAGCACGCCTTCGAGTGGAACGAGATGATGGCGATGAGCGTGCTCGGTTCGCTTCCCCTCCTGGTCCTTTACCTGGTCGCTCAACGCTACTTCCTGGCAGGCATGACCGCCGGCTCGGTCAAAAGCTGATGCAGCGCTGATCCTAAACTGGCTTTGAGAACGCATACTACAGGCAGATCACTTCTCCGATCTGCCTGCCCGCCACGACTACCGCCCAGCGCTCCAATCCCGCAGGGCATCGCAGACTTCGGCTCTGGTGGGCGCACCGATACGTCCACCGAATACCTGGCATTTGAGTGCTGCCGCCATGGATGACAACCGCATCGTCTCTTCGATCGGCAAGCCTTCCGCAGTAGCCAGCGCAAAAGCACCATGGAAGATATCGCCGGCCGCGAGCGTGTCGACGGTCCTCACCTTCGGAGCGGCAAGATGGACAATTTCGCCGGTTCGGTCGTCGAACCAGAAGCAGCCATTTTCGCCAGCCGTGACGCTGATGAAGGCATGCTCGAACTTTCGCTTCAGAACGCCGACGACCTTCAACAGCTCGGCTGTCCCGACAAGCCGTTCGGCGGCCGGCTGCGAGAACACGATATGGCTGGCGGCCGGTGCCAGCATCTCGATCACGCCATCGCCTGCAACGTCACCATCGAGAATGGCCGGCTTGCCCGCCTCTTGGGCCGCCGACAGCGCCCGCAGAGCAAGCTTCGGCCACCGGACGTCGACCAGCACCGCATCGAAAGCAGAAACGTCCTGTATTGTGACCGGCTTGACCGTTTCGTGCAGGCCGGCATCGTAGAAAGGCACGATCAAGCGCTCGCCCTGGTCATCGACAAGGATCGTCGAGACGGCCGAGCGGGCGCCTGCCACACGCACCATGCCGCTCGTGTCTATGCCGCTGTCGCTGAGGTCGGCGATGATGCGGTCGCCGGTGGCGTCACCGCCGACTGCGCCCCAGAGGCTGGCATGGCCGCCCAGCCGGGCGACCGCAAAGGCGGCGCTCGATGCCATGCCTTCGGCAATCTGCAGCATATCGTAAGGCAGAATTTTTCCCTGGCCGGTCGGTAACGAGCGCACGCGAAACAACGTGTCCATAACCGCCGCGCCGACACACAAAACGCGGCGCGCCTGACCGGGCGGCGGATCGAAGGCAGAAGTCGTCAAAACCGTTGTCTCACCCGCTCACTTGACGGCCCCGGCCGTCAGGCCCGCCACGATCTGCCGTTGCGCAAACACCGTCAATATCAGCACGGGCAAGGTGACAATCAACGCCGCCGCCGCCAGCGGACCCCAACTGACCTGCTCGAACGAGAGCATGTTGTAGACTGCGACCGGAAGCGTGCGTGTCTCGCGGCTGGCGAGCACGATGCCGAAGACGAAGTTGTTCCACGAGAAGATGACTGACAGGATGAAGGCGACCACGATGCCCGGCCTTGCGATCGGCAAGGCGACCAGCCGGAAAACCTGCCAGGGTGTTGCGCCGTCGATGCTTGCAGCCTCTTCCAGCTCCATCGGCGTCGTCTCGAAATAACCGATCATGATCCACACGACGATCGGCACGGTGACCACGAGATGGATAATGATCTGCGGCATGAGCGTGCCGAGCAGATTCAGCCACTGGAACAGCAGGAAGAGCGGGATCAGGAAAGAAAGGCCGGGCGTCATGCGCGCGATCATGATGACCATCGCGGACTTCTCCGCCTTCAGCCGCGCGATGCCATATCCGGCGGGCACGCCGATCAGCAGCGCCAGAAGCGTGGCCGCACCCGTCACCAGCACCGAATTCCAGAGATAGAGGAAGAAGTTGTTCTCTTCGAAGACCTTCAGATAGTTCGACCAGGCCAAGCGCTCCGGAATGAAGATCGGCGGATAGGCGCCGTTGTCGATCTCATATTTCAGCGACAGCGAGATCATCCAGAGGAAGAACAGGACGACAGGCGAGATCATCACCAAAGCAACAAACAGCAGTCCGATGCGATCGAGTGTCTTGCGCTTCATCAGCGTGCCTCCCCGTCCGACCAATTTACGCGCTGCCGGAGCATCATAAGGACGAAGGAGAGCAGGACGATGAGGATGAAGAAGACAACCGCCATGGCCGAGCCATAGCCGATGTCGTAGTAGGCGAAAGCCGTGTTGTAGAGATAGATGTTGATCGTCTCCGACGCCGTGCCGGGGCCGCCTTGGGTCATGGCATAGATGATGTCGAAACTTTTCACCGCATCGATGCTGCGGATAATCACGGCAATCATCAGGAACGGCGCGATCATCGGCAGCGTCAGATAGCGGAATTTCTGCCAGACATTGGCTCCGTCGATTTCAGCACTTTCATAGGGCTCGCGCGGAACCGCCGCCAGACCGCCAAGCACGATCAGCATGATAAGCGGCGTCCACTGCCAGGTCTCGACCAGCACCAGCGACGGGATGACGCTGCTCTGATTATAGATCCACTCCTGCGGGCCGATGTCGATGAAGGAGAGGAGATAGTTAAGGACGCCGAGCTGCGGATGGAACATCATCGTCCAGACGAGTGCGATGGCGACCGGTGTCGCCATCATCGGCATCACGAATATGCCGCGTATAAGACCGCGCAGTGGAAATTGAGCATCGAAGATCAGGGCCGCGAGCGTCCCCAGAAAAAGGGGAACCACCACCGAGAGCGTCGTATAGAGCACCGTATGCCACAGCGACTCCCAAAAGCGCATGTCGGTGGCGAGGCGCGCGTAATTGTCCAGCCCAGCAAAGACCTGCGATTGGCCGAGCGTCCAGCTGTTGACGCTCATCCACACAGTAAACACCCATGGAAAGACGATGACCGCGGCTATGACGATGAGCGCCGGGATGACAAAGGGCCAGTAGTTGGGAGCAAACCGATCCGGTTTGCTCCTTCCTTTCGACCTCTTGGCCACTGCGGTCGTTTCGATACTTGTCGAGGCCATTATCCCTCGCTTTTCGCCAGGACGGGTTCGAACTGTGCCGTCGCTGCCTTCAGTTCGGTTTCAGGATCGGCGCCGCCGATCATGTTGGTAAGACCGACGCCATAAACGTCACGGAACTCGGTGACCGGAATGATGACCGGCAGCGCGAGCTTCGAGATCTTGCCGGAACCGACGACGGCATCAAGCCATGCGCTCGGCATTTTGACACCTTCACGGACTTTCGCATCCTCGAGGACAGACTGGCGGAAAGGAACGCCGGCGCCGGCCTGCAGCAGACGTGCGCCCATTTCATGCGAAATCGCCCATTGGCAGAAGAGGTACCCGGCCTCTTTTTTCTGGCTTGCCGCGACGACGCCAAGCCCGTCGCCGAAGGTGCCTGCGGCCTGTGCCTTCGGACCTTTCGGCATGATGCCGTAACCGACCTGGCCGACGACGCGTGACTTTTCCGGATTCTCGATCGGCGGCGCAAAACCGACGCCGTCCAGCCACATGCCGATCTTGCCCTGCAGGAAGGCCGACTGCGCCTCGGCCCAGTTGAAGCCGGAGACGCCGGGAGGGGCGGTCTTGGTCATCAGCCTTTGGTAAAGCTTGGCCGCATCGATCGCTTCTTGCGATGTTGTGCGCAGCTTGCCATCAGGGCCGAGCGGGCTCGAACCATAACCGAGCAGCAGCGACGTCCAGACCGGCGTATTGGCGTTCTTCAGGCCGCGGGCGACGAAACCGTAGGTGTTGGTGGAAGGATCGGTGAGCGCCTCCGCAGCACTGGCGAGTTCTTCGAACGTCGTCGGGTAGGCAAGCCCCTTCTTCTCGAACAGCGCCTTGTTCCAATAGATGATCCAGTAATCGACCGAGAATGGAAGCGAACGCAGAACGCCGTCCGGATCTTTGGCAAAAGTCAGGCCGGCTTCGGCGAAGTCGCTTTCAACCAGAGACGGGTCGGTCAGAGAGGGGTCCTTGAGGAAACCGCTGATATCGGCAAGCCAGCCGCCCTTTTCGAACTGCCGCTTCTGGACATGATAGCTCATGTGCACTACGTCGAAGCTCGGCTTGCCGGAGCTCAGCTCGATGGTCGTCTTCTGACGCTGCTGTTGTTCGGGAGTCGCTTCGGCATTGACCTTGATGCCGGTGAGCTCCTCGAATTCAGGCAGGTACTTCAGAAGTATTTCGCTGCGAGGGCTCTTGACCAGGTTGACTTCGAGCGTCGTGCCGGCAAAGCGCTTCCAATCGACCGCAGCCGATGCCAGCCGCACGCCGAGCATGCTGCTGGCCCCAAAAGCGGCCGTACCCGCCAGAAAGCCGCGTCTCGTCGGATTTAAAAACGATGACATGTGATTCCTCCTCCTTTTGCCGGCGATCTCCTCACCCCCGGCTGTTTATTTCCGATTATATCCTGAGCGCACGATCTCTTGCATGATTGATGTGTGCGACAAGGCTGTTGACGGCGTCCTCCGCCGATCGTCGTTCGATTGCCTCGAGCACCTTGAGGTGCTCGCCCATGACAGGTCCGACGTGACCATCGATGCGAAAACGATCCTGACTGATCAGGCGCATCTTGATCGAGTTCACCCGGTAGGCGTTCGAGATGATGGTATTTCCTAAAGCATCGATAAAGGCGTCGTGCATGCCCCAATCGACAGCTTGCGCGTGCACTTCCAATTCGTGCGATCCATCGCCGTTTCGAATGGCATCGGCAATATCCCGATGCTGTTTCAAAAGCTTGGCGATCGTCTCGTCAGACGCGGAGCGGGTGAAAAGCGCAACAGCTTCCTTCTCCAGGAAGACGCGCAGCTGAAACGCCTCGCGAATGAGGTTAAGGTCGATATGAGCGATCTGCAAACCCCGCTGGGGCACTGTCTTGATCAGCCCTTCGGCTTCGAGCCTCGGGATAAGTTCGCGGATGGCGCCAAGCGTCAGCCCCGTCAGCTCGACGAGGCGACGCTGCGAAACGAACTGGCCGGGGCGCACATCACGCGCAAGAAGGTGGCGTGTGAAGCTTTCATACGCCTTTTCCCGCAGTGTCGGCTGCTCGTCGGTTCCGTCCATCGCCTCTCCCAGAAACATGTCCGCCCTATGCCGCTTTCGAGCGGAAAAGAGTATCGAAGGCACGAAAGAGTTGCGCCTGCCCTTCTGCGGATATTGAGACGAGTGGCGGACGAACCGCAAGCCAGATTTCATCCGACGTCACGTGAGTGACCATGGTTTTGACGGCCGCAGTCACCGGAAATTTCAGCAGTTCCTCCACGAAATCCTCGATGCGGGAATCGTCCATGCCTTCCTCCGCCATCAGCTTGACCTCGCGTGGCACGAAATTCGCCATGCCGGAGATCGCACCCTGGCCGCCAAGCCGCACGCCCCTCGCCAGGTGACGTTCGTCCCCCACCAGGATGACGAGATCGCCATGCGCCTTCAATAGTGCTTCCGTGAAAGGCCAGTCGCCGGAGGAATCCTTGACGCCGATAACGATGTTGGGAAAGGCGGTCCGCAGCCGGGCGATCAACGATACGGTCAGCGGAACCATGGTGAGCGAGGGAATGTTGTAGACGATAATGTCTCGCGCCTTGTCGCCGAGGATGGCGAATACAGCCGAAAACCACTGGAAGACGCCGTCATCACTCACGTTCTTGAAATAGGAAGGGGGAGCAAGGAGGATATTTCGGGCTCCTTTGGAAAGCGCGTGACCTGCCAGCATCGCGGCATCCTCTGCCGCGTCGACCAGCACGCCGACGATGATTTGCTTTGCTGCTATCCCGCTATCAAGCATGGAAGCGAAGACACGTTCACGTTCCTGCGTTCCGATGGAAGAGCCTTCACCCGTCGTCCCGAACAACGTAACGCTCGAGCATCCGGCCGAGAGGCTGCGCCGCGCCTGCTCGATCATCGCCTCGATCGCGATATCGCCATTGCTGTCGAACGGTGTCGCAAGCGCGACCGAGAGCCCGAATTTCTGTGTCAACTATGCTTCCTCCCAATTACCGCGTCAGACGTAGCAGACTAACATGTTAGCTGTAAAGAGGTGATTACACACCGCCTCGTTACGCGATTGTCGCGGCCGTAGCTTCCTTACGATCAACTGGCGTGCCTTGCTGCCGGTCCGTTCGCCCGAACGAGCGCCATCAGCATCGGGCCGATTGCAAACTCGCCCCTTTCGGTCCTTCGGGACAGATCCCTGAGGTAACCACCGGGCGAGTTAATGTGCCCTCCCCTTTCCAGGATACAGGCGATCACGGTTGCGGCGTTTTCCGGCCCCATACCGGAGCAGGCTTCCTCATAGGCCGAGGGACTGACGCCGAGCATCGAGCGGACAACGACGGCGGCCGACATCAGGTCTCGCCAGTTACCGATGGTTCCGCCTGGCCCGTAGTCGAGAATACTGGGGCAGGCCTGGAGGACGAGGCCGAGCGGGAAGGATTTCAGGCTTGGCCCGGCCCCTGGATCGACCGCGCCTCCCGCCCTGTTGCCCATCCCGCCGGACAGCTTCGGCTGTTTCAATCTTCGCTCGTCCGGCGGCCCGGCGTTCGGTTCATCATCGGCTGCTGCCTTTTCGCCCTGCTTCGTTTCGAAGCTTGGTTCAAGTTCATAAGTGGAGTCGGGATTTGAATTCTGTTTGTGACGCTCAATTTGAGACTCATTGGCGTCTATTTTTTTCGTTTTTATCCGTCTTTCCAGCACGTTGACGA
This sequence comes from Rhizobium leguminosarum bv. viciae USDA 2370, assembly GCF_002008365.1. Lineage (GTDB taxonomy): Bacteria > Pseudomonadota > Alphaproteobacteria > Rhizobiales > Rhizobiaceae > Rhizobium > Rhizobium leguminosarum. Next base: position 433,443 of record NZ_MRDL01000059.1, read on the forward strand.
TCTCGGTACGCAGCAGCCCCATCTCGTCAAGCAACGGTGCCAGTTCTTCTGCGGTCGCCACGCGCGGAATCCGGGTAAGGAGCGTTCGAAACATCGCCGAAATGCCTTCCCAATCACCGGAAACCCCTTCTTCGATAGCCGTCGCGATCAGCTTGGAGACATCGCGCCGGCCCACCGTCAGGCGTTCCCTGGTCACCCGCAACAGTTCCCGGTCGGCAACCGCCTGGGCGGCCAGGCTTTCGATCTCGACCGCACGCGCCAGAAGCGGCGCGACGCTGAAGCCAAAGGCCTCGCCGATGGCCCCTGCCCTATCGCGGCGCGCATAGCGCTTTCCGTTCGGACTGTCCTTGCGCAGGATCAGGCCGGCGTCGACCAGGACGGCAAGATGCCGCCTGAGGGTGGCCGGCGTCATGCCGCGAGCACGCAGCGACAGCTGCGCATTCGACGGGAAGACAATCAGGCCCTTCTCCTCGGAAATCTCGTCGTCTGGGTAGAAGGTCAAAAGCGCATCGAGCACCGTCAACGCCCGATCGGTCACGCCGAGCGCCGGCCGCGCCTCACAGATCGCCCTGAACAGCTTCCACTTGCTGCGCTTCATTCCCGGCTCGATGGTCTCGGCCAATTGCTGACTTGCCAGCATGCCAAGCGACATCGGCCGCCGCCCGAAGGGCGTCGTCACATATCCACTCTCCATTTGCCTTCACCTTCGTTCAGGCAAAAGAAAACCATCCACCAATTTGGTGCCTAAGACGCTTGACTGTGATTCGTGGAAATGCGATTCTCGATGTGCTTAAGATCTGAGAAGGGCTTCCACGACGGCGTCGTTGGGGGCCTTTTTCTTTTGCGCTCTACGCTCCTCTGTCCTTGTTGAACTCCTGGAACAGGCCCTTCAGCCGTTCCTGGACGAATTGATCGAAACCGGGCGCGATCTTGCCGTCGAAGACGAAGGTCGCACCGGATACTGTCTTCTTGATCATGACAGGCACGCCAGTAACCTGGGTTTTGGCCACCGCCGGCTTCGGCGCAGCCGTCTTCTTCGTTGCCAGAACGAGTGCCCGCTGAAACCGCTCGTCGCTCGAAATTTTGCGCGTGTCGTCCGCGGACAACTCCGCGATGATCTTCTCGACGTCGGCTTTCTCAAGCCGCTCGCCCAATTCCAACCATCGCCGGCGGCCGATATCAGGTGCCGCACCGATGGCGTTGACGAGCCTCAGGGGGACCTGTCGTATGACGATCAGCATTCTCGACAGCGCCGCCTTGTCCACGCCGAGAGCCGCCATAATGACATCGCGGCCAAAGCTGCGTTCCTCGAGCCGCGATGCAAAGAGCGCGCGCTCGATGTAGGAGAGATTGGTTCGAGCGCTGTTTTCCTGTCCCTGGCTGACGACCAGTTGACCGTCGGTGAGATCGCGGACGACCGCGCGCACCCTGATGCCGATTTCTCGGGCGGCAGCCAGGCGACGATGGCCATAGGCGACTTGGTAGCGTCCCCTGGTTTCGGGATGTGGGCGGACTAGGATCGGAACCTGCTGCCCGTGCTCACGGATTTGCTCGACGAGCTGTGCGAGTTCGGCCGCATCGATCGCCAATCGGTCGCTGACGAAGGAAGCGTCGATCAGGCCGGGATCGAGTTCGACGATGGTCTGGCCGGTGGCAAGCTGCCGTTCCAGTTCACTCGCACGCTCCATTTTCTCGGTAATGTTGCCGAGCGTTTTCGTAATGCCGCCGACAGGCGCAGCACTGCGCTCCTGCGGCACGAATCCGGCGATCGGACGATTGTCGCGTGGTGCGACCGCGTCCATCCTTTCCGGGTTCGGAGCGGAAATTTCGATGAGGTTCTTGCGCGCCATCTATCTATTTCCTTCCCCAGGTCGAGCGAATATGCGCCTCGATCTCGCCATTAACGAGGTTGAGGGATTCCAGCGCCCGATCGTAGGTTCCGCGTGTGAACTGCGACCGCTCGACCTCGTAGAGAGTCTGCTTGGTGACGCCGGCATCGGCGACCGCCGTCGATTTCACCATGGCATTGTGCAGCATTCGATTGCCGAAGATCGCCCGCATGAAGCCGGTCATCTGGCTTTGCGGTCCGTCGTTCGGCTCGAACCGGGTCACGAGATAGCGCATCCAGTCATAGCTGGTACGTCCGCCAGCCTTTTCGACGACCGACATCAGCTCACTCGTCATCGTCAGAAACTGCGACATCGACATGACATCCAGCATCTGCGGGTGGACCGTGATCAAGACCGAGGTTGCAGCGCAGAGCGCCGACATCGTGAGGAAACCCAGCTGTGGCGGGCAGTCGATAACCACGACGTCATAAAGGCTTTCGATCTCCGTCAGGACTTCGCCGATGCGGGCAAAGAACATCGTCTCCGCCGTCCCCGACGCCATCGCCTTCGGCGTCTCGTGCTCGAATTCCATCAGCTCGAGATTGCCCGGAATGAGATGGAGATTTGGCGTGTAGGTGGCGCGCACGATGTCGGCGATGGGGCGCGGCTCCTCATATCGGATCGCACCGTAGATCGTTTCGCCCTCTCCGACGTCGAACTCCGGCTGATGACCGAACAAGGCGGACAAGGAGGCCTGCGGATCGAGGTCGACGGCGAGCACGCGGTAGCCTCGCAGCGCCATGAACTGCGCCAGATGGGCCGCAGTGGTGGTCTTGCCCGAGCCGCCCTTGAAATTCATGACGGAGATGATCTGGAGCTTCTCGCCCGGCCTGCGAGCCGGCACATATTTCGGCGTTCCGTTTCGCTCGTCGAGGACCCGGCGAATGCGATCCATATCCGTTGCACTGTAAAGCCGCCGTCCGTTTGCGAGCGGATCGGGCCCATGGCCGTCGGCGGCCACCTGGCGGAGATAACCTTCTCCGATGCCGATAAAGGCAGCAGCTTCCGCCGGCGAAAATGTTCTGATCGTCTTTTGCGACAGCGGGGGGAAGATTTTTGCCTGATGCTGCTGAAGTTGATAGGATAACTCCTTCGCATCTGTTGCCAGAAGCGATGGGAGGTGCTCTTGATCGTCCTGAACAGCAAGACTCGGCTGCATGATCTTTTTCCCAGGTAACTGCGCAATTTTTAACGAAAGCGCTTCAGTTGCGCAGTTACTATATGCCCCGATTCGTTACCAATTTACAAATGCTTAACCAAACCGCCCGTTTCAGCCGATCGAGACGGCTGACGACATGACACAGATTTCAGGTGATTCGCGCATTGCCGACGGCTCGAAGTAACTGATACCAACGGTGGCTTTCCAGCCGACCGGGAGGTCAATGGCGTCGCCGTATAAATCCACTTTATCAATAGCTTGGGCGCTGTCTCTCATTTCCGCGCTTATCGTCCTCCGTTTCCGGAAAATCTTTCTGCAGCATAAAGAGATTGCCCTTGCCAGCCTTCCTCCAGCCCGAAGCGGCATCAGGCGACGTCACCGTCAGGCCGCCGATATCGGCAGGCGGCGCAAATGCCTGGCGGCAGGAGAAGAGGCCGAAAAGCACGAGAACGAAACCCAAGGCTGATTTGACCCGGCCGATCCGATCGATATGCGCGTTGCCCATGCGCCCCTGCCCTTGCGTTTCGACTACCGCCGACGGATTTGGAGCCGGGTGCGGCCATTTCAACCCCGAGCTTTCATGAAGGTTTCTTGAGGTCTGATCGCAAAGCTCAGAGCGAGCGATGCGAAACTTTCGCCTGTCGATTTCTCATGAAACCATCCCGATGCCGCTTTGCAAGCAACGAGAACTCGGTCGAGTTCAAGAAGCGCGGCAGGATCTTGAAGTTCATCCTGTTCGGCTCCGATGCCCAGGATAGATGGGCCGATCAACCTTTCGTCGTGAAGGCAATAGCGATCTGATTTTGATCAGCTCATTGTCATAGCGGCCCGTCACGACGACCTGCAGGCTGCACGCGACGAGCCTGATATTCACCAAAGTGAGAATAAAACAGACGTTGCAGTCGTTGCACTCAGTTCCCAGGCTTCTCGTCGTTTTGCAGCGGCAAGCCGGCTGCCTGCAGTCCTACAAAAAACCGCTCTTGGTCTTCGATCCGCACCAGCCGACTGGCGACCTCCTGTTTAATATTCGGGATCAACGCCGGTGAGTGGAGCTCGATCCAGTCGAGTTGCTCCTTTGCCTCGGCCTTCTTTCCCATGGAGCCGAGGATAGCGACCAGCACGAGACGATGCATCGGATTGTAATTGAGGTCCGACATGCGGGACCATAATTCCGCAGCCTGTGTATCCCCTCGCATGAAGGCGCAAAGCGCCATTCCCACCTCGTAATATCCGCGGGGGCCAGCATTTTTGCTGACGACCGCAGAAATCAGCTCGCATCCCCTGCCCCATTGGCCCGACATCGACAAGCGCAAGCCGTATTCACCGGCCACTTCAGTGTCGTTCGGATTGCTGGCATAGGCCGCCTCGCCGGCGCGCATGGCCCCGGCCAAATCTCCACCGAAAAAATTGGCAAGCATGAGGGCCTGAAGTGCGCGCGCATTCTTTGGGTCGAGTTGCACGGCGCGCTCTGCAAATTTCTTTGCGACGCCAAGCGTGGCGACGGTCGGCCTTGTGTTCAACTGATACGGAAAGCGAAACTCATCAAGATAGGTCAGGGACAACAAGGCCGTGGCATTGGAATCGGCCGATTTTTCCTCAACTGACAGTTGCAGACAGGTTTTTGCCATTTCGTGTGCACGGGCAGTCATTTCGCTGCGGTAGCTGTAATAGGACAAGACACATGAAAAGGCGTCCGCGCCATTAGCGATATTGGCGGTATCGGTCTGGAACATGACGCCAAATGGACGCGCGACTGCCGTTGCAATTTGTTCGGCAAGACTTGCCTGCGTTTTCAGGATGCCCTGCACTTTCATGTCGGCATCGTAATTGCTCGCCCAGATAACGGCCCCATCCGTCCGCCGTACAAGCCGCGCGGTTGAACGCAGCATGCTGCTTTCCAATCGCACGCCTCCCTGAAGGGCATAAAGCGGCTCTGGCGAAATCTGCCCCTCTCTGGACCGCGGCAAGTCGGTAACGACGACAATGTCGTTAAAGGGAACTAGCTTTTCAATAATGTCGTCGGTGATGCCCTGCGAAATGTCCAACGCAAGTCTCCCGTCGGAACTGCTTTCGAAGCGCTCGACGACAATGATCGGGCGACTGCCGACTCCGGATGCTATCTCAGTTCCCGCGTCAAGCGGCCTGTCATGCTGAAGCAGCGCGGCGGCCGAGAGAAGACTTAACAACACGCCTCCGGCAAGGAGCCAATTTCGGGATCGTGACAATTGGGGATTTGCCGTAATTCGCTTGATTACATCCCCGGGGGCATCAATCCGTTGTAAGCCCTCCTCCGAAGATATCGGCCATTCGGATTGCGGCATCGCTAACGTTTCAACGCCCGGCCTCACGTCGAAGACCGGAGCATAGCCGCCCCTCGGAATCGTGATGATGACCCGGTCGGCGCTGCCGGCAGTCAGATAATAGTGCTCCAGCTCTCTGCGCAGCCGCCCTGCTTCGATGCGCACGCATGGATCCTGCTGGGCGTCGAAATTCGCATCTCTGCCAAAAACGGCTTGCGCGATGGTAAACGCCTTTAAATAGTCGCGACGACCGGCAAGCGTTTCAGTCACGACAAATTCCAGGAATCGTCTCGCCCGCTCGGGAAGGCGAAATTCCGGACTGGAAAGAATGCGCTCGAGTTGCTGCTGCACTTCTTCGTGTGAAGCCAAGCCGCTGCCAGTCGCACCAACACCTGCACTTGTCATCGGTTCCCCGCCAGTTTCCGATTGCAAACAACCTGCAGTATAATGCTTCAAACAATAGTCCCGACTTGTCAGAACGGCAACGCCATTCGACAGAACCAGCTGATCGGGACAAACTAACTTTCGGCCACCGACGTTCAGGGAGGGGCAGAGAGCCTCATGCCAGCGTAAGATACAGTATACTACCGAAGCGGACGTGTATTTTACTGCCCTAGCCTCCCCGCGCGCCTTATCATTTCCGCGCATTATGGAGGAAGCGACGATGACATCACCTGAGACGCCAACATCCAATCCGATGACAAGCGCAGAGGATCTGCGCAAGCGTGCTCTGGAGCTTCAGCTTCTCGAAATGGAGCGCAACGAAAAGATCAAATCGCGGGAGGCAAAGAAACATGCCGAATTCGTGGAGGATTTTTTTCGCAAGCAAATCGGTGAAGCGGAACGCGCCGTTATCAAGCGGCTCGTGATGAAGGCAGCTGCGGACGGCAAGTACGAGGCCCTGATCTACAGCTTCCCCTCGACTTTCTGCACCGATAGCGGTCGAGCTATCAATAATAATCTTCCCGGATGGCAGAAGACGCTGCAGGGAAGGGCAAAGGAGCTTCTGGAACTGTTCGAGGAGGTTGCCAAGCCACAGGGCTACGGGCTCAAGGCGATGATCATCAACTTCCCCGACGGCATGCCGGGCGACGTGGGCTTCTTCCTGACCTGGGAACCGCCTGTCGAGTGACTGACCGACGGAGCGATTCCAAGCGAAGGAACCACAATTGAAAGCGACTGAAATCGAGCGCAAGTTTCTGGTCCGCGACGACAGTTGGCGTCATTGCGCCGACAATGGGCAGGTCCTACAGCAGGCTTATCTGTCCCACCGCAATCAGAGCTGCGTGCGCGTTCGCCTGATTGACGGACATTGTGGATACCTCACAATTAAGTTCCCCATGTCACGCCTCGCTAAAGAGGAATATGAGTACGAAATTCCCGTCGGCGAGGCACGTGATCTTCTGCTCGCCGCCGGTCACATTCTCGAGAAAACCCGCTACCGCGTTCTTCATGACGATAGACATTGGCAGGTGGACGTCTTTGCGGAACCGTACGAAGGATTGACGCTCGCCGAGATCGAAATGGCGAGCGAGGATGAGCGCTTCACGCTGCCGCAATGGCTTGGACGCGAGGTAACGGGCAACAACCGGTACTCCAACCGCGCCATGGCCGCTGCCTCGCGTGTGTCGGCCATAGCGCAGGGAGCCACCGGCTGGGATCCTACTCGCCTACGATGGTCCAATCGGCATCCGGATTGAAATCTTTTATCGCCGCGGCCCGCGCTTCGGTTTGCGGGCCGAGATCGCGCTGGTAGATGGCACTCCTCCCGTTGACGACAAATGTCTGCACGCCGGTCACCCGGTATTTGACCGGCCAAGCGATAAGGGCAAAGCCGCCCGTCATGTAGCCGTTGACGATATAGCTTTTCTTGCCCTCAAGGACTTGGTCTCCCTGTGCAGTCAGGATGCGATAGCGATAGCCAAAGTAACCTTCCCCGCGTTTGGCGGCGCCGAAGGCCGCCGTCTCGACCAGCGCGCTTGCCGGGCTTTCCTCGGGATAGACGTTCGGATCCCAGTATAGGCCATCAAGTTTGCCCGGACTGCTGATCAATTTCTTCGCGAACTCATAAATGCCATCGCCGTCACGATCCTCGGATGCGTATTGATACTGCGCCGCGACATATTCGTGCATCGTATCAAGGGTGGCGAGTTCATTTTCTCCGATGCGGCGGTTGATGATCTCTTCGAAACCGCGCTGGGTGTCAAAGGACCATTTGCCGTCCTTGCCTTCGGTCAGCGGAAACGGCAGCGGCCAGAGCCGATCGCCGATCGCAACGATCTTCATGCCTGCAGAATCCCGCAGGACCACTTGACGCTCGGCGCCCTCGCGGATCAATCCGTAGGCGATCATCGCCTCATTGCTCGAGCGCAGCTTGTCTGGCTTCAAGCCGAGCAGAGCGGCAAGATCGTCGATACTGTCGGAACTCAGGGCAGATTTCAGTTTGTCTAGAGCAAGCGATGGATTGTCGAATTTCGGCGACGGCGTTGCCGCCTTGTATTCGGCGAGATCTGTCTGCACTTGGGAGAGCGCCGGTGCCGCCGGCATTGCGCAAAGCACCGTCGCAAGCATAAACGGAATTGCGATCGATTGACGTCTCATGATGTAACTCCTTGAGCTAGAAAGAGGTTTTACCGCCGTCCGCCGCCACCGCCGCGTCCACGGCCGCCACCGCCGCGACTCGGCATTGGGCGCGACCGCTGCTGGGGGGGACGCGCTGACTGGCGATGGGCGCCCATGCTCTGCGCTCCCCGCTTTGAGGAGACAGCCTCGCGACGACCGGACTGGACGTTGCCAAGCGCGCTTGGTTGCCGTCCGCGATTGTCAGGTCTGGCGGCCATCTGCGGCTTGTTGGGCTTCTTGACGGATTTCTGCGCAGGCTTTGACGGACGATTGGCTGCCTTCTGAGGACGCGCCTCGGGCCGGGATGCAGCCGGGCGATTGGCGGCCGTAGGCCTATTTCCCTGCGGCCGCTCCTTCAGTCCCTGCGCCGTGCTTTTGCGAATATCTTCCGCTCGCGCCGAATTGGCGCGATTCGCGGGTCTCTGGCTCGCCTGGATATCGTTAGCCCTGTTGCGCAACTGGTTGCGATTGTCGGCCTGCAGCCCGGACTTGATCGCCGATCGGTCCAGCTTCGAAATCTGGTCCTTGCCGATACTCAGCTTGCTGCGATCGACATTGCTCCAATCGACGTCGTTCCATTTCAGCTTTCCGTTGAAGTTACGGTCGTTCAGGCAATTGTTGCAGTCGATATCGATATCGCCATCCCAGCGGCCACCCCATACACCCCAGTCATCCCAGTTGACGACGGCTGCCCAGGCAAGGCCGGTCACCGCGCCGGCAAAGAACGTCGCCCCGGGATAATAATAGTTGTCGTAATAATCGGGGTAATAAGAGACCGGCGCTGACGCATAGTCCGGCTCATAGAGCATTTCCGGCGGATATTGCGGGATATAGATCTTTTCCGGATCGGTTGGCCGGATGATGATGTTGTCGTTTTCGGTAACAACCGTCACCTTGTCATCCGTCTTGATGATGTTCTTTGCCACCGCTTCGTCGCGAAGCTGCTGGATGGCAATCAGGACATCCTTCTGCTGGTTGGCGAGCGCATCGGCGAGCGATTGGGTCCAGTCGAGATCCTCGCTCATCATCTTGACGATGTCTGGATAGTTGAGAAGCGAGACGACACTGCCGTCCCAATCACTCTTGGGCTTGAGATCGGAATTTTTCTTCTTCGCCTCCAGGAACCGCTGCGCCTCGATAATCTGGAGAGGAAAGAGCGAGGCAGCTGAAATTGCCGCGACCAACTCGTCCGGATAGAGCGCGATCCGTGCCACCAGTACTTCTAGCTCATCATCCGACAGAAGCGCGGTTTCGGGTTGGTCGGCACTCGTCTGTGCGGGTGCCGTTGCCGGCGCAGGGGTCTGGGCTCGCGCCGGGAGGGCCGGCTGGAACGCAATGATTGCGAGAGCCGACAATCCACCAAGCAGTTTGCGAGATATTGCTTTCATAACGCACGTACCTCCCTAGGATCATTGAATGACAGAAGCGCTTACGGAGATTTCGGGCCGGTCGGCGGCGACCGCCTGAGCACCACAATTTTCGATTGGGCGATCGCCTCCCCCATTTCTTTCAACAGGGCGTCGACGAGATCTGTATATTCCTGCCGCCGCGCCTCTCGAACCGCCTCCGGTAGCCGCTCGATATGTGCCAGAGCCTGCGCCGCAGCAGCGAGATCCTCACACATGCTGTGAAAGGGCTCGTCTACATAGAAAAGCCGCTGCACCAGCCGCTTCTGTTCGGGAAAAGAAGTTTCTGCCGTCTCGAGGGCGGACAAGTATGTCGAACCACTTTCTCCCGACACCATCCCCGCCTCCGCCGTCGAACTACGCTAAGCAGATGCAAGGGACTATATAACAGGCGGATCGTCGAGAGACGTAAAATACGCGATCTTACGTTAGCCGGCTTCCGAAAAACTCGGGAAATTCCGCACACGGAAACTCGAATGGCATCATCTCACGGACCCCACCTCTTTAGTTTCCGCAGAGACGTTCTTGTCGCACGGGCCGACTACCAAGCCGCCCGTGTAGCTTACGTGATGCTACGGGTCTTTGGGCCAAAGCGGGTCTAGAATTTCATGGTCGACAGCGACGGAACGGTGTGAATTCAGATCATGCCGGGCGGCGTCGTCGCGGAGGTCGCGGTCTATACCCACCACTGGCACCACGTGGCAGTTCTGCGAAAAGTGCTTCTGCGCATGAGCAGCTGGATGAACTTCGTGTTCCTGGAACATTGAAATGAGACGCCGATCCTTTCGGCATCAGCGATGCAAACGTGATGCCGGCAAGGTGCAGAGAAACATGTCAGGAGGCCGCGGTGATAGCCAATCTTCCGATCCTGCGTGGCCTGGCCGGTTTCAATCGAGACTGGCTCCGCAGTGACATTCCGGCTGGACTTTCGATTGCGGCCGTGGGCTTGCCGAGCGCCATCGCCTATCCGGCGATCGCCGGTCTGCCGCCTGAAACCGGCATCTACGCCAGCATCGTTGGTCCGATTGCCTACGCGATCTTCGGTCCTTCCCGGCTGTTGGTCATCGGCCCCGACGCCGCCACAATGACGGTACTTGCGGCTGCGATGGCGGCGATCATTGCGGCAGAGCCCGCCGCCGCCGGCATCGATCGGGTCGCCATCGCCTCGACCCTTGCCCTCGGGGTCGGTTTCTTTTGCATCGCTGCAAAGCTGCTGAAGCTCGGCGTCCTGGCAAGTTTTCTCTCCCGCCCCATCCTTGTCGGTTTCTTCGCAGGCGTGTCCCTCTCGATCCTGGTCGGCCAGATCGGTCGTTTTACCGGAGTGAAGATCGAGTCGGAGGGATTGATCCCGCCGCTCCTCGAGATTCTCCGCAAGAGCGCTTCGATCCATTGGCCGTCGCTCCTTTTCGGCCTGCTCATGTTCGCATTGCTATGGGCAGTCCGGGCCTTCCCGGTCAAGGTCCCCGGCCCCGTTCTGGTCGTCGTCCTGTCGGTCGTTCTTTCCGCAATCTTTGATTTTCAGGGACGAGGCATCGCCGTCGTCGGCGACATTCCGAGCGGGCTGCCGATGCTCTCCTTGCCAGCACTCCATCAGATGCCGCTCGACAAGATCGTGCTCGGCTCCGCTGCGATCTTTCTTGTGAGCTTCGGCGCCGGCATCGTAGCCGCGCGCAGCTTCGCATCGCGGACCGGCGAAGAGGTCGATGCAAATCAGGAACTGATCGGCCTTGGCGCCGCCAATATCGCGCCCGGCCTCTTCGGTTCGTTTCCGATCAGCGTATCGGATTCGAGAACCGCCATAAACCTGTCGACCGGCGGCGTCTCTCAAGCTTCAGGTTTGGTTTCGGCCGCCACGCTGATTGCGGCACTTGTTTTCCTTCATAGTGCCTTGCGGATACTTCCAATCCCTGCGCTCGCGGCAATCCTTGCAACGGCAGCCATCAGCCTTATCGATGTTCATGAGCTCAAAAAGATCTGGCGCATCAGTCGCATGGAATTCGTCTTTGCGCTGATCGCAATGTGGGGCGCAATCAGCTTCGGCGTTCTCAACGGCGTAATCGTCGCCGTTGCCGCAACCCTTGTCTATCTGGTGCGCAAGACGATGTTCCCGCGCGACGGCCTTCTTGGCCGCATCCAGGGACGGCACGGTTTCTTCGACCTGGCCCGCTTTCCGGAAGCACGCCCCGTCGAGGGTGCGGCAGTCTTCGCGATCCAGGGCAACATCCTGTTCTACAACGCCGATTACCTGCGTATGCGGCTGACGACGATTGCGAAGGAGCTCACGGCCGGAACAAGGTGCTTTGTGCTGGATGCCAGCGCTATCACACATATTGATAGCACTGGCGCGACCGCGCTCGCCGCTGTGGCCGAGATCCTTGCGAAGCGAGATATCATCTTCGCAATCGCCGACCTCAGCGAAGAAAGCCGCGACATTCTCGACCGCGCTGGAGTGATCAAGGCGATCGGCGCTCACAACCTTTTCAATGGCAGGGAAGAAGCCCTGACGGCGCTCACGAGCAAGAATAGCCAAGCGGGCGATGCCGGTTCGGCAAGCACTGAGCTTTAGACGCGAAGGAGGAGAACCATGGACGAGAAATATGAACCCCAACAGGTCGATGCAGAGGCAGGCCGCAATGGCAAAGACAAAAAGAAGAAGAAGAAGTCATGGGATTATGACAAGGAAATCAGCCGCCTGCAGGTGGAACTGGCCCATCTGCAGGCTTGGATAAAAAAATCCGGCGCACGAGTGGTCATCGTCTTCGAGGGGCGCGATGCCGCCGGGAAAGGTGGCATGATCAAGCGTATCATGGAAAAGGTAAGCCCGCGCGTCTTTCGCGTGATCGCCCTGCCCGCTCCGACCGATCGCGAGAAGTCCCAGATCTATATGCAGCGCTATATCGGCTATCTGCCGGCGGCTGGGGAAATCGTGATCTTCGATCGCAGCTGGTACAACCGTGCAGGCGTCGATCGCGTCATGGGCTTCTGCAGCGAGAAGAAGGCACAGCGATTTCTTGAACTGGCGCCTCGCTTCGAAGCGGCAATCGTCGAAAGCGGCATCATTTTGTTGAAATACTTCCTGACGGTCAGCGAAGATGAACAGGATCGCCGTTTCAAGCGCCGGATCGACGACCCATTGAGACAATGGAAGCTCAGCCCCATGGATGTCGAATCCTATCAACGCTGGTGGGACTACACACGCGCCTATGACGAAATGCTGCGAATGACCGACAGCAACCATGCGCCGTGGTGGATCGTGCCATCGGATGACAAGAAGCATGCGCGGGTCAACTGCATCTCGCACATCCTGCAATCCATTCCCTATGAGCGTGTGAAGTTTGCGGCACCTGATCTCGGCAAACGCCAGAAACGCCCGTCGGATTTTGTCGAGGATAGCAGTATTCGGCACGTCGTGCCCGACACGACGTCATAGATCACCTCGGCCGGAACGGCGCGGGACGGGATGCGACGATGGAACAAACAACCGGAGATACGACGGCGCAGAGAGCCGACACGGGGCAGATTTCGATAGAGGCAAAGGTAAGCGACCTCGTCAGATTGGGTATTATCGGGCTCTTTGCCTATTGGACCCTGCTTCTCATCGCACCCTTCGCGCTGATCGTCGCCTGGTCGGCCATCCTTGCGGTGGCGCTCTTTCCGATGTTCGAGGCGCTTTCGAGACTGATCGGAAACAGGCCCGTCATTGCCGCGATTGTCATTGTCGTAGCCTGTCTCGTCCTGATCATCGTGCCCCTGGCGCTCATTGCGGTCAACGTTACCGATGCAGTACAGCCGCTTGTCGCCAAATTGCGGGCCGAGAACTTCACACTGCCCGCCGCGCCGGCGACCATTCGCGAATGGCCGGTCGTCGGGGAGCGAATTTATAACGCATGGAACCAGCTCGCTACCGACCTGGCATCAACCATCGTCAAGCTCCAAGCGCCAATACTCGAAGTCATGGGTGTCATCGTCGCAAAATTGGCCTCGCTCAGTGGCGGTGTCTTGAGCTTCGTCGCCTCGATCATTTTCTCCGGCATCCTACTCACCATGTCGCCGCGGCTGGCTGTGGCAATACAGGTCCTGGCAAGCAGGATCGCTGGCGACAAGGGCGTCGGCTTTGCGCGCCTGGCCGGAATGACCGTGCGAAACGTCTCGAGGGGCGTCATAGGCGTCGCCTTCCTCCAGGCGCTCTTATGCGGATTGTGCTTTGCCCTCTTTGGCATTCCGGCCCGCGGGGCCTTGACGTTACTGGTGTTTGTCCTTTGCGTAATGCAACTCGGGCCTGCACTGGTACTCGTGCCTGCCATCATTTGGGCGTGGTTCTCCTGGCCGACTTCGACCGCGCTCATCTTCACAATCGTCGCTGTCCCGATCATGGTCGTCGACAACGTCCTGAAGCCGATCCTGATGGCGAGAGGTCTCTCGACCCCGATGCCGGTCATACTGATCGGCGTGATAGGGGGCACCCTGTCATACGGTCTGCTGGGGCTGTTTTTGGGACCGATCGTCCTCAGTGTCTTTTATGAATTGCTGAGAGCCTGGGCCTGGCCGTCAGAGGCACCAGGCGGATCGAAAAATGCTTGAAACAAAGCGTGACCGGCAAGCCGGGAGGCATGAAAACACGCCGAACTCGTGTCAGGACTTGTCACAAGTCGAAAAATCTCCATCCGCCGACGGACTACCTTCCGGTTTTTAAGTGTGCATTCCCTCCTCACCGATCGGTGCAATACATGATGACTTCTTGCTCTATCTCGCGGCAGAGTTGCTCGTACTCCTTGATCAGCACTTCCTCCCTAGGACTCTGTCTTCGAAACCGGTCCAGCGCATCGGCGGCAAGATCGTAAGCTTCAAAGATCTCGTCCAGTGTCTCACTGGCCTGGTCGGCCAAAACACGACGGAAATCGGGGAGTCTAAGCATCAATTTCCTCCGTCCACGCTCTCTGCCCATTGATTAGCTCCGCGTTAAGCACCCCCGCAAATCATACGAAATCGCTCGAGTATCAGATCGTACCATAGGAGATCTGCATTGATGTGTTTTCGGAATGAGAGTTCGGCTGGGATGCAATGGCTGTTGGGAAGCCGTTTGCGGCGAACGTGGACATGCCAGCGCGAAAACGTAGCTTTATGTGACCTAGCATATCGATAGCACGCCGCCGGACGGGGAAGACGTCTCGTTGACATGTCCTACTCCGCGCTGCCGCGATCAGTCGCGTTCAAGGCCTTCACAGTGACCGCGGCAACGACGCCGGTCAGTATAATTCCCGCAAAGCCGATCACCACTGCCAACACCCGCGCCGACACGTGCTTGGGCGTAAAATCGCCATAGCCGATAGTAAGCCCTGTAACGAAGGTGAAGTAGAGAGCTTCGTCGATTCGCCAATCCTCTATGCGCCATATCGCAAGGCCGGAGATGATCATTATCGACACAATGCCGGATAGGATCGGCCAAATTACCCGCAGCTGCTTAGCAAGCGCGATGAAGAACAGACGTCTTATTTGCCTATTGCTCGGCTCATTGCCTACTTTTGACGGCATGACTTCGACCTTTCTGCGGTCAGCGTCAGGAGAGAGCAATGAAGCGTGGAGAACTCAAGCCCGAGATCCACCAGACCGCATCAGTCGCGCTCACATCCAACCACAGTCTATTTGCCTCCGGACGATTGCCGCTTCACGGCATTCGTGGCGGCAAGACATAAAGCGTTATGGCGAAGATCAAATAAACCATCAGCACCAACACGCCGACGAACCATGCAGACCGTCCGCTATTGGTTACGAACATCGCCGTAATGGTCGCAAGCAGCACCATCACCACGACGCCTGGCGGGAACTGCAGGTCCATCGGTGACGGGCCGATCACGTAACTGAGCAAGACCAGGACGGGCGCTACGAACAAAGCGATCTGCGAAGCGCTTCCCAGCGCGATGCCCACGCTGAGGTCAAGCCGGTTCTTGCGGGCGCCGGAAAACGCCGAGGCCATTTCGGCAGCGCCGCCAACCAGTGCGACGACAATGAAACCGACAAAGGCAGGCGTCATTCCGAAAGCCTCCGCTGCCTTTTGCACGGATTCGACGAAGATCTCGCTTACCAGCGCCACGAGGACGGTGACCCCGGCGAGCGTGACCAGGGCCAGGCCGATCGGCCACGGCATTTCGTCTGTCTGTGCGTGTTCTGCGGCGGCGAAAATCTCGCGATGCGTCCTGAGGCTGAACAGCAGCCCAAGTCCGTATCCGACGATGAGCAGGAGGGCTAGGCCAAGACTGAGCTGTTGGGTGACGGCGGCTGCGGAGGTGGAGCCCATTTCAGCAACAGCCGAAGGCATCAGCAACCCGACTGTGGCGAGAAAGAGCAGGCCGGCTTGAAGACGCGCGCTGGCTCGGTTGAACTCCTGGAAGTGGTACTTAAGCCCGCCAAGCAAAAACGAAGCGCCCAGCATGAACAGCGTGTTGGTGACGATCGCGCCGGCAATGGACGATTTCACCAGCGTGTACTCGCCGGCGCGCAGGGCTGCCAGCGCGATGACCAACTCGGTGAGATTTCCCAGGGTGGCATTGAGCAGCCCGCCTGCGGCGTCACCCGTCTTGGCGGCAACTGATTCCGTAGCGTGACTGAGCAACCCGGCCAGCGGCACGATAGCAAGCACCGACAGAACAAAGAGTGTCGTGTGGGCCTCGGGGATGAATATCGCAGCAACGAACACCACCGGCACGGCGATCAGCAACCACAGCATAGGGCTGTCGCGTATCTCTTTCAAAAGGAGGCTCAACGGACGCTCCTGTTCGGGTGATGCTATTCAGGCAAGGCCGTCTGCTGGAAGAAAGTGACAGTCGCTTCATCCGGGGGACCGAACCACGTCGTAAAGAATGTGCGGAAATTCTGCGCCGCATAGGCCTGGCTAAGCGCGCGGTCGACGATGAGCCGGAAGTCCTCGTCTGCGCGCGCCAGTTCAAGACCGAGTGGCTCGTAGGTGAAATGCCGCTTCAGGACGACAAGATTGCCGGAATTGTCGCTGCGCGCCGCAACGTCCATCAGGAGCGGCATGTCCCCGAAAAGGACAGCTGAACGACCGTCAAGGACCCGCTCGATCCCTTGCTGGAAGCTGTCAACCGATGCCGTCGTCGCGGCGAGCTGAAAGGTCTTGATTTTGTCCGACAGCCAGTGCTCGCTCGTCGTCCCGGTGATCGATGAGAATGTCTTGTTCTCAAGTATCGTGCGCGCCGGCGAGCCTCGCCAGACAGGCCGGCTCGACGGTTCGCCATATTCCAGCACCTCGCGCAAAGCCAGGGGTGCGCTCGTACTGACGACAGCCCCGGTGCCGCTCGGAAAAATGGGGATCGAGAACGAAACCTGCTGTCTGCGGCTGAGTGTGACGGGCTCCGCCCCGCAAACGAGATCCACCACGCCATCCTGTATCGCACGCGCCCGCGCCTCGCCGGTGAGAGGCACCCATTCCACAGCGAGCTGCGACAGCTTCAGTTCGGCTTTCACGCTGTCGGCAACCTTGTTGCAAAGAGCAACCGCATAACCGTCGGGCGCACCGTTGTCCGTCTTGAACGAGAAGGGCCTCGCATCGGCCTCATAGCCGAATTTCAACGAACTGCTTGCGCGGACGCGGTCCAGTGTCTGTGCATGAGCGGGCGCAAAACCCACTGCTGAGACTACGATGACGAATATGGAGGCGCCTGTTGCGATCCACCGACCTTTGCTGATTGGCATGGTTTTCCTCCTTTGCTACTCGGCCGGCGCACGGTTCACGGCGAAGCGCGGTGCGATCAGGCCATAAATTATGAAGCTGATACCTGTTACCAGCATTCCACCCATCACCGCATCCTTGCCGGAAGCGTAGATAGCGAACACGCTGTAGAGCATACCGATGATGCAGACGGCGGCGTTCAGCCTGTACTTCGCCTGCGGCACGCCCGCCGCCTTCATGATGACGAACAGGGCCGAGAGTGCGATGATATAGGGCAGCACGTTGGTTACCACCGCGAGATTGACCAGAGCGGAAAACTGTTCGCTGAGCGTCGGAGAAATGGTCATCAGGGCAAGACATGTCTGCACGACGCCGAGAATGATCATCCCCTTTACCGGTGCGCCCATCTCGTTCACACGTGAGAATACGGCGGGGAACATTCGCCCCTCCGCGGCGGTGCGCGCGGTCTGCGCGATCGTGAACTGCCAGCCCAGGAGCGAACCGAGACAGGCAAGGACTGCGAGCGCCATGATGATCGAGCCGATCGTCGGGTTGAACATGGTGGCATAGGCCAGCGCGAACGGCCCGGTCGAGGCCGCAAGTTCTGCGTTCGGCACGATGCCCTGAATGACCGTCGTCGACAGGATGTAGATGACGGCGGCGCCAAGTGTGCCGAACATGCAGGCAAGCGGCACGTCGCGCTTCGGGTTCTCAACGGCATCCGAATTCTGCGCAGCCGACTCCATCCCGAGGAAGGCCCAGAGCGTCAGCGATATGCTCGATCCCATTCCTTGGCCGAGCGACAGTCCCTTCGGATTCCAGGCGGCGGCGAAGGTGCTTGAACTGAACCACAGCCACCCGATGATCGAGAGCAACCCCACTGGAATGATCACACCCCAAACCGTGATTGAACCAATACGCCCGGTGATGCGAGGCCCTCCGAAATTTGCCGCAGTCGTCAGCCAGAGAAGTACGATCAGCGCCAGACATGTCATGATCGGCGTCGAGGTCAAGACGGGAAAGAAGCCCGCGAGGTAGCCCACCGCAGAGATGCCGATCGCGACATTGCCGATGGCAAGCGACAGAAAATACAGAAAGAACACCAGGAAAAAGCCGTCCTTCCCATAGGCGTCCTCCGCATAGGCCGACATGCCCCCCGGCCGCTGGTTGAAGATCCCGGCCTGAGCGAACCCATAGGCTATCGCCATCGAGCCGATGGCGGTCACAAGCCAGGAGAGCAGCGAGATCGCACCCACCTGCGCCATGTTGGCAGGCAGCATGATGATGCCTGAACCCATCATATTGACCGCGACGATGAAGGTGAGTTGCACCAGGTTCATCTTTTTCTTGGCCGTGGCCTCACTCGCGAGATGCATTGTGTTGTCGGTCATGATGAGATCCTCCCGTCCCCCTGCTCGCGCACGACGTACGTATAGAACTTGATCCGCCCATCGATCCGTTCCTGGAATACGCCCTGGACTTCGTAGTTGAAGCCCGGGAAGCGATTGAAGGACTCTTCGAAAGCCAGGAAATAATCGCGCATCGGCCGCGCCCTTTCGTCCCACCGCTCTCCCGGCACGATCACTCCGATGCCTGGCGGATAGATCAGTGCCAGCGTCGCCGAGATCCGGCCAGCGGCTTCAACAAGCGGCACATAGTCGACATTGTTGGCCACCAGCGCTTCATAGGCCTGTTTCGGCGAAATTGCCGGTTCCGGAAAACTCTCCGAGCGGAAGCACAGGCGCTGCAGGCCCTTGACGCCCGCATCGCGATAGAACGAATGCATCTCCCGGCAGACCTGCCGCACCGTGTAGCCCGCATAACGCTCGCGATTGGCCGCAAACACCGTCGGCAGAACCTCCTGTAGAGGCGCGTCGCGATCCCAGAGGTTCTTGAACTTCACCAGCTTGGCAACCAGCGTATTCAGCTTGCTCTCATCTTCTGCCGGCGTGAGCAGGAAAAGCAGGCTGTTGAGATCGCATTTCTCCGGCACGACCCGCTGCTCGCGCAGATAGTTGGCGACCACGGTCGCCGGAATTCCGAACTCGCGATATTCGCCGGTCTCCCGGTCGATGCCGGGCGTCAGCAGCGTGAGCTTGTTGGGATCGACCATGGTGTAGCCGGGCGCATAGCCGGCGTAGCCATGCCATTTTGCCTCCGGGTCGAACCGCCAGCACTGCTGCTCGCGCTTGAGCACATCGGTGGGGATATCTTCCCAGGGTGTCTCAGCGAGGTCGCTCGTATGCTTTGAACCGGACACCGAGATCTTGTCCGGCACGAAGGGATCGAAGAACCACTGCTCTTCGGGACTTCCACCCTTGGTTTCATAATGCTTGACGAAGCCGCGCAGCTTCTTGCGAACCTCGATCCCGAGTTCGATACAACGATCCCAGAGCATTTCGCCCGCCTTGCCCTCATGCACCTTGGCGTTGACGTCAAGCGAGGCGAAGAGCGGATAGAAGGGAGAGGTTGACACATGCATCAGCAGCGATTCATTGAAGCGCTTGTGCTCAACGAACCTGCGTTGGCCGCGGATATGTTCGTCGCGTTTGTGGATCTGCGAGGCCTGTGAAAAGCCGGCGCCCTGCTTATGTACCGACTGCGTCGAGAACAATCCCGGCATGTCAGGCCGCAGGTCCTCGAGGCGCATGGGACTGTGCCCCTCAAAGAGCGGATGAAAGGCATTGTAACCGATCCAGGCTTCGTCCCAGAGAACGTAGTCGCAGAGATGACCGATCTTCTCCATCACCTGGCGCACATTGTAGATGGTGCCGTCATAGGTGGCGAGCTGGATGCAGGCGAGACGAAAGGGTCTCTCGGCATTGGCGCGGCCTTTGTCGGCAACGAGCGGATGCGCGGCAATCTTCTGCCGCAACCAACCTTCGTCCCAAGCCTCCCAATCGACCGCACCAATCATGCCGAAGGAGTTGCGGGCCGTTGGCAGGTAGATGGGAATAGCACCAGCCTGCACAAGCGCACCCTGGTGAAGGGACTTGTGATTGTTGCGGTCGAAGAGCACGAGATCGCCGCTCCGCAGCACCGCGTTAGCAACAACCTTGTTGGAGGTGCTGGTTCCGTTCAGGATGAAATAGGTGCGATCCGCGCCAAAGATGCGCGCCGCCTGCTTCTGGGCCTCGGCCGCAGGCCCTTCATGGATCAGCAGATCACCAAGATCCACATCTGCATTGCAAAGATCATTGCGGAAAATGCCCTCCCCGAAATACTTGAAGAAGAGCTGCCCCGCGGGCGACTTCCGATAGAACTGCCCGCCCTGGTGGCCGGGGCAATCGAAGGCGATATTGGCCTCGCCGTCATAGGCCATCATGCCTCCGAAGAACGGTGGCAGCAGCGACTTGCCGTAATTGACCAGGCTGGAGATGATCTGCTTGGCGTAGAAGGCCGGTGTCTGCTGCCCGAGATAGATGAAACCGTCCACCTCGCCAGCCATTTCCACAACGTCCAGGTCCGCGATGGTCAAGGTATCGGCCATCGCCCAGACGGGAGTGCGAAATCCAACGTCCCGGACGGAGCGAAGGAAGGAACGCGCACCCGCCAGGCGCCCGCCTTCGACCGAGCCGATATAGGCTCCGACGGAGGCATCCTCGGACACGTCGGCGGAATAATCATACCTCAGTTCCACCTCGAAATTCTCCGAAGCGATCTGCGTCAACAACTCCTGCACCTGCGGGTCGTCGCGATCGACGACCGCCACCACCTTCAGCATCTTGTGAAACGGGATGGCAACGGTCGGAGACTTCACATCACGCGGGATCATTGTGGCCGTCCCTCTGCAACACAATCGACGAGGTACCGACGCCCCTTGTCGCCGGCTGTGAATCGTAGGCCGTGAATATCGGTTTCGAAACCGGGAAACTTCCGGTCGAATTCACGGGCATAGAGCAGGTAGTCCTGGATCGACTTCGTCGATTCCGTGATCCGTTCACCTGGCATGATCAATGGAATGCCCGGCGGATAAGGAACGATCATCACGGCAAGGACGCGGTTCATGAGGTTGTCGATCTCGACGCTCTCGATCCGCCCTTTGACGAGGTGATCGTAGGCGTCTGCGGGCCGCAGCGCCATGTCGGGCAGCACGGTGTACATCTCGCGCTGCGCCTTCGGCACGTCATCCTTGCGGTAGATCGCGTGGATGCTTTCGCATAGATCTCGCAATCCCATGCCGGCATAGGCCTCGGGATGTGCTGCGGCGAGAGCCGGCAATGCCCGCGTCAGCGGAGCGTTGGCGTCGTAGAGATCCTTGAAATTGATCAGTTCGGTGACAAGCGTGCTCCACTTGCCACGCGTAATTCCCATCGAGAAAAGGACAAGGAAGGAATAGAGGCCGGTCTTCTCGATTTCGATGCGGCGCGAGGAAAGGAACTTCGTGATGACGCCGGCCGGGATCCCGTGTTCCTGCATGGTGCCGTTCGCCGATAATCCCGGTGAAAGGATCGTGACCTTGATGGGATCGACCATCACATGATTTTCGGCAAGGCCTTCAAAACCATGCCAGGCATCACCGGGCTTCAGAACCCATTCGGCATGGGTATCGCTCGGCGTCTGCTCGGCGACGGTCGGTTCCCACACATCGAACCACCAGCTTCCGTTCATCTGCTTCCTGACCGCGTTCATCGCACGGCGGAAACTGATTGCTTCGTCGATCGTCTCTTGCACCAGGGAGCGCCCGGCCGGCTGCTCCATCATGGCCGCCGCGACATCGCAGGAGGCAATGATGCCGTACTGCGGCGAGGTCGAGGTGTGCATCATGAAGGCTTCGTTGAAGCGCGTGACATCCAGGCGCTTGTTCTCTGCATGCTGGATGTGGATCATCGATGCCTGCGAAAGAGCCGCCAGCAGCTTGTGCGTCGACTGCGTCGCAAAGGTAATGGCGTTCTGCGAGCGCGCAGGCTGGGTGGATGAGATTCCGTGAAAGCCGTCGTAGAACTCATGGAAATTCGCGTAGGCGTACCAGGCCTCGTCGAAGTGCAGCACCTCGACCGCATCGCCAAGCGATGCTTTGATGGCATCGACGTTGTAGCAGAGCCCGTCATAGGTCGAATTGGTGATGACCATCAATCGGACCTTGCCGCTGGTTTCGCCGGCGTACCGGCTCGCAGCGATTTTCTGGGCGATAGCCTCCGGCGTAAACTGGTCCTTCGAAATCGGGCCGATAATGCCGAGCCCGTTGCGGGACGGCGTCAGGTAGATCGGCGTTGCGCCCGTCATGATCAGCGAATGCAGGATGGACTTGTGGCAATTGCGGTCGCAAAGCACGAGATCGCCGCGTCCGACCATGCCGTGCCAGACGATCTTGTTCGCGGTCGACGTGCCGCCGACGACGAACAGCGTTTCGTCGGTACCGAAAATGCGCGCCGCGTTGCGCTCGCCCTCGGCGATCGGCCCGACGTGATCCAGCAACGAACCGACGCTGCCGACCGATACGGAGATATCGGAGCGGAGCGTGTTTTCACCGAAGAACGTGTAGAAGAGCTGACCAACCGGGCTTTTGCGGAAGGCGATTCCTCCGCCATGACCGGGCGTGTGCCAGGAATATGCTCCCTCGAGCGTATACTTCATCAGAGCCTTGAACATCGGTGGCGGCAGCCGATCGAGGTAATTGCGGGCAGCCTGCACGATGGCCCGCGCCATGAACTCTGCCGAATCCTCGAATAGCCGCATGAAAGCGTTAGCGTGGCGCAACACTGTGGCCGGAACATCCTCCGCCGTCGTGTCGTCCCCGAAAAGGAAGATCGGCATCCGGTCGTTCTTCTGGCGCTTTGCGCTTAGAACCTCTTCCAGCACCTTCCAACGCGAGGCTTTGTCCTCAGTGCCGTCGACGGAAATCAGCCAGCAAGATTCCGTATTGAAAATATGTACCAGGCGACGCGCGTCCTCGTAGGAGACGCCGGAAACAACACGGAACCCCTCGTTTTCGATCGCCGCTGCCAGATCGCGCATCCCGCGCCCTGCAGCACTCTTGCCCTCAAAATCCTCGTCGATGACGGCAATGGGAAATGCCTTTTGGAACTCCATGCGCCCCTCCAGACCCGATGTTCAATGCAGCGGCCGCCGCGCAGCCACCGTCATCATGGGTGAAAAGATCGTACACACCAGGCGCATAGGCGTCGTTGATTGCAATCAACGTGGGAGCAAAATGCCATTGGGCAGAGCAAAACCACGAACTATTCGGCCCATTCCGCATCGGCGGTAAAGGCGATGGTGAGCCAGCGGTTTGCGCTTTCATCCCCGATTGCGGCACCGATTTCGTCGCGAAGCGCATCCCATTCCTCGACCGTCTTCGCAGGAAGTCCCTCGGGCACGATGAAGTAGAGCTCTATCTGCGTCGCTCGACCGACGCGGGCGACATAGGCGCGGTAGGAAAGGAAGCCGAGACGGCGAACCGTTTCTGAGGCGACATGATCGACATGATCCTTGAGCTCGACAGGTGCAATCAACAGGACTTCGGTCAGTGCCTTCCAGACCGTGCCGATCGGCAGCGGGATCATTACAAGGCAGACCAGGGCCAGCACGAAGGGATCCATGTACTTGGCAACCCAAGCGACGGGCGTCGGCTGCACGGCGAAGCCAATCAGAAATGCTATGAGCAGGGCGAACGAGATACCGCCCGACATGATCCAGGCCTTGATATCGAGTGAGATGAAATCGGATTTCAGTTTGCGGTTCAGCCTGATGCCGATGATGGCCATGACGACACAGATGAGCACCGTCGTGGCGGAATATGCGATGGCAATGCCGAAACGGAGTTCGTGTCCGCCATTGAGGATGCTGATAATCGCATTGATCAGCGCGTAGACCGCGACCGTCATCAGCACGCAGCCGTTGAGCATGAGGACGATCGGCTCAAGGTGCCAGAAACCCATGGTGAAGCGGTTGTGAACTCTGCGCGACAGCGCATCGCGCTGCGCCGATTTCACGATCAGGCTCGAAACCGACAGCGCAAGCCCGGTCATTGCAGCGTCAGCCAGCGAATAGACCCCATCAAAGGCGATGGAGAACGAGCCTGAAAGGATGCCGAAGATGATGCCGAGCGCGGCAATCACGATGGTGGCCGCAATCGAAATGCGTAGAAACCCTTGTTCGTTCCACATCGCCACCTCCCGCGCAGCCCACACGCCTCGCGCTCACTCTAGCGTGTCCGCGCCAATCGTGAAGGCATTCGAGACAATCGCCGACTACGGAGTGAACCGGATTTTCTATTCTTTGGATGGAGGTTCGCGCCCTGGAATGACTGTCCGAAGGAGCTATAGACACTGGGGAGGAAGCCCCGGAGGCTTCGTGACAACCTCGTCGAATGGCGGGCCGCGATCGCGCCCTGCGGCAATCTCGCGATCATTGCCTGAACATCATGAGAGCCGGGGCGATCTGCCCCGGCTCGACATTTGGAGGCATGGCCGGCGCAGATTTCGGTTATTCCACATAGAAAGTCATGTTGCCATTGCGCGCTCGCGTTACCCACTCAATATCATTTGGCGTGAGCTTTTTGGCCTTGAGCTGCGCCACAAGCCATTTGTTCGACCGAACTGCGGCTCTGATGGCTGCGACATGCTCCGCACTCCCCGCCCGAGGGTGTGCGCCAGTCTCTGAAAAATCTGCGATTCTGTAGCTTACAATCGTGAACCTTTTGCTATGATAGGTCCGCACCGCCTCAGGCAAACTCTCACTCCAGTTCATTCTTCGGTATTCGCGTCGATCCTGCTGGGCTTGAACCGGAACGATACCGGCAGCAGTCAATGCGACAATCCCAATGATCATGGCCATTTTCATCGTTCTAACTCCCAAGAACAAAATGATCCTCAGTCGCAAGATATCTTATGCCCAAGAGCCTCGCATTGAGTGTGATCAATAGTGTTCGAGCAAACACCCTGAATAGTTACGTGATTTACGGACACCTTCCTCTTACAATGAGGCAAGGTGGCCGACTGACAATCCAGTTTCAGCGAGGAATTTAAGGGAGACGGGCTGCGCCAGATCGTCGACCGGGGTGATCCTTATCCGGAACGTGCGCAACGCTCGTCGACTACGCATTGAACCGGATTGCAGCGCCAAGTCTTTGGAGGGAAGATCGCGCTGGGCAATGGCGGTCCAACGGAGCCATGAGCACCGGCCTTCGCGGGAGGAGACTTCATGACAACTCCGAATGGCAAGAGCCTCGGACTGGCCGCCTGTACTGCCATCGTGGTCGGAAACATGGTGGGTTCGGGCTTCTATCTCTCGCCGGCCGCAGTAGCGCCCTACGGCAATCTCGCCATCGTCGTCTGGATCGTCATGGGAGCCGGCGCGATCTGTCTCGGCCTCACATTCGCGCGGCTTGCCAGTCTCGTGCCGGCTGTCGGTGGCCCCTACGCCTACACACGGCTGGCCTACGGCGATTTTGCCGGCTTCCTCATTGCCTGGGGCTACTGGATTTCCATTTGGACATCGCTTCCCGTGATCGCCATCGCCTTCGCCGGCGTGATGATCGATCTCGTTCCCGCTTTTGCCAACCGCCTCGCAGCGACATTGCTGACGCTTGGGGTGATATGGGCGATCGTGCTGGTCAATCTTCGCGGCGTTCATGCGGCGGCCCTGTTTGCGCAGGTTACCACCTATGCCAAGCTCATGCCCTTTGGCGCTGTCGCTATCATCGGTCTTCTCTTCATCGACACCTCCCATTTCGCGGAGTTCAACCCCAGCGGCCAGCCGCTGCTAAAGTCGGTCGCGGCCTTGGCGCCGCTGACCATGTTTGCTTATCTCGGGCTGGAATCAGCAACAGTTCCCGCTGGCGATGTTCGGGACGCGAGACGAACCATTCCCCGCTCGACCGTTCTCGGAATTTCCATCGCTGCGGCTCTTTATGTGCTGGGCACCATCGTCGTCCTTGGTGTCGTGCCCCGGGAACAGCTCGTGCATTCCGTCGCGCCGTTTTCCGAAGCTGCGGGGATCATGTGGGGGCGCGGCGGGGAACTGGCAATATCGGTCGCAGTCTTGCTGTCATCGATCGGCGCCCTGAACGGCTGGACGCTGCTGATGGGGCAGGTTCCGATGGCTGCTGCCCGGGACGGGCTCTTCCCTCCCCTGTTCGCACGGCTCTCGAGCCGGGGCGTCCCGGCGGTTGGCATGATTGTCTCGGCATCATTTGCGACCATGCTGGTGCTCGTTCAAGCTTTCGGGTCGGAGGGTTTTGCTGCGGTCTATCGGCTCATGGTCGGGCTGAGCACCATGACTGCCGTCGTCCCCTATGCCTTCTGCTCGCTGGCCGGAAGCCTTGTAGCAGCCGGTGTGACCAAGGAGCGACGAATGCCGCGCGTCACCGCAATCGAGCTCATCGCCTTCATTTTCGCGATATTCACGCTCTATGGGTCCGGCGCCGAGCCGGTCCTCTATGGTCTCGTTCTGCTCATGCTTGGGATCCCGGTTTACGTCTGGCAGAGAAGAAACACGTCCGCCATGCAGGTGGACAGTGAAGAAACGGCAGCGGGTGCTGCGACACACCCGGCCGTATCCTGATAATTTCACATTGAAACCTGCGTCGCCCTCAAGCGTACCAGCTCAGGCCGGTGAAACCACTGCTGATGATCGTTCCGCGCTCGCCGCGCACCATGGCAGCTATATCCGCCAGGGCGCCGATTGCCGTGCTCTTTCCGCTGGCCTGAGCAAAATGGCAGGCGGCATCGACCTTCGGGCCCATCGAACCGGCCGGGAAGGAAAATTGCCTGAGATCGTCAGGCCGGGCTTTATGGATGGACTTCTGAGACGGCTTGCCCCAGTCCGTGCAGACGGCCTGGGCGTCTGTTGCCAGGATGAGGAGGTCGGCATCAAGTTCGCGCGCCAAAAGTTCTGAGCACAAATCCTTGTCGATCACGGCTTCGACGCCGATGAGCTTCCGGTCGCTGCCTTTTTCGTACATCGTCGGGATACCACCGCCGCCGGCACAAATGACGATCGTCCGCTGCTCCAGCAGCCACCGCACCGGACGGACCTCAAAGATGCGCTTCGGCAGCGGTGATGCGACCACACGCCGCCACTTTTCACCATCCTGCTTGAACACCCAGCCCTTCTCCGTGCGGATGCGCTCGGCATCCGCCTTCTCATAGATCGGGCCGACGAACTTGGTCGGGTTGCTGAAGCCCGGATCGTCGGCATCGACCTCGACCATCGTCAGAAGCGTTGCCAGTGGCTGCTCGAACGGCAGCAAATTGCCGAGTTCTTGTTCCAGCATGTAGCCGATCATGCCCTCGGTTTCCGCCCCCAGCACATCGAGCGGATAGGCCTCGTCAGGCTTGTAGGCCGCGCCCTGAAGCGCGAGCAGCCCGACCTGAGGCCCGTTGCCGTGGGTTATGATCAACTCATGTTCGGCCGCCAACGGCGCGATCGCTTCCGCAGCGATGCGCGCATTCCGCCGCTGGACATCCGCGGTCATGGCCTCTCCACGCCGGAGAAGGGCATTGCCGCCAAGCGCAATAACCACACGCATTTTAGTCTCCCAGAGTGGCGACAAGCAGCGCCTTGATTGTGTGCAGGCGGTTTTCGGCCTGCTCGAAGGCGATATTGGCTTCGGACTCGAAGACGTCATTGGTCACTTCGAGGCCGTTGCTCATGCCGTAGTCCTCGGCAATCTGCTTGCCCAACGTCGTCTCGGTATCGTGGTATGCCGGCAGGCAATGCATGAACTTCGTCTGAAAATTGCCCGTTGCCTTCATCAAGGCGTCGTTGACCTGGTAAGGCGTCAACAATTTGATGCGTTCGCGCCAGACGTCCTTCGGCTCGCCCATCGAGACCCAGACATCCGTGTGAATGAAATCGACACCTTGCACGGCCTCCTTGGGGTCGTCGGTAACGAGCAGGCGCGCACCGGATTTCTCCTTCAGGTCCTCGGCGATTTTCATGTACTCCCGGGACGGCCAGAGCGATTTCGGGCCGCAGATGCGCACATCCATTCCCACCAGGCACCCGACGATCAGCAGCGAGTGCCCCATGTTCGAGCGCGTGTCGCCCACATAGGCATACTTGATGTCCGCAATCGGCTTGTCGCTGTGCTCGCGCATGGTCATCACGTCGGCCAGCATCTGCGTTGGATGGTATTCATCCGTCAGACCGTTATAGACCGGCACGCCTGCAAAACGGGCGAGTGTCTCCACGCCCTGCTGCGCAGCTCCGCGATATTCGATGGCATCAAACATGCGGCCGAGAACGCGGGCAGTGTCCTTGAAGGATTCCTTGTGCCCGATCTGCGAACCGGACGGATCAAGATAGGTCACGTTGGCGCCCTGATCCGAACAGGCAACTTCGAAGGCGCATCTGGTGCGCGTGGAGGTTTTCTCGAAAATCAGACAGATTTCCTTGCCTTTCAGGTGCTCTTGCTCGGTGCGGGCATATTTGGCGCGCTTGAGGTCGCGGGCGAGATCGAGAAGGTATCGGAATTCCCGCGGGGTGTAGTCCTGCACGGTCAGAAGTGAACGATTGCGCAGATTGAAGCTCATTGTCTTGCTCCGTCGAGGCTGTTTCGTGGATGCGATGTGTCAGTATGCGGGGTCGCGCCATATCGGGCATGTCATGCAGTGCCCGCCGCCGCGGCCGCGGCCGAGTTCGGAGCCGCGAATGGTGATGACCTCAACGCCTGCTTTGCGCAGAAGCGTATTCGTGTACGTGTTGCGGTCGTAAGCGACGACCACGCCGGGCTCGAGCGCAACGACATTGTTGCCGTCGTCCCATTGTTCTCGTTCGGCCTGATAGGAATTGCCGCCGGTCTCGACTATGCGCAGCTGCGGCAAATCGAGCGCTTCGCTGACGACGTCGAGCATCGGGCGATTTTCGGGATGAATCTCGAATGTGCCCTCATCATCCTTGGGATACATGCTGTAGCAGCGGATCTGATCGACAACCTCGGCAAACAGCGTAACGACATCGCGATCGCAGAAACTGAAAACGGTATCGAGATGCATTGCCGCGCGGCTCTTCGGCATCAGACAGGCGATCACCCGCTTCACGGCATTGCCCCTGAACAGGGCCTGCGCCACTTGGCCGACTGCCTGATAGGTGGTGCGCTCGCCCATGCCGATTAGGACAGTGCCGTTCCCGATCGGCATGACGTCGCCACCCTCCATGGAGGCATTGGCAAACTGGCCGTCTGAATCACCCCACCAGATCCGGAAATCGCTCCCGAGAAAGATCGGGTGAAACTTGTAGATCGCGCGCTGGATCAGCGTCTCGGCGCGTCTTGCTGGCCAGAACATCGGGTTGCAGGTCACACCGCCGTAAATCCAGCAGGACGGATCACGCTGGAACAAGGTATTGGGAATCGGCGGGATGACAAACTCCGTTTCCTGCAAGGCGCTGAGCATCAGCGACTTTGCCTTGACATCCGGCAGGTCGGAAATCGCGATCCCGCCGATCATAAATGCGGCAAGCTGCGTGGCCGGCATTTCGTCAAGCCATGGCCGCATCGCCTCGGCGATCTGCGAGCCGAGCACATTCGGGGTGATGCGCCGATCCAATATGAAGTCTCGCGCCTGCTTGTTAGCGAGCGCCTGACCGAGCATATCGTGGAGTTCTAAAACCTCGACACCTCTCTCCTGCATTTTCAGGACAAAATCATAATGATCCTTCTGTGCCTCATGGACCCATAGGACGTCGTCAAAAAGCAGATCGTGGCAGTTTGCAGGCGTCAGCCGCTGATGTGCCAGAGACGGTCGGCACACCATGACGGTTCTCAGCTTTCCAACCTCGGAATGAACACCAAAACCACGCATGCGGTCCTCCCCGGTCTTTCGTATAGCGGCCGCGCCGCCGGCTCTTTGAACACAATCAAACGATTTTGGCCGGTCATGTCATTGATCGCAGACAAGGTGCGCTGCAGCATCCTGCGATTGGGCACATTCAATGGAGGCGTGAAACTTCGCCTCGATGGATCTGCCATATGCGCCAATGGGTGGGGTGGACTTCCAGTCGTTCACCGGTCATGGCATTCGCCCAACCATCAGGCAGGCGCCGACATGGAAAAATCAGGGCATCAACGCCTTGATCGCCGATGACGGCGAGTTCTATATCCTCTTCGAATGGAGCTTCGACAATCAACCGCCACATCACCGAATCCTCCACGACGATGCACCAGCATCAACTGGATAGAACATCCTCTCGGCTTGCCAGCACTCGGCCGACGTGCTTACTCCTCAAGCGCTTTGCACTTGTCGCGACTACGCTTGCCTGTCCCAACTCGGCGATGAGGCGATCAATGGCGATTTCACGGGCGGAAAAACATCCTGTCAGTGCGACAATCGCTCATCCTATATAGAAAGTCAGATTGCCATTACGGGTCTGTGTCACCCATTCGATGACTTCAGACGCCAGTTTCTTGGCTTTCAGTTTGAACCAGCCACTTGTTGGAACGGGCGGCCGCCCATTTGCTTGCCATAGTAGCGGAACAATCACGCCCGGGCATTGCGCCGGATCAATGGGAATGAGGAAGTCCAAGATATCGCGAGCTTCTCGCTGGGGGGCGCAAGACGACA
Source organism: Rhizobium leguminosarum bv. viciae USDA 2370 (assembly GCF_002008365.1). Classification (GTDB taxonomy): domain Bacteria; phylum Pseudomonadota; class Alphaproteobacteria; order Rhizobiales; family Rhizobiaceae; genus Rhizobium; species Rhizobium leguminosarum. Next base: position 464,014 of record NZ_MRDL01000059.1, read on the forward strand.
ATAGAGCCTACGCGATGCTACACCGCTCATCCGTTCAAAGGTGGTAATCTTGCATCATTATCGACGAGCAAAACGGTCCAGCGACTGCATAACTTCTCGGATGAGCGCAGGAGACCATCATGTCCATCAAGATGGAAACGCCGCATGTTGCAGAGTACGGTCCTGACGTTTCAACTATGGTCGAAGGGGACTCGTTCATACTAGGGCGCAGCCAACCTTCACGCGTGCTCCGCGAGGAAGATGAAGCGCCCAGGATGGACTGGATCCGGAAGCTCTACGAACACATGCCGGATGCGGTGTTTTTTATCACCGACAGCCATCATATTTCGGCCTGCAACAAAACGGCAGTCGCCCTGTTTGGCTACGACGAAAGCGAATTGGTCGGCCGCAAGATCGACTTCGTCTGGCGCTCGACACCAGATGTTCAACTAAGAGGACGCTGGGCAGACCAAGGCGCAGCGCGCGCCGGTCTTGCCATCACCAAAGGCGGTGCTCAATTCCCGACTGCCCTTACAATCATCAGGGGGCAGGATGCAAAGGAAGGCTTCACTGCAGCGATTTTCGAGGACTTCCGCGCCGAGCGCGAGACATTGCAGCAGGTTCAGGAGCTTCAATGCGAGATTGCCCGCCTCGCAAGAATAACCGCGCTAGGGGAAATGGCATCGACCCTTGCCCATGAGCTTTCACAACCGCTCTCGTCAATCGCTGCTTATTCGCAGGGATGCAGACGCCTCGTCATGAATGATCACCGTCGATGCGGCGAGAAGCTTCGCGAAGCCCTATCGGACATTACGCAACATGCTATGTGGGCAGGAACGATCGTCCAGAACATAAGAGACTTGGTAAAGCCCGGCGCTGGCGCAAGAAAACAGGAAGCGATGCACGAGTTGATCCATGAGGCGACCACACTCGCGTTCGTGGGATCACAGCGCAAGGGGCTCCATGCGGATCTCCGCCTCGAAGCGGCGTGGGACACGGTCATTGTCGACCGTGTCCAGATCGTGCAGGTGTTGACAAACCTTGTTCGCAATGCCCTCGAGGCAACCGACGATGTCGATCAGCCCCATATTGCGATCCGAACCAAATCCGACACATCTTCTCATCTCGTTGTCGAAGTGTCTGACAACGGCTGCGGTATCGCAGCCGAGATCGAGGAGGCATTGTTCCGTCCCTTCGTGACCAGTAAACCGCGCGGCCTCGGCATGGGGCTGGCCTTGTCCAAGCGCATTGTCGAAGCGCATGGAGGCCGCATAACTGCGCGCAAGGGGATGGATTGCGGTTCGATGCTCTGTTTCTCGCTTCCGCTGGCGGAGATCTAAACCGATGGCAAACGACCTCACGATCCATCTCGTTGACGACGAGGAGTCGCTCAGACGGTCGGTGACATTCCTATTGGTATCGGCAGGTTTTGCCGTTCGCGCGCATAGCTGCGCAAAGGCGTTTCTCGAACTTCTGCCCCTTTCCGGGAGGAACTGCCTTGTTACCGACCTCCGCATGCCGCATATCGACGGCATCGAACTGCTCCACCGCTTGCACGATTTCAACACGGACGTTCCGACGATCGTTATCACCGGCCAGGGCGATGTTGCCACAGCCGTTCTGGCGATGAAGGCCGGAGCATCAGACTTCCTGGAAAAACCTCTCAAAGAAGAAGCGTTGATGGCAGCCATCAACGGAGCGATGGGACAAAGACGTCCCGGCAGGGCGATTGCCGATCCCGAAAGTGTGGCGGCACGACTTCGTCAACTCACGGACCGCGAACACCAAGTCCTCATCGGCGTGCTTGACGGCCTGCAGAACAAGATGATCGCCTATCATCTAGGCATCAGTTCGCGGACGGTGGAAGTCCACCGTGCCAATGTGATGGCAAAAATGGGCGCGCGCAACCTGACGGAGCTCATGTGGATGGCCATTACTATTGACGCGACCGGACAGCGATCTGAAATCGAGAGGGGCGCGCCCGCCGTCCACATATTGCCCCACCTTCGCTGATCGGAAAGCAATCCTTGCAAGCAAAGACATGTAGGATATGATGCGTTAGAAGATGCTTAAATAATAGCGCGATCTTGTCGTGGGGGCGGGGCGGTCATGGGAAGCGCAAAGGTCAACACTTTCCGCAGTTTTGAGCCGACAGCAGACGAAATCTGCCTGCAAGTCGAGCGCATCCTCATGAGCGAGGAATTTCACACCCCGAAACGCGGGCGAAATTTCCTGGAATTTGTCGTCAACGAGACACTTGCGGGTCGATCGGGGTTTTTGAAGGCGTTTACGATAGCAAATATGGTTTTCGGCCGGGAAGCATCGTTCGATCCGCAAAACGATCCGGTCGTCCGGATCGAGGCCGGCCGAATAAGAAAAGCCCTCGAGCGCTACTACCTTGTCGCGGGCCAAGCGGACGAGGTCATCATTACCGTGCCGAAAGGCGGATATGTTCCCCATTTCGAATATGCTCAGGATGCGCTCGACCCCGTATCTGAGCCCGTATCTGAGAAAACGCTGGAAAAGTCGCCGGCCGGGGGACTGGATGATCAAGACGATCCGCTTCCGGACATAGGTCGCAGAGCGAGGCCAGTCGCTCTTGGCCTTGGAGCCACTCTCGTCACCGTTCTTGCGCTTCTGCTCCTCGCTCTTGCTGGCGCACTTTCGGTTTCGCGGAATGTTTCAAGCCGGGCACCGCCGCCGGGATCAGCGGAACCAAAAGTGGTTGTCGATTTTTTTGCCGAAAGCGGCCTCATTGGCGCCGGTTCGGACATCGCGCGTGGCCTGAGGGACGACGTCATCGGCCAACTCGCTCAGTTTGATGACATCGTCGTGGTTACCGGCTCGATACGCGGCGAACCTGCTGACGGCGCCGCCTATGCGCTCCAAGGCAATGTCCAGCTCGATGGCAGCAGGATGCGTGCCGCTGCGAGGTTGGTGCGTCAATCCGATGGTGCCGTCATATGGGCCGACAATTATGATGCTAATCTCGATGTTCAAAACAAGCTTGTGATTCAAGCCGATGTCGCCGGGAAAATCGCCAGCGCGATTGCACAGCCCTATGGCGCTATCTTCCAAGCCGATACGGAAACGATCGCCAGGCCTGCGGAGAATGGCGGCTCGGACGCCTATGCCTGCACCTTGATCTATTACAGCTACCGGCAGACCATGACTGAACAAAGCCATCGGAAAGCACGCGAATGCCTGCAACAGACAACCCAGCGTTTTCCCGATAACGCATCCTCTTGGGCCCTCCTGTCCATGGTCTATCTTGACGAGATACGTTTTCGCTACAAACTCGGCACGCCAGCTTCAGCCCAGCCCCTCGAACTGGCGATTGCTGCGGTGGAACGGGCAATATCGCTGGCGCCCGGCAATCCGCGCGTGCTTCGGGCTCAGATGCTGGTGAGCTTCTTCAGAGGGGATATCGGGAAGGCGCTGACGGCCGGGACCTCTGCCTATGCCGCAAATCCAGACGATGTCGAAGTTGCAGGCGAATACGGCTCCCGCCTTGCGATGTCAGGAAAATGGCAATCAGGTTGCGAATTGCTGTCGATCGCTCTCAGCAGGAACGCCGGACCTAAAGGTTTTTATGAGGTTGGCATGGCTTTATGCGCCTTCATGCGAGGCGATATCGAAGCGGCGGAGCAGTGGTCGCGACGGTCCGATCTCGATGGCAACCCCATGCACCATCTCTTGCTGCTGTCCATTCTCGGGACCGCTGGAAAGACGAATGAAGCCAGACTGGAACGGGAATGGCTCAACACCCACGCACCGGAAATGATGGGCAATGTCCATGCGGAGATCTCTCTGCGTTTGCAAAGACCGGAAGACCAGGAGCTGTTCCTCAACGGCCTGCGCGCCGCGGGAATGGTCATTTCTCCTGTCAACACGCCAAGATAGTTACGGGTCAGGGCTCTGCGTCGCCAAACTTGCGAAATTTTGAAATCTCCATCGCGATTTGCACGGCGATGTCGTCCTCGACATCGAGAATCGTCTGGCCACTCAGATCGCGATCATATTGATTTGCCCAGACGACTACCCCGTCGGCGCCGTCTATCAGGCGGATATGCAGATGCACGACCGTGCTTTCGACAAGTGCACTTCCTTGCAGGTTGAAATGCGGTCCGCTCGTTACCGCGCCGGAGCGGCCTGGAGTAAGCACGACCAGGTTTTGCACCTCCATGAGTTTTGAAATCAGCTGATCGCCCAGTCCCTTTGCAAAATTAGCTGTCTGCGCCGTGCCGTCGAGGGCGACGAGGGGGTCGACAGCAATCCTGATCCTGTTCGTCGGCGTTGAGGCAACAGGGGTCCGGGTCGCTTGCGGTGGTGATAGGTAGGATTCGAGGGGGCGAATGAGGGCTAAGATCGCCATTGCCCCGAATAGTGCAGGGACACCAATCGGCAGCAGAAGATGGCGATAGGTCGTTGGCCCCTGCTGCCCAGTCTGTTTTTGTGGATTCTCGTGATCTTGCGAAGCGGCCACTTCGCTAGCAATCGACGTGTTTTCGCCGCTCGAAAACCGCGTCGCGTAGCCTCCTTTGGGAATTGTGATACGTATCGGGTCGTTGCTTCCACACACGAGGTAATATCGCTCGAGTGCGCGGCGGATACGGCCGGCCTCTATGCGTACGACCGGATCATTCTGGGCATCGAAGGACGCGTCGCGTCCGAAAACGACCTGCGCGATCATATAGGCCTTAAGCCGTTCGCTGTGCCCTTCAAGCGTCTCTTCAACAATATACTGTAGAAAGCGACGCCCGCGCTCGGGAGCATGGAATTGCGGGCTTGCGAGTATGCGTTCAAGCTGCTCGCGCACACTTGCCGGATCTTGAGATAAGTCGCGTTCCCCTCCATCTTCCGATGCCATACGACCTCCCACGACATTTTCGTGTCGCTCTCCCCAAAGGGCGAATGCCTTATACACCGTAGAGTAATCCGGGGCTTCCGTAGCAATACGTAAGGGGTATCTCGAATATCGGGTCCCGCGGCAATTGCTTATGCTCCGATGCGGATAGGGGCGACGCAGATGCTTCAAAATCACGCAATAAATTACACGACTGCTCGAGGCCACCGGTATGGAGGCGCAGCCGCTACAACCAAAGATCAGTCGATTAGGCTCAAGGCCGATGAGACGATCTACAGCGAAGGCGAACACGCGCTTACGATCTACCACGTAGAAGCGGGCGCTGTGCGGATCTACAGACTGACGGCCGCCGGACAGAGATACATTCTGTCGTTTTACGGAAAGGGCGAATGGTTCGGACTTGAAACGGGCGATATACGCACCGATTTCGCCGAAGCCGTCTGCGAAACCTGCGTCACGCCCTTTCGCGCCAATCATGACGCCGTCGTTCCCATCGATCTTCTGCACATTGCCTTGACGAATCTTGCCAAGGCGCAACACAAACAACTCGTCATCACCGAGCAGAGCGCACTGAAGCGCGTCGCGGCCTTTGTCTGCGAAATGGCCGACCGTCATCCAGGCGATTGCGAATTTGACATGATGATTTCCCGCAGCGATATCGCCGACTATCTTGGACTGACAGTCGAAACCGTTGCCCGCTGTTTCACGAAGCTCCGCGAAAAACGTATCCTTTGCCTGAACGGCAAACTGCAACGCATCGTTCGCCTTCTCGATCGCGATGCGCTGATCAGCCTCACGATCTAACGGCAAAGCATTCGCAGGTTCGATCTCCGAAAGAAGGACTTTGACGATGACGCATACATCTCGCCGGAAATCAGGCACATCGGGCAAAATGCTCTATGCAGGCTTGATATCGTTGGCCTTTCCCATGACGGCAGTTGTGGCGCAAGACAATCCGTTTGATCAGTTCCCGGTGGTTATCCAGTGCAAATACCACGAAACCTTTCACGCCTTTTATCTGTCGCGTGTGTCTCAAGATGGAACTGCAACCTATTCTGCATCCGACCGGATCGCCGGCACCATCACGATCGACGGCAAGGCAAAGGCAATAGGCGCTGAAGGCGGAGGCAGTTGTGTCGGCAAAACCTTGTCAGAGCTTCGCGCATCGCACCAGGCCTACGACCTGAAACGCTAGGGCATCGAATTGAAAATGAGAGATCCAGAGGATCTTTCGCATCCTGGCAAGGCTGCCCCCTGCAATCGCTGCGTCCTCGGACTCGATCGCGGTGGTCGGGCCGGAGGAGACGACGGTTAGTTCAGCCCTGAGCTTCATAAAGGTTTCTTGAACGCCTCGATGCGGTGAAGCCCAACGACTTATATGAAAAAATCCAAACCTCCGGCGTCGCGCTCCTCGACCGTCCGACGGACGCCGTCCTCAGCATCGGGCGGTAGGGTACGCCTCAGCATCACGGGTTTGCACCGGCCTAACGTGACTTACCCGGCAAATGAATGTTTGCCATTTCTTGTTTTGCAGTGCACAATATTTATTGCTAACAGGGACGTGAGCCGTTGAGAATTTGCATCTACAAATCAGATGAAGTTCCTGAAGTAACGCTGTTCTTACGAGAAGGCGTACCGGTGCCCGCACATCCGAAAAGCCAAAAGTGGCGGCACATAAAAGCAGTCGTTGGCAAAGAGGTAAGGGCGGACCTTCTGACGCAAATCGAGATCGGCAATGGATGTCTTTTTGTCAAGCTTGGGGCATCTCCGAAGCACTGATCTAGGCTGCTGGAGTTGAACGCTGTTCGGCCGCCATGGAAACATGCTCGCTCATTATCGTCCCCCGCTAGATCACCAATCGGCTGTCCTCAAGCAGCGCGCCGATAGCGGCGTGCATATCGCCCTTGTGATAGGCGACACCTCCTCATGCCCACGGCTTCGCTGATCGGCGGCTCGCGCATCTCCGCACTCCATATCTGAGTTTTCAGATTGGCAGCCGCCCCGCCGATGTTCTTATTATGTTCTCGTGAATTCAATAATCAATCTGGGTGAATTGCTTTTTAAGGCTTTGCTGATGAACTGCCATCATGACAAAGCCGCCCCGCAAGCCGTCCGAGCCGCTGCTCGGTGAAGCCTACGAGCAGCTCCGCAGCCGACCGCGTCGGCGGCGAGATCCCGCTCAGCCTAATCTTCCTCACGATCCGATGCCGGCGCGTATCGCGCCGCCTCGGCCGTCACGGAAGACAGGGTTTCAGATGACAGACGACCTGGAATTGAAGCAGGCCGAAGGTCAGCAATACCCGCAGGAGACGACCGACCGGGACATGGCTGCTGGCAACTACCTCAACACGGCGATCTTGCTGGGGATCCTGTTTATTGCAATCGTCTTCAGGTTCCACAAGATCACCTTGCCGCTGGTCGACGGCTTCAGCTGGCGCGAGATAAGCACTGCAATGATGGCCGACAATTTCCAGCAGCGCAGCTGGAACATCTTCTTTCCGGAAGTCAGTTGGACCGGGCCCGGGCCAAGCTATCAGGGCCGCGAGTTCCAGATCGTCAGCTATCTCACAGCCCTGCTCTACCAACTCTTCGGTTGGCACGACTGGTTCGGCCGCATGGTTGCGGCCTTCTTCGGTCTCGTGACGGTGTTTTCGTTGCACAGGCTAACGGCCCTCTGCTGGGACGAGATGCGTGCCCACGCGGCGGCACTTGCCTACGCGCTGATGCCGGCGGCAATCATGATCGACAGCTCGTTTCTTCCCGATCCCGCGATGCTGGCCTTAGTGACCCTTGGCGTCTGGCTGTTCGCCAAATACTGGGCCGGCGGCAGCGGCTGGCTCTTGCCGCTCGCCACGGTCAGCTTCTCGCTCGGTGTGCTGTCAAAGCCACCAGGCATCGCTGCCGGTGCCGTCATCTTCTATCTGATGGTCTGCTGGATTCTGGAGAAGAAGCGAAAGCAGGCGACCTGGGTCTTCCTGTCGGGGCTTTTGAGCCTGGCCATCATCGGCGCTTATTTCAGCTGGGCGATTTATCTCGGCCGCAGCTATCCGCCGTTTCATGTCGCCGGCAGCGGCGGCTATATCTGGGATTACGGCTTCTGGACATATGTCAGGGACAGGTTCTACTTCAAATCCGTGTGGAACACCTCGGTCCTGTGGTTCTACGGCTATCCGTTCATGGTGCTGCTCGCGGTCGGCTTGTGGATGCCGGCCAGCCTCGCCGAAGACCCGAAGCAACGCACCCTTTCGGCCATTCCCTATGTGTGGCTGGCTGCCGCCCTAATCATCTATCTGGCAGCGGCGGGCGAAATCACCAGCAATGTGTGGAATCTCCACATCTTCCATGTGCCGGTCGCGATGTTCTGCGGTCGCGGCGCGCTTCTTCTGGCAACGCTTGCATCGAGAACCATTCTAACGCCGGCGGTGATGCTTCGCTCGATCTGCATCGTGGCGCTCACGCTTGCCTGGTCGACCTTGCCGCTCGTCAGGACGATGAAGAAGCCGATCGCCATGAACGGCAAGCTGCTTGGCGAGGAACTGGCGCGGTTGGCGCAACCGGGCGATCTCGTCGTCGCCATCGCCCCCGAGGTCGGCGATCCCGTCGCAGTCTACTACAGCAGGGCGCGCGGCTGGGTATTCCCGCCTGGCGGAGGCGATGCGGAATGGTCGAAATTCGTCGCGGATGACGCCACTGCGATCGCGCAGCTCGAGGAACTGCGCGCGCAGGGCGCGGACCTGTTCGGCGTGGCCAAGAACGCCACCGACAAGCAGGACCTGCTGTTCATCGAGCATCATGATGGGGTTGTCGACTATCTCGACAAGACCGCAACCAAGCTTGTGGATTCGGCTGGTTTACTGATCTACAGGATCACCCGCCCATGAGAGCCGCGACAGGCTGGGGCCGTGGGCCTTGCCTTCCCTCGGAAAAGGAAGCGCCAAATCGCGCCGGTCGTCCGCCACACAGACTATTGGCCGCATGAACTCGCCCTAATCCGTCGGACACGCTCTGGGTTGTTCACCGCTGACGATCTTTGGGAAAGCGCGCTTAAGCTAATTTAGCGAAAACTTCCTGCCCATGTAAGCACGGATAGGTTTATCGAAGTGGGTGAATAGAAAATGTGCTGCAGCAATAGCAGCTAAGAGCGTGCCGCTCACCGTGATTGCCAATGGTATGACGCCATCGCTAGCGCTTTGGAACTGAGCGCCAAGTCGAATAATAGGCTGGTGAATAGCGTAGAGCGGATAAGACAACAATCCGAAGTATGCCGCGAGTGGCCGCTCCTCGTTGGGCGGAACTGCCGCTGCCAGAGCGACAACGACTGGAATTATAATAGTGATACAGAAAAAATCGTATAACCCCCTGGGGACGGAAAACGGAAGGAATAGAACCACGATCAGGATAAAAAGCGGAATCTGAGGCGGGACCCTCCCGACGCGATGATTGATGTTCCAGCGAAAAATCAGAACACCGGCAAAAAATGAAAAACCGACTCTGACAAAACCTTCAAGGAATGTTCGCCAGTTCGAAAATCCAACTGGACCAATTGTACCCTCGATGCCGACAATTTGGAAAAGCGCGACCGCGAAGAATGCGAGAAACGCGACATCGCCCCATAAGCGAATTTTACGGCGAGCGGCCGATCCGTAAACGACGCTGGCGACCATTTCAAAGCAGAGTGACCAGAGTGGGCTGTTAATCGAGAACGCTTCTTGCCCCGCCAGTAGTCCCAAGGGCAGGAGAAGTAATGCACCCACGGTAAGAATTGGGATGTCGTGGAGAGAAATATGCGGTTCTGAAGCAAATACCGCCGCAAGAACGCCTACGGCAACACCGACCACGATCATGGGATAGAGGCGCGCCAGGCGCTTCAGGAAAAATGCACTGCTCCGCAAACCACCGGACCTTAGTTTTTGGTCATACCCGTTTGCGAGAACAAAACCGCTAAGGCAAAAAAAGAAATCCACGGCGAGATAGGCGTAAGAGCCAAGGCTGAAACCGAAGATCTGGCTCGCATGCAAGAGGACAACGGATAGCGCAGCTACCCCTCGAAGTTCGTCCAGAAACGCAATGTGGTTCGTCAATTTACCGGCCCTGCTACCGGAGGTCACATTGCCAAGTCTTCGTTTGCAACCGATTAACGGATGACCTGTTTTCTGGCTGACGGCTTGCATGCATAGCAGCCGCGGAGGTGAAAGACGCTAACAACAACGGGACGAACGCCGCACTCGATGACGGTGCCGCCGCACGGATAAAGCGCGAAGCATAGGCTAGGTTAAGCGCCTAGGCAGCGGCACGTATCCCGCGCTGTGGAATGCCTTACCATCGTCGCACCACGACCGGATCAATGTTGATCCGGTCGCAGAATCACAGTGCGGTCTATTTCCTGGATGCAGCGTCTTCAATGACCTTCGCGACTTTATCGGGATGAGAGACCATCACGACGTGAGACGCGCCTTTAACCACAACCGTCTCTTTCGAGCCCGCCCGCTCCGCCATCCATGCGAGCGCTGCCGGCGGTATGTTCTTATCCGCGTCACCATAGACGAACCAAGACGGGATCTTCCTCCAGCTCGCCGCAGTCGAGGCCTCGCCAAGAGCCTTATCAGTGATGGGGCGCTGTGTTGCGGCCATCAGCTTGCCCTCCGCCTTGGATACATCTGCAGCGAATTGATCGTGAAACGCGCTCTGCTTGATGTACAGGTCCTTTACTCCACCATCCAACGGGACGGGCTCGTCAAGGGTCGGTGCGAGCGTGCTTCCCGGAAACTTACCTGAAAGCGCAACGGCGGTTTCTCCGACATCAGGCGCGAAGGCCGCGACGAAGACGAGCGATTTGACGTTGGCGCTGTCTGCTGCTGCCTCATTGATGACTGAGCCACCGTAGGAGTGACCGACGAGAACAACGTCCGTCTTCAGTCCCGCCACCACTTTGCGCACGTAATCGCCATCCGACGTCACGCTTCGAAGCGGATTAGCAACCGCCACCACCGGATATCCATCCTTTTCCAAACGTGTAATTACGCCATTCCAGCTGGAGGCGTCGGCGAATGCGCCATGCACCAGCACGACCGTCGGCTTCTCGGCGGCGTAGGCATTCAAAAAGCTTCCCGCAGTGATTGCGGCGGCGGCGACAAACATCTTCAACATAGCTTAACTCCTTTTGTATCGCGTACGATTATTTAATGCACAATATTTTAGAAAGCAAGTCTTGGAATCCCGTTCACCTCGATTTGAAGATTGCGATGAGCCTTTGAGGTCGCGCTCATTGCTCAGACCAGGCCCGACAACTATGCCGGCCTATTGCCACATCCGGCTCGAACTCGACAAAACTCTTGCGATTCCGCCGGGCCTGGCCACTTGTCGTATTCAAAGGCGCCAGGGCTCTAATTGCAGCCAGGCGAAAGTTCAGTGGCAGATCAGTTAATCCCCTGCCGGCCGGGAGAGAAACCGCACAGCCTACTCCCCCATCGATTGGTAGAGCCAGTCGGATAGCTTTTCGGTCGCCACCCGTGCACCTGCCTCAGGAAGCAGCGCGTCTTCAGTCAATTCAACCCCGAAATACGATGCGGATGGATCCGTCACCACCTGCCGCTCATCCTCATTCGCGGTGAGATAGATCCGGGCGATTTCGTCGATACCGAATTGTTCCGGGCCGCTGATTTCGGCGATATCGTCCAAGGGCGCTCCGACTGCCAATTCCGCCAGCAATGCGGCGACGTCGCTCGCTGCGACCGGCCTCATGAACGCCGGGGGCAATCGAAACACATCGCCATCAGCACCGGTATCGATCAATCCGCTGATGAACTCGTAAAACTGTGTGGAGCGGAGAATAGTGTAGGGTCGGCCTGAAGCCCTGATGAGATTTTCCTGCACCATTTTCGCGCGAAAATAATCGCCTTCCACGAGACGAGGCGTGCCGACAACAGAGAGTGCAAGATAGTGCCTGACGCCAGCCTCGGTCGCGGCCGCGAGCAAATTCTTCGTCGAAGCCTTGAAAAAATCCAGTGCAGCACGGTCGCCGAATGATGCGGCATTGGTCACATCGACAATGACTTCGGTTCCCGCCACGGCCGCTTCGAGACCCTTGCCCGAAACCGTATCGACACCCAGCGACAATGATGCGGCCATTACCTCGTGACCTGAGCGGCGCAAGTTCTCGCTGAGCCGCGTTCCGATAAGGCCGCTTGCTCCAACCACCGTGATTTTCATATCAGCATCCTCCATCGCATGCCGTCTTCCCAAACCGCGGCACCCTTTCGGGCGACATGCATTATAGCCGCCGAGTTGCGCGGCGCGAACGGCGACACAATGACCGGAAAGCCAGACCCCTTCCACTATGTAAGAGGTCTAGCGGCTTAGACTTGGGATATAGCGGAGCCATCCCGAAGGTTAGGAAGACCAATCGGCAAGACGGAACGACATGCCGGTCTTCGTTCGCGCGGAAAATTCCGACCCGGCGCGGCGGCTACATCCCCGCGCAATGCATGGGTTTCCATGAGTTGCGGTTGCAATGTGGCGGGGTTACGGTTCGAATATGAGCCCGCCAGACCCGAAATTGAGAACAACGACAGTACGAAACGCTGACGATCCCCTGACTTTGTCTGTCCTGCAGGAACAGCTGATGATCAGCGTCTGGTCGCACCGCCCCCAACTCCTGCACCTGGGGCTTTTTATTGCGGCCTATGTGCTGGCCTGCGGATTCGCGCAGTCGCTCGCGATCGTCCCTGGAACAGGTATTTCCATCTGGCCAGCGGCGGGGCTTTTCATCGCGACACTTGTCGTCGCATCCGGCTACAGCTGGCCTTGGTGGGTGCTGGGAGGCTGCCTGGCTGAATTGTTCAGCAATTTTCTGTGGTTCCACAGTCCACTGCCTGCGGCTTTCCTGATCTACATCGGCAACGCCCTTGAAGCGGTTGCCGGGGCATGGCTCGTCAACCGGACCTTGACGCGGCCGGTTCGGTTGGAGACCTTGCAGGAGGTTCTCGCATTCGTCGTACTGGGGGCTGGGATCGCGCCCATCGTCAGCGCGACCGTGGGAAGTGCGACCCTGGCGTGGTTTGGCATACAATCGCAATCCTTCGCAGCGGCTTGGCCTCTATGGTGGATCGGGGACGCCACCGGCGTCCTGATCGTAGCGCCGCTGGCACTGGTCGTGTTTCACAGCTGGCGTGGCAAGACCCGGCTCTCGGCCGCGCAATGGGTGGAAGCTTGCGTCCTGGCACTGATCTTTCTCGGCGTTGCCGCTCTTTCTCTGAGCGGCTACCTCCCCTTCGCATACATCATCATGCCGCCTCTTCTTTGGGCCGCGGTTCGCTTCGAGTTCAAAGGCGCTGCCGTATCCTTGGCTCTCCTCGCCCTGATCACGGCGCTGTTCACGATAACAGGCACCAGCCAATTTGCCGGCGATCCCGAATCCCAGAAGCATAAGCAGGTCATGCTGCAGCTTTTTCTGGCCATCTCGGCATTTTCGGCGCTCATCGTGGCCGCCATATCCCGGCAGCACCAGCTGGCAGTGCTCACATTGCGCCAAAGCCTGGATACGCTGCGCGACCGCGAGCGGGAACTCTCGCAGCTCGTGGATATGGTTCCGAGCCACGTCTGGCGTCTGACCCCTGACGGTGAGCCGACCTTCTTTAACAAACGGATGATCGATTTTCTCGGTCTCGATGTGGCGGATTTCGACAAGCCCGGCATGAGCCGGCTGGAGGCTGTCCTGGAGGCCACCGTTCATCCCGAGGACGCGGCGGGGTTCGGAGATGCCCTTCGCCATTGCCTCGTTACCGGCGAAAGCTTCGCCATGGGTATCGACTGCGCCGCGCCGACGGCCTCTATCGCTGGATGTCGAGCCGTGCCGAACCGATGCGGGATCAGTCGGGGCGCATCGTTCAGTGGTACGGTCTTTGTCACGATATCGACGATCAGGTTCATGCCGAAGAGGCTGTGCGGCGGAGCCAGCAACAGCTTCAGCAGATCATAGACGCCGTACCGGTCCGCATCTGGAGTGTGGAGCCCACCGGCGGCTCGTTCTATTTCAACAAGCGGTATCAGGATCATTTCCGCTCCGTTATCGCCGATTTCGACGCTCTCGGTGAGCCGCGCATCGACGATCTGCTGCAGCAGCTGGTTCATCCCGAAGACGCTCCCGACGTTCAGCGTACGCTCAGGAACTGCTTCGAAACCGGCGGCGGCTGCGCGATGCGATTTCGCTGGCGCGAAAAGGATGATGTCTACCGCTGGGCAGAGTGCCGGGTGGAGCCGCGGCGCGACGAAAACGGAACGGTCGTGGAATGGTATGGCGTTTCTCTCGACATCGACGATGAGGTGCGTGCGCTGGAGGCGTTACGCGAACGTGAGCGGGAGCTGTCATTGCTCGTCGATATGGTCCCCGTTCATATTGCCCGCATGGCGCCCAGCGGCGAGCCGACCTTCTTCAGCAAGCGTACCCTCGAATCCATCGGGGTGGATGACGTCGCGGCTTGGGACAAGCCGGACGTCAGCCGCTCGGCGGCCATCATCGGGGCGACAGTCCATCCCGAGGATGCACCCCGCATGAGAGAGGTGCTCAGCCATGCCCTCGCCACCGGCGAACCCTACACCATAAGGTATCGTCGGCGCCGTGCGGACGGCGAATATCGCTGGATGGAGGGTCGCGCAGAACCATTGCGGGATGAAAACGGAATTATTCTACAATGGTACGCTGCTGCACTCGACATCGACGACGAGGTGCGCGCGCAACAGGCCCTACGAGAGCGGGAACGCGAGCTGTCACAGCTCGTCGACATCGTTCCGAGCCTTCTCTGGCGGTTGGACTCGCAGGGCGAGCCGACTTTCTTCAACAAACGGCTGATCAATTTTCTGGGACTGGACGTTGCCGATGCAGACAAGCCCGGCATGAACCGTCTTTCCGCCATCATGGAAGCCGCCGTCCACCCTGACGATGCGGAGAGCCTCGCCGAGGCGCTCGACCATTCCTTCGTCACCGGCGAGCGCTTCTCCAAGCAATATCGCCTGCGGCGCGCCGACGGCATCTACCGCTGGATGAAAGGCAGCGCGGAGCCTCTGCGGGACGAGAGCGGCCGGATCGTCCAGTGGTACGGTCTGACGCATGACATCGACGATCAGCTGCGAGTCGAGGACGCGCTGCGAGAGAGAGAACGCTCGCTCTGGCAGATCGTCGAAACGCTGCCGGCAATGATCGATTGCGCGGCGCCTGATGGAGAACCGGTATACCGAAACCCTCAGCTCCGCGACTTCCTCGGATATAATCTCGAAGAGCTGGACGGAACGGGGAAAACCCGGCTGGACGGCACACTCGATGCCGGTGTTCATCCCGACGACGTGGCGGGGGTCAAAGAGAACTATGCCCATTCATTGTCCACCGGCGAGCCCTATGCGCGCAGGCATCGTCTGCGGCGCCACGATGGTGAATATCGCTGGGTTGAGACGCGTGCGGCGCCGATGCGCGATGCCGACGGCATCATCGTCCAGTGGAATGTCATCTGCCTTGATATCGACGGTGAGGTTCGGGCGGAGGAAGATTTGCGTCAGGCGCGAGAGGGCCTTGCACGGGCGAGCCAGGTGGCGAGCCTCGCCGAGCTTTCGGCCTCGATCGCGCACGAGGTGAACCAGCCGCTCGCGGCCGTCGTGGCCAACTCACATGCCTGTCAGCGCTGGCTCATGGCCGAACCGCCGAATATGGAGCGGGCGCAGAGGACGGTGGAGCGCATCATCCGGGATGCTAACTCAGCGGCAGATGTCGTCAGCCGTATCCGCGCCTTGTTCAAGCAATCCGCAGACCGCAGGATCCACACGACGCTCTCCGGCGTCGTCGACGAAGCGCGCAACCTCATGGCCGACGAAGCAGCGCGCCGCCGCGTTCGGATCGACATGGGCATCGACGGCAACCTTCCGCTGGTCGCAATCGACCGCGTCCAGATCCAGCAGGTGCTGATCAATCTCATCCGCAACGGCATCGAGGCGATGGACGCCGTTGCAGACGACAGGGTGATCGAGATCCGTGTGCAGCATATGGGGAATGCCGTCCGGACCGAAATCAGCGACCACGGCCCGGGCATCGAGTTTCCCGAGAGGATGTTCGAGCCGTTCTTCACGACGAAAGAAAATGGCATGGGCATGGGACTGGCAATCTGCCGCTCGATTGTCGAGCTGCATGGCGGACGATTGTGGGCCGAGAAGAACAATCCGCGCGGAGCGACGTTGATCTTCACCTTGCCCATAGAAACGAAGGCGGCGCCATGACAGCCGATGACCATATTGTCTTCATCGTTGATGACGATGGACGCATTCGGGAAGCGCTCGGCGAGCTGCTGGAATCGCATGGCATGCGCGCCATCGCCTTCGAATCAGCCTGCGATTACGTCAGAGCGGACAAGCCGGATGTCCCCGCCTGCCTCATCCTCGATATCGAGCTGCCTGACATCAACGGCCTCGATCTGCAGAAACAGATCGCCGACAGGGACCATCCGCCGATCGTGTTCATCACAGGACACGGCGACATCCCCTCCTCCGTGCGTGCGATCAAGCATGGCGCGGTGGATTTCCTGACCAAACCCTTCAGCGACGCGGACCTGATGGCGGCAATTCACGCGGCGATCGCTGAGGATCGGGAGAAGAGATCGCAACGCGCCGAACTCGACATGCTGAGGCAACACTATCTCGACCTGACGCCGCGAGAGCGCGAGGTGCTGCCTCTCGTGGTCAGCGGCCTTCTCAACAAGCAAGCAGCAGCCGAATTGGGGATCAGCGAAGTGACGCTGCAGATCCACAGAAGAAATGTGATGCAGAAAATGGCGGCGGCATCGCTCGCCGATCTCGTGCGGATCGCGGAGAGATTGGAAATACCGATAACCCACTCGCGCCGAGTGGGAGGGAATTGAACATGAACAAGACAAGACATGTGGTGGCAATTGTCGATGACGATCCAAGGCTGCTTGAATCGATGGGCGACCTTCTGGAATCCGCGGGTTATGTGGCTCGCAGCTTCTCGTCGGCGGGCTCGCTGCTCGTCAACGGGCTATCGGACCTCGACCTGCTCATCACCGATATCGGAATGCCTGGCATCGACGGCTTCGAACTTCGCGACCTGGTGAGGAAATCACGCCCGGAGCTGCCGGTATTCCTGATCACGGGCCGCCACGAGATAGCAGATCAGGGCCGCGCTCAAGGCGTGGGCGGATTTTTCCGCAAGCCTTTCGATGCCCAGGCGCTGCTGGCGGCCATCGCCAACGCTTTGCATAAATCGACAGATGGAGGGTAACATGAGAGTTGACCAGCCGTTGCTGCGGAAATCGGCGCCGTTATCGTTACAGTGCAGTTGTGAAGAGAACCAGCCGCTCGTCATTATCGTCGATGACGACGCCTCCGTTCGCGAGGCGCTGTCGGAGCTGATCCTGTCGGCTGGCTTCCAGTCGACCAGTTTTGCCTCGACCCGCGAACTGCTTGACGCCGATATCCTGGATTGCCCCGGCTGCCTGATCCTCGATGTGCGCATGCCGGGAGCAAGCGGCCTCCACCTGCAGCGCCATCTGGCTGAAAACGGCATATCCAAACCGATCATCTTCCTGACCGGGCATGGCGATATTCCGATGACCGTCCAGGCGATGAAGGCCGGCGCCGTGGATTTTCTCACCAAACCGGTGCGGGACCAGACGCTGCTCGACGCCATCACAGCGGCCATTGCGATGGATGCCGAACGAAGGGCGGAAGCCGCGGTCGCCGAGCGCAATATCAAGCGCTTGGAGACGCTGACGCAGCGCGAGCGCGAGGTTCTGCATGAAGTGGCGCGCGGACGCCTCAACAAGCAGATCGCCTTCGATCTCGGCATCAGCGAAGTGACGGTCAAGCTGCATCGCAGCAATGTCATGCACAAGATGGAGGCCGCCTCCATCGGCGAATTGATCCGAGCGTGGGAAACACTGCCCATGCAGATGCGCCAGGCTGGCGCGCGCTAAAACGCGTCGCGTCAATCCGGATCATCGACGCGCGCTTCAAGTCATTGATTTATGCTTTTAGCCGCGTGTCTTCCAATGGTGGAAGATACCGGCCTCGAACATCATCTGCGGCCGCTGTCCATTTGAGGCGAGTCGTATCCGATTTGCGCCAAAAAAAGCGATGCGGCGCCGGCAATGGGTTTCGGTCTCGCTCTCATGCGGTAATCCTAAATTAAAGCTCGGGGATATGACCTGGTGCCCAGCTTTGGTTCCCTAAAGGAGATCTCGCCGTGAACAATCAATCGTCAACCGCGCCCTCCCCTGAAACCAACGCCTTCGAAAACGAAGCAAACTTCTTGTCGGCTATGGGGAATGCCAAACGGCTTCACATTCTGCATCTGCTGGCCGAGGGGGAAATGTCCGTGAGCCTCCTGGCCGACGAGGTGGGCTTGAGCCAATCTTCGACGTCCCAGCATTTGGCAATTCTTCGAGAACAGGAACTCGTGCAGACGCGAAGAGCTGCTCAGACGATCTACTATTCACTTCAATCCGGCGCGGCCAGGGCAATGCTCGATACGCTCGCTGACATCTTCGGATCGTACCGTCGCACCGAAGTAGAATGTGTCCGAGCCCTGGGCACCCAATAAAAAATACGAAACGTCGATCCTACACAGCTGATGGTTGGCGCCGCGGCAGCGAAGAGCAGCGCAATGGCGAAGAACGCGGTTTCGAGGAGATGACTGCGGCTTGAGTGTAAGCACCAAGTCCCGCGATGCCTCGCCGACATGCCCCTCGAACACATCGATCCCTGATGTACGTTTGATGTACCCCTCCTAGACCACCGTGTGATTACGCCTCCATTGCGAATGGAGATAATGAACCACATCAGGAACGGAACAGTCAGGACGAAACGACCATGAGTATGGACAACACCTCATACCCCGGCAGACTGGAACCCGGCGAGCTGGTTCCGTCGCGCTATGCGCTTGATATCGGCGAGATTGACGTAACGGCGGTCAGCGATGGGATGCGAGCGCTGCCAGGCGCGATGTTGGGCCACAACGCTGGCCCGGCCGTCCGGGCGGACGGAGGCGATCATGGACGTATATGAGGCAGTCAAAAGTCGACGATCGGTGCGCGGGTTCAAAGACAAGCCTGTGGAGAGGGAGGTGCTTGAGCGTGTGCTGTCCGCCGCAGCTTGGTCGCCGTCAGGATCGAACATCCAGCCGTGGAACACCTACGTGATGACTGGCGCGCCGCTGGCTGAGCTCAAGACGTCCGCCGTCGAGCGCGTGGCCCATGGCGACGCCTGGGACAAGCGGCAGTACGAGATGTACCCGCCCGCACTGAAGTCCCCCTATGGGGAGCGCCGGTCCGCCTTCGGCAAGGAGCGCTACAGCGCGCTCGGTATTGCGCGCGAGGATTGGGAGGCGCGCCAGCGGGCAGCAATCGCCAACTGGAACTGTTTCGGCGCGCCCGCCGCCCTGTTCTGCTACATCGATCGTGACCTGGGCCTGCCCCAATGGGCCGACGTCGGCATGTATCTGCAGACGGTCATGCTGCTGCTCCGCGCCGAAGGTCTTCACAGTTGCCCGCAGATGGCGTGGTCGCAGGTTCGCGAGACGGTCGCGGAGGTCCTGTCACCCCCCGACGGGCTCATCCTCTTCTGCGGCATGTCGATCGGGTACGAGGACCCCACGGTCAGTTATGCCCGTACAGGCCGCGCCCCGCTCGGCGAGACGGTCACGTTCCTCGGCGAATAGTGACTTGCCATCATCATGCGAGATATTGGAGAACGCCATGACCACGCATAAAGTAGGTTATCTCATCGGCAGCCTGGCCAAGGGCTCGATCAACCGCAAGCTCGCCAAGGCGTTGGTGCGGTTCGCGCCGCCGGAACTTGAAATGTCGGAGATATCCTTCAAGGACCTGCCGCTCTACAGCTACGACTATGACGCCGACTACCCTCCGGCTGGCAAGACATTCAAGGCGGCAATCGCAGCCGTCGACGCCGTGCTGTTCGTTACGCCCGAATACAATCGATCCATACCCGGCGGGCTGAAAAACGCAATCGACTGGGCGAGCCGCCCCTACGGCACCAACTCGTTCACACGTAAGCCGTCAGCGGTGATCGGCACGTCGCCGGGCGCGATAGGCACAGCAGTCGCCCAGCAGAATTTGCGCAGCGTGCTCAGTTTCTGCAACTCTCCCCAGATGAATGCCCCGGAAGCCTACATCCAGTTCACGCCGGGCCTGATCACCGATGACGGCGAGGTCACGAAAGACACCACCGCCGATTTCCTTCGCACTTTCATGCAGGACTTCCATGTCTTCATCGCAAGGGTTCGCTCAGTGCTGCCGAAAGATGCCTAGAGCCCTGCGGGAGCTGGCCGCGTCCATCCGGGCGGCCAGCTCCTGTTTTTAAAGGGGGCAATGCCCTCAGGCGAAGGCGTAGGAGCCGTCGGGCCGCTTCGGCACGCGCCGCTGCCAATGGATGTAGCCTTCCTCTTCCATCGCCTTCTCGTCCATTTCGACGCCCCAGCCGGGCCGGTCGGGACGCAGCTCCAGATAGCCGTCCTTCGGCAGATAGGGATCGACGACGTAACGGGTTTCCCCCTCCCGCTTCTCGATATCGAGGCCGCCATAGACGTAGGCCTGTCCCTTTGGCAGCCGGTATTCGAGGATACGGAAATTCTGTGCCGCCGCAGAAAAATGAACGTTGACCGCCGTCGCAAGTGGACCCATCGGGTTGTGCGGCGCCACGCCGACGAAGAAGGCTTCGGCGAGGGTGGCAATACGGCGCATTTCGCTGATGCCGCCGACGACGCAGATGTCGGGCTGGATGAGGTCGGCGCCCTTGACCTGCAGCAGGCGCAGGAACTCGTTTCTGTTATAGAGCGACTCGCCGGTCGCCAGCACGCAGTTGAGCCCCTGTTTCAGATCGCCCCAAGCCTCGATATTTTCAGGACGCAGCGGCTCCTCGAAAAACAGAGGGTCGTAGGGCGCCAAGGCATTGCCGAGTTGCCTTGCGGCGATCGGCTCGAAAATCTTCGCATGGGCGTCGAAGGCGATCTCATATTCGTCATTGACCGTTTCGCGCAGCGAGCGGAAATAATCCGCCGAGGCTTTGACGACATTGCCCCAGCGATTGGAGTGCATGTCGATACGCCAGGGGCTGAGCTTGAAGGCGGTGAAACCCCACCCTTCCTTCAGACGATCGAACTCGTCGCGGGCCGCCGGTGCATCCGGTGCGGTATAGACGCCGGCATAGACCTTGATGCGGTCGCGCACCTCGCCGCCCAGCAGCTTGTAGACCGGGACGTTTGCCGCCTTGGCGGCGAGGTCCCACAGGCAGTGATCGAGTGCGGAGATCGCGGCAAGGCCGAGCGCGCCCGGCGGGAACCGGCTTTGCTGGATCAACAGATTGACGAGATAGTCGACGCGTGTCGGATCCTGGCCGGACAGAAATTCGTAAAGATAATCCAGGAGCGGCGGAAGCGCCTTGTCGGGGCCGTGATTGTAGCATTCGCCCCAGCCCGTTAGCCCGTCATCGGTGTCGAGCGCGACGATCACGCGGGGACGGTCCTTGTCGCGGGTCATGAAAACCCGCATGCGGTCGATCTTCATCTTTCTGTCCTTCTAGCGATTGAAATAGGTGCGGCGTGACAGGCGCGTCTGCACGTAGAGATGCTCGTTGTCGGTTCCGGGATTGTAGGCGCCGGCACTTTGCGGCACCGAGACATTGCCGTTGCTGGGGAAGCGCGCCACGAAAGCCTCGTCGATATCGCAGCCAAGTCCCGGGCCATCAGGAACGGCGATCAAGCCGTCAACCTGTTGCGGATGCGGCACGATCGTCTGGCGGCGGCCGTCCCAGTCATCGTCGAGGCGCTCGAGAATGAGGGCGTTCGGGATCGCCGCAAGCAGATGCAGAGCCGCATATTCCGCCACCGGCCCGAGCGAGCCCGAATGCGGCGCCATCTGGATATGATGCGCCTCGGCCATGGCAGCGATCTTCTTCATCTGGGTGATGCCGCCGGCCCGGCCCGTGTCCGGCTGGATCACGTCCACCAGCTCCTTTTCGATGAGCTCGCGCTCGCCGAAGATAGTCGCCGAACGTTCGCCGGCCGCAAGCGGCACATGCGCTGCGTCGCGGATGCGCCGGTAGCCGTCGAAATTCTCCGGCGCGATCGGATCTTCCACCCACATCAATTCATAGGGTTCAAGCGCCCGAACCAGCCGGCAGGCATCCGCAGGCGTCAGCCACGGCGGTCCATGCAGATCGATGGCGATGTCCATGTCGTCGCCGACGGCGTCACGCAACGCGGCGACCTTGCGGACCGGATCGGCGACACCGCCGCATTTGATCGCCTTTATGCCGCGCGCTTTGAGGGCAAGCGCTCGCTCGGGCGTATTCGCATGCGAATAGATCGGGATCCGGTCACGCACCTTGCCGCCGAGCAGCATCCAGACAGGCACGCCGAGCGCCTTGCCCTTGACGTCCCAAAGCGCCATGTCGATGCCGGTCATCGCACCGCCGCCGACCGTCCCGAGCATGCCGTGGCCCATCATGGCGATATGCATCTTCTGCCACAGCCGTTCGATATGAGCCGGATCTTCGCCCACGAGGAGTGGCGCGAGATCATGGATCGCCGTCTCGACGACGCGCGGCCAGCCCGAGCATTCACCGATGCCGGTAATGCCCTCGTCGGTATCGATCTTCAGAAAAAGCCAGTTTCTGGTGCCGCCAAACTGCTTGGAGGCGCCACCGCCAGAACGTTGGTCGGAAGCCCAGTTCGCGGGGTCGGGCTGACCGACATGCATGAGAAAAGTACGGATCCCGGTGATTTTCATCGCTGAAAAGTTCCATTTTTCAGAATGTCCGGCGCGACGTAGCGGAAACGCCGCGAATGATCGCGATCGCGCGGATCGGGGCGCGGGATCGCTGATATGAGCGCCTGCGTATAGGCGTGCTCGGGCGTGCGGCAGACCTTCTCCGCATCGCCAATTTCGACGAGCTGGCCTTTGTACATGACGCCGACACGGTCGCACATGTAGCGGATAACGCCGATGTCATGGCTGATGAAGATATAGGCGAGACCGAGTTCGTCCTGCAGGCGCATCAACAGATCGAGCACCTGCGAGCGCACGGAGACGTCGAGCGCCGAGGTTGCCTCATCGGCAACGATGACACGCGGATTGAGGGTGATGGCGCGGGCAATGCCGATGCGCTGGCGCTGGCCGCCGGAGAATGCGTGCGGGTAGCGTTCGCGCGCCCTCGGGTCGAGGCCAACCTGTTCCATCAGATGGCAAACGCGCTCCTCCAGCGCCCGCCCCTTTGCGACGCCATTGACGAGCAGCGGCTCGCCGATGATCTGGGAGACGGTCATGCGCGGGTTGAGGGAGCCGAAAGGATCCTGAAACACCATTCGCAATTCCCGCCTTGCGGCGGCAAGCGTCTGACCTTTTGCCGTTGCCAGATCGATGATGTCGCCGTCGGCGCGGCGATAGAGGATTTCACCTGCAGTCGGATCGATCAGCCGCATGATCGAGCGGCCCATCGTCGTCTTTCCGGAGCCGCTCTCGCCGACGATGCCCAGCGTTTCGCCCGGCAGAAGCGAAATGGAAACATCGTCCAGCGCTTTCACCTCACCGAAATCCATCGATACATTGCGGAGTTCGAGGATCGGTGGCGCCGTCGTATCGAGCGGCGCGCGCGCCTGCCGGATTTCGGCCTTTGCTTCCAGCTTCAGCACCGAGCCGATCAGCATGCGGGTATAGTCGTCTTGCGGCGCATGAAAAATCTGCTCGACCGGCGCATATTCCTTGGCGACGCCGTTGTGCATGACGAGCACATCGTCGGCAATCTGCGCCACGACGCCCATGTCATGCGTAATGAACAGAACGGCCATGCCCTTGGCCTTCTGCAGCCTTGCGATCAGGTCGAGAATTTCGGCCTGGGTCGTCACGTCGAGGGCCGTGGTCGGCTCGTCGGCGATCAGCAGTTGCGGTTTGCAGGCGAGCGCCATGGCAATCATAGCGCGCTGACGCATCCCGCCGGAATATTGAAAGGCATATCGGTCCAGCGCTTTATCAGGCGAGGGAATTTCGACCTGCTTGAGCAGCGATATGGCTTCAGCGCGCGCCTCTGCCTTGCTCATCCTGGTGTGAAGGCGAAGCGCCTCGACGATCTGGTTGCCGACCGTGTGGATCGGCGACAGCGACGACATCGGCTCCTGGAAGATCATGGCGATGTCGCGGCCGCGGATCGCTCGGATCTGACGCCCGCGCGGATTGAGGCTGGTCAGATCGATCGAGCCGCCGTCCTGATTGTTCAGTATGATCGATCCGCCGGATATGCGGCCGGGCGCATCGACGATCTGCAGGATCGATCGCGCCGTCACCGACTTGCCGGATCCGCTTTCGCCGACGACACAGAGCGTCTTGCCCGGCTCGATCGAGAAAGACAGATCGCTAACGGCGCGAAAGACGCCGGTGCGCAGAGGAAACTCGACCGTCAGATTTTTCACCTGGAGCAGCGGCCTACCGGCAATGGGAACGATATCGGTCATGCCGGCCTCATTTGTTGTAGGGATCGGCCGCATCGCGCAGGCCGTCGCCGAGAAGGTTGAGCGCCATCACGGCGACCACGACGGCACAGCCCGGCATGAAGAGCCATGGCGCGGTGGCGATCGAGCGAATGTTCTGGGCCTCGCGCAGAAGCACGCCCCAGGAGATGGTCGGTGGCTGCAGACCGAGCCCGAGGAAGGAGAGAGAGGTTTCGGCAAGGATCATCGCCGGCACCGCAAGCGTGATCGACGCGATGATATGGCTGGCAAAGCTCGGCAACATGTGGCGAAAGATGATGCGCCTTTCGCGAACACCGTCGAGCCTCGCGGCGGCGACGAATTCCTCGGTGCGCAAAGACAGGAAGCGGCCGCGAACGACGCGGGCGAGCTGTGCCCAACCCGTCAGCGACAGGATGATCGTGATCATCATATATTGCAGCGTCGCAGGCCAGTCCTGTGGCAGCGCCGCGGCCATTGCCAACCAGATCGGGATCGTCGGCAGCGACAGCACAAAATCGATCACCCGCTGCAGGAAGAAATCGATGCGGCCGCCGTAATATCCCGAGATACCGCCGAGCACGATGCCGAGCATGAGCGAGAAGAAGACACCGACGAGGCCGATCGACAACGAGATCTGCGAGCCTTGGACCGTTCGGCTGAAGACATCGCGCCCAAGCCTGTCGGCGCCGAACAGAAGCAATGGCGTCGTCTTGTCGGGTGAGGCGATCAGATGGATGTTGGTCCTGAACAGGCCGAACACCGAATATTCGTAGCCGCGCCCGAAGAACTCGACGTCGACACGTTTTGTCGTGTCTTCCTTGAAGATGGCGGCCAGCGTCTCAGGATCGCGGGTCAGCTTCATCGGATAATAATGCGGGCCGAAGGAGAACCCGTTCTGCGTATCGATCAGATGCAATCTCTGCGGCGGGTGAAAAGTCGCCCGCGCATTTTGCAGGTTCGGATCGTTGATGGCGAAAAAGCCGGGAAGCAGGGCGACGATATACATCAGCACGGTGACGACGAGCGCCACCATGGCCAGCCGATGCCGGCGGAAAGCCCACCAGATGAGCTGCCACTGCGACGCGACGGCGGCGCGATCCGGCGGAATGTTCGTAACGGTGATGTCGGCCATGTAAGGCTCCTATTCCAACCGGATGCGGGGATCGACCAACGCAAGCAGGATGTCGCTGATCAAAGAGCCTATCAGCGTCAGCGCGCAGATCAGCAGAACGAAGGCGCCGGCGAGATACATGTCCTGGGCCATCAGCGCCTGCAGCAGCAAAGGTGCTGCCGTCGGCAGATTGAGGACGATGGCGACGACGACCGAGCCGGAAATGAGGTTGGGCAGCAGCCAGGCAATCGTCGAGATGAACGGATTGAGCGCGATCATCAGAGGATATTTCATCAGCAGCCGGAACTCAGAGAGACCTTTTGCCCGTGCCGTTGTGACGTAAGGCTTCGGCAGCTCATCGAGCATGTTCGCGCGCATGACGCGGATGAGGCTCGCCGTCGAGGAGACGGCAAGGATGATGACGGGAAGCCAGAGATGCGAGAAGAGGTCGACCATCTTGGCGAAGCTCCAGGACGCGTTCTCATATTCCGGCGAAAAGAGCCCGCCGACATCCTGTCCGAATTCGACCGCCGCGACATACATCAGTACCAGCGCCAGCAGGAAGGACGGAACGGCCAGGCCGAAAAAGGTGAAGGCAGTGAAGAAATAGTCGCCGATCGAATATTTGCGCACCGCGGAATAGACTCCGATCGGCAGTGCGATCGCCCAGGTAGCGATCAATGTCGACAGAGCCAGAACGAGCGTCAGCGCCATACGCTCCCAGATCAGGTCAGAGACCGGCTGCTGCCATTCGAAGGAAATGCCGAAATCGCCGCGTGTAAGAATGCCCCATATCCATTTGAAATATTGGATGAGCATAGGGTCGCCGAGGCCGAAGCGCTCGCGCAACTGCGCCGCCGTGTTCTGATCGACGATCTCGTTGGAGGCTGCCAGCGTCGCAATATAGGTCGTAACATAATCGCCTGGCGGCAGCTGGATCAGCACGAAAGCGAGGAAGCTGACGGCAAACAGCGATGGAATCATCCATAGGAAGCGTTTGGCGATAAAGACCAGCATAAGGCGCCTCTTGCATTGAACGCCGCCCACCCGGCCTTGTCGGCCGTCAGGACCGGCAAGGCATCTCGGAGGGCGAACTGAAAGAAAGCGCCGTACCGTCGGGCACGGCGCTTAAGACGAAAATCAGCTCGTGAAGGTGAATTGCTGCGGCATTGCAGGGCCGGGATTGGGCCAGGACCAGCTATCCGGCTCCTTCTCGGGAACATTGCGCAGATTGTTGCGGATGATGCCGAAACCGCCGACAGCAAGGCAAAGGCCGACGGTCTCGAACTCCTCAGCCGCGATGTCGAAGATCTGCTTCATGATCGCGCCGCGTTTGTCGAGATCAGCCGTCGAACGTGCTTCGTCGAAGAGCTTCATGCGCTTCTTCTGGCTTTCCGGCGGTTCTTCGCCACGTGCACCGTTGGAGGTGTACCAAAGCGTCCACGGAATGGCATAACGCGAGCCCTGCGGATGGAAAGCGAAGAAATCGCGCGGATCGAGCATCGGATCGAGACCGCCAGGGCCCGGCCATACCGCCGCATCATGGGCATTGTCGTCGCCGCGGGTGTAATAGAGCGCCCGCTCGATCGTGTTGACCTTCATGTCGATACCGATCTGGGCCCAATGCGTCTTGACCAGTTCCAGGGCATCGACGAGGTCGGGATAGAGCGTCGGAATGACGTCGATCGAGAAGAATACTTTCTGGCCGTCGGGCCTCAGCCGGAAACCGTCGCCGCCTTTCTTGTAGCCGGCCTCATCGAGCATCGCGCCTGCCTTGTCGGCGTCATATTCAGTGAACTGGCGTGCGTATTTCTCGTTATACCAGGGATGGGTCGGACGCGGCCCAGCCTGGTAGGGCTCGCTCTGTCCGAAATAGACGATGTCGATGAGTTCCGGGCGATTGATGCCGATCGAGAGCGCTTGCCGGAACGCCTTATCCGCAAACATCTTGCGCATGGCAGGATCTTTGTGGGTGATGTTGAAGTAGATCTGGCACTGTTGCGAGGCCGAAGGCACGAGCGTCAGCAGCCGATAATCGCCTTTCTCCATGTTCTTGGACAGCGTCGGCTTGTTGGCCAGAACGCTGATATGGCGTTCCTGGATGTCGATCTTTCCCGAGATGACATTCAGCATCAGCGATTCGACGTCCTGCGAGATGCCGAAGTTGATTTCATCGATGTAGGGAAGCTGGTTGCCCTCGGTATCGACCTGCCAGAAATAAGGGTTGCGGGTCATGACGACGCGCGTCGCGCCACCGGCATAGGGCTCCTTGATCACCCATGGATCGAGTGTCGGCTTGTCGACATTACCCCATCGCGACGGGATCTCGATGTCGCCGCAACGGCTGCGGAACAGCTCCGTCCAACTGGTGACGCCGGCCTTCTTCGCATCGGCCTCGATATTCGGATTATATTTCGGCAGGAACTGGCTGCAGTAGTGCTTCGGGAACAGCGTCGGATGCTGACCAAGCGGCGTGGCGAGGTTTTCCAGATAAAGCGCGTTGGCGGCCGCAAAGGTGAACTTCACCGTATAATCGTCGATCTTCTCGACGGTGACCGGCTTGCCGGCGACCGCAAGCTGCGCCGGTGTCGAGCTGTAAAGCTCGGTGTTCTTGACGCAATCTTCGATCGCGAAGACAACGTCATCGGCCGTAAAGGGATGACCGTCCGACCAGCGCACGCCTTCGATGAGATGGAACGTGAATTGCGTTGCGTCATCGCTGACTTCCCAGCGTTCGGCAAGGTTCGGCTGCACGGCGGTAAAATCGAGGTTCCAGCGCACGAGGCTCTGGTTGCCGACCATGCGCAGGATGCCGTTATGGTCGGATGAACCGCGAAGGCCTCGGCGCAGCGAACCGCCGTAGGTGCCGACTTTCTCGAACGGCGTCACGACCATCGGCTTTTTCGGCAGGCGCTCGGCGAGCGGCGGCAGCTTTCCATCCTTGGCGAGTTGCGCAAGTGCTGGCGCTTCGCCACCTGCGGCAGAGACGCGACCGGCGATAGACAGCGCCGCGACACCAGCCATGCCGCCAAGTACGGCGCGGCGGGTGACACCACGCGACAGTATTTCATTGGCCATCGAATTCCTCCCTTTTGTGCCGGCGCAGCCTTTGCCCCGGCCGATGCGGCGGGCTCCCGACCCGCCGCCGCGCCCTCCTCGGCGCTACGACCTGAACCATAGACACGTTCGCAAATGATTACAAGAGTTGACAGATAATTACAAATTTTGTAGCGATGCAGCATCGAAATACGATGTTGTGCCGCTGAAATACGGCCAGCAGGATCAAAAACGTTCGATCTGTCAGATGCTGTGCGCCGCCCTGAACATCATGGTCGGCGACAGCCAGGGTGCGACCGTCAACGCCGTCGCATGGCGTCGAGAGACGAGAGAAAAGGACCAGAATGACATTTACGGTCGATGCCGTTTCGAACAGGGGCGCAACGCGCTTCAGCGACATCATCTACGAGAAGATCGTGGGGATGATCGCCGACGGCAACTTTCCGGTGAACGAACGACTGCCACCGGAGACGAAGCTTGCCGCAGATTTCGGCGCATCGAGACCCGTCGTGCGCGAAGCGCTTGAACGCTTGAGAGCCGACGGCTTGGTCGTTTCGCGCAAGGGTTCCGGTTCCTATGTCAGGCAAAGGCCGGATTCGTCGATGCTGAAAATGGTGCCGGTCGGCTCCTTGGCCGATGTCCAGCGGTTCTTCGAATTCCGCGCCGGTCTCGAAGCCGAGGCGGCGGAGCTTGCCGCACGGAACTGGCAGCCGGCCGACAAGGAGCGGATAACGGCAGCGCTTCTTTCGATCGAACAATGCCTGCGCAACGGAGAGCTTGGTGCCGAGGAAGACCAGGCTCTGCATGACGCAATTGCCATGGCGACCGGTAACCAGTTCCACATCACGCTGCGCGAGTGGTTCAAGCCGCATTTCGCCATCGGGCATTCCGTTACGAGAAGCTTGAGCTTGAAGCGGACGCCGGAACAGATCCGCAGCGTCCAGGACGAGCATGCGGTGATCGTCGAGGCAATCTTCGCGCACCGGGAAACCGAAGCGCATGATGCGATGAAAAAACACATACTGAATGCTCGCGCCCGCATGTTCCAAGGCGTGTGAGCACAATGGGAGGAGAAATGATGAAACGGGTCGCCATGACGGGTGCTGCCGGACGTGTAGGAACTCTGCTGCGCCCGCTCCTTCGGTCGCATGTCGAGCACCTCAGCCTGATCGATCTCCAGGAGCCTGACGAGCTTGGCGAAAACGAGAGCTTCCTAAAGGCCGATCTTACAAAGCTCGACGAGGCGACGGCTGCGCTGAAGGATGTCGACGGTGTGGTTCATCTCGCCGGCATTGCAAGCGGCATCGACATGAACGCCATTCTGCACGCGAACGTGCTTGGAACATACAATCTTTACGAAGCGGCGCGGACCAACAAGGTCCAGCGGGTCGTCTATGCATCGAGCAACCATGCCACGGGCTTTTATCCGCGCGGCCAACTCGTGTCGCCGCTCGACCCGATGCGCCCCGACAGCCCTTATGGACTTTCCAAATGCTGGGGCGAACTTGTGGCGGGGCTGTATTACGACACATCAGGCATTCGCTCTCTTTCCATCCGCATCGGCAATGCGGGCACCTATCCCAACAGCGAGCGATCTGTTGCGATCTGGATCAGCGCGCGAGACCTGGCGCAATTGGTCAGGATCGGCCTGTCGCACCCGTTGATCGCAGCAACGGTGGTTTATGGCGTTTCTGATGCCGAGGAGATCTGGTGGGACAACGGTCTGGCGGCACGATTGGGCTACCAGCCACAGGACCGGCCGCGCGATCACGCCCGCATCGAGGAGGGATCCGAAGGGCCGGTCGCGCTTGCGTTCCAGGGTGGCGGGTTCTGTGAGATCAATCACGACGGCACCATCCGCATGCGCGACGCCGAGGGTCTGGCCACGAGCCTGGAGACAGTTGAATGACGGCCCCGCTAGTCATCCGCCCGGACGTCCGTTCCGTGATCCAGCAGCCGCTGACGGTTGGTGAATCGCCGGTATGGGACGAGGAGACCGGCACTTTGTGGTTCGTCGATATTCAGGCGCCGGCGCTCGTCCGGCTCTCGGGTTCAGGAAAGATCGACCGCTTCGACATGCCGACAGCAATCGGCGCCCTCGGGCTTTGCCGCGATCACAAGATCGTCGTGGCGCTTCAGACGGGCGTCCATCTCTTCGATCCCGCCTCTGGAGATTTTGAGCTCGTGTCCGATCCAGTCGGGCGACACATCAACTGCCGCCTCAATGACGGAAAGGTCGGCCCCGACGGGCACTTCTGGATCGGCTCGATCAGCGAAGCCAAGCCGCAGATCGATGATGCCGCACTTTACCGCGTTAGCGCCGATGGCCGCACGCGGACCGTTGCAACCGGACTGACGAGCTCCAACGGCCTTGCCTGGTCGCCGGACGGCCGGCGGATGTATCACTCCGACAGCCGGCAATGCTTCCTGCAGGCATTCGACTTCGATCCTGATACGGGCGACCTCGGCGATGGGCGCCGGCTTCGCAGCTTTACGGAAGACGAGGGTCGTCCGGACGGAGCGACAACCGATCGCGATGGGTTCTACTGGAGCGCCGGCGTTTCTGCCGGTCGCCTCAACCGAATATCGCCCGAAGGCGAAATCGTCGAGATCTACATTCTGCCGGTCGCGGCACCGACAATGCCGTGTTTCGGAGGGCCGGATCTGCGCACCCTCTTTGTCACGAGCCTGTCGACGGACCGTACCGGACGTTTCGAGGCGGGGACGGTCATCGCCTTCGACGTGGATGCAAAGGGCCTGCCGCCCTTCCGCTTCGGGACCGGTCACCCTCCGGGATGACAGCGAGCCTCCCTTCGAAATGACAGCGAATAGATGGAAAGATAACGGGGAAGAAAGATGAGCATCGCAACCATGCGCAAGGCGCTTACAGGCGTATCGGGTGTTCCGGTCACCGCCTATGACGGCAAAGGTGAAGTCGAACCTCGGATCACGGCGAAAGTCTATGAGCGGGTCGCGGCAGCCGGCATTCACAACATTGTCGCTGCCGGCAATACCGGGGAATTCTATGCTCTGACGCCGCAAGAAATCAGGATCGTCCATGAGGCGGCGGTTTCAGGCGTCAACGGCAAGGCGCCGGTGACGGCGGCAATCGGCCGATCGCTGCGCGAGGCGATCGGCATGGCGAAAGATGCGGCCACGATCGGCGCATCCGCCGTCATGTCGCATCAGCCCGTCGATCCTTTCGCAGCACCTTCGTCCCAGATCGACTATTTCTGCAATCTTGCGGATGCTTCCACCCTGCCGCTCATCGCCTATGTCAGGGCCGAGGGTTTCAGTGTCGAAGATATCACCCGTCTCGCAAATCACGGCAATATTGCCGGCATCAAATTTGCCACCACCGATCTGATGCTGCTGTCCAGAGCGATCGCTGCAGCCGATCCGGCCGGCGCACTGTTCGTCTGCGGCCTGGCGGAGAGCTGGGCGCCGACATTTACGGCTGCGGGCGCGCGCGGCTTCACATCCGGTCTCGTCAATGTCGCGCCGCACCTGTCGCTTGCCGTTCACGATGCACTCGAAAGAGGAGACTTCGGCGCGGCAAGGGCTATCGTCAACCAGCTTGAACCGTTCGAGCGGATGCGGACCAAATTCCGCAATGGTGCGAACGTGACTGTCGTCAAGGAGGCCGTCACCTATTCCGGCCTCGATGTCGGCCCCGTGCGCGTGCCGGGATTGCCGCTGCTCGATCGGCATGACCGCGAGGAACTCCATCGGCTGCTTCAGCGCTGGGATGCCGCCGGCAACAACCAGATCCATCCACACCAGCAGGATTCCGCAAAGGCGGCCGGCTGAGTTCGACACGAGAGCGGCTCCGCTATTCATGGAAACGCGGAGCCGCTCTAACCCTTTGTTTTTACGCAATTCCGGACGGAAAACCGCTTCGCACTTTTCCTGGAATTGCTCTATTTCCGCAAACAACAGGATTGGGAGGTCTTGAGATGTTGAGACAGGTACTGACAACGATCGCAATTACCGGCGCCATGATGACGGCGCAGCCCAGCTTCGCGGCGTCGCCGCCCAATATGCTGGTGATCGGCACCAATCTCACGGGCATAAGGACGCTCGATCCGGCGCAGAACAACGCCCGCACGGTTTCCGAACTGATTTCGAACATTTACGACAACCTCGTGCAGCTGTCGCCGGACGACCTTAAAACGTTGAAGCCGATGCTCGCGACGCAATGGAGCGTCTCGGCGGATGGCAAGATTATCACGCTGACATTGCGCGATGATGCGGTCTTCCAGAGCGGCAACAAGGTGACGGCCGACGATGCGGCCTGGTCGATCCAGCGCGTCATCAAGATGGGCCAGGTCGGCTCCACCGACGTCGCTCTCTGGGGCTTTACACCCGACAACGTCGAAAAGCTTGTTCGGGCAAAGGACGAGCATACCCTCGAAATCGAGCTGCCGCAGGCTGTGAACACCGATCTGGTGCTCTATTCGCTTGCCGGCTCATCGATCGGCATCATCGACAAGAAGACGGCACTGTCGCATGAGGCAAATGGCGACTTCGGCGGTGCATGGCTTTCTGCCAATTCCGCCGGCAGCGGCCCGTTCGCTCTGACGCAATGGCGGCCGAACGACGTTGCGATCTTCAACGCACGGAAGGACTATTGGGGCGGGGCGCCGGCCATGGCTCGCGTCGTCGCCCGGCACATTCCAGAATCCGGCAACCTCAGACTGCAGCTCGAAGCCGGAGACGTCGATGTCGGCCAATACCTAGCAAGCGGCGACCTCGACGCCCTGTCCACCAAAAAGGACATGGTGATCGAAAGCGTTCCAGGCCTCGGTTTTTATTATATCGCGCTCAACCAGAAGGACCCGGATCTGCAGAAGCCGAAGGTTCGCGAGGCCTTCCAGCATGCCTTTGACTGGAAGGCGATCTCCGGCAACATCATGCGCTATACCGGCTTCCCCTGGCAGTCGATGATCCCGCGCGGCATGATCGGTGCCCCTGAGGAAGCTGCCTCACGTTACGATTACGATCCTGCCAAGGCCAAGCAACTGCTGGCGGAAGCCGGCTACCCCAATGGGCTGAAGAAGGTGCTCAATCCGTCAGGTGCGCCGACACTGCCCTTCGCCGAAGCGCTGCAGGCGAGCGCCCGCGCCGCCGGCCTCGATCTCGATCTCGTGCCAGGCGAATTCACGCCGGCCTTCCGCGAGCGAAAATACGAAGTGCTGCTTGGCAATTCCGGCGCCCGACTGCCTGATCCTTTCGCGGTAGCCACGCAATATGCCTACAATCCCGACAATAGCGACGAGGCGCGTCTCGGCAGCTATTATCTTTGGCGCACAGGCATGAAGGTGGACGAGCTCAACACACTCGTCGACCAATCGATGAAGGAGCGCGATACCGGCAAGCGCACGGATATCTTCAAGAAGATGGACGGCATTTACAGCGGCATGGCCTCGCCGCTCGTCATCTTCTTCCAGCGAACCGACCCTTATGTCATGCGCGCCAACGTCAAGGGCTATCATGGGCACACGACATGGTCGACGCGCTGGCATGACGTGACCAAGGAGTAGAACGCCGTGGCGAGCGCCGATCTGACATCGAAGCGAGAAAACAGCCTTCGTTCTACGGAGGGCGGGTTCGCCGATGCGGCCCCGCACCCTCTAATGAGCCTGTTGCGGCGCCTGGCAGGGCGCGCCGTCGCGGTCGTGACGACGCTGCTCGGCCTGCTCTTCCTGACCTTTTCGATGGGTCGCCTGCTGCCTGCCGACCCGGTGCTTGCCATCACCGGGGCGGAGGTCAGCAAGGAGGTTTATGATCGCGTCTATAATGAGCTGGGGCTCGGGCAACCTGTCTGGATGCAGTTCCTCGCCTATGTCGGGAAGATTGCGACAGGCGATCTCGGCACATCGGCGACGACCGGCCAGCCGATCCTCACCGATCTCCTGACGATTTTTCCCGCCACCATCGAATTGGCGGTCATCGCCATGATCATCGGGGCGATCATCGGCGTTCCGCTTGGGATCACGGCTGCCGTCAGGCGCGGAACGATCATCGATCACGTTGCCCGCATCATCGCCCTTGCCGGCCATTCCATCCCGATCTTCTGGACCGGGTTGATGGCGCTCTTCATCTTCTATGCAAAGCTCAAGCTCGTCGGCGCATCGGGCCGGATCGATGTCTTCTACGAGGGTCTCGTCACGCCGGTGACCGGCTTTCTTCTGATCGACGCGGCGATAGAGCAGCAATGGGACGTGTTTCACAACGCCCTTGGCCACATCATCCTGCCGGCAGCGATCCTCGGCTATTATTCCGTCGCCTATATCAGCCGTATGTCGCGAAGCTTCATGCTGGAGCAACTGAGCCAGGAATACATCATCACGGCGCGGGCAAAGGGGCTCGGCACCCGCAAGGTGGTCTGGCGCCATGCATTCAAGAACATCCGGGTGCAGCTTTTGACGATCATGGCGCTGACCTTCGGCGGGCTGCTCGAGGGGGCGGTGCTGATCGAGACCGTCTTCGGGTGGCCGGGGCTCGGCCAGTACCTGACCCGGGGGCTGCAGATGAACGACATGAACGTGGTCATGGGTTCCGTCCTGACGATTGGCGCCGTCTTCCTGACGATCAACATCCTGTCGGATTTCCTTTATCGCATTCTTGATCCGAGGACACGGTGACGCCATGACGATCTCTTCTGAGCACGCAGACAGCGTTAACACTGGCGGCCTTCGCAACTGGCTGCTGGCACCGGAGCCTCGAGGGTGGTTCCAGTCATCGGCGCAGCAAATTCATCAGGGCTGGCGGAAATTCAGCCTGCACCCGCTAGGACTGGCCGGGCTAGCCATCATCGTAGTGCTGATCGTCGTGGCGCTGGCCGCCCCCCTGCTGACGAGCTATGATCCGATCGTTCAGGATATGGCCGGGCGGCTTGCGCCGCCATCCGCCAGCCATTGGCTCGGCACCGACAATTTTGGCCGCGACGTCTTTTCCCGGGTGATCTATGGCGCCCGCACCACGCTCTACATCATCATGCTCGTCACGGTCATCGTCGCACCGCTCGGCCTGCTGATCGGCACCGTCTCAGGCTATTTCGGCGGCATCGTCGATGAAGTACTGATGCGCGTCACCGACATTTTCCTCTCCTTTCCCGGGCTCGTCCTCGCGCTTGGTTTTGCCGCAGCGCTCGGTCCAGGCATCACCAATGCGATCATCGCAATTTCATTGACGGCCTGGCCGCCGATCGCGCGTCTTGCCCGCGCCGAGACGCTCAGCCTGCGCAAGGCGGACTATATCGCCGCCGTACGCCTGCAGGGCGCGACATCAATCGCGATCATCACGCGCCACATCCTGCCGATGTGCATTCCCTCGGTGATCGTCCGCGTCACCCTCAACATGGCCGGCATCATCATCACTGCCGCCGGCCTCGGTTTCCTCGGCCTTGGCGCGCAGCCACCGTGGCCGGAATGGGGTTCGATGGCCGCCAGCGGACGTGAATTCATGCTCGACAGCCCCTGGGTCATCGCAGCACCCGGCATTGCCATCGCACTCGTCAGCCTCGCCTTCAACCTCGTCGGCGATGCGCTTCGCGATGTTCTCGATCCCCGAGGTTCAGAATGACGGACTTGATCGATATCCAGAACCTCGAAATCGCCTTCGGCGGCGGACAGGTGCGGGCCGTGCGCGGCGTCAGCTTTTCGCTTGGACAGGAAAAGCTCGGGATCGTCGGTGAATCCGGCTCGGGAAAGTCGACCGTCGGCCGCGCGATCATGAAGCTGCTGCCACCGACCGCGATCGTCAATGCCGAGCGGATGCGCTTTCGCGACGTGGATCTGCTCAAGGCGACCGAAAAAACGATGATGACGATCAGGGGCCGGCGGATCGGCCTGATCCTGCAGGACCCGAAATATTCGCTCAATCCCGTCATGCGGATCGGCGAACAGATTGCCGAGACCTACCGCTTCCATCATCCGAGGACGAGCAGGGCAAAGACCTGGCAGCAGGCACTCGATATGCTCGAGGCCGTTCAGATCCGCGATCCGGAGCGTGTGGCCCGCCTTTATCCGCACGAAATCTCGGGCGGGATGGGCCAGCGGGCGATGATCGCCATGATGCTGATTGCCGAACCCGAAGTGCTGATCGCCGACGAACCGACGTCAGCGCTCGATGTGACGGTGAGGCTCGAAATTCTCGCCCTGCTCGACGAGCTCGTCTTGCGCCGCAATCTCGGGCTGATCTTCATCAGTCACGATCTCAATCTCATCAGGAACTTCTGCGATCGCGTTCTCATCATGTATGCAGGGCGGGTCGTGGAAGTGCTCGAGGCGCGCGATCTCGACAAGGCCCGACACCCTTATACGCAAGGGTTGCTGGCATCCTTGCCGACGATCGAAGATCCGCCTGCCCGGCTGCCGATCCTGAAACGAGATCCGGCCTGGCTTGAAGAATTCGCATTGGAGCCGTCGCGGTGATTAAAATCGACAATCTTACGGTCCGTTTCGGGCCTGGGCAGCGGCCTGTCGTCCGAGACGTAAGCTTCGCCATCGAAAGGGGAACTGCTTTCGGCCTGGTCGGCGAGTCCGGCTGCGGGAAGTCCACTGTCCTGAGGGCGCTTTCCGGCCTCAACGCCAACTATGACGGCCGGATCGAGCTCCACGGCGAGACGTTAAATCAGCAGCGCAGCCGGCCTTTCTTCCGCCGGGTGCAGATGGTGTTCCAGGATCCCTACGGATCCCTCCATCCCCGCAAGACCATCCGCTCGCAGCTGAAAGAACCGCTGCGCAACCAGGGGCTGGATACGAATTCGGTCGACATGAACGCGGTCCTGAGATCGGTTGGCCTCGACCCGGCGCTGAGCTACAGATTTCCGCACCAGCTGTCTGGGGGCCAGCGGCAGCGCGTGGCGATCGCCCGTGCGCTGATGCTGGATCCGGACGTTCTGCTTCTCGACGAACCGACATCGGCGCTCGACGTGTCCGTTCAGGCCGAAATCCTCAATCTCCTCCAGGATCTGCGCACCAATCGCGGTCTGACCTATCTGCTCGTCAGCCATGATCTCGCCGTCGTCTCGCACATGTGCAGCCGCGTCGCCATCATGGAAGCGGGCGAGATCGTCGAACAGGTCGATGTCGGCGCCTTGCGAAAAGGTGCGGTCGAACACCCCTATTCGCAACGCCTGCTGCGCGCGAGCAGGATGTATGGAAAGGCGTAGCTGTTCTCGGCCTTTGTTGAAAAGATTAAAGCTTGCAACGCCGGCCGCGTGTCATTGGCTCAGACGCATTTAGATATGGCAGACTTCATCTCAGACGATTTTCTTCAGGCGTACTAACCAGTCGTGCAGCCTCGATATTTGCCTTCTGAAGCGCGGCGTTCATCGTCTTCCCGGATGCGATTTCCGCAGCAAGGACGCCGATGAACTCGTCTCCGGCCCCATGCGTGCTCTCAACCTCAACCTTGACTGCTGCAACGGCGATCTCTTCTCCGCTGCGATTTGCGTAGGCGACACCCGATCCCCCGGCGGTCACCACCACTTCGGGGAAGATCTTCACAAGCTTCCTCGCCGCCTCCAGAGCGCCGTCAAGCGTTTCAACAACGGGAACGCCTGCCAGCATTTCGGCTTCGATGGCATTGACGACGATGATGTCGATCAGGTGTTGCAGATCGTTCGACAGAATGCGTGCCGGGGCTGCATTGATCAGCACGCGCCCGCCTGCCTGCTTCACGGCCTTTGCCGCCGCAACGTTGGCGGCATCGGGAATCTCGTTTTGCAGGACGAGAATTGTTGTTCTGCTGAGCAGATCTCGAGCTGCCGAGACATCGTGGTCGCCAAGCGTCAGGTTGCTTCCCGACACGATAACCGCACCATAGTCGCCTTCGGCATCGAAAGTCGCGACACTCATGCCGGTTGACTGCGATGCATCACGTCGGACGAATGTATGATCGACATTTTTGCGAGCGAGATTTGCGATAAGAAAATCCCCGAAGTCATCACCAGCAACCGCCCCGATCATGAAGGTGGCGACCCCGGTGCGGGCAGCCGAAACCGCCTGATTGCCGCCCTTGCCGCCGCTTTTCGGATGCCAGGATGTCCCCGTCACTGTCTCGCCCTTTCGGGGCCGGGCCGGTCCAAAGACGGCGATATCGTAGTGAAGGCTGCCGAAGACGGTGACAACAGGCGAAAATGTCATGGGAGGCGATCTTTTCGTTTGGACGTGACGGCGGACATAGTGCGTTCAAGATTGCGTTCGGCTGCCTGATAGTCACGCTGGGCGACGGCAACGAAGATGGCATCAAGGATGTTGAGCTGGGCGATGCGCGCTGCGGCATTTTCCCCCATCAGCGGTGAACCTTGTGCGGTGGAACACAGAACCACGTCTGCGGACTGGGCGAGAGCCGAGGAATCGTAGTTGGTGATTGCAATGGTGCGCGCGCCGTTCCTGCGCGCGAGCTGGATTGCCTCGATCACAGCGATCGTGTTGCCCGAATGGGAAAAGCCAATGGCGATATCGCCATCCACCAGCAACGAGGCCGACATCAGCATCATGTGGGAATCGTCGAAGACGCTGGCGCGCACGCCGATACGAAGAAACTTGTGCGCCACATCCCGTGCGATCTGCGCCGAGCCGCCGACACCGTAAAAGTCGCGGTTTCTCGCCTGGTGGATTAGATCCGCGGCCCTGTCGAATGCTTCCATATCGAGAATGGCAAGCGTTTCCTCAAGGGCGTGGATCGAGGTGCGAAACACTTTTTGGACGATTTCAAGCGACGTATCCTCCACGGACAGTTCCTGATGCATCTCTGCCGTTGGCTGGCGGTTATACTGGCTGACGGCGGAGCGGAAGTCACGGAAACCGGAGAAGCCGAGCTTCTTGGTGATCTTGACCACCATGGCTTCGGAAACGCCGGCGTTCTCGGCGATCTGCTTGAGCGACGTCTCGTCACTGAAATCGCGCATGGCGAAAACGGTATCGACGACCTTTGCTTCGAGCGGCGTCAAGAGCGGCATCATCATGCGGATGCGTGGCCCGACGGCCTTCATGTCGAAGCTTTCAGCGTTCATCCCCGTCCCCTTGTCGCGCGATCGATCATCATGGCGACGAGGATTATAAGGCCGGTGGCGAGCAGTTGATAGAAGGCTTGAACGTTCATCAGCGTCAAACCGTTACGCATCGCACCAAGGATGATGGCGCCGAGGATCGTGCCGAGAATGCTTCCCTTGCCACCCATCAGCGAAGCGCCGCCGATGGCCGCAGCCGCAATCGCGTCAAGTTCCCATAGGTTGCCGAGGATAGGCTCGGCAGCCCCGAGACGCCCGATCAGGATCAGCGAAGCGAGTGCTGCCAGCCCCCCGGAAATGACATAGGCCGTGATCTTGGTGCGCGCAATCGGAACGCCGGCCACATAGGCTGCCTCTTCATTGCCACCGACCGCCATCAGATATTCGCCGATCGGTGTCTTCTTGAGCAGGATCCAGGCGGCAATCGCAACGACAGCGACGATAATGACTGGCGTCGGAATGCCGAAGAGATTGCCGTTGAAGAGTGAGCGGAAGCCCGTGGGAATGCCGAGAACAGGATTGCCGCCGGTATAAATGAGCGCGATGGCCCGGTAGGTGCTGAGCGTGCCGAGCGTGACGATGAACGGCTGCAGGCCGACATAGGCGACGAGCGCGCCATTGATGAAGCCGCAGACGACGCCGACGCCGAGACCGGTGAAGATCGCCAGCGGTATCGGCGTGCCGGTCAGAAGAAGGGTCGCGGTGATGACGGCGGAGATTGCGGCCGTCGGACCAACGGATAAATCGATGCCGCCCGAGATGATCACCAGCGTCATGCCGAGCGCAAGGCACGCATTGATGCTCGACTGCTGGAGGATATTGATGAGGTTTCGTTCGGAGACGAAGCCAGGAACGAGCGCGGCAAACACGGCCATGATGATAATGAGCCCGATCAGGGTTCCGGCATCGCGGAGCGAAAACGAGAAGCGGCGAAAGACCGGTGCGGGCTTAACGGATGCAGTCGAAGAACTGGTCATTGGATGTCCTGTCTGGTTCACGCGGAGCTCGCAGTGCGGGCGACGGTGGCGCCGGGGTTGGCCCCGGGAATGGCATGCGCGACGATCGCGCTTTCGCTCAGCTGGTCGCGTGGAATGTCCGCAGCGATCGAACCTTCCCGCATCACCAGCACGCGGTCCGAAAGCCGGATAACCTCCGGCAGTTCCGAGGAGACGACGATGATCGAATGGCCTTCGCGGGCAAGATCCTCGATCAGATGATAGATCTCGGACTTGGCGCCGACATCGATACCTCGGGTGGGCTCGTCGAACAGCAAGATCTGCGACTTGGCCGCTAGCCAACGGGCAATAATCGCCTTCTGCTGATTGCCGCCGCTGAAAAGGCGAATGGGGCGATCCAGTTGAAACGGCCGCAGATTGACGCGCTTCAACAAATCTTGTGCGGCCGCACGGAGCTTGCCCGTGCTGATCATGCCGCCCGACGAAAAGCTGGAAAGCGAAGCGAGCGCAATGTTGGTACTGACTGGACGTAAGGGAATGATCCCTTCCCGCTTGCGTTCTTCCGGCACGAGACCGATGCCGGCGGCGATCGCATCGCGCGGGGAGGCGAAGCGCACGACCTTGCCGTCGATGGCGATCGACCCGTCGCTCAGGCGGTCAGCGCCGGCCAGAAGCCGCAGCAGTTCCGTGCGACCGGAGCCCACGAGCCCGGCAATGCCAAGCACTTCACCCTTGTGCAGCGTGAACGACACATCGCGGATCTTCGTTGCGGATGACAGCTTCTTGGCCTCGAGCTTGACCGTATCGGTGACGAAGGAATTGTGTTCCTCTTGCATCAGCTCGCGACCGACCATCATCGCGATCACGTCCTTTTCCGAGGCACTCTTGAGATCGACCATGCCGACGAGCTTGCCGTCGCGCATGACGCTGGCGCGCTGGCAGATGCGGAAGACCTCGTCCATCTTGTGGGAGACATAGATGATCGAGACCCCACTCGCCGAAAGGCTGGCGATCACCTCTGCCAGACGGTCGAACTCGCTCGGCGTCAGGCTCGACGTCGGCTCGTCCATGGCGATGACCTTCGCCTTGTCGAGCAGCGCGCGACCGATCTCGACGATCTGGCGTTGCGCGACCTTGAGGGAGGAGATCGGCGCTGAAGGATCAATAGTCCTGTCGATCAGCGAGAGGGCTTGCGCCGCGCGGCTCTCCTGCTCACGGCGGGAGACGAAAAGACCACCCAGGCGGGTCAGCGGATGACCGAGAAACATGTTCTGGGCGACGCTCAAATGCGGCACCTGCTGCAATTCCTGGTGAATCATGGCGACGCCCACACTGCGGGCATCTATCGGCCTTTTGAGGATCAGGGCCTGACCATCGACAAAGACCGTTCCGGAGGTCGGGCGGAACACGCCGGAGAGGATTCGCAGAAGTGTGGATTTGCCGGCGCCGTTTTCGCCTAGAAGTCCGTGGATCTCGCCGGCTGCAACATCGAACGACACGTCGGCCAGGGCGTTCACCCCGGGGAAGCTCTTGGAGATCGTCTCGAATCTCAGTCGCGGCACCATCACTCCACCTCCTTCAACACATCGGGATGCCGGCCTTGACGGCCGGCATCTTTGACCTTCGCTACTTGGCTGCCTTGGCATCTTCCATCAGCACCGCCCGGACATCGACGCCCGCACCCTGGTAGCGGCTGAGATTGTCGGCGGTGATGAGGGCCTGCGGGGTCGCCACCACGCGTGGCAGCTTCTGGCCGGCAACCAGGCGCAGCGCGGCCTCGAGCGCCACTTCGCCGGTCAGGACCGGGAAGCTGTCGACCGTGCCGGTCAGTTCGCCGGCCTTGATCGAAGCGTAGGCGTCAGAGATGCCGTCGGTGCCGAAAACAGCGACCTTGCCCTGGAGGCCTGCGGCTTTCACGGCCTCGACGATGCCGAGGGCCATGCCGTCATTGTTGGCATAGAAGCCGACCAGGTCGGGATGCTGGTTAAGGATGTTGGTCGCAGCATCGTAGGACGTCTGACGATCCCAATTTCCCGGAACGCTGGCGACGACTTCGAACTTGCCGCCTTCGCTGATTGTCGATTTGAAACCGTCGGTGCGTTGCACCGCCGCATAGACGCCGGCCTGACCTTCAATGATGGCGACCTTACCGCCCTCGGGACGATGCTCGATGAACCATTTGGCCACGCGCACGCCGTTGTCGCGCTGGACGTTACCGACGTAATGCTCGGCCTGCGGAATGACGGCATCGTTGACGTTGACGACCGGAATATTGGCCGCCTTGGCCTGCTCGATG
The DNA here is from genome assembly GCF_002008365.1 of Rhizobium leguminosarum bv. viciae USDA 2370. Taxonomy (GTDB): domain Bacteria; phylum Pseudomonadota; class Alphaproteobacteria; order Rhizobiales; family Rhizobiaceae; genus Rhizobium; species Rhizobium leguminosarum. The sequence continues at coordinate 506,819 of NZ_MRDL01000059.1, forward strand.
ACCGGCTGCAGGTTGGCGTCCGTCTGCGGAGAGACGAGCAAGACGTTATAGCCCTGCGTGATCATGCCCTCGGCGATGGTCAGCTGGCCGAGCTGGTCACCCTCGCTCTGGGCAGCCTGATAAATGACGGGAACGTTGACCTTCTTGCCGAAGGCCGCGTAGCCTTCGCCCAGCGAGCGCCAGTATTCGTTCGTCAGTGTCTTGGAAACGGCACCGGCCTTCGTGCCTTCGGGCAGCTTGGGCAGCGCGCCAAGCTTGGCTTCGAGCTGCGACCAGTCCATGCGGTCCTTTTCGGTATCGGAATTGAGGGGCGCGAGTTCCTGCGCGACGGCCGCGCCGAACAGGAGGCTGGCGGCAATGCCGGCAGCAAGGGTCGTCTTCAAAAAGGTCGTCATCGGTTCCTCCCGGATAGGGTCGATCGGCACGCCTCCGGCATGCCTTGGGTTCAAGGGTCGTAGAAATTCAGGGTATGTTGACGGTCAGGCAGTTCAGCCGAGCATGAGTTCCTGGACAACCGCCTGCGCAGAGACTGCATCCTGTCGGTCAATCGCCCCGGAGAGACGATTGTCCTGCTCGAGGCGATCCACCACCGTCAGCATCCGCTTGACGGTCTGGATGTTCACCTCGCATTCGTGGACCGGATCGAGACCGGTCATATCGGGGAACGTGTCGAAATAGATCGCGCCGTCATAACCGTCCTTGCGGATCTGGCGTAGCAGCTCGATCGTCTGCTGGGTATGCACCGCGCCGACCATCAGACCGTCGTCGCGTTTGGCATAGCCGTCATTGAGATGAACACCCAGAACGCGGCTGTAGCGGGCAATGAGAGCTGCGGCAAATGCCGGCTGCTCGTCGGCATAGAGCACATGGGCAAAGTCCAGCGTGACGCCGAGATTGGGCATATCGACATCCTTGATCGCCAGGAGCGTGGTCGCGCAGTCGGGCATCAGGCTGTAGGAGCGTGGCTCGTTCGGCTTGTATTCGATGCTGATCTCGCAGTCGGGATCATGCATGCAAACTTCACGAATTCCGTCTATTTCGTGTTGCCAAAGCGTATGGTAGTCCGCCTGAAAGGCATAATCGAAACCATCCTGTCCAAGCCAGATCGTCATCAGCTTGCTGCCGGCGGCGCGGGCCGAGTCGATGCCCTTCTTGGTGAGATCGATCGCTTCGCGGCGAACTGCCGGATCGGGGTTGGTGAAAGCGCCGATTTTGAAGGCCGGATTGGTATAATAGCGCATGGCGAAGCCGTTGATGGCTAGGCCGAGATCACCGATCTGACGCGCCAGGACGGCCGGATCGTCGGCCACATGGTCAGGATAATTGAGATCGAGATCGGTTAGACCATCGACCTTGGCAGCGCGCGTCGCCATTTGCAGGACGGTCGGCTTGCCGGAAAGCTCCGGCCATTCGGCCGTTGGCTTCGAGGCAAAAGAATTAAGGCGGGTGGCGAATTTCAATTGGGTCACGGCTTTGGCTCACTTCAGTCGCTATGCACACTACTTCACAGAATAATTTAGATTTGTAAAGTTATAAGTGTTGTGCAATGCGTCAATTCGTTGTGGGCCGCGTCGGAGATATCTGCTTCCGCCCTTGCCTCCCTCGCCAAAGCACCGGCGTGCGGAAACCCGCCGCCGGTATTGACAGCCTTGGCTGGATGGAATTCGAAAGGGCCCCAAATGGGTCGCCTGTACGGCAGGATGTCGGCGTCAGCCGGCCATTACGGCCTCGATCTCGGCAAGCGAGGGCATGGCAGGGGCCGTCCCGCGTCTCGTCACGGCGATGCCGGCAGTGGCGCAGCCGAAGCGGACAGCATCGAGCGGCGGCGCGCCTCGCGCAAGTGCTGCTGCAAAGCCGCCGACGAAGGCATCGCCGGCGCCGGTCGTATCGATGACCGGGCCGCAGGAGACGGCTGGCACATGAGCCGACTGCCCGGCATTGTGAAACAACACGCCGCGGGCGCCGAGCGTGATGACCGCCGCACCCACTCCCTGCGCCAAAAACACGTCAGCTGCGCGTTTCGCATCGTCCAGCGTTTCGATCGGAAAGCCGACCAGGGCCGCGGCTTCTGTCTCGTTCGGGATGATATAGTCGCAGAGCCGGTAGATCTCCGCTGGAAAGGCGCCCGCGGGTGCGGGGTTGAAAATCGTGGTGACACCGGCCTTCCTTGCAATATCAAGCGCCCGATGGGCCGCGGGTGCAGGCTGTTCCAGTTGGGTGATGAACACTGCGGATTGCTCGATCGTCTCGCGCGCTCCCTCGACATCCTCGATGCCGATCGTGCCGGCTGCCCCGGCATAGACGATGATAGCGTTGTCGCCGGTGCGGTCGTTGACATAGATGAAAGCGGCCCCTGTCGGCTTGTCGTCCATGACGATCAGCTTCGCCGTCACGCCGGCCTGCTCATAGGTCTTGAGCGCCAGATCGCCGAATGTGTCGCGACCAATCTTCGAAATGAAGGACACGTCAGCTCCGGCACGCGCGGCAGCCACCGCCTGATTGGATCCCTTGCCGCCAGGGCCAACAGAAAAGCCGCTGCCGGCGATGGTTTCGCCCAGGGCCGGCATGCGCGGCGCGAGATAGGCGGTGTCGGCGACAAAAATGCCGAGAATGGAAATTCCGGTTCTCATGGCTGACACCTCACACGCCTGCAGGTGCGATGACGCCCTTGGTGAACAGGAAGCAGCCATAGAACCGCGTCTCGCCGGTCGAGATTACACAATAGGCCTTCTTGGCGAGATCGTAGAAGGCGAAGCGCTCGATGCCGTACATGGGCGAAGGTTTGCCTTCCGCCCGGTCGATCTCCGCCTGCACCTCGCTTTGCACCGCCGGCATCTCCCCCGGCGCACCCATGACTTCCATGCGGCCGGCGGAATTCTGGAGCGGTGTGTCGAGTGGCAGCACAGAGAGGATCGCACGGATCGCCTGCGGTGCCGAGAGATTGGCCATGCTGAGCGGCCTACCGATCACCGTCTGGCGGGCCACACTGTCGCTCGGGAAATTGGTATCGGACACAACAAGCGTGTCCCCATGCCCCATGGAGCGCAAGGCGTGCAGCACGTCTGCATTGAGCGCCGGGTCAAGATTTTTGAGCATTAGAAATGTCCTCCTCGTGCCTCTATTTAACGGCGCCTGCCGTCAGGCCCTTCACAATGTAGCGCTCCAGGAAAATGCCGACGAGCACCAGCGGCATGATCGCCGCCGTGGCGATGGCGGCCATTGACCACCAGTTAATCCCCTGCGACCCCGTCTGGCTTGCCACCATCACCGGCAGCGTTTTTGCATTCGAACTCGTCAGCAGTGCCGCAAAGAAATATTCGTTCCAGCAAAGAATGACCGAAAGGATGAAAGCTGCCACCATGCCGGGCAGTGCGATCGGCAGGACGATCCGTAGGAAAGCGCCCCAGATCGAGCAGCCGTCAACCAGTGCCGCCTCTTCCAGCTCGACCGGGATGGTGTCGAACTGGTCGCGCATAATCCATATCACGATCGGCAGCACCATCAGCGTGTAGATAAGAATGAGGCCGATCAGCGTATCGAGCAGCATCAGGTGCTTGTAGAGAACCAGGAACGGCATAGCGAGCACGACCGGCGGCAGGATCAACTGCGACAGGAAGAAGAAGGAAATGTCCTTGTTCGCCATCCAAAGGAATTTATAGGAGAACCGGCTGAGCCCATAGGCCGCCAGCGATCCGATGAGCACCGCCAGGAACGACGCCCCCGCTGACGCCACGATGCTGTTGAGAAAGCGACGGATGAACTCATCGCGCACAGTCGATGGCGCCAAGATCGTATCCGGCGAGAGGCCGAGCGAGCGCCAGCCCTTCCAGTCCGGCGTAAAGTCCACGAACGGGATCAGATGCCCCTGCGTCACGTTGACCGCTGTCTTGAACGAGGTCGTGATCGTCCAGTAGATCGGAAAGAGCGAGATGAAGGCCCAGAAGACCAGAGCCGCATAGATCAGCAGGCTGTTGGTCAGGAATTGCGGGCGCCGCGACCAGAGGCTCCCCGGCCTATCGGATGTTTCAGCGATGATCGCCATGGGCTTCGCCTCAATTTTCACGTTGCATCCATCGGCTCGCCCCTTTCAGGATGAGCGCGACGAAGATGATGATGATGACGAGATAGAATTCCGCAAGCATGGTGCCGTAGCCGACATTGGAACGGTCACGATATTCGCGGAAGATGAAGCTCGACACGGTATCCGTCGCCCCGCCCGGTCCGCCAGCGGTGACGTTGATGACGATATCGGCGAGCTTCAGCTGGAAGATGATGCGCAGGATGATCACTGTCATGCTGACCGGAAGCATCAGCGGAAAGGTGATCTCCTTGAAACTCTGCCAGCCTGACGCTCCATCCACTTTCGCCGCCTCCTTGATTTCGGAAGGAAGCGCCTGAAGGCCGGCGAGCAGCAGGATCATCATGAACGGGATCGACACCCAGGCATCCATGGCCATGATCGAGGTTCGCGCGAGCCACGGCGTCGAGAAGAATGCCGGATTGTCCCAGCCAAGATGGCGCGCAAGGGTCGCCGCCGGGCCGAACCGGTATTCCATGAGTGATTTTCCAATCATCCAGCTGACAGCTACCGGGCTCAGCATCAGCGGCAGGAGAAAGGCAACACGGAAGAATTTGCGCGCCTTGATCTCGGCGTTGAGCAGCAGCGCCAGCCCGAAGGCAATGACATATTGAACGAGGACCGAAAGAACATAATAGACCATGTTCAGCAGCGCGTTCCAGAAATACCGGTCCGCGAACAAAGTGCGTAGATTGTCGAGCCCGTTGAAGCGTCGGCCGGCCGCCGCGCTCAGGTTCCAATCCGTGAAAGCGATATAAAGCCCGAAGACGGTCGGGAAAACCACCATGGCGACGGTGAAGAGCACGGCAGGAAGCACGAAAACCGCGCGCTGCCCCGCCTCACCGCGGATCATCACCTGGCTCGCACACAGTGCCACCGCCCAGACGATATAGGCAAACAGCAGCGGTCGCCAGCTGACGAGGCCGAGCGCCGTGACCCCGCTCGCATCGAGGATCTGGAGAATGAGGACGGCGAACAACAAGATGGTCGCAGCGAAGAGCAGCAGCCGACCGCGCCTGGCGGCGGCGCGCTGGACCGTCGCGCCCTCCACAGGGCTGACGGCTGGGGTAATCGTATGCGACATAGGCAAGACCCTTGAGGCAGAAAGGCGTGCGGAACCGGGCAACGGTTCAGGCGGCACGACTTTGTGCCGCCTGAGATCATGGACGAGACATCCGAAGATGTCCGTCGTATATCAGGCCCCGAGCGAGGCCTTGTAGAGCGCAAGCTGCTTGTCGCGGCCGAGCTGATCGGTGATCTTCTCCCAGGCGGCAGCGATCGCATCGGCGCCGGCCTGTGCGGTTACCTGTCCGGCGAAAACCTTGGCCAGTTCGTCTTCCGCGACGCTGTAATATTGGAAGATGCCCGGAATACGCGGCTCGATAGCGGCGTTCGGATGGTTGTAGGAATTCGACTGCGAAGCGAGATAGCCTGAGATAAAGGCTTCGTCATAACCTGCCGACACCCATTCCTTGATGTCGAACTGGCTCTTGCGATAGCACTGGAAGCCGGACGGATAGGCCGCCGTCCAGAGTGCCAGATCCTTGCCGCCGAGATGGGCTGCAGCACTCCAGGCCGCTTTCTTCTTTTTCTCGTCGCTGTCGACCCGGGCCATCACATAGACGCCCCAGCCCAGATAGGCCATGTTTGGCGCGTGGTTCGGGCCGCTGGCAAGCTTTTCCCACTGGCCGGTCTTCGAATTATAGACATCGTCCGATCCCGGAAGGATGTCGAAGCCGATGGTGTCGCCAACGACCGAGCTGTCGCTGGTGCGCGCGCTTGCACCCACGTCTCCCCACCAGGAGACCATGGAACCGGTGCCGGCCAGAAATTGCTGGAAAGCTGTCGTGCCCGGATCGGCATTGAGCTGATCGCCCGCTTCCGATGGCAGGGCGTCGATGACGTCCTGAATCGCCCGGACCCATGCCGGGTTGTTGATGCGCGGCTTCATCGTGTCGGTGTCGAACAACCAGGCCTTGTCATCGGGATGCTTGGCATAGGCCGTGGCGCGGCTGCCGAGGAAGTAGAAGCCGAAACCGCCCCAAGCCTTGGGTGCGTCGAGATAGCCGACCGCTTCCATGCCGCCGATGGTCTTGCCCTTGAGGAATTTGGTGACCTCCTGAACCTTCTGCCAGGTCTTCGGAACGCCCCACTCGCCCTCGTGGCCTTCGTCCTTCCAGGCCTTCGCCAGGTCGGCATCGGCGAAGTAGTCGGTGCGGTAGTTGAAGTTGTGGCAATCGCCATCGACCGAGACGCGGTAGGTCTTGCCGTCCCAGGTGCCAACCGGCGCCTTGAGGTAGTCGACATAGTCGTCCATGTCGATCTGGGTCTTGACCCAGTCCGGCATCTCCGACGCCAGCCCCTTGCCGCAGACATCACCCTCGAACGGCGCGCCCATCTCGAGCAGGTCGAAATCGACCGTACCCGTTGCGATCGCCTGCTGCAGGCGTGGATTGTAGTCAGCCTGCGCAAGGTCGATCCAGGTGATCTTGGCGCCGGTATAATCCTCCCAAGGCTTGAGGAAGCCGCGGAACAGAACGTTATGCAGGTTCTGGTTATTCAGGCCCATGAAAGATAGTTCGACGCCGGCGAACTCGCCCTGTTTGACGCTCTTCTTCGTCGCTTCCAGGCACATTTCGCCAACTTTCTGCCAGTCGGCATCCGTCGGCGAGCCTTTGCCGACACCCGGCACCTGCAAGATCTGGCTGCGCAAGGATGCATCCTGCGCAAAGGCCGTTCCGAATGGACCGAGCATGGCGCTTCCGGCTGCGACCGCACCGAGGCTTGCACTGGTCTTCAGGATGGCGCGCCGGCTCAGGCCGATCGCCATCATTCTCTCGAAATCACTGACTTTCATATGGGTCTCCTCCCGTTGATAAACCGCCACGGTTGTGGCTGCCGGCGCTTCCTCCTCGAAGCGGCAGCAAGAACTCTCAGATAAGCCTCAGTCCGCTCTCTCCGTCAAACAGATGGACGAGGGCGGCGTTCGGCGTCATCGCGATCACATGGTCCGAGGGCTCCTCGACGCGGTCGCGAAAGACGCCGATGATCTTCTGTTGCCCAAGCTTTGCAAAGACCTGCGTTTCCGATCCGGTCGATTCAACGACCGTCACATGTGCGCTGACCGAGCCGCCAAGCGTGAAGTGCTCGGGCCGAATGCCGTAAAAGGCTGGCCGCCCGTCCGAGCCCGCAGGCGCGCGGTGGAGCGGCAGCCGAATACCCTCATCCGTCTCGAAGAACGGCTCGGCGGCAGAGCGGATGTGGCCCTTGATCAGGTTCATCGACGGCGAACCGATGAAACCGGCGACGAAGGTGTTGGCAGGCGTATCGTAAAGCGTCAGCGGCGAACCGATTTGCTCGACACGTCCGTCGCGCAGCACCACGATTCGGTCGGCCATGGTCATGGCCTCCACCTGATCATGCGTCACGTAGATCATCGTCGTTGCCAGCCGGCGCTGCAACTCCTTGATCTCGGCGCGCATCTGCACGCGCAGCTTGGCATCAAGGTTAGAGAGTGGCTCGTCAAACAGGAATACCTTGGGATCGCGCACGATCGCCCTTCCCATCGCCACGCGCTGACGCTGGCCTCCAGAAAGCTGGCGGGGATAGCGGGCAAGATACGGCACCAGATCAAGGATCTCGGCCGCCTTGCGCACCCGCCCCTCGATATCGGCCTTCGTCTCACCGCGCATCTTCAGCGCGAAGCCCATATTCTGCGCCACCGTCTTGTGCGGATAGAGCGCATAGCTCTGAAATACCATGGCGATATCGCGGTCCTTCGGCGGCAGGTCGTTGACCACCTTGCCGTCGATCCGGATGTCACCGAAGGTTATCGGTTCGAGGCCGGCGACCATGCGCAGCAGCGTCGATTTTCCGCAACCCGACGGCCCCACCAGAACGACGAACTCGCCGTCGGGGATTTCGACGGAAACGCCATGGATCACCGTCAGGCTTCCATAGGCCTTACCGACATTGACGATATTCATCGATGCCAAATATGATCCTCCTCCAACGGCGTCGCGCACTCCTCGCGACGTTTGATCGACCTTCCTGCAAAGCGGCGGCAGGTAGAGCGCTCAGCTGCACCCGCCGCCCCTATCCTGGGAGGACGTCATTCGCACCGATAACTTCACACATGGAATTACCGTTGTAAAGTAATCCATTGCAGAATTCTCAGATATTTCTCGTTTTCGTTCTCGCGACGACTTGACTAACCATAAGCATCATCGGATATGTGCGGTGCTTTTGTCCAAAAATATAAACGAAGCATTTGAGGCTGAACCCATTTCCAAACATTACGGAATTTGCATAATCTGTAAAGATTAGACCTTTGGACAGGGAGGCACAACATGCTGAGGGGAATCGATCCAGTCTTAAACGCCGAGCTGATGCATGCTTTGATGCTGATGGGGCACGGGGACCAACTGGTCTTGTGCGACGTCAACCACCCTGCCCAGACCATAGCCCGGCATACAACCTACGGCCATCTCATCGACGTTTCCGGCTGCGGCTTGGAGCGTGTCGCTGAAGCTATTCTGACGCTCTTCCCACTGGACACGTTCATCGATGCGCCGGTGAAAAGGATGCAAGTTGTTGGCGACGCCAGCGGGCAAATGCCGATTTTCGCGACGATACAAAAAGTCATCGATCGCGCTGAAGATCGCCCTGTTCGGATGGAGGCATTGGAGCGTTTCGCATTTTACGAAGCAGCGAAAAAATCCTTCGCGATCGTCAGAACCTCCGACCCAGGGCCCTATGGGTGCTTCATTTTCAGCAAAGGTGTCATCTAATCTTTGACTGCGAAATTGGTCCGAGACGCTTGCGTTTTCGGCGACCGGTACGGCTTCGGCTGCCTGCCTGCGTCGTCGCAGACCAGGACTGAATGAATTAGAGCCGTGAAGCGCTTCGTGGAGACGACGCCAGAGCGACCGGCCGTTGAGCGAGCGGCCGTTGAGCGAGCGGTCGCTTTGACGGCCTCACATGTGTTCAGGACTGATTTGGACGCAGAAACGCCGAAAGCTTTCACCGCAAAACGGCCCGCCCTGGTCTACCGCCGATCGTGAAGGCTCGGTCAAACAGCGCGGACCGTCTTGCTATTTCCAGCTCGTGTAATCGTCGGCGACGCAACCAAGAGGCGCGCGATCCTGACCAAACCGCTTCTTGAGCTGCCCGCATCCCCACTCGTTTAACGGCGCCGGCATAAGATTGTTGATGTCCATGCCAGGCGATTGGAATGGTGTCGTGGAGGTCGTGACGTACCAAAGCCAGAAGCCGACCACACCGACGAGGATCAGAAGCAACATACCGAAGAAAACCTGCAATCGCCTCCAGATCGATACCCCCGCCTGCTTGGGGTCTTCGATCAAAACCGGCACACTCCGATCGCTTTCTTGCTGATGCGCGAAAGGTGCAAGAGCCGCGTTGCGCTCATCATCGGTAAGCTTCACGCGCTGCAGACGATCGTCCAGAAGCACTGGCAGGGCAGTATTGCCGTGCCTGACAGCCAGTCCGATCGCTTTGCCATTGGCTTCCCCGACGATCAGAGGCTCTTCTCCATTCTTCATGCGCGTGTAAGCCGATCGCCCCGTTTTGTCGTTGGCAATCTTGTCATTGTAGGTGATGGAAAGGACGCCGCGTCTGCGGTCGAATGCGGTGACCTCGACCGGAACGGGGGTCAGCATGGCAGGCCGAAGCAATTGGCCCTTGACCCACCAGATGCGGATAGCGAGAAAAATCATCCCCAGGCCCATGCCGCCAAACAGTAGCGCGAACACGGTGAGCGTGATGATCCGGTTCCAGAGCATGTCCAGACCCAAGCTCATCGTCGCAAGTTCCGGATGATCGGCTGATATCACAAGACCGGTTTCGTAGTCGCCAGTATGGAAATCGACGAACATGACCTCGACTTCGGTGTCGTAGTCTCGTCCGCCGTAGCTGTAGACAAGGCGTGCCTCGCAATCGGTAAAGACTGCCTTGCGTGTCGTGCATCGCCCGTTTTGCACGTCGCCATTTTCCAGCGTCAAAGGGTTCTGGCTGATCTGGAAATCGCGGATTACGCCTGGTGCTTCCGAGACGAATAGAAAGACAGCCAGTGCCAGGATGATGGGCGTTGACCAGAAGTAAGCATTCGGGGTGGAGATGACGTTGCGCGCCAACGAGAGCGGGCGACTAGGAAGAACAAGCGAAGACAATGGCGTAGGTCCCCTCATGTGGCAGCGCAGTGCGCTGGGAAAGCTTCAGACAGTGACCGATAACGAACGAGCGGAGTTGACGTCATTCCGGCTGCTTGCACAATCCCATTGTGCGAAACTCATCTACAGCCTGAGACAGGCGATCGGCAATCCCTTTCAGCACGCGTGGGTAGCATTGGCATGGTGATCTCTTCGGCAAGGGCCGGTGGTCTTGTTCCGCGTCGAGCAAAACCGCTGCGCACTTTTACCGGAATTGCCCTACAGCCGATTGGCGCGCAACAAAGTGTCCCGCGACAGATATCCCGCAAGCGTGCCATCGGCGGCTCGGACATGCAGGCCCGGCATCTCACCGGAGAGGATGAGCGCCAAGGCGTCGTGAACCGTGGCGTCAGCGGCGATCTCGGCATCGCCGTTGGACGGTTCCGGCGTGGTCATGATCGTCGATACGGCAATCAAGCTCAGCCTTTTTATGGCTCGGTCAGGGCCGAGGAAACTCTCGACGAATTCATTGACGGGACGCGCAAGGATCTCCTGCGGGCTATCATATTGAAGGAGGCGGCCATCCCGCATGATCGCGATACGATCGCCCATCTTGATTGCCTCATCGAGGTCATGCGTGACGATGACGACGGTCTTCTTCACCTTCCTGAGAATATCGCGGAATTCGTCCTGAAGCCGGACGCGGGTGATCGGATCAATCGCGCCGAACGGTTCGTCCATCAGCATGATCGCCGGATCGGCGGCGAGAGCGCGGGCGAAACCGACGCGCTGACGCTGCCCGCCCGACAATTCGTGCGGAAGACGCTGCCGCATGATGGCCGGATCAAGACCGACGAGATCCAGGAGTTCGTCGACCCGGCGATCGCTGCGCGCCTTTTCCCAGCCGAGAAGCCGCGGGACGGTCGCAACATTGCGTGCGATCGACATATGCGGAAACAGACCAACCTGCTGGATGACATAACCGATGCTGCGGCGCAGCTCCTTCTGATCGACCCGGGCGATATCCCTGCCGTCGACCAGCACACGTCCCGTCGTGGGGGTCTCCAACTGATTGATCATGCGCATGGTCGTGGTCTTGCCGCAGCCCGAAGGACCGATCAGGGCAACCGTCGTACCGGTCTCGATCAGGAGATCGAGATTGTCGACCGCATGCTGGCCGCTTCCGTCGTAATTCTTCGTAACATGATCGAGATGAATCATCCTGATATCCGCTTTCGGCCGCTTAGCGCCGTTGAGTGAAGACGCGCTCCAGGGCGCCGAACGCCAATTCCGCAAAGATTGCGAGCAGGGCTATCGGGACCGCTCCGACGAGAAGGCGCGGCATGTTCATGATCGCAATGCCGGCATTGATGAAATCGCCAAGTCCGCCGCCGCCGATAAAGGAGGCGAGTGCCGCCCCGCCGATCACCTGGACGGCACTCGTCCTGACGCCTGACAGAATCGCGGGAACGGCCAGAGGAAGTTCGATCTCCCACAGCATCTGCCCGGCGCTCATCCCCATTCCATCGGCCGCATCGATCACCGAGGCGTCGATCTCGCGAATGCCGATGATCGTGTTCAACAGCAGCGGCGGCACGGCAAGGACGATGAGGGCGATCACCGACGGCAACAATCCGATGCCGAGGAAAGGCATCGTCGCCGACAGGATCGCAAGGCTCGGTATGGAGCGCAAGGCGCCGGCGATATTGACCACTGCAAAGGCGGCGCGGGGTGCCCGTGCGACGGCAAATCCGAGCGGCACGGCAATGACAAAAGCGATGCCGAGCGACAGGACGCACATCAGAAGATGGCGATTGAAAGCGTTGAAGAAGGTGCCGGAGTTGTCGAAGATCCAGCTGAATGCATCGATCACGATCATGCCGCTTTACCTCCACTGCGGCGGCGCAGCAGCTTTTCGAACGACGCAAAACAGTAGTCGGCAAAGAGCGCCAGAAATGACGTCAGCAGCCCGCCTGCGATGATCTTTTCAGGAAACCGCTGGTCGATGCCTTCGAAAATGATGACGCCGAGCCCGCCGGCATTGATATAGGCGGCAACGGTCGCGATGCCGATCACTGTTACCACGGCAATGCGGATGCCGCCGACAATATAGGGCATCGCCAGCGGCAGCTCGACTTCCCAGATCCGCCGCGCCGTGCCGTAGCCCATGCCGTCGGCAGCTTCGAGTATGTCACGCGGAATAGCCTGAAATCCCATGCCGATATTGCGGATCAGGATCATCAGCGAATAGGCGGCAAGACCTGTTATAGCGGGCGCCGCCCCGATACCCATGATGGGAATGAGAAGCGCAAACAGCGCCAGGCTGGGCACGGCGAACAGGATACCGGTGAAGATGACGATGGCCGCAAAACTTCGCGGTCGCCTTGCCGCCCATATCCCGACGATCAGCGAGATCACCAGGGCAATGCCGACCGATGAAAAAACGAGATACAGGTGCTCCAACAGCGCTTCGAATAGCCGGTCGAGATGTTTAGGGACCCATTTCATCGCCGAGACCTCCGCGTCCGGGCGCTCATTCGCCTGTCTACCATGGGATCCCCAATCTGCGATCGGCGTCGTCGGCTCTCTGCGGCAGAATATCGTAGGCGGACGGAGTGACCGCCGAAAATCGCCTGAGGCCGAGCCGTTCCAAAACCGCCGCTCCCTCAGGCGTTTCATGCAATGCCACGAGGCTTTGCTTTAACGCTGTGGTGATGTCCACAGGCAATGTCTGCGCGGCAACCAATAGCGGCGCGGGAAGCGGCTCGGTCGTCGCCAGAATACGAAGACCATCGATCGCGTCGGGTTCGTGCATCGACAACAATTGGAAGGCGTAAGCGTCGATCGCGCCCGCATCGATCCTGCCATCCTTGAGGGCGGCGACGATGCCTGAAGGGTTGAGCAGCGGTCCGACCGTCATGCTCTGCTTCATTTTCCCGGCAAACTGGCCGGCAAGGAAGGAGCGCGCCGCGTGGTAGCCCGATTGAGAATCGCGCACGGTCCAGCCCCAGCGTGCCGCAGCGAGATCGGCCACCGCGTTGACTGGCCCGGTGGAGGCGATGAGAATGTGGCTGGCATAGAGCGGCTGGTCCAAAGACCATGCCTCGCTCGAGACGGGTGCGGCAAGCATCGTCGGTCGCGCAGCCTCGCGCATGCGCGAAAACGGATAGCCGCACATGAAGACCGCGCCCATGTCCGGCCTCGCCCATAATTCCGACAGGGGGGCTGGTGCTGCATGAGCGATGATCTCGAGTTCTATGCTGGACTGCGAGCTGACCAGCGCAAACAGCGCGTCCCACAGGCCGCGAATGCGCGGGCTGAGATTATACATTCTCGAACAGGCGATCGGCTTGGACATCACCATGGCGACTATGCGAACCGAAGCCGCTGGCCGATGTTCATCTCTTTTGCCTTGTCGACCATGGCGGCGCCGAGCGCCACGTCGGTCGTGCTGAGGCCGCGATGCCAAAACAGGATCGTCTCCTCATCACTTTCGCGGCCGGGCTTCATGCCGCAGACGATCTGGCCGATTTCGGCATGCAAGTTCTCGGCCGTCACCTTGCCCTCGTCGACGTGACGGCGAAGCGCCCCGAAAGGTTTGCCGGGGCCGCATTGTCCCCAATCGTCGACGACGACCTTGTCCATGATATCGGTGAGATCGAATTCAAGCGCGCTCATCGTGCCATAGGGCACGACGAAGGCCCCCTTCTTCACCCATTCGGTCTTGAACAGCGGCGCTGGTTCCGGCAGGCGGCTGGCCTCGACCATGATGTCGGCGCCCTTGAGGCAATCCTGCCAATTGTCGGTGACAACGATCTTCTTGCCGAGATCCGCCTCAAGACGCTTTGCGAAGGCATCGCGACTTTCCGGCCGGCGCGAATGCACGCGGATTTCCTCGAAGTCGAAGAGATGGTCGAGAAGCCGGACATTCCAGTAAGAGGTTCCGCGCGCACCGATATGACCGAGAATCTTGCTGTCCTTGCGGGCGAGATATTTTGCGCCAAGAGCGGTGACGGCCCCGGTGCGCATGTCGGTGATAGCAGTTGCGTCGATGATGGCCTTCGGCACGCCGGTGTTCGGGTCGAACAGGTTGAGGACCGCAAGCTCCGAGGGCAGATCGACCTTATAGTTGTCGACGAAGTCACCGACAACTTTGACGCCGGCATAGTTCAGCGCTTTGACATAGCCGCGAAGCACGTTGAAATGGCCTTTGTCGGAGCTCTCTGGCACAAGATGGACGCGCGGCTCGATGACGGTTTCGCCCCTGCCCTGCGCATCCAGCGCCTTCGACACTGCATCGAGAACCTCGTCATTCGTCAACGCCAGCGCCTTGGCATCAAGGGCATTGAGATAATCGATCCAGATTTCCTGCATTTCCCGCTTCTCCACATTCCTGTCCGGCTGCTGAGCGGACGGACTTTCGAACAGACACCGTGAAAGGATCGCCACGCCAGGTCGCGGCCGGATCGATATCCGGCCGCGGGGCATGACAATCATTTCGGCAGCAGGCCGTTTTCCTTGAGGAAATCGACCGCCACGTCCTTGGCTTCCTCGTGGTCGGTCTCGACCTTGGCATTGAGGACCCGCATTTTCTCGTTGTCGAGATGGGTGCCGACCGCTTCCAGCAGTTCGGCAACTTTCGGATTGGCCTTCAGCACGTCCTGGCGGATAACGGGGGCCACGTAGTAGGGCGGAAACAGACCCTTGTCGTCTGCCAGCGGCACGAGGTTCTTCGAGCCGATCTGCCAGTCGGTCGCTGCACCGTTGGCGACGTCGATGTCCTTTTGGTCCAGTGCATCATAACGAAGACCAAGCTTGGCAAACTGCTTGAACTCCTTGAACTCGGCATCGTAGACGCGCTTCAGGCCGGGCAGGCCATCGGCGCGGTCGGGAAATTCAGCACCGCCGCCGAAGACCAGGGTCTTGGAAACCTTGGCGAGATCCGACAGGCTCTTCAGATTGCTGGCCTGCGCCGTTTCCTGCCGGACAACGATGACGTAGCCGTTGTTGATGCCGCTCGGCTTCAGCCATGTGAGGTTGAACTGCTTGGCGTAGAAATCCTTGACCTCAGTGTAGACCTTGTCGGCATCGGTCGACATCTCACCCTTGACGACAGAAGCGAGCGCTGTGCCAGTATATTCCGGATAGAGATCGATCTCGCCGGCCACCAATGCCTGGTGAGCAATCAGCGTGCCGCCGAGATTGATCTTGCGCTCGACGGTGATGCCGGCATTTTCCAAAACGGCGGCGTACATTTCGGCGAGGATAAACTGCTCGGTGAAATTCTTGCTGCCGACCTTGATGGTCTCTGCGGATGCAGGCTGGAACATGGCGGCTGCCATGATGCCGGCTGCAAAGATGCCTTTTGTCCAATTTTTCATAACCATTCCCTCTTGTTGACTTTTCAATGAACGAACCGACGGCATTCCCCAGAATGACCGCCGGCATGACCGGTCAGTGCCCTGCCCTTCTTGCCGGGGCAGTGGCGAACCGGGCTTATTGCGGGCCGAGCCCGATCAATGCGGCAATCGTCGCAAAATCCGGCCCTTGTGCGCGATCCTCTTCGAGCGCCGGGACTTGGGTGCGGACGAAAGCATAGGCTTCCGCCGATCCCTTGCCCAATTCGCCTGAGACCCCTCGCAGCTCGACGGCCTGTACCGAGGCGATCAGTTCGATGGCAGTGAGATAGCGCAGGCGCTCGACGATCGCCTGCGTCTTTGCCAAAACGCTCGGAGCCATCGACGCCTGGTCTTCGACGCCATCGGCAACAGGAATGGGCGAAAGCGAAACCGGCATGGCCAGATGGCGGATTTCGGCCTCCATGGCCGAGACGGTCTTTTGCACGGTCGCAAAGCCGGTGCGGCTCTGGCCCATCGCGGTCAGGAAGCGCGGGAGGTCGGACATGGCAGGCGACATGATCTTCATGATCCGATAGGCGGTGCCTGCCGCGCAATGCGCCATGGCCTGCCCCAGCCTTTCCCAGGCGAGCACAAACGCGGTCATGTCAAAATTGCCGTGTGAAAGAATGACGCCCTCGGATACGATCACGACAGGATTGTCGCCGGAACTGACGAGCTCAATCTCGGTCGCCTGCCTTGCCTCGTCGATCGCATGCCTCAACGCACCCCAGACCTGCGGCGTGCAACGGTAGCTCAAAGGATCCTGGAGACGTCTTGCTGCATCGGCGGCAAGCAAGGAGCTGCCCGAAAGCAGCTCCATCAGTTGAGCGGCGACACGGCGTTGCCCGAAGGCGGGTCTTGCAGCCAGAGCGCGATCGTCGAAGACGCTGACATTGGCCCGGAACGCTTCGAAATTAACGGCAATCGCCTTCAGGGACCAATCGAAGAGCCGCTCGATCTCCTCAAGCGCCAGACAGGCGAGGCCGATGGAGAGGCTGTTGGCCACAACAAGCGCATGCCCGTCCTTCGGCGCCAATTCGAGGGGCTTCAGGCCGGCCCTTTCAAGAGCGATGGCGGCCGGCAGCACTTCGCCGCCAAGCTCGATCTCGCCGAAGCCGAGAAGGCCGCGGCTCATATGGGCAAGCGGAGCCAAATCCGCCGCACCAATCGAGCCCAATGATGGGACGACGGGATGGACACTTGCATTGATGGCGGCGATCAGACCGTGGAATACTTTCAGCGAAACGCCGGAACCGCCAGCCGCCATGCCGGCAGCCCTGACGGCCATCATCGCCCGCACGGATTCCTGTGCGAGCGGTTGTCCGACGCCGACGGCGCGGGCTTGCGGCACACGCATCTGGAACGCCACGAGGTCTTCCGTTGCAAGTCGCGTGTCGACACCGGCTCCCAGTCCCGTCGTCAGGCCATAGACCGGCAGATCGTTTGCCGTATAGCGATCGACGACGGCACGCGCCGCGACAATCCGGGCTTCGACCTCGGCGGATATCTCAATCCGCGCATGACGACGGGCAACCGCTGCGATGTCCTCGATCGTCGGCGGAGCCGCGCTGAAGATGATCGATGGAGAATGGGTGGCGCTCACTGTTTCTCTCCGAGAATGGCGACGGGCTTAGAGGGACCCTTGCTGGACCGTGCTTCCAGCCGATATTGCGCGCCGGGATAGTATAAAAGCGCGCAGGTCACGACGGCCTCGCCCGACCAGGTCCGTCGAAAGACGCGCAGGCAAGGGTGATCATTCTTCAGGCCGAGATATTTGCGTATGGCCCTATCCGGTTTGACGGCCTGGACGATATGTTCGAACGCCGTTATCGGTGCGACCTGCGTCAGATATTCGTGCGGCGTCATGCTGTAGAAGTCGGCAGACAGATAATCGGGCGCCACCAGCGGATTGACATAGCGCTCCTCGACCTGAATGGGCTGGTCGTTTTCCATGTGCACGATCAGCGAATGCATCACCTCAGCGCCGAGGATCAGTTGGAGCGCGTCGGCAACGTTAGCATCCGCCTTCATCAGCCCGGCCTTGACGACCACCGCCTTATGCGTGTGACCCCGTTCCAGTATTTCGTCGGCTATGTTGCGGATTTGAAGCAGATCGACGTCGAGGTGCTTTGGCGACACGAACGTTCCGATCCCGGCGGATCGCTTGAGAACGCCCTCGAACATCAGCTCCCGCAGGGCCCGGTTCGCCGTCATGCGGCTGACGCCGAATGCCGCCACCAGTTCGCTTTCGGAGGATACCCGGTCTCCCGGCTGCAGCTTGCCCTCGGCGATGTCGGCCAGGATCTGCTCCTTGATCCTGATATAATGGCGCGCTTCGCCGGCGGCCGGTTTGACTGCTTTCGTCATGACAGCCTCGCCACGCCATTGTCGAGGATGATAGCGCTCCGCGAAGCAACGAGCCCCCTGAAGTGAATCTCGGCGCCGTTGCGCCATATCTGCAGGGTGATCGTTTCTCCGGGAAAGATCGGTGCGCTGAAACGCGCCGCGATTGCGCTCAAGCCAGTCGCCATGCCTGGATCGATGGCAGCGACGATGGCGTAGCCCGCATGGCCGAAGCTGCACAGCCCATGCAGGATCGGCCCGTCAAAGCCGCTTTTGCCGGCTGCCTGCGGATCGACATGCAGCGGATTAAGATCGCCGTTCAGGCGATAGATGAGAGCGGCGTTACCAGGGATGTCGACATTGAATTCGAAGTCCGGCTCTCCGTCCGGGACTTTGGGCAAGGGTTCAGGCGCAAATCCCGCCGAACCGCATCCACCGTCGCCGCGGCACGCGTTCGTCTGGACGATCGTCGCGATGGGCTCGTCACCGTCCGCGGTTGCGATCAGGCGCTCGAAGCTGACGAACATTCCTTTTTCAACACCGCGATCGACTACCGAGAGGACGCGTGAGCGAGAGGTCAGCGGCACATCAAGCGGGACCGGCCGGTGGATCGTCAGGCGATGTTCGGAATGCACGAGACGCGCCCAGTCGACGCCTGTCTGTCGCATCCATGGGCCTGGATGCGCTACGATATTGGCAAGGGTCGGCGCGGTCACGAGATCGCGTTCATAGACGTAGTTCAATGCCTTTTCGTCGAGCGCGTTGGTGCCGTAGCCAACCGACAGGGCGTAAAGGATGGCATCTCTTGCGGTGACCACATGTGTTGCTTGCGGCACCGGGAAGTCGAGGATGGATTGGGCCGGCAGCGTCACGATGCGGCGCCCCCAGATGTCGCGGGTTTGCGAACGCCTCCGGACAGGCGGATGCCGCCGTCAACGGACAGCAATTCACCGGTGACGAAGTCGGCACCCTGAACAAGCCAGACAATGGCGCCGGCAACGTCTTCCGGTGTCGCGACACGGCCGAGCGGCGCGGCGTCCGAAAATCGCTTGGCAGTGGCTCCATAGGCGTCCGGCCCGAGCGTGTCGCGCATCCAGCGCGTATCGATGATGCCAGGACAAACGGCATTGACGCGGATATCGGGACCGCAGGTGCGCGCCAGGGCCAAGGTCAGCGCATTCAGCGCGCCCTTGGAGGCCGTATAGGCAAGCGAGCTGCCGCCGCCAGTAAAGGCAACATTGGATGAGACATTGACGATCGCACCGCCGCCGCTGTCACGCATCGCAGGCACTGCCGCCCGGCACATCTGATAGGCGCCGATGACATTGACACCGAAAACGTTCTGAAAATCTTCGGCCGACAATGTCTCCAGATCGAAAGGATCGGATTTGACCGTCATTGCGGCATTGTTCACCAAGGCGTCGAGCCGCCCCCATCGATCGACGGCAATCGCGACCATTCGGCGGCAAGCCGCGTCATCGGCAACGTCGGCCTGGACGATCTCCACCTCCGCGCCCAGGCTGCGGCAGATATCGCCAGTCTCATCGGCCTCTTTCTTGCTGCGGCTGTAGTTGACGACCACCCTGGCACCGCCCGCGGCGAATTGTTTGACGCATGCAGCCCCGACGCCCGTTGCCGAGCCTGTGACGATGATGGCGGCTCCATCGATTTTCATGGGGCAAAGTCCTTCATGGCGTGGGGCGAAAACAGACGCGCATCCATCTGCTTCAGCCGATCTGACACCGCGACGCTCTTCGGCAGGCGATCGAGAACATGGGCGGCAAGATCGATGCCGGGGGCAAACTCCGTCAGCGTCAGGCATCCGTCAATTACCCGAAAGACAGCCCGTTCGGTGACGACGAGCTGTGATTGCCCTTCCGGCGCAAAGGCGGGGCTCGAACTGATCTGGTCGACATCATCGACGATCTTGCAGAAGCGGCCGTCCTGGATGATGTCGAGCGTGCCGTCGGCAACGGCAATTTCAGCGCCACCGGCCGAAAACGCGCCGAGATAGACAACGTGCTTGGCCGTCTGCGAAATATTGGTGAAGCCGCCGACCCCGACGATGGAATTGTTGAAGCGGCTGACATTGACCGCACCGTGCCGATCCACCTCGGCCATGCCGAGGAAGGCGATATCGAGGCCGCCGCCGTCGTAAAAATCAAACTGCGATGCCTGTGGGATGATGGCGGTCGGATTGACGGCGGCGCCAAAGGACAGCTCCTCGGCCGGCACGCCGCCGATGACGCCGGATTCGATCGTCATCGTATAATCGTCGAATCCCTCTTCGCTGGCGATGCGGCCGATCCCGGCGGCAATGCCGATGCCGAGGTTGATGGTTGGGCGATTGAGCGGCGCCAGCTCCCGGAAGGCACGTCGCTGAATAATTTTATCGACCGACAGTGGCGCCGGCTGCAGGCGGCTCATCGCCATCCGGACGCGCCCGGTATAGGCGATATTGTCCGTCTCGGCGAAACTGACGCCGTGCTGGGCCGGATCATCGCAGACGACGACATAATCGACCAGCACCGCCGGGATGCGAACATCGCCCGGCGGCAGGGAGCCGCGTTCGGCAATCCGCTTGACCTGGACGATGACGATGCCACCGGAGTTTCGGCCCGCCTGCGCCATGGCGAGCACGTCGAGCGGGAACGCCTCGTCCTCGAGGGTGATGTTGCCGTCTTCGTCGGCCGTCGTTCCGCGCAACAGCACGCAGTCGAGCGGCATCGACGGATAAAGCAGCCATTCCTTGCCGCGCAACGACACACGCTCGACAAGCGCACGCGGCGCCGTCGCATTCATGCGGCCGCCGCCATGAAGCGGATCCATGAAGGAGCCGAGCCCGATATGGGTGACCACTCCAGGCTGACCGGCGGCAATCGCCCGATAGAGCTGCGCGATGACGCCCTGCGGCCAGCAATGCGCTTCGATCTTCTCCTCGATCGCCAGCCTGCCAAGGCGCGGCGTTCCGCGCCATCCCCCGGCGATCACGCAGGCGACGAGGCCTTCATAGCCAAAGTGCCCCATGCCGCGCGTCTGACGATCGCCCGTGCTGGCAGCAAACAGAAGTGTCAGGTTGCGGGGTTTTCCAGAGGCGAGGAAACGCTCCTCGACGGCCGCCGTGATGGCTTCGGGATGACAGCATCCTCCAAAACCCGAAGCAGCGACAGTCATCCCATCTTCGAGGAGATCCGCAGCTTGCTGTGAAGAGATGACCCGCATGACGATCTTTGCTTCCCCGGCCTGTATATACAGGCTAGCCGCCGATCGTTTGTAAGGCAACTGGAATCTTTGCCAGTATTTTAGGCACACCACCTTCGATCAGACGATATTCAGCAGTCCGATCAGGCAAAGCCCAAGAGCCGCCAGCGCCAATAGCGACAGCGCCGCCGCCGCGAGGACACGACCGCCGGTATGGGCGACGGATCTGACATCGACGGAGAGACCCAAAGCGGCCATGGCGGTGACGGTGAAGGCGGCGGAGACAGCCGACACCCCGGGCAGCAGCGGCGCCGGGATCGCGTCGAGAGAACGAAGTGTCGCCATGGCTGCAAAACCGAGGATGAACCAGGGGAGAACATGGCGGAGATTGACTGCAGAGCCGCCAGCACGGCGGCCATGAACTGCACCGAGCAGAAGGATGACCGGTCCGAGCATCATCACGCGGATCAGTTTGACGAGCGTGCCCACCTGGGCGCTGACGGCTCCGGCAGAGGCCGTGGCCGCCAATACCTGCGGGACGGCATAGGCTGTCAGGCCTGCGAAAACGCCATATTGTACGGCGCTCAGACCCAAGAGCAGATGAAGAAGCGGCAGCGTCAGCACTGCCCCGATGCCGAGCAGCGCGGTAAAGGCTATCGAGGCCGCGATATCATCCGGTTTGGCGCCGATCACGGGCGCTGCGGCGGCAATCGCAGAATTGCCGCAGATCGAGTTGCCGCAAGCAACCAAGGTCGCCAGGCTGGCCGACAGTCCGAAGAGCCGTCCGATCAGAAAGCTGCCGGCCAAAGACAGAGCAACCAGAACGGCAATTCCGCCGACAAGCGGGAGCCCAGCCTGCCGAATGGCAGCCGTGCTGAGCGAGGCGCCAAGCAACACGACGGCAATTTCGAGAAGCGTCTTGGCGGCGAACTGGATGCCGGGAATGAAAGTCTGCGGCAGACAGACCGAGGAGCGCACGGCAATGCCGATCAGAATGGCAAGCACGAGGCTCTCGATCCAATGCGAGCCGAAAATCATCAACTGCAGCCGCTCAACAAGATGCGCAGCGAGCGTGACCGCCGCACAAAGAACGAGTCCCGGCAGGACAGCAGGAAACGACGGGGAACGGGAGGCGGAAACGAGCATCGGCAAGACCTTGCGCAAGGACTGCACTGTCCCACACTCAATTATCGACTTCCATTGAATAGTTTATTATGATTCATTCGGTAAAATCGAACGATTGATCATGACATTTGAACAGCTTTCCATTTTCGTCGCGGTTGCGGAACGCGAGCATCTGACCAATGCTGCCTCCGCGATCGGGCTGACGCCATCGGCCGTCAGTTCGGCGATCCGCAATCTCGAGGCCTCCTATGGCGTCGAGCTTTTCCACCGCGTCGGACGCCGCATAGAGCTGACATATGAAGGACGGGTGTTTCTAGGGGAGGCAAGAGCGACGCTGGCGCGCGCCAAGGCCGCGGCGCTTGTCTTGTCCGATCTCGGCGGCTTGCAAAAGGGTGAACTGGTCGTTTTTGCAAGCCAGACGATCGCAAGCTACTGGCTGCCGGCGATGCTGATGCGTTTCAAGATCCGCTACCCGGGCATTGACCTGAAGCTGATGATTGGCAACACGACCACGGCGGCAAAAGCGGTTCTCGATGGATTGGCCGAAGTCGGCTTCGTCGAAGGCAGCGTTGACGAGCCGGCGCTGAATATTCAGCCGCTTGCCGAGGACGAACTGCTTGTCGTCGTAGGTCCGCGTCATCCCTGGGCGCGTGGCAAGGCAATTGCACCGACGGACCTGGTTTCAGGCACGAAATGGGTCATGCGGGAAAGAGGGTCCGGAACCCGGTCGGCTTTCGAGGCGGCGATTTCCAATCTCGGCATAGCCCCCGGAAATCTGGCTGTCGCGCTTGAACTGCCGTCGAACGAGGCGGTCATATCGGCAGCAAGAGAAGGCCTCTGCGCGACGGTCGTCTCAGGTGCCGTGGCGGCGCCGCTCTTGACGCAAGGTCTTCTGGTGAAGGTGCGCTTTCATCTGCCGTCCCGGCAATTTGCAATCCTGCGGCATAAGCAAAGGCACTCCAGCCGTGCCTCATTGGCGCTGGAAACGATTTGCCGCGAGGATAAAGCTGCCGAAGTCAAAAATGGGGAGGACTGGGCGCTCTAGAGCCTTTCCGGGTTAGATTGAAGCATTCTGCCGGAGCAGGTTTTCGTCAGGGCAAAGGCGATTGGCGACGGGCATACCTCTTGGTACGTCCGAGCCGATCGCCTTTGCCCTGGCGGAAAGATGCCCGGCCCTTCGGGTTGGCTGNATTGGCGACGGGCATACCTCTTGGTACGTCCGAGCCGATCGCCTTTGCCCTGGCGGAAAGATGCCCGGCCCTTCGGGTTGGCTGAAACGGGCCGGCTGATCGACCGGCCGGCTTGGCCGTAGAGCTGGGCTACGACGCGCGCCGGCCGGTCGACCATCCGACTCCGTTTGAGCCAACAGAATGCTTCAATCTAACCCGGAAAGGCTCTAGGTGTGGATCCTCAAGAGGTTGTCTCGGTTGAGGCCGAGGCGACTGATGGGTGTTTTTGATTTCAGGCTGCCGTGCGGACGAGCCCGCGAAGGCCCCGGCGAAGGTTCCTGCTCGGGAGATGGTGGTGGCTGCGAGCCCAATCGATGCTTCCCGTATGGAACGAAAACCACGTGCGGCGGTTATATGACCGCCTTCCTCCTCAACAACCGAGCGTGGCGGTCCTGATGTAGCGCGATCGAAAGTGATTCACATGATCAAAGTCCTTGCATGCTCCATCGCCGTTGCGACGGCCGCAATGGCAACGGCAGGCGCCGCCCACGCCGACGAATCCGCCTTCTTGAAAACACTGGCGGGAAGTTGGAGCGGTAACGGGACCGTGAAAGTGCGGACAAATGCACCCACCATTAAAGTCACTTGCCGTTTCAAATCGGATGCGAATGCAAGCTCCCTCGCACTCAATGGGCGTTGTACCAGCCTTGTCGTTTTTTCCCGCGTCATCAGCGCGAACCTCAAGGCCACTGGTGACACCTACACTGGCTCCTACGTGGGCGCGGGCACCGGCACCGCGGGTCTTGGCGGAAAGCGCGCTGGTAATGCCATAAGTCTCGCGATCAGATGGGCGAAAGAAGTCAACGGCGATCGGCGTGCGCAGATGACGATCGAAAAAACCGGAGCATCGGGCATGCGCCTCACAACCATCGATACCGACCCTGCTACCGGTCGATCGGTTGTTACGAGCCGCATTGAGCTTCGTCGGAGCTGACGTCTTTTTGCGTTCAAAAAGCCACGAGTGTGCTAAAGGGTTGATAGAGAAGCGTCGAAGCTATAGTTTCGCCTTCGCAAATCGTCGAACGATACAAGGAAATATTTATCTCATGCCGACAGGTACCGTTAAATTCTTCAATGACGACAAGGGCTTCGGCTTCATCACCCCTGAGGGTGGCGGGCAGGACGTTTTTGTTCACGTGTCTGCGCTGCAAAGCGGCGGGTCGCTCCGCGAAGGCGACAAGGTCAGCTTCGAAGTTGGCCAGGATCGCAAGACCGGAAAATCGAAGGCTGAGAACGTCTCGACTCTCTGATCGAAAATCGATGGCCCAACCTGCATTGAGCGGGTTGGGCTCATCGTCACGAGCCGCAATTCCACGCATTCACTTTAGAGAATGCGAGGGGCTAATTACGCCCCTGATAGGACGCTCTCCGCGGCCTTCTCGGCAATCATTATCACCGGCGAGTTGGTGTTTCCCGACACGATCGTCGGCATGATCGATGCATCGACCACCCGCAGTTTCGCCAGCCCATGCACCCGCAATTGCGGATCGACAACCGCCATCACGTCGTTGCCCATCTTGCAGGTGCCGACCGGATGGAAGATCGTTGTGGCGATATCGCCGACGCGACGGATCAGTTCCTCGTCACTCTGGTATTCCAGGCCCGGCAGCATTTCCTGCGGCCGGTACTTGCGAATGGCGCCGGCCTCCATGAGCCGGCGGGCGTGCCGAACCGATTTCGTCGCAAGCAACCGGTCGCCGACGGTCGAAAGATAATTCGGGCGGATTTCCGGCGCCACGGAAAGGTCCGGGCCGCCAACATGCACGGTCCCCCGGCTTTCCGGCCGCAGATTGCAGACGGAGACGGTGACGGCGGGATATTTGTGCAGCGGCTCGCCGAGCCGGTCGGTGCTCAAGGGCTGTACGTGATATTCGAGATCGGCGGTCGCAACAGCGGGGTCGCTCTTGGCAAAGATACCGAGCTGGCTCGGCGCCATCGACAGTGGCCCTGACCGGCGCAGCATATATTCAAGCCCCATGCCCGCCCGGGTGAACAGGTTGTGATAGAGCTGGTTCAGCGTCTTTGCGCCCTCGATGCGGAAGACCGTACGGATTTGCAGATGGTCCTGCAGGTTTTCGCCGACACCCGGAAGTTCATGGACGACGTCGAGTCCGGCAGCCGACAGCACATCCGGGCGACCGACCCCGGAAAGCTCCAGGATTTTCGGTGAATTGATCGCACCGGCAGACAGAATGACCTCGCGACCGGCGCGAGCCAGATGATTCTGCCCGTTCAGCCGGAATCGCACGCCGGTCACCATTCTGCCGTCGAATTCCAGCCGCTCGGTTTCGGCGCTGGTCAGCACATATAGATTGGGCCGCTTCATTGCCCGGCGCAAAAAGGCCTTGGTCGTATTCCAGCGCAGGCCGCCGCGCTGGTTGACCTCGAAATAGCCTGAGCCCTCATTGTCGCCATCGTTGAAATCGTCGGTCTTCGGGATACCGAGTTCTTCTGCGGCATCACGAAAGGCATCGAGGATCGGCCAGGAAAGCCGCTGCTTTTCCACCCGCCATTCGCCGCCTGCCCCGTGCATAGGCGACTTGCCGCGATAGTTGTCCTCGGATTTCAGGAAATAGGGCAGCACGTCGTCCCAGCCCCAGCCGGAATTGCCCGCCTGCCGCCAACCGTCGTAATCGGCCGCCTGGCCGCGCATGTAGATCATGCCGTTGATCGACGAGCAGCCGCCCAGCAGTTTTCCGCGCGGATAGGGCAATGACCGGCCGTTCAGTCCGGCCTCCGCCGCCGTCTTCATCATCCAATCGGTGCGTGGATTGCCCATGCAGTAGAGATAGCCGATCGGCACATGCACCCAATGATACCGGTCGCTGCCGCCGGCTTCGAGCAACAGGACGCGGGTTTTCGGATCGGCCGACAGCCGGTTGGCCAGAACGCATCCCGCCGATCCTGCGCCGACGATGATGAAATCGTAGCTTCCCGCATCAATGGCCGCATAATTCATACGCATGTTCATGCCGCCGCCCCCGCTGCCGCCGGCGGAACCGCTGTCAGACGCCGCCAGAGCGGTGCCATCGCTTCGGCGATATCCTGATAGAGAGCGTAACGCCGCGCATAGTGTGCCTCGAGCGAGACATCCGGACGATAATACCGCTCTGCCCGAACCATGGCCGCAGCACCAGCGCCGAAGTCCGCGAAAATGCCGACGCCGGTTCCGGCCGCAATAGCCGCTCCCAGCGCACCGGTTTCACGCGAGCGGGCAACGCTGACCGGAACGCCGAGCACATCGGCGAAGATCTGCGGCCAGATCAGGCTGCGCGAGCCGCCGCCGGACAGCACGGCTTCGTTGAAGACCGCGCCCGCCTTTCGGATCGTCTCGATGTGCTGGCGATGACCGAAGGCGACACCTTCGAGAAGCGCGCGAACGAGATGTCCCTTGGTGTGCCAACCGGCAAGACCGTAGAAGCCGGCGCGCGCGTGGCCGTCCTGCTGGGCGCCATAGAGATATGGATGGTAGATCGGATCGTCTGTCGTGGGCTCGATCGCCCCGGCCAGCGCGCAGCAGGCATCAAAGGGCGAAACGCCTTCAGCATGCTCGCCTTCGAAGAACTCCCGCACCAGCCATTCGAGATTGGCAGCCGAGGTGGCGCTGTTCTCCATCGCCATGTAGCGGCTGCGATCGAAGGTCGAGGACATGAAGACTGGCTCGTCGAGGTCGGGGATGTCGATGATGACCTGGTTGATGCTCCAGGTGCCGGCAATGATCGAGGCGCTGCCGGTGCGCGCAACGCCGGAGCCGAGCGCCGAGGCGACGACGTCGAACAGTCCGCCGACCACAGGTGTACCAGCGGCGAGCCCGGTTTGCCCCGCCACCTCTTCCGTCACCGTCCCGGCAATGTCGGCGCTTTCGATGAGCGGCGGCAAGAGGTCCATGCAATCGTCCAGTCCATAGGCCTCCATCAGCGCCTTGTCGTAGCGGCGCGCGGCAAGATCCAGCAGACCGGCCCCCGACATGTCGGACACTTCGCTGACACGCAGGCCGGTCAGGCGGTTGACGACAAAATCCTTGGAGAAGAACACCGTACCGATGCGGTTAAACAAATCCGGCCGGTGACGCTTCAGCCAGGCAAGCAATGTCGGCGTCTGGGATGGCCACGGACGCTGGCGGGCAATCGGATAGGTCCGGTCACCAACGCCGGCATCTCGCCATTCATCGACCAACCCGGCCGCCCGCGTGTCGAGCGACTGGATGCCGATGAGCGGAGCGCCGTCGCGATCAAGCGCATAAAGACCGTTGCCATGCCCGGCGCAACCGATCGCGGCGATTTCCTCCGGCTGGATCTCTGCCTTTTCGATGCAGGCGCGGATGACCTGCCGTGCATTTGTCCAGAGTTCGTCCAACCCTCGCTCGACATGCCCCGGGCTCGGCATGCGGCTGTGTCCTTCTTCGGACGCAGCCGCGATCTCGTTGCCGTGCCGGTCGAAAATCACCGCCTTGATAACGGTGTTTCCGGCGTCGAGCCCCAAAAGATACTCTCCCATGCAGAACCCTCCCGAGATTCGAAATCGCTGCTCAGCCCTGCTGATAGAGCGCAAAGGCCTGTTCGCTGCTCGCGTCCTCGTGCACGATCGCCATCAGCCCGCGCACCACGGCACTCGGATTGGCGTGCTGATAGATGTTGCGGCCATAGACCATGCCCATTGCACCCTGCCGCATCAAGGCCGCGGATTTGTCGAAGACGGCACCAAGATCCTCCTTGCCGCCGCCGCGCACGAGAACCGGGCAACGGGCTGCTTCCACCACTCTGTGGAAATCCTCGGCATTGGTGGTTGGGTCCGCCTTGACGATATCCGCACCTATCTCGCGGGCGAGCCGCGTCAACGTAACGATCTTGTCGGCATCGCCGTCGACCATGTAGCCGCCCTTTTCCGTCACCGGCTGCATCACCAACGGCTCGATCATCAGCGGCATGCCATACTTGTCGCAATCGGCCCGGACGCGGGAAATATTCTCAACGCACTGGCGGAACAGGTCCGGCTCGTCCGGCAGCATGAACAGGTTGACGACGACGCAGGCTGCATCCATCTCGATCGCGCCGATCAATGGTTCGGCCTCGTTCTGCAGCACCGCCCACATGTCGCGGTGGCGGACCCGGTTATAGGGATTGCCCATGTCGATGCGCATGACTAGCGCCGGCTTGTCCTTGCCGGGCACATGCTGCAGCAGGTCGGCCTGGCCGTAATTCATCTGGATCGCGTCCGGCCCTGCAGAAACCAGCGCCTTGACGACGGCCTGAATGTCCTCCAGCCCGTTGAGGAAGGATGGTTCGTTGCAGACGCCGTGATCGATCGCCACATCGAGGCAGCGGCCGCCGCCGAACAGCCGGTTCATCCGGACTTTGCTGTTGTGTCGCATTCTGTGCTCCTTGGTTCGTTCCTTGCGGAAAGCATGTCTTCGTCGACGCCGTGGCGTTGGTTGAGAAGGGTGAGAAAACGGTCGCGCTCACGGGCGCGATGCGCGAGCGTCCAGCGCTTTTCCTGCGCCAGCAGGTCGAGTGCGGCATCCATCATGTCGAGCGTAAGCTCGCCGGAAACGGCAAGCGTCGTGCGCCGCAAAAGCAGGTCGTCGAGATGTTCCACCGCTTCCTCGCGGATCAGGAACTGCAATTCGCGTATCGAGTAGCCGGCGTGCGGCAGCGCCGCATCGGGGCCTGCCGCGGTGAAGCCGGCAATTGCCTCGGCATCCGTGCCGTATCGGGCAAACAGCTCAGCCATGCGCCCTCCGGAAAGGCCTTTGTTGGCTGCCATCTGCGTTAGCCAGGCGAACGCGTTGGCCGGAAATGCCCGCCCGCCGCCGATCGGCCGATCGGTTGTCGCAACGCGGCGGCGCCTGCCGAGCCTTGCCAAAGCCATGTCGGCCGCCAGTTCCCCGAAGGACCGGAATGTCGTCCACTTGCCGCCGATCATGCAGAATACCGGCGGACCACCCTTGGAAGGCTCCAGCACGGTGCAGAAGTGATCGCGCGGGATGCGGCCGGTAAAACTGTCGGTGCTGGCCGGCAGCGGCCGCACGCCGGAAAACTGGAAAACGATTTGTTCGGGCCGGATGGGAATGCCCGGCAGCACGAAGGCGAGCGACTGCAGGATATAATCCCGCTCGTCCGCCTCGCAGCGCACCGTTTCCGGATCATCGACGCGGATATCGGTGGAACCGACGAGAACCTTGCCGAGATAAGGAAACAGGATGCAGATCCGCCCGTCCTCGTTCTCGTAGTAGATCATGTGATCCGCGAGCGCATCGCGCAGGTCCGCATTGTCGATGATGAGATGCGAGCCCTTGGTGCCGCCCATCAGCGGTGACGGCCGCGCTTCCGGCGAAAACAGGGTCTGATTGGCAAGGTCGATCCAGCCGCCGGTGGCGTTGATGATCAGCGCCGGTTCGACGCTAACGGACGCGCCGCCGATCTGGTCTTCGACACGATATTGGCCATCCTCTGTCCGCTGCAATTCGGCATAGTTCAGCGCCATCGCCCCGAACTTTGCTAAAAGACCATCCTGCAGAAGCTCGATGCCTAGCCGCTCCGGATGGCTGACCCAGGCGTCGAAATAGGTGGCGGAACTCTTGATGTCGGGATTGAGCGCCGGCCATTTGGCAAGCGTCGTGCGCCGGCCGCGAAACTGGTGGCGCGGCATCAGTGCCCGCTTGCGCGTCAGGAAATCATAGATGCTCAGGCCCGCCTTGATGGCGACGGCGCCACGCCGGCTCGGGCGACGGCTGAGGCCCAGAAAGCGGACGATGCCATTGCCGAGGCCGGAAAAGTTATCGAACACCGGCACCGTCGTCGGCAGCGGCGCGACATAATGGGGCGCGTTGCGCAACAGCCGGTCCCGCTCGACCAGCGATTCCTGCACCAGCTTGAATTCGCCGTTCTCAAGATAGCGAAGCCCGCCATGCACCATGCGCGACAGCGCCGAACTGGCCCCGGAGCAATAGTCGTGCTTCTCGACGAGCAGCACACTCAGTCCCTGCAGCGCCAGTTCCCGAAAGACGCTGATGCCGTTGATGCCGCCACCGATGACGCACACGTCCACCTTCGGGCTCTGGCTGAGCCCGTCCAAAATCTCTTGCCGTTTCATGATGGCGATCCGCTACCTGTCCATGTCAGTCAGTTTCGCCGCTATGGCCGTATCGATGGTCGCAAGATCGGCCGCATCCAGCCGGATGGTCCCGGCCCGCGCATTGTCGAGCGCTTGTGCCGGATTGCGCGCCCCGCAAAGTGCAAAGGTGATGCCCGGCTGCGCCAGCGTCCAGGCAATCACGATTTGGGCGATGCTCGCGCCGTGTTTTTCTGCGACCGGCCGGATGGCGTTGGCCAGCGCCGTCGCCTTCTGGCGGTTGTCGACTGAAAAGCGCGGATTGTCCTTGCGCTGGTCATCGCCGGAAAACACACGGTCGGGACCGATGGTGCCGGACAGCAACCCCAGCGCCAGCGACGAGTAGCTCAGCGTCGCAATGCTGTTGGCCTTGGTCAGTGGCAGAAGCTCCGCCTCGATCTCCCGGTCGATCATGCTGAACCGCTCCTGGATCGCATCGAGACCACCGACAGCGATATAGGCATTGAGGTCGTCGGGGCTGACATTGCTTGCGCCGATTGCCCGGATCTTGCCCGATGTGCGCAGGTCTTCCAGCGTCCGCATCGTTTCCTCGACCGAGGTCGTCGGATCCTGCCAATGGGTGATGTAGAGATCGATATAGTCGGTCCCGAGCCGCCTCAGGCTTTCCTCGACCTCGTGCAGGATCGCGTCGCGGCCGAGATAACGGTGGACCGGTTTGCCGTCTTGATCGAAGAAATGACGACCCTTCTGCGTATGCCAGACAAGGCCGCATTTGGTGGCGATGACAGCCTTGTCGCGGCGCCCAGCCAGTGCCTTGCCGACGATCTCCTCGGAACGTCCGAGCCCATAGGCTGGCGCCGTGTCGATCAGCGTCACGCCGGCATCGAGCGATGCCTGGATCGCAGCAATGGATTCGGCCTCATCGGTCCCGCCCCACATCCAGCCGCCGATAGCCCAGGTGCCCAGTCCCACCGCCGAGGCGGAAACGCCGGATTTGCCGATCTCACGTTTCAATTGCTGCCCGCTCATGCCCATTTTCCTTCGCCATTCGCCAGTGCCAGCACCCGCGCACCCGTCGCCTCATCGGTCACCAGCGTATCGAGATGATTGCCCCTGAGAACGCTGAGGATCGGGCCTGCCTTGTTCGGCCCGCTCGCCACACCGATCTTGGTGGGGATCGAGGCGAATTCCGGCAGCGTCAGCGACACCAGCGAACGGTTGAGGCTGTAGTCGCAGACCTGGCCATGATCATCGAGCAGATGCGCCAGCAATTCGCAGGAGGCGCCGGACCGCTCGATCGCGGCGCGGTCGGTGCTTGAGGACGGATGCAGGTCGTAATAGCTCGAATCGTCCGACAGGATCGAGCCAATGCCGACCACCGCCACCTTCGCCTCGCGCGCCCGTTTGAAAACGTCAGCGACGGAACGCATGTTGATCAGCATCGCCCGCTGCTCGGCATCATCGGCAAAGAGAGGCGCATGGATCTGGTAGGAACGTCCCCCAAGCCGGTCGGCCATCAAGGTCGAGACATGATTGACGTCGGTATAGTGTTTACCCTGCACGCAGCCGGTTGCTGGAATGACCTCGACATTGAACCGACGCGGCGGCTGCAGACCGGCAACGACGGCGCTCACCCCTTTGCCGCCGGTGATGCAGATCGTATCGCCGTCGGTGATCTCTTCCAGCAGCAACCTTGCTGCCGCTTCGCCGACGGCCTGGAGCGCCGTCTGCGGATTGTCGGACACGGTCGGCACCACCACGGCGCGGCCGATGCCGCCAAGCGCCCGTAGCCGTTCTTCCATGTCGACCAGCGGCTCGACCGGCGACTTGATCTTGATCTCGACCAGGCCGAGCTGGCGGCCGCGCTTGATCAGGCGGTTGACGGTGGCGTGCGAGATGCCCAGCTGATCGGCAATCTGCGCCTGTGTCAGTCCCTCGAGGAAATGCAGAACCAGAGCCTGGTGCATCTGTCGGGCGATGACGATTTCCTCGCGCGGCGCGTTTGCGGGTTTGAGTTTGGCTATCGGCATATCAGGCAGCCTTCCGCTTGTGCAGGAAATGGTCGATCGAGACGGCGGCAAGCAGAATGCAGCCTTTGATCATGTCTTGCCAATAGACGGACACGTCGAGCAAGATCAACGAGCTTGTTACGACCGACAGCAGGGCAATGCCGAGAATTGCCCCCAAGATCGTGCCGGAGCCGCCATTCAGCGATGCACCGCCGATCACCGCGGCTGCGATGATGTTGAGCTCCATGCCGACCCCAAAGGTCGGGGTCGCGGCACCGAAGCGGGACATGTAGATCACACCGGCAACACCGGACAGCGTGGCGCAGAGCACCGTCACCCAGAACGTCACCTGGTTGGTCTTGATCCCGGAATAGAGCGCCGCTTTCTCATTGCTGCCGGTGTAGAACACCTTGCGGAAGGCGGTTGCCCGGCGCAGCAGGAAATCGAACAGCACGACGACCGCGACAAAAATCAGGATCACATAGGGAACGCCGTAGAACGTGCCCTGCCCGACCGCCTTGAACGAGGGTGGCAAGGTGAACAGCGACAGCGGCGTGCCCTTGGTGATGATCAGGCAGATACCGCGTACGATCACCATCGCCGCAAGCGAGGTGATGAAATGGTTGAGGCCGACCACCGTGACGAAGAAGCCCATGACACAGCCGATCAGGCCGCTGGCAATGATCCCGATCAGGGAAGCGCTCCACGGATCGAGCCCCATCAGGAACAGCGAGCCCGACAGCACCATCGAGAAACAGACGACCGAGCCGACCGACAGGTCGATGCCGCCGACGATCAACAGGATGGTCATGCCGACGACGACGATCCCTTCCACCGAGAACGACATCAGCATCGCCCGGAAGTTGCCGAGCGTCAGAAAATGCGGCGAGGCAAAGCTCATGACGATGCAGAGCGCCAGGATGATCGCGATCAATCCCGCCTCGCGCATCGTTCCCAGCCGTTTCCAGCCGGGCGTGCGTGCCTGATGTACAGCTGCCAACGTAGCGTCCGCCATGACCTTGTCTCCTGCCCCTGCGTTTTCTTTATGCGGCATGCTCTGATGCCTTCGAATTGTTATGACCGCCGATACCCGACGCGAGCCGCATGATCGCTTCTTCCGTCATCGTCTCGCCCTCGACCTCGCCTGCAACCGTGCCCTCGTGGATGACCAGCACCCGGTCGCACAGACCAAGAAGCTCCGGCAGTTCCGACGAGATGACGACGATGCCGATGCCGGAGCCCGCGAGATCGCGCAGCAGCCGATGGATTTCCGATTTGGCGCCGACATCGATGCCGCGGGTTGGCTCGTCCATCAGGATGACCTTGGGATTGACCGCCAGCTGCTTGGCAATCGCCACTTTCTGCTGGTTTCCGCCCGACAGCGACGAGACCGGCATGTCGATGCCACCCATCCGCACGCCGAGCCGCCGGACTAGGTCGTGGGCCCGATCCGCCTCGGCTTTGGAATTCAACAGTCCCAGCGGTCCGGTCAGCGATTTCAAATCGAGAACGGCAATGTTCTGGGCGATGGAAAGATCAAGGAAAATGCCGGAGCCTTTCCGATCTTCCGACAGATAGACGACACCCGCCTGCGCGGCCTGCGCATAGGAGTGCGCCCACAGCCGCTGTCCATGCAATTGCACCTCGCCGTCGATTACCGGCCGCAATCCGCAAATGCCTTCGGCTATCTCGGTGCGGCCCGAGCCGATGAGCCCGCCGATGCCGAGAATTTCACCCTTGCGCAGGTCGAAGCTCACATCCGTGAAGCGGCTACCGTCGCCGAGATCGCGGACGCTCAAAATGATCTCGTCGGTCCGCTCCGCCAGCGCCTGCTTTTCCGGATAGAGCTGGGTGATCTCGCGTCCGACCATGCGGCGCACCACATCATCCGGCGTCAATTCCGCCACCATTTCCGTCGAGACATAGCGGCCATCGCGAAAGACGGTGACCCGGTCGCACAGGCTGAAGATTTCGGCCATGCGGTGGCTGATATAGATGATCGAAATACCCTGCGCCTTGAGGTCGCGGATGATTTCGAACAGGATCTGGGTCTCCGATTCCGTCAAAGCCGCCGTCGGTTCGTCGAAGATCAGCACGCGACAATCGAGCGTCAGTGCCTTGGCGATCTCGACAAGCTGCTGGCTGGAAATCGACAAATCACCGACTTTGCGGCGCACGTCGATTGGTGCCAGACGATTCATCACGACCTGCGCATCCCGCTCCAGCCGGCCATAATTCATGAAAGGCGAGCGGCGGCGGTTGGTCGCTGCCATGAACATGTTCTCGGCCACCGTCGCATCGGGGCAGAGCGCGATTTCCTGATGCACGAGGCCAAGCCCGAGCGATTGCGCCACGGCCGGCGACGTCACCTTTACCGGCGCGCCATCGACGAGAACGTCGCCCTCGGTCGGCTGCAGCACGCCGGCAATGATGTTCATCAGCGTCGACTTGCCCGCGCCGTTTTCGCCGCAAAGCGCATGAACCTCGCCCTTCTCCAGGCTGAAGCTCACATCCGTCAACGCCTTCACCGCCCCGAAGTGCTTGCTGACATTGCGGATTTCCAGAACCGGCACCGACGCCATCATCGTCTCCTCCTCACGCTCGCGGTGGCTGTCCGGAGTTTCCTGCCCCCGGACAGCCGGCACAAAGGCTTACTCCTCGATGCCTTTGGTGCCCCGCCGCTTCAGATACTTGTCCCAGTAGAAATCGTCGGCATTATCAGCCGTGACGATCGACAGGCCGTTGTCGACGAACGGAATGCTCATCGGGTTGAAGCCGGCGCGCTTGGCGTCGTTCATCGGGTCGATGAGTTCCGGATGCTTGGCAAGCCACAAAAGCATGAAGCCCATGTAACCCTGCATGCCCTGGTTCGGATTGATCGAACCGAACACTTCGCCCGCCTTGATCATGTCGAGGATGTTGGCATTGACGTCGGCGCACATCACGATGATCTTGCCGCCGCTTTCCTTGTTGGCCTGCGAAGCGCCGATGGCCGAATTCGCTTCCGGCATGAAGACGGCCCCAATATTCGGATGGGCCTGCACCAAGCTCATCAGGCCCTGATAGGCCTTGTTCGGGTCCTGGTTGGACGCAGCGCGGCCGACCAGCTTCATATCAGGATATTTTTCCTCCATACGGGCGATGAAGGCGGCGATACGCTTGTCGTGGTTGTCCTGGCCCGGATTTTCCAGAACGGCATATTCACCCTTGCCACCCATCTTTTCGGCAATCGCGTCGGCCGCATAGGTGCCTTCGCGGGTATTGTCCGAGGTGACGAACGAGATGCGCTTGGAAAGCGGCGCATCGGCCGCGAAGGTCACGACCGCCGTGCCCTGGTCGATCGCCCGGTTGATCGGCTCGATGAACGGATCGGAGTTCATCGGATGAACGAGGATACCGGCCGGGTTCTGGGCCAGCGCCTGGTCGAAGGTGGCGATCTGCTTGTTGACGTCATATTCCGGCGTGCCGGTATAGGCGGTCTCGCAGCCGAGCTGCTGACCGGCCTGCTTGAACATTTCATAGACCGGGAACCAATATTCGACGCCCGATACCATGACGTTCATGACGTATTTTTCACCCGGCTTGCAGCGGAACGGATTTTCCGTGCCCGCGCTGGCCACGCCGGCCAAAAGCGTCGATGCAAGGACCGCCAACGCGGTCGTGCTTAGAAATTTGCGCAAGTTTCCTCCTCGAGGCCGAAGCCCCTCCCAAATATCCGGCGGCGCCTCAGCGGCTGCCGATGATCCATTGAAGACCGGAGTTCCTCCTCGAAGTCCGGTATGGGCAGATAATCGCAACGGCAGAGCTCTGTCAATATAATTCATACTGTGAAATATATTTCAGGTATCGACGTTCTGAATGGCGATTGATGCCGCCTTCCGGCGCTCGAAGACATCGAGAAGCGGCATTGATGTCGCTGCATCGATTTGCCTGAAGACGGTCGCTCGAAGGCCGAAGCGGACCTTCCTCGCACGCGCAGCCGTTTTGGCAAGAATCTGAAGGGTAAAGACTAAGACCGCCGGAGCCTTTGATGGACGATTGTCTGGGCTCCGCAAGTTCTGCATTTCATCGCCTTCGGCAGGTCGAAACGCTGGTCAGAGACTCTCTAGAAGAACCCCAAAAGTAGGCCGCCATTCGTAGATATCGACGCTGCCGTAAACACCGGATTGGACGAAGGGATCTCCTGCGCTGAACGCCTCGAACTCCGCGAGCGTTTCGACTTCCGCGATCACCAAGGCGGTAGAACCCTTGCCCTCCGCCGACGGTGTAGAGGGTCCGGAAAGCAGGATGCGGATCGCCGCGCCTCGCAGATAGGCCTTGTGTTCGTCGATCAATCGGGAACGTTCGGCAGCCTTGCCGGGGTCGGATACCGCATAGCGGGCAACGATCATTCTCCACTCTCCACTGGCGTCAGCACGAAATCGAAATCGGAACGCCAGACCGTCGCACGATCGACACGCTCGAAAGGCGCAACCAGGCTGTTTTTCACCCCAAACACCGTATCGGATCCCAGATAGGGATCGTCGCCGACAAAGGTGTGGGTTACCAGCTTCCGATAACCTGAAGCCGTGATCAGGTAATGGGTATGGGCAGGACGGTAGGGATGGCGGCCGAGGGAGGTCAGCATCTGGCCGACCGGGCCGTCATCCGGAATCGGATAGGAAACCGGCTTTATGCCGACGAAACTATAGGTGCCATCTGCGCTGGTGACGAAGATGCCCCGGTTGTTCCACTTCGGCTGGATGTCCGGCTGCTGGACATCGTAGAAGCCATCGGAATTATCCGACCATACATCGATCTGGGCTCCCTCGATCGGATTGCCGTTAAGATCCAGCACTCGCCCGATGAAGAGACAGCTCTCGCCCTTGCCGTCGAGAGAGATGTTTTCACCCATCTGCCGTATGGGCGCGCCGTCGACATGGAACGGCCCGAACACGGTATTTTCCGTGGCGCCCGGCGGACGCCGGTTGTTGATTGCATCCACCAGCATCGACAAACCCAGCGTATCGCTGAGCAGGATGAACTCCTGTCGCTCGTCATGACAGAGATGGCCGGTTCGGGTCAGAAAGCCGATGGCCAACTCCCATTCCTCCTGGGCCAGGCTGATATCCTTGGCAAAGGCATGCAGGTGCCTGACAAGCGACGCCATGATTTCGGCCAGACGCGGATTAATGTCCCGCCCCATCCGCGAGTTGACGGCCTCCGCGGATCTCTCTTCGCTGAAATATTCGGGCACGTGGCCATCCTCCAAAGCGTTAACGCGGCCGCGCGCCCTCCCAGGCGCTCTCCAACAAAACCCGGATCGCTTCCCGTTCGATCGGGCGCGGGTTCCAGTAGGGGTTCTGGGCGGCGAGTTCCGCCGCAGGGTCCAGATCGGCTTCCTTCATACCCAGATCGCGCAGCGCCAAGGGGGCGCCGATCGAAGCGGCAAAATCATAAAGACCGCCGCCCAGCGAGCCGCCAAAAAGATCGGTAGCGGGTTCTAACGCATCCGCTGCGGCCTCCGCATTGTAGGCGGCAGAATGGGGAAGAATGACCGCATGGGTTTCCGCATGCGGCAGATCGAAGCTACCGCCTAGCGTATGGCAGAGCTTGTGATGCAGGGCCATGCCTACCGCTCCGAGCACCGTGCCGCACAGCCAGGAACCGTAAAGCGCTTCGCTTCGCGGCTCGATGTCCCCAGGGGCATTGACGATTTGAGGTAAAGCCTGCTTCAGCGCGCGCAGGCCCTCGACCGCCATCATCGACGAAATTGGATTGCGATCCTGTGCATAGAGACCTTCGACCGCATGCGCCATTGCATTGAGCCCGCTGCTGACGCTGATGTTGACCGGCAATCCCAATGTCAATTCTGGGTCGTAGATCACCACTTCGGGCAGGATGCCAGGCCCGCGGACCGTCGTCTTCTGCCCGTTTTCTGTCTGGCCGAGGATCGGTGTAACCTCCGATCCCGCATAGGTCGTCGCCACCACGATTTGTGGCGCGTCGTTGCGATAGGCGATCGCCTTGCCGAGACCGATCGTAGATCCGCCGCCGATTGCGACCACGCAATCGGCGCCGGCCAAGTTGTATGCCGCAATCGCGCGCTCGGTCACATCGACCGGCGTATGCATCGTCGCATCGTGGAATAGTCCCGCCGCAAGCGGACCGAGGGTAGCAGCGATCCGTTCGGCCTCCGCTTTCTGGTGCGGGGTCGAAAGGATCAGCGCGCGCTTGCCGCCCTGCCCTGCAATCGCCTCGGCGAGACGGTTCAACGAGCCGCTCCCGAAGAAGACCTGGGCCGCGCTGGCCGTGTATCTGAAAGGTGCAACCATGCTATCGATCGAGTTTGAATAGCGAAACCGCGTTGGTGCGACCGATCTTCAGACGGTCGGCCTCGGAGATGGTCGTGCTGTCGAACCAGTTTGCAGCATGGTCGACGTTCTCGAATGGCCAGTCTGTCGAGAACAGAATTCGGTCCGCGCCGATTTCCAGCATAGCATCGATAAGCGATTGCGTGCGGAAGTTCCCCGACGTCGTGATGTAGAAATTCTCGTTGAAATAATCGGCAATCGGGCGTTTGGCCGGATAATTCTTTTCCACCTTGACCCACGCATTCCGGTTGTCGATGCGCCACATCATGTACGGCAGCCCCTCGCCCATGTGACCAACGATGATCCGCAAAGCCGGATGTTCGTCAAACAGGCCGGATCCCATCAAACGTAACGCATGAACAGCGGTCTCCTGCGCGAACGCCCATGTCGGACCCATCAGCCAGGAATGGCCGGCATAGATCCGGCTATCCTGCGGCAACGGGTTGCGCGGATGCAGATAGAAGGGAACGTTGAGTTTTTCGACTTCCGCCCAGAACGGACGATATTGCGGCAGGTCGTAGTAGAGCGGCGTCGTTCCGTCGCCTTCCTGCGAGAAGCCATTGACCAGTGCGCCGACGAAACCCAGCGTTGTCACGCAGCGCTGCAATTCCTGCGCGGCCGCATCTGGATCCTGCAGGGGCAAAGCTGCAAATCCCAGGAAACGGTTCGGGTTCTTGACGCATTGCTCCGCCAGAAAGTCGTTGGCGCGCCGGGAAATTTCCAGGGCCTTTGCCTTATCTGGGATCGCCTGCACGGCCGGAGCGTTCAGCGACAGGATCATTTTCTCAATGCCGTGGGCATCCATCAGCCGCAAACGCTTGTCCTGGATATCCAGAAGACGGGCGGACAGTTCCGTCCAGTAGTCGCCCGGCACGAATCCAGCCGAATCCTGTAGCGTCTCGGGAATGGCGAAATGTTCTTCAAGCGCGATCTTGCCTTGCACGATATGCTCTCTTTCCTGTCTTAAGTCGAAACAATGGGGATGGCGGATCAGAATTGTCCCTTGGGCGGTAGACCGAGCAGCTGCTGGCCGACCATGGTGCCCACGGCATCCCAGTTCATGGAAATATGGCGCCCGACGGCATTTGCATCGCGCCATGCCCGCTGGACAGGATTGGACATCTGGAGGCCGAGGCCGCCTGTCGATGCATTGAGTGCTTCCACGGCCCGAAGGGCCAGGCTGACCGCAAAGGACTGGCTACGACGGGCGAGAATCCGATCGTCCTCGGTGATCTCGCCGGTGCCATCCTCGCGGGCCTGGGCCAGTTGCTGCGCCCGGGCAATATCGCGCAGAATGATTTCGCGGGCGGCATCCACGGATGCGGAGGCTTCCGCCACGCGAAGCTGGATCGTCGGAAATTCCGCGATCTTGTTGTTGCCACCGGCCACTGCACCACGTGTCACACGGGCCCCCATATGGTCGATATAGCTCTCCAATGCGCCCTTCGCCGCACCGACGGCTGCGCTGCCGAGGCAGAACGGAACCCCCATGAGCAGCGGAATGTTGAAAAGGCCGATACCCTTGTAGCCACGTCCGCCCGGCGTTCTGCCGGAGGTCGCATCCGGAAAGCTCAGCATGCGGTATTCCGGAACGAAGACATCCTTGAGGATCAGGCTTTTTGAGCCGGTGCCCGCGAGGCCGACAACGTCCCAGGTCTCGGCAATGGCATAATCGCTGGCGGGAACCAGAAGGAACGCCGGCACAGGACGCTCCCCCTCGCCATTTGGCGGAATGATCGCCGCACAGAGCGCCCACTGGGCATTTTCGCATCCGCTTGCAAAGGCCCAATCGCCGGTTAACCGGAAGCCACCGTCGACGCGTTCCGCCATGCGGACCGGCGCATAGGAACCGCAGAGCAGCGCATCCGGATTGCTGCCCCACACTTCCTGCTGAACCCTTTCATCGAACATGGCGAGGA
Organism: Rhizobium leguminosarum bv. viciae USDA 2370; assembly: GCF_002008365.1. Classification (GTDB taxonomy): domain Bacteria; phylum Pseudomonadota; class Alphaproteobacteria; order Rhizobiales; family Rhizobiaceae; genus Rhizobium; species Rhizobium leguminosarum. The sequence continues at coordinate 547,716 of NZ_MRDL01000059.1, forward strand.
GCCATTGATGCGCCGAAAGGAGGCCGGCAACCCAGCCGGTGGAGGCACAGGCCGACGACAGTTGGATATTTGCATCGACAAGCTCGGCAAACGATCCTTCGTCGCCACCGAAACGGGCAGGCTTGACGATATCGAAATAGCCGGCGGAGCGCAGCAGATCAATATTGCGTGCCGGCACGCGGCCGGATTTTTCCGTGTCGCGCGCGCCGGCACTGATCTCGTCCAACACCGGGGCGATACGATCTGCAAGACATGCGTTCTCAACCCGCGCCGAGGCGGGAAACAGGGCAGCTGTATTGTTCATGGAACTACCTTCAGTTCTGGGATGCAGGAAGCGCGTGCTGTGGCGCGCAATATTTCGAGTTCTCGTACATCAGCGCGGTCGTGTCGTCGGAATGGCGTGTATCCACCACCTGCCCGATGAAGATCGTGTGCGTTCCATAGGGAACCGCGCCCATACGGCGGCAGACAACCGAGGCATGAGCGGAGCCCAGCACCATCATGCCGCGCTCATGGCGAACCCAATCGGCAGCATCGAAGCGACGCTCAGGCGCAATCTTGCCGCTGAACCCTTCCGATACGGCTGCCTGCCTGTCGGTCAGAACGCTGACTGCGAATTCCGGCACCTCGAGCAGCATGTCGTGCAGGTAGGTGCGATTGTTCAGGCAGATAATGAGAGATGGCGGATCCATCGAAAGTGATGTGACGGCAGTAGCCGTCATTCCATGATCGGCACCGTTGCGACAGGCGGAAATGACCGTCACCGTTGCCGGGAAACGGCGCATGGTCGATCGAAACGCATCGCTGATCGGTGCGGGGGCCGGCGCTATGCCGAGGGCAGCAGTGGCAGACATGATTTCCTCCCGTGTCTCCTTGGTGTCCAAATTATTGCATTTGCAACTATTGTCAATGCAAATTTAGAAATTAGACGGGAAAATGCTTGATCTACCCAGCCGTTCTCGGCAGCAGAAAGCCAATCGTGTTGTCATCCCGGTAATTTAGGTGCATGTCGGAGGGAGCCCTCAGCAAGCCGAATCCCGCCAGCAGACAGAGACATGTACAAACTTACCGATTCCGTTCCCTATCTTCTCAATCGCGCCGGCGTGCGGATAGCCGAGGTATTCGCGCAGAGAATCGCCGAAGACAATCTCAGCGTGGCGATGTACCGGGTCCTGGCCATGCTCAAGGAACGCCGGGAGAGCACCCTGGGGGATCTCGCCGACGTCGTCTCTGTCGAGATTTCGACGCTTTCGCGCCTCGTCGGTACATTGGCCAAGCGCAAGCTGGTGTCGCGAACACGTCCGGAAGATAACGGCCGTATCGTCATCGTAAGGCTGACCCCGCAGGGCGAGGCGATGACGGAAAGGCTTATGCCGCTTGCCGTGGAACTTGAACGCACCGCGGTGCAGGACATGTCGGACGAAGAGGTCGCAGCCCTGAAGAAGGCGCTGCGCCGCATGCACAGCAACCTGCCGGCAATATCCGGAAAAGGAAAAGTTGCGAGCTGAAAAGTTTGCAGTTGCAAATATTTTATTCGCAAGTATTTAATAGCGTGTCATCGTTGTCTTGACATCGCCCTCTCACGGGCGAGTCTGGCGCTGGGAGGAACCACGCCGGCAACGATCCAGGAGGATTTGTACATGGATCGACGCGGACCTGCCGCTGGCAGGAGCGTACTTCTTGTACTCAAATGTATGGGGAGGGAAAATTGGCCATACAAGATCTCGCTATTATCAAGGAACACGTTCGCAGCCCGAATATCATCATCGCTCTTTGCGGTCTGCTGATCCTGTTCGACGGCTATGACCTGATCGTCTACGGCGCCGTCGCGCCGGCATTGCTCGGCGAAGCCAGCTGGGGCCTGACGCCCGGCCTGGTGGGACGCGCTGCCTCCATCACCCTGTTCGGTATGCTGCTGGGCGCTCTCGTTGCCGGAACACTCGCTGACAGGATAGGTCGCCGCAAGGTCATCATAGGCAGCCTGCTGAGCTTCTCCGTTATGATGATCGGCAGCGGTCTTGCGCCGAGCTTTCTCATTTTCGAGGGAACACGCTTTCTCGCCGGTCTGGGCCTTGGAGCTCTTTTTCCCACGGTAACCGCTTTAATCATCGAGTTTTCTCCGCCGAAGCGGAAGGCAATAGCCTACTCGATTGCTCTTCTCGGTTATCTGGCTGGCGGCATCATCTCGGGTATCCTCGGAATGCTGCTGGTGCAGACATACGGATGGCGTCCACTGATGATCATCGGCGGCGCACCGATCCTGCTTCTGCCCTTCTTCATCCGCCTCATCCCCGAATCCCCTGAATGGCTGGCAACGAAGAACCGCCAGACCGAAGCCAATCAGATTGCAAACCAGTACGGGCTGCCCGATCCCGTCGCCAGGCCTGTTGCGTCACGCCAGGTCGGCATCCGGTCGCTGTTTTCCGAAGGTCGCCTGCTGCCGACATTGAACGCATGGGGCATCCACTTCTGTTCGCTTCTGCTCACATTCGGCATGGTCAACTGGCTTCCGACCATCATGAACAAGATGGGCTATGACCTCGGTTCTGCCCTGCTCTTCTCGGTAACGCTCAATCTCGGAGCCGCAGTCGGCCTCCTGATCGGCGCAAGGATTGCCGACCGCGGAAACGTCAAGATAGTCGTTGCAGGGATGTTTCTTGTCGGAGCCGGCTCGATCTGGTTGCTGACGCAGGTGGATCAGGGCCTCCAGGTCTATGGTCTCGTCGCACTTGCAGGTACGGGAACGATCGGCACGCAGATCCTCGCCAACGTTCTCGTTGGAAACCTCTATCCGGTCGAAATCCGTGGAACCGGCCTTGGCTTCTCGCTCGGCATCGGCCGTATCGGAGGCATGATAGGACCGGCCATCGGCGGTGCGGTTCTGGGTGCAGGCCTGGCTCCGCAGTGGAACTTCTACATCTTCGCATCGGTAGCAGCCTTGGGATGCATGCTCGCACTCATGACGTTGCTGTATCGAAAAAAGGCTGATTGACGGCCAGGTTGTCGGCAGGCCTGCATCCAGAACCTGCCGACAAGTGGGCACAAGTGCCTAAAGAGACATCTCGCTGCCCAATTCGAGTGCAATCGCTTCAAACTGACCATTGACATCGGCAGTGTTAAGGCAGAAGCCGCATTCGGCCGCGCATGCGCGGCCGTTTTTGCGAGGATGCCACAGATGAAGACCCAGACGGGTGTCGCCAACGCCGGAAACCTGATCATAACAGGCGTCGTGCTGATGCTGCTCGGCGATCTGCTCTTTGCACTGAACGATGCAATGGGCAAATGGCTGGTCGCGAGCTTTGCCGTCGGCCAGGTGCTGGTGATCCGCTCGGTCGGCGCTTTCATCGTGCTCGGACCAATGATCCTCCGGCAAGGGCCGATGGCCCTGTTTCGCGTCGAGCAGAAAGGCCTCCAGTTCATACGTGTTTTGATGGCGACTTGCGATGTCGCGCTGTTTTATGCTGCCGTCGCCTATCTGCCGCTCGCAGATGTGATGACCTTCTATATGGCGGGACCGATCTATATCGCGGCGCTCTCGCATTTCTTTCTCGGAGAAAAGATCGGTTGGCGCCGTTGGCTGGCTGTTCTGATCGGCTTTGCAGGCGTCGTCATCGCGCTGCGTCCATCCACGGCGATGCTGTCGCTTCCATCGCTCTTCGGTCTTGTAGGCAGCTTTGCCTTTGCGCTGTCTCTGGTGATGAGCCGCTATCTGCGCTCGACCAGCGATACCACTCTGGTGACATGGCAGACGATTGCGGCCCTCGCGATCGGTATCGTCTTGAGCATTGGCCACTGGCAGCCGGCAACGCTCGTCGATTGGTCCGGCATGCTGCTGCTCGGGATCGTCGCCTCCTGCGCGCATCTGCTCATCACGCGCTCGCTGAAGCTCGCACCGGCATCGCTGCTCGCGCCGCTTCAATATACGCTGCTGCTCTGGGCAATCGTCCTCGGCTACCTCTTCTTCAACGATGTTCCCGATATGCAGATCATCATCGGTGCCGCGATCATCGTCGTTGCAGGGCTGTTCATCTTCCACCGGAAGAATCTGAAAGAGACGGTTCCGACTGAGGCCGTCCCGCCCGACGGCCATTGAAGCTATAGCGCTGCGTATCTGTAGCTTCCGTGGACTTTCCACGGAACAATCTGGACGCTTGCACGCTACTCCCGAGCATTCAAACATGGGAGATTTCAATGGCATCCATGACCCTCGAAGACCTATCCTCGCAACTGAAGAAGATCGATTTCTGCATGCTGTCGACGAACGCCGGGTCGGGCCGCATCTCGGCCCGACCGATGAGCAACAACGGCGACGTCGAATATGATGGGGATTCCTGGTTCTTTTCCTATGAAGACAGCAGAAAAATCACGGAGATCGAAGGCGTCGGCACCGTCTCGCTGACGTTCACGGCGCCTCCCAGCCTCCTCGGCAAGCCGGGGATTTTCATTGCTGTCGAGGGCGTCGCTTCGCTGGTACGGGATAAGGCGGCACTCGAAGAACATTGGATCCCCGATCTCGAGCGGTGGTTTCCTGACGGAGTGGACACTCCTGGGATCGTTCTCATCAAGGTTTCAGCGTCCTCCATCCGGTACTGGGATGGTGAGGAAAACGGCGAGGTCGCCCTGGCTCGCTCAGCGAGTTAAGGTAATGGCATAAAGGGTGCCCTACTCCGCGGACGGCTCCTCCCAGCCGAAGACGCTCCGGCCGCCGAAATCTGCGGATTGGCGAAATTCGCAGGCGATGATTTCCTTGAGGTCGGGACCCGTCACATAGCGTTCCAGCTGCCTGGATTGGTCGTCCAGGCGCTTGAGCGCCTGCAACTCCTCCTCGCGTCCCAGCCTGCCCTTCTGCACCGCCGATTTCATCACGGCGATCGTCTCGTCATAAACTTTGAGCGGGACCGGAAAAGGATGGCGATCCTTGCCGCCATGGGCGATCGAGAAGCGCGCCGGATCGGAAAATCGGCAGGGCGCACCGTGCACGACTTCCGCCACCATCGCCAGAGCGTTCACCGTGCGGGCACCGACGCCGGGAACGAGCAGCAACTCTTGGAAATCCGCTGGCCCGCGGTCGGCGGCGGCGGCCAGATTTCCGTGCAGGCGCCGCATGTTGACGTCACTCTCGCGGACATCGTGATGGGCAGGCATGATCAGGTGCGGCAGCATCGGCTGTTCGGCGGGTTCGGGCGCCGGCGCTTCGGCACGCAGCAGTGCGGCGGCTTCACGGATGATTCGGTCGGGACCGAGGGTCGCCAGCAGATCGAGCTGACCGCGCCGCGAGCGTTCGGCGCGCCTGTCGGCAAGATTGACGATCTCGCCCTGGCTCCGTCCCTCGATTGCCGCATGCGGCGAGTCGACGAAGCTCTCCAGCCCTTCGGACAGCCAGTGATACCGCCGGGCCTGACGCTTGTCGCCGTTCATGCCTTGCTGAACAACCACCCAATGGCCGTCATCGGCGACGATGAACCCGTGCAGATAGAGGTCGAACCCGTCCTGAAGGGCGGCGCTGTCGACCTTGGCGATGAGACGGCTCGTGGTCGCGAGCCCCTCCCCGTCAAGGCCGACACGCTCGCCGATCGAGACGAGCTCCTGCGGCGTCTTGCGAGAATGCGCGCCACGACCACCGCAGACATGCAGGCCGAGCTCGCCGGCGCGGGGCTTCAGCCCGCGCTTCAGCGCGCCGAGAACGCTGGTCGTGATACCGGAAGAATGCCAGTCCATGCCCATGACCGCGCCGAAGGACTGGAACCAGAAGGGATGCGCGAGCCTGCGCAGGAATTCGTCGCGGCCGTAGTGATGGACGATCGCCTCGGTGATCAGTGTTCCCAACCGCGTCATCCGGTCGCCCAGCCAATGCGGCACGCGTCCCCCGTGAAGGGGAAGATCGGCGCTGCCTGCTCGTTGTGACATCTCGTTTCCTTGCATTCTGCATCGCAGGCGGCCGTCGTCCGACGCCATCGGGGAACCCAGGCAAATTCCGGGCGTTTGTGCTCCAGTTAGAGGCCGAGGCAATCATGACGACATTCGAAACCATCTTCAATAACCCGAGCTTACCCCAGACAAAATCACAACGGCCGGGCGACCGCCAAGAACAGGAGGGCAGCGCCTTGCGCCTGAAAGGGAGTGCTGCCAAGGCGGCCTTCCTGATCAACGGCAACAGCTATTTCGCCGAGCTGGCGCGCACGTTGCGGCAGGCGCGGCGCACCATCTGGATCGTCGGGTGGGATTTCAATCCGAACATCCGGTTGGAACCCGAGAAGTCCGACGAAACGCTGGCCGACCTGTTGCATGCCCTGGCAGCGGTAAATCCGGAGCTCGAAATACGCATCCTCATCTGGGCGCTCGGCCCCGTCTATTCTGACAAGTCCCTGCGGGTGCTGCGGAAGAAAAACTTTCCCAGAAATGGGCGGATCGATTTACGCTTCGAGCCTCAGCCAACATTGCGCGGTTGTCACCATCAGAAACTCGTCTGTATCGACGATGCCGTCGCCTTCATCGGCGGCATAGACCTGACGTCGCGCCGGTGGGACACCTGGCTCCACCGCGCCAAGGATAAATTGCGACGTGACCCCAAGGGCGTTTCCTACGATCCGCTGCATGACGTTCAGGCAATGGTCACCGGCGACGCCGCAAGGCTGATCGGCGATATCGTCAGGCAGCGCTGGGAAAACGCTACCGGCGAAAACCACCTGTCGTTGGCCGAAGACGTCCCTTTCGCCTGGCCGGAGGATCTCGCCGTTTCGATGAGGGAGATCGCGGTCAGCTTCGCGCTGACGGAGCCGTCGACCGCACTTCGCCCCGGCATCAGCGACGGCATCGCCATGACATTGGACGTCATCGCCCGGGTTCGGCGGCAGCTTTACATCGAGGCGCAATATCTCGCCTCCTTCCGCGTCGCCGACGCCATTGCCGCGCGACTGCAGGAGGAAGACGGGCCTGAAGTCGTCATCATCTGCACGCGCAGCTCTCACGGGCTGATCGAAAAGCTTGTCATGGGCGGCAATCGCGACCGGGTCATCCGCCGCCTGAAACGCGCCGATCGTGCGGACCGCCTGCGCGTCTATTATGCCGTCGTGCCCGGGCCAATCGTACCCGAGCCAGTCCCGCCTGGAGAGAATGGCGAGGTCGAGGTGCTCGTCCATTCCAAACTGATGATCGCCGATGACGAGCTGGTCCGCATCGGCTCCTCCAACCTCAACAATCGCTCGGAAGGACTGGATTGCGAATGCGACATGCTGTTCGAGGCCGGCAACAACGAGCATCGCCGCGCGATCGCGGATCTGCGCAATCGCCTGCTTTCGGAATATCTCGGAACCACCCCGGAAAGCTTTGCCGCAGCCTTTATGCAAAGCGGCTCGTTGATCGAGGCGGTCGACGCGCTCAATGATGGCCCTCGGGGCTTGCGGGAATTCACCGTCGAGCTGCCGGGCAGCATTTCGCCGATTTCAGGCACCGCGCTCTTCGACCCGGTTCGACCCTTCGCCCCTCTAGACCGACTGGGCCTCGGCGCGCTCGTCCGCCTCCTCATCCGCCCCGCGTGATCTCCAGCGGAAGATCACCTCGCTGATGACGAGAAGCGTTGTGCCGAACACCAGCGGAATGAAGAAATAGGCACAGCGAAACGCAATCAGCGCGCCGATCGAGGCCTCCTTCGGCACGGCATAGGAGACGGTTGCCTCGAGGACGCCCAGACCGCCTGGAACATGCGTTGCGAGAATAGCCGAATTGGCGAGGACGTAAGCCGTCACCGACCTGAAGAAGGCGACGTCGCCGAAGGCAGAGAGCATCTGGTGCAGACAGGCGGACACGAGCATGAAGTTGACCGTCCCGACCCCGACCTGCGCGACCGCGATCGAAAATCGCGGCAGCTGAAATGACCAGCGCCACAGCCGCAACGTGCCGCGGATGAAGAACGCCAGGCCCGAATAGACGACCGGCACGACCAGCGCCAGCGCACCGAAGATGCGGACGCTTGCAGGATCGATGCGCAGCAGGCGTCCGGCATCGCCGGGATTGACGATCATCGCAAGACCACCCAGCGTGATCAGCCCGAGCCCCACGGTGACACCGCAAAACAGGATGATCTTCGCCACGTCCTCCGCTGTCAGTCCCCAGCGCGAATAGAAACGATAACGGAAGGCGCCGCTGCTCAGCCCGGCAAAGCCGATATTGTGGCCGAGCGAGAGGCTGATGAAGGACGCCAGCGCAATCCTGGAATAGGGCAAGGATTTGCCGAGCGAACGGATCGCCAGGAGATCGAAACAGCCGAGGCACAGATAGGATGCCGCCGCGAAGAGCAGTGCTGTGCAAAAGGTCGAAAGAGGTATGCTGCGGACCGATTGGACGATCTCTCCCAGACTATACTGCTCGAAGATCCGACAGAGGAGAAAGACCGCGAGACAAAGGGCGGCAACGAGCAGTCCATTCCAGATTATGCTTTTCAAGCTCATCGATTGTCCATTTCCGAGATGCGAGCGCCACGGCTCGATCATCTGGAACGATCAAACGAGTTCCGTGTTCCCCCGGGGAACAAGTTCTATGTTCCCCGGGGGAACGAGCTTTCAGCGGGCCTATGCCGGATAAATCAATCAGACTCCTGACCTATAACGTCCACAGTTGCATCGGCAGTGACCGGAAGCTCGATCCCGGCCGCATCGCTTCCGTCATCGCTGAAGCTGAGGCCGATATCGTCGCGCTTCAGGAGGTCGATGTCCTCAGGCGCAGGACCGGCGGCGTCGACCAGGCCCACGCGATCGCCTCGCTTCTGAAGATGCAGGCGCATTTCCATCCGGCCCTGTCGATTGCCGAGGAGCAGTATGGCGATGCGATCATCACCTCGCTGCCGACAGGCGCGGTCAAGGCCGGCCCGCTGCCGTCCATCGGCGAACAGCGGGGCGCCTTATCCGTCGAAATACTGGTCGGCGACAGAAAACTGCTGGTCATCAACACCCATCTCGGCCTTCGCGGCCGCGAGCGCATCCGGCAGATGACGACGCTGCTGAACTCGGGCTGGCTGCGCGGCACGGCGGACGAGCCTCTTCCCACCATTCTCTGCGGCGATTTCAACGCCATTCCGTCATCAGCGACTTACCGACTTGCCACGCGGTCATTGAAGGACGCCCAGCTCGCAGGCGACGCCGCGCCGAGAGCGACCTTTCCCTCCCGTTACCCGCTGATGCGCCTCGACCACATCTTCGTCAGCGACGATCTCATCGTCAAGCAAGCGGCGGTCCTGCAAAACCGCCTGACAAGGGTTGCCTCTGACCACCTCCCTCTGTTTGCCGAAATCGGTTTCGCCTGATCAGTCATCGCTGCTGACGATTTTCACCTGGCGAACTTCCGGTTCATCGCCGCCGCCACCAACGGCAACGCCGTCGTCGCCACGGCACCCAGAGGCAGTCGCCTGATGCCCCTCGTGACGACGAAGGTCGCCGCCATTGCGGCTGCCAGCTTGAGCCAGGGCTGATTGCCGAGCTGCGCATGAGCGCTTGCATCGGCCCATCGGACGTTCTCTGTAACGACGGTCGCGGCCTGTTGTTGGATCACGTGAAGGCGAGCGCGAAGGTTTTCGATCTCTTCTCTCAGTTCTCGCAGCCGGCCTTCGAGGGCATGACCATCGGAGACCAGGAGAGGTTCCTCGACGGTGCCTTCAACCGGGGCATGACCACCGAGCGTGGCAATATACGCCCGATACTCGGCCTCGCTGGCAAAACCCTCACGTCTGATGAGATCAGGGTTGATATTCGCCTCTTCGAAGGAGGCCGGTGCGGTTTCCACACCGTCGCGCATACCCTTGTCTGTGCCGATGTCCCCGCGTTCGTCCTTGAACATGATGCGTCTCCAGTTGTTCCTGGCGATAGAACGCCCGACGGCTCAGAAGGATGCATCGGCTGCCCGCCCTCGGGCTGGACAAAATGCTGGTTTCGGCGAATATTGAAACGAATATTTCACGAGTTGTGCAGTATGAAATATTTATTCCACTGATGCGTCATGCGTCCGGCAGGGATTATGTGCAGAGCCGGTTCGAGGGGACCGGTATCTTCACCCGAGATTGATTGTCTGCTTCAAGCCATTTCCTTCCGACGGATCTAGGAATTTCGGAAGGTCAAGAGGAGGGGCGAGCAGCCGTTGGTTGCGAGCAAACCCGTGGCTGCCGCCTCAGGCGGAAGGAGGATTTCACTCGAAGGGAGGCGATCTGCAACAGCCCTGCGCCAAGGCGCCGCAACGAGACTGTGAGCCGAGGAGGGACTCATGTTGGGAAGGCTGTTGTCACGTGTTCGCATCCAGACGCAGGTGATGGTGTTCATCGTTCCCTTCGTCTTCAGCATCATGGCCGTGGGTGCGACCGGTTTTTATGCGTCGAGCTTGCTTCAGGGGCGGATGGATATTTCCAATTCCGTTCTGCAGTCGTTGAGCGGATTTCGCGATTTGTCGGCCGCGATGGGCGAATTCCTCGCCAATGCCACGCAAGAAAACCGCGATGTTGTCACCCGCAAACTTGCCGATCAGCGCGTTCTTCTGAAATCCGGCATCGATAGGCTCACCGCGGATCGCGGCGGTCAGCAGGAGCTGGAGCAAGCGCTGTCTTCCATCGACGGAATTTCGGCCCGCATGGATACACTGTGGCAACTTCAGGAAACTCGGTCGGCGCTCTTTACCGATCTACAGAAGGCGCAGAGCGTCGTCGTGTCGTCCCAGACGGATATCGTTGAAGGCTCCAAGGTCCTCCAGCGCGCCGCCGACATGCAGGAAGATGAAGCCCGCAATACGTTGGGCGATGCACAGCGCATTTCGGACTTCGCCTCCTTCGCCCAATCGCTAAACGACAAGGCTCAAGCCGCCGCCCCTATCGGCGGCCCCGATATGGAGGAACTCACCCGGCAGCAGCGCATCGTGGGAATGGCGCTCGGCGGCGAGGCACCGGAAGCCAAAAAGGCGATTGACGATGCCATTGCTTCGTTGAAGCCGCTTGTCGAAGCCTCCAGCCAGACCGAGGAGCGTACAGCCGGTCTCAGGAATGCGACGAGCCATATCGTCGGCAGGCTGCCCGAATTGCAGGAGGTCGCCTCACGGCGCGTGAAGGCGGTTACGGATAAGGCGGCCGAGACCGCCAAAACGGTCGAGCGCGCCAAAACCAGCCAGAGAGACGGCCAGAAACTCACGACCTCGGCTTACGTGATTCAGATCGTTATGGCGAAACTGACCTTGGCGCCAACGGACGCCAATCTCCAGCGGCTTTCGCAGGAAATCGCGGCTGTCAGAAAGGGCCTGGACACGCTGATTTCCAATGCCGGCGGTGTCGCGCAGTTCGATAATCTCAAAGCCAAGCTTCTGCCGGCGCTGGACAAAATGCAGAAGGCTGCCACCGACCTCGTTCGCATCAGCGCGCAGCGCCAGGACGAATTCCATTTGGCCGCGGCCGACGTGGACCGGATGTGGTCTCAGTTGACTGCATTCGCCGAAGTGCAGCGGCAGAATGCTGCTGAGGAACGCGCGGATGCCAATTCGATGTCCCTGGGAACGACGATCCTCGGCGTGGTGATCGCAATCCTCGCAGGCGTCGGGCTGACCGTTACGCTCAAGGGGCCGATCAATCAGATCACCTCGGCTATGAGGCGCTTGGCGGACGGCAAACTCGAAACATCCATCGTCGGTGACAGCCGAGCCGATGAAATCGGCGATATGGCCCGCGCCCTGGGCGTATTCAAGAATAATGCCATCGCCAAAGTCGAGATCGAGGAGCGTAGCGAGGTCGAGCGATCGAGGGCCGAGGAGGAGCGGCATCGCAATGATGAAGAAAAACGCACGGTCGAAGAGCAGATAGACTTCGCGGTTACGGCGCTGGCGGAAGGTCTCGGACGTCTGGCACGGGGCGACATTTCTCAGACGATCGCAACCCCCTTCTTCGGCCGATTGGAGCAGCTTCGTAACGATTTCAACTCGTCGCTCCTCCGGCTGCAGGAAACGATCGACCAGATCCGCACCAACACCCGGATGATCGAAGGGAACGCCGGTCAGATGGATCTTGCCGCGAACGATCTTGCGCGGCGCACCGAACAACAGGCCGTCGCACTCGAAGAGATAGCCGCAGCTATCGAAGAGATCACTACTACGGTTCGTTCGTCGGCGGCCTGCGCCGATGATGCCCACCAGATCATCACGGACACCAAACAGGTGGCCGATTCGTCATCCCAGGTCGTTGCAAGCGCCATCGACGCGATGGGCAAGATCGAAGCGGCATCCGACGAGATCGTTCAAATCATCGGCGTCATCGATGAAATCGCGTTCCAAACGAACCTGCTTGCCCTGAACGCCGGCATCGAAGCGGCCCGCGCCGGCGAGGCCGGAAAAGGCTTTGCGGTCGTGGCCCAGGAAGTGCGCGATCTGGCTCAACGCTCCGCGGAGGCCGGCCAAAGGATCAAACAGCTCATCGGACGTTCGCAGACGGAGATTACCAACGGAGCGCGTGTCGTCCGCGAGACGAGCGAAGTCCTCGAAAGCATTTCGGCGAAAGTGGTCACCGCCTCCGAGCAGATGGACGTCATCGCTCGCTCGAGCAGAGAGCAGTACAACGCCCTCCATGAAGTGAATTCTTCCGTCAACCGGATGGATCAGATGACGCAGCAGAATGCGGCCATGGTCGAAGAAACCAGCGCGGCGACGAAGGAACTTGCCGACGAGACGAGGATACTCCTCCAGTTGATCGATCAGTTCCAATTGGAGCAAACGGGGGCGCTTCGTCGAACCGCCGCGGCATAGAACGGTCATCCGCTTGGCGAGCGGCTCAAGCTTCCGCATCGCGACCTTCACCGTCGCGATGCGCTGAAACGCTCCGGCCGAAAGTCCGCCAGCAGTGGATGGCGGCGTCCGGTGGCGATCTCGTCCGCCAGCAGTTCGCCGGCAATCAGGCCGAGGGTGGCACCGCTATGGCTGAAGGCAACGAAATAACCAGGGATTGACGGCAACTCGCCGAAGACCGGCTCACCATCGCCCGGAATGGGCTTCGGACCGACCCCATAATCTTCGATCTCCAGTTGCGGATTGCCTTCGAGAACCCTTGAGGCCTCGCGCAGCAGCCCCTCCAGCGTCGATTGCCTGACATCATAGCTGCCGTCGGGCTTCACGCTCACCTCTTCCTCGGACCAGGCGGAATCGAGCGCGAAGCCGCCGCCGGGCGTCGGGCGGATGGCAATGCGAGGTGTGTTGAGCACCGCCTTCAGCGGATGGCGGAGCGGCTTGGTCCTGACGAGAAGCGCAATAGGCGTTGCATCGCCGATATGCTGGCCGACCTCAGCCACGATCGCGGGAACGTCACCGCCCGCAGCAAGCAGCACGGCATCCGCATCGCGGCGCATGCCGTCGGCCGTGATCACGCCACGGGCACGCCCGCCTTCGATATCGACCGTCGCGCGACCGGCGTCCGTGACGATCTCGCCGCCCAGCGTGCGGAATTCTTCCGTAAGCGTGCCGATCAAGGACGGAAGATCGACCCAGCCCTCCCCGGGATTGAAGATCGCGCCTTGCGGCGTCACGGCGCTTGCGTCGACACCCGGCGTCGTCGCGGCAATCCTTGCCGGGGCGAGCCATTGCGCGTGATAGCCGAGATCGCGCTCATAGTCGAAGATCTCGGCGATCTCGTTGCTACCATCGTCCGCATCCCAGGTCAGGCCGCCGTCGAAGCGCAGCCACGGCGCATTGGGATATCGGGCGGCCAGCGTGCGATACCGATCTATGCCGGCCAGACGCAGCCGGTGATAGGCATCGGCGCGTTTACGCGCCGAGTTGAGCCAGGCAAGCGAACGGCCGGAGGCGCCGTTGGCAAGCGGACCGTCGTTAATGAGCACGGTGCGGACCCCGAGCCGCGCCAGATGGACTGATGTCGAGACGCCAAAGATCCCGCCACCGATGACGACGACCTTCAAGGGTTTGGTGGAAGCATTCATGTCGATAACCTTGTTTTCTGCTCTTGCTACAGCGGGTGAAATCCGGCGCAGCCGGTGTGAGGACGACCGGGGCACCATGCGTTGCCTCGGGCGCTTCAGAGAACTTCCGCAAGGAAGCGCTTCAGCCGCTCGCTTCGGGGATTGTCGAAGATCTGCTTCGGGCAGCCGGCCTCGACGATGCGGCCCTCATCCATGAAGACGACCTGGTCGGCCACCCTGCGCGCAAATCCCATCTCATGCGTCACCACGGCCATCGTCATGCCCTGGCGGCCGAGGGCGGCCATCAGGTCGAGCACGCCCTTCACCAGTTCGGGATCGAGCGCACTCGTCACTTCGTCAAACAGCATGACCTCCGGATCCATGGCCAGCGCGCGTGCGATGGCGACGCGCTGTTGTTGCCCACCCGACAGACCTGCGGGCCGATGATCCTTACGCCCTGCAAGACCGACATCGGCCAGACGTGCCTCGGCGATGCGCCGCGCCTCCTGCCTCGGCATCTTCTTGATCTTGGTCAGCGAAAGCATGACGTTCTCGAGTGCCGTGTGGTCGGGAAACAGGTTGAAGTGCTGGAACACCATCCCCACCCGCCGGCGCAGCCTCTCCGGCTTCATCGCCAGGATGCTCTCGCCATCGAGCAGGATGTCACCACCCTTCGGTTCGACAAGCCTGTTCATGCAGCGCAGCAGCGTCGATTTGCCCGAGCCGGAAGGGCCGATGATGCAGGTGACGGTACCGGCGGCGATGTCGAGATCGACCCCCTTCAGCACGTCGAGATCGCCATAGGCCATGGTGAGGTCCCGGATGTTCAGGGCGCCGCCTTTGAAGCGCGGCGTACTCTCCTCCGCCGCCTTGGCTGTGGGACCTGGGCCGGTGGCGGCCTGCAGCTCGCTCACCTCGATTAATCCGCTCGCAGCACCCGAGCCGCGACCTTGTTTTCCGAGCCGCAGTCTCGCATCGATATAATTGACGAAGTGGGTCAGCGGCACCGTGATGACGAGGTAGAAGACGCCCGCCAGCAACAAGGGCGAAAGATTGCCCGTGACGACAGCCTGATCCTGCCCGACACGGAATATCTCCCGCTCGGAGGCGAGCAATCCCAGGAAGTAGACAAGGCTGGAATCCTTGACGTTTCCGATGAATTGATTGACCAGCGCCGGCAGAACGCGCCTGATGCCTTGCGGGATGACGATCAGGCGCATGCCCTGCCCGTGGCTCATGCTGAGCGCCCGGCAGGCTTCCATCTGGCCGCGCTCGACGCTTTGAATGCCCGATCGGAAGATTTCGCCGATATAGGCTCCGGCAATCAGGCTGAGCGCCAGGATGCCGAGCGGAAATGGCGATGGACCGAAGATCTCACGCCCGATCCGGGCAAAACCCTGGCCGATGATCAGGATCGTGACGATCGCCGGCAGCCCGCGGAAAACATCGGTGTAGATGCGTGCCGGCAGCCGCAGCCAGCGTGACTGCGAGATGCCCATCACGGCGAGAGTCATGCCGATGACGACACCGAGTACGGTCGAGGCGGCGGCCAGGATCAGCGTATTCTTCAGGCCGACGCTGATCATGCTCGGCAGAACTTCCGCCATGGCATCCCAGTCCAGGAAGCTGCGGCGCAGATTTTCAAGCCAGTTCATTCAGATCCCCATGAATTCGTGCTCGGCGCAGACGCCGCCGTCCGGCAGAGCCTTGGTAAGCCGCCCGCCATGAGCGGGCGGCTTGCGGCGTCACTTCTTGGGAAGATACTGTTCCGGCATCGGTGAGCCGGGGAACCATTTTTCATAAAGGGTCTTCCAGGTACCGTCCTGCATCGCATCGTGAAGCGCGCCGTCCAGCGCCGTGCGAAAGGCATCATTTCCCTTTCGGACCACGAAGCCAGCAGGCGCATCGAAGGACGGGATATTCACGGCAACCTTCAGAGCGGGATAGCGCTCGCCATATTGCTTGGCGGCCTCGTAGTCGAGAAAATGCGCATCGACCGTTCCGTTGTTGAGCGCGGCCACGGCAGAATTGTTGTCGGGGAATTTCACCAGATCAGTCCCCCCGAAATTCTTGGCTGCATAGACTTCCTGCAAGGTCCCCTGCACGACGCCGAGACGCTTGCCCTTGAGGCCATCGGCATCCTTGATACCGGCATCCGGGGTCAGGACAGAGAGATAACCGGCAAGATAGCCGTCGGAAAAATCGACGGTCTTCTTGCGGGCTTCGGTTGTCCCGATCGCCGCAACGGCAACGTCGAACCGTTCATTTGCGACCGACGGCAGGAGTGCTGAAAATTCCTGGCCCGTGAACGTCACCTTGTCTTTTTGAAAGCCGAGGCGGGAGACGACGTTGAGAAACAGCTCGATATCGAAACCGGTGAACTGGCCGTCCGCCGTCGCAAACGTATAGGGCTTGGAATCGCCCATCGTCCCGACGCTGATCACCCCGGGCTCGATGAGGTTATAGGGATTGTCGGCGGCGGCCGCAGAGCCTGCGCCCATCGCAAGAAGGCATGTCAAAAGGCCAGCCCGCAATGGGGCGAGGGTGGCCACGAATGATTCAAAAGGTTTCATGTTCGTTCTCCGCTCTGAAAGGAATGCTCTTGTCGGCATCGTCGGGTCGCCCTGCCCCACCGCACATTGCGATAGAGATTTCTGGACAAGATACCGGTCTCCTGTATAAAGAGACCGGTCTCACAACATATTTGATATCCGTCAATTGACCGGTCGTCAACAACTCTTGTAGTCCTCGGCTCATGGAAGATTCCGCTCATTCGAAACGTGCAGTTACGGTCGCCGACGTCGCCAAGGCCGCAAAGGTTTCGAAGGCGACGGCCGCCCGTGTGCTCGGCGGCTACGGCGTGGTCAGCGCCAAGATCACAGATCAGGTCATGGCGGCGGCCGCCGCCCTCGAATACCGCCCGAACGAGCTCGCCCGGAGCATGAGCACCGGAAGGTCCGGCATCATCGGGGTCGTGGTCGGCGATATCGAGAACGCTTTCTTCAGTCTGGCGGTACGCGGCATCAGCGACGCGGCCCGTCTTGCTGGATTCAACGTCATCATCGCGAATTCGGGCGAAGAGCTCGATGCGGAAAAATCGGCCGTCGACCTCCTGATCGGCAAACGTGTCGATGGCCTGATCGTCACTCCAGCCCGCTGCGACAGCATCGAACATCTGCGGCACGTCCGCCGCGCCGGCGTGCCGCTGGTCCTGTTCGACCGGGCCATCCCGGAACTCGATGTCGACGCCGTGACCGGCGACGACCGGGATGCGGCCATCACCGCGACCCGCTATCTGATCGCGCAAGGACATCGCCGCCTCGCCTACGTCTCTGCCATGGATGCCGAGGATGGTGGGCTCACCGATATCGGGCGGATCTCGAATTCCGCCGTCCGCGAACGCGTGGAGGGTTTTGTCAGCGTCCTGACCGAGGCGGGTTTGCCGAACCCTCTTCATTATATCAGGCTCGGCGCCACGAACCATCAACAGACGGACAGCGTGATCAAACGCCTGCTCTCGGAGGGATCGCCGCCAACGGCACTGCTGGCTTCAGACAGCCTCGTCGGCTTGCGCATCTTCAAGTCGCTGCAGTCGCTTGGCCTGTCGATCCCCAAGGACGTCTCGATGATTTCGTTTCTCGACGCCGACTGGACCAGCGTTACCGTTCCGCCGATCACCATCGTCGACCAACGCGTCTATGAGATGGGCAAGCTCGCCGGCGAGCGGCTCATCGCCCGCATCGAACGCGCCCCGCTTGCCGTCGAACGCCTGCGCGTCAGCACGAGCCTCGTCGTGCGCGGCTCCGTCGCAACTATCGACCGGTGAGAACTATGGAGTTGGCCATACCTGCATCGCTTGCGAAGCAGCGAGTAGTACCGCATTGCGATTGGTCACGAATGCCCATGGCCGCCGATTTGATATTACATGGGGCTGCTGTTGTCTTTGCCTGAGCAACGTTATTTAATACCGGAAATACTCGCTGTGGGATTTTCAGAAAGATCATGCTCCAGTCAAAAGACGCTTCATCTGAGCTGATAGATTTGATCTATGGAAGTCTATTCGGTGAGTGCGATTGGCAGGATTTTCTGGATCGCGTGGCGCAAACTTCGCCAAATGGAAAGGCCGCCCTCCATTACCACGATCTGGCCTCGCCTGTGGCCCATGTTCCTTACGTATCGGGGTTCTCGAGGACCGAGGTCGACCAGTTCAGCAGCCACTTTGCCGCTGTGAACCCCTGGATTCCGAGATTGAGCTTTGTGCCCGTCGGTCAGGGTGTCTGCGGAGACGAAATCTTTCCACGCAAGGACTTGCTCAAATCGGAATTCTACAATGATTGGCTGAAGGGACAGGCCCAATGCGAGACGAGCATTGGTGTCTCCATCATTCGGGAGGAAACCCGCACCTTCGTCCTATCGACCTGCACGTCGTCAGCAGACCCCGATTTCAACAAAGAAGCAGCCGGGCGCTACACGATACTCGCTCCCCATTTGAAAAGGGCTTTCGATTTCATCCGGAAGCGCGATCTGCTCGCCCCGGAAAGACAGACAACGCAAACGCTGTTTGATAGCATCGGCGTCGGACTGATCTACGTTTCGGAGCATGGGCGAGCACGCCAATGGAATAAGAGCGCAGAAGCCTTAATGGCGGCTGGCTTTCCTATGCATGTCGCCCCAAGCGGCAAGCTCGAACTTCAATGCGAGAAGTCGACTGCCGTTCTCGATTTCCTGACGTCAAGAAAGGGTGTGCAAACAAGGCCGCATACGGCGATCGCAAAGGGGAAGGACAAGGCTAGTTATCGGATCACACTCCTTCGGCTCCAGTCCGATGCATTCACCGAGTTCTTGGAGGGGCCGACTGTGGCCGTCATTGTCGAGCCGATGGTGGCCACGCCACTCAATGAGCGGCGAGACTTCTTAATGGAATCCTACAAACTGACTGCGACGGAGATTCGGATCGCCTCAAGCATTGCCTCCGGCCATTCTCCAAAGGAGGTGGCCATAGCCGATCACATCAGCTACGAAACGGTCAGAACCCACCTCAGAAACATCTATTCCAAGCTCGGGGTAAACTCCCGGGTTGGTTTGGTCGCGCTGCTCATGCGCTGACGATAGACTTGCAATTCGTCTCCTACCGCCCGCATGGCTCATATTGCGAACGGGTTAATACGACCTAGCAAGTCTGGAACACGGCTAGTGTTACCGTGGGCCTATACCGCAAAGCTCGAACCCGCAGCCCAGTAGAACCGCCTGGGCTTCACTCGCCGTAGATGGCAATTCCAATGGTGGCAGTGGCGACGTAAACGCAGAATCCAACGGCTACCCCAGCAAAAAACCCAGCAGCCAAGCTCGTCCTTTTGGTGATAACGATTGCGGCAGCTAGTGGTCCAAGCAGCAAACCGAGCGCTTGCACAACACCTAGCGCTCCATAGTTCATATTGTGAACTGACTGCTGGACAACATAAATCCAGACGAATATGCCGCCGAAGACGATTAAGCCTGCACCGGCTCCCAAAATCCAGCCATGCCGTCTCCACACATTCCGTAATTCCCAAAGAGCGGGAGGCAGCGCAAACGCCCACGGTATAAGATCAGTTATTGTCCACATTTACGAAACTTCACAAGTTTCTAGTCTGTGAACTAACCGTTCGAAGACGTGGCCTGGGAACACCGTCTACACTAGTCATAGAGCTCGCCGTGACCAATCTGCTCCCTGGCAGGCGCATCGCTGATTGAGGGGTCGTCGGCCGGATCTGGCTCTCTCTTGTTGGCATCGCTCAGAAACTGCGCGGCCTTAAGGAGTGCCGCGGTTATCTCCTCGGTGCCCCATCCGGCTTCATTGGCGGCTGCAATCAGCCTTTCCAACGCGTCGCGCGCGGCTACGGTCGCCTCTTCGAAGCGCTTCGCGGGAGATTCGGTCTTCGGCGGTGGAAAGGTCATCGGCGTTCCCTCCATAGGTCCGGCTATTGTGGATGAACGCGGCCCAGCGGAAATGGATGCACGACCATGCTGATTTAACAAACCGATGCCCTGCCCCGCCATACCGGCTACGACTGGCGACGTCTTTCCGCCTCAGATGACCGTTTTCAACAGAAACGGAGAGCGCTCCAACGGACGCTGGGCGAGGATTCTCAGCATCGCCGGGCCTTGTATGCCGGAAGTCGTGCAAGAGTGGCCGTCGTGATAGACCACCGTCATGACGCGGCTCAGACTATCGTATCTGATCTCTGCGATCGTCCGGGTGTGAACCGGAAAGATGAATTCATGGGGTTGAGATTCCTCCCCCGAAGTGTTCAAGCTCATTGCGATGCCCCAACGAAAAAGCAATTTTGGCTCGACCCTGCCCTGGTCTGAGCCTAACTGCGCCAATCAAGCACATATTGCTGCGACGGTCGCGTGACATCAGCGTGACACGCAGAATCAGCCGTCAATGCAATGTCCCACGGATCTCGTGTGCGAGAGCGGTTTGCGACCAGCATTCAACCGTGCGCGCCAGCGATCGAACGGCTTCGTCCACATTGAAAACCACGTCCCCGAGCCGCTCGATCTCATAATCGAGCTCATAGACCTCGACTTCGTCGAGGTCGTCACTCTGCAGCAGTCGCCTCATTGCTTCGACGAGGCGCTCAGTGCGCCCAACGACATCAAGAGCGCTGCGTATGATGATATCCAACATGAATGTCCCCTCGCTTCGATAACGAAGCGTCGGCCATAATCGTGACGCTGACAATCCTGAAATCTTGTCAGACGCGGCCTCGGATCATGTCGTAGAGATCCCTCAACTCACGCAGTGCGGGTTGGGGCCGATGGCGCGGTAGTGCGGCGCGACGTCCGGCGAATGCGAGCGCGCCGGCGATCACCGCGACGAGGAGGAGCGTCGAGGCCGGGTAGAGCTTCACCGCCGCTTCCGTCTGACGCATTGCTCTCCCGGCACTTCCTTTTGCCGACCGGGCAGCATCGAGGACTTGATCCTGAAGCGCGCCGATCTGCTTTCGCAGCACGCTCAGTTCTTCGCCCAGGTCATGATCAGGCTGCCGGGGAACGCCGACGGAGGCTGTGTTCGTATCGATGACGGCTTTCGGAACCGGCTCGCCGATCTTGGCTCCTCTGCTATCGAGGGTCGTCGTCTCAGTGCTCTTGCGGCGCGGCATGATCATTTCTCCTTCCTAGAGCATGACGCCGAAAAATGTCAGCGATTTTCGGGCGACATCATGCTCTAACTAACGAATTTAAAACAGGATTCAGACTAGCCAACCGGGCCTAAAGTCATCCTGTCTAGTCATCGTCGAGGGCGAAGACCGGCCGGTAGTGGCGCTCGGCGATCAGCAAGCTCCTGTCGGGCCGGATGATGTAGATCTCCTCAACCTGGCGTCCCCATTGATCTGTGAAATCATGCGGGAAGGAAGAACCCACGGGCGATTTCGTCAACTTCGTGCGAGGCTGGCCATTATACGTGATGCTGCCGGGAATGGGGGCCAGTCCCGCCGACGAATAACTGCCTGCGCTGGTCGTGCAGCCGGTCAGCACAACGGCAAAAACCAGCCCAAATCCTATGCTCCGCTTCATCGAGCCCTCCAGCTGCTTCGTCTTTCGCGCGGCACTCGTTTTCATCGTCAATGTAACAGGGGACGACAGACATTGTTCCAGAACATGCGAATAAGTCCTGGAGCTATCCTTCTGGCTGTCGCAACCATTTTGGGCGCACCGGTCTTCGCGTGTGCCGGAGCGGTGGAACCACCAGATGTTTTCACCGTCATTCTCTCCGTCTCACCACGGACCGTCGTTGGGCCACCGCCCATAAACATCCGGAGCCCGCCGATCACGATCCTTATTACCATGTCGAGGTGGTCGAGAAGGAGCGAGGTTCGCCGCCATGGCAATTCAAACGGCTTGCCGCGCTCGTTGTCGTAACGGCAGACGCGTTGGACAGGAACCGCCTGAGACGAAAAGCCAGGACCTATTTTTACAAGGACATCGAATTCCGGATCGCCTACGGGCCTGGCGCGCGCAACCTGTCATGCGGCAGGAGGCCGGCGTTTGCCGCACGATAATTCTTGAATGCGTTGGCGCCGCTGACAATATGCACCCATGAACGTCAGTGCATACTGAAAAGACGCGCGGCGCTGTAGGCGCGCGGATATGGTCACAGGAACGGGCCGCATCGACGAGGGAGTGTGAACAAAAGGGAGGTTCGGCCATGTTGGCAAGACCAGCAGGATATGTAGGGGCCACAATCGCTGCTCTGTGGGCGGCCCGCCAAGTCAGCCGACTTTATTCCCTCACTGAACCGTTTGGTCCTGAGTTCCTGAATGTTGCGAGAAATCTCGGCATTTTTATTCTGCCGGCGTTCGTTCTGCTCCTGGCGGGGCCTTTCAGGATGTGGTTCGACAGGTTTGCGCCACTCTATCCTTTGGTGCTCGGAGCCGGAGTCCTCAACATCTATCTTCAAGACGATGCGCTGGCTGCCGGTCTGCCGCTGATCGTGCTCGTCTACCCCTTCCTGGTCATCTTTTCGCTCGCCTATTTGTTGCGCGGGCGAGTGTCGCAGGCATAGGGACACTGGAAGGTGGCATTCAGCCGGACTGGCCGTTTCCGCGGGCGTTCGAAATGCGCACTAAATCCAGTCGAACACTTCCCGGTTTGGCATCCGATTCGAAGGGTTGCAAGAATCGAGGAAATACACTTTCTGTGTAGCGGATGAGTCGAAACGCTACCCCTGCTAGAGAAAATGCTGCCGCCCGTCGCCGGCGGAAGGATGACTATATTTTTTCAGTCCGAGCGTTCCGGCTGATCCTAACTGCACCACCCCCAAATTAGCTGACCAGATGAAAGCCGTGATATCCAGCGGCGCTCTTCGTGTCCCCCGCCTTTCCGATCTGAGAGTGGAAGGTGGCACATCTGGGAATTTCGAAATCCTCGCATCTATTTTCTACATAAGGACATCTCCATGAAGCATATGCGTAATCTCCACCTGATGATGGCAAGCACCGCGTTTCTGACGTTGGCCGGCCCGGCGCTTGCCCTTGATGGCACCGACATGATGAAGAAGCTCAATGCCGCAACCAGTGCCGGCGGTACGGTCATCACCTTCGAGAAGGCGGAAGCCGATGGCGACACGGTAACGGCGACCGGTGTCCAGGTAGGATCTTCGAGCCTGCCCGGCGATACTTTGAAGATCGGCGATCTCACCTTCGAGGGTGTTGAGGAAATCGAAGGCGGTGGCTATCACGCCAAGACCGTCTCCTTCCCGGATATCGATATCAGCCAGGAGGAAGGACGTTTTTCCACAAAGGAGATCCAGATCACCGGCCTCACGATCCCCGCCAATGCGACGGGCGATACGCTGAACGACATCCTCCTCTATGAAACGGTCAGCACCGGACCGATCGCTCTCAACATCAAGGGCAAGGACGTGCTTGCGATCGAGAGCATCGAGTCGAACCTGGGACGCCAGGATGGCGGCTTTTCCTATGACGCCAATGTCGCCGGTCTCAAGGCCGACCTGTCGCAGGTCGAGGATGCGAATGCGAAGGAGGCCATCGAGAAACTGGGCCTGACGACGCTCGACGGCACGGTGACGATGAAGGGCATCTGGGAAATCGAAAGCGGCAAGGTCGCTGTCGACGAATATGCTTTCGACTTCAAGAATATCGGCCGGCTGAATTTCGCCGTCGACTTCTCCGGTTACACGCTGGGCTTCATCAAGTCGCTGCAGGAGGCGGTGAAGACCGCCGAGGCCAATCCGAACAAGGAAGAGGCCAACCAGGCCGTGGGCCTTGCGATGTTGGGGCTGATGCAGCAGCTGACGATCAACAGTGCCTCGATCCGCTTCGACGATGCCTCGATCACCAAGAAGGCGCTCGATTATGCCGGCTCGCAGCAGGGCGTCACGGGCGACCAGCTGGCGCAATCGCTGAAAGGTCTCGTGCCGATGATGATGGCACAGCTCAACATGCCCGAGCTGCAAAACCAGGTGTCGGCTGCCGTCAACGCCTATCTCGACGGACCGAAAAGCCTGACAATCAGCGCCGCACCGGAAAAGCCGGTTCCCGTCCCGATGATCATCGGCGCGGCCATGGGCGCACCGAACACCATTCCTTCCGTGCTCGGCGTCAAGGTCACGGCGAACGACTAACGAATAGCAGAGACGCTTCACGAAGCGCCGGCTGCCGGAGGCGGGTTTTGCCGACCTGCCTCTGGAACCCCTGGGAAAGCCGAGCAACGTCCAACTAAAACTCGTCGCTGCGACGCTTCACGGCGTGCTTCAACGCCACCATATGCCTTCGCCGCTCCAGCATATAATCGGCATATCCGACGCAGATGAACAGCAATGTCGGACCGGCGTAGATGATGATGAGAGCCAATGCGATAAGAATGAATGCGCTCGTCATGGTCTTGTTTTCCATCAATATTGGTCGCCGCAACTGAAGCGGCGAAAGCGGACAGGTCCTCATCTCGGCAATGCCTGTCCCTATTCCTTCAAAATTCGCCGGCTTCCTATTCGTTCCCTCCTCGATCGATTTCCACATGCGCGACGAGCCCGATCGAACGACAATGACGAAGCTGATGGCCGCCCGGCATCGGTCACTCCCGCGGCCTTTCCTCCCGCATTGCCGCCGTCACGCTCTTCAGCAGCGGGCTCGACATCAGATCCGCGAGCAAAACCGATAGCTTCGGCTTCCAGTTCGGATAGCTGTCGCTGGTGCCTGGCACATTGGTTGGCCTTTTTTCGTCGGTGAGATCGGCGAGACGGATCGCGGCGAGAAGCGAGGGCGTTCTGGCGATGAAGCGATAGGCGCTGACGGTGAATTCCCTCAGCGTCTCCTCGCTTGCCCGCGCTTGGGAAAGCCTGGCCGGCAGGTCGAGGCCGGCAGCCTTCAGCGCCGCTTTCAGGTTCCTCCGCTCGCGCTTGCGGTCTTCGAGATGTGCCTCGGTGAGATCGGGCGGCACGATGCCGTGCTCGCACCGGGCCTGAATGTCGGCGCCGCGCCACCAGCCGGCAAGGGTCTGGTGGTCGTGCGTCGAAATGCAGGCCAAAGCCAGGACTGGATAGACGTCCGCCGGCTTGAAGCCCTTCTCATCCTGTTCATAGGAAAGGATGCGGTAGGAGAGAATGTGGGCCGCGGCCAGGTCGTCCTGCAATCCCTTGGGGATCAGTCCCAGGTCTTCTCCGATGACGAGGCACCGATGCTCGGCGGATACGTCGGCGAGGATCTGCAGCAACCGATCCTGTGGATAGCGGACATAGGCGCCGCCGTCCGGCCTGCTGCCCAATGGCACCAGGAAGAGGCGGCGAAGCGCTGCGGCGTGGTCGATGCGGATGGCGCCGGCATATCGCATGGCAGCACTTAGCATACGCCGGAAAGGCGACATCTCTCCTGCGGCGATCGCGGAAGGCAGGTATCCGGCAAGGTGCCAGTCCTGCCCATCTATGGCGAAGGGATCAGGAGGGCTGCCGATCGTGGCCTTGGAGACATAGATATCCGGCTCACTCCATGTCGCCGAGCCATCGACGGCCTCCCCGACGGCAAGATCGAGATAGAGCCCGATCCGCAGGCCGGCCTTCCCGGCCCGGTCCGCCGCCTGCATCAGCTGGCGGTGGGCGAGCCACTGCAGCCACATGTGGAAGCGGACATCCTCCGCGTGTCCGCGCTCGAATTCGGCGACAGCGGCGCTGTCGAAGCGCTGGAAATCGGCCGGCCACCGTTGCCAGCCGGCGCCTGCCCCGCGCTCGACCATTGAAAGAGAGAGGCATTCGAAAAGCGCGTGCAGCCGCAGGCTGTTACCGCCTTGCGCGATAAAAGCGTCGAAATCGGCCGGATCATAGGTATCGCACTGTCGCCAGGCCGGCCAGAGATCGCGCAGGACCCTAAGCTTGATCTGTGCGACGCCGGCGTAATCGACGAGATCGGTTTGGCGAAGGCGTGCCAATTGCCGTTCGAGTTCCGGACTACAGGCAAAACCCGGTAGCCGGTCAACCGCGATATAGAGCGGATTGAGATGCTGGCGGTTCGATGGCTCATAGGGGCTGCAACGCTCGGGATCGGCGAGAAACGGTGCGTGAAGCGGGGTGAGGCCGATGAAATCACCGCCCAGCGATCCCAGGAGATCCGCCATATCGGCCAGATCCTCGAAGTCTCCTATGCCCCAGTTGCGTCCCGAACGGAGTTCGTAAAGCTGCAGGCTCACACCCCAGACCCGCGTGCTGGAAAAGAACTCCGGCAGAAATGACCTGGCGATCTTCTTAGCCGCCGGCTTAGGCTCCCGCCGCATCGCGCCGGTCTCGTGATCGGCCGCTCCCGGCAAGTCGATCTTCAATGCCGAGAGGATCTTGCGCTTGGTCTCGCCTGATATCGCCACCTCCCGATCGTCGGGACTGGGCCTGGTCGGGCTGATGCCGTGCCGGCGGGCGAGCTTGTCGAGCTCAGCAGATTTCATCGTCCGATCGCCTTCCTGTCAGCAAGCCGTCACGCCTCGCTGATTTTCCAGATCACCGTCCAGGGCGCGAGATTGCCGCCATCGCTACCGCCGAGACGGAAGATCGTCTCGCCGTCGTCCTGCTGCGAGGCGAGCGTCGCCGCCTCGGTACCGAGGTTTGCGCGCAGATGCAGACGCCGGTTTTGCGCCAGGGTCCAATCCACCGCGAGTGCGCTTCCCGCCGAGCGATAGACCGCGTTTCCGGCGCCAGCGCCTTTGAGCAATGGCACGATCCTCCGGTGTCGGAGGTCGAGAAGCGTCCTGTAAAAATCGAAGACATCGGAGGAGGCGAGTTTCGACCAGTCCAACTTGGCAGCCGCGAAGGTCGATGGCGCCGTCGGGTCGAGAAGGTCGTCGGCGTCGAAGCCCGGCAGACGGGAGAGCTCCTCACGACGGCCTTTCCTGACCTTCTCGTTCAGGTCCTCGTCGAAATCGCAGAAGAAGGGGAAAGGTTCTCTGGCGCCCCATTCCTCGCCCATGAACAGCATCGGGATCTCGGGCGCCAGCAGGTAGATCGCAGCGACAGCCTTGACGACATCAGCCGGGCTCGAAGCCAGAACCCGGTCCCCCAGCGCCCTATTGCCGATCTGGTCATGGTTCTGGATGAAGGAGATAAAAGCGGTGGGCGGCAGATGGCCGCTCGGCCTGCCGCGGCTTCCGCCGCGGTAGGGCATATGTTCCCCCTGAAACACGAAACCTTCCGCCAGCGCCCGGCCGAGCTTACCGGCGTCACCGACGTAATCGGCATAGTAGCCGAAGGTTTCGCCCGTAGCAGTGATATGCAGCACATGGTGCACGTCATCGTTCCATTGGGCGGTGAACAACCTCACTTCTCCGTTTTCGTCACGCTTCAGCAGATCGCTGTCGTTTTCCTCGTTTTCGACGATCAGATGGACAAGTCGGTCGCCGGCGGCAGCCTTGACGCGGCGGGCGAGCGCGTGAAGCAGATGCTCGGCGCTGTTGTCCTTGATGGCGTGGACGGCATCGAAGCGGAAACCGTCGAGCCTGAACTCGGTGATCCAATAGATGGCGTTCTGGATGATGAATTCGCGGATCATCTCCGATCCGTCGCCGTCGTAGTTGATGCCGTTGCCCCAGGGCGTCTTGTGGTGCTCGGTAAAGAGCGGCGCATAGGCGGGGATAAAATTGCCGTCAGGTCCGAAGTGATTGTAGACCACGTCCAGGAAAACCGAGATGCCGCGCAGGTGTGCTGCGTCAACCAGCGCCATGAAATCTTCCGGCCGGCCGTAGCTGCTGTCCGGAGCATAGGGAAGCACACCGTCATAGCCCCAGCTGTAACGGCCGGGAAATTCACTAAGCGGCATGATCTGCAGCGCCGTAACGCCCAGCGCTTGCAGATGGTCGAGCCGCTCGATCGCGGCCTTGAAAGTACCCTCCGGCGTGAAGCAGCCGATATGCATCTCGTAGATGACCATCTCTTCCCATGGCCGACCCGTCCAGTCGCTCGTCGTCCAGCG
The DNA here is from genome assembly GCF_002008365.1 of Rhizobium leguminosarum bv. viciae USDA 2370. Taxonomy (GTDB): domain Bacteria; phylum Pseudomonadota; class Alphaproteobacteria; order Rhizobiales; family Rhizobiaceae; genus Rhizobium; species Rhizobium leguminosarum. The sequence continues at coordinate 575,587 of NZ_MRDL01000059.1, forward strand.
ATAGGTGGAAAGGTCGACCACTTCGCTCGGCCCGCGCACATCCTGTGGCTGGAACCGCGAGGCGGGATCGGGAACTTCGGAACCGTCCGGCAGGACAAAGCGATAAAGCGTACCGGTATGGGCTTGCGCGACCGTGCAGCGGTGCCAGCCGTCCTCAGTCGCCTGCATCGGCCACGGATCAGCGCCTTCGATCTTCAACGACACGCTTTCATGCAGGGGAGCCCAGAGGCGGAATAGAATGCCCCCTTCGGTGAATGCCGGTCCGAATGTCATTTTGGTCAAGAGAAAGCCTTCGATGAAATTGGGATGGGATTTGGGTAACTTTTGCGGGAGGAAAAAGTTTCGTCCGCAAGCGGACGCGCGAAAGCGGTCGCTGTCACCAGCATGGCCGCGCCGGTCGCCTCGGCATGTTTACGCTTTGATCGTCAGGCCGCCGCGATTTTACCCGAGCGCTTGGTCCATCGCCGCCTGAAGCTGTTCCTGTGTGAATGGCTTCTTCATCCGCAGCATCCGGCCGAGGCCATGGTCTTCGGAAAACTCGGCATAGCCCGAGGCAAGGATGATGGGCAGGCCTGGAAAGGAGGAGCGAAGGTGACGCGCAAGCTCTGCGCCCGTCATCCCCGGCATGGCATGATCGGTGATGACGAGATCACAACCCTGTCCGTCAGCAAAGAATTCCAAAGCCTGGGAAGCGGAAGACGCCTCTTGCGGCAGATGCCCGAGATCCTCCAGCATTGCCACGGTTCCCGTCCTGACAAGGGCGTCGTCGTCGACGACGAGAATGGCGAGCGGCCGCGACGCCGGTTTCAAAGGCTCCGTCGCCGGAGGCTCGACGACCGGCTGCACCTTGACGAATGTCTCGGCAACGGGGAGCCACAGGGAAACGGTCGTGCCCTTGCCCCTGACGCTCGATATCTGGATCGAGCCGCCGGATTGCGCTGCCAGGCCATGCACCATCGACAGGCCGAGACCGGTGCCCTTGCCGACCCCCTTGGTGGTGAAAAACGGTTCGGCGGCACGCGAGACCGTTGCCTCGTCCATCCCCTCGCCATCGTCCGACACCGATATCCTGATGTAATTTCCGCCTGCGAGGCTGGTCGGCAGGGCTTCTTCGGCTGCCGCCGCGGCCACCGTCACGGCTCCGCCGCTTTCGAGCGCATCCCGGGCATTGACAAACAAGTTGAGCAGCGCCAGTTCCAACTGGTTGCTGTCGACCAGAAGAGGGGCGAGATCCGCCGGGATGCTCTTGTGGATTTCGATGCGCGGCCCCACCGCCTTGGCGAGAAGATCCTCGACGTTTTCGAACAGCCGGAGGAAGTCGACCGCCTGCGGCTTGAGCTCCTGGCGGCGTGCGAAGGCAAGCAGGCGCTGGGTCAGCGCGGTGCCGCGCTCGGCCGCCTGAATCGCGTTCGTCACCAGGCGTTCGCTGCGTTCATCGGCCGGAAGCCGTTTCTTCAGAAGATTCAGGCTGCCGAGAACTGCCATCAGGAGGTTATTGAAGTCGTGGGCCACGCCACCCGTCAGGTGACCGATCGTGTCGAGCTTCTGCGCCTCGAACAGCTGTGCGAGCGCCTCTTCGCGCTCCCGTGTCCGTTGATCGATCCGATGCTCGAGCTCCTCGTTGAGCTCACGCAACTGCGCTGCCGAGGCCTCGAGCTCGGCGGTGCGCTGGTGAACCCGGGCCTCCAGCTCGGCGTTCAGGCGTTCGAGTTCCCTCGTCTTCCTGTAGAGATCGGCAAAGACCCTAACCTTGGCTCTCAGCACTTCGGGGACGATCGGGACGGAGACATAGTCGACCGCGCCCACCGCATAGCCGCGCAGCCGGTCTGGTTCCGCCAGCATGACGGCGGAAACGAAGATGATCGGCGTGTTTTGATAGCGCGGATGCTGCCGGATCATGCTGACGAGCTCGAACCCATCCTGTTCGGGCATACAGACATCGACGAGGATCACCGCGATTTCGGTGCGCAACAGGTGCTCAAAAGCTTCGCGTGCGGATTGCGCCTTGATGAGGTTTTCTTGGAGCTCTTCGAGTATGACCTCGTAACTCAGGAGCTTTGCCGGTTGGTCGTCGACGAGGAGGATGTTGACGGGGTTCATGGCGAGAATCCTCAGCGATGCAGCCACATGCGAAGAGCCGACAACAGCTGTTCGGTATTGACCGGTTTCGCCAGGTAGTCGGACGCGCCCGCTTCCAGGCATTTCTCGCGGTCGCCCTTCATCGCCTTGGCCGTCAGCGCCAGGATTGGCAGCCGCCGGAACCGGGGCTCCGAACGGATGACCTGCATTGTCTCGTAGCCGTCCATTCCGGGCATCATGATGTCCATCAGCACGATCGCCACAGAGGGTTCGTTGTTGATGACGTCGATGGCTTCGCTACCGGTCGTCGCGGTCAGGACCTTCATTCCCCGGCGTTCGAGGACGCTGCTCAGCGCGAAGATGTTACGGGCATCGTCGTCGACAAGCAGCACGGTCTCGCCGACCAGATCCTCGTCCGAGCTGTGCAGGTCCTGCAGCGTCGCCTGCTTTGCCGCCGGCAGGTCGGCGACAACCCGGTGCAGGAACAGGGCCGTCTCATCCAGCAGACGCTCGGGCGATTCGACCCCCTTGACCACAACGCTGCGGGCCATGCTGTGCAGTGTCGCGTCTTCCTCAGCGGAAAGCTCCCGGCCGGTGAACACGACCACCGGCACCTCGCCGATCTCGGCGTCGTCGCGTATTTGCTCCAGCACTTCGAAGCCGGACATGTCGGGAAGGGAAAGGTCGAGCACCACGCAGTCGGCGGCATTCTGCCGAAGAGCGGCGAGAGCCTCCGAGCCGGAGCCGACGCTGGTGATATCGATGTCGTCGTGTCCGAGAAGGGCGGTGACGCTCAGACGCTCGGCCTCGTTGTCTTCGACGAGCAGCAGATGCTTGCGGCGGGGCTGCGCATAGGCCTTCAATCGCGACAGCGCCTTGCCCAGGCCTTCCGGCGTCGTCGGCTTGCTCATGAAAGCGAAGGCGCCGCGGGTCAGCCCATGCTGACGATCCTCGTCGAGGCTGATAATCTGGACCGGAATATGCCGCGTCTGCGGATTCTGCTTGAGCTGGCTCAGCACCGTCCACCCGAGCATGTCGGGCAGGAAGATGTCGAGCGAGATCGCCGCCGGCCTGTAGTCCTGCGCGAGTGCGAGCGCATCGCTACCGCGCATCGCCACCAGAACCTTGAATCCGTTGTCGCGGGCGAGATCCACCAGGACGCGGGCGTAGTGCGCGTCGTCCTCGACGACGAGCAGCACCGAGTCGCCGGCCGCTATGTGGTGGCGATCGTCTTCGACATGTTCGGTCGGCTTGTCGGCGCGGCGGTTTGCTGCCGCTTCGGCAAATTCCACGACATTTGCCGGCGGAACCGACTTCGGCGCAACCGCGCCGGCGCCCACATAGGTGAGCGGCAGGTAGAGAACGAAGGTGCTGCCGACACCGGGGGTGCTGCGCAGCTGGATCTCGCCGCCCAAGAGGTTTGCCAGTTCGCGGCTGATCGCCAGGCCGAGGCCGGTGCCGCCATATTTGCGGCTTGTCGAGGCATCCGCCTGTTGGAAGGCCTCGAAAATGATGCGTTGTTTTTCAGGCGGTATGCCGATGCCGGTGTCGACGACTTCGAAGGCGATGACAGAAGGCGCATGCTTCAACGAGGGGTGATCGGACGACCAGCCGCTCGTTGCCGAAGCGACGCGAAGCGTCACGCCGCCCTGCGCGGTGAACTTGAAGGCATTCGACAGCAGGTTCTTGAGGATCTGCTGCAGTCGCTTCGAATCCGTGATGAGGCTCTTGGCGACATCGGCGCCGACGTCGACCGAGAACGACAGGTTCCGGTTTTCGGCCTCGTGCCGGAATGGCCGCGCCATCATCTCGAGCAGGTTGCTGACAAAAATCTCCTCGGCATCGACCGAGACCGTTCCGGACTCGATCTTCGACAGGTCGAGGATGTCGCTGATGAGGTTCAACAGATCGGTTCCCGCGCCGTGGATCGTCTTTGCGAACTCGACCTGTTTGCCCGACAGGTTGCCATCCGGATTTTCTCCCAGCTGCTGGCCGAGGATGAGGATCGAATTCAGCGGCGTGCGCAGCTCATGCGACATGTTGGCGAGGAATTCGGATTTGTACTTCGATGTCAGCGCGAGCTCGGTTGCCTTTTCCTCCAGCGCGCGCCGGGCCTGCTCGATCTCCTGGTTCTTCGCCTCGACTTCGACGTTGCGTTCCTCCAGCTGCTGCGCCTTCTGTCCGAGCTGCTCGTTGGTCTGTTGCAGCTCGCGCTGCTGCGTCTGAAGCTCGGCGGCAAGCTGCTGGGACTGCTTGAGCAGGCCTTCGGTCTGCATGGTCGCTTCGATCGAGTTGAGGACGATGCCGATCGATGTCGTCAACTGGTCGAGGAAGGACAGCTGCAACTCGGTGAATTCGCCGGCCGAGGCCAACTCGATCACGGCCTTCACCTGCCCCTCGAAATGCACCGGCAGCACGATGGCGCTTCTCGGCAAGGTCGTGAACACGCCGGAGCTTATCGGAACGACATTGTCGGGAAGGTCGGTGACCAGGATGCGGCGAGCGTCGCTGGCGCACTGGCCGACAAGTCCCTGGCCGAACTCGAGACGTGCCGGGTGCGCCGCCTCGCCCCCTTTCGCGTAGACGGAGAGCAGCGACAAGATCGGCTGGCGCTCGTCGGCATCCACCTGGTAGATAACCCCTTGATGGGCACCGACCAGAGGCGCCAGCTCCGACAGCAGCATCTTGCCGACCAGCGTCAGGTCGCGCTGCCCCTGCAGCATGTTGGTGAAGCGCGCCAGGTTGGTCTTCAGCCAGTCCTGCTCGGTGTTGCGCTCGGTGGTGAGCCTGAGGTTATCGATCATCGTGTTGATGTTATCCTTGAGCTCAGCCACTTCGCCGCGCGCGTCGACCTTGATCGAGCGCGTCAGGTCACCCTTGGTGACGGCGGTCGCCACCTCGGCGATGGCGCGCACCTGCGTCGTCAAGTTGGCTGCCAGCAGGTTGACGTTGCCGGTCAAGTCCTTCCAGGTTCCCGCGGTGCCCGGAACATTCGCCTGACCGCCGAGACGGCCTTCCACGCCCACCTCGCGCGCAACCGTGGTCACCTGATCGGCAAAGGTCGCGAGCGTGTTGGTCATGTTGTTGATGGTCTCGGCAAGGGCTGCCACCTCGCCCTTGGATGCGACGGTGAGATTTTGCTCGAGGTCGCCGTTCGCCACCGCCGTCACCACCTTGACGATGCCGCGGACCTGCTCGGTCAGGTTGGCGGCCATGACGTTGACGGTGTCGGTCAAGTCTTTCCAGGTGCCGGCAACGCCAGGCACCTGCGCCTGGCCGCCGAGCTTGCCTTCGGTGCCGACTTCGCGGGCCACACGCGTCACTTCGCCGGCGAAGGCGTTGAGCTGGTCCACCATCGTATTGATGGTGTTCTTCAGTTCGAGGATTTCCCCCTTCACGTCGACGGTGATCTTGCGCGACAGGTCGCCACGCGCCACTGCTGTCGTGACTTCGGCGATGTTTCGAACCTGGGTCGTCAGATTGGCGGCGAGCAGGTTGACGTTATCGGTCAGGTCCTTCCAGGTGCCGGCGACGCCGGGAACGACAGCCTGACCGCCGAGCCTGCCATCGGTGCCGACTTCGCGGGCGACACGCGTCACTTCGCCGGCAAAGGAGCGAAGCTGATCGACCATGGTATTCAAAGTATCCTTCAGGAGCAGGATTTCGCCGCGCACGTCGACGGTGATCTTGCGCGACAGGTCGCCATTGGCGATTGCGGTCGCGACCTCGGCGATATTGCGCACCTGCGCCGTCAGGTTGCCCGCCATGGAGTTGACGCTGTCGGTGAGGTCCTTCCAGGTGCCGGCGACGCCGGAGACCTGCGCCTGGCCGCCAAGCTTGCCTTCGGTGCCGACTTCGCGGGCGACGCGCGTCACTTCGCCGGCGAAGGCGTTGAGCTGGTCCACCATTGTATTGATGGTGTTCTTCAGTTCGAGGATTTCCCCCTTCACGTCGACGGTGATCTTGCGCGACAGGTCGCCGCGCGCCACGGCCGTCGTGACTTCGGCGATGTTTCGAACCTGGCCGGTAAGGTTGGAGGCCATGGAGTTGACGTTTTCGGTGAGGTCTTTCCAGGTACCCGCGACACCCGGCACCTGCGCCTGGCCACCGAGCTTGCCCTCGGTGCCGACTTCACGGGCAACGCGCGTGACTTCGGAAGCAAAGCGGTTCAGCTGATCGACCATGGTGTTCAGCGTTTCCTTGAGCTCGAGGATTTCACCCGAGACTGACACCGTGATCTTCTTCGACAAGTCGCCATTGGCAATCGCGGTCGAGACTTCGGCGATGTTGCGCACCTGCGCCGTCAGGTTGCCCGCCATGGAATTGACGCTGTCCGTCAGATCCTTCCAAGTGCCCGCGACGCCGAGCACGTTCGCCTGGCCGCCGAGCCGGCCTTCGGTGCCGACCTCGCGCGCCACGCGCGTCACCTCGCCGGCAAAGCCGTTGAGCTGGTCGACCATCGTGTTGATGGTCTCCTTCAGTTCGAGGATTTCGCCAGACACGGTGACGGTGATCTTCTTGGACAGGTCTCCCTGGGCGACGGCGGTCGCGACTTCGGCGATGTTGCGCACCTGCCCGGTGAGGTTGGACGCCATCGAATTGACGCTGTCGGTCAGGTCCTTCCAGGTGCCGGCGACGCCGCGCACATTGGCCTGGCCGCCGAGCCGGCCCTCCGTGCCCACTTCGCGGGCGACGCGGGTGACTTCCGAGGCAAAGGCATTCAGCTGATCGACCATCGTATTGATGGTTTCCTTCAGCTCGAGGATCTCCCCCTTCACGTCGACCGTGATCTTCTTCGACAGGTCGCCATTGGCGATGGCGGTCGAGACCTCCGCGATATTGCGCACCTGCGCCGTCAGGTTGCCGCCCATCGAGTTGACGTTCTCGGTAAGATCCTTCCAGGTGCCGGCGACGCCGCGCACATTAGCCTGGCCGCCAAGCCGGCCCTCCGTGCCCACTTCGCGGGCCACACGGGTCACTTCGGAAGCAAAGGCATTGAGCTGATCGACCATCGTGTTGATCGTCTCCTTCAGCTCGAGGATTTCCCCCGACACCGTGACCGTGATCTTCTTCGACAGGTCGCCATTGGCGATCGCGGTCGAGACTTCGGCGATATTGCGCACCTGCGCCGTGAGGTTCGAGGCCATGGAATTGACGTTGTCGGTCAGGTCCTTCCAGGTGCCCGCCACACCGGGCACTTGCGCCTGGCCGCCGAGCCGACCTTCGGTGCCGACTTCACGCGCCACGCGCGTCACCTCGCCGGCGAAGCCGTTGAGCTGGTCGACCATCGTGTTGATGGTTTCCTTGAGCTCCAAGATTTCGCCCGAAACGTCGACAGTGATCTTGCGCGACAGGTCGCCGCGCGCAACGGCCGTGGTCACCTGGGCGATGTTGCGGACCTGCGCCGTCAGGTTGCCACACATGGCGTTGACGGAATCGGTCAGGTCTTTCCAGGTTCCGGCGACGCCTGGCACCAGCGCCTGGCCGCCGAGCTTGCCTTCGGTGCCGACCTCGCGCGCGACGCGCGTCACTTCCGATGCGAAGGACCTGAGCTGGTCGACCATGGTGTTGATCGCCTCCTTCAGCTGCAGGATCTCGCCGCGCACGTCGACGGTGATCTTCTTGGAAAGATCGCCATTCGCGACGGCGATCGTCACTTCCGCGATGTTGCGCACCTGCGCCGTCAGGTTCGACGCCATCGAGTTCACACTTTCGGTGAGGTCCTTCCAGACGCCCGTCACCTCCGGCACCTGCGCTTGGCCGCCGAGTTTTCCGTCGGTGCCGACCTCGCGCGCGACGCGCGTCACTTCCGATGTGAAGACGCTCAGCTGCTTGATCATCGTATTGACGATATCGGCCGAGCGTAGGAACTCACCTTTGAGCGCCCGACCGTCGACATCGAGCGGCACGGTCTGCAGAAGATCTCCCTTGGCGACCGCAGTGATCGTGCGCGTGACAGCTGTCGTCGGCCACAGAAGGTCGTCAATCAGACCGTTGATCGATCCTTCCATTTCGGACCAGGAACCGTCCGACAGGCCGAAGCGCACGCGCGTGCTCGTTCGCCCGTCCCGGCCGACCACCTGCCCGACATGTTCGAGCTGCTGGGCCATGCGCTGATTGGCGGCGATGATGTCATTGAGAGCGTCGGCGACCTTGCCGGTGACACCGGTCAGATCCGACCGCATCCGCACCGAAAAGTCGCCCCGTCTTACCGCAACCAGCACCTCCAGAAGGGCACTGGCCTCGTCCAACGCCATTGCTTTGTGGACCTGACCATTGAGGTTATCTGCCGCGGCATTGTCGCGCGCGAATTCGCTGGTTTGGTTGTTCACGAGAATCCCCCTCTTCGACGACTGGTAATTTAGTGCTCGACTGGGAAAATGGTATGGCCGTCCCGCGTTGATCCTAACATGATTCAGCGCCCAAAATGAGCCTGATAGTTGCAGATATCCAAAGTGCGCGCCGGACATCGTCTGGGTGGAATTTGCGGTTTTTCGTGCGTGGGGGAACACTTGGCTGCCGGCCGTCGTTTCCGTCCTGACAATGGAGAGCGATATGTCGAACGTCTCAAGGACAGGCAAGGAAGAGATCAACAACGCGACCAGCCAGACCACGTTCGGGAAGTCGGTCGAGAGCCAGGCGCAAATCGAGGATGCGGCTTCGCAATCGTCGCCCGACGCTGGCGACGAGATGCTCAACATCTATCGGCTGGAGCCGATCGCGGCGCCCGACGATCCGAGATGGGACAACTCCCCCGGACATGGTACCGTCGTCGTCGCTGCCAGAACGGCCGGTGATGCCAGGATCGTCGCTGCGGCTCGTGAGCTTGACTTCATGGAAGTGGATGCGGCTCCCGCCGAGGACGTCACAACGGTCAATGCCAGCGCTTTTCGCGACGACAAGCTTTACACCGTCATTGAGATCGAGCGGAACAAGCGCGATGTTAAGCGAGGGATCCTCGAAGGCGCCATCGCTGTCGACACGATCCGGCCGATTCAATCGGACTGACGTAGCAATTTACCGACGAAATCGGCGAGGCGCTACGGCGTCACCATCATAGGTCCCTCGTTCCCTTGGAGTTCTCATGAATACGGCCAACCTCCAGCTCAAGGGCCTCATCATGGCCATGGCGTCGATATGTGATGCGATCGTCGAGAAGGAACTGCTGACCAGCGGAGAACTCAATGCCGCGCTCGCGAAAGCCAAGCAGGCAGTCGAGGATGACGACGACCATGAACTGTCGGATGCCAATCGCGCCGCGATCCTGTTCCCCATCCGTGTGCTGCAGCTTGCCGAAGAGGCAGGCAGGAGAGGCGAACGGTTGACGTTTTCGGACTATGCCAAGCTTGTAGGAAAGATGACCTGAACAATGTCGAAGGCTTCGCTGACGAGAACCCGTATGTTCTCTCCCGGGCAATCGGGGCTTTCTGGAAGCTTATTGATGCACGTGGCCTCTACACATGTGGTTGACTTCATATCGGCATGAGCCATATAAATACCTTGTCAACCAAGGAGCCGCTCCATGGCCCGCCACGCATCCACTCCCGTCACAGAACAGGAAGAGCCGAATTCCATCAGAGCCGCGTTTCTGCGACGCGCGACTTCGGCGCTCGAGCGCATTTCTGCAAACGTGCCGGCAAAGGATCTGGCCGATGCGCTTTCAGCCCCGACCGACGCCGGATCGTTGGCGCAGCTTCTCAGCCGCTCGGATATGGTGGGCGCGGCGATAAACGATCTCGATCCGCTGGTTCCGGCGTTGGCTCGCAACGTCGAGCATCGGCAAAATCTCGTCGAACGGGCCGGCGGGACGATGTCAGCCGAGGACGCCGGACGGATCCTCGGCATCAGCAGACAGGCCGTCGACAAAAGGCGGCGAGCCGGCACGCTGCTTGCCATGCGCGAAGGCAGCGACTGGCGCTATCCGCTCTGCCAGTTGGATCAAGGTGAGGTGATCGCAGGGATTTCCGATGTCGTGCGTGGTTTTGCCGCCGCCGGTCCCTGGATCGCATTGGATTTTCTGCTTGCTTCCGATACGGTTCTCGGTGGTCGGACAGCTCTGCAGGCGCTGCGCGACGGCGATCGTGAAGCAGTCCGGCGTCTGATCCGGATCGAAACCTCCGGCGGCTTTGCCTGATGCCGGCAAATGCAGGCAGAGGGCCGTCGGGAGCTGCACTGCCCCCGCCCGCTTGGCTCGCCCATTCGTCATTGCCGATCGACCTCATTCCGGTCGGGCAGGTTCTCCATAGGGTCCATCGGACGCATCTCGACCCCATCTTCTTTGGACCCGGCCCCGGGATTCCCGCCACCAATCGTTTCGACAGCGCCAGCGGACGTTTCGGAATTCTCTATGTCGGGATGAGCCGCAGGGGAGCGCTTACGGAAACGATCCTGCGCAATCCCCAGCGGTTGATGGTGTCCATGACCGAAATCACCACACGCGCCATCAGTGAACTCAGCTGTATCAGACCGCTGAGGATCGTCCGCATGCACGGAACCGGCCTGCAGACCCTCGGCACTGATAATGCCAACTCCACCGGCCCCTACGGACCATGCGGCCTTTGGACCGACGCGCTTTGGGACCATGCCGACCGGCTGGATGGCCTTGCCTACCAATCGCGCCATGATTCGAGCGAGATCTGCCTCGCCCTTTTCGAACGCAGCGACATGGCGTTCGACAGAAAAGGCACGCTTCCGCTCTCCGGCATCCTCAAGGAGATTGCGGCGATCCTCGAGGTCTACGGCAAGTCGCTGTCACCGGTCGGCCCCGTTTAGACGGCGAACGCGGCTGCCGTTCGACAGGCGGTGGCACGTTGTTCCCGCAGCAATGCCTTGTCAATTTTGCGATAAGTTGATTTATTTGGTCTTGTTTTCTGGCTGTTTCTGAGGCTATACGGCGACCGCATATACTCACGCACCGGGAATTTCTTCGTGACCAGCCTCAAATCGCTTCTGGCCGCCTGCGGCCTCTCAACCATGATCGGCCTTGCCGCAGATCTGTCTTTGGCCGCTTCGACGACGTATCCGCTGACCCTGGAAAACTGCGGCGCGCAGGTGACTTTCCAGAAGGCGCCCGAACGGGCGATCGGCCTCGGCCAGAACAGCGCTGAAATCCTGCTGCTGCTCGGCCTCGAGAACAAGATGGCCGGCACGGCCTTCTGGCCGAGCAAGGTTCTGCCGCAGCTCGCAGAAGCCAATGCCAAGGTCAAGCTTCTGACCGTCGAGATGCCGACTTTCGAATCGATCCTCGCCGAAAATCCCGATTTCGTGGCGGCGGCTCTGCCGAGCCTGGTTGGGCCGAACAGCAAGGTGGCCAAGCGCGAGGATTTCGACAAGGTCGGCGTCGCGACCTATCTTTCTCCCAGCACCTGCCTCAGCACCAAGGACGTCAAGGACCAGTACGGCAGCCGCGCCGAGCTGTGGAACATGGATCTTCTCTACAAGGAGATCGACGAACTCTCTGAGATTTTCGATGTCGCCGATCGCGGCCAGGCGTTGATCGCCGACTTCAAGGCGCGCGAAGCCAAGCTTCGCTCCAGCGCTTCAAAGGACGGCAAGAACCTTTCCTACGTCTTCTGGTTCTCCAGCCCCAGCCCGTCGGCCGACGCCTATCTCGGCGGCAAGAACAGCGCGTCCGGCTTCATCGCTGATCTGCTCGGCGGACACAACGCGATATCAGCGGAAGCGGAATGGCCGACGCTCGGCTGGGAAGGCATCATCGCCTCCAATCCCGACGTCATTGTCGTCGCCAGTCTCGACCGCAATCGTTGGGAGCTCGATAAGCCGGAGGCCAAGATCAATTTCCTGAACACCGATCCGGCCGTCAGCCAGATCCCTGCCGTCAAGAACAAGGCGATCGTGATCATGGACGGCCAGGCCATGAACCCGACCGTCCGCACGGTCTACGGCGCTGAGCAGGTGGCCGGCCAGCTGAAGGCTCTCGGTCTGTTGAAGTGACGGAAGCGGGCCGTATCTTCCGGCAGCTGGGAGCCGTCCTCGCAGTGCTCCTGGCCTCTTTCTGCCTCATCGCTGTTGCCATTGGCGTCAGCGTCGGGATCGGCGACCTGCCGATCCCGCTTGCAACCACGTTTTCGGCCGTCACCAACCGGTTGGGATGGACCGCGGTCGAACTGAACCGCATCCACGAGACTGTCATCTGGGATTATCGTCTCAGCCGGGCGCTGGTTGCCGCTTTCTGCGGCGCGGGCCTTGCGCTATCGGGCGCGATCATGCAGTCGCTGCTGCGCAATCCGCTTGCCGAACCCTATGTTCTCGGCATCTCGGCCGGCGCCTCCACAGGCGCCGTCGCGATCGTCATCTTAGGCGTCGGCGCCGGCGCGGTCTCGCTTTCCGCCGGCGCCTTTGCCGGAGCCTTCGCGGCCTTCTTCTTCGTCGCCCTGCTGTCAAACGGCACGCGCGGCGGAGCCGATCGCACCATCCTCGCCGGTGTCGCCGCTTCGCAGCTTTTCAACGCCACTACGTCTTACATCGTCACGACATCGGCCAACGCCCAGCAGGCCCGCGACGTCATGTTCTGGCTGCTCGGCAGCTTCGGCGGCGTGCGCTGGCCGGAATTCGCGCTGGTCTCGATCGTTGTCGGCGTCGGCCTCGTCGGCTGCCTGTTTTACGCCCGCGTGCTCGACGCCTTCGCTTTCGGCGACGAGGCGGCATCATCACTCGGCGTCAATGTCGGCCGCGCGCGGATGGCGCTCTTTGCGCTGACGGCAATGATGACGGCGACGATCGTCAGCATGGTGGGGTCGATCGGCTTCGTCGGCCTTGTCGTGCCGCATGTCGCGCGCTTTGTCGTCGGGCCGCTGCATGTCCGCCTCCTGCCGGCTTGCGCAATAACAGGGGCGATCTTCATGGTGCTCGCCGACATCGCCGCGCGCGCCCTCATTCCGAACCAGATCCTGCCAATCGGCGTCGTCACGGCCCTGGTGGGCGTCCCCTTCTTCTCGATCATCCTCTACCGGTTCCAGCGCGCATCATGAGCATCAAGGCCGAAAACCTCATCTGGAAGATTGGCAGGAAGACCATTCTCGACGGCGTTTCCCTGGACGCGCCGCCGGGCAAGATGCTCGGCCTGCTCGGGCCGAACGGCTCGGGCAAGACCTCGCTCCTGCGGCTTCTCGCCGGCCTGAAGCGGCCGCATTCCGGCCGCATCACGCTCGACCGGAGCGACGTCGCCACGATCAGCCGCCGCGCGATCGCCCGGCGGATCGCCTTCGTCGAGCAACACGCCACCACAAATGCCAATCTCAGAGTCGTCGACGTCGTCAAGCTCGGCCGGTTCCCGCACCGGTCGATGTTTTCAGGCTGGACGAAGACCGACGACGAGGCGGTCGAAGCCGCGCTGGCGCGCGCCGGCATGGCGGAGAAACGCGACGATCGCTGGCAAAGCCTGTCGGGCGGCGAGAAGCAGCGCACCCATATCGCAAGGGCGCTCGCCCAGTCGCCCCAGGAGCTGATCCTCGACGAACCCACGAACCATCTCGATATCCAGCATCAGATCGGCCTGATGCGGCTCGTCTCCGGCCTGCCGATCACCAGCATCGTCGCCCTGCACGATCTCAATCATGCTGCCATGTTCTGCGACCAGCTGATCATCATGCAGCATGGCAGGATCGTCGCCTCCGGCGCGCCCCAGGACGTGTTGAGCGAGGATCTTCTAAGGAATGTCTTTTCCGTCGAGGCCCGTGTCGAAGCCTCTCCCTATCACTCGCGCCCGCATATCCATTATCTCAGGTGACGGTGAAACTGTCACCGAGTTGACTATCTACGGTCGTCTCAGATGACGGTGGAACCGTCATCGACGTGACCACTGTCAAGGCGACGGCCCCTGCAGAAAGATCGTGGACAGCGGCGGCAGCGTCAGCGACAGAGAGACGGGCCTGCCGTGGGCGGGCACCGGTTCGGTCGACACCGCGCCATTGACAAGGCCCGAGCCGCCATATTCCCGCGCATCCGTCGTCATCCGCTCGATCCACACACCGTCGCTGGGCACGCCGACCCTGTAGCCGTAACGCGGCACCGGCGTGAAATTCGACATGACCAGGATCGACGAAGCACGATCGGGTGCATAACGGAGCATCCCGAGCACGGAATTGACGGCGTCGTCGGCTGCCGCCCATTCGAAGCCCTCGGGATGAAAGTCGCCGAATTGCAATGCCGGCTCGTCCGCGTAGAGGCCGTTCAGATCCTTCACCAGCCGCTGAATCCCCACATGCTGGGGCCGGTCCAGCACATCCCAGGTCACCGAACCATCATGATTCCACTCGCCCGGCTGTGCGACTTCGCTCCCCATGAACAAGAGCTTCTTGCCGGGATGACCCCACATGAAGGCGAGATAGCTGCGCAGATTGGCGAATCTCTGCCATTCGTCGCCCGGCATCTTCGTCAGCAGCGAGCCCTTTCCGTAGACGACCTCGTCATGTGAAATCGGCAGAATGAAGTGTTCGGAATAGGCATAGATCATGCCGAAGGTCATCGTGCCATGGGCGTAGCTCCGGTAAATCGGATCCTTCTCGATGTAGCTCAGGCTGTCATGCATCCAGCCCATGTTCCATTTGATGTCGAACCCCAGCCCTCCCTGCTCCGGCGGCTTCGTCACGCCGGGCCAGGCAGTTGATTCCTCGGCGATCGTCATCGCGTGCGGGCAGCGCTCGTGAATGATGCTGTTCAGGTGCTTGAAGAATTCGACCGCTTCCAGATTCTCGCGGCCGCCATATTGGTTGGGGATCCATTCGCCCTCGTTGCGGCTGTAGTCGCGGTAAAGCATCGAGGCAACGGCGTCGACCCGCAAACCGTCGATATGGTAGCGCTCGAGCCATTCCAGCGCGCTGGCGATCAGGAACCCTTTCACCTCGTTGCGGCCGAGATTGTAGATCAGCGTGTTCCAGTCGCGGTGAAAGCCTTCGCGCGGATCTTCGTGCTCGTAGAGCGCGCTGCCGTCGAAGCGGGCAAGCCCCCAGACGTCTGTAGGAAAATGAGCAGGAACCCAATCGAGGATGACGCCGAGCCCGGCGCCATGGCACCGGTCGATGAAATAGGCGAAATCTTCAGGCGTCCCATATCGGCCGGTGGGCGCGAATAGCCCGAGCGGCTGATAACCCCAGGACCCACCGAACGGATGCTCCATGATCGGCAGCAGCTCGATATGGGTAAAGCCCATGTCGCTGACATAGGGAACCAGCCGCTGACTGAGTTCAACCCAGTCGAGCGACCTGTTGCCGTCCTTTAGATCTCGAAGCCAGGAGCCGGCGTGCACCTCATAGACCGAGAATGCGCCCTCCAGCCTGTCTTGGCGGGACCGGCCCTTCATCCAGCCGTCATCGGTCCATCGAAACGGCGTCGACGATGCGACGATGGAGGCGGTGGACGGAGCCGCCTCGCTCGCCCTCGCGACCGGATCGGCCTTCTGCGGCAAGCATGTCCCCTCAGCATCGATGATCTCGAACTTATATCTTTCACCGGGGGCGAGGCGCGGAACGAACAGCTCCCAGACGCCCGCCGACGGTCTCAGCCGCATCGGATTGCGCCGCCCGTCCCAGGCGTTGAAGTCGCCGACAACCGAGACGCGGCGCGCATTCGGGGCCCACACGGCGAAACGAACGCCCGATATCCCGTCGATCGACATATCAACTGCGCCGAGCGTCCGGCTCAGACTGTAGTGGGTGCCCTCCGATATCAGATGGAGGTCGAGCTCTCCGAGCAGCAGACCGAAACTGTAGGGGTCCTCAGTGATCTGAACTGCATCCGGCCATGTGATCCGCAGCCGGTATCCCGTCCTCGAGGCCGCCACCGCCGCAAACAGGCCGGACGGGTGGGCGATGCTGAACGGCGCCACCACCCGGCCGCTCGTCGCATCGATGAGATCGACCGCTTCCGCTCCGGGCAGATACACCCGCATGATCGTCATGCCGCCGCTTTGGTGGGGACCGAGGATCGAAAAGGGATCGCCATGGCGCCCCTCGATCAGGGCCCATAGCGCATCCTGTCCGATGCCCGCCAGAAGTTCCGAGCGCTCAACATTCATGCCTTGACTCCCGTCAGACGCGCTACGATTTCGGTAAGGCCGAATAGCGGGATCGGAAGCCATTTCGGTCTGTTGCGGGCTTCATAGGCGATCTCGTAGGCGGCCTTTTCGAGTAGAAAGGCATCGAGAACCCGGCGTCTTTGGTGGGGTGGCATGTCAAGCTCCTTCGATACGGAAACCGCCTGCGAATAGGCATCGAGAAAGGCCTCCTCGGCATGGCGCCCGAAGCGGGCGATCGCCTCGCGGCGGACCTCGTTGTCGTGTTCGATGACCGCGTCGTTATCGAGCTGGGCGGTGGCCACGAGGTAGCTCAGCGATCTCAAAAGCCCGGCGACATCGCGCAGCGGGTTCGTCTTGGCGCGGCGCTCGGCCAGGTTTTTCGCAGGCTCGCCCTCGAAGTCGATGATGACGGCATCACCCTCGCTGACAAGGATCTGGCCAAGATGGAAGTCGCCATGCGTGCGTGTCATCAGCGTATGGCGGGCGCTCTCCGCCAGCGTCGCGGCGAGCTCTGCGAGTTCGGAACGACGCTCGAGAAGCGGCCTTGCGAGCAGGTCGATTGCAGGGTCGGCATTCTCGTCGCGTTCCTCGAGCTTCGACATGGCATAGGCGAGCTCCCCGGCAACGGCCTTCCTCATCGCCTCGACCTCGCTGTCGCCTGATACCACCGGGCTGAAGGCCTCGTCCCCGGTCTTCGCAGCGAGTACGACATGCAATTCGCCGAGCCTGAGACCCACCATCGCGACGAAACTGATCAGCGACCGGAAGACGTCATCGTCTGGTTGGACCGCCGGATCGTTCAGCACGAGTTCGTCGGCCCCGCGGCGTAGATTGTTCAGCATCCAGTTCCAGGCGTCGCCCTGATTGCGGATCGCGCCCTGGACGATGATCAAGGTGGAACGGCGTCCGCTGGAATCGGTATGCGCGACCTCTCCGAGCAGGGGCGCCGTGTGGTCATAGCCGGCGCGGGTGAGATAGCGCGTCATCTCGACTTCCGGATGGATGCCCGGGAAGATGTGTCTGATCAGTTTGATCATCGCTACATCGCCGACGAGCAGCGAGCTGTTGGACTGTTCAGCCGATAGCCAATGCACCGGCAGCTCGTCTGAAATATCGAGACTGTCGAGCCGTTCTGTCCCAATGAATTCGAGCGTGCCGGTCCGGCCGGTGGTGCGCGAGCGGTCGCGAAGTCCGTGCAGAATGCCGCGCGCCATTGCCTCCACGGCAAATCCGTCTGTGAGGAAACCGACGCGTCTACCTTGGCGAATCCTCCCAAGCGCAAGCTGCTGGGCAAGCGCGGAAGGATGCGCATCGTCCCAGGCGACCGTGAGCGGCAGTTGGTAGGATTCGCTGTGGTTCGGCAGCTCGACCTCCAATTCGCCGAGGACGACGCCGTCGGCGAATGGGATTGGTGTCGCGGAGATCAGTCGAGCGGCCTGAACCGCCTGGTCCTTTGCCCCGAACCATCGCCGCTTAGAGAGATAGGCGGGCAGGATTTCGCCGCTCAGAATGCGCGCATGACCCGGTTCATCCACGAGGTCGAGCAGGCTACGCCGGATGACCATCGTCAACAGATCGGGAAGCTGTTCCGGCGGTGCGGTGCGCCACGCCGGCGGGTCGGCATCAGCCGTCAGCTGGAACCAGAAGAAACCGTAGGGCGGTAAGGTCAGCAGATAGGTCAACTGGCCGATCGGCGGAAACGGCGACATCCCGGTCAGTTCAATGGGCACGCGCCCCTCGAAGCTCGACAAGTCGAGTTCGACGGCCTGGGGCAGCCGCGAGAGACTTGCAACACAGAGCAGAACCTCGCCTTCATACTCCCTGAGATAGGCAAGGATCTTGCGATTTTCCGGTGAAAGGAACCGCAGCGTGCCACGCCCGAAGGCCGGATGCCTGCCGCGCAACGCCAACATTCTGCGCGTCCAGTTGAGCAGCGAATGCGCGTCCGTACTCTGCGCCTCGACGTTGACGGCCTCGAAACCGTAGAGCGGGTCGGCGACGGGCGGCAGGACGAGACGCGCCGGATCTGCCCTGGAGAAACCGCCATTGCGGTCCGGAGACCATTGCATCGGCGTCCTCACTCCATCCCGGTCGCCGAGATAGATATTGTCGCCCATGCCAATCTCGTCACCGTAATAGATCACCGGCGTTCCCGGCATCGAGAGAAGAAGCGCGTTCATCAGCTCGATCCGCCGGCGGTCGCGCTCCATTAATGGCGCCAGGCGCCGTCTGATGCCGAGATTGATGCGGGCACGTTTGTCGGATGCATAGGTCTCCCAGAGATAATCCCGCTCGGCGTCGGTCACCATTTCGAGCGTCAGCTCGTCGTGGTTGCGAAGGAAGATCGCCCATTGGCAGTTGTCTGGAATCTCCGGCGTCTGGCGCAGGATGTCGGTGATCGGAAACCGATCCTCCTTGGCGATCGCCATATACATGCGCGGCATTAGCGGGAAGTGGAAGGCCATGTGGCATTCGTCGCCCTCTCCGAAATATTCGCGCGTGTCCTCCGGCCATTGATTGGCCTCGGCAAGCAGCATCACGCCGGGATGAGTGGCATCGAGCGCGGCGCGTATGCGTTTGAGGATCCCGTGGGTTTCCGGCAGGTTTTCGTTGATCGTCCCCTCGCGCTCGACGAGGTAGGGGATCGCATCGAGACGAAACCCGTCGATGCCGGTTTCCAGCCAGAAGCGCATAACCCTCAGCAACTCCTCCATGACAAGAGGGCTGTCGAAATTCAGGTCGGGTTGATGGGAATAGAAGCGGTGCCAGTAATAGGCGCCGGCCACCGCGTCCCATGTCCAGTTGGATTTTTCTGTATCGATGAAAATGATGCGTGTTTCCGGAAATTTCTGATCGGTATCCGACCAGACGTAAAAGTCGCGCTCCGGCGATCCCGCCGGCGCCTGGCGCGCGCGCTGGAACCAGGGATGCTGGTCGGAGGTGTGGTTGATGACGAGTTCGATGATGACGCGAATATTGCGCTGGTGGGCGGCGTCGACGAAGGCTCGGAAATCCTCCATCGTCCCGTAATCGGGGCTGACATTGCCATAGTCGGCGATGTCGTAGCCGTCGTCGCGGCGCGGAGAGGGAAAGAAAGGCAGGAGCCAGATGGCATTGACGCCGAGCGCTGCGATATGATCGAGCTTCTGGTGCAGGCCGGCGAAGTCGCCGACCCCGTCGCCATTGCCATCGTAGAACGACTTGATGTGCAGCTGGTAGATGATCGCATCCTTGTACCAGAGCGGCTGCGGCGCGCTATCTGCATTCATCGTGTCCATTCATGCCTCCCTTGAGCGAATGCGCCAGATCGCATAGGGCAGGATCTCAGGATTGAGCCCGATGCTCTGCCATTTGCCGGTCCACTTGAAACGATGGCCGCCGATCAGATCTTCCGCATCCAGCGTGCCGTCGTCTCCGAGCGACCAGTGCCAGAGCGGCAGCTCGACGTCGCTTTGCTGGAAATTATGGGGGTCGAGGCTGATGGCGATCAGCAGGACGTTGTCGCGGGCGCGGCTTGCCTTCTCGAAGAACAAGATATTGTCATTTCGCGCATTCAGCAGCGTCAGCCCGAGATGCGAATGCAGCGCGGTGTTTTCGGTCCGGATGCGGTTGAGCGTCCTGATTTCGGCAATGATATTGCCCGGCCGGTCATAGTCCCAGGCCCGGATTTCGTACTTTTCGCTGTCGGCATATTCCTTGCGCTTGGCATCGGGTCGCCCCTCGCAAAGTTCGAAACCATTATAGACGCCCCACAATCCCGAAAGAGTGGCGGCAAGTGCTGCGCGGATCAGGAAGGCCGGGCGCGGTGCGTTCTGCAGGAAATCCGGATTGATATCATGGGTGTTGACGAAGAAATGCGGGCGGAAGAATTCCTTCGGCGCGGTCTCGGTCAGCTCCCGCATATATTGCTCGAGTTCCCATTTGGCATTGCGCCAGGTGAAGTAGGTATAGGACTGGGAGAAGCCGATCTTTGCCAGCCGGTACATGACCTTCGGCTTGGTGAAGGCTTCCGAGAGGAAGACGACATCGGGATGACGGGCCCTGATATCGCCGATCAGCCATTCCCAGAACGGAAAGGGCTTCGTGTGCGGATTGTCGACGCGAAACAGCTTGACGCCCTGGTCCACCCAAAGCTGCACGACATCCCTGAGCTCCACCCAAAGCGAAGGCAGGGCATCTTTCGTGTAGAAATCGACGTTGACGATGTCCTCGTATTTCTTCGGCGGGTTTTCGGCATATTTGATCGTGCCGTCGGGACGCCAGTCGAACCAGCCGGGATGCTCCTTCAACCAGGGGTGATCCGGCGACGCCTGGATCGCAAGGTCGAGAGCGATCTCCAGGCCATGCCGCCCTGCCGCCTCGACCAACCGGCGGAAATCCTCGAACTCGCCGAGCTCGGGATGGATGGCGTCATGGCCGCCATCCTCGGAGCCGATGGCATAGGGGCTTCCGGGGTCGCCCGGCCCGGCTTTCAGGCTGTTGTTGCGGCCTTTCCGGTTGGTCGAACCGATCGGATGAATCGGCGGGAAATAGAGCACGTCGAAACCCATGTCGCGGATGGCGGGCAGTCGCGGGATGACGTCGTCGAAGGTGCCGTGTCGGTCCGGATCGCCGCTCTGCGAGCGCGGGAAGATCTGGTACCAGCTGGCAAAGGCAGCCTCCTTGCGCTCGGCATCGACGGCGCTTGCCGTCGAGCGAAGCCGAAACGGCCGCCAATCCGCCTTGTTCATCAATTCGGATGTTTCGGCATCGAGCAGGATCGCCGTGCGCTCGGCATCGGAGGCGCTTTCGAGATTGTCGCCGAGGGCCTTCAATTCGGCATTGAGCGTTGGGCCGGCATGCATCTCGGCCGAGCGGACGAGGTTCAACCCCTCCTGCAGTTCGAGCTTCAGATCCAGCCTGGCATCGTTCTTCTTCGTCAGTTCGTAGCGGAAAATCGCAAACGGGTTCTTCCATGCCTCGACGGCAAATTCATAACGTCCAATGCGCTCCAGCAGGAATTCGGCGCGCCAGCGGTCGTTTTCGACCAATTGCATCTCCGTCTCATTCCAGTCCGCCGCATCGAGCGGCCGCCAGAGCAGGACCGCGGCGATCGGGTCATGGCCGTCGGCGAATATATCCGCCTCGACGGTGACGATGTCGCCGACCACCCGCTTGACGGGAAAGCGCCCTTCATCGACCCGCGGCATGATGTTTTCGATGGCGAGCCGCGGTGATGCTATCGCCTGTGCGACGTCGAGGATCGGCCGGGATGTGATCGGCGCCGGCGCCTTGCCTTCGACCACCAGGGTCTCCCCTGCCCGCAGCCGCAGAGCTGTGCCGTCGGCTGCGGCGGGAAGAAAACCGGAGGCCGCTTCGCGCAGTGCGGTCACCGGAGCGGGCGCACTTTTCCGAAGGTCCCTGTTGAGCAGGATGAACCGCACATTCTCAGTGCTACGAAGGTCTTCCGCCTCAGCCTGCAGCAGCGCTGAGACCGGTCCGTTGGCGTTGCGGATGAGCCGGAGCGACGAGGTCGGCGCATGGGGTTTCTTGCCGACCTCGGTGTTCGCAAGGCGAATTTCGGAGGAGATATCGAAGGCAAGGTCATGGCGCATCCTCCGCAAGCCCGCTCCATTCCCATGGGTCGGATCGAGCGGCGTGACTGCGCCATATTCGAAGCCCATCGGAACCATCAGGCCGCCGCCGAGTGAAGCAGCCAGCCGGAGCGCCCTTATAGCGCGCCGTTCGAGGATTTCGCGACTTTCGGTTCCGTGGGCGATCCGCCTGGCGAAGGGCGGCTCCGGAAAAGCGACCTGCCAGCCAAGCTCCTTCTGGACGCGGTGTTCTTCGATGAACCATCTCTCATCGAAATCCCACCAAGCCATCGATGAAAAACATCCGTCGAAGCCTGTATCCTTGACCGCGGCCCTGGCTCCAAAGTCAGTGCCGGGCGTCCAGGCGAGGAATTGCGCGTCCGCCTTCTCGCGCACCGCCGAAATCAGTGATTTGAAAACCGCCGGCGCAATGCGATCGATCCCGAGCGCCCTGTAGCCGGAGAGGCCGAGACCAGTCAGTCCTCGCAGCCGTTCGGTCCATTCTTCCAACAGCCGGGATAGAGACTCCGCCCCCATCGCAGTCATCGGTTCCGCCGGGTCCAATGGCGAGCGCCTCGGATCGACAGGGTGAAAGCCCGCCTTGGGATCCCGGGCCTTACCGTCGAGCATCAAGTCCATCATCAAGGCGACGCCGCTCTTGCGGGCGGCCTCCGCCAGGCGTCCCACCCCCTCCTCGACTGCGCTTCCGAGCGACAGTTGAGGATCGAGGCGGCCTAGGTCCCGGGAGGCAAAGACGCTGCGCTCCCCGCCCCGGTCGAAAAGAGGCGCCGTCAGCACACGGTCGAAACCCGTATCCGCTGCATGGTCGAAAACCTCGCGCCACGCATCGATACCCTGAAGAAGGAGTGGATTGACATAATAAATCCGGGGTGGGGTGCTCAACACACCCTGTTTTGGAGAGAATAACATCGGCCGCCGCTCGAGTTGCTTTACAGGCAAACTTCTGTTGGCGGCCGTTGTTCCACCGAAACTGCCAATTCGCGATGCGCTGGACATCACCGGCCGCATTGGCGCGGGACCGATAGGACGCGTTAATTTCGAGCATCAAAGGCGCTTGCGTCAGAAGAGAGACCTTGAAGGACTGCCGCATTTCGGTAGTCTTTCACTTCCTGGGAGGGTGACCCATTTGGCTGCTGACGGCGCACCATTGCTTCGATCGATATGCTTTAGCGCCGCCCTGTCGGCTTGCGCGCTGTGCCTGGCCTCCTGGAGCATCGACACCGATCGTTCCACTGAGAACACCCATGGCCTGTTCGAAATCCGCGAGGAGGCCAGGCGCTTCATTTCGCACGAGAACGCCAAGGGGCATCAGCAATGGGACGTGCTGGAGCCCAACCTGAAGATTCTGGTTCCCCGCTGTGCGGTGCCGCTCGAAACACAGTGGACGCCGAAGAGCCTTGGCCGCTCGAAACTGAGCGTGATGGTGATATGCACGGTCGCGGTGCCGAACAGCGTGATGAGACGTTGGGATGTCCATGTTCCGGTAGAGCGCAAGCCAAATCTGACGGGAAGCCCCGCCGCCCCGCACCGTTCGGAAAGAGCAGGCGCCCGAACGGGACTTGATGTATCCGAATGAATCTCTGCGATTTGCAATAAAGGCGACCAGACGTGAATCCATCGGTGGAATTGTGTTCATATCCCGAACTCGATGATCGAATCGTGATCGTCAGGGCGGGGGATGAGGTTGATAGCGTGTTTGTCCAGACCGAGAGGTTCAATGTGCTGATCGATACGCTCGGAACGCCCGAATTATGCCTGGCGGCGCTGGACCTGCTCGAGGAACAGACGAAGGAACGCCCGATGATCGTCATCAATTCGCACATGGATTGGGATCATTTCTGGGGGAATGCCGCCGTTGCGGGGCGCGCTCCGATTATCGCGCATGCCGCAGCGCTCGACCGTTTACGCGACCCTTCCGCACGCGAGGTCCTGAGGGACAAGGCAAGCCAGGATTCGAGGTTTCGGAACGTCGACCTCATCGGTCCCGACATTACGTTCTCCGCCTCGATGACCCTCAATGGCGGTGATCTGACGCTGGAACTCATTCATACGCCGGGTCACACGCCCGACCATATCGCCGTATGGATTCCCGAACTTCGCATCTGCCTGGCCGTCGACGCGGTGGAGTATCCCGTTCCCGAAGTCTGGAGCAAAAGTACTGATGATCTCCGCCTTATCCGTTCCTCGCTCGAGCGAATACGTGACCTGGATGCAAGGCTGATTATCCCTGCGCACGGCCGGACGTACTCCCCTTCGACGGTGGATGCGAACCTCGCCTATTTCCAAGCCCTAGCCGATCGTATCGGCAGTTTGAGCGAGAGCCAGCTGGCGGATCCACAACTCGGCAGCTCAATCGGCCTGCGGCTTGAAGACTTCGTCCCCATCCCCGACGGAATGCCTTCCGAGGTGGTGGCGTTCTACCGGAACTGCCATGAGACAAACCTTGGCGCGACGGTTCAGGCCCATATCGAAGAGACCGGAAAATGAAACTGTTGGAGGGCGGTCGAACCGGGCAGATCTGGCGTGGTGGCGATACCGTGATCAGGCCTTCCGGCGCGTGGACGCCGACGGTGCACCGGTTTTTGCGCCATCTGAGGAGCAGAGGCTTTTCGGGAGCGCCGGATCCCATTGAAATAACGGGGAACCAGGAGGTCATCAGTTATGTCGCCGGGCGCGTCTGCGAAGATTTGAGCGACCAATTTGTCGGATCGGAGCCCATGCTGCTTTCCGCAGCGAAGCTTCTGCGCGACTTTCATTCGGCATCTCAAGGATTTCTGGAATCGGATCGCGAGGTCCAGACATGGATGTTGCCGCCACAGGAGCCGCGCGAGATCGTATGCCACGGAGATTATGCGCCCTACAATGTCGCCACGGCAGGTCAGGCGGCTGTCGGCATCATCGATTTCGACGCCGCCCATCCCGCGTCGCGCCTTTGGGATTTGGCCTACTCGGTTTATCGCTGGGCGCCCCTATCCGATCCCGCCAACCCACATGTGGCATTCAACCTCGACGAACAGCTGCGGCGAGCGGAACTCTTCTGTGAGGCATATGGGGCGACGGTGGACGAACGGCTCCAGCTCCCCGAGATGATCTGCAGGCGGCTTCAGGCGCTGGTCGATTTCATGCTGGCGAACGCCTCGGCTGGAGAGGCGACATTCGCGGAGGACGTCGCCACAGGAGATGCCCGGCTCTATCTAAGCGATATCGACTATATCAGAAGCCATCGGGATCGACTGCTCGAAGCTCTGTGCTGACGCCTTCGCCAGGCTTCATATCTAGAGCCACTTCCTCCGACGGAAGAAACTGAAGAGAAACAGGCACAAGAAGGCGATAACACCAAGCACGACGAAATAGCCATATTGGAATTTCAGTTCGGGCATATCGCTGAAATTCATCCCGTAGATACCGGCGATCGCGGTGGGAACGGCCAGGATCGCCGCCCATGCGGCGAGTTGGCGGGCGATCGCCGTCTGCTCCGTCTGGCCAATCATCACGCTGGCCTCGAAGGCAAAGGCGAGAACCTCGCGTAGCGCATCGATATCTTCCTGAACCCGGCGCACGTGATCCGTCACATCGCGAAACAGCGACTGGAGCGTCGGATCCATGCCGGGAAGATCGATGTGCTCGTATCGCCGACAGACGTCTACCAGCGGCACCACGGCATTGCGGAGCCGCAGCAGCTTGCGCCGCAACAGGTAAAGGCGCTCGATGTCAGACTTTGCCAGCTGTTCGCGCAGCACCAGATCCTCGAGCTTCTCGACCTCCTCCTGCACGACCTCGATCACCGGCATATAATTGTCGACGATGAAATCGAGGATGGAATAGAGAATATAATTCTCGCCGTGGGCAAGCGCTGTCGGCGTGGCCTCGCATCGCTGCCGCACCGCGAGATACGAGGACGAGTCCCCGTGGCGAACGGAGACGACATAACCGCGACCGACGAACAAATGCGTTTCGCCGAAGATGATTTCGTCATCCTTCATGTGGGCGGTCCGGGCGACGATGAACATCGCGTCCCCATAAATCTCCAGCTTCGGGCGCTGGTGGGGCTGCGCTGCATCCTCGATCGCCAGCGGATGGAGATTGAACTCGGCCTGGACCTGGTGCAGCAGCACTTCATCCGGCTCGTGCAGGCCGATCCAGACGATGGCATTCTCCCTGCTTCGCCATTCGCCGGCCTCTTCTATCCTGATGTCGCGAATGCGTTGCCCATGCTGGTAAACGGCAGCAGCCACGACGCCGGGCCGTTCATACGGAGGCGATGTGGAACCGCCACCTGATTGCGCGGAAATACTGTCCAGATCCTTTAGCCGTTCCAAATCCTGCCGTCCTCCATTTCGCGCGGATCACAAATCCGCGGCCAGCCCCTCCGCCAGTCAGGCGCTCAACCGATCATAATGCTATTTCGTAAAACATGCATCATCCGCGTCGGTGCGGGGTCTGACCAGGCGCCTTCATCGTGGCCGGGCGCCGGGCGGCGTCATGTGTCCGTGGAAATATCGTCCCAATCCTGATCCATATAGCCGGTCAGCCAGTTGAGGGCATAATGCCGTTCGTAAACCACGCCCTTGTCCAATCCGGCAGGTGGCTCCTCTCCCTTCAGCCGCGCGTTCACTGCGGCCCAATCGTAGCGGTAAATGAGATCGGTAGCGTCGAGCAGTTCTTTCTGCGGACGCAGCTTGGCACGACGCATCAGGCCGTCGGTTCCCAGTTCGCGAAGTGTGTTGGCAATGAATGGCACGTCGCAAATATGGTCGGGGCGTTCAAGATCGGAAGTGATCCCGAGCGCCCATAACATGACGTGCACGCCCTCGTAGCGCCAGGCGAAGTTGGTCCGGTCCTGATCCGAGGGATCGGGATCGTCCATGAAGACCCGTTCTTTCGGGGTGAAAAAACTTGCGGCGTCGAACTGCCGGATGAGAGCCTGACCCATTTCGTGGTCGCCGGTCTCGCCTTTCACGGCAACGATCGCAAGCGCAATCGTGCGCTGAACGACAGCCTTTGTATTTCGGCGAGTGCTCTCGCTCTCGGGCTCGATGGTCGGCAGATGATCGATGGTCGGCACGCCTTCCGACTGAAGCTGGGCGATAGACCGGGCTTTGCGTGCCCCCGCCTCGTCAGCGGGTTGCGAAACGGCTGCCTGCACCGGAAGAATCAATGCAAGAAGGGCGGAATATATGCGCTTCATCATCTCTGGCTCCTGTCATCCGTGCCGCAGCATCGATAGGCATTTTGCTGCTTTAGCGGGAGCCGGAGCGCGAAGGCGGCAGCAGTTTTCCGGAAAACTGGTAAACGGCGTTTTTACATATGGAACAAATCGTTAAATTTTTTTGGATAAAAAAGTCCTTGGCCAATCCGATATGAAACCGGATGTTCGATGGGGGCTTTCAATGCGTCGTCCAAACATAAAATCGAGTTTGCTGTTGATTTTCAGCGGCATAGCTCTTCTTTTCGGGCTTGTCGCTTATCTCGCGGTCGACGGTCTTCGAAATACGAACGGCTCCACCGAAGAAATTGCGACCAACTGGCTGCCGAGCGTGCAGGCGTCGCAAGCGATCAATCTCGCCATGACGAATTTGCGCCTCGCCTATCGTGATCACATCATCGCGCAGTCGGATGCAGAAAAGAAAACGCGCGAAGAGGCCATTAAAGTCGCTGAGGATACAGTTGGCAAAGCGGTAGACGCCTATCTCCCGCTGGCTTCGTCCGACCACGAGCGCGAACTGATCAAGACGATCAAGGAGAGCGTTGGTGGCTACATCGCCAGCAGCTCGCAACTGCTCGTCCTCTCCCGGGCCAACAAGACCGAGGAAGCCGGGCAATATCTGGGTGGAGAGATGCGCTCGCATTCGGATAAGCTCAAAGAAGCAACTGCGGCCCTGGTCGAACTGAACGTCAGCGGCAGCAACAAGGCCGCCGAACTCAGCAAGGAGACCTTCGCCTCGATAGAATTCGAGCTGTTTGCCGCGATCGGCTTTGCGGGATTGCTCGTTCTCGGCGCCGTCGTCTTCGTTCTGACGGGCATCGCCAATCCGATTACCGGCATCACCGCCTCGATGCGGCGGCTGGCCGAGGGAGACACCGGTTCAGAGATTCCGTTCGCTGACCGCGCCGACGAAATCGGATCGATGGCGGGAGCGGTGGAGATCTTCCGCCAGGCCGCGATCACCAACAAGCGAATGGCAATGGAAGCCGACGAAAACCGCAACAGGGCGGAGGCCGACCGCCTTGCCGCCCAGCAGCAGGCGGAGGCTGACGCCTCGGAACGGCTGCGCATCGCTACCTCGGGTCTCGCCGCCGGTTTGAAGCGGCTGGCCGCAGGCGACCTCGCCTTCCAGCTCAGCGAGACCTTCGCCCCCGACTTCGAGGCGCTACGCCATGACTTCAACCAGTCCGTCAACCAGCTTGGCGCGACGCTGAGAGCAATATCCGACAGCATCGGCACGATCGACGAAGGCACGCGGGAAATTTCTTCCGGGGCGAGCGATCTTGCAAAGCGCACGGAGCAGCAGGCCGCCTCGCTCGAAGAGACGGCGGCCGCGCTGGAAGAGATCACGGCGAACGTGTCGAACTCCAGCAAGCGAACCGAGGAGACGCGCACGGTGGCCACGGAGGCAAATCGCAGCGCCGGGGTCTCCGCGGAAGTCGTTTCCCACGCCGAAGAGGCGATGGGACGCATCGAGACGTCGTCGCAGCAGATCTCCAATATCATCAGCGTCATCGACGAAATCGCATTCCAGACCAACCTACTCGCATTGAATGCCGGCGTGGAAGCGGCGAGAGCCGGCGAGGCCGGCAAGGGCTTCGCCGTCGTCGCCCAGGAAGTGCGCGAACTCGCCCAGCGCTCGGCAAGTGCGGCCAAGGAAATCAAGGGCCTGATCCAGAACTCCTCGAAGGAGGTGGAAGGCGGGGTCAAGCTGGTGCGCGATACCGGCCAGGCCTTGAAGACCATCGGCGGCTTCATTACCCAGATCAATCACCATATGGATTCGATCGCCACCTCAGCGAAGGAGCAGTCCATCGGCCTCAGCGAAGTCAACGTCGCGGTCAACCGGATGGACCAGACCACGCAACAGAACGCAACCATGGTGCAACAGTCGACGGCGGCATCCGATTCGCTCGCGCAGGAAGCCCAGAAGCTTCGCGAGCTCATCGCCCAGTTCAAGCTCGACGATGTGGCCACCAGCCATTCCTCGGCCCTTCGGTCGACGGCGAGAACGATGGCGCAGCCCGCTGCTCGTGCAGCCGTGCATGCGGTTGCGGCTCGCCGTTGAACCAGGCGGCAGCAGAAAACCAGACATGAAAAGGCGCCCGGCGATTGCCGGGCGCTTTCATTCGATCATGACGCGAAGGCCGGATTGCGCCGCGCGCCCATTCTCAACACGAAATAGATCGCCCCGCCGATGGCGACGCCGAAGAACCAGCCGTAGGTTCCCCACCAGTCCGGCAGGATGGTGGTGAAGGTCGGCAGGATCGATGAGAAGAGCACGCCAACCGCAAATGCGATGAAGGCATTGCCATGCCATCCGTTCTGGAACCGGAACTCGCCATTCTCATGATAGAGCGCTTCGACGTTCAGTTGGCTTCTCCGGATGAGATAGTAATCCACCATCATGATGCCGAAGATCGGCCCCATCGTCGATCCGATGAAATTGACGAAATGCGCCGCACCCGTCTCCCAGGGAGCAAACGGGTAAAGCACGAGAGCGATCAGGGCGGCGATATATCCGCCGCGTTTGAAGTTGATCTGGCGCGGGAATACATTGGCGAAGTCGAAGGCCGGCGACACGAAGTTCGCCACGACGTTGATGCCGAGCGTTGCGATCGCGAATGTCAGCGCGGCCAGCAGCGCCAGGAACCAGCTGTCGAATTTCGCCGATATTTGTTCCGGATGCAGCAGCACCTCTCCGTAGACCGTAAAGGCGGCGGTGGTCGTAACACCTGCGACCAGGCAGAACGCCAGAAGGTTGATCGGAAGCCCCCAGAGGTTGCCTTTCCTGAGAGCCTTTTCATTCGTTGCGTAGCGCGAGAAATCGCAGAAATTTAGGTAGAGAGCCGCGAAATAGGTGATCCATGTGGCGGCCACGGCGGCAAGCGCTGCAATCGAACCAGGCTCACCCGGCACGCCTGCATCCTTGGTCTTTTCGATCAGCACGTCGCGCGGGATTTCGGACCCGAAGGAGAAGGTGCCTGATTTGGCGACCAGATAGACTGCGAGCACCAGCATCATGATCCAGACGGCCGGACCGGCCCAATCCTGGAACTTGCGAACCGTTTCCATCCCACGCTGAATGATCAGTAGCTGCAGCGCCCAGACGATGACGTAGCAGATGACCTCGAGGGTCGAGTGGCCGAGGAAGTGGCTGTTCTGGTGAAAGGCGAGCAGGTTGTCGTTGCGGATCAGCAAGGCGACGATGGCGCCGGATGCGGCGGCGGTCTGCGCCCCGTACCAGAAGCAGGCGACCACCGCCCGGACCAGTGCCGGAACATTCGCCCCAAACGTGCCGAAGGAGGCGCGCGCCAGGACCGGAAAGGGTACGCCGGTGCGCACGCCGGCATTGCCGACCAGGCTCATCAAAAAGAAGATGACCAGAGATCCGATGCCGATGGCGATGACGAAATTGACGAAGCTGCCGCACAGCAGGAACAGGCTCGCCGCCAGATAGTAACCCCACAGGCTGTGGACGTCTGACGTCCAGACGTTAAAGATGCTGAATGCACCCCATTTACGCTCCTCGGCGGGTGCAAGATCCTCGTTGTATAACGAGGGAGAATGCCCTCCCCTATCCTTGAGGCCAAATCGACCACAGGCGGAAGTCTGCTCTTCATTTGTGCAGCTGACAATTTAATAGTCACATTGTACACATCTCTTGACGATGCCTCAGGATTAGCCATGTGCGCCTGCCTGAGACACCAGTTCTCATCATTGCGAGCCGACAACACGTCCGGCCAGCCGAAAGGGACTTGCGACTGCTGCGCCGGCGGCATCGAAGACATAGGCGCCAACGTCGCCGGCGCTCGACCGTCTCCCGCTTTCGAAGGAGGCAAGCTGCGCGCCGAACTTGGCAAGCGATGCGTAGCGGTCGTGCCCCAGCCCGTCGGACGCCTGGATCGACGTAATGTCGATGACCCGAAGCCTTTCCTTCAAGGCAGCCTCCCTGATGACGGGATCGTCGATATCGAGACGTCCGACACGCGCCCGCTCTCCCGCTATGAAGCTCGAGGCCACCAGCGCCCGGTCGTCCTTCGAAACGAGAAGAGATATCGGGATCGGCATCCGCCCGATATCCTTCAGCTGGGACCGGAAAACATCGATGTCAATGTCAGGGGCGGCCAGGATCACCGCCAGTTTATCGATGACGTCGTCACGATGCTGCAGTTTGAGCTGGCGCACGGTCTCCATGACCAGGAATCCTCCCATGCTATGTCCGAAAAGGATGATGCGTTTCACCTTTCCTGAAGCCGAGAGCGAGGTGACAAGCGAGTCCAGGTCGCTGCGCGAGGACAGCGCCGCATCGCGGTCGGCGACATAGCCTGCGACGGCGGCGGCCGATGGCCAGGAAAACAGAATCGGAGAGCCCGGAATATTGGCGTCCGCGGCGATCTGCGCGGTGCGAAACAACGCCTCTTGATAACTATAATTGTAGCCATGGACGAAGATGCCGACGGTGCCATCGGACTGCGTGGAGCGGAGCGCCTCCTCTACGAATGCGTCCTTTGGAAGCTGCTTGCGCTGGATGACGGCAAATTGGCGTTCGGGATCCGGCCTCGAGGTCGGATATGTGATCGCGGTGTCCTTCCGGTTGGGAGGGACCGAAAACGCATATTGCTCGTAGGTGAGATTGTCAGCCCATGCGCTCCCGAACCCGCCGCGCGCGGTATCGGGGTTCCTGTTTGTCGCAGCGAGCACGTTTACGCGGCTCGAGGCGGCTTCATCGGATTGAAGCGATGCATTGAGATGAACCGGCAGATGGACCGGGTTCAACACATCAGGCGACGGTCGTGTAGCGCAACCGGCAAGCATCGCCAGGCCGATCGCGACCAGCATCATCTTGGCCCCCAACGGAAACTCATTCAACCGCTGGCCCGTCATCGAGTTCTCTCCTTGGAAGCCAGGACCTGCAGCGGCCGCCGCGACGGCCGCATGCGATGGACGTCGAAGCCCGTGCTCACGCCTCTGCCACGACATCGGCCTGGACGACGCCTTCATCCCGCCGGATCCTGAACCACGCGACGTAGAGCGCAGGCAGGAACAGCAGGGTGAGCGCCGTTCCGACGACGATGCCGCCCATCATGGCGTAGGCCATCGGGCCCCAGAAGATCTCGCGCGAGATCGGGATCAGCGCCAGCGTGGCCGCCGCGGCCGTCAGCATGATCGGCCGCATGCGGTGTTCGGTGGCCTCGATGACGGCCTGCCAGGGCGCCATTCCTTCACTGCGCAGATGCTCGATCTGGACGACCAGAATGACGGAGTTGCGGATCAGGATGCCGATGAGCGCCAGCACGCCGAGGATCGCGACGAAGCCCATAGGAGCATTGCTCAGCAAGAGCGCCGCGACCACGCCGATCAGGGCCGTCGGCGCGACGGCGAACACCAGGAAGAGGCGGCTGAAGCTTTGCAGCTGGATCATCAGGATCGTCGCCATCGCAAACAGCATCAGCGGAGCAACCGCCGCGATCGGCCCCTGAGCCTCGGCGCTGGATTCGACCGCGCCGCCCACTTCCACCTTGTATCCCACCGGAAGGTTTTTCTGGAACTCTTCCACCTTGGGCTTGAGCTGGTCGACGATCGTGGCCGGTTGCGTCGGACCGACGACGGCTGCCTTGACCGTTATGGTGGGTTGCCTGTCGCGACGCCAGATCGTCGGCTGCTCGAGCTCGTAGCGGAAATTCGCCACGGCGGAGAGAGGCACGACCTTGCCGTTGGAGGTGGAGAGCTGCAGATTCTCAAGCGTCTGGATGGAGTCGCGCTCGGATGCCCTGGCGCGGCCGATGACGTTGACCAGGTAGATGTCGTCTCGAACCTGGGTGGCTGTCGAGCCTTCGACGATGCCGTTGAGGGCGGTGGCAATGTCTTCGGAGGATACGCCGAGCTGGCGCGCCTTGTCCTGCAGGACATCGACCTTCACCACGCGGGACGGCTCGTTCCAGTCCAGGACCAGGTTTGCCAGAAGCGGGTGTGATCCCATGACGCCGGCAAACTGCTGCGAGAGATCGCGGACCTTTTGAATATCGGGGCCGGTGACCCGGTACTGGACCGGCTTGCCCACCGGCGGACCGATGTCGAGAAGCTTGACGAAGGCGTCGGTGCCGGGGAAGGTTTTCGTCAGATAGTCCTGCAGTTCCGCCCGCACCTTGTCGCGCACGTCCAGCCCTTTGGTGACGATGATAGTCTGTCCGAACGACACGTCGGGCGTCTGCACGTCAAAGGACAAGATGAAGCGTGGCGCACCCTGGCCGACATAGGTCGTCCAATGATCGATATCCTTGTTGTCGGCCAGCATCTCCTTTTCGAACCTGGCCATCTGCCTGTTGGTTTCGGCAATCGAGCTGTTGTGGGGGAGGTTCCAGTCGATGACGAGCTCGGTCCTGTCCGAGTTCGGGAAGAACTGCTGCTGCACCAGCCCCATGCCGCCAATGGAAAGCCCGAAGACGCCGACCGTGAGGATGATGGTGACCCAGCGCCAGCGCATTGCCAGCCCCAGAAGCCAGGAGAAGATGGAAGCGAAGCGGCCCTTCTTCTCGTGATGCGATTTCATCGTCTTCGGCAGGATCGTGACGCCGAGAAGCGGCGTGAACAGCACCGCCACCACCCAGGAAACGATCAGCGAAACTGCGATGACCACGAAAAGCGTGAAGGTGAATTCACCGGCAGCACTGTTGTTGAGACCAACCGGAATGAAGCCGGCAACGGTGACGAGCGTTCCCGTCAGCATCGGGAAGGCGGTCGATGTATAGACGTGGGTGGCGGCCTTCCTCAGATCGTCGCCCGCCTCCAGACGGGCCACCATCATCTCGACGGCGATCATGGCGTCGTCGACAAGCAGCCCGAGCGCGATGATGAGCGCGCCGAGCGAGATGCGCTGAAGCGAAATGCCGGAATATTCCATCACCACGAAGGTGATCGCCAGGACGAGCGGAATGGAGATCGCCACCACCATGCCGGCGCGAAGACCAAGGCTGATGAAGCTGATGATCAGCACGATGACGATCGCTTCGAACAGCGCGCGGGTAAATCCGGACACCGCTTCGTCGACAACGGCCGGCTGATCGGAAACGCGGTGAACGTCCACGCCGATCGGAAGGTCAGCGACAACACGCTTCATCTGCGCGTCGAGCCCCTCGCCGAACTCCAGAAGATTGGCGCCCTGCTTCATGCCGATGGCAAGCCCGATCGCCGGTTGGCCGTCGAAGCGAAACAGCGACGAGGGCGGATCCACGTAGCCGCGTTTGATCGTGGCGACGTCACTCAGCGGAAAGAAGCGGTCGTTTATTCGGAGATTGATCGATCTCAGGCTGTCCTCGGAGGTGAATTGTCCGCTGACCCGCAACGCGATGCGCTCCGGCCCGGCGTCAACGAAGCCGGATTGAGTCACGGCATTCTGCGCCTGCAGGGTCTGGATGACCGACTGTTGGTCGATCCCGAGCGCTGCGATCTGGCGTGTGGAGAATTCGAGATAGATCGCCTCGTCCTGAGCGCCGACCACATCGACCTTGCCAACGTTGGGCACGGTCAGAACCTTGGAACGGGCATCTTCCACCAGATCGCGAAGCTGGCGCTGGGTAAGCCCATCGCTGGTGAAGGCGTAGATGTTTCCGAAGACGTCGCCGAAGCGATCGTTGAAGAAAGGACCGACGACCCCCGTGGGAAAATCGCCCTTGATGTCGGCGATCATGTTGCGGATGCGCAGCCAGGTCGGCGCGACATCCTTTGCCTTGGTGGTCGGCAGCAGCTCGACGAAGACGGTCGTCTGGCCGGCAACGGTCTCGCTCTTCGTGTAGTCGAGCGATTCCAGTTCCTGGAGCTTTTTCTCGATCCTGTCGGTCACCTGCCGCGTCACCTCATCGGCGGAGGCGCCGGGCCACTGCGCGGTGATCACCATCGTCTTGATCGTGAAGTTCGGATCTTCCTCGCGGCCGAGTTTCACGTAGGAGAAGGCGCCTGCGAGAATGAAGACGATCATGAAGTACCAGACGAGCGAACGGTGTTCGAGCGCCCAGTCGGAAAGATTGAAGGACTTCACTGGCTGATCTCCTGGTCGATCCTGATGGCCTGGCCATCTTCAAGTTTATGCACGCCTGCCACGACTACCCTTTCTCCGGGGACGAGCCCTTCGGTGACGCGAACGGTGCCGCCGTCTTCGACGTCGCCGTCGATCTTCACGCGGCGGAGCGATACCTTCCTGGCGGGAGCATCGACGATCCAGACGCTCGGGCCGTCGCTGCCGGCAAGGATTGCCGAGCAAGGCAGCACGATCTCAGGATCTGCAGCGATGGTTGCAGAAGCAGTGACGACCGAGCCGAGTCTGAAGGCCTCGGGCGGATCAGCGAGCGCGATCTTGGTTCTGCTCGTGCGGGTAGCGGTCTCCGCCTCCGGGGCGATCTCGCGCACGACGCCCGACGTGCGGATCGTCGGGGCGAGCTGCAGCGTCACTTCGAAGGGCGCGCCGATTTTCAGTTTCTGGGCGGCGGCCTGGGGCACGTCGACCACAGCGTCGCGCTTGTCCGGCCGGGCGATGGTCACGACCGTTTGGCCGGCCGACACCACCTGGCCGACCTCGGCCGAGGTCGCCGTCACCACGCCATCGAATTCCGCCCGCAGCTGCGCATAGCCGAGCTGCTCCCTCGCCTTGTCGAGATTGGCCTGCGCCTTGGCGACGGCGGCTGCGGCGGTTCGCCTTGCCTGCTCGGCCTCCTCGAGTGAGGCTTCGGTGCCGGAGCGCGACTCCAGCAGCGCGCGCTGGCGCTGCTCCGTCGTCACCGCGTTTCTGAGCTGGGCGTCGCTATTTTCCACGTCCGACTGCGCGTTGCGCACGGCAAGCTCCAGCGCCAGCGGATCGATCGCGGCAACGACATCATCCTTCTTGACGAGATCTCCGACATTGACGTTGCGGGCGATCATCCGTCCGAGAATCCGGAAGCCGAGTTCGGTCTCGATCGTCGGCTCGATCGTACCGGTCAGGCCTAGGCTCGTAGCGGCCATCTGCTTGACTGTCATCGACAGCACGGGACGGGGCGCTTCGTCCTTGCTTTCCTCCTGCGGTGCGCAAGAGGAAATCAGGGCCGTGCCCACCATCAGTGCGACTATGTTGAAACGAATACTCACTTGGAAGCTTCCTTGACATAAGACACGATTTCACCCGCCCTGAGGAACTTGGTCCCGTCGGTCACCACGACATCTCCTTCCGACACGCCCGACTTCACGATGAAGCTGCCGGTCTCGTAGCCAGCGACATCCACTGCCCTTGCCGAAACTGCAGAGGATGCGGGATCGACGATCCAGATGGCAGGCTTGCCGCCCTTGGACGTCATGGCCGACCAGGGAAGCTGGATGACGTCCTGCGAGACGTAATTGAATCTTCCGACGACGGGAGCGCCGAGAGGGATCGGAGCGTCGCTCGATATCGCGACCTTGACCTTGATGGTTCCGGTGGAAGAATCGATCGTCGGCGAAATCTCGCGAACCTTCGCCGCGATCTTCTGCGTCGGGTTCGACAGAAGGGTCACGGTCCCGTCGCCGTCGATCGGGCGCAGGAACGCGCTTTCGACCACCTCAAAGACGGCATCCCGGTCGCCGTCATGGGCAAGGGTGAAGACGACCTGGGCGGCCTGCGCCACCTGCCCGACCTCGGCGTTGCGCGCGGTGATCACCCCGTCGGCATCCGCCTTCAGCTCCGTATAAGACAGGGTATCCTGGGCGGTTTCGAAAAGCGCCTGCGCCGACTTCGTCGATGCCTGCGCGGTCAGAAGTGCCTCCTGCGCCTGGTCGAGTGCCGCACGCGTCGTCACCTGCGTTCGAAACAGGCTCTGCTGGCGGTCGTATGCGAGCTGCGCCTGGGTCTGTTGCGCCTCAGCCGACTGAAGATTGGCTGCCGCCACATCCAGGTCAGCCTTCTGCTCTTCCGGATCGATGCGCGCGAGGAGTTGCCCCGCCTTCACGGACTGCCCGACCTCCACCAGCCGCTCGATGATCTTGCCGCTGACGCGGAAGGACAGATCGGTCTGGACACGGGCGCGGACATCTCCGGTGATTGCGCCACCTTGGACCAACGGCTCAGGCTTGGCGACGACAACGCCGACCTGCCGTGGGGTTGGCTCAGTCGGTCCGCGCTCATCGCTGCATGATCCGAGACCGATGGCGCATACGATCGCTGTGGCGACCAG
This sequence comes from Rhizobium leguminosarum bv. viciae USDA 2370, assembly GCF_002008365.1. Taxonomy (GTDB): domain Bacteria; phylum Pseudomonadota; class Alphaproteobacteria; order Rhizobiales; family Rhizobiaceae; genus Rhizobium; species Rhizobium leguminosarum. The sequence goes on from NZ_MRDL01000059.1 coordinate 612,679, forward strand.
AATGGTTCTCATAGTTGACCTCTTGCTCTCAACGGCAGCTCCTATATAATTGACTGACGCATTAGTCAATGAAACTTTGTGCCGCAGGAACGAGGGCGTGCGCAACACGGGAGGCGAGGCAAATGGCAGCTCAGAATCAGAAGAAGATCACGCGCGCGGAACAGAAAGCGCTGCGGCCCATCCAGATCCTGGATGCCGCCTTCGAGGAGTTCGTGAGAAGCGGTTTCACCGGCACGCGCGTCGAAGACATCGCCGACAGGGTCGGCGTCACCAAGGGTACGGTGTACGTCTACTTCGAGACGAAGGAGAAGCTTTTCGAAGCCATGATCAACCACTTCTCCGTGCCGTTTCAGGAGCTGCTGGGGATCACCGCAAGCCTCAGCGGCAGCGCCACCGACCGGCTGCTTTCCATTCTCGGCCTGCTCTACGACCAAATCGCCGAGGATCGCACGACACGCGAGCTGACGCGGCTCGTCATTGCCGAAGGACACCGGTTCCCCGACCTGATCGACCGCCACCACGATCAGTTCATTGAGCCGATCATCGCCAAGGTCGACGCTCTCATTCTGGAGGGTGTGGCGTCGGGGGAGTTTCGCGAAATTCCGGTGGAATTCTCCGAAATCGTCGTCGCCCCCATCCTGACGACGACAGTTCTGCGGCTGATATTCGACGACCGCCGCGTGCCCACTCCCAACAAGGAGGCCTTCCTGCGGGCCTATTTCGACCTGTTGCTCAACGGCCTGCTTGCCAAGAACTGATCGCCGAATGACGAAAAATACCGCGCAAGGCACGTAGCTTTTCTCAAGTTTTTATGTAAAAACATCGAGTTAGCCATGCCTTCGAAGGTATGACCTCAATTCGTGACGGAAAAAGTGGAACGCAAAGTCAATCTCAAGGATGTCGCGCGCGATGCTGACGTATCGCTGAGCACGGCCTCGCACGCACTGAACGGAACCGCACCGCTGACAATCGAGGTGCGCGAGAGGGTTCTGGATTCGGCAAAACGCCTGGGTTACCTCGACCGCCGGAGGAAGAAGGCAACGATCGCGACCTTACGCGTCCTGCTTCTCGCCATTCCCGACGATGCCGCGCCGGAGAGCGACCTCAACCTGGTGAGCTGGACGATCCTCAACGGCCTTCGCAGGGAGTGCGAGCGCCGCGGCATCAGGATCGTGCCCTTTGTCAGCACCGGCCGTCGCATCGACGGCGCCCAGGTCAGGCAGATCGCCCTCTCCGAGCGCGCCGACGGCATCGTGGTTCTGAACGATGATCAGCCGGAACTCATCCGAAGCCTCGCCTCCCCTGATATGCCCGTCGTCATCGTCAACGGCGAAGACCCGGCCATGCTGGTCGATACGGTCACCCCCGAAAATCGCTTCGGGGCAAGGCTCGGCATCGAGCACCTGCTCGCACTCGGGCATCGCCGCATCCTGCACCTGACCTGGAAGGGCCGCACAACGATCCAGCGCCGATATGACGGCTTTACCGACGCCTATTTCGCCGCCCAGCTTCCCGTACCGGACGACATGATCGTCGAGGCCGAGGGATATGAGCCCAGGCACGGCGAGGCTGCCATCAACACGCTGCTCGACCGCGATCCCACGATGAAAGGGGCGACCGCCGTCTTCTGCGCCGCCGACAACCTGGCGCTCGGCTGCCTGAAGGCATTGGCCGATCGCGACATACGCGTGCCCGGAGCGATCTCCGTCCTGGGCTTCGACGACATCGTCCCCGGCGAATTCAGCCGTCCGCCGCTTTCGACAATCAGCGTTCCCACCGACAGGCTCGGTGCCGCCGCCCTGGCGCTCATCGAACAGAGGCTGATTGCCAACGATCCGCAGCGGCCCGCCCATCGCCTGGAACTCGGATGTCATCTCGTCCTGCGCGGCAGCATCGCGCCGCCGCGCTAGATGTTTGGGTCCCGGGAATTGTGCTGAATCCCTGGTATTTGCCTAAACAAAATTGGAGCGGTTCAGACGAATAGGTGTGAACTTTACTGCCCAGGCAAGGGTGCATGTCACTCAACAATCGACGACCGCTTGAGAGCATGTCCAAGACAAAGACCGAAGCGCGCCGCATGAAACAAGTTCAATGCGACGCGCCTCAGCCGGGAGGAAGACAGTATGGTTCTTCGGCGGCTGCGAGGAGGTCTTTCTCCACGCCAGCACCGTTCATTTCATGCCTGTTCCGGCGATGCCCGTGGTGATGTATTTCTGCAGGAACAGGAAGACGACGGTGACAGGCAGCAGGCTGAGGAACGTCATCGCCAGGATATAGTGCCACTGCACCGAGAACTCGCCCTGGAACGCGTTCAGACCGACCTGCAGGGTGAAATTCTCGCGGCTATTGAGGACGATGAGCGGCCAGAGGAAATCGTTCCACCGCCAGAGCACCGAAAAGATCGCCAGCACCGCGAGAGCCGGTGCCGTCAGCGGCAGGATGATGCGCCAGAAGATGCAGAATTCGCTCGCCGCATCGACGCGCGCCGCCTCTATCAGCTCGTCGGGTATGGTCAGCATATATTGCCGCAGCAGGAAGACGGCGGTCGGAGAGGCGACCGTCGGCAGGATGACGCCCCAGAGATTGTCGGCAAGCCCGACCCCGACGATGACGAGATAGGCCGGCACCATGACGACAGCGAGCGGAATCATCAAAGTCGAAATGATGATGACGAAGACCGTCGTATCACCAGCAAATTTGTATTTCGATAGGGCGAAGGCCGCCATGGCGTTGACGATCAGCGTCAGGAGCGTTGCGACGAAGGTGACGAACACCGAATTCTTGAGGAAGGTCAGGAAGTTGAAGCGCGTCAGCGGATCGGTGTAATTCTGCGTGGCGACCGTCAGCTTCTGCACCGGCGTCATCCCCTTGACGTCGACGCTGACGGGTGGTCCCGGATTTGCGGGGTCGACCATCTGGGCCTTGAGGCCGATGCGGCGGACCATGGCCATTTCACGCTGCTGGCCGTCGACGGTAACCTGCCAGAGGCTGAGCGGCTTGTCGAAGCCGGGCACGGTCTGTTCGACGGCGGCCCGGGGAAGCAGCGTCGGCGGAAACCGGGTGATCTCGGCGGCCGGCTTCAGCGAGGAGAGGCCCGCCCAGAGGACCGGAAGCAACACCACAAAGGTTCCGCCGATCAGCCAGACCCATGACAATATGTCGGTTATATCGATGCGTCCGGCCCGGCGTGTGCGCGTGAAAAAGCTGATCGGGTTCATCTCAGGACTCCATTCGCTTGCCGATGCGCAGCTGTATGAGGGTGAGAACCAGAAGCACCAGCCCCATGAGAACCGATGCCGCGGATGCGAGACCGAAGAGGCGAAGATCGCTGCCGAACGCCATCTGGTAGATATATTGGACGATGAAGCTGTTGGCCGTGCCCGGACCGCCGCCATTGGTCAAAACCCAGGCCTCGTCGAAGATCTGGACGGATTTGATCATCAACAGAATGAACACGACCAGCAGGTTCGGCGCCAGCAGGGGAAGCGTGATCCTAAAAAGCGTGCGGCGTGGCGAGGCGGCATCGATGGAGGCAGCCTCGTAGAGCTCCTTCGGAATGGCCTGGAGGCCGGCCAAGAGGATGAGGGTGTAAAAACCCATATGAAACCAGACCGACACCACGACGACGAAGAAGCGCGACCAGCCGACATCGAGCAGGAAGATTTCAGGGGGAACGCCGATCATCTGGAAGAAGGCGTTCAGCAGCCCGTTGCGATCGAGGAACCATTTCCAGATGAGGCCGATGACGACGGGAGACAGCAAGACGGGATAGAAGAACATCGCCCTGAAGAAACCACGCGCGACGATCGCCCGATTGAGGATCAGCGCCGTGATCAGCGCCACCAGCAATGTGGCGACAACATTGCACGCCACGAACCAGAGCGTGTTCCACACGGCCGTCCAGAACAGCGATTCCTGGCAGGTTCCCGGCTGCAGATAATTGCCGCAGGAAAGCAGCGTGCGGAAATTGTCCAAGCCGACGAAGGGGCGCTCCGACACGAAAAGATTGGTGCCGCCGGTGAAGGCGTAACCAATCGCAATCGCGATCGGAAGGAACGTGAAGATGGCGAACAGAACGAGGTTCGGCGCCAGGAACAGCCATGGCATGCGCTTGCGGCCGAAGATGCGCTCGATCGCATTCATCGGCGCTTCGACCACCCTCATCGCCGCTTCGCCTGCCTGGGACAGCAATACACCTGCCTTGAGCGCCGCCATGTTCAGCGCCTCCCCTGTCCGGGCCGCCGGGCAAAAGCCAGGCCGCTTTCGGGATCGAACAGATGAACCCGCCCCGGCACGGCGTCGATCAGGATGTGATCCCCAGGCGCCGGCGCGAAATGGCCGGCCTCATGAATGATGATCTGCTCGTCCTGTCCTGCAAGTTTGCCATAGACATAGGTCTCGGTGCCGAGGCCCTCGTGATACTGGACGATGAACGGCAGGCCCTGCTCGCTGGAGCGTGAAAAATGCGCGGGCCGGATGCCGGCGAGAACGGCCTGGCCGACAGCAATGCCGGTAGGATCGACGTCGCTGACGATCTTGCCGCCATTGCCGACATCGATGGTGACGCCGCTTTCGTCGATGCCTGATACCTTGCCCTTGATGATGTTCATGCGCGGCGAGCCAAGGAAACCCGCGACGAAGAGATTGCGCGGGCTGTCGAACAGGTCCAGCGGTGCCCCAACCTGCTCGACCCGCCCGGCGCGCAGCACGACGATCTTGTCGGCCATCGTCATCGCCTCGACCTGGTCATGCGTGACGTAGATCATCGTCGTCTTGATGTCGCGGTGGAGCTTGGTGATCTCGGCGCGGGTCTGGACGCGCAGCGCCGCGTCGAGATTGGACAGCGGCTCGTCGAAGAGGAAAATGTCAGGTTCGCGCACGATGGCCCGGCCGATCGCCACGCGCTGGCGCTGGCCGCCCGAAAGCTGCTTCGGACGCCGGTCCAGATAGGGTTCGATCGCCAGCATCCTGGCAGCCTCGGCAATCCGCGCCTCGATCTCGGCGCGTTTGAACTTCAGGTTCTCCAGGCCGAAAGCGAGATTCTTGCGAACGCTCATATGCGGATAGAGCGCGTAGGACTGGAAGACCATCGCGATCTTGCGCTCGGCCGGCGAGAGCGCGCTGACGTCGCGCGCCCCGATCGCGATTGCGCCTGAGGTCACCTCTTCGAGGCCGGCGATGACGCGCAGCAGGGTAGACTTGCCGCATCCCGACGGACCGACGAAGACGACGAACTCGCCGTCCTTGATATCGAGTTCGACGTCATGCAGGACTTTGACCGAGCCATACGACTTGTTGACGTTGGAAAGCTTCAGTTCTGCCATGCCCCACTCCCATCAGGTGCCGCCGTTTCGAAGACGGCGTCGTTTTTGTTCCAGCCTTGCGGCAGCGGTGTCGGCCTTGTGACCCGCACCTCGTTCATCAAGATCCCGGTGACCCCCGCCACGTAGACGGCCGGCATTCCTCCCGGATAGTGCTCAAGACCGATCACCCGGCCGTCCGACCCGCGGGTCCAGGCATTAGCACGGCCGCCGCCATCGGCTTTCGGGGAAAGGTCCGCGTTTGTCGGACGCAGGTCGTAGGACCGCGCAGTGCCGAGTTGCCCAGGCTGCTGGTCCAAGGCGATGCGTGCCAGCGATGCGTTGCCGATGCCGGCCGACGAGGTCGAAATGACTGTGATCGCCCCCTCCATCCGCCCGGTTATGTCCTCGACGATGAGATTTTCGATGGCGCCCGCCGTGCGTTCCGTGACACGGTCGACAACATTGACCGTCAGCGCCTCCCCCGAGCCCCAGAAACCATCGGGGGTCTCGCGGCACTCTACCGCAATTCTCGAAAACCTGACGTTGGATATCCTGCCGCCGTCGCGGGAAAAGACGCCGAGCGCCCTGTTGGAGGAAGAGACGCTGCAATCCTCGAACACGACGTTGGTAACGTCGCCATGCGTTTCCGTGCCGATCTTCAGCGCGCAGCTGAGGCTCTGAACGGAGCAACGGCGGACGAGAATGTTTTCACATCGCCCGATGGCGACACGGTCGGGACCGATGCTCGTCTTCAGGCATATGCCATCGTCGGCCGTCGATATCCGGCAGTCCTCGATGACGGCGCCGCGGCAGGCATCCAGCACGATGCCATCGGTGTTGGGAAGGCGGCGGTCGTTGTCGATGGTCACGTTCGTGACGGCGACATCGGTGCAGTTGACGAAGTGCAACGTCCACATCGGCGAGCGGCTGATATGGATGGAGCTGATCTCGACCTCGTCGCAGCCTTCGAAGACGACGACACGGGGCCGAAATTCGGCCGGGATGAAGGTTCCAACGGTCTCGTCGTCCCCCACAATGAAGCTGTCGCAACCGGCTTCGATGCGACCCGCTCCCGTCAGGCTGATCCGCCGCGCACCGCTCGCGACGATCATGCCACGGTCCGACTTTTCGGCAATCACCGAAACGGTCGTATGCGTGTAGGCGGCATAATCCGGAACGGGACGCAGGATCGCTCCGGCGGCCAGATGAAGGTCGACGCCGGATTTGAGCTGGAGCCCGCGGCAGACATGGATGCCGGCCATGAGCTCCACGCGTCCGCCGCCCGAAGCCGACAAGCCGTCGATGGCCGCCTGCAGGCGGACCGTATCGTCGCCCTCTGCCGGCTCGATCGCGACAAGGGACACGGGGCTCATTGGCGCTCGCCGTTCTCGAGAAAGACTTCCGTCAGGAGCAGCATGGTCAGCGCCTGGCCATAAGGCGTCGGCACGTTGGGGATGCGCCTGTAGAAATCGAGGTCATGGCCCATCGGCGTGCCGTCCGAGACGCCGTGGACCACGCCTTCTTCGTCGATCTGCGCCAACACCGCCGCAAGAGCGCGCTCCGCATGGGCCCTGTCGTCCTTGTCGAGAATGCCGGCATCGATGGCGCGCAATATGCCATAGGCAATGCCTGCCGTGGCTGAGGTTTCCAACGGCGAAGACGGATCGTCCAGAAGCGTGGTGAACATGCCATCTGGCCGCTGGTATGCTTTCAAGGAGCGCACCTGGCTGACGAGGACGTTCGACAGAAAACGCCGGTCCTTCTCGCCGAGCGTCGGAACGAGATCGAAGAGCTCGGGGATGGCGACCGTGATCCAGGCGTTGCCGCGCGCCCAGAACGCATTGGCGAAATTGTGCCGCCCGTTGAAGGTCCAGCCATGATACCAGAGCCCGCTGACCGGATCGGAAAGGTAACGGGTGTGGATCACGAACTGATAGACGGCCTCGTCGATCCATTCACTGCGTTCGCAGAGCACGCCGGCCCGGGCGAGAAACAGGCAGGCCATGAACAGCGTATCGTCCCACAATTCGCCGTCGTTGAGGCGCTCCTTGACGACGTGCTGAAAGCCGCCGTCTTCGGTCTTTGGCAGTTCCTTGACGAGCCATTCGGCCCAGTCCTCGACGAGAGCGCGAAAATCCGGACGGTCGACATGCTGGACGAGGATCGCTAGCGGCAGCATCGGCGCCGTGCTGTTGATCTGGCGCGGCGGCAAGCCGCGTTCGATCTGTCCGGCATACCAGGTCACCAGTTCCTGCAGCGCTTTCTGATCATTGGTGGAAATGGCGCGCCGCAGGAAGCCGTAGAGACCGACGCCGACTTCCCAGTCCCATTCGTCGAACTGGATTCCGGAGGCGGAATTTCCGGTCACGAGACCTTCCTTGATGCCCCTGAGCCGGCTGAAAGCCGTTGCCACGCGATCGATCGTCGTCAGGAGCGCGGCGTTATCGACAGATGTTGTGTTCATGTTGGAGACCTATGTTTCAAGAGTAGAAGGGTCCGTCAGTGCCGGCGCCGGAGGCAGCACTGTCGTGTGTGAGGATCGGGTGCGGCTGATCGTGGGTGAAGGGCCTCGCCTCGCCGCCGATCGAAAGACCGTCGGCATAGGACAGGCAGATCGCCGGGCCACTCGGCGGCGTCAGGGAGAGGCGCCGAAGCCCGGGATCGAAGGAAACCGTCGTCCGGCACAGGCGTTCGGTGAATGCCTTGAAAGCGTCGCCATCGCCGCATCCGACGATACCAGCCCAGCCGCAAAGCGGTCCGTGGGAGCGTGCCTCGCGGCCGGCGGTCGGGCCGTCGGTGATCAGCTCCAGCCCGTTCGACGCCCAGAGGGCGGAAAATCCCCTGCCCGATCGCGCGATGAGCCACTTGTCTTCGATGATGAGATCGTCCAGGCCGTCGCGGCCGATATAGGCGTGCGTCCATGCATGGCGTGCGTCGCTTGTGTCCTCGACCAGCAGGGCGACGTCGCAATGCTGGGCAACGCGCGGCAGGATGCCATTGCCGGCCCAATAGGATGGCCTTTGATTGCCCCAGGGATCGTCCTCGCCGGGATGGTTGATCCACAGCCTCGCCATCGGGTGGCCGGCCAGCCGGATGTCGAGGACATGTTGCTGATGCCCCTTCTGGCCGGTCTTATGATCGACGACCGTCGAAAGCTGCGCCGCCTCGTTCTTGAACAGCACGAGTTTTCCGCTCTCGAGGCCCTGGCTGTAACGCGCCTCGACGCTTCTTGCGCGCGAGAGCGCGGCAAGCTCGGCCAGATCGGCGGGCGGCTCGTAGCCGCCGGCGCAGAACATGGTCAATGCCGCAACGCCGTTGTTCAACCAACCGGTTCCAAAGGCGACCTGGGCGAAGGGCGCAAGCTCGGTCAGCGGGCCGGCACGCAACTCCTTGTCGTAAGCGCGCCCCTGCGATCCGGCCGGAACGCCTGCGAGCGAATGCAGGGCGATCATGCGGAAGATGAGATCGATCTGGGCGCGGGCGCGCGCTGACATCGCCATCTCGGCCCAGCGCTCCAGTGCCAGCAGGCCAATGAAGTCGATCGGGTAATAGGCCGCCGAGTTCCACTCCGCCAATCCATGGGCTTCGACGCTGTCGAACCAGCGCCCGAGCCGCTCGCCGGCGATTTCCGCCTGCTGCCGCCCCGTCCGGCCCGAGGCTGAAAACACCTCGTCGGGCAGAAGAAGTCCCGCCAGCAGCTGGCTCGTGTGAAAGCAGAGCACATGGTTCTCACTCCAGAACCACATCGCGTCGTTGCCCGGCTCGTCGACCCAGTAACGGTAGGAACGAACGGAATGCCGAATGCGAGCGACCACGGCATCGGACATCCGGTCGGCATAGGCACCGAGTAGCCACAAGAGCGGCACCATGATGAAATCCGAGCAATCCTCCCGCGCATCGATGGAGGCGAGTGTCGCGTCGATGATGCGATCGAAGCTTTCCTGGTCGTGGTGACCGGTTTCCATCATCGCAATGAGGCGCCCGACGCGGTTTGCGCCGAAGCGGGCGCTGTATTCGAGCGCCTGCCGCTTGCGGGCGGCGAGCGATGCCTCTGATGGCAACGGTGAAATGCTGCTCATGAAGGCAGCATCGATGACGCGGGTGACCGAGCCCGTGCCGGAGCCGATCGTCATGTGGACGCCGTGATAACCGTCCGCAATGCCGCAGACATCGTCGGCCGTGAGGCTGCTCTGATGGGCGCGCAGCGTCAATCGTGAGTGCGCGAGAACGGGCCGTTCGTGACCATGGCCGATGACCTTGATCTCGACAGGCAAGTCGCGTTCGGGCGCGGTGCCGAATATGATCTCCAGCGGCTGATTGACGAAGACGTCGCGGGCCGGGCGGACGCCACGGGCAAGGGCCTCCAGCTCGCGGACCTCATTCTGATCCAGCGATACGGGCAACAATACGCAGAGTGGCTCCTCGTCCAGCATCTCGAGCTCGAAAAACCACGTCGTGTCGCGCTCGGCCAGGTCTTCGGTGTGAACGAGAATCTGGTTGTCGCCAGTTTCAAGGGACAGGCTTATGTCGGTCGCGCTCTCGAGATTGCGCTTGAAGGGTTCGAAGCGCACCACCTCCTGCCCGTTGACCCATATGCGAACGCCGCCGCAGGTCTTCAGTCTGAGATTTAGCGTTCGCGCAGTCTCCGTCCTGAACGTGCCCTTCAGCCATCGCCTGAGATGCGTCGGCACATGCCAGAAGCCGGTGAACTCGACGCGGCGGTTCGAGCCGGGAAGATTGAGGCTTTCGGTCGGCCAGGAGGTGTCGGGCGAGAGCGGCCGCCCCACCATGGTGGACCAGAAGGCCTTGCGGCAGGGCAGGTCGCCGACATCGACGAAACCGTTGATGAAACGATAGTTCACGCGGTCTTCGGCCGGCGCGGGCTCGCCGGGAAAATAGCTGGCGATGAGGCCGGAAACGGCCCATGCCGTGATCGTTTGCCTCTCAGCCACGCTGTATGCTGGCGCCATATCGTCCGGCTGCTTGATGCATTCCGTTTTCACAGACCGCCTCCTCCGCAATCCTATGAAAATATTTTCATTAGGTTTTTGTGCGCGCTATTTTTGCATATTGCTCAAAAACATCGCTATTGCCGCAGAAAATAGCTTGACGGAACGAATGTCAAGTATATGAAATTGATTTATCGATGGCCGAGGCCGCGATTGATGAAAATGTTTTCATGGGAGGATGAAAATGAAAACCTATCTTTCAGGTGCCTTCGCAGTGGCGCTGGCTACCGCTTCTTTCGCATGGTCCGGCGCGGCCATGGCGGAAACCAAGACAATCACCTTTCTGTTCACCGACGACGACCAGGCTTACGTCGAGCGGATGGAAGCGCTCAGCAAGGAATTCGAGACGGCGCATCCAGACATCAAGGTCAATTTCGTCTCTTCGGGCTATGATGCGGTCGCCAAGCAGCTGCCGGTACAGCTTGCCGTCGGCGAAGGCCCTGACATCGCCAAGATCACCGACTGGCAGCTTGCCCCTTATTACCTCGACATGCGTCCCTACATGAAGGACCCGGATGGCTTCGCCAAGCTGCACGGCGACAGCCTGAACACACTTCGCTTCCCCGGCGTCAACGATCCGCAGTCGATCAACGGCTATATCGCGTCGCAGACCTTCAACCTGCCCTTCGTCAACAAGACGCTGTTCGAACAGGCCGGCGAACCGCTTCCGAAGCCCACCGCCACGCTGAAGGACATCGTCGAAGCCTCGGCGCGTGTTGCCAAGGCGACCGGCGCTCAGATCCCCTTCACGATGGATCGCTCGGGCCATCGCTTTTCCGGCGCGGCATTCTCCTACGGCTCGAACTACGTTAAGGACGGCAAGTTTTTCTTCCCCGACGATGCCGCCAAGCGCTATGTCACGGATCTCTACGGCTGGACGAAGGACGGCTCCTTCCCGAAGGAAATGTGGGGTGCTGCCGGCGGAACCCAGTACAAGAACATGGGTGACGAGTTCGTCAACGGCAACGTCGTGACCTATCTCGCCGGCAACTGGATGGTCAATCCGTTCCAGAAGAAGATCGGCGACGCCTTCGACTGGACGGCGATCAGCGCGCCGTGCGGCGATGCCGGCTGCTATGCGATGCCGGGTGGCACCGCGATCGTCGGCTTCAAGCGCACCAAGTCTCCGGAGGCCGTTGCCGCGTTCATCGAATTCCTTGGCTCTGAAAAGGTCCAGCGTGAAATCGCTGAAAACTACGTCATCCTGACGGGCGCCGACATCAAGGACCCGCAATACAAGCTCGAGAGCAAGAATGCCAAGGAGGCGATGGCCGTCTTCCTCGGAAGCCGCAATAGCGTGCCGCAGGCAGCCCGGGACCTGGAACGTCTCAAGGGATCCTCCGCCATCTATCAGCTCATCGTTCAGAGGATGAGCCAGCTGATCGTCGGCGAACTCTCCCTCGACGAGACCTTCAAGGCAATGAGTGCCGACGTCGACAAGGTCAACGAGGCGCTCGCCGCCAAGTAACCGGTCACGCGTTGTCCCGCACAATGCGCGCATGCTGCAGCCACGGCCTCGCAACAGGGCCGTGGCTTTTTCGTTTCGTGCATGGCGCCTCCGCTGGCGAAGGCGTCGTGACATCCGGTTCGGGAGAGGCTATAGGCGTTGTCAGCCTTCGCCGGCTCGCGGGCGCCATGGTCAACTCACACATGCCGGCAACCCGGTTACGTCCGGCGACCCAGCGACTGTCTACCTTATAGAGGTGCATTTCCATGCCGATGGGCTCCGAGCATCCGCTGCGAAGGGAACTTCACAACGAGCTCCACGCGCGGCCGTCGCTTTACTTCGATGGCGACACGGATGTGTGGCACGTCGCCATCGTCGGAGAAAATGCCCCTCCTCAGATACCGAATTCCCTGCCGGGGCTGGAGGATGTCTCCACGACCCGCGAGGGCAACCACGGCATCGGCCGCATCGGCGACGGCCGGCTGAAGTGGGAGGCGCATACCGAGTTCCTCACCCTGACCTTCGTCGTTCCCGCGTCGGCCGAACCCGGCAGCAATCCGCCTGAAGCCTTTCAGGCCTGCTGCCGCCAGATCAACGGGAAGATCATCGCGGCCGTTCGCGTGCTGGTGCGGGACGAGAAGGACCGGCAGCGTCCGGAAAAACCGAGGCTCGACTATGTCGCCTCTCAGGTCGGCGGCGGCGACGCGGAAGTGCATTCGAACTTCCGGCTGACCGATAGCGGTTTCGTCGAATTTCTGTTCTTCAACCGCAACCTCAATGCCTATCGCACCGGCCGCATGGTCAGGCGTTTCCTGGAGATCGAGACATACCGGATGATGGCGCTGCTGGCGTTGCCGATGGCCCGCGAGACGGTCTCGAAGCTCTCCGTCTTCGACCGACGCCTCGACCTGCTGATCGCGCATATGCAGAGTGCGATCAAGGTCGACAAGGCACTGCTTTCCGAGGTGACCAGGCTCTCTTCGGACGTTCTCAACTTCTCGGCGCTCGCCCGCCACCGCTTCGGCGCGACGAAAGCCTATGCCGAAATTGTCGCGAGCAGAGTGTCGGAGCTTCGTGAGGAACGTGTCGAACAGCGCCAGCGGCTCGGCACCTTTATCGATCGGCGCTTTCAACCAGCCGTCCGCTCGGTCGAAGCCGCCGAACGCCGCCTCGATGAACTGGCCGAACGCGTCAGCCTTGCCGGAGACCTCCTTAGAACCACCGTGCAGGTTCAGCTCGAAGATCAGAACGCATCGTTGTTGACGTCGATGGAAGAACGGGCTCGCATCCAGGTGCATATCCAGCAGGCGGTCGAAGGCTTCTCCGTCATCGCCATCACCTATTACACCGTCGGCCTGGCGAAGATCTGCCTCGAAAGTATTTCCGAACTGGGTGTCGATCCCCACGTGGCGAAGCTCGCCGTTCTCGGCGCCATCCCGCTCGTGCTCTTTGCCGTCTGGACAGCGGTTCGTCACGTTCGCAAGAGCATTGCCGGCCACTCCGCCGGTCCGGCATCCGGAAGCCACTGAAGCGACGCCAGACATTCGCTCACCGCCGCCCTTTCGAGGCGGCGGCGTTTGCTTGCCTGCATCCGAACGTCAGGATGCCATCGCGTAGTGGCGATGTTCCGCCGCCCGGCCGCTGCCCGTCCTGAACCGCCGCAGCAGCTCGGCGAGGCTTTCGGTTTCATGTGTCAGGCTCTGGGCGGCCGCCGTGGTCTCTTCGACCATTGCGGCGTTCTGCTGCGTCACCTTGTCCATCTGGTCGCCGGCGGCCGAGACCTCGCGCAGGCTCGTCGCCTGCTCGCGGGCGGCAACGGCGATCTCGGCCACGGTCGCATTCATGGCGGTGACCTGCTCGACGATCTGTTCGAGCGAGAGGCCGGATTCACCCACCAGCTGGACGCCGGTCTTGACCTGCGCCGAGGAGGTGGAGATCAGCTGCTTGATCTCCCTTGCCGCGTTGGCGGAGCGCTGGGCGAGCTCGCGGACTTCCTGGGCGACGACGGCAAAGCCCTTGCCTGCCTCGCCGGCGCGCGCCGCTTCCACGCCGGCGTTCAGCGCCAGCAGGTTGGTCTGGAAGGCGATCTCGTCGATGACGCTGATGATGTTGCCGATCTTCGACGACGAATTTTGAATTTCCGTCATCGCGTCGATGGCGCGGGCAACGATCTCGCCGCCCTTTTCGGCATTGGTGCGGGCCGTTGCCACGACACCCTGCGCGCGGCTTGCGCCCTCCGCCGTTCCGTTGACGCCGCGGGTCACGTCACCCAGCGCCGCGACGGTCTCCTCCAGCGAGGCTGCCTGCTGCTCGGTGCGGCGGGCGAGATCGTTGGACGCCGTGGAGATTTCCGCAAGGCCGGACCGGATGGTGGCGACGGCGCGAATGACCGAGTCGACCGCCTCTTCGAGGCTCGCGACCGAATTGTTGAAATGATCCCGGATCCTCACATAGCGATGGTCGACTTCGCCGACGCGGACGGTGAGATCGCCCTTGGAAAGCGCGTCCAACCCGACGGAAATCTGGCGGAAGGCATGCTCCATCACCTGCGCATCGCTGAGCCGCTCGGCCTCCTGGCGGAGCCGCTCTTCCTCGGCGGCAAGACGAGCGCGTTCGGCATTGGCTTCCGCGATCAGCTTGGCGCGCCCCGTTTCCTGGAAAACCTTCAGCGAACGCGCCATGGCCCCCAGTTCGTGGCGGTGCTCAACGCCCGTTATCACGATCCCTTCCTCGCCGCGGGCAAGCTGCTCCATGGACTGCGCCATGTTACGGACCGCAGAGGAAATCAGCCGGCCGACGAAATAGGAAAGGACGAGACCGATCACGATCAACAGCCCGCTGATGACCAGCGTCGTGCTGGTCGCAGAGGCAACCGTCGCGTCTACAGAACCGTCCAGCGTCTTCTGCGCGCCCGTGACGGTGGCCTGCAGGTCCTTGAAGCCGCCTGATATTTTCGGAGCGAGCACGCTGAGCTGCGTCTGGCGAATATTGCCGGAGGCCTGCAAGACGTCCTTCATGTCGCCGAGACGGGCGGTGTAGTTCTGCATGAGCTGGCCGGCGCCCATCAGGCGCTTCTTCTGCAGTTCGTTCTTCGCGGCCTTGGCGGCGGCTTCGTTGAGCGTGACCGCTTCGGCGAGTGCCGCCTGCGCGGTGTCATAGGCCGCAAAATCGTTGGAATGCACGAAGCGCTCGGAGAAATAGAGGCTGCGGTTCAAAGCCTCCAGCGTCGCCGCCGTCATCTGCAACAGGGCCACATCGTTCTGGCGCCAGGCGCTGCGCACGACGTCGTTGAGCGCGATGCTGGTCCAGGGGCCGAATTCGGTGACCTTGGAAATCAAGGCGTCACGCCTGGCCTGAAGGGAGACGATCTGTTCGAAAGCCTTGCCGTAGGCGGCAATGTCTTGGCGGATCGCCGCAAGGCCGGACTGCAGGTCCTTGTTACCGGCAAAACGCGGGTCGTCGGCGTCGAACGCTTTCACACCGGCGCGGAAGCGGTCGACGACATCCTGCGTCGGCGTGGAGCGGAAGGCTTCCGCCGACATCTGAATCTCGTTCAGCTGGTCGCTGTAGTCCGAGATGGCGAGACTTTGACCAGCCGTGGCGCGATAGGACGCGAAGATGGAGGCGAGCCCGTTCATGCCCGAGATCGCGCTGACCGTGAGCAGGCTCATCAACAGGATCAGCGGCACGAAGCCGGAGGTGATCTGCGCGCGAATGCCGAATTTATTCCAGATATGCAACATCATAGTCCTCTTATGCTCACTGGCTCTTCGGCAGATAGGTGGCAATGTTCTCAGGTGTGACGAGTTCGAAGGGAACGTTGTTTTCGCGCGGCACCTTCTCTTTGCGAATAAGCTTGACGGCGGCATCGACAGCGGCAGCGCCCTGCCCGACGGCGCTCTGGAGAATGGTGACGTCGAGATCGCCGGCCACCATCGCGGCGAGCGCGTCGTCGGTCGCATCGACGCCGGCGACGACGACATCCTTCATCGGCATGCCGGCTTTCTTCATGGCCCGGATCGCGCCGAGCGCCATCTCGTCATTATTGGCGATGACCGCATCGAACTTGACGCCGGCCGACAGCCATTCCTGCATCTGCTGGTCGGCATAATC
The DNA here is from genome assembly GCF_002008365.1 of Rhizobium leguminosarum bv. viciae USDA 2370. Taxonomy (GTDB): domain Bacteria; phylum Pseudomonadota; class Alphaproteobacteria; order Rhizobiales; family Rhizobiaceae; genus Rhizobium; species Rhizobium leguminosarum. The sequence goes on from NZ_MRDL01000059.1 coordinate 628,551, forward strand.
GCGCGACCAATAGGCGGCCTGCCGCTCGACGATCTGAAGGCCCTTGCAGTCCGGCGTGGCGATGACGTCGGAGATGTCCTGGGTGCGGGCGCGGGCCGCCGCGTGGAAGGGTTCGCCCATCAGCACGACGACGCGGCCTTTGCCTTTGAGGAGCGCGCAGACCTGCTTGGTCTCCAGCGTTCCGGACTCCTTCTCGTTGGAGGCGACCGCCACCTGATTGTCCGGCAGGTCCAACAGGTTGGAAGGAACGTTGTTGATATAGATCAGTGGAATACCGGCATCTGCCGCCATCTTGGTCATTTGCGGCCCGAGGTCGCCATCGGAGACCGCAAGGATGATCGCGTCGACCTTGTCGGCAATGAGCTTCTGCACCTGCTGCTTCTGGACTTCGTTGTCGCCCTTGGCATTCTCGGTGACGAGCTTGAGGCCGGATATCGTCTGCCCATGCGAGACGACGCCGTTCAGAAGCACCGTTCTGAATTTGTCGAGATCGGACATCGAAACCCCGATCGTCTGGGCATGGGCAGCAGAGATCGATATCGCCAAGGCGATGGATGCAAGCGTGGCCGTTTTCATGAATTCCCCTGCACAATTCGTATATGAAATGCGTTATTTCAAATTTTGGTTAAATTTTACTTTTCGGCCGGAAGCAAAAGTTAAGCGCGAGGCTATGATTGCGACGGCACGAGCGCCTTCTTGGGCGGCAACCGAGCGGACTTGAAGGGCATCACAACAAACTTGATGCGATGCGCTTAAATCTTTGTTTTTTAACTATTAGCGTCCACCAAAGCCGGAGCTGACGGTGATACCCTTGTAGATCACCCTCTGCAGCACAATGGCCAGGACGACGCCCGGCAGCATGGAGATCGTCGCACCCGCCATGATGTAGTTCCACGCGGTGCCTTGCTGTGTCTGGAACAGGGTGAGCCCGAGCGGCAGCGTGGCTTTTTCAACGCCGCTGGTGGCGATCAGCGGCCAGAGGAAGCTCTTCCACTGCGCGATGAAGGTGAACAGCGACAAGAGGCCGATGGCCGGCATGGCAAGCGGAACGATGACCGTGACCAGGATGCGCAGGCGCGAAGCCCCGTCCATCATCGCCGCCTCGTCGAGATCCTTGGGAATGCCGAGGATGAACTGTCGCAGCAGAAAGGTGCCGAAGGAGCTGAAGGCGACCGGCAGGATCATGCCGTGATAGGTGTTGATCCAGCCGAACTTGCTGACGATGAGAAACAGCGGGATGACCAGCATCACCTGCGGGATCATCAGCGTACTGAGATAGGTGAGCAGCAACCCCTCCCGGCCGGGAAACTTTAGCCGGGCAAAAGCGTAGGCAGACAGGCAGGATACCGCAATCACGATCGCCGTGACGCCGCAGGCGACCACGAAGGAATTCAACAGGAAGGTTCCGAACGGCAGGGAAACCAGGGCTTCGACGAATGTTCCCCAACGATACTCCTCGGGGAAGATGCGGACCGGCACGGCCATCACCTCGGCATTGGAGCGCACCGCGTTCGACACCATCCAGAAGAAGGGGAAGAGGAAAAGCAGCGCGATCAGCGAAAGTGCCGTGTAGCTGACGAAGGCGCCGACGCGCCGCAATATGCGGTGACGATGCTGGGACACGGAATGCGGATGCCGTGAGGTCGGATCAATCGTCATAATGCACCCATTTGCGCTGCATGTGGAATTGCAGGATGGTGAGCGCCATGATCATGACGAACATCACCCAGGCCAATGCGGAGGCATAGCCCATCTGGAAGTTGGTGAAGCCCTTCTGGTAGATGGCGAAACCGAGCGTGGCCGTCGCCGAGCCCGGGCCGCCGCGCGTCATCGCGAATATCTCGTCGAAGACCTGCAGCGAGGTGATCGCCGTCATCACGGTGCCAAAGAAGATGGTCGGCGATATGAGCGGCAGGCGGATGCGCCAGAAGCGCTGCCAGGCATTGGCACCGTCGATCGTCGCCGCCTCGAGGTAATGCTTCGGCACGAGGTCGAGCGCGGCGTTGAACATCACAACGTTGTAGCCGACATTCGCCCACAGGGTGACGAGCACGACCGCCTGCATGGCCCAGCTCGAGCTCAACAGGAAATTCGGCAGACCGAGGCCGAGCGCGCGGATGATGCTGTCGGCCAGCCCGTCCGGCGTGAAGATCAGCAGCCATACCACCGATGCGGCGATGGTGGGCGTGAAGGTCGGCAGGAAGAAGATCACCCGGAAGATCGCCTTGCCGCGCTTCAGGCTCGATATCCAGACCGCGAGCGTCAGCGAGACGATTATATTCAGCGCCAGATACTCGACGGCGAAGAACAGCGTGTTGCTCAATACGGTGTAGAAGGCCGGATCGACAGTGAAGAGCCTGATATAATTCTGAAAGCCGACGAAGGATGGCGTCGAGATCAGCTGCCAATTGGTAAAGCTGAGCGCCAGCGACGCCAGGATCGGCAGCGCCATGAAGACCATGAAGCCGAGGAAGCTCGGCAGCAGGAACAGCATGGCTGTCTGCGTCTCCGGCTTCAGGAAGCGCCGTGGCTGACCGGGCTGCAAGGGAACTGCGGCAACAGCGCTTTGCGACATGTCTTCCTCCATGCGCGGCAGGACCTGCCGCAGCGCGAGCTGGCGCATGACCCGAAAATCGGAATCGATTTTCCGATAGGATCATGCGCAGATTTCAAAGCGACCGCGCGTCCTGTCGGACGCGCTGGCTCTATTGCTGTGCAAGGCTCTGGATAGACTCCATCGTCTGCTTGGCATCGGCGCTGCCGGCGAAAGCCGGCGGGAAATACTGGTTGAACAGGTTTTCCACCGCCGCCCAGTTGTTGGTGATCACGTAGGGCACGGAGTGCGCCAGGGAATAGTCGATGGCCTCGCCGCCATTGGTGATGTCCTTGGCCGCCACCTTGTACCAGGCGGATTGCGACGCCGTGCGCGCCGGCAGGGCACGGCCCTGCTCAGCGAGATAGGATAAGGCTTCAGGGCTGGTCAGCACCTGGATCGCCTTCCAGGCAGCATCCTTGTTCTTGCTCGTCGTGGCGATGCCGAAACCGGAGCCTGCGGTGACGGCGGAAAGTTCGCCCTCATCGCGCGGCAGGGTGGTGAGGCCGATCTTGAACTTGGCCTGATCCTTCATGCCGATGATCGACCAGGGGCCGTCGATATACATGGCGACATTGCCCGAATTGAACCGCCCCTGGATGACATCACCGGGATCTGCGCCACCCGAGGGAACCAGCGGCGCGATCTTATCCTTGGCGGCGAAACCGACCACTCTCTCGGCGGCGGCAACTGCACTCGCACTGGTCAAGTCAAGCTCGCCGGCATCGTTGACGTATTTATCGCCCCAGGCCGCGGCCAGGACCGAATAGTTGGTCGGGGTGATACCGAAGCCATACTTGCCGTCCTTCGTCAGCTTCTTGGCGGCATCGGTGAACTCGGCAAGCGTCCAGCCCGGCTTCGGCAGCGGAACGCCGGCGGCTTCGAGCGCGTCCTGGTTATAATAGATGACCCACGGACCGACATCGTAGGGCAGGCCGTAAAGCTGCTTTTCGACGGACATGCCGCCAATGATCGAGGGGGTAAAGGCGCCGACGTCGAATTTGTCAGCCTCGATCCGGTCATTCAGGGGCTCGAGCAGCGAATAGAAGTTCGGCATGCGCAGCGACTGCATGGAAACGATGTCGGCGAGTTGGCCCGATGCCGCCAGCACCGGCAGCCTCGTCCAATAATCGACCCAGCCCGTCGTCGTCAGCGTCACCTTGATGTCGGGATACTTGGCGGTCACCATCTCTGCCAGGTGTTGCCAGCTCTTGGTGTCGGTTTCGGAGCCGGTCCACATCTGCCAGGTCAGGTTGACCTGTTCGGCCGATGCGGCAGTGGCAAAAAGACTGCTGCCGATAGCGGCAAGCAAAAGCGTTTTCTGCAGAACCTTCATGGGTTTCTCCTCCCTCCATGAACGCAAAGGACACGCGAGTGCGATCGAGCTCACGCCTTCAGGACGATCTCGATCACCGGCACGGTAACGTCCGGGCGCCGGACCGGCAGTTCGAGCGTGATCATGCCTTCCGGCACCGTCACGCCGATATTGGAATCCACATCCTTGGCATGGCTCAGCCAGTGCACCTCGCTGGCGTCGTGCAGGAACTGCGCATAGGCGATCCTGTCGGCGAGACCTTCGATGTGGATGTGGCGGTAAGGCCAATTGTAGACGTGCAGATAAAGGCGGTTACCGCGCTGGGTATAACGGCAGCCAGCCGGCACCGGATAGCGGGAGGGCCCTGCCCCATAGATGGAACGTCCGTTGACGGCCATCCAGTTCTGATAGACCTCGAGCGCGCTGACGGCGCGCGCATCGAGCGTGCCCCGGCCGGTCGGGCCGACATTCATCAGCAGGTTGCCGCCGAGCGCGACGGAATCGATCAGCAGCTGGATGATCTGTTCCGGGCTCTTCCAGGTATCTTCGTCGCGGTGATAACCCCAGGAGCCGCTGAAGGTGTGGCAGGCTTCCCAGAGTACCCCCTGGCTGGCGATGGCGGGTGCGACCCGCGGCGTATATTGCTCCGGCGTCGTGACGTCAGGCAGGTTGCCGGGCGGCAGGTCGAGGCGGTTGTTGACAATGATCTCAGGCTGCAGCTCGCGCACCAGATCAACCAGGCGCTCGCTCTCCCAGTCGGCGCGCCCCTTGCCGGGCAGGCCGCGATATTCGCGCCCGGGATAGCTGAAATCGAACCAGATGATGTCGATGCGGCCGAAGCCGGTCAGAAGCTCGCGCACCTGTTCGCGCATATAGGCAGCGTAGTTGGCTATGTTTCTGCCAGCGTTCAGCGCCTTGGCGTCGGGATGGTTGCGTAGCGGATGGTGAACGTCGATCGGGAAATCGGGATGGTGCCAGTCAAGCAGCGAATAGTAGAAGCCGATCTTCAGCCCTTCGGCGCGGAAGGCGTCGACCAGCGGCGTCAGCAGATCTTTGCCACAGGGCGTGTTCGTCGCCTTGTAGTCCGTCACCTTGCTGTCCCAGAGGCAGAAACCCTCGTGGTGCTTGGTCGTCACCACGACATATTTCATGCCGGCAAGACGCGCCCGGCGAGCCCATTCCTTGGGATCGTAGAGATCGGGATCGAAATTGTCGAAATAGCGCTGGTAGTGGTCGTCGGTCAGCTCTTCGCGGTTCTTCAACCACTCGTGCCGGGCTCCCAAGGCATAGAGGCCCCAATGGATGAACATGCCCAGGCGATCCTGGCTGAACCAGGCGTGTTTGCCCGCCCCTCCTGATGCCGGATTTTCCGGCTGGCGTTCCGAACTCATGACAGGTTTCTCCTCCCTGTTTTCCGGTTGAACGTCATATCGAACCGGTTCGGCAAATGATCATCTCGCCTGATCCTATATCTGTCAAGCCGAAATTCGCGATCACAAGATCAGAAAAGCAAACCCTGCAAAACAACTGATTTGAAGCATGCATGTTGCGCCGACCAATAAAATCGGACATAACAAGACATTAGAACCGGTTCGATAGCTATGACCACCATACGAGATGTCGCGCGCCTTGCGGGGGTTTCAATCTCGACCGTCTCGCTGGCGCTCAATAGCCCGAAGCGGGTCGGCGCCGAGACGCTTGACCGCATCCAGCAGGCGATAAAATCGACCGGTTACCGCATCGACCCGGTGGCCCAGACGCTGGCGCGCGGACGCAGTTCGCTGATCGGTTTCGTTTCGGCCAATCTCGGAAACATGTTCTTCGGCGACATCCGGCGAGAGATCGAGCACCAGGCGCTCGACCACGGCTATTTCGTCCTCATCGCCGACTCCTCCGGCAGGGCCGATCTCGAACGGGCGCTGCTGGAGCGGCTGGAGGCGCAGAAGATCGCCGGCATTGCGCTGGCGGCAAATGGGCGGGGCGAGGAGTACGCCACATTCCTGCGCGACTTCAAAACTCCGATCGTGATGTTCGACCAGAAAGTGGAGGGCGCCGAGCGCGATTTTGTCGGCTCCGACAATCCGCTGACCACCACCATCCTGACGGAACATCTGCTGCAGCTCGGCCACAGGCGCATCGGCTTCATCTCCGGGCCGAGCGGCCTGCACACTGCCGACGAGCGCCTGAAGGGCTTCATGAACACGATGGCCGGCGCCGGTGTGGACATCGATCCTTCGCTGGTGGTCGAAGGCGGCTACACCAGGACCGGCGGCCATGCACAGGCGATGCGGCTCTTGACCCGCCGCGACCGGCCGACCGCCATCATCGGCGCCAACAATATGACAGGCCTCGCAGCACTTCAGGTGATGCAGGAGATGGGTTTCCGCTGCCCTGACGACGTGTCGCTAGCGATGGTCGACGACGTGCCCTGGAGCAATGTCATCACGCCCCGCATCACCATGGTGGTGCAGGATGCGCAGAAGCTCGGGGAATTGGCGGCGCAGCGTCTGCTGGCTAGAATAGCAAGCCCGGAGGGCGCCGCCGCACCGCCGCAGGATTTCATCCTGACGCCGAGATTCGTGCGCGGGGAATCGACCAGGCGGCTGTGAGTGCTTCCACCGGTCCTCACGCATATGCCAAAGCCGCGTCGAGAGATGTAAGCGCAGTGCCGGATTTTCACTGGCCGGCCGTTATGCATTGAAAGTCGGAAAAATTTGTCATACATGTGTGATGAATTGTGAATTTCGCAATGCCGCGTTTGAACGGCATGCGGATCAAAGCCGATGCGGGGGCGTGCGTGGCTATGCAGATGAAGGATCGCAGCAAAGGCTCCGGGTCGCTGGTCTCACAGGTCGGCGAAAGCCTCCGGCAAGCCATATTGAGCGGCCAGTATTCGGCCGGCGACAAGCTTCCGAGTGAGCATGAACTGACCGAAACGCACAGCGTCAGCCGCACCGTCGTGCGCGAGGCCGTGGCCGCGCTTCGCTCCGACGGGCTTGTCGAGGTGCGTCAGGGAGCGGGTATCTTCGTCCTCGGCGCCGATCCGGTTCTCTCCGCTGGGAAAGCCGACAAGGCCCGCGTTGTTTCCGATCTGGAAGTGCTCGAGATCAGAACGCCTGTCGAAATCGAAGCCGCCGGTCTTGCGGCCTTGCGCCGCTCGCCCGCGCAGGAGGAGGCGATTTTCGAATGCCACCGGAAAATCCTCCTGTGCATCGAGAGCGATCACTCCATTCGCGAGGCGGATCTGGAACTCCATGCCGCCATCGCCGAAGCCACGAACAATCCGCTCTTCCGGCAGTTCCTGGAGTCCCAGGGCTCGGCGATCATCCCGCAGTCGCGGCTGGTCCCTGAAACAAGGACAGCCGAGCAGACCGCCTACCGAAAGCTGATACACAGGGAGCACGAAGCGATCGTCATCGCCATCTCCGACAGGGACGATCAGGCTGCCCGCAACGCCATGCGTGAGCACCTGGTCGGCAGCCAGGCAAGGTACCGCAACCTGCTGAAGGATCTGCGAAGCTTTACGAGCTGATAGTTGATCCCGGAACTGTCTGGAAGCGTCCGCAGCGATTGGCGCGAATTGTCCGCTATTTGTCCGGTGCGCGCATTTTCTCGTGCCATCAAATTGCCGAATATGGCTTCATGATCAACCGCCATGGAGCAAAAAATGTCCGGCCACGATACTGTCCTTCTCGTTATCGACGCCCAAGAGTCTTTCAGACAACGCGATTACTGGGATGAAAACCTGGCATCCGCCTACATCGATCGTCAGCAGGCTCTGATCGACGGCGCGGAAGCCGATGGAATACCCATCATCCAGATCTTCCATGTCGATGAAAACGGGCCGTTTTCGGAAGCATCCGGATTCGTCAGCACACTCGCCCCGCTCAGGATCACTCCCAAGGCGACGTTCAGGAAGGGGCGCCACAGCGCCCTGGTCGGTTCCGGTCTCGACGTGTGGCTGACCGAGAACGGCGTCCGTCGTATCCTCGTCTCCGGCATTCGCACGGAACAGTGCTGCGAGACCACCACCCGACACGCCTCCGATCTCGGCTATCAGGTCGACTATGTCGGCGAAGCGACCCTGACCTTCCCGATGACCGACGCAACGGGACGCACTTGGAGCGCAAGGGAAATCCGGGACCGGACCGAACTGGTCCTCTCAGGCCGTTTCGCTCGGATCGCGACCGTCGAACAGGCATTGGCGGGGCGCGAAAAGTCACTCGCCGCATGACGGACGCCGCGCAGCCCTTCGATATCCCGGTCTTCGTCGTCGTGCCGCCGCGCGTGCTGCTGCTCGACGTCGCCGGCCCGATCGAAGTGCTGCGCAAGGCGAACCTCGAACAGCGCACAGTCCGCTTTACCGTCACCTATATCGGCCCATCAGCGACGGTCGGCAGTTCGATCGGTCTTGCCGTTACGGGTGTCGTCGCATTGCCGGAACGCTTGCCCGATAGCGCGCTTGTCGTCATTGCCGGCAGCGCCGACGCCCCGATGGCAAACAGTCGTCCGTGGGACAAACAGGAACGCGCTGACCAGGCTGCCATTATCGCATGGCTGAAGCGCGCCATCCGTCCGGGAATTCGACTGGCTTCGATCTGCTCGGGCGCATTGCTCGCTGCCGAGGCCGGAATGCTCGACGGTCGCGAATGCACCACCCATCACGGCTGTATGGAAGATCTGATCAGGCTCGCGCCCACCGCGCGCGTCCGGGACAACCGGCTCTATGTCGAGGACGGAGACCGCCTCACGAGTGCCGGCATCACCGCCGGCATAGACCTCATGTTGCATATCGTCGCCGAAGCGGTGGGGCATGCCTGCGCGCTTGCGGTGGCGCGATATCTTGTCGTCTATCTCAGGCGCGGCGGCTCGGATCCGCAGCTTTCGCCCTGGCTTGAAGGTCGCAACCATATTCACCCGGTCATTCACCGTGCACAGGATGCGGTGGTCGCCAACCCCACTCAGGACTGGTCGGTGGCGTCCCTCGCCCGCCTCAGCGGCGCCAGCCCGCGCAACCTTTCACGGCTGTTCAACGAGCAGACGGGCATGAGCGTTACGGATTTCGTCAACCGCATGCGCGTGGCTCTTGCCCGCGAGATGCTCTCTGGTTCGCGGCTGGACATGGAGGCCGTCGCGATGCGCGCCGGCTTCGGCTCGGCGCGGCAGCTCCGCCGCGCCTGGAACCGTTTGAATGACGGCCCGCCGAGCGCGGCGCGGGCAAGGCTGCCCGCAGGTTCATAGGCTGCTCACCACCGGTCACCAGATCGCGATGACGGTCGCGGACATATTCTCTCCCAATTTTCACGTTGAAGCGCTTGCCACGACGGGGGATGCATGGATGGAATTCCACGGGCTGCTTACCCATCCGTGACTGAAAGCTAATTGAAAGCTTCGACGTCATAGGAAGGGGCAGCATCGTGGAGGAGACACGGTCAAAGTGGCGAGACGACGATGCTAGCAAACCACAGGAGGAGATTTCCATGCGTTCTTCACGCAGCCTTTTTCACACCGTCGCTTTTTCGACGCTTCTCGCCGCAGCATCTTTGGCTACCAGCGCCGCACATGCGGCCGATAAGATCACCATCATGGTCGGCGGTTATGAGAAGCAGATCTATCTGCCCGCCAAGCTTGCCGAATCGCTGGGATACTTCAAGGACGAGGGTCTCGACGTCGAACTGCTGAATGAAGCTGCCGGCGTCGATGCCGAAAACCAGCTTCTGGCCGGCGCCGTCCAGGGCGTGGTCGGCTTCTACGACCATTGTGTGGACCTGCAGGCCAAAGGCAAATTCGTCGAATCCATCGTCCAGTTCAGCCAGGCGCCGGGCGAAGTCGAGATGGTTTCGAGCAAGCACCCTGACATCAAGTCGCCGGCCGACTTCAAGGGCAAGAGCCTCGGCGTCACTGGTCTCGGCTCGTCCACGAACTTCCTGACCCTCTTCATGGCCTCGAAGGCCGGCCTGAAGCCCGGCGACGTCGTGACGGTCCCGGTCGGCGCCGGCGGCACCTTCATCGCCGCCATGCAACAGGATCAGATCCAGGCCGGCATGACGACAGAGCCGACGATCTCGCGCATGATCAAGACCGGCGAGGCGAGCGTGCTTGTCGACATGCGCACGGTCGAGTCGACCCGTCAGGCGCTCGGTGGCACCTATCCGGCCGCCTCACTCTACATGGAAGCCTCCTGGGTCGACGCACACAAGGAAGAGGCGCAGAAGCTCGCCAACGCCTTCGTCAAGACGCTGCGCTACATCAACACGCATTCAGCTGCCGAGATCGCGGACAAGATGCCGAAAGACTTCTACGTCGGCGACAAGGACGGTTACATCAAGGCTCTCGACGACGGCAAGGGCATGTTCACACCGGATGGCGTCATGCCGGAAGACGGTCCGAAGACCGTGCTTGCCGTGCTCTCGGAGTTCTCCAAGAACGTCAAGGGCAAGCAGATCGACCTTTCCAAGACCTATACGACGGAGTTCGTCAAGAACGTCAAGTAAGGCGTCGCGTCGCTTCCGGTCCCAACCGGAAGCGGCCTCCCGATCGATCCATGGGCATTGCGTGCACGCGCCCAAAGCACGCCTCAGGTATCATCATGCAACATGACAAGAACCAGATCCCGGCGATCGAGCTGATCAACGTCAGCCGCCGCTTCGTCTCGCCGACCGGCAAGTCCCTTACGGCCTTGCGCGATTTCAACATGACGGTCGCCCGCGGGGAGTTCGTCGCCGTCGTCGGCCCTACCGGCTGCGGTAAATCGACGACGCTCAATCTTGTGACGGGTCTCGCACGCCCGAGCGCCGGTGAAGTCCGGCTGATGGGCGGGCCGATCACCGGCATTGACCCGCGTGTCGGCTTCGCGTTCCAGACCGACGCACTCTTTCCCTGGAAGAACGTGATCGACAACGTCATGGCCGGCCCGCTGTTTCGGGGCAAGTCGCGCACTGAAGCGGAAAAGAGCGCACGCGACTGGCTGGCCCGCGTCGGCCTTTCGAAATTTCTCCATCACTATCCCCACCAGCTTTCTGGCGGTATGCGCAAGCGCGTCTCCCTGGCCCAGACATTCATCAACGAGCCGGAAATCCTGCTGATGGACGAGCCGTTTTCGGCTCTCGACGTGCAGACCCGCACGGTCATGCATGAAGAGCTCTTGAAACTGTGGGCGGAGCGCAAGGCCTCGGTGGTGTTCGTGACCCACGACCTCGAAGAGGCTGTCGCCCTCGCCGACAAGGTCTACGTCCTGACCGCCGGCCCTGCGACGGTAAAGTCGGTCTATACGATCGATCTCCCCCGCCCGCGCGTCGTGTCGGAAATCCGCTACGAGCAGAGCTTCATCGACTATTGCAAGACGATCTGGGAGGACCTGCGCGAGGAGGTCGAGACCAGCTACCGCCGCGCAAGCGAAGCGGCCTGAGGGAGGATATCATGGCACACACCACACTTGAGGCCGGTTCGGCCACCATGTTTCGGCCGGGCACGTCGGACACAGAAATCGAGGCATCGGCGCTGAAGGCAATGCGCCGGCGCAAGACGCTGGTGCGCTTCTGGCAGATCGCCATCCTGGTCTTCGTGATCGGCATGTGGGAGCTGTCTTCCAACATGCAGTGGATCGATCCGTTCTTCTATTCGAGCCCAAGCGGCGTCGTTCAGCGCCTCTACGAATGGGCAACCGAGGGCACCACGGAAGGTTCTCTCTGGTATAATCTATGGGTGACGATGGAGGAGGCCCTGATCGGCTTCTTCGCGGGATCGATCACCGGCGTCTTCGTCGGCATCGGTCTTGGCCGCAACCGCTTCCTGTCGGACATTTTCTCCGTCTACATCAAGGCGATCAACTCGATACCGCGCGTCGTTCTCGCCCCCATCTTCATCATGATCATGGGTCTCGGCCTGCCCTCCAAGGTTGCACTCGCCTTCATCATGGTGTTCTTCGTGGTGTTTGCAAACGCCTTCCAGGGCGTGCGCGAGGCCGACCGCAATATGATCGCCAACGCCCGCATTCTCGGCGCCTCGGATTGGCAGGTCACCCGCACCGTGGTCATCCCATCGGCGATGAGCTGGATCTTCGCCAGTCTGCACGTGTCCTTCGGTTTCGCGATCATCGGCGCAATCGTCGGCGAATTCGTCGGCGCCCGCTTCGGTATCGGCCAGCTCATCTCGATCGCCAAGGGGACGTTCGACGCGGCCGGCATGTTCGCGGCAATCCTCCTCGTCATGGTCGTCACGCTTTTTGCCGAATACATCATGACATTGATCGAGAACCGCCTGGCGAAATGGCGTCCGCAGCAGCACCTCGATACCCAGTGATCAAATCGACCTCCTCCCAAGGCAGATCGAACTGAAGGCCGGGCGCGATGCCCGGCCTTCTTTTCATTTGATGCACTTAGGTCTAAGCGAGCGGCAGCCGCACCGTCACGACGAGCCCACCGCCTTCCGCGTCATCGAGCGAGACTGAACCTCCAGCGCCTTCGACGACCTCCCGAACGATCGCTAGCCCCAGACCACTCCCCTCGGCTTCAGTCCCCATGATCCGGTAGAAGCGTTCGAAAACCTGTTCGCGCTCCCCGCTCGGAATACCCGGCCCGTTGTCCTCGACGGTCACGACGGCGTTGCCGTCCGCCTGCCCGACGGCGACGGTCACCCGTCCGTTCGGGCGGGTATAGCGGATCGCATTGTCTATGAGGTTGACCAACATCTCGCGCAACATCGTCGCGTCGCCGTCGACAATGACCGGGCGGACGGCTTCCAGGCCGACGTCGATGTTGCGCTTGAGCGCCTCTTCAGCATGCGCTTCCAGGATCTCGCGGGCAGCCTTCGTAAGGTCGGTCGCATCGCTCCGGGGGCGCCGGCTTCCGGGCTCGGCCCGCGATAAGGTGAGGAGCTGGCTGGCAAGACGCGAAATCTGTTTCGTGCTGGTGCGAAGGGCGAAAAGCGCCTCGTCGCGGCGAGCAGCATCGGCTTCGCGGGCCGCCACGCTCGCCTGCGTCGAAATCAGCGCCAGGGGGGTTCGCAGTTGATGCGCCGCATTCGATACGAACCGTCGCTGCGCGGCCATCTGGTTCTGGACGCGCTCCATGTAGTCGTTCAGGGCGTGAACGAGCGGCTGCAGCTCGCTCTGCACCATCTCCGGCGGCAGCGGATCGAGACGGTTGCGCCCGCGCTGGCGCAGGGCGTCCCGCAGCCTCAGCGCAGGAGCCAGGCCACGCTGCAGGCCGAGGATGGTCACCAGGCTTGCGACGAAGACGAGCACGAACTGCTTCGAAAAATCTGAGAGCCACAATTGCCTTCGCATCGCATACTGGCTGTTATGCGTAACGGCGACGGTCACGGAGATCGCGCCGTCATCGGGAAGGCCGACGACAGGATGGTCGAGCATCATGACGCGAACATCGGCACCGTGGAACGTGCGATCCTCACCGGTGCGCTGGACGGCCGGCAACGGCAGGTCGGGAAAGCCGCTGACCAGACTGCCCCATGCGGTAATCACCTGATAAGATACACGGTCGCCGAAGCCCGTATCAAACATCTCCAGCGCGGAAGGCGGCACGTCCACCTGAACATTGCCGCCCTCGTCGACACGGACGGCTTCGGCAATGACGCGCGCCGACGCCAGAAGTGTTCGATCCGTCACCAGCTTTGCTGTGGCGTCAGCCGTCCAGAAGCTGTCGTAAAGATTGAAACCGATCGCGCCGAACAGGGTCAGCAGCACCCAGCAGAGCAACTGCACCCTCAGGCTCTGGCTGAGCCGCGCGATCGTCGCGCCCACCTTGGTGACGAGGCTACTGGACATGTCTGAGGAGATAGCCAAGCCCGCGCAACGTGGCAATCTGAACCGAACTGCCCTCGAGCTTCTTTCGCAGCCTGTGGACGTAGATTTCGATGGCGCTCGGATCCGCCTCGTCGTCGAAACCGAACACGCTTTCGGAAAGGGCGGCTTTCGAGACGGTGTTGCCAAGCTTCATGACGAGTTGCTCAAGCACGGCATATTCACGCGGCGTCAGTTGCAGCGGCTCGCCTGCGACGAAAAACTGCCGCGTCCCGCCGGAGAAGCGCAGGTTGCCGACGGTAATCTCGGATGATGCCCGGTCCTGGCCGCGGCGGACCACCGCACGAATCCTCGCTTCGAGCTCGGCGATTTCGAAGGGTTTGGCGAGATAGTCGTCGGCGCCGCTGTCAAGCCCTGCAACACGGCCGTCCAGGCTCGCATTCGCGGTCAAGATGATGACCGGCAGCTTGTTTCCGGACTGCCGCAATCGCTTCAACAGCGTCAATCCGTCAAGCTTGGGCAGCGCCAGGTCGAGGATCATCGCCGAATACTCCGCCACCTTGAGCATATGCTCCGCGTCCTCGCCGTCATGGGCAATGTCGATAGCGTATTGCGCCTGTCGCAGGGCTTTACCCAGCCAGGCCGCCAGATCCTTGTTGTCCTCCACCACAAGCAGTCTCATCTGACCTTCCTAGCACGTGCAAACGGTCTGACAAGCGTGACACAGTTTCCACCGCTGATACCTGGCCTCTGTTCCCGACCGAAGCAGAAGGAGATGGTATCACCTGCGATCGGTCTCCGCGTCGTCAAGACGAACGCTGACAGGAACGGAAGTTTTCAGGCGCCCATGAGCCCTCCCGGAATCGCCTTCGACCGCAACCGGGACGTCCTGGTCTCCAGCACCCGACGCCTCGATTCCCCAGATTTCGATCTGGGTCAGCGCCGGATAGGGCGAGGCGTCCTCGGCCTTGATCAGCCTGTGCAGTTCCACCCATTCGACGATGCAGGGCTCTATCAGAAAGGCTTGAGCGACGCCCGATTTCACCAACGGAAAACAGGAGGTCTTGCCGTTCGAGAAGGTGACGCTGGCCTTTTCCCACCAGGAATCATGCGGAAAGTCGGCCCGGAGATAGAAAACGATCTCGTCGATCCTGACCGGCCGGCCGAATTCCACCGTTAGCGCCGCGTGAGGATCGCGATTGATGCCCCAGCTCGTATAGGGCCAGAAGCCGTGATCATCGTTGGCCTTTTCGCCGTCGATCGCGTTACGCGCGGCAAAGACCGCTTCGCCCCGGGTTTCGACATTGGCGCGCGCATGCGGAAACAGCGTCCGATTGGCGTGATCGTCCCAGGGGTTGAGAGCGAGATTGCGCCGGTGAATGATCTCGTCCGGCCGCGTGCTTCGCGCTGATAGCCGGTGGATATCGCCCCTGAAGGCATTCGGGGAATAGGGCTTGCGTTTGTCGCCGAAGGGCACAGCGAGCGAATAGGCGCATTCCTTCATATAGACCAGGCCGGGTTGGATCGCGCCATCAAGGGAGAGGAAGACATGTCCGGGCTCGGAGACCTCCACGACCACGCGATCGCCTTCGCGATAGCTCTGGCGATAGACCAGGAACGTCTCGTCCCGGCCTGCGGAACTGGCCAGCACTGCCCCATCGGCATCCACGATCTTCAGCGTCAATTCCATGCTCGTCCTCCCCAGAGCATGATGCCGAAAAGTGTGAGCGATTTTCGGACGACATCATGCTCTAACTCTTTAATTTAGAACAGGATTCAGATTTCAGGCCGACCCGGCCTAAAATCATCCTGTTCTAGACGATCCGCAATCTCAGGAGCCTGCCGGCAAACGGCAGGCGCAGCCGATAGATTTTCTCGGGCCAGGCCGATCTCAGCCGGGCGTCGTCCACGACGATTTCATCAATTTCGATCTCGCCGGTGCCATCGACGAAAATTCTGCCGAGGTCGGCCAGATCGATCCTATCGGGGCCGACAGTCGGCACCACGCATGTCATCAGAGACAGGACCGCCGGCTTGCCCCCGTCATAGGTGTCGACGATCTCGACGTGGCGGCCGCGCAGCAGGGAAACGACGCGCCGGTAGCTGTGCAGCTGCGCCTCGGGGGAATAGGCGCCTGATATATCGAGCGATATGCGCGCGCTCCGTTCGTCAAACTCGACCTCGACATCGCGCGCGCCAAAGGCTTCGCCGGCCGACTGCATGACGCCTGCGAATGTCGGCAGGTTGTGGAAAGCCGACTGCATCGTCCATATCTCGTAGCGCCGCGCCGAAAAGGTCTTTGCGGTATAGGTCTCGACGCCGACATCGATCAGGAACGGATGTCCGTTCTTGTAAAGCGTGACACTTCCGACATCGTTATGATTGTGGCCCTCGCCATTGTTGCCGCCCTTGACGGCAAGCGAAAACTGCCGGTCGCGGGCGATGAACAGGCCGATGCCGGGATAGAAGATATCGCGCCCGGATGCAGGAGGTGGCTCGGCGGCGGCGGGGATTGCAGGGCCGACCAGCAGTTCCTGCACGCGATACCAGAGGTTCCATTCCCCGGGCAGGTGCGGATTGTCGGAAGCGGCCCTGTCGGATGCAGCGAACTCAGCCAGCATCTCAGAGCCGACCGCCTGTCCGAACAGGTATTCCCGCGCGCTGCAGGGTTCGACCACCGCGGAGGAATCCGCGAAGTTGAAATAGTAGCGGCCGGCCACATGCATATGGGCAATATATTCGGCCATGTTGCGGATCTTCGGCTGCTGCCAGACCCCGGCGAACAGGCCGGGCGCCACGGCATCCAGGATGGTCAACGCGCCATGCAGGCAGAGTGCGGCGTGGCGGTAGTAGAGCACGCCCTCCTCGCAGGCCCCGTCCTCGGCATAGTCCTTCAGGAAGGCGTCGAGGCTGCCGAGCGCCTTTCTGACGACGGCGTGACGCGTGGGCTGATCGGTTTTCAGGGAGAAGACCGTCAACAGGACGTTCTGGCTTATCCACGCCGTCCAGTTGTTCATCCGCTCCTGACCGCGGCCCATCCACCAGAAATGCCGGCCGAGATAGGGCGAAAGGATGCGGGTTTCGATCTCGCGTTCCACGCGTGCCGTAATCTCGGGGCTGATGCCGTCGAGCTCGTCGCGAAGCAATGCAACGATGGTGGCAAGCAGCGCCGCCGTTTCGGCGGCGAAGAGATCGACGACAGGCTGCGAATTGTCGGGAAGCGGCAGGCGCGCGCCGCTTCGTTCATAGGCGTTATGCGCCGGAAGCTGCCACCCGCTCTCCTCCGCAATCAGGAAGATGCCGTCGACGACCTTCGGCAGGAACCGCGCCTTGCCTTCGATGAGTTCGCCGAGCACCAGATTGTTGAGCATCCGCCGCCGCGTGAAATAAAGCTCCTCGAAGCGCGCGCGGTTGCCCGTTGCGGTGAACTCCCGGTAATCCGAAGCCGCAATCAGCGGCAAGGCGCGCGCAAGCGTCTCTTCGGCCTCGCGAATGATCAGATCCCGTACCGCTTGCGGCACAGCGCTCCATCTGGCGCGATCGGAGCAGACCGCCCCGGGCGTGAAATCGCCCAGCACATCCGGCAGCTCCCCTGAAATCTCGCTGAGCATGTCTCTCCCCGTACCGGAAAAGCATCGATGGGCGTTTGGTCTGCATGCTCACCTATCATATGTATTTTGCGCTTTCCATAAAATTCGTATGACCTATTCAGAACTTGTTTGACCAATACCGGATATGTGCTATGTCGTTGCTGGAGGAAGAGGAGGCATCGGTGTCCCTATCGAATTCGGTCATCGCGACGGATGGCGCCATGGCAACCTCCGGTCGGAAGGTCGCGGTCCTGTCCAAGCGCCAGCGCAGGATCCGCAACGCGCTCGTCGCCTATTCCTTCATCGCGCCGAACTTCATCGGCTTTGCCGTCTTCACGCTCGGCCCGATCCTGTTCGCCTTCGTGCTTGCCTTCATGCATTGGGACGGTTCGAATGCGATCACCTTCGCCGGCCTCGACAATTTCTGGCGGCTCTTCGATGACAAGGCTTTTATCGCGGCGTTCTGGAACACGGTCATCTATACGGTCGCTTCCGTGCCGGCGACGCTCATATGCGCGCTTGGCCTTGCCGTACTTCTCAACCAGAAGATCGCGGGGCGCGATTTCTTCCGCACAGCGATGTTCTTCCCCTATGTCGCCTCGCTGGTGGCCGTCGCGGTCGTCTGGAACATGATCTTCAATCCCGAGATGGGACCGGTGAACATGATCCTCTACACGCTCGGCCTCGATCCCAAGAACATGCCGGGATGGGCGGCCGATCGCCACTGGGCGATGGTGACGGTGATCCTCTTCGGCATCTGGAAGAACATGGGCTATTACATGGTCATCTATCTGGCCGGCCTGCAGGGCATCAATTCGGAGCTCTATGAGGCCGCCGATCTCGATGGCGCCAATTCCTGGCAGAAGTTCATCCATGTCACGGTGCCGCAGCTCGGGCCGACGACCTTCTTCGTCACCGTCATGCTGACGATCCAGTCCTTCAAGGTGTTCGACCAGATCTACATGATCACCCAGGGCGGACCCGGCACCTCGACGCTCGTCCTCGTCTACCACATCTATAACGAGGCCTTCATTTCCTGGGATCTCGGCTATTCCAGCATGGTTGCGCTCGTTCTGTTCTTCCTCGTGCTCGCCGTCACCGTCTTCCAGTTCCGGCGCCAGAGGGAGGATGGTGAATGAGGATCGCAGGACGCAAGGTGACCCTCAAATCGGTCGCGATCTACGCCATCGTCATCGCCGTCACGCTCATCATGCTGATGCCCTTCGCCTGGATGCTCTCGGCATCCCTGAAGCTCAGCCGCGACGTCTTCGCCTTCCCGATCGAGTGGATACCGTCCGAGCCGCAATGGCATAACTACGTCGATATCTGGACGAAGATCCCGCTTGCGCTCTTCATCTACAACACCTCGAAGCTGACGATCATCGTCACGCTGCTGCAACTTTTGACCTCCAGCTTTGCCGCCTACGCCTTCGCCAAGCTGAATTTCCCCTACAAGAACACCCTGTTCCTCGGCTACATCGCCACCATCGCCATGCCCTGGCAGGTCTATATGGTGCCGCAATTCCTGCTGATGCGCGAATTCGGCCTCAACAACACCCATCTGGCACTGATCTGCCTGCAGGCTTTCACCGCCTTCGGCGTCTTCCTGATGCGGCAGTTCTACATGTCGATCCCGACCGAGCTCTGCGAGGCGGCCCGCATCGACGGCATGAACGAGTACCAGATCTGGGCGCGCATCATGCTGCCGCTGTCGAAGCCCGCGCTCTCGACACTGACGATCTTCACCTTCGTCACCACCTGGAACGATTTTCTCGGGCCGATGATCTACCTGACCAAGACCGAGCTGAAGACCGTCCAGATCGGCCTTCGCATGTTCATCTCGCAATATTCGGCCGAATACGGGCTCATCATGGCGGCCTCTGTCGTCGCCCTCATTCCGGTTCTCGTCGTCTTCCTCTCTCTCCAGCGCTTCTTCGTCGAGGGTATCGCCTCGACCGGACTGAAGGGTTAAATCCATGAACGCCGTCTCGTCCGTCGCCCCGCAGCCGATCACCGACCAGGAGGTCAAAGCCGCGCTCGATCTTGCCGTCGGGCAGATCAGGCGCAACCTTCCCGCCTTCACCCATGCCTCGCAGAACCATTCAAGCGTCGGAAATTTCTATCCCGCGGTGGCGAACGACCAATGGACCGCGGGTTTCTGGCCCGGAGAGCTGTGGCTCGCTTTCGAGCACAGCGGCGAGGCGGTTTTCCGCGATGCCGCGCAGATCCAGGTCCAATCGTTCCTGCATCGGATCGTGAACCGCATCGAGACGGATCATCACGACATGGGCTTTCTCTATTCGCCCTCCTGCATCGCCGCCTGGAAGCTTGTCGGAGATGAGGATGGCCGCAGGGCCGCCATCCTGGCAGCCGACCAGTTGATCGAGCGTTTCCAACCCGTCGGCCAGTTCATCCAGGCCTGGGGCCGCAAGGGGGTGGCGGAAGAATACCGCTACATCATCGACTGCTTGCTGAACCTGCCGCTTCTCTACTGGGCGAGCCGCGAGACCGGCGATCCGAAATATCGCGAGATCGCTCTCATTCACGCCCGCACCACGCTCGCCAATTCGGTTCGGCCGGACGATTCCACCTATCACACCTTCTACATGGACCCGGTCACGGGAGCGCCGGTGCGCGGCGCCACCAAGCAAGGTTACAGGGACGACAGCGCCTGGGCGCGCGGACAGGCCTGGGCCATCTCGGGAATGGCGCTCTCCTATCGCTATGAGCGGATCGAGGAATACCGCCAAACCTTCGACCGGCTGCTCGCCTTCTATCTCAACCGGCTGCCGGCCGACATGGTGCCCTATTGGGATCTCGTCTTTTCGGACGGCGACGGCGAGCCGCGCGACAGCTCGTCGGCGTCGATCACCGCCTGCGGCCTTCTGGAAATGGCCGATCTCGTCGAGCCGGAACCGGCCGCACGCTATCGCACCCTGGCGCGCCGCATGATGAAGAGCCTTGCCGATCACTACGCGGTCAAGGACCCAGCCGTCTCCAACGGCCTGGTGCTGCACGCCACCTATTCGAAGAAATCGCCCTTCAACACCTGCCGCGGCGAGGGTGTCGATGAATGCGTCTCCTGGGGAGATTATTATTACATGGAAGCTTTGACGCGCCTTTCGCGCAGCTGGTCTTCCTATTGGTGAATTCAGGAGGACCCGATGGCCAGCATTTCGCTTAAAGAGCTGAACAAATCCTACGGCGCGCTCACCGTCGTCCACGACATCGACCTCGAAATCGCTGACAAGGAATTCATCATCCTGGTCGGCCCCTCCGGCTGCGGTAAATCGACGACGCTGCGGATGATCGCCGGCCTCGAGGAGATATCGGGAGGAGAGCTCAAGATCGGCGGCGACGTCATGAACGACGTTCCCTCCAAGGATCGGGATATCGCCATGGTTTTCCAGAACTATGCGCTGTACCCGCATATGACCGTCTACAAGAACATGGCTTTCGGTCTGCAGCTGAGGAAGGTGTCGCGCGACTTCATCGATGCCCAGGTGCAGGACGCCGCCAGGATCCTCGACATCTCTCATCTCCTGAACCGCAAGCCGAAGGCGCTTTCGGGCGGGCAGCGCCAGCGCGTCGCGCTCGGCCGTGCGATGGTGCGCAATCCGGCGGTCTTCCTTCTCGACGAGCCGCTTTCCAATCTCGATGCCAAACTGCGCGGCACGATGCGTTCGGAAATCACCAAGCTGCACAAGCGCCTCAACGCCACCTTCATCTACGTCACCCACGACCAGGTGGAGGCCATGACCATGGCGGACCGGATCGTCGTCATGAAGGACGGGCACATCCAGCAGGTGGATACGCCGCAGAACCTCTACGACCGTCCCGTCAACATGTTCGTCGCCGGCTTCATCGGCGCGCCGCAGATGAACATGCTGCCCTCGACCATTTTGCGCCGGGACGACGGCTATATCGCCGTCTTCGACGGCCGGGAACTGCCGCTGCCTGCCCATTTCGACAAGGGCAGGATCGCCCCCTACGAGGGCCGCGAACTGGTGCTTGGCATCCGTCCGGAGAATTTCCACGAGCTGCCGCCGGCCGACATCGCACCGGAGAACCTGGCGCCCCTCAAGGCGGTCGTCGAACTGGCCGAGCCCATGGGCTCGGAAGTGCATCTGAACATGGTGGCAGGCGGGCGCAATCTCATCGCCCGCGTCTCGCCGCGCTACCGGCCTGATATCGGCGAGGAGGCGACGCTGGTCGCCGATATGACCAATGCGCAGCTGTTCGACAAGGAAACGGAACGCTCGATTCTATACTGAGGCGCCTGCGGGAGACGGCTATGCAGTGGTTGCGGGACATGTGGACGAGGGAGGGACCGGGCATTGCGAAGGATGCGCCGAAGAGGACCGGCCTTGCTCTGTTCGCCGAGATCCTCGTCCGCGAATGGTGGGAGATGGTCAAGCTGAACATCCTCTTCATCCTGGCCGGCCTCTTCGTCGTGACGCTGCCGGCAGCCCTCGCCGCCATGGCCCGGGTCTCGGTCGCCTTGGTGGAAGATCGCAACACCTATCTGCTGCGGGACTTCACGGAAGCCTTTCTGCGCTACTTCTGGCGCGCCACCGCCTGGGGCCTGGCGTTGAGCGGCGCGCTTGCAATCGGTATCCATGCGATTGTCACCTATGCCGCCGGCGCACGCGACAATCTGTTGCTGAGCGCACCACTGACGATCGCCCTCGTCGCCACCGCTTTCATCGCGGTCCTCGCCTGCCATCTCATCGTTCTCATGGTGATGCGCGATCTGCCGGCTTCTAGGCTGCTGCGCCTCGCCGCGCTCGCCTCGGTCATCCGCCCGCTCCCGGCGCTAGCCGCGCTCGCCTTCGCCGCCAGCCTGTGGCTGGCGCATATCCTCTTCTATCCGGTTTCGGTGTTCATGCCGGCAACCTTCAATTTTTCACTCGGAATGTTCGCCGTCGCATTCGGCGTCCATCGGGCGGCGGTGACGGTTCTAGACCTGCCAAACGCAACGCAGCCCCACCGCGAACCGCATATACGAGACGCTTCATAAAACAACTGATCCAGAGATGATCCAGGGAAGGAGAACGGGAATGTATTTGGATAAATTCGGGAGGACGATGAGACTTGCCTTGGCAGGTTTCACCTTGGCCGCAACGACGGCCGGCGCAGCGCTTGCCGAGGACGCCGTGACGCTCAAATGGGCTTTGTGGGACTGGGACAAGACCGCCTATTACAAGCCGTTGATCGAGGCCTATCAGGCCAAACACCCCAACGTGAAGTTCGAGCCGATGGACCTCGGCTCGCAGGACTATCAGCAGATGATCTCGACGCAGCTGACCGGCGGCTCCAAGGATATCGACATCGTCACCATCAAGGATGTGCCGGGCTACACCAACCTGGTGCGCGCCGGCAACATCGCCGATCTCAGCAGCTTCGTGAAGGATCAGAAGATCGACCCGGCTCCCTATGGCGGCCTGATCGAGGAACTGACCATCGACGGCAAGGTCTATTCGCTGCCGTTCCGCTCCGACTTCTGGATCGTCTATTACAATAAAGACATATTCGACAAAGCAGGCGTCCCCTACCCTACCAATGACATGACCTGGGCGCAATTCGACGCGACTGCCGAGAAGCTTACCGGCGGCATGGGCACCAACAAGACCTACGGCGCGCTCCTGCATACCTGGCGGTCGACCGTTCAGCTGCCCGGCGTCCTCGACGGAAAACACACGCTGGTCGACGGCGACTACGACTTCCTCAAGCCCTGGTACGATAGGGCGCTCACCCTGCAGAAGGATGGGGCGATTCCCTCCTACGCCTTCCTGAAGACGTCAAACACGCATTATTCGGCGCTCTTCTTCAACGGCACGATCGGCATGCTGCCGATGGGAACCTGGTTCGTCGGCACCCAGATCACCAAGGTGAAATCGGGTGAATCGAAGAGCAAGAACTGGGGCATCGTCAAGTTCCCGCATCCCGACGGCGTCGCGGCCGGGACAACGGCCGCGCAGATCTCCGGGCTGGCGGTCAACGCCAATTCCGACCACAAGGATGCAGCTCTCGATTTCATCAAGTTCGTCACCGGTCCTGAGGGCGCTGATGTCATCGCGTCGACGGGCACCTTCCCCGCGCTCAAGACGGATGACGTCAGCGCCAAGATCGCGGCAACGCCGGGCTTTCCTGAGGATGCGGCCAGCAAGGAGGCGCTGAAGCCGTTGAAAACCTACCTTGAGATGGCGGTCAACCCAAACGCCGCCAAGATCGAGGTGGTGCTCAACCGTGTGCATGACGCGATCATGACCGACAACACCACCGTCGACGACGGGTTGAAGGAAATGACCGAAGGCGTGAAGGCCATCAAGTAGGCCCACGAGATATCGACGGCCGCGGGTTACCATCCGCCCGCGGCCGATCGGGTTTTTCATGAATTTCGAGCTGACAATGATATATGATCCCGCCCGGGCCAATCCGCTTTTCGGCAATCCCCTGAAGACACGCGACGACCTCTCCAAGGCCGTCATCGATCTGTTCGAACCGCTGCTGCCGTATTTTTCCGAAGGCGGCGCTCGTGTGCGCCTCGGTGCAGCCGGCGCGATCTTCGACCGGGCAGCGGCGGACCTGGAAGGATTTGCGCGGCCGCTCTGGGGAATTGTTCCGCTCGCTGCCGGCGGCGGTGCGTTCCCGCATTGGGAGCTCTATCGGCGCGGGCTCGCAAACGGCACCAATCCTGCTCATCCCGAATATTGGGGCGATCTTACCGACCGCAATCAGCGGCTGGTCGAGCTCGCCGCCGTCGGCTTCGCCCTGGCGCTTGTCCCCGAGCATATCTGGGAACCGCTTGACGACAGCGATAAGAAGACGGTCGCTGCCTATCTTCTCAGAGCGCGCGAGCTGGAATTCATCGACAACAACTGGAAATTCTTTCGTGTGCTCATCGATCTCGGGCTGGAACGCGTAAGCGTGGCGTTCGATCACCGGAAAACCCTCGCCTATCTCGAAGAACTGGAAGCTTTCGACCTCGGGGAAGGCTGGTATCGCGACGGACCGGTCCGGCGGGTCGATCATTACATTCCCTTCGCCATGCATTTCTACGGCCTGATCTATGCGGTGCTGGCGCGAGGCGACGAGGCGCGCAAGGACCGCTTCCGGCGTCGCGCCCAGACCTTTGCCGGGGATATCCGCCACTGGTTCGGCCCCGATGGCGCGGCACTTGCCTTCGGCCGCAGCCAGACCTACCGCTTCGCGGCGGGCGGCTTTTGGGGCGCGCTTGCCTTTGCCGGCGTCGAAGCCCTGCCCTGGGCCGAGATCAAGGGCTATTACATGCGCCATATCCGCTGGTGGTCGGCGATGCCGATTGCCGAGCGCGACGGCGTTCTCTCCGTCGGCTACGGCTACCCGAACCTCTTCATGAGCGAGAGCTACAATTCTCCCGGGTCACCCTATTGGGCGCTGAAATTCTTCCTGCCGCTCGCTCTTGCGGGGGATCATCCGTTCTGGACCGCCGAGGAGGCGCCGCAGCCGGAATTTCCGGAGCCGGTCGCTTTGACGCCGGCGGGAATGGTCGCCATGCACACGCCGGGAAACGTGGTTGTGCTCTCCTCGGGGCAGCAGCACGACAAGATGCTCGGCGCAAACGAGAAATATTCGAAATTCGTCTATTCCACGCGCTACGCTTTCAACATCGAAGCCGACGACCGGAATTTCTCCGCCGCAAGCTTCGACGGCATGATCGGTCTCTCAGACGACGGCGTCCATTTCCGCATGCGGGAAACCCTCGAAGAGGCGTTGATAACAGGCGACCTGCTCTATTCGCGCTGGCGCCCCTGGAACGACGTCACCATCGAAACCTGGCTGCTTCCCGAAAACCCGTGGCACATCCGCCTACACCGCATCGCTACGCCGCGCGCCCTCAGCACCATCGAAGGCGGCTTTGCGATCGAACGCGCGGATTTCAATGCCGACCGCTCCGATGCAAGGGATGGCCGGGCTGTCTGGTACGGGCAGACCGACGTCAGCGCTATCGTGGATCTATCGCCCAATCCGAGGGCCGGCCATGCGATGAGCCCGATCCCAAACACCAACCTCATCCACGCCAAGACCCTGCTGCCGCAGCTGCGCGGCGAAATCGGCCCCGGAACCATCGTGCTCGCAACTGCGGCAATGGCCCTGCCCAGTCGCGAGAATTGGGCAAATGCGCTCGATAACCCGCCCGCCAACCCCCGCCTCGACGAGGTGGAGCGGCTCTTTCGAGAGAAAGGCGCGGGGGTGCCGGCATTCGCTCTCGGGACGTAGCTCGGAGGCACTGGCTTCCGGGTTTCAACCGCGAGCCGGACGGTTGATTATCGGGCGGTCAACTCGGAACGATATGCTTCGGCAATGCGCTGCGCCAACTGTGCCATTTGATCGTCAGGTATCTGCAGAACCCCGTACTCCGCCATCAGCGCGTGGTATTGCTGCTCTTCAAGAGGCACACCAGAGGCTAAGGGAACGACATGAAAATGCAGGTGGCTATTGGCTTGCTGGCTGCCGAGCGAAAGCACATAAATTCGTTCGGCGTCGAACACGCTTTTGAGCGCGCGAGACAAAATATGCACATTCTCCTGTAGTCGAAGATATTCATCGGTCGACATGTCTCGCGCCAGATCCTCGAGGTGCTCCCTCGGACAGACAAGGCAATAGCCGGGCAGAGTGGGATACTTGCTCAGGAAGATGATCGTCTCGTCGTCTTCAAAAACGCGATGATGAAAGAAGTCGGGGTCATTCCTGACCAATCCGCAGATAAAGCATGACCTTGTTCCGATGTCGTGCACATAGGCCCTGAGATCAAATGGTCGGCGTTCGTTCATCCTGAACCTCCGTCGTCTCTCGCGCGGCGGTCGCGGACGCCTGAACTATTGCGAAAGCCATTGCCGGAAAAATAACACGCGCCAAAACCGGTGGCCAACCGTAATATTTTCGGATTACTCCAAATAATTATATTTATATCTTCGGTAGAAATAGCAAAACACCCCCTCATCGCAATATTGTTGAACTAAAGTTTAGCAAAGCGTAGTGATGTACTGGCCTTTCATTTTTCAAGGCCAGAGGAGGATGCAATGCCTACCATAATGGTCCATCACAATGTCAAAGACACGAAGCACTGGCTCGCTTCACCCATCCGCAAGCAGGTATTGGAACCGATTGGCGTCACGAACATTCGCACGTTTACAGACCCTCAAACGTCTAATCGCGTTGGTTTGGTCATGGACGTTGCTGATATGGAAAAGTTGATGGCCTTCATGCAGACCAAGGCAGCGGCCGATGCGATGGCGAATGATGGTGTCTTGCCCGAGACCATGGTGTTCCTCGTGCAATCGTAAAACGCCTCTCAACCAAACCTGGAAATGCAACGCGGGAGGATGATATGACGACGTTATTCGTAAGGCACGAGGTCTCCGATTACGCCGCCTGGCGCAAGATATATGATGCGTTTTCGCCGGTGCAGAAGGCCAATGGGGTGACGGCGCAAGCCGTTTATCGAGCCATCGACAATCCGAACGATATTACCGTCACCCACGAGTTTGCCACGCTTGAAGCGGCGCAAACGTTCAGCAAGCTGGACGAGCTGAAGACGGCGATGCGCACGGGAGGCGTGCTCGGCGCGCCGACCGTGTGGTTTACCAACAAAGCATGAAATAGAGCCAACGACCTCCGCCGCTGCAACCGGAGGCCAGGTTGCAGTCGCGCTCGGCACATGACATGGAAGCCGAGCAGTGCGCTCTTGCGCCGATTGCCAACCTTGGTGGCAGTTGCAGGCGAACTGCGCAAATTTGTCCGAACTCCTATTGTCCGTTCCTGATGTCGCGCAGAAGATCCAGGCCGCGCTGGTATTTTTCCGTTTTCTTGCCAGCTTGTTCGGCCTGCCGGAGATTATCTTCGAGATCGGCCCGTTTGACGGGCAAGGCCAGCGGGTTTGATGCCGCACGTCTGACGAAGTCGTCATCCGGCTCGTCCGGCCGCCTTGTCAGAGCATTCACCGCCGAGATGATCGCCGGCGGAAAGCCTTCTTCCCTCAGCCTGTCGAGCGTCCAGCCGCTTCCCTTCTCGACGACGTCATGAAGATAGGCGACCGTTCGCGTCTCGTCACCGGAAACCAGAAGGGCTACCCGCTGGCAGTGCTCGAAGAACGGCCGGCCGGTTTTGTCCGCCTTACCTTCATGGGCCGTAAGAGCAATCTGGATGGCATGGTCGAGATGCTGCATGGCGATCACGGTCCCTCGGTCTTCCTGATCTTCCGTCGGGAAGGCTTTTCGCCCGTCGTCATCTCGATGCCAGGGACGGGAGCCACGGCGGCCTGGACAGGCCTCGCCGGCCGCCGATCGAGATCGCCGCTCTCACCGGCGCCTTGAAGCAGCGCTGCATCATCCCTATCGTCTTCATCGAGCAGGTTCTGCAGCGTCTCATGCTCATCCTCGCCGGCAAGTTCGTCGCAGGCTTGAAGCCAATGGCGCTCGTCGGCGCCATCCGGGCGGCCCTCGGCCTCCCAGATCTCGTAGGCACGGCGACGGATCTGCTCGTGCTTGTCTATAGCCATGATCGCCTCCAGGGGCATTTGATGAGCCATCCGAGGAACGGGCCCAGTCGCTTTCACGGCGTGTTGACGGTTGGAAGAAAATCCTCCACCTGTTTGCGCTTGCCCTTCGAAAGCGTCTCCACCCGTTCCTTCCAGAACCGCTCGGCCTCGGGTGGATCCTCATCCCATTGGCGAACATCGGTGATGTTGTCGTCGATCATGGACCGACGGTGGCCGCCAAGGCTGAGATATTCTTTCGCAAGCTTCAGGCTTGGGGTTTCAGTGCCGCTATCGCGATCTGATGTCGAACTCACGTTGCGCCGGGCATTTTCCAATGCTCGCTTGCGATCGGTCTCGGCTCGCTCCGTATCGGCGGAACGAGCGTCATCTGTCCCGCTCTCGGGCGGCACGTTGGATCTGGAAGTCATCATGGATCACCTCTCGATGTTGTGATCCAATAACCTTTGCAAGCAGTGAGAGTTCCGCGTGGGTTGCGATTGATTTGAGCGGGCGATCGAGCCGCACCGTCCGGGCGGCAATCAATGAACGGCCATACTCACCATTCGATAGGGGTGCACGGCCTCGAATTGCGAGATCATCGCCGTCGCCTGCTGAAATACGAGCTCGGCATTTTCTGGATCGTCACGGGCGAGTTCATCGGCATTGACGCGGATCGCTTCGGCCATGTTGTTGGAAAGTGCGGCGAAATGCGTATTGCCTTCGACATAGGCCTCACGCGCCGTGTCCTCCAGCGTTCGAGCGATATCGACGAGGATTTCCTCGCGTTCCTCGATACTGAGGTCTTTGATTATATTGGTCTTCTCTTCCATGTCACTCACTCCAAAAGACGT
This sequence comes from Rhizobium leguminosarum bv. viciae USDA 2370, assembly GCF_002008365.1. GTDB lineage: Bacteria > Pseudomonadota > Alphaproteobacteria > Rhizobiales > Rhizobiaceae > Rhizobium > Rhizobium leguminosarum. Next base: position 657,182 of record NZ_MRDL01000059.1, read on the forward strand.
GGGACGCTGCTCGAGCTCATTAAGCCTCGATCATCAAAGAGTTGGGAACGCCGAAATCCGGATTCAAGTTCAGTATAGCTCGAACTCGCCTCCGGTACGGCGCCATCGCCTTCATCATTCGAACGCGGGAGCCGATTTTCTGTTCCCTGCCAGGCGTTGGCACTCACGGGCAGGGAGTGCTAATTTTTCTTTCATCCCTCTTGAATTGCAAAGCCGTCGAACCAAATCATTCTCGCACGGCTCGCGGCTCGCGCGCTGCGCACCCGCCCGGATTGGTCATCCGGTCCGGCTAGGGAACAACGTCATCATTGTTTGTCGATGGAGGAAGACATGTCGTTCCGACCGCTTCATGACCGCATTCTCGTCCGCCGGGTCGATTCAGAGGAAAAGACCAAGGGCGGCATCATCATTCCCGATACCGCCAAGGAGAAACCGCAGGAAGGCGAGGTCATCGCCGTCGGCCCCGGCGCACGCAACGACGCCGGCCAGATACAGGCGCTCGACGTCAAGGCCGGCGATCGCATCCTATTCGGCAAATGGTCCGGTACCGAGATCAAGATCAACGGCGAAGACCTGCTGATCATGAAGGAAAGCGACGTGATGGGCATCATCGAAGCCCAGGGCGAAAAGAAGCAGGCCGCATGAGATCCCTGCGGACATCAGTCAATGCAGGGCAGGAGCGCATCAGCTTTTCATGGAAACGCAGAACCGCTCCAAGCTTTTATTTCTGACGCAATTCCGAACGGAAAAACCGCTACGCACTTTTCCTGGAATTGCTCTGGCTGCCTATGAAGGAGTGAGGACATGGCTGCTAAAGAAATCAAATTCAGCACCGAAGCCCGCGAGAAGATGTTGCGTGGCGTCGACATCCTGGCCAACGCCGTGAAGGCGACCCTCGGCCCGAAGGGCCGCAACGTCGTGATCGACAAGTCGTTCGGCGCCCCGCGCATCACCAAGGACGGGGTTTCGGTCGCCAAGGAAATCGAACTCGAAGACAAGTTCGAGAATATGGGCGCCCAGATGGTCCGCGAAGTTGCTTCGAAGACCAGCGACATTGCCGGCGACGGCACCACCACCGCAACGGTGCTGGCCCAGGCGATCGTCAAGGAGGGCGCCAAGGCAGTTACCTCAGGGATGAACCCGATGGACCTGAAACGCGGCATCGATCTTGCGGTCGCCGCCATCGTCGCGGAACTGAAGGCCAATGCCCGCAAGATCTCAAACAATTCCGAAATCGCCCAGGTCGGCACGATCTCCGCCAATGGCGATGCCGAAATCGGCCGCTTTTTGGCGGAAGCCATGGAAAAGGTCGGCAATGATGGCGTCATCACCGTCGAAGAAGCCAAGACCGCCGAAACCGAACTCGAAGTTGTCGAAGGCATGCAGTTCGATCGCGGCTATCTCAGCCCCTACTTCGTGACTAATGCCGACAAGATGCGGGTGGAGTTCGAAGACCCTTATATCCTCATCCACGAGAAGAAGCTCTCGAACCTGCAGTCTATGCTGCCGGTTCTCGAAGCCGTCGTCCAGTCCAGCAAGCCGCTGCTCATCATCGCTGAAGATGTCGAAGGCGAAGCCCTCGCAACGCTCGTCGTCAACAAGCTGCGCGGCGGCCTGAAGATCGCCGCCGTCAAGGCGCCCGGCTTCGGCGACCGCCGCAAGGCCATGCTCGAAGACATCGCCATCCTGACCGCCGGCACCGTCATCTCCGAAGATCTCGGCATCAAGCTCGAATCCGTCACGCTCGACATGCTCGGCCGTGCCAAGAAGGTGTCGATCGAGAAGGAGAACACCACAATCGTCGACGGTTCGGGCGCCAAGACGGACATCGAAGGTCGTGTGGCCCAGATCAAGGCTCAGATCGAAGAAACCACCTCCGACTACGACCGCGAGAAGCTGCAGGAGCGCCTTGCCAAGCTCGCGGGCGGCGTTGCCGTCATCCGCGTCGGCGGCTCGACGGAGGTCGAGGTGAAGGAGAAGAAGGACCGCGTCGACGACGCGCTTCACGCAACCCGCGCGGCGGTCGAGGAAGGCATTCTGCCGGGCGGCGGTGTGGCGCTGCTGCGCGCCGTCAAGGCGCTCGACGCCGTCAAGACCGCCAATGGTGACCAGCGCGTCGGTGTCGACATCGTTCGCCGCGCGGTCGAGGCGCCGGCTCGCCAGATCGCAGAAAACGCCGGCGCGGAAGGCTCGGTCATTGTCGGCAAGCTGCGCGAGAAGAGCGAGTTCTCCTACGGCTGGAACGCTCAGACGGGCGAATATGGCGACCTTTATGCACAGGGCGTCATCGATCCGGCCAAGGTGGTTCGCACCGCGCTGCAGGATGCGGCCTCCATCGCCGGCCTTCTCGTCACGACGGAAGCCATGATCGCCGAGAAGCCCAAGAAGGACGCGCCGCCGCCAATGCCCGCCGGCCCCGGCATGGATTTCTAAGGCGTTTGCCGGCCCGCCGGCCTCGCCGGGCGGGCCTCATCCGAGGGAATAGAGATGGTTCAAACGATCAAAAACCGATCGCAGGTGCCGCTGGACTCCCGCGATCTTGAAACCTGCCAGCGCGTCTTCGACAGGCTCAGCGCCGATTACGGGGTGGCAAGGGACAGCGACGAAGCCGAACGAATGGCGAGCATCGTCATCGAGCTCTACCGACAGGGCGTGCGCGACCCCGATCACCTGCAGTCGATGGTCGAGGCGGCCCGCGGCCTCTTCGAAGCGAGCGAGCGCCCGCCTACTGCTCCGGGAATTTGACCATGGTGCCGCCGCCGGTCGCCTGGTCCGTCGGGAAGACCTCTATCCTGGCGACGTCGACGAAGACGGGAAGCTCGATGGCGTTGGAGATGATCGAGGCGATGTGGGAAGGCTGGATCGGACGGTAGCCGTCATAAAGCAGGGTCCGCGCCTGGTTGCCCGCTATTGCGGTTCGATAAAGCTCCGTCTGGACTCGACCCGGCACCACCTCGGTCACGCGAACCGAGGTCCCGAGCAGGTCGCAGCGCAGATTGTCGCAAAACAGGCTGAGCCCGGCCTTCGACGGGCCGTAGGCCGCCATGTTCGGATAGGGTGCCTGGCCGCCGCTCGAACCGATATAGATCAGGTGGCCGCGCTTTCGCTCGACCATAGCAGGCAGGAATGCGCGGGTCAGATGCATCGGGGCTTTGAGATTGATGTCGATCATGGCATCGATCTCGGACGGTTCGATCTCGCTGAATGTCGCCCGTGTCGAGAGAATGCCGGCATTGTTGACCAGGATGTCGACGTCTGTTCCGTGAAGCTGCTTGACGATTTCGGCGGTATCGCGCACATCGGCACGGACCGGCTTCGCCCCGCTTTCCCGCGCCAATTCCTCGAGCGCCTCGGCGTTTCGGCCAACGGCATAAACCGTCAGCCCCATCTCGCGTAGTTTGCCGACGGTGGCGCGACCGATGCCGCTCGTCGCACCGGTGACCAGGGCAACCTGATAGGGCAGCGGCTCAGACATAGATGTAGCCTCCGCTGACGACGACGTTTTCGCCGGTGGCATAGGTGTTGCGGCTCGATGCCATCATGACAATCCACTCCGCCATTTCGACCGGCTCGGCTGCGCGGCCAAGCGCGCTGGCCTTGGCCAGTTCCGGAAGAAATCCCAGCTCCCTGGCGCGATCCGTCGCAAAACCGGCAGGAGCGACGGAATTGACAAGGATCTGGTCCTTGGCGCATTCCTGGGCAAAAGATTTCGTCAGACTGACGACAGCCGCCTTGGTTGCGGCGTAATGCGCATTCTGGGGATGAGCCTTGAAAGCATCGACCGAGGTCACGTTGACAATCCGCCCGGTAACCTCGGGCGCGTTCACGTGCTGGCGCATATGAAGAACGGCGGCCACCATCATATGATAGGTACCCTTCACGTTGATCGCATTTTCGAGGTCCCATTCCTCGTCGGTGATCTCGAGGATAGGGCGTCTCGGATAGATGGCGGCGCTGTTGACGAGCACGTGAATCCGACCGAGCTTGCCGGCGATCTCATTGAACCCGCGATGAGCCGTTTCCGCCCGGGAAATGTCGGCAACCGCCGTTTCCACCTCGGCGCCCAGAGCGCGAAGCGCATCGGCCGAGACGCCGAGCAGCTGCTCGTTGCGATCGATGAGCCCAATCCTGGTCGCCCCATGCGATATCATCAGCTTGGCCGTCGTCAATCCGAGCCCGGAAGCGCCGCCGACGATGATTGCGGTCTGGTTCTTCAAAGTTCCACCTCAGTATTTTCAGTTACGCCACTAGCATTGTATGTTATCACTTATATGCCAACTTCGACAAAGCTCAAGTGCATTCTGAAGGTCTCGAAATGATTCCACGCCTCCGGCCGAACGGTTCAATCCCCCTTCCCGCTGTGGGATTCTTCCAGCGGCTCATCGAGGCAGGGTTCGATGGCGACATCGAAACCGGTGCGGCGAGCCGGACCGTTTTTTCGACCGACAATTCCATCTATCAGATCGAGCCGACCGGTATCCTCTTCCCCAAGGGCATCGAAGACCTGCAGATTACGGCGGCCGTGCTGTCGGAACCGGCCTTTCGCGGGATCACTGTCGCCCCGCGCGGCGGCGGAACCGGCACGAACGGTCAATCCCTCACGTCGGGCATCGTCGTCGACTGCTCGCGACATATGAATTCCATTCTCGAGATCGACCCGATCAGGAGAATTGCGCGGGTCCAGGCGGGTGTGGTCAAGGATCAGTTGAACCGGGCGCTGAAACCCTACGGCCTGTTTTTTGCGCCTGAACTCTCCACCTCCAATCGCGCCACCATCGGCGGCATGGTCTCCACCGATGCCTGCGGCCAGGGTTCATGCCTCTACGGCAAAACCAGCAACCATGTGCTGGGATTGCGCATCGTGCTTGCGAATGGGACCGACTGGTGGTCGCGCCCGCTCGATCCTGAGGTACTCGCGGAGATCGCCGGGCGACAGGACCGTGTCGGCGAAATCCACAGGACGGTCGACCGCATCGCGCGCGAAAAACGCGACCGGATCGCCGAGATTTTTCCGAAACTCAACCGCTATATGACCGGTTACGACCTCGCTCACATCCGGCGGGACGACGGACGCTTCGACCTCAATGCCATCCTCTGCGGCTCGGAGGGAACGCTGGCGATGATCGCCGAAGCCGAACTCAACCTTCTGCCAATCCCCGCCCATGCGGCATTGATCAACATTCGCTACGGGGACTTCAACACCGCATTGGAGGATGCCCGCACGCTTGTGGCACTCAAGGTCGCCTCGGTGGAAACGGTCGATGAGAAAGTTCTCGGGCTCGCCAGGGGCGACATCGTTTGGACGGGCATTGCCCGCTTTTTTCCCGACAATGCAGGCGGAACCACGAACGGCATCAATATCGCCGAAGTGCTCGCCGACGATGAGGCTGAACTCGAACGCAAACTGGCCGAGGTGACCGCCGCGCTTGCCACGGGCGCGAATGCCCGTCACCTGGGTTATACGATCGCGCGGGATCATGCCGATGTCGAGGCGATCTGGTCGATGCGCAAACGGGCGGTCGGCCTGCTCGGCAATGTGGACGGACCGGTCAGGCCTGTCGCCTTCGTCGAGGACACCGCCGTGCCGCCGGAAAACCTCGCGGCCTATATCCGCGAATTCCGCGCATTGCTTGATGGCGCGGGCCTTTCCTACGGCATGTTCGGCCATGTCGATGCCGGCGTCCTGCACGTGCGGCCTGCCCTCGATCTCACCCGCGATGACCATGTCCGGCTGGTCCGGGAGGTCAGCGACGCCGTCGTGGCGCTGACGCGTAGATATGGCGGCGTGCTCTGGGGGGAGCACGGCAAGGGGGTACGTTCCGAATATGTGCCTGAATTCTTCGGCGACCTCTATCCCAGCCTGCAGGAGATCAAACGGGCTTTCGATCCGGAAAACCGCCTCAACCCTGGCAAGATCGCAACGCCTTCCAGCGGCCAAGAGCTGCTGAAGATCGACGAGGTTCCGCTGCGGGGAGACGTCGACCGCATCATCGGCAACGAGATCCGCGCAGCCTTCGACAACGCTGCCTATTGCAACGGCAACGGCGCCTGTTTCGATTTCGACGAAACGAGCCCCATGTGCCCCTCCTACAAGGCGACACGCGATCGGCGTTTTTCGCCCAAGGGCCGCGCCGCTCTGATGCGGGAATGGCTGAGGCAGCTTGCCGAGAAGGGCATCGATCCCCGCCAGGAGGCAAAACGCCTGCGGCAGAGCGTTCCGCTCGCGAGCTTCGCGCGGCGTGTCTTCAACTCCCTGAACCCTCAAAATCGGGACGACTTTTCCCACGAAGTCCGCGCTTCGATGGACACCTGTCTGGCGTGCAAAGCCTGCGCGGGACAATGTCCCGTAAAAGTCAGCGTCCCGGCCTTCCGCTCCAAATTCCTGGAACTTTACTACGGGCGCTACCTCCGTCCGCTGAAGGATCCGCTGGTAGCAGCCATCGAGACCACCCTGCCCCTGGTCCATCGGATACGGCCGGCCTACAACCTGGTCGTCGGCACGCGAGCCGGCAGGATGATGATGCGCGTTGCCGGACTGACGTCCCTGCCCCACCTGCCGCGGCTCTCTCTGGCGAAGGAGGCCGCCCGCCTTGGCGTGCCGCTTGCGACCCCTCGGCGGATCGAGGCATTGTCGCCGCGTGAGAGGGAGCAGAGCGTCATCTTCGTCGCCGATGCGTTTACCGCCTATTTCGATCCTGAGGTCGCTCTCGCCGCGATCGGGCTTGCGCGGAAAATGGGGCTTTCGCCGTTCCTCGCCGCGTCCCACGTCAATGGCAAAGCCCTGCACGTTCATGGCTACCTCGGACGTTTCGAGGCTGCGGCCGGGCGGACCGCGCACTATCTTCAGCAGTTGAATGACGCGGGCGTGGCGCTTGTGGGGCTCGATCCGTCGATGACGCTTGCGTTCCGCAGCGAATACAAGGGGGTGCTGAAGGCGAGCATCCTCCTTCCGCAGGAATGGCTGGCCGCCAACCTCGGCCGCCTTGCCGCATCACCCTCCGCCGCCAAAGGCAGGAGCTTCCGGTTGATGGCCCATTGCACCGAACGCACCAATGCGCCCGCCTCCATTGCGCAATGGAAACAGGTGTTCGGCAGCCTCGGCATCGACCTTCAGGCAGCAGAAACGGGTTGTTGCGGAATGGCCGGTACCTTTGGCCACGAGGCCCGCAATCGACCGATCTCCGAGCGCCTCTATGCGATGAGCTGGAAGCCGGAGGTCGATGCCGCCGGCGACAACGACAGTCTCATGGCCACCGGATATTCATGCCGCTCGCAGGTGAAGGAAATCGACAACAAGCGCCTCCCGCACCCCTTTCAGGTCATCGATAAGATAATGTCTGAAAGAGCCGACATTCCGCAATCAGACGTGGCATGATATGTGATATGTGCTAAATTTGATCGTGAAAATCGGAGCAAACCAGTGTCAATCATCACGCAACGAGGCAATCTCGCGGAAATCGTCGTTGCGAAGCTGATGGAACGGATCGACTCCGGTCTTTATGCTCCCGGCGAGAAAATTCCGTCAAGTGCCCAGCTGTGCGAAGAGTTCGGCGTGTCCCGAACCGTCATTCGCGAGGCGCTCACCTCTCTCAAGGTTGGCGGACGTGTGACCGCGCGACAGGGTGCCGGCGTCTACGTGAGCGACAAGGACGCAAAGACCCTCAATTTCGAAATCAGCCGCATCGAGGACATTCGCTCCGCGATGCAGATCCTGGAATTGCGGCTCGGCGTCGAGATACAATCCGTCGCCCTTGCAGCGTCGAGGCGCACGCCGGAGGCGCTGGCTGAAATTGCCCGCGCCTACGACAACCTTGAAAACCTGGTGACGGACGATGCCGAGGTCGAAGCACGCGCCGATTTCGAGTTTCACCTTGCGATCGCCCGTGCCACCCGCAATCCCCACTTCCCGAGTTTTCTGGAAGCGGTGATAGAGAGCATCAATTTCGACCTCGTACTCAAGCATCGCCAATCGGCGCGCGGCTACAGCACCTACCTGAAGAAGATCAACAAGGAACATGCCGCGATCCTGGCCGCCATCACCCAGGGTGATGCCAAGGCTGCGAAGGCCGCGCTGATCGTCCATCTGGAGGAAAGCCTCCATCGTTACCGCACGATGCTCAATGAGCCGACGAGCAGCGAAACGGAGAATTAAGTCAGGGGAAGGAAAGGATGATCCGCCTGCTGCTACGCTTCCTGCGCTCCTATCTTACCGTTTTCCACGACCGAAAGGATCAAGGATCAGCGCCGCTGGCTTACCGTTGGGGGTGATCCTTGTCGGCGCCCCTCAAGCGACTTCACTTTCCGCTGGTCTGCTGCGGCGCCGCCCGGCTTTTTGAGGCGGCGCCTTTTCCTGCGATCACTTTCCCTGTGCGATCGCCTGGTCGCGAATTTGCGTCAGGCTCATTTTCGGCGTCAGCGCTTCCGGGTCGATCCGGATTTCGATGAGACCCGGCTTGCCGGAAGTCTCGCAGCGTTGGAAGGCGCCGGCGAAGTCCTCGGTCCTTTCCACGGTCTCACCATGGAGGCCATAGGATCGCGCCAGCGAGGCAAAGTCCGGGTTCGTCAGGCGGGTGCCGGAGACGCGGCCGGGATACTCACGCTCCTGGTGCATGCGGATCGTGCCATACATGCCGTTGTTGATGACGAGAAAGATGACGCGAGCGTCATACTGCATGGCGGTTGCGAGTTCCTGACCGTTCATCAGGAAACATCCGTCGCCGGCAAAGGCAACGACCGTGCGCGCGGGATCGGTGATCTTGGCGGCGATCGCCGCCGGCACGCCGTAGCCCATGGAACCATTCGTCGGTCCGAGCTGGGTGCGGAAGGTGCGATACTGATAGAAGCGATGCGCCCAGGCGGAATAATTGCCGGCGCCGGTGGTCAGAATGGCGTCCGGCTTGAGATGGCCGCGCAGCCATTCCATGATATCGCCCATCTGCACCGGACCGGGCACCTCAGGATGCGCGAGATTTTCGAGATAGTCGGCATGGGCCGTCCTGGTCCAGTCCTTCCACACCGGCGCAGCCCGCGGCTTCAGCTTTGCCGCCTGCGAGAGGAAACCCGCGACGCTGGCATTGATCGGCAATCGCGCGTGATAAACGCGCCCCAGCTCCTCCGCGCTCGGATGAATGTGAACGAGCAACTGCTTCGGGACCGGAATGTCGATCAGCGTATAGGCGCCAGTGGTCATCTCCCCGAGACGGGCGCCGATGGAGATCAGAAGGTCGCAATCCTTCACATGGCGGATCAGCTTCGGCCCTGCGGCAAGACCGAGGTCGCCGGCATAGTTTTCGTGCGTATTGTCGAACAGATCCTGGCAGCGGAAGGAAGCTGCGACAGGCAGGCAGAAGGCTTCCGAAAACGCCTTCAGGTCGGCAACGGCCTGCTGCGTCCAGCCGCCGCCGCCAACGACAACCATCGGGCGTTTCGCCTCGGAGAGAAGGCCGAGCAATTCCTCGAATTGCGGCGGGCCGGCAAAGCCCTCAACTCGCTTGTAGGGCGGGGTGTCGGCGACATCGACCATATCGGTCAGCATGTCTTCAGGAAGAGCGACGACCACCGGTCCCGGCCTGCCGTTGACAGCTCGGTGGAATGCCTGGCTGATGAGCTCAGGGATGCGGGCGGCATCCTCAATTTCGACTACCCACTTTGCCATTTGGCCGAACATGCGGCGATAATCGATCTCTTGGAACGCTTCGCGCTCCATCTGATCGCGCGCCACCTGCCCGATGAACAGGATCATCGGTGTCGAATCCTGGAAGGCGGTATGCACGCCCACGGACGCGTTCGTCGCGCCCGGCCCGCGGGTGACGAAGCAGATGCCGGGTTTGCCGGTCATCTTGCCGTAGGCTTCCGCCATGTAGGCGGCGCCGCCTTCCTGCCGGCAGACGATGAATTCGATGGCGTCTTCCACGTCGTGAAAGGCGTCGAGGGCAGCAAGATAGCTTTCGCCCGGCACGCCGAACACGCGCTCGACACCATGGATGCGCAAGGCATCGACGAGCGCCTGGCCGCCGCTGCGCTTGGATGTTTCGTTTTTCATCGGGAGCCCCTCTCCTATGCTTTAAATGACGGCGTCTTCAAGGAAGGGGCGGTCAGCTGCCACCCGCTCGTAGCCGAATGGCGAAAGATCAAGCGTCTTGAAGCCGCCATAGGCAATCAGTTCCGAGAGACCCCGTCCCATTGCCGGCGACTGCTGGAGACCGTGCCCCGAGAAGCCGTTTGCGAAGAGGAAATTGCTGACCTCAGTATGCGGTCCGAGGACGACATTGTGATCGAGGGTGCAATAGTCGTAGTGGCCGGCCCAGGAATTGACGACCTTGATCGCCTCAAAGGCCGGCACCCGGTTCGCCAGGATCGGCCAGATTTCCTCGTCGAATTCGTCATGCATGACGTCGAAATCGTTCGGATCTACCTCAGGGTCATGTTTGGGATAGGTGCCCATCAGATAGAACTTGCCCTCGGGCCGGAAGAAAACGCCGGTGGGGTCGATCGTCAGCCCCACCTTTCCTTCCAGGGGCGTTCGGCAATCGACGACGAACAGCGAGCGTCGGCGTGGCTCCACGGGGACGTCGAGCCCAGCCATCCCAGCGACTTTCTTGCCGTTGGTGCCTGAGGTGTTGACCATCGTGCCACAGGCAATCGTCTGGCCGCTCTTCGTCGACACGGAAACGATGCGGTCTCCCTCTCGGTTGATGGCGACGACTTCGTCTTCGATGTATTCGACGCCGAGCGAGCGCGCCTTCTTGCGAAAGCCCTGCAGCAGACCGACACTGTCGAACCAGCCCTCGCCCCGCTCGCCGGTGCTGCCGAGCGTCAATCCTTCGAGGTTCAGCCAGGGAAACCGGCGGCCGAGACCATCCGGATCGAGCAGCGTCACCTCCGCGCCGCACGAGACCTGGGTCTCGTGGTTGCGCCGGAGAACCTGATCGCCGCGATCGTCCTCGGCGAGGAACAGATAACCGGCCTCGTGAAAACCAATCTCGGGCGTGTCGTCGTCGACAATGACGTTTTCCTTGAAGTGGCGGATGAACTCCGTCCCGAACTGCGAGACTTTGACATTGATCGCATTCGAAAACTGGTGGCGGATGGAGCTGGAGGATAGCGCCGTCGCCGAACGCTGATAGGTCCAGTCCTTCTCGATCACCAGGACCGATCCGTTGAAGTCCGGGTTGGTCGCCAGAAAATATGCCGTCGAACTGCCGACCACTGCACCGCCGACGATCACCACGTCATAGGACGACTTGGAAGCTTGCATCAGGGCGTCTCACTTCTTCTCGTCTTCATAGTGGCCGGCGGCGGCAAAGCTGCCGCCCTGGAAGCGCACCGCCGGATCGTTGGGATCGCCCTGTTTCGTATTCTCGAAAACCTTGTCCGCGTAATCGTCGGCGCTGTCTTCCGGCCTGTATCCGAGCGATGCCGCCGTGCGGTTGTCCCAGAACGCCCGGCTGTTGTTGGACATGCCATAGGCGACCATGAAGCCGACGCGTTCGGCCGACAGGCTCTTTTCGACGAGCTGGCGGCAATCGCGATAGGAAAGCCAGGTGATGAGATGGCGCCGGTCCGTCGGCTCGGGGAAAGACGAGCCGATACGCAGGCTCACGGTCTCGATCCCGAACTTGTCGAAATAGTAACGGCTGAGGTTTTCGACGAAGGTCTTCGACACGCCGTAGAGACTGTCGGGGCGGGTCGGAACGTCGCCGTCGATCGTCTCGGTGCGCTCGTAAAAACCGATGGCGTGAACGGAGCTGGCATAGACGATGCGCTTGACGCCATGCTGCCGGGCTGCCTCATAGATGTTGTAGCTGCCGACGATGTTGGCGTTAAGAATGGTGTTCCAGGGGGCCTCCAGCCCTTGACCACCCATATGAATGATGGCGTCGCAGCCCTCCACGGCTTTCGAAACAGCGTCGAAATCGGAAAGGTCCGCCGGGAAATCCTCCTCGTGCGGCTCGAGGTTCTCGCAAGGCTTGCGTGCAGACAGCCTGAGGATCTTGCCAAGCCTTGTTCCTGACTTGCGCAGCTGGGTTCCCAGAGCGCCGGCCGCGCCGGTCAGAAGCGTGCGCTGATAATCGGTCATCGAATTTTCCCTTTAGCGAAGTTTGGCCAGTGCATCGGCGGTGCGCTCGATGGCAATGGCAAGATTGTCACGCGATGTCGCGAAGGAAAGGCGAATATAGGGTTCGACACCGAAAGCGGCACCGGGAACGGTGGCGACCTTGCCTTCCCTGAGGAGATAGGAGGCCAGTTCCGTATCGTTGGAAATCCTGGCGCCGTCTGGCGCCGTCTTGCCGATATAGTGGGCGCATTTGGGAAAGAGGTAAAAGGCTCCTTCCGGAGCCCGCACATCAAGACCGGGTATCGCGCTGAAGCCCCTTGCGACCAGTTGACCGCGCGCCTTGTATTCGGCAACCGCCGTCGTGACGAAGTCCTGGGGACCGTTGAGCGCGGCGGCGGCGGCAAACTGGGTGATCGAGGACGGGCAAGTCGTGCTCTGGGACTGAAGCTTGTTCAGCGCCTTGGTCAGTTCGCGCGGACCGGCCGCATAGCCGAGGCGCCATCCTGTCATGGCATAGGCCTTGGATACGCCGTTGATGATGAGCGTGCGGTCCTTCAGCTCCGGGCACGCGACGACGAACGACGTGAAGGGCACGTCGCCGCAGACGATATGTTCGTAGATCTCATCCGACATGATCGCCACGTGGGGATGCCGTGCCAGCACTGCACCAAGCGCCCTCAGTTCGTCCGCCGTATAGATCGCCCCCGTCGGATTGGACGGAGAATTGAACAGGAACCAACGCGTCTTCGGCGTGATAGCTGCTTCCAGCCGCTCGGCTGTGATCTTGAAGGCATCCTCGACACCGCAAGGCACGATCTTCGGAATGCCGCCGTGCAGGACGACGATGTCGGTGTAGGAGACCCAGTAAGGCGCCGGCACGACCACCTCGTCGCCGGGCTCCAGCGTGGCCAGGAATGCATTGAAGAGGATCTGCTTGGCGCCGTTGCCGATGGAGATCTCATCCATGGCGTAGTCGAGGCCGTTCTCGCGTTTGAACTTGGCGACGATCGCCTCGCGCAGCTCCACCAGGCCGTCCGGCGCGGTATAGCGGGTAAGCCCCTTGCGCATGGCCTCGATCGCCGCCTGAACGATATGATCAGGAGTGTCGAAATCTGGCTCGCCGAGCGACAGGTCGACGACATGCTCTCCTTTGGCCCGCATCGCCTTGGCGGCGACCGACACCGCCATGGACGGCGAGGATTTGATCGTCGCGACGCGTGTGCTTTCGAATGCAATCATGTTCATGCCTTGCCTCCCTTAGTCCGGCTCCTGCCGTAGGCTTCAGCCTGTTCTTCGGTGATGTATCCATGCTTCAGGTCCTGCTCGATCGCCTCAGCCGGGCGATGTGCCGGATCGCCGTAACCGCCGCCGCCCGGAAGCGACAGAACCAGGCGCCTGCCTTCCGGCACGAATTGCAGCCCCTTGCCCTTGAGAACCGTACCGTCGTCGAGCGCGACTGCGCCGGCCGTGCCGCTCAGTCCGCCTTCGCGGCCGCGGGCGGGGTGGCCAAGCCTGTCGAACATGGCGGAGAAGCGGAAGCTGAAGCCTTCGGCCGCTTCGATCTCGATCATCTGGCCGAGACCGCCGCGTTGCGCGCCGGCACCCCCTGACCCCTCGCGCAATTCCTTGCGCCAGACGATGACGGGGCCGACATTCTCCGTCGCCTCGATCGGCATCGTGTGGACGCCGCTCGGAAAGGCAGTGGCGTTCAAGCCATCGAGAGCGGCGCGTGCGCCGGTGCCGCCGGAATTGAACATCAGGATTTCTGCGCCCCTGCCGCCGATCTGATCGGAGACGGGGCGCACGCTCATATGCAGGTTCCAGAGTGCGCTGGCACCTTCCGCAGGCACCTGGCCTGGAAGCGCCTGATGCAGCGCGCCCAGCACGAGATCCGGGACAAAATGGCCGAGAACGTGGCGGACAGCGACCGGCGCCGGCCGCTTGGCATTGAGGATGCAACCTTCCGGCGCCACCACCTCGAAAGGTGCAAGCGAGGCAGCGTTATTTGGAATTTCCGGCGCCACGACGCATTTGATGCCGTAGCAGGCATAGGCCTTGGCATAGACGAGCGGCACATTGATGCCGAACTTGCTCATGCCTGAGGTGCCGTCGAAATCGACCACGATCCCCTCGGGGCCGATGCTCAGCTTGGCGGCGAGATGCACCGGCTCATCATAGCCGTCGAGATCGAGGCTGTAGTTCCAGGAGCCATGCGGCAGCTTCTTCAGCCGCTCCAGCGTTGCCTCGCGGCTGTGCTTGAGGATGAAGCCGCCGATCGTCGACAGATCAGGGAGATTGAATTCCGTCAGCATGTCGACGAGCCGGCGCTGGCCCGTTTCGTTGCAGGCGGCGAGCGCATAGAAGTCACCGACGACCTTATCGTTTTCGCGAACATTGTTTCGGACGATATGGATCAGCGTCCGGTTCAGCTCGCCGCGCTCGAAGAATTTCATGATCGGGATGAAGAGGCCCTCTTCATAAACTTCGCGGGCATCCGGGCCGAAACCGCGGCCGCCGACATCGACGACATGCGCGGTCGAGGCGAAATAACCGACCAGCTTGCCGCGATGGAAGGAGGGCGTGACGACGGTGATGTCGTGCAAGTGGCCCGTTCCCTTCCAGGGATCATTGGTGATGTAGACGTCGCCTTCAAAGACATTGTCCGGCCCGATGTCGCGAATGAAATGCGCGACGGATTCCGCCATGGCGTTGACGTGGCCGGGCGTGCCGGTAACCGCCTGCGCCAGCATACGGCCTTCCAGGTCGAAGACGCCGGCCGACAGATCGCCCGCCTCGCGCACGGAGGTGGAGAAGGCCGTGCGGATCAGGGTCTGCGCCTGCTCTTCAACGACAGAGATCAGCCGGTTCCACATGACCTGCATATGGATATCGATCATGGATTGGTTCATGTGACTATCCTCAGATCCGGGTTGCGAGAAGGCAGCCGTCGTGCTGAACGATGGCGTTGAAGGAGGAAGTGAGAACGGTTGAGGTCTCACGCTCGACGATGACGGCGGGACCCTTGATCACGTCGCCGGACTTCAGGCCGGTGCGCTCGTGAATGCCGGCTTCGAGATAGGCGCCTTGGGAGGCCTCGAACAGGCGTCGGGTCTTGCCCGGCTGCACGATATTGCCTTCGGCGACGGAGGGAATGCGTTCGACCGGCGGGAGCGGCGAACTCGCCTTGACCGACCAGCTGACGATCTCGATATCGAGACCCTCGATGGCGCGGCCGAAGAAGCGCTCATATTCCTTTTCGAAAGAGGCCGCGATCGTCTCGGCGCTCGCAGGGTCGAAATTGTCGTCGGCAAGCGGGACCGGGATATCCCAGCCCTGCCCGGCATAGCGCATGAACAGCGTGCGCTCGATCACCGGGGAGCCGGTGTCGAGCCCGCCTTCGACAAAGCCGAGTGCTTCGGCCTTCATGGCTTGCAGCAGGCGGTTGGCCTCTAAATATTCGAAATTCGACAGGCTGAAGACGGCGCTGCGGACGGATTCGTAGCCGAACGGCGCCTTGAGGAAGCCGATCGCGGAACCGACGCCGGCGCCCGGCGGAACGAGGAAGGTCGAGATCCCCATCTTTTCGCAGAGGCGTGCGGCATGCAGCGGTCCTGCGCCACCGAAGGTGATCATGGTGAAATCGGAAATGTTCTTGCCGTTCTCGACGGTGTGGACGCGGCCGGCATTGGCCATGTTCTCGTCGACCATTTCGCACGTGCCGTAAGCGGAAGCCTCCGGGTCGAGGCCGATGACCGCGCCGATATCGTCGCTCATCGCCTGGCGGCTCGCCTCGACGGAAAGCGGGATCGCGCCGCCCGCGAAATTGGCGGGATCGAGCTTGCCGAGGATCAGATCCGCATCGGTCACGGTGGGGTTCTTGCCGCCGCGCTGGTAACAGGCTGGGCCCGGCTCGGAGGCTGCCGAATGCGGGCCGACGCGGATCTGGCGCATTGCGTCGACCGAAGCGATCGAACCACCGCCTGCGCCGATTTCGACCATCTCGACGACGGGAATGGAAATCGGCATGCCGGATCCCTTGCGGAATCGATAGGTGCGCGCGACCTCGAAAGTCTTGGCCGTCTTCGGTACCTGGTTTTCGATCAGGCAGATCTTGGCAGTCGTGCCGCCCATGTCGAAGGAAAGAACCGTATCGAGACCGTATTGACGGGCGATGTCGGCCGCGAAGATCGCGCCGCCCGCTGGACCGGATTCGACGAGGCGCACCGGAAATTCGGAGGCGCTCTCGACCGAGACGATCCCACCGCCGGAGTGGATCATGAAGACCGGGCAGCGGACGCCGATATCCTTCAGCGACACGACGAGACGGTCGAGATAGGATTTGATCGCCGGCTTGACGTAGGCATTGGCACAGACCGTGTTGAAGCGCTCGAATTCGCGCATCTGCGGAGAAACCTCCGACGAGATCGAAACGGAGAGGCCAGGAAGGCGCTTCAGGATCGCGTCGCGGACGGCGATCTCGTGTGCGCCATTGGCATAGGCATGAATGAAGCCGATCGCGACACTTTCATAGCCGCCTGCCGCGACCTTCTCGACGACGGCTGCAACCGAAGCATCGTCCAGATCAAGCAGAACCTTGCCCGCCGCATCGATACGCTCACGCACGACGAAGCGGTCAGCGCGCGCGATGAGAGCCGGCGGCAGGGAAATATTGAGATCATACTGCTCGAAACGGTTCTCGGTGCGCATCTCGAGCACGTCGCGAAAACCTTCCGTCGTCACGAAGGCGGTCCTGGCGCCGCGCCGCTCGATCAGCGCGTTGGTGGCAAGCGTCGTGCCATGGATGAGGATGCCGATCTCTGAAAGAGCGACGCCCGCCATGTCGGCGACGGCCTTCACACCCTTGAGGATCGCCCTCTCCGGCGCCGTATAGTCCGTCAGGATCTTCGTCGAGTGAAGCGTCCCGTCGAGGTCGAGAGCGATATCCGTAAAGGTGCCGCCGATATCGACGCCCACCCGGCAGTTTCGTGGCGTGCTGCTCACCGTCTTGTTCCCCGCTTTCTTAACGTTCGAGGCCGCGCTTGCGCGATCATCGATCCTGCCATTCTTCACTGTTGCAAGCGATGCCGCAACATTTCCGCTTGACGGTCTTCGTATATGTCACTTATCATATAAGTGTCAATTAAGAAAAGGACCGGAAATCTCGAAAATCGCTCTTCGCAGCGGCTGAGACAAAGAGAATTTACCTAACAAAAATAATAGCTTCACCTTCAAGGCGAAGCATGAACGCGGACTTAAACCGCGTCGAGAACGACTAAAAATCGAACAGCTTCAACCAGAGGGAAAAACACATGAAATCCATATCGACACTTCTTAGCGCCACCGCCGTCGCCTCCGCCTTGCTGTTTTCCAACGCTTTGGCGGCCGACACGATCAAGATCGGCGTCGCCGGCCCCTTTACCGGCGCCAATGCGACCTTTGGCGAGCAGGTGTTCAGCGGCGTGTCCGCCTACGTCACCGACGTCAACGCGTCGGGCGGCATCAACGGCAAGAAGATTGAACTGGTGAAGGGTGACGACGCCTGCGAACCGAAGCAGGCCGTTGCCGTCGCCAATCGTTTCGTCGACCAGGACAAGGTCCAGGCGGTGATCGGGCATTTCTGCTCGTCCAACACGATTCCCGCTTCCGAAATCTACAATGATGCCGGCATCCTCGAAATGACGCCGTCCTCCACCAATCCGACCGTCACCGATCGCGGTTTCGACAATCTGTTTCGTGGCTGCGGCCGTGACGACCAGCAGGCCGTCGTCGCCGGCAGCTTCATTCTGGATACGCTGAAGCGGGACAAGATCGCCCTCATCCATGACAAGGACACCTATGGCCAGGGCCTGGTGGACGCCGTCAAGAAGACGATCGAAGCGCGCGGAATCAAGCCTGTGATGTACGAAGGCCTGACCCGTGGCGAACGTGACTTCAATGCGCTCGTCACCAAGATCAAGAGCTCCGGCGCCAACGCCGTGTACTTCGGCGGTCTCATTCCCGAAGGCGGCCCACTGATCCGCCAGCTCAAGGAGCAGGGTGTCGACGTGGTCATCGTCAGCGGTGACGCGTTCGCCCAGACGGAACTGGTCGCGGCAGCCGGCGGCGCTGAGAACCTCAAGAACGTCTATTATTCGGCAACACCGGATCCGCTGGCGGATCCCTCCACGCAGGGCGTCCAGGACGCGCTGAAGAAAGCCAACATCACGCCGGCAAACTACGTGCTCTATGGCTATGCCAATGCGCAGGCCGTCGTTGCCGCGCTGAAGGCCGGCGACGAACTGAAGGCCCAGGCCGACTATCTCCGCAGCAACACCGTCGATTCCGCCATCGGCAAGATCACTTGGGACGCCAAGGGCGACATCAAGGACTTCAAGTTCGTTTTCTACAACTTCGACGACAAGGGAACCCCTGTCTTGGTGAAGTAAGGCATTTTGCCCGAGCCGGCCGGACCTAAAGCTTGTCGCGCAAAAGTGTGCAGCGGTTTTGCGGTAGCGACATGCGGAAAAATAAAGACCTAAAGCGCGATCAGAGACTCTGAAAGATCGCGACGCGCTTTAGGTTCGGCCGGCTTATCCATCCCCGAAAACCATAAGAGGGGTTCACCATGGACTTTTACATCCTGGTTCAACAATTGTTCAATGGCATCACGCTGGGGACGATCTACGGCCTGATCGCGGTCGGATACACCATGGTCTACGGCGTCATCCGGATGATCAACTTTGCTCATGGCGACGTCTATATGGTATCGGCCTATATCGCCGCCATCACGCTTGCCGTCCTTGGCTATTTCGGCGTTCAGTCGGTTCCCTTCGCCTTGATATCCGTGCTGGTGATCAGCTGCGCAATCACGGCCGTCTATGGCTGGGTGATCGAGCGCGTCGCCTATCGGCCGCTTCGCGGCTCGACCAAGCTTGCTCCGCTGATATCGGCCATAGGCATCTCGCTGATGCTGCAGAGCTACGTCCAGATCGCCCAGGGCGCACGCGACCAGGGCGTGCCGACGCTCATCCAGGGGGCGTTTCGCATCGGCAACGATACCCACTTCGCACAGATCACCTACATGCAGACGGTGATCCTGTTTGCGTCACTGATCGCCATGGGGGTGCTGACCTATGTGATCAACTACACCAGGATCGGCCGCGAATGCCGCGCCACCCAGCAGAATATCCGGATCTCCGCGATACTCGGGGTCAATACCGACCGGATCATTTCGACGGTCTTCGTCATGGGTGCGGCCACTGCCGCCGTCGGCGGCACGCTCGTCACCTTCAACTACGGCTCTTTCAACTTCTTCATCGGCTTCGTCATGGGTATCAAGGCTTTTACGGCCGCGGTGCTCGGCGGGATCGGCTCGCTGCCCGGCGCCGTGCTCGGCGGCATCGTCCTCGGCCTGACCGAGGCGCTGTTCGCCGGCTATGTCAGCACCGACTACAAGGACGTCTTCGCTTTCGCATTGCTCATCACCCTCCTGTTTTTCCGACCCTATGGCCTGCTTGGCCGGCCGGAAATCCAGAAAGTCTGAGGAGGAGCAAGAACGATGGAATCCAACCGCCTTCGCGCACTCCTCAAGCAAGCGCTCCTCACTTTTACAGTCTCCCTTATCCTGTTCGGCCCGATCTCGGGGCTGGTTCTCGCCGGATTTTCGTTCACGAACGAACTGATGCGCGCGGTACTCCTAGCGGCCGTCGTCACGGCAGGACGTCTAGCGCTCTCGCTGTTCCAGATCAGCAGCCTCGGCCGAAAACTCACCCGGCGCATGGCCGGCAACGGCGCCGGTGTGACCGTCATGACCGGCAAGGAAAGGTCGCCGCTGCTGGTCCTTTCCCTGTTGTTTGTCGCCGGGTTGAGCTTGCCGTTTTTTGCCGACAAATACCTCCTGGGTATCGCGATTCTTGCCCTGATATACTGCCTTCTCGGCCTGGGGCTTAACATCGTCGTCGGGCTTGCTGGCCTGCTCGACCTCGGCTACGTCGCCTTCTACGCCGTGGGCGCCTATCTCCTGGCGCTCGGATCGCAATATCTCGGGATCGGCTTCTGGGGCGCTCTGGTGCTCGCCCCATTCCTGGCCGGCCTCTTCGGCATGATCCTCGCCTTTCCCGTTCTGAAGATGCATGGCGACTATCTTGCCATCGTGACGCTCGGATTCGGCGAGATCATTCGTCTGGTGTTGAACAACTGGCTGGAATTCACCGGCGGGCCGAACGGCGCCCCGGTTCCGGCACCCACCTTCCTCGGCCTCGAATTCACCCGTACCGCCAAACAGGGTGGCGTTCCCATTCATGAATATCTGGGCATCGCCTACAGCGCGGACTACCGGTTCTGGTTTCTCTATTTCGTGCTGTTTCTTGTCGTCTGCTTCGTCATCTACGCCGTGGAGCGACTGCGCGTCATCCCTCTCGGCCGCATGTGGGAAGCGCTGCGGGAAGACGAGATCGCCTGCCGTTCGCTCGGCGTCAATCACGTCTTCACAAAGCTCACGGCCTTCATGCTCGGCGCCTCCACGGGCGGCCTCGCCGGCGTCTTCTTCGCCGCACAACAGGGCTTTGTGAACCCGACATCCTTCACGTTCTTCGAATCCGCGCTCATCCTGGCGATCGTCGTCCTTGGCGGCCTCGGATCGACGGCGGGCGTCATCTCGGCCGCACTCGTTCTCACCATTCTTCCGGAGCTTCTGCGTGAGTTCGCCGAATACCGCGTTCTGGTCTTCGGTATCCTGATGGTGGTGATGATGTTCTGGAAACCGCGCGGCCTGGTCCGCATCAAGCGCCCGGCATTCTTTCCGAGCTCGATGAAAGAAGGCATCGGCAGCGAACTGTCCTTTGAGGGCAAGGCGGAGGCTGGACGATGAGCCCCATCCTCGAAGTACAGAATGTCACCATGCGTTTCGGCGGCATCGTCGCCAACCGGGACGTCAGCTTTTCTGTCGAACGCGGCACGGTGACCGCCCTGATCGGTCCCAACGGCGCCGGCAAGACGACGATGTTCAACTGCATCACCGGATTCTATCGCTCCAGCGAAGGCCGCATCATGCTGAACGGACGCGATGGTCCGACGGATATCGGCCAGTTGGTGACCAAACCGATGACCGGCGGCTCACACCTTGTGACGCGCGCCGGGATTGCCAGGACGTTCCAGAACATCCGCCTGTTCAAGGAAATGTCGGTCATCGAGAACCTTCTGATCGCCCAACATCTCGCCACCCGCAACAACATCCTCAGTGGCGTTTTCCGGACCCGGGCGTTCCGCAAGGCCGAGGCAGAGGCTGTCGACCGCGCCTATCACTGGCTTGGGCAAATGAAGCTTGCCGACGACGCCAACCGCCTGGCCGGCGAACTGCCTTACGGCCGGCAGCGCCGCGTCGAGATCGCCCGCGCCATGTGCACGGGCCCGAGCCTCATATGCCTCGACGAACCGGCTGCCGGCCTCAACCCTTCCGAAACGCTGGATCTGGCCGAGGTCATCCAACGGCTTTGTGCCGATCACAAGCAGACGGTTCTCGTCATCGAGCACGACATGGGTCTCGTCATGCGCATTTCGAACCACATCGTCGTGCTCGATCATGGCGAGGTGATCTCCGACGGCACGCCGCAGCATGTCGCCAACGATCCGGCCGTCGTCGCCGCTTATCTCGGTGTGAGCGAAGAAGAGGTACCAGCATGAGCCAGTCGTCCGACACGCAGGTACCGCTTCTCGAATTCGCCGGCGTTCATGCCCATTACGGCCCGGTGGAAGCGCTGAAGGCGGTGAACGTCCATATCTCAGCCGGTGAGATCGTCAGCCTGATCGGCGCAAACGGCGCCGGCAAGACCACGCTGCTTTCTTCTATCTTCGGGGCGCCGCGCGCCTCATCGGGCAAGATCCTGCATCGTGGCGAAGACATCTCGCAGATGCCGACCAGCAGGATTTCCAGGCGCGGCATAGCACTCGTCCCGGAAGGTCGGCAGATTTACCAGGAGATGTCGGTCGAAGAGAATATGATGATGGGCACGACGCCGATCGGCATGGCCCACTTCGAAGAAGACCGGAACACCATGTTCGAGCTCTTCCCGCGCCTGAAGGAGCGCCGAAATCAGACCGCCGGCACCATGTCGGGCGGCGAACAGCAGATGCTCGCCATCGCCCGCGCCATGATGGCGCGGCCGGAACTGATCCTGTTCGACGAACCGTCGCTCGGCTTGGCGCCGCTGATCGTCAAGCGCGTTTTCGAAGTTTTGCGGGAGATTGCTGCGATGGGCAAAACGATATTTCTCGTCGAGCAAAACGCCAACCATGCACTGAAGCTTTCGCAGCGGGCCTATGTCATGGTCAACGGCCGCATTCATCTCTCCGGCGACAGCGCCGCCCTGCTCGATAACCAAGACGTCCGCAAGGCCTATCTCGGACTGCACTGAACAAGGGGCTTCCAGCCGGCATAGTCAATTTGCCGATGGCCAGCGTCGACTTCCACCTGCCGCTCGGCGGCCGCAAGGGATCGTTCCTTCGATCGGCGCGAACAGGGCCGAGCGGTGCAGCAAACCGGCGTAACGCACCATGCATAAGGACGGGGTCAGACCGGATGCCGTCCGGAGGATTTACCCCGAAGAACGGTCATCTGCTCTTGCTGCACTTCATTTTCATCGTTCAAAACGGCTTGCCAAAGCCTGTTGCCGAGCCGAAGCGACACCCGTTTCGTCCCCTCGTGTTCGGCAGTACCGATTTCCACGGAGCTGACGACGGAGCCATGGCGCATGTGGCGGCGAAGATCGGCCAGCGACAATCCGAACCGTCTCGCGAGCTCCGATGATTCCAGGATAAAATCGCCATTTGAATCGCGCTCGATCAGCACCGACTTTTTCTCCAGCTACGTTCCACGCTCACCGCTCAGGCCACCGCCCGAATCGCATTGTCCCCCTTTGGCAGCAATCGCGCCACTGCGCTCAGGAGATCCGTCTGCGATATCAGGCCAAGGATCCGGTAGTCGTCGTCGACAATGATGACGGCATGCGTGCGACCGTCCGTCAGAACAGGCAACAGCGACAGAGCAGAATCCGAAGGTCTGGCCACCGCCGGCCTCGAGATCGCGTGCGCGATGGTCTCGGTGCTCATGGACAATTCCCGCAAGCCGACGGCGCCGACGAGGCGGCCCTCCGGATCCTTCACCGGCAAGGTGCGGATATTGTGCTTCAAAAGAAGATGCCGTGCAGCATCCGGTTCCGAGGCTTCGCCAATGGCGATCACGTCACGCGACATGATATCGGCACAGCTGATCTTGCCGTTTGAGCGGATGGCCGATTGCAACTCGACCTGCTGCAACAGCCGGCCGAGGTCTGCCCGATCGATATCAAAGGTTTCGTCGAGCGCTTCGAGGGCCGCATCGACATCCTCTTCGCGGAAACCCACCCGCACGGCAGACGGCAGGTCCACTGTCTGATGGGTGTTCTCCGCGGGTTTCGGAACGACGTGCGGATAATTCCGCTTGGAAAGCTTGTGGAACAACAGGCCAAGGCCGACGAGGATGCAGGAGTTCAAAGCGACGGGCACGAAGGGAAAAAGAAATCCCCAGCCGGCAACGACAGGACCGCCGAGCACGGCGGTCAGTGCGGCGGCTCCTCCCGGCGGATGCAGGCACCGCGTGAAGGACATCGCGCCGATGGCAAGCGAAACGCCGACGCCGGTCGCGATGATCGGATCGCGAATGAAATAGGCGGCAATAATCCCCATCAGAGCGGAAATCGTATTGCCGCCGATGATCGACCAAGGCTGCGCAAGCGGACTTGCCGGCACCGCGAAAAGAAGCACCGCGGACGCCCCCATCGGCGCGACGATCAGGGGAAGATGCGGCCCCTGGCCGAACAGATAGCCGCTGATGACGCCGGTGAGACCAATGGCCAGCAAAGCGCCGAGACATCCAATCAATCGCTCTCGTAAGGTCGCACCGGCCAGAATAGGTGAAAACAAACGGAAGCGGCGGAAGCGGCTCGGTCTCACCTTCGGGGAAACGGGATACTGCATGACAAGACCAATTTTAAGCGAGGATTATCTGGCGGCGAAGGAGGAAGACGTTCAGGTTAGTTTGTTGCCAGCCTGATATCTCTGCCCCTTGTCGCGCTGAGGACTTCGTGGAATGCGTTGAACGCGCTTGGGCGATCATTCCTGCGGTAGACGAGCAGCGTCTCGACAGGCCCGAGCTGATGGGTCTGGAGAGGCGTCGGCCAGTGCATGAGATCAAGGACGGATCGCGGCATGACGCCGGCCGTATTGCCCGTCGCAACGCTCGCCAAGATCGCGTGGTAGGAGCCGAGTTCGCTCGTCGGCAGGGTGCTCGATTTGCGCGCCCAGTTTTCGGCGATCCGGCGATAGGTGCAGCCGGGTTCCAAAGCGGCGAGTGATCCGACACGCAGGTCTGCGGCTGACTTGATGGAGGGATGCCCGGACGGCAACACGATCAACAGATCCTCGACGAAGACCGGCTCCATTTCGAGCGCCTTGAGTTCAGCATCGAAGCTCGAGTCTTCCTCGCGCATCGTCTTCGGTGGGCGGGCAATCAGCGCGCAATCCAGTGCATCAGAGAGAACGTCGCGGATCAGATCGCGGGACGCCCCCATCGTCAGATGAAGCGACACCTCCGGCCACATCTGATTGAATTGCGTCAGCGCCGCCGGCAGCCTGCTTGCCGCCGTGCTCTCCATGGTGCCGACCCGCAATGTCCCGGATGGGGCCAGAGGCCGCACCGCCTGGCGCGCTTCGAGCGCAAGCGCCATAAGCCGGTTGGCATAGGCGAGAAACGTCCCGCCCTCGCGCGTCAACGTCATCTTCTTGCCGTCACGGCTGAAGAGCGAAACGCCGAGGTCCTCCTCCAATTGCTGGACGCGCGTCGTCACATTCGACGGCGCCCGCCCTACGGCCTTGGCAGCCTTGGTAACGCTGCGGTCGCTGGCAACGGCGAGGAATATCTCGATCGATGAAAGGTCCAATGAAAGGATCTCGTTTGCAGAATTAAGACGATAGATAATTCTCTATATAAAAATCATTGCTCCAGCTCAAGCCAGTTTCGGATCGGACGAAAAACATGAGCCCAAGCAGACGAGCGATTGCCGAAAAAAGGGTCGCGACGCCGAGGAAATAGCCATGCAAGCCGCGACGTTGCCTCTGTCGGACGACGTTTTGAGGGTTTGAGGCTGGCATGAGGTTTGCATGCTTAGGGCTATCTGCGGATCGATCGGCGACGACCCTATGTTGCAACTTGTCTTGACCTGTCTTCTTCTGAGCGTCGCTTCAGGCTTGAGCATGCGGCGTTTTCTTCTGCCGTATTTCCCAGGCGGCGATCTCGCCGAGAAATCTGCCGCTGTGACAATCGTCGCAAGCGCCGTCTTTCTGGCGGCAATCGCTTTCACCGTCTCCGATCAAGATCTCTGGGCAAAATCCGTCATCCTGATGCTCGGCCTTTCGCTGGCAGCCATGTTCGACGATGCGAGACCCAGGCTGACGATCGCTCTCTCCGCCATCAGTCTGGCAGCCTACCTCGGGCTGCGTTCGATCGGCTGAGCATCCAACCATCACGCAAACAGATCAGTGGCGATTGAACACCGCAACTTATCGCCGGTGTCGAAGCCCAATCGAGGCGACTACATCCACCGACGAAATCATTCGTCAACAGAGCCACATCTCACAACCTGAAACATCTCCCGACGGGGGAAGAGGAAGAGTTCGCGCAATACGAGAAAATGATCTCTATTGAAGAATATTCTTCCGCTGCTATTCTGTATTATAGAACATTCGCCGCGGCACGCTGGGATCGCAGCAAGCAGAAATCGGACCTCTCGCGATCGGTGTCTCTCGACTCCAGGAAATCGAGACCATCGATCCCAGGAGCTGATCGTGACCGATGCCGAAAGCCGGTTTCGTAACGACAACGGCTCCCGTGCCGCACGGATGTTCGAGTTGCGCTGACGATGAGGAGGCGAGTGGCGATCATGGACAACGACCCGGCAGGAAAAATCTGGTCGGAATGGTATGCTTGGCATCCTGTCTTGCCGATCGATGACTCCGTGTTCTGGCTCGAGACCGTATACCGCCGGGAAAGCCCGGAAGGTCTCTGGCAATATCGTTCGTTCCGGCCCGAATTTGAACGCCGGCAGGCTCTGATCGACATACCGGTCTGTCCCGGCGCTTAGAGCAATTCCAGGAAAAGTGCGAAGCGGTTTTCCGTCCGGAATTGCGTAAAAACAAAAGGATAGAGCGGTTCTGCGCTTCCGTTAAAAGCTGAACCGCTCTAGAATCCGACAACGATCGCCAGGTAGGCCTGCGTCAACCGAGTGCCTGACTGACGAGTGCATAGGTTCTCGGCTCGTGCGCCGCCTGATGTCCCGGAACCGGAAGCCAAGGGCCGCCGAGCGACATGGTCGTCACGATGTCGTAAACGGGAAGACCGCAGCGAGAGAGGAAATCGGAAAAGGTCCCGCCCTGCTCGCGTGTGTCGAGGCGCAGGAACGCTCCTGCATGCTCGGCGGCATGTGGGCGGACGACGGCGATCGCGTCTGCGTCACTGCCCGCCACAATAGGACCGATGACATGGCCACGCCCGAACCGCCGGCAAAGCGAAAAAGCCTCGATCCTGCCGGCACGGGTTAACACGATGCCTTTGGAATTTGCCATCAACCGGGCCAGGAGCAGCTTGCGATCGGTGCCGAAGGCCACGCAGTCCAATTCGGCGATCGCTTCCAGATCGCCGGCCTCCACTGCCCGTATCACAGCACCGGACGGCAGCTCCACATCCGGCGGCGATATCGCTTCGCCCTGGCATTGAAAGACGAGTGCCTCGCGAACAAAGTTCAGGGAACGATAGAGACGTCGCGCCGCGCGCGTCGCATTCAGCCCGAGGTTGCGCCCGGCGACCTGCTCCAGCGCGTGGCCCATGAGCCATTGCCCGGCGCCATTGGTTTGAAGACGCGGCGAGGTGATGACCATACCGATCGTTGCAAATTGGGCATCGTAGGGAAACCACATCGCAGAGCCCAGGATGCGGCCGATTTCATCGATCGCCACGATGCCCTGGCCGAATTCCCGCAAGAACTGCCAGTCTTCGCCACGATGCGGCCAGGCGACGGTCATCGACAGCGCATGCAACTTGTCGAGGGCGACGCTGTCGATCCCGGCAATGTGCGTCTCGAAACTGTCGACGAACCTGGATTCGGATGTCAGTTCGCTCACTCCCACCCCCTGCCGCATTTTTCTGGCCAAGCCTGCGCCCGGAAACTTCTCTGACCAGACTAGAACAGATCGTTCGATACAATTCACTGGTTGGGCCGGCGCAAACACAACAATCGACCAAATCCGCTGCGCTTTCGGCAAATAAAGCCTGGACCGTCCTCTAAAGTCATTGACTAGGCCCGACCGGCCGCAGTCGCCGTTCACCGTGAGCCTGGAATGTCGCCTCCCGTCAGCCCAGTTGCAAGCACCCTCAAAGATCCCCGCACTGTGAGGAATCCCATGCAGGCAATTGAAATTCTCGAAAGGCTCGTTGGCTTCCCCTCCGTCGTCGGCACGCCGAATGGCGAGATCGTCGCGTGGATCCGGCACTATCTGCAGAGCCACGGCGCTGTCGTCACCGAGCTTCCCGGCCCGGAAGGCGATCGGTCGAACCTCTTCGCCACGATCGGCCCGAAGGAAACGCCGGGCTATATCCTCTCAGGCCATATGGACGTGGTCCCCGCCGCCGAAGGCGGCTGGACCAGCGATCCGTTCCGCCTGCGCGCCGAAGCGGACCGCCTCTACGGACGCGGCGCCACCGACATGAAGGGCTTCCTGGCCGTCGTTCTCGCCGCCGTCCCGGCGCTTGCGGCCATGCCACTTCGCCAGCCCGTCCACCTTGCCTTTTCCTATGATGAGGAGGCCGGCTGCCGCGGCGTGCCGCACATGATTGCCTGCCTGCCGGAGCTCTGTGCAGCCCCGCTTGGTGCAATCATCGGCGAGCCGAGCGGCATGCGGGCGATCCGCGCCCACAAGGGCAAAGCCGCCGCCCGGCTGACGGTCAGGGGCCGGTCCGGCCATTCCTCGCGCCCGGACCAGGGACTGAACGCAATCCATGCCATCACGGATGTTCTGGCCTGCGCTCGCGCCGAAGCCGAACAGCTCACCTCCGGCCCGTTCGAGCATGTCTTCGAACCGCCCTACTCCTCCCTTCAGGTCGGCACGCTGAAGGGCGGCCAGGCAGTCAACATCATTCCCGACAGTTGCGAGGCCGAGTTCGAAGCGCGGGCTATTTCCGGCGTCGATCCAGTCACGCTGCTGGCGCCGCTCCGAGTGGCGGCCGAGGCGCTGTCGCAGTTCGGCTTTCAGGTGGAATGGCGCGAACTCAGCGCCTATCCGGCACTTTCGCTTGCCGCCGATGCGCCGCTTGCGACACTGCTTGGCGAGCTGACCGGCATCGAGCCGCTCGCCGCCGTCAGCTACGGCACGGAGGCCGGCCTTTTCCAGCGCGCCGGCATCGACGCGATCATCTGCGGCCCTGGCGACATCGGCCGCGCCCACAAGCCGGACGAATTCATCCTCACCGGCGAACTGCTCGCCTGCCAGGCGATGGTCGAGGCGCTTGGCCGCCGCTGTGCCTGATGACATCCGATCAAGGAGCCGACGCAATGACCTTTCTCTTCAATTCCGACGCGAAGCGCGGCGCCATCTTCGCCGAAGCCTTCGCGCGCGAATTGCCCGACATTGCCTTCTCCATGGATCCCAAGTCGGTCGAAGCGGACGCCGTGCGCTACCTGATCACCTGGACGGTGCCGGATGATCTCGCGCGCTATCGCAATCTCGAAATCCTCTTTTCGATCGGCGCCGGCATCGACCAGTTCCGCATCGATGCCGTGCCAGCATCGGTCAAGGTCGTGCGCATGGTCGAGGACGGCATCATCAGAATGATGCAGGAATATGTGACGCTGGCCGTGCTTGCGCTCCATCGCGACCTGCCGACCTATCTCGACCAGCAGCGGCGCCGGACCTGGCAGACGATCGCGCCGGTGCAAGCCTCTGAACGCCGCATCGGCGTGCTCGGCCTCGGCATGCTTGGAAGCGCGGTGCTCGAGCGTCTGCAGCCCTTCGGTTTTCCGCTTTGCGGCTGGAGCCGCAGCCCGCGCGAGATCGACGGCATCCGATGCCTCAGCCGCCGCGACGGCCTCGATACCCTGCTTGCAACCACCGACATTCTCATCTGCCTGCTGCCGCTGACGGATGAGACGCGCGGCTTCCTGAATGCCGAGCTCTTCGCCAGATTGCCGGCCGGCGCTGCGCTCGTCCATGTCGGTCGCGGCGCTCAGCTCGATCATCAGGCGCTCGTCGACGCGCTCGACACCGGACATCTCTCCGGCGCCGTCGTCGACGTCACCGATCCGGAACCGCTGCCTGAGGACCACGCCTTCTGGAACCATCCGAAGATCCTGCTGACGCCGCACATTGCAAGCGTCACCCAAGCTGAAACCGCCGCGGCGGCCGTGATCGGCAACATCAAGCGGCACCAGGCAGGCCTCGATCCGATCGGACTGATCGATCGCAGCCGCGGCTACTGAGCTCTCAACCTAGGAAAGCAAAATCATGTCCCTCCTCAAGACGATCGACACCAATCCATCCTTCGCGCCGCGCGAGTCCGGCCCACTTCCAGAACGGCTGATCTCGGGCAATCCGGCCTTCAAGACCTGGGCGCAGGACGTCGCCCGCGGCGAGACGGTGACCTGCCACTGAGAATTTCCTCCAGAATGGATTAGAGTCCGGCCTATTAAGGGACGGACGAATGAAGAAGCAGAGATT
>NZ_MRDL01000064.1 GCF_002008365.1 Rhizobium leguminosarum bv. viciae USDA 2370
CGCTGGAGGCGCGACGCCAGTTTGCCGAGCGTGCCATCTTCGGCACCTACGAGGGCATTCATCCTGAGCTCAAAGCCGACACCCGCGCACTGTTGCAGGAAGATCGGCCGGATGGCCAGACCCTCCATGAGCTCATCGCCCGGGTGGGGGAAGACAGCAAGGCCGCCAGACATCCGGTCGCCCGCGAACTGGCGGCCTTGCTAATGGCCGAGCTCCAGGACTGGAACCTGCAGCTCAATAGCGAGCCAGCTCATGAGCAGTCGGACGTCAAGCAACAGTTAGCGCGTTCCGCAGCTTCAACCGGCGCGAAGCCTGCCTTCAGCGCCGACGCCGGCGCGCTCTTCCCCAAACTCAGCGAATCCTATCCGGCAACCGCTGACGCCAGGAAGCGCATCGACTTCCTGCTCAACCACTACCAGCCGCGCATCGATCCGCGGCCCGACGGCTACAACCCGGACGATCTGCATGAAAGCGCCATCAATTTTTTGAGTCTCGGCATCAAGGTTGGCACGGACGCCTACAAGTCCGATACCGGTGCGCTGGTGTTCAAACAGAAAACCGCCGAATTGCAGCGGCTCTTGGAGCGGAGGCCGGGCTTCAAGTCGGCGCCCTATGTCAAGGCGCAGGCGGATAAGCTCCACCAGGGCCGGTTCGACGTCGATGGCAGCCTGGCGGATCTGAAGGACAATCCCACGCTGGCGGCCTCGGTCATGGAGGCCTCGATCAGACTCGCCGTCGAAAAGCGCATCATTCCCAGAGCTTTAGCAATCTCGGCCGACGGCGACCCCGCCAGCAGGATAAAGCTGAGCAGCGAACGGGCACTGGAGCGCGCCAGTCTCGAAAGCGCGATTACCGAAACTGTGCATGCGGTTGCTGAGCTTTTGCGGCAGGACGGCATCGAGGTGAAGGTGCCGCATCTTGACCAACGGTCGCGCGGGCAGGTCTGGATAGGCGACGAGTTGACCGGCCAGAGCGTGAGCTCGGCGCCGGAGGCCCAACTGGTCCCCAATGCCGTGCGCCATGTCTTCGAGATCCCGGACGAGACATTTACGCGGGCCTTCAGGAAGGCGGCACTGGCCTTCGAGGAGCGGGACTGCAGCGAGGTCGAGACCACCAACTGGTTCATCAGGATGGACACGCCGCGGTTACGGGGCGTTCACACGGCGTTCAGAACCGCGCAGAACTATCGCTTCGAGGTCGAGTTCCATACGCCGGCCAGTTACCGGGCCGAGCGCGCGCAGAGCGAAGGCGAAGTCCCCGCTCCCCGTGGGGCCCTCGAGATATTACACTTTAGCTCGTCAGGAGAAAGCAGTTCGAGAGTGGCAGGGTCCTCCAGGTCGCGCGGCGTCGCAAGAAAACAGGATGGGGGCGCTCGCTCGTCGAAAGCCGGCGAGATCCTCGCGGCCCTCGGCACGCGGCCGGTCGTGCTCGTCGGCATGCCGGCGAGCGGCAAGTCGACCATCGGCCCCCGGCTTGCCAAGGAGTTGGGGTTGGAGTTTCTCGACATCGATAAGCGTATCGTCGCCGAGCACGGCAATTTGATAGAGATGTTCGCCGACTCTGACCGCGGCGAGAAGTACTTCAGGGACCTGGAGGCTAAGGAGCTCGCCAAGTGCCTGGAGAGAGGGCCCATCGTCATCGCAACCGGCGGTGGCTGCTTTGCCGAGGAGTCCAATAGAGCCCTGATCCTTAATAAGGCGAGGTCGATCTGGCTCGACACCGACCTGAAAGAGCTCCGCAGGCGCCTCAAGAGGGACACCAACCGGCCGCTGCTGCAATGCGCCGACATCGAGCAGAAGGTTGACCAGCTGTACGAAGAGCGCAGTCCTTTCTACCAAAAGGCCGATATCAGGTTGCCCCTCGTCCCGCCCTTTCAAAAAGAAAAGAAGGACGCCCGCATTTGCGTGGACGAACTCTACGCTTTCCTGTGCAGCGGCAGAGAAGCCGCTCTGCCCGCTGCCGAGATATCACATGTCTCCGGTACTTCCGGCACCGCCATCGGCATGTCCCCAACAGCGCAGCGCATGCACGATGATCATCACAGCGGCTACGATTGCGGGGGCGGCGTCGTGGAAACCATCCAGGCGCCAGCGGCGGCATCGGGTGAAGAGGAACGGCCGCCGCCCCTCGACTCCCTCACCGCCGCCCCGCAGCCTTTGCTAGCCGGCAGTAACGCACGAGCGGATTTAGCATCTTCCACGAGAAGCAGAGAACGCTCAAGTCGAGGTCGATAATCTTTAGGCGGCAACAATCAAGGGTTCTTTCGCAGGTTTGGTGCAGGGGCGGGTTCGCGCCGAATGCTAATAAATGTGGAATCGCATGCATAAAGTCGTGAAAAGGCGATGTCACGTTGTTTGATCAACGGCCGTAAAGTCGCTTGTCGGTAAACTCATGCAATTGCAGCGGTCACGGCTTTCC
>NZ_MRDL01000009.1 GCF_002008365.1 Rhizobium leguminosarum bv. viciae USDA 2370
AACTGCTTCCATGGAACTGGACACCGCCGACCATCGACGCTCAAGCGGCGTGACCAGCGGCCTTCACCGTATGCTTACGAAATTCGCGGGGCACGCCACGCTACTGGTTCTGCACTTCAATTGCAGGAAGCCTCTCCAAAATAATCTATCATGCAGATACCGTCCAAAAACGCATCGAGCAGTCGCCGCCGCCCAAGCACGTATTGTGGGCAGCTAGCGAACGCGATGGAATAAAGCCAGGCCGCCTAACTCTTAGCACTTAGGGATTTGCTGTTCCGCTAATTTAACAACATTGCGAATGAGATCTATATTTGCCTGATATTTTTGTATTTTGTAATACCCTTCATTTAAGCAATTGAAATAAAGAGCCTTAAGGTACCGGTGGCTTCTGAACCTTAGAAAATGGTTATAGAGGTCATCTGGATCTGCCGAGAGGATGTATTTTATTGTCCGAGCGGTCATGTGATGACTAGGCTCCACCACGATCCGGTTTAGATCCTTGATTGACTTAACGGCGGCAAAATTTAGCTCGGATTCTATGTTAGGACGATCGCCCGTGTATCGAGCAAAATACAGGAAAAATGTTTTATTCTCTAACTGCTGCTCGCGCATGAGCTCGACCAACTTGTTTTGGTGAGTGCCAGTGATCTTCACGTCGTCGATAAACAGAAGACAACGACCTTCGAAATGTTGCGAGTTGAAGTAGAACCTATCACCAGCAATCAATGATTTGCGATCCTCCCCTGAAAGAAATCCATAATCGTCCATGTAACTGATCTTTCGCGGGACAGTCGCATATTCCACATGGTTGCCTTTCGCATCAACGATGTGGTTGTTGAGGCGATCTAGCAAATGCATAGTCATTACATTTGCTGCATTCGGAACGAAATTGAATGGCGACGGAATCATCAGGCAGCGACCGTTCAGTATTGTGGATGCGTTTTTTTCGAAGAACGCGTCTGCCATCTGGTGGCCCATCTCGCGAGCGGCCTCGTCGCAACCGAACTTCAGACGCGAATATTGTTCCGGTCGAAAGGGTGCATCTTCGATTGACTGAAATTCATAAAGCGCAAACTCCTCAAACTGCGTCATAAACAGCCTCTTGAATGTCCTCAGATCTTCCCACCAGGGCACCGCGCATTCCAGCGCTGCGTGCACCTTGCAGATCGCAGATGGCGTCATCGCCCACATGCAGGATGTTGTCGGCCGCAACGCCGCACGACTTGATGATTTTGTTGAAAAATGCCTCGTTTGGCTTTGCATATCCAAGCAGGTCGGAATAGATTCCGAACCGAAATACGCATCCAAAGGTGCTCTCAAGAAAGTTGTGCATCGTAGTGCCGCTAATAAAACTCGAGTTGCTACCAATTGATAGCGTAAACCCGTCGTCTGCCAACGAACGGATTAACCTCACCGTGGTGTCCAAAACAACTGGTTTGCAATTCTCAAAAACGTGCTCAAACGCCTTTGCGATCAAACCTGGATCTTTTTGAACATTACAACGCATCATAAGCAGACGAATATTTTCGGACAGGGATGGGGCGTACCCCGTTTCGATCGCCTGTTGGTTAACCCACTTCTTGACCTCCGCGTATGCATTCCTCACAGCTGCTTCTTCCTTATCAAAACAGGTGGCGAGAAACTTGGTCCTCCTCGTCGCATGACTTGGGTTCGCTGTTACGAGAGTATTCCAGACGTCAAAAGAAATGTGACTGATCAACGTGGCTCCACGGGATCTGCGATCCCTCAAGCGATGCGTAACTGTGATTGGTCGTCCCGCAGCCGTTTCGGCTGCGGCGTGTGGGCGGGTCCGAAACGGATCGTCGGGATGCGCCACTTCCAACTGGGCGGGCAGCCCAATCCGATCCGCCGTACAAGCCGTTCCCTGGATCGGCAACATGGCGACGAATGCACTCCGACGCCGACTTCGTTTCAGGGCTCGCTTTTTTATTTTCGGCATAAAATCTCCATGACGTAGTTTGGGCAAAATGACGCTTTCAACCCGTCGCGGAAACATAAACCGGTCGCCTGGGTCAGTCAACAGTCTGCGTATAATGCCGCGGCAACAATTCAACTCGCTACTAGCGGCCGGGGTGAACCGAGCATCGGCGTACAGAGCTTCGAACCGGATGTTCAAGAAGCAACCAATCGAATCCAAGGCGAGGAGTTGACGGCGAGTGTGGCCAATCAACTGCGCCGCCACGAGGTAAACCGCATCAATTTTGACTTGATCAACGGCCTTCCAAATCAGACGGTGCAGTCCTGCGTCAACGCCGCGGGAGCTGCCGCCGCCAGGCACCCCAGTCGATTTGCCGTGTTCGGCTACGCACATGTTCCAGCCTTAGAATAAACCAACGTCTGATCGAGGAGGAGGCGCTTCGCTGCCGGACCTGTCAGCTCGCGGCCGTGGCCAACGCGCATTGCGGAAAGGCTAACTCCCGATCGGCCTCGATCATTTCGCTTTACGGGACGATGAGCTTGCGTTGGCGCAGGAGGCCGGCCGGCTGCGGCGTAACTCTTTGCGGGTATTCGGCACACTCCTGCGCAACGGTGATCGGCTGCGGGCGTCACTATTCATGGTGTAGGCGACGGCTATGTCGTCGATCTCTCCGGTCAAGGCCGGGAGCAGGTTAACTTGCGGGAGGCAAGTTGATGGGACTTGTCACAGATTCCGGCAGCTGCAGTTATACGTTGAACGGCCTGCGCTTCATGCTTTGCTAACCTTTTGCAGTCCGAAAGGCGTCGTCAGTGTTCATCCTGATCGGAGGCTAGTCCGCGCCCGACCGCGGAGCCGAGGAAGTTTGCCTCGATGCGTCCCGATTAAAATCCACGAAAACTCAATGAGGCTGACGAAGGCCGCTTCGTCGATGGAGCGGGGGCCAAGTTTGTTGTCGGCATTTTTTCTGTTGACTTGTCTAGGCGGTATCTCTATGTCGTGACGATCTACAGCCACCATATTAAAGGAAAACCGTCGCGGTGCTATTTTATGCGCAATCTGATAGGTATACTCCGAACATCGAGCGGTTGGTCTCTCCAATCCGACCGCAGTGCCTCGCGACGTGCCTCACGCTCCCCCGGCGAAGGCGAGAAGGCGAACGCCATCCGCAACGCGGGCGACAAGGTGCTGAACATCGACAATGTCAGGAACGGCGGTCGGCGGCAGCGCGGCGACCAGGAATTCACAGCAGCAATTGAAAGGTGACTGACATGACAAAAAAAAGCAGGAAGAACCCACCCAGCTCTCAGGGCGGCCGCACCGTGATCAAGGGGTCTGACATTTTTGTGTCGGCGCTTGAGAACGAGGGCGTAGTTTACATATTCGGCATCCCCGGCGAGGAAACCCTCGACCTCCTCGAGTCGCTGCGCAAGTCGAAGAAGATCAAGTTCGTGCCGACCCGACACGAACAGGGAGCCATCTACATGGCCGCGAACTATGCCCGCCTGACTGGCAAGCCCGCCGTCTGCCTGGCGACGCTCGGCCCCGGCATGCTCAACTTCTGCAACGGCGCTGGCTATGCCCAGCTCAACGGGATGCCGCTGGTGCTGATCGCCGGCCAGAAGGGGATCAAGAGCCGCCCCCAGGCGGGTTTTCAGAGGGTCGACGCCGTCGCGACTATGAAGCCCCTGACCAAGTTCGCAATGCAGATCGCGTCGAAGGAAATGATCCCTTCGACCGTCAGAGAGGCATTCCGTGTCACCAAGGAGGGAAAGCCGGGGCCAGTGTATCTTGAGCTTCCGGAAGATATCGCGGCCGATAAATACGAGGAAGTGGTAGCGCTGATTGCGCCGCACCAGCGCGACCTGCCGATAGCAAGCGATACGGCCCTCGATCGCGCCGCCGCCCGCATCACGACAGCCAAGCGTCCGCTTCTCATGTTTGGGGCCGGCGCCTCGCGGGCCGCCGTGTCGCGTCCCGGCTCTACAGCGGAAATGGCGCAGTTTGTGAACCGCACCGGCATCCCGTTCTTCACCACCCAGATGGGCAAGGGCGCAGTGCCCGAGAACTCCAGCCTCTATATTGGCACGGCGGCGCTTTCCGGAGGCGACTATGTGCACACCGCCGTCGACGAGGCCGACCTGATCATTACGATCGGCCATGACACGACCGAAAAACCGCCCTTCATCATGAAGCCAAAGGGACCGAAAGTCATCCATGTCGACGATACTCCGGCGCCAGTCGAGCAGGTCTACTTCCCGCAACTCGAGGTCATCGGCGACATCGGCCCTG
The DNA here is from genome assembly GCF_002008365.1 of Rhizobium leguminosarum bv. viciae USDA 2370. GTDB lineage: Bacteria > Pseudomonadota > Alphaproteobacteria > Rhizobiales > Rhizobiaceae > Rhizobium > Rhizobium leguminosarum. Next base: position 4,229 of record NZ_MRDL01000009.1, read on the forward strand.
CTCTCGAGGCGTTGGCGGACCGCCTCGAGGGTAAGTTGCCCAATGCCGGCGGATTGCTGCCGCTGCGCGAGGAGATCCTCTCCCGGATTTGCAACGGCGCCGATGACGCAAGCTGGCCGGTCACCCCGGATCGACTGGTGCACGAGGTGCGCAAGTTCATGCGGGAAAGCGACATCGTGGCGCTCGACAATGGTCAATACAAGCTCGCGTTCGCCCGCAGCTACCGGACCTATCACCCCTATACGCTGCTGCTCGACAACGAGCTGGCGACTATGGGCGCGGGCCTGCCCTCGGCGATGATGGCAGCGATGATCAATCCCGAGCGCCGCGTCATGGCGGTCTGCGGCGACGGCGGCTTCATGATGACCAGCCAGGAGATTGAGACGGCTCGCCGCCTCAAGGTCAATCTGGTTGTGCTCATCCTGGTTGACGGCAGCTACGGCATGATCGGCTCGAAGCAGGCCGCCCGCGGTTTCACGGATTTCGGCATCTCCTTCGGCAATCCGGATTTCGTGAAATTGGCCGAAGCCTATGGCGCCAAGGGCACGCGCGTCGAAACGCTGGACGATCTGGTGCCGGCGCTTGAAGCCGCTTTCGAAGGCGGCGGCGTGCATTTGGTCGCATTGCCGATCGATTATCGCATCGACGAGTTGCGCTCGGGCAAGGCGAAACCGCCGAGCGCCTGATTGACCCGAAATAAACCGCCTCGGGGAGCCCCGGGGCGGTCGACAGCAAGGATCGGCTTTTCAGAGGGGGCGGCAGGCCGCCCTGCCGCCCGAGAGAGCCAAACAAAAGGACCAAACACATGGCCTTCACTTTCCAGACCACGCCCAACATCCGTTTCGGCGCAGGCGCGTCCAGCAAGATCGGCGAGCTCCTCAAGGGCTACAAGGCCGCCCATGTGCTGCTCGTCACCGACGAGAAGGTGTGGGCGGCCGGGCTGACGCGCAATGCGGAAGCGGCGATTGCCGAAGCCGGCATCGCGCTCACCGTGTTCGACGGCGTGCTCGCCGACGCGCCGTCGCATGTCATCGAAGCGGCGGCAGAAATCTGCCGCGAGCGCGGCTTCGACGCTGTCGTGGCGATCGGCGGCGGCAGCGCGCTGGATACGGCAAAGCTCGTCGCCTATCTCGCCAAAACCCCGGACAGGCTTGATGATATCTACGGTATCGACCTTGCCACCGGCGACCGGCTGCCACTGCTGCTGGTGCCGACCACGGCGGGCACCGGATCGGAAGTGACGCCGGTCTCCATCGTTAAAACGCTGAACAATGAGAAGAAGGCGGTGATCTCGCCGCTCCTCATCCCGGACTGGGCGATCCTCGATCCCGAACTGACGCTCGGCCTGCCGCCGCACCTCACCGCCCAGACGGGAATCGACGCCATAGTGCACGCGATCGAGGCCTATACCGGCAAGATCAAGAAGAACCCGACCTCCGACTGGCTCGCGCTGAAGGCGCTGGCGCTGCTGTCGGCCAATCTGAGGAAAGTGTGCGCGGACGGCTCTGACCTCGAAGCGCGCTCGGAAATGCTGCTCGGCTCCATGCTGGCCGGCATGGCGTTTGCCCAATTCGCCGGTTGCAGCGGTGCATGCGCTCGCCTATCCGATCGGCGAGATCTTCCATGAGGCGCACGGCCTCTCCGTTGCGCTGGTCCTGCCTTACGTGTTGGAATTCAACCGGCCGGCGGCCGAAGCGCTCTATGCCGAGCTCTCCGACGTTATCCAGCCCGGCTATCGCCGCCAGTCCGATGCGGCGGACGCTGTGGCCTTCATCGCCGAGATCGAGGCGATCTGCCGAGACTGCGGGTTGCCCGGCTCGCTTTCGGCGGTTGGAATCGGCGAAGGCGATCTTTCCAAGCTGGCGGAGGATGCGATGAAACAGAAGGATCGCCTACTGGTCAACAATCCGCGCGAGCTCGACTACGACCAAGTTCGGGCGATCTATGCCAAAGCACTTGCGGGAGCGAGCAGGCTATGACCGAGCTCGGACGACAAACCGGAATCTCCACATTCAACTTACGACATCGTCGTGACCTTTGTCGGCTTTGCAACACCCATTCCACTTCGCCCGATCCCGTATTTTCCGCCCACGTAGCTGAAACAGCAGCAAATAATTGTTCGTCAGCTCAATCGGGCGGCTTGGCACGAATCTTGAGAGCTATTGCGAGGCAGCGGGAGGGACCGGCGCCATCCACATTGCGGTTTAACCGCATTGGTTCGAACACGTGAAGGAAACAAAATATGCCAGAACGGCATCAGATTGCATTCTATGGAAAGGGCGGAATTGACAAATCCACTACCAAGATTGTCTCCGGCGCCGAAGCCGTCGCGATGATCCGCTCGGGCGATACAGTCGCCTTTTCCGGCTTCGTCGGAATCGGTACGCCGGAGGCGGTGATCTGCGCCCTTGAGAAGCGTTTCCTCGAAACGGGCGAGCCGAGCAATCTCACCCTCTTCTTTGCCGCCGCCCCGGGCGACGGCAAAGACAAGGGCCTCAACCGACTTGCGCATGACGGGCTGGTGAAACGCCTCATCGGCGGGCATTTCAAGCTGGTGCCGAAGCTGGCGGAACTGGCGGTCAGCGGCAAGTGCGAGGCCTACAATCTGCCGCTCGGGATCATTTCCCATCTCTTCCGCGAGATCGCTGTGGGAAAGCCCAGGCTGATCTCGAAAGTCGGACTTCGGACCTTCGTCGACCCACGCATCGACGGCGGCAAGCTCAATTCCAACACGACGGAAGACCTCGTCGAGCTCACGGCAATCGACGGTGAGCCGGGGCTCCTCTACAAGACCTTCCCCATCCACGTCGCCATCCTGCGCGGCACGACGGCCGATCCATCCGGCAATGTCACGATGGAGAAGGAGGCGCTGACGCTCGACAACCTGACGATCGCCACCGCCGCCAAGAACAGCGGGGGTATTGTCATCGCGCAGGTCGAGCGGATCGGCGCCGCCGGTTCGCTGAACCCTCGCGACGTCAAAATCCCCGGCCACCTGGTCGACTACGTCGTCGTCGCCGAGCCGGAACATCACATGCAGACCTATGCGACCCAATACAACGGCGCCTTCTCCGGCGAACTCCGCGCGCCGCCGGACCGCGCCGCCTCCATGGAACTGAACGAACGCAAGATCATCGTGCGGCGCTGCGCCTTAGAACTGCGGAAGGGAGATGTCGTCAATCTCGGCATCGGCATGCCGGAAGGGCTTGCGGCGGTCGCGTCGGAAGAGAATATCATCAACCAGCTCACGCTCACCACCGAATCCGGCACCATCGGCGGCACCCCACAGAGGGGGCTGGATTTCGGCGCGGCCATTAACCCCGAATCGATCATCGACCAGAACCAGATGTTCGATTTCATCGACGGCGGCGGGCTGGACCTCGCCTGTCTCGGCTTCGCGCAGGTCGATGCGCAAGCCAATGTCAATGTCAGTCGGTTCGGTGATGTCCTCGCCGGGGCCGGCGGCTTCATCAACATTTCTCAGAACACCCGCCTTCTCTTCTTCTGCGGCACGTTTACCAAGGACCTGCGCACGGAGATCCGGGACGGCAAGCTCGTCATCCTGCAGGAAGGGCAGGCGAAGTTTATCGAAAAGGTCGAGCAGATCACCTTCTCGGGCGAATATGCCCGCGAGACCCACCAGACCGTGCTCATCGTCACCGAGCGCTGCGTCTTCTCGCTGATCCCTGAGGGGCTGGAACTAATCGAAGTCGCGCCGGGGATCGATATCGAGCGCGACATCCTCGCCCATATGGAGTTCCGGCCGATCATCCGCCAGCCGCGCGAAATGGCGGCTGTGATCTTCGCCGACGGTCCGATGAATCTCGACCAGCTGCTGCTCGAACGCCTGCTTTCAGAGGGCATAGATTTCGATGCAGAGCGCAGCACGAGGCCCGCCCGCTATGGGCTAGACGCCGGCAACCTTGTAACCCCATCGTTTGAGGAGAAGCCCACCATGCCTACATCGCAGACCCCGGATATCCAAACGTTGACCAACCAGATCAACGAGATGCTCGCCAAGTTCAACATGCCGGGCGCCGATCCGGCAGCACTTGTTAGGGAGCAGGCCAGGAATATCGAGGCCTTCGCGCAGGCCACGCAGGTTGCCAACAAAGGCGCCTACGGCGTCGTCGAAAAGCAGCTGGAATTGTTCCGCGCGGCTTCCTCACAGCTCCTGATGATGTTTGAGGATGCGGCCCTTGCCCCCAAGGAGCGCGGCGAACTGGCGAAACAGGCTTACGAGGTGGCGCTGATCGGCTCGCGCGAGATCACCAGCATGGCGGTCAAGGCCAGCGAGAACGCTTTCGCCATCACCCGCAAGCGGATGACCGAGATTTTCGAGCAGTTCCGCAAGGCCGCGACAATCGGAAAGGATACGTGAGGCCGGACCTGTCGAACGGAAAGCATAATTCGTGCGTGAAAGGCATTGGGAATGTGCGTGGATAAGATCATCAGGAAGAGACGCAGCAACGCACGCCAGAAAGAACCGGCTCCAGGCGGAACGGTGGAGGGCTGTGATCGGCCAGTCGGCAACACCGTTTTATCGCGTTCCGTATGTATCGATTGGGGGCCGATCGACGCCGCCGTGCAGGATTAGTCTTGGGACCAGAGGATCTCTTCCCAGTTGTGCCCCCACTCTTCGAGCTGCACGAGATCGACGTCGGGCACAATTTTCTGACCAGCCCGCCGCCCGGTTGACGGCGGCGGTGCGACTGGCAAACCCTTTTTGAGGAGAAAACCATGACAGATAACGGCAACAATCAGGTGACAGGCGCCTATCCGGTTCCGAAGGAATGGGCCGAGCGCGCTTTCATCGACTCGGAGCGCTACGCGGCAATGTATGCGGCTTCGATCGCCGACCCCGAGGGGTTCTGGGGCGAGCACGGCAAGCGCATCCACTGGTTCAAGCCTTACGGCACCGTCAAGAACACCTCGTTCGAGCCGGGCAAGGTTTCGATTAAATGGTTCGAAGACGGCACCACCAATGTCTCCTATAATTGCGTCGACCGGCATCTGCCCGAGCGGGGCGATCAGATCGCCATCATCGGGGTGCGGGACGACCCGAAAGATGACGCCGTCCGGATCACCTATCGCGAACTACACGCCCATGTTATGAAATGGGCGAACGTCCTGAAGAAGCAAGGCGTCAAGAAGGGCGATCGCGTCACCCTCTACCTGCCGATAATCCCCGAAGCCGCCTATGCGAAGCTCGCCTGCGCGCGCATCGGCGCGGTCCATTCCTTCGTCGTCGGCGGTTACGCGTCCGATAGACTGGCAAGCTGCATCGCCGATGCCGCGAGCACCGTCGTGGTGACCGCAGACCAAAGCCCACGCGGCGGGCGCAATAAGCCGATGAAGGTCAATGTCGACGCGGCGCTGGATAAGCTCCCCGAGGTGGTGACAAGCGTCATCGTTGTCAAGCGGACCGGCGCGGCCGTCAGCATGCTGAAAGGCCGCGATCACTATTACGACGAACTGGCCGTGACCGTTCCCGACGAATGCCCGCCCGAGGAAATGAACGCTGAGGACCCGCTGTTCATCCTCTATACGTCGGGTTCCACCGGCAAGCCGAAAGGCGTGGTGCACACGACGGGCGGTTATCTCGTCTATGCGGCGATGACACATGAATATGTCTTCGATTATCGCCACGGCGACGTCTACTGGTGTACGGCCGATGTCGGCTGGGTGACCGGCCACTCCTATATGGTCTACGGGCCTCTGGCGAACTGCGCGACTACGCTGATGTTCGAGGGCGTGCCGAACTTCCCGGATCAGGGTCGTTTCTGGGAAGTCATCGACAAGTACAAGGTCAACATCTTCTATACGGCGCCGACGGTGATTCGCTTGCTGATGGGTGCCGGCGACGACTTCGTGACGCGCTCCTCGCGCTCTTCACTGCGCCTGCTCGGCACGGTCGGCGAGCCGATCGATCCCAAGTCTTGGGAATGGTACTACAATGTGGTCGGCGACAAGCGCTGCCCTGTTATCGATACGTGGTGGCAGACCGAGACCGGCGGCATCCTGATTACGCCGCTGCCTGGCGCCACCGACCTGAAGCCAGGCTCCGCCAGCAAGCCCTTCTTCGGCGTCAAGCCCGAGCTCGTGGATAAGGCGGGAGACGTGCTCGACGGCGTTGCAGACGGCTACCTGGTGATCGCCGACAGCTGGCCGGGCCAGATGCGCACGCTGTACCGTGATCATGAGCGCTTCGAGGCATATTTTTCCACCTATCCCGGCAAATTTTACACCGGCGACGGCTGCCGGCGCGATGCGGACGGTTATCTCTGGATCACCGGCCGCGTCGACGACGTCATCAACGTCTCCGGCCACCGCATGGGCACGGCGGAGATCGAATCCGCCCTTGTCGCCCACGCCAAGGTCTCGGAAGCCGCGGTAGTCGGCTATCCTCACAAGATTAAGGGTCAGGGCATCTACGCCTACGTCACCCTCATAGATGGCGAAAACGACGACGACGACCTGCGGAAGGAACTCGTTTCCTGGGTGCGCGGGAAGATCGGCCCCCTCGCTTCGCTCGACAAGATCCAATTTGCCCCCGGCCTGCCGAAAACCCACTCGGGAAAAATTCTGCGCCGCATCTTGGGCAAGATCGCTGAGGACGATTTTGCCGACCTCGGTGACACCTCGACGCTCGTCGATCCCGCGGTCGTCGACGATCTGATAGTCAACCGACAGAACCGGAAGGATGGCTGATGGCAGCATAAGATGAAGACGTGGGTTCCAGCGCGTCGTCGCATCGGCGCCGACGAGACGATCAGGGAAAAGACAATCCGCAGGCAGACCTACGAAGGAGGGAATGATGAGATTGATCATGCTTGGACCGCCGGGGGCGGGCAAGGGAACGCAGGCAGCGCGCCTCGCCGAGCGGCTGGGCGTGCCGCAGCTGTCATCGGGAGATATGCTGCGCGCCGCTGCCGCCAAGGGCTTGCCGGTTGGCCTTGCGGCGCGCGACCTTATGGCGCGGGGCGAACTGGTTGGCGACGGCATCGTCGTCAATTGCGTCCTCGAATGCATCGCCGAGCCGGGCGCTGCGTCCGGCTTCATCCTCGACGGCTTTCCCCGCACGCTGGGACAGGCGCGGGCCCTCGATGAAGCGCTCGAAAAGGCACACCTCGGTCTGGATGCGGTGCTCGAACTGAACGTCGACGAATCCGTGCTGCTAGACCGCATCATCTATCGGGCGCGCGAGGCCAAGGCCGCAGGCCGGCCGGTGCGCGCCGACGACAATCCGGAAGCGCTGAAAGTCAGGCTCGAGGCCTACCGGACGCAGACGCAGCCGCTCGCGGACTACTACCGCACCGCCGGGCTCCTACGCACCGTTAATGGGCTGAGGCCCGTCGATGAGGTTACGTCCAGCCTTGTTGCGGAATTGCGGCTCCATCGCAAGCCCGAAAGCGAACAAACCAGTCTGTCGCGGGCCGAATTCGAATGAGTCAGGAAAGGTGATCCGAATTCGCGCTCCATGATGATCAAACAGGCAAAAACAGAGTGATCGCCCGCGAGGACATCTCCCACATGCCCGAGTTCATCAACGTGCTGTCGAGTCGGGAGGAGACGATACGCGAGGTCCAGAGGCGCTCAAGGAGCATGGAAAGGAGGTGATCCGAACTTCGCGCTCGCCATTCTCGCGCGCTCATAGCTCCCAACGTTCTCTTTCTCCATTGGGAGTGTCGACTGGGTTCTCTTTTTCTTTGGCCACAGCCCATAAGTACAACGATTGACAGAGCGGCGCCCGGCAAGAGTCACTTTGCTCTCCTTGGTCCGTTACGTACGCTACCCTATTGTTTACAAACTAAAATTGAGTTGCGCACCTATGCGGGGCGTCTGTCGATTTCATCTCAGCATATTGCGGAGTTAAGCGATGCAGATAGCCTACTACTATGGCAAGTACCGCCCGTCATCAGACGTAGAACACGCACGAGACGCCTTCGACTACGTAGGTGGCGCACTCATGCGGCACCCTGAACGGGAAGCGGAGCCGATACTCCGAACACTCGCTGCAGCATGCCTGATTATTTTAATTTGCGTCGCCGTGGCGTTTGCCGCCAAAAGCGGCGTCGGCGACCTCGACCGCGGGGACGCCCGACTTCTAATCTCGGAATGCAAGGTGCACACATTACAGCGCAACCAATGCGCCTACGTGTTGGCTACAGCATTTCATGAAACTAGATGCCTTATGAAGCCGGTGCGCGAGACTCTCGCGATATCTGACTTTCAGGCGATTGCCCGTCTTGACAGCGCATGGGCAAAGGGCGGGCTGCCTTGGGTCTCCTCCCCATATTGGCGTCAAGGCTGGTTTGGGAGAGGATACGCCCAACTCACGCACAAGAAAAACTACCGCGTGGCCAGCATCAAGCTCGGCATTGATCTCGTTTCCGTTCCAGCAAGAGCACTGGTACCGGAAATTGCGGCGAAGGTGCTTGTCATGGGCTTGAAGGAAGGCTGGTTTACCGGCAAGAAGCTCTCGGATTACATTAATCTTCGGGCAACCAACTTCATCGACGCTCGCCAAGTTATCAATGGAATGGATTGTGCGGATAAGATCGCGGCATATGCCGTCGCGTACGCCGCCGCCCTTGAGCAGGACGGCTATGGTGTGACTGGAGTTGAAGCAAAGGTCGGCGCTCCATAGCAGCAACTCACTGCGAAAAACCAAGTCGCTCGTCCCGTTCCAGCGTCCTCGGGGCCAGGGCGATGACCGGGCCTGTCGCAAATTTTCTTAGTTAACCGTCTGTTGACGCTCGCCGGAGAAATTCTCGCTTCGAGTTTGTGGAGCGAGCCTGTGATTCTGAATACCATTGCCGAGAAGCTGAAGCGCTGGTCGAAAGATGATTTCAAAGGGCGGCATTTCGAGCATGGCTCATCGTGCAGGCGGCGGCCTGGTATCTGCGGTATCCGCTCAGCTACCGAGACCTTGAGGAGATGTTCCAAGAGCGCGGCTTCGAAGTGGACCACAGCACGATTAACCGCTGGGTACTTGCCTATGCTCCGATGATCGAGAAGCGGCTGCGCCAGTTTCGGCGCTCGCATTGTGGTTCGGTCAGGATCGACGAGACCTACGTCAAGATCCGCGGTAAGTGGCGTTACCTGTACGGCAAGTCCGGCAAAGGCGATTGCACCGCCATGTTTCTCGATCGTGAGGGCAAGGTGCAGTCTGCCCATTTTCGGATGCCGGAAGCCAGACAAGCGAAAGGCAAGGGCGATCCGACCGCGCCCGGCGGCGAGGACGGAAACGAGGCCATCGACGTTTCAGCCAAGACCCGGCCGGACGTGACCCGAAACGGCATCGGCATGATCGGCGATTTCCGCACCGACGCGCTGCACGAGGCGCTGGCACGGGCTCCGATCGAGGACGATACGCTCATGGCAATGCTGGTGCTTGCGTTTGCCGGGCAGAACGTCTCGGTCGACTCCGGCTCCGAAGTCTCCGGGCATCTCTATGGGTCCAGGCGGTTCGTCCGGCACGTCGTCCGGCTGATCGGTGAAAGCGGCAAGCTGGTGTTCGACATGGATACGCTACGCGTCGTGGCTAGATTGACCTTGATCGACGCGCTGTCGGCCCGCACCAATCGTTCGGACAGCGGCGTCGTTGTCCGGGTCGCCGGCGATGCCATCGGTGCCGACGCTTATCTTCCGAACATGGGCACGGAGGAGTTCCTCGCGTGCCTCTCTCGCCCGGCATTGGAAGCGTCCTGCGGCGGCACGAGTGTCGTTCCCTGCCCGCGCGTCCGGGACACCCGCGCTGCCCTTGTCGAGCACTTCAAGGAAGAGCGCTTCGTGCATCAGTCTGCCCTCTTCGCGCCCGATGACGCGAAGCTGGCCGAGTGGCTTGCCAAGAGCATGGAACATGGTGGCAAGGACGTCTAATTGCCCGCCGGGGGATCGTTCCTTCCGGGCGAAGACGCCCCACGCCGGACCGCGGAGCGGATCGCTGAGGTTGTCTCGCTGCGTCCTCAATAAGAGAAAATTCAATGAGGGACGAAAGGCCTTCCGATCGAGTCGGGAAGTTTGTTGGCGTGGCAGCTTATTGACAGTTGACTAATAAATAACGGTTCTATATCGCCATGACGGAATAATGACTTTATACATATGCAAAACCGTCAGGAGGCACTTTATGCACACTTTGAGAATGCGCATGGTCAAGAGGCCAACCTCCTTGTCTCGGCGATTGAGAACGAGGGGGTCCGGTACATCTTCGGCGTCTCCTGTCACGACGGGGAGATCGGCACTCTCACAAAAGAAGGACTGTCGCAATGGCCCGCACCCGCAGAAGCCATTTCAGAAGAAGAGATCACCAGCGTGTATTTGTCGAGCGGCTGCGGAACGTATTTCAGCCCAATGCGTTCGGCCGTCCGCTTTGCGACACGCCCGTTCAACACCCAATTCCGGTAAAGGAGCAGCCCATGGCTACCGTGAAAGTCGATATCAATAACTTCCAGTCGGAAGTTCTGGAATCCGCAGAACCCGTCGTCGTCGATTTCTGGGCCGAATGGTGCGGTCCGTGCAAGATGATTGCTCCGAGCCTCGAAGAAATCGCTGTCGAGATGGAAGGCAAGGTCAAGGTCGCCAAGCTGAATATCGATGAGAACCCGGAACTCGCTGCACAGTTCGGTGTGCGCTCCATTCCGACCCTTGCAATCTTCAAGGGCGGCGAAGTTGCCGATATCTCTGTCGGCGCAAAGCCGAAGACGGCCCTTTCGAACTGGATTTCGAGCGCTGCCTGATTGATATCGACGAATTTATTTCACATTGACGAAAAAGCCCGGCTCGACCGGGCTTTTTCATTTCGCAGCCTTCATTTCGGCGGCGTGCCGTTGTCGGCAAGCACGTCACCGACGAGATAGAGAGAGCCGCCGACCAGGATGCGCGGCGGCAATGCCTCCGGATCGAGAACAGCTTTTATCGCTTCCAGCGCATCGCCGACCGTCAACATCGGTTCGGCAACCAAACCGGCATCATAAGCGGCATTTGACAATATCACGGGATCGATCATCGCTTCGCTGCCGCGGATCGGCACGCAGAAAACCTTCTCGACCAGGCCGGTAAAGGCCTTGAAATAGCCGACCGGATCCCTGGTATTGATCATGCCGATGATCAGAAAAAGCGGCCAAGACTGGCGTTCCTCGAAATTGGCCATGGCTTCGGCAATCACTTCGCCGGCACCGGGATTATGCCCGCCATCGATCCAGATCTCGGCGCCGGGCGGCCTTGTAGCCCTTGAGGACGTCGGCGATCTTGCTGGATGCGCCTGCCTCGAATGTTTGGCGGGGTCTGGAAGATAAACTGTTTCATGTTGTGGTCCTCCTGTTGCTTTCTCGGACAGCAGGGCCTGCCGTCCGCTCTGAAAAGATGATCATTGCTGTTGACCTCCTGGGCTCCTGAGGGCGGTTTATCCCGGTTACGCTTTGCGCGAGTTGCAGCTCGTCGGTGAGCACTCACTTGTTCTCCGCATAATCGATCGGCACTACGACGACATGGACGCCGCCGCCTTCGAAAGCGGCTTCCAGCGCTGGCACCAGATCGTCCAGCGCTTCGACGCGCGTGCCCTTGACCCCATAGGCTTCGGCCAATTTCCCGAAATCCGGATTGTCGACGGTGTTGCCGAAATCCGGGAAACCGCGGGCGGCCTGCTTATGGCGGATCATGCCGTAGCCGCCGTCCTCCACGATGAGCACGACCAGGTTGAGCTTGAGGCGGCGGGCCGTCTCCAGTTCCTGGCTGGTCATGTGGAAGCCGTTGTCGCCGCAGACCGCCATGACGCGGCGCCCGGGATTGAGCATCGCGACAATAATCGCCGACGGCAGTCCCGCGCCCACGGGCGGAGGGGTTTTGTAGGGTTGCCGACATGTCGTGTCGCAATCCGTCCCGATCACCACCGCAAACGCAGGGGCGGTTCGATAGGCTTCAGGGCGAAAAATACGCGATTGGGCGAAGACGAATGCGTGTCGCGAAGCCGACAAAGGTGACGAGATGTCGTAAGTTGATTGTCATCAACAACCGACCCCACCCGAAACACTGGTAGGCCAGTGCTATCCCGCTAACCATTCCTCGGGATAGGATCCCACTTGCCCACAGCTTCAGGCGGCAATGATGAAGAACAAAGAATGACCAGTATTTAGACCCGCGCTCCTAAGCCCGCGCGAATGCCTCAACGCAGCCTTGAAAGAGCAACCGTCGAAACCACAGGTTACCGAAGTGGTTCACAATTTCGTATGCGGCGGTTGGGACGCAGCAGAGATGCACAGGCGCTGCCAATGACGGTCAAATAGAAGTGATCTGGCCACGGTCCATGCGATAAACCATATCGAGGCCCTTACCGGCGTGCCGAAGATCGGCGCCGGAAAGAAGGATGGAAAGACCAAGCGGCTGCAGGGATGCGACTACCTCGGAAATGCGCTTGGAAAGCGCGGGGGCGACGCCTTCGAATGGCTCGTCTAGCATTAACAGCTGGGTGCCAGTCATGCGTGCGCGACCGATGGCCACGAGTTTCTGCTGGCCGCCTGAAAGCTGCAGGGCGCGGCGATGGCGGAAGTCCGCTGCCTCCGGAATGAGCGCATAGACATCGTCGAGCCGCTTCTGCGCATCTGTGACGCCAGCTGCCCATGCCGGAATAAGCAGGTTTTCCTCAACAGTCAGTTCGGGAATAAGGCGCCGGTCTTCCGGCGCGAAGCCCATCTGGTGGTGCACGCGCAGATGCGGCGCCTCACGTGAAATGTCCTTCTTCTCATAATGGATCGAACCTGCCCGGAGTGGCAAGAGCCCCATTATCGCACGCATCAACGTGGTCTTGCCGGCACCATTGCGGCCGACGATTCCGACCATCGAGCGGGCTTCGACCTTCATGGAAACGTCACGCAGAATAGGTACCCCGCCGATGGAGACGTTGATTGACTTCACTTCAAGCATGGTTATCCTCCCTGCGAACGCAATGTTCTTCACCAATGATGAGTTCGCGCACTTGTCGGTCGCTGAGGACCGTTTCCGGAGGTCCATCAATCAGCACCCGGCCTTCGAAGAAAGCGAGCACGCGGTCGGAGTAGCGGCCAACGATCTCCATGTCGTGTTCGACGAAGAGCACGCTGACGCCTGCGACACGGGTCGCATCAATAATGCGGTCCATGACCGAGAATTTTTCTTCGCTGGCGAAACCGCTCGTCGGCTCGTCCAGGAAAAGAACCTTCGGCTTGCCAACCATGGCAATTGCAATGTCGAGAAGCTTGCGGATGCCTTCGGGCATCGTGCCGGCAATCGAGTTGCGGAACGCTCCAAGTCCGAACACCTCGAGCCTCTCGTCAGCATGGGTCGCGAGCTCGTCGTCGGAAAGAATTGAAAAGCCCTTGATGCCAACGCTGTCCGTGGCGCTGTAGGCAAACATCAGGTTCTCAATCGCTGTCAGCGAGTTGAACAATTGCGGAATCTGAAAGGACCGGGCAACGCCGCGCCGAGTGATCTGACGAGGTGAAAGCCCGACGATTTCCTGTCCGTCGAGCAGGATCGAACCGGAGTCCGGGCCGAGGTAGCCCGTAATCATATTGATAAACGTCGTCTTGCCGGCGCCGTTTGTGCCGATCAGCCCCGAAATCGTTCCAGACATGATGTCGACATTCACGTCGTTTGCGGCAGTTACCGCGCCGAACCGCTTAATGAGGCTCTTTGCTTCAATAATCGGCTTCATGCTTTTTCTCCTGCCTCGACGGTGGTCGTGTTGCGCTTACCGAAACGGATGCCGCCCAGGCCTGTCGGCAGGAACAGGATCATCGAGAGGATGATGACGCCAAGTACCAGTTGCCAAGTGTTGGGGGCATGCTGATAGGCGAACGTCCTGACAAATTCGAGTGCAAGCGCGGCGATGAAGGGCGTGAAGATGTTGCCAGTACCGGCAAGGACTGCGATCACCACGAATTCGCCCGAGGTTGCCCAGAAGGCCATTTCCGGATCCACATGCGCGACGAGAATGCCGCTCATGGAGCCACCTACGGCGGCTAGAATTGCCGCAAGGATGTAGGAGAGATAGATCGTCTTGCTTGCAGACGCGCCGAGATACTCGACGCGAATCTCGTTATCCTTGATGCCAGGCAGCAGGCGACCGAGCGCCGTCTTGCCGAAGTACCAGACGGTTATCACCGCTGTGAAACAGATCAGGACGAGGATAACGAGGCCGTTGAAACGCGCAGTACCGCTCAGCGGCAGGCCGAACAAGGTCACGCCTCGGATGTTGAAGCCGTCCGTGCCGCCAAGTTCCACCGACTTCACCAGAAGACCGTAGAGAAGCATCGACAGGGCGAGCGTCAGCATCGCGAAGAAGATGTCGCGGTAACGCGACAGAAGGAGACCGGCGACTGCTGCAGTCGCCGCGGCGATGACGACCGGGGCGATGAGCAAGAGAACCGCTTCGTTGATTCTCCAGAGATTGACCATCAAGCCGACGGAATAGCCGCCGATAGCATAATAAAGTCCCTGGCCGAACGAGACCAACCCAGCGCGCATCATCAGCACGAGGCCGAGAACCGCGAGCCCCTTGGCAAGGCCGATCGAGATGACGAAGTTCCAGGTGGGTAGCGCCCAGGCCGCGACGATTAGGAAAAGTGCCGCGCCGACGGCGACCGGCACAAAGGTTTTGGTTTTGTTCATCATATCTTGCGCAGCTCCACACCGGAAAACAGCCCCTGCGGACGTATGGCGAGAACGATAGCCATCACTGCATAGATGCTGAACACTTCGACTTCGGGCCAATAGTGGACCGCAAGTGAGCGGACGAAGCCGACGATCAGGGCGCCGACAATGGTGCCAGGAATCGATCCAAGCCCCCCGATCACCACCGCTGCGAACATCATGACGACCACTTCGACGCCCATGCCCGGCGCCACCGAGATGGTCGGCGCTGTGAAGGCGCCGCCGAGTGCGGCGAGGATCGAGCCGACCACAAAGGCCGACACTTTCCAGCGGCTGACATTGATGCCCATCGCCTGCGATACTTCCGGATCATGAATGACGGCGCGCAGCATCTTCCCCTTGGCAGTGAATTGCAGAAACCACGTCAGGAGACCACCACTGACGATCGCCACGACGACGACAATGAGGTTGTAGGTCGGATAGACAAGGGGGCCGAGATAGACGTTGCCGAATGCCCACACCGGGTCGGAGGCTATCCATGGATCGACACCCCAGATGAGCTTCACCACGTCTTCCAGAATGAGGAAGAGCGCATAGGTTACCAGCAGCAGCACGACGGGATCGCGCCCCGCGAAAAAGCGCAGGACGCCCCGTTCGACGACGAGGCCGACAATCGTACCGGCGATCAGCGCCGCGACAATCATGACCGGAATGCTTCCAGCGGGCGGCAGGCCCTGGGCGAACCACCAACCCAGCAGAGTCACCGACATGTAGGCGCCGATGGCATAGAACGTGCCATGGGCCATGTTGAGGATCTTCATCACCCCGTAGATCAGCGTCAGGCCGACTGCGATGATGAAGAGCCATGCGGAATACAGAATGCCGTCAATAATAGCGCCTAGAAACGCGTTCATGCCACACACCATTTCGAAACGACGGGCGGGATTCATCTTTCGGTGCCAGCGTGGCATGCGACGGGCGAAAACCGCTTCAAAGGGATTGCGGCGCCAAACGCGCCGGGAGAACCCGCGCAAGCGATGCCGCGGTGGACAAGTCACTTCAGCTTATTCTTGATCCACTCATGGCTGGTCATGCCTTCCGGTGGGTTCACCCTTTCTGGAGCGTAACGGATCACATCGACGAAGGTCAGCTTGCCATTGACGGTTTTGGTGCGGCCATAGACCATTTCCTGCACAGCCTGGTTGCCCTTGCCCATCGACATCTTCACTTCGCCCGAGGGACCCTGGAAGGTGGAACCCTTGAGAGCAGCGGCGATCTCCTCCGTAGTCGGCGTCTTGGCGGTGTCGCCGCCCTGTGCCTTCTCATAAGCGAACTTCGCCGCAAAAAGCGTCTGCACCATGTGGTAGGACGGATAGCTGGGGGGCGTGGCGGACTTGGCGTTGTAAGCGGTTTTGAACCAGTCGTTATAGGCGTTGTCCGGTGCAAAGATGCCGTTTGGACCGCGGGCGCCGATGATGGTGCCATCTGGGATTTGTTTGGCCTGGCGATGAATCGCCGTTTCGCCTGCCGTCAGAACGACAGTGGCGTTCTTGAATAGATCGCGTGGCGCTCCCTGAAGCACGAGACCCTCAAGGTCGCCACCCCAGAAGCTCGAATGAATGATATCGGGTTTGCTGCCGAGAATTGCGGAGATTTCAGTATTGTACTGACCGGCACCGAGCTTCGGCATCTGCGAGGTCGTCAGCGTCACTTCGGGGCGAAGGCTCTTCAGTGTGCCCTCGAAGTCGTTCCAGGCGTCCTGACCCCAGGCGTAGTTCTGGTTGATGCCGGCGTAGGTGTTGAATTTCTTGACTGTCTCGTTGACGTAGAGTGCGGCACCGGCGTTGTCCATCGTCGCGGTTGCAACGGGGCGGAATACATATTCGTAGTCAGCTTCCTCGAAGATGCGCGGCGTGCCGCAATCGAAGAGAAGTGTCATGGTCTTCAGTTCTTCGGCAACAGGCGCGACCGCAAGACAATCGCCCGAGGACGTGTAGCCTACGATCATGTCTACGCCCTTCTGTTCGACGAGGTTGCGTAGTTCGGAAACCTGCTTGGTGGTGCCACCGGCCTCGTCGATGACGACGAGTTCGATCGGACGGCCGCCGAAGCCGACCTTGTCATACGGCGCCGGGAGCTTGCCACCGGCATTGACCTGCTCGGCGAAGACTTCGGCGGCAATCTTTGTGGGGATGCCGAAGGGACCAGCCGGTGCACCGGACAGGAACGTCACAACACCAATAGTGAAGGGCTTTGGCTCCTGAGCCGAGAGGCCATCGGGGGCGGTGGCAGACAGAAAGATGGCTGCAATGGTCAGAGACCACGACTTTTTCATAGATTCCTCCTCTACGGCAAATTGCCTGTTCCGGTGCAATGACACGCTTGCGTGGTAGGCCGAAAGCGTCCTCTCACGCTGCGGCCACGCCACCGAGTTCATTATGTTGAACTCGGTTCATTACTGTGTATAGTGAGTATTGCAACCAACGTCAAGATGGAGGAGCGGCTGTTCAGCCAGAAGGCGAGTACAATCAGCGGCGCGAACTGTTCCTAAAGGGGAAACGGGCGCCGTCAGCCTCACGAAGAATCACTGAGGACGACTTCTCCTGAACTCCGCCAGAAGCTCGCTTTTGGCAAAACCTCCATCAACAAGTCGACGTGGAGAGGATTTTCGTCAGCTGCTTATGTAGCCATTCGCCTGGCGAGCGAACCGCGACATTGACACTTGCATCGGATTGACGGTGAGCCCAAATGCACGATTTTCGCAGCCATTCGGTTCGACGCTGCGACGGCCTGCCTTAGGGTCAAAGAGCAGCCACGTTGCTCAAGCTGAGCCAACCCCACCTGGTCTCCTTTGGTCGGCAGTAAATTTCCGCTCTCTCAAAACGCTGCGCTATCCTTCGACACTGATGCGTGATGAGCTGTTATGCCCCAATTGCTCGGAAAGAATGGCGGCTGATTTGCGCATCGTCTCTCCGAGTGACTCGATAAGCGCCGGAGTCGTTTCGCTTTCCAGAAGGCTGATGGCAATGCCGGCAACCGCGCATCTCGTATGATCTCGCAGAGCGGTGCCGATGCAGATCATCCCTTCGCGAACCTGACCGTTATCGATCGAAAAACCACGCATACGTATGTCAGCCAGCTCCTGCCTTAGTGCGGCAAGATTTTTGACGCTTCTAGAGGTGAGGGGCAAAGGAAAGTTCGCTCTGAAGAGAGCATCGAGCTTATCCTCCGGCATTTCGGAAAGCAGCATTTTGCCTGTCGCGGTAAAGGTGGCAGGAAGGCGCATTCCTATCCGGAAAGTATGCCCCAGGGGCTGGTCGGAATTACGGCAATCAATATAGACGACCTCGTGACGGTCAAGAGTCGTCAGTGTGACCGTGTAGGGAGACAATGTGGTGTCGGAAGCGAAATAATTCCGGAAAACTGACACCATGTCCATCTCGGATAAAAAACCGTGCGCCCAACGCATAGGATGCGGGCCGAGCCGGAACGTGCCGTCCTGTTTGCGAACAAGAAGGCCAAGCTCTACCATCACGCCAAGTAGGCCGTGAGCCGTACTTTTTGGCAACGACATCGCCCGTGTGATGTCGGCGGCCGACATTGCGTCGCTGGAATTGGTGACAAGATCGAGGATCGAGACCGCGCGCCTGAGCGCCGGAACAGAGTCGACGGATTTGCCGATCGCAGTGTCGTCCACTGCGGCGAGTCTTGCACTTGACACTTTCGATACCTCCTGTCAGGCTAGTTCAATATAACGATATTGGTTCAACAAATTGAACTCTACGCTTGGGGGAGGTCATGGTCAATCTAAAAAAAACGGAACTGCTGCGCGATCGATGCCTGATAAATGGCAAGTGGGTTGCGAGCTCTCAGAACAACGTAGCCGTCAACAACCCCGCGACGGGGGAGATTGTCGGCACCGTCCCTGCGCTGGAGACGGCAGATATTGAGCAGGCGGTCGCAGCGGCCGAGATGGCGTTCCGATCGTGGCGCGCGCTTGCAGCCAAGGAAAGAGCGGCCGTCCTGCTTCGCTGGTTCGATCTGATAGTAGAAAATGCAGACGATCTCGCCGCGCTGTTGACGGCTGAACAGGGTAAGCCCCTCTCCGAAGCCAGGGGGGAAATACTCTATGCTGCCTCCTTCATTCAATGGTTTGCCGAGGAGGCAAAGAGAGTGTATGGGGACATCATACCCGCACCCACCACCGACAAGCGCATCCTGGTTTTCAAGCAGCCGATCGGTGTCTGCGCTGCGATCACGCCCTGGAACTTCCCGGCAGCAATGATTACACGCAAGGCGGCGCCTGCGCTGGCTGCCGGTTGCACAATGGTGGTTAAGCCGGCTGAGCAGACACCCCTCACGGCGCTTGCTCTCGGCGTTCTGGCCGATCAGGCAGGTATTCCCGCCGGCGTTTTTCAGATTGTGACAGGAAAAGCACGCGAGATCGGCAAGGTGCTGACGGAAAGCGACATTGTCAAAAAACTCTCTTTCACCGGATCGACCGAGGTGGGGCGAATTCTGATGGCGCAGTCGGCGCCGACGATAAAAAAACTATCAATGGAGCTCGGCGGCAACGCACCTTTTATTGTTTTTGACGACGCGGACCTCGATGCCGCCGTCGATGGTGCCGTCGCTTCGAAATTCCGCAATGCTGGTCAGACCTGCGTCTGCACAAACCGTATCTACGTGCAGTCCGGTGTTTACGCTGTCTTCGCTGAAAAGCTTGCCGCGAAGGTTTCTGCACTGAAAGTCGGTGAAGGTACGCAGATAGGCGTAACGATCGGGCCGCTGATTGATGCTGACGCCATTACCAAGGTCGAGGACCATATTAGCGATGCGGTCGCGCAGGGAGCGAAAGTGGTCGCAGGTGGCAAGCGACACAGCCTTGGCGGGACATTCTTCGAACCAACCGTCCTGACGGGAGCGACACAGGCGATGAAGGTCGCACGCGAGGAAACCTTCGGGCCAGTCGCGCCTCT
Source organism: Rhizobium leguminosarum bv. viciae USDA 2370 (assembly GCF_002008365.1). Classification (GTDB taxonomy): domain Bacteria; phylum Pseudomonadota; class Alphaproteobacteria; order Rhizobiales; family Rhizobiaceae; genus Rhizobium; species Rhizobium leguminosarum. The sequence goes on from NZ_MRDL01000009.1 coordinate 23,839, forward strand.
CTTCAGCTTTGAGACAGAGGAAGAGGCAGTCGCTATGGCCAACGATACGGAATTCGGATTGGCTGCCTATTTCTATACTGAAAACGTCCGTCGGACATGGCGAGTGGCCGAAGCGCTGGAGTACGGCATGGTGGGTCACAACACCGGTCAGATCTCGAACGAGGTAGCGCCATTTGGCGGCGTCAAGCAGTCCGGCCTCGGACGGGAAGGCTCCCGTTACGGGATCGATGACTACCTGGAAATCAAATATCTGTGCTCGGCGATCGCTTAAGCAGCTGACGACAAGGGAGGACTGAATGACGTTCAATCCGTTCGAGTTTCGAACTGTCCCATCCATTGAAATGGCCTGGGGCGGAGCTAAGCGATTAGGTGAAATCATCGCTGCGCGTTTTGCCGCGCGCAAGGTGCTTTTGGTCACCGATGCGGGCCTTGTGAAGGCTGGGTTGATTGCGCCCATTGCCGCCAGTCTGGAGGCGGCTGGCTTCAGCGTGGCGATTTTCGATAGGGTTGTGCCAGATCCACCGGAAAGTGTTTTGTATGGTTGTGTCGAGGAGGCGCGGCAAGTCGCAGCCGATATTGTCATTGGTCTCGGTGGTGGCTCGTCCTTGGACATAGCAAAGCTCGCGGCGGTGCTGCTCTCGTCGGCACAACCGCTCGCCGAAATGTATGGCATCGGCAAAGTTCAGGGGGGGCGTGTTCCACTGGTTCTCGTTCCGACAACTGCGGGCACCGGTTCCGAAGTCACCAACATTTCCATCATCACCACCGGCGAGACGACCAAGATGGGAGTCGTGTCGGCGCAACTCTATGCGGATTTCGTGCTCCTGGATGCGGAATTGACCGTTGGTTTGCCGCAGGCTCACACCGCAGCAAGCGGCATCGATGCGATGGTGCATGCCATCGAAGCCTATACAAGTAAGCATAAAAAAAACCCGCTTTCGGACGCGCTTGCGCGTGAGGCGTTGCGGCTTCTCGGCACCAATCTAATCGCTGGCTGCAAGGAGCCGACAAACCGGGATGCTCGCGAAGGCATGCTTCTCGGTGCAATGCTTGCGGGCCAGGCTTTCTCCAATTCCCCGGTGGCTGCGGTCCACGCGTTGGCCTATCCGCTGGGTGGACATTATCACATTACGCATGGTCTTTCGAACGCTCTGATGCTCGGCCCAGTCCTTCGTTACAATGCACAGGCGGCTGCCCCGCTTTACGCCGAGCTCGCCGATGTGCTTGGGGTCAAGGGAAGCGGCGACACTGCGGCCCGTTCCGAGGACTTCGTTACCCATATGCAGGTGCTGATGGATAAAAGCGGCGCGCCGCGCCGGCTCCGCGATGTCGGGGTAACCGACAACAGCCTCGCCATGCTGGCTACGGATGCGATAAAAAACCAGGGGCGCCTGCTCGTCAACAATCCGGTCGAGGTTCGGGAAGAGGATGCGCTGGCGCTGTATCGGGAAGCCTTCTGAAGATTTCCGCAGAAATTCGCCGTTCATATCAACACGGGAGGTCCAACGTGACGGATATCCGACTTTACATGCTTCAGTCCGGCACCCTGAAATGCAAAGTGCACAACATCAAAATGAATCAGGGAAATGGTGCGGATTACGAAATCCCGGTTCCTTTTTACCTGATCACCCATCCCGACGGTCACACAATCATCGACGGTGGAGTCGCCATTGAAGTCGCGACGGACCCGCGCGGCCACTGGGGCGGTATTTGCGACGTGTACTGGCCGGTGCTTGACAAGGACAAAGGATGCGTCGATCAGGTCAAAGCTCTCGGCTTTGATCCGGCGGATGTTAAATATGTCGTGCAGTCCCACCTGCATCTCGACCATACCGGCGCGATCGGCCGCTTTCCGAATGCCACGCATATCGTGCAGAGGGCCGAATATGAATACGCCTTCACGCCCGACTGGTTTGCCGATGGCGGCTATATCCGCAAGGATTTCGATCGCCCGGGTCTGAAATGGCAGTTTTTGAACGGCACTCAAGACGATTTTTATGATGTTTATGGCGACGGAACGCTGACGACGATCTTCAGTCCTGGCCATGCGATGGGCCATCAATCCTTTCTCGTCCGCCTTCCCAGCAGCGAGCCGCTGCTTCTGACGATCGATGCCGCCTACACACTCGACCATTGGGAAGAAAAGGCGCTGCCCGGCTTCCTCGCATCGACGGTGGATACTGTTCGCTCTGTACAGAAGCTGCGCACAATCGCGGAGAGGACGGGGGCAAACGTCGTCACCGGTCACGACCCGGATGCGTGGTCGACCTTCAAGAAGGCACCAGAGTATTACTCTTGAGAAGTCGCCGCGGTCTGGCCGCGACATGATCCTACAGGGGCGAATAAGCCCCTTATAAGCTCAGAAGTTTTGACCTGGATCAATGTGAAATCCAGTGACTAGGATACGGCTTTGGAAGGCTGAGGCCACCACTTTGTTTCGTTGGTAACCGACCAAGGAGAAGTAAATGCGCCTGAAAATACTTATCACTGTCGCCATGATGGCCGGCCCGGCATTGGCGTACGAGCCTTTAGTTGAGAAGCGGGAATTTACCCTGAAGAACTTCGTGACACGTGGAGGCAGGACGGTTCCCGAAATGCGGCTGGGGTATGAAACCTATGGCACGCTGAACGACGCCAAAGATAATGCCATCCTGATTCCGCATTATTTCAGTGGAAGCAGTCACGCAGCGGGAAAATATAAGGAGGCGGATGTAAGCGCCGGCTATTGGGATGCGATCATCGGGTCCGGCAAGCCCATCGATACGGAAAAATACTTTGTCGTGTCGGTCGACACACCGGTCAATCTCGGTGCCAACGATCCGAACGTCATCACCACCGGACCGGCGACGATCAATCCCAAAACAGGAAAGCCTTGGGGTATGGATTTCCCGATCATGACAATCGGCGATTTCGTTGATACGCAGAAAGGGCTGATGGAGCAACTGGGGATCGGGAAATGGCATGCTGTCATGGGCGCCTCCATGGGAGGGCTGCAAAGCTATGAATGGGCAGCACGCTATCCCGACAAGTTGGAGCGGGTGATTCCGGTCATTTCCTCTGGTTGGGCAGACGCGAACCTTATCGCGTGGCTGGACGTCTGGGCGTCGCCGATCAAACTGGATCCAAACTGGAACGGTGGAGATTATTACACAGGCCAGGCGCCGAATGCAGGGCTGGCTCAAGCGATGAAGACTTTAACACTGCAGGCAAATTCGGCAGAATGGACCGACGGTACATTTGGGCGTGACTGGGCCAGCGAAGGTGCGGATCCCGGGCAGAGTTGGGCGAATGATTATAAGGTTGTCACGAAGCTGAACGAGGCGGGCGCAGCACGAGTAGCCCAGTCAGATGCGAACCATTTCCTTTATCTCGCGCGCGCCAATCAGCTGTTCGTCGCTGGACAGCCCAAAGACTGCCTCTACAAAGGGCTTCTGAATATCGATGTGCCCGTGATGCTGATCTATACCGACGAAGACCTGATTTTTCCTGGAAATGCAGTGCGGGAGACAGGAACGATTATTAAATCCGACGGTACGCCGGTCGAATTCGTCGAACTGGAAGGCACGCGAGGGCACATGGATGGCGTGTTGAGCATTGCTCAGGCGGGAGAGCGAATTCGAGCATTCCTTGAGGCCAAATAGGAGCGGGCTGGCCCTCCCTTTTGCTTAAGGCGAGCCAGCAGGGACTGGCGGTGTTTGGCCACACACACGTGCTCGGAGTCCATAAACAGAAACTAGTGGCCTCCGGCAAGTCCAAGACAGCCGAGGCGGTCCGCTATGCTCCTACTCGCCGCGAGGCGTCATCGAAAACGATAAGCGGCGTTGCCACCAAGCTCGGCGCCGCGTTTCATGATCTCGTTGGCGCCCTGGAGCATCAGGATCTTGCCGACATTGCTCGCGCCGGTGAAGGTGAGCTTGCGCACCTTCTCGTTCTCCGTGAATTTCGTGCCGATAAATGGGAATCCTCGGAGAGCACGAACATGAAGATACCAGTCGACAGGCCTGCGCGCTCTGCAAGCAATGCGAGCGATGTGCCGAAAGCATTTTTCCTCGGTAGTGATCGGTGCGAGGAAGCGGATGATGTGGCCCAACGCCGCAGGTGAGCAGGATCAGCCCTTGAAAGGCGCCTTCTCGCTGACCTGTCTGATAAATTCGCCAGCGTCGCTGTTGCGAGTGATCGAACACATGGCTATGAAATCCCACACTGATTTCGATCTGCCACGGGTATTTTTCTCCAAATGTGCCCGTGTCTTTCCCTGTGCGAACGCGTTTTGCAAACAATGCAGCGTTCAAGACGCTTCCTTGGATCGAGCGTATTTCTAACCGGCAAAATTGCGGCTGAACGAAAGTGCCGAGATGGACCACAAAAAGAAAATCTATCGCGTTGCGGAAGCTGCACGTCTAGCGGGAGTTTCTGCATCGACACTTCGGCTTTGGGAGAAGGAGGGTCTCATCGTACCGGATCGCTCGGAAAAGGGCCACCGGCGGTACGACGCTGACCACGTTACGCGGTTAAAGCGTATCGCATCGCTTAGAAAAGACAGACGACTCACCATCGCGGGGATCCGCGAAGATCTCAGGAAGTCTTCGCCAGAAGCGGGCACGCCTCGGGACGCGAGTGATGCCATTCCGGAGGTGAAGAAGCGGAAGCAGCTCGAAGACGAAATCGCCCGGTTGAAACGGATTGTCGCAGAGCAGACGCTGGAGCTCAATATGTTGCGGGAGGTCCATTCGCCGAAACGCCCAGGGCCTGCTCGGAAGCGGGAGGGGTGAAGGACATGTGCCGGGATTAGATGGTCTCGATCCGGCGTGCCTGTGGGCCGTTGAACTTCGATCGGACCACCTACCACTACACCTCTCTCCAGGCCGATCAGGCCGGTCCGGACGTCGTATTCGTGCGATCTGCGAGACGAGTGTGCGGTAAGACTATCGTTGCTTGCATGTGCGGTTTCGCGGGGTTCGGTCATGGCTCATCCCTTTCCTGGTTGTGTGGCGACACCGCGTGCACCTTCGGCCGCATCGCGCTGTGCCCTGAGGCTGGCGCGCAGCTCCCGCCTGAGTTCCGTGAACTGCCGCGTCAGCTCGTCGAAGTCGTGCTGGCTCGGAACGCCCAACAGCTTGGCGACGCTGTCGGTCATTTGCTGCTGGCAGGTGCGCAGGTCCAGCGCGGCGAGCAGCAATTCGCGCTGCGCGGCGAGGAAATCCTTAGAGCGCAGGTTGCTGATCAGTTCCTCGTTGGCAATGTCCCTCCATTTGTCGAAGGCCTTGCGCCAGCCGAAATCCTTGGCGTCTCCTTCCTTCGTGTCGGCGAGCGTCGCGCTGTAGCGTTCATAGGCCTTGCTCCACGGCACGGTGGCGATGGCGTGATAGGTCGCCATGCGTTGGCCCACGTCCATCCAGGCCGCCATCAGCGCGTAGACCTGTCGGTCGAGGTTCCACATGTCGGCAAGGCGCGGGCTTTCCACCATGTGCTTGATGGTTTTTGAGATCTCGCTGCCCTGCGCGGCGGCAAACAAGCTGCTGTCAGCCGCGCGCGTGGTGAAAAAGGGCATCATCGAGTTGAACCACAATTTTCCAACCTCCCCTGACTGCTCCATGTTGCTGCGCCACATTTCCGACATGCGCAGCAGCATCTGCGAGAATTCCGGTTGGTCGTCCGAGCTCGGGGGATGGCCGGCTCACTCGCCTGCGGCCGGGCCGCGGCCCGCAAGCGCGCTGGCATAGATCGCCCAGGCCTGGTCGTAGTCGAGCTTGCGCGGATTGTTGACCAGGATGCGCTTCTGCTGTTTCATCGCATCCTCCGCCCGCAGGCCGGAGCTTGCACAGCAGTTTTTCATTTGTTTGCTGAATTGGCAGCCACAAGGACTGAACGCTCAAGCAGCCTAACCTGCGGCCTTCACCGGATGCATACCTTCGACGCTTCGAAAAACATGGCCCGATTTTACGCTATGTCAATCGAGCCGACGTTATTTGGGGAGGTCTGCTTGACGCGGCGCTGGGGGCGCATCGGCTCTGGTGCCAAGAGGGAAGTCTACCATTTCCCTCGGGAGGAAGAGGCGGTCGCACGGATACAAACCGAAACCCAGTGCGGCCAGAAAACGATGGCCTGATTGGCTACCGGATCAGGCGGCCGCGTTCACATCGAACTCGAAATGAAGCTGGTCATAGGGGAATTCGACGCCGGCGTCGGTCCGGTCCAGGACACCCGCGTTGACAAGCGTCGTCACATCCTTATGGACGGCCTGCACGTCCCGGCCGACACGTCGGGCGACTTCCCGTATCGCCAGCGGCCCCTGCCCTGCCATCGCCTTCACGATCGCAAGCCGCGGCGGCGCAAGCACCCTGTGCATGTCGTCGTAGCTTGGAAAATTCACCGACGGCGTAGCAGGAACGACGACGCCTTCCAATGCCTTTTGCCCCGCATTCACGAAGCGGGCCTTGGCATCGGCAATCGAGCTTAGTCTGATGACGAGCGTCCTCATGCGAGTATCCTTTCCATGTCCGCCTGAAATGCATCGAACAATGCTTCCAGCGTTGTGAATTCCATCGGTTCCTCGATATCACAGATGGCGATGATCGCCCTTGCCGCGCTCATTGTCATAACGCATGACGCACTCGCCCTCCTCTCCTGATCCTCGATCATCCCCGTCAATTCCACGCGTCATCACCGGGAAGGTCGCCGTTGGTTGATCGCGGCGGCGAGCTTGTCGATACCCTGCGCATCGAGGGCGGCGAATTCGCCAACCCGCATGACAGATGTTCCAACTCGTCCGGGCGGGTTTTCGCATCGCGCCAGAAGACCAACGCGGCGGTAATGGTGGCCTAGTCCACGGGGTCAAGATCGATGCGCACGTTTCGCAATGTCGGCTTGGGCGATCCTCCTATGAGCGCTTCGAAAGAGCGGCATGATGCGCTTGCGCGTGAGGCGGTCGCGGGTGGTCGTGAACATCGAGCCATCCCGTTCCCGCCATGTTTCGCAGCCGTTGATGGTGGTGCGTCCACGGCGTTTGCGGATCGGCGGCAGGACGCTGCGCCTGCTGCTCAGGCGTCAGGTCTTGAAACCGCTCGATCTCGTAGTCAGGCATCCAGCCGTCTTGCAAAGGGTGCGGCGCGTTCCGATAGCGATGCTCGATCGCAGGACCGCCGAATAGGCCGGGCTGTATCCCGGCAAGCCGTCGTTGATGTTGCGCCTTCCGATAGTCGGCACGCATTGACCGTCCGCGCTCAAGGCGGGGCGGTCAGGCTCGTTTTCGGTTCCGTGCCGCCGATGGGAGTCCTCTACGCTCTTATCACCCATGTTGAATGTCCTGCAGATCGAGGGAATAGCTGCGCCGCGCCGGCCGCAATGGCGGCGTGCTCGATATGAAGCTCGGCGGCGCGATGACCGGACGGACGCTTGCACCATGTTCCCGCCTTCACATGGCATGTGGGCCAAGGGACGCGGGTGTCGGGATGGTCGGGCCACCCCTCCCCGCAACGGGAGAACGCGAAAGCAGCTTGGCCGCACGCCTCCATATAGGTGCGCCGGCAAATTGCGGAAAGATCGCGATTCCCGGTGGTGTCCGCGCATCACCAGAGCACCGGCAACTCCTCGAACCCGCCAGTAATGATCTCCTTGCGCAACTTCAGTTCTCCAGACGCCACGGCCAAGCGCAGCGTGGGGAAGCGCTGGAAGATCGAACCGAACACCACATTGAGTTCCAGCCTGGCAAGCGCCTCGCCGATGCAGTAGTGCGGCCCGTAGGAGAACGCCAGGTGCGGTTTTTCGGCGCGTCCGATGTCGAAGATTTCCGGGTCGTCGAAATGGCGTGGATCGAACGACGTCGCCGGCAGGCCGACCAGCACCTTGCTCTCCGCGGGAATATGCACGCCCGCGATGGTCACGTCGGTCGTCGGATAGCGCATGATGCCGTCCCAGCCCGCGCCCGGCGGGTACATGCGCAGGATTTCCTCCACTGCCTTGTCCACGAGGGATGGATCGCCGACCAGGCGTTCGCGCTGTTGCGGATGGCGGAACATGGCCAGCAGGCCTAATTCGATCTGTGCGACGGTGCTCTCGTGCCCCGCCACTAGTATGCCCGCGGCCAAGCCGATCGCCTCTTCCTCGGTCGCCTTGCCCTGGTCGACCGCCGCGAGCAGATCCGTCAGCAGGTTGTCGCCCGGATCCTGGCGCTTGCCTCGCATCTTGCCGCGAATGTAGGTGCGCAATTCTTCCCAGGCCAGGAGCGCCGCGCTACGCGGGCCGCTTTCATGCTGGTGCGTCATCACCTCATCGGACAGCTCGGCGAAAAAGGCGTGATCCTCGTAGGGCACGCCCATCAGCGCGCTGATGACCATGGCCGGAAGCGGAAAGGAGAGGTAGTGCCGCAGGTCGGCGGGCTGGGGCTGGGCCGCCAGCGTCTCGAACAACTGCGCGGCGATCGCCTCGATTCGCTGCGCGAGCAGCTTCACCCTGCGGTTGCTAAAGGCCGGCGCCACGATCGTGCGTAACCGGGCATGCTCGCTGCCCTCGTGCGAGCCCAGCCACCCCGGCGAACCGAGAATCACCGTAGCCGGGGTGAATGCCGCCGGGGGCATTCCCGAGGGCCGGAACGCCGAGTCGGACAGTACCGCCTTAGCTTCCTCTTAGCCTGTTACCCACCAACCTTCGTGCCCGGACGGGAAGCGCACGCGGTGGATCGGACCGTTGGCGCGTAACGCCAACATCTCGGGCGAGGGCTCGATGTGATTGACGCGCCACATCGGCAGCGTCGGCAAGGGTTGTCCGGACCTGATGGCACTTCACTCTCTATGCGATGAAAGGGCGGAAGGTGACCGGCAAGCGCTGCCGACAGCCAATGACTTAAAGCGGCATGTAGAAGACGTCCTACGCGGCGATTGTCGGCGCCAGATATTCCACCGCACGAACAGCGGGGAAGTACCGGCATGACGCGCTGGACGTCTTGCAAGCGTCAGCAGGAACCGCAATCGTCTTCATCGTCTTGCTCTACGATGTGTCTTCTTACCGTTTCCTCATGCCTCTCGAAGGGCTGCGCTCTGCTTCAGCGAGAGAAAAGACCACCTCAACATCCTCGCGTGAGACGAGCGGGCCTGAAGCCCAAGAGCTCAGGGGACCAAGGTGCGACTAGGTCCTCGATAATGGTTTGAAGATCTGCCAGGAGATGTGCGGTAAACTGTCGGCGTGAGCTCACGAGAACTGCCAAATCATTGGTCTTGAAATGGCAACCAAGTTTCTGCCACACAAAGCGATCGGATTCAGTCAAGACGATGTTCCTTTGAAAGTGGAGTTGAGTGGAAGGCAAGGGTCTCTAAGCAGCATTCGCATCAGGTTTCTCTCCAAACGTTACTCTGCAGATATCGGTCTTCGCGGCCGCGAGCATGAAGCGTATGCGCTGCGTGCGTGAGCTCATCTGCTAAGTCCCCTGGATTAGGAGTTCGCCTTACCTGCAGTCCTGGAGCACGAAGCCTGTGACATATAGATCGGGGGACGGCCCAAAACCTTGGATACGATGTCCATTACCTCCGCATTGGTGGAAGTCAGCGATTCGATCGCTTATCGGCCTACCGCTACCCCTGACAGCTCATACAACGATCGGTTCTTGAGCCGCGCTTCCCGTATCGGGCTCGATTCACCCTCGAGGCTCTGCGGGCAAAACTTCAAAGCCTCTTTCGGATGGGCCGAAGCGAGATAAGCACGGAGTTCGTTGATCTGTCGAAGCGAATAGGAGCATCTTCCTGCGGCCCCTGGCTCCGGTGTTGGCCCCAGCCCATCAATGGACGACTGACGCCGATAGCTGCCCGATGCAAGGTCATGTCCGGAAAGTGGCTATATGCAGCATAGATATCATCGTGACGGTTTATCTTCTCATTGGCGTATATATTCTGTCTTCGTTTACCCCAGTTGCCTGAGCTGGTCAACACTCAGCAGCCAGCAAGCACTTTGCCGCGCCAACAAACTTACCGGCTCCATCGGAGCAGGGCGTTCGTCAGCCGATCTGAACCCTTCAAACTGGACCAGTTTTAGCTAAAGTTTTCCGGTGCATTTTCTGGCTGGGAAAGGAACAACGATGAAGGCATCGCAATTTTCGGACGCGCAGACGGCGTTCATTCTGAAGCAAAGTGATGAAGGTGTCTGTTGCTGCGATCTGCCGCAACGCATCAGTCAGGCGACCTACTTCAATTGGAGGAAGAAGTATGCCGGCATGTTGCCGCCGACAGACATCGGCGATCGGGACTCCCCCTCTACCAAAATTGAGGACAATGCGATCTCCTTAATTTCTTCCTGCATGGGTCGTAAGTCGCAGTTCCAGATGGCCCGATTAACCGAAATTCTCGACATCCATTTACGATCGTCGTCACTTTTGTCGGCTTTGCGACAAGCATTCTTCCTCGCCCAATCGCGTATTTTCCGTCCAGGTAGCTGAAACAGCAGTTAATTATTGTTGGTCAGCTCAATCGGCCTGCCTGGCACGAATCTTGAGAGCTATTGCGAGGCAGCGGAACGGCCTCCGCATCCGCGTTGCGGGATAACCGCATTTGCTTCGAACACATGAAGGAACGCCAAGCATGGCAGCTCTGCGTCAGATCGCATTCTATGGAAAGGGCGGAATTGGCAAGTCCACTACGTCCCAAAACACGTTAGCCGCCCTTGTGGACCATGGGCAGAAGATCCTCATCGTCGGCTGTGATCCTAAGGCTGATTCTACGCGCCTGATCTTGAACTCGAAGGCTCAGGATACGGTTCTTGATCTCGCAGCAACGAGAGGTTCGGTTGAAGATCTTGAACTCGAAGACGTGCTCAAGGTCGGCTATAAAGGTATCAAATGCGTGGAGTCTGGCGGCCCGGAGCCGGGCGTCGGCTGCGCGGGACGCGGCGTTATCACGTCGATCAACTTTCTCGAAGAGAACGGTGCCTACAACGATGTCGACTACGTGTCTTATGACGTGCTCGGTGACGTTGTGTGCGGCGGCTTCGCGATGCCGATCCGTGAAAACAAAGCTCAGGAAATCTACATCGTCATGTCCGGCGAAATGATGGCCCTCTATGCCGCCAACAATATCGCCAGGGGCATTCTAAAATATGCCGCAGGCGGCAGCGTCCGCCTGGGTGGGCTCATTTGCAACGAGCGTCAGACCGACCGCGAAATCGACCTCGCCGAAGCGCTGGCTGCCAAACTCAATTCTAAGCTCATCCATTTCGTGCCACGCGACAACATTGTCCAACATGCCGAGCTTAGAAAGATGACGGTAATCCAATATGCGCCGGACTCTCAGCAAGCGGCCGAGTACCGGACACTTGCCCAAAGAATACATGACAATTCTGGCAAAGGCACCATCCCGACCCCCATCACCATGGAAGAACTTGAGGACATGCTTCTCGATTTCGGGATCATGAAAACCGATGAGCAGATGCTTGCCGAACTTCAAGCCAGGGATGCGAAGTGATAGCTGCCCAGTGATCACACTGATACGAGCGTGCAGCGACACGCAAAGCGCTCGCCATCCCGTGAGGGAGGTTTCGCCAATGAGGCTTCATCCGGATTTTCTAAGGGGTAGGGTCAATGAGCCTCAAATACGACAATGACAGTGGCTTCCACGCGAAGCTTATAGCAGACGTGCTGTCGCAATATCCGGGCAAAGCAGCGAAGCGCCGCAGTAAACACCTTAGCGTGGCAACGAGCGAAAAGGACGCCGGCGAGGACCCAAACACGATTAGCGAATGCGAGGTAAAGTCGAACATCAAGTCTGTTCCTGGCGTGATGACGATCCGCGGATGCGCGTATGCCGGTTCAAAGGGCGTCGTCTGGGGACCCATCAAGGATATGGTTCACATTTCACACGGGCCGGTCGGCTGCGGTCAATACTCCTGGTCGCAACGTCGCAACTATTACGTCGGTCTGACAGGCATCGACACTTTCGTGACGATGCAATTTACCTCCGATTTCCAGGAGAAGGACATCGTTTTCGGCGGTGACAAGAAACTGGAAAAGGTCATCGACGAGATTGCTGAGCTTTTCCCGCTAAGCAATGGCATCAGCCTGCAGTCCGAATGTCCGATCGGTCTGATTGGCGATGACATTGAGGCCGTAGCGCGAAAAAAGGCCAAAGAACATACGACGACCGTCGTGCCGGTGCGCTGCGAAGGCTTCCGTGGTGTGTCGCAATCGCTTGGCCACCACATCGCCAACGACGCAATTCGAGATTGGGTCTTCGACAAGAAAGACTTAAAATTCGAGCCGGGTCCTTACGACGTCAATGTCATAGGCGACTATAACATTGGCGGCGATGCATGGGCGTCGCGCATCCTGCTCGAAGAGATCGGATTGCGCGTGGTCGGCAACTGGTCGGGAGATGCAACTCTCGCCGAAGTGGAGCGCGCTCCGAGAGCTACGCTCAACCTCATTCACTGCTATCGGTCGATGAATTACATCTCCAGACACATGGAGGAAAAATATGCCATTCCTTGGATGGAGTATAATTTCTTTGGCCCATTCCAGATCGAAGCCTCGCTGCGCAACATAGCCAAGCATTTCGGGCCGGAGATCGAAGATAGAACGGAAACAGTCATCGCCAAATACCGACCCTTCGTTTCGGCTGTGGTCGACAAATATTGGCCGCGCCTTTCTGGCAAACGGGTGATGCTCTACATCGGCGGATTGCGCCCTCGTCACGTCATCACCGCCTATGAGGACCTCGGAATGGAAATCGTAGGAACCGGCTACGAATTCGGTCATGGCGACGACTATCAGCGCACCGGCCACTACGTAAAAGAAGGCACGTTGATCTACGATGACGTGACTAGCTACGAACTAGAGAAATTCATCGAGGGAATTCGGCCCGATCTCGTCGGGTCCGGCGTTAAAGAAAAATACCCGGTGCAGAAAATGGGCATTCCATTCCGTCAGATGCACTCCTGGGACTATTCTGGTCCGTATCACGGTTATGACGGCTTCGCGATTTTCGCTCGGGATATGGACATGGCGATCAACAATCCAGTTTGGCGTCTCTACGACGCGCCCTGGAAAAATGACCGCGCTTTGGCGGCGGTTGCTGGGTGAGAACATAGCGTTCGCGCGTAAAAAACGCGCAACGGCTTAAGCGACGCATGTTTCTGGACCGCCCTTGAGCCGCGGCCAGATCGAAAGAGGTGACTCTATGCCGCAATCAGCTGAGAAAACTCTCGACCACGCGCCCCTATTCTGCGAGCCGGAATACAGGCAGATGTTAGCCGAGAAAAAGTTGAACTTCGAATGCCCACACCCTGATCAGGTCGTGTCAGACCAACGCGAATTCACGAAGACCTGGGAATACCGCGAGCAAAACTTGGCCCGCCAAGCCCTTGTCGTCAATCCAGCCAAAGCCTGCCAGCCACTCGGCGCGGTTTTCGCAGCGGCGGGATTCGAGCGAACGATGTCGTTCGTCCATGGCAGCCAAGGTTGCGTTGCCTACTACAGATCGCACCTATCGCGCCATTTCAAGGAGCCGTCATCGGTGGTCTCGTCATCGATGACAGAAGACGCCGCTGTATTTGGTGGCCTGAAGAATATGGTCGACGGTCTCGCCAACACGTACAAGCTCTATAACCCGAAGATGATCGCGGTGTCGACCACATGTATGGCCGAGGTCATCGGAGATGACCTGCATGGTTTTATCGAAAACGCCAAAAGTGAAGGTTCGGTCCCGCGCGATTTCGATGTCCCCTTCGCCCACACACCTGCCTTTGTCGGCAGCCATGTCGATGGCTATGACAGCATGGTAAAAGGTGTGCTGGAGAATTTCTGGAAGGGCACCGCGCGAAATGAAGCCACCGCTACTATCAACATCATTCCTGGATTTGATGGCTTCTGCGTTGGGAACAATCGCGAATTAAAACGCCTGCTCGACTTGATGCAAGTGACTTACATGTTCATCCAGGACGCATCAGATCAGTTCGATACGCCTTCCGATGGCAAATTTCGGATGTATGACGGCGGGACCAAAATCAATGACGTGAAGGCGGCGTTGAACGCGGAGTGGACATTGTCCCTGCAATATTACAACACTCGCAAGACGCTGGATTACTGCAGAGACGTTGGACAAGCGGCGACCTCCTTCCACTACCCTCTCGGCGTCGAAGCTACCGACGAACTTCTGATGGTGATATCGGAGATTTCCAGCAGAGAAATTCCCGAGGCGATCCGTCTGGAGCGCGGCCGACTCATCGATGCGATGGCGGACAGCCAAGCTTGGCTGTATGGAAAAAAATACGCGATCTACGGCGATCCAGATTTCGTTTATGCGATGGCGCGCTTCATCATGGAGACCGGCGGCGAGCCAACCCACTGCCTCGCCACAAATGGCACCTCAGCTTGGGAGGACGAGATGAAGGAACTCCTCGCATCCTCGCCCTTCGGGAAGAATGCACAGGTTTGGCCAGGCAAAGATCTCTGGGCACTGCGCTCGCTACTGTTCACCGAGCCGGTGGATCTCCTGATCGGAAATTCTTATGGGAAGTATCTCGAACGGGACACCGGTACCCCACTGGTTCGGCTGATGTTTCCAATTTTCGACCGGCACCATCATCATCGATTCCCCCTCATGGGTTACCAAGGCGGACTGCGTCTTTTAACGGCGATCCTCGACAAGATCTTCGACAACCTCGATCGCGAAACAATGCACGCGGGTGTGACAGATTATTCGTACGACCTCACTCGCTAAAAGCGGCGGCCGGCCAGGCGGCCTATCTCTCAACCAGATATGAAGGCAGACGAATGTCCTCGCTCAACGCCAAAAACAAAGATGCCTTCCACGAGCTAGCGAGTGAAAAGAGCGGCAGCAAGGGTCCCAAGGCGCGCCTCAGGAATTGCGCGAGGCCAATGGCCCCGGGAACGGCCGTCGGCGGTTGCGCTTTCGACGGCGCCAAGGTCGCACTGCAGCCGATCACGGATGTCGCACATCTTATTCACGCGCCGCTCGCCTGCGAGGGAAATTCCTGGGACAACCGTGGCGCTGCCTCGTCAGGCCCAACACTTTGGCGCACGAGCTTCACGACTGATCTTACGGAAATCGACATCGTCATGGGACACAGTGAACGGAAGCTCTTTAAAGCGATCCGGGAAATCAAGGATGGGTATGCGCCCGCAGCAATCTTCGTCTATTCAACCTGCGTTACGGCGATGATCGGTGACGACATCGACGTTGTTTGCAAGCGAGCGACGGACGAATTTGCCTTACCGGTGGTGCCGGTCAATGCGCCAGGCTTTGTCGGGTCTAAAAACCTCGGCAACAAGCTAGCGGGCGAGGCGCTGCTCAAGCATGTCATAGGTACCGTGGAGCCCGATGAACCAGGCCTTTGCGACATCAACATACTCGGCGAATTTAACCTCTCGGGTGAGTTCTGGCAGGTGAAGCCGCTCTTGATTAAGCTCGGCATCCGCGTCCGCGCCTGTATTCCCGGAGACGCGCGATATCTGCAAGTCGCCTCCGCCCACCGCTCGCGCGCAGCGATGACGGTGTGTTCGACAGCGTTCGTTGCGTTGGCACGTAAGATGCAGGAACGCTGGGACATTCCATTTTTCGAAGGCTCCTTCTATGGCATCTCGGGCACCTCGGAGGCCCTCCGGCGGATCGCCGATCTGCTTGTAAAGAAGGGTGCTGACCCCTCGCTTTTGCATCGCACGGAAATCCTTGTAGCGGAAGAAGAGGAAAAGGTGTGGAAGAGGCTGGAAGCCTACCGACCTCGCCTTGAGGGCAAGCGCGTGCTTCTAAATACAGGCGGCGTGAAATCCTGGTCCGTCGTCCATGCCTTGATGGAGATCGGCATGGAGATCGTCGGCACATCAGTCAAGAAATCGACGCTCGAAGATAGGGAGCGAGTGAAACAGACCCTGAAGGAGGAGAACCTCCTGTTCGAGTCGATGTCGCCGCGCGAGCTTTTCTCGCTTCTGCTCGAGAGAAAGGCTGACATCATGCTGTCGGGCGGACGCACCCAGTATATAGCGCTAAAGGCAAAACTGCCCTGGCTCGACATTAACCAGGAGCGTCATCACGCTTACGCTGGCTATGAGGGAATGGTGCAACTTGCTCGACAAATTGACCTGGCAATCCACAATCCGATGTGGCCGCAGGTGCGCGAGCCGGCGCCATGGGAGCCGGCCTTGGTCGTTTAAAAACGAGCGAAAAGAGAAGTGTAAGCGCAACCAAAACCGCGAGATCACTCGCAAAAAATGTTGAGGTCGTACTATGGCACGCGTCGTATCTCAAACGAAGTCGGCGGCGATCAACCCCCTGAAGTCGTCTCAGCCGCTTGGTGCTGCCTTCGCCTTTCTGGGCGTCGACGGCGCAATACCGCTGCTCCATGGCAGCCAGGGATGTACGAGCTTCGCGCTCGCACTGCTCGTGAGGCATTTCAATGAAGCGATCCCGCTGCAAACGACGGCGATGAACGAAGCCGCGATAATCGTCGGCGGCGCGGATCGTCTCGAAGAGGCAATTCTCAACCTCAAAACCCGCACACGGCCACGACTGATCGGGATATGCACGACCGCATCGGTAGAGGCCCGCGACGAGGATGTCGCCGGTGACGTCGAAAACATCAAACGCAAGCGGGCGATGGAACTTGCGGGCACCGAAGTGGTACTCGCCAACACGCCGGACTTTGACGGCGCGATAGAGGAAGGGTGGTCCAAAGCTGTTACCGCCGTGATCGAGGCAATAGCGCGACCTGACAAGCAGTATCGCAATCCGAGGAAGATCGCGATCTTGCCTGGCTGGAACTTAACAGTTGCTGACATAGAACATCTGCGCGAGACGGCCGTAAGCTTCGGGCTCGACCCGGTTATTCTGCCCGACGTATCCGGAGCGCTCGACGGCTCCATCCCCGAAGAATGGATGCCGACAACGTATGGCGGCACCAAATTGAAGGAGATCCGCGATCTCGGTGCGACGATGCAGTGTATCGCAATCGGTGAGCATATGCGCCGACCGGCTGAAGCGCTGCAGAGACTGACCGGCGTGCCGTACGTGCTGTTTAGATCGCTGACGGGCCTAGAAAACGTCGATCGCTTTATTCGCGTGCTTGCCGCTATGTCACGCAAACAGACACCGCTCAATGTCCGCCGCAACCGAATGCAGTTGCAGGATGCCATGCTCGACGGACATTCCCATATGGCTGGCAAGAAGATCGCAATCGCCTCCGAGCCCGATCAACTCTTCCAGCTCTCCGACTTTTTTACTGCCATGGGTGCGGAAATTGCGGCCGCGGTCACCACGACCGGCACCTCGAAGGCGCTCGAGATGGTACCGGCGAAGACCGTCAAAGTCGGCGATCTCAGTGATCTGGAAAGTCTCGCCGCAACGGCCGATCTTATCGTCACACACTCGCACGGCCGAGAAGCTGCCAGACGTCTCGGCGTCCCGCTGATGCGGGTGGGGTTCCCCATGTTCGACCGCCTCGGCAGCCAGCACAAGCTTACAATCTTGTACCGAGGGACCCGCGACGTGATCTTCGACTTCGCGAACATCCTTCAGACTAACCACCCCCCGAACCCCTGGCCCACTTGACTCAACCGACAGGCGGGAATCGCAAAAATGAGATCAGTTCGTCGCCTCTCGCAGTTCAATGGCAGATTCCATCACCAGCGGCCGAAACGGCAGTTGGGCGCTTTGCGAACCGCGATCGCCACGCAAGCTATGAAAGGACTGAAAGCGCAGTTTGAATCGGCCAAACGATTGACCAACTACGACGCGATACGCGACGCGTGGACCTTCGTGGAAGCCGCTGGGTTAGAAGACATCTCCGACGAGATCGGAAGACACCGAAGGGAAGGTGAGGATTGCACCGGGACAAAGATAGCGGCGTTAGACAGCTGCCGGCTCGCATTTTGTCTCGCAATGGGCGCGCCTTCGGCGGTCACATTTGTCATAGGCAGAACTCGCTAAATCGGAGGAATCTATGACAAGCTCATCCGTGACTCGCGACGGATCCCGATGGATGCCGGAATATCTGAATTCGATCAACCCTGCCACGTGCATCGGCTGCGGCCGCTGCTTCAAGGTCTGCTCACGTGAGGTCATGCATCCCTACGGTATCGATGAAGCAGGCGAAATGCTGGGTGTCTGCGATGGCGAGGACGACTTTAATGGTGAGCTCAGTCGCGTGATCATGGTCATTGATTATCCCGGCCGCTGTATCGGCTGCGGAGCGTGCGCCCGCGTCTGTCCCAAGAACTGCCAGACTCATATCGCCGTTGATCATCGTGCGGTGCACGAATCTTGAATTCCGTTCCGAGCGGTAGAAGCCGCCGGCGCCATCCACAGTGCGAGACAATCGCATCAGTTCGATCTGCCATTCGGAGGCAATCATCACAGGAAACACCAGGTCGAAAGTCGAACGATCTGAAGAGAAGAGGCATTGCACTGTGCATCAAGCCGCGACCTACCTCTCTGTGATTATTCTTTGCGTCGCCGAAGCGACTGTCGCGAGTGAAACCATGGTCACCCAACCCGTCCGGACTTGATGTGGTCGACCTCGGAGCATTTAAACCCGCCGACGAGTTCGACAGCCTTCCGGTTACATCCTTGGGCGGCCGACGCGAGCTTCGAAATTTGAAAGCAAGATCCAACCATGAGCTTCTAAATGAGGATACTCATGAGAGCATTAGATATTTCTGTCGTTGGAGCAACCGGGGCGGTCGGAACGGCCCTGATCAAGTTATTGGAAAAAAGCGAGATTGCGATCAATCGACTGCAGCTGTTCTCCTCCGGTTCGGGTGCGCGCCAATTCAAGTTTCGAGACCAAACATATTTAGTTGAGGCACTCCGCGACATCGGCGATATCGCCGATACAAAAACCGATATCGCATTCTTCTGCGCAGGCGATGACGTAAGCGCCAAATGGGGGGCTCCGTTCGCATCCCAAGGCACCTTGGTGATTGACAACTCGAACTCCTTTCGAATGAACCCTGACGTACCACTCATCGTACCACAAGTTAACGCCTGTTCACTTACCGTTCGCCCACCGTCTCGAATAGTAGCAAACCCAGATTGCTCCACGATACAGCTGGTTCGGGCACTGAAACCGCTGATAGCGACGTTCGACATTCACCAGATCATTTTGACCACCTATCAGGCAGCGTCTGGAATGGGCCTGCTCGGGTGTAAAGAGCTACTAAACGGTGCCCAAGCCGTGATCGAGGGGAGCGCCGGCCCCCCTGCGGAGAGGTTTCCTGTCCCTCTCGCGTTCAATGTCATACCGCAGATCGGAGAGATTTCCCGCGAAGGCGTGGCTATTGAGGAACGCAAGCTGGTTCAAGAGTCACGGAAGATCTTCGGTATGCCTCACCTGCAGTTAACCGCCACCTGCGTTAGAGTGCCGGTAAAGACGGGTCATTCCGAGGCGGTATACGTCGAGTTCGACGATCATGTTCGACTAGAACAGGTCCGTGAGCTCCTGGCAAATGAACCAGGTGTTCGACTTTATACTGATGAAATTCGCGACGGATATCCAACGCCGCGCTTTCTGGGAGATCCCGCAGATGTTCACGTCGGACAGGTCCGAGTAAATCCCGAGAATCCGCGCGGGCTGTGGATGTGGGTGGTAGCCGACAACCTTCAGGTTGGGGCCGCACTCAACGCACTCCTCATCGCACAGCTTGCGATCGCCAATAACTTGATCGGTGAAACATGAAAACGACCATTGTCAATTTTGAGAGCTCGAGTTTTCGAGATCCTTGTCACTACGCTCAAGTTGCTCGGCATTTAGCTGAGCTGCGGACTGCAGGAGGAAGTAAGATTATCGCCGTGGTTAGCGCAATGTCTGGAATGACCGACAAGCGGAAAGCAGCCATGCTTGGCGTCAACGGGGAAACATCACCATCGAATCTCGATGCGGCGCTCACCACCGGCGAAATGCTAACTAAGTCATCGGCTCAAAAATCAAGCGCAACATAAAACATGAATAAGCAAAAATCACCGAGGAAGCTTTCAAAAATCGCCTGTGCCTGCCTGTTGTCGGGCAGCTTGCTGGCAGGGTCGGGGTATGCTGTCACGCCGGACAATGGCCAGATCTTGAGCGGCTTTTGGACCACCGCGAATCTGGTCAAGGAATATTTCGATTGGCGCGGCTGGGCTGGCTGGGGCACGATTGGCCTGACCAATGTGGTCATTACCGTGGCAACCGGAGAAAGCAATGGCGCCTTTACCCGGGCTCTGTTCACCAATCTTTGCGGCTCTACCGCCGCCGGGTTTGTAGCCGCGTGGAAGCCGGCCACCAGGCCCGGAGCTGCGACGCACATCAAGGCAATCGTCAAGGCCGGGACCGTGACCGCCGCCGCCAGCGCCTGCGGATGGGCGACGCAGGCAATTCTTAGCAAGATCGATTCCGAAATTCCTGCTGCGCAAAGAGCGATCGACAACGCGCAAAGAAACAATGTGCCGAATTACAAGGAAATTGTCGACGACAAGACAAAAGTAAATAACGCATTTCTGGGCATCGAGAAGAATTACCGCGATACCGCGCTCGCCTTGAACAAGGCGGCGGATCTGATGAGCCAATACCGCAGAAACGGCTGCACGCCCCGCACGCAGTCCACACTCTGCGCCGACCTCTATCGTCGCTGGGCCAATGCGCAAGCCGAGGCTGAGCAGAAACTGCTTGCCTTCAACGATGACGGCAACACGATGTCCGCCAACGTCAAGGAACTGGGTCACGACGTGAAATCTTGAATTGAATTGGCCCGTTCGAATCTTCGGCCGGCCCGTTGAAAGCAGTGGGCAAGCGTCACACTCTGAGGAAAAAAATGCCGATCTACTACTCAAAGTCAACAGGCAAAAAGAAATTGCTGCGCGTCCTTCTCGTATCGCTTACAGCTTTGGCGGTCTATTGCATTTACCAGTCGGATGAAATTGCACCAACGGCCGAGGTGTTGCCTGCCGACCGTCAAGAGGCGCCCTGACAGAGTGATCGCCGCACCGGAGCGCGAGGAAATCGGACAGCTTCCGGCGCGCTGAATCTCGGATGGCAGGCCGTTAAGCCGCCTTCCTGGTCTTGGCGGCCGTCTTTTCCAAGGCTGCCTTTCGGCCGGCGCCGCCGGATTTGGCAGCGGTCTTGGCACTGCGCTTCTTTGTCGCCGCAGTGCTGGACATGTCGCCGACCAGCTGCTCGGCGATCTTCATTTCCGTCGCAGTCACCTTGGCGCCCTTGACGCCCGCGGCCGGCAGATCAAGGCCTTCCAGCGTCTTGACCTCGTCGCGCCAGCGCAGCAGGTTCAGCACCAGCACCAGCACCTTGCCCGAAGGCACCAGCCCGGCCACGCGCTACGCGCACAACGCACTGGGCCCAGCGCGCCTTCAAGACCGAGCCGCTGTACCCGCCCAGCCAGGGCGACGAGGCCGAGCCGGGCTTCATGGCGATGTTGACACCGTCGTGGCTGCGTGTTTCGGCCAGCAGCGCTGTGATTTGGAGAAGCTTGTCACTGGGCTGTGCGGTGATTTCCCCCGACCAAGCCTCGACGCCGACGAGAAGCCCGTTCTGCTTAATCAGTCCCTCTTGCTCAAGGTGCGCTCGGAAATCAACTCGGTCGTGGCCATCGGCCTGCGCCGTGCCTTTGAAATTGCCGTACTGAACACTTGCATGGAAGTTTTCCGTTGTATGTCCGCTCCTCATTTGGAGCGGCAAGCATAAGACGGTAGGGCGCGGTGAGTTCAAGAAATCGTGCCGGCGCCCATTCTTGAATCTCTGCGCAGGATGCGATCGGCCAACGGCGATAGAAGCGCCGGCGAGGAGATCCGGCCACCCGCAGTCGTTTTTCCACCTCGGCCAGCACCAGAACGCCACAGCTGGAGGTGGTTCCTTCCGAAGTGGTTACCTGACACCGAAGAAAACGATGTCGGCCCCTTCAAAACCAAGGCTGCGGCGATGGCACAGGCAGAGGCTCTAACTGCTCGCCAGCTCGCAACGTAGCACTAAGCTCAACCTCCCTTTGCCCTGGCCCCAGAACAGCGCTCTGATGTCCGTTGTCAATGCTTTAGGCGCGAGGAACCGATCGCCCAAACGAACGGCTGTTCATGATGATGATCGCGTATGGGTGGAGGCGGAACTCAAGGACGTCGGTGATCAAGCTCTGATGCGCGGATTGGCTACCGCATTCCCGATAGTGCGTCCGGGGCTGCTCCGATCTTACTGCGGGCGTCGGTCAAATGCCGGCCACAAAGCGTCTGACGGGTGTTCCCCTGCCGTGTTCCGCCCCCGCCCATGCGCGAGGTGCAAGTTCGATGTGGCGATCTATGATCTGATCGCCTGCGCCTCCCTTGCAACAGCCCACATGAAGCCGGTCAACTCACGGGCAATGGCGGTACAAACCACCGTCGTTCGCTTTCCGCGTCCGGTCAACATTCGATAACGAGCCGTCAACCGGGTCTGAGCCTTCCATGCTATCTCCAGCTTCCTCGCGCCGACCTTCGGCGGATGGCGATAAGTCCAGGCGCTCTCGACCAACATGTGTCGAACCCGGCCGTTGCCAGCCTTGGTAATCGCACCTCGTCGAACCGTTTCACCCGTTGATCGCTCGCCAGGTACCAGGCCGAGATAGCCCATCAGTTGGCGCGGGCTTTCAAATCGGCTCACGTCGCCGACCTCCGTGGCAAAGGTGACGGCCACGATCAGATCGACCCCTCTTAGCGTCTGTAGAGCTCGGACGACCGGCGCAAGAGACCAGTTCGGTACGAATTCCTCGATGACCTTCTCCAGTCGTTCGACGCGCTCCTTCGAGACGCGCACCGCCTCGACCATTTCCTGCAAAGTGATCTGATGAGCGGGGTGATCGAACTGTTGCTCCTGCAGCCAGCACAGATATCGCATCGTCCAGCCCTTCATGCGTGGATAGATGCGACCATGCTTGAGCATGAAGGCGCTGATCTGTTGTCGGTGAACCCGCAACGTCTCGACTGCAGCAGCCCGGGCGCGAACGAGGTCTCGCATCGCCTCATGACCCTCATCGGGAACCCACACCGCTGTGAGCTCGCCGGCCCTCAATAGCCGGGCGAGCGCGAGTGCATCTCGACGGTTTGTCTTCACCCTGTCGCCTGGCTTCCTTGGATTCAATGACGAAGCGACAACCATGCATTCATGGCCAAGGGATTGGATCAGCCGATGCAGGCCGTAACCGGTTGGGCCAGCTTCGTAGCAGAAATGTACACGATCAAACTTCGCGGCTATTCGCTGGATAATGCGGCGCATGCTGGCATAGGATGCATCAACCTCGCCGAAATAGCGGACCTCTCCTTCCCGGCCAGATTCGGCAACAGCAATCGCATTCTTCAGCTTGGCGACATCGATTCCGACAAAAGCTTCTCTATAATCTGCCACGGCTCGTCCTCCTGTGATGAGGATCGGCTCGGCCTGTCCGAGCAACCTTCGGAAAACCAGTGTAGGGCGAGCCACCTCAGGCGCGAAGACGGACATACGGCCTTACTTTATAGCCGCGGCCGTCTTTCTGTCCTCTCGTTGATGTGGATCAAGGAGCAATTTGCGGCTTCGTGACAGTCCTGGCGAGAAAGACGGCCGCGACGCGGTCGTCGGCGCATTGAGGACGACATCATGAATTACACAACGGAAACGATGGTGATCGCGGTCGCGGCGTTTCTAGCGCTGCTAGTAGCCGCATTCGCGCGTGATCATCTCTTTGCGGTCCATATGGGCATACTTTGCCTCTGCCTCGTTATGGGGGCTGTGCTGATGGTCAGGAAGGTTGACTTTTCGCCGGCAGGCCAACAGCGCAAAGTCGATAAGTCCGGCTATTTCGACGAGGTGATACGGTATGGCTTGATCGCCACGGTGTTTTGGGGCGTGGTTGGTTTTCTGGTTGGCGTGATCATCGCGCTGCAACTGGCCTTTCCTGACCTCAACATCGCCCCTTATCTCAATTTCGGGAGGCTGCGGCCCGTTCACACGTCGGCGGTCATCTTCGCCTTCGGCGGCAACGCGCTAATCATGACGTCGTTCTACGTGGTGCAACGCACCTGTCGCGCGCGTCTTTTCGGCGGCAACCTGGCTTGGTTCGTATTCTGGGGCTACCAGCTTTTTATCGTGCTGGCTGCGACCGGATACGTTCTTGGAATCACCCAGGCCCGTGAATATGCCGAACCCGAGTGGTACGTCGACCTCTGGCTGACGATCGTTTGGGTCGCCTATCTCGCAGTGTATCTTGGAACGATCCTGAAGCGCAAAGAGCCGCACATCTACGTGGCAAACTGGTTCTATCTTGCCTTCATCGTCACCATCGCCATGCTGCACGTGGTCAACAACCTGGCGGTTCCCGCGTCGTTCCTGGGCTCCAAGAGCTATTCTGTCTTCTCGGGCGTCCAGGACGCGCTGACCCAATGGTGGTACGGCCACAACGCCGTCGGCTTCTTCCTCACCGCCGGCTTCCTGGGCATGATGTACTATTTCGTGCCGAAGCAGGCCAACCGACCCGTCTATTCATACCGGCTTTCGATCATCCACTTCTGGGCGCTGATCTTCATGTACATCTGGGCCGGTCCGCATCATCTGCATTACACGGCGCTGCCCGACTGGGCCCAGACGCTCGGCATGGTTTTCTCGATCATGCTCTGGATGCCCTCCTGGGGCGGCATGATCAACGGTCTCATGACCCTTTCGGGCGCCTGGGACAAAATTCGCACGGATCCGATCATCCGTATGATGATCGTCGCCATCGCCTTTTACGGGATGTCGACCTTCGAAGGCCCGATGATGTCGGTGAAAACCGTCAATTCGCTCAGCCACTATACCGAATGGACGATCGGGCACGTGCATTCCGGCGCTCTCGGCTGGGTGGGAATGATCACCTTCGGTGCGATCTACTATCTGACGCCGAAGCTCTGGGGACGCGAGCGTCTCTACAGCCTGCGGATGGTCAACTGGCACTTCTGGCTCGCAACCCTCGGGATCGTCGTCTACGCCGCCGTGCTTTGGGTTGCCGGCATCCAGCAGGGACTGATGTGGCGCGAGTACAATTCCCAAGGCTTCCTCGTCTATTCCTTCGCAGAGACGGTCGCGGCGATGTTCCCCTACTACGTGCTTCGCGCCGTGGGCGGAACGCTTTACCTGGCGGGTGGTCTCGTCATGGCCTGGAACGTGTTCATGACGATCCGCGGCCATCTGCGCGACGAAGCTGCGATCCCAACCACTTTCGTGCCCCAAGCACAGCCTGCCGAATGAGGTGAGACATGGCATCGATACTAGATAAACATCAGATCCTCGAGAAGAACGCGACGCTTCTTCTCGTTGGCTCGCTGCTCGTCGTGAGCATCGGCGGCATCGTCGAAATCGCACCGCTGTTCTACCTGCAGAACACGATTGAAAAAGTGGAAGGCATGCGGCCGTATACGCCGCTCGAGCTGGCCGGACGAAACATCTACATCCGCGAAGGCTGCTACCTCTGCCACAGCCAGATGATCAGGCCGTTCCGCGACGAGGTCGAACGCTACGGCCATTACTCGCTCGCCGCCGAGTCGATGTACGATCATCCTTTCCAGTGGGGATCCAAGCGAACCGGGCCGGATCTGGCCCGTGTCGGCGCACGCTACTCCAATGAATGGCATGTCCAGCATCTCGCCGATCCACGGGCAGTCGTGCCGGAGTCGATCATGCCGAGTTACGCCTTCCTCAAAGAGCAGAGGGTGACGGTCAAGGACGTAGGAATGGACCTGAAGGCCAACGAGGACGTGGGCGTGCCTTATGACGACGACATGCTGGCGAACGCGGAGGCCGACATGAAGGCCCAAGCCGATCCGAACGCAGATACCACGGCCCTGCTTGCCCGCTATCCGAAGGCGAAGACCGGCGATTTCGACGGCGATCCTGCTGCGCTAACCGAAATGGATGCCTTGGTGTCCTACCTGCAGATGCTCGGAACGTTGGTCGATTTCTCGACCTACGACGATGCGACCGGCTACCGATGAGGTGATCCATGGAAACCTACACTGCAATGAGACACTTCGCCGACAGCTGGGGCCTCCTGGCAATGACGGCATTCTTCGTCGGCGCGGTTGTGTTCACCCTTCGCCCAGGCAGCAAGCAGACGGCGAAAGAGGCCGCCGATATTCCCTTGAAGGATGATTGAGATGTCGGAAAAACACATCGATGAATTTAGCGGCGTCGAAACGACCGGACATGAATGGGACGGCATCCGCGAACTCAACAATCCGATGCCCCGCTGGTGGGTGTGGACCTTCTACGCCACCATTGTCTGGGCGTTGGGCTATGCGATCGCATATCCCGCGATCCCGATGATGACCGACGCCACGAAGGGTATGCTGGGCTTTTCCAGCCGCGCCGAGCTGCGGCAGAACCTGGATCAGGCCAAAGCATCGCAGACGGCGCTTCATGATCTGATCGCCGCCAAGACGGTGGACGAGATCGATTCCGATTCTGCCCTTCGCGAATTCGCGATCGCCGGCGGCGCATCAGCATTCAAGGTGAACTGCGCGCCATGCCATGGCTCGGGAGCAACCGGCGGGCCGGGATTTCCGAACCTCAACGACGACGATTGGCTGTGGGGCGGAGACCTGGATGCCATCCAGGCGACGATCGCACATGGGATTCGCTTCGACGGGGATACGGACACTCATGCTTCCGAGATGCCGCCCTTTACCGATGTTCTGGATCCCCTCCAGACAAGACAGGTCGCGGCTTACGTCTGGGGACTGACCAATACACCGTCGGACCCCGGTCTCGCAGAGGCCGGAAAACAGGTCTTCCTCGATAACTGTGCCGCATGTCACGGCGACGACGCCAAAGGAAAGGCCGACATGGGCGCGCCGGATCTCGCCGATGCGATCTGGCTGAAGGCACACGGCGAGGATGCGATCATCCGCCAGGTAGCCGCTCCCAAACACGGCGTCATGCCTGCTTGGGCAGGGCGTCTCGGCGACACGACGGTCAAGGAACTGACGATCTTCGTCCATTCGCTCGGCGGCGGAACCTAAGGAGTATGCCATGTCAGATCATGACCACAATCCAATCCTCGGCCTCTACGGCACGCCGCGCGCCGACATCCGATCGCGTATATCGGAGCGCGCTGGGACGATGCCCCCATTATACGATCACGACGATCCGGCAAAGATCGGCAGTTCGATCGTCAGTTTGACCCGCCTCAAAAACCACCAGCAGACAAGCCGTTAACCGCAATTTTGTCGAGGACGTCCCAGCTGTGGTTGTTCCCCGCAGCTCAGGGCCACGCCTCTCCAGAGGCGTGGCGTTTCGCTTCGCGGGAAGGCCCTCGCTCTTGATCTGCATCAAGGACGGATGCGCGGCAGATGGGACAACGGCAGGTGAAATCGGATAGGTCCTATGAACCTCAACACTGCATCACATCCCGAAAACATCAAAAGGCTCAGTGTCAAGCCGGTCAATGCCCGTCGCAATCGACAGCCTCTCTACGCACCTCGAAAGAAGGTTTTTCCCAGGCGTACAGAGGGACGTTTCCGTCGGTTCAAGTGGATCGTGATGCTGATCACCCTCGGCATCTACTATCTCGCGCCATGGATTCGCTGGGATCGCGGTCCTTACGCGCCTGACCAGGCAATCCTCATCGACCTGTCTTCACGGCGCTTTTTCTTTTTCTTCATCGAAATCTGGCCCCAGGAATTTTATTATGTGGCGGGTCTCCTCGTCATGGCGGGGTTCGGCCTGTTTCTCGTCACTTCCGCGGTTGGCCGCGCATGGTGCGGTTACGCTTGTCCGCAGACCGTCTGGGTTGATCTCTTTCTCGTCGTCGAACGTGCGATCGAAGGCGATCGAAACGCGCGAATGAAGCTTGACGCTGGTCCCATGAGCGTTGCCAAGCTCAGGAAGCGTGTGGTCAAACATTCGACCTGGCTGTTGATCGGCGTCGTCACGGGTGGAGCGTGGATCTTTTATTTTGCCGACGCGCCGAGCCTGCTTGTTTCCCTGTTCACCGGCCGCGCGCCTGCAGCCGCCTACACCACCGTCGCCATCCTTACTGCAACGACCTATGTGCTCGGCGGTCTGATGCGAGAGCAGGTGTGCACCTACATGTGCCCGTGGCCACGTATCCAGGGTGCGATGCTCGACGAAAATTCTCTCGTCGTCACCTACAATGACTGGCGGGGCGAGCAGCGGTCGCGTTACCCGAAGAAAGCTCGAGCCAAGGGCCTGCTTGTCGGGGATTGCGTCGATTGCAATGCCTGCGTGGCGGTGTGTCCGATGGGGATCGATATTCGCGACGGGCAGCGGATGGAGTGCATCACATGCGCGCTCTGCATCGACGCCTGCGACGGCGTCATGGACAAGCGCGGGAAGCCTCGCGGCCTGATCGCCTACGCCACGCTGAGCGAATATTCGAGCAACATGTCGCTTGCCACGGACGAAGGACGAACGGCCGTCCAGCCGTCCAGGGTTCGAAACGATAATGGAACTTTCGTTCCGGCGATCCGGTACTTCAACTGGCGTATCATCTTTCGTCCGAGAACCGTCTTTTACGCAGTCGCCTGGGCGTCGGTCGGCATGGCCATGCTCGTCCATCTCGCCTTTCGGGAGCGCCTTGAACTCAACGTCGTTCACGACCGAAACCCCCAATATGTTCTGGAAAGCGACGGCTCTCTACGGAATGGCTACACGCTTCGTGTCCTGAACATGGTGCCGACGCCGAGGGATGTGAACATAAGCCTGGTCGGGCTGGAGGGGGCGACGATGCGCATTCCTGAGTTCGGCAAGGAAGACGCTCGCAGCTTTACAGTCCATGCCGAACCCGACGCGGCCACGACGCTCAAGGTCTTCGTTACGCGCAAGCCTACGGGAGCCGCGACCAATGAATTTCTGTTCGTTATCGAAGATACCGATCATGCCGATCGCGCAACCTACCGCGCGGCGTTCAATGCACCGGGAGACATCAAATGAAGACCTCCGCTCAAGGTTTTACAGGCCTGCACATGCTGCTTTCGACCTCGGCATTCTTTTGCGTGGTGATCGCGGTAAACGTCACCATGGCCTTCTATGCCTCTTCCAGCTGGAGCGGTCTGGTCGTGGAAAACACCTATGTCGCCAGTCAGGAGTTCAACCGCAAAGCGGCGGCGATGAAGGCAATGGCCACTTCCGGCATTGAGGGCACCCTTTCCATAAAGGGGCACGAGATCCGCTACGACATTCACGACAAGAGCGGATCGCCTGCGATCGTCGACGACGTCGTTCTGAATTTCAAACGGCCCGTCGGAGACCACGAGGACTTCCACCTTACGCTCAGGAGGACAGCCGCGGGGCGGTTCGAAGCGGAGCATGATCTAGCCGAAGGTGACTGGATCGTCGAGGCCATCTCGCGAAACGGCGGCGTGGTCGTCATGCATGAGGCAAAACGCCTCGATACTGCGGAGTTAGGCCAATGACCTGCTGTACCATGGACGCAGAAAGCGTGCTTGCCCTCAGCACGACATCATCCAGTGCCGAAGAGGTTCGCCTTTCCAGCCAGCCGCTCGGCGAGGGATTGCGTCAGCTGGACCTGAGTGTTCCCGACGTTCACTGCGGCGGCTGCATTTCGACCATCGAAAGGGCGTTGTTGACGCTTCCCTTTGTCAAGACAGCGCGAGTCAATCTCACGGCTCGAAGGGTGACCTGCGTTTACCAGGAGGAGATCGAGACGCGTGCAACCGATCCTTCCAAGATCCTCGCAGCGATCAACTCGGCCGGATACCGCGCGCATCTCTTCACGCCCTCAGCTCCCGAGAACGACAAGACCAGAAATCAGCTTCTCCTCGCGATCGGCGTTTCCGGTTTTGCGGCCGCCAACATCATGTTGCTCTCGGTATCGGTCTGGTCGGGCGCAGATGCCGCGACGCGCGACATGTTTCATTGGATCTCGGCGATGATTGCAGCGCCCGCGCTGGTTTATGCGGGGCGCTTCTTCTTCAAATCGGCCTGGAATGCGATGCGGCACGGGCGCACCAACATGGACGTTCCGATCTCGCTCGCCGTGACGCTCTCCTATGCCGTTTCATTGTGGGAGACCGTCCATCACGGCGAGCATGCATGGTTCGACGCTTCGGTCTCGCTGCTCTTCTTCCTGCTGATCGGCAGAACTCTCGATCATGTCATGCGGGAAAAGGCTCGGGCGGCGATCAACGGAGTCGCAAGACTGGCCCCGCGCGGAGCATTGCTGATCAATCCGGACGGGTCGCGACATTACATTGCGGTAGAAGAGATCGCGGCGGGGGATGAAATCTCGATAGCCGCAGGCGAACGGGTTCCCGTCGATGGCATAGTCGTCAGCGGAGAAAGCGACGTGGATCTCTCCATCGTCACCGGCGAAAGTAGCCCCGTCGCCGTTGCCATCAACAGCGAAGTGAGTTCCGGGGCAATGAATCTGACCGGCTCGCTGGTGTTGCGGGCAACGAGAATTGCCAAGAATTCGCTTCTCTCCGAGATCATCGGCCTGATGGAAGCCGCTGAGGGCGGAAGGGCTCGCTATCGCAGGATCGCCGATCGCGCTGCCGCACTCTATTCCCCGATCGTGCATCTGCTGGCACTGGTCTCTTTCCTTGCCTGGGGCGTCCTGGGCGGAGACTGGAAACAGGCCATGCTGGTCGCCGTAGCGGTGCTGATCATCACCTGCCCGTGTGCATTGGGTCTTGCCGTGCCCGTGGTCCAGGTTGTCGCTGCGGGGGAGCTTTTCCGGAAGGGCATCATGGTGAAGGACGGTTCAGCACTCGAAAGACTGGCCGAGGCCGACACCGTGGCCTTTGACAAAACAGGCACCTTGACGATGGGCAGTCCGCGGCTTGCCGGAGTGGACACCATGGACGAGAGCGCCACTGCAATCGCCTGCGGATTGGCCGAGCATTCACGGCATCCTCTTTCTCAGGCTCTGGTGCGGGACGCCGAAACCGCCCCCATATCCTTCGACAGCGTCACGGAAATCCCCGGTGGCGGACTGAAGGCCAGGAACGGAGCGGATATCTATCGATTGGGCAACACAGCGTTTGCCGGCGGAACCAGCTTCGTACCCCGGACTGCCGATGGTCCGTACTCGGAAGTGGTCTTGTCGAAGAATGGCGTCGATCTCGCCCGCTTCTTCTTCGACGACACGCTTCGTTCGGGTGCGTGCGAGGCCATCGATCGGCTCGGTGCAGCCGGTCTTGAAACGCTGATCGTGTCGGGCGACAGGCAGGCCGTCGTCGACAATACGGCGCATGCCCTGGGTATCGACAGGGCTTTGGGCTCTCTGACGCCGAAACAGAAGGTCGAGGAATGCCAGAGGCTGAATGGCGAAGGTCGTCGCGTACTGATGGTTGGCGACGGGATCAACGACGCCCCGGCGCTTGCTGCCGCGCATGTCTCGATGGCGCCCGCCACGGCCTCCGATATCGGCAGACAGGCGGCCGACCTCGTCTTCTTCAACGATCGCCTTGACGCTGTTCCGGAAGCGATCGCCGTTGCGCGACGATCCGCCAGCCTCATCCGGCAGAACTTCGCTCTCGCCATTGGTTACAACGTTCTGGCGGTGCCGATCGCCATCGCCGGATTGGCGACGCCGCTGATAGCGGCGGTGGCAATGTCGACATCTTCGATCATCGTCGTGACCAACGCACTGCGGCTGAACGCCCTCAGCAAGCGTCCGGATATGCACACTCGAGGAGGGATCGGCAGGAGTGCGGAGGTCGAAGCCGCATGAACATGCTGATCTATCTCATACCGATCGCGCTGCTGATGGGAGGAATGGGACTCCTGGCATTCCTTTGGTCGCTGAAGAGCGGCCAGTATGACGACCTTCAAGGCGCCGCCTGGCGAATCCTCGCCGAGGACGAAACCGATCAACGAAAACCCTAACCACACACTGGGTCCAACACGAAAGGAATATGGACAGTCGCGACAATCTGCACCGTCGTTTGTCGGCTTCGCGACAAATGCCCTTTCGTAACCAAGTTCACTGTTCGCCATAAATCACTGAAACTTAAGCATATTCTTTTTGGGAATCCAGTCGATGGTTTGGCACGTTTGTTGAAGGCTATTGCGCGCCGAGGCGCCAAAGTTGCCCCAAGTGGTTCATGATGCCAAGCGTGCCAATTTCACGTTAAGGCATCGATCTCCGTGCTCTGAGGTCATGATCAGGCATGGACCCGAGAATTAAGTGGAACTTTATCATGAAACCTTCCGCCAATCATTTCCTGCGCCAGACCCAGTCCCTAGTGATGTCACCGCAACAGATGCAATCCATCCAGTTGCTGCAAATGAATCATTTCGAACTCAGCCAGTTTATCGCTCAAGAAGTGGAACAGAATCCGCTGCTCGAATTTCAGGACGACGACGAGGCGGGTGGCGATTGCTGCGAAACCGAAGATGGAGAGTATGCTCATCAGCCGGATGCCGGTGGGGACGATGGTTATGACAACCGCGCCGAGGCGCCCTCCAGCGACTGGTACGACAATGGCGGCAGCGCCAGCACCAGCCGGCTGAACGACGAGCTCGACGCCAACTACACCGATGTCTTTCCTGACGACGCGGCCCCGCAGCGCCTCGACGCGCCGGAGCTCGTCAGCCAGTGGAAGTCGATGCCGGGCAGCGGCGAGGGCGCCGACTACGATATCGACGATTTCGGCGCCGGCCAGGTATCGCTGCGCGATCATCTCGCCCAGCAGATCCCCTTCGCCCTGCCTGACATGGCCGACCGGCTGATCGCGCAGAATTTCGTCGACCAGCTCAACGACTGCGGTTATCTGCAGGCCGATATCGTCGAGGCGGGCGAGAGGCTGGGCACGAGCCTCGCACAGGCCGAGCGCGTGCTCGCCACCCTCCAGAGCCTTGATCCGCCGGGTGTTTTCGCCCGTAGCCTGGCCGAATGTCTGGCGATCCAGCTCAGACAGAAGGACCGGTACGACCCGGCCATGCAGGCTCTGGTCGAAAATCTCGAACTGCTGGCCCGGCGCGACTTTGCCACGCTGAAGCGGCTCTGCGGCGTCGACGAGGAAGATCTTCTCGACATGCTCGGCGAGATCCGTCAGCTCAATCCCAAGCCCGGCAGCGATTTCGAGGCAGCTGTTTCCGAAGCGATCATACCCGATGTGGTCGTCAGAGCCTCCTCGGATGGCGGCTGGCTGGTCGAGCTCAATCCGGATACGCTGCCGCGCCCGCTGGTCAACAAGTCCTATTCTTCCCTGGTGAAAAAGAACGACGAAGCTCGGGCCTTCCTTGCCGGTTACCAGGAGAAGGTCAGTTGGCTGATGCGCAGCCTCGACCAGCGGGCAAAAACCATCATGAAGGTGGCAAGCGAAATCGTCCGCCAGCAGGCCGCCTTCTTGTTGCACGGCGTCGATCACCTGCGGCCGCTGAACCAGAAGACGGTCGCCGAGGCGATCGAGATGGTTGAATCCACCGTCAGCCGCGTCACGTCGAACAAATATATGCTGACGCCGCGCGGCCACTTCGAACTCAAATATTTCTTCACCGTCCCGATCAAAGCCGTCGCGGGCGCCGAAAGCCATTCGGCCGAGGCCGTGCGTCACAAGATCCGTGAACTGACCCTGCAGGAGAGCCCGGAGGCGATACTTTCCGACGACGATATCGTCGACATGCTGAAGAAGGGCGGCGTCGATCTCGCCCGCCGCACGGTTGCGAAATACCGGCAAGAGATGAACATCGCCTCTTCGGTCCAGCGCCGCCGCGAGAAGCGGGCACTCGCCAAGGTCGCGGGCTTCTGAGGCTATCATGCTTGGACCTGAACTGAAAAATCCTGCCCCAAGCGGCGCGACTCTATGAAAGCTAGCCCTTGGGTGAGTTTGGATCACGCCCGCGGTGCTTGCGCTGGCCAAGTCTGACATTTCTATTTTGGGCGCGGCTCCTGTTTCTGGGTCGTAGGCGGTCAAGGAATGTTTTGTGCCGAAATGTGCCCGGCACCACATCTGCCGGCAACGCGCTCATCTTCGCAACCGCAATCGGGGTTAGATCGTACCCTGGGCTCGAGCTGGATCAAGAAGTGCGGCGGCTATGACAGCATCTGCGACAGCAAACTCAATTCTCAGATATCCCAGCGCAGAAACAGAAATCGCGGCGCCCCATTATACAACGGAGACGTACAATTTTTCGACAAGCGAGAGCCTGCCCTTTGCGCCATGCCGCGACATCTGCACGATTGTCCGGTACGCAATCTTCGGGAATAATCGTGCCCCTGGGACAAGATTGGGATCTGCCGTGTAGACGCTCTTAACATCTGAATATATCTGGCAGGCTTGCTCTCCCCGCATAGCTGCGGTCACGACTGCTGTCAGATCTGAGCTGTTTCTGCCGAGAAACGTTAGTCTGCCCGACTGATCAATTGTCTGACCACCCGCGGCAATGACAATGTCATGCTCCTGAAGTGCAGCCCTGATTGGCTGAGGATCCACGCTTTTTACTGACGCTCGGCCGAAGTCTGAATTAGTGGGTATCCCGAGGACATAGCCGTTCAAAGACGTTACGGGAATCCCAAGGCAGCTGACTGCAGCATCCAACAGGCAGGCACTTAGCCCGGAAAACTCATGGTAGGTTGGCGGAAGTATTACAAGCCGTTGAAATAACATAGGATTTTGTTGCTAAAGCCGATCCGAATCATTTCCCGGAGACCACACCCACCATGAATGATCTTATACCAGCGTGAGCGGTCTGTGACTCTTTTTGAGGTTTCCAAATCAGTTGAGTTCTGAATCAATACCGCAAACGGAGGTTTGCGGATGACATCAGGAATTCCACTGCGCGATGACTTCGACGGCTTCGCTCTTCGGGCGTTGGCCAAAGGTACGAAGGATGCGGCACAGGCTCGGCGGCTTCTTGCCCTTGCCGAAATCTATGATGGCCATTCCCGCAGCGATGCGGCCAGGATCGGAGGCGTGACCCTGCAAATTGTCCGCGACTGGGTTATTCGCTTCAATGCGCGTGGCCCGTCAGGGCTCATCAATGGCAAAGCACCCGGCAATCAAGGAAAGCTTTCCGACGTGCATCGCCAGGCTTTGGCAAAGATCGTCGAAAGTGGCCCGATACCGGCGGTGCATGGCGTTGTGCGCTGGCGGCGCAAGGATCTTGTTCAATGGCTGTTCCAAGAATATCGGATATCCGTCGATGAAACGACCATTGGCCGCGAATTGAAGGCGCTCGGCTTTGCAAAGCTGTCTGCCCGCCCGCGCCATTACGCCCAGAACGAAGGCGACCTGGAGAGTTTTAAAAAAAGTTCCCCGCCACACTGGCAGCAATCAAAGGCAGGCTCCCGAAGAACGTCGAGATTGAGCTCTGGTGGGCCGACGAAGCTCGGATAGGCCAAAAGAACAAGATCACCCGGCGATGGGCACGCAAGGGAACAAGGCCTTTGGCACCACACGATCAACGCACGATCAACGCACGATGTGGACCTATATCTTCGGCGCTATCTGCCCCAAGAAGGGCAAAGGTGCGGGTCTCGTTCTTCCCTACTGCGACACCAGCGCCATGAACCAGCATTTGCTCGAAATCAGCCAGGCCGTCGATGACGGCGCTCATGCCGTGCTGATCGTTGATCAGGCGGGGTGGCATGTCACGCCGAAGCTCGACGTGCCCGACAACATCACACTGCTCTTCCTGCCGCCAAGCTCGCCCGAATTAAATCCCGTCGAGAACGTGTGGCAATTTCTGCGTGACAACTGGTTGTCCAACCGGATCTTCAAAGATTACGAGGACATCGTCGCCCATTGCTGCGACGCATGGAACAAGCTGGTCGCTCAGCCTTGGAAG
The DNA here is from genome assembly GCF_002008365.1 of Rhizobium leguminosarum bv. viciae USDA 2370. Classification (GTDB taxonomy): domain Bacteria; phylum Pseudomonadota; class Alphaproteobacteria; order Rhizobiales; family Rhizobiaceae; genus Rhizobium; species Rhizobium leguminosarum. The sequence goes on from NZ_MRDL01000009.1 coordinate 59,563, forward strand.
ATCATGTCGATTGGAATGCGTGACTGGGCGCACCGGTTTTGATTAGCGCTCGTTGGTATTACCCTGCCGCTGAGCGGTTTTTCATCAGTGGGCGGCAAGTCCGTCGTCGCCCGTTTCGACGGCGGCATGTTGTCAATGCGCATTGTTCGATCGATAAGTCTTGCCGGCGTCAAAATCCCTACCCAGGCGACGGCGGCAGCTTCCATTGGATTGTACGCGACGCAGAAACGGATCTGTATTTCCATCAATCCAGCCGTGTGACTCCATCCAACTTTCGGGGCGCGGACTAATTGGTCTTGATGGCTCCGAACCGACACTCCTAATGCTGATTAGCCGGAACTCGAGTATGGGCGCAGTGCCTTCAATTTGTTGCCCGACGAGGCGCCAAGTTCGTTTTTGGCCAAGCTTAGGGAACGGCGTTTGACACGATGCTCATACCCAAGGTCCGGAGAATGGGTTTATGACAGCTTCAGCGTTCGAACCGCTCCAGCATCCTCTTCAATTGTGCATTTTGCATTTGAAGCTTGCGCGCCAACTGGTCCCGCAGAAGCCTGATTTCTTCGTCGAGATTGATTGCATCGTCAAAAGCGGTGAGAGCGCTTGGAGCAGGTGGGATAACGCCTGCAATCGTTTTCGCTTTCATGCCCCGCATGCCGCGCTTTCGCGTTTGACCTTCGCCAACTCGAAAGGCTTTTGGTGCGGCATGCGCGTCTGTATCGGCCTCGTCGGTCAAAACCGGGTCCGACGCTTCCATAGGCCTCGCGCTTTCGACATCTGTCGTGTCATCAACAACGCTTGCCGTTTCCTCGGAATGATCCGGGTCCGCCGGAACCGCCGCGGAATGACCGTGAAGAACTGGCTTTTCGTCCGCCGGACGGTCTGCGCCGTCCAACTCGTTGTTGTCTGCTGTTTCAGTTGGCTCGGCGATGGCTGATGCGTCCGGCTTCACGTCATCGGTCGAGCCGTGTTCTTGCCTCTGCTGCCGTCGCGCGGACACCAGCCGGGCAAGAAGTTTCCAAGGAGACGCCATTTTATTCGACCTCGAATTCTACCCCGGTATGCATACCGCGAGCAAAAGCGTTGGCGGCAGAACGAACCGCCGCCAAAAAGTACACTTCAATAAGCATGAGAATGCGGCCAGCACTTGGCCGTCTGCAGCCAATCAACCGAGGTTGAGTCGCTTTCGCAGATCGGCATTTTCAGCACGGAGCTTCTCCGCCAGCAGCTTGCGCAGCCTCTGGTTTTCCTCTTCGAGCTGCAGAAGATCCGCGATCTCATCAACTGCCGCCACCGGCGGTGCAGCCGCTATTTGCATAGCCTTCGGAGCGCGTTTGACGGGCGCACGCTTGGCACTCACCGTACCTTCGTCAGCCTTTGGCCTGCGGCCTCTCTTCTGCTTGCCAGCTGCGGCACCCGAAGCAACTGCCGGCTCCGCCGAAACGGCGGCTGAGGCCGTTGCAGGCACCGCCTTGTTGGCGCGAGGTTTGCGCACCTTCTTCGGTACATCGGGCGCCGCGGCGACCGGCGTGTCAGCATTGGTCATCGTATCGTTTTCGTCGGCCATTATGGTCTCCTGTAAAGCCGCTGCCTTTGTCTCCTGCCCGATCGGCAGTGTCAACATCGGCCCGGTCTGCTCTCCGGGTAAAAGCATCTCGCTGCTGCTAGCCCGAGGCGCTGCCGAAAGAAATGGCATTGCCTCGTCTTGCAGATCTTGCGCGACGGACTTGAGATCCGTGTCTCCCCAAATCGAATTCGGTTTAGAATTGAGTTTTCGCCGACCTGATTTGTACTCGACGGCAAAGCTGCGCTGCACTTTTTTCACTTTAAGAAGCCTCGGGTGTCTGTGGTAATTTTTCAGCGACGTCTTCAGTATCGCAACAAGCCTTTCAGATAACGACTGCAGTCCATTCGGTCTATCCTTTTTAAGTATTCGGCTCAAACGCGGCTCCAGTCGCAGAGAACCACTTACGGACGCAACTGTGACAAAACGATAGAATCGCAGCCGTCGGGATATAGTTCCGTTGACACCGCTTCATTGTGACTGATTCTTGTTGACTACATCGCGTTCTGAGCGGAGGAAATCGATGCGGGAGTCCGGGCCACCCCGGCAGCATCTTGATCGTTTGTCCGTTTATCGAGAGGCGCACCGCCGAGCGCTGACTTTCGGTGCGACCGCCCGCGGATTGTCGGTGCCAGTGTCGCATTATCGCGGCATTCGGCCACAATGTTCACTTAATACCGCGCAATATTTAAAGCAATTCGGTAACCTCGGTAAGACCGATGCAGGCCGCGAGGAACCCGGCAAACACCCCGGCCTTCTGGCAAACATTGATAGGTCCTACCCATCGGCAAACCATCTGCAAATGTCCTACACTGCCGACTTTATCTCTGAACTCACCCGGGCGGCCAACGAGGTCGACAAACTGAGCACTGACGAATACCGCCGCCTAGTCGAACGCGCGGTAAGAATGGTGCGGGAGATGCGCCTGGAAACCGGCACTCGCCCCAGCCGCGGAAATTATGTTGCGATGGGGGACCTTGAGATCGCGGCGTTGATGACAGAGGCTGCTGCGAATAACGATGAAGTCGAGGGTGTTCTGCTCAACCTCGCCGGCATGATCCGAGCGCTGAAGATCATGGTGGATGGGAAGATTGACGTGCGGAAGGGCGATTAAGCGAGTTGGTGTTGGGATGCCCAAACTCCCGCTTTGTAGAGAACCTGAGTAGATATCATTGCTCCGCGTGACCTGGATCAGTTGGCATCCGCAAATTTGATCGTACATCTCTACATTAACCGTATTCCAACGATCGTGGAGTGCCCTAACTCGGCCGACTCCATTGTCATGCTCCCTTTAAAAACTCGATGTGTTGCCCACGTCAGGCGATTGCGAACGGTTTTCGCCAAAACAATGATAGCCCGTATCGACGATCTTCGCAGCTTCTCGGTTGATCGCGATGGAGCCTCGGCGAGGAACGCCCAGGTCTGCTCGAGCTGCCGCTTGCCAGCGAAGTTAGTAAAGCTTCGCCGGCTATGTGCGGGTAATACTGTTCGTCAACATTTGCGCATCGCCCGCGCGGACTCGCGTTGCAGCGTTTCCAGCAGATGCAATGCTCGATCAGCTAGGCCCGCCGGAACAAAGATGTGGTCGTGGTGATATGCTGCCACCATGTTGCACGGTATGCCAGCTTCTGCGAGACAGGCAGCAACCCCCGCCGTAAGGCCGACGCCATCGAGCGCAGAATTCACATTGAGGGTGATCTGGCGCATCGCAAGTGAAGTTTCGAACCCCGCTTCGTGCGCCTCTCCTTTCTCAAGGATGACTGTCAAACCTTCTCTTTCGTGAAATGTCCCAATCGGATTCAGATTGTGGACTTTGCTCCCTTCATTGGGTAACGAGCAGAACACATACTCGCCGTCTTCGAGCGAGGGCGTCATATTCGACAGCATTTCGAACTTGTCTCGCGACACAATAGTCATTTTAGCGGTCTCCTTTGCCTATCATCACGATGTCTTAGGTGTTCATTGTCTAAGACGGGAATTGGGCGCGAACAAATGAGATTTCCTTAATTGGCATAAGGCAGATTGACGACGTTAGATCGATTTCAACTTGAGGCACTCGTCGCACTCCTTCGCAGCGCAAGCTTTGAGCGGGCGGCCAAAATACTTCGGATTACGCCTTCGGCGGTCCCGCAACAGATTAGAGCGCCTGAGGAAAAGGCTGGCGGTCTTGATCGTCCGCGGTCATCCGTGCCGGCCTACCCAAATTGGAGAGAGGATATCCCGTCACGCCGCACGACACTCACACGACAACGCTGACTCCTTCTGAGAGGCCGTCCTCTCCATGCCCTAAGTAATAGCATGTCACCTCGTCTCCGGAGACCATGATTTCTTGCTCGAGGTAGTGATTCCCGACATGGCTACGTATGAAGCAACGGTTCTGCGCGTTACTCGCTCTTCCCGCAATTGGCGTCATCCGGACATCTTTCGCGATGCGCCCCATAAATCCAACGGTCCGTTACCTCTCGACAGAGCCGGCATCCCTTAGCGTCGCGGCAACAGGGTGGCTCCTGCGTCGGGGTCGGAGTAAAAATCACTCATGCGACAATGTTAGGCCGTAAGCCGTCGTCAGGGCCGCAGACTATGCCGCCTAAGAGTTCAATTCAGTCGATTACCAGTTCGACCGAAGCAGTTGATCAGCTTTCTGACGGACACATCGGCAACGCAGGCAAGAAGGTGGGCAAGCCAGGCTTGGACTTTGACGCCGTTTAGATTGGCGATCGTCACGTTGACAGGATGCTCCAAAAAACTGCGCCGCCGATACAACGAGGGGCGCGTTTGCCTAGGGGCCGGGGCGTTTTGTCGCGCAGGTTCCAATTCAACCGAAGGTCCAGCGTCGTCCCGGCCGTCGCTCGACCGTTGTCAGGCATCGGAAAAAAGCTTCCCGTTCATGTACTTTAGACCGGTGTCGCTCGCGACCGTGACGACCGTCTTACCCTGCCCCAACTCCTTGGCCAAACGAATCGCCGCAGTGACGTTGAGGCCCGTGGACGTACCGACCAGCAATCCTTCCTCCCGTGCTAATTGGTGACACATAGCGCGTGCTTCCTCTTCCGGAATGCTGCGCGCTTCGTCATAGAGATCTTGATTGAGCAAAGGCGGAACGAAGCCTACCCCTATCCCCTCGACGTGGTGGGTTCCGGCCCAACCTTTCGATATGACGGGTGAAGAGGCCGGCTCCAGAACCACGATCCGAACCGTCGCTGAGCGCGACTTCAGAATCCTTGCCACGCCCATTGTCATTCCGGCCACACCAACTGCGCCACAGAAGGCGTCGATACCGTCTGGAAATTGTTTGACCAACTCATGGCCGATTTCCTCATAGCCAATCAAGGCGTCACGGTTGTTAAACTGGTCCGAATAATAGCAGTCCGACCGGTTGGAGACCTCCTGGGCGTGACGGATCATAGACGGAATTAGATCGGCCGAGATTTCGCCGGACGGGCTGTGGATCAGATCAACGGTTGCGCCAAAGCTGCGCATGGTACGCAACTTCTCCATGGCAAAGGCGTTGGAAGAAGCCACAATGAAATGATAGCCTTTCACTGCGCAAATGAAGGCGAGCGAGGACCCAGTGCTTCCCCCACTCGCCTCGACTACTGTCATTCCTGGCTTCAAATCTCCGCGGCGCTCAGCCTCTTCTATGATGGATTTTGCCATGCGGTCTTTATACGAGCCTGTCGGGTTGAAATACTCGAGCTTCACAAAGACTTGAGCGCTCCCGTCCGGTACGACGCGACGCAGGCGTATGACCGGTGTATTGCCAATAGCGTTGAGCGCTGACTCGACGGGGGGCGGGGGGCTCAGTTGCATGTTTTATTTGTCCTTCCGGTTGATCGTCTAGCGTCTATTGGGCAAGCCACCCGGGTGAACCGCGTGTTGAGCTTTCGATGGGCGTCAAACCGATGCAAAACACCCAACGAGATCATACAGCGGATTCCCACGAAGTTTCCCAAGAGACTGCTGAACCTTGGAATCGAGCTGCACGCGATGATGCCTAATTTGCGAGCGGAAGAACTGCGCCAGCCACGCCATTCCCCTTGAAGAGTCAGCTGGTTGTCGAACATCACAGCCGAGGTTCCCTGCCCCTACTCTTGAAAACTGTGCCCGAGTTGAACAGCTTCCCATTGAAGCGCGACCCGTGAGTTGCTGCACCCACCTTCCTTGAGAAGTAGAGCCGTGGAAAAAGCTGTTCAACGATGTCAGCGCGGCGCATCGCATATCTTTTCTAGAATCCCTAGAGCGGATGCAGTCCTTCGGATCCTCGACGCGTCGAAATCCGCGTCATTCTCCAGAGCCGTCACCTCTGCCACAGTCAGACCAGTGGTTTCTGCGACGTCGTCCAGCGAATAGCCGCGAGCCAGGCGAGCTTCTGCAAGCAGAGCGCCAACGGACGGGGCAACTGGGGGTTTCGCAATCTTCGAGACCATGTTCATGTCGATTAAGGCTCCTTTTGGCAGCCGGAAAACGTGCATCCGTTTTCTAGTTCCACCGCTGCCGACCGCGTCCGGCAACGGACAGTTTCTTCGAATTCCGCGGGCGCACTTTCTATCAGTTTGTGCAGCGGAGTACAGGTCTGACGCGATGAAGGGCGGACAACCCTTGCGTAGCAGCCGACGAGAGGTAGTAGGGAAGCTCGTAGGGAGTGATGCACTGATCATTCCCAAGCGGAGAACGATGGACAAACAATTCGAGAGTTGCCTCGGCGCGATACGCTCATGGCCCGCAGATTCGGCCAGAGCCTGTGAGAAACCTGCCGGGCGCTGTTGATCGGCCGTCGTCTTGAAGAGATCGCCTGAGAACGGCGCATGGGGATCAAGCGCAGCAGCCTGAGAGCTCAAGGGTCCGTCATCTTTAAGGATTTGAGGAACGTCGAGCGCCCGAAAAGAGGATGCGGGCAAAGCCCGCATCCTGTGTGGCGTTCGCCTCAGTTCTTGGTGACGAAGTCCTTGACGTTAGCAGGCGTGACGAGCTGGAAGGGAATGTAGACCTTCTTTTCGATCTTCTCGCCCTTGGCGAGCTTGAGCGCTGCATCGAGCGAGCCCTTGCCCTGGCCGGCGGCATCCTGGAACACCGTGACGTCGAGATCACCCGCCTGCATGGCGGCAAGCGCGTCCTGCGTGGCGTCGACACCGCCGACGACGACCTTGGTCATATCCTTGCCGGCCGCCTTCAGCGCCTGGATGGCGCCGATCGCCATTTCGTCGTTGTTGGAGATCACGGCGTCGAATTCAATGCCGCTGGAGAGCCAGTTGGTCATCAGGTCGGCGCCCTGGGTGCGGTCCCAGTTGGCGGTCTGCTCTTCGACGATCTCCAGACCCTTGCATTCATCCGTCTTGATGACGTCATGGATGTCCTGCGTCCGCATGCGCGCAGCCTGGTTGGAAAGCTCGCCCATGATGACGACGGCCTTGCCCTTGCCGCCGAGAATACGGCAGATTTCCTTGGTTTCCAGCGTGCCGGATTCCAGCTCGTTGGAAGCAACGAAGGCCTGATTGTCCGGCAGCGTGTCGACGTTGACCGGTTCACGGTTGACATAGACAAGCGGAATACCAGCATCGGCCGCGAGCTTCGACATTGCCGTGGTCGCATCGGTATCGACAGGGTTGACGATGATTGCATCGACCTTGGAGGCGATGAAATTCTGGATCTGGCTCTGCTGCTTGGAAACGTCGTTTTGTGCGTCTTCGACCTGCAGCGTCACGCCGCTCAGTGTCTTTGCATAATCAGTCATGCCGTTGCGCAGAACGGTCAGGAAATTGTCGTCGAATTTCGCCATCGAGACGCCGACCGTTTCTGCGTGAGCGGCCGTCGACAGGACGAGCGCCATCGCGGTGCCCAGGATAAACTTTTTCATTTTCACTTCCTCCACAAAGCGGTGCCCGGCTGCACCCTCCTCACGCCGGGTTTTCAGCACGCTGGCCGAAAACAATTACCAGGGCCGCCAGAAAAAGGCCGAACATCTCCATAAGATATCAAGACCATCTCGATGCTGACGACTAGCCTCTCCTTCGCCGCTACGTTGACTCGCGCGAACCCCAAATTTTTTGGTGCCTGATTTGATGACTTAAGTGCGCAGTCTTCAACAGCGCCAATGTCGAGCGTCTTTCACAGATGGCACCACAATGGTGCAAAGCCGACACATGCCATATTGTCCAATCTCTTCGTCAGCTCTCGCGTGATCGCGAGGCAACATGACGCAGTTTTGATAAGCTTCTATCTATTTCACTTTGAGGTCCATTCATCGTTGTTTGTGAAGTCTCTCATTCTTGAAAGAATCGTCGTCGTGAATGAGAGAACCCCATCCGTCCCCGGATTTTTTCAGGAATATCGAACCCGATGGCAGGAGAGATTAACAAGAGCGGCGCCGCCGCAATGGACCGGGCAGTCGCTGAACTGGGCCGGTCGAGGCGGCAACTCTACACTCGCCCTCGCAGACCTCCTGGCTCCGGCGCAGACCTCTCCGGAGAGGTCGTTGGCGACGACATGTCATCTGCACTTGTCGATGCAATTTTATTTCATGACCATGTCGCTGGCCATAGATTGTGCAAATACACGAGGGGTAAAAACGATCATGGCCCGAATTCTCAACCGAATGCTGATGGCCGTACCCCTGCCATGGGGACCCTGTCAGCGTCAGCGTCCGACTCCTTGAATCGACGGTCGACTTCCGCGCGTTCCTCTCTGCGGCCGCGTTAAGCTCCGAGAAGAAGTGATGCATTGAGACAGCAAACTCTACAAATGCGATCGGCGACGACCGCGGGCGTTAGTGCACAGATCTGGAATTGAACGGATGGGGATCTTTGAAACGGCTGATCATGCCGAGGGTGCCTTGCGGCGGACGAATTTCGGGCGTGCGCAGTCAAGCATGCGATTGAGAACGGCGCAGCCGATGGCGCCTTCGGTCTGCTGACCAGGCCGCGACCTCGCCCGCAGACGCCGCCCGATGATGGACTTTTATCGCCCGATTGCCGTTTCGACCAGCGAGCGTTTGCGTAGCCGTTAGAGAGTTGCCATTTCACGCGGCCGCCAAAGACACGAAATGCGATATATATAGAAATATATCCAATAATATATTCCATACTCACGGGTTTCTCGCAATAGAGAGTAAGATATGCCAAATTGGAAACGATATACTTTGCAATATATCCGACGCATCTATTGCGTTGCTTGCCATTTTCATCAAGTGTCCTGTTATGATGAGTTACGACAGTGCAACAGGAAGATTCTTTCCCATGAATGCTGAAATCTTGCCGGCGACGTCATCGTCGGGAGGCTTGCACAAGGAGCACGACGACATGGATCACCAAAAGAAATCAGACAAGCGCCTTGGCTACTCGCATCTGCGGTTGGCAACCATCGACGGCGTGTCGCTGCCTGGTCTACAATTGTCACTCGACCGGCAGGAGGGCTCTGCGTCGACGAAGAAGACCTTTTTCGAACAATTGCTCCTGGATTTTGCTTTCGGTTGCTACCTATTTTATCCGATCCAGCTGTATGAACATCCCGCAACGAGCGAGAGGACGACAAAGGCGCTAAACCGTTAAGTGAATTGGGAGAATTTGGACCGGCCGCCACGTTCCTCCTTTGAAATCCACGTCTATCGAGTTTCCATATTCCAGGATGGAAGCATCGGCTCAGTCGCCAACGCTTGCAAACTCCAACAACAGGTCGGCGAGCGGATGGAGGATAATCATGGACGACCTTGATACGACGCAAGCAAAGGACGGCTCGGGCACACAGGCTTCAACAGGTGTGAACCAGCACGGCAGGAACATCGGAAGATGGTATGAAAGTCTATCGGGAACCCGACCGTTAAACGGTACCCGCAAGGCGCAGTTCAAATCTTGCTGCTGGCATCAAATACGCTGACAACGCGCGCTCGCCTGCCAAAATCAAGGAAATTTGACGCGCAGGGTTCGCCCATCAAATTTACTGCAGAAAGGAACCGTTCTCCGTGTCATTTTGTTCTTCGAAACGCATTCGCATCGCCGCACTTGCAGCGACTGCCATCGTCCTGGGCACCCAGATCGCAATTGCGCAAGAACCGTCTATAGGGTCTCAGTGGCTGAACTCGCCGACATCTCGAGTGGAAGCGCTTGCGGTCCTTCAGACCTTGAATGCCAATCTCCTGAGTAACGCCAGTGCTACGTTGACCCTTGATCGCTGGTGCGCCGCGCACAAGCTCGCACCGGAAGGTTCTAAGATTGTAGCTCAGCGTGTGGGCGGGCAAGACAAGCCGGCCGATGAGCACATCCGTGAACTTCTGACCGTCGGACCCGGTGAGCTGATCGCTTATCGCCGCGTCCGCCTGGTCTGCGGCGACCGCGTCTTGTCGGAAGCCGACAATTGGTATGTACCCGCAAAATTAACTGCAGAGATGAATCAGGCTTTGAAGACCAGCGATATCGCGTTTGGCAGAGCCGTTCAGGCTCTTAATTTCACTCGCACAAACCTGTCTGCCAAGTTGCTCTGGTCCCCTCTATCCGAAGGCTGGGACATGGAGGGCTTAACAGCGCATGAAACAAGTTCCCTCAGCCAGCCGCCGTTCCTGCTCGAACATCGTGCCGTACTGAAACTTCGAGACGGCACGCCTTTTAGCGCCTTGGTCGAAAGCTACACGGACAAAATACTAGACTTTCCAGTTCCGCGCCTGCTTTCTCAATAGCGCTTCGGTACTCAGCATACTTGCTGAACTGCGCGGGATAAAAATCGACAGCCACTGCATGCGACAAAAGCGCCTGCCTTGCGGAAGCGTGCCGGTCGGGCGACTGACTTGTCGATTCGTTTGATCGCGGCGACCAAGCACGATAGCCTGAGTGTAACCTGACCCCAAGCCGTCGCAGATTGTCGCTTGACAGTCCCCTCGGCAAGCCTCTACCCTTTTTGGCATTCACCAGGGGGGTCCCGGCAAGGGGCTGAGATACTGCTATCGCGCGCAGTGACCCGTTGAACCTGATCCAGTTCATACTGGCGTAGGGACGGTGCAAGCGCTCGAGAGGTTTCGGATTCACGCGTGGAATCCGTGCCGGCGTCTTTCCATCATTCCGGCTGAGGACTGGGTCTCCAAACTCAAACTTGGAGCCTCAAACCATGAACATCGCCGCAAAGAATATCACCCCAACCGTCACCACCGGCCCCTTGCCGGCATCCAGGAAGATCTACAGTCGGGGGGACATCCATCCCGACATTTGCGTGCCGATGCGCGAAATCAGCCTGCATCCGACATCGGGCGAGCCGCCCGTTGTCGTCTACGACTCGTCCGGCCCCTATACGATCGAGGGCACCGAGATCCGTATCGAACAGGGGCTGCCCTCACTGCGACGTGACTGGGTTCTCGCCCGCGGCGACGTCGAGGCCTATAAGGGCCGCCATGTCCGTCCCGAAGACAACGGCTTTGCCAGCGGCGAAAGGCTGACGCCCGAATTCCCCGCGCTACGCCAGCCGCTGCGCGCAAAGGATGGCAGTGCAGTCACCCAGCTCTCTTATGCGCGCGCCGGCATCATCACGCCCGAGATGGAATTCATAGCCATCCGCGAAAACCTCGGCCGCAAGGCGCAGGCGGACGCCATAGTCCGCGACGGCGAAAGTTTCGGCGCCCACATTCCCGACCATGTGACGGCGGAATTCGTCCGGCAGGAAGTGGCGGCGGGTCGGGCGATCATCCCCGCCAACATCAACCATCCGGAAGCCGAACCGATGATCATCGGCCGCAATTTTCTGGTGAAGATCAACGCCAATATCGGCAACTCCGCCGTCACCTCATCGATGGCGGAGGAGGTTGAGAAGATGGTCTGGGCGGCCCGCTGGGGCGCCGATACCGTCATGGATCTCTCCACCGGCCGCAACATCCACAACATCCGCGAATGGATCATCCGCAATTCGCCCGTGCCGATCGGTACCGTGCCGCTCTATCAGGCGCTGGAGAAGGTCGATGGCATTGCCGAGAACCTGACCTGGGAGGTGTATCGCGACACGCTGATCGAACAGGCCGAACAGGGCGTCGATTATTTCACCATCCATGCCGGCGTGCGGCTTCACTACATCCCGCTCACCGTCAACCGGGTGACCGGCATTGTCTCGCGCGGCGGTTCGATCATGGCGAAGTGGTGTCTCCGTCATCACCGCGAAAGCTTCCTCTACGAGCATTTCGAGGATATCTGCGACATCTGCCGCGCCTATGACGTCTCCTTCTCGCTCGGCGATGGCCTGCGCCCCGGCTCGATCGCTGACGCGAATGATGCGGCGCAGTTCGCCGAACTGGAAACACTGGGAGAACTGACCAAGGTCGCCTGGGCGAAAGACTGCCAGGTGATGATCGAAGGCCCCGGCCATGTGCCGATGCACAAGATCAAGGAGAACATGGACAAGCAGCTCGAAGTCTGCGGCAAGGCGCCTTTCTACACGCTCGGGCCGCTGACGACCGATATCGCGCCGGGTTACGATCACATCACCTCTGGGATAGGCGCAGCGATGATCGGCTGGTTCGGCACGGCGATGCTCTGCTACGTCACGCCCAAGGAGCATCTGGGGCTTCCCGACCGCAACGACGTGAAGGTAGGCGTCATCACCTACAAGATAGCGGCTCACGCCGCCGATCTCGCCAAGGGGCATCCGGCGGCACAGCTGCGCGATGACGCGCTCTCGCGTGCCCGTTTCGAATTCCGCTGGGAGGATCAGTTCAACCTCTCGCTGGACCCCGAAACCGCCCGCAGCTTCCACGACGAGACGCTGCCGAAGGAGGCGCACAAGGTCGCGCATTTCTGCTCCATGTGCGGACCGAAATTCTGCTCGATGCGCATCTCGCACGATATCCGCGCCGAAGCGCAGAAGGAGGGACTGGAGGCGATGGCGGCACGTTATCGCGAGGGCGGCGGCCTCTATATGCCGGTAGAAACCCTGCAGCAAACGAGCGAATGAGATGCGTGTTCTTGTCAAAGGGGCCGGCGTTGCCGGCCTGACGGTGGCGCATGAACTGCGCGCTCGAGATGCCGAGGTCACTGTGCTCGATCCATATGACGGTTTCCTGCGTGCTGCTTCGTGGCTCGCGGGCGGAATGTTGGCGCCCTGGTGCGAGCGGGAGAGTGCTGATGTTGCGGTACTCATGCGCGGTCTCACCGCCGCCGACAAATGGGAGGCAATTGTGCCGGGAGAGGTGCGACGAAACGGAACGCTCGTGGTCGCCTCGGCTCGCGATCTTGGTGAACTGCGACGCTTTGCCTGCCGCACGACGGGTTATGAATGGCTGGAAGAGCCGGCGATCGCGGCGCTGGAACCCTCCCTTGCCGGGCGGTTCCGGCACGGGCTGTTCTTTCGCCGCGAAGCCCATCTCGATCCCCGGCGAGTTTTGACTCTGCTGCGCACCAAGCTGACGGTTCAGGGGGTCACCTTCGTGGGCGAGAGCTCGCATGAGGAGAGCTTCGACAGTGTCGTCGATTGCACGGGCGCTGCGCAGATCGGCGAGGCCAAGGAGTTACGCGGCGTCCGCGGCGAAATGCTTTACCTTAAAAGCTTTGACGTGGATCTCTCCCGGCCGGTCCGCCTGCTCCATCCGCGTTTCCCCGTCTACATCGTCCCGCGTGGAGACGGTCTGTTCATGGTCGGCGCGACGATGATCGAGACGGAATTCGACGGGCCTATTGTCGCCCGTTCACTGATGGAACTGCTCAACGCTGCATACACGCTATTTCCGGCCTTTGCCGATGCAACCATAATCGAAACGGGTGTCGGAATCCGCCCAGCCTTTCCGGACAATCTTCCACGTGCAAGCCATCAGGGAAAGGTGATCTCGCTCAACGGCCTCTACCGTCACGGCTTTCTGCTCGCGCCAGCCATGGCGGCCGAGGCGGCTGAACTTGTCTTCAACCAACATACCACGGGAAGGAATGCCTCATGAAAGTGATCGTTAATGGCGAGGCCCAGGATGTCGCGGCTGAGACGCTGTCGGAGCTTTTAGTCCTGATGGAATACGAGGGTGACTGGCTGGCGACAGCCGTCAACGGTGAGCTGGTCCATCGCGAAGACCGGTTCAATCGTTCGCTCAACGACAATGACAGGATCGAAATCCTGTCGCCGATGCAAGGAGGCTGACGGATGCTGACGCTTTATGGATCCGAAATAAACTCCCGTCTGCTGCTCGGCACAGCGCGATACCCCTCTCCTGCCGTCCTCTCCGAGGCTGTCAGGCAATCGGCGACGGAAATAGTCACCGTCTCGCTTCGTCGTGAGATGTCTGGCGGCCGCACTGGGGGCGCCTTCTTCGAGATGATCCGCGCACTCGGCGTTCGTATCCTTCCCAACACTGCAGGTTGCCACAGCGTCGGGGAAGCGGTGCTGACCGCAAGGATGGCACGCGAGCTATTCGCCACCGACTGGATCAAGCTCGAGGTCATCGGCAACCATGATACGCTACAGCCGGATGTCTTCGGCCTCGTCGAGGCGGCTCGCATTCTCGTCAACGAAGGTTTCGAAGTCTTCCCGTACACGACCGACGATCTGGTCGTGGCCGAACGACTGCTGGAGGCCGGCTGCAAGGTGCTGATGCCTTGGTGCGCTCCGATCGGCAGTGCCGCCGGGCCGCTCAATCCGACAGCGCTCAGAGCAATGCGGGCCCATTTCCCTGACGTGTCGCTGATCGTCGATGCCGGCATCGGTCGGCCGTCGCACGCAACGGCAGTCATGGAGCTCGGTTTCGATGCGGTTCTGCTCAACACCGCCGTTGCCGGCGCCGGAGATCCCGCGGCGATGGCAGCCGCCTTTGCCGCGGCAATCGCCGCCGGCAAGCAGGCCTTTGACGCTGGCGTGCTGGAGCCACGCGACATGGCCGTCCCCTCCACGCCGGTGATCGGAAAGGCGGTGTTCACATGAAGCTTGATCCGTTCTACCTGATCGTCGACGGCGCCGAGTGGATTGCCCGGCTGGTACCGCTTGGCGTCAAGCTGGTGCAGCTGCGCATCAAGGATCGTCGGGAGACTGAACTACGCGCCGAGATCCGTCGCGCAGTTGCAGTCTGCGCTAAACATCAATCTCAGCTGGTCGTCAACGACCACTGGCGGCTTGCGATCGAGGAAGGTTGCGGCTTCGTACACCTCGGCCAGGAGGATCTTGCGACAGCGGACCTCGACGCGATCCGAGCGAGTGGCCTGAAACTCGGCCTCTCAACGCACGACGAACGCGAGCTGGAAACCGCACTGGCAGCGAGGCCTGATTATATCGCACTCGGTCCGGTCTACACGACGATCCTCAAGCAGATGAAATGGGCGCCGCAAGGGCTGACGCGGCTGAGCGAATGGAAATCGCGCATCGGCGACCTGCCTCTGGTCGCCATCGGCGGGTTGAATGTCGAACGGATCGAAGACGCCCTTGCTCACGGGGCGGATAGCGTCGCGGTCGTGACCGACATCATGCGGCATGAAAATCCGGAACTGAGAACAAAGCAATGGATCGTCGCGACAGCGCAGGCGAGAATCCGCAATCTTCAATAGGTCCTCAGGAAGCCATTGGCAATGGATTGTAAATCAGCAGATCGCCACGGAAATGGCACCATCAAAAAAGTCGGAGTTTGAACAATATGGACACCGAAAGCTCACCGGTCTTCAAAGGATATGAACTTCTGACCCATCAACCGCTGGCAAGGCTTACCTCTAGCCCATTCGCGATCGTGCCATGAAACAGTGACGACAAAGAATTTAGGCAATCGGTCTTCCAAGCCTTGCTCGTAAAAGCACATGGATCTAATGAGGCGCGTCAGTGATCCTAGGGAGTTTAGAATGCAAGTTTTGGTACGTGATAATAACGTTGAGCAAGCGCTCCGTTTTTTGAAAAAGAAGTTGCAGCGCGAGGGCGTTTTCCGGGAGGCTCGACTTCGGGAGCGTTTTGAAAAGCCGTCCGAAAAACGTGCTCGTGAGAAGGCCGAGGGTATCAGGCGCGTCCGTAAACTCGCTCGCAAAAAGCTTGAGCGGGAAAGCGGTATTTCGGCCCCAAAGAAGGCGAGAGCTTCTGGTCGCTAGTGGGGATCGAGTGACGGATGTTTCGTCTGTCGAGGGTATGACGGCCGAGGGCGTACGTTATCGACCGTGATCCGGCCTCCACCCAATGCCCGCTCGCTTGGCGGCTCCGCGCCAATACGGCTATCTGCGCACAGCGTTAAGTTTACGGTGCCCGCCGATCGCATTCCACGACCGCCCCTCCCCTCGGCAGATCAGACATGCTGTCCGCCGTTGATGTGGATTTCGGCGCCATTGATGTACGAGGAGGCGTCACTGCATAAAAAGTATATTGTTTCTGCCACTTCGCGGGGCGTTCCAAGCCGAGCCATCGGGACTTCTTGCTCGACCAATGCGTTGGTGCCCGGCGACAGGATTGAGGTTTCGATTTCGCCCGGAGCGATCGCGTTTGCACGCACACCACGCGGGCCGAACTCATGGGCGAGCTCGCGGGTCAAGGAAGCGAGGCCGGCTTTTGACGCCGCATACGCAACGCCGGCAAAAGGATGAACGCGTGAGCCCGCGATCGAAGTCACATTGACAATGAGACCCTTGGCCGCCTCAAGCTCCGGCAGGAGCGCCCGCGCGAGCAGCGCCGTCGAGATCAGATTGACGTTCAGCACTTTCGTCCAGGTTTCAGCATCGGTTCCGACAACGCCCAGCCTTGATCCGCCCGGGCCTTTGGGCGAAATGCCGGCATTGTTGACCAGTGCGTGAAGCTTCCCATCAGGAAGACGCTCCCTAACCGCTGCGACAAGCCGGCCGATCTGAGAGAGATCTGCAAGATCAGCCTGGATATGACTCTCCCTTGCAGTCGGCCATGCGCATTCCTCTGAAAATGGCTGACGCGACACTGTGAGGATGCGCCAGCCTTTCTCCTGAAAGAGCTTTACCGTTGCGTGGCCAATCCCGCGGCTTGCGCCTGTCAACAGCATGTATCCGGTTGCCATAAGACCCTCATACATCTAGATGTATCATGCCTCATAAATGAGAAAGCGTTTGGCGCAAGATGTACGTTTGCCTACGCTCAAATATTATCGCATCGACGTCCACACAGACGTCATTCAGCAGCAGCTACACTCACATGCGCAAGGATGACTCGTCCACCCTGATCGATGTCCATGATTGCCCGCGCCGCCCCCTCCCCCGATATCCAGTCTCATTACTTGCGTACGAGCGCTGGGTGATCAACCGGCACCCAGCGGCCATCTTGGTCGTGTGAGATGCTCGCGTAGCTTTGTTCTGGTGTCCATTCCGGCGTCTCGGCAAACTGGAAAAAAGAGCTCAGATCCGAGTGACCACCCAAGCCGATCGAAGGGGTATATTGAGCTGCAAGCATAATCACACATGCGGCGACGGCGTTGAACGTGTGTTCGAGCCGCGCGTCACTGAATTGTGTTTCTCTATCGTGTTTGACCCGGTTATAAGCGTCGTACCAGGGGAGAGTCTTGGTGGGATCTTGAGAATTCCACCCGGCGAAGGGGCGAATAGGCGTTAGCCACGGATAGGGACGAAAGCCGACCGCATACTGATCGAGGCGCATGACCGGTAGCAACCGCACATAGTAGTTCGTGTTGAGTTTCTGGCCCGACCTACCGTTCGCGACCAGGCCCCCCCGCCAATGCGCTTCGACCTCGGTCGCTGCAAGGATCAGCAGGTTGCGGATTTCGTGACCGTAAACACCCAGCGTTTCGGTATGGGGATGGACGGTTTGGCAGATGCGATCGAGATGATGCGTCAGAGCGCGCGCTTGACCAGCACCTACGGCAATCGTGTCGCGCTCTTCGCCGGCGCCGGGGTTTTTAGGATGGGCGAAGCTGCCATTTAGCGGCCTGGCGATGCGACGATAGTAGTGAGCTGGCGGGAGATCGAGGCGATGAAACGGCCCGGTCTCGGGTCCGCCAGGAGTAAACCAAGGAGTGTCTTCTCGAAATGCCGCCCAAATCGAGGCCCGTTTGCCCCTTTTAATATAGGTCCCCGCGCCCTGCTCGGGATTGGAAACACCCAGCCTCACTGCCTCAGAGTCTTGGATACGCCACACCTGCGTCCCGGACCCATCATTGTCCTGGCGAAGATAGTGCGTCGGCGGCTCCTCTTCTCTCGTTCCGTCGCTCATCCCAGGCCACCCTCGACGTCATCGTTCCAATTCATATCTCTACACCACGCCGAAGCGCTTGCGCATTTCAGCGGTGCGTAACCACGTGTCACCGGGCAAGCGTTCGATGAATGCCGCAAAAACGCTAGTAGATGACTGGAGGGTCGTTTGGTCGGTCAGCGCTTCGGCCTGCTGTGTCGGAAGCAATGGCTGCATGTCGGTCAGAAAGCGCGGCCGGGCAAGCTTCGCGAACATCCGTTGCTCAACCTGTGCCCGCGTGATGACCTGGCCCGAAAGTGCGACGTAGCGGCCAAAAAAGTCAGCCACTTTCTCCACATTCAGGCCCTCAAACGTCTCCAGGCCATGCGCCAGGTCATAGAGATCGCGACCCTTCTCCCGCTGCAGCAGCGCGCGCAGCTTGGTGGCCAACATTTCCTCACGGGAGAATGTCGGGACGGACGCATTCCCGGTGAACCATGGATTGGTCACGCCGAACGGCAAGTCGATCGGCGGATCATACGCTTCGATCTCGCTGATGTTGGTTTCGACCTTGAGGCGGATGGGGACGCCGCCGCCGTCCTCGGCCTCAATCCGGAATTTCAACTTGGGTGCGACCGGACTTGACTCGTACTGACCGTGTCCAAGCCACGGCTCGAGGACGACACGCAAGGCGTCCAGGACCGGGCCGATCGGCCCGGCCTCTGTGCGCACGAGATCAATGTCTTCCGAGTAGCGCAGCGGAGCCGGGAAGTGCAGTTTGTTGAGGGCTGTGCCGCCGCGAAACCTCAAGGCTTCGCGCAAGAAGGGGTCGGTGAATATCGCGACCACCGCCCGGCTGATAATCAGATCCTGTTCGATCTGACGTTGATCGGCCCAAGGCGCGACATTGCCCCACGCGACAATATTCTGAGCTGGTATCATTCATCGGCCTCCGGATAGCGGCGGACGATGACCCGCCAACGCGGGTCGCGCTCAAGCACTTCAGTAGAAAAGTCGGGATCGCCGGCTTCTTTGCGGTCCAGCTCCGTCCAGGGCAGGTTGCCGCGGTCTTCCAAGGCGATACGCATCGACGCCAGGCGTGGGCCGTGACCCAGCCTGTCGAGAAGGTAGCCGAGGCGCTGCACGACCGGCCGTTCGGTGACGCGCGACAGGTTGGTCAGGCTTTCGAAATCAATCTGCGGCTCGATATCCCTGAGGACAGTGAAGATGTTATCAAGACCGCCGGCGCCACGAGAATACCGCAGAATGTCGAGCGCTGTGAGAGCTGGTGACGACACTCTCATCGAACCTGTCTCGGTTTTCTTGTCGACAACGCCCGCGGCGACGGTCTCCATATCCTTTCGGTAGTAGAAGACGACGCGGTTGCGACCGGCCCTGATCTTGGGGAGCCGTTTGGCCGACACGACTTGAAACTCCATCACGGCCTGATGCGTGGCACCGTGCAGTTCGGCAGCCTTAAGCAGACCGACATAATAGGAATTCCCCTCATGGCGCATCAGCGCGTCAATGTACCAGGTTGGTGGCGGAGCGCCCAATGACATGAATTGTGGAGGGACCACGATATAGAAGTCGTGGCGCGGGTTGAGGAGTAGTTTTCGACGCTGCAAACGCTCGGCTGAGTCCAGGAACGCGCCACGATTGATGCCCAGCGCTTCGATCGCCTCTCGGCCATCAAAAACCACCCGCCCCTGGGAGAGCAAGTTTGATGTATAGGCGGAAAGCGCGGCCCGTTTATCGTGAATCATGTCCAATTATCCGCTCTATGTGCAGACATTGCAACACGCTTTGTTTTAACAGGTAATTCATGTTCGAATATCCGCGCTACATGCGGATTTTCCAACATGATTTCTCTCCATCGCTTGCAAATCCAGCCGCGGCGCGGACCTTCGCTTTGCGCGCCGGGAGGGACTCCTCGCCAAAGCGAAAGGCGACGCTGCGCATGCCGAATTTCAATTCCGTGACGCGGGCTGTTTCCTGAGCCGTCAGACGCTCGTTCCCTCAAAAAGGCCAGGCATGGCCTATGGCGTGAAAAGCTCTTCGCCGGACGTTGTCACGTTGTTTGAATGTGGCCACGTGAGGCCGAGCCTGCGCTTTTCAGGCAGGCCGTGCACTCACGGCTTCCCACGCGGCCATTGCCTGGCGTCGATGGGTTCGAATTTGTGCTGCGGAGCGGTTGGTCTGGGATGGGACGAAGAGGTTTCGGACGGCGGAGAAGATCGACACGAAATGTTGCAATGAGCCAACCGACCGGAAACCCTGTCGCGTTTGCTCCCGTTTTCTCAACGGCAGGTGAGAATTCTCCGCCCGGTTGTTCAAGCCTTTATGCGAGCGGTGTTCCACGTTCGGCATGACCTGGCGTTTGGCCGCCCCGTAGGAGCGCAATATGTCGGTGATCATACGCTTTGGCGGCATGCCCTGTTTCTTCAGAAGTCGCGTCAGCAGGCGCTTGGCCGCCTTGTCGGTGCACTCACGGTCATGGGTGCGCTGCTACCTCAATTTCCTTACCGCTCAATCAATGTGACAGTACCCTCTCATCAACCCGTCCGACGGCGGGAGAGGATCATGAAGCGCTTCAAGTCAGCGCGACACCTTCAGCGTTTCGTTTCCGTCCACGACCCGATCGTCAACCTCTTTAACGTTCCCCGCCACGATATTCCATCCACCCACCATCGAGAATTGCGAGCAACTGCCATGCAAGCATGGCGCCAAATCGCGCGGCACGCCGAATGAACCAAAGCCTCACTCCCAGATCTTGTCTTCGCAGCGTTAAGTTTACAGTGCCCGCCGAGCCGTTCGGGCAGGTCACGCCAGCGACCACCGGAACGGGCCACCCACAACAGCGCGTCCAGGAACAGCCGGTTGTTCGTGCGCGGGCCGCGTTTGCCCTTCGTGCCGCCCGGCACACAATCCTTGATCCGTTCCCACTGGTCATCCCGAAGCGCATCACAATCCACGGCCGATCTCCAAAAGTTAGCCTTGAATCTGATTTGCGCCTCCGGCGGAATCCCAAACCGTTAAATCGTCACCACGACCTAATTCGGTCGAAGCCTTTTGGTCGCAATCAGCATGACGAGATCTTCGGAGGCATCTGCGAGCGCCAGTGCCAATTCCGCAGCCGACCATCCACGTTTCTGCAAACTGACGAGCATTTCCACCATCGCGACTTCGACTTCTCGTCTGCAGCTCGAAATCGGCTTCAATTCGATATGTTTCTCATCACATGCCGTAGTCATCTTAGCCTCCGCTCTGCCATATGAAAGGCAGCGTCAACAATTTCGACAATGGGTGGATATGGTAGGGGTTGCATGCAAGCCTCAAGCCATTACGCATCGACACAGATTGCCTCGGCTGCGCGCAACCCCTCGCGCGCCATTATTTGCCGATGTCCGGCATCAGGAGCGTCTCGCATGAATCTGCACAATAGGCGGTGGAATTCTTCCCGGCGCCTGAGCGGGTGCACGCAGAATGATTTCTGTTGCAAGCCAACGCTTGCGCAAAGCGCGCAAGAACAATTCTCCGATAGTTCACGACCTATCCTCCTATTTTTGCATGTTTTGTTTTGAATAAATATCGTTTTATGTTGCCGGCGCCCCGAAACTACATTGCACCGGCAGCTGCGTATTTTGGAATTTCCGAACTTCCTTCGGAATTAACCACTACTCATTTAGATATATGAACAGGACGCAATTGTCGTTATCGCCGCATCCTGAAAATTATCGGTCCGTCCATTTCTGCTCACCAGGGAATATGATAAGTAGCTTATGCACGTAAAGCTTTAGCCAATTCGGCTTCTGTAAGATGGCCTCAAGAAAACTTTGTCTGACACGGAAGACATCGGTTCTGTGACCGCGGACGATCTGGCGAACTGTTCCGCGGCTATAGCCAGGTTGTCGAACGATTTCTTTTATTGGAACGCCATCGGAGGAGAGCTTGGTCATCGTCGAATTCACGTCCTCACGCCGCAGATAGCTGTCATATTGCAGTCGTTCAGCGCAGGTGAGTAGCGCAGGATTGATCGTCGTAGCACCAATTTCGGTACGGATCGCTCGCATGGATTTGCGCACGACGTCGAGGAACGCCGCGCTGGCGTTCTCCATCAAATGCCAACGATCTGCGACCTGAACGGCGTGTGGTAAAGCCTTAGCGGCAGCTTCACGATAGCCCCCGCCTCGGTCGCGGGAAACAATCGCAATTTCGGGGTGCTGAGCAAGGAAGGTGGAAACTGTCGCGATCTCCCGATCGGGCAGAAGCTTTATAATCCTTCGCTTCTCAAGATCACATACAACGGTGCCATAGCGGTGATTGCGGCGGAAAGCCCAATCGTCAACGCCGACGACGTTTAGAGCATCATCCTGCGTCATGGATTTTCTTCTCACCGCGCGGATGAGCGTGTCATTGCTGACTGGGATCATCAAGCGTTTGGCAAATGCTGCTGCAGGCCGCCATCCACGGCGCGTCGCTGCCTGTTCTGCGCTTGTCACTCGACCGGCAGGAGGTCTCTGTGGGATGGAGGAACGTTCGTCCCGCTCGAGGAGTAGCCCGCGCGCCGGCAGGCGTTTCGCCGCGGACATGTATCCCGAACTCGTGCATGCGATTGAAGGCCGCGAGCATTCCAAGGTTGACAAGGCTGCGCTGCTTCAGGTCGAGGCCGTTGTCGGTCCAGGCTGCACCCCAGCAATATTCATTGAGAACATCCTGGAAGGGCCGGGAGAAATCATCGGCACTGCCGAGAGCGCGATCAACATACTCGTGCCCGAGCACCTTGCGCGGGCGCATTAATGATCGAAACCATTGCGATCAATACACGCTCCAGCGCCGGTATCCGGAGAAATCTGCTCGTACGTACGATTATGCGCCCCTACACCAAGGGCGAGCTTGCCCACGACCGAGGCCATCGTTGTGTCGCGCAGGACCATTCAACCCGATATCCAGCGTCGCCCTGGCTTACCAGATATCTGAACCTGCATTGCTTCCCAGTTCCCGCAAGTGCTTGGAAAAATACCTGCTGCTAAGTTTGATCTCCAGGATATGGCGAACGCTCCGTCGCTACTCTCCGGGCGAAAGCCGGGGCCAATTACGACAGCACATGTCGGCGACCCTACAAAACCCTCCGTACAGCGACAACGAAACACGTTCAATCTCTAGAGGTTACCGGCGCAACCTGATTGGCACGAGTAGTGCTCAGAGTTAGCCGGGTCCCTAAAGCCCGAATCTGATTGGGAGCTTAAACGACTATGCACATCGTGGTCTGTATCAAACAGGTGCCGGACTCTGCGCAGATACGCGTCCACCCGGTGACAAATACGATCATAAGCCACTGCCGTCGAAGGTATGCTCGGCCGACGATTCTTCTATGCATTGGCCTTGCAACTTCGCATCGACCCGCTGCGGAGTTTAAGGTCCCTCTCTCTTCGGAATCAGTCAATTGGCACGACGATCAGAAAGACCGTTGTGACCAGCAATCGAAAATGAGGAGTGATTATAACGCAATACCTCAGCGCCGCGCTGATCCCAGCCAAAGCTTCGTCGTCAATCGCAAGGGCGATCCGGTACCTAAGATTCCAGCACGGTGGCTCTGCAAGTCGCCGCTCGGAGAGGTGCACAGGAGGCTTCCGCGAAATTCCGGACAACCCGAAAGCCACATACAAACGTCAGGAGTAGGGCTATGAACGAAGTTGTTGGCCATTACGTAGATTACGAAATGACTTCACCCCTTCAAATGGCACGGCACTCTGCGCAGATAAAGCCATTGGGTGTCGATCTCGCAAGACGTGGACTTCTTTTGCTGACGACTTGTTTACGAGTTGAAGTTTATGGCGAAAAGTTCGACGTCGAAAGCACGGACATCGAAGTATTCCGTGGTTTTCCACACAAGGTTGTTGAAGGACCAAACGCTGTCGCCCAGCGATTAGCAGAGATCTCCGCAGGTGCCAAATCCCAGATCCTTGGGGAGCCCTACATTCAAGAGCAACTTTCGAAAGCTGTGGGACTGCTTGATCCGGACCTTCGGATTTGCCGCATCGCGCGATTAGCAATTGACGTGAGTTGCGGGTCACGCGAGCGGCAGCGCTTCACGGCACCATTCAACTACGATCGAATTGTCTATGACATGATTGCGGAGCAGCTTGCGGGTTCAGTTGTACCTGATCGCCTTTACGTGATCGGCGCCGGTATGCTCGGCCGCGAACTTGTCAGTACTGGCCCGGGAAAAATGTTTCGCTCAACTGTCGTCGTTACGCGGAATCCTAAAAATCTTCGCAAACGTCTCGGTTCCAGGTCAAAAATACGAGTCGACATGATGCGTCCAGGAGAGATCGGGTGCAAACCGGAACCGCATTCCGCCGTTGTCATCGCAACCGCTGACGTAAACGCAGAATACCAAGCTGTTCTTCAAGACGCTCTTCTACGGCTGGCACCGCGGATTGTAATAGACCTTTCGTCAATCCCGGTGTTGCAGGAAGCCGCAGTTGCGAGGCTCAACTATGTGACCATGTACGATCAAAAGTTTCTCCAGCGTATAGCGGAGAACAACAAATATCTTATGTCCAAGCTGCCGCAGCTTCAATCCGATATCCAGACCAGACTTCTGGCGGGGGGCATACCATGACTGAGACTTGCAAATCATACCACTCAATGATCGGAGAAACTCGATCGGTACACGTGAACCTCTGCATCCGGAGAAATGGCTGCAGAAACCGGTTTTCTTTGGAAACCGTCGCGGACGCCCAGATAAAGCTCGCACGTCAAAGGTCACCACGATGAAAAGAAAAGCACTCATCCTCGTTGAAGGTTCGAGGAATAATGGTCAACTGTATGTTCACGCGGCACAACGCCAGGGACTTCATCCAATTACGCTGGCCACTGATCCAACCGACTATCACTACATTATTGCGGAAAGCAGTGAGGCGATAGCGGTTGATACCGAGGATTTCCATGCGATGTTGCATGAATGCCTCAAGCTAACTGCAACCTATGATATCGCCGGAATTACGGGTTTTACCACTCGCGGCGAATCAATCTATGTGACCGTCGGAAAACTATGCCAACACTTCAATCTGCCGGGCCCCGATCCTGAATGTGTCGAACGGTGCTCTGACAAATACGCTCAACGTCAACTCCTCATGCAATCCGGTTTACCGGTTCCAGGTTTCCGGCGGGCAACTAGTGCAACAAGCGTGAATATGGCAGCCACCGACATAGGGCTGCCGGTTATTGTTAAGCCAGCAATGGGCAACGGCAGCAGCGGCGTCCGGTTATGCCGCGATGCGGGCGAGCTCGCCGAACATACGGCCCACCTGCTAGGAGAGACGATCCCACGGCGTTCTTCGCAAACGATTCTTGTCGAGGAATTCGCAGAAGGCCCTTTCTACGACGTCGTAACAATGGGAAATGAGGTTGTTGCAGTCGGTTCCGGCTACTTCGGTCCCCCACCGCATTTTGTCCCCTACCAGAGTATTTTCCCGGCCCAGCTGACCGAGGAACAGTATGATCATATTTCGGATATCTCATTACGATGCCTGCAAGTACTAGGTCTTGGCTGGGGCCCAGCGAACATCGAATTGCTTTGGACGAAAAGCGGCCCCGTCATAATGGAAGTCAATCCACGTCTTCCAGGGTGGACCACTCCACGGCTGATTCAGCTTGCCCACGGTGTGGACATCATTGAGCAGCATATCAAGTGCGTGATTGGAGAAGAGTGTGATCACCCCATAAGACAATCCCGCGCTTCGGTAGCCCAATTTTTAGCGCCCGATTGCGACGGCACGCTAGCCCACATCCGCGGTATCGACCTTGCCGCCGCTGTACCAGGAATCGCTGAGGTCGCCTTCTATGTTGAGCCCGGTGTTTCCCTTGTCCGGAGAGGCGATTGCTCGGATATAATCGGACATATTATCGCCAGCTCGGCCGACCTCACTAGGGCTGAAGCGATCCTTCGGCGTACTATCGACTTAATAGATTGGGAGGTCACACCGGTGGATAAGGGGAAACAGCTTGGGACTTGACCTGCATACACAGCCCCTTCTGTGATGTCTGATATGCAATAGACCGTAGTTGCTCTTTTAGGCACCGATAGCACCAATGAGCCACGCGCCAGCTTTGCCTGGGGATTTTGGCTCCCGGTTCATGGCTGGCGCGGCGCTCGGCGTAACGGCAACCGCCCAAATCATGCGGCGAGCGAAAGCGTTGCAATTGGCAGGCAATGCAGAGGTCGGGAACGACCGCGTCTTTGGGATGACGAAAAAAGCTAGACATTGTCATATCTCTCGGTCGGGGAGGTGCATGTCCTTCACACTCATGGGCCGCGGTTTTCCGTCGGCCCTTTTTTCTTTACCAAAATACGTCGCACGGTGTTGAAGGCATTAGAGAAAAGCGGGGTCGAAGCCCCGCGGCTCGGCTACTCAAAGGCTGACATCTGGGCAGTCGCGGCTTGTCTGTCGAGTTGGCGGGCTGCCCGAGATCGTGCTTGAGAACCGCGATGACGACCCAGTCATTGAGATGGCGACATTCGAATTCCTGCCTGTCGCGCACATGAGACTGACGGCCGTTCAGTGTGATGCCCGTGACGCGCTCGTAGGCAGTAGGGGAATAGTCGCGAGTGTGCGATCGGCCAGCCGCCGCTCATAGCCGTTGAACAGCCGCGGGAAGGCATGGGCAACCTTCGCCCATCCACTATCCTTCCAATAAAACCCGTCGTCATCTGCCCCGTGGAGCACGGTACTGACTTCGTAGATGGCCCGCCAAAGGAATTGGTGGGCCCGATGTCCTCGATCGCCTATGCCGGCGGTTGAGCCTAAACGTCTTTGACGTGAGATTTGGAAGGACTTCTTCGTCACGCTGAACCGCCTGTTGACATGGGCGGAATGGATGGTGACACCACAGTTTTATTCCGGGATAGCTTATCCGCTTCTCGATCTCATGCCGTTCGAGAGCATCACTCCTAGCCACCCTCCTGATTGAGTTCCAGCGCCTACCTATAACCACCGGCTCTCAAGCGTCACTCCTGATGATCTGCGCGATCATCAAGCGACCTCAGGTGCTGCACAGTAAGCTTTTTGGTCTCCCCGCCCGGCTTGGTGGCTTTTCTGTCCACACAGCCGGCCGCTACAAAATTCCAATTCGAGCACAATATTACCCCGCAGTCCATCAAGCGCTCTGTCTTCACTGAGGGCCGCGACTTTCCGACCTCATTTTTATCGCTTGAAGAAACGCGTCGTTACATCTCGACGAAGGAAAAAGCCGCGCCCAAGGCGCGGCAAAGTAGGCCCGCCGTTTAGTGTGCGGGCCAGGGAAGTGATAAAGGTTGTTCTCAGATGGTCGCCAGAGCACGTCGTTTCTCGTCGGTGGCCCTCGCATCAACTTTGGAACCATCCCGGACGGGATAGCTGTCGAAGATAACCCCATAGACGTCAGCGGCCCTCTCCTCGGTCTCGTATCGTTCGAGGACATCGTCTAGCACGCGCTCGGGATCACGTTCCAACGGCGAACCGTACCCGCCGCCGGAGCAATCGATTCCGCGAACGGCATCACCTGGGGCCAGCTCGATGCGAGCTGCGTTAGTCAGCTTGGTGCTCTCACCGTTCTTACGGATGACGAAGCGTTCTGCACGGGCACCATCGAGACCACCCCGCACGCCCTTTGGTGGTTCTTCCTGACCATCGCCAGGGTACATTACGGTCATCGCGTCTGATTTAATCCCGAATTCGATTTCAGCGCTCGGTGCTCCACGGAAGCGCCCTGCCCCGCCCGTGCCTGGGATAAGAGCGAGACGCCGAACTTCCAGCGGATGCTTCAGTTCATCGATCTCGATAGAATCTCGATACATTAGACCCGCAACGACCGGGATGCCGTAGGTTATCCAACCATCGGCCTTTGGCGACGCCGGACCTCCGTTAATGTTGAGATGGATTTGGTTGATGAATGGAGCACCATTAAAGCGCGGGTCTCGACCGGATACGACGGCCATACCGACGCCTGGGCCAACCGCCCCTTCGGCCAACCCCTGCCCATCCCCAAGCTGAGCGAATGCCGCCCCCGTGAGATTGATCATACGGTCCGACACGTTGGTTGTCGCGACCGAGCAGGAATGCGGGAACTTCGGGATGCCAGCCACCGCACCTTCGCGGAGATGGACGCGAACGCGGCGGAATGAACCCGCATTTTGCGGAACGTCGCTGTTCAAGCTGTTGAACAGACCGGCCAAGACGGCGGAGGTCGCTGTGGCTTCGCTCTGGTTGAGACCGCAATCGACGTTGTCTATATTGTCGCGAAGGTCAATGTCGATGTAGGCCGAGTCCGGATCGACCATGACCTTCACCTGGAGCGGGATACCTTCAGGAAGGAATGGCATGCTGTCGTGTCGGCCATGATTTTCAAGTTTAGCCGCTGGAAGAGAACGGACGGCGTTGACCATGCGCTGCTCCGAATAATTAAGCCAGGATGTGATAAAAGTCTTGATCGTTTCCTTGCCGTACTTTGCGCACATCTCTTTCAGACGACGCTCAGCGATGCGAGCAGAACTGATCCCGGCCATGAAGTCACCGTACCACTGCGATGGAACCCGGATGCGCTTTTGCATCATATTCACGACGTCGCCCACCATCTTGTAATCGCGCTGGATGCGTACGGCCGGGAAAATCAACGCCCCTTCTTCGTAAACGTCCTTAGCCATCGACATGTAGGTCGTCGGTAGGCTGTTGCCGCAATCGGCCTGGTGAGCCTTTGCAACCGCTGTAAAATGGTGCTCGCCCTCGAAGAACACAGGCACCATGAAAGCGTGGTCGGCAGCGTGAGTATTGCCGGAATATGGGTCGTTATGCAGATAGCAGTCGCCCTCGGCGATGTCCGGATGATTGTCGCACATTACTTTGGTCTGCAAGTCTGTTCCGAAAATGTGGATCGGGAGGCCCTCAGCGCAGGCGAATAACTCGTTCGTGCCGGTGACGATAGCGCACGAGAAGTCACGGGCGGAGTTGATGACGGCGGATCGTGCCGTCTTCAGCATCGTATTGGTCATTTCTCGGACGATGCCATCGACCCGGTTGGCTAGAACTGCCGTTAGGACGGTATCGAGCTTAGAGTTATTAGTGTCGGTCATATCAGGCCTCGATCAAAACGTGAGAAGATAATGGCCATTGGCCGTTACGCGGGCGGTCATGTCAGGGAACACAACGACGGTCGTCGTGGGCTCTTCGATAATGCATGGGCCATGGAAGATCATGCCGGGCTTAATGTTGTCGCCCTGATGAATCCTGGTCCTGGCTGGATTACTGGAACCGAAAAAGCAGTTGCGGTACATTTCCGGACCGGAGAAATTCTCCGAGTATCCGACCGGCTCTTTGGCTGTCTGCGAGATGCCCGTTTCGACGCTCAAGCGGGCCTTCCAGCTGATGAATTCGATGGCGCTTCCTTCGTCACGCATTTCAAAGAGACGCTCGTGTGTGCGGTGGAAGCTCTCGATGAGTGCGTTCCTCGCCTCGTTCGACGACAAGTCGGGATCGAGCACCGGTGTCGAGATTTCCCAAACCTGGCTCGCGTAACGAGCTTCGACGAAATACTCAATGCGGTGCTTGGTGCCTGGCGGTAGGTTCTTCAGACCGGCGTAGAAGGCGTCAAGCTTGTCGGTCAGACCCTGCAATGTGTTAGCCAGACCGGCGCTGTCGAAGTTGGCGCTTGTCGTGAAGTGGGTAACAGACTCCTCCGTCAGAATGTTCGCGAAGTGCATACCGGACGCTGACAAGGCAGATGCCTGCTTCGGGAGCAGCACGTTGTTGCAGCCCAACTCCTTCGCAATCAGCATGATGTTGACGCCAGCGGCCCCGCCCCCGGCAAGAATGACACTTTCGCGCGGATTGATACCCTGCCCGATGGTGATGTCGTGGATCGCCTTGATCATTACTTCCGAAGCCAGGTTCAGGATGCCGTATGCGGCTTCTTCAATGGACCGACCAATGCTTGTCGCAACCGTTTCCACAGCTTTGCGGGCGGCTTCGTTGTCGAGCGTCATCCGACCACCCAGAAAGTAATCAGGATTGAAATATCCCAACACACAGGCGGCGTCCGATACCGTAGGCTTCTGACCCCCGCGTCCGTAGCAAGCCGGCCCCGGAACCGAGCCAGCCGAGTGAGGACCGACGCGCAGAAGGCCACCGTCATCGATCCAGGCAATGGAACCACCGCCAGCGCCTACGGAGCGGATATCGACGGAGGAGATTCCGAGGAGATGACCGGTCCATTCTCCACCCAGCCAGGTGTCACGCGAGTAGACGAGCTGATTCTCTCGGACGAGACCGACGTCGAAGGTCGTTCCGCCTGTATCGCAGACGATGATGTCGCCGCCGCAGTTCTCGATGGTGCTGAACGCACGGGAGGCTACCGGTGCCATCGAAGGACCGGACTTCGCGAGCTGGATTGGCTTGCTGATGACGTCGGAAATCTGGTTGCAGCCGCCAATTGAGGTCGAGACTAGGACGTCTCCTTCGTAACCCGCTTCGCGCAAATCGCTGTTCAGGCGACGGAGATGCTGTTGCATCAGGGGCTTCAGCGACGCGTCGATTGAAGTGGCGGAAGCGCGACGATACTCACGAACAATAGGGATCAACTGGTGCGACAATGTATATGGCAAACCCGGAAGGTGTTGCTCAATCAATTCGCCAATGCGCCGTTCGTGCGCAGAGTTCGCCACGGACCAGATCAGGCTCACAGCAATGGCCTCGTAGCCCTCCTCCTTCAACTGCAGCAACACCTTGACGGCGTGAGCTTCGTTGAGGGGACGGCTTACGGTACCTTCCGAACTCATCCGCTCGTCGATTTCAAAGGTCCGGCGACGAGGAATGTACGGTTCCGGAAAATCGACACTGAAGTCGTGGGGATTGCGCTTTCCACCTTCCTTGAACACCAAGACATCCGGGAAACCATCCGTCGTCAGGAACGCGGTCTTTGCACCCTGGCGGGTAACAATCGCGTTCGTGGCGCGCGTGGTGCCGTAGATGAACAGCGAAGTTTCCGCAAGCAGCTGGATCAGCGTCTTGCCGAGCTGCTCTGCTGCGTTGGCGATTGAGTTGCTGACGCCTTCGAACGCTCGATCCGGCGTGGTCAGCGATTTACCGATGGTCAGATTGCCTTCGGGGTCGGATACGACCACGTCAGTGAAGGTGCCGCCGGTATCGACCGAAATACGATATGTCATTGGGTTCTCCGTCAAATTCACGTGCGGCAGCGCCGCCAACAAAGGCCTTCACGAAATATCGCCCTAGAGCGATTGCCGCGTACGATAAATCCGAACTGTCAGTGTGTGGCAGTCGCCGTTTGACTGGCATCCGCTAGTAATTTTTCCGAGTGGCGCTTTCTGCCGGTCAGGGCGAAAAGTTCGCGTCCACCAGCGATGCCACCGGGTCTGAAGATCAGAATCAAGGCCATGATGATGCCAAGACCGATCTCCTGGCTGCCGGGCGGCAAAGCAATTGAAGTGCTGCCGAGCGTAAAACCCCGTTCCAGAAACCGGAGAACCTCGACGATCACCGTCACGACGACTACTCCGGATACCGCCCCGGTCAGGCTGCCTACTCCACCGACGACGAGCATCGCCAAGGCGATAAATGTCAGGTTGAGGTAAAAGGCATCGATAGCCAGAATTCCGAGGAACTGGGCATAGAGACCGCCAGAGACACCGGCTACGGCAGCGCTGAGTACGAAAGCAATTAGTCGAACCCGGACCACGCGAACGCCGGAAGCTTTGGCAGCAACCTCATCGTCCCGGCAGGCTCGCAGCATGATGCCAAATCGCGAGGTCTGAAACAGGTTGGCGACCAGGACTGCCAAAATTGCCCCACCAGTTGCTACCCAAGGACCCACGACCGTCGGAATGCCGATGATTGAGCTGACACCGGCGGTGACGCTATCCCAATTGGCAAAAACGCTGTTCACGATGATGAGGAAGGCGAAGGTCGCAATCGATGCCGCGATCCCGTTCAATCTCATAATCGCCAGGCCAAACAGTAGAGCAACGACAGCGGGGAGTAGCGCCGAACCGATCATGGCCATCCAGAATGGATACTGGTTTTCCTGCAGGAACGTCGGAAGCCCCGACAGCATAATCTGCTTGAACGTCGGTTCTGCAGTCGCCCAGCCGACCGCGTATGCGCCTAAGCAGGAGAACGCGACGTGACCGAATGAAGTGATCCCTGAGTTACCAATGAAGATGTAAAGGCCGACCACCAGCGTCATTCTAATCAGCATTTCTGTGACGGAGGTTGCAATGGCCTCATCGCCAACGAGCGTGGTGACAAGCGCGATTGCTGCGACGACCAACGACAGCACGACTGCTGAAGAATGCTGGCCGAAATGCGAAAGATTTGTGTGTCCCTTCATGGCTCAAACTCGCTCAATGATGTTTTTAGCTGGGAAGAGACCCGAGGGACGACCGAGCAGGACCAGGACAAGGATTCCGAAGGCAAAGGCATCTCGGAAGCCACGAAGATCGGCAGGTAGGTAAGCTTGCAGCATCACCAGGAGAATGCCGACCAAGAAGCCGCCCACAACTGCTCCAACCAAGCTTCCCATCCCTCCGATGACGACGGCCACAAATCCGAAGAGTGCCAGCGGAACGCCCATTGTATGGCTTAGAGAGCCAGTCTGGGTGACGTAAAGAAGAGAGACTGCCGTGGCCAGGATGCCAGTTACCGCGAATGCCATGCCGATTACGAAGTTACCATTCACTCCAAGATACTGGGCCATGCGGAAATCTTCTGCGGCGGCACGCATCTGGACGCCGTATCGAGTGCCGCGCAGGAAAGCGATCAGGGCAACCATCAATACCAATGTCGTCCCGATGGTGGTAAGCTGAAGGACCGGCAGGCGAACAGCGCCCAGTTCGATCTGAGTGTTCAACGACGGCCAGAGATCGACGGCCTTGGCACGTGAGCTGTAGACCAGAAGGAGACCATTCTGGATAATGTAGCTCAAGGCGAATGATCCGATCATCAGAGTTGTCGCGTTCGCGCGCCGAAGGGGTCGGAATACCAGTGCGTCTGTGAGCAGGGCGACGATCACAACGATCAGGCAGACCGACGGAAGCAGCGTCCACCAGCTCCAGTTTCCGATGAGCATCTGGGAGGTAACATCTGCGGATGGCACGATCAGGCTATAGCCACCGATAGTGATCAGATCGCCATGTGCGAAGTTGATGAGCCGAAGAATGCCGAACAGAAGACCGATGCCCAGCGCCACAAGAGCGTAGATGCTGCCCAGGCTTAGGGCATCGACCATGTTCTGAATGAAATTGATCATTGTTGTGTCTCCCGGGCGTCGGAGTGCTGGAAGCCGAAGTAGGCTTCACGGATAGCTTCGCCGTCCGCGAGATCAGCCGCCCTGCCCTCAAGTTGGATTACTCCGCCACGCAACACGTAGATGCGGTCGGCATGCTTGAGAATGCGGTTAGAACTTTGCTCGTTGATCAGGAGGGTGAGACCCTCCGTGCGGCGGATATCCAGCAGGATTTGATAGATTTGGTCGATGATTTTCGGGGCCAGACCCAGCGAAGGCTCATCGACCATGATCAGTTTTGCGCGGGTCATGAGTGCCCGTCCGATTGCCAACATCTGCTGCTCACCACCAGAAAGGCGGCCAGCCGGAAACTTCAGGCGCTCTCGAAGACGGGGGAAATATGTCAGCACCCGTTCGACGTCCTGCTTGGCCTGACCGCTGTCCTTCTGGATGTATCCAGCGATCTGAAGGTTCTCTTCCACAGTCAACGAGCCGAAGACATGTCGTCCCTCAGGCACCAGGGAAATTCCAAGGCGAGCAATCTTTTCCGGAGCCACTCCGGTGATCGCTTTGTCATTGAACTGAATGTTGCCAGAGACAACCGGTGCGCCGCCAGCGGCGGCTGCGAGCATAGTGGACTTACCCGCTCCATTGGGGCCGATTATGCACACGACCTCGCCCTTATCGACATGGATCGAAGCATCTCGCAACGCGGTCATCTGTCCATATCGGACTGTAATGTGGGATAGCGATAGGATGGTGTTTGACATCGGGTCAGGCCTCCATGCCGAGGTAGGCGGCGAGAACGCCCTCATGTCGTTTGATCTCATCCGGCGTACCGACCGCCAGGGTTTTGCCCCCGTCGAGGACGTGCACGCGGTGACAAATGCTCATCACGACGTGCATGTTATGTTCGATCAACAGGACCCCGCATCCGAAGCGATCAGGGATTTCGGCAATGTGATGTACGAGTTCGTCAGCTTCCGCGTCAGACATGCCAGCTGCTGGTTCGTCGAGGAGAATGAATTTGGGGGCGACGGCGAGGGCGCGCACGATGCTCAATCGGCGCTGATCGGTGTAGGCTAAAGCTCCGGCTGCGATGGAGGCCTTATCTGCGATGCCAATCCATTCGAGCAGCTCATAACTTGCCGCACGCGCTGGATTTCGTGCCAGGCCAAGCCCAAGGCCAGTGACCTCTACATTTTCGAGAACGCTCAAGTCGTTGAACAACCGCCCCGCCTGGAAAGTACGCGCGATACCCTCAAGGCGAAACCGGTCGGCTCGCCAACCAGCTGTGTCCGAACCATGAAGAAAAATCGCTCCTTCTGTCGGGGTCTGAAACCCCGTGAGACAATTTACCAGCGTGGTCTTTCCGGCACCGTTCGGTCCAATCAGGCCAAAGATTTCCCGGCTACCCACGTGAAGTGAAACATCTGAAATTGCCGCAAGACCCTGGAAATGAACGGTCAGATTCCTTGCAACCAGGCCGCTAGCGGTGGGCGTAGCAGCGTCATTGCCTGAGTGAAGCGACAAAATGTCAGCCATGATATTCCCCTTTTTTTGTAGGGGCACGCCAGTTAACCGGCGTGCCCAGTTCTACGCCTTTACTTCTTCAGGCGGTAGAGAACGTCGTTTGGAATATCTTGGCTTATCTTCACTTCCTCAATGACGTTCTGTTTGCCGTCCTTGATCTCGGTAACGAACATCGGGATTTGCGTCTGGATGTGAACGAGGTCAGAGAAGGAGCGCGTACCAAGAACCGTCGGAACCTCCTTGTAGGTATTCATCTCGGCAACTACCTTTTCGGCATCAGTCGAACCGACCTTCGTTACTGCCTGCGCGTAAAGGTCCAGCCACGCATAAATCGGGTAAGCATACTGCGTCGCGGGGCGGCCACCGTATTTTGCTTCATACGCCTTCGTCAGCGCTTCGACCTCGGGGCGCGGATCGCCGGAGAATACTGCCTGTACAGGCACGTAGAAGTCCTTGAGGTCCGGAACTGCACTGTTCCAATAGAGACCATCCATGCCCGTGTTGCTGAGGATAGGGATGTTAATCCCGGCTGCACGGATCTGCTTGATGGCACTGGCACCGCCAGGCGTAACCGAGCAAAGCATTACGTTGTCGACGCCTTCGTCGCGAACCGCATTGGCGAGGCGGGTGACCTGCGAACTGATCGAAGCGTCAGCGTTCTTGAACTCGTCCTTGGCGACAATGGTGCCGCCATGAAGCGGGAACGCCCACTCGTAACCGGCGCAGGACGACTTGTTGTACTCGAGCAGGTTGTCCACAAGGACATAGCCCTTCTTGAAGCCACGCTTGTTGATGCCCCATTCGGCCATCGTTGCGCCTTCAACCTGACCGGCATTGTTGGCAGTGAACGAAAGCTTGCCGACGCCTGCTACACCTGCCTTAGGATCAGACGCGCCGAGAAAGACCGAAATGAGCCCCGCCTTCTGTGCCTGCAGAGCCGCCGGAGCGCCGTAGTCATAGTCGGCCGTCACCAGAACAACATCCGCGCCGCCCTGAACCATCGCCTGGCCCGCTTTGGCACCTTCGACGCGGTCGGACTTCGTATCTTGCTGGATTTGTTTGATCGGATGGCCGAGAAGCCCGCCCTTTGCATTTTGCTGCTCGATCCACAGCTGAGCCATCTTGGTGGCTTCACCATCGTAAGCTGCTTCCCAACCCGTGAACGCCACAGCGAAACCGAGCGTGACGCCATCTTTTGCTGCATTTGCCGGCATCGCAGAACTAGCTACAGACGACGCTACCAGCGCCGAAGCAATAAGTCTCTTAAACATTGCTATTCCCCTTTTCATCGATTGGCCCAGTACGGGCTCTCAACACCAAACTTTCCAACGGCGTTGGAGAGTACTGCTGGCCTTTGGCCGTCTTTTTGAGCTTTCCGGAGAGAAAAGACGCTCCGCCGGAAAACTATGTTCTGCTAGGCTCGCTTGGTATTCATTGGAGCCCGCGATGAGCATCGTTCCCACGATAAAAGGAAACCCTGCAGCCGCGTTCGCGGGACCGATATTTTCTCGAGTTGTCGAGAACTTTTGGCGCGCCAATGTTCTTTGGCTTGGCCCCGCAAAGAACAAGGTCAGCACGGGTCTCGTCCATCGAAGTGGCGAAGGGGAAAACTGCACGAGCCGGCTCGAAGAAGATCTTGCGCCGTGCCTTTTGGAAGTTCCCGCCCCGGGATACACTTGTCAGATCACGCGGCTATGGAAACCGCTAGCCGCGAGAACAGTTGACGCGATGAAAGTAGCTTTGCAAAAAACCATAGGACGCTCCCCTTTTTGTTATCGACCTAGAAAAGCAGGTTTTCCGACTTAGGGAAGCAGGGATAACGTCCCCGGTGACTATACTCACCAGCAATAGATGACAGCCACGTTAGTATGTCGGAGGGGTAATGGCACTCAAGATTTCACTCTGTCCATCATGTAGGTTTCGAAAGCGATGTGGAAGGCGACTATCGAAGTAGTAGCCGTCACCCGGCTTCAGAACCTTTTTTTGGTTACCGACGGTGATTTCGACCACTCCGGAAAGGACCATGCCTGCCTCTTGTGCCGCATGCGTAAACTCTTCGCCGGTGTCAGCCCCGGGTGCATAGCGCTCGTGTAACATTAGTAATTGTCGATTGGGATGATCGAGGCCGATGACACGATATGAAATTGTTTCAACCTTTCCAATCTCCACCAAGTTCTCAGACGAATAGAATGGAGAATATGGCAGGCTGGATTGGAGATCGGAAAAAAATCCCGGAAGGGTCGTTCCTAGAGCGTCCAATACCGCGCCGAGCGTATCTATTGAAGGGCTCATCTTGTCTCGCTCGATAAGCGAAATCGTCGAATGTGAAATTCCTGAGCGCGCCGCCAACTCCCTCACACCGAGATCGCGGCGGCGGCGCAGTTCCCGGAGCTTACTACCAATCTTTGGCAATTATCGGTTCCCTTTATTGCACCGCCTGAGAATGCCACCTTCGCCACAATCGAGATACCTGCGTGGAGCTAGCGACTACTGAAGTGGTGATTATAATGAACACGTGGTTTGTGGGCAATTGCGAGGGTGCCAAAGTTTCACGATGCTCATCAGGATCATCCCACATAGGAGGTTTTGATGACGTCGCGTCTCGATGCGCTGAAAGGTAAGTTTATACGGGTCAAGGAACCGACCCGAGATGCTGTCTCGGATACGGCTCCTGTCGAAAAGACCGTAAAGGATATAATTGCGAATGTCCGTAAGCATGGCGACGCCGCCGTTCGCGAATACTCTGTCGCGTTCGATAAGGCCAACGTGACCAACTTCGAAGTTACTCACGAAGAGAAGCTCAAGGCTATCGCCGATCTCGACCCGCAAACTCGCGAAGACACCGAGTTTGCCATTGCAAACGTCCGTCGCTTCGCCGAAGCGCAGCTGGGCACGATACTCCCGCTGGAAATTGAGGCGCTTCCGGGGCTGCACCTTGGCCATCGCGTCATCCCGATAGAAATCGTTGGCTGCTATGTCCCGGGTGGTCGCTATCCGCTCCTCTCGGCACCCGTCATGACGGTTGTCCCTGCAAAAGTCGCCGGGTGTGACCAGGTCATCGCGTGCCTTCCACCGAATGCCCATCCGGCTATGATTGCCGGCTGCCATCTCGCCGGTGCAGACCGAATCTTCCGCGTCGGCGGAGCCCAGGCGATTGCTGCAATGGCCTACGGTACTGAAACGATTCCTGCCGTCGACAAGATCGTCGGTCCGGGCAATGCGTTTGTAAACGAAGCAAAGCGGCAGGTCTTTGGTCAGGTCGGTATCGACCAGCTTGCAGGCCCAAGCGAAATCTTCATCGTCGCTGACGAGACCGCCAACCCCGCAACCCTCGCGACCGATATGCTGGCTCAGGCTGAGCATGACGTGCGCACCCGTGTAGGGCTGGTTACGACGGACCGTAAGCTTGCTGAAGAGACGATCAAGGAAGTCGAAAAGCAGCTCGAAACCTTGACGACCGCTCAGGTTGCCAGCGTTGCGTGGAAGGACTACGGCGAAGTGACCGTCGTCGAAGACGAAGAGACGATGATCGCCTACTCCGATTACATCGCCACTGAACATCTTCAGGTTCACACCCGTGACCCTCAGGCGACCGCAAAGAAGCTCCGCAACTACGGTTCGATCTTTATCGGCGAACTGGCCAGCGTTGTGTACTCTGACAAGTGCTGCGGTACGAACCACACCCTGCCAACGATGGCAGCCGGTCGCTATACGGGTGGCCTTTGGGTTGGCTCATACGTCAAGATTGCCACGCACCAGTGGCTCGACGAGCGTGGAGTCGCTGCCGTAGCTCCGGCAGCTATTCGCCAAAGTGCCACCGAGCAACTGGAAGGCCACCGTCGCGCAGCTGCGCTGCGTCTTAGCCCTCAACAGTTCGCCGCAGAGTAATTTGACTCCCAAGCCTCTGCGATCAAAAGGGCCGCTAGAAATTCTAGCGGCTTTTCAGCTTGTCTTCCTGATCGGACCGATGTGCTGGGATGTTTCCAAAACGTAAAGCTACTCGGACTCGACGTGTTCGGCACGGTCGTCGATTGAGGCAGCGTCGCCCGCCAGTACTCGGCGGCAGAGTACAAGAGTATTCGATAGGGGACCACCTTCCGCTTTTTGCACCCTCATAATTTCAGCGGCTATCGACGGCTATGGATGGCGATCGGCGGAAATTTGAATGGCAGGCGAGTCAAGGCCCGTGCGGACAGTTTCAGACGAGCTGGCCGCTGACGGCTTTCCACTGGGCCATGGCTTGCAGTCGGTGACTGCGAATTTGGTTGGCAGAAGGTTTTGTGCGATCTGGAACGAAGAGATTGCGAACAGCGGAGAACAGCGAAACAAAATGTTGCAGGCTCCCGATTGATCGGAATCCCTGGCGCATTGAAACGGCAGATGCGAGTTCTCCGCCCGGTTGTTCAAGCTCTTGTGTGAGCGATGCTCAACACCCGGCATAACCTGACGCGTCCAAAGAAAATATTGTGACACTTGGAGAAATGACCATGCTTTTTCGAAAATTGATTGTCGCTGCCGTCATGGCAGCGGCAATTCCTGCTATGGCTCTTGCTGCCACGGCTGAGGTGACAATCAAAAACAACAGCACATCCGGTACTGCGAATGTCGGCAGTATCAGATGCGTCGGCTGCACGCCCAACTTCCCCTCCAGCATCTCTAATGGAGCGTCAGTTGTCTTTACGGTGCAAGGCAACACCATCGACGGCTTCATGACGTTTCGTTTCGATGTGACCAGAGGTGTCGTTCCGGCTCGGACGTGCAGAGCCTCATTGAGCGTCAACTATGATCCTGCTACCGGCCAAGCGCTTTCACTTGCCGGAACGCCGGCTTGGGTCGCCATTTCAGGTGGAACTCGGGCCCCTACCTGCACGCAGACCTCCGCTCCGACAATCTCCCATGGCAAAGTCCTGTGGAACCTCTCTTTCGTCGCCAACTGAGGATACCTTCCTCTGGCAGGTCCGTTTTAAACGGACCTGCTCTTCCTTCCGTTGTAATTACCATGATCACACAATCATGTGTGGAGCTTGCTTCAAATGTCTGTTCTCAGAAATGGATTGGCGCAAATGCGAGGCGCAGGGCAAGCAGCACTCGCCTGGTTCGGGATTCGGACGCCATTGATCGCCACAGCGTTGTTTGCTCGTTACCATGGTCCAGAGCTATCCGCCGATGTTGTCGGTGCGACAAGGGAGGGGCTGTACTACGTGCCTTATGCCAGCCTTGGTACCAGCTTCGTCCAATCGCAAGCTGAAGCTCGCCCGGCATATGCAACGGCAATCTATTGGAACACAATAGTGATCAGCGGCGGGTTGGCCGGCCCCTCCGTAGGGGTAATAGCACGGGCCTACGGATTTCGAACCGTAATTGAGATTGCTTCTTTGGTCGCAATCTTCGCCGCCGCTGTCCTGTTGTTTAGTCTGCGCCGATTCAAAGTGTCGACGGGGTCGCCACCTTGAGAGGCGCATCTTTGCGCGTCATTCGACGGCCCGGTATTCAGGCCTTGAAGCGATCGAATGGGGTGAGCCACTTGATCGGTGGATCCGCTTCAGCCAGCGATAGATTTCCGAGCGCAGATAGCGGAGTTCCACTGCCATCCGACCAACCGGTTCGAGTGCATTCTTGAACGGATTCGAACCGTCGACAGGGCGGGAGAATTACCCGTTCAACAATGATTTCCCATATTTAACAAGCGGCTGAAAATGCAAACTGGACCGAAATGTGGTTATCAGTCACCGTTCCGTTTGATCGGCACTACTTCTCCGCGAACCCCACCGAGGTTGTCACGCGGCGTCACGACGGGCTTAAGCTCCACGATTCTCGCAGCCTGCAAGCTCAGCCATCCGGATGGTAGACCTGTCAGACTTTCAACGTCGTGCGGAAACAGCGGTAGATCTTCGCGCAAATCCTCTTTGGTGACTTGCCCCGCATCGACCAATGCCTTGAACACATCCGCGAGCAATGTCGGTTCCTGCATCGGCCAAACATCGTCAAACGGCTCCCGCCTGGAGTAGCCTTTCGCACTGTAGATTTTGTAGAGACGAGTTGCAGAGCTTTTGTCCAGAATCTGAAGCCGCTGCAGACGCATAATTTGTGCCTTGATCGAAACTTTCCAACGCGCCTTCAGGCGCTCCAGTTCCCAGATAGCAGCGGTGTCGATTTCAACACTGAATTGGCTTGCCGGGAGCAAGAAAGCGGACGCAAAACGATGAGCCTGGTCTTCAATGGCTTTGAAGTTCTCGACGAATTCCTCTTCGGTCACTGCTCGGTGCAGCACCAGGTGGGCTAGTTCATGAGCGGCATCGAATTGGCGTCGGGAAAAAGACTGCTTGTCGCTGGCAAGCAGTACGTATGGGCGACCATCCGATCCCCAACGGCTCAGCCCATCCAATTGATCGGTTTCCATCGGTTCGCTGGCGACTACGACGCCAATTCGCTCCAGCAGCTCGACCATGTTGAGAATAGGGCGAAGGCCCAGGCCCCAATGCTCTCTTGCTGCTTGAGCGTACGCCTCGATGTCCTCATCGCGGAGATTGCGAAAGTTACGCCCCTGCAGGAGATCGGGAACATTTATCTCGGGAAGGTGGGCGTAATGTTCAGCCACCGCCGTAACATCCTCGAGCCATGCCAACCTGACTTGCTGTGACAAGCGGTCGCCGCGCAAAGCACCGGCAAACGAGCGAAAAAACGACAGGCCACTACCTTCGCGGCGGGCAGTCAAAAAGAAGTCCTCTGGCAATCTGAGGACCGAAGCCAATTCGGTCAAGGCAGCGGGTTCCGGCGCGGTTTCACCCTCTTCCCAACGGATGACTGTGCTCGCAGCGCGCTGCATCAGATCGGCCAGCGCCTTGCGGGAAGTTATTCCTCTCGCTTGCCTCGCTTCAGCCAATCTCGCGCCAACAAAACTTTGCACTCCACTACGCACGGTCGTTCCTAATTTTCATTGCCTTTCTTCTCATCCGCGGGGCCGTCCTTTTTGGAGGCCTTGAATGACTTCTTCACCTGTTTAAGGGAGAAGGCCTTGGCCGCCGGTTGCGCTAGCGATCCGTAACCAGCCAGGAAGTCCTTGATATCAGCCTGAAACAAGAACGATTGCGATCGTGCGTCTGCAACGCAGACCGTAATTGACGCTATCTTTCCAAGAGCGTGGGCATCACGACGGACCATAATGACGACAAAACGTTCTCGGTCGGTAAACATCTCTGGCGGATGAAACAGGTCGTATGACAGTCCGCGGTTTTGATTGCACAAAGCAGATCGGGTCGTATTCTTGATCGGCAGATCATCCACTTCACGATGGGATGCAAAACCGATCATTGTATGGCCAAAACGGCCGGTGGTCAGATAAACTGGCGCGTCTTTGATTTCATCAGGGCCTTGTTCGATCGGAACCGATTTGACGAATTCTGCGCCATGGCGATTGAGCATCTGCTCGAACATCTCATCGATAATTTGAAACCGGACGAGACCGGTTGCTCGGCTTGCGCGCCGCCTTGAGAGCGCCACCCCATGGGTGACTGCGGCCTGTGACCCGCTTACCGCGGCCTCTGCCTGTTGGGCGGCCATCCCAAATTGATGTTCAATTTCGACGAGTAGGTCGCGGGGTACGTCCCGACGGATCGCGGATTCAAACTCGAAACGTCGCTCATCACTGATCATTGGGCCCTCATGGGAATCATCGAGTTTTGCATTAAGAGGATTTTTGACATATTTTTTTGCACTTAGCAATTCAAACTGAAGGTGACAACAGGGATGCCACCTGCATCCTGGCCGTGCAGCGTAAAGGAGACCAGCCATGCCGCGCGCCTACTGGAAGGGCTATCTCAAGCTGTCGCTGGTTACATGTCCCGTGGCAATGAGTCCGGCGACAAGCGAGAGCG
Organism: Rhizobium leguminosarum bv. viciae USDA 2370; assembly: GCF_002008365.1. Classification (GTDB taxonomy): domain Bacteria; phylum Pseudomonadota; class Alphaproteobacteria; order Rhizobiales; family Rhizobiaceae; genus Rhizobium; species Rhizobium leguminosarum. Next base: position 101,869 of record NZ_MRDL01000009.1, read on the forward strand.
AAAAGGTTCGATTTCACACGCTCAACAAGGAAACAGGAAATCGTGTCGTCTCACATGTCTGCGGTCGCTTCAAGGCGAACTGAGGCCCACTAGGGCGAGACAAGCTTTCGTGTCTGCAGCTCGAGCCGCCCATTTGAAGGTTCTGCCCGACGACGAACGGCGGCTTCGGAGCCGTGCCGCGTCTTCGCGCCGGAAGGTCGTCGTGCGAAGACGCGCATCGGAAGCGGGTAGGTCGACGAGCGATCATTTTCCACTACCTGGACAAGCTGAGGCATTCTCATTTCCAGGGTTTCTGCTATCGTCCACAGGTCACGGGAGTAGGCGTCATGGTTGCAGCGAGTTTGGTTCCGAATGCATTTTACTGGGCGAAGTCCTCGAAGTATTTCGACGGACGACCAACGATCGTTCGGGTCTCCACGATCTTCGGGGAGGATTCTGACTATTGGACGCTGGCGCTCCTGGGAACCGATCAGCACGCCATGCCCGCGGATTTCGAGATCATCGCTCCGGCGGAACTCCCAGAAGAATACCCAGTCCGACAAGCCGCCGAGTGAACCGTTCATCGGGCAAGCGAACGAAGGCTCTCGACAGGGGCACGCATTTTGTCGGGCGTTCACACCGACAGACTGCCCGATGGAGAATTTTGGTACCATAACCCATCGGAACTTGCGGGGCATTCGACGACGGGGCCGCCCTGCTCCCTCCAGGCGATTTCGACCTCACCTATGGCGCTCCTCCACGGCCCGCATCGCAGAAGGGTGCGATCAACTAAATGACCTGAGACCCTGATCTGCGCGGGAACAACACGCTCACGACGCATTCACGTAGCGCCTTGGCGCCCGTTTCTCGCAGAAGGGGCGCCAAGGCCGGTTATCACATGGCTAGTAGCGCTCATCCCACTTGCTCGACCGTCTTCGAACCCCACGCCTTGACAGGAATCGAACTGCGAAGCACGGTCCCCGACCGGCGAGTCACTTCAAGGCTATGAACGTCGCAGGGTCGAGCTGGGAAATCCGAACGGCAACTTGTGTGATCGCAGCGTCCCCGACCAATTGCTGGATTTCCCTGGCAAGATCCATGAGTTTCTGACGCGTCCGTTCTGCTTTCGGCAGGAGGAAAAGCTCGAGGTTCACCGCCGGGAGGTTGGCCATCGCGTAGACTGGAATGACAGCAAACTGGCAGGCGTTGATGTTGACGTCCAGCCTTTCGCATAACAATTTGCTAAGCGGCACCAGAGCGGCCTCAATGTTCAGTTGAGACTGCTCTGGCAGTGATCGATCCACGTAAATCTTCATATTTGGCATCTCGGCCGCCTTACAGTGGGTTAAGAACAAAATCGAATGGCGAACGCCAGACGGTTCCACCGCCGAGCACACGCTCATACGGCGCGATCAACGTGGCTTTGACACCGAAGACGGCGTCGGATGAAAGATAGTTATCGTCGCCGACGAACGTATGGGTTACCAGTTTCTGGAAGCCGGCGGCCGTGACGATGTAGTGCATATGTGCAGGCCGATAGGGATGCCGGCCAAGATGCTTCAGCATCTGGCCCACAGGCCCATCTGCGGGAATGGGGTATGAGACGGGCTTGATTCCGACGAAGCTGTAGCGTCCATCGGAGCCGGTCACGAAGGTTCCGCGGTTGTTCCATTTAGGCTGGATGTCAGGTTGCTGCACATCGTAAAAGCCTTCGGCATTGTCTGACCAAACATCGATGATTGCACCCTCGATCGGATGTTCGTCCAGATCGACCACAGTGCCTTCGAAGACACAGCTCTCGCCCTTCCCGTCAAGCGTGATGCGATCGCCCATCGCAACACGGGGAGCCCCGGCGACATGGAACGGTCCAAGCACGGTGTTTTCCGTTGCGCCCGGTTGCCTCCTGTTGTTGATCGCATCCACCAACATGGATACGCCTAGCGTGTCGGATAGCAGGATAAATTCCTGCCGTTCTTGCGAACAAATCTTGCCGGTCTCCGTGAGAAACCGAATTGCGGTTTCCCATTCCTGTTGCGAAACCTTCGCTTCCTTGATGAAGGCATGTAGATGCTTCACAAGCAAGGTCATGACCTCCCTCACGCGAGGATCGATGTCGGAGGCCATGCGCCCGTTTACCGCCTCGACGGAAGCTTCTTCGGTGAAATAATTTGTCATACCTGTTCCTTTCGAGTGAGAATTGGCTTGCCTTCATCCCGAAGCCTACCTGCTAAAAAGGCGCGGACCTGGTTCCTGATGTGGATCACTCTGGCCTCCGGGTTCACGACGAAGCCGGCCTCGCCCCTTCCCATGCCATCTGAAGCATCTCTCGGATTGCCGTAGCTTCCAGAGGCCGGGGGTTCCAGTAAGGGTTTCGCATGGCAATATCTGTGGCTTTGTCCAGATCCTCGGCGGCCAGTCCGAAATCTTGGAGCCTGGTCGGGGCGCCTATGCCGAGCGCGAAATCGTAAAGCCCAGGCGCCGCGCGATCCGTCCCCAATAAAGCGGCAACAGGTTCCAGCAGGTGCGGTACCGCCGCCTCCGTATACGCCACTGTATGAGGAAGAAGGATAGCGTGCGTTTCCGAATGCGGCAGGTCGAAGCTGCCGCCCAGCGTGTGGCAGATCTTGTGATGCAGTGCCATTCCGACCGCACCCAAAACAACGCCACAGAGCCAGGAGCCGTAGAGGGCATCGGTGCGGGCCGCGGGATTTCGGGGATCACCCACGATGGCAGGCAGTGCCTCGTGCAAGGCGGCTATGCCCTCCATCGCCATCATTGAGGAAACCGGGTTGCGATCCTGCGCATAAAGTCCTTCCACGGCATGGGCCATGGCGTTGAGGCCGCTCGTCACCGTCATGTTGACAGGAAGGTCGTACGTTAGCTCAGGGTCGTAAATCACCGTTTCCGGTAGAATTGATGCATCACGCACGGTGGTCTTGATGCCGTTTTCTGTCTGCCCGAGGATCGGGGTCACTTCCGATCCGGCATAGGTTGTGGCGATGACCAACTGGGGCGCATCGGTTCGGTAGGCGATCGCCTTTCCCAACCCGATCGTCGAACCACCGCCCAAGGAAATGACACAGTCCGCGCCCTTGTCAGAGAAGACGCGAAGCGCTTCGATCGTCACGTCGACGGGCGTGTGCATCATGGCACCGTTGAAGAGCCCCGCACAGGCGGATCCCAACTGTTCGGCAAGGCGCTGCGCATCCTTTTCCTGGAATGGAGTCGACAGGACAAGGGCCTTACGCCGATCGAGGTAATGCAGTTCTTCGGCCACCATGGAGATCGTCCCCACACCGAACACGATGCGAGGAATAGTGCCTTTGTAGATAAACGGCTCGCGCATGGTCTTCTCCTCTTAGATGCAAACGGTGCAACTGTCTTCGCTGCCGGGTCAGCCCATGCGCTCGGAGGCATAGCTTCCCGGGCTCGGCGGGAAGACGACGGTGCGATTTCCATTGATAAAGGTCCGATGGTGGATGTGTGCGTGGATGGCGCGGGCGAGCACCTGTGCCTCCACGTCACGACCTAGGGAGACATAGTCTTCGGCCGACTGCGCATGCGTGATGCGCACGATGTCCTGCTCGATGATCGGCCCTTCGTCTAGATCGGCAGTGACGTAATGGGCCGTCGCGCCGATGAGCTTGACGCCGCGCGTATAGGCCTGCTTGTAGGGATTGGCGCCCTTGAAGCTCGGCAGAAAGGAATGATGGATATTAATGATCCGCCCGGACATTTTCTGGCACAACTCGTCGGAGAGGATCTGCATGTAACGGGCGAGTACGATCAGCTCAGTGCCGGTGCTCTCGGCCAGCGCCATGATGCGTCCCTCCGCCTCCGGCTTGTTGGCCTTGGTCACCGGAATGTGGTGGAAGGGGATGTCGTGATTGACCACCAGCTTCTGGTAATCGAAATGGTTTGACACCACGCCAACGATGTCGATCGGCAGCGCACCGATCTTCCAGCGATACAGCAGGTCGTTGAGGCAATGGCCGAAACGCGACACCATGAGAAGCACTTTCATGCGCTCTTGCGCACCGAAAATATCCCATTCCATGCCGAATTTGTCCGCTACCGTCATGAAGCCTTCCGACAGCTCGGGCCGCAACACGCCTTCTTCGGAGATGAAGCTGACGCGCATGAAGAACTTGCCGGTGTCCCGGTCATCGAACTGCGAGCTGTCGACGATGTTGCAACCCTTGGCCGCGAGGAAGCCGGAAATCGCCGCGACAACGCCACGTGTGGTTTGGCAGGCAACCGTCAAGACATAGTTCTTCATTCTATCCCCGTATCTGTTAGGGCTCTTCAATAGATGCTCATCGGGCTTTCCCGACAAATGCTTCAGCCCGCTGAGCTCATGGAAGGCCATCGTGCCTGGTCTGCCGTCCGCGCCGGTTTATTGGGCGGAAAGACCGATAAAGCGGTCGAGTTCGGTGCGATTGGCGGCCAGTTTTGCCGCCTCTTCCTCAAAGACGATCTTGCCTTGGTCGAGCGCAATGACGCGCTCTGCAAACTTGAGTGCCAGGCCGACATGCTGTTCCACCAGAACGATCGTGTGGCCCTGATCGGCCAGCTTGTGGAAAACGTCCATCAGCATTTCGCAGATAACCGGTGCCAGCCCCTCCAGCGGCTCATCCAGCAAAATGATTTCCGGCTTTCCCAGAAGAGCACGGGCAATCGACAGCATTTGCTGTTCGCCTCCGGAAAGCTGGCGCCCGCCGTTGGAACGACGCTCCTTCAGCCGAGGAAACAGATCGTAAGCCTCTTCCAGAGTCGATCCATTCCGAAGTCCCGCAACCAGGTTCTCCTCGACCGTCAACGATCCGAAAATGTCGCGGGTCTGCGGCACGATGCCAATCCCCAGTCTCGCCCTCTGATGCGAGGCGAGCGTATCGATCGCCGCCCCCCTGAGTTTAATGCTTCCGGCGTGTTGCCGTGTCTGGCCCATGATCGTGGAGAGCAAGGTGGTTTTACCGACGCCGTTTCTCCCAACGATCGCCAGCCGCTCGCCTTTTGGAATGCGGATCGAAACATTGCGGATGATATGGGTATCGCCATAGCCGGCCACGACACCGTCCAGTTCGAGGAGAATGTCAGACATGGCCCGCTCCCAGGTAGAGTTCGCGAACCTGCTTGTTGGCGACAACCTCGTCGGGCGTTCCCTCCATCAGGATCGCGCCATTCACCAGCACGATGATACGGTCTGCGACCTCGAACACTAACTGCATGTCATGCTCGATGATGAGGACCGACAGATCCTGCGGAAGCCGCTTGATGGCCTCCACGATGAAATGGCTTTCGGTGGAGGGTACGCCTGCCGCCGGCTCGTCCAGGATAAGAACCTTCGGCTTCACCGCCAGTGTCAGTGCCAATTCCACCAGCCGCTGCTGCCCGTAAGCCAGTCCACGCACCGGCTTGTCTGCCAGCGGCTGGATATTGAGATCCTGCATCAACCGGGCGATCTCAGCCTCGATATCGCTCCACCCGTCCGCCCGACGAAAGAACTGATGCGTGCGGCCTTCCCGCTCCAGTATCGGCAGCCGCAGGTTTTCGCGAACGGTCAGGTCGCGAAACAGGTTGGTTATCTGGAAGGTTTTCGCGACGCCTGCCCTCACCCGAGCCGATTCGCTCAGGGATCCTATATCCTGACCGTTCAGCACGATCTTGCCCGATGTCGGCTTCAGGACACCGGTCAGGAGATTTGCGAAAGTCGTCTTGCCGGCACCATTTGGCCCGATCAGTGCGGTGCGCGAGCCCCGCGGCAACGTGAGAGTCAGGTCCCGGGCGACCTGCAGGCCTCCGAAATTTTTCGAAAGCCCAACAATGGAAAGCCCGTCGTTCATGACGTCCTCCTGAGCAATCGCGCCAAGCGACCTGGAAGAGCAACTAGACCCTTTGGGAGCACGAAGACCACGATGAGAAGCATGAAGCCGATCACGAAGAGCCAGTTCAAGGGATCGATGCTTGCCGCGACATGATGGACCACCATGAAGAGCAATGTCCCGACCAGCGCGCCATACAGCCGCCCGGCTCCTCCCAGGATCAGCATCACCATAACGTCGGCAGACAAGGAGAAATTGAACACTTCGATGCCAACCAAGCCTGTCACCTGGGCCGCAAGGGCGCCGGCAATTCCGGCAATAGCGCCGGCGATAACGTAGACCGTCACCTTTCGGCGATAGACCGGCGTACCGATTGCGCGCATCCGGCTGGCGCTGCCTTCAATTCCTCTAAGAGCGAGCCCAAACGGGGAGCCGATCAGAACCTGACAGAGCAGTAAAACGGCCGCAAGAATGGACACGCTGTAGATGAAGGCGACCTGTCCAACAAAATCGAATTCGTACAGCCCCAGCAGCGGTCCAACCGTGATGCCGGCCAGGCCGTCGGCGCCGCCCGTTAGCCAACGTGCCTGGGATGCGGTCTCCTGAAGAACCATGGTCACGGCTATCGAAATCATCAACAGAGTTATGCCGTGGGTGCGAAGCAGGACAAGCCCGGAAATCCACGCCATCACTGCGCCCGCCACGGCACCGACCAGGAGCCCGAGCAGCGGGTCGGGCGACAGGTGAAGCGAAATTAGTCCCGCGGCATAGGCGCCGCATCCATACATGGCCGCGTGACCAAGTGTTGCTATTCCCGCCTGCCCGAGAATGAGGTCGAATGACACGACGAAGATCATCATGATGACGATCCGGGTTAGAAACGACAGGTCGTACGGGAATATCAGAAAGGCAAGGCTCGCACCGACCACGACGGAAATGGACGGGATGAGGAAGCTCAGGGCGGTCGGCGCGCGCCTCGGCGACGTCGAAAGGACGGGGTCCATCATTGCGCTTTCCCCATCAGACCGTTGGGCCGAAGCGCGAGCAACACCACAATCGCCACGAAAAAGAAGATGGTACCAATGCCCGGCAATAGATAGCGACCAGCAGTATCGAGAATACCAAGGCTAATCGAAGCAAGGAAGGAGCCGGAAATGCTGCCAAGTCCACCCACAGACACAACAATCAGGAACAGCACCATATAACGAAGCGGATAGTAGGCCTCGATCGGAAGCAGTTCCGCACCGAGTATACCTCCTACCGCCGCGAGACCGGCGCCGGTGGCGAATGCAACGAGATAGACGAGCGGCGTGTTGATGCCGAGCGAGGCGGCCGCAATCCTGTTGTCGACAGCTGCGCGCAAGTAGATGCCGAACCTTGTTTTTTCCATCAGCAACCAGAGACCGGCCAGCACAAGCAAACCGGAAATGATAACGACCAACCGGTGGAACGGTAGCGTCCTAAACCCGAGATCGATCGGTGTCGTGAAAATCGCCGGGGCGCCAAGCGGCAGGATCGTGGAGCCCAGGAACAGATTGACGGTTGCGATCATGATGAAGACGATTCCAATGGTCGCCAACACCTGGCCCAGCTCGTTGAAGCCATAGATGTGGCGATAGAGCAGCCGCTCGAGAAGCACGGAAACGAGGACAACCGCAAGAACGGCGACGAGGAACGCCGGAATGAACGCTACGTCCAGACGTGTGGTGAGCAGATGAACGGCTGCGCCGCCAAGCAGGGCAAACCCGCCGTGCGCGAGGTTGATAATGCGCATGAGCCCCATCGTGATCGAAAGCCCGACGGAAATCATGAACAATATCATCCCGTAGGCGACGCCATCGACGACGATACTTAGAATGAGGGACATTCTCTAACCTGAGATTTGCGAGGTCGGGCGTTGCGTGGCGGAAAACTCCCGCCGCGCTCACCGTGGATCAGGGATTGAAGCCGAGGTCCGGTACGTTCGGGACAGTCGCGAACTCCCGATTGACCAGTTTGCCGTCCGCGCCTTTTTCAACACGCCGAAGATAGACATTCTGCACCACCGTCCGTGAGACCGGATCCATCTTCACCGGCCCGCGTGGGCTTTCCCATTCCATGCCCTTGGCCGCCTCGATGGCTTTTGTGCCGTCAGACCCTGCAGCCTTGATCATCCGGTAGATCAACTCCGCGCCGTCATAGGCGCCGATTGATGCCATGTTGGCGCGCGAGCCCGGATGAAGTTCCTGCAGTTTTGCGACAAAGCTTTTGTTCAGCGCAGAATCGTGGACATCGGAGTAGTGGTATGCGGTCACCAGGCCGATAGCTTGGTCTCCAAGCGCATCAAGTGTGGTCTCGTCGGTCTCGCCACCGCCAAGGAAAGAAACGCCAGCAGCTTTCAGGCCATTTTCATTATAGGCCTTGGTGAAAGCGAACGTCGCAGGGCCCACCGGCAGGAAAGTGAAGACGGTATCGGCACCGGAACTCTTGATACGCTGCATGAATGGCGCGAAATCATTGGTCTGAAGCGGCATTCGGATCTTTTCGAGAACCGCCCCGCCGTCTTTCTCAAAAGAGGCGGAGAAGGCCGTTTCTGCATCAATGCCGGGATTGTAATCCGAAACGGCAGTCACGACTTTCTTGGAGCCATTTTTGGCCGCCCACTCGGCTGCCGGTTGAGCGAGCTGCGTCAACGTAAAACTTGTGCGGAGAAAGAAGTCCGACTGCTTGTTGATCGATGATGTCGCGGCATTGAAAATCACCGCCGGCACCTTTGCCTGCTTTGTCAGGGGAGCGACCGCAACGGCATTGGGGGTGAAGTCAAATCCAGCAAGATACTTCACGCCGTCGCGGACAAGAAGTTCCAGGGCCGCTGCCTTGCTGGCGTCGGCGTTGGGTCCGCCAACGTCCTTGTAGATGAACTGAATTTTGTGACCGCCAACCTCGTCTCCGTGCTGCGCGACATAGACATCGATCGCTTCGCGGAATTGCTTGCCCCAGATTGCGTTTGGCCCGGAGAATGTAGCGATAACGCCGACCTTGATCGTCTCGGCTTGAGCGAGCGTGCCGGTTACGAAAAACGCAGCCGATGCGACGAGATACAACGTCGATTTCGAAAATGTCATTTTTTTCCCTCCCAACCGGAAAAGCGTCCGGGCGCCTTGACGCTGAAGCGCCACTTCCTCCGCTAGTATTGGTACGGAAACCGTACTAATACGTCAAGTTTTCTCCGCATACATGGACCGCCTATCCGTGTTGTCCGAGTCGGAAATGCTCCAGTCTAGTCAGGCGTCCTGACAATCACATCGGCGCCTTAGGAAGGTCGCGTCCGGTACTCTTGCAACCAGTCCACTGTTTTGTGTAGTCCTCCAAACGGATAGAAATGCAGACGAACATCGCCATATTCGGCGTTGCTCAAGCCGGTAGCATACTCATTGACCAGAGCGTCTGGCCCCGCGCTCGACAACAACTGAGTGATCGATAGACCGTACTTCTTGAGGACGGATGTGGATGCGGAAACGCCGCAAACCGCTGCAAATTTCAATAGCGTTCTGACGCTTGCCGGGCCAGGAATACCGATGTGGATCGGGACTTCGATACCCAATCGACGCAGTTCACCTATCCAGGCAAGTACGGGTTCCGATGCGAACGCAAACTGAGTGAAAATCGACCACTCGATATTTGCTGCTTCCATGATTAGTCGCTTTTCCAGCAGCGCACTGGTGAGCATGGCAGCGTTCTGGACCGGGTGTCCTTCCGGATGCCCGGCTATCGAGACATTGCTGATCCCATGCTGTTCGAGGATACCGCTACGTAAGATCGTAGCGGTATCCAAGAACGGGCCCTTGGGAGGGTCGGCATCGCCCGCGACTAGGAGCAATCGGCTCACCTGGGCGTCATTGACAAGCGCCGACAGCATTGCCGATAGCATGGATTCCGACCCCAGACGTCTGGCGGCAATGTGAGGCAAGGGTACGTATCCCGCCTGTCGGACCATTTTGGCCGCCCTAATCCGGTCGGCATCGCTTTCCGTTGACAGAAACGGAATCGAGATGATCGTGCCTTTGGGGATCGCGCCAGACATGGCCGCCAGCTGTGCGGTATCTTTTGTCGTCACTTCCACCGAAAAGTCATCCAGTACATCGCTCTGGTCTCGGAGATGTATTGCTTGCGACATAGCCATAAAAACCCATCCCGCCTGCGAGACAGGCGAATTCTCATTGAGCAAGAAGAATGTGAACGTTGCCGAGTAGCAGACCGCAGGGTATCCGTAGCCAGGACAACACCGGTGTTCGCTCTGACGAAGATGCGCTGAGCGAATACCGGCAATAATCAGCTGATCGCAGCGCGCTTCATCTTTTGAACGGAACTTGCATAGGGAACGGGCGCCACGACCGCTCTGACCTTGAACTGCTCGTGCCGTTCGACATGCGGCTTCCGGGACCCGCCACGAGGCTCTCCCCAGGTGAGCGTCACTTCCGTCCCGGGAGTCGCGTTTTGGACGTCGAGCATGGCGAGAGACAGCATTTCGCCTTCGTTGTTGCTGTAACCGCAATGGCAGGAGTGACCGACGAGCATGCCATCCCGACCCCGCACCTCATCGAACTGGGGCCAGCCATAATAGGCGACCGGCAAGTCTATAGCCTTGTATCGTGGCCCGTCTCCGAGGCAAGACGCAAAGATTGCCGCAACGTCGTCGCGGTTCCATACCAGCGTGACCTTTTGGCGCCGCTTCTCCACGGGCAGGGCTTCCAGGGCTTCGCGCCCGATGAAGTCATGATCGAACTTGAGAATATGGCCGTAGCCGAGATCCCACGGGGTGACGTAGTAATCTTCGATATTATCCGAGACGAAGCTGCCGCCAAGTTGGGCGTTCGCTTCCCAACCGTTTCCAGATAGCCATTGGCGAAAATCGCGCAGCTCTTCCCCGGTGTAGATACCCGGCAGTGGGTAAGGCATCCAGCCAAATTCGAAGATCGTACTAAAATAGGTCTTCGTCCCGCCCTGCTTCAGCCCATGCGCCTCACCGGCTCTAAGCAGCGCGGCGCGCACCTTTTCCATGTCCTCGTACGGTCCGGAAAGCTCTGCTCCCAGATGGCCCGCCATTCCATGCCGCAGAACGAGCACTTCGCATCCGCCGATTTTAACCTTCGCGGTTCTGAAGAATGCAATCTCTGGGGCGCGCCCCTCGACCGCAGCGTTGAAGATCAGGCCAGCATTGGGACCTTCCAACTGGAAACGGTAGAACCAGCGCCTGCCGGTCGGGTTGTAAGGCGTCGGGTCGTCGCGCTCGATCGTCACGTCGTAGCCGCCTTGTTCCGCGTTAAACTGTACCCAGTTCAGGACAGGCATGCCGCTGATCAGCTCGAACTTTTCCTCGGCAAGTCTGTAGACGACGCAGTCGCCGATGACATGGCCGCGTGGCGTGCAAGCGACGAATTGCTTGGCGCGGTCGATCGTAAAATTCGCCAGGCTGTTGATGCCGAGCTTTTCAAGCAGACGAAATGCATCGGGACCTTTGAGCATCAGTTCCGGCATGTGGTGTGACTGGTCGAACAGGATCGCGGTCTCGCGCCAGGCACGCTGCTCGTCGCGCCAGTTTGTGAATTCCGGCGGAATGAACGCAGCGGTGAGCCCGGTACGCGCCCGGTAATGGGGCGCAAGCGTGTCGTTGTAAAAATACTCGACGAGGTTGGCTTTCTCGTCGACCAAATCCTGTAGTGATCGCGCGCCGTTTGCCTTTACCATTGCTCAGACATCCTCCTCTTATGTTCCGCTCTGCTGAGCGATTTGACTGTACGTCGACGGGTGGCCTATTGAGTCGACTGTTCTTTTGGTGGCGAGAACCATGTGCCGCACAGTGGGTCCCCATTTCGGCCGCAAGAGCCTCGCCTTCATAAAGCCTCCTCCAAGACGCCTTATTTAGTACGGTATCCTGACTATATTTTGTGAGAGCGGTACATGTCAACCAATTTAAATCGAGGGGCTGGAAAAATACTTGCCGCAGGCTTACTCGTATAAATTGATAGCTTCCGAGGTGGTATAAAATGATTTTACGAAACGCATGGCGCAGGAGCAACATTGGCCGCCGGATGAATGAGGCCGTCAGGATATTCGAGAACAGGATCATCGAAAATCTGAAAGCCAAAGGGCATTCCGAACTTACCGCGGCACATATTAATCTAACCCGAAACCTCGACGAGGACGGGACCAGGCTCACTGAACTCGCGCGACGCGCCTCTCTCACAAAGCAATCGATGAGTGAACTGGTCGATCAGGTGGAACGAACCGGCCTCATTGAAAAACGCCAAGATCCCGCCGACGGCAGGGCAAAGCTCGTATGCTTCACAGACAGCGGCTTCGTTTGGCTGGAGGCCTTTCATCAAAGCCTGGAGGTGGCAGAAGGTGAGATGCGTGATCAGCTCGGGCCGGCAATGGTCGATCTCATGGTGGAAGCACTCGGGAAATATGTAGAGTGTCAAATCAACAAAGAGATTGATCAAGTCGATTGACATTGGTCCGGTTTCCTTACTATTTTCGCGCCAGCGGATTTGGGAGGTTTTACCGTGACTCACGAAGTTTACGATGTCGCTATCGCGGGTGGCGGTCCATTCGGACTGATGCTGGCCAATGAGCTTGGCCGCCGAGGCGTTTCAACCGTTCTTTTTGACGAGAAATCTTCGACGGCTTTTAATCCGCAGGCCAATGCCACTCAGGCCAGGACCATGGAGCATTTTCGACGCCTGGGATTTGCGGATGAGATCCGTGCACTCGGCATGCCTGAAGATTTTCCAACCGATATCGCATATTTCACGCGATATGCTCGCCATGAATTGGCACGCTTTCGCCTTCCCTCAGCCAAAGAGGCGCGCGAGAAGATCCTGACAATGACAGGATCCTGGAGCGCGGCCGAATTGCCCCACCGTGTCTCTCAGAAGTTTGTCGAGCGAGTTCTGCGTAAGCACGCCGAAGCTCTGTCTACGGTTTCGGTGAACTACGGGTGGCGGATATCCCGGTTCGAAGACGTTGGTGACGCCGTGACCATGACCGCAAGTCAGGTCGGCTCCGAGAGCACGCGCTCCGTAAGAGCCAAGTATCTTATTGGAGGAGACGGCGCGAAAAGCTTCATACGTCGGACACTTGGCATTCGATATCAGGGCGATGGCGGGGCAGTCAGAGATTTCTTCGGCGGGAAAATGTTTGCCCTCTATCTTCGCTGCCCGCAGTTCTATGAGGTTGTTCCCTTTGCACCCGCCTGGATGAACGTGGCGTTCAATCCTGAGCGCCGGGCGTTTATGGCCGCCGTCGACGGCAAAGGCGAGTTTGCTTTTCACACCCAACTAAAGGAAGGCGAGAGCGAAGACGATATATCCGATGCGCAAGCGCTGAAGATGTTCCAGACGGTGGTCGGGTATCCCGTTGAGGGGGAAATTCTTTCTCGCGGCACCTGGACGGCCGGGTTTGCCCTTGTCGCCGAGAAGTTTCAGGCTGGGCGGATATTTCTCGGCGGTGACGCGGTTCATCTTTTTACGCCCGCCGGTGGCTTGGGGTACAATACGGCGGTGGATGACGCGGTCAATCTAGGTTGGAAACTCGCCTCTGTTGTGAAAGGAAATGCACCGTCATTCCTTCTCGATACCTATGAACTGGAGCGACGCCCGGTGGCCGTGCGAAACACCGGCTTCGCTCGGGCGTTCGCCGAATCCATCGGAAACTACGTCCCGAAACCCGACATCGAGGCGGACTCGGATCTCGGATCGGATTTGCGACGGGAAGCCGGCGCCTATCTGGAGGCACATGGGCGGTCCGAGTTCAACATACCCGGCGTGACGTTCGGCGCTCGCTACGACCATTCACCGATAATCCTCGCCGAAGGGGAAGGACAAGCTCCGGACCTGCCGGAAGTCTACGTTCCAAATGCCGCGCCCGGGGGCAGAGCGCCCCATGTTTGGTTGAACTGTCAAACGTCATTGTTCGACCGATTTGGGTTTGAATGGACCCTCCTGCGGCTTCGCCCCTCCTCCTCGCCAGGAACCGAGTTCGTTACAGCCGCTAGAATGGCCGGAATGGATCTTACCGTCGTCGATATAAAAGAGGATCAACTCCGGGCAATTTATCGCGAGCCGCTTGTGCTCATTCGGCCAGACCAGGTCATCGCTTGGCGCGGAGATGGCGATGGCGACGCCGTTCAAATCATCGAGACTGTCCTGGGCCATATCCCAGCAAAGCGATGAAGAGGCGTAACCGCGGTGGTGATTGCAGTCCACCGACCTTAGTTCTCTTTGGGTACTGGTTGAGGTGATCAGTCGATGCGCCATGCCTGCTCTTGAAAGGATCTGAACCGGCGACGCCTTATTAGATCAGTTAGGTCGACCTTCACGCCCTTTGTTTCCCATTCCTTCATTCCGAGCATCTCGATCCCGCTCTCGACGTGTCGCTGATCGTCGACGCCGGCATCGGTCGGCCGTCGCACGCAATTGCGGTCATGGAGCTCGGTTTCGATGCGGTTCTGCTCGACACCGCCGTTGCCGGCGCCGGAGATCCCGCGGCGATGGCAGCCGCCTTTGCCGCGGCAATCGCCGCCGGCAAGCAGGCCTTTGACGCTGGCGTGCTGGAGCCACGCGACATGGCCGTCCCCTCCACGCCGGTGATCGGAAAGGCGGTGTTCACATGAAGCTTGATCCGTTCTACCTGATCGTCGACGGCGCCGAGTGGATTGCCCGGCTGGTACCGCTTGGCGTCAAGCTGGTGCAGCTGCGCATCAAGGATCGTCGGGAGACTGAACTATCGCAGACCTACAAATAACCTCGCCATGGAGTGCCTCCATCGTGTGAACGGTGAGACCGTATGTTTGATGCACAGAGCGTGGGGCCGGTGATGTCAGAAAAAGTCGCCTGACATCCGCTGTCTGCGCGGAACCGGACAATAGATGCTGCATCCACAATAGCTGCCGACGACGCTAGAAGGGCAACCTCGCGTTCTCCTTGACTTCCTTCATCACGAAGAAGGTGCGCGTCTGGCGCACGCCTGGGAGGGCGATCAGCTTCTGGCCGTGGAGCTTGTTGAAATCGGCCATGTCGCGGACGCGGATTTTCAGGAGATAGTCGAAATCTCCGGCGACCAAATTGCAGTCCAGTACTTCCTTCAGCTCCATGACCGCGCCCTCAAAGGCACCAAAGCTCTCAGGCGTGGAGCGATCCAGTACCACGCCAACCATGACCATCGCGCCGAGGCCTACGGCGCCCGGCGCGACTTCCGCCCGCACGCCGGTAATGTAGCCCTCCTCGAAGAGGCGTTGAGTTCGCCTGTGGCAAGTTGCAGCACTGACATTCACGCGCTCGGCGAGATCGGCATTGCTGAGCCGGCCCTCCGATTGCAGGGCGCGCAAAATCTTGAGGTCTATCCTATCGAAATCCTCTGTGGAAGACTCTTTCATTTTACCTCGTATTATTGAAGAAGTGGATTCTACCACCGAAAAATTACGCCGATAAAGAAAGCTTTTAAAGCAAAATTAGAGAGCACCTTTCAAACGATATCTACTAGCCTTCGACCACAAATTCGGCACGGAGGCCCTGATCGATGTCACTGTTGGAAAAGTTCGAACGCTACCCGCTCACCTTCGGCCCAACGCCGATCGAGCACCTGCCGCGGCTGACTGCGGCGCTGGGCGGCAAGGTCGACATCTATGCCAAGCGCGACGACTGCAATTCCGGCCTCGCCATGGGCGGCAATAAGCTCAGGAAGCTCGAATATATCGTGCCCGACGCGATCGCCTCCGGCGCGGATACGCTGGTGTCGATCGGTGGGGTCCAGTCGAATCATACCCGCATGGTGGCTGCGACTGCGGCGAAGATCGGCATGAAATGTGTCGTCATCCAGGAGAAATGGGTACCGCACTACGATGCGGTCTATGACCGTGTCGGCAATATCCTGATGACGAAACTGATGGGCGCCGACAGCCGGCTGGTCGAGGATGGGTTCGACATCGGCATCCGCAAGAGCTGGGAGGATGCGATTCAGTCGGTAGAGGATGCGGGCGGCAAGCCCTACGCGATCCCGGCTGGCGCTTCGGTACACAAGTTCGGAGGCCTCGGCTATGTCGGCTTCGCCGAGGAAGTCGCGGCACAGGAAAAGGACCTCGGCTTCATCTTCGACTATATCATCGTCTGCGTTGTCACCGGTTCAACCCAGGGCGGAATGATCGTCGGCTTTGCCGCACTAGACAGGGCCGACCGGGTGATTGGCATCGATGCCTCGGGCACCCTCCAGCAGACGCGGAATCAGGTGCGGAAGATCGTCGATGCGACCTCGGAACTCGTGAACCTTGGTCGGTCGGTGCGTGAAGACGAGATCGTCATCAACCCTGACTACGCCTATCCCGCCTATGGAGTGCCCTCGGAGGAGACCAACGAGGCGATCCGGCTCGCGGCGCGCACCGAGGCGATGATTACCGACCCAGTCTATGAGGGAAAGTCGATGCAGGGGATGATCGATCTCGCACGCAAGGGCTTCTTCCCCGAGGGCTCGAAGGTGCTGTACGCCCATCTCGGCGGCGCCCCGGCGCTCAACGGCTATAGCTATTACTACAAGGACGGGTGATTGGCACCGTCAGGTTAACCGGCCCGGGTATCGCGTTAAACATAGCTGAATGGCAAGCCGAGCCGATTGTGATCACGCCTCCGCAGTTCGATCTCCAGTCGATCCGACAGTGAAAACGAATAGTGTCGGATGAGGCTGTCTTCTCGACTGTTATAACGAAAAACTTCCGTGGATCCGCGCACGTTTCCCCAGGGATGAGATAACCCCAGCGCGGACCAAACGCATAGACGGCTTAGAACAGCAATTCGCCTTCGGCTTTTGTAACCGCTGGCTAGCATGGCGTCTTAGGAAACCCGATGCGTCTCTTTCCAACTCCGAGCGAGTCTGTCGCAGTACCAATCAAGGATAACGGAGATTCCGTCGTAGCTCGCGGCAGATCGTCGAAGGGTCTCGGCCAAGGGGCGCGCGATCTCCGCCTGACTGATCTTCTTCTCATGCATCCGCCCAACAACGCGACGTTCGCCCATGCTCAACTGCACAATAGTGCGGGCCGTTCCATCCTCCTGAAATCATTGCCGATAATGTCTAAGTTGCATTTGAAAAACGGAATCTGCCGGCATATAACTGTTGCCAGAGCGTCGGGACAACGCCGAGGGATGGAGACGGCGCATACCACGAAGAAGTGGGCCTTCCGCTCCACGCCGCCGGTGAACCCACATTCGTCCCGGAGCCGGTCAAACACCCCGCTTGGCCGTGTGGCGCTGCTTGCGCGGCACCTTCAGGTCTTCCTCCAGCCAATGCGCGATGGTTGAAACGAACGCATCCAGCTTAGGACGCCGGATCGGCGACTGACGCTGATAACCGGGCGGTGTCGAATACAACACCACCTGGGAAACGCTGTCGCGAGATATGTTGAAATGCTTTGCAGCCTAACGCCGGCTCATTCCTTCCGAAACAGCCAAGCGAACCCTTAGGTACAATTCAACGGTGTAGATCCCCTTGTCCCTCCTGCGTTCAATGCAGAAGGAAGATAGGTGGCCGGATTTTACTCCGCCCCTACGGCGAGATTATCGCGCCGTTACCGTGGCCGACTTTTGCACCGGCGCTCTCAAACGTTATCTTCATCTGGTTCACTCGCCGAAGTTTCAGCTTGTACACGGCGCACCTGAACATCAGTCCGGCGTCTGATCCTTTCGTCTGGTCACCTCCTCAACTCCGATGTCTTCTGTCGCAATTGCGAAGGGGTAGGCGAAGGGGATCGGGTTCGCAGGATCGCGCCGTCGGCAATCGGCGCACCCGGCAGCCTTCGCCGGCGCTGTCTATCCTGCACGTGACGAGGAAGGGGGCTGGCCGAGGACGAACAGGCCGGCATCTGCGATCCACGCTGATGCCGGCCGAGATGGGCGGAACTTGGCAGGGGAAAAAGCTATCCGTGGATATAGGCAGCGGACAACGGTCCGAGCTCCGCCGAGATCTGTCGCCACCTCGCCGGCTGCGCGCCGGTGCGGGAAATCATCGCTTCGATCAAGCCGGTCGATACCGCATGCTTCAGTTTGGGGTCAACGCTTCGCATGCCGAGCTCGATCAGCTCGAATACCCTCTGGCGGTCTTCAAGCGATGAAAAACGCTCGGCGATCAGCCATCCCATATCCGAATAGAGGGCGTGCATGGCGGAGAGATCGATCGGCTGGCCGGTTGTCGATCCTGCTTCCAGGGCCGGCGCCCCAGGGATGTTCTGCGTCAGTTCGGATGTGATTGTGCTGGTATCCATCGATGTCGTTCCTTGTCCTGCTGAAATCGTTTGGCGCGGCCGTTGGCCGTCAGTCCGGACGAAAGGCAGAAATGTTGTCACTGGTGATCCAGGTTGGCCCTTCGCCACGTCCGCTGACGAGCCACGCCAGGCTGACCCCGAGCGCTTCGGCAATCATCACGAGGCGGTCGGGGAAGGGAGCGTCACGGTCGTTTTCCCAGTCGATCCAGGTGCCTGCCGCGATGCCGATTGCGAGGGCGGCGGCTTCGACCGACAGGCCGTTCGCGTCGCGCGCCAGCGATATCCGGCCGCCGATGGTGTCGTCAGTCGTGTAGAACGTGTCCGGGCTGTCGATATACAACTGTCGCTCCTGCTCGATCTTGCGAAGATGCTCACCAGCACGATGGCGCTGGGGAGCATGATGTCGGAGATCAGCCTTCCTCGCCGATCCAGCTCTTCACCTGGTCGGGGTGGTCGGCAATGTACTTGTCGACTGCTTCATCATAGGAGCTCCGCTGCGCGGTAAACATCGCCGCTTCCAGATCGGGAATCGGCAGCTTCATGCGCGACAGGAAGTCGGCAACCTTGGGATATTCCGACTTGAAGTCCTTGCGCGCCAGAATGTCGACGTGCTCGGCTTCACCCAGCGACTTTTTCGGGTCGTCGAGGTAGCGCAGCTGGTGCTTGCCGAACATCCAGTGCGGGCTCCAGGCGGTGGCCACGAACCACTTTTCGCCGCGCACGGCGCGATCGACGGTGGTCAGCATGCCGGCTTCGCTGGAGATCTGCAGCTTGTAGCTGCCCAGCCCGTAATCCTTCTCAGCCTTCTCCGACAGGCGCGTTAGGCCGGCGCCGGGGTCGATGCCGTGGATGGTGCCGGAGAGCTTCTTCTGGACGTCTTCCTTCTTGAGATCCTCGATCGAGCCGATCTGGTCTGCGGGAATGTAGTCCGGGACGACCCAGCCGAGCTTGGCGCCGTCATAGACGGTGCCGAGCGTCTCGACCTTCTCCTTGACCTTGGCATAATAGTCCGCATGGGTCTGCGGCAGCCAGGCCATCATCATCGCATCGAGATCGCCGCGGCCGACACCCTGGTAGAGCGGCGCCACGTCTGCCTGCACAAGCTCGACCTTCTGGTTGAGCTTGGTCTCGATCAGCCTGGCAGCGAGCTTAGTGACGAATTCGGCGTCGGACCATGCGGCCCAGCCGATCTTCACCGGCTTGGCATCCGCAGCCATGGTCGCTGTGACGGTGCCAACGAGAAGGGCGGCGGCGAGGCCGAGGGTTGCGAGTGTTTTGAACATATGTGCTCCTTTTGTGAAGGTTCGCATTAGACGGGTCGTTGCCCGCATTGGTCTGACGCGGGGGTCAGGCGGTAGCGGTCGCCAGTTCCTCGCGCTCGGTCTTGCGGAACAGTCCCAGCCAGAAGGCGGCGCGGGGTTTTCCGAGGCTCTGGGTGATCCGGTCGAGAATGACGGCCAGGATGACAACGGCGATACCGCCTTCGAAGCCGGTGCCGACATCGAGACGCTGGATGCCCGTCAGTACCGTGTTGCCGATGCCACCGGCACCGATCATCGAGGCGATCACCACCATCGACAGCGACAACATGATCGTCTGGTTGATGCCGGCCATGATCGAGGGCAGGGCATTCGGCAACTGCACCTTGAAGAGCAACTGCGTAGCGGTGCAGCCGAAGGCATTGCCGGCCTCGATGAATTCGCCATCCACCTGGCGGATGCCGAGATTGGTGAGGCGGGCCACCGGTGGCATCGAGAAGATCACCGTGGCGATCGCGCCGGGTACGGCACCGAGGCCGAAGAACATCGCGGCCGGGATCAGGTAGACGAAGGCCGGCATGGTCTGCATCAGGTCCAGAACAGGGCGCACGAAGGCGGCGACGGAATCCTTGCGCGCCATGGAGATGCCGAGCGGCAGGCCGACCAGCATGGCGATCAGCGTCGAGGCGATCACCAGCGATAGTGTCTCCATCATCGGGCCCCAGAGGGCGATGTGATTGACGAGCAGCAGGCCGAGCGCGGTGAACACCGCAAAGCCGATGCCGACACGCCAGAGCGACAGGATCACGAAGATCGCGATGCCGACAGGCATGGGGATAGCCAGCAGGGCATTCTGGATGCCATCCGTGACGAAGCCGATGGTCGCGGCGATGGCGTCCAGCAGCGGTGAGAAATTGTCGAGGACGTAATTGACGGCAGCGTCGATGCCGTTTCCGATATCGAAGTTCATAGTATATCCGATGTGTTTGGGGTCAGCTGGCGCGATCGAGCGTTTCGAGCAGCGCCGACTTGCTGATGGAGCCGATATAGCGGTTGCGATCGCAGACGACGGGTACCGGCCATGGGCTAGCGGCGACCTTGCCGAGCACGTTCGACAAAGGCTCGGAAGCCGGAATGGCCTGGATCTCGGTCAGGAAAGCGCCGCGATAGGGGTCGGCTGCCTTGGCCCGCATCTTCTCGATCAGCGAAGTTTGGCTGATCATGCCGTGATAGGTCTTGTCGCGGCCGAGGATGATCGCGTATTCACGATCGTAGTTCTTCATTCGCTCGAGCGCTGCGGCAGCGGACACGCCTTCGCGCTCGATGATCGTCACCTGCGACTTGCGGGCAACATCGCCGGCCTTGAAGACATGGGCGACATCGACATTGCGGAAGAACGAGCGAACATAGTCGTTGGCCGGCTGGGTGACGATTTCGTCGGGCGTGCCGACCTGCACGACATTGCCGTTCTGCATGATGCAGATCCGGTCGCCGATGCGCATCGCCTCGTCGAGATCGTGGCTGACGAAAACGATGGTGCGGCTGTGTTCCGACTGCAGGCGAACCAGTTCGTCCTGCATTTCCGTGCGGATCAGCGGGTCGAGGGCCGAGAAGGCTTCGTCCATCAGCAGGATCGTCGGCTCGCTGGCCAGTGCGCGGGCAAGGCCGACGCGCTGCTTCATGCCACCGGAGAGCTGATCCGGGCGGCTGTCGGCATAGCCATCGAGGCCGACGGCCTTCAGCGCCGCCAGTGCCTTCTGCTTGCGGCCGGCCTCGCCGACACCGGCGACTTCGAGACCGAAGGCGGCGTTGTTGAGGACCGTGCGGTTCGGCAACAGTGCAACGGATTGGAAGACCATGCTGATGTCGCGGCGGCGAAGCGCGATCAGCTCGCTGCGCGACATGCCGGTGATGTCGCGGCCATCGATCTCGATCGATCCGGAACTCGGTTCGATCAGTCGGTTGAGAAGGCGCAGCAGCGTTGATTTGCCGGAGCCCGACAGGCCCATGATCACGAATATCTCGCCGGCACGAATATCGAAACTGGCGTCGTTGACGCCGATCGAGCAGCCCGTTGCTGCATGAATTTCAGACTTGGTCTTTCCGGCCCGCAGTAGTGCGAAGGCTTTTTTCGGATGCTCGCCGAAGACTTTGTAGATGTTCTTGAGGCTGATCTTGGTCGTTGCCGATTGTGTCGGCGCGTCTTTTTCAGTTGCAGAATTCATATAATTTGGGCGCCGAGCTCAAGAGGCTAGGCATTCTCCTTTTTTAGCCGATGCTTGTCGAGACGACAGTATTTTCTGTGCATTTCCAAGTGTCGGTTGTGTTTTCAATGTAGAAAAGCGCTATTGATTTAATCACGTATTTGGCCATCCAAGTATGGCTCTGCCATAATGGCAATCATCGACAGTAACGTCTGCGTTCGGCGCTTCATATTCCATTCGAAACCAGCGCTTCGGCGGAGGCGTTGAACGTTATGTAGGTGGATATACGCTCGATGTCCATAAAAAAATGAAATTTATTGCCAGCGGGTCATTGTGATGGCGCAAAAATAGGCTGTTTTGGGCTTCTGCGACCCTGGCGTTGTGCGCGGCTTCGGGTGCATCCAGCGCTTGCGGAACTTCGGGGCTCCGAAGTCGTCGAGCTCCTGCGCACAGTGCGATAGCTCATGCTCCATGAGGGCGCGGGCCGAGCGTCGCTTGCAGACATCCAGAAGTTGGCATCGATCGTGATTATGAAATCAGGGACCGACCCGAACACAGCGACGACGCCTTCAAGCGCAACCTAGTCCGTCAGGGCCCTGGCCAGATCTGCAGCGCGAACTGGTCGGGCACGGGCGCGACGCCGAAGGACCTCGTAGTAAGGTTTCACAACGATATAGAAGGTGAAGCTTCCTTCACCTTCTCCATTTCCCTGCGCTCGCCTTTTGCTGTCTTTCGTTATCTTGGAGCATTGATGCGATCCAACCCCAATGCCTTCAGGCTCCAGACGGAGGAGGCCCTTCGGCGGGCGACCGACACATCGATTATCAAAGTCACTCGGGGACGATCGCACAACTGCTTTGCCGCCACAGTCTACCGTGGCTCGGCTTATTGCGTCCCAGAGAGGGGCGCCGAAAACACCAAACAAGTCTTTTCGATCCTCGCCCAGCTTGTTGCGCTCAGCGTTACCCCGGGGACGCTGCCGGTTACAAGTGACGTGCGCCTGATCCAGTAAGTGGTATGTTTAGGTGCGCCTTTCGCGATGCTTTGTGACAAGTCGCAACAGTCGGAATACTCGCATAGGCCAGCGGAGCAGCGACCATATTGACTACCGACTACGGTGCCTCCGTTCAAAGACGCGCCTACCCTGGCGCGGTCGATCCAAGATTGCGTTAAACCATTGCGCCAGTGGAAGCAGCTCGGGCAACTGATACTTTCTTGCTTGATGGAGTCGCGCGGTAGCCGCACATATAATGGCACTTGCCTCGTCGTCTTGCCCGTGTTCGGCCATTTGTGGTGCGGAAAAATCCTGCGCTTTCTGGCCGCGTTGGCCGGAGGGCGATGATGCTCGACGTCGAGTTCACCGCCTGCGGCCCGCGCTCCGAGCATCACTTGAACGCAATACCAAGCGCGCTTAAAAACTCGAGCATGATGTCATTGACGGCACGCTGGCGCAAAATCCGGGCTTCTCTGATTTCCGTGTCGTCTGCAGCACCTTCAATTTCGAACTGCGCCACGGCAACGTTGCCTTCGCGCAGGTAGCCTTCGTCTGGCGCCGGATCACAAAAGCGGGTGAGCAAAAGCGTCAGGGCACGTTCGATGACCTCCCGATCGTTGCCTTTCAGAGCCTCTTGGAATTTGGCGATTGCGCCGGCGAGCCCGCCTTCTCCGTGTTCGAGGCAGTAGACGAGATCGTGCGCATCTTTGCGCTCACGCCGGTGATCAAAGGCAAACGCCTTGAGGCATGTGAATGCCACGATATCGGCGTAGGGGATGGATTCTGTCGAGCGGCCTTTTTCACCCAACAGATCAGCGGTGACTTCCATCCGATCGTGGTGCCCGAACACGAGGGACGCGTGAGGGATATTCACCGCAGAAACATTTCCTTCCGTCGGCAGTTCCTGCAATGCGCCACCCCGGAGCTTCGGATCGTCTGCCAAGAACTCCAGAATGACGAGAATGCCGTGCTCGGTCATGGTCTGCCAACGCCAGTTGACCTTATTGCCCTTGTCATTTTGCGCACGCTCGAAACCCATTTTTTTGAGGTTCTGCTCGAGCGTCCGGTATGCCTCTGTGTCGGCGAGGATCGACAGATCGACGACGACATCGATATCACCGGTTCCTGCATGAGGCGGGACGTCAGGCGGCCTCTTGGTGACGATGTAGCGCGGTGCAAGCCCACCGACCAGAAAGACGGAATCACGCCAGGGGCCGAGGCCGCTGAAGAGCGTAACCAGGACGCGCTCGCAGTCGCGGGTAACATCGGCACTGTATTCAGTCAGTATCTGGGGCTTTGTCATTCGGGTACCGCGAGTTTTGTCAGCCGAAGATGGTCGGCCAGTTCCTTTGAGCGACCGCTGTCAAGCTGCAGGAGATCGAGGTAGGTTTGAAGTGGATCTGTGACCCAGACATGACCGACCCGTTGGCGAAACAGAAAGTCGTGGCGTGGATTAGAGTCTATAACTCCCAGATTCCAGCCCTCTTTGACAGCCTTTGCTCCCAGTTTTCGAAGAAGGCTTTCGCCGCCATGATCGATGCGGCAATGGATTTGGGATATCTTCGAGAGGTGCGGTGCATGGATCTGCCCGGCCATGAGCCCGGAAATTTCGTAGCGAACTCCCGTCTCATCGCAGATGCGGTCAATCTCACGGATCGCCTCATCGATATTGGTCATCCGCATATAGTACGAGCGGAGCGGCTTCGGCTTGATCGAAGCGACATAGGAAGACCACTCGTCAAGCAGCGCGCGGGGATTGGAGAGTATCCTTTCCTTCGATGGACCGGCACCCTTGGAGCTCACCCATTCGCGGCGCTCTAGTTCGATAAGAACCTGGGATGCAGTTGTGGGAGATACGGATGCCCGCTCGGCCAGTTCATGCACACCGAACCATTGGTCCTTAAATGTCCAGACGGCATGGAGGGCCTTTGCGCGACTTCCAACGAACAGATTGTTGAGCGATCGAGCCTGCTGCTTCGAGGCTGGCTTTTCGACGAGAACAAAGAGATTGTCGGCCGAAAGATAGAGACTGCCGCTACGATCGAAATAACCGATCTTCTCCTCGCGCAGGAGTGCACGTGCGCCTGGGGAAATGGTATCGGCCATCAATAGGGGGAGAACTCTGGAATTGCCTGGCGGCATGGCGGCAATGTATTTCTTCAGCTGCCAGATTGCTTCCCTGACGTCTCTTGGAAAAGCTGATCTTTTGACCTCGACAACAAGTTTGAGAGGCGCATCAAAAAATCGCGCATCTATAAGGAAATCTGCGTGAGAGTTTCCCATCTGCGACTCAGACATGGGCTCGGACGTGATTTCCCCGCCTGCCTCCGCGAGGCTGGCCGTCAACTCACTCAACATATCGAAGGCTACGGACTCTTCCATAGATATTCCCTGCGCAGCAAATATAACTCTTATGCCGCATATCCGCGGAAATGTCTATATGTACTGCGCAGCAAACAAACGCAAACTGCTATGCAAAGCTCCGTCCCGCGCGGCGAAAGAGTCCGCGCCTTCTATAGACGAGGTTCATCCGTTGATTGGCAATTGCTCCCGCTTAGGTTCGTTTCGCGCGTGAACATGCCGCAAAGACTGAAGAGGAACTGAGATGGCGACCGGTACTGTCAAATTTTTCAACGGTGATAAGGGATTTGGCCTCATTACCCCAGAGAATGGTGGAACGGACGTGTTCGTTCACGTGTCCGCTTTGCAGCAAGGCGGTTCGCTCAGAGAAGGTGACAAGGTCAGCTTCGAGGTAAACGCCAACGCCGATCCGCAAAATCGTCCATGTGGACATGGATGCCTTTTACGCGTCGGTCGAGCAGCGCGATAACCCGGAACTTCGTGGTAAGCCACTCGCCGTCGGCGGATCCGCAGCACGCGGCGTGGTGGCCGCCGCAAGCTATGAGGCGCGTGCCTTTGGTGTCCATTCGGCCATGCCGTCGGTCACCGCAAAAACGGAAATGCCCGGAGCTGATTTTCGTGCCGCCGCGCGTCGACGTCTATAAGGCGGTTTCCCAGCAAATCCGCGAAATCTTCGCCGAATATACGCCGCTGATCGAGCCGCTATCGCTGGACGAAACCTATCTGGATGTGACGGAAAATCTGAAGGGCATGGAAATCGCCACCGAGATTGCGCTGGAGATCCGTGCGAAGATCAAGCAGGTCACCGGGCTCAACGCTTCGGCCGGCATCTCCTACAACAAGTTCCTCGCGAAAATGGCCAGCGACTTGAACAAACCCAATGGCCAGGCCGTCATCACACCGAAGAACGGACCAGGCTTTGTCGAAGCCTTGCCCGTCAAGAAATTCCATGGCGTCGGGCCGGCGACGGCTGAGCGCATGCGCAAATACGGGATCGAAACCGGGCTCGATTTGAAATCGAAGTCGCTCGCCTTCCTGCAGGAGCATTTTGGAAAGTCCGGTGCTTATTTTTATGGCATCGCGCGGGGCATCGATGAGCGCCAGGTCCGGCCTGACCGCATCCGAAAATCCGTCGGCGCCGAGGATACGTTCGTCGAGGATATCGACAATCTCGACCTGGCCAAAGCCGAGCTCCGACCGTTGGCCGAGAAAGCCTGGCGGTATTGCGGGGCGCACGACATCACGGGAAAGACGATCACCGTCAAAATCAAATACTCGGATTTCAGTCAGGCGACACGCAGCAGGACCGTGTCCGGAGCCGTTTCCGACGTCGACCAGATGCTGGAGATTGCAGAGACCCTGCTCGCCTCGGTGTTCCCGTTCAAACGTCCGGTGCGGCTCTTAGGGATCACCCTGTCATCGCTCAACACCGAAGAAAGCGGGCAAGAACCGCAACTCGATCTGTGACTTTGATCCCGCCGAGCCTGAAAACGAAAAAGCCTGCCGCGGGAGGAGGTGCGGCAGGCTTTCCGAAAAGAACCGAACAGCAGCTGGGAGGAGGAGTGCCGCTGTTCCGACAGACTGCCCTTGGGAGGAGGAGTGGGCCGTCTGAAATCGAAGCTCTGCGGGAGGAGGTGCATCGCTTCGATGAAAACCAAGATACCCATTCTCTCCGCATATTAAATAGACTTTGCTGCAGTGCAGCTATGCGGAAAATGCACGGCATCTTCCTGACGAAAGAAATCTCCAACTCAGGGCTTCTTGGCAGGCCAGATACAGAAACGCCCGCGTCATCAGCGGGCATATAGTCATTCAAGATGGCCTGGGAAAAGCCGCTTAGCGAGCGACCGATGCGCGGGCAACGCTGTGAATGTCGGCGCGATCGATGCCGAGGTCCTGAAGCTCACGCGAGCTCATGCGGCCGAGTTCGGTAACGGTCTGACGATACTTGCGCCAGTTATTGAAAGAGCGTGCTACGTTCATGATGATCCCCTTTCGTGAGGTCTCTCGACGCCAGCAACCATGCTTCGGTTCCAACGTCGTTTCGATGATTGGAATATAGGCCCTTGCCCGCCCGTCGATAAGGCACAAGGTCTCAGGTCGGCCATGCGCTCAAAGCATGGGTCCGATCAGAAGATGGGCTGAAGGGAGCGATCAGGCCCGGAACCGGTCGAAGGCAGTGAGGCGTTTGATTGGTGGATCGGCGTCTGGATAGCGGTAGATTTCGGTTCTGAGATAGCGGAGCTCATCATCGAGCGCTTCTTCCCCAACCTCGATCCACCAGGATTTGGGACGGCCGTCGCTTCCGTCGGACCAGCGATAGCCTCGCGCCTTCAGGTCGTCCTTCATGTCGAAGGGGCTGTTCTCCGCAAAGATCCGCACACGTGACCTCTGGCTTGCTTCATAGAGCTCGGCGAAAGCGGTGGAAGCCGGTCCGTCGATTTCTCGAGCCAGGACCTCCAGAAGTGCAAAGCAATCGTCGACCGCACGATGACCCTCATGAAAATATCCTGCTTGCCCGATCAGATATCCGAGCTTGGTGCCTTCATATCCCCGCAACGACCAGTCGATCTCGGAGTTTGAGCAAGCCCAAGCCTTGCCGGAAAACAGATGAGAAAACACCTCGCAGAATGGGCGGTCGAAACTGGCATTGTGGGCGATCAGCAGATCGGCCGGCCCAATCAGCGCCTGCAACGCCGCCGTGTCAATTGACTGCCCGGCCACCATACCATCTGTGATCCCGGTGAGCCTGGTGATCTCAGTGGGAATCGAAACGCTCGGCTGTTGAAGCCCACCATAGATGCCAGTCACGTCACCAATGCTTCCTGTCGCATCGAAGGTGAAAGCGATCGCGCCAATCTCGATGACCTCATCCTTGCGAGCGTTGAGCCCCGTGGTCTCGGTGTCGAGAATGATGCCCTTGAGGGGGTACGCTGGCCGGGCGATGGGAGCGATTGCGCGCGGCATAAGTTTCTGCAGGATCCGATATCGACCTGTCTCCGACAGATGTCGGACCATGTCCTCTTCAGTCATGGTGATGGCATGCTTGTCGGGTTTGACAGAGTTGGAGGAGCCACGCGTGACCACATGGTCGCGCGGAGCTTGCTCCGAAAACATGTCAAACTGTTCTGCCATTCCTGTTGTCAAAGCCCCGCCGCCAATTTTCCTACTTCAAAACACGGCACGATCGGCAGATCAACCTTGTTGGTGGGGGGTGCAATTTCAGCCAACCTCGCGAGCAAGGTTTACAATCTCGCAGTTTCACGCAGCTACAGCTCTTGGGTTGTTGATCGCAAGCACCCTCAGCCTGCGTTCCAACGCGCGGTCACCAGATTGCCGATGGGCCAGAAGCGAACGAACGTCTGCGGCGGCTATCAGCCGCAGGGTAGAATTCCGCGCGACAACGCAATGGATTCGGTGGTTTCGGCGACCTTGAACGGGCCGTTGCAAAGGCTCACCATGGTGCTTTCCCCCGATTTCGTATAGCAGAGCTTGGATGACTGGGGCGGCGCAATCGTCGGACCGCCTGGCGCTGGTACCCCTCCGGAAAGTGAGAAGCGCGCATCAACCATCCAACCTCCTGACGCTCTTTGACGCCATCGATAGAATTTGCAATCATGGGTTATTTTCTGGGGGGACATGCTCGGACTTTGCGGAGCTGAGACTGGGGAGGGTTTCAAACATGCAACGTGACCTTTTAGCTAAAAGCGGTAGTTCGGACAGTTCCTTTAAGCGCGTACTATTGGCCGCGGCTCTCCTTTGTTGCAGCGCGATCGAAATCAACGCGGCTGAGTTCTTCGGCAATTTCTCGAGCGGACCGTCGGGTCAGTTCATAGACGCTGATCCGCGACCCTTATTTGAATTGTCAAACAACTTCAGCTTCGATGACCCGAATGGCCTCAAATGGGACGTTCCCGCCGGTGAAAAAGTAGATGGCGCATCTATTCCACAGGCCTTCTGGTCGATTATTGGAGGGCCATTCGAAGGGCCTTATCTGAAGGCATCCATCATTCATGATTATTTTTGCACGAAGCAAAATCGCACAGCTCACGACACGCACCGGAACTTCTACTATGGCATGCGGGCCAACGGAGTGGCGGAATGGAAAGCAAAGGCAATGTACTGGGCGGTCGCGACGTACGGACCAGACTGGACTCTGGAAACAAAGGTCGTGAACGAACTGCAGTGCCACGCTGGACCCACCGGCAGTCTATGCACTTCAGTTCCCATAGTTGTCACGGCGACGGTTGCCACACCGGGCGTTAATCTCGAAAATCCAGAAACTTTGGCTGTCGCAGTTGGAAAATTCAATGCAATCGCTCGTAATCTCAAGACGTCGGACGGGGCAACGCTCGACGTTCTGCCGACCGGAACGGTCTCCGCCTCGATTGAAAGCATTGAAAGTAACGCTGCGAATACCCGCGAGATTTTCGCGACGTCAGCATATCGGCTAGATCCGAATTCACTTGGTGTTGTCCTTGAACCGAAGCGCATCCAGCTCGACGCTATAGACGATTGGCCGGAGAATAAGATTCCCAGCTTTTCAGACATCCAAGGTAGCGCCCTTCCGCAGGGAGGCGATGTTTCAGGTGGCATGGTGCTGGAGCCTACCGATCTCAAGGTTTTTGAACAGAAACTGGACCTCAGTCCGACGCAGTTCAATCTGCCTACCCGGTTGAACTAGCTCGCTTGGTTCGTGTGGAGTGATTTGCCAACGGATTGAAGCGTCACGCGCCACAAACGCTCACGTGCGACTTCAGTATCTCATGGCGCCGATGGGCCGATTTCTAGAACTGTGTGTCCACTTCAGAAAGTACTTGTCGCAGTAAAATCCTCGGATTGAAAAAGGACCTTGAGCTGAGATGGCCAATCCACTTGATCGGATGCGCAAACTAAACAGTCGTCTGCGTTGCGTGGCAAACGGCGATTCTAACGTGAACGCGGTGCGCGCGCAGCAGAACGGTGCCGTGCGGCTCAAACCGGCGGCGCAGAAACTGAAAGTGCCTGATATCGTCAGCTTGACGACCGACGACAGCATCAAGCAACTGAAGCATGAGATCGCAGCAATCGCCCGCGGCCCGAAACAGAAGGACCTACCAAAGGATGTCGAGGTCAGCGTCTTTGTCCTTCTGAATCGTGAGAGCGCTAAATCTCCTGATCTTGTCACACGCCGCAACGGCCGTGTCGGCACAGCCACCGTAAGCATCGCGGACCTCCAAAAGCTCGACTCGGATCCCGTGGTGCAATCCATCGAGCTCGCCGAGACGCTGCGGGCGCCGGACCCTCAGATTGGCGCCAACACCCCCAGCCAACCATCCGCCGACCGCTACGTTCTCTACAATAGCGGCACAGTCGGCGTCGCCGGCAAGAACCGAACGATCGATGACATTGGCAAGAACGTGTTAATCGGGATAATCGACGTAGGTGGCATTGATTTCGCCCACGAAGACTTCATGGACGATGCCGGCAATTCACGTATCATCCGCATCTGGGATCAAGGCGGTGATGCTTTCGACCCACCGCAACTCGCCGTCAGCGAGGGGAAGGCAAGCAAAGCCCAAAGCCGCGGGTCTGAAATCACGGCCGAGCACATCGCCTTTGCGCTGAAAGAAGCCAAGGCGGCGCGGGTATCACTC
Source organism: Rhizobium leguminosarum bv. viciae USDA 2370 (assembly GCF_002008365.1). Taxonomy (GTDB): domain Bacteria; phylum Pseudomonadota; class Alphaproteobacteria; order Rhizobiales; family Rhizobiaceae; genus Rhizobium; species Rhizobium leguminosarum. The sequence goes on from NZ_MRDL01000009.1 coordinate 132,413, forward strand.
TACGATCTTGCGCCGCAGTCACAGCAAATCCGCGGTTCTCATGCAACCCATGTTGCAAGCATCGCTGCGGGCCGCTCCGGTCTCTGCAAAAGGGCAAAGATCGCCGCTGTTCTCCTGTCGCTCCCCGACGCTGACAACGATCGTCGCAAATCGTTCTACGACACGACCTGCCTTGTCGACGGTCTGGCGTATCTCTTCGCGTTGGCGGAGGCTGACAAGGATATCGAGGCGATTTCGATCAATATCAGCCTCGGCACCAATGGCGGCGCACACGATGGCTCGGAGCTTCTTTCACGCTGGATCGACGCATCGATGACCGAGCCGGGCCGGTCGATTTGCGTCGCGGCCGGGAACTCCGGACAGGATGCGCTGGAATTCGAAGGCGATACCGGCATCTGGTCTGGGCGGGTGCATTCCAGCGGTCGAATCCCAGCGGCGGCGCTGCGGCGCGATCTGGAATGGCTCGTGGTTGGCAACGGTGTCGAAGACGTTTCCGAGAATGAGCTCGAAGTCTGGTACAGCGCACAGGATGAATTCGACGTTGAGCTCTTTACCCCTAACGGCATTCGCATCGGGCCGGTCTCTCCCGGCCAGAGGGTGGAGAACCTGCTGCTGGCCGATCGCACAGTCGTTTCGATCTACAACGTCCTGAGTGACCCCAAAAATGGGGATAACCGTATTTCGATCTATCTCAGTCCCTATATGGGCGAGCCAATCGTGGGGATTACAGCCGGCGGCTGGAAGGTGCGGCTTACCGGCAAGGTGGTGCGTAACGGAGCCTACGATGCGTGGATCGAGCGGGACGACCCGTCACGCGGTCGGGTACGCACGCAGTGGCGGTTACCCTCGTTCTTTGGACCGGATACCTTCGTCGACCATTCGACGCTGAGTTCGTTGGCATGCGGTCCGCGGGTCATCGGCGTAGCCAATCTCGATGAGGCGCGGGAACTGCTCAACGCGTCCTCGAGCCAAGGGCCGACCCGCGATGGGAGGATGAAGCCAGAGATTGCGGCGCCGGGCACTGGGATCGTCGCGGCCTGCGGTTTCGATTCGCAAAACAAGTGGATTGAAATGACAGGTACCAGTATGGCAAGCCCCTATGTCTCGGGCGTTGCCGGGCTGATGCTCTCGCTAAACCCGCAACTCACTGCCGCCCAGATCGGTGGGGTCATCCAACGCACTTCACAACCGCTTCCGGGTTCCGGCTACGAATGGCAAAACGGCTCTGGTTTCGGTGTCATTGATCCGGGCGCGTGCCTGCGGGAGGTGGTGAGAATGGTCCAGCCCGTGGATGACCTGACCGACAGTGTTCAGAAGCGAATGAAGGGCAAAAGTTGATGCAGATCGAAGTTTTCCCTGCCGCCAGCGGCGACTGCCTGTTACTGACCTCGAGCGATGACCGGCGTCTGTTGGCCGATGCCGGCCTACCGGACGCCTATGACGAATTCATCGCGACCCCACTCTCCGAACTCAGGGCGGCGCAAAAGGAAATCGACGTCGTTTATGTCTCACACATCGACCGCGACCATATCGGTGGCGTGCTCCGGATGCTTGATGACGAGATGAAGTGGCGAGCCTTCGACCACATGCGGCTCAAGGGCAAGAAGTTCAAACAGCCCGCGATGCCCAGGCCGCCGGCGATTCGAGCGCTCTGGCACAATGCCTTCCTCGACGACATCAGCAAGTCTGAAAGCGTGCAACTGGGTAGCGCACTTGCGGCCAGTGCCAACGCGATGGCTGGCCTCAATGCCGCCGGGTTGGGTACCCCGGAAATGGTGAGGAATGCAGAGCGCGTCGAGATGCTCGCGCTCAGCGTCGGCGACGCCATCGAAGTCAATTGGCGGATCGGAGACGATCAGTTGAGCATACCGCTCAACCCAGACTTTGCTGGGAAATTCATGGTCGCGCGTCCGAAAAAGCCGATTGCGTTAGGCTCTATGACCATTACCGTGCTGGGCCCAACGAAGGTACAGCTCGATGAGCTGCGCAAAGATTGGGTCGACTGGCTGAAGAAAAAGAAAGATTACGTCGAAACTCTGCGCAATCGGCATCGCCGGGATGTCGAAGACCTTCGCTCCGGATTGTCACCCATGGACGTCGCCCGCCGAGCACAGGAATTGGCGCTCGCGATCGAAAAGGATGTCACTCCCCCGAACCTCGCCTCCCTCGTGCTTCTCGTCGAGGAGAACGGCCGCCGAATTCTTCTGACAGGAGACGCCGGCGACGAAAGCCTGCTCGAATATCTGACTGCGGCGAAGTTAATCGGAGACAACAAACCTTTCGAAGTCGACGTGCTGAAAGTGCCCCATCATGGCGCGGACAACAGCTATTCAAAGAAATTCGTCGAGAGCATCCGCGCCAGCCACTACATTTTTTGTGGTGATGGTGAGCATCACAACCCGGAGCCAGACGTCGTCGAAGGATATCTGAAGGCTGTGAAAACCATACCGTTGAGTGGCGGCGGCGACACGACATTGTGGTTCAATTGCTCGTCAGCACGCTGCGCCACCAAACACCTGAAACTCTGGCAGAAGATCGAAGGGTTCTTTGGAGCCGGTGGCTTGGCTCCCGAAGTCAAGGCGCACTTCCTCTCAAAAAGCGCAAGTCGACACAGCCTAACTTTGACCTCATCGCGCTGACGGGGCGCCAGCTGGTTTTCCCCGAGCATGCTGGACATGGAGTGGCCGCTGCGGCTGGTTGCCGTGGAAAAATGAGAGAGATTTGTTTGTTCCGACGGGGGCGAATTCAAATGATGATCCTGGCAGTTCGTCGCCTCGTGTTCGTAACACTCATTCCTTTTATTGCATTGGCTTGCGCGTGCCGGGCGGCGACGCTTGAAAACTCAGTCTCGGGAACACCGATCCCCATCACTGTTGGCGAACTGCTAGAAGCCATTGACGCTGGCGTTGAGATCAAGGGTAGGACGATCCAGGGAGCAGACCTAGCGAAGGCGCTTCTTGGTTATTCGGCCCGGTCCGGGGGTTGTGAAAAGACGAGGAGCTTGAATATCGTTAAGAGTCTGATCGTTGGCGACATTGCGCTAGGTGAGACGGACATTGTCCAGCCAATTGGTCATACCGCTCGCCATCGCAATATGTTGTTGCCGATCGCGGTTTCCATTCGAGAAAGCACAGTTTCGGGAGCTGTCGAAGTAGGCTACGTCAATTTTCTTTGCAGGGTCGATCTGCAAGGTTCAACCTTTCAAAGGTCGGTTCTGCTGAAACAGTCCCAGTTTTGGGGTGAGTTTCGAGCCGATGAGGCGGAATTTGCCGAGAGGCTTTCCGCGCCCGCCACATCTTGGTTTAACCTAGCCTCATTCCGGAAGGCCCGTTTTCAAGGTAACGTCGAAATGGGGGTCGGCATAGGACAAATCGTACGGTTCTGGTCGACAGTGGACTTTCAGGAAGCCGTTTTTCAGCGTTATGCCGACTTTGTCTTGGCCGAATTCCAAAGTGACGTCTCGTTTGCAGAAGCCGATTTCCGAATGGACGCCTCTTTTTTGGGTTCGATCTGGGGCAAAGCGTCGCTCGGGCCATTCCGGCGGACCGAGTTTAACGCAAAGCTCCGCCTAGATGGCGCCTCCTTTTATCGGATGTATTTCGGTTCGACGATCTTTCGTGGTCCGGTTTCGTTTTCCACCATTAAAGGGAAGAGCTTGAAATTCGACGGCGGGGTCGTTCAGGATCAGATCATCATCAGCGGCGCCAAGCTCGGCCAATTGGAGATCGGAGGGGTCTTCGGTACGCAGTTTGAGGGAGAGCTTCACATACAGAATTCCGAAATCGATCACCTCACCTTCATAAAGGCCGTTCTCAAAGAGCCCGTCAGGCTCGATGGTAGCAGCGTATGCAAGCTCCAAGCGGTCTGGAGCGTTTTCTATAGTGATCTCGTCATGGATGATGCTTCCTTGGCGAACGAAACGTGCAAGCATTCCTATCTTCTCCTAACGAGTTCACGGTTTTACGGCGCGCTTTCCGTTTCCAGCGATCAATGGCTACGAAAACCGACATGGTGGAAAGTCTGGCGCGCGGACGCGCCGCGATTTCAGATATCTCCCCCGAGCGCTTGGGAGGATTTTCGACGTGCCTTCGAGAAGGCGCACGAGCTGCCGCTAGAGAATGATGCGTCCTACCGGGTTCGAATGTTTGTTGAAAGTAAACAAGTGGGTGTCGACTGGATATCGAGCTGGGCATCTCGAATTGTATGGGGATATGGTTTGCGGCCACTGAGAGTGGTCGCTTGGGCCACAATCGTTATATTGGTTTTTGCGGCGGCCTACTGGACACAGCTTAGATCGGTGGGCGCGGACCGAGGCATTATTGTGAAAAATGCCTTGCGAATCTATTTTGCTATCGCTTTCAGCTGCAGGACCGCGTTGAAGCTCTCATACGGATATGACAATACACGCGGGGCTCTTTTCTCTACGATCGCAATGCTTGAATCGATTGTCGTCAAGGTGTTGTTTGCGTTCTTTGCATATTCGCTTACGCAGGCAAGCCCGCTATTCAGCGGACTCGTTAAAGGTATCCTTCCCTAATGGCTGTCGGGCACTTACTGCTGTTCCAAGTGCGCTTGGCCTGTGCCTTATTCCACTTCACCAAAGGCGTTAGCGATGGGGGTCGATGTAGATTGTATCCTAGTTAATAGCGTCGACAGCAGGTTCAGGGCCGATGCATTTATTGAAAGGTTTTCCTGACTGCGAGGGCGGAAGTGGCCGAGACGGTGAAGATGGACCGCCCCGCTCAACAAGGCTGCGCGATATTCAATCCTGGCGGCTGCGCTGCCAAAATGCTGCTGCTCGGCCATGGCTTTGAACATTGAGATTTGTAGATCCGCATCCGCGCGGGGCGAGTGTCGCGACCGGAATCGCGTCAAAGAGTAACGCCGAATCTCAGGCGCGCGCGGGTTACGAAATGGAGTTTGGCAAGACGACCTTGCGCTGACGGCAGAGGTCGAGCGCTATGATGTTGGCCACCTTGAACCAAGTGGAAAGGATCCGAAGCGCACGCAAGCGACCCACGCAACGTGATCGCCTTGATGGGATTCGGATCGGCGACCAGCAAGTTTTTTGTTCGCTTTCGAGCAGACTATGTAGGTAGAGCAGGTACTTAGCCCCACCGCTGCTACTTCAAGACGGTCAGTATCTTGGCGCACTATTGGGGCGTTTAATCGGTGTCTGAGCTCCGAAACCATCGGATCTGGCCGATGATATTGGTCCAGTTTGTCGATGCCTCTTTGCCGTGTAGGGACGCCAAGACAAAATGCGAAAGGGCCAGAAGGACAAGAACCGACAGGAAACACGTCAGCAACGACGCGACTGTCAGGAAGAGTAATACGCAACTCACGAGTAGCAACATAGCGACGATCAACACAATCCTTGCCGTGGACTGACATTGCCGCTCATGGCGGATGGTCGCAAGGATATCGTGACACACATCCGGAGGCAAACCATGAAGTTCCCCTTGGATGTCCGTATTGCGCATGAGGCCGCCTTTATCAACGCTGGCGTCTAACGCTGTCTTTGCCATGTTGGATTCCCTTCGCCCAGCCTGAGCTCGATCAGATAATGCCACTGGTCAGCGTGCCGCCGGAATTGCGAACGGCATCATGGACAACGGTCTGGACCTCTTCCAAAAATTCCGCCGACGTCGAGCTAAGGTCTGGCCCCAGCAGGGGCGAGCCTTCCAAGAAAATTCCTTGGATCGCCCGGGCTCGCTCAAACGTCGAGCCACGCCCCCTTAGATGAAAGGCAGCAACCCAACGCTCGTGTCGATCGTCGATTAAACGACGTGCCGCGAGCAGCTTGAGCTTGGCGTAAACCTCGCGCTGAATTCGAGACAGAATTGCCACCGCATCTTCGTCACTCGGAGCGGGACCGTTCCATTTGTGCGGCGTGTCGAGGTAGCGGGTGATCTTCTCCGCGAGACGGGCGACCAGGTCTGCGGCAGGCATAAGGTTCGCGGCTTTGTACTCGCAGTTTTCCTGCCGAAGGACAACGCGGCGGTTGAGCGCTTTGATTTCTCCCCAGTGGGCTCGTCTGACCCCGGGCGTGCCACCGAACCCGAGAATGGCGTCCCAACGACCATGAAACTCGTTGACAGCACCCTGAATTGAAAAGTGCAGGCGCGCCAAATTATAGGCCGGCTCTGCCTTTGTTGGTGTCGCCTGCTCCGCACCTTTCGATGCAAGGAATTCTATCAAGCGGCGAAGCTCTTTTGCCGGCGCCGGGTTCGCGTCACTAATGCTTCGATCGAGGTAGCTGAGCATGAAGCACCGATCGTCAATATCGCGCTCAAGAGCACGAACAAGTGGCGCTCCGACGACGTCACGGAGACTTCCCAACGCTTGTGTCACGGATGCCATGACGTGCGCTTGCCTCGCGGCAGCGGTCGGCAGGTTCGCCTGACGTTTCAGGCCGTCGAAATGGCTGAAGGCGATCGCCAGCTTTTGGTGGTACCCGCTTGCAGCGACTGCCCTCAATAGCGAGGTCGGCCCCTCAAGCATGGGCGCCTTGGCGCTATCGACAAGCAAGATCACGTCGACGTCTTCAAAACGACCCGTAACGTGGGACGATATCCCAGCCGCCGAATCTTTTGTATGGCCAACCCCCTCCCCGTCGAACAGCACAAATTTCCGGCTGCTTGATCGGACCGGTGCCTGAAAGGGTCCCTTGACGCGAATGCCGTCAACTAGCGGAGTCAGGAGCGTGCCGTAAGAGGGGGCATAGTTGCTGGACAGGCGCCTGATGGTGGGAATGAACTCGTCACGCTTGCTCGACAGGAACGTCCAGGCTTCCGGCCAGCCCCCAGGTCGCCGAGATAAGCCCTCGGTGATCGTGTCGAACCGCTTGCGGATCTCGTCCATGATATCACCAACGAGCTCATCGAAGTCGGGTAGCATCTGGACGGCTTCCTCGAAGCGATCCTGCGCATCCTCACGCGCTTCCCTGCCGTCGAAATCCGAACTGGCAAGGATTGTCGCTTTCGCCTCATCTGAAAGTGCCCTGATCCGCTCAACATAGCCGCGCAGTACGGCCTGCATTGCATCGACCTCGACGTCTGTGGGCGTGAGTTCGCCGGCGGAATCAAAATCGGGACCATCGTCGTCGAAGCCATCAAGCTCGTCTGCGCCTTCAGTTTCAAGACGTCCCCATCCGCCAAGGATGTAACTCAGGCGAAAACGCATATCCCGGTGCTGGAGCAGCCGCTCCGCAATCTTCTCGTTGGATACAGTATCCCAAAGGCTGGCGCAGGCGTCCGCCACGCATTCATGCACCAACGTTTGAACCGTCCATTCGCTGAAGAACGTCGCAACACAGGAGTAACCGGCGTCCTCCGAACCGGTGACGACCTCGATATCGGAAATGGTCGTGCGTGATGCGGAGGTGGACGGGAACCGATCAGTTTTGGGGTCGGATCCGATAAGTTGGCGTAAAAGCGACGTCTTGCCGGCGCCTGTCGATCCAACAAGGAGGACCCTCGCATAGCCTTGGGATTTCGTCGGCAGCGGCAAGCGCGATTCACGGATGTCGAACGAACGGTCCGTTGGCGTCGTCAGATCATCGTAAAAGGCCCGCACGACGACTTCGTCAAAAGTCTTGGAAGCTTCGCTCTGGCGTGAGGTGTCGAACCAGCCCTCATCGCTCAGGAGTGCATTCATTTGCTCGACAAGGATCTGAGCGCGGGCTTCATCCGCTGTGCCGGTGCTGCGGCGCATCTTGCGCCCGAGCTTGCCCCTGGGGTCAGGTTTCAACGGATGACGAAAGGCAAGAACCCAAACGGCGCCGTCTTTGGCTCTGGTCTTGGAAGCTGTAAAAGTGTCGAGCATTTCATTGTTCCAGATTGTTCCCAAACGCTACATTGCGGGCGCCACGGCGTCAATACTGCATCTGGAACAATCTGGAACAATGGCAAGCGCCGCCGCGGCGGCAAACCGGCAACGCTAAATCCACTCTGCAAGCGCGAGATTTGCCGGGATGTACAACGCTTTTAACGGAGCATGTGCCCTACTGCTGTCTTGAACAAGTTCGCGTATTCGGCTCTTCAGCCGGCTCATTTCAAGGGCGAGCACATCGTCCAATGCGCGTGGGTAGACGAATTTTTCGAAGCGATCGGGCTCATTCTCCAATTGCCCCGAATGGGCAAGATCCAGCATCGAAAAATGTAGGGCTGCGCGCGAGAGATAGGGTAAGATAGCGGGATCGACCAAACCAGATTTCTCGCGGATGAGAGTGCGCAACATGTTTCCGTTGTCGACGAGGCCTTTGACGATCGCCTTGTCGGACGGAGACAGCGAGGCGCGCCACGCAGGGTCCACGAGTTTCAACAGAGTTCGCATGCTAGGGTCGCTGTGATGGGCCTTGAATTCCCGTGCAATCAGCTGGTTTTCTTCAGCCACCTGCTGGAATCGCCCATAGAAGTCGTTCAGCCTCACCTGGATTTCCCTGATCTCCTGCTCATTGGCTTTCTGGTTGATCGCAGCAACGTTGTTCCAACGGCCAACCAGCGCTCCAATTAATGCCCCACCCAGACCCGCGAGCGCTGCTACCCCCGGCTGAAGCAGTTTATCCCACCATGGAGCGCTGGCTGTCCTTTCGATTTGCGCGGCGGCCGGCTGATCAACGGGCTCCTTTGATCCGACCGGCGCTGGTGACGGCATGCCGGCATCCTGTACGGTTTTCTCGACCGCTTGCGCTTGCACAGGCGTCGCGACCGGAGCATTACCAGTTGGTGTCTCGCCGGTTTGAGCGAACATTGCCCCTGGAAGACAAAGGAATCCCGCGGTGAAAGCGATTATTTTCATTTCCGCTTCTCTTTTGAAAACCCTTTGCGCTTCGCAATGCAGCTAATCCACCCGTCGTTTCCGAGGCGGGTCTTATCGCGCCGCCCGGTGCGCAGCTCCAACACGGCGAATCCTGCGCTTTCGATCCGATCCCGCCACTCATCTTCCTCGTAATAGGAAAAGAGCCGACCGTCCGTATCCCGATGACTGCCCTGACCTGCTTTTACAGAGCTAAAGAAGACACCGGGCGGTCTGAGAATGCGTGCCACTTCGGCCAGCGCCAAAGGCAACTCGTCAGGCCGTAAATGGAGCAAGGAGGCCGAGGCCCATGCAGCCTCGAACGAACAGCCCGCAAAAGGAGCTTGGGTCATGTCGCCAACGACCACCGGACATGCGGAGGCTTTCGCCGCAATCACTGCAAGCTGTCGCGAAAGGTCGAGGCCCACCGGTCTGAAACCGAGCCCCAGCATCGCTGACAAATCACGACCACTACCGCAGCCAAGATCAATCACCGAGCCGCCGGGAACGACCAGCTTTGAGAAACGCACGAGAGCATCGTCCATTGAACGGCCCGACGTAGATCGCGCGTAATCGACGGCGTTTTCTTCGTAGAAGCGAAGCGTATTATTGTCGGTCATTGCGTCTTCGTCCCTGTGCCGCCGGCATCGATCTGCTCCCAGGTCGAACCGACCAGAATTCGGTTCAAAACATCCGCAACCCAAACGTGAGCTCTATACCTATGGTTTTTTTGCCATAAGATGGCTTCATCGAATCAGACCATACGGGCAACGCGTGACGGATAGTCAAGATACCAGCTTTGGCAAGCCGCCGCCCCATTCACCGAACAAATCCGGGCGGGCGCTCCGATCGACCCTTGCCGTGGCGTTGGCCGATACGCTTTCCTCCCGCAAGCTCAGTCAGATCGATGCGGCGCGAATTTGCGCGACGGATCAGCCGACGCTCTCGAAGGTTCTGAAAGGCCGCAATGTCGGAGTCACAGTCGACAAGCTCTTTTGCTGGCTTACAGCGCTTGGCTGCGACATAGAAGTCCACGTCAACCGGGCTCCGGGCTCGAAAGCAGGAGACGTGCGGGCGGTGATTCATGACTGAATCCCGCCTATCTTTCGCAACGGCGTCGGCCGTAAAGACGCCGATTTATCTCGATCATCATGCGACAACCCCCGTCGATATTCGTGTCGCTGAAATCGTATTCAATATGATGGTATCCACCTTTGGCAACGCCAATAGCATCGATCATACCTTTGGCGAGGCCGCGGCGACGATCGTGGAAAACGCAAAGAGCAATGTTGCAGAGCTAGTCGGCTCGGACCCAGCCAATGTATTTTTCACCTCGGGCTCAACGGAGGCCATCAGGCTCGCAATATCCCATGCCATCGGTCCGGCTCGTGCTTCACCGTTGCACATCGCCCTCACCCGTGTCGAACATCAGGCCCTGATCGACACAGTGAGGCTTGCTGAACGGCTCGGTATTGCCGTCGTCACCTGGATCGACGTCGATCAGCAGGCGCGTATAAGTTCCGGGAGCCTTCTCGCTGCCTTGCAAAGTGGAGCCGATCTTGTCTGTGTGATGGCTGCAAACAACGAGGTCGGAACGATCTACCCTCTCGAAGAGATAATCTCCCTCGTCCACAGCCATGATGCCGCAATCCTTGTAGACGCCACACAGGCCGCAGGACGTATCGGTTTGGGTGGTATCGGCGCCGACATCGACTACCTCATATTCAGCGGCCACAAGATTTACGGGCCGAAAGGGGTGGGCGCGCTGGTCTCCGGTGTCTATGACGCTGGTCGGGTTTACGGATTGGGTGCGACCCATGATGCGACACCCAACGTGCCCGGAATCGCAGGAATGGGCGAAGCCTGCCGGATCATGCAATCTGAAGGCGCGATCGAAACGCACAGGATCGCCGATATGCGTGACCGGTTGCAGGCAGAGCTTCTCCGACAAATTCCGGATCTGGTTGTGAATGGCGACAAGCAAAACCGTTTGGCTCACAATCTGCACGTGTCGGTCCCCGGCACACCCAACGATCTGATCCTAAGTCGCCTCCGAAAGAAAGTGGCGATTTCGACGGGAGCGGCCTGCATGTCTGGCGCCCAGAGCCCTTCCCATGTTCTGCGTGCGATGGGGTTGGCGGATGGGTTGCAGGACGGTGCTCTACGCATCGGGTTGGGACGTTTTACATCTGAAAGTGACATTGAAAACGCCGCCCTTGAAATTGTCGCGGCCGTGAACGATGTCCGAAATGCCATGGCAGGACAAGACTATGAATGACGCTGTAGCCCTCACCCCGACGGCAATCGCATTTCGCTTTTCGGGCCATGAATCCTTTGCGTGCCGATATGCTTGGCTTCCAAAGGCATATCGCGCCATTGCTGCAAATCCCGCGATTTTCTTTGATGAAGATCTTGCGATGGTCGAACTTGGCATCGGCAAGAATATGGTACGGTCGCTGCGCTTCTGGGTCGACGTCATGGGGATTGCGTCGCCAGACGGGTTGAAGTGCCACGCCTTGACGGAATTTGGGCATTCGGTCCTTGGGCCCGAGGGGTTTGATCCATTCCTGGAGGATGAGCGCACACTCTGGCTGTTGCATTGGAACGTCTCCTCCAGGACCAGCTCGGCCTTGTTCGCGTGGCACTACATGGTCGGGCAATGGCCATATCCCGAGTTCACGCGGTCAGAAGCGCTGGAGGCGTTCAAGCGTCAGTCGACGAAACTCGGTCACAAGCACTCCGAAGTGACGCTTGCCCAGCATCTCGATGTCTTCGTTCACACCTACTATACGAACAAGAGCGGGAAAATCGGGGTTGAGGATTCCCTGGACGGGCCACTTGTGGATCTCAACCTTCTCATTCCAACGGGCGAACGCAAGGGCGAAGCCGGTCGCTGGGAAACCGTCTATTCCTTCCGACGTGAAGCAAAACCTGAAATCACCTCGCGCATGTTCGAATATTGCGTACTGGATTACTGGGATCGGGTCAGTCCGGACGAAAAGACGTTGGTGTTACGATCGGTCGCCTCCGCTCCCTGTTCACCCGGACAAGTGTTCAAACTCGCGGAGGAGGAAGTACGCAGCCGGCTTGAGGATATCTCGCAGGCGGGCAATCGTGGTTTCAACTATCAGCCATCGGCAGTTCAAGGTCTGCTGACGCGACAAGTGGGAATACGACCCACCCTCGCCGACATTTATGAAGAGGACCTTTTCCATGCTTAAGGCGCGACGGACAATCTCCGAGTTCCTGAACGTCCCGGCGCGCTTTCTTCGCTCAGCGCAGCTGGAGAAGGATTTTCACGACACCCGGGCATTGGAAAATTACATCGTCACCCCGGCGATGGCGGCGGCATTGCTTCGGATCACCGATGGGCTGTGCGATGGGTCAAGCCGACGAGCCTGGCGCGTCACCGGCGACTATGGTGTCGGGAAGTCATCCTTCGCACTCGTGCTCGCCCATTTGCTTGCGCACTCTGCAGGCAACGATACGGCAAGGATTGCCGACTCGATCGGATGGACGGAGGAGCAATCCAGCCGGCGGCCGCTTTGGCCGATCTTGATCACCGGCAGCCGCGAGGGGATTGTCGACGCCATCGCACGCGGTATCCGCGAAAACGTCGAGTTCAGGCGGGGAACCAACCCGGCCGGATGGGAGGCCATCGACAAGGCGCTGGAAGACTGCCGGAAAGCCTCCACGGCTCGATCGTTGGAGCGCCTTTTGGAGGCCCTTCGCACAAAGGCGCTCAACGATGGAACGGGCATCGTCCTTATCGTTGACGAGCTTGGGAAACTTCTCGAATACGCGGCGCAAAACCCAGACGGACAAGATGTTTTCGCCTTGCAACGGCTGGCGGAACTGGCGTCGAGAAGCAACGATCAGCCATTCCTGCTGCTCGGGATTCTGCATCAGGGTTTTCAGGCCTATGCCGAGCGCCTGCCCGCTGCCGTTCGCCACGAGTGGGACAAAGTGGCGGGACGATTCGAAGAAATTGTTTTCGACCAGCCCCTAGCCCATACGGCGGCCCTGATAGCTGGCGCCCTTGGAAGCGCGTCGACTTTGTTCCCACCAAGGATTGCGGCCGAGGCAAGGGAAGCCGCCAACGCCGCCGGCTCTATGGGCTGGCTGGGTGGTGCGACGAGCGGCATTGCAAATCTTGACGCGGCGCAACTCTACCCACTCCACCCTACTCTCCTGCCCCCGCTCGTGAGATTTTTCGCACGGTTCGGGCAGCACGAACGGTCACTGTTCGGTTTCTTGCTCTCATCTGAGCCGTTTGGACTGCAAGCCTTTGCCGAACAGACCGCCATCGGCGACGGATGGTACGATCTTGCCGATTTCTATGACTATGTCCGCGCTTCGTTTGGGCACCGGCTCTCCGGCGCCAGCTACCAGAGCCATTGGCTCCGGATCGTCTCGACCATCGACACAGCCGCGGAAATCGACGCTCTGCAGGTCAAGGTGCTGAAGGCTGTTGGCATCCTCAATCTCCTTGACGCTGACGATCTGGTTGCCAACGAACGGTCGCTCAAGGCCTGCTTCTCAAACCAAGCCGCGTCTGCCGTGAATGACGCATTGAAGGACCTGACATCGCGCGGCCTGCTTTTCAAACGAGGGGAACGGGGTGGTTATCGCCTGTGGCCCAACTCGAGCGTCAATCTTCATGCCGCCATGCAAAATGCCAAACGTGCAGTTCTGGAGGTAGACAATGTCAGTGGGCAGATCGCGCAGTTCCTCGATACGTCGCCCATTCTGGCGCGCAGACACTACATTGAATCGGGCACGATGCGGTTTTTCGAAGTTCGCCACGTGCAGGCCGAGGCCGTCGAAAAATCCCTTCTGAAAGCGACGAATGCGGACGGGCTCGTCCTCTTGGTCCTTGCCGATACCGATGATCACCGGCAGGTTGCTTTGGATAGCCTTCAATCCGACCCATCGAAGATGGAAGGCAACATTATCGTTGGCGTGCTTCAACCCTTGGCGAGCCTGGGACAGGAACTCGCCGAGGTAAAGCGATGGCAGTGGATCGAAGATCATACGCCGGAATTGTTGCACGATGAGTTTGCTGCGGCCGAGGTTTCGCGCCAGTTGCACGAGGCCAAGAGACTGCTATCGTCACAATTTGTTGCGATGTCAGGGCTGTCACGGCGTGGCGCCGGTAGGGTCGAATGGTGGAACCGCGGCGAGGTCGTAAAGATCGAAGGGACGCTCTCCAACGCCCTTTCCAAGCTATGCGACGGGATGTTCCCGCTGGCGCCCAGAATTGCCAACGAACTGATCAACCGGAATATACTCAGCAGCGCAGCCGCCTCTGCGCGGATGCGGTTGATAGAAGGCATCTTTGGTGCCAGTGACAAACCACTGCTGGGAATTGAGACGGATAAGGCGCCGCCTGAAAAATCGATGTATCTTTCAGTCCTGCAAGCCGGTGGCATCCATGTCGAAAAGGGCGGTCGTTTCGACCTTGTCGAGCCGGATACGGACCACGATCCGCTGATCCTGAAGCCCGCCTTGTCAAAGATCATTGCATTGATCAAAGGCGGCAAGGGGCACCGCATTTCCGTTCCGTCAATTTTCCACGAACTAAAGAATGAGCCCTACGGCGTTCGAGACGGGCTGGCTCCCTTGCTCCTGGCCCTTGTCCTGAAAATCCACAGCCACGAGCTCGCAGTCTATGAAGAGGGCACATTCCTAGCCCGTTTTGGCGCGCATGAATTCCTGCGCCTTTCAAAGGCAGCGGCCTCCTTTGAGATTCAGTACTGCAGCGTGGAAGGCGTGCGCTCCGAGGTCTTTTCGAGGCTTGCCGAGGCATTTGCCAAGGGCATTCAGGATCGCCGGCCGGTTCTTCTGGATGTTGTCCAGGAACTGTGCCAGTTCGCGGCGAAACTACCGGAATACACGCGCAAATCAAAAACCCTGTCGCCGATGGCGCTCGCCGTTCGCGAAGCCTTGATGGCAGCGCGCGAGCCGGCAACCCTGCTGTTTCAGGATCTTCCCAAGGCTTGTGGCCTGGAGCCCTTCGACGCCGACGGTGGTGGCGAGTACGCCGATGCCGAAAGGTTCGTCATCAACCTGAATTCAGCGGTCAACGATCTCCAAGGCGCGTACACTCAACTGCTGGAGCGCATTGTGCTGAGGGTCGCCGAAGCGTCCGGCCTGGAAGGCGGAGCATTCCATCGGGCTGATCTAGCCGGACGCGCTTCCAGGGTGTCATTGGCTGCTCGCGAACCGCGGCTGCGTGCATTTGCGCTGCGACTGCGAGACCCTGGACTGTCTGACGACGCCTGGGCGGAGGCGCTTGCAAGCTTCGTTGTTGCTCGCCCCCCAAGCCGCTGGATGCCCGGCGATGAGGTTCGCTTCGGAGAAGAGATCGGCGCTTTGGCGGAACTCTTCGCAAAAGTGGAAGCGGCCGCTTTCAGCGGTAGTGATGATCGGCCAGCCGTCGACGCTATCCGGCTGAACTTGACGCGGGGGGACGGACAGGATCTGGTCCGGGTGCTCCAGAACATCAAACTTTCTGTCAAAGATCAGCCCTTGCTCGATGCACTGGCTGCCAGCCTTCCCCAAGGGGACGCGAAGCGGATCCAGTTCCTGACCAATTTGCTTTGGCTGGAACTGGAAAAGACCCAACCGAATGCCGCTGCAGCACCATCTGACCGCGCGGATCTTGCAGGTAAGTTCAAAAAATGAAGCTTTATGATTCCGACATCGCATCAACGTTCGGTGGCAAGACGCCTCGCCACATCCTCAGCCTTAGCGGGGGAAAGGACAGCGCGGCGCTCGCGATCTACCTGCGCGATCGCGTGCCCGAGATCGAGTATATTTTCCACGACACGGATAAGGAGCTGCCGGAGACATACGACTATATCGCGAGGCTCGAAGCGATCCTTGGCAAGCCGATTGTCCGCACGACCCCGGTTGACAGCTTCGATCACTGGCTTTCCGTCTACCGTGGCATGCTGCCATCGAACCATCGCCGGTGGTGCACGAAAATGCTGAAGCTCAAACCCTTCGAAGCATATGTCGGCGACGGTCCCGTCATCAACTATGTCGGGTTGAGAGCTGACGAGAACCGTACCGGTTACATCAGCACGAAGTCGAATATTTTGGCTGTTTACCCTTTCCAAGATGACGGCCTCGTTCGGGCAGACATCATTCAGATTCTCGAGGATTCCGGCCTGGGTCTTCCACCCTACATGGATTGGGGCCGGTCAAGATCGGGGTGCTACTTCTGCTTTTACCAGCAGAAGATCGAATGGGTGCGTCTCCTGGAAACCCATCCCGAGCTGTTTTCGCTAGCTATGGAATATGAGGAAAAATCGGTGCAGTTTGGCGACCAGTTCTATTGGTGCCAAAGTGAATCGCTGCGAGAGCTGGCCCTTCCCGAGCGTGTTGCCAAGATCAAGTCCGACTGGGACATTTCCCAAGCGCGAAAACGATCGAAGCGAAAAAATCTGGCCTTGGTTGAAACGCTGGGGGGGCTGGAGGCGGAGGATGAAAGCCATCTGCGCGACGGATGCCTGGTTTGCTCTATTTAGTGAATTTTCTACTTTTGCATGTATTACACCACTCTGGTCGCTCCGATCATATGAACCCTATTTAAGCTGAACTGAGACGATAATGGCGTTTAAGATAACGGCCCGGACGCTGCTAGAATTAGGCGCAGAGCTGATCAGCTCGGATTCGGTCGCTATCTACGAACTGGTCAAGAATTCTGTCGACGCCGATTCAGACGTGGTTCGCGTAGACGTTCAGTGCATTCTTCCCTATTCGCGTTACATTCAAGCGCTCGAGATCCTGGACGAAGCCAGCGTGCCGGTCGCCGACCTTCGACAAAATGTCGAAAGATGGCTTGCCGCAGACGCACCGGTCGCAGCAAAACGACGGTTCCTGGCGTCTCTCGACGCCGCAAGTAATACGTCGTCCTTTCGCCAAGCCATTATTTCCGCCTATGAGGCCGGCAATTATATCCAGGTCGCCGATGATGGCGATGGAATGTCTCTCCGCGATCTCGATGAGATCTTCTTGACGATTGGCACGCGATCGCGCCGAAAGAAAAAAGCGGAATGGACCAGAGACGGGACGACGCCCCCCCGCCCGCTTCTCGGTGACAAGGGCGTTGGCCGGCTTTCGGTAATGCGGCTGGGGGATCGGCTTGAAGTCGTGACGTCAACGGCGGGAGAACGCCGCTGGAATGAACTCAATATCAACTGGGGCCTCTTCAACCACGATTCCGATGCCCTGCTGCACGAGGTCGATGTCGAGCCTAACGTCGGACAGGTCAAGGCGGACCCGAAGGTCAGTGGCACAACCATCAGAATATCGCGGCTTCGATCTGACTGGGACAGGCAAAAATTTGGCGACCTGCTAAAGAGCGATTTCAGCAGGATGGTTGATCCTTTCGACCGTCGGAGGGGGAATCGCCTATTCCGGATCACATATAACGGCGAGCAAGTGACGCTTCCGGTGATTGCCAAACGGCTTTTCGATCTCGCCCACGCGGTTGTCGTCTGTGATTTCGCCTATACCGATGACGGCGCGGCAAAGCTCACCGGCGAAATGGACTACCGGCTTCATACCCACAAGAAAAAGACAATAAACCTCAACGAAGTCCAGCTCGTCAGCCTGGCGGCAACGAAATCCTCAAAGGTCCTTCGATCGCTGGGTGCATTCAGGGTCGAGTTTCTGTGGTTCAACAGAATTCATCTCACTGCGCTTGAGGGGCTCGGGACCAAAAACGACGTCCTCGACCTGGTGCGACAGTGGTCTGGTGGCCTGATGGTGTTCAGGGACGGCTTTCGAATCAATCCTTATGGCGGGCCGGATGACGACTGGCTACAGCTGGACAAGCGCGCGTTTGGACGACGCGGCTATAAGTTGAACCGTCAACAGGTCATAGGAAGGGTCAATCTTTCCTGGCGCAACCGTCACCTCGTTGAGCAGACCAACCGGCAGGGCCTTGTTGACAACGAGCACAAGGAAGCCCTTGTCGCCGTTCTTCAAAGAATCCTGGAGGACTTCAAGACCTTCAGCCAGCAGGTTGACGACGACCTCAAGAAAGAGGACCTGACCTCCCTGGATGTCCTGAAGAACCGCGTTGCATCCGCAAAGACAGATCTACAAAAGCGGATCCGGCAGATCGCCGTTGACGCTCCCAGCCAAGCAGGAGCCTTGAATGAGGTGGAGCGCTTGGTGAAGCAGCTCGCCGCCCAAATCGACGGTGTCGATGAGATCATTGACGACTACAAGGATGAGCGCCGGAAATTCGTTCATCTGGCCGGCCTGGGTCTGATGGTGGAGCTGATTCTTCATGAGCTGGGTCGAGCCAGTGGCAACACCTTAAGCACCCTCGAAGGCGTGGATGCGGCAATACTGCCGGGAAAACTGCCGGCCGTGTTCACCACCCTGGAAACGCAGCTCAAAACGTTGCAGAAACGGATACAGACGCTCGATCCCCTAAGTACGGCACGCCGTCAGACGAAAGAGCCGTTTGTCGTACAGGAGATCGTTCAGCAGATCGTTGACGCTCGGTCGGCGCAGGCGCAGCGCCACAGCGTCGCTGTGCTCATATCATCCGACCTCAAACAGCCGTGGCGCATACGAGCGGTCAAGGGGATGCTGATCCAAATCCTCGAAAATCTGCTGTCCAACTCGTTCTATTGGCTCAAGCAGCAGATGGTCATCGACGCAAAATTCAAGCCGCGCATTGAAATTTCTATCGACGCCGGCGGGCAGACCATCTCGGTGACCGACAATGGGCCGGGTATTCCCGCTGAAGAGGCAGAAGAGGTATTCAAGCCATTCGTCAGCGCCAAACCGCCCGGTCACGGAAGCGGCCTGGGGCTTTATATCGGCCGCGAGCTGGCCGAATATCACAACTGGCAGCTCTATCTCGCTCCGGGGTCCAAGCCATCACAGCAGCTAAACACATTCGTCTTGGATCTGACGCCCGGGAGTAAGGCATGAGGGAATTTCTGTCGGAGGCTGCCACCACGGGCGGAATCAAGCTGCTGGCGATTGTCGATGATGCCTACGATCCACCCGCAGGCTCCGAGATCTCGGAAAATGCCTATAACATGTTTGTGCAGGCCGCAGAGAACGACGGTGAGTTGCTTGCGGCGCTCAAGGCCGCCCAAACGGGCCTGGATGACAACCACCTAGAGGACTGGGAGGAGTTCGTTCACGAAGAAGCCGTCGTCCAACGGTTGTGGAAGCTGCATGTTGGGACCATGCAACTGGACAAGAGCGAGGCGATGCGCGCGGCTCTGACATCTTTGTTTTCCGACGTGATGGTTGATCGCATCAGCAAGCTGACGCAGCTGAAGCCGCTGGAAGACCTGCTTGAAGGCGTCGCTCCGCTGGTCAAATTCGGATCGGACGCCGATCCGAGCCTGGTCGCGGCGGCGGACGTCGTCTTCCTGGACCTCTATCTGTCCAGCGATGTACCATCCATCGATGACAACAACATGATCCCCAAATCCGTGCTGGACAGAGCGCGGGAGCGGGCGATCTCCTATGTTGGTCAAGTCAGAGCCGTGACCGAGGACAATCTTGAGAAGGTCGCACCGGCTTTCATCCTGATCTCGTCGCTCGGCTCGCAACAAAAGGCTTCGTCCTTCAGGCAGCGCGCCGGTCAGATGGCGTCGCGTTTCAGGTTCGTCTCCAAACTGTCGCTGCAGAAGCCGGATGCCGAAGCGATCCTTTCCATCGGGGACATCTTCCGAACCGCTGCGGCCTGTGCGATCGTCGAACCCATCCAGAAAGCTTGGAAACGCGTTCTCGACGACGCGCACGGATGGCTCAACGAGCGCCTGCTCAATCTCGACATTTCAGATTTCGGCCGCCTTCACCACATGAGGCTAAACACCGAGGGACAACCGTTCGAGGACTATGTTCGCGAACTCGTGGCAGGTGCGCTCGCCGAACGAATTGTTGTTGGGTTCTCGAACTACGTGCCTGCAAAGAAACGCATCGATCCCTTCGGTAAAAGCTTCGGCTACTTTGAACCGCCGTCGAATGCGTTCGCGGAACTTTACAGTGCCAATCGCATGTCAAGCGACCGGGGCTATCGCGGTCCGACCGGTTACGATGTGATGAGCGGCGATATTTACCTTGTCGGCGCCATGCCCCAACGCAAAGGTAGTCTTACCGGCAAGTCACTGGTCGCCGTGATGAGCCCCGCATGCGATCTGATCGATCGGAGGGGTGACGGACCATCGGCGAAATCCGTTCTGCTCTTGAGCGGCGCGCTCCAGCCGTCGACCCTGAAACATGACCGCGACCCCCAGATTATGGTCGTGGGAGACAGGTTCTATGAGGTCGCATGGGACAAGAAATATCCACAGGCGCTAACGGTTGCAGATTTGCGCCGCAAGATCGTCGCCAAGGAGCTCACCTGGATCGGCCGTTTAAAGTCCGACCACTTTTTGGCCGTACAGGCTGACTTCTTGTCCGATCTCGGTCGCATCGGCTTGATCAAGGCGCCGATGATCTTCGAAAATCTCTCCGGCGCAATTCGGGTGCGCGAAAACGGCATTCACGTCGACGTGCGAAAGCCGTTCAAAGGGAGCGACCGGTTCGCATTCCTGATGGCGGAGAAGACGAAGCCTCTGGCGACGCAGCCACTGATCTTCTCCGGGGAGTTCATCCAGGAGTTCATGGCACTCGTAACAGACATTTCGCAAGACGGCACACGGCTCCCGGCATCAAGAGAAAAGGCAAACGGAATTTTGCAACGAATGAACGTTGTTTTTAAAATGCTGGAAAACCGCACTGCGGCAGCACACTCGATCCAGACCTATATGCAGGTCGAATTGCTAACGTCGAAGACGCAGGCACCGGCTACGTCGGTAGAGGGCATGTTCAGTCTAAGCTTGTGGCAAAGTTGAACTAAACCTAGTGCGGAAGGAACTATCCGCAGGTTCGGCTAGGGGACCCTGCCCGGCTTGTCTTTGAGTATCAGGGAGATGGCCCATTGCCATTTTCCATCGACACACTCCTCGACTGGGAACGGTTCAAGTTCAGGGTGCCGACGTCTCCAGTTCCTCAAAATGCATTCCTCAAGCCACCCTCCTCCGAAACAGCAATCGAGGCCCCCTACGGGCTCTACGTCGCTCCTCATGATGATCACTCATGGCGCCAGGCGAATAGAGCAATTGGCAAGAGTGGCTTTCGCGAGATTTGGCACGCGTCGCTCGTGGGCATTCCGAATGCCGACCTGCGTACAGGTTTCGAAAGCGCAAAAGTTGTTGCCGTGTGGTCCCGCAAGCATGATCCTTCACTTGGGCGAGCGCCGATCGATGACCGGACTCGCGAAGATATTGTCAAGCTGACACATGGTGCCAATGTAAATGCGACGCCGATCACAGCCCACGGGTTGATGCTGACGGGACAGGGTGCCTTTCTCAACCTTCGAGCTGACTTCCCCTATGATTGCACGAGTGCAATTTCGCTCACTCACGTCTCGCAACGCTCGTCTTATGGACAAGACAATGATGTCGTCACTTCCCGTCGCGGGTTCCTCTATCCGTTTGGCCATGAAGTAGAAGCTGTCTGGGCGACGACCCGAGAACCGGCCGAGGTTTTTCCCGTTGCCGGTGCTTTACCGGTTGAGGGCGACTATCTCCGCACGAGGCTTTTCATTCAGTTCAAGCAACAGGAGCGGTCCTACGCGGAAATGGCAAGCGCCGTTACCTTGCCGTTTCGATCAATACGTTTCGAAGACGATCTCAGCCCGCCTTTAGATGAGCCGGTTTCCGCATCAGTTTCGATAGCGAAGCCTGACGGTAGTTTATGGGCCGAAAAGGCATTTTGGCCAAGCGCGGGTGGCAAGCCCGTCATGTTCTCGGGTTTGGCAGAAGACTGGTCAGGGAAATTGATCAGGCTGTCCGTCCCGGTCATTTTCATTGAATTCGACGCCACTTCGGTCGATGCCGCCCCTGTCGCAGAAACCGATGCATATTGGCAGCGGCTGCAACACGTGCAGGCCGAATATAGGAATAGCGGCCGAGGTGTGACGGGCGTCTACGATGCATCAGTTGCCGTCGCAGTTCCGCGGACACCTCTTGATACAAGCGTCGAGTTGATGAAAGTCCAGTTCGATGCGGTGACCGGGCTTCAATCGGTTTGCCCCGTGATCAATTCGCTCTTCGATCTGGCCGCTCCCCAGATTCAGGCGCGCCTGCCAATGTTGCGGGCCACGGTGAGTGAGAGCGAAAACATTGGCTGGTTTTCGATACAGGACCCTGACCGTAACGAAATGGAGACGTTTCTCCAGGCTGCACCGGGAATTATCGCCGGCGATGAAAAGCGCATCCGGCTGGGCTGTTCAGGTCAAAGCGAAAAATCGGGTGG
The DNA here is from genome assembly GCF_002008365.1 of Rhizobium leguminosarum bv. viciae USDA 2370. GTDB lineage: Bacteria > Pseudomonadota > Alphaproteobacteria > Rhizobiales > Rhizobiaceae > Rhizobium > Rhizobium leguminosarum. The sequence goes on from NZ_MRDL01000009.1 coordinate 154,562, forward strand.
GTTTTTCTCGCTAGATATGACGGTGGGTGGCGTTTCACGTGTTTATGGCGCGACCGGACAGCAAAATACGACGACAACCCTCACATCTGGGGGACCGCAAACTTTCAATCCACTCGACTACTTTGGCGACGATACGGTTCTTTTCGGCGGGATCAAGATCAAGGATGTGCTGCAAGCGGGCCTCTCGGTCGCCGAAGCACAGATGCCAAAGGTCATCCAGCGTATAAGGGCCTATCCGGATATCCCTGCCGAAATGCGCCAGAGCATCGATTGGATGACGGAACAGTTCCAAAGCTGGCCGGACCCGAGCACGCCGATTTTTGCTGTACAGCAGAATTCACCGGACCTGGTTGTTGAACGCGGAAGTCCGACGCGCTTCACGTTGAGCGCTGAGGCGAGCATCAGTCTTGATTCAACTCTAAGACCAAAGGCCACGGTGTCGGCCCGGCTGAGCAACTTCTCGCTCCAACTTCTCTTCGCGGGCAATGGCGTCCTAATCCGCTTCCGCTCATTCGTGTTCGTGATCGATGCAGCGGGAACGACCACTTTCAGGCCGGACATCGATTCTGTCGAGCTGAAGGGCGCAATCATGGCGTTCATCCAAGCTCTTCAAGAGTTGTTGAAAGATATTCTCGGCGACATCGGAATTTCCATCAATCTTTTGCCGAGCGGCGTTGAAATCCAACTGCCGTCCTTTAACTTTCCAAGCTTGAGTTTTGGGGCTTTCCTGCTCCAGAATCTGAACATCGCCAGTTCGGTCGAAATTTCGTTCCGGTCACAGCCCACCAGTTACAAGTTCAACTTCTCTACACCCGATAATCCCTTCACTGTCGCTGTCGGGATCTATGGCGGTGCGGGCTCGTTTGCTTTCATTGTTGATACCCGCGAAATTCGCTCCTTTTCAGCGTCTTTCGGGTTCGGCGCCTTTGCGCGGCTTGATCTCGGGATCGCTTCGGGAAGTGCCGCTTTGCTGGGTGGCCTTTCATACTGGCTGCAAAAGGCGGATGTTGGCGGCGTCCCCACCACCAATATCGAGTATCTGTTCTACGTTCGCGCCTATGGCTCGGTCACCGCACTTGGGTTCATCACGGTCGGCGTGGATTTCTATCTCGCGCTGAAAATAGCGACGGGAACGCCATCTTATAGCGAGGGCCTTGTCGAGGTCTCCTACTCGGTTAAAAACGGGTTCTTCAAAAAGTCATTCAAATTGACCTTCCGCCGCCGCTTCAATGGCTCTGGAGCCGGCTCGGCAATGATTGCGTCTTCGGATCCGTCCAGCCGCGCCAAGCGGGAAATGCTGACGAAGTCGCAATGGACACAATATCGTCGTGCTTTTGCGGGGGGGAACTGAGGTGCCAAATTACCTTGCATGGACGACGGTTCCATCCGGTTTGCGAAGAGGGGATGATGGCAATCTGATCCTGCGGATTGGCCTCGTGCCTTCAATCAAACTAGGAATGGACCGGACCGATCAGGGTCTTCTGTCCGACGCGGAATATCATGACTTCGTCAAGTGGCCGAACACCCTCAATACCGCCACTTTCACCCTGAAACTGGCCGACGGCGCGGGAACTGAAGCCTCGTTCAGCCCGGAACTTAATTTTCTTCCAATGCCTGGACTGGAGTTAGATACCAAGTTCTGGGAAACGGTTTTCCCCGGCAATACCGTTGTGCGGCCATTCGGACCGTCTGCGCCACAGGCCCTGAACGTCAAATCATACGACGCCCGATCACTCGCAAATATCCTGTCACTTGGGTATTTTGCCGAACTGAATACTGTCAAGCGAGCATTCTCAATCGCTTCGACGGATTTACGCGCAAATCCTGTCATACAGGCGTTGACAGGTGCCGAGCCTGACGCAAAGTTTCGGGCGCTGTCCAACGGCGACGCCGCTCAGATCATCAAGACATTCGAAGAGTTTTCTGCATTTCACACGGTCAACCAGACGGTCGCGCCAGCGACCGCGCTGGCCATCCAGCCAGAAATGGAGTTCCACGAAATCGTCTCGGCACTTCAGGATCATAACGGCCTGGCGCAGAAACTCGGTTTGGTCCTTCGCTTCGATGTTCCAATACCCGAGAGTGTCGTCGGTGGCCTGGGCGCAATCGCACGGGTCAAGATTGACGTACGATTGTCGTTGAATGAGACGCTCGTCTCGGCTCCTTGGACTGTCTGTGATGTCCAGCAGCAGATCGGCACAACCGATTTTGGAGTGTTTCACCCACGCCGATCGGACGGTTCCAAGCAACCCGACTGGGCAGGGTTCCGATCACTTGAAGCTAGTACGGGAAGGCTCACGAATCTTGAAATTGACTGGTTGGCGCTACAGTTGGCAGAGTCTGCTCGACAGACAGTCGCAGCGGATGTCGTCCCGCTTGATTATCATTCTGCTCCACCCTTTCCGAAAGCCCTTGCTGCCCTCCGTCAGAGCGGCATCTCACTAATTGACCTGCCGAACGAAAATCCAGGGGCCGGTCAAGACTTGCCCCTGGTCACCGAATTCAAATCCAACAATACGAGATTGCTTGCACTCGACACACAGCAGGCACGCCGGGTCAGCGCCCAGCAGCCTGAACCCGGTCAATTGATCTTCTCCGATGACGGCCTGATCCGGGGATATCGTGTCTACATCCGCAGCATTTCAGAGGGCGTCTGGCGAAGTCTTTGCTCCAGGAAACTTACTTACTCCTTCAACGGTGGTCCTCTGAGGGAGGTTACGTGGTCACCGGGGCCGGATGAAGGGGAGATAACGAAGGTACTGGCGGATCAGGCAGGCCAGAGCGCAACCTCGCCTTTCTTGTTCAACTGGGACGGCTGGAGCGTTGTGGCTCCGCGCACCGACAACCCTGTAGACGAGGACGGTCGTGCGCAGGAGATCGTTGATGAGGTCTTCAGAAATTTCGCCGTTAAATGCGTGGTCGTTGATGACACACTTCAGACCAAGCGCTATGGTGAAACCTATGAGTTCTGCGTTGTACCGGTCGATCTTGCCGGAGAGGCGTGGTCTTTGAAGGAAGCATCTTCAATACTCGCTGACGCAACCCTCGGCGTTCGCACGGCAACCATCGAAAATCAGAGACTCCAGCCGATACGGTCACCGTCGATATTTGAAAGTGGTCGCGAGCAAGGTGAAAAAGGGACAACCGTCGCCATCCGAGCACTGGACGGTCGTCCGGCTGCGGATAGCACGGTTCAGATCGTGCCATCGGATGCTGATCTATGGCTGGTGGACGAGCACGGATCATTTGACGCGATGAGCGATGACCAGTCGTATGATGTCATCGTCAAAACAGCCGGAGAGCTTGCCGGCCCGGGCACTGGTACAATGGATGTGCCGTTTCTTCCCGACCCGATGTGCCGTGGCGTTGTCATAAGGTCTTCGTCGGGGGATCTCGACTCTGGACCAGTCACATTTCCATCACAGCCCGGTATCGACGAGGCTAAGAAGCGTCTCCTTCTGCGATCAGTCAATCTATCCGTCAGACCGGGAGCCCCAGACAGCAAGCCTTCAATTGCGAGTGCCGCGGGCAGCATCACAGTCTCTGTTCCTCCAGGCGAGACTGTCAGGGCGTTGATGTCGTCGGCGCTTGGCGGAGAAGACTATCGCAACCTTTGGGTTTCCAGTTCCCTCGAAACACTTCTCAGTTTTCAAAAACCGGAGACAATTGCAGCGTTTGCCGCCGAGCATCAATCCGAACTGACAGCCTCCATGAGGGGCGAGGTGCTTGCGGGTTCGGAATATCTCGTTACTCCTCCAATGGAGGTAATGTTCGTGCATGCCACGCAACGGCCAATCAGAACACCTCACTTTGGAGACCGGTTCCGCGCAGAAAAAGGCATCCTCAATTCACTCGCTGTGAAACTCGTAGACGAAGCATTCTCGGTTCATGTTCCCAGCACCGGGCGGGTCGAATTCCATGCGTCGTGGACGGACATTGTTGATGAACCGTGGTCGAAGGTATACCGGGAGGTACCGGCAACCCTTCCGCCCTTTGGGTTTAACTTAACAGAGTCGGATGAACCCTTGCTTGGTGTCGCGGGACACCCTGCGAGCTTTTGGCGAAATAGCGCGAGCAACGATGGACCGGTTGCAAAGGAGCGCGAAGCGCAGACTGCAAACCGCCAAGGACCAACGGTCCATGCCTTTCCGGACACAAGGTATCGCACTGTCACGTATCGCGCGCGCGCAACTTCGCGCTTTCGCTCCTTCATGCCGGAAGAGATTCTGAAAGACCCGGACGCTTTGTCCCAATTTGGATCGGCAACTGTCGAGGTTCTGAACAGCGCACCACCGGACGCGCCGGAAATAAGGGCGATCCTCCCAATCTTTAAGAAAGAGACGACCGAGGACGGCCGATCACATGTCCATGTCACTGGACATCGCTTCCTGTTCGAACGTCCCTGGCTATCGTCTGGCCCCGGTGAGATGGCCGCTTTCTCTGTTCGCGAAACGGAGCTCTCGAATACGCCGCCTGAACTGAACAACGCGGTATCATCCTGGGCGTTCAACCCGCGAAAACTGGGTGCCCCGACATCAAGATGGCCCACGCTCGATGATTTCGTCAATGCCAGTGAAAAGTTGATTGACGTCCCGGTCTACCAGGTCGACATCGCCGACAGTTCCCTAATCCCCGTTGGCCGTATATCGTTGGCTGCTTACGACGTGGAGATCGACGCTGAACGGAACGTCGTTTGGTGTGATGTTCAGGTGGATCCGGGCAGAGCTTACTTCCCATTTATAAGGTATGCCGTCGCGCGCTATCAGCCAAAATCGATTGCCGGCGCAACGCTTTCGAAGATCGTGACGTCCGACTTCGTCCAGATTTCGCCGACCCGTACCGTGTACGTGGGCGGCATAAAGGATGGCAAAAGAGCCGTAACTGTATCTGGCTTCAGCTATGTCGAGAGAGGTTCGTCTGGGGTGACGAGCGTTGTCGAAGTGTTTTCCGAAGTACCATTGAAGGATGCTCCCTCTGCAGAAGCTGTCCTGTGGCAGGCGACGGGTGACACGATTGCACTTACCGCGAAGCGCGAGGGCGCAGAACTCATGACTTGGAATGGTGAAATTCCGGAGCGGGACGGAAAATGGCGACTGACAATCGTCGAGTACGAAATCTACCTGTTAGAACAAAATACCGAGGTACGGCCCGATGAGGGCTTTAAGCATAACGGCGTTCCCGCCACGAGGAGAATGACCTTTATCCATTCCGTCGAACTAGCCTGAGGGCCGAGACGGCCAACTTAGACCTTTCTGGATGCGAGGTACTGAAATGAAGATCGTGGCACGCGAGTTTGTAGTAGGTATATTGAGCACCTTGTTCATCGCTGCCATGCTGAATGCGCAAGCGCGTGCAGGCGCCGGCGTCGAAGCTGACAAATTATGGCCCTCTAAACAGATACCCTATGCGGTTTGCGATTGCCGCAATGGGGTGCCGGATGTTTGCACCAAGGTGCAATGCCTTGCAAAACCTGATGTCGTCCTGAAGGCAATCTCGGAGTGGAACGCGTCGGCGATGACGGTGAAACTGGTGCCGAGAGACAAGTCCGGAAAGAAGCCATATTTGCTTTACTTGGCGCAAGAGGACGACAGCAACTTAGAGACAGGAAAATGGCCTAGATGGTGTTTCACTGAGGCCGGGTTTACTGGATCCAATAGCCCCCACCCTATCGTCATCGGTGATGTATGCGTGGAAAACCAGGGGTCTCGCCTTGGCATGACCGTTCTGCACGAAACTGGACACGCTGTGGGCCTATATCACGAACAGCAGCGTGCCGACCGCGATGAACTCCTGAAGGTCAAGTTTCCAGGAAGCACCGCGAATGAAGCAATTGGTCAATCCGGCCGTATTTGTGGCAGGCACCAGGAGGAAAAGTGCGAGTTTCAGTCGGATATATTCTTCCGTCATTACAACTACGGTCGCGACATCGGCGAGCATGACCTTAAATCGATCATGCACTACCACCTCAATAAAGATTTCGAAGCATGCCTTAAGAGAGAACTCAAGCCGGACGATTACGAGCTCGCATGTATGGATTTAACTGAGAAAGGGCGTAAACGCGCTGAGGAGTTGGCTATCCAACCTGGGCAGATCGGGTTCAAAGTGTTCGGTCTCTCTCCTACCGATATCTCTTCGGTAAACGAGCTTTACAAAGACGTCCCCTAAAGGCTTTGCGGTACCACTGCGAATACCAAGGCCGCGATCGACTTCGGGCGCTCATCTTGCATTCTTCAGGCGTTTGACCGCCTGTTCAAGAGGCCGTTGGCCATCGCAATAGCCTCGCCATGCGGATGTCTTGGAAGGGAGCGGCGGGACGGTTCTGACGGGGACACGCTTCGGATCGATGTCCGTCTTAACCTGCGTCCATCTCAATGGCATTGAACCAGTCGCCACCGAGGCTGCAGTACGGTGTCTCCGACGGCAGCGCCGAAGTCTCCTCTTCCTACAGCCAATTGTTGGATCAGTTGCTGCTCTTTCCGATGAAGCTCGGCCTGTCTATAGCACTTGCCTCTACGACGATGCTCGTCAGCCCCGCGTCGATGACAAAGCGGCTGCAGACGAACGGCATCATCCATTAAAGGATGCTTCCTCGTCTGTATCCTCTTCGCCGCCCTCGGAGGCGGCGATTTCGCTTTGAACCGCATTTCGGCTAAGTGGGCCAGCGTCCTCGACGCGCTTCGATATCCATGCGCCGAAGTATAAATCGGGTGCGCGGTTTGCACCAGCTTTGCTGACTTCAACAGCACGCCATGTCGTGACATAAATATGTCCGATAACCTTGCATTATCAGTCATTTAACGAGGTTGAATGCGGCGCCTCAAGACAGCGGCGTCCTTAGTTGGCTACAAAATCCCCCACGCCCGATACCTCCCCCTCCCCGTCACCTCCCTGAGGCCGAGTTCCAAGACGATCCGTCGCGCCGCCTGCGGCGTGACCTCGAGCGTTTTGGCCACCATGCCTGCCGACACGAGCGGTTTCGCCATGACCAGCTCGACCAACTCCGGCAATTTTGACGACGTTCGCCGCCCCTCCAGCTTTCGCTTCATCATTTTTCGCGCCAGCGCCAGCCGGTCATGCTCCTTCAGCCCGATCTCAGCGGCCGCGATCAGGCCGAGAGCAATGGCGAGCAGTCGCGTCTCCCGATCACGGTGGCGGCGCCGATCGACGGGGACGGTTTTCAGGCCGAGATTGATAGCGGCGAGATGGGCACCAGTGGTAACGCCAGCCTGGCGCAGGATCGACGCCGCCAACAATCGCCCGAGCCAAGGCGCGTGCTGCAGGACCGACAGCTCGTTCCAGGCATCGAGGGCAACGATGGCCTGAAGCACCGCCGGCAGGTCTTGCGCCTGTCGGAAAACGCCGCGCCATTCGTCGAGTCGCGCGTCCTCGTCCCAGTCGAGATCATAGACCAGCGGATTGGCCGGAGCCCGGCCAGGCTTTTTGGCTTGTTCGATCGCGGCGTCAGAGCGCGCGAGGATCGCATCAATGGCAGCATAGTCGAGACCGGGGAGATTTTCGATGTCGTCGACATCGTCCCTCTCTCCTTCCGGATCGATCGCGACCGCTGGCTGAAACACGCCGGTCGTCGTCGCCTCGTCCCCGCCAACCGACCCGATCTCCGAGGTCTTCCGCAGCGTGCGGATGCCGTCGTGAGAGAGTGCCCATTCCGGAATTTGGGTCGCGATACGCCGGCGGGTGCGCAACACGTCGCGGGCGATTGTCAGTTCGTGGGTGGGTGTGCGAATATCCTTCGTCGCGTCGTGGAGGACGAGGTCTTCGAGATGGACGAGTTCGCCCTCGATCCACAGCGAGGCGCAGGCGTCGGTGAACTGACAGCGTTCTAGGAAGCCTTGGCCAACTGGGGAACGGGCGATGCGCTCGTCCAAACGCGCAAGCGCGATGCCGGCGTCGAAAGCCGGCCGTATCAGGGCTGATATGCTGATTTTCGAAATATCGTAAGCCATTGAAATCATGGTAAATGATTTGCTAAACGAACGCTATATCATAGTTAGAGTTCATTACTGGCCGCTTTTATCGGAGCGACGTCTAACCATCGATAACCAGCGTTTATCGATGGTAGTTGATCTGGAGTCGCAAATCAGCGATGTCGGTCGGCCTGGATGCGCGGAAACCCCTGGTTTTCCGGCCTTTCAGGCAGGTTTCGGCGAGGATCGGCGGAATAGCG
>NZ_MRDL01000026.1 GCF_002008365.1 Rhizobium leguminosarum bv. viciae USDA 2370
AATGATGGTGGCGGCATAATCGAGGCAGAAATCCACTTAGCGAAACGCCCGAAACTGTTCAGACAAACCGAACCAGCTCTATCGACGCGAACGATCCGGATTTGGCCGCCGCCGCCTGCGGGGCGCATGTCGACTGTGCAATGGCGATTGCCCAGACTATCTTTGGGATGATCTATCAAACGGCCGCTGCAAGCCTCCTTGCCAAAACCTTTGGCTCTACCCGCAACAAAGAGAGGCCGTTCGATGGTAATGCCGGAAAGCTATCTATATAAGCGGCGAACAAAGTTATCCGCATGGCGGAAGCAAACATCAAACAATCGGGGCAAGCATGACATCTAACCTCACAGGACAGAAGCATGCCGAGGAAAGACTAGGCGCAGCGCTTCAACAAATGAATGATGCCATTCGCGACTTACACAAATCCGGGATTGACGTTGATATCAGCACCCTCACCATGCACACGTCGCGTGGCCCGATGATCCAAGTCGACCTAAAGGCGTTCCGCGCATATGGAGCGCCGCCAGTGTTCCGGTTGGTGGGAGAATAGATGCGATGACATTGGACATTTATCGCCGTCCCGCAATATCGCGTGCCTGTGGCCATCGCGCCTCCACCGGTGGCCGGTTGCAAGCCTCGGTTAGAGAGGGCGAAGGCGAGGATGTGTCCACACACGGCAGCGCCGCGGCGTTACGTCGAGACGCACTGGCGCGAGTCTGCCCTGCGGTTCGCACTCGCAGACGCCGGCTGGATCGTCAGCGAGATACGTTGGTGCGTCGGAAAGCCCGATGATCGGTGGCTGAGCGTTCGGGCGAGTAGGGCGTGACGCGCACAGTCAGGGGCCGTCGGTTTATCATGACCATCGTCGGACATAACGCAACATCGGAGCGCCGATGGCGGAGTTCGACGTCTCCTACTGTCCGCGGCGCGTCGTGCGCGGCGATCATGATAATCATGTCGATCGCTGGTGCCCCTGACTGACGTCATCGGCGAGGACACGTGCGCGCCGCTGAGCCAGATGCAAAAGGACAACAACCTCAAGTTAACGACACGGTAACGAAAGAGGTCCTGAACGCACACGGGATTGCAGCACAATAGCGATTGGAGTGCCGTTCCGCTCTATACGCAGCGCGTGGCACGCTCCGAGCTTCTGAAATCAGCGGAGGGCTAGGCCGTAGTGACGATTTAACTATTTGAGCCAAATAGCGATAGCGGCGAGTTTAACGAAGCCCATGAAGTTTGCGAGCAGCTTGTCGTATCGGGTTGCGACGCGTCTGAACTGTTTGAGCTTGCTGAAGAAGCGTTCGATACGGTTTCGCTCCTTATAGAGATCGGCGTCATAGGGGCGCTGGAGCTTGCGGTTGCGTTTCGGCGGGATGACGACGTCAGCACCGGTTTCAGTGATCTTGTCGCACAAATGATCGGCATCATAGCCTTTGTCGGCAATCGTAGCGGCAGCCTGGATGCCATCGACGAGATCGTGAGCAAAGGCGATGTCGTTACGCTGTCCGGGAGATGCGATCAGACGAACCGGAAGCCCGAGTGCCTCCGTTGCAGCATGGATTTTGGTGCTTAATCCGCCCCGAGACCGGCCCAGGCCCTGGGCATCCGCCCCCCTTTGACCTTACGCGCCCCTGCCGCATGCTGGTGCGCCCGCACGATGGTGCTGTCGATCATCAGCCATTCCAGGTCTGCTTCTCGGGCAAGCATCGCCAGCATCTCATCGAGCACACCCATTTCGATCCAGCGGTAGTAACGCCGTTTCACCGAGCGGTAGTCGCCCAGTCGCTCGGGCAGGTCGCGCCAGCGGCCGCCGGAACGGGCCATCCACAATAGCGCGTCCAGAAACAATCGATTGTTCGTGCGCGGACCACGTTTGCCCCTGGTCCCTCCCGGTACAAAGCCTCTGATCCGTTCCCATTGATCATCCCGAAGGGCATCGCAATCCATCACTGACCTCCAAAAGTCAGCGTTGAATCTGATTTGCTTGCCCTTGGGAATCCCAAGACGTTAAATCGTCACTACGGCCTAGGTGTTTAGTCCCGGCATTTGATGGATAGGATCGATGATGAATCGATCTGGCTCGGAAGTCCACCTTTTGCAGATGAACTCGTAGGGGGTGAGGCCCTTTAGTGTCTTGAGCCTGCGCCCAAAATTGTAGGCGTCGATGAAGTAGGCGAGATGCTTTTTCAGTTGTGCGTGATCGTCGTAGTGGAAGCGCTTGACAGTAGCTTCCTTGATCGTTCGGTTCATCCGCTCGACCTGCCCATTGGTCCATGGGTGCTTAACCTTTGTTAGGCGATGCTCGATCTCGTATTCCTCACAGACTCGGTCGAAGATGTGCTGGAAAGCATTTTGGTCACAGGCTCGGTTGGTGAACTGGATGCCGTTATCGGTCAGGATAGTATGGATGGTGTAGGGCACCGCCGCGATCAGGTTGCGCAGGAACTGGGCGGCATTCATCTTGCCAGCTTTGGCATAGAGCTCAGCGAAGGCGAACTTGGAAGTGCGGTCAATCGCCACGAAGAGATAGAGCTTGCCCTCGGCCGTCTGCACCTCGGCAATATCGACGTGGAAATAGCCGATCGGATAACTTTTGAACTTCTTCTTCGGCTCCTTGTCGCCTCCAACCTCCGGCAGACGTGAAATGCCGTGGCGCTGCAGACACCTGTGCAGGGACGAACGCGTCAGATGCGGGATCGTCGGTTGAAGGGCATAGAGGCAGTCATCAAGAGGCAGCAATGTATGCCTGCGAAAGGCGACGATGACGGCTTCTTCTTCAAGGGAGAGGATTGTCGAATGCGGGTCCTTCGGGCCTGTCGGAAGATCGGCCAATGACGTCCGTCTCTTCCATTTGGCTATCGTCTTCTGATTGACCCCATACCGCTTTGAAAGCGCTCTCAGGCTCTCTTCACTATTTTGTATTGCTCGACGGATTGCCTCTGTCGTTGTGGCGCTCCCGTGTAGAACCTGGCCCATAGTGCCTCCCTCCATTCTAAGGAAAATAATGCACCATCAAATGCCGGGACTAAACACCTAGACCATCCCCGTGATCTTTTCGTTCCGGCCGCGGGTCACTCCTTTTGGCCAGCCGGGTTGCTTGTGAGATCAGTCACCGAATGGCGGTCAGCTTGGTGCCGGCCCTCTTGGGCCGACGCCGTGCCTGCCACGGCCAGGACGCTCCTCCAACAATGAGCATACCAGGCGCAGGCGCTCCCGCGCAGGCTCCAGTTCGCGCACGGCTTGACCGGAAAAAGGGCAGCCGCAGGAGGGTTAGCATAGCTCCGCTCCGAACGAACCCCGGACGACTGCCCCGGCAAGCCGTTCCGCCTGGGGCGCATCAGTGGTGCCCCCTCATCTCGCCTCGCCTCACCAACAACGCCGATGATATTCAGTTTGGGGCAACCAAATCAGTGCTTGGCGGATTCGGCATTCAATGCCTGAGGATTTGGCTGAGAAAGAGCTTCGTCCGTTCGTGCTGGGGATTTGTGAACAACATCTCCGGATTGCCTTCTCGACGATCTGGCCGGAGTTCATGAAGATGACCCGGTCGGCGACCGCGCGGGCAAAGCCCATTTCATGGGTGACGCAGACCATCGTCATGCCGTCACGGGCAAGGCTTGTCATCGTGTCGAGAACTTCCGAGACCATTTCCGGACCGAGCGCGGAGGTCGGCTCGGCCGGCGACCGTGGAGAGAAGCACCAGTTTTCTCAACCGCTTATCGCGCCGTTACCGTGGCCAACGTTTGCACCGGCGCTCTCAAACGTTATCTTCATCTGGTTCACTCGCCAGAGTTTCAGCTTGTACACGGCGCACCTGAACATCAGTCCGGCGTCTGATCCTTTCGTCTGGTCACCTCCCCAACTCCGATGTCTTCTGTCGCAATTGCGAAGGGGTAGCCGAAGGGATCGTGGTTCGCAGGATCGCGCCGTCGGCAATCGGCGCACCCGGCAGCCTTTGCCGGCGCTGTCTATCCTGCACGTGACGAGGAAGGGGGCTGGCCGAAGACGAACAGGCCGGCATCTGCGATCCACGCTGATGCCGGCCGAGATGGGCGGAACTTGGCAGGGGAAAAAGCTATCCGTGGATATAGGCAGCGGACAGCGGTCCGAGCTGCGCCGAGATCTGTCGCCACCTCGCCGGCTGCGCGCCGGTGCGGGAAATCATCGCTTCGATCAAGCCGGTCGATAGCGCATGCTTCAGTTTGGGGTCACCGCTTCGCATGCCGAGCTCGATCAACTCGAATACCCTCTGGCGGTCTTCAAGCGATGAAAAACGCTCGGCGATCAGCCATCCCAAATCCGAATAGAGGGCGTGCATGGCGGAGAGATCGATCGGCTGGCCGGTTGTCGATCCTGCTTCCAGGGCCGGCGCCCCACGGATTTTCTGCGTCAGTTCGGATGTGATTGTGCTGGTATCCATCGATGTCGTTCCTTGTCCTGCTGAAATCGTTTGGCGCGGCCGTTGGCCGTCAGTCCGGACGAAAGGCAGAAGCGTTGTCACTGGTGATCCAGGTTGGCCCTTCGCCACGTCCGCTGACGAGCCACGCCAGGCTGACCCCGAGCGCTTCGGCAATCATCACGAGGCGGTCGGGGAAGGGAGCGTCACGATCGTTTTCCCAGTCGATCCAGGTGCCTGCCGCGATGCCGATTGCGAGGGCGGCGGCTTCGACCGACAGGCCGTTCGCGTCGCGCGCCAGCGATATCCGGCCGCCGATGGTGTCGTCGGTCGTGTAGAATGTGTCCGGGCTGTCGATATACAACTGTCGCTCCTGCTCGATCTTGCGAAGATGCTCACCAGCACGATGGTGCTGGGGAGCATGATGTCGGAGATCAGCCTTCCTCGCCGATCCAGCTCTTCACCTGGTCGGGGTGGTCGGCAATGTACTTGTCGACTGCTTCATCATAGGAGCTCTGCTGCGCGGTAAACATCGCCGCTTCCAGATCGGGAATCGGCAGCTTCATGCGCGACAGGAAGTCGGCAACCTTGGGATTTTCCGACTTGAAGTCCTTGCGCGCCAGAATGTCGACGTGCTCGGCTTCACCCAGCGACTTTTTCGGGTCGTCGAGGTAGCGCAGCTGGTGCTTGCCGAACATCCAGTGCGGGCTCCAGGCGGTGGCCACGAACCACTTTTCGCCGCGCACGGCGCGATCGACGGTGGTCAGCATGCCAGCTTCGCTGGAGATCTGCAGCTTGTAGCTGCCCAGCCCGTAATCCTTCTCGGCCTTCTCCGAAAGGCGCGTTAGGCCGGCGCCGGGGTCGATGCCCTGGATGGTGCCGGAGAGCTTCTTCTGGACGTCTTCCTTCTTGAGATCCTCGATCGAGCCGATCTGGTCTGCGGGAATGTAGTCCGGGACCACCCAGCCGAGCTTGGCGCCGTCATAGACGGTGCCGAGCGTCTCGACCTTCTCCTTGACCTTGGCATAATAGTCCGCATGGGTCTGCGGCAGCCAGGCCATCATCATCGCATCGAGATCGCCGCGGCCGACACCCTGGTAGAGCGGCGCCACGTCTGCCTGCACAAGCTCGACCTTCTGCTTGAGCTTGGTCTCGATCAGCTTGGCAGCGAGCTTAGTGACGAATTCGGCGTCGGACCATGCGGCCCAGCCGATCTTCACCGCCTTGGCATCCGCAGCCATGGTCGCTGTGACGGTGCCAACGAGAAGGGCGGCGGCGAGGCCGAGGGTCGCGAGTGTTTTGAACATATGTGCTCCTTTTGTGAAGGTTCGCATTAGACGGGTCGTTGCCCGCAATGGTCTGACGCGGGGGTCAGGCGGTAGCGGTCGCCAGTTCCTCGCGCTCGGTCTTGCGAAACAGTCCCAACCAGAAGGCGGCGCTGGGCTTTCCGAGGCTCTGGGTGATCCGGTCGAGAATGACGGCCAGGATGACAACGGCGATACCGCCTTCGAAGCCGGTGCCGACATCGAGACGCTGGATGCCCGTCAGTACCGTGTTGCCGATGCCGCCGGCACCGATCATCGAGGCGATCACGACCATCGACAGCGACAGCATGATCGTCTGGTTGATGCCGGCCATGATCGAGGGCAGGGCATTCGGCAACTGCACCTTGAAGAGCAACTGCGTGGCGGTGCAGCCGAAGGCATTGCCGGCCTCGATGAATTCGCCATCCACCTGGCGGATGCCGAGATTGGTGAGGCGGGCCACCGGTGGCATCGAGAAGATCACCGTGGCGATCGCGCCGGGTACGGCACCCAGGCCGAAGAACATCGCGGCCGGGATCAGGTAGACGAAGGCCGGCATGGTCTGCATCAGGTCCAGAACAGGGCGCACGAAGGCGGCGACAGAATCCTTGCGCGCCATGGAGATGCCGAGCGGCAGGCCGACCAGCATGGCGATCAGCGTCGAGGCGATCACCAGCGACAGCGTCTCCATCATCGGGCTCCAGAGGGCGATGTGATTGACGAGCAGCAGGCCGAGCGCGGTAAACACCGCAAAGCCGATGCCCACACGCCAGAGCGACAGGATCACGAAGATCGCGATGCCGACAGGCATGGGGATAGCCAGCAGGGCATTCTGGATGCCATCCGTGACGAAGCCGATGGTCGCGGCGATGGCGTCCAGCAGCGGTGAGAAATTGTCGAGGACGTAATTGACGGCAGCGTCGATGCCGCTTCCGATATCGAAGTACATAGTATATCCGATGTGTTTGGGGTCAGCTGGCGCGATCGAGCGTTTCGAGCAGCGCCGACTTGCTGATGGAGCCGATATAGCGGTTGCGATCGCAGACGACGGGTACCGGCCATGGGCTGGCGGCGACCTTGCCGAGCACGTTCGACAAAGGCTCGGAAGCCGGAATGGCCTGGATCTCGGTCAGGAAAGCGCCGCGATAAGGGTCGGCTGCCTTGGCCCGCATCTTCTCGATCAGCGAAGTTTGGCTGATCATGCCGTAATAGGTCTTGTCGCGGCCGAGGATGATCGCGTATTCACGATCGAAGTTCTTCATCCGCTCGAGCGCTGCGGCAGCGGACACGCCTTCGCGCTCGATGATCGTCACCTGCGACTTGCGGGCAACATCGCCGGCCTTGAAGACATGGGCGACATCGACATTGCGGAAGAACGAGCGAACATAGTCGTTGGCCGGCTGGGTGACGATTTCGTCGGGCGTGCCGACCTGCACGACATTGCCGTTCTGCATGATGCAGATCCGGTCGCCGATGCGCATAGCCTCGTCGAGATCGTGGCTGACGAAAACGATGGTGCGGCTGTGTTCCGACTGCAGGCGAACCAGTTCGTCCTGCATTTCCGTGCGGATCAGCGGGTCGAGGGCCGAGAAGGCTTCGTCCATCAGCAGGATCGTCGGCTCGCTGGCCAGTGCGCGGGCAAGGCCGACGCGCTGCTTCATGCCACCGGAGAGCTGGTCCGGGCGGCTGTCGGCATAGCCATCGAGGCCGACGGCCTTCAGCGCCGCCAGTGCCTTCTGCTTGCGGCCGACCGCGCCGACACCGGCGACTTCGAGACCGAAGGCGGCGTTGTTGAGGACCGTGCGGTTCGGCAGAAGTGCAACGGATTGGAAGACCATGCTGATGTCGCGGCGGCGAAGCGCGGTCAGCTCGCTGCGCGACATGCCGGTGATGTCGCGGCCATCGATCTCGATCGATCCGGAACTCGGTTCGATCAGTCGGTTGAGAAGGCGCAGCAGCGTTGATTTGCCGGAGCCCGACAGGCCCATGATCACGAATATCTCGCCGGCACGAATATCGAAACTGGCGTCGTTGACGCCGATCGAGCAGCCCGTTGCTGCATGAATTTCAGACTTGGTCTTTCCGGCCCGCAGTAGTGCGAAGGCTTTTTTCGGATGCTCGCCGAAGACTTTGTAGATGTTCTTGAGGCTAATCTTGGTCGTTGCCGATTGTGTCGGCACGTCTCTTTCAGTTGCAGAATTCATATAATTTGGGCGCCGAGCTCAAGCGGCCAGGCATTCTCCTTTTTTAGCCGATGCTTGTCGAGACGACAGTATTTGCTGCGCATTCCCAAGTGTCGGTTATATATTCAACGTAGCAAAACGCTATTGATTTAATCAAGTATCTGGCCATCCAAGTATGGCTCTGCCACCATGGCAATCATCGACAGTAACGTCTGCATTCAGCGCTTCATGTTCCTTTCGAAACAAAGCGCTTCGGCGGAGGAGTTGAACGTTATGTAGGTGGATATACGCTCGATGTCCATACGAAAATGAAATTTATTGCCAGCTGGTCATTGTGATGGCGCAAAAATAGGGTGTTTTGGGCTTCTGCGACCCTGGCGTTGTGGGCGGCTTCGGGTGCATCCAGCGCTGGGTTGCGAAACGGGCGTGTCGCAAAGCGGTCGGCCGAACGCGTTGAGCTGAAATACGTTCTGCTCTTCACGCCTTATTAATCTTTTGAAGTCCGAAGAGACGCGCGAGCAGATCGTTCTGATCATTGACGGTCCACTCTCCGAAGAAACCAAACCCTATTCGAAGCCACAGCATCGCTTCGAACCCTGCGATAGTTCGACGCGCGGTTTTGAAGGATTGGAATCCGCCGATCTTCGGCATGTTCTTCTTCACGCAGAAATGGTCACTCTCAATGGCGTTGGTGCACGGATGTGGATCTTTGAAACGGCTGACTGTGGCGTGGCTGGGCGATGTCACGTTGTCGGCGACTTAACGGGTGGCGGATAATACGGTTGAGATGACCTCATCGACCATCAGCTACAAGCAC
>NZ_MRDL01000001.1 GCF_002008365.1 Rhizobium leguminosarum bv. viciae USDA 2370
CGGCCTGTTGCAGCTGAAATACATCAAGCTCGCGCTCGAAAGGCGTGGTTTGATCGACAGTGCATATCGTGAGCGGCTCCGTGGCGTGGCCGGCATAGAATGCCTGGACCGTTCCGGCGAGACCGTCTCCAACTTCTCTTATTTCCCGATCCTCGTACGCCCTGACTACCCCATTTCACGCGATGGGCTCTATGAACGGCTGAAGGAAAACAGCATTCATCCGCGCCGCTATTTCTATCCGCTGATTTCAAGCTTCTCGATGTACCGTAGCCTGCCTTCCTCGCAGCCCTCGAACCTCCCGGTCGCAACCGAGGCCGCACAACAGGTGCTCTGCCTTCCCATCTATCCGGACATGGAGATGGAGATCGTCGACAGGGTCTGCGCGCTCATTGCTTCATTGAGCACAGGTGCTTTCACCGCAAGTAGGGATATATGAGATGAAACTGGCTATCATGCAGCCATATTTCTTCCCCTATATTGGTTACTTTCAGCTGATCCACGCGGTCGATAAATTTGTTGTCTACGACAACATAAAATATACAAAAAAGGGTTGGATTAATCGAAACCGCATACTGCGGAATGGTGAAGATTATACATTTTCTCTGCCGATTAAGGCCGCGTCGGACAGCCTAGATATATGCGACCGCACACTGTCGACAGAGTTCGACCGCAATAAGCTAGTTAATCAAATTCAAGGCGCCTATCGACGTGCACCATTTTTTTCAAATGCTTTTCCAGTGATAGAACAGGCAATCCGCTTCCAAGACAGCAACCTCTATTCCTATATATTCAATTCAATCACGAAAATTTGCGATTATCTCGGCATCAAGACAGAATTCATCGTCTCGTCCAAAATGAAAATAGATCACGGTCTTAAGGCAGAGACAAAGGTTTTGGCTCTTTGTGAAGAGGCCGGTGCAAGCGTATATATAAACGCAATCGGGGGAGTGGATCTCTATTCGCGCGAAACGTTCAATGCGCGTGACATCGACCTGAAATTCATCAAATCGAAGCCTTTAGAATATCCCCAGTTTGGAGCGGAATTCCTGCCTTGGTTATCGATCATCGACGTGATCATGTTCAACTCCGCCGAGAGCATCCAGGCGAAGATACTCAACGAATATGAGCTTATTTAACCGTAGTCGCTGCCGCACTCGGCAGTCCGGACTCCATCAAGAAATCCAGTCGGTGACGTAGATGTTTAAATGGCAAAAGCTGGGCAAGGTGTTCACGCCGCAAGATGTGACGAATCGCCCGTGGCTCAAGGAGTTTGCTCAGGCGCCAGCAACCCTGATTTTCGATGATTTTGTGCGCGTATATTTTTCCTGCCGACCACCGGCAGACGAATCCGGGCAATATGTGTCGCATTCCGCTTATATCGACGTGGACAGAGCTGATTTGTTCAAAGTCAGGCACATCAGCGAACGTCCCGTTCTGGAATTGGGTAGCCTTGGTGAATTTGACCAATTTGGTACCTATCCGATTTCCGTAGCAAGAGATGGCGATATCGTTCGGGCTTACTATGCCGGCTGGACTCGTTGCGAGTCCGTGCCTTTCAACGTCGGTATCGGCTTGGCACTAAGTACCGATGAAGGTCGAACGTTCGTGAAGGCAGGTCGTGGACCGGTGCTACCATATTCGCCCGATGAGCCGTTTGTTTTGAGCGGTCCCAAAATCCGGCGCTTTAACAATACCTGGTACCTCTTTTACATCGCTGGCTCCAAGTGGAAGATGGCCGACGGGCGCGCTGAGCCTGTCTACAAAATAAGGCTCGCTACCTCGGAAGACGGCATCCGTTGGACAAAGCTAAATAGAAACCTGATCAACAGCATTGTCGAAGATGACGAAGCACAGGCCAGCCCCGATGTGATTTTTGCCGGGGGGAAATACCACATGTTCTTCTGTTACCGGTATAGCACGAATTATAGAGGTAAAGAAAAAGGCTATCGAATCGGCTATGCATCGAGCGTTGATCTGATCAACTGGCATCGCGACGATTCCAAGGCTGGCCTAACTGTATCGGATACGGGATGGGACGACGAGATGGTCAGCTATCCGCACGTCTTTGAGATCGATGGCAAGACCTACATGGCTTATCTCGGCAATCAGGTCGGTCGCAATGGCTTCGGTCTTGCTATCCTCGACGGAAAGTTGGGTGATGTATGACGAAGATGCGCTGGAAGAAGTTAGGTAAGATCTTCGATCCCACTCGCCATCAGCTGCCGGCAGGATGTGTCGAATACGCGCAGTCACCTCAAGCACTCGTTTTCGACGACTTTATCCGAATATACTTCTCAACTCGCGCCGTTGACACGAATGGCAAGTATCTCAGCCATATCGCTTTCGTTGATATGGATAAGACAATGGATCGGATTGTTCGAGTTTCCGACCGGCCCGTTATAGAGCTTGGGAAACTAGGCTGTTTCGACGAGCACGGTATCTTCCCGATGAACGTGATACGACATGAAGGAAAGATCTACGGCTACTCATGCGGTTGGAATCGAAGGGTTGCGGTATCGGTTGATACTGCAATCGGCCTCACCGTCAGTGACGACGACGGGTTGTCGTTCAAGAGGATCGGCGATGGGCCAGTTTTGTCTGCGTCGCTCGGCGAGCCTTGCTTGGTCGGCGATGGCTTCGTACGGTTCATCAACGGCACCTTCCACATGTGGTACATTTTCGGAACTGGATGGAAAGTATATTCCTCCGAAACCGCGCCAGACCGCACCTATAAAATCGGTCACGCAACATCCCGGGATGGCATCAATTGGCAGAAGGAAGAAGCCCGACAGATTATCGCTGATCGGCTTGGTCCAGATGAAAGCCAGGCTTTACCTACGGTCATCGAGATCGAGGGGCGTCATCATATGTTCTTTTGCTACCGGCAATCGTCAGATTTTCGCACGAATAAAAGCCGTGGCTATCAAATCGGCCACGCCTGTTCGGACGACCTGATTAACTGGTCGCGCGATGACGTCGAACTAGCAATCGAAGGAACAAGTGGCGAGTGGGATTCTGACATGCTTTGCTATCCGCATGTATTTGAGTCAGACGGTGCTATTTACCTTTTGTACAACGGAAACCACTTCGGCCGGTATGGATTCGGCGCTGCGATATTGGAGCGGACCGCTTGACCCCAAATTGGAGCCGCAACTTCGCTTCGGTAGACGAAATAGCCCGACACTTAAACGAGTGCGGTGAGAGTTTTGCAACCGAGCTCAGTGCAAGAATCGACATTGGGATCTATGCGCAGAAAATTCTTCTAAATGCCGAGCGCTTCGAGGCATGGTCGAACGGCATGTTAGTCGGATTCTTGGCTATGTATTGCAACGACGACAAGCTGAAGTCGGCATTCATTACGAACGTGAGTGTGCTTGAGGATTGGCGAGGCCGTGGAATAGCGGGGACGTTGCTTGAGCAATGCATCACTCACGCAGACGAAAAAGGCTTCGGCACAATACAGCTTGAAGTAGAGGCTGGGAATATGGCGGCAGTCGCGGTCTACGGAAAATTTGGGTTTGTGCCGTTGGGTGGCGGGCAGTCAACGCTCATTATGAAGCTGGATTTGGGGGCCAAAAAGTGACCGACAAGCGTGATTATAACAATGAAATAAAAGACACCAGTGATCATCGTTATGCTTACAATTTCGATTTCGATGTCATGCATCATTATATGCTGAAGTCCTTTATTCCATTCTTTCGTCGGGGGAGTTTACTTGAGCTTGGAAGTTTTCGAGGCGATTTCACCAAACGAGTGATGCCGTATTTTGACGACATCACCTGCGTCGAAGCATCCGACGAGGCGATAGCCATAGCGAAGCGCGATCTAGGCGAAGGGCTGATATTTATCAACGACGTCTTCGAAGGCGTGACGTTGCCCAAGCGCTATGACAATATTCTGCTGACGCACGTTCTCGAGCATCTGGATGATCCTGTGGGAGTGCTTAGACGTGTCAACGAGGAATGGTTGTCGGAAGGCGGTAGGCTCTTCTTGGTTTGCCCAAATGCGAACGCTCCCTCACGTCAGATCGCGGTCAAAATGGGTTTGATACGTCACAATTCGGCAGTAACGCCGGCGGAGTTGGAACACGGTCATCGGATCACATACTCGTTGGACACCTTGGAGCGTGATGCTAAATTAGCGGGGCTAAATGTGGTGCATCGCTCAGGCATCTTCTTCAAAGCGTTGGCCAATTTTCAGTGGGATCGGCTGTTGGAGACCGATATTATCTCCAGCGAATATCTCGAGGGATGCTATCACCTGGGGCAAATCTATCCCGATCTTTGCGCCAGTATTTTCCTTATGTGCGAAGCTGGCGGGACGCGGTAATTGCGTCCAATTCCAATCTTTCTTAAGTCCGGAGGGTATCGATGCCGCGTGTATCGATCTGTATTCCTGCATATAATCCCGATTATTTCGAGCTGTGCCTTCGAAGTGCACTGGCCCAGAGCTTTGTCGATGCCGAAATTCTTGTGTCTGACGACTGTCCGACCGATGCAATCAAGGTAATATGTGATAAATATGTTCGGTTTGTTCAATATAGCCGTAATCCGAATCCCGGGCCCGAGAGCAACGTGCGTCGACTGGTTCAGATTGCGAACGGCGAATACATAAAATTCCTGTTCGATGATGACGTTCTTCATCCTTTTTGCGTACAATTCCTGTTGGAGGCACTCGATGCGACAAGGGATAGAAATACGCGCCTTGCGTTTTCTCCACGCCATCTGATCGATGACCGAAATCATACGACTGGTTTCATCAACCATTTCAACGCTTCCGGAGACGGCTTAAAAATGGTTTCCGGCCGTGATTTCCTAAGGTTGACGGCCCTCAATCATGTGAATCTTGTTGGGGAGTACACAACAGCCTTATTTCGCAAGGCGGACGCATTTGACGGCGATGGACAATTCCGGTTGTATCGCATGGAAGGTGATCTCTTCCGAGGCTTGATTGACCTGTCGGCGTGGGTTGAATTGGCTCAACTCGGCGATTTCGTTATACATCCCAAGCCGCTCTCGTACTTTAGGCGTCATGAGAACGCCACGTCGAACCCGCAGATCAACTGGAAGTTCATCTATGCGATCACCTATTATGAGGATGTGCTTAATTTTGCCTTTGAAAAAGGCTATTTGCCAGCAAGCGATTTACCTGCGTCATATCGCAACCTGGTGAATACCTACCGCTATTGGCAAAATTCATTCCCGCAGCTTAATGCAAGAATTGCACAGATCGAAGATGCATTGACATAGAGCTGGAATGACACGCCCTAGGGGAGTCGAACCCCTTTTCCCCATGGTGCCCTAACCGATAGACGACGGGCGCTTCCTATCTTCCCTCCATTTTTCGGGGTGACCGCTGCGAAGTCATCAGCCGTTGCCATAAACGCGACCTTCGTTCCGTCGACGAGGCGCGCTCCATGGCAGACCTGGTGATCGTCGCGCATCATTTCACCGTCTGGGCTGGTCCAGAGTCCTGTCGGGGACGGCAGCTCCCGAGAACCCTCTATCGACGAACCAGCCATTTCTTGGCAACACGGCAAGCCATCGTATAGGCGGGATCGAAGACGTTGCCGACATCGTAACGCACCACCTGACCGAGCAGATGGCTGGCCGCCGTCCTGTCCAGGTCATAATCTGATGCCAGCCAATTCAACATTTCGCTGGTCGCATGCTGGAGCGCCTGATCGAGGGGCCGGGCGTTGCCGATAGTGAAGATGTCTTCGGCGGTTTCCCCACGCGGCCAGACCAGTCCGGCCTTCTTTTCCACCGTCAGCCGCACCGTGACTTCGAACGTCGTCTCGACGCCGGTTCCGACGATCTCGCCATCCCCCTGCACGGCATGGCAGTCGCCGAGGAAGAACAGGGCGCCGGGAGCGGCTACCGGGAAGCGGACCGTGGTGCCGGGGCCGAACAGCCGATAATCCATATTGCCGCCATATTCGCCGCTGGTTGCGGTCGATATTGCCTGGCCGAGGCTGGGCGCCACGCCGAAACAGCCGATCATCGGGGTGAGAGGCAGAACGAGGTTTTCGAGGCCGGCGACCGGCTCGGAAAGCCGAACGGTCAATGCCTCGCGGTCGATGACCCAGATGGCCATATCGCGCGCCGGCAGGTCGCGAACCGTCTCGGGATCGACGACATTGGCGGCGACGACGCTGCGGGTAAACCCCGTGGCCCTGGTCGGGATCATGCTGATGATCTCGACCTTCAGCGCATCTCCGGGCACAGCACCTTCCACGAAGATCGGGCCGTTCATCGGATTGGGGCCGAATGTCTGCTTGACGCCGTCCTTGTCATACCCGACGGCGTCGAGCGTCTCAGTGACCACGGTGTCGCCGTCGGCGATACGCAGGGCCGGCGGAAGAGAGCCGATGACATTGTGAAAGATCGTCGGGATGAAGCGGTGAGTGGTCATGAGAATATGGCTCTCGCTCGTTTCAAATATCATGAGCCTGCGGCTGAACTGCCCGGCGGAGAGAGTTCGAGACTAGATCAGAGATTGCCTGCAATGCCAATATCCGCAGCATCGCCCGAAAATGCAGTTCGGCCGCAATGCCGGCGGCCGATAGCAGGTTGTCAAATCAGCCTATCTCCAAGCACCGGGCAGGATTCGCCGCGGATTTCTCATCCCAACCGGAGATCAGACATTCAGAATTTGAAGCTCGTGCCGACCGTCACCTTTTGCTGATTAACCTCGAAATCGCCGAGCGCCGAGCCGAAATCCTTGCGTCCGAAATCGTCATAGCGATATTCAGCGCGCATCATAATATTGTCGGTCAGGGCGCGTTCTACACCGCCACCGGCGGTCCAGCCAATCAGAATGTCGTCCTTCTTGCCAATTCCAGGCACGTCGACTTCTCCGCCCGCGGCCGCCAAACCCCCGGTTCCATAGATCAGCGTACGGTCCAAGGCATATCCCACACGTCCACGCGCCGAGCCATCCCATTTGAGGGAAACGTCGCTCCCATCCTTCCAGTTGTAGTTGAAGTCATTCTCGATACCGAAGACGAAAGGACCGTGCTGGAAATTATATCCGCCGTAGATACCCGTCGAACCTCCATCAAGATCCTGCTCGGAACCGTCGAGGTAGCTCGCATGTGTCGAGGTGTATCCGCCTTGAAGCCCGAGATAAAATCCCGACCAGTCGAAGGCCGACTGGGTCTGTCCCTGTTGAACGTAAGCAGGATCCTGAACCACGGCATCGGCGGCAAAGGCCGGCACCGCCGAGAAAGCCACAGCGGCCAGCGCGATTATCTTTGTGTACATTAAAGTGCCTCGTCATTTCGATGATTGGAGAAGGCTTCAGCAAACCGGCAAGTCGGCTGGGACCGATTCATTATGCTGCGGTTCGGTGTTGCGGTTTGCACTTTATTGTTGAGATATGTTGCGACCTTGGGCGTCCTTGAGACGGCGCATCGCACTTGGGAAAGTCAACCTGACCAGGTGGCCGAAAGGCCTGCCGCCCGCGTGAGGATGACGAGGCGCTAGGCAGAGATATTGGAACAACGAAAATAGTTGATTGCTAGTCTCATCTTTAGTACCGAGCTATCACCCGGTTAAAGGATGTCACGTGGCTATGCTCCCCCCGACGCAAGATCCGCCTCGAACGGCTGAAACTTTTGTCGCCGAAAATATAGGTCTTTTGATAGAGGGGAACGAGATTCTCCGCGATGTAAGTCTCAAATTTCCGGCAGGAGAAGTTGTGGCACTGGTCGGCCACAACGGCTCCGGTAAATCCAGTCTTCTCAAGATGTTGGCTCGCCAGCTTGTGCCGAGCGCTGGATCGATCTCTTACGGCAACCGGGATCTTAGGACGTATGGTGAACGCGTCTTCGCTCGTTCGGTCGCATATCTGCCCCAGGATGTCACGACCGGATCGGAAATGACAGTCCGCGAGCTTGTGGGATGCGGTCGCTATCCGTGGCACGGGGCGCTTGGCCGCTTCACCAAGAACGATGAAGGGAAAGTCGAGGAAGCCCTCCGAGCAACGTATATCGAGAAGTTCGCCGACCGTATCGTCGGAACATTGTCAGGCGGTGAGCGGCAACGTGCCTGGATCGCGATGCTGATCGCTCAGGATGCTCGCTGCCTGTTGCTCGACGAACCGACTGCGGCACTCGATGTTGCGCATCAGATTGAGGTGCTCTCCCTTGTGCGACGCTTGGCGCACGAGCTTGGAAGCAGTGTCGTCATCGTACTCCACGACATCAACATGGCCGCTCGCTTCTGCGATCGGATCCATGCATTGAAACGCGGTCGCGTTGTTGCGAGCGGAACGCCGAGCGCGATCCTTGCGCCAAACACGCTGCAAGAGATCTATGGGATCGACATGGATGTGATCTCCGCGCCCAACCTGCCTTATCCGCTCGCCTATGTTTGTTGAGGCTAGGCGTGCAATGGGTGTTACGCGGCGCTCCCTTTTGCAGTTCGCGGCGGCCTCGGTCGTTCCAGCTCCGCTGTTTGCGCAGTCGATAGGCCCAAGGATCGTCAGCCTCGACTATGGCCTTGCGTCCACTCTCTTATCCCTCGGATTGCCTCCGGTCGGGATTTCGGACCTCGCCGATTGGGACAGATGGGTTGTCGAGCCGCCGATGCCAAAATCCGTCGTCGATATTGGCAGTTCGTTCGAGGTCAATTTTGAAATTCTCGTCACGCTGAAGCCCGACATTGTCTTGACCACACCTTACCTGGATGAGCTGTTGCCCAAGCTACAGTCGGTGGCGAAAGTCGTTCGGCTGGAAGTCTTTACGCCGGGCATTGGATCTATTCTTCCCGCTGCCATCGCGGCGACGCGTAAATTGGCTGGTGAGCTTGGCCGCGAGAATGAAGCAGAGCAGTTCCTCGCGCGCGCCGACGCCTTCTTCGAGCGATGCCGCAGTCGGCTGGCGGGCAAGAACCTGCCGCCAGTCGCCCTCGTGAATTTCATGGATGCCCGCCATGTCCGCATCTACTCGAGTCCTGGGCTGTTCCACAATGTGCTCGAGCGCATCGGTGTCCGCAACGCCTGGACCAGAGAGTCGAACTACTGGGGTTTTGAAACGATCGGTATTGAAGATCTCTCCAAGATCACCGATCCGGACGCGCGTCTGATCGCCTTTGATCCCGTTCCTCCGGACGTTCTTCCGAAACTCGCTCAGAGCCCGCTGTGGAACAGGCTGGCGTTTGCGCGTCCGGGCCATCTGTCGATTCTGCCGCCGGCCCTGATGTTTGGCATGGTGAACGAGGCCATGCGCTTCGCGGGCCTTTTGACAGATCTTCTGGAAAAAGAAGCATGATGGTATCCCGCCGCGACAATATCGGGCCAGCAATTGTCTTCCTCCTCCTGATTGGCGGTGGAGGCGTGGCATCGTGGTTTCTTGCCGTTCCAGCGCTGTCAGAAATGGGTCGACCGGATTACGATGTCACGCGAATGGTGTTCACCTATTCGACGCTTCCCCGTCTTGCGACGGCGCTGATTGCCGGAGCCGCGCTTGCCTTGTCGGGGGCGCTGTTTCAGCAAGTTTTGCGAAACCCGCTCGCCGATCCGACCACCCTCGGCGTGTCGGCCGGAGCAAACCTGGCGCTGGTGGTAACATCGCTGTTTCTCCCCGACTTGCTTGGCGCCGGCCGTGATCTTGTCGCTCTGATCGGCAGTGCGACCGCTGCCGTGATCGTCGTCAGCCTGGGCGCGCGCCGCGGTTTTTCGCCTTATTCGCTTGTTCTGTCGGGGCTGGTTCTCAGTCTATGGTGTGGTGGCCTCTCTGCCATCCTGACCTATTTGAACCAGCGCTATCTCTCGAGCCTGTTCATCTGGGGCGCCGGCTCGCTGGCACAGCAAAGCTGGGTCATTCCCTTGTCGCTTCTTTGGAAGTTCGGCGCCATCGCCATCGTCTGCGCTTTCGTGATGAGACCGCTTTCGCTGCTCGATCTTGGCGAGAGCAGTTCCACGGCGCTGGGCGTCCGATTGGTCCGCCTGCGCTTCATTGTCGTGGCGCTTGCTGTCGCGCTTGCTGCATTTGTCACGAGCGCCGTTGGGGTCATTGGTTTCATTGGACTGGTCGCGCCGACGATTGCGCGATTGTCCGGAGCACGGCGTCCCGCGCAGCTCATCTTCTGGTCCCCCCTGATCGGCGCCGGGCTGCTTCTCTTCGCCGACTCTGTTCTGCAACTGGCCGCAGGGGGGCTTGGCGATTTTTTGCCGACGGGGGCGGTAACAGCCATCTTCGGTTCGCCGCTGCTTCTCGCGCTGCTGCCGCGTCTGAAGATCCGTCATAGACTGCAGCAATCGCCGGCGTTCAAACGGTCCCGCCGGTGGGATGGAACGGCACCGGTCATCATCGCGGCTGCCGGCCTGCTTGTGCTATTGACGGTCAGCGTTTTTCTCGGACGTGACCTCAATGGCGGCTGGGCTCTCGCTTCCGGCGAGTTCTCGTACGATGTCCTTGCCATCAGGATACCTAAAATCCTCGCCGCCCTGACATCGGGCGCGATGCTTGCGGTCGCGGGCTCTATTCTTCAGCGGCTGACCGGCAACGAAATGGCAAGTCCCGAAGTTCTGGGAATCAGTGCCGGAGCGACCTTCGGCGTTGCGATTGCCCTCTTTGCCGTCGCTCCAGGGTTTTCCGGTCAATTTGTCTTTGCCGTGGCCGGTGCGATCAGTGTGCTTGTCGTCATCTTCGCCAGCTCCCGGCGATCGGCGTTCGCTCCCGAGCGAGTCCTGCTTGCGGGCATTGCCTTAAGCGCGATGGTCGATGCCGTCGTCGGCGTGTTGAGCTCGACGGGAGATCCGAGAGCTGTTCTGCTGATGCGGTGGATGAGCGGGTCCACCTATCTTATCGAGGGATCGACCGCCGCAACGGAGGTGGCGCTCGGCGCCGTGCTGATTGCCGTCTCGCTCGCCGTCCGCCGCTGGCTTGACATACTTCCCCTTGGGCCGTCTCCTTCGGCGGCGGTCGGTGTACCATTGGCGAAATCGCGATTTGCGCTTTTTGGCCTCGCAGGATTGTTGACGGCTGCCGCGACGCTGACGGTTGGCCCATTGTCATTCATTGGCCTCATGGGACCTCACCTTGCGCGGGAGGCGGGATTGGCACGCGCGCTGCCGCAAATGCTTGGTGCCGCTCTGATCGGAGGGGGGCTTATGGTTGCTGCCGATTTCGTCGGCCGCACGATCGTATCGCCCTACCAGATTCCGGCCGGTCTTGTTTCCGCACTCATCGGCGCACCGTTCTTGATGCTGTTGATGCGGAAGCGCGTTGTCGGCTGAGGGGGTTCCCACGCAACACCATCAATGATCTCACTTTGGCGTCGTCTCATTCGCCGGCAAGTTGGCCCTGCCTCTTGCTCCGAGGCGGGCCAGTACGGGCGGGGAGAACGACCGGCCGGACCACTTCAATACGCTTTCGCGAAAGACCTGTCGCTCCTCCTCGGAGGCAAACAATCTCGCCGGCCACGGATGAGAGACCATCTTGGACATCCAAAAGTGGAAGGTTCCGGCATCCTCTTCGAGCGCATAGAGCGAATCCCAGGTACATGTGACCGTCTGACCCAGGACCGTGTAGCTGATGCCGCTCTGGTCCACGGTAGACTCGACGGGCCTGCCGATCGCTTCCGCCTTCACCAGTCGTCGGCGATACATGGAACGCAGGAATCGCCGGATCGGCCCGAGCAACAGAAAGACCCCGAGCGCGCCAGCAACGATTGTTGCGAGGACATAGATAGCGAATGTCCCGACGTCACCGGCCTGCCATTTGTCGAAATTGGTAATCAGCGCGACGAACAGCGCAACGATTCCCGCTGCCCCCACGGTTGGACCGGTTGGCAGAAGCTGCCGCGATGCATGCTGGATATCAAGATGGTCGTCGAGTTCTAAAGCGAAAGTTTTGCGGAAGCCGGGCCGATTCGGGGACGGCCAAATTTTCGGGACTGAGCTCGGGGAACTCTCGGACATGTTCAACCTGCCAAATTGGAGCACGTTCGAAATGAAAACTCGCTCTTAGGTAGAGGCGGCTCCCTCTTGCGTCAATCAAAGCCTCGTCGTGGGGTTATCATTTCCGGAATGGACCAAATGCAGTCCACATTGCCGAGAGGGTGATCCCTTGGCGCAGATTGCGAGCGCCGCCTTGATTGGACAAGGCGGCGTCCGCCAACCTTTACCAGGAATACTTCAGGGTGCCGACGACCTTGCGCCGATCGCCGTAATATTCTGTGCAGAAGTAGCTGCTGGCGACATATTTGCGATCGAACAGATTCGTCGCGTTGACGGCAAGCGTCACGTCAGGCGTCACCTTGTAGCTGACGGCTGCGTCGACGAGCGTATAGGCTGCGACCGATACGGTGTTCGCCTCGTCCCCATGGGTCTGGCCGATATAACGCACACCGCCGCCGAGCGTCAGGTCGCCGCGCTTTCCGTCTCCAGGGACCGTGTAGTCGAGCCTGGCCGATGCCAGATGCCGCGGCACGCGCGAGGGCCAGTTGCCGATATTGCCGCCGGTTCCGTCCTCGCGGATTTCGGCATCCCAATAAGAATAGGCAAGTGTGAGATTGACCCGGTCGTTGATGGCGGCTTTGCCTTCCAGCTCGATGCCGCGCACGCCGACCTTGCCGATCTGCTCCAAGCGCAAACAAGACCGTCGTGTTTATGTGGGCTTCTCGACGACGGCGAATGCAATGAAGGACCCGTCAGAGAGAGCGAGCGCCGTTGTGGCCGTGGCGATAGCAAAGCGTTGGTCTTGTCGAAAATCCCAGAGTTTCCTAGCGAGAGAAGAATGCCACGCGACCAGAGCGCCCGCGTCTCTTTCGGAAGTCACGGGAAATTCTTAGCTCAATTGTCAGCTGACAATGGCGGCCGTGTCCGCATCCATCGCCCCCATCCTTTCGTTACAGCCCATTTTCGATACGGCTGAACGCCATTGCCGACCCACCGGCTAGCGGCCGAGCTGAGCACGGTCCGAATCAGACAATCGGTTCTCATTTATAGGCAGACGAACGGCATGAGCTTTCAGCCTCCAGCCCGCGGGCGGGTTCGTTGCTGGAGGGCTTGTCACTAGCGTCCTCGGTTTCGGCATCGCGGCGTGACGGGGCAAGGCCGAGCATCTGTTCGAGACGGCCGGCATTAAGCGGGGCGCTTATTCCCTTGAAGTTCATAGTCCATCTTTCGTCTGCGGATCGATTGCGTGGAGTTGCAGAGATAAGCGCAATTTAAACCTGCCGAGAACCGTCTGTCGGAGTTATCACCATGTATTCCAACGTGGGCAGGAAAGGGGAGGGCTCTCATCTTGAAGCGCACCCCGAAATGCGTCATGGGGCAGCGCCGGACGTCTCGAATTGCTGAGCCTACCGCGCCTTCGTTCCTTCGCGATTGGTAAAATGCGCGTTGCCCAACCCCGTGCCGATGGTCAGCACTGCCCATCTCGACACGTCGTTCATAAAAGGGATCTGCGACAATCCCTGCACGACGGCATCGTTGTGCATCATCACGAATGTGCTGTCGTCGCCGATCTCAGGAATGGCCTTCATCAGTGCGGCAGGAAGGTTGAAGCTGTCGCTCTCCCAGTTTCCGCCGGGCAGGTTCTGTCCGCCGCGTTCGATGGAGCCATCGGCTTTGATGATGCCGGGGCATGCGATCCCGATGATGGGCGCCGGCTTGAGATTGGCCTTTTCGGCCTTACCGATCAGATCCCGCAACATCGCGGCCAACTTCTCGATGGTCGCAGTGCGGCTCGGCTCGTCGTCGGCATGACGCCAGATGGCCGAATCCCAGACGCTTGCATCCGCAAAATTCGGCACGTCGTCCTTTCCGAATTTGACGACGCCGGCGCGAACATTGGTGCCGCCGATATCGACGGCGAGGATGGCCTCGTGGCCTTTGAACATCCAGCGGGGCATCAGGTGGACCGCGCCGATCAGTCCGGCCTCATCGGGGTGGTGAACGATCGGCACGACCTCGACGGCGATGCCGGCCGCCTTGAGAATAACCATCGTCCTGGCGATCGCCAGTTCGCCAAAGTGGCTCCGTCGGAAGCCGCCGCCAACGACGATGCGTTCCGTCTTTCCCCAGCGTTTGTCCTTCAGAAACTTGCCTATCACATCGGCAAAGTCCTGGGCAAAATCCTCCACAGCCCCCATGATCAACGCCGCCGCCGCCAAATCATCGCCCTTCAAAATAGCGTCGATTTTTTTCTTGGAGAGCTTGTCGGTCTCAATCTTGCCGATCGGGTCGTCTCCGACCTTGCGGATGCGTTTTCTCCAATCATCAAGCTTCTGTTGGAAAGTCTTCTTGTTTGCGTTGTCGCCAACGAAACCATTCTTGTCACGCAGTTCGTTGTTGTAATCGTCGATCACCACCAATGGCAGGTTTAAAGCGCCATGTGCCAGCGGGGCATTGACCTCATCACGGGGATCTGAACTGCTTTTGGCCATCAATGTACCTTCTAGGGCGCGAGTGCTCGAACGGGCGGCGAGACACAACGCGGACTAGCCTTAGGATGTTCCGGAGTCTGAAAAGCCACCTTGTCCTTGTTGGCCGGCGACCTAGCTTCAATGATTGCAGAGTTTGGAGAATGCCGTGCAGGACGACGACGCTACTCAGGAAATGCTTTCACTGGTCTTGGAAGAGCCCGACCACTGGGCGATGTTTCTCGATATCGATGGGACGCTGCTCAATCTCGCGCCCACGCCGGATGCGATCGAGGTCCCAGAGGCGCTCCCCGGACAACTTCATCGCCTGTCGAACAAGCTTGGCGGTGCCTTGGCACTGGTCACCGGCCGATCGCTTGCCTATGCAGACGCGCTGTTCAAACCCTTTGCATTTCCGACAGCAGGCCTGCACGGCGCGGAAATCAGGAACGCCGCGGGCATGCAGACGGTCGAGGCGACAGCTGAGTTTCAGGCGCTGAAGCATGCGCTGACGGAGGAAGCCGAGCACTATCCTGGAGTCTTGATCGAGGATAAGGGTGCGGCCGTTGCCGCCCATTACCGGCTCGCGCCCGAATATGAAAAGGTGCTCGCAGACCGCATGCACCACTATGCTGAGCTCGCCGGGCCGAACTGGGCATTGCAGCTCGGCAAGATGGTATTCGAGCTGCGTCCGGCACGGTCGAGCAAGGGCGATGCGCTGGAACGGTTTTTCCAGTCCGACCCGTTCAAGAACCGCTGCCCGATTACCATCGGCGATGATCTGACCGACGAGTCGATGTTTGCGATCGCCAATGCGCGCGGCGGCGTTTCCGTGCGGGTCGGTGCGATCGGCGCCCCTAGCTGCGCCACAAGCCGGCTGTCCTCTTCTGCGCTGGTCAGAAACGTCATCGCAGCCCTGGCCGCCTGAGGCCGGCCCTTAGACGATCTGAAATGCGGATTGCTGTCGTCTTTACGCCGGCTGCGCAGCGTCTATTGTCAAAAAAGTATCGGTTTTGACCGGGAATCGTGGTGGCGGGCGGGACATGAGCCCATTACACTCCCCTTAAACAATAAAAGCCAAAAAGAATTTGGCTGGCGGGCCTGGAACCGTCCTCGGAGGAGGAGACAATGGAACCTGACTTGGAAGTCATTCAGATCCGGCCCGGCGAATCTTTCGCAACGAAGGCGCATGGCTATCCCTACCATACTGTTCGCTGGCATTTTCACCCGGAATACGAACTTCATCTCGTCGTGGCGACAACGGGACGGTATTTCGTCGGCGACTTCATCGGCGAATTCGAGCCTGGTAATCTCGTTCTTGCTGGTCCCAATCTCCCCCACAACTGGATCAGCGATGTCCCGAAGGGCTCGAGCATTCCGCTTCGATGCCAGCTCATCCAGTTCAGCGAGGGCTTCATCAGCGACACGATGAAGGTGCTGGCCGAGCTCGGCCCGTTCGATCCGGTTCTTGAAGCCTCCCGCCGCGGCGTGCTCTTCGGCGCCGATACCAGCCGGCAGGTTGCTCCCCTGATGAACGAGGTGCAGCAGGCGCATGGTGTGCGTCGCATCGAGCTGTTCATGATGATCGTCGGCCTGCTCAGCCGGGCGCAGGATTCCCAGCTTCTCGCCAGCCCGAGCTATTTGCCCGATCCATCGGGCTACATGTCGGCCGGCATCAACAAGGCGCTCGCCTATATCAGAGAGAACCTCACGAAATCCTTCGACGAAGCTGATCTCGCGGCGATCGCCGAACAGTCGACCGGCGCCTTTTCGCGAGGCTTCCGCCGCCATACCGGCATGTCGCTGGTACAATATGTGAAACGCCTGCGCATCAATCTCGCCTGCCAGATCCTGATGAGCGATGACCATGCATCGATCACCGATATCTGCTTCGAGGTCGGCTTCAACAACCTGTCCAACTTCAACCGGCAGTTTCTCGCGGAAAAAGGCATGACGCCTTCGCGTTTCCGGCGGTTGTTGGGTGACAATATCAATGTGGCAAAGGCGGCCTAGAGCAATTCCAGCAAAAGTGCGCAGCGGTGTTGCGTCCGGAATTGCGTAAAACAAAAGACAGAGCATTTCCGTAACTCGGAGAAAAACGGAAATGCTCTGGAGGAGCCGAACGAGCACGGTCCAAGGGACGAGGGAGGACAAGGAGGAGGAGCGAAAACTGACACTGACTTTGAACGTGGGCGTGCGATGAGCGGCTCGCGATCGGAGATGCTTGTCCTCAAAAACATCAAACGCCGGGACAGGCGCGACCGTTCATTCAGCCGAACGGCCACAGCAGGCAGTGCAATCACGAACCTACACAATTTTTACCAATGGGAGGAGATGGAAATGATGAAATTCTCAACACAGGCGGCAGGCGCCGCGGTATTTGTCCTGTCCTTGCTGGGCGGTACTTCCGCCTTTGCGCAAACGGCCGTTTCGGATGCGACAGTGGCATTCCTCATGCCCGATCAGGGCTCTACCCGCTACGAAGAGCACGATCACCCGGGCTTCGTCGCGGAAATGAAGAAGCTTTGCGCGTCGTGCAAGGTTCTCTATCAGAACGCCGATGCCGATATCGCAAAACAGCAGCAGCAGTTTAATTCGGCGATCACCCAGGGCGCCAAAGTCATCGTGCTGGACCCGGTGGATTCGGCGGCGGCCGCATCGCTCGTCCAGCTCGCACAGAGCCAGGGTGTGAAGGTCATTGCCTATGACCGTCCGATTCCGAAAGGCAAGGCCGATTTCTACGTCTCCTTCGATAACAAGGCGATCGGCAAGGCAATTGCGGAATCGCTCGTCCAGCATCTGAAGGCTGAGAATGTGCCGACCGATGGAGGCGGCATCCTGCAGATCAACGGTTCGCCGACCGATGCGGCTGCCGGGCTGATCAAGGACGGCATTCATGAGGGTCTGGCGAGTGGCGGATACAAGACGCTTGCTGAATTCGACACACCCAATTGGCAGCCCTCGAATGCCCAGCAATGGGCCGGCGGCCAAATCACCCGCTTCGGCAAACAGATCGTCGGTGTGGTCGCTGCCAATGACGGCACTGGTGGCGGCGCCATCGCAGCCTTCAAGGCGGCGGGTGTCGAACCCGTGCCGCCGGTGACCGGCAATGATGCGACGATCGCGGCACTCCAGCTGATCATCGCGGGGGATCAGTACAATACGATCTCCAAGCCGAGCGAAATCGTCGCCGCCGCCGCTGCCGATGTCGCCGTAAAGCTCTTGGCCGGAGAAACGCCGAAGGCCGAAATGACGCTCTACGACACGCCGGCGCAGCTTTTCGTCCCTGCCGTCGTCACTGCCGAAAACCTCAAGGCCGAGATCATCGACAAGAAGATCAACACCGCCGAGGAGCTGTGCACCGGCCGCTATGCCGACGGCTGCAAGAAGCTTGGCATCACGAAGTAACCCGCAAGGAAAGCGCGACCGGCCGCCGGTCGCGCTTTCCGTTTTGCTTTTTCCGAAAGGCCAGGCGATGTCTGAAACCTCTCACAATCTTGACCCTTCCCGTCAGCCTGTCCTCAGTCTGCGCGGAATATCGAAGAACTTCGGGGCGGTGTCGGCGCTCAGCGATATCGAATTGGATGTGTATGCCGGTGAGGTCGTGGCGCTGGTGGGCGACAATGGCGCCGGCAAATCGACGCTGGTCAAGATCCTGGCCGGTGTGCATCAGCCAAGCTCGGGCACGATCCTGTTCGAAGGCAAGCCGGTGAACCTGCCGAGCCCAAGTGCTGCTCTCGGCCTCGGCATTGCAACGGTGTTCCAGGATTTGGCACTTTGCGAAAATCTCGACGTCGTCGCCAACATCTTCCTCGGCAAGGAGCTCAGCCCCTATCAGCTCGATGAGGTCGCCATGGAGATCCGCGCCTGGCAACTCTTGAATGAGCTTTCGGCTCGCATTCCAAGTGTGCGCGAGCCCGTCGCCTCACTTTCCGGCGGACAGCGCCAGACGGTAGCGATCGCCCGATCGCTGCTGCTCGAGCCGAAACTGATCATGCTCGACGAACCCACAGCAGCGCTCGGCGTTGCCCAGACCGCTGAAGTGCTTGACCTCATCGAGCGCGTGCGGGAACGCGGCCTCGCTGTCATCATGATCAGCCACAACATGGAGGATGTGCGCGCCGTCGCCGATCGCATTGTCGTCCTTCGCCTCGGTCGCAACAACGGCACCATGCTGCCCGACGCGTCCAACGAGCAGCTCGTCAGCGCCATCACCGGTGCATCCAACAATTCCGTCTCCCGCCGAGCGTCGCGCCGCCAGGCGCAAAGCCAACCGAACGAGGAGGGCAGGCCATGATGAAGACCATCGACAATGATCCGGCAGCACCGGCGCTGCTCGACCGGCGTGATGAGAGAGTGCGCCATGACGACAGTTTCGGCGGTTCGATCCAGGCCTTTTGGGATCGCATCCGCTCCGGCGATCTCGGCTCACTGCCGGTCATTGTCGGCCTGGCGATCATCTGGACGGTGTTTCAGGCGCTCAATCCGGTGTTTCTCTCCAGCAGCAACCTTGTCAACATGCTGTTCGACTGCTCGACGGTCGGCGTCATCTCGCTGGGTATCGTCTGTATCCTGATGGTGGGTGAGATCGACCTTTCCGTCGGCTCCGTCAGCGGCTTCGCCTCGGCGCTGGTCGGCGTCTTCTGGGTCAACCAGGGTTGGCCGGTGGTCCTTGCAGTCCTCGCCGCGATGATCGTCGGCGCCCTGATCGGCTCGCTCTACGCGTTTGTCTTCAACCGCTTCGGCATGCCGAGTTTCGTGTCCACCCTGTCCGGACTGCTCGCGGTTCTCGGCCTGCAGCTCTATATCCTCGGAGCGACGGGTTCGATCAATCTTCCCTATGGCTCCTGGCTCGTGAGTTTCGGCCAAATCATGGTCATGCCGGACCCGATCGCCTATCTGCTGGTAGCACTTGCCGGCATTGCCTTCTTCTTCTCCAGCTACCGCACGTCGGCGCGCCGGCGAGCGGCCGGCTTGTCTGCAAAATCGGCCCGCGGGCTGCTTATCCGCGCTGTCATCATCACACTCGCCCTGGAAGCAGTCGCGTTCTATCTCAATCAGTCGCGCGGCATTCCGTGGATGTTCGGTCTTTTCGTCGGGCTCGCCGTCGCCATGAACTATGCACTGACGCGCACCAAATGGGGACGCTCCATGCACGCCGTCGGCGGCAACAGGGAAGCGGCCCGTCGTTCCGGCATCAACGTCTCGCGGATCTACACGAGCGCCTTCGTCATGTGCGCCCTGCTTGCGGCAACCGGCGGCGTTCTCTCTGCCGCCCGGCTGGCGACGGCAAGTCAGCAGGCCGGCACCGGCGACGTCAATCTCAACGCCATCGCTGCGGCGGTCATAGGCGGCACGAGCCTGTTCGGCGGGCGTGGCAGTGCCTATTCAGCGCTTCTCGGCATCATCGTCATTCAGTCGATCGCCAGCGGGCTGACGCTTCTCGATCTGTCATCGTCGCTTCGATACATGATCACGGGCGCCGTCCTTGCCGTCGCCGTCATCGTCGACTCGCTGGCACGCCGATCGCGGATCTCGCACGGCCGGGCTTAGAGCAATTTCAGCAAAAGTGCGCAGCGGTTTTGCGTCCGGAATTGCGTGAAAACAAAGAGATAGAGCACTTCCGTGATTCGAAGAAAACGGAGATGCTCTAAGCAACCAGGAAACCAGAGGAAGAAAATGGGACAGGATCTGTCTGGAAAAGTCGCGGCCGTCACCGGAGCGGCGTCGGGTATCGGCCTTGAATGCGCCAAGGCTTTGCTTGCCGCGGGCGCTCGGGTCGTGCTGGTTGACCGCAATGAAGAAGCCTTGAAGGAAATCTGCTCGAAACTCGACGCAAACGCCATTCCGTTGGTCATCGATCTCACCGATCCGAAAAGCGTTGAAGGGATGATGCCGCAGATCCTGGAAAAAGCGGGCCAGCTGGATATCTTCCACGCCAATGCCGGCTCTTACATCGGCGGTGAGGTATTGGGTGGCGACCCTGATGCCTGGGACCGCATGCTCAATCTGAACATCAACGCCGCATTCCGCTCGGTGCATGCCGTTCTGCCGCATATGGTCGAGCGCAAGACCGGCGATATCATCCTGACGAGTTCCGTTGCCGGCATGATCCCGGTCGTCTGGGAACCGATCTACACCGCCTCGAAACATGCGGTCCAGGCATTCGTCCATACGCTGAGGCGGCAGGTGGCCAAGCATGGCTTGCGCGTCGGCGCCATCGCTCCCGGTCCGGTCGTCACCGCCCTTCTCAGCGATTGGCCGCAGGAGAAGCTGGATGAGGCGCTCGCCGCGGGCGGCCTGATGGAGGCGAACGAAGTGGCCGAGGCCGTGCTTTTCATGCTGACTCGCCCACGCAACATTACGATTCGCGATCTCGTTATCCTGCCGCAGAGCGCCGACATCTGACGAAAGCGTGATCGCCTTCAACAATCGCCGAGAGGAAACGGACATGATCTTCGACAGATTTCGCCTGAACGGACAGGTGGCGCTGGTGACCGGCGGCACGCGCGGCATCGGGCTTGCGATCGCCGAGGCGCTCGGCGAGGCGGGCGCCAAAGTCATCATCACGGGCCGAAGCCGCAATGCAGCGGCAGAAGAGCGGCTCTCCAAGGCCGGCGTCGATTGCGATTTCATTGTTGCCGACCTGATGAAGGAAAGCGCTGCCGACGAACTCGTCGCTGAGACCCTTTCACGAACAGGACGGCTCGACATCCTTGTCAACAATGCCGGCATCGCCATTCATGGCGACAGCGGCGAGTTCTCCGATGCCATCTGGCGCGAGATCATGACCGTCAATGTCGACACCGTCTTCCGTGCCTGCCGGGCGGCACTCGCACCCATGCGGCGTCAGGGCGGCGGCGCCATCCTCAATATCGGCTCGATTTCGGGCATCGTTTCCAACATTCCGCAGAACCAGGTCGCCTATAACGCCTCCAAGGCGGCGGTCCACATGATGACGAAGAGCCTCGCCAGTGAGGTTGCCGCCGAGAATATCCGCGTCAACGCCATCGCCCCCGGCTATATCGAGACCGACCTGTCGCGCGGCGGCATCGACAATCCCGACTGGTTCCCAACCTGGCGCAGCATGACGCCTATGGGACGCGTCGGGCAGCCGGAGGAGGTGGCGGGTGCCGCATTGTTCCTCTGCTCGGCAGCGGCAAGTTATGTCACCGGCGAAGTGCTTGTCGTCGACGGTGGTTATACGACGCGATAAGCGCGAGCATCGGTAGGGGAGGGCGATTCGCCTTCGCCCGTACCAACGGCCCGCTTAAAGCTTGGGGCAGCGTGCCGCAGGCGTTCTGGTAGCGTGCGGTCGGTATCAGGCTCCAAAGTGTGCTAGCCATATGTGGATCTCCTCGATCAAGCGAGAATTACACAGGTATGGTGATCTCGAACTCGGCGCCGGCGCCGCCGGTCGTCTGCCGTATGCGGATCGTCCCGCCATGCGAGCTCAGCATGGCGCGGACGATACCGAGGCCCATGCCGGTGCCGCCCTGTTCGCGGCGGGTGGAGAAGAACGGCTGAAAGATGCGTTGGCGATTTGCCTCGGAAATACCGCTGCCGTCGTCACGAACAAGAATGACGGCTGTTCGGGCGTCGGCCGATACTCTGAGTTCCAACAGCGTGGCGCCGTGCTGAAGAGCGTTTTCGGCAAGGTTGGCAAAGACGATGGCGGCTGCTTCCTGAGGAAGAGCAACCGATATTTCCGTATCGCCTAAGCCGGAAATATCCAGGGCGGGAAATCGCCCGCGCAGTGAGGATATGATGTCGGTGACGCTGCTTCTGCCCTCGGCGACAAGGGTTTCCGCCTGCGCAAGTTCCCTCAGCCGCTGCAGCAACGCATCGAGCCGGACTGCGTCGGCGACGATGTTATCGAGAAAGTGCAAACGCTGCGCCTTCGTCATCGGCCTTTCCGCATCATCGTCGCGTAAAAGTTCGGCGGCACCGCGGATGGCCGTCAGCGGCGATTTCAGTTCGTGGGAGACATGGGCGGCAAAGGAGCTGATATATTCGGTGCGATCGACCAGTTTTCCGGCGAGATCGAGGAAGCTTTGCGACAGCAAAGCGATCTCGCATGTTCCGTAGCTTTCAAGCGGTCGGATCGCCGCCTTGCCGCCACGGGCGATCTCGTCCGCGCGGGCAATCAAGGCGTCGATAGGGCCGGTGATGGTGCGCGTCAGCACATAGGCAACGCCGAGCGTCAGCATGAAGACGACGGCGAGGGCGCCGATTTCCGCAGGTGCCATCCGGTTCGAACTCATCTCCACGGTGCGAAACCAGATGACGATGAGGATCGGCAGCGCCATGACCGCAAGAAGCACGACATAGACGATCAGCGCCAGCGTCGGCCGCCATTTTGTCTTGACCTTGGGCGCCAGCATCAGGCCTTCCTCCCGATTTCACTGCCGAGTTTGAAGCCGATGCCGTGAACCGTTGCAATGACCCCCTGGCCGCCGGCCGCCAGGAACTTGGCCCGGATGTTGCGGATATGGCTGTCGATCGTCCGGTCAGCGACATAGGTACCGGCGCCATAGGCCGCTTCCATCAATTGTTCGCGACTGAAAACCATATCGGGGCGTGACAGCAAAGCATCCAGAATTGCGAATTCGAGCGCCGTCATTGCGATCTCACCATCGCTGAAGGTGACTGTCCTGCCGCGACGATCCAGGCTGAGCGCGCCAGCAACAAGTGTGGCGTGGCGTCTCTCAGGTCCTGCCCCATTGCTGCTGCGCTTCAAAATTGCCTTGACCCTAGCCACGAGTTCTCGCGGGCTGAAAGGTTTGGTGACATAATCGTCTCCGCC
This sequence comes from Rhizobium leguminosarum bv. viciae USDA 2370, assembly GCF_002008365.1. Taxonomy (GTDB): domain Bacteria; phylum Pseudomonadota; class Alphaproteobacteria; order Rhizobiales; family Rhizobiaceae; genus Rhizobium; species Rhizobium leguminosarum. Next base: position 23,182 of record NZ_MRDL01000001.1, read on the forward strand.
AATTTCGAGACCCAGTACCCTGTCGATCTCCTCGTCACGCGCCGAAAGAAACAGGATCGGCAATCCCGACGTCTTGCGGATCTGGCGGCAGACCTCCAGGCCATCCATATCTGGCATGCCGATATCGAGAATGATGAGATCGATGTTGCCTCGGCGGAAGGCCGCCATCGCTTCGGTGCCGTTGCGGGCGGCCATCGATGCCAGGCCGGCGCGCTCAAGCGCAAAGCAAATCACGTCGCGGATGTGAGGTTCGTCATCGACGACGAGAATTCGGGGCGCCATCCACCAGTCCTGCGTTGTTTTTCGTACCTGTTGTCATCGTTCTCTTTCTATCTTGCAATGGCAGCAGGAGATAGAAGATGGGTCTCCAGCCGCGCCGCCCGGAAGGTCCAGTTCCGCCAGTCACGCGGGCGCCGTTCGAAATCCCTGACGAGGTAGTACCGAAATGCCAGCGCTTGATTCCGCTTGTCGACCAGGTAGCCCGGCAACATCTGGAGATAGAGATCGAGCGACGGAATGACGGAAGGACCGAGCGAGGAGAGATAATCGAGGTCGAGCGGTGGGCCTTCCTGGCTGATTTCCTGGCTATGGACGACATTGAAACGGGCGATCACAGCCGGGAAATCGATGAAGGCGCTGATATAGAGCATCGCAATCAGGGAGGCGAGGTTGGCGGCGATCAGCCACTCGTTGGATCGGTTGAGCAGAATGCGCAGCAGGATCAAGACAAGGCCGATAGCGACGAGTCCCATCCAGAGACCGGCAGCGACACGCAATTCCGTCAACGAATAGACCTCGACGTAAAGCCCGAGCCGCAGCATGGACGACAGGCAGAGAAGGATGTTCTGGCCGATCCAGGCGTGAACGAGGCCGCGGATGAGCGAACTATGATCACCGGGGCCACCGCGCCGCATGGCAACGAGGACGAAACCGGCGGCCAGAAGTGCCGTCGCAATCAGCGGATAGGCGCCGCGATGAGCATATTCAGCATGGCTCATGTGATCGGGCAGATCTGCGCCGCCCCAGAGATAGACGAGATCGAGAAGCGTCTGCACGGCAAACAGCGCGTTGAACAGGAGCAGCGACCGCAACAGCGAGGCATGGCCGAGCGGCGCATTTCTGGTGGGCACGATCATGAGGGCCCTGCCGGCTTGCGACCTCACAGCGCGACGCTTCAGGCGTGGCCGCAACAGCGCCCAGACCATGATGGCGATCATCATCCAGAAACCGATCCGCCAAAGATCGAGAAACTGCAGCAGAACGGCAAAATCAATACTGCGTAGCGCGATCTCGATAAGCGGGTTCGCAGCCGCAAAGAGGAACACGAAGACTGCGGCGAGAACGAGCGGCATGATCCAGAGGCCGACGCCCTGCCGAACGACGGTGAAGGAGAAACGTTTGGCCGGCGTCTTAAGATATTTCCTAATATCGTCGGCAAGCCGCAAGGGGATGACGAGAGCAAAACGGAGAAACACTAGCGGCAGACCGGTGAGACTGCGAGGCATAAGCCTGGCGCCGACGAGAGCAACCGCTATCAGCGCGCTGAAGCAAAGGCTGGTGCCGGCTAATGAGGGCGCTTCCAGCAGAGGCGCCGACGCCAGAACCGAAAAACCAAACAGGAGAGCAGCCATTGACGGCGCCCGGATCTTCCCGGCCGAAAGTAGAATGCCGGCGCAGACGGCGAGCGCAAACAGGAAAAGATTTATCCCGGGCTGCTGGCCGAAGATCAGAAAATCCGCCAGAGCCACGAGCCCAAGCAGCGCGGCAATTCGGCCGCTGCCGCGCCTGAGAGGGATTGGTGGCGTCAATGTCTCGGTTGCGTCCATAGTTGCTCCTCTAAATGGCGCTTTTCGATCACGACGAGCATGATCACGGAAACCTTCTCGGCAGCCTGAGGCCCGTCTGTCTCCGTCAGCCACCATCCGTCATTGCGGAGGCGATCCGGCAAAGCGGGCGGAGTGAAGCGGAGCGGGATGTCATTCTTGCTCATGGCCGAAGGATGCCGCGCCGGATTGCAGATTCTGTGCAGAGAGTGAGCAGCAATTCAGGAAAATCGCCCTGACCTATGAAGGTCACGCAGCGGCCTCTTCAAAGCATACTGAATGTGAAGATGGCTTGGGAATTTACGATTGCCGCGGAAGGCTCTTCCCCTTCGCACGGGACGGCGCCGCCGTCCTGTTTCCCGCGATCGGGATCGACGCAATCAACCTGGCGAGAGCCGCCTGGGATCGAGTTCCCGTTTTGCCAAAGCATCGGCTAGTGTGTGTTTTTACCGTGTTGGACGAAATTCCAAGAACCTCGGCAATCTCGGGCAAATTCATTCCGCTGCCGATCAGGGCAGCGACCCGGGTTTCGGCTTCGGTCAGGCCAAAGATGTGTTGCAGTTGTTGCGCTTGCCGTCGCGTCTTTGCTTCCGGATCGACGATATGAATGAGGACGCGCGCTCCGCTGTCAACCGCATCCCATATGGAAACCGCTGTCGGTGCAAGCGGCGTGATCATCACCAAATAAGGTGGCAAACCCGATGGCCGAGAGATCGACAAAGCTCCTCCGAACGGCGTGTCCTCGCCATCGGCTATCAGCAACGCCTGGCGAATGGCGTTCAATAGCCGGGTGGATGTCTCTGGAATATGGGCAGCAAGCGAGGGCCTCTCGGATCGGCTGAGGAAAATGCCGTCGGCCTGCTTGAGCAGTGCTTCGGCCGCCGCATTCAACAGAAGGACTGCACCGCGACTATCGATCAGCACGGCCGCATCAGCCATTGCATCGATCAGCCGTTGCGGCAATTCGGGTGCACGGGCGATCTGGTTTACCTGAAAGGAAAGATCGATTGCCCGCGCCATATGCGGGCTCAGCAGCTTCAGCCGTGCCGCCGCTTCGACGGCGTGTTCGTCTTGCTGACGAGACAGGAAAAGAGCGACACCGCCGATACCTCCACGCTCGTGCAGGCTGGCATGCGGCAGGAAGAGCTGATTGAAGATGTGCTGAGGCGCGCAGATATCGGCATAAAACGCCGAATGCCGGACGGCCTCTGCATCGATCAACGTATTGCCGACTGCAATCTCACCCGGCTTTACCTTCTCGAATGCGCGGGCATAGGGGTTTCCCGTATAATGCTGAAGATAGAGCGCATTCAAATCTTCACGCATGCGGCCGGGGATCAAAAAGCTGCCGCGACCATCGGGCGCCTGGTAGACAATATTTCCGGCGATGGCGCCGACGTAGTCAACGATCGAACATAGGGTATCCGGCCATAATTCTGAACGGACCGCAGCCTGATAGACAGCATCAATGATATCGACATGATCCATACTAGCGCCGCTCGTTTTCACGATGATGGTTCCGCCAATTGCAACGATCGCACCATTTCGATTACTGCATAAATGTCTAAGGAGAGGCAAGAACAGCGAGCGTCGCCCGATCGGGTGATATCTTGCGCAGTCTCGTTCACTGAAGGACCTGCCGGGCATTTATGGCAAGATCGTTGAAGAGCGAGAGAGGGGGCCTCATCGGCACATCCGTCCAGGCAACGAGGTGAAGGACCTTTTATCTGAACCTTGGCGCGCGCTTGGCATTGTGAAGCAATTCGGAGGCGGTCGCGAACGGCCCGAAAAGCTTGAGCAGCAGCGCTTGTTCCTCGGTATCTATGCGGTGACGCGCGCAGAACTCCGTCACGGACCAGACTTTCGTCAGATCGTCTGTTTCGATTTGCCTGGGTTCGATGTGTTCGGTCAACGGCGTGTCCTCCGAACATGAAGACTACGCCACCCCGGCATTTATAAGAACTAGCTAAAAAGTATTATACCCGCTTTTCAGACCTTCAACCGCACATGATTGAACCCCGCCGGCACCGCGCGTCAAAACTAGCGGACATATGAAGACGCCCGCCGATTGCGCGGCGGGCGTTGTGTCTGACTGATTTACTGCTGCTGATCAAGCAAGATGAGCGTCGGTGCCCGTGATGTTGAGCGTCAGAACGCCAGCATCCGTGTGGCCTTCGCCATCGGAGATCTTGTAGTACTGGACGGTTTCCGTGACGTTCTGGCCGGCAGCCAGGTCTTCCGTCAGCGTGTAGGTGAATTCGCCATTCGGCTTGACGTGGAAGACGCCATGGTCGCCGACGATGTCGGTAACAGCGTCGAGGCCGCTCTTGGCGCTGACGTTCGTGCCGTCGAACTGACGCAGGAAGAGCTTGCCGTTGTCGCCGGCAATGTCGTTGTCCAGAACGTTGCCGCCGATGGCGTCGCCTTCGTTGAAGCTGTAGTGGTCGTCAACAGCGATCGGCTTTACCTGGGTTACGCCCTGGATGTTCAGGGTGAACAGGCCGACATCGGTATGACCGCTGCCGTCGGAGATCTTGTAGGAAACCTTCTCCTGGTACGATTCACCGTTGGCGAAGCCGATCTTGGCCGCGTCGCTCAGGACATAGGTGTAGCTGCCATCGGGCTTGACGAAGAAAGTGCCGTAGTCGCCCTGGATCTCGGTGACCTGGCTGTTGCCGGCCTTGGCGCCAACGCTTGCGCCGTCGAAGGCGCGCAGGAACAGGTGGCCGTTGTCGGATGAATCGTTGGAAAGCAGATTTCCAGAAATAACGTCGGTTTCTTTAAATGTTGCACTATCATCAGTTGCATGTATCGGCGAAGCCATAGCTCTCTCCTAAAATTGTTTATTGGCGGGTCAATTTCGACCTCAGCGAGCGGCTCCTTTAACAACCTATTAATACTACAAGTCAATGGTCTATTTAACAGAAGGTTAATTTCGATGCCAACCTCCGCGTTGCTTCCATTCCGGCGGAATAATGTCACTTTCAAGCCAAATTGAAGAAAATTCGGCGAAAACTATACCCGGATAACTTGAATAAAATGGCGCTGAGTATATCTGAAGGCGATTGGCGATGCCCGCGCCATGCCATCCGGGCCATCCGTTGCAATTGTGTCCGCCGATACCTATGTTGCGGGAATACCCGATCAAGCGGAAATCTAAGCTGTTGCTGGCTCATGATTGAAGCGCTTGTACATCCGTGCGCGCCGTTATGGCTGCGTGACGGGCAACCCCACAAACAATCGATGACGCCGGCCGAGATCGGCAAAGGAATTCTTTTTGAACCACATAAATACAGCCACCACGGTTGCGGTGGCGAAACCGCGTAAGGATGACGAGGCTGTCCGCCGCATTGCTGGAAGCTGGAAGCCGTTTCCCTGCCTTCTCACCCGCCGCGAATTGCGGGCTCTGATCGCCGAGCAGCTTGGCTGAGCCTGCGATCGTCGCACCACCCAAACAAGGAGAACTTGAAATGCAGGTACTCGTCAGAGACAATAATGTCGATCAAGCGCTCAGGGTCTTGAAAAAGAAAATGCAGCGCGAAGGACTGTTCCGTGAAATGAAGGAACGGCGCGCCTATGAAAAGCCGTCCGAACGGCGTGTCAGAGAAAAGGCGCAGGCGATCAGTCGGCATCGCAAGGCCGCACGCAAGAAGATGCAGCGTGAAGGCCTGCTCGCCGGATCCAAGCGGGTGGCGACCACCCGTTAGCAGCCATTCCCAACTAGCCCCGAGCTTCGGCTGCTACATTCCGTGAAAGGACAGACAATGGACGAACTCAATAGCCTCACCGTTTCCGAAGAACGCCTCGAGGATTGCCGCGATGTCGTGGAGCCGGATCTGCAGGATCTGATCCAACGCGCTCTGACATCGGGTTTTTCCCGGGAAGAAGTTCTCATCGCCGTCAGTGAACTGGTCGCCGAAGACTTCGCAATGGTCATGAAAACCCCAAGCGTCCATTGATCGACTGCGTGGTTGGGACAGCCCAGGCACGATCATCAGCTATATCAAGATGGCGACCGCCGCGGTCTCGAACAGAAACCTGATATGGGCGACAGTGCCGAGGTCAAGCTCTAACGCATAGAAGCACTCAACGAAGATCGGAGGCACGTCTCTGGCCGACAAACATCAAGCCTGATTGGCTGATGCCTTGACGAAATCGATGAACGCCCGGAGCGGCGCAGGCACCAGACGCCGTCCGGGATAATAGAGGAATGGCCCGGAGAAGCGCTGCCACCACGGTTCGAGGATGGGCTCGAGCGCACCGCTGTCGAAATGCGGGCGCAGCCAGTCCTCGAAGAGGCAGACGATCCCTGTTCCTGATATCGCTGCATCGACGGCTAGGTCGGTCGCTCCGCCGACCCGCACGATCAGCGGCCCCGTTGGATCGACCCGCACGATCTCACCATCACGCTCGAATTCCCACGGCGCCGTCATCGCACCGCTATCGAAGCGGCCCAATATGCAGGCATGGCCGAGCAGCTGGCTCGGGTGTTGCAGCCGGCCGCGGCGATCCAGGTAGTCGGGGGAGGCGGCGATGGCAAAGCGCTGGACGCGTGGCCCGATCGGTATTGCGATCATATCCTGCTCCAACCGCTCGTCATAGCGGATGCCGGCGTCGCAGCCGGCCGCTAGCACGTCGACAAAACTCTCATCGGTTACCACTTCCAGCCGAATATCGGGATAGGCGGCCAGGAACGCTGGGACGATGGCGGGCAGCACCAGCCGCGCCGCGCTGACCGGCACATTGAGGCGCAATGCACCCGCCGGCCTGTCGCGAAAACCGTTGACGACGTCGAGGGCAGACTCTACCTCGCTCAAAGCAGGACCGAGCCGCTCCAGCAAGCCCTTGCCCGCTTCGGTCGGGACGACGCTGCGTGTCGTGCGGTTGAGCAGCCTGACGCCGAGTTGGGCCTCCAGGCGACGCACCGCTTCGCTGAGGAAAGAGGCGCTGCTGCCGTTTACGCGCGCCCCTTCACGAAAACCCCCGGCGCGCGCCACGGCAACAAAGGCATTGAGATCACCGAGATCTGCTTTCACTGTTCGCTACTCCGCACAGCCCGTGCGGATTATAGCCAATTTTCACACGTTCCGCCAACGCCTATCTTGGTGTCATCTCTTGAAAGGAGTTAGACCATGTCCACTATCGATCAATCCGGCACGTTCAACCTCGGCGGCCGCAGCGTGAAGCGGCTTGGCTATGGCGCCATGCAGCTCGCTGGTCCTGGCGTGTTTGGCCCGCCCAAAGATCATGGCGCGGCCCTGGCAGTACTGCGCGAGGCGGTCGCGAGCGGCGTAAACCACATCGACACCAGCGACTTCTATGGCCCCCACGTCACCAACCAGATCATTCGTGAAGCGCTGCATCCCTATCGCGACGATCTCAGCATCGTCACCAAGATCGGCGCCCGGCGCGGCGGGGATGGATCATGGATGCCGGCCTTCTCGCGTGAAGAGCTGACCGCGGCAGTGCACGACAATCTCCGCAATCTCGGCCTCGATGTGCTTGACGTCGTCAATCTCAGGATCATGTTCGATGTGCACGGCCCAGCCGAAGGGTCGATCGAAGCGCCTCTGACAGTGCTGGCCGATCTCCAGCGGCAAGGCCTGGTCCGTCACATCGGGCTGAGCAACGTCACATCGAGGCAGATCACCGAGGGGCGTGGGATCACCGAGATCGTCTGCGTGCAGAACCAGTACAATCTGGCGCATCGGGCCGACGACAGGCTGATCGAGGACCTCGCGCACGAAGGCACCGCCTATGTGCCGTTCTTTCCGCTCGGCGGGTTCACCCCGCTGCAGTCGTCCACCCTGTCCGACGTCGCCGCACGCCTTGGTGCCACGCCCATGCAGGTAGCGCTCGCCTGGCTGCTGCGTCGTGCGGAAAACATCTTGCTGATCCCCGGCACCTCGTCCGTCGGCCATCTCAGGGAGAACCTCGCCGCCGCCGCGCTCGTGCTGCCGGATGACGCCGTCTCGAAATTGAACCGCATGGCTGATATCGCCGCCTGACGGTCGCCGGCGATCCGACGCTACGCCACGTCTTGCGCGGCGTAGCGGAGCAATCTCTCAAACGATTCCGAACTGAAGAATTATGCGGTAGCCCGCCGCCCAACGCGGCGATGCTTTCAATAGCGCTCCGGCACAAGCATTTCAGGCGGAACCGGCGCCCTGTTGTAATCGGCGTGACGGATGCGGTCCGGCAACTGGATCTCCGGTTTCGGAACATCCTCGTAAGGGATCTGCTCGAGAAGATGGGCAATGCAGTTCAACCGCGCCCTTTTCTTGTCCACGGCCTGAACCACCCACCAAGGCGCATCGGGGCTGTGCGTACGCGCCAGCATCTCTTCCTTGGCTTTGGTGTATTCCTCCCAATGCACACGGCTTTCCATATCCATCGGTGAGAGCTTCCATTGCTTCAGCGGATCGTGGATACGCATCTTGAAGCGGAATTCCTGCTCCTCGTCGGTGATCGAAAACCAGTATTTGATCAGCACGATGCCGGAACGGACCAGCATCCGCTCGAATTCAGGCACCGAGCGGAAGAACTCCTCGAGCTCTTCATCGGTGCAGAACCCCATGACGCGCTCGACACCGGCGCGATTGTACCAGCTTCGGTCGAAGAGCACCATTTCGCCGGCGGTCGGAAGATGCGGGACATAACGCTGGAAATACCATTGATGACGTTCCCGCTCGGTAGGGGCGGGCAGCGCGACCGTCCGGCAGACGCGCGGATTGAGCCGCTGGGTCACGCGTTTGATCGCGCCTCCCTTGCCGGCCGAATCCCGGCCTTCGAACAGCACCACCACCTTCAGCTTCTTATGCTGAACCCAATCCTGCAGCCGCACCAGTTCGTGCTGCAGCCGGAAGAGCTCGCGGAAGTAGGTCTTTCGCTCGAGCGTCTGCTCCGCCGGTTCCGACATTCCTTCGGCGACCAGATCGTCCAGCCGATCTTCCTCCATCTGCATTTCCAGCTCTTCATCGAAGCTGTCGGCGATCTCGGCCTTAATACGGCTGAGTTGGTCCTGATGTGTTTGAGACATGGGCTTTTCCTTCCTGCTTTTTTGACAGGAGCATGTCACTGCGAAGTTTGTGTGACGGTTCGGCTAAGCCAAAGCCGGAACAGCAACGTCCCGATCTCTTAAGCCGATGATTGCGGCGTCGAATGCGCTTCAGCCGCCGAGGCGCGCCTATAGCTGTCCCGTCCGGTACTGGTCGACAAGATTCCGGCAGGCGCGGATCGTCAAGGCCATGACGGTGAGCGTCGTGCCGGCGATGCCGCTGCCGGGGAAGGCGCTGGCGTCGGTGACGATGAGGTTCGGGACATCCCAGACCTGGTTGTAGGGGTTGAGCACCGAAGCCTCCGGGGTTTCGCCCATGCGCGCGCCGCCCGTCTCATGGATTGCCGCGCCCATGCACATGGTCTTGCGGAACCATTTGCGGAACATGAAGCGGCTGAAGGCATCGGCTTCGGGAAAGGCGCCCTTGCCCATCTCCTTGAGGCCGGTGGGCGAGCCGATGAATTCGAGGTCGCCGCCGACCTCCTTGATCATCGCGATCAGCGTTTCCTCCTGCCTTCTGAGCAGCGCCTGTTCCTCCTGTCGCATGACGCAGCGGATATGCGGCACAGGAATGTTCCAGGCATCCCTACGCCTGACGTCGAGCGTGATGCGATTGTCTGCATAGGGCAGCATGCGGCCGAAACCGAAGAAGGCGAGACGTGCATCTGCGTCTGCGGAGATCGGCGCACGGCCGACACTTCCCTGGTAGTCGAAATCGCCGCGGGCGGCATCGCCCTCGCCGAAGCGGGGAATGAAGATCCCGCCCGACGGATTGTAGAACGGGTCGGTCGGCGCGGACTCGTCGACCGCCCAACCCTTCGCCTTCGAAAAGGACCCAAAGGCGAGGCACGGAAGCTGGTCCATGAAATAGCGGCCGAGAGCGCCCGAGCTGTTGCCGAGCCCATCAGGATGTTTCGCCGACGCCGAATTCAACAGCAGCCGTACGCTCTCTATCGGCGAGGCCGAAAGCACCACCGTCGCGGCGCGCGCGGTCGATACTTCGCCCGTATTGCGATCGATGAACTCCGCCCCGGTGGCGCGGCCGGTCTTCTCGTCCGTGGTGATGCGGCGAACGACGGCGTCGTAGCGGACGGTCAATTGACCGGTGGCCTGAGCCTCTCGCAGCGGTCGCGGCATGCGGTCGGCGTCCGGCGCAATGTAACGCCAGGAGACGACGTGCCTGTCCGGCCAGCGGCTTTCGACCGCCTGCTTGAAGATCTGTTCGGCGGGCGTCAGGCTTGCCGGCTTCGCATAGATGCCGTCCGGCAAGCTCGGCACGTTATCCCTATTGCCGTAGAGGCCGAGATAAGCCTCGACCTCGTCGTAGAAAGGCACCAGTTCTTCATAGGAGACCGGCCAGTCCACACCCTTTCCGGCGCGAGAGCGGATCTTGAAATCATCGTCAGTCCAGCGCAGCAGCACCCGGCCGAAACTGTGGAGACGCCCGCCGCCCTGGCGGCCGCGGATCCAGAGGAAGGGCTCGCCCTTCGGCGTCGTATAAGGATTCTTGCGGTCGTTGACGAAGAAGTGGCTGAAACGCTCGGTAAAGAAGGCCGCGCGGGCCTGGATCGGCTGGCCCTTCAAGGTGGCGCGCGCGCGCTCCCAGATATTGATGCTGCTTGCCGGCGCCTTCTTGCGCGCGGGATCGAAATCCTTCGGCCCAACGGCGGGACCGGCCTCGAGCAACAGCACCGACAGCCCCTGTGCCGTCAGTTCTTTTGCCGCAAATGAACCCGCCGCGCCGGAGCCGATCACCAGCGCATCATAGACGATCTCAGACATGTCTTTTCAAATCCTGTCCTGGAGCAATCCTCAAAACGGCGCGAAACGCGCCCGGAATTGCGGGAAAACAAAGGGATGGTGCGTCACAGCCGCGATCCGTCAGCGCCGAAGAGGGACGCCTTGGCGATATCGAGCCCGGGAGCCATGGTGTCACCGGGCTCAAGGGTCACGTCGCCCATCAGCCGGAGCGAGAGGCTTTGGTCCGCCCAGTCGAACCAGACAACGGCGTCCGAACCCATCGGCTCGACGACAGCAACGCGGCCCGGAATGATGGGCAGGCCGCTCGCCGCCCCATCGAGCACAAGGTGTTCCGGGCGAAAGCCGAGTGTAGCAGGTCCTTCCGCCGCGGCCGCACCAAAGGAATAGCCGGAGAGATCGATGGTCAGCCCGTTGCCCAGAAAGATGGGCGCCCCGTCGCCGCGCTCGATCCGGCCCTCGATGAAATTCATGGCCGGAGCGCCAATGAAACCGGCAACGAAGAGATTGGCCGGGCGGCGGTAGATCTCGGCCGGCGAGGCGAGCTGCTGGATCACACCGTCGCGCATGATGGCGATGCGGTCGGCAAGCGTCAGGGCCTCGACTTGGTCGTGGGTCACGTAGATCATCGTATTGCCGAGGCGCTGGTGCAGCTTCTTGATCTCGACGCGCAATTCGTTGCGCAGTTTGGCATCGAGGTTCGACAGCGGTTCGTCGAACAGGAAGACATCGACTTCGCGCACCAGCGCCCGGCCGATGGCGACGCGCTGGCGCTGGCCGCCCGATAGCTCGGCAGGGCGCCGGTCGAGCAGCTTGTCGAGCTGGAGAAGGGCGGCGGTGCGAGCGACACGGGCCTCGATCTCGGCCTTCGACAGACGGGCGACGCGAAGTCCAAAGGAGAGGTTCTTGCGGACCGACATGCGGGGATAGAGCGCGTAGGATTGGAAGACCATGCCGATGCCGCGGTCCTTCGGCTCCTCCCAGCTGACATTCTTGCCCGAGATCCAGACCTCGCCTGATGTAATGTCCTGGAGGCCGGCAATGGCGTTCAGAAGCGTGGACTTGCCGCAGCCGGAAGGGCCGAGCAGCACCAGGAACTCTCGCGGCGCGATGTCGATCGACATCTTCTCGATGACCGTATGGTCACCATAGGCGATCTTCAGGTCCTTGACGGAGACGGCAGATTGCATGGAAGCGTTACCCCTTGACTGCGCCGGCCGCGATGCCGCGCACGAACCAGCGGCCGGACAGGAAATAGATGGCGAGCGGAACGATGGCGGTGAGGATCGTCGCCGCCATGTTCACGTTGTAAGTTCGCTCGCCCATCGTGGTGTTGACGATATTGTTGAGCTGCACGGTCATCGGCAGGTTGTCGCGCCCGGCAAAGACGAGACCGAGCAGGAAGTCGTTCCAGATGCCGGTGAATTGCAGCATGGAGACCACCACGACCATCGGCACGGCAATCGGCAGCATGATCTCGAAGAAGATGCGCCAGAAGCCCGCGCCGTCGACGCGCGCCGCCTTGCAGAGCTCCTCCGGCACGCTGACGAAATAGTTGCGGAAGAGCAGCGTCACCAGCGGCAGCCCGAATATGACATGCACGAGGATGATGCCGGCCAGCGAATTGTAGAGATCGATATTCGCCATCGCCCGGACCATCGGATAGAGGAAGATCTGGTAGGGGATGAGGCCACCGGCCATCAGCAGGCCGAAGAGCAGGTTTGCCCCGCGCGGCCGCCAAAGCGACAGCGCATAGCCATTGACGGCGCCGATGAAGACCGAGAGCGCGACCGAGGGAAGGGTGATCGCCACCGAATTCCAGAAGCCGCTGCGAATGCCGACGCAGACGGTTCCCATGCAGGCGCCCGACCAGGCGGTAGCCCAGGCAGAGAAATCGGGCGTGGCCGGCAGGGCAAAGATCTGCCCGAGCCGGATTTCGTCCATGGACTTCAGCGAGGTGACGACCATGGTGTAGAGCGGCAAAAGGAAGAAAAGTGCCGCGATGACAAGGAAGGCATAGAGGCCGATGCGCCCGGCGGTGATCTGTGCCGGCTTCGGGCCGTTTGGATGAGGACGCGCCATCACGCAGCCCCCTTTGCTTTGTCACGCACGTGCATGATGTAGCGGAACGGGGCGACTGCGATGATCACGCCGAGGACAAGCACTGTCGCGCCTGCTGTGGCGAGGCCGAGATTCTGGCGCCCGAACAGATTGTCCATGATAAATTTCGCCGGCACCTCCGTCGCATTGCCGGGGCCGCCATTGGTCATGGCGACGACGATGTCATAGGTCTTGATCACGCCCATGGCGAGCAGCATGCCGGCCGCGGCCAGCGCCGGCCCGAGCTGCGGCAGGATGATCGAGACATAGATCCGCCAGACGGGAATGCCGTCGATCCGCGCCGCCTTCCATTGCTCGGCCTCGATGCCGCGCATGCCGGCGAGCGCAATGACCATGACGAGCCCCGCGCCCTGCCATACGCCGGCAAGAACCAGCGCATAAATCGCCATGTCGCGATTGACCACCCAGTCGAGGACGAAGCTTTCCCAGCCGAGCGAACGCACGCTCGCCTGGATGCCGAGCGTCGGATTGAGCATCCATTGCCAGATCAGCCCGGTCACCACGAAGGACATGGCGTAGGGATAGAGGAATATGGTCCTGAAGGCGCTTTCGAAGCGGATCTTACGATCCAGCGCCGCAGCGAGAAAGAAGCCGAGCAGCAAACAGCCTGCGACGTATAGGACGCCGAAGATCAACACGTTTTGCAGCGAGGCTAGCCACTTGGCGGAAGAGAAGAGCTTCGAATACTGCGCCAAGCCGACATAGGTCGAGGACGGAAAAAGCGTCGAATTGGTGAAGGACAGGCGGATCGACCAAGCCATGGTGCCGATGAAGACCACGACCGCGACGAACCATGTCGGCAGCAGGGCGATGGTCGCGGAAAGATTGGGCTTGCGTTTGATGGACATCGGCCAGCTCGTTGACGGAGTGGAAAGCAGGGCTCGGGCCGCCGCGTGAGGCGGCAGCCGGCAGCCGTGGCGTCGGATCAGGCCGACGCCACGGGTACTATCCTACTCGAAGACGGCGAAGAAGTTTTCGGCTGCGGCGCCTGCATCGTTCGAGCCGCCGCTCCAGTATTCGTCGACGAAGTCGTCGAGCGCGCCGACCTGCTGGGGCGTCAGCACGATCGCCTGGTCCGGCACGATTGCACCGGCGCTCATCAGCTCGACACCCTTCTGCGCGCAGGCGTCCAGCTTCGACTTATCGACGTCGGCGCGCATCGGCACCGAGCCCTTCTTCAGGGCAAATTCGACCTGAACGGCCGGATCCATGACGACTTCGGCGAGAAGTTTCTGCGCCTTGTCAGTCTCGGCCTTGCCGGTCTTGGGGAACCAGAGGGAGTCGGCGATGTAGACCATGCCCTTCGACTCCGGCACGATCATGCAGCCATAATCCTTGCCCGGCTCCTTGCCGGCAACGGTGAATTCGCCCTTGGCCCAGTCGCCCATGAACTGCACGCCGGCCTTGGCGGTGATCAGCATGGCTGTCGCGTCGTTCCAGTTGCGCCCGGCTGCACCGGCATCGACATAGCCGCGCAGCTTACCGAGGATTTCAAGGGACTTCTTCACGCCTTCGACGGATGCCGGGCTCTTGTCCTTATCGACATAGATCTTCAGGAAGCCGTCGATCCCGACCTGCGAGAGCAGGATCATGTTGAAGACCTTGGTTTGCTGCCAGGGCTGGCCACCCCAGGCGACCGGAACCAGGCCGGCAGCCTTCAGCTTGTCGAGATCGGCAAAGAGCTCGTCCCAGGTCTTGGGCTCCTGCGCAATGCCGGCCTTCTCGAAGGCTTCCTTCGAATAGAAGAGCCAGCTTTCACCATGGGCGCCGGTCGGCGCAAGATAGACCTTGCCGTCATAGGAGATGAGATCGTGGATCGATTTCGGCAGGGCGTCCGCCCATTTGCCGGAGGAGGCCACGTCGTCGATCGGATTGAACAGGCCCTGGTTGATGAAATCAGCGGCAGCGAGGCCGATGACGCCCTGCTTGGCCCCGGGCGCGTCACCCGCGACGATACGGTTCTGGAAGGCGGCATCGGCCGCACCGAAGCCGGCGATCGAGGAATCCTTCCAGACGCCGCCGCGCTTTTCGAACTCGGTCTTGATGACGTTGAGCGCGGCTGCTTCGCCGCCCGACGTCCAGGACGACATGATCTCGATCGTCGGCTTGTCCTCGGCATGGGCCGAGGCAGACAGGCCGGCGAATGCCACGCCGGCAAGAAAAAGCTTCATCATGGTCTTCATTGTTCCACCTCTTGAAAATGCCCTCTTTGCGGGGCGTTTGTTGTTTTAGGGATGACTGTCAGCGATAGATCGGCAGGAGCGCCTGCCGGACGAGGGTGAGCCCGTTGGCGATGTCGCGGACGGGATCCGGCGCGGCATCGAGTTCGAGGATCGCCCAGCCTTCATAGGCCCGGTCGCGCAGCAGCCGGATCCAGGCCGGCCAGTCGACCCGTCCGAGGCCGAAGCTGCAGAAATAGGGCTGGTGGCGTTCATGGATGTGCTTGTCGATCGGGGTGTCGGCGGGCAGCGGGCCGCGCGCATCCTTCCAGTGGGCGATGATCATGCGCTCGTGATGGCGATCGACGAGCTGGACGGGATCGGAGCCGGCCACGATGATGTGGGCGGTATCCGGGCACATGTGCACATAGGCTGGGTCGGTGAGAAGCATCATCAGATCGACGTCGCGCGCGGCGGCAAAGATCGAGTGCGCCTCGGTGTGCAGCGCCAGCCGTACGCCCCTGGCATAGAGGGTCGCGCCGAGCCGGTTCAGAAAATCGGCGATCACCTTGGCGCGATCGAAATCATGGAACTGCACCGGCTGGGCGCCGAGCGTCTGGCGTAAGGGCGCGCCGATCACCATGATGTCGCTGCCGCAGGCTTTCAGGAAGTCGGCATATCGTTCCGCCTTGTCGATCAGCGCGCGCTGGGCCTCGGGCTCGGCGAAGTCGCCGGCCGCCTCAAGTTCCGCGAAGAAGCCGCTGCACAGCGTCAGACCGCGTCTTGCCAGCTCGGCCGCGAAGGCATCGACGGATCCATAGGTCTTGATCGCGTCCTGCCAGTTGAAGGGAGAGAAGGTCAGCTCGACGCCGGTAACGCCGGAGGCCTGGACGCCGTCGAGGATCTTGTCCCAGAAGGCGCGCGGCGCGGCGCGTGCATAGTCGACGATCGCGTCATGGCTATCGACGTCCCAAAAGCCGGGATGGAAGAATGTCACGAGATCGACGCCGAAGCGCAGCCTGTCGTCAGCAGCCATAATCACTCCCTTTTCAAGGCATGACCTATCCGTTTGCGGAAGGCCCGTTCCGCATTCATAAGTCGTAGAATTTTCAATGCATTAGCGTATGGCAATCGTTTGCCATGATTAGATAATAGCCAAGCTGTTTTTTTACGCAAGCGGTTTTTGGCAAACGTTTGCTATAAGCTGCCACTTGTCTTAGAGTTGCAAACAAAAGCATCCCGGAGAAAGAAAGAACCGTGAACAAAAACAAGGATGTAGTCGGGGAGGATCAATCAGGCGCGTTGATGGCCGATGTCGCGCGGCTCGCCGGCGTTGCGATATCGACAGTGAGCCGGGCGCTCGCCAATCCCGGACGGGTCAACGAAAAGACGCGCGCCAAGATCAATGCCGCAGCCAGGCAACTGGGCTACACCCCGAACGCGATGGCGCGCGGTCTCAGGGTCGGCAAATCCAATATCATCATGATCATTCTGCCGGGATCGCTCTACTATGGCGCTTCCCAGGTCATTCCGCAGGTGCTGCAGAGTATCAATAAATCGCTGATCCAGGGCGGCTACAACCTGATGATCGCCAACCTCGACCGCGACGAGATTTCCGAACGGCACATTCTCGACCTCGCCTTCGGCGGCAGCGTGCGCGGGGCCATCATCCTGTCGTCGAAGCTTCCGGAGGTTGACGGACGCTCGCTGGCCAATTCCGGCCTGCCGATCGTGTCGATGCTGCTCGACATGAGCGATGCCGGCCTGCAGAGCGTCGTTACGAACGACCGCGAGGCCGTGCGCGACGTCACGGCCGAACTGATCCGACTGGGTCATCGACGGTTCTTCTATCTTGCGGGGCCTGAAGGCAACTATCACGATGTCGAGCGTTACGGCGGCGTCCTCGAGGCGCTCGAGGCGGCAGGATTGTCCGAGGACTTGGTGCATCGCTCGGGTGGTCATCTCGATTATCAGCACGGCTTCGACATTGGTGTCCAGGCGGCGGATGATTTCGCCGAGTTGACCGAGAAACCGACAGCCGTCATCGCGACCAGCGATGACATGGCCATTTCATTTGTCAGCCGTATCCAACGGACGGGCCTAAGTATTCCCGGTGATGTGTCCGTCGTCTCTTTCGACGGCTCCCCCGTCTGCGAATTTTGCTCTCCGCCACTCTCGACGATCAAGCAGCCGGTGGAAGAGATGGGGCGCGCCGCGGTGGATCTCCTCTTCGACGCCATTGGCCAGAGGCAGAATACGGCGACGGTTCGTACCGTCATCCGCAGCAGCCTGATCTTGCGGGAGAGCATCGCTGCTCCGAAGAACTGACGGAGCCGGCCGCGGCGAGGGGATTACCCTCGACATCAATCAAAACCCGCCGCTTGATCCTCGGTACTTCGATCTCTTGTCGGTCGACGCCATTACAGCCCTACAGTGTTTAGCGTAAACTGTTGGTTTGGCGACAGAGGGATATTTTAGTTGTCAGTAATACAATCATCCGGCAACATGATCGGCTAACTTCTAGAATTGAGTAATATTGCCACCAGCACGTTGGGGAGACGGGCATGTGTGCAGAGCTTGTCGAGCGCCGATTGGCGGCTATCCTGGCCGCCGATGTGGTAGGCTACAGCCGTCTCCTGGAAGCCAACGAAGAGGAGACGCTTAACGCCCTTCGTCAGCATCGCCGCGAGCTCTTCGATCCCGCTGTCGCGACCCACGGCGGGCGTATAATCAAGGTGATGGGCGACGGTTTCCTGGTCGAGTTCGGCAGCGTGCTCAGTGCTGCACGATGCGCAGTCGAAATCCAGCGCGGCATGCTGGAGCGCAACATGGGGATTCCAGCGGACAGGCACTTTGCGTTTCGAATAGGCTTGAATCTGGGTGACATCGTCTTCGATGCGGATGACTTTCATGGGGACGGCATTAATGTGGCGGTCCGGCTACAAGCCCTTGCAGATCCTGGCGGCATTGCCTGTTCGGCGGCTGTGCGCCACGAAGTCGGAAACAAGCTCGGCCTCGATTTCGCGGACCAGGGCGCCAAGACCGTCAAAAACATTTCCCGCCCGGTCCATGTCTATTTTGCCGATTGGGGCAATGTCGCCTCCGGTGAGGAGGTGCCGCTTGCCGCAAGCGGGCACACGCGCGCACCCGTCAACAAGCCATCGGTTGCAATCCTGCCATTTGCCAACATCAGCGACGATCCCGCCCAGGAGTTTTTCAGCGACGGCATCACTGAGGATATCATCACTGACCTCTCGAACGTTTCAGGCCTGTTTGTACTGAGCCGCAACACCGTCTTCACATGGAAAGGCCGCAGCGAGAACCTGCAGCGCATCGCCAGGGAACTCGGCGTTGCCTATATCGTAGAGGGCAGCGTCCGCAAGGCCGGCAACCATGTGAGGATCAATGCTGAATTGATCGACGCAGCCAGCGATGGCCATGTGTGGGCGGCGCGTTACGACCGCGACCTCACCGACATCTTCGAAGTGCAGGACGAGATCACAAAGGCGATCGTCGAGCAACTAAAGGTCAAGCTACTCCCGGAGGAAAAGAAGGCAATCGAGCAGGCGCCGACAGAGAGCGTTGAAGCTTATACGCACTTCCTCAGGGGGCGCGAGTACTATCACATTGCCTCGCGCTCAAACCATCTCATGGCCAGACAGAGTTTCGCGAGAGCTATCGAATTGGATCCGGACTATGCCCGCGCCTATGCGGGCGTCGCGGTTTGCGATGCGCGTCTGCGGTCCCAGTTCGGCGTACAGATCCCGGTGAAGGACATTCTTGCCAACACCGCAATGGCGCTCGCTATTGATCCTAATCTGGCAGAGGCACACGCGGCCAAAGGGTTTGCGTTGGCCGTCGCCGGCAATCGCGCTGAAGCCGTTTCCGCATTCGAGCAGGCTTTATCGCTCGACGCCGATTGCCACGAGGCGAACCGGTATTATGCCGAATTTTGCGTCACCGACGGTCAGTTCGAGCTGGCGGCCACCTACTTTCAGCGTGCAATGGAAATCAAGCCTGCCGATTATGGTGCGCCGACCATGCTTGTGCACGTCTTTCGTTCACTCGGGCAAACAGACAAGGCCAATAGTTATGCTTGGATCGCGTTGAAAAAGGCGGAGGAAGAATTGCGGCTACATCCGGAGAATGCCAATGTTGCCTGTCTTGGAGCAACCGTGCTCGCCTTTCTCGGTGTCCGCGATCGGGCACTGGAGTGGCTGGCCCGCTCACTGGCGACTGATCCCAACGACATAAACATTCAGTACAACGCCGCCTGCACTTATGCGCTGCTTGGCGAGATTGACCGAGCGATCGAGGTACTGGAAGCCTGGATGCCTCAGGTCGGCGCCGAGATGCGGCTGTGGTTCAAGAACGATTCCGACCTCGATTCCATTCGCAGTCACCCGCGCTATTCGAGATTGGTTGAACTGTCTGAATAACGCCTCGTACATTTGGCAGGCTGGCGCTAGTACTATTTCATTACTTGCTAAAATTCTCGCGAGCGCCGAAGGTCAACTTAAACTGGCATCATAAAAGTCTTTTGAGGGGAAGCGGATGAGCACCCGGTTCAGACTTTTTGTACAGCCTCCATTTGAAGATGCTCGGTCCAGTCCCGAGATTGTCGAAGTGTCGTCTCCGCTGGGTAGCCTGACAGCTGGTCCGGCCGACGATCTCATGTTCGTTGTAGAGCCGGTCGGCAAGACCGGTCCTTACGGTGTGAACCGCGGACCGCTCGGAACGCCGTACATGTATCTGCCGCCCTGGACCGGGAAAATCCTTCAGCCGGCCAACCCCGATGGGTGCGGCAATTTCGACTATCTTCGACCTTCAATGGCTGGCTTCGAAGCCGCGCATGTTTTTGGTTGCGTGCGATTCACACTGGATGTGTGGGAGCGCTATCTCGGCCAGCCGCTCACCTGGCATTTTCGCGATCATTATGACCGTCTGGAAATCTCGATCCTGCCGCGATGGGACAACGCTCAATACGGCTATGGTTTCCTCGAAATTGGGAGCCAGTTCGAAAACGACGGGCGCGTCCTTCCCTTCAGCCTGGATTTCGACGTCATCGCTCATGAGGTGGGGCACGCGATCATCTTCAGCGTACTGGGTGTGCCGCGCCCGGGAACCGAGTACCCCGAATATCTTGGCTTCCAAGAGGCCTTCTCCGACTGCGTGTCGCTGATCGCGGCCATGCATTTTCCGTCCGTGATCGACAATGTTCTCGCGGAGACGCGCGGTAACCTTTACCGGGCAAATCGCCTGGCGCGCTTCTCGGAATTTTCGCCGCATCGCCAGATACGGTCGGCAAACAACAAACGGACGATGGCCGACTTCGCACATGGGTGGAAGGACGAGCATGAACTCTCGCAACCGCTCACCGGCGCGATATTCGATATACTCGTCGATATCTTTCACGAGAGCCTGGTGGCGCGAGGCCTTATCTCACGGGCTGTCGAAGATCTCTCCGATATTGCCGAATTTGATCCGGCTGCCGAGGCACCCGTGCAGCACGCTTTCGACCGCGCTTTCGCGCGGAACTCAGATGGTTTTGTCGAAGCACTGCTCGACGCACGCGATATCGTCGGGATGTATCTGGCGGAAACCTTGTGGGCTCTCGCTCCCGATTTTCTGGACTACGGCGATGTCGCGAGGACGGTGCTGGCGATCGATCGGGACGAAAGCAACGGCCAATTCGCAAGGATTATCAGCAGGAACTTCACGCGACGGGCGATCGGCGAGTTGCACGCCGGCGCGCACCTCAAAGGCGGCGAGCATCGCAGCCATGTCCTTTCTGCGCGGACATTGCTGCCGATAGATTATCTAGAGCTTCCGAGGATGAGTTATCGCGAAAAAGTTCTGCTGTCGAGATTAAGCATCGGTCAATAATCAGGTAGATGGAGGCAGACGTGGCAGACAATGAAACCTTGCTCGGCATATCGGCGATACATCTATTCGGGCGCCCGCTTAGCGATCTGATCCTTAGAGGCGGCCCCATTTATCAGGGTCTAAGCGTACCAATAGCAGGAAGAAACAATTTCCTGAGGGACCAGCTTGGTTCAGACGACGCGGTTATGGCGCGAATTTTTGCTTTCTCATTCGAAGGAACATTCGTTGAACTTGGTCGACCAGTGATCTTCGTTGTCCACGGCCCCGGGGCCGACCCCGACGATCCACCCCCAAGGAACGTGGCAGGTGATATCGAGTACGACAGATTGTCTCGGTCCCCTGGTTCGAGTGCGCGAACCGGTCTTGGTTCCCAAATCGGAGCTCTTGCTAAGGACATGAGGGTCTGGATTTACGACAAGAGCGATGTCTCAATGAGGCTCGATGCCGAAACCGGAACCTTTGAGCAAATTCTGCTGTCGGTCGAGGTTTCTGCTGATCCCCGAGGGATGACGAGCGGCGCAATGTCCAGATCGGGCGGTGCCCTGTCCCGCTCTGGTGGCGTGATGTCAAGATCAGGCGGGTTCATTCCGCGCAGATCTGGCGACAACGATTGATCTGAATATAGGACGGACTAGGGAGGACAACATGTCTACCGCAACCCCAAAAGTTACAATCGAGCGCCTGGAGCCTGAGACTGTAGTTGCTCCACTACTAGTTCGAACGCCTTTCAAAATTATGGGCTCCGGCCTAAGCAATAAATTATATATATATATATCTACTCAACCAAACGGCAGTGATGATGTTTCGAACCCAAATGGTGTCATTGATGAAACGGTCTATAAAATTAAGATTTTTAGGGATTCTTCTGCCTCGAGTACAGACAGGATACTATCATTAATTGTTAAGCCGGAGCTTGATGCTGGCCCATTCAAGCCGGAAACAGAATTTTTTGTTGCCATAAAACTGGATGATGTGAATGGTAAGTTTGAAGCTGCGTTAAAAACATTCAAGCTTGCCTGACTTCGAGATCGCTTTGTCGATTACTGGTTGAGGTCCACCGGCCTTGAGCGCCGTCCAGCGCTTGCGGTCGTCTGGCGACCTGCAACGGATAGGCACGCGATAGAACGCGGATGCACTCCATCAAAACTTCGTCTGACCCCATCAATCGACGCGTCGTGCTACGAAAATCACAACGCCGGGCGATCTGAAACTTCAGATCTGCGCGGTGGAATTCTGAAATTCAGAGCACGCACATGGACCTCTCGAAGATCAAGACGCTGATCGACTTTGTCGGACGATCGAATATTAGCGAGCTGACCGTGACGGAAAAGGACGTGACGGTTCGGATTTTCCGTACGTCGCAGGGTCAGGAGGCTGCTGCCCAGCCCACGCAAAAGGCAGGATCGACGACGAACTTTGGCCATGATGCCGTCTCCCATGCGTCTTCGAGCGTCGAGAAAACCTCCTATGCGGTGAAGGCGCCCGTCTTCGGCGTTCTGCACCGGACCCCGGCGCCAGGGGAGCCGCCATTCGTCGCAATCGGTGACCAGGTGGAGGAGGGGCAGACCCTTTTCATCATCGAGGCAATGAAGGTCTTCAACACAATCGCCGCGCCGCGGTCAGGGCGCATTACGCACCTCACCAAAATCGACGACGGCGAGGTCGAGACCGGCGATCTGCTGGCGGAGATTGCCTGATGCCGGAAACGCCTGAACAATCCGCGGCCGGCCGCTTCGATACCGTTCTGATCGCCAATCGTGGCGAGATCGCAGTCCGGATCCAGCGCGCCTGCCGCGAGCTCGGCCTGAAGACGATCGCCATTTGCTCCGAGGCCGACAGGCAAGCGCCTTACGGCAAGACCGCAGACAGTTTTCTGTGCATCGGCCCGTCGACCGCCGCCAAGAGCTACCTCAATCAGGATGCCATCCTTCTGGCGGCGCGTCTTGCCGGTGCGGGCGCCATTCATCCCGGTTACGGTTTTCTGTCGGAGAACGCTGCCTTCGCCGACGCTGTTGAAAAGGCGGGGCTGATCTTCATCGGTCCGACCACCTCCTCGATTGCGACCATGGGCGACAAGATCTCGGCAAAGCGAGCGATGATGACGGCCGGCGTGCCCTGCGTTCCCGGTCCGGACACCGCGCTGCCCGACGATCCCGCCACGATCGAGCGCATAGCGCTGGAAATCGGATATCCTGTCATCATCAAGGCGGCCGGCGGCGGCGGCGGACGCGGCATGCGCGTCGTGCCAAAGGCTGATGTGTTGCATGAAGCAATCGCTCTGACACGAGAAGAGGCCCGCAAGGCCTTCGGCTCACCCTCGCTCTACATGGAGAAATTCCTCCAGCATCCGCGTCACATCGAGATCCAGGTTGTTTGCGACGATCACGGCAATGCCGTGTGGCTGGGACACCGGGATTGCTCGATGCAGCGCCGCCATCAGAAAGTGGTGGAGGAGGCGCCGGCGCCGGGAATCGCGCCCGACATCATCCAATCGGTCGGCCTGGCTTGCGTGCAGGCCTGCCTCCAGATCGGCTACCGGGGCGTCGGAACCTTCGAATTCCTTTATGAGGACGGCGCTTTCTATTTCATCGAGATGAACACGCGACTTCAGGTCGAGCATCCCGTCACCGAAATGACGAGCGGCGTCGATATCGTCCAGGCGCAGATAAGGGCAGCTCAGGGTCACGTTCTGAATCTCAACCAAGGCGATGTAACATGCGAAGGCCATTCCTTCGAATGCCGTATCAACGCCGAGGATCCGGAAACCTTCCTGCCATCGGCGGGTGTCGTCACCCATCTGGCTTTGCCCGTCGGGCCGGGCATTCGCGTCGATACGCATATTCATGCCGGCTACAAGGTCTCGCCCTATTACGATTCGCTGATCGCCAAGCTGATCGTGCATGCGCCGACGCGGGCGGAAGCAATGACAAGAATGCGCGAAGCGCTTGCCGGCACTGAGGTCGAAGGGATTTCCACCAATATCCCCTTCCTGCGCGCCCTGTTCGAGGACGGCGCATTCGCGCGCGGCGAGACGGACATTCACTATCTCGAACAATGGCTGAAGCTGCGGAGGGCGGCATGAGCGCGATCGATTTCAGCGATCCGGCGACCATCGCATTGCTCACCGAGGCGCTGATGGCCGCCGGCGTGGACGGTCTTGAAATCTCCCGGCCGGACGGACAGCTTCGCATCGTCGTCGCTGGAAAAGACGGTGCCCGGATCAGCCCGCCCGAAGCGACGCCCCATGCTCCTGGTTTGGCTCCCGGCTCCGCATCGGTCGTTGTGAAGGCGCCGATGGCCGGCCGCTTCCATGTCGAGCATCCCGCCTCCGCCGCGCCGCAAGATCTGCCGCGCTCCGTATCCGAAGCGGATATCGTCGGCTTTGTCGGGGTAGGGCACACCCTGCTTCCCCTTCGCGCCAGCCGTTCCGGTGTTTTGACTAGGCTGCTCGCAGAACCCGGCGCACCGGTCGGCTTCGGTGATCCTCTGTTCGAAATCGAGCTCCAGTCATGATCGTCACGACGAACAGACATGCATCGCAACGCGAGATCGTTCCGGTCACCAAAAACCTGGCGCGGGTTTCCTCGATCGGCGCCAGATCCTTCCTGCTCGAGGCGCCAGGCGACTTCGACCTTATCGCGCAGCGGCGGATCTGGGCTCTGTCCCAGACTGTGAAAGGTTGGACGGACCTTGCGGAAAACATCCCGGGCATGACCAATCTGCTGGTGATCTTCAAGGAGACCCCCGAAGATCCCGATGCGGTGGTCGCCCGGCTGCTGGAGGCATGGGAGAATGCCCGTAGCATCGATCTCAAGGGCAAGACCATCGAGATCCCCGTCCAATATGGCGGCGAACATGCGACGGATCTTCCAGCCCTTTGCGATCTCTCAGGCTTGAGCGACCGCGAGGTCGTCCGCATCCATCATGAAGCGACCTACCGTGTGTTCGCCTTGGGCAGCGCTCCCGGTTTCGGTTATCTGCATGGTCTCGATCCGCGCATCTACATGCCGCGAAAGACCGTGCCCTCGCTGAAAATGCCGAAGGGCTGCGTGACCATCGGCGGCATGCAGACCGGCGTCGCCATGCTCACAGGTCCGAATGGCTGGAACTCCATTGGCTTCGCGACGCTTGAGATGTTCGACCCCACGTCACCGACCCCCGCGATGATGGCGCCGGGAGATACGGTGCGGTTCCTGCCGGCAGGGATTGAGCTATGATCGAGATCTTGGAAAGCGGCCCGTTCAATACAGTGCAGGATCTTGGCCGCCCCGGCTATCGCGACATCGGCGTATCGGCGAGCGGCGCGATGGATCCGCTTGCGGTCCGGATCGGCAACATTCTCGTCGGTAATGACGAAGATGCCGCCGCGATAGAGGTGCAGACGTTCCCGTTCAGCCTGCGTTTCGAGCGGCGCGTCGTCTTTGCCGCTACCGGTGCCGACGGCAATCCCGATCTGGATGGATCGGAACTGCTTCCCTGGTGCGCCTATCTCGCGGAGCCCGGACAGGTTCTCGGACTGAAACAGCCCCCGCGGCTTGCACGCTCCTATGTTGCGCTCGGAGGCGGGCTGGATATCCCAGTTGTCATGGGCTCGCAAAGCACATCGCTCCGCGGTGGCTTTGGTGGCAATGCCGGCCGGCCCCTGGCGAAGGGCGATCGGATCGCGGTCGGCGAGGACGCAGAGATGGTCATGTTGCCGGCCTCTGGTCTCGCCGTCGTCGAACCGGCCGTGGCGCTGCGCGATGTCTTCCCGGCCACTGTCGACGGCGTTTTGCCGATCCGCGCCCTGCCGGCCGGCGAGCATGATCTTTTCGCCGGAGATGGCGAAGCCTTCTGGAGCCAGACCTGGAGGATTTCCTCCCGAAGCGACCGGACGGGCTACCGCCTGTCCGGCGAGCCGATCACGCCGACGGCGTCCATCGAAATGCGCTCCCACGGTGTCGTGCCCGGCGTAATCCAGGTTCCGCCCGGCGGCGAACCTATCGTGCAGATGAGCGATGCCAACACCGCCGGCGGATATCCGAAGATCGCCGGCGTGATCGAATGCGATCTCTGGCGGCTCGGCCAAGCCCGCATCGGCGCCCGCCTGAAATTCGTTCGCTCGACGCATGCGGAGGCGCGCACGGTGGAACAGGCTGTCGCCCGCTATGTCGAAGACGTCAGGCAGACATCCCGAATGGTCAAGCGCGCCTTGAAGGCGATGGCCTAATGCGTGTCGCCCAACAGGCCGTCAAAAGGAGGAACTGATGAAGATCGATCTGAATTCCGACATGGGCGAAGGATTTGGTCCCTACCGGCTGTGCGATGACGAAGCGATGATGAAACTCGTCTCGTCGGCCAACATCGCCTGCGGTTTCCATGGCGGCGACCCGGAGATCATGGGGCGAATGGTCCGGCTTGCGAAGCTGAACGGCGTCGGCATCGGCGCGCATCCCGGTTTGCCTGATCGGCTCGGCTTCGGCCGGCGCGAAATACCGTTTCCGGCAGACGAGCTTCGCCAGCAGATGCTCTATCAGTTGGGGGCTCTAATGGCGATCGCCAAAGCCGAGGGTGTCACTGTCTCTCATATCAGCTTCCACGCGGCGATGGGCAATATGGTCAATCGCGATCCTGCGCTGGCCGATCTGATGATGGATGCGATCGCCACGGTGGACGCGGGTCTCGTCGTCTTCGTCACCCATGGCAGCGAGATTCAGCAGGCGGCCAAACGCGCACGTTTGAAGACGTTGGCGCTTTTCCTTGCCGACCGGGCCTATGACGCCGGCGGGAAACTCGTCGTGCGCGGGCTGCCGGGGGCCGTCATCAAGGACGAAGCCGCAGTGCGTGCACGTGTGCGGCAATTCCTCCTCGAAGGAACCGTCGAGACAATCGACGCAGCCGTGATCGCGATGCCGGCCCGCTCCATTCTCGTCCACAGCGACACGCCAGGGGCCTTGGAGCTTGCCGGCATCGTGCGCGGCGAAATCGAAGCCACGGGTGCCGCGCTCGCGCCTGCCGTCGAACTGGCCGACTGACGCAATCCCGATCGCCCGCGGGCGATCTCCCGTTCCCATCTCTCATCGAAGGACCAAGTCGATGTCCGTCATCGCTGACCGCCTGAAAAACGTCTCCATATCCGCATCCGCCGCCATGACCCAGCGCGCCAGGGAACTCGCCGCCAAGGGAATCAAGGTCGTCAGCCTCTCGTCCGGCGAGCCGGATTTCCCCACTCCGGCCCGCGCGATTGAGGCGGCTCATGCGGCCGCTCTTGCCGGCGATACGAAATATCCTCCGATGGACGGGACGCCGGCACTGAAGGCCGCCATCATCAGGAAGTTCAAACGGGACAATAATCTCGACTATGATGCCAGCCAGATCGTGGTGTCGGGTGGCGGCAAGCAGGTGATCTTCAACGCCATGCTGGCAACCTGCAACCCGGGCGACGAGGTCGTCATTCCCACGCCCTCCTGGGTCAGCTATGCCGATATCGTCAAATTCGCCGGCGGCGTCCCGGTCGCTGTCCCCTGCCACGAGCAGGCCGGCTTCAAGCTGCGTCCGGAAGATCTGGAGGCAGCGATCACGCCGCGCACCAAATGGCTCTTCCTGAATTTCCCGAACAATCCGACCGGAGCCGCCTGCTCCAGGGCGGAGATGGCCGCCATCGCCGAGGTCATGCTGCGACATCCCAATGTCTGGATCATGACCGACGATATCTACGAACACCTGGTCTATGACGACTTCCAGTTCTGCACGATCGCGGAAGTCGAGCCCAGGCTCTATGATCGCGTCCTGACGATGAACGGCGTCTCCAAGGCTTACGCAATGACAGGCTGGCGGCTCGGCTTTTGCGCCGGGCCGAAAGACCTGATCTCCGCCGTCAGCAACGTCAACGGCCAGAATGGCGGCGGCATCGCGACGCTGACGCAGGCTGCGGCGACCGCGGCGCTCGACGGTCCTCAGGATCTCTTGAAGGAGCGGGCCGCGATCTACAAGGAAAGACGCGACTTCGTCCTCGACAGATTGTCGGAGGTGGAAGGGCTGCGCTGCCATAGGCCCGAAGGCGCCTTCTACATCTACCCCAATATCTCCGGGCTGATCGGCAAGACCAGCAAGGGCGGTCGAAAGATCGACACCGACGTCGATTTCGTCATGGCGCTTGTCGACGAGCATCATGTCGCGACCGTGCAAGGGGCGGCTTACGGAATGAGCCCCTTTTTCCGGATTTCCTACGCCACGAGCATGGAAAAGCTCGGCGAGGGATGCGCCCGCATAGCTCAATTCTGCAAGGATATGCGCTGATCGGCGTCGCGCCTCTGGTTTAGCTTTTCAGCCGCGCCGTCAACTCGAGAAGGATGTCTCTGACGGCGAGGGCCGGTTCCGACAAGGGATTCTGGTCGGAAACGCACAGCGACAGTGTTTCTTCGATCCGCGGCGAGACGAGCCGGCAGATCAGCGGCTCACTCGATTCCGATACGATACGGTCGGCGATGGCTTTCGGCATGATCGTGGCGCCGAGGCCGCTGCCGACCGCACGGGCCAGAGTGCGGACGATTTCGACTTCCGCCACGACCTTCAGATTGGTGCGGGTGCGGGTGAAGGCGGTGTCGACTGCGCGGCGGACGAAATTGTAGGCCGGCGGCAACAGCAGTGGTATTCCGTCGAGAGCATTGAGCGGAACGGGTTTCGCATCCGCTTCGATCGCAAAGTCCCGATGCGCGACAAGGAAAAACTCTTCGCTCAGGATCGGCTCGAACCGGACGCCCTTGATCGGTCCGGTTCCATGGAGAAGCGCCATCTCCAACCGGCCGTTCATGATCATCTGGCTATAGGTCTGGCCGACGCTTTCGGTCAGGTGCAGCAGAATACCGGGATGTCGTTTGCGGGTCTCCGCCAGGAGGTCGACCGACAGCGTGGCCGCACTGCTGAACGGCACGAGGCCGACGGACACACGGCCGGCAAGCGAATTGCCGGCTGCCGATGCATCCGCTTGCGCCTGCTCCATCTGCCGAAGGATAATCTGCGCATGGCGATACACTGCATGCCCTGCATCGGTCATGCTGACACCCTGCTGGCTGCGGATCAGCAGCTTGTGGCCGAAATGCTCCTCCAGTGCCGCAAGCTGCTGACTGAGGGCCGGCTGGGCGATATGCAGAAGGTCCGCCGCTCGCGTGATGCTGCCGCTGTCGACGATCACGATGAAAGATTTGAGGCGTCTGATGTCCATGAGGATCGGGCTACCGTTCTGATCTGCGCGGCTTACATGTTTGCAGACGCGCATTGCTTTTGCAACGCGACGCGGTCGCTGGCAGCCCGAGGCAGGGATACTGCGAGGTGATGCTGGGACCACCTCTTTCTCTTCTTCCAGCAGCCCTCCCGGCTCCATAACCGTTGCTTATTGCTCCAGAGATAATCGGTCTTAGGCAAGGGGTTAAAGCTTCGCTACTGTTTCAATCAACAACAAGGGAACGACAATGCCATTCTCCGACTACAAGACCGCACTGGTGACCGGCGCATCCTCCGGTATCGGCGCAGCCGTGGTTGAGCGGCTCCGCCGGGAGAACATCGAGGTCCATGCCGTTGCCCGCAGTGCCGAAGCGCTGCAGCAGCTGGCTGCGCGGACGGGCTGCGTCGCCCACGTCATCGACGTGACCGACCGTCAGGCCATGGCCGAGCTCGCCCGTCGGGTGGAGTTCGATATTCTCGTCAACAATGCCGGTGTCGACCGGCCGAAGAAGTTCCTGGAAGCCGACGAGGGCGATATCGATCTCATCGTCGACGTCAATCTCCGGGCGGTCCTGCACATCTGCCGGCTGGTCGTGCCCGGTATGGTGGCGCGCGACCGCGGGCATGTTATCAACATCTCGTCGATCGCCGGCGCTTACAATTTCGGCGGCAACTCATCCTATCACGCCACCAAGGCAGGGGTGAGCATGCTGTCCAACCAGCTACGCATCGACGCTTTCGGCAAGCGGGTACGGGTCACGGAAATCTGCCCCGGCCGGGTCGCCACTGATATCTTCAATCACGTCCACGGCGATGACCCCAGCATCCGCGAACGGTTCATCGACGGCTTCGAACTGCCGCAGGCGGCCGACATCGCCGACGCGATTGCCTTCGCCATAGCAGCCCCCGTCGCCGTCAATATCGGGCACATGGAGATCACGCCGACGCTGCAGGTCATGGGCGGCCTGCAGACGGCAAAGCCCCAGCCTTCGGCGAAGCCGGATCAATCCGCTGCGGCGAAGACGGATCAATCCGGGGAGCCAAGCCCGTGAGCGGTTTCGACCTTTCGGCAATCCTTGGAAATCCGGAATACACCGCCATGCTGCTGCATGGAATCGAGATGACCTTCATCATCTATGCCGGCTCCTGGTCGATGGCGATGGCGCTGGCACTTCTGCTGCTGGCTTTGCGTTTGTCGCCCTTTCGCTTCGGCGATCCGTTAGTCGCCGCTTACGTCTCCTACCACCGGAACGTCCCGACCCTGGTTCAGCTCATGCTGTGGTACTTCGGGATTTTCACCCTGATGCCGAGCGGGGTAGCCGAATGGCTGGCAGTCCATAATGCGGAAGCCATCTTCGCGGTGATCGGGCTCGGGCTCTGCCAGGCGGCTTATTTCAGCGAAGATCTTCGGTCCGGCGTGCGCTCGGTCAGTCCCGGCCAAATGCAGGCGGCTCGCGCCCTTGGCCATGGCTATGTCTCCGCGATGCGTTTCGTCATCATGCCGCAGGGCGTGCGCAACGCGCTGCCGCCGCTCATCAACCACAGCGTTTCCCTGTTCAAGAACAGCAGTCTCGCCGTTGTCATCGGAGCCTCGGAGCTGACCCATGCCGTGAAGGAGATCGAGAACCTCAGCTTCCGGACCTTCGAGATCTACCTGATCGGCACGGTTCTCTATCTTTTCTTCTCGCTCGTAATCATGAGCATCGGCGCCTATCTGTCGATGCGCACCGATCCTGCCAGGAGCGCGCGCGCATGATCCACGACATGATCGCCATCGTTCGAGACTACTGGCTGCTGCTGCTGATCGGCCAATATCCCAATGGGCCTCTTGGCGGGCTCGCCAATACGCTGATCCTTTCGGCGCTCAGCATCGCTCTCGCCTTTCCGGTCAGCATCCTGTTCGCATTGGCGCGGCTCTCCAAGTCGCCACTGCTGCGTTGGCCGGTCACTGCGCTGGTCTATTTCACCAGGGGCGTGCCGCTGCTGATGCTCATCCTGTGGAGCTATTTCCTCGTTCCGCTGCTGACCGGCGCCGATGTACCGAGCTTCGTGACGATGCTGACGACACTCGTGGTCTATCAGAGCGCGTTCCTGAGCGAAGTCGTCCGTGCCGGCATCGTCGCGCTCGGACCGGGCCAGATGGATGCGGGGCGTGCGCTTGGCCACGGCTATCTCGGTGCGATGCGCTTCATCATCCTGCCGCAGGCGCTCTACAACATGATCCCCAGCATCATCTCCACCTTCGTCTCGACGATCAAGGACACGACGCTCGGCTACGTGATCAACGTGCCGGACCTGACCTTTGCCGCAAGCCAGGTCAACAACCAGCTCCTGACCCAGCCTTTCCAGGTCTTCCTCATTCTGGCGATCGTCTACTTCGCCATCTGCTGGACGCTCACCTACTTCGCAAATCGCCTCGAGCGGAGCATCACGCGTCGGCGTGCGGGACTTTCCAACCTTCCCTCTGCCGCCTTGGTCGCGCCATCGAAAATCATATCGGAGCAGCTATGACCATGTCAGTTTCAGCACAGGAATTGCAGACGATCCGGCTTTCGCAGGTCTGCAAGAGCTACGGCGACTACCCGGTCCTGAAGGACATCGATGCGCAGGTGACACGCGGCGAAGTCGTGGTCATCTGCGGGCCGTCCGGTTCGGGAAAATCGACGCTGATCCGCACGATCAATCGACTCGAGGAGATCAACAGCGGATCGATTACGCTCGACGGGCAAAACATTCACGCCGCCATGCGGGCGAAGGAACTCAATGCACTGCGCAGCCGGATCGGCTTCGTATTTCAGAACTTCAACCTGTTTCCGCACCTTTCGGTGGTCGAAAACGTGTCGATGTCGCCGATCCGGGTGAAGGGCGTGGCGCCTGATGTTGCAAAGGACAAGGCCCTCAAGCTTCTCGATCGGGTCGGTCTCGCCGACAAGGCCCGGGCCTATCCCGGTCAACTCTCCGGCGGCCAGCAGCAGCGGGTGGCAATCGCCCGCGCCCTTGCCATGGAACCGCCGGTGATGCTGTTCGACGAGCCGACCAGCGCGCTCGATCCTGAAATGGTCGGCGAAGTGTTGGCCGTCATGAAGAGCCTGGCGTCGGAAGGCATGACCATGCTCTGCGTCACTCATGAAATGGGCTTCGCGCGCGACGTCGCGGATCGGGTCTGGTTCATCGATGCGGGCCAGATCCTCGAAATGGCGACCCCCGAGGACTTCTTCAACAATCCAAGCCATCCCCGTGCGCAGCGATTCCTCGCTGATCTCAGGCATTGATACCAACCACCAAAAACAAAGGAGAACAGCAATGAACTGGAAATGCCTAACCCTCACCGTCGCATTTGCCGGCATGGCGGCGGCCGTACCCGCAAAAGCCGATCAGCTCGACAACATCATCTCGGCGAAAACCCTGCGCTGCGCGACGTTCGCCGACGTTCCTCCCTTCGCCTCACCCGATCCGAAGACCCGCGAAATGGCCGGTTTCGACGTCGATCTCTGCGGCGCCATCGCCAAGGAATTGGGCGTCAAGGCCGAAATCAAGCCGGTTTCGGTCGAAGCGCGTGTGCCCGAGGTCAAGCTCGGTCGCGTCGACATCACGGTCGCCAACCTTGCCTATACTCTGAGCCGCGCCGAGCAGATCCAGTTCAGCGACCCCTATTATCTCGCCAAGGAAATGCTGATCGTGCCGGCGGACGATGCCGGCAAGACGAAGGCCGATTTCGCCGGCCAGCGCATCGCTTCGACCAAGGGTTCGACGTCTGAGATGTCGATCAAGCTCAACAAATCCGATCCGCTGACCTTCCAGGATACCGCCTCTGCCTATCTCGCCGTCCAACAGGGCAAGGCCCGCGGCATGGTGGCCAACACCATGACGACGACCAAGTTCGTCAATGAATCGAAGAGCAAGGGCAAGCCAATGCGGATGATCGAGGAGCCGATGCTGTATCAGCCCATCGGCATCGGCATGGCCAAGGATCAGCCGGCGCTGACCGCCAAGATCAACGAGATCCTTCGCAAGCTCGACACATCAGGCGAGATCAACAAGATCTGGGACAAGTGGCTCGGCCCGGATACCGAATACAAGATGACGCGCACCGACAAGGTCGTATCGCTCTCGGAGCTGAAGTTCGACCCGATCCCCTAGGACCTCGGTGTCATCCGATAATAATGTCCAAACGAAATCAGACGGCGGGGCATGCCCGCCGTCGGCCAACGATGGGAGGCATCCGTGATCCATATTAAAGATATTGCCGAACGGCCAAGCAAAGCCGATATCGACGCCGTTTCCAAATTTTCACCCGCGACGATCCACGAAGCCCAAGGGCGCCGCGGAGCCCTTTCCTCCCGCCTGAAGCCCGTCGACTACCGCATGAAACTCTGCGGTCCGGCCTTTACGGTGAAATGCGCGCCGCGTGACAACATCATGCTGCAGCTTGCCATCAACTATGCAAAGCCGGGCGATATCATCGTCGTATCGGCCGGCGAATACGAAGAGGCCGGATCCTTCGGCGATGTCCTCGCCAACGCCTGCCTGGCAAAGGGCATCGGCGGTCTCGTGACCGACACCGGCGTGCGCGACACCCTTCAGCTCAGGGAACTTGGCTTTCCCGTCTTCTCGCTCAGCGTCTGCATCAAGGGGACGGTGAAAGAAACTATTGCGGCGGTGAACGACACGATCATCGTCGGCGGCGAAATCATCCATCCCGGCGACATCATCGCCGGTGATGCCGACGGCTTGGTGGTCGTGCGTCGCCAGGAAGCGCAGGAAGTCGCCAGGCTGTCACAGGCCCGCGAAGATGCCGAGGCCGGCTATATCGCGGCATATAAGCAGGGTAAATCGGTCATCGAGGTCAGCAATCTCGAACCGGTGCTGAAAGCCAAAGGCCTCGTCGTCGACATCTGACGCGACAGCGCAATAGCTATCAGCCCTGCCACTTCAAAGGGCGGCTGGCC
Source organism: Rhizobium leguminosarum bv. viciae USDA 2370 (assembly GCF_002008365.1). GTDB lineage: Bacteria > Pseudomonadota > Alphaproteobacteria > Rhizobiales > Rhizobiaceae > Rhizobium > Rhizobium leguminosarum. The sequence goes on from NZ_MRDL01000001.1 coordinate 57,137, forward strand.
TTTTCGGCCAGCCGCCTTATGCATAAATGCTACTAGCAGGCGCCCGCCTCAAGATCAGTCTGGACACTATTATGGACACATGTTCTATACAATGGACAGATCTGACGGGAGCACGCCATGCATCTTTCCATGTGGACTTACCCCTGGGATATCCAGGACCAGGGGCTCACCGCACTCGCCGCCGACCTTCGCGACCGTGCAGGCCTGACGACGGTCAGCCTGGCGACCTCCTATCACGCCGGCCGGTTCCTGCAGCCCCGAAGCCCACAGCAGAAGGCCTATTTCCCCGAAGACGGGACGGTCTACTTCCGGCCGGATGAGAGCCTATGGCGGGATAAGCTGATCCGGCCGCTGATGGCTGAGAATGTCACTGAGCGCGGCGACATGCTGGAAGCCCTCGTCCAAGGACGCGAGGCGACGGGTCTCGAGGTCTCCTGCTGGACGGTCTGCCTTCACAATACCCGTCTCGGCATGCTGCATCCCGATCACGTGACGCAGAACGCCTTCGGCAATCCCAACTACTACAATCTTTGCCCCTCCAGCCCGGCGGCGCGGGCCTATGCCGTCACCCTTGTTCGCGACATAACGACCAACTACCAGCCCGATATGGTGGAACTCGAGAGCCCGAACTTCATGGGATTCGCGCACGAATATCATCACGAGAAAGACGGCGTCGGCCTGAACGCCGAAGACGATTTCCTGCTGTCGCTCTGCTTCTGCGACCATTGCACGGTGCGCGCCGAAAAGGCCGGCGTGCCGGTCGAAGGTGCGCGCCGGTCGGTCGGGCGCTTCATCGCCGAACTCTGCGAACGAGCTGTCCCGGAACGGCAATTCCCGGACTTCCCGGCGGCCGGCATCGACGCCTTTCGCGACCATCCTGATCTGCATGCCTATCTCACTTGGCGCAGCGAACCGGTGACCAGCCTGATCGGCGAGATCAAGGCGGCAGCCGATCCGGGGACACGCATCGTGCTCATCGACCTGAAGGACGGCTGGCTCGGCGGCGTCGATCTCGCAGCCGCCGGCAAGCTCTGCGACGGGGCGATCCTCTGCTGCTACGACATGGAGCCGGATGCCGTCGGCGATGTCATCCGGACCGGCAGGGCGGCAATCGGACCGGGCAAGTTCCTCGGGGTGGGCCTGCGCGTCTTCTATCCTGAGGTCAGCGGGCCGGCGGTGCTCGCCGCACGCGCCAAGGCCGCCGTCGATGCCGGCGCTGACGGCGTGAACTTCTACAATTACGGCCTGATACCGGCTAAGCGCCTCGAGTGGGTCAAGACGTCGGTCGGCGCAATCACGTAAGCAGATCAGCGCTCCTCAGGATGCGATGGGTTCGGCGACCTGGATCAGGCAGTCGCCGGCCTGGCTGTCGCAGTGCAGCCTGTGGGAAATGACAATGCCGCTCTCGGCAAAGCGCAGCTCTTCCTCCGGCTGATCCAGGCGTTCGAGGTCATGGTACCATCCGGCAAGGTCGCCGGCGGAAACGGTGGCGCCGAGTGCCACGGCCGGCTCGAACCAGCCTCTGTGGTTCGCATAGATGCCCTGGCTATGGCGGGATAGCGAAAGCAGCTGCAACGGCCCGGGCTCGGTGAGCGGCGCGCGCGACAGCACCGGACGCTCGACGATGCCGAGTGTCACCAGCAGCCGGTCGATTGCCGCCGCCGTGAAGGCCATTGTCTCAGACGTCACGGTGCCGCCGCCGCCGAACTCGCCGGAAAGCCCTACGGTCCCGGCCCTTGCCGCAGCCCCCATCGATGTCGGCGCGGTCGGCCCGTTGTCGGCGATGAAGGCATGCGCCGCACCCATGGCGCGCATCAGCGAAACGGACCGTTCGAAGCGGGCGGCATCGGCCTGCCGCTCAATCAGCGTGCAGGGCAGATGCGCCATGGACGTGCCGCCCGAATGCAAGTCGAGCACGACGTCATGGCGCGGAAAAAGTTCGTGTTCGAGGAAATGCGCCATCCGCGCTGTCGGCGAGCCGGTGGGATCGCCGGGAAACGCTCGATTGAGGTTGCCCCCGTCGAAGGGCGAGCAGCGCTTGGCCGCCATCACCGCCGGGAGGTTCGCCATCGGCAGGATGGTGACGGCGCCGCGGATTTCAGCGACATCAAGCAGCCGCATCAACCGGCCGAGCTGGAGTTCGCCCTCATATTCGTCGCCATGGTTGCCGGCCATCAGCAGCAAAGACGGCCCCTCGCCATTTTTCAGGCGAAGGAACGGAATGCGGATCTGATAATAGGGCGACCGATCGATCGAATAGGGAATGGCGAGGTGGCCGGCCTGCCGGCCCTCGCGCGAAAAGTCGATCGGATTGACGAGACCGCTGTGCATGATGTCTCCAGTGCGGGCGGTTGCGATGCCGTTACAGCGCCGCGCGTCTTTTTGAGCCGCGCAAAGGACGCTGTAACACTTTCAACTTGCGCATCGGCCCGAAAATCGATTCCGATTTTCGGGCCGATGCACTAGAGCGCGGCGATCGCGGTCATTTCGACGCGTAGATCGGGATCGGCGAGACGAGCTTCGGTGCAGGCGCGGGCCGGTGGGTTTTCGATGTCGATCCAGTCGTCATAGACGCTGTTCATCGCCTCGAAATCGACGATCGCCGGCAGGAAGACATTGACGGCGATGAGACGCGAGCGGTCGATGCCAGCTTCTTTCAAAAGGGCGTCGATCTTGCCGAGCACGTCGCGGGTCTGGTCCTTGATATCAGCCTTGCGATTTTCCGCGACCTGGCCGGCAATATAGACGAGACCGCCGTAGCTGACGGCTTGGCTCATACGCGAACCTTTCTGATAACGCTGGATCATTGCGGGTTTTCCTTTTCTTGCTTTTGGAGGGAGAGTTCAGCCGAAGCTGGTCAGATAGGCTGTCGTCACCGAATGGTCGGGGTCGAGGCCGTAGAGGATGGCATGCCGGTCAAGGCAGGTGCAGGGATGAGAGATGCCGTACTCGATGACGTCGCCGACCGCGACGTCGCTGCCGTCGGCAAGTGCGACGAAGGCGTGCTGATCGTTGAGGCGAAACACGTCGGCGCCCACGAGATCGGCGAGATACGCCCCATTGCGATAGAGCGCCAGCGGCCGCGGCAGACCCTGATCCATCGCCACGTCGCGCATGCCCATGCCTGAGATCGCCAGCCGCGGTTCCGGCCGGGAGAGGACCTCGGCCCAGACCCGCAGCGCAGGACGGAAAGCTGCGGCCGCCGAAGCCGTCTCGCCGCCGATGCGGAAACCGCCGCGTGCATCGAGGCCGGCAAGGCCGCGCTCGTAGATGCCGTGATCGTGGAAGAAGATCGCGCCGCTGCGCAGCACCAGCCAGCAGGCGGGATCGGCCGCAACGGCGGCTGAAAGCCTGGCAATCACAAGGTCGAAAAACACCGAGCCGCCAGCCGTGACCAGGAGCGGCCGCTCGTCGCCTATGCGGGCGCGCACCTTCGGCAGGAAATCCGATGTCACCGCCATCAGCGCATCGATGCGACGCATCGTCTCTTCCGCATCGGCGGTCGCCGCCGCGCCCTCATAGGCGGCGATGCCGGTCAACCTAAAGGCCGGCGTCTCCACGGCAAGGATCGCCTGGAGAATTGCCTCGGCGGCGTCGACGCTGCGAGCACCGGCGCGACCCGCGCCGAATTCCAGCAGCAGGCCGAGGGGCGGTAGATCTGCGCGCTCCTGCCATGCGGAGCGAAGAGCCTCGACCAGCGCCGTCGAATCCACGAAGATATGGAGTTCGGCATCGGGATAGTGGCCAAGCAGGGCCGCAAGCCGGCGGGCGGCGGCGGCCCCGCCGATCTCGTTGGCGAGGATCAGCCGGCGCTGTCCCGCCTTGAGCAGGACGGCGGCCTGGCGGATGTCGGCGACCGTCGTGCCCCAAGCGCCTGCCGCCAGAAGTGCCTCCGACAGCGCCGTCGACATCGGTGTCTTGGCGTGCGGGGCGATTTCGGCGCCGAGGCTCTTCACATAGGCCATCATCAGTTCGACATTGCCGGAGAAGGCCTGCCGGTCGAGCGAGATCAGCGGCAGGGCCATCCTGCCGTCATAGGGCTTCCATCCCTGCTTGCCGATTGCATCCAGCGGGAGCGACGGATTGCCCGGCGGAAAGCCGCGCACCCGCTCGTCGATCAGCACGTTTTCCGTCGCGATATGAAGGTCAGACATGGTAGCCCCTCCCGATCTCGGCGGGATCGGCGATGCCGAGCCGATAGGTGTCATTGGCGGTGGCAAAGAACAGGGCCCGCTGTTCGTCGTAAGAGAGCTTTGAGGCGACCGCTCGGAAAACCTGGTAAACCTCGTCGAAAGAAGCGTGCAAGCCCGCGACCGGAAAGTCGCTCGCGAACATGGCGCGCGCCGGACCGAAACAATCGAGGCAATGCTCGATCACCGGCCGCAGGCTTTCGAGCGTCCACTTATTGTCGTAGGCGACGAGGTCGGAAATCTTCAGGCGCAGATTCGGCTCGCTGCCGAGCGCCCGCAGACCACGGCGCCAGAGCGCCATGCCGTCCTCCGTCCGGTCAGCCGGACTGCCGCCGTGGTTGAGTACGAAAAGCGTTTGCGGAAAAGCGCGCACCAGTTCGAGCGCCTCATTCATCTGCCAGGGATAGAGCATCAGGTCGAAGACCAGCCCGAGCCGCGTGGCGTGCGCTAACCCCGCCCGCCAGGCGGGATCGCCCATGCGGTTCGCGCGCGAAGCAAAACTCTTCGTCACATCGGGATGCCAGCTCAGAATATCGCGGATACCGACGACGTTGGGATTTGCCGCTTCCGCCTCGAGCAGGCGCAAGGCGTCCGGCCCGTCGAGGGGCACGCGCGCGATATAACGGCGCGCCACGCCGGAGCTGCGGTCGAGGCCATCCAGCCAGCGGCTCTCTTCCAGCGGGTAGGCAACGGACCAGCCGGCCTCCACATGCACGGTTGCAATCACGTTCTGGCGGGCAGCATCGGCGCGATAATCGTCGATGCCGTAGTCGCGCAGGATCGGTGCGAGGCTTCCGAAAACCATCTCCTCGCCGGATGCGCGCGCCTTCTGAAGCCAGGGATGACGTTCCAGCTTAAGGTCCCAGAGGTGATGGTGCGGGTCGATCACCGGCCCGTCATAGAGTTTCGTCATCGGCGCGCCTCACGGCCGGAAACGAGCAGAAGGGCAAGGATCAAGGTGCCGAACATGATCGATCGCCAGCCGGGCGAGGCATTGACGACAGTGATCAGCGCCGTCGTCGTGACGAGCAGGATCGCCCCCGGAATGGTCCCGGCATAGGTGCCGCGGCCGCCGAGGATGGAGGTGCCGCCGAGCACGACAGCAGCGATCGAGGTCAGCAGGTAGGGGTCGCCGATGCCGACATAACCTTGCCGGTTCATGCCGAGCACGAGAATACCGGCGAGCCCTGCGAAAAAGCCCGACAGGGTATGGACGATCAGCGTGTTGCGGGTGACGCTAACGCCGGAAAGCCGGGCCGCCAGCGGGTTCGCCCCAAGCGCCAGGAAACGGGCGCCGATCGGCATGCGGTGGACAAGCAGCAGGACGACGATCGAGACGACGAGCCACAGAATGATGCCCGAGGGAATGCCGAACGGCCGCGCCTGCCCGAGCAGAATCACCGCCGGGTTGCTGACGGTGACCGCGCTGCCGCCGGCGACGATGACGAGCAAGCCCTGCAGGAAGGTCGCCATGGCAAGCGTCATGATGATCGGCGGCACGCGAAGATAGGCAGCACCGGCACCATTCATCAGGCCGATGGCCGTGGCGATGGCAAGGGCCGCCGCGATGCCGGCGAGGCCGCTTGGGTCCCACGCCGGCGAGATGAGCGGCAACAGGATCGCCGTGACGGTGATCACCGCGCCGACGGAAAGATCGATGCCGCCCATCAGGATGACGAGCGTCTGCCCGGCGGCGGCAATGCCGATCACAGCAGCGAGTTCGAGCAGGTAGCGCAGGTGGCCATAGGCGCCGAAACCGCGCAGCGAGACACTTGCGACGATCCAGACGAGCGCGACCAGAAGGAAGGTCAGCAGCGGCGGATTGCGGAACGCGGACCTGATCATGTTCATCGTCTTGCCCTCGATTGCCCGAGAAGTTCCGGAACGGCGACCGCGCCGACGATGATCAACCCTTGAGCAACATATTGCGCGACCGGCGGGAAGCCCAGGAAGAACATGACGTTGATCATCACCGAGAGCAGCAGGCTGCCGCAGATCGCGCCGCGCATCGTGCCCTTGCCGCCGAGGAAACCCACGCCGCCGAGCACGGCGGCGGCGATCGAGTTCAGCGTGAAGGGTGTGCCGATAACAGGATCACCCGAGCCGGTCTGCGCAGCGACGAAGAGACCGGTCAGGGCTGCCAGAAGACCGGACAGTGCGAAGGCTGCGACCTTCACCCGTTCGACCGGGACGCCGGAGCGGAACGCGCCGACCGGATTGTCGCCGGCCGCGTAGATGCCGAGGCCGAGCGGCGTTGCCAGAAAGGCCTTCCAGAGTACGAGGATCACGACGAGCAGCAGGAAGGCGACGGGCGTGTGGCCGGCCAGCATCGTCGACAGCCAATCGGGAATGAACCCGCCCGGCCGCGGCAGCAGGATCAGTGCGACCCCGCCGATGATGAAGGAGCCGGCAAGCGTGACGATGATCGCAGGCAACCTCAGATAGGTCACGATGGCGCCGATGACGGCACCGATCGAAAGGCCGGCGAGGGAGACCGCAAGAATGCCGCCCGGCACGCCGAGCGCCCCTTCCATCGTCGTCGCGGCGATCACCGCTCCAAGACTGACGAGCGGGCCGATCGCCAGCGTAATGCCGCCGTTCAGCATGAGCAGCGCCTGCGCCATGGTGACGAGCGCGAGCGGGAACCAGTTCTGCGTGAACTTGGAGAAGCCACCGATCGAAAGGATGCCGGGAAATAGCAGCGCGTAGATGACGAGAAAGGCTGCGACAACCAGATAGAGTCCGGCAAGGCCGCGGTTGCGGCGGAGCTGGATCGAGCCGTAGAGCCGGGATGACGAACTTGTGCTCATGCCGCCTCTCCCTGCGTCGCGGCCGTAATACCCATGGCTGCGCCAACAATCGCTCCTTCGCTGATTTCATCTTGCGACAGCGCCGCTGCGACGCGCCCCTCGCGCAGAACCACGACACGGTCGCAGAGATGCACGAGCTCCGGCGTATCGGAGCTAGCCAGAATGACGAGCCGCCCCTCGGCGGCGAAGGCACGGAGCATGAGGTAGATTTCCCGCTTGGTCTCGATGTCGACGCCGCGCGTCGGATCGTTGAGGAGCAGAACGGAGGGATCGAGCGGCAGCCATTTGGCGAGCGCCACCTTCTGCTGGTTTCCGCCGGAAAGCGCCTGCACCGGGCGGGCCGTGTCGCCCTTGATCGTCAGCCGGCGCGCGAGATCGGCGACCAGGCCGTTTTCCGCCGGCCGGTCCCGCAGGCCCTTGCTGGCGAGCCGTCCAAGCGAGGGCAAGATGAGATTGGATGCGATGGAGTGGGGCAGCACCAGCCCCTCATGCTTGCGGTCGGCCGGGACATAGACGATGCCGGCGGCATTCGCCTCGCCGACATGGGCGGGCAGGGCGGGTTTGCCGGAAACCTCCGCCCGACCGGCCGAGGCTGGAATCGCGCCGTATAAGCCGAGCAGCAAGTCTTCCTGCCCTTGCCCCACCAGCCCGCCGATACCGACGATTTCGCCGGCGCGGGCGGAGAAGTCGATGTCTCGCACCATGCCGGCGGAAAAACCTTCGACGTTGATGCGCGTCGCGCCGGGAGCTGTGACGGAGCGCGGTGGGAACAGGTCGCCGGTCTCGCGGCCGACCATGAGGCGCACCAGGCCTTCACCGTCGATGCCGGACAGCGACTGGTCGGCGGTGACCAGGCCGTCCTTCAGCACCGTGACATGCGAGCAGAGCGCCTGCACTTCGTTGAGGCGGTGAGAAATGTAGAGAAGTGCCGTGCCACGGTCCTTGAGCGTCTCGATCAGACGGGCGAGGATGCCGGCTTCGTGTGCGGAAAGCGACGAGGTCGGCTCGTCCAGGATCAGCACGCGTGGTTTGCGGAACAGCGCCTTGGCGATCTCCACCATCTGGCGGCGGCCGAGCGCCAGATCGGCGACCGGCATGTCGAGCGGTTCAGTGAGCCCCACCATGTCGCAGACATCTGACACGCCGCGATGAAGCGCTTTGTAATCGATGAGACCGAACCGGCGCGGAAAGGCGCCGAGCCCGATGTTTTCGGCAATCGACAGACTGGCGGTGAGGCTCAGCTCCTGCTGAACGACGGCAATACCGGCCGCGCGCGCAACCGCCGGGCTGAAGCGCCCGACGGGCTTGCCGTCGACGAGGATGGAACCACCGTCCGGCTGGAGGGCACCGGACAGGAGGTTGATCAGCGTGGATTTGCCGGCGCCGTTTTCGCCGAGCAGGGCGTGAACCCTGCCCGGCAGAAGGGCGATATCGACGCCCTTCAAAACGGGATTGCCGAAAAATCCCCTGAACAGCTGCCGGGCTTCCAGCAGGGGTCTTTCTTCCGTCATGACGGCTTTCCTCAACCCGGGATTACTTGGTGGCAAGCAGCTTGTCGAAGAGCGCCTTGTCGTAGTCCGAGTAGATATAGCCGTCAGCCGGGAACTTGTCGGCCCGTGCGAGGTAGCTGCCGATCGTGCTGTCGTCGATGACAGGCAGCGGCACCTTGACGAAGGCCGGAACGTCCTTGCCTTCCAGCGCCTGCACAGCGGTGTAAACGGAAAGCGCGCCGAGCCAGTTGGGCTGCATGGTCGCCCAGCCCTTCAGTCCCTTCTCCTTCCAGAGCTCCAGGAACTGCCTTGCGTTTTCGCCTGTCGTCGGCACCTGGTCGCGGCCCTGGCGCTCGAAGGCGAGCACCGAGCCGGCCGACAGGGCGCCGCCGAGCGACAGCACGCCGTCGATTTCCGGATTGGCGAAAAGCAGGCTGGTCATCGCTTCCTGTGCCGGGGCGACGTTATATTCCGTATTCGTCTCGGTGATCACCTGGAGACCGGGATTGGCATCGAGGACCGGCTGGGCGCCCTTGCGGCGGTCGTCGCTCACCGAAATGCCGGCCGGGCCGTTCATGATGATGATCTTGCCCTTGCCGCCGAGCTGGCCGACCATCCACTTGGCGGCGGTCGCGCCCCATTCGTTGGAATCGGTATTGATCTTCGCCGTCACCTTGTCGGTGTTGACAAGGCTGTCGAAATTCACGACGGCGATGCCCTTGTCGCAGGCGTCTGATATGACACGGTCGAGCGCGTTGGAGGAACCGGCGATCACGACGATGGCATCGACATTGGCGTCGATCATCGACTGGATATGCTGGATCTGCGTCTGGGCGTTGCCCTGCGCGTCCGTGATCATCAGGTCCTTCACAAGGCCCGCCTTCTTCAGCTCCTCCACTTCAGCCGTGATGGTGCCTTCGGTCTGCTTCATCCAGGTCGGCACCGAATAGATGTTCGCCCAGCCGATCGTATAGGGCGCCTTCCTGTCACCCTTGATGCAATTTGCGGCGGCTGAGGCCGTGCCGGCCGAAAAGACGAGGAGTGCCGCAGCGGCGGCGGCACCCGCAAGAAGGCGGCGGCGCAGCGAAGCGGAAATGCCGTTTTCAAGATTCTTCATGTTGATCCCCTTTTTTGTGTGCGGCAGCGTTGACGGCTTGCCATCTATGTCCAATATAATGTACATGTGATCTATATACCGGACGAGGCGATCTTATGCCGATTTTTTTACCTCGCAAGAGGGGTGCAAAAATTTCATTCGCGATGAATGACGGATCGATTGACAGATGCGGCAGACGGCTTGAAAAGCTTGGCCGGACAAAAAAGGATCGACAGCAATGGATGCAGTTCAGGACGAAGCAGCCGGCAAGCGCGCCCGAGGGCTCGACCGCGCCTTCGAGATCCTCGATTTCCTGCGCCAGAAGCGGCAGGCCTTGAAGCCGAACGAAATCGCCGCACAGATCGGCGCACCGCGCTCGTCGGTTTACGAGCTCGTCAACCTGCTACTGCAGAACGGCATTCTGGAATTCACCGGCGGCGAGGGGCGTGTCTATCTCGGCCGCAAGCTGTATTTCCTCGGCGCAGCCTATGAGAACCATTTCGACTTCACCCGCGAATGCGAGGCGGCGCTGGAACAGCTTGCCGACGAGACGCGGGAGACGGCGCAGTTCTGCATGCTGGATGGAAACAGATACACGGTCGTTCGCATGCGCGAAGGCGCACGCCCCTTCCGCATTTCGACGGATGTCGGGCAGTCGGTGCCGATCCCGTGGACGGCCTCGGGCCGCCTGCTCGTCGCGCATCTGTCGGATCAGGAGATCCTGACCTTCATTCCGCCGCAGGATTTCCGCCTGCCGAACGGCGAATGGCTCGAGCCGCAAACCTTCATCGCCGAGGTGCGCCAGGCCGAGCGTGAAGGTCTCTTCACCTTCAACAGCATCGTCGACAGCTTCACCCACTGTTTTGCCGTACCGGTGCGGGGCGAGGAAGGTCATGCCGCCGCAACGCTCTGCCTCGTCACGCCGCGCGACGATGGCATTGCCAACCGCGACCGCTACCTCGACTGCCTGAAGAAGGCGGCCGCCGGCCTCGACCATGCCCCGACCCGGCCGAAACGAGGCTGATGCCTGAGTACATCAAGGCATCGATGTCAGGTGGCACGGATGCTCGTGCTTAGCCGGCATTCAATTCCATGCTCGTCAATCGGATCATGCTCGCTCCGGCGGTGCTGCGGCGGGCACGGGACGCTAAGAAGAACTAGCCCATTGTCGTCCCAGCCGGGGCTCTTCGCCACGCCTGCAGATCCCGCTTGCCGGCCCGCGCTCGCATACCCCGGAGTAGCCACACCGATCGTTGATTTCCGATTTCACGCCAATCCGGGAAATCTATTCACTCTTCCTCCGAAACTATGAAATTAAGTTTCTCTATAAAATTAATAGAGAACGTATTTTAGCAGTCCAACAGCCAATTTTATACTTGGCCTTGGGGAAGGCCGAGCTGTTGACGGCAAACGGAGAGGACACGAAATGACACGGAAAATCAGACTTGGGGCATTTCTTCCCGGTGGCGGACAGCATGTTGCTTCATGGCGGCATCCCGACCAGCCGGCCGATGGCGCGACCAGTTTCGAGTTTCACAAACGTCTCGCTTTGACGGCCGAGCGCGGGCTCTTCGATGCCTATTTCCTGGCCGACGGACTGGCTGTCGGTTTCGGTGGAGCACGCGAAGGCGGCAACGCCCGCGTCGCCGGCTTCGAACCGGTGACGCTGTTCTCCGCTCTTGCGCCTTTCACCACCCATCTCGGCTTTATCGCCACGTCCTCGACCACCTACGAAGAGCCTTACACGACCGCCCGCAAGTTCGCCTCGCTGGATCTGATCTCGGAGGGCCGTGCCGGCTGGAATGTCGTCACCACCACGGGCGACCTGACGGCGCGGAACTTCAACCGCGATACGCAGCTTCCACATGCCGACCGATATCGCCGCGCTGCCGAGCATGTCGACGTTGTCCGCAAACTCTGGGAAAGCTTCGAAGATGACGCGTTCATACGCGACAAGGAATCCGGCGTGTTCTTCGACCCGTCGAAGCTGCACGATACGGACCACCGCGGCGAGCACTTCAACGTGCGCGGTCCGCTCAACGTCTCGCGATCGCCGCAGGGGCATCCCGTCATCGTCCAGGCCGGCCAATCCGAAGACGGACGCGGGCTCGCCGCAGCAACGGCCGAGGTCATCTTCACCGCCCATCAGCATATCGAAACCGCCCAGGAGTTCTACCGGGACATCAAGGCACGCGCCCGTGGTCTCGGCCGAAACCCCGATCACATCCTCGTCATGCCCGGTGTATCCGCTTTCGTCGGCAGGACCGAAGCGGAAGCGCGCGAGAAATACGACCGTCTGACCTCGCTCATCGTCGAAGAAGACGGGATCGGCCTCCTCAATGGGCTGACCGGCGGCACGCTCGACCTGCACGGTTATGACCTCGACGGGCCTCTGCCGCCCGCGCCGCCGACGGAAGGCATGAAGAGCCGCCAGGCCCTCATCCGCCAGATCGCCGACGAAAACAACTTCACCATTCGCCAGCTCTATCAGTGGATTGCCTCCGCCCGCGGTCACTACACCATCGTCGGAACGCCCGAACAGATCGCCGATACGCTGCAGAAATGGTTCGAGAACGAAGCTGCCGACGGCTTCAACATTCTGCCGCCCTGGCTGCCGACAGCGCTCGACGATTTCGTCGATCTGGTCATCCCGGAACTGCAGCGCCGCGGCCTGTTCCGGACGGCTTATGAGGGCAAGACGCTTCGCGAAAACCTCGGCCTGCCTTTCCCGACCAATCGATGGGCTGCAGGACGTGCCGCTCTCCAGGCAGCAGAGTGAGGAGCGGTCCATGTCTTATGAGATCAACCAGACTCTTCCGAGAAGCTTCGGCCGCCTGAAGAGCAGCGAAAGCAATATTTCCCCTCTCGCCTCGCATGTGCGCGGCGTGCTCGCATCGCTTTTGCCGCGTTATGGCCTTCTCATCGGCTTCCTCGTGCTCTGGCAGGTGTCGAGCACCAGAGGCTGGGTCAATCCCGCCGTCTTCCCGCCCTTGAACATCATCCTTTCTGCTCTTTGGACCAATCTTGCCAACGGTGCACTGCTGGATGATATCGCCATCAGTCTGCAGCGATCCGGAACCGCCTTTGCCTTTGCCGTCGTGATCGGCATTCCGCTCGGCCTGTTCATGGGCCAGGTTCGTGCTGTGGAACAGGCGCTCGATCCGATCCTGCAGCTCTTCCGCCAGACTTCGGCGCTCGCGCTCTATCCGGTCTTCATCCTGCTGCTCGGCCTCGGCGAGACATCCAAGATCTTCGTGATCTTCTGGGCGACGCTGTTTCCGGTCCTGCTCGCCACGATCAGCGGCGTCAAGGAGGTGGACAAGAAGCTCATCGAGATGGCGCGGACCTATGGCGCAGGATCGCTGACCATCTTCCACCGCGTCATCCTGCCAGCGTCGGTGCCTGCGATCTTCGTCGGCCTGCGTCTTTCGGCGACAACTGCGCTTCTCCTGCTGATTGCCGCCGAGATGATCGGCGCCAACAAGGGCATCGGCTTCCAGGTGATGAACGCCCAGTACAATTTCCAGATCCCGCTGATGTTTGCGGCGATCCTTCTGCTCGCCTTCCTCGGGCTTGCCGCCAATGCCTTGCTCGTTTTGCTGCAGCGCCGTCTCTGCCGCTGGTCTCAGCCGAGCCGCTGACCTGCTTTCACCGAATTTCCTCCTCCGAAAAGGACCACCAAATGACATTCCATCCCCGCCACATCCTTCTGCCGGCTGTGATCGCTCTCGGTCTTGCCACGCCGGCCGCAGCCACCGATACGGTGAAGCTGCGCTACCTCGCCAGCCAGGGCGGTCTTGCCGCCCATGAACTCGCCGCCGAACTCGGTTATTTCGACGGCACGGGCATCACGCTGGAAAATGTCGGCTATGCCCAGGGTGGCCCGACCTCCCTCATCGCTCTCGCATCCGGTGATGTCGAGATCGGCAGCGCAGCAACCTCCGCCGTCCTGAATTCGATCATCGGCGGCAATGATTTCGTCGCCGCTTATCCCTCGAACGGCATCAATGATGAGGTGCAGTCGACCTTTTACGTGCTGGAAGACAGCCCCATCAAGGGTATCAAGGACATCGCCGGCAAGAGCATCGCGGTCAATACGCTCGGCGCGCATCTCGACTATACCATCCGCGAGGCCTTGCATTCCGTCGACCTGCCGACGGACGCAGCCAATCAGATCGTCGTTCCCGGGCCGCAGCTTGAGCAGGTGCTGCGCTCCAAACAGGTGGATATTGCCGCCTTCGGCTATTGGCAGACGACCTTCGAGGGGGCCGCGCTCAAGAATGGCGGCCTGCGCGCGATTTTTGACGATACCGACGTGCTTGGAGACATTGCCGGGGGCTTCGTGGTACTGCGCCGCGATTTCATTCGCCAGCATCCGGAGGTCTCGAAGATTTTCGTCGAGCAGTCGGCCCGCGCCCTCGACTATGCCCGCGAACATCCTGAGGAAACCAAGAAGGTCCTGGCCAAGGCCCTCAGCGAGCGCGGCGAGAACGCTAATATCGCGCAATACTTCCGCGGCTATGGTGTGCGCGCCGGCGGTCTGCCGGTCGAGCGCGACATCCAGTTCTGGATCGACGTGCTGGTTCGCGAAGGTAAGCTGAAGCAGGGCCAGCTTGCGGCCAAAGACATCCTCTTTACCGCCGATGCCAAGCCGGCAAGCAACTGAGGAATGGTGATGAGCATCGCTGAGGACACGCGCCGCGGAGAAGTGACGATCCGTCACCTCTCCAAATCCTACAGGTTGAACGGGGCACCTCTACAGGTTCTCAGGGATGTCAACCTCCACGTCCGCTCCGGCGAAAGCCTCGCCATCGTCGGCCCCAGCGGCTCGGGCAAGACAACCCTGCTCAGGGTTCTGGCCGGTCTTGAGGATTCCGACACGGGCGAGGTTCTCGTCGATGGCAAGGCAGTGCGAGGCGTCGGCGCAGAGCGCGCCGTCATCTTTCAGGAACCGCGCCTTCTGCCCTGGCTGACCGTGCTCGACAATGTGGCCTTCGGGCTGAAAACAAGAGGTCTGTCGCGTGAGCAGGCGAGGGGACGGGCGCGCCATTATGTCAAGCTCGTCGGCCTGCAGCAGTTCGAGGCGGCCTATCCCCGGCAGCTCTCCGGCGGCATGGCCCAGCGCGTCGGCATCGCCCGGGCTCTGGCCGTCCAGCCCGAGATCCTGCTGCTCGACGAACCGCTCGGCGCGCTCGACGCAATGACCAAGATCGGCATGCAGCAGGAACTCGCACGGATCTGGCGCGATGAGGATGTGACGACCATCCTCGTCACCCACGATCTCGAAGAGGCGATCTACCTGGCCGACCGGATCCTGATCCTGCCACGGGAAAAGGGCGGCGAGCCGCGTCTGATCGAAATCGATCTGCCCCGTCCTCGCGACCGCAGCGCACCGGATTTCGTTCGACACCGCGAAGAGCTGCTGAACCTGTTCGGACTGCACTGAAGTCTTCAGGCGTCAGCGCGCGCCGCATGGGACCTGATCCATGCGGCGCGCGGCAGTAGCAGTAGCGATGCGGAGGACGCCCGCGGAACGCTATTGCAACTTGCTCCTCGCTCCGGCGGTGAGATACGGCCGCCGATCCAGTTCCGCCGACCTGTAGGAACTGCGCAGCCGCAGCAGATCCTTGCGGGCGATCAGGCCGCACAATTTCCCTGAGGTCGGATCGACGATCGGAATGCGTCCGTCGCCGGTCGACAGCATCAGATCGGCGATGAATGCGACCGTATCATCCGGATGCCCCACCGGAACGGAATCATCAGTCACGTTTTCCGCAAGCGTCTGACTGGCGAGGTCCGGATTCCCCTGCCAGAGCAGAGCGTCGGCTCTCGATACGACGCCGGCTAGCCTGCCTGCTGCATCGACCACCGGATAGATCCGGTGCGTTTTCTGCTGAGAGGCGAAGAAATCGCACGCCTCTCCCACCGTCATGGTGACGGGAAGCGTGTCGACATCGCTGATCATGATCTCCGTTGCCCGGGATAGTTCGAACGGGTCGACGCCGTATTCGCGGGTGATGTGCTGACCGCGGCGCGCGATCTTCTCGGTGAGGATCGAGCGGCGCAGCAGAAGGACGGTGACGGCATAGGCCACCACGGTTGCGGCAAGCAGCGGAACGAGCGCGCTGACATCGCCGGTGATCTCCATCGCAAAGAAAGTGCCCGTCAGCGGCGCGCGCATGGTTCCCCCCATCATCGCCGCCATTCCGAGCAGCGCCCAGAAGCCGGGATCGTTGCCCGGCATGAGAAGGCCGACCAGCCATCCGAGAGCACCGCCGAAGATGAGAAGCGGCGCAAGCACGCCGCCCGAAGTGCCGGACGACAGGGCAAACAACCAGATGACGGTCTTCACCAGCAGGATCGACATAACAGCCGGGGCGAGCAGCCGGTTGTTGAGCAAGCCATCGATGATGTCGTAACCGACGCCCATTGCCCGCGGCTCGATCAGACCGCCGAGGCCGATAACGAGACCGCCGAGCATCGGCCACCACATCCAGTGGATCGGCAAGGTTTCGAACAGGTCCTCGATCCGGTAGAGCAGTGTCGTCAGTAATCCGGATTGCAGGCCTGAGATGATGCCCATCGCCGCACAGGCGAAAATCCCCCACCAGGGCAAGTCTACCTGGAAGTGGGTCGGGAACAGCGGGCCGGTGCCGAACAGCAGCGGGCGCCAGCAGATCGACACGCAGGCGGCGACGGCGACGGGAATGAAGCTGCGCGGTTTCCATTCGAACAACAGCAGTTCGACCGCCAGCATGACCGCGGCAATCGGCGAACCGAAGATCGCCGTCATGCCTGCAGCCGCGCCGGCGACGAGCAGCGTCTTCCGCTCGGCCGCACTCATGTGAAAGAATTGTGCGAAAAGCGATCCGATCGCACCGCCGGTCATGATGATCGGCCCCTCGGCGCCGAACGGACCGCCGGTTCCGATGGAGATCGCCGACGACAGCGGCTTGAGGACCGCGACCTTCGGCGACATCCGGCTGCCGCCGATCAGGATCGCCTCGATCGCCTCGGGAATGCCGTGGCCGCGGATCTTCTCCGATCCGAAGCGAGCCATCAGTCCGATGACGAGACCGCCCAGCGGCGGAACCAGCACCACCCATAGCGAACGCGGAACGGCAGCCAGAGAGGCGGGCTGGATGCCGATCTCTCCGAACCAGATGACATTCGTCACCAGCGCGATGAGGCTGACGAGACACCAGGCGGCAAATGCGCCGGCGGTGCCGACAATAATGGACATGCCGACCAGCAGGAGGACCCGCCTGTCGGTGGTGAAATCGCCGGCCTCGCGCCGGGAAAGGCCGCCGGTGAAATCGTGCGGCCGGTTGCTTGGTTGATGCTGCGCCATGGAAGCCTCTGCTACGCGGAAATGGTACGCTTGAGGGGCGTCAATATATCGTGATACGATATAAATCAATGGATGAAATCATGCAGACGAAAATGTCTCAGTAGATGCCTCCCTTGACCGGTTGTCGGGTGCCCCTCTATTCGAGATGGCCGAATGGCTGCCGACCATGGCAGCCGCTGAGGCAGAGGAGAAGAGCTTTGAAGAAGACCGCGCCGCCGCTGAGACAGGAGGATTACGAGGCTCTCGCCGACCTCAGATTCGCGCTTCGCCAGTTCATGGACTTCAGCGCCTCTGCCGCCCATTCGGAAGGGCTGCCCGTACAGCAGCATCAGGCCCTCCTGGCGATCAAGGGACAGCGGGGCGATGCCATGACCATCGGCATGCTAGCCGAGCGGCTGATCATCGCGCCGCACACGGCGACCGAACTTGTCGGGCGGCTGTCGGACGCGGGACTGGTCGAACGTCATGCCGATCCGGCCGACAGGCGCCGCCAGACGATTCTGCTCACTGACAAAGCGGACGAGATGCTGACGCGACTGAGCGCCGTCCACCTTTCAGAAATAAAGGAGATGGCCCCCAAGTTGATCGAGCTTCTCCTCGAACTCCAGAAGACGGCGTCAAACGCCAAATGACAATTGCGACATAGCCGAGTTCCCGACGTGCCGCTTTAACCCAAAAGCGTCTTCCTCAAGCGATGGATATGGGCGGCGCCAATGCCGCAACAGCCGCCGATGATGGTCGCGCCGGCTTCGGCCCAGGAGCAGGCATAACGCGAATAGGCGTCGTCATTCAGATCGGCGCGGGTATCGTGCAGGCCTTCATTGGCGGCTGCGTCGCCTGTTTCCCCTTCGAAGGCATTGGCATAGACGCCGATTTCGATGCGAGCATCCATCTTTCGGAAGACCCGGGCTGCCGTCTCCACAGCCGCCTGCATGACTTCGGGCTTGCTGCAATTGAACAGCAGAGCTTCAGCGCCCGATGAAACCGCCCAGGATGCCGCATCCTCGACCTTTTCTCCGGAGCGAAGCTTCGGTTCGCCGCCACTGATGGCTGCCTCGTCATCCGCCAATGTGAAGGAAATCCAGAACGGCTTGCCTGATGTCGCCACCGCCTTGCGGACGGCCTCTGCCTCGGCGATCAGGCTCAACGTCTCGCCGAGCCATATATCGACGAAGGGGCCGAGGTTCTCGACAAGCACCTGGAGATAATCCTGCACCCGCGAAGGCTGAAAATTCTGCGGCTCATATGAACCGAAGATCGGCGGTAGCGACCCGGCAACCAGCACCTTCCGATCGGTAACGGCATCCGCCGCCTCGCGCGCCAGGCGACCGGCGAGACGGATCAGCGCCGGCCCTTCCTTCCGGAACCGATCCTCGCCGATGTGAAAGGGCACGAGCGCATAGCTGTTCGTCGTAACGACCTCAGAACCGGCGGCGATAAATTCCCGGTGTACCCTACGGACGATATCCGGTGCATTGATCAGCGCCAATGCCGACCATTCCGGTTGTTTCAGTTCGGCACCCAGCCGCAGCAGCTCGCGGCTCATGCCGCCATCGAGAATTCGCGTCGTGCTCATGAAGCAGTCTCCATTCAGTCTGTCGCGCCGTCATCGGCGGCGGGCTTTTCATAACAAAGTGGGCGAGGTGCGCGTGGTTCGTGCGCCAGGGAGTTCATGGGCCGGTCCTGTTCCGTCGGCCTAGCGGCGAACCGGCACCTGCGCTTCGAGACCTCGAAAGACGCGGGCGATCACTGCTGTCAGCGCGAGATAGAAGAGGGTGACGACCAGCAGCGGTTCATAGACGAGCAGCGTGTCCTGCCGAACCTTGTTTGCCACGGCGTAGAGATCCATCACCGTCACCGTAAAGGCGAGCGGCGTCGCCTTGAGCTGCATGACGATCTCTCCCGCAATCGTCGGCAGGGCGATGCGAATGGCGCGCGGCAGCCAGATGCGGCGGGTCAGCATCCAGGGCGACAGGCCAAAGGCCCGGCCCGCTTCGAGTTCGCCCTTGGGAACGGCAAGCAGCGCGCCGCGCAACACCTCTGCCTCATAGGCTGCGTAGTTCAGGGTAAAACTGACGGCCGCGAAGAAGAAGCCCTCGCGCAGGATCGGCCAGAACAGGCTCTGGCGGATGCCGGGGACCATCGGCAGCAGCGAGCCAACCCCATAGTAGAGAAGCCACAGCTGTATCAGCAGCGGCGTGCCGCGAAAGAAGGTGCAGTAGCCGCGGGCGAGCAGCCGCGTCAGTCTGCCGCCGCTGACCTGCGCGAAGGCGAGGCCTATGGCGATGACGAAGCCGAACACCACCGAGATTACCAGCAGGCAAACAGTCTGCCAGGCGCCGGTCAGAAGCAGCGGCCAGTAGGAAGAGATCCAGGTGAAATTCATGGGGCGCTTTCTTCAGGCAAGACGCGGCTGCCCCCGCCGTACCCGTCCCTCGATCAGTTTGAAGACGACGTTGGAAACAAGAGTGATGGCGAGATAGAGAAGGGCCGAAGCAAGGAAAAAGACGAAGTAATGCTTGGTGCTTGCCCCGGCAAGACGGGTGGCGAGCGCCAGTTCCTGGTAGCCGACGACCGCGACCAGCGCGCTGTCCTTGGTGACCGACATCCAGAGATTGGCAAGGCCCGGCAGCGCGTTCGGCAGGAGCGCCGGCAGCAGGATCCGTCGGAACCTCAACACCGGCCCCATGCCGAAGGCCTTGGCCGCCTCGATCTGGCCGACGGGAATGGCGAGGATTGCGCCGCGCAGCACCTCCGTCATGTAGGCACCCTGGACGAAGCCCAGCACGGCAACGGCCGCGACGAAGCCGTTCACATTGACCGGTGGCAGCTCCAACGCGGCGAGCAGCCGGTTGAGGCCATCGGTGCCGGCATAATAGAGCCCGACGATCAGGATCAGCTCGGGAACGGCGCGGATCAGCGTGGTATAAAGATCGAGCAGCAGGCGCAGTATGCGATTGCCCGAAAGCTTTCCAAGCGCGCCGCCCGTGCCGAGCAGCAGGCCGATCGCGAAGGCGCAAGCCGAGATGGCGACCGTGGAGACCGCGCCTGCCAGAAGAACGCCGCCCCATCCCGGAGGATAGGGAGACAGCAGGTCCAGAATACCTTGTTGCGTGGTCGCCATCGTTGAGCTGCTTACTTCGCGCCGTAGATGTCGAAATCGAAGTACTTCTTGTTGATGGCGTCGTATTGGCCACTGGCACGGACGGCGGCGATGGCTGTGTTCAGCTTGGCTTTCAGTTCCGTGTCTTCCTTGCGCAGGCCGCCCGAAACGCCAGCGCCGAGAATCTCCTTGTCGTCGGCAACGTCGCCCATCTTGGCGCAGCAATCCTTGCCGCCATCGCTTTTGAGGAAAGCGTCAAGTGCCAGTGAATCGCCAAAAACATAGTCGATACGGCCGGAGGCGAGGTCCTGAAAAGCCTCATCGAGCGTCTGATAGGTCTTTTCCTCGGCAGCGTCGGCGAAATACTTCTTGTAATATTCCGACTGGATCGTCGACACCTGAATGCCGATGGTCTTGCCCTTCACGTCCTCGGCAGTGGCGCCCGGTTTCTGGTCCTTGGGGCCGATCAAGGTGCTCGGTGTGTTGTAATATTTGTCGGTGAAGTCGATCACCTTCGAGCGTTCCGCGGTGTTCGACATCGACGACCAGATCACGTCGAACTTCTTGCTCTGGAGAGCCGGAATGAGACCATCCCAGGAAATCTCGACGATCGAGCATTTCTCCTTCATCTCCTCGCACACAGCGTTCATAAGGTCGATCTCCCATCCCTGCCATTGGCCGGAGGCGTCCTTGGCGAAGAAGGGTGGATAGGATTCGTTCATGACGCCGAAGCGGACTTCGGCCTGTGCGGTGACGGCGGAAAGCGCTAGCGCTACACCGGCGAACAGTGTGGGGAGCAGTTTCATTCGCAGGATTCTCCTGGTTTGTGTTGTCGATGATAGATCGATGCGCATCAGTGGGCGCTGAGGCCGGTGAATTCCCGGCAGCGGGCGCTGACCGGCGCCCCGAATATCTGCTCCGGCGAGCCTTCCTCCTCGATCCGTCCCTGATGCAGGAAGAGAACACGGCTGGAAACATCCCGGGCAAAGCGCATTTCATGCGTGACGATCAGCATGGTCCGGCCTTCTTCCGCCAGATCGCGGATGACCTTCAGCACCTCGCCGACCAGTTCCGGATCAAGCGCCGATGTCGGCTCGTCGAACAGCATGACATCAGGATCCACGCAGAGCGCTCTGGCAATCGCAGCACGCTGCTGCTGACCGCCGGAGAGGAAAGCGGGATAGGCGTCGCGTTTATCGAAGAGCCCGACCTTGTGGAGCAGGGCCTCAGCCTTTTCGATAGCCTCGCGCCGCGAAATGCCCATGACGTGTACCGGCGCCTCAATGACGTTTTCCAGCACCGTACGATGGGCCCAGAGATTGAAACTCTGAAAGACCATCCCCAATCCGGTCCGTATCCGCTCGATCTGCCGCCAGCTGCGCGGCTGCAGCCGGCCGCCCCGCCCCATCTTGAGCGCGATTTCCTCGCCGTTTACGGCAATGCGGCCACGATCAGGCGTTTCCAGGAAATTGATGCATCTGAGAAAGGTGCTTTTGCCGGAGCCCGACGAGCCGATGATCGAAATCACATCGGACTTTGCGGCCTGCGTCGAGATACCCTTGAGAACCTCTTGCGAGCCGAAGCTTTTATGGAGATCTTCGACGCGAAGAGCAGGAAAGGGTTGATCTGGCATGCATGGTTCCGGCTGAATTGAATTTGCGAAGGATAATGATAAAATAACGCGGTTTTTTCGCGCAGTTTTCGTCTATTCTGCATATTTTATGCAAAATAATCTTCCTCGTGCGGCAAGTACGGCAGAATGCGCGAATTGTTGCGGCGAGAACTAGGACTGGACAATGGAACAACTCGATCGTTTTGACCGCGACATTCTCGATATCGTTCAGCGCGACTGCCAGCTGAAAGCCGAAACTATCGCCGAACGGATCGGACTGTCAGTCTCGGCCGTGCAGAGGCGGCTGAAGCGGCTGCGCGAAGAAGGGATCATCAAGGCGGAGGTGGCCGTCGTCGACCGCAAGGCGACGGGCACAGCGATGGTGTTCATCGTCGGGATGGAGATCGAGCGGGACAATTACGACGCGCTGGCCAAGTTCCGCCTCTGGGCTGAGAAGCAGGATCACATACAACAGGTCTATTATGTCACAGGCGCGGTCGATCTGATTGCGATCGTCACCGCCCGCGACGTCGAGCATTACGACGACATCGCTGCGCTGATCATGGCTGACAATCCGCAGATCCGCCGCATGCACACGAATGTCGTTCTGCGCGACGTCAAACTCGGCCTCTTCGTCCCGCTGGAATAGCGCAGACGCGATGGCTCCGCCGGCATTGGTTCCGACAAGCCGCTGGACTCGCATTTGACAAAGGGCATAATTCCGGGCGCAAATTCTCGGGAGGAATGATCGTTGACGTTACGACACCAGATCATCGCATTGGCGATCGTTCCGCTCGTCATTTCGATCCTTGCGATCACCACCTTCATCACATGGCAATCGGCAAACCTCGCCAAGAACAGCATCGACACGTTCGAGCAGAACATGCTGAAGACCAAGGAAGCCGAGATCCTCAACCTGACCAATCTTGCCCTGTCCGCCATCCAGACGATCTATGACAATGCCGGTTCTGATGACGAAGCCGCCAAGCAGCAGGTGGCGGCGATCCTGACCTCGCTCGATTACGGCAAGGACGGATATTTCTTTGTCTACGATTACGACGGCAACAACATCGTCCATCCGCGCCAGAGTTTCCGCCATGGGCATAATTGGCTCGACCTTACCGACCCGGATGGCGACAAGGTCATTGCCGAACTGATCGCCACGGCAAGAGCGGGCGGGGGTCTGCATCAGTACAAATGGCAGAAGCCATCGACCGGACAGATCGCCGACAAGCTCTCCTTCGTCGTCAGTCTCGACAAATGGCACTGGGTCGTCGGCACCGGCGTTTACCTGGATGACGTCTTTGCCCAAAGTGCCGCCGCCAACGCCGGGATGCGCGCCAACATAAGACGGACCTTCGTCATCGTCGCGCTGATCGCCGTGCCTTCGGTGCTCGTCGTTTTCACGACCTGCATGCTGCTGACGTTCCACGAGCGGCGTATGGCCGACAGCCGGCTCAAGGCGCTGACACAGCGGGTCATCGATACGCAGGAAGAAGAGCGCGCACGGCTGGCGCGCGAGTTGCACGACGGCATTTCCCAAAATCTCGTCGGCGTGCGCTATGCGATGGATCTTGCCGGCCGTAAAGTCAGAACCAATGTCGACGATGCGGCTGTCACCATTGACCGCGGTGTCGAAGCGCTGAACAGCGCCATTAAGGAAATCAGGCGGCTGTCGCACGATCTGCGCCCGCGCGTGCTGGACGACCTCGGCCTGACGGCTGCTCTCGAGGCGCTGTGTTATCATTTTGCCGAGCGGACGGGGATCGAGACGAAAATCGACGCTTCGGGCTTCACCGACACGCTGAAGGCCGAAGCCAATACCGCGCTTTATCGCGTCGCACAGGAAGCGTTCAACAATGTCGAGCGGCACTCGGGCGCCTCCCGGCTTACGGTCAAGCTCTGGAGCGACGGCGGCCGGGCCCGCATGACTATCACAGACAACGGCAGTGGCTTCGACGGCATCAAGGAGGGGGTCTCCGGCAGATCAGGTCTCGGCCTGCGCAACATGCAGGAGCGGATGGCCCACTTCCGCGGCCTGCTGTTGATCAACAGCAGCGAGACCGGGACGACGCTGACGGCGATGATGCCGAAATCGGCCAATCGTCCCGCCGACCAGCAGGCTGAAGCCGCATGACGGAACGCCCGAAAATCAGGGTGCTCTTGATCGACAATCATCCGCTGGTACTGGACGGGTTGAAGGCCGTGCTCGAAACATTCGAGCATATCGAAGTTGCCGGAACGGCCGGGCTTGCTCAAACAGGTCTCGAGATCGGCCGGCAAGTCCTGCCGCAGGTCGTGCTGATGGACATCAACATGCCGAAGCTGAGCGGCATCGATGCAATCGAATTGTTCAGGAACGAACTTCCCCAGGCGCGGGTCGTGATGCTCTCCATGCATGACAGCCGCGAGTATATTTCCTCCTCGGTCATGCATGGCGCTGCCGGTTACATCCTGAAGGACGTTTCGACCGACGAGATCGTCTCGGCCATCGAGACCGTGGCAGGTGGGGGGACATATTTCTCGTCCGGCGTGTTCGACGCGCTGATGGGCGAACGCGCCGAGGAGGGGAGCGATCCGCTGACGCCGCGCGAACGCGACATTCTCGGGCTGATCGTTGCCGGCAGGAGCAATAAGGAGATCGCCGACGTGCTCGGGATAACCTCCGCCACGACGGAAACCCATCGCAAGAACCTCAAGAGGAAGCTCGGCATCACGACCACGGCGGGCCTCATCCGCTACGCGCTCGATCACGGCATCGTCTCGAAAGTCGGGTAAATCTAGCCTACCCACTTCTGGGTAGGCTCCGGCATTTCGGTGGCGCGCCCATCTTGTGAGGACAAAATCAACGCCATAGGACTCCATCCACGGCTGGCCAAGTGCGAGCCGTTGGGAGGAATTCACATGTATTACATCAGCTTTCGATCGGTCGAAAAACCTCAAGCGACCCGAACCCGGCCTGCCGCGGCCGCCGGCTGACAGACCTGCCTTCCACGCCGACAACTGGAACATGGCGACCGCCGTCGCGGCGCCTGAAAGGTATTCCGACATGGAAAAACCACGTAGCAAGGCAGCGCTGTGGCTGCTCATCATTCCGTACATAGGTCTGCTCTGGCCGCCCTTCTACAATGTCCGCGAGCCGTCGCTTTTCGGCTTTCCGTTCTTTTACTGGTATCAGCTTCTCTGGGTGCCGATCACTGCGACGCTGACCTGGATCGCCTATCGGAGCACCCGCCATGACGACTGACATCAACGGCACGGCGCTTGCCGTCTTCATCTTCTTTTTCGCGCTCGTCACGGTCATGGGCTTCGTCGCCAGCCGCTGGCGCAAGCCCGAAACGCTGGCCCATATCGATGAATGGGGCCTCGGCGGACGCAACTTCGGCACCTGGATCACCTGGTTCTTGGTCGGCGGCGATTTTTATACCGCCTACACCGTGATCGCCGTCCCGGCGCTGGTCTATACTGTCGGAGCCTACGGCTTCTTTGCGCTGCCATACACCATCGTCGTTTACCCCTTCGTCTTCATGGTCATGCCGATGCTGTGGAAACGCGCCAAGGATTTCGGCTATGTAACGGCTGCCGACGTCGTTCACGGTCAATACGGATCGCGCAGTCTCGAACTCGCCGTGGCGGCAACGGGCGTCATCGCCACCATGCCGTATATTGCCCTCCAGCTCGTCGGCATGACGGCGGTCCTGAAGGCGCTCGGGCTGCATGGCGAGTTGCCGCTGGCGATCGCCTTCATCGTGCTGGCGCTCTACACCTACTCCGCGGGTTTGCGCGCACCGGCGCTGATCGCCTTCGTCAAGGACATCATGATCTATATCGTCGTGATCGCGGCCGTCGCACTGATCCCGTCGAAACTCGGAGGCTACGCCAACGTCTTCGCCTCGGCCGATGCGGCCTTCCAGGCCAAGGGTTCCGGCAACCTGCTGCTCGGCGGCAATCAGTATGTCGCCTATGCCACGCTCGCTTTGGGTTCGGCGCTTGCGGCCTTCATGTATCCGCATACGCTGACGGGCATCTTTGCCTCCAACAGCGGCAAGACGATCCGCAAGAATGCGATCATGCTGCCCGCCTATACGCTACTGCTCGGCCTTCTGGCGCTGCTCGGCTATATGGGGCATGCCGCCAACCTGAAGCTCGACAGCGCCAATGACGTTGTTCCCACGCTGTTCAAGACGCTGTTTTCAGGCTGGTTCTCCGGCTTCGCCTTTGCGGCGATCGCTATCGGCGCGCTGGTGCCGGCAGCGGTGATGAGCATCGGTGCCGCCAATCTCTTCACCCGCAATTTCTGGAAAGCCTATGTCGACCCCGGCGTCAGCGATGCGGGTGAGGCCAAGGTTGCAAAGATCACCTCGCTCGTGGTGAAGATCGGTGCGCTTCTCGTCATCATCTTCCTGCCGACGCAGTTCGCACTCGACCTGCAGCTGCTCGGCGGCATCTGGATCCTGCAGACGCTTCCGGCGCTGGTCTTTGGCCTCTATACCAATTGGTTCCGCGCACCCGGTCTGCTTGCCGGCTGGTTCGTCGGCTTCGGCGGCGGTACTTTCCTCGTCTGGGATGCCGGTTGGAAGCCTTTGCATCTGATCAGCCTCGGCGGCGAACCCTTCACCGTCTACACGGGACTCCTGGCGCTTGCGGCAAACATAGGCGTTGCGGTTGTTGTCAATGCCCTGCTTCCAGTCAAGGCTCCGGCTCGGGCATAAGATTCAAATGCGAAGGGCAGCAAACGCTGCCCTTCGCAAAATCATGCCGCTTTGGCGTTCCAGCATAGACTGGAGGGAAATCAGGGCGACTTAAAACTCTTCCCAATCGCCGGCCAATGCCGCATTCCCATTCGTCTGGAACGACTTACTCACTTTGGCAACCATCTGGCGCGCAGGCGAGGGCGCCGGTTGAGCATGTGGCGCCGCGGCAGCGGGCTGCGCTACGCGCTTCGGTGCCACCGCTCCGCCAATGTTGAACTGGCCCAGCAGCTGGAACAGCGCGTCGGCTTCCTTGGCCAGGTTGTGGGCGGCCGCTGTGGCTTCTTCCACCATGGCGGCGTTCTGCTGCGTGCCCTGATCCATCTTGTTGACAGCGGTATTGATCTCTTTCAGCCCCGTCGCCTGCTCTTGCGAAGCGCCGACGATGGCCCCCACATTGCCGTCGACCTGCTGTACCTGCTCTGCAATCTCTTTCAGCGCCTTTCCGGTCTCGCCAACCAGGGCAACGCCGCTTTTCACGTGGCCATTCGAAGCGTTGATGAGTTCCTTGATTTCTTTTGCCGCCTTGGCGGAACGTTGCGCCAGCTCGCGCACTTCCTGAGCGACGACGGCAAAACCCTTGCCTGCCTCACCGGCGCGGGCGGCTTCGACGCCGGCATTGAGCGCAAGCAGATTGGTTTGGAACGCGATTTCATCGATGACGCCGATGATGCTGCCGATTTCGGTGGCGGAGGATTCGATCTTGCCCATGGCATCGACCGCATCCCGAACGACGCTGCCCGAGCGCTCCGCACTGTCCTTCGTCTTGCGAACGAGTTGGCCGGCTTCCTGAGCCTTGTTGCTCGAGTCGGCAACGGTGGTCGTGATCTCTTCCAGGGCAGCGGCGGTTTCCTCGACGGAGGCTGCCTGCTGTTCGGTCCGCTTGGCGAGATCGTCGGAGGCGGAGCGGATTTCCTGTGCACCGGCCGCGATGGCGCTGGCGTTCTGGGCAACCTTCTGCATGGCGGCACGGAGCTTTTCGACTGCAGAATTGAAGTCGGCTCTGAGCTTTTCGAGAGAGGGAATGAACGGAGTGCCGATCTGCTGTGTGAGGTCGCCGTCAGCCAGCGCCTGCAATGCATCGCCAAGCTGGCCGACAGCCTTGTCCGTCTGCTCGGCAAGGGTGCGGCGTTCATCGGCATCCTGTTCGAGGCGATGCCGCTCCGACACGGCTCTCTTCGCCTCGGCGTCAGCTTCCCGTTCCGCCTTTGCTGAAATTGCGTCGCGCAGCCCTGCTACCGCCCGTGCAAGCTTGCCGATCTCGTCGCCCCGCGCTTCGAGGCGACGATCGCCATCAAGATTGCCCTCGGCCATTGCTTTCAGCGAAAGCTGAAGTTTTGCCAGCGGGCCGACGATCGTGCGTGCGGTGACGGCGGCGGCAACCAGTGAAAGAACAGCCGCAATGCCGAGCGCGGTCAGCGCCAATGGCTTGAAGCCGCTTGCCGTGCTGCGAACCTCGCCGCCAATCGATTTGTTCAGCGCTTCCTGATAGTCGATGAATTTGTTGATGGCGCCAAGCCAGGCAACGAAGGCCGGTCGAGCCTGTTCGAGCAGGATCTTGCGGGCGGCCTCGCCGTCGCCCTTCTCCTGCAGTGCAATGATCTGGGCGACCAATGGATTGGTCTTCGCCTGGATGTCTGCAATCTCACCGAGAATGGTCTTTTCCTGTTCCGTCGCACCGGCCGGAGAGGCGACCATATCCGCCATGCGCTTTTCATTCTCGGCGTAAGAAGCTGCCAGCTTTTCGATCAATGCCTCGGCGGTCTTCCGCTCATCGGCAGACGTCACCAGAGTGACGTCGCGGATGGCAATCGCCCGATCATGCACGCTGCCGCGATAGTTGATAGCAAACCGCTGCTTCACGCTGTTGACGTCGTTGATGGTTCCAAGCTTATCGTTGATCTGCGCAACTTTTTCCGTCGAATAGGTGGTCAAGCCGACCATCAGCAATAGGAGAACGCTGAAGCCAAGCGCCAAGCGCGCCACAACCCCGAAACTCATGGTATTCTTCATATGCACTCTCCCCTCGCGGTGAGGTTTGTTGGAAGGATGTCTCGCAGCCAGGATTGCTTGTCATATCTCGTTCGAATGCCGAGCCTCGGTATGTCTCCGAGTGCATTCCGACAGGCACCCCTGTGCCCGGAATCGCGCTTGAGATACGGAACATCCGTCAAAGCAATAAAAGCCGATTTCATGCGAAGTTCGGGTGCCTGACCCGCCATCATGGCGGAGGTGACGAGCCTAAAGAACGTCGCCCCGATGTCTAAAAAAAATTAGAGGAATTTATTTTAGAGAGTGTAAACGGAGCCGACGGAGCATGCTATATCGCCATATCTGGATAGCATTTGCGCTTTTCGGACGGACTATTTGAGGAGCGCTCTCCCGGTGGTTGCGAAATCCGCGGACTCCCCTGCGCAACAAGGCTCTGCGGCTTACCTGCGACTACGCGACGCCGTCCTGGCATCGGGCCGTGATTTGCTGAAAGGTCTCGGCAACGGCATGAATTGCAGCTGCGGTGCCGGAGCGTCGGCGCTTCCGGCTTTAGCTGCGTAGCAGCGGAAGTAGCTGATCGCCCTGCCGCTTGATTTCGGAGAGATACGGCGTGTCGGACAGCACGAAATGGGTGATGCCGAGATCCTGGTATTTGCGCAGCGAGCGGGCGACGTCTTCCGCCGAGCCGACCAGCCAGGTGGTGCCGGCGCCGCCGCCGCCGAACTTGCCCGGGGCGGTATAGAGGTTGTCGTCGAGGACGTCGCCGCGCTCATGCAGATCGAGCAGCCGCTGCTGGCCGACGGCGAGCGCGCGCTGGTGATCGTGCCAGCCGCTGCCCTTGCTTCTGGCCATCTCGGCGACCTTCGCCTCGGCATCGGCCCAGGCCTGTTCGGTGGTGTCCCGGACCAGTGTCGTTATCCGCAGTCCGAATTCCAGCGGCGGGAGGTCGCGGTCCAGCTCCCTGCTCAGCGCCTTGAGCCGCGCGATCCGTTCGCGGACACCATCGAGCGGCTCGCCCCAGAAGAGCTGGACATCGGCCTCGGTGGCGGCCACCCGCTCTGCCGCTTCCGAGGCACCGCCAAAATAGAATTTCGGGTGCCGACGATCGCCGCGGACCTGGATGCGCGGCACCACGGTAGAGTCGGCAACCCGGAAGTGCTCACCCGCCGAAGTGACATTGTCCTCGGTCCACAGTCTGCGGACCAGCCGCATGAACTCCTTGGTGCGGCCGTAGCGATGCGCCTGATCGCCCTCGCTGTCGCCGTAGGCAGCCAGATTGTCCTTGCCCGACACGATGTTGATCCGCACCCGGCCGCCCGTCAGGTGGTCCAGCGTCGACGCCGCGGACGCGAAGTTTGCCGGTCGCCAATAGCCCGGGCGGATCGCAATCAGCGGCTCGAAGGTGGTGGTCCGGGCGGCAAGTGAGGCCGCGACGGTGAACGTGTCGGGACGGCCCCAACCGGTGCCGATGAGCGCGCCCTTCCAGCCATGTTCCTCCAGCGCCCTTGCGTGGCTGGTCAGCGTATCCAGGCTGTTGTGGTTCTCGACAGCGGAATCGCCGCGATGACCGGCTTTGACGTCGTTGGGAATATACCAGAGAAATTCGGAATTATTGCTCATGCATGCTGCAGTTCTGTGTGATTGGAACAAGGAAACCAGGGGGAAGCCCCCTGGGAAATCATACGGCCGCCTGCACCTTTTGCTGCTGCCCCGCCTGAACCACAAAGCCATTCGGCGGGCGCTGAAGGCCCAAGTTCTCCCGCAGCGTCGTGCCTTCATATTCGTGCCGGAACAGACCGCGCTTGCGCAGGATCGGCACGACCTGATCGACGAAATCGGTCAGAGCGGTGGGCAGGATCGGCGGCATGATGTTGAAGGCGTCGGCCGCACCATTCTCAAACCAGCTCTGCATCGCATCGGCGATCTGCTCGGGCGTTCCCACAACCGTCCGATGGCCACGAGCGGTGGCGACCGCCAGATAGAACTGGCGCAGCGTCAGATTGTTGCGCGAGACCAGATCGGAAACCAGCTTGAGGCGGCTTTTGTTGAGTTCGGTATTTTCAGGCAGGGGAGGGGCGGGATCGTCCAGCGAGTAGCCGGAAAGGTCAACTCCCTTGTAGTGGCGGGCAAGGATATTCCAGGCGATGGAGGGATGAACGAGCGATTGGATATGGTCGTAGTTCGCCTGGGCTTCCGCTTCCGTCCCGCCGAGAACAGGGAATATGCCGGGACTGATCAGCAGTTCGTCCGGCCGGCGTCCATAGCGGGCCAGCCGCCCTTTGACGTCGGAATAGAATTCCTGCGCATCCTCGAAGGTCTGGTTGGCGGTAAAGATCATCTCGGCCGTGCGGGCGGCAAGTTCGCGCCCCGGTTCGGATGCCCCGGCCTGCACGATAACAGGATAGCCCTGAACCGGACGGCCGACGTTGAGCGGACCGGCCACCGAGAAGAATTTGCCCTTGTGATCGACGAGATGCACCTTGTCAGGATCGAGATAGACCCCGCTTTCCTTGTCGCGGATGAAGGCATCGTCCTCATAAGAATCCCACAGGCCCTTAACCAGGTCGACGAATTCCTCGGCCCGCTCATAACGATCGGCATGGGCGGGATGGCCTGCGATTGAAAAATTCTTCGAAACATCCGCGCCTGTCGTGACGACGTTCCATGCGGCGCGGCCCTTGGAGATATAATCCAGCGACGCGAACCTGCGGGCGAGGAGGTAAGGGTCCTCGTAGGTCGTCGATGCCGTGGCGACGAAGCCGATATGTTTGGTCACCTGGGAGAGCGCGGCCCAAAGGGTCAGAGGCTCGAAATGCGCGCCCTGGGCGGTGCGGCGAAGCGCTTCCGGGTCCTTGGCGCGGTCCCATCCAGCCGGACTGTCGGCGACGAAGACGAGATCGAATTTGCCGCGTTCGGCGGTCTGCGCAAGCTCGCGGTAGTGATCGATATTGAGGCCGGCATCGGCCTGCGCCTCCGGATGACGCCAGGCGGCAATATGATGGCCGGTCGCCATGATGAATGCGCCAAGCCGCATTTGCCTTTTCGATGTGCTCATTGGCTTATCTCCAGATCAAACTGAACTGTTGCGGATGTCAGGCGGCCTTACGGCCCGGAAGCTCGACCCCGAGCCGGCTCAGAAGGTGGATTCGGAATTGCGCAAAGCGCGGATCGCCGTGGTCGCGCGGCGTCGGCAGATCGATCTTGAGATCCTCGATGAGGCGGCCTTCGTCGAGAACCAGTATGCGGTCGGCCAGCGAAATCGCCTCGTCGACGTCGTGGGTGACGAGCAGCACGGCAGGACGGTGTCTTGCACACAACTCCCTGAGCAGATCGTGCATTTTCAGCCGAGTCAGCGCATCAAGCGCGCCAAACGGCTCATCGGCGAGAAGCAGGGCCGGTTCGCGCACCAGCGAACGGGCAAGAGCGACTCTCTGCTGCTCGCCACCCGAGAGCTGGTTCGGCCACGCCGTTTCCCGACCCGCAAGTCCTACCTCCGCCAAAGCCTTCCGTCCGGCTTCCTGGCCGGAAGGTCCACGTAGGCCGAGCGTGACGTTCTGGATGACGCTGCGCCACGGCAGCAGGCGGGCGTCCTGGAAAACCACCGAGAGGCTCTCCGGCGTCTCGAGGGTGCCGGTTCCCTCGACACCATGATCCAGACCGGCAAGAGCCCTGAGGAACGTGCTTTTGCCGGAACCACTGCGGCCGAGCAGGGCGACGAACTCGCCTTCTTCAATATCGAGATCGACGCCGTCGAGGATCGTCTTCGTCGCAAACCGCCGATCGAGGTTTCGCACGTGGACGGCTTTGGTTGCGGACTTCAGTTTGCCAGGGTGCGGCGCCATGAGAGGACCCTCCGTTCAAGCAGGCGGACGAGAGCGTCCGAAACGAGACCGAGCAGCACATAGACCACCAGACCGACGAGAATGACGTCGGTCTGCCCGTAATTTCGGGCAAGATCGATCATGTAACCGAGGCCGCTGGTGGCGTTGATCTGCTCGACCACGACAAGAGAAACCCAGCAGAGGGTGACGGCAAACCGCAGACCCAGAAGGAAACCCGGCAGGGCGCCGGGCAGCACCACCTGAAGGATGAAGTCCTTCTGGCTCATGCGCAGGGTCTCGGCCAGCTCGACGTAACGGCTGTCGATGCTGCGGAGCGCATTGTGGGTGTGGATGTAAATCGGCACGATCACGGCAAGCGCGATGGTCGTAACCTTCATGCTCTCACCGATGCCGAACCACAGGATCAGCAAGGGGATCAGGGCCAGCGTCGGTATCGCGCGCTTGATCTGGACCGGCCCGTCGATCAGGGCTTCACCGATCCGGGACAGGCCGGCGATAACCGCCAGGATCGTGCCGATCAGCAATCCGATGCTAAGGCCGAGCAGGGCGCGGGTCGCCGACGTCACGAAATTGTCCTGCAGGCGACCCTGCTCTATGAGCCTTACGAAAGCCTCGATGACAGTCCACGGCGCCGACAGGATGCGCGGGTCGATCCATCCCAATGCCGAACCGACGACCCAGGTCAGGACAAGCAATACCGGCCCGATCTGCAACCCGAAAGGGATCGCGGGTCCGGGACCCAGCCTGCGCCGGGCGCGGGGGCCAGCAGAGCTAGCCGCGCCAACCGCCTTTGCCACGCGTGAGCCTCCATGCGCAACTCTCCCGCTTGTTGTCAGGGATAGTTTCGCCTCATCTGCATCCCAAGTGGTTGCCATGTTTCAGATCTCCTCTCCGAAGGAATGTCGAACGTTACTGGCTCTTGGCCAAAGCCGCGGCACCGAGCTTTTCGAAGCGGTTGTCGAAAATCTGCTCTACATTGAAGGGTTTGTAGCCGAGCTCGTCCGCCAGCAGGTTGATGGTTTCCTGGTGGCGCTTCTTCACTTCGCTCCAATCGGCGGGAACGATCTGTTCGCCGGTCAGCTTGACGAGAAACTCCCCGTCCTCCTGGCTAAGGCCCTGCTGACCGACGTA
This sequence comes from Rhizobium leguminosarum bv. viciae USDA 2370, assembly GCF_002008365.1. Taxonomy (GTDB): domain Bacteria; phylum Pseudomonadota; class Alphaproteobacteria; order Rhizobiales; family Rhizobiaceae; genus Rhizobium; species Rhizobium leguminosarum. Next base: position 90,505 of record NZ_MRDL01000001.1, read on the forward strand.
ATATTCCTTGATCCAGAGATCCGGGTTCCGGTTCACCCATTCGGTGGCGCGTGCCCACAGACCGACATATTCGGCGAGCGCGGCCGCCTTGGCGGGGTCGTCCAGAACCCATTGCGGCGCATAAAGATGGCTCGGATCGTCCCGCAGGCCGTGCTTCACGAGGGTCGCTCCGTCCGATCCGTATTGGGTGATATAGCGCCTGATGTAGACGCCGCCGAGCGGTGCGATGTCGACTTGCTTGCTCGCCAATGCCTTCGGATAGACGTCGCTGGTGCTTGGCAGTTCCACCAAGGTGACGTCGCCGCTCTTCAAGCCTGCGGCATGGAGGGCACGCAGAACGAGCGTGCCCTGAGCCTGCCCCGGGCTGAAGGCGATGCGTTTACCGCGGAAATCCGCCAGCGTCTTGACGGCCGCGCCTGGCGCGATGCCGAAGCGGTAGATGGGATTGGCAATCGGGTCACGGCGTTCGCGATAGGCGATGTTGCGGACGGGCAGGTTGTTCCAGTTGGCGAAGATCGAGGGGATCTCGGCCACCGATCCGACATCGAGCGCATGGGCGCGGAAAGCTTCCGACGTCTGCGGCCCGCCGCTGATATTGGCCCATTTGACTTCAAAACTGAGCTCTTTATCGAGGCCGGACACCTCGAGAGCTTTCTGAGTGACCGGATCGCCGATCGTCAGCACCGTGCCTGGCGGCACTTTGGAAAGCAGGGGGACGTCTGCCTGGGCTGACGCCAGACCATGAATGGCACTGAGACCAAGCAGACTGAACAACGCAATTTTGAATGTCTTTGCCAGTGTCATCGTCGATCTTCCCGTTTCGGATTGTTGTTTGCAGGAACGATGCACGGTAAGATGGCGGATAATCTATTAAATCGATAGACTATTTAGTTTAATAAAAGCGCTGCTGGTGGAAAATTGTCCCCAAAAGTCGAGCAACCGGAACGATCGCATCCGGCGCCTTCGCAGGATGATCGGCGTTAGCAGGCGTGAAAAAAGCGCCTGGGACCGTCATCCGCGGGCGCTTTACGGGTCTTTGTTCAACCACCTTTCAGGCGCCCGAACCGTCTGAATGTCAGACTCGTCTGATGTCAGGCAATATGTGGTGCGTATTCATTGGCCGAGAATACGTGGTGATGCACCTTGCCGGTGAAGAGTTGCAGGAGTTCGCCGGTGACTTCGCGGCTCTGCGACCGCACATCGGAGAGAAGTGCCGCCTTCACCGCATCCATATCGGGATAGCGAATGGCCAAGGCCATGGCGTAGACCGGGGCGCCCTCGTCGCGCTCCATCCCATCCAGCACCCGTATTTCTTCGGCTCCCGGAAATTTCGTCCAGAGAGGGACGAGCCGCTGCCGCACGAATTCGCGGAATTCTTCTTCCCGACCGGAATGGATTTCGCCTTCAAACAAAGCATAACGAATGATCATAGGTTCTCTTTTCCAAAACTCGCCGGAGCTGGATCGATAGTGGTGTGTTGTCGGAACATCAGGGCGTATCGGTCGATACGCCCTGACTGGAAGGGTTATTTACCCCAGATTTTCTTGTATTGATCGCGATAGCCGTTGTCGGGATCGAAGCTGTTCTTCGGTCCGCCGTCAAACTCGACGTTCTGGCTGGTCACCACATGGAGCGGCGACACATAGCCGGACCATGGAGCGCCCGCAAAGGCGCGGTTCAATTCGTCAACGAGCTGCCAGCCCTGGAGGTTGAGCGGCTCGGCGACCGTGACGGCCTGGAACTGCTTGGCGCGGATACGCTGATAGGCGCTCTCCGAACCGTCGCCGGCTGCGACGTTCACCGGCTTTCCGTCGCCTGCAATGCCGGCCGAGGCGAGCGAGGGTCCCATGAAGTCGTAATAGAGGTCGTTGATCGCCAGCGAATGCGTCCACTTCGCGCCATACTTCTGCAGAAGCGAGGTGGTGAGCTGCGGCATGCGCTGAGAGGTTTCGGCAATCGGCGTGTCGACATATTCGAGCACCGTGCCGCCGAGATCCTCGATCTCCTTCTTCATACGATCGGCCTTGGCGATCGCGATCGCATAGGTGGAGTCGGTAAAGATGATGACACCAGGCTTGCCGCCGGCATCGGCAAAGGCCCAATCCGCCGCAGACTTCGAGACTTCCATGGCATCGGTGGTGACGTTTGCGAAGACGCCGACTTCGGGAACCGGACCGACCGCCGAGGCGGCGTGCCAGGAAACCATTGGAATGCCGGCAGCCTTGGCTGCTTCCATCGCCGGCTTCTGTTCGACCGCGTCAAAGCCGTTGATGATGATGCCATCCGGCTTCAGCGCCATGGCCTGGCCGAACGCCGCGGTCCGTCCGCCGATTGAACCGGCGCCGTCAAGCGCCTTGACCGTCCAGCCGAGCGCGCCTGCCGCTTCCTGCACGCCATTGACCACGCCGAGGATGCCACCGTTTTTCATATCGCCGGCAAGAATGACGATGTTCTTTCCGGCAGCGCCCTTGGGGCCGCTCGTCGGCCCATCCCAGGCGCTCACCTTGGAAGCATACTTTTCGACCACAGCCTTGGCATCGGTCATGGAATCGGCGAATGCCGGCATGCTGAGCATAACGGCGACGGTTGCGACCGTTGCCTGCAATAACGTTCTGCGCTTCATGTTCACTCCTCCATTTTGTTTGTTATGAAATGCCGGGATGAGCCGGCATCCTCATTTGGATGCGGGTGTGATCCTCCTCACAACTCCGCGCTTGCGCTGGGCGTAACCTGCTATGCCGATGGCAATCAGCAGGGTCACGCCGTTGAACAGCGGTTCGACGAAGAACGACCCGCCGAATTGCTGAATTCCTGATATTCCGACCGCCAGGATGATGACGCCGATCAAGGTGCCCCAGACGTTCACCCGTCCGGGCTTGATCGTCGTCGATCCGAGGAACGCGCCGACAAGTGCCGGCAGGAGATATTCGAGGCCGACGCTCGCCTGGCCGATGCGCAGCTTCGAGGCGAGAAGAACCCCGGTCAGAGCCGCCAGCAGCCCCGAGGTGACGAATGCGCCGATCACGAATTTGCGGACTGGAATACCATTGAGTGCGGCCGCCTTCGGATTGGCGCCGATGGCGTAGAGATAGCGGCCGATCGGCAGGTATTCGAGCACGATCCACATGCAGATCGCAATCAGCAGCACGTAGAAGCCGGTGATCGGCAGGCCGAACAGCATGGTGCCGTTCAGCGCATAGAAACCCTCAGGCAGGACGCCGACCACCTGCCGCCCGCCGGTGTGCCAGAGGGCAAGCGCGTAGAGAACCGTTCCGGTGCCGAGTGTTGCGATGAAGCTGTCGATCTTTGCGACTTCGACCAGCAGCCCGTTGATAAAGCCGGTCAGGACGCCGAGCGCGAGGACGATGACAACCGCGACCGGCCAGGGCAGGCCGTAGGCCGTTTGCAGGCTGATGGCGAGGATGTGCCAGAGCACGATGCCATAGCCGACGGTCAGGTCTATGCGGCCGGATGCCATCGGGATCATCGCAGCCAGCGACAGAAGCGCAATGATTGCCTTGTCTGATACAATCGAACGGACGTTCAACACGGTCGGGAACGTATCAGGTAGAAGGATCGAGAAGATCACGATCAGGCCGACGGTCAAGATCACCAGCCCGTAAACCGGGATCAGGCGTCCGATCTTCTGTCCGGTGGACAGACCGGCCATTTCGCTCTTGGTCGGCTCCAGCGCCGTGGATTCAATGGATTGCATGGCTGTTCTCCCGATGGCTCAAGCAGCTTCCGACGCGGATGCGGCCGTGATGACCGCCTCCGTCGTCAGGCCGCTTCCAGTCAGTTCGCTGACGATTTTGCCGCGCGAGAAAACCAGCGCGCGGTGGCAGATATGGGCGATTTCCTCAAAGTCCGTCGACACCACGACAACCGCGAGGCCGGCCTCGAGCGCCTGGGTGATCAGACGGTAGATCTCCGCACGCGCTCCGATATCGACGCCGGCAGTCGGATCTTCTGCGACCAGCAGCTTGCGGCCGGTCGCCAGCCAACGGCCGACGACCACTTTTTGCTGATTGCCGCCCGACAGGGCCTCTACCGGCAGATCCGGGTCGTTCGGCCGCAGGCCGACGGAATGGCCGATCTTATGGGCAAGATCGGCTTCGCCGCGCGGCGACAGGAAGGACAAAAGCCCGCGTCCGACGGCTCCCGGATTGAGGTAGGTATTTTCCCGAATGGAAAGCGAGAGCGCCACGGATTCCTCCGTCCGGTCACGGGCAATCAAGCCGATGCCCGACGCCATAGCGCGCCGCGGGCTGGAAAGGTCGGGGGCCTCGTCATGCAGCAGAACCGAGCCGTTGAAGGGCTCGCAACCGAACAGCGCGCGGCCGATCCGTTCCTGGCCGGCGCCACGCAATCCAGCCAATCCCAAAAGCTCGCCCTCGCGGATATCGAACGATATCGCGCCCGTGCCGGCGCAAACGAGATCGCGAACCTTGACGATCGCCTTGCCGGGCGTGATCTGGGTCTTGGAAAACAGGCTGTCACCGCTGCGGCCGATGATCATCGTCACCAGCTCGTCGGGGGTCGTCTCGCTGACGGGCTTCTGTCCCACCATGCATCCGTCGCGCAGAACGGCGACCCGATCGGCAATCCGGAAAATCTCGTCCAGCCTGTGGGAGACATAGATCATCCCGACGCCGCGATCCTTTAAGGGGCGGATCGCATTGAACAGCCGATCGACTTCATCGGCGGGAAGGCTCGCCGTCGGCTCGTCGAGCACCAGCACGTCGGCTTCGACGGCAAGTGCACGGGCGATGGCGACAAGCGATTTTTCCGTGCGCGACAGCGCCGAGACCCGCGTGGTGGGATCGAAATCGCAGCCGACCAGTTTCAACGCTTCCTTGGCACGCGCCTGCGTCCTGTTCCAGTCGATCAGGCCGCGACGCATCGAGAAACCCTGCGACAGGCCCATATTCTCGCCGACGGTCATCCACTCGATCAAGCCGAGATCCTGGTGGATGAAGGCAACCGGCTGCCGCTCGTTCGGCTTCGGGGGGCGATGATGGTAGCTCTGGCCGCGAAACAGGATGTCGCCGGCATCGGGCTTGTAGATACCCGCAAGCGTCTTGATGAGTGTCGATTTGCCGGCGCCGTTTTCCCCCAGCAGCGCGAGGATTTCGCCCTCGCGCAGATCGATCGAGACGTCCCGCAGCGCTTGCGTGCCGCCGAAGCTCTTGGTGATCGATTGGAACTCCAGCAGTCTCTTGGCTTCCACTGTGGCTCCTCCCAAAGCTGCGGTTGTCATTGGTCGTATGTTATCGATAACATTTATGGATGGTCAAGCGGAAAGATGACGATCTCGAATTTCTCAGCGAGATTGACGTCAGCCGGCCTGAAATCCGTCGAGAAGACGCATCATCTCGGCGGAGTCCTTCGGCCCGAGACCGGCAGCGCAGAGCAGGCGGTGAATTTCGACCACGGAGCCGGTCATCGGCAATGGCGTCTTGGTCTTCAGCGCGAAGGCCTGAAGTGAATCCAGGTCCTTCAACATGTTGTCGATTCTGCCTGTCGGCGAGAAATCCCGGGCGGCGAATTTCGCCATGAATTCCTGCATCATCCGGCTGTCCGCCCTGCCGCCCGCAAGGGCTGCCGGAATGGCGGCCGGATCGACGCCGCCGGCTTCAGCGAGCTTCACCGCCTCGGCGACGGCCTGAAACAGCACGGCGCAAAACAGCTGATTGATCAGTTTGGTGGTCTGCCCGGCGCCGGATGCACCCATCAGCGTGTAATTGGCGGCAAGATGCCGCATCACCACGCGCGCCCGTTCGAAATCCTCAGGGCTGCCGCCGGCCATAATTGTCAGGCGTCCGCTCAGCGCACCTGGCACGCCGCCGGAGAGCGGGCAATCCACCCATGCCATGCCGGTTTCCCGACGCAGCCGCATCGCCATCTCAGCCGTCTCGGCGGGGTCGATCGACGACATGTCGATCAGCAGCTTGTCGGCATTTGCAGCCGCCGCAACACCCTTTTCGCCGAAGACGACAGCGCGGACGATGCTGGCGTGATTGAGGCTCAGCACACAAAACGCCGACCGTGAGACCGCTTCCTCCACAGAGCCGGCCGCGCGTGCGCCCTTGGCCTCCAAAACCGCGACTTTTTCGGTATCCAGGTCGAAGACGGAGACCTTATGCCCGGTTTCGATCAATCGGGTGACGATCGCGGTTCCCATGATACCGGCACCGATGACGGCGACATCTGCTCTATAGTTATCCTGCATGTTAATCTCCTCCCTTGACGGCCATGCCGCTCAGTCCCTTGCAAGCCAGTGCCACAATATCATCCAAGGCATTGTCGATCGCCACCGTCACCACACCAGCTTCACCGGTCGGCGGCTCCAGTGTCTGCAACTGGCTGTCGAGCAAAGTCGCGGGCATGAAATGGCCCTGACGAGCCTGCATGCGCGACAGCAGCAGATTGCGGGACCCTTCGAGGAAAACAAAGGCGAGATGCCCGTCCGCCGCCTGCCTCAACCTGTCCCGATAGCTTCTCTTCAGCGCCGAACAGGAAATCACCAGCCCTTGCGATGCTCTTTGCGCGGTCTTTATTTCCTCGCCGATCCGGTCGAGCCAGGGCAGGCGGTCGTCGTCAGTAAGCGGTATGCCCTGCGCCATCTTCTCGACATTTCCAGCGGGGTGGAGTTGGTCGCCCTCCACAAACTCCATGCCGTTTTGAGCAGCGACGCGTTCTCCGACCGAGGATTTGCCGCAGCCGCTGACGCCCATGACGACGACAGCAAGAGGCCGTGCCTTCTTCTCGAAATCCATCATCTCGTCTCTATCAGAGGCAGGTCGTAATGCCGCCGTCGACATACAGCGTGTGCCCGTTGATGAAAGACGAACCGCGGCCTGACAGGAAAACAGCGGCACCCACCAGTTCCTCGACATTGCCCCAGCGTCCGGCTGGCGTCCGCTTTTCGAGCCAGGACGAGAACTCCGGATTGTCGACGAGCGCCTGATTGAGCGGCGTCTTGAAATAGCCCGGCGCAATCGCGTTGATTTGCAGGCCGTACTTGGCCCAGTCGGCGCACATGCCGCGGGTCAGATTGCGTACCGCGCCCTTGGTCGCAGTGTAGGGAGCAATGCCGGGGCGCGCCAGTTCGCTTTGAACGGAGGCGATGTTGATGATCTTGCCCTGGCCGCGGGCGATCATGGGCTTGGCCGCTGCCTGGCCGACGTAGAACACGCTCGAAATGTTGGTGGTCAGCAGCAGTTCCCATTTGTCCGCCGGAAAATCTTCCAGCGGCGTGCGAAACTGCATGCCGGCATTGTTGATCAGGATGTCGAGCGGCCCGATATCGGCTTCGATCGCGTCTATGCCTTCTTTGGCAGCATTCTTGCTGGTTACGTCGAAGATCGCCGCATGGGCAGACAGGCCTTGATCCTTGAGGCTCTCGACCGCACGTTTGACGCTTTCGGGCGTGCGGCCATTGATGATCACCTCGGCGCCATGCTGCGCCAGGCCTTCGGCCAGGGCATAGCCGATCCCCTGGCTCGAGCCGGTGATCAGGGCACGCCGTCCGGTAAGATCAAACAAGTTCTTCATGTAAATCACTCCTCCGGTCTCGCCGCAGGCGACGGCTTCAACTGCCGCTGACGGTGAAACTCACTTGACATCCCTTTTCCGAATTATATGTTATCGATAACATAATCAACTGTCAAAATGCGGGATGGAAACGGAATGCCTGAGGTAGAAATCTTGATGGCTGGAGCTTATCCGGAATGGGACATGGTGGATCTGGAGGCGAACTACCGCGTCCATCGCCTGTGGGAAGCGGCAGACCGGGACGAGCTGATTTCCAGGGTCGGCAAGGATATTCGCGCCATAGCGACCCGAGGCGAACTCGGAGCGTCTGCAGAACTGATGGCGCAATTGCCGAAACTGGAAATCGTCTCCTGTTACGGCGTCGGCACCGACGCAATCGACTTGTCCTATGCCCGCGCCAACGGCATTCGCGTCACGAATACCCCTGATGTGCTGACCGAAGATGTCGCCGATATCGCCGTCGGACTGCTGCTTGCCACGGCGAGGCAGGTCCCGCAGGCCGATGTTTTGGTCCGCTCCGGCCAGTGGGGCAGTGTCGCCATGCCGCTGGTGACGCGCGTCTCGGGCAAGAAAGTGGGGATCGCCGGCATGGGGCGGATCGGCAAGGCGATCGCCAAGAGGGCTGTCGCTTTCGGCTGCGACATCTCCTATTTCGCCCGCCATGACCACACGGATGTAGCTTACGCCTATGAACCCGACCTGATCGCGCTTGCGGATTGGGCCGACTTTCTGATCGTCATCGTCCCCGGTGGGGAGGCGACCATGAAAATCATCAATGCTGAGGTGCTTAAAGCGCTCGGTCCGAACGGCATCTTGATCAATGTTTCGCGCGGGACGACCGTCGACGAAGAGGCGCTGATCGCGGCCCTTCAAGACCGCACCATCCAGGCTGCTGGCCTTGATGTCTTCCTGAACGAACCCAGGATCGATGCCCGTTTCCTGACCCTCCAAAACGTCGTGTTGCAGCCCCATCACGGCTCTGGCACTGTCGAGACCCGCAAGGCCATGGGCCAACTGGTCAGAGACAATCTCGCTGCGCATTTTGCAGGCAGCCCGCTTCCAACTCCCGTCGTGTGAGGGTCCCGATATGAAAGCCATCGTCATTCATGCCGCCAAGGATCTGAGGATCGAAGAGCGCGAGCCGGAGGTTGCGGGCGCCGGGCAGGTGGAGATTGCCATCGAAGCCGGCGGCATCTGCGGTTCCGACCTGCATTATTACAATCACGGCGGTTTCGGCACCGTTCGCCTGCGCGAACCGATGATCCTCGGCCATGAGATCGCCGGCACGGTCAAGGCGCTGGGCTCCGGCGTCACCGATCTTGCCGTGGGAGACCGTGTCGCGGTTTCCCCGAGCCGGCCGTGCAACCATTGCCAATATTGCCTGAAGGGGCAGCAAAACCACTGCCTCAACATGCGGTTTTACGGCAGTGCCATGCCGATGCCGCATATTCAGGGTGGCTTTCGCCAGCGGCTGGTGGCGGAGCGCTGGCAATGCCACAAGGTCGCCGATGGCATCTCCATTCACGAGGCCGCCTTTGCCGAACCCTTTGCGGTGACGTTGCATGCGGCAAACCGCGCCGGATCGCTGCTCGGCAAACGGGTCCTTGTTACGGGTTGCGGCCCGATCGGGATGTTGGCGATCGTCGCGGCGCGCGTTCTCGGCGCCCGCGAGATCGTTGCGACCGACGTGACCGACAGCGTTCTGGCAATTGCCCGCACCAGCGGCGCCGATCGAACGATCAACGTTGCCACGCATGCTGCCGACCTTGCCGCTTACAGCGCTGACAAGGGATACTTCGATGTCATGTTCGAGGCGTCGGGCAATGAGCGAGCCGTGCGCGCGGGCCTGGAGACGCTTAAGCCGCGCGCCGTTCTCGTCCAGCTCGGCCTTGGCGGCGATGTCTCTATCCCGCAGAACATGATCGTTGCGAAGGAAATCGAGATGCGCGGCACATTCCGTTTTCACGAGGAATTTGCGCTCGCCGTCGAACTGATCAACGCGCGTCGCGTCGATCTGAAGCCGCTTCTGACAGGTGTCTTTGGGATCGAAGAGGCCGTTGCCGCCTTCGAACTGGCAGGCGACCGCAGCAAGTCCATGAAAGTGCAGATCGCCTTTTGACCGGCTGCATAACTCCTTAGATCGGAATCGATGTAGGGATAAAATTGCCTTCAAAGTGTTACGGCGCCGCGCATGTGAAAAGACGCGCGGCGCTGCAGTACTCAAGCGGACGGCGCGCCGTTACGATCCGTGCTTTCGCGCAAGACAACCTTGTAGCCGGTCAATGTGATCTCATCGCCGGTCGAGTTGCCGGTATGGAGGGCATCCAGCAGGCGGGCGGCCGCCTGACGGCCGATGCCATAACAATCGACATTGATGGTGGTGATGCGCGGATGACAGATGGACGAGATCTCGTAATCGCCGAAACCGGCAATGGCGATGTCCCGCGGAACCTTCATTCCCCGGCGCGTGCATTCCATGATGGCGCCGAAGGCGGAAAGGTCGGAGACGCAGAGAACCACTTCCGTGTCTGGCCAGCGCTCCAGCAGGCTGACGATTGCCTGGCCGCCTTGTTCCATGGTGATAGGCGGGACGCCGAAGGAAATCATCCGTCCCGGCCCCAGGCCGAGTTCTTCAACAGTTTTCTGGAAACCGCTTCGCCGCTGGCTGCCGCGCGTATCGCGCGCCGTCGTTCCGCCGATATAGCCGAACTTCCGATATCCCTGGCCGGCCAGTGTCCGCACCAGCAAGGCCATCGCCTCGCCGTTGGAAAAGCCGACGACCTGATTGATCGGATTTTCCGGAAGTTCCCAGGTTTCGACAACGGGAATGCCGGCTTTTGCAAGCATGCGCCGCGCGCGTGCCGTGTGCGAACCACCGGTCAGGATGATGCCTTCAGGGCGGCGGCGCAGCATCGCCTCGATCAGTTCTTCCTCTTTCTCCGCCGAATAGTCGGTATAGCCGAGAAGGAGTTGAAGGCCGGTATTCTGCAGCGCATCGGTAATGCCCCGCGCCGTGTCGGAAAAATTCGAATTGTTGATCGAGGGCACCAGGGCGGCGATGAAACCGCTCCGCCGCGACGAAAGACTGCCGGCCGACAGATCGAGCACATAGCCGAGCGCGTCGACGGCTTCCATGATACGCTTGCGGGTCTCCTCGGAAACGCTCGCATCCTGGCGAAAGGCACGCGAGACGGTCATGGCGGAGACGCCGACATATTTGGCGACCTCCGCCATCGTCAGCTTTTGAGCGTCTCCCGGCTTGAGACGCTTGTCTTTCGGCTCATCCTCGTTTTTCACTGGTCTCCGCTTTCACAAAGCTTCCGAGTTGGGCAATTCTAGACACGATAAAGTTATCGCTATCATCGCACAATCGATATTATTGCAGAAATGCACCGTTCCAAAGTCTGAAAACCAAGTTTCTTGGCAGCTTTTCGCAGAGGTCGGCGGACAGATGTCTATACGAAGCCCTCAAAACACGACAGGATGATATCGATAACAATTTGAAGGAAACGGAGGAGCATCATGTTCGGGCAAATTGACGGTACGGGTTTTGAGGTTCTCGACCCGCGCTTTGAAAGCTGCTTCGTCGGTCACGCTCGCGTCGAGCGGCTTTGGACGGGTGGCCGCTGGCTGGAGGGGCCGGCCTGGTTTGCCGCCGGGCGCTATCTGGTTTTCTCGGACATCCCCAACAACCGGATGATGCGCTACGACGATACCAGCGGACACACATCGGTATTCCGCTCTCCCAGCAACAACTCGAATGGCAACACTGTCGACAATCAGGGACGGCTCATCACCTGCGAGCATCTGACGCGCCGTGTCACGCGAACCGAATTCGACGGCAGGATCACCGTTCTGGCCGATCGAATTGCAGGCGAGCGGCTCAATTCTCCAAATGACGTCGCCGTCAGGTCCGATGGGACCGTCTGGTTCACCGATCCGAGCTACGGCATCCTCCACGACTATGAGGGCGACTACGGCGAGGAGGAAATCGGCGGATGCCACGTCTACCGGCATGATCCGGCAACGGGCACGACCGATCAGGTGACGGCCGATTTCGTCAAGCCGAACGGGCTGGCTTTTTCCCCGGATGAGACGGTGCTCTATGTTGCAGATACCGGCGCAACGCACCTGCCCGGCGGTCCGCGCCATATCAGAAGGCTCGCAGTCTCGAATGAGGGCAGGCTGACCGATCTCGGCGTTTTCGCAGAATGCACCTCAGGTCTGTTTGATGGTTTTCGCGTGGATCGCAAAGGCAGGATATGGACGAGCGCCGGCGATGGTGTCCACGCCTATGATCCGGATGGAACGCTGCTCGGCAAGATCCATATTCCCGAGGGCGTCTCCAACGTTACGTTCGGTGGAGAGAAATTGAACCGTCTCTTTATCACCGCGAGCACGTCTCTCTACGCCGTTTATCTCACGGCCAACGGGTCGAGACTGGGATAACGGAGAAAAAGGCCGCCTTCCGGGACGGCCTCTCGTTTGGTGCAGTTTTTCCTCATGCCTCACCGTTGACTGAGGCCGTCCGCCAAACGAACGAGGCTGAGGAAATCCGACCTGTAGCCGAAAGTGTCCGCTCCCCGCGATGCCGCGGCGAGATCGGCGATTGCCTGGTAAGAATAGGAATCGACGGCGGCAATCCGGCTCAGTTTCTGGCCGAAGGCGGCGACGGCCACCGAGAAACGGACATCCTGCGGCGCGGCATCGACGGCGGCGACGGCGTTGCTGTCATTGACGGGCGTGGTGACGAGAGCACTCTTATCCTCGCCCGGCCGTTTGTAACGCATCTTGACGAAGGCAAGCTCGCCTTGACGCGCGGTATCGGCGTTCTCGGCCGGCGCATTGTTGGCCGCGCCATAACGCAGGTCGTCATTCATGACCGCGGGGCTTCCCTTCGGCGTAATTTCGTAAATCGCCGTGACGCTGTGGCCGGAGCCGATATCGCCGGCATCGACACGATCGTTGTTGAAATCCTCGCGCTTCAGCGCCCGCGTCTCGTAGCCGATCAACCGGTACTCGGCGATCCGTTCCGGGTTGAACTCAACCTGGAACTTGACGTCGCTGGCGATCGGAAACAGCGTCGATCCGGCTTCTTCGACCAGCGTCTTTTGCGCCTCCGCCAGGGTGTCGATATAGGCAGCACTGCCGTTGCCGTTCTGCGCCAGCGTCTGCATCAGGGAATCGTTGAGATTGCCCCGCCCAAAGCCGAGAACGGTGAGGAAGATGCCGTCCCTGCGTCTCTCTTCGATGATCCGCTTCAAATCCTCGTCGCTCGACGGGCCGACATTGAAGTCGCCGTCCGTCGCCAGCATTACGCGGTTGACGCCGTCCTTGACGAAGGCCTGTTTGGCAAGATCGTAGGCCGCCTCGATGCCTTCGGCGCCGCCGGTCGAGCCGCCCGGCTCCAGCTTGTCGATCGCCGACAGGATCTTCGATTTCTCCGCCACGCGTGTCGGGGACAGCACGGTGCCGGCATTGCCGGCATAGGTGACGATCGAGACGGTATCGTCGGCCTTCAGCCTGTTGACGAGGAGCCGGAAGGCGCTCTTCAGCAGCGGCAGCTTGTCCGGCTCGTCCATCGAACCCGACACGTCGATCAGGAAGACCAGATTGGCATGCGGCGTGGTCGCCGGCGCGATGTCATAGCCCTTGATCGCCACATGCATCAATTCCGTGTCGTGGTTCCACGGGGTCGGCATCACAGTCGCCGTCGCCTTGAAAGGCTGGGCGGCATTTTCAGGACCCGGCCAGTCATAGGGGAAATAATTGATCATCTCCTCAACGCGAACCGATTGCGGATCGGGCATCGCCCCGCCGGTCAACGAGCGGCGGACGAAGGCATAGGACGCGCTGTCGACATCGGCGGAAAAGGTCGAGACCGGATCCGTCGAGACGCTCTTGATCGGATTGGCCGCGGCATTGGCAAACCGCTCGCGATTGGGATTGAGCTGCATCTGCACGCGCCCCTCCGCAGGCGGAGCAGGCGAGGGGGCGATGGCGGCCATCGGTTCGGCCAATTGCTGCTGGGGGGCGATGCCGGGAGCGGCCGGCGCAGAGCGTTTGGCCGCCCCGAGTGCCGTGGCGGAACCCTCCGATTTGTTCGTGAGGGTGGCGATGTCATTGGCGTCGAATTCGGATATCCGCGCGCCGGGTTTCGCGAGGGCCGGTGTCTCCTTGTCCTGCAGCGCTTGCGCGTCAGCGACAGATTGCTCAGCCAAGCTGCCGTTCTCGGCCGGTGCTTGCGGCGGAAGTTGCGGCGCGGCCTTGACCGATTGATCCGCCGTTGCGACCGGTTGTTTCGACGCTCCGCCTTGCGAAAGGTCGCCGGCGATCTCAGTCTGGTCGACGATCGGCAATCCGTTGCGGGTCAGCTCGATCGCGAGATAACCGGCGGCCGGAATGACGAGCAGCGTCGCAAGGGCTGAACCGGCGAGGAATTTCTTGTTCATGGCAGGGCTCCATATCCAGTTGATGATGGAGCTTTGACGCCAGCCTTTCGCATTTCCTTGGGGCGCCAGCGCATTATTTCCGGCGGTGTCGAAGGCCTGCATCGCCGCGGCAAGCGCGCGCGCGCGCGCCTCCGGCGTCGCTGCCGGCGGTGTGGAGTGGGAGAGCTTTTCGAGTTCCTTGTCCACGGTCATACCTCTTCCTTCCCAAGCACGGCCTTCAGCCTCTTGCGCGCCTCATGGACCTGCCAGGACACGGTCGCCTCCGAGCAGCCCATGATATCGGCAGCAGCCGAATGGCTGAGACCTTCGCCGTAAACGAGCAGCACGGCGTCGCATTGCCTCTCCGGCAAGGCGCGCACGGCCGCCCACAATTCGCTCGATATCTCGTCGTCATTTCCGCCCGGCGCATCCTGCGGTGGTTCGGCTGCGTAAGCGCGGAATGTCTGCTCCTCTCGTGCAAGCTTGCGTCTATGGTCGCGGGCGGCGTTGAGCGTCAGAGTGTAGAGCCATGTCCTGAAGCGGCTGGCGCCGCGAAAGCTGCGGATGGCCGCGCCGAGCTTGACGCAGACCTCCTGGGCAATGTCGTCGGCGTCCGTGGAACTGCCCGACCAACGCCACGCCGTCGCATGGACGAAATCATAATGGCGCGAGACCAGTTGCCCGAAGGCCTCCCGGTCGCCGCCCTGCGCTCGTTCTATGAGCTCCGCGTCCAATTCCGCACCTACCCCATGCTGCCAAGCAAGATGCTATTTCCAGATTGAGACGTTTCTCGGATGGCTTTCCTTGGGTCGATGGCCAAAAAATTATCGGGAATTTTGAGTTGGCGCGACATTCACGGGTCGCGACCAGACAGGTTGTTCACGCCACGTAGGCGCATGATGAGGACAGAGTCGGCCAGGGACATGACCTGTCACGTCCCAAATCGCGAAAGGACCTCCATGTCCGCTCAACCACCTGCCCCCACCGAAAAGGGCATCCTGCAGTTTCTCGCGATTTGCGATGCCTTCTATCCGCCAGACGCCGTTCAAGCATCGATCGAACAGCAGCGACATTGGTACGACGCTCTCTGCGCACGCTTCGATCGCCCGCTGCCCCCGGAGATGATCTTTGCGGACGGCATGCTCCAGCGCATACCGATCCGGCGTTACCGTCCGCGGAAAATCAGCACGCGCACCATTCTGCTCTATCTTCATGGCGGTGGCTTCGTTGTCGGTTCGCTCGAGAGCCATCATGCCATCTGCGCCGAGATTGCTGATTTTGCCGGCGCGGAACTTGTTTCGGTCGATTACCGGCTAGCCCCTGAATATCGCTGGCCGGCACAGACGGATGACGGCTTTACCGTGTTGAAACATCTGCTTTCCGCCAACAGCAAGGTCGTGCTGATCGGCGACAGCGCTGGGGCCAATCTTGCGGCGGGCCTTGCGTTGCGCGCGCGCGACGCGGGCCTGTCAGGCGTCGTCGGCCAAGTCCTGATCTATCCGGCGCTCGGCGGTGACCTTACTGCAGGCTCCTATGTCGAAATGGCCGCGGCCCCCGGATTGACGACGGCGGATGTCGCCTATTATCGCGAGATCTTGCGGGCGCCAGCAGGCAACGAGATTGCCGAACCACTGCAGGCAGCTTCGCTTGCCGGGCTGCCGCCGGCCTTCATCACGGTCGCGCATTTCGATCCGCTCCGGGACGACGGCCGGCACTATGCCGCCCGGCTCACCGCGGAGGGCGTCGAAGTCTGGTTCCGGGAGGAGCCGCAGATGGTGCACGCGTGGCTGCGCGCCCGCCACATGAGCGATGGCGCGCGGGACGGCTTCCGTGCCGTGTGCGAGGCCATAAGGCGTTTGGCAGTGGCCTAGAGCCTTTCCGGGTTAGATTGCAGCATTCTGCCGGAGCAGGTTTTCGTCAGGGCAAAGGCGATTGGCGAAGGGCATACCCCTTGGTACGTCCGAGCCGATCGCCTCTGATCCTGGCGGAAAGATGCCTGGCCCTTCGGGTTGGCTCAAACGGGCCGGCTGATCGACCGGCCCACTTGGCCGTAGAGCCGGGCTACGACGCGCGCCGACCGGTCGACCATCCGACTCCGTTTGAGCCAACAGAATGCTGCAATCTAACCCGGAAAGGCTCTAACGATCACATCAGGTCACGCGCGATCCGCTTTTCCGCAAAGACCTTTTCGAAGATCTGCACATCGTCCTCGAAAGCGGTGACGACAGCGCTGATGATCCAGTCGGTCCGGGTGCAGGCAATGCGCGCGGTCGCGACTGTGCGGACGAACCAGCCGGGGCGGCGCATGTCGCAGGTCCAGGTCGACGTCCCGGTCATCGACAACGGATTATCGGGCGCAATCGACCAGACTTCCTCCCGCAATTGCCGGGTCGAGAGGCCGGTCTCAGGGTGTTCGGTGAGCCCGGTATCCTCGTGGATGTGATACTCCGTTCGGGCGGCCGAGAGATCGCGGACGACCTGCCGCTTCGTCGCGGCGGCCGCGTGCTCGATGTATTTCGGCAGCGGATCGGGATTGGCCGGTTCCTTGATGTCGATCCGCTGGTGCTCGCCGAGCATCGGCAGCCCCAGGCCGAGTGCCGCGATATCGACCTCGATGCCTTCGTCATCAGGCGGCGGCAGGATCATCGGCCAATATGCGGTGGAAAGCGAAAGGCGGATGCGATGCCCCTTGCGGAAGCGATAACCGCAGGCATCGAGCACCAGCCGGATCGACACCTTCTCGCCTGGTATCAGCGGCTTGGGATCTGCATTGCCGTCGCGGTGAGTGAGATTGACGACGCCGAAGGCGACACGCGTTGCCGTGCCATCCGGATGGACATCGACGAGCCGGGCGCAGAGATTTCCGCCCGCCGTCCGAGAGCGCAGCGCAAGCGTGAGCACAGGCCGGCCGAGATAGTCGTAATCGCCAGCAAGCGGCATCGTATCGAAGATCAGCGAGCCGGCATCGTCCGAGCGTTGATCGATCGCCATTTCGGCATCGGGCTTCAGCGTAAAATACTCACCGGATGCCGTCCCGGTGTCGAGCGGAGAGCGGAGATAGACGGGATGCTCGGGCGCGTGCGGAATCGGCATGCCTTCCGTCAGCTTGCCGAACT
The DNA here is from genome assembly GCF_002008365.1 of Rhizobium leguminosarum bv. viciae USDA 2370. Classification (GTDB taxonomy): domain Bacteria; phylum Pseudomonadota; class Alphaproteobacteria; order Rhizobiales; family Rhizobiaceae; genus Rhizobium; species Rhizobium leguminosarum. Next base: position 107,609 of record NZ_MRDL01000001.1, read on the forward strand.
GCTCGACATAGAAACACTGCATCTGCGGCGGCGACCAGACGTCCTTGGCGACCCAGAAACCCGGGTCGCTGTCGCGTCGCGGGGCAGGGCGGATGGCATCGAGAATATAGGCGCGGGCCTGCGGCAAGGTGTCGATGCCGTTATCCTCGCCACGCAGCCATTTGTTCCACCAGGCGATCGCTTCGCCATGGAAATCCGTGCGCGGCTTCGGCCAGGCAAAGTGCGGATATTTGTGGACCCAGGGACCGATCAGTGCCTTCGCTTTGTGGCTCAGGCCTTCGGCCGCCATCAGAGGCGTATTGCGGTAGCCGTCCGCCCAGCCCGCGATGACAAGCGCGGGAATCTCCACGCTCGAAAAATCCTCTGAGATCGAGCCGTGACGCCAGAAATCGTCGCGCCGCTGATGGGTCAGCCACTCCTCCATGAAGAAGGGTTCGCCGGCCAGGCGTTCCAGCCACATCTCCTTCCAGCGTTCGCCGACAAGTGCGGGATCGGGCGGGCGCGACTGGTAGCCGAGCATCGTTGCCGCCCATGAGAGCTGGGCGGAGAGATGGCAGCCGTTCTTGTAGTGGATGTCGTCATTGTAACGATCGACGGTCGAGGCGATCGATATGACGGCCTTCAGCGCCGGCGGTCGCAATGCTGCGACCTGCAGGCTGTTGAAGCCGCCCCAGGAGATGCCCATCATGCCGACCGAGCCGTTCGACCATGGCTGCGCGGCAATCCAGGCGATCAGCTCGCAGGCATTGGCAAGCTCGCTTTCGGTATATTCGCCGTCGATGACGCCGCCGGATTCTCCGGATCCGCGGATATCGACGCGCACACCGGCAATGCCTGCGGCCGCGAACACCGGATAGGTCGACTCATCCCTGAGGCAGGTTCCGTCCCGTTTGCGATAGGGCAGGAATTCGAAGACGGCAGGAACCGGATCTTCCTCAGCACCATCCGGCATCCAGATGCGCGCGGCAAGCCGCGTCCCATCCTTCAGGGTAATCCATTCATTCTCGATGGTGGCGAAGCCGCGCGAGGTCATGCTCATTCCTTGATGCACTTTCCGTGAGACGAGGGCTCTGCCCTCGTCGAGTCAGTTACCGGCGCTCTCCATGCGACGCGTGGCAAGCACCCGTTCCAGCCAGCCGATTTCCATTTCCGGTACGGATTTCAACAGCAGATCGGTGTAGTCGTCAAAGGGCGGGGAGAGCGCCGTCGATTTCGGACCGAACCGCACCAGCTTGCCACGATGCATCACCGCCACGCTGTCGGCAATCGCCCTGACGATCGCGATGTCGTGGGTGATGAAGACGTAGGACAGCTGTTCTTCTTCCTGCAGGCGCAGGAGAAGCTTGAGGATACCCTCCGCCACCAGCGGATCGAGCGCCGAAGTCGGCTCGTCGCAGAGGATGAGTTCGGGCTTGGCGGCAAGCGCTCTGGCGATCGCGACGCGCTGCTTCTGGCCACCTGATAGTTCGGCCGGGTAGCGGTCGACGAAACCCTTGCCCATTTCGATCTGGTCGAGCAACTCCTTCACCCGGGCGGTCTTCTCGGCACCTCTGAGGCCATAATAGAAGGTCAGCGGGCGGCCGATGATGTCTCGAACCGTCTGGCGCGGGTTCATCGCCGTGTCGGCCATCTGGTAGATCAGCTGGATACGCCTCAGATCGTCGTTCGGTCGGCTCTTGAGACCCGGCATCAGCGGTTTGCCGTCAAAGACGACGCGCCCGCTGCTCGGCGGCAACAGGCCGGTAATTACGCGCGCCAGGGTCGATTTGCCTGAACCGGATTCACCGACGACCGCAAGCGTCTGCCCCCTCGGCACGTGCAGCGTGACATCGTGCAGCACCTTGAAACCGTTGGAATATTCGGCGCTGACATTTTCGACCTTGAGAAGTGCTGCGGACTGGTCGGCCGCCTCCTCGCGATAGGCCTGCCTGACATTGACGAGGGCGCGGGTATAATCCTCCCGCGGCGCCTCGATGATCTGCTGGACGCTGCCATATTCGACCTGTTTGCCATAACGCAGGACCATGATGTCGTCCGAGATCTGGGCGACGACGGCAAGGTCGTGGGTGATGTAGAGGGCGGCCGTGTGCGTTTCCTCGATGGCATGCTTGATCGCCGCCAGCACGTCGATCTGCGTGGTGACGTCGAGCGCCGTTGTCGGCTCGTCGAAAACGATGAGTTCGGGGTTGGAGCAGAGCGCCATCGCCGTCATCGCCCGCTGCAGCTGGCCACCGGAGACCTGGTGGGGAAAACGTTCGCCGAAGGTTTCGGGATTGGGCAGGCCGAGAACCCCGAACAGATAAAGCGCTCGCTCACGCGCCTTGTCCTTGGTCATCAATCCATGTTTGACTGAAGCCTCGATCACCTGATCGCCGAGCCGATGCGCCGGATTGAAGGCAGCGGCTGCCGACTGCGCGACGTAGCAGACCCGCGCGCCGCGGATCTGGCGGATGCCGTTCTTGCCGAGCGCGAGGATATTGTCGCCGTCGAGCAAGACCTCGCCGCCGGTGATTTCGGCGCCGCCCCGGCCATAGGCGAGTGCGGAGAGACCGATCGTCGATTTGCCGGCGCCCGATTCCCCGATCAGGCCGAGGACCTTGCCCTTCTTGAGGTCGAAGGAAACGCCGTCGACGATCGTCACCCGCTTGGGCGGTTCGCCCGGCGGATAGCTGGTTGCTTCGATCTTCAGATTGCGAACGGAAAGAAGCTCAGGCATCGCCGCGCCCTCCCTTGAGGCTGGATGTGCGTTTCAGAAGCCAGTCGACGACGAGGTTGACGCAGACGGCCAGCACGGCAATCGCCGTGCCCGGCACCAGCGCTGCCGAAATGCCGAAGATGATGCCGTCCTTGTTGTCCTTGACCATGCCACCCCAATCGGCCGCCGGCGGCTGAATGCCGAGGCCCAGGAAGGAGAGCGTCGACAGGAACAGGATCGAGAAGGCGAAGCGCAGCCCGAACTCTGCCAGCAGCGGCGACAGCGTGTTCGGCAGGATCTCGCGGAAGATGATCCAGAGCTTGCCTTCGCCGCGCAGCGTCGCCGCCTCGACGAATTCCATCACGGCGACATCGAGTGCCACCGCACGGCCGAGACGATAGACGCGAGTGGAGTCGAGGATCGCCATGACAAGGATCAGCACGACGATGTTTTGCGGCAGCACCGCAAGAACGACGAGCGCGAAGATCAGCGTCGGGATCGACATCATCAGATCATTGAAGCGTGACAGGACGGTGTCGATGAGGCCGCGCGAGACAGCGGCGGTGAAGCTGAGGATGATGCCGAGCGAGAAGGAGATGATGGTGGCGGCGGATGCGACCGTCAGCGTCGTGCGCGCGCCGTAGATCAGGCGCGAGAAGATATCGCGACCGAGATTGTCGAGACCGAAGATATATTGATTATCCGGCAGCTGCCAGACGTCGCCGACGACCTGCGTCTCGCCATAGGGGGCGAGCCAGGGTGCGAAGATTGCGAAGATGAAGGCGATGGCGATACCGGCCATGCCGATCCAGGCGGTGATGGGGATGTCTCTCAATCTCATCGCGGATGCCTCAGCCGGGGATTGGCGATAATCGCGAGGATATCGGCCGTCATATTGAGGAAGATGTAGACGGCGGCGAAGATCAGGCCGCAGGCCTGCACGACCGGCATGTCGCGCACGGTGACCGCATCGACCATATATTGCCCCATGCCGGGATAGACGAAGACCACTTCGACAACGACGACGCCGACCACGAGATAGGCAAGGTTCAGCGCGATGACATTGATGATCGGCGCGAGCGCATTGGGGGCGGCATGCTTGACGATCGCGCGGAAGGCGCTGAGGCCCTTCAGCTCTGCCGTCTCCATGTAAGCGGAGGACATGACGGAGAGGATTGCCGCCCGCGTCATGCGCATCATATGCGCGAGCACGACGAGCACGAGGGTCGCCGTCGGCAGCGCGATCGCCTTCAACCGCTCGACGAAACTCATACTGTCATAGACGGTCGCCGGAAAGGTGGCCATGCCAAGGTTCACCGCGAAGAACAGGATCAACAGGTAGCCGATGAAGAATTCCGGCAGCGAGATCGCCGCAAGCGAAATCACGTTGATGATCTTATCCGGCAGGCGATTACGGAAATGCACCGACAGCATGCCGAGGCCGACCGCGAGCGGGACGGATATCACCGCTGCGAAACCCGCCAGGAACAGCGAGTTGCCGAGGCGCTTGCCGATCTGTTCGCTCACCGAATTCTTGCTGGCCCAGGAAGTGCCGAAGTCACCCTGGACGGCGTTGCCGAGCCACTCGACGTAGCGCGTGGTTATCGGGCGGTTCAGTCCGAGATCCTCTCGAATATTGGCGACGGCCTGCGGCGTCGCCGACTGGCCGAGATAGGTGGTGGCAAAATCGCCGGGCAAAGCTTCCAGGCCGCCGAAGATCAGGATGGAGACGGCAAAAAGCAGGACGAGGCTGAGCACGAAGCGCTCGAGGATGAGGGCAAGCAGCGGAAAACGCTGCCGGAACCTGAGGCCGGGCAAGATGCTTGGGGCAGGATTGGTCATAGCGAGGACCTCGCGCTAAAACGTCGGGAGGACCGCGGGTTTTCATCCCACGGTCCCGGCTTCGTTAGAGATCGGAGGGGCATACGCCCCTTGCCATCAGGCGTCCAGCCAGACGCGGGTCGCGACGTAGCCGTTCGACATGTCGTTGCCGATGTCGTGGACATAACCCTTCACCTGCTTGGTGGAGGCGTTCACGAAGTCGTTGAACATCGGCAGGATCACCCCGCCCTCGTCACGCACCGTCATCGCCATGGTGCGATACATGTCCTTGCGCTTGGCTTCATCCAGTTCGGAGCGGGCCTGCAGCAGCAGCTTGTCGAAATCAGGACGCTTGAACTTGGTGTCGTTCCAGTCCGCCGTCGAGAGATAGGCGGTGGAATACATCTGGTCCTGCGTCGGACGGCCGCCCCAGTAGGAGGTCGAGAAGGGCTGGACATTCCAGACGTTGGTCCAGTAGCCGTCGCCCGGCTCGCGCTTGACCTCGATCTCGATGCCGGCCTTCTTGCAGCTTTCCTGATAAAGGACGGCCGCATCGACGGCACCGGGGAAGGCGACTTCGGAGGTTCGCAGGAGGACCGAGCCGCTATGGCCCGACTTCTTGTAGTGAAAGGCCGCCTTGTCGGGATCGTAGGCGCGCTGCTCGATGCCCTCGGGGAACAGCGCATAGGTGCTGTTGATCGGGAAGTCGTTGCCGACCTTGCCGTAACCGCCGAGGATCTTCTGCACCATGGTCTCGCGATCCATGGCGTATTTGAGGGCCAGGCGCAGGTCGTTGTTGTCGAACGGCGCCTTGTCGCAATGCATGATGAAAACGTAATGACCGCGGCCGGCGGTCGAGAGGATCTCGACATTGGGGGCACGCTTCAGCAAATTGACGGTCTTCGGGTCGACGCGGTTGATGTAGTGCACCTGGCCGGACGACAATGCCGCGATGCGAGCGGTGGCGTCGTTCATGCCGATGATTTCGATCGAATCGACATAACCCCGGTCGGAGCGCCAGTCGTCCTTGTTCTTTTCGAAGGTGGCGCGGACGCCGGGCTCGAAGCTCGTCATCTTGTAGGGGCCGGTGCCGATCGAGGCCAGCGGATCGTCGACGCCGCCATTCGGCTGGATGACCAGGTGGTAGTCCGACAGCAGCAGTGGCATGTCGGCATTGCCTTCGCTGAGCGTCAGCACGAGATTGCCGCCGTCGGCCTTGATCTCCTTGATCGAGCCGAGAACACCGAGCGCGCCGGATTCCGACTTCGCATCGGTATGACGCTTCAGCGTCGCAACGACGTCGTCGATCGTCAGTTCCTTGCCATTGTGGAACTTGACGCCCTTGCGGATCTTGAAGGTCCAGGTCGCCGCGTCCTTCGACGGCTCCCAGGATTCGGCGAGCGCCGGCACGGCAGCACCCGTCAGCGGATCAGACTCGACCAGCATGTCCCCCCAGCAGCGGCCGATGCAGAACATCACCTGCGACAGGAATTTTGCCGGATCGTTGGAATCGGTGGCCGCACCACCTTCGAGGCCGAGCTTCAGGTGGCCGCCGCGCTTCGGTTCGGCGGCTTGCGCACTTTCGGTAAAGAGCTTGTCGGCGACGGCAAGTGTGATGCCCGCCGCCATGGCGCGTCCCATGAATTCGCGGCGGCTAAGCCCGCCGGCGGTGACACGGCTTGCGAGATATTTCGTGTAGTCGTTCATTCCCCAGTTCCTTCTTTATGGTGCGTTGACAGAACTTCCGGGCAAGTCCGCAGGCGGTTTCCTCTCCACCTCCGGTGCCCGCATCATGCGGGAAAATAATGCGGTTGCTGCCGCCTGGTTATTTTCCTTTCCAAATGGGGCTTCGCTTCTCGGCGAAGGCCCGTGCGCCTTCCAATTGGTCCTTGCTCGAATAGAGCCTGTCGACCGTCGCAAACTGCCGCTTGGTGACCTTGTTCATGGCAGTCTGGAACGTCGAACCCTCCGCTTCGCGCACGATTTCCTTGATGGCCGCATAGACGAGCGGCGGCCCGCTCTCGAGCAGACTAGCAAGCTCCCAGGCTCTCTCCATCAGCCTGTCGGCCGGCAGGACCTCGTTGACGAAACCCCAGCGATGCGCCTCGTGAACGTCGAGCCAGCGACCGGTCAAAAGCATGTCCATGGCGATGTGGTAAGGAATGCGCTTCGGCAGCTTGATCGAAGCTGCGTCGGCAACCGTGCCCGAACGGATTTCCGGCAGGGCGAAGGTCGCGTGCTCGGCGGCGATGATCAGGTCGGCAGAAAGCGCAATCTCCAATCCACCGCCGCAACAGATGCCGTTGACCGCACAAATGACCGGCTTGTTGAGATCGCGCAATTCCTGCAGCCCGCCGAAGCCGCCCACACCGTAGTCCCCGTCGACCGCATCACCTGATGCCGCTGCCTTGAGATCCCAGCCGGCACAGAAAAATTTCTCGCCGGCGCCCGAGACGATGGCGACACGCAAGGCCGGATCGTCGCGGAAATCCCGGAAGATCACCCCCAGGGAACGGCTAGTCGCAAGGTCGATGGCATTCGCCTTCGGCCGGTCGATGACGACTTCGAGTACTCCACCGTCATGTCGTGTGCGAATGTGGTCGCTCAACCTTTACTACCTCCTCCGCCGTACCAGGGCATCGACTACGACAACACCATGCCCTTCGGGAAGAACCATCAATGGATTAATGTCGAGTTCCTCCAGGGATGCCGCATTCTTTACGACATAGTCTGCCGTTGCTGAGACAGCACCGACCACGGCTTCGAGATCGCCTTTTGGCCGCCCGCGATAGCTATAGATCAATTTTGCAAGTTTGAGACGCGAAATTGCCGCGTGAATGTCGGTTTTCGTCGCCGGAAGGGGCAGAACGACCGAATCTTCAAGCAATTCAACGAAGATTCCGCCCGCTCCCAAGGTGAGCGACAATCCGAAGACAGGGTCGCGGATGGCGCCGACAATGAGCTCGGCGACCGGTGAATCGATCATTTTCTCGACGAGATAACCGGCATTCGGCGGCATGGCCGTCGCCGCATTCGAGACCGCTTGCATATCCTTTAGGTTGAGTGCGACCGCCCCAGCCTCGGTCTTGTGTGCAATGCCGAGCGCTTTGAGCACGACAGGAAAACCGAGCCGCTCAGCCTGCTCGGCCGCTTGACCGGGAGAGAAGGCCACCAGCCCTTGCGGAACCGGAAGGCCGAAGGCGGCAAGTTCGGCCTTCGCATCGGCCTCCGTCAGCGTCTCGATCTCGCCATCGATAGAGGACACATCGAGCAGCGGCAGGGGCGGCGGGCGATCCCACGCCTGGCCGATGCCGGCGGCGACTTCCGCAGCCGTGATGGCTTCGTCGATACCGCAGAAGGCAATGATGCCATTTGCCATCAGCCGATCGGCGATCGGCTCCGGCATGTTTTCCGGAAGGGTTGCCAGAAGGCCGGCCAGCGCACCGGTTGCGGCGGCAGCCGTCATGACCGCGTCTGCCGTCATCGCCCATTCGGATGCATCGCAGCGGTCACCGCGGGGGAAGTCGAGGACGACGAGATTAAGGGCATAGCCGCCGTCGAACATGGCGCTGAAGGCTTCGGTCTGGCGTGCGAGATCCCCCCAGACGAAGGTGTGGTAATCGAGCGGATTGGAAAGCGTCACCATCTCGCCCAGCACCCGCCGCAGCCGTGGCAATTGTTGCGGCTGCAACGCTGGAAATTCCACATTGCGACCGACGGCGGCATCCGCCATCAGCGAGGCTTCGCCCCCCGAACAGCTCATCGACGAGATCGAATGGCTGGCGAGCGGTCCGGCGACATGCAGCAACTTCAGGGTTTCGAGCAGCGCAGGCAAGGTCTGGACACGGCCAAGGCCGAGGCGGGCGAGCACGGCGTCGGCGACCGCATCGCTGCCGGCAAGCGAGGCTGTATGCGACACCGCCGCGCGTTTTGCCTGCTCGGACCTGCCGACCTTCAGCACGACGACCGGCTTCCTCGACCGCCGGGCCATGGTGGCCAGACGTTCGAGTGCAGAGAGATCGCCGAAACCTTCGACATGAAGGCCGACCGCCGTGACGCGCGGGTCGTCGATCAGTGCGCAGGCGACATCGGCAAGCGATGTCTGCGCCTGATTGCCGGCAGTGACCACATAGGCGATCGGCACGCCGCGGGTCTGCATGGTCAGGTTGATGGCGATGTTGGAGGATTGCGTGAGGATGGCGACGCCACGTTCGATACGCTGCATGCCATGCTGATCGGGCCAGAGCAGCGCACCGTCGAGACCGTTGATCAGCCCGTAGCAATTCGGCCCGAGGATCGGCATGTCGCCAGCCGCCTCCAGCAAGGCCTGCTGCAGCGCGGCACCGTCGCCGAGTTCACCTGTCGCCTCGCTGAAACCCGATGCATAACAGACCGCCCCGCCGGCACCGGCCTCAGAAAGGCTGCGGACAATCTCGACGGTCAGCGTCCTGTTGACGCCGACGAAGGCGGCGTCAGGCGCCGAAGGCAGATCGGATACGGAGCGATAACAGGGCCGCCCGAGGACCTCTTCGAGCTTCGGATGGACAGGCCAGATCTCGCCCGCAAAACCCATGCGATCGCACTGCTCGATCACCCTGCGCGCCTCGCGGCCGCCAAAGACGGCGATCGTTTGCGGTCTGAGCAGGCGGTCGAGCGGGCGAGGCGTCATCGGCTCACGCTCCCAAGGGTCTAAGCAGGTCGCGGCTGATGATATGCCGCTGGATTTCAGAGGTGCCGTCCCAGATGCGCTCGACGCGCGCATCGCGCCAGAAGCGGGCGAGCGGCAGGTCGTCCATCAGGCCCATGCCGCCGAAGATCTGGATCGCCTCATCGGTGACGCGGGCCAACATTTCGGAGGAGTAAAGCTTGGCCGAGGCGATCTGCCGGTCTGCGGAGAGCCCGGCATCGAGCCGCCAGGCGGCGGCGAGCGTCAGCCAGTCGGCCGCGTCGATCTCGGTTATCATATCGGCGAGCTTGAACGACACGCCCTGATTAGCGCCGATCGGCTTGCCGAACTGTTTGCGCTCGGCGGCGTAGGGCAGCGTCATGTCGAAGACGCGCCGTGCCCGGCCGACGCAGGTGGCGGCAACCGTCAACCGTGTGCCGTAGAGCCATTGATTGGCGATATCGAAGCCGCGATGCACCTCGCCAAGTACCTGGCTCGCCGGAATCCGGCAATCTTCGAAGCTGAGCGTTGAGTTGTGGTAGCCGCGATGCGAAACGGAATCGTAGCCTTTGAGGATTTCGAAGCCCCGCGTGCCGCGATCCACCAGGAAGGCGGTGATCTTCTTCTTGATGCCTTTCGGCGTCTCTTCCTCGCCCGTCGCGGCAAAGACGATGACGAAATCGGCGACATCGGCATGGGAGATGAAATGTTTCGTGCCGTTGAGGACGAAATCGCCACCGTCGCGGCGGGCAGCGCATTTCATGCCGCGCATGTCAGATCCGGCGTCCGGCTCGGTGATGGCGAGCGCGTCGATCTTCTCACCGCGCACTGCGGGCAGGAGGTAGCGCTCTCGCTGCTCGCCCTCGCAGGCCATCAGGATGCCGGAGGGCCGGCCGAAGAAAACCGTCAGCCCCAGGGAACCGCGCCCGAGCTCCCGCTCGACCAGCGTGAAGGTGAGATGGTCGAGGCCGGCGCCGCCGACTTCTTCCGGGAAATTGCAGGCATAGAAGCCAAGATCGATGCATTTGCGCCGGATCTCGTCTCCGAGCTCCGGCGGGACGACACCGCTGCGCTCGACCTGGTTCTCGTGCGGATAGATTTCGGTCTCGACGAAGGCGCGGACCGTCTCGACGATCATTACCTGTTCTTCGCTCAGTCCGAAATTCATGCCGATCCTCCTACCGTTTCTGGCCGACGTGACGGCCAACACCTTCAGGCGAGACCAAATTCGCATGCGCTTCGGCAATCGACTTGACTTTGTCGAGAATGACGGCCGGCGCCGGTGTCGCCTTGCCGGCCTTGCTGTCGACATGCAGCAACATGTGCTCGGCGCTTGCCAGAGCTTCGCCCGTCACTGTGTCGTGGAGGGTGTGGAAGACATGCAGCCGCTTCTCGTCGACGGAGAGGATCTGGCAGGTCGAATGGATCGCCTGGCCGAGCTTCGCCTCGCCGAGATGGCGGATGTGGGTTTCCACCGTGTAATAGCTCCGCCCCGCCTCGACATAGGCGAGATCAACGCCGATGAGGCGCAGCAATGCATCCGAGGTATCCCCGAAAACCTGCAGATAACGGTGTTCGGTCATATGGCCGTTATAGTCGACCCAGGCGGGGCCGACTTTCGTCTCGACAAGCCGCAGCGGCTTCAACGGGTCGAAAGACGTATTTGCCCTGCCGGCTTCTGCCCAGAGCGATTGCTCGAAGTCTTTCAGCAGCTTGCCGGCGCCCCAGCCCTCGCCGTCGTGACCGCCCTTCAGGGCCTGCAGGATGCCGACGAGGTTTTCGTCGCGGATGCGTTCGAGCTCGCGGATCGACAGTCCAGCCGCCTGTTCATCGGATTGCCGGCCGATCTTTTCGATCAGTGCATCGTCGAGATCGACGACATCGGTGAGCTTGGTCCACGGCCAGGCGAGGCATGGACCGAACTGGGCAAGGAAGTGACGCATACCGGCCTCGCCGCCGGCAATGCGGTAGGTCTGAAACAGGCCCATTTGCGCCCAGCGCAGGCCGAAGGAGTAGCGGATGACGTCATCAAGCGTCTCGACCGTGCAGATATCGTCGTGGATCAGCCACAAGGCCTCGCGCCAGAGCGCTTCGAGCAGCCGGTCGCCGACAAAGGCCTCGATCTCCTTGGCGATGTGGACGCCCTTCATGCCGATCGGCACCAGTCTTTCCATCGCCGTCTGGATGGTCGCCGTCGAGGTCTTTTCGCCACCGACGATTTCGACGAGCGGCAGCAGATAGACGGGATTATAGGGGTGGGCGACGAAGAGGCGTTCGGGATGCTTCATGTCGCGCTGCAGGTCGGTCGGCAGTAGGCCTGAGGTGGAAGAGCCGATCAGGGCGTCCGGGCGCGCCACAGCATCGATCTCAGTCAGCACCCCGCGCTTGAGGTCGAGCCTTTCCGGCACGCTTTCCTGAATCCAGTCGGCGCCGGCGACGGCTTCCTCGAGCGTCGTGCAGAAGGTCAACCTGCCGCGGGGCGGCAGGGGTGCTCCGGTCAGCATGGCATAGGCTTTTTCGGCGTTGGCAAGCACTTCGCCGACGATGCGGCTCGCTTCCGGATGGGGATCGAACACATTCACGTCGATGCCAGCCAGCAGAAATCGCGCGATCCATCCGCCGCCGATGACGCCGCCGCCGATACAAGCCGCTTTGGTGATCCCTGTCATGCCGTCCTCAGCGCTTCGTCAGTTTGAGTTTCTTGCGAACGTCTTCCGGACCGATGATCCGGGCACCCATGCCCTCGACCACCTGCACGGCCTTTTCGACGAGTTGCGCATTGGTGGCGAGCTGGCCCTTGCCGACGAAGAGGTTGTCCTCCAAGCCGACGCGCACATTACCGCCGGCGAGAACGGCGGCTGCCGGATAGGCCATGGCGTTGCGGCCGATCGAAAAGGCCGAGAAGGTCCAGCTCTGAGGCACGTTGTTGACCATCGCCATGAAGGTATTGAGATCGTCGGGCGCACCCCAGGGAATGCCCATACAGAGCTGGATCAGCACCGGGTCTTCGATCAGGCCTTCCTCGGCAAGCTGCTTCGCAAACCAGAGATGGCCGGTGTCGAAGGCCTCGATCTCGGGCCGCACGCCGAGATCCGTCATCTTCTTCGCCATGGCCCGCAGCATGGCCGGCGTGTTGGTCATGACATAGTCGCCGAGATTGAAATTCATCGTGCCGCAGTCGAGCGTGCAGATCTCAGGCAGGCACTCGGCGACGTGGCTGACGCGCTCGGTGGCGCCGGCCATATCCGTGCCCTTAGGATTGAGGGGAAGGGGGCTTTCGACGTCCCCGAAGATCAGGTCCCCGCCCATGCCGGCGGTGAGATTGAGGACGACGTCGACATCGGCCGAACGGATGCGGTCGGTGACTTCCCTGTAGACATCGTTGCGGCGGCTGGCAGCACCCGTTTCTGGATCGCGGACATGGCAGTGAACGACCGCAGCACCGGCCTTTGCCGCATCGATGGCGGAATCGGCGATCTGCTTGGGAGTGATCGGCACGTGGCTGGATTTGGAAACCGTATCGCCGGCGCCGGTGACGGCGCAGGTGATGAAGACATCGCGGTTCATCGCAAGAGGCATGTATTTGTTCTCCCTCGTCTTGTCCGCATTACGCGACAGGATGGATGGCGATGCGTTGCATTTTCGGAAGCAATTGATACATTATCGGAACTCCGAGGGAGGTGGCCTTGCTGCAGCGATCGACGGAACGGCTCGATATCGACCTTCTCGTCCTGCCGGACGCGAACCTGATCCTGATCGCCTCGGTGATCGAGCCGCTGCGCGGTGCCAACCGCATTTCCGGCAGCGAGCTCTATCGCTGGCGGCTGCTCACGCCGGACGGAGCACCGGTCCCGACCACCAGCAATATCGCCGTGCCCGCACAAGGCGCTTTCAAGGCGACGACCGAGGATACGCCGCTATTCGTGCTTGCCAGTTACAACTGGCGCCACAGCGCGACGCCGGCCCTCAAGATGCAGCTCTCCCAGGCTGCCCGCTATCGCACGGTGATTGCCGGCATCGAGTCCGGCACATGGCTGCTGGCGGAAGCAAGCCTGCTCGACGGACTGCCGGCGACCGTCCACTGGGAGGACTACGAGGATTTTGCGCTGGCCTATCCTGAGGTGCGGGCCGTCAAGGATCGTTTCGTCATCGACGGCAAGCGGCTGACGACCTCCGGTTCGCTTCCAACCGTCGACCTGATGCTGGAAGTGATCAGGCAGCGGCAGGGTTATTCGCTGGCGCTCGAGGTCAGCCGGCTGTTCCGCTATGAGCAGCCGTCCTTCCATGCCGATGAGTCACTTTCCGCAGCCTCGGCTGGGTTGCGCATGCACGATTCCCGTGTCGCGCAAGCGGTGCGGCTGATGGAAGAGCATATCGAGCAGCCTCTGATTCTCACGCGGCTCGCCCGCAGGGTGGGCATCAGCGCCCGACATCTGCAGGATCTTTTCCAGCAGAGTATCGGCGCGCCGCCGCATGTGCATTATCTCGCCCTGCGCTTGAATGCGGCCCGCCGCACGGTGATCGAGACGACGGCCTCCTTCGCCGACATCGCGGCGGCAACCGGCTTCAACTCGGCCTCAGCCTTTGCGAGAAGCTACCGGGCGAGTTTTTCCGAAAGCCCGTCCGAGACCCGGCGCCGCTTGCGCCGCCGCATCACGTCATCGGAGATGCGGGCATAGGCTGGAATGCGTCCCGTATCATTTCGGCAAGTTCCCGAACGGCCTCGCTGGAACGGTAAGTGCTCCGGCGGAGCACGACCTTGGAGGAATCGACCGGCGGGAAACCGTCTTCGGCGGTGAGTTCCCGGCAGCCGGGCGGAATGCTGCTGCGGGAAAGCGTGGTGACGGCAAGGCCTGCGGTCACGGCATTCTTCAGCCCCGAACCGGTATCGGCAATGAAAGCGATTCGATAGTTGCGGCCGATCTGCTCCAGCGACCGGAGCGCAAAATCGCGTGACCAGGTGGAGTTGCGATAGGTCGCTATCGGCAGGGGATCGATGTCGTGCAGCCTGTGGACCATCGATGTGACCCAGACTGTGGGATCGATACAGATGACCTCGCCTTTCGTCTCATCGCTCCAGTCGAAAACGACGGCCAGATCGAGTTCATCCCGCTCGAGGGCGGCCAAGTTGCGAACTGTGTAGTCGCAGGACACGGTGACCTCGACGGCCGGGTGGCGTACGGCGAAAGCCGCAAGGGCCGCCGGCAGCACCGTCTGGCTGTATTCCTCCGGAATTCCGATGCGCACCGGTCCGTCCAGCGGATTGCTGCGGATCGTCGCGGCGGCCTCGTTCAGGAGGTCGATTATCCTGCGGGCATAGGGGACGAGCTGTATACCCTGGCGCGTCAGCAGCACGCCGCGGGCGCCCCGTTCGAACAGGGTTTCGCCGATCGTCTGCTCAAGCCGCTTGATTTGAGTGCTGACCGCCGACTGCGTCCGCCCGATGCGCTGGGCAGCCGCGGAGAAATTGGAGGTCTCGGCAACGACCAGGAAGGTTCTGAGCAGGTCGCTCTCGATCGGTTCGTGCATGGGTTAGCCATAGAAAAAATCGATGGTAGCTATCTCTACTATTCGTTTGTCTGATGTCAATTCTTGACGCAGAAATGAACCGCGTTCGACTTCCTTCTTTGAGAATATCTGCGTGACCATTGAAAATCCGGCCAGACGCCTCGCAGGCAGCGAGCACGAGAAGGGTGTGCTTCTCATCATTGCCGCGACACTTGCCTGGAGCGCGAGCGGCGTCTACTCGCGGCTCCTGACGACCGACGTATGGACGGCGATTGCCTGGCGATCGTTGTTCGGCGGCCTGTTTCTGCTGATCCCCTGCCTTTTCCTCGAAGGGGGCATCTCGCGGCAGCAATGGCGATCCGTCTTCCATCCGTCCGGTCTTGCCATGATCGCATGCCAGACCTTCAGTCAGGTATGCTTCATCGGGGCGCTTTACATGACCACCGTCGCCAATGTGACGATGATCTATGCGACCGCGCCCTTTATCGCGGCACTGCTCGGCTGGGTCATCCTCAGGGAGAGGGTCTCCAGGCGAACGCTGATTGCCGGCGGCATTTCGCTCCTCGGAGTCGCGGTCATCGTCGCCTCGTCGATCGGCGGCGGCACCGGTTGGGGTGACCTGCTGGCGCTCGGCATGACCGCGTCCTTCGCGCTCGTCATCATCATTCCGCGCATCAGTCCCGACGTGCCAAGCCTGCCGCCGACCGTGGTCAGCGCTTTCCTGACACTCGCACTCTTCGCGCCGTTCGGTTCGGTCGGCTCGCTCGACTTGCACAACTGGATCGTCCTTGCCGCCTTCGGCGCGACCAATTTCTCCCTGGCGCTGGTGCTCTTCCTTGCCGGGGCGAAACGAATGCCGCCGGCGGAAGCGGCGCTGATCGGCACGATGGAAATCGTGCTCACGCCCTTCTGGGTCTGGCTGCTGTTTTCCGAAGAGCCGCCCGTCGCCACCTTTTTCGGCGGCGCGATCATCCTCGGCGCCGTATTCTGGCACACCGCAATCGACGTCAGCCGCAGCCGGCGACCGCATCGCGCCTAAAGCCTTTAGGCGGCGATCAAATCTTCCCGGACGATCCGGAAAACCGCCGTATTCGCGGGATCAATTATTTCCGCTACGCAGCGCTATTGCGACTTTGCCGACTGTCGTCTTTGAGTTGCGCCCATGTCGTTTTCTTGATCGCTGTTTTACGTCAGGCATGGTTTGCTTGTGGTGTTCAAGGCGCTATCTCGCAAACTGGCGAAATGGACCATTGGGACGCTGGCCTGACGCCGGCGCTGCCCCGCAGCGGTAGAAGAACTGAAATCCTCAAGGAAATCGCCGGATAGTCATCCGGAAAGATATCGAGATGGATCGAAAGGAGATTCTGGAGCCGGAAACCAGCTCTTGGCATAGCAAATCGACGGATTGCGGCAGACGATCACGAGCGGAACGACAGGCGAAAACCATGGCGTTCACTCCTCTTCTCCATCCAATCTGTCCCTTTTGCAAATCGAATATCGCCCGATGCGGCGGTATCCTGTGTTGTGGACCGGGCTGCAGAGGAGGCAGGCCGGAGGGAAGGTTGCCATCGACTGCATCGGTTGCAGACCGAGGCATTCAAACAAGTGGGAGGAATTCATGAGCAAAAATAGAGGCGTCGTCTATCTCCGGCCGGGCAAGGTCGAAGTTCGCGACATCGACGACCCGAAGCTGGAAGCGCCCGACGGCCGCCGCATCGAACACGGCGTGATTCTGAAGGTGATCTCGACCAATATCTGCGGCTCCGATCAGCACATGGTCCGCGGCCGCACGACGGCGATGCCGGGCCTGGTCCTCGGTCATGAAATCACCGGCGAGATCATCGAAAAAGGCGTCGACGTCGAAATGCTCGATATCGGCGATATCGTCTCGGTGCCGTTTAATGTCGCCTGCGGCCGCTGCCGCTGCTGCAAATCCCAGGATACGGGCGTCTGCCTGACGGTAAATCCGTCGCGCGCCGGCGGTGCCTATGGCTATGTCGACATGGGTGGCTGGATCGGCGGACAGGCGCGTTACGTCACCATTCCCTACGCCGATTTCAACCTGCTGAAAATTCCCGATCGGGACAAAGCCATGGCGAAGATCCGCGATCTCACCATGCTTTCCGACATTCTGCCCACCGGCTTCCATGGCGCAGTGCGTGCAGGTGTTGGGGTCGGCTCGACCGTCTATGTCGCCGGTGCCGGCCCTGTCGGCCTTGCGGCTGCGGCTTCGGCTCGCATTCTCGGCGCTGCTGTCGTGATGATCGGTGATTTCAACAAGGACCGTCTGGCGCATGCGGCGAAGGTCGGTTTCGAACCGATCGACCTGTCGAAGAGCGACCGTCTCGGCGACATGATCGCGCAGGTCGTCGGCACCAATGAGGTGGACAGCGCCATCGATGCGGTCGGCTTCGAGGCACGCGGCCACTCGGGCGGCGAACAGCCGGCGATCGTGCTCAATCAGATGATGGAGATTACCCGTGCCGCGGGTTCGATCGGCATCCCCGGCCTCTACGTTACCGAGGATCCGGGCGCCGTCGACAACGCCGCCAAACACGGCAATCTGTCGCTCCGCTTCGGCCTCGGATGGGCCAAGGCGCAGTCCTTCCACACCGGCCAGACTCCGGTGATCAAATATAATCGTCAGCTCATGCAGGCGATCCTCCACGACCGGCTGCCAATTGCCGATATCGTCAACGCCAAGGTCATTCCGCTCGACGATGCCGCCAATGGATATGAGAGCTTCGACCAGGGAGCGGCGACGAAATATGTCCTCGATCCGCACGGAGAGGTCGCGAAAGCCGCCTAGAGCAATTCCAGCAAAAGCGCGTAGCGGTTTTGCGTCCGGAATTGCGAGAAAACAAAGGGATAGAGCATTTCCGTGATTCGAAGAAAAACGGAAATGCTCTAGCGACTACGACTGAGGACTTTACCTGATAGGAATGGCCGGCGGAAAGCCGGCCATTCTGCATCGCACAACGATTTGATTGACGAACTACTGGATGCTGAACGGGAAATATTTTGCGTTGATCATGTCGTAGGTCCCGTCCGCCTTGATGCTCTTCAACGCTTCGTTCAGGCGCGCAAGACGCTCCTTGTCATCGAGGCGCAGCGCGATGCCGGCACCCTCACCGAAGTATGTGATGTCGACCAGATCCGGTCCTTTGAACTCGCAGCAGCTTCCTGCCTTGGTGTTGGCAATCCAGTCGTAGATGGCGAGTTTATCCTCGAGGATAATGTCGACGCTCCCGTCCGCCAGACCCTTGTACAATTCCGGCGAAGACCGAAACACCTTCTTTTTCATTTCCGGATAAAGATGGTTGGCATAGGATTCCTGCGCTGTCGACGATGTCACCCCAAGAATTTTATCGTCGAGGGCGGCGGGGCTGACATCGCTGATCGACGAATCCTTCCGGGCGATGAACACAGACGGGCTGTTGTAGTATTTTTCAGTGAAGGCAACCTTTTGACGCCGCTCAAGGCTCATCGACATGGATGAGATGATCGCGTCGTATTTGTCGGCAACGAGATCGGGGATAATGTCGTCCCACTTCTCGATGATAAATTGGCATTCGAACTTGCCAACCTCGCACAGCGCATTGGCAATATCGATGTCGAAGCCCTGAAGTTTGTTATTTGCATCGAGATAGTTGAAGGGCGGAAATGCACCTTCGACGGCAATTCTCATTGGCATGCGATCTTGCGCGGCCACCTCAAGCGGCGAGGTCGCGGCCAAAAAAATACCCATCCCGCCCGCCATCAGCGCTCCGCGCAGTATAGTCTGAATGGATATGCGCAACATCGTCGGGAGCTCCTCGGGGAATAGTCGATCTCGCCCCATAGTGCGCCGCAGCCTTTAATTCTACGTGAACGCTTCTTTGTTAGCGTCGGCCAATGCGCCCGTGTGGTGGTGTTCAGGGGTCTAGGCTTGCAGATCGTTCTTCCTTCCAGCTCCAAGACGTTTCAGCAATCCTGGATTGCCTCGGGAAGAATTCTGTTTCTGATTGCCGTCAGCGGACTTGGAGCGATCGGACTTGTTGTACTCTCGGCGCTCTGGGCAGGAACCGAAAGCGATGCTGCCGCCCTTGATCGACAGCGCCAGCTTGTGAATGCCCGCCTGCGGGAACAGGTCGATCAAGTCGCCCATGTCATCGGCCAGTTCGGCAACGGCTACCTCACACGTGTTTATCCGGCTGCCCGGTCAAGCGGAGGTTCCTCCAGCCTCGATGCCGTTCTGACAGCGGCCGCCGGGAGTGCGATCAGCCAGACCGCAATGTCCGCCTTCGGCTACGATCAGGCCTTTGTCGTCGACGAGAAGGCTCAACTGCTGATGCTGGCGGACGCCCAAACGGAAAAGCGTTATCGCTGGATGAAGCCTCTCTTTTTGCCTCTGCTTCAGGATGCCCGCCTCGGGGTGAGACCAGGCGCGGTTTCCAACGAAAGAACGCCGTCCTCGATGGAAAGCCGCCTTGCGAGCCCAGGACGCTCCAACACTGCGTTGGCCAATCTGATGCGGCTGGAAGGTCGGCCGACGATCGTCGGCGTCGTCGCCATCAACGATCCCGAAGAGGGGCAACGGCAGACGATGCGGCAATTCCTGATCGTCGTGCGGTTTATCGATGGTGCGGCGCTGGACGAATTGAGCCGGCAACAGGGCCTCAACGGCGCGCGCTTCGCGCGCACAGCCGATGCAGACGAAAACGAGGTTGCCTTCCAGATCGACGCCACGGCAAATGGCGAACCGATCGGCTTCATCGTATGGCGGCCCGATCTTCCAGGCTCGAGAGTGATCGGCCGATTGATGCCGGCGCTTTCGATTGCCGCCCTGGTGATCGCGATCCTGTTCTCGGTTTTGCTGGTGCGCCTGCGAAGCAGCCTCGGCGAGTTGAGAAAAAGCGAGCTGCATGCAAGACAGCTTGCCTTGCATGACGTGCTCACGAGCCTTCCCAACCGCGCTTTGTTCGCGATGAGGTTCGACGAGTGCCTGGCCGAGACGAAGAATTCGGCCGAGCGCTCGGCAGTCGCGCTTCTCGATCTCGACCGCTTCAAGGCCGTGAACGACACGTTCGGCCATGCCGCCGGCGATGAACTCATCAGGATGGCTGCGGAGCGGATCCACTCCCTGCTTCGTCCGGGCGACACGCTTGCCCGGCTCGGAGGGGACGAATTCGCCCTGCTTCTCCGGGACATCAAAGACCATGATCAGGTTTTGCCTGTAATATGCGACGCGATCGTTGCCGAACTTGGCAAGCCCTTCCCGCTTTTGAGGGGCGAGGCGGTCGCACGGGTCGGCGGCTCGATCGGCGTGACCGTCGTGCCGGACGCCGGGCGGAATGCCGACGACATCATGCGCTACGCCGACGTCGCGCTGTACGAGGCAAAGATGGGCGGCAGAGGCCAGTGGCGCGTCTATTCACCGTCCATGGACGGCGGCAGGAATGCGCACGACATTCTCAAGAACGAATTGCGGGAAGTTCTGGCCAAAGGCACGGCCTCATCCGCTGACGGTCCACAATCCGACCCGATTGCGAACAAGCCGGACTTCGGATCGCTCGAAGTCTACTACCAAACGGTACATCGCGCCGAGGGCGGCGGATACTCGGCGTCGGGCGCGGAGGCTCTCGTGCGTTGGCGTCACAGTCAGCGCGGACTATTGACGCCTGCCAGCTTCATCCCTGTCGCCGAGGAGGGCGGCCTCATCGACGCTCTCGGTTTCTGGGTATTGCGCGAAGCCTGCAGAGCCGCCTGCAAATGGCCTGAAAACACATTTGTTGCGGTCAACGTGTCTCCCGCCCAGTTGAGAAGACCAAATTTTGCCGAGGAAGTATTCGCCGTGCTCCAGGAGAGCGGCCTGCCGCCGTCCCGGCTCGAGCTCGAGCTCACCGAGTCCTCGCTCATCGAGGATAACTCGGACGTCTATACGGTGCTGAAGTCGCTGCGCAGCCAAGGTGTTCAGATTTCGCTCGATGATTTCGGCACCGGCTTTTCATGTCTCAGCCATCTGCTACGCTTCGATATTGACCGCATCAAGATTGATCGTTCGTTCGTCTCACAGCTCGGCACGAAAGCCAACGGGGCGGCCATCATTGGCGCCATCGTCGCGCTTAGCCGCAACCTCGGTATCTCGACGACGGCTGAAGGGGTCGAAACCGAATATCAACGCGACTTTCTGGCCGCCCTCGGCTGCACCGACCTCCAAGGCTACTTTTTCTCCAAACCGGTTCCTCTTCGCGAACTTGATAGTTTCCGGACAGCTGAGAGCGCTGTCGCCTGAGAGGCCTCTGATCTTCCGCTGGTTAGGGGAACTTTCACCCCGCGCCGCGGTTGACGCCCGAAGACCGAGTGGAGGATGTGATGGGCGAGGTCGGGGAGTGGCGGCACCTTTGCGTCGATATGCAGCGGATGTTTGCCGAAGACACGCCGTGGCACGTTCCCTGGATGGCACGGATCTCTCCCCAGATCGAAGAGCTGGCCAGGCGGCACTCGTCGCGAACGATCTTTACCCGCTTCCTGCCACCGGAGCATGCCGACGACATGCCGGGGAAATGGCGGGATTATTACCAGAAATGGTGGATGATGACGGGTGAGCATCTTCCGCGCGGATTCATCGATCTCGCCCCATCGCTGGCGTCGTTGGTTCCACCGGCAAGGCACTTCGACAAGCGCACCTATTCCCCCTGGATTGACGGCCGCCTGCATCCGATCCTTCAATCGGAGCGGGTCGATACCCTTATTATAACGGGTGGTGAAACGGATGTATGCGTGCTGGCCACGACGCTCGGCGCAATCGATCTCGCCTATCGTGTCATCGTGCTGAAGGACGCCGTCTGCAGCGGCGCCGACGATACGCATGACGCGTCACTGGAACTTCTGCATGATCGGTTCTCCGTGCAGCTTGAACTCATGAAGACCGAAGAATTTTTGAGCGAGTTTGGCTAGAGCCTGGTGTGGCGATACAGCCTCCACAGCAATACTGCTCATCGCCACGAATGACATGGAGATGACCGAGAGGTCGGCCTTAGCGTTTGCCGATCGACGGACTAAACACCATGAGGCTCAGGATTTCAAAGAGCACCTGTGCTGCGGCGTGCGCTGTGTTGGTCGTTGCGTCATATTGCGGGGCAACTTCGACGACGTCACCGCCCACCAGGTTTATCCCTTTCAGCCCGCGTATCAGTTCAAGGACTTCACGCGTGGTCAATCCACCGACCTCGGGCGTGCCCGTGCCGGGCGCAAAGCTCGGATCGAGGCTGTCGACGTCGA
Source organism: Rhizobium leguminosarum bv. viciae USDA 2370 (assembly GCF_002008365.1). GTDB lineage: Bacteria > Pseudomonadota > Alphaproteobacteria > Rhizobiales > Rhizobiaceae > Rhizobium > Rhizobium leguminosarum. Next base: position 129,562 of record NZ_MRDL01000001.1, read on the forward strand.
AGGAAAGATAGGTCGGGCCGTCGCCGACGATGGATTTTGCCTTGGCAACCACGGCCGCAATCCCCATTCCGCTGATGTCCTCTGCGTGGATCACGGTCATTCCCGACGCATAGGAGAATTCCCACAAATATTCCGCCGAACCACGGATGCCAATCTGGATTGTCCGTGTCGGATCGAGCACGCCGTCCAGCACCGCATTGCGGAACGGCCCGCCGTGATGAAACTTCGTCTGATCAAAAGCGCCGCTTGTATCGCAGTGGGCATCAATATGAATGAGGCCGACCGGTTGCTGCCGACCGATGGCCTTCAAAATCGGGTGGCTGATGGAATGATCGCCTCCAACGGAAAGCGGGGCAACGCCGGCATCGACGATCTGGCCGATGCGCTTTTCGATGTCGTCATGGCTGAGTTCCAGCCGGTAGCGGCTTTGGAACGATATGTCGCCGATATCGGCGACCCGAAGATCGAAGACCGGCGCCGTGGCAAGGACGTGATTGTAGGGGCCGATCCTTTCGATGGCACGAAGTGCTCTCGGTCCGAAACGCGAGCCTGGACGATTGGTGACGCCAAGGTCCATGGGGATCCCGGTGATTGCAACCTGGAGATTGCCGAAATCCGGATCCTCGGCTGCGACCTGCATGTAGGGTGCGCTGAGGAAGGTCGGCACTCCGGCGTATGGCGCCAGTCTCGTGCCGCTCTTGGAGATGATCTTCTCCGCCACTTTGCGAAACTTCTCATCGAATATCTCGCCGCCATTGGCGTCTGCAAATTCTGCGCGCAGCTGTTCCAGCCGCGTTTTGTCCCACACCATGCGCATGCATCTCCGCTTCAGGTCCGTCTCGTCAGACAAAGAGGTTGAGAAAACAATTGGTATCGTTGTAGCAATCGGTATCAAAGAGAAATCGACATGATCGCTGCAAAACCCAACTCGCTCGTTGCCCGCCTCTCTGCCCCGCCCATTCCTTCCGTCGTCGCCTGGAGCCGCGAATACAAAGGAGAAAAAGGGCCGCTCATCGATTTGTCGCAAGCCGTGCCCGGCTATCCTGCGCATCCGGAGATGCTTCGGCTTCTTGCCGAGGCGGCCGGACAACAGGCGATGACGGGATACGGGCCGATCGAGGGCGAACCTCTGTTGCGCAAGACCTACGCGGCTCACATTGCCGAGCTTTACGGCGCCGACCTTTCCGCCGGTAATATCCACATTACCGCCGGCTGCAATCAGGCGTTCATGTGCGCAGCGATCGCGCTTGCGGGCGCCGGCGATACCGTAGCACTAACCAATCCCTTCTATTTCAATCACGATACGACGCTGTCGATGCTGGGGATCGGGCGTCGATTGGTCGATTGCGACGCCGCCGCCGGCTTTCTTCCCGATCTGAGTTCGGCCGAGGCTGCACTTGCGGCCGGCGCGAAGATACTTGCCATCGTGACACCCAACAATCCCACCGGAGCCGTGTATCCACCCAGCCTGCTTCACAAGCTTTTTGTGCTCTGCCGGAAATACGGCGCCTGGCTGATCCTCGACGAAACCTATCGCGATTTTCTTGGCGAGGATTACGGGCCGCCGCACTCCCTTCTGTCCGAGCCGGGCTGGGAGGACACGCTCGTTCTTCTCTACAGCTTCTCGAAATCCTTCTGCATTCCCGGTCACAGACTGGGTGCAATCACGGCAGGCCCCAAACTCATCGCCGAGATCGCCAAGGTGATGGACAATATGCAGATCTGCGCGCCGCGTTCGGCTCAGATCGCCGTTGCATCGGCGATCCCGGCACTCGCTGAGTGGCGAGCCGGTAACCAGCTGGAGATCACTCGCCGTGCGGATGCGTTGAGGCTGGTCTTTTCCGGGCTGCCGGATTGGGAGATCGCCGCGATCGGCGCCTATTTCGCCTTTGTCCGCCATCCCTACGCTGATCGATCATCTTCAGAGGTTGCCGAAAAACTCGCCAAGGAATCCGGCATTGTTTGTTTGCCCGGAGCCTATTTCGGGGAAGGGCAGGAGCGCTACCTCAGACTTGCCTTTGCCAACGCGGATGTCGCCTCGATAAAGCTATTGTCCGAGCGCCTTCGATAGACGGTTTTGATCAACCTCCGCCGGAAGTTGGTGATAACCACCGCGCCAGTAAAGCAACGGTCCTATGCCCTGCCGAATTTCAATCGCGCAGACATGTCCGACCAAAATGGCATGGGAATTGTAGTGGAATGCGGTTTCGAGCTTGCAGTCCAGGACCGTCAGGGCATTTTCAAGGACCGCCGCGCCGGTCTTGAGGCGATACCATCCGGCGTTGCCGTAGCGTTCGGCACCCTTTCGCCCGTCAAGACCGGCAAAGGATTGCGCCACCTGCTCCTGGTCGGCAGCGAGCACGTTGACACAAAAGCAGCCGTATTGCTGCAGTGCCGGCCATGAGGAAGACGCGCGGTTGACACTGACGATGACGGAAGGCAACTCCGCCGAAAGCGAGGAGACCGACGTTGCGGTGAAGCCGGTGCGGTCTCTACCGTCGCCGACCGTAATCACGCTGACCGCACCCGCCAGATGACGCATCGAAAGCTTGAAGTCCGCCTCGCTGATCAAAGCCTCGGCACTCATCGGGCTGGCTCTTTCGTTTTGGCAAAGCGGTTTACAGGCCTTGAAAGACCGAGGTTTTCTCGCAAGGTCTTGCCCTCGTACTCCTCACGGAACAGCCCTCGGCGCCGAAGCTCGGGCAGGACCAGCCGCACGAAATCGTCGAGACTGGACGGCAAGGTGGGGAACATCAGGATAAAGCCGTCGGCGGCGCGCGTCTCAAACCATTCCTCCATGAAGTCGGCAATCTGGGCTGGCGTGCCTGTGATGCCATTTCCGGTATGCTTCTCGGCATAGTGCCGGATGAGTTCGCCGACGGTGTGGCCGCTTTTCACGAAATCGACCAGTTCGTCGAACAGAGCGCGTGATCCCTTTGGCGCCGCCGGCAGCCGATCCATGGGGAAAGGCTTGTCGAGCGCCACGTCGCGCAGGTCCGCCTCCAGAAATTCGGAGAGCATCAGCAGGCCGACATCCGGATGCATCTTATCGATCAGATAGTCGACCTTCGCCTTTGCCTCGGCTTCAGTTTCACCGACGTTGATCACGATACCCGGCATGATTTTCAGGTCGTCCGGATCGCGTCCATGGGCCGGCATCCGGCGCTTGACGTTGTCGTAGAAGGCACGGTTTCGGTCGATATTCGATGCGAGGCTGAAGACGATCTCCGCCGTGCGTGCCGCCATGTCCATTCCGGGTTCCGAACCGCCCGCCTGGGCGATGACAGGACGACCCTGGGGCGTTCGCGCGATGTTGAGGGGCCCGCGAACCTGGAAGTGCTTGCCTTTGTGGTTGAGCGTATGGTGCTTGTCTTTGTCATAGTAGACACCGTTTTCACGGTCGAGAAGCAGTGCGCCATCCTCGAAGCTGTCCCAGAGGCCGAACACGACATCGACGAATTCGTTGCCGCGCTCGTAGCGCAGCGCATGCGGGTCGAGCCCCTCGCGGTTGAAGTTGTAGCCGGTTTCGTCGTGATCGGAAGTGACGACATTCCAGCAGACACGCCCCTTGCTCAGATGGTCGATCGAGGCGAACAGACGCGCGACATTGTATGGCTCGTAATAACTCGTTGAGACCGTCGCCACGAGACCGAGATCGTTGGTGGTGACCGCCAGAGCCGAGAGCAGCGAGAGGGGTTCGAAGCGGTTCATCTTGGTCGGAATTCGGGCAAGCGCATTCGGATCGCCGACGGCGGCGGCAGGAGAATCCGCCATGAACATGAAATCGAATTTGGCCGCCTCGGATCGCTTGGCGACATCGAGCAGATGAGCGAAGTCGTTGGCGCCATTGACGTCGCTTGCCGGATGCAGCCAGGAGGCCGGATGAAAGCCGAACGTATAGACGAAAGTCCCGAGTTTCATCTTGTCGGTCCGCGCCATTGAGTTCTCCTGCCATTGTCCGCCACGCCGTCCCCTTGAAGGCGACTGCGCAAATTATCGCCAGGCGCAAATTTTCATCAATATCGCGTAGCTGAGTTCCGTTTTAGTTTTTCTAAAGTGTTGACGTACAGCGCCGCGCGTCCTTTCTGACGCGCAAAGGACGCTGTAACATTTTTGAATCGATGCATAATTTCTCAAATCGATTCCGATTTGAGAAATTATGCAGCAGGAGCCGATGCCGAAGCCTGCTGACGGGAAATAGCAATGAGCCAATCGCGGAATTCGCGCCCATGGGGCTTCTGCAAGGCAGCACGATCCCAGGCGAGAAAATAGCTTTCACGCAGTGCAATGCGCATGTCGACCGGAATGACGAGCGTTTGCGCCTCAAGCTCATCTGATATCATCGACATCTGCGCGAGCACGACGCCGCGCTTGTTGACGGCTGCATCAATCGCACTGCTCGACAAAGTGAAGGAAAGGCCCGGCGTCGACACATCGAACGCGACGCCGGCCTTGGCGGCAAACTCCGCCCAGCTGGGGTAGGGGGTGAAGTGCCGTTCCCACTCGACATGGAGAAGGGGTTGTTCGAAAAGATCGCGCGCCGTATGTGCGCGATCCTGCATCAGCGCCGGCGAGCAGGCCGGAACGACCCAATCGCGGAACAGTTCGGTATAATGTTCGTGCTGGAGGACGTCCGATCCGTAGCTGACACGGAAATCGACATCGTCGAAACCGATCCGGGGCTCTTTGTCGCGTCCGATAATCCTCACTGGAACTTCGGGATGAAGCGCCTGCCAGTCGAAGATCCGCCTGCCGATCCATTTGTTGACGACGGAGGAAAGCGCACTGAGCACCAGTGCCGTCTCGTTGCGCGCCTTTTCCAACAGTTGCTGAGCGAGCGCAAATTGCTCGAAGCCCTTCGATATCTCCTGATGGTAGAGCCGGCCCCAGGCGGTCAGCTCGACGGTTCGCCCGCTGCGCTCCAGAAGCGAAATTCCGAGAAAGCTTTCGATCTTGCGAATCTGCTGGCTGATGGCCCCCGGCGAAACCCTCAGCTCCAGTGCCGCAGCCGTCACGCCGCCGCAGCGCCCCACCGCCTCGAACGCCTGCAAACTTTTCAGCGGTATCGCCTTGAGGCGCTCATCGGTCACTTGCAGAACCTCTCGTGATTTGCGTCGAACTCAATTTGCTGCCGGATGAAACGTCCCCGCAAACTGGAACCGGTCGCCCGGATGGGTAAACTCGACATAGGTCACCGTGCGTCCGTTCTGCCAGGTCTGGCGAATGAGGCTAAGGCAGGCCTCGCCACGTTCCGTCTGCAGGATCCGCGCCGTAGTAGTGTCGGCCGAGACGGCGCGAATGACATGTTTGGCCTTGGACCAGGGAACCTCATCAAGCAGCCATTTGCCGGGCGGAATTGAAGCAAAACTCTCCTCTCTCGCCCGTGGGACAGCATCGAGCATGATGATCCGCCGCTCGATGGCATTCGGTCTGCCGTCGACGATATGCAGGCACTGAAGCCTGAGAACTTCTGCATCGGCAGGCTCCGACAGCTGCTGTGCCTCCGCCTCTCCAAGGCGCTCGATCTTGCGGGCGAGGATTTCGAAGCGGTGTTCGTGCCCGGCCAGTTCCGCTTCGGTGCTGATATCCTGGATATCCATCACCGTGCGGTCGATCTGGGGCGATGCGACAAACGAACCTGTCTTGCGCCGTCTGACGATCATGCCGCGCTCGGCGAGCGCCGACAGCGCCTTGCTGACGGTCATCCGCGAGCACCGATATTTCGCCGCGAGTTCGTGTTCGACGGGAATACGGTCACCGGGCCGCCAATCACCGCTGATGATCTTCGTCTCGACATCGGTAAAAATACGTTGATAAATCGACACCAAGCCCGCACCTCATCCGGCGTCAACGATCATAAGTTCCGGAACGGTCATGCCAGCGAGATCGACGCCACCCGGCACAAATTTTGCGTTCCTCGTCTTTTACATTGACACTCTAGGCCAGCCTATATCTATTTGTATAGTCAAAAGCGGAGCATAGAAATCCGCGCAGAGGAAATCGAAGTCGGGAACCAAAACTCCTCCGCCGGGGGAATAAAACTGGAGAGATGATCATGAAGGCAAATTCACTGCTGAAGGGTCTGGTCGGCGCTGCGTTCCTGTTCGGAGCAGCCGTTTCCGCCCATGCAGCCGACACGCTGGCCGCCGTCAAGGCAGCCGGCACCCTCAAGGTTGGCACCGAAACGGCTTTCGCACCGTTCGACTATATCGATGCCGGTGAACATACCGGCTTGAACGTCGACCTCTTTGCCGAGATCGGCAAGGAACTCGGCGTCAAGATCGAGTGGATAGCGCTTCCTTGGGACGGCGTCTTCCCCGCGCTTGAGGCCGGCAAGTTCGATGTCGTCGCAGGTCCTGCAACGATCACCAAGAAGCGCATGGAGCGCTATCGCTTCACGCCGCCGATCGCCGAAGCGACGATCGCCATTCTGAAGAAGGCTGGCGACACGACGATCAGCAAGCCGGAAGATATTGCCGGCAAGACCATCGGTGTCGGCAAAGCAACTGCCCAGCTCGACCAGCTGAAGGAATTCTCCGGCACGCTGCCGACCAAAGTCGACGTGCGCGAATATCCAGCCTTTACCGAATCCTACGCCGATCTCGCCGCCGGCCGCATTGCCGGCGTTGCCAACTCGCTGCCCAATATCGCCTTCGTCGCTAGCCAGCGAAAAGGCACGTTCGAAGTCGTCCTGCCGCCATTCGGCAAGAAGTCCTATTTCGGCTTCATCGGTCTCAAGGATGCCGATCATGCGCCCCTGATGGATGCGATCGATGCCGCGATGCTCAAGATCAAGGCAGACGGACGTATGGCAGAGCTGCAAAAGAAGTGGTTTGGTGCGTCTTTCGATACGCCTGATGCTGTCAAGGATCCGGCATTCTGATTAGCCGCCGGTGAAACGAACGCGCCCCGCCATCAGTCGGGGCGCAATCCGCCGTGGGATCAAAGTTCACGGCCGCAGCGCCCAGGCAAGCACCGCCCATGTCCATCAAGCTATTCGAACTGCTTCTGCAAGCCTCGATCTACACGGTGACGATCAGCGTGGTCTCCATCCTGATCGGCTTTGCGATCGCGATCGTCATTTCAGCCATGCTGCTCTCACGGCAACGGCTTTTCGTGTTGCCGGCGCAGATTTTCATCAGTTTCTTTCGTGGTGCACCGCTGCTGGTCCAGCTGTTGCTGATCTACAATCTGCTGCCGGTGATCGGCATCAACGTGCCGAGCATCGTTGCGGCCGTCGTTGGCCTGTCCTTGTGTACTGCGGCCTATCAGGCTGAAAATCTGCGCGGTGGTTTTTCCAGCGTTCCCCTGGGCCTTGTCGAATCTGCTGAAATGGTCGGCATGACTCCCATTCAGATCTTCCGTCGCATCAAGGCGCCGATCGCCCTGCGCCTGACTTTCCCGGCGCTCGTCAATGAAGCGATCCTTATCCTGAAGGCGTCTTCGCTCGTCTCCGTCGTCGGAATCGTCGAGCTGACACGCATGGCTCAGGACCTTGCCGGCAGCACCTTCCTGCCGCTCGAGATTTTTGCTTCCGCAGGCCTGATCTATCTCGTCATCAATTGGATCGTTGCCCTTGCGGGCGGCCTGATCGAACGCTCCCTGCCAGGAGTGCCGCGATGACCTTCGATACCAATGTGATTTTCAGCAACTTGCCGGAGATCCTCCACGGTGCGTGGGTCACCATCCTCATCTGGATCGTCACCACTCTTGCCGCTGCCGTACTGGGTTTCCTTGTCGCTGTCGCGCGACGTTTTGGCGGCGTGCTGTTGGACAGAGGGTTCGGCCTTGTCATCGCAGTGCTGCGCGGCACGCCCTTCCTGATTCAGATATTCCTCGTCTACTATGGCGGCCCTTTCGTCGGATTGTCACTCGATCCGATCCCGGCCGGCATCGTCGGCCTTTCCATCTACGGCGCGGCTTATTTCAGTGAGATATTCCGCTCGGGCTTTGCCGCCGTCCCGAAGGGACATATCGAGGCCGGCCTGTGCGTTGGCCTGACACAAGGGCAGATCATCCGGCGCATATTGCTGCCGGAGATGACCATGCTGGTGTTGCCACCTTCGGTCAACATGACAATCATCCTCATGAAGGAGACGGCCGTTCTGTCCATTATCACCGTGCCAGAGTTGACGGCGACACTCAGCGCCATCGGCTCGCAGCAATATGCTTTCGTCGAGGCGCTCTTCGTCCTTGCGCTATTTTATTGGGTACTGGTCGAAATCACCGGCTGGCTCGGCCATCTCGCCGAAACGAAACTCACCAGATTCAGGTTTTTCAACATATGAGCGTTCCTGCGATCGCAGTCAAAAATCTCGTCAAGACGTTCGGCGGCTCCACCGTGCTGCACGGCATCGACCTCGAAATCGAGCAGGGACAAGTCTCCTGCGTCATCGGCCCGTCGGGATCCGGCAAGAGTACGCTGCTGCGCTGCATGGCCTTTCTCGAGGAATCGACCAAGGGGACGATTGCCGTCAACGGCGAGGTGCTTGGCTTTGCCGAAAACGCCAAGGGCGTCCGTGAGCGGGTGCCGACTGCTGTGAACCGGCAGATTCGATCACAGATCGGCATGGTCTTTCAGCAGTTCAATCTCTGGCCGCATATGACGGCGCTCGGCAATGTCAGCGAGGCGCTGAAGACGGTTCACAAGATGAGCCGTAGGGATGCGGAGGAGCAGGCCATGGCCCAGCTCGTCAAGGTCGGCCTCGAGGGCCGGGCGGGGCACTATCCATCGCAGCTCTCCGGAGGGCAACAACAGCGTGTCGCTATCGCCCGGGCGCTTGCCCTCAACCCGAAGATCATGCTGTTTGACGAGCCGACCTCGTCACTCGATCCCGAGCTGACCGGCGAAGTGCTCAACGTCATGCGCGATCTCGCCGCCGAGGGCATGACGATGGTCGTCGTCTCCCACGAGATCGGATTTGCAGCAACGGTCGGCCAGCAGATCATCTTTCTCGATCACGGCAAGGTGCTGTTCACCGGCCCGCCGCAGGACGTCTTCAAGCGACCGAGAAACCCCCGGCTCGAACAATTTCTGGATACCTATATCGATCGTGGAGCCTCGATGCTGCTGTGAAGCTCATGTCCTTCCGGATCGTCGGGCCGATCTCCACGGCGGGTGCCGGCTTCAGGCAATTTCGTCTTCGAGTATTTTCACGGGCCGGTCCCATTGGATGAGTACGACACAGCCGGTATCACTCCAGACCGAGTGTTCGCTGCCCGGCGCATTGACGATATAACTGCCGCTGTTGTAATCGCCCGTCTCGTCGGATTGAACGCCGTCGAGCACCAGGATGGTCTCGAGCCCTTCGTGGCGATGGCGGGGAACGGAGGCGCCGGGCTCATATTTCAGCAGCGCCACGCCCGGCTGATCACCCTCGAAGGGGCGGATCCAGTGAATGCTGACAGCATCGCGGAAGGGGCCGAATTCCAGCTCCTTCCAGCCGCCTGAAATCAGGCGTTCGCGGGTCGTTTCAGGCATGGGCGATACTTTCCAGAATGTCGTCGACATGCGCGGTCCAGCCGACGATCGCGCCTTGGGCGCGGATCATGGCGATGGCTGCGGCTTTGAATTCTGGGAAGTAGCTTTCCGTCGCCTCCTCGGCGAGCAGGCATTCATAGCCGCGGTCGTTTGCTTCGCGCATCGTCGTCTGCACGCAGACTTCGGTGGTGACACCGGCAAAGACCAGCTGCTTGATGCCCTTCTCTTGCAACACGGTGCCAAGTTCGGTGGCGTAGAAGGCGCCCTTGCCGGGTTTTTCGATGACGACTTCACCCTTCACAGGAGCGAGTTCCGGCAGGATTGCCGTGCCGGGTTCGCCTGAGATCAGGATGCGGCCCATCGGGCCTTCGTCGCCGATCCTGAGCGACGGATTGCCGCGATCCCGTTTGGCCGGCGGCAGGTCAGAAAGGTCCGGCCGGTGGCACTCCATCGTATGGATCACAGGCAGGCCGGCATTGCGGAAGCCCAGGATGAGGCGTTTGACATCAGGCACGATCCTGGTGATACGGCTGACATCATTGCCGAGGCTTGCACCGAAGCCGCCGGGCTCGGCGAAATCACGCTGCATGTCGATGACGATGAGGGCGAGCTCATCGTGCTTCACCGGAAAGGCGAAAGGTTCAGCTTTGATCTTCGCCATCAATGATGCCCCGCCATGTGGGCGCCGATCACGCCAATATCGGCCGAGCGCGCCGGTGTCTCGTAAACCAGCTTGCCTTCCGAAATGACCATGATGCGGTCGGACATCTCGAGCAGTTCGTCGAGGTCCTCGGAAAGCAGCAGCACGGCAGCGCCCAAATTGCGTGCCTTCATGATGCGGGCGCGGATTTCGGCGACGGCCGAGAAATCGAGACCGAAACAGGGGTTCGAGACGATCAACAGATCGACATCGCCGGTCAGTTCGCGGGCGAGCACGGCACGCTGCACGTTGCCGCCCGAAAGCGCTGCGATCGGCGAGGCGGAAGAGGCCGTCTTGACCTTGAAGTCGGAGATCAGCGCCGAGGCACGCTTCTTCATGCTGCCCTTCTTCAGCCAGATCGCGTCCTTGCCGTCCTGCTTCAAGTCGAAGGTGCGGAACGCAAGGTTCTCGCTCACGGTCATCTTGGGTGCACAGGCATTCTGCAACGGCTCTTCGGGGATGAAACGCACCCTGTTCTTGCGGGTCTCGTCGCGGGTGGCGCCGTAAGCCTCGCCATTGACCATGACCTGGCCGCTATCGGTCGGGCGCTGGCCGGCGAGAATCTCCGTCAGTTCCTTCTGGCCGTTGCCCGATATGCCGGCAATGCCGACGATCTCGCCGGAGCGGACCGTAAGCGCGTCGATCTCGATCGTCTTCAGGCCGGAGCGATCCGGGGCCTTCACCTGGCTGACGGTGAGCACGGATTTGGCCGCTTCCGCCACCGGCAGACGGCTGTCGAGTTCGGCGAGCTTGACGTCGCCGATCATCATCGCCGCCATCTCGGCGGTGGAGAGCTCGCCGACCTTACCGGTGCCGACCAGCTTGCCGCGCCGCAGGATCGAGACGGCATCAGCGAACTTCGTCACCTCGTGGAACTTGTGGGAAATCATCAGCACGGTGAGCTCGCCGCGCTCGGTCATCCCGCGGACGATGCCGAGCATCTCATCGGCTTCGGCGGGCGTCAGCACCGAAGTCGGCTCGTCGAGCACGAGGAAGGAGCGGCCGAGATAGAGCTGCTTGACGATTTCGAGCTTCTGCTTTTCGCCGGCGGCAAGCTCGCTCACCGGCCTGTCGAGCGGGATCTTAAACGGCATGCGCTCCATGAAATCCGCCAGATCCTTGCGTTCCCTGGCCCAGTTGATCACCGCGGGCACTTCGGTGCGGCTGATGACCAGGTTTTCCGCACCGGTCAGGGAGGGAACCAGTGTGAAATGCTGGTAGACCATGCCGAGCCCATAGGCCGCGGCATCCTTGGGTGAGGCAACCGCCACCTCGCGACCGTCGACCGACAGCGAGCCTGAGGTTGCGTGATAGAAGCCCATGATGCATTTGACGAGTGTCGACTTGCCGGCGCCGTTTTCGCCGAGAAGCGCGTGAAAAGAGCCGGCCGGAACGACGATCGAGACGTTGTCGAGCGCGGTGAACGAGCCGAAGCGCATGGTCATGCCGAGCGTATCGATGCCGACGGCCTTGCCGGCTCGCGGAAGGGGCGTGTCGCGGACTGTGCTCACTTCATTGCTCCTTTTCGACGATGATGGCGACGGGACCGCCGCCGGACGGACCCTGGTGTTCGGCGCCGCCGGACACATAGAGATCGGTAATGCCGAAGATGCCGGCGAGAACGCCGCCGACGAAGGCACGGGCATGGCGGGTGCCTGCAATATCCGAGTCATCGAGCATCGTGTGGCGCCTGCCGCCGATCCTGCCGGACGGGTCCGGCTCGGCCTTGGCGAGAACCGCCGCCAGCCGGCTGTTTTCCGGCAGGCGTTCGCGGGCTTTCCTGACGGAATGCGCGTCGATCGCATCCCGCATGACCGCGTGGTCGATCGACATCGGACCGGACCATTTTGCGCTCATGCCGAGGACGATGATTTCGTGATCGGTGAGTTCGACCCCGGACGAGGTTGAGGCGCAGCGGGAAAAGAGATCGAAACGTGTGCAGATGTCGGCATCGCCGATCGATGTCGCATCTATCTCGCCGAGTGCCACGGCGACGCCGAGAGCCGAAGCGCCGCGCGAGAGGCCCATGGATTTCAGCGTGTCGTGGGTTGCGACCGTCCTGCCTGCTGCCTCGGCCTCGGCAATCCGGCGCGAGGTGAGCAGCGGACACTTGATCTGCACGAAATGGACATCGGCGGGATCATCGATGCCGGCATCCCTCATCGCGGACTTCACGCCTTCGGCAACGAGCAGGATCTGTTCCCGGCGCCCGAGATGTTCGGGGGGCAGCGCGGGGGTACGCGACACACCAATGGCCAGCGCCCGTTCGCCCGGGGTTTCTACGGTTTCACGCGCAAAAACCGTCCAATGCGGCGAGAGCGCCCCCTCGGTGCCGCCGGACATGATGATCGAGACGCCGTCGACGCCATATCTGCTGAACAATGTCTCGAAGCTGCGGGTGGCATAACCGCGGGTAAAATCATTGACGCAGCCGTTGCCTTCCGTCTTGCCGAGAACGGCGACGACGTTGTTCGCCTGAAGGCCGCTGGCAAAGAGCGCCTCGACGCCGGCAACGTCATCGGGGCCATCGGCTGGCACGCGAAAGACATGGGCACGCAATGACGGCATCAGGGCAGCGCCTCGACTAGAGCCGCGGAATTGGAGACCGAGCCGAAAACGCCGCCCTGCATCTTCACCATCTTGATCGCGGCGAGGTGGTTTCCGTAGTCGGTCGCACCGCAGCAGTCTTCCAGCAGCAGGCATTCGTAGCCGCGGTCGTTCGCCTCGCGCATCGTCGTCGAAACGCAGACATCGGTGGTGATTCCGGTGAGGATAATGTTCTCGATGCGCTTCTGGCTGAGGATGAGTTCGAGGTCGGTGGCGCAGAACGAACCCTTGCCGGGCTTGTCGATGATCGTCTCGCCTTCGACCGGATAGAGTTCGGGGATGATGTCCCAGCCGGGTTCACCACGCGTCAGGATGCGGCCGCAGGGGCCGGGATCGCCGATGCCGGCCCCGATCCGCTGCGAGCGCCAGCGCTTGTTGGCCGGCAGATCGGCGAGGTCGGGGCGATGGCCCTCGCGGGTATGGATGATGTGGTAACCCTTGGCTCGCATGGCGGCAAGCACACGTTTGATGGGTTCGATCGGCGCCTGCACCAGCGACAGGTCGTAGCCCATGTGGTCTACATAGCCGCCCTTGCCGCAGAAATCCGTCTGCATGTCGATGATGATGAGGGCGGTATTATCAGGCCTCAGAGCGCCGTTATAGGGCCACGGATACGGATCGGCGTCGATAAAATGCCCTTTGGTTTCGACCATCGCGTCCATCATTCTCTCTCCTATTCCGCGGCAGGTTTGAGGGGTTCGCCGTAGCGGCGCATCGGCTTGTCAAATCCGCAGGACGTGCCGTCCTTGACCTTTATCTCGTCTTCCCATGGCAGGCGGTATTTGCCGGCGACAAGGTCGTGCATGTAGGTGTCGGGCGCATCCTGGGCGCCGCCGGCAACGGCGACATAGCCGCGATGGCCGAACTGGTAGATATTGTTCTCCACGCCCCAGCCGAGCCGGGCCTCGCGCACCAGGTCGGGACGCACCTCGGCGGTGATGATCTCGTTGGGCCGGCCGGAGGTGCCGTGAGAGATGATCGTGCCGTCGAAATTGCAGATCATGCCTTCACCCATGGAATCGAACGTGCCGTCCGAGCCGCACATGCAGACATTTGCGGTGACCATCAGATTGCAGAAGGCGTTCGCCTGGTTGGTGAAGCGCCAGGCATCGCGGATCGGCGCCGTGTAGCCGGCGGTGCGGATCATGATTTCGGCGCCCTTATAGGCGCATTCGCGCGCCATCTCCGGAAACATGCCGTCATGGCAGATGATCAGCGCGAGCTTGGCGCCCCGCGGGCCCTCGATGACAGGGATGCCAAGATCGCCGGGCTCCCAGGGCTCGACGGGGATCCAGGGATGCATCTTGCGGTAATAGAGCTTCAACTCGCCCTGATCGTCGATGACGATGCCGGAATTGTAGGGCATGCCGCCAGGATTCAGCTCCATGATCGAGAAGCAGCCCCAGATCCGGTTGTCCCTGCAGGCCTGCTTGAAGGCCGCGACCTCCGGCCCGTCGAGCGTGCACATGATCTCCGGATTGATGTCCATGGAAAGGCCGTGCAGCCCGTATTCGGGAAAGACGACGAGGTCCATGCCCGGTTGGTTGCGCCGCGCCTTGCCCACCAGATCGACGATCACCTGCGTCTGTTTTGCCAGATCCACTTTGGTGACGGTCACCGGCAGTTGGAGCTGCACCAGGCCGATACCGATGCCGTGTTCGGATTTGTTGAGACCGCCAAGTCCGTTCATCGGGATGCTCCGTTATTTCGTGAGCGACAGCGCACCCGGCGCACCGGCGAGCGAGCGGGTGGGCGAGGAGGTGGCGATCAGGATGACGAGGGTGAGCACGTAAGGCGCGGCGTAAAAAAGGTAGTAGCCTTGTGTGACGCCGACCGATTGCAGCGCCGGGCCGAGCGCGCCGGCACCGCCGAAAAGCAGGGCAGCGAGAAAGCAGCCGATCGGGTTCCAGCGGGCGAAGATGACGAGGGCCACGGCCATCAGGCCCTGGCCTGACGAGATGCCTTCGTTCCATGAGCCCGGATAGTAGAGCGAGAGGTAGGCGCCGCCGATTGCCGCCAGCGAACCGCCCACTGCCGTCGCCAGCAGGCGAACTCGGTCCGGGTGGATGCCCATGGCCCGGGCCGCGTCGGTGCTGTCGCCGACGACGCGCAGGATCAGACCGATGCGGGTGTTCTTGAAGGCCCAGAACAGGAAGAGGGCAAGTGCCGCGCCGATGAAGAACAGCACGTTGATATTGAGCGCCGCCTGGACCTGCGGCGTGCTCGACCAGCCGCCGAGCGGGATCGAGGGCAGTTTCGGGGCAACCGGCTGGATGAAGGATTTGCCGAGGAAGAACGCCATGCCGAGACCGAACTGCATCATGGCGATGCCGATGGCGATGTCGTTGACCTTGGGGAACTTGCAGATCCAGCCGTGGATGAGGCCGAAGATCGCGCCTGCCACCATGGCGGCCAGCACGCCAAGGGTTGGGGAGCCGGTCATGACGGCCACCGCATAGGCCGTCATGGCGCCGAAGACCAGCGTGCCTTCCAGGCCAAGATTGATGCGGCCGGAGCGTTCGGTGATCGTCTCGCCGAGACTGACGAAGATGAAGGGGGTGGAAACGCGAATGGCGCCCGCGAAGATCGCCAGCGGCACGCCCCAGATGCCGATGCCTGTCTCTTCCATCAGAGGCTCCTTTTCCAGAGGTCGGGATTGAAGATCTTGAAGCGGCCGTAGAAGGTTTCGCAGAAGAGAATGACGATGAAGAGCGTCCCCTGCAGCACGAGAACCGTCGCATCCGGCAGACCCATGCGCCGCTGGATGAGACCGCCCGAGGCGTCAATACCGCCGAGCAGGATCGCCACCGGAATGATCGCCAGCGGATTGTGCCTGGCGAGGAAGGCGACGAGGATGCCGGTATAGCCGTAGCCGGCGGCAAGCGAGGCATTAGCACTTCCCTGCACCGCCGCCACTTCGATCATGCCCGCCAGACCGGCAAAGCTGCCGGCAAGCGCGGTAAATCCCGCAATCAGTTTGCCCACCGGCAGTCCCTGGATCTGCGCGGCGCGCACGTTGCCGCCGGCGATGCGGGCGGCAAAACCGTAGCTCGTCGCCTCGATCACGATCCAGGAGAGCATGCAGGCGATGATGCCGATGACGAGACCCCAATGCACGTCCATGCCGGGAATATTGCCGAGCATGTATTCCGTCGGCAGCGGCCTGGTCGACGGCTTGTTGAGGCTTGCAGGATCGCGCAGCAGCCCTTCTACGAACTGGTTCATCAGGGCAATGGCGATATAGGAGAGCAGCAGCGAGGAGATGGTCTCGTTGACGCCGCGGTAATGGCGCAGGAAACCGGCAAGGCCGATCCAGATGCCGCCGACCACCATGGCAGCGATTGCCATCAGAATGAGAGTGAGGAAAACAGGCGCGGTGCCGGCGAGCGGCAGAGCCATGGCTGCGGCGGCAACGCCGCCCAGCACGACCGCTCCCTCCCCGCCGATGATGACGAGGCCGAGACGGGCGGGCAGGGCGACGCAGAGTGCCGTCAGGAGAAGGGGTGCGGCACGACTTAAACTGTTCTGCACCGAAAACCAGCTGCCGAAGCCGCCGGTATACATCAGTTGAAAGAGGGTGGCCGGCGACTTGCCAACCGCCAGGATGAAGAGGGAGAAGAGCGCAAGACCGATCAGGATGGCCGCAAGGCCGATGACAACAGGCTCGGCTCGCCGCGCGACCCATTCGAGGACGGGGCGTAGCGAAGCCGGTTTTTCCACGATGGCTATTGCGGGATCATTGGCCTCGATGGTCATGGCGCTTCTCCCTTCGCGGCTTACGCCGTGGACCCGACAACGCCCTCGACCAGGTAATTCATGCTTTCGAGCTCGATCGCGTCTTCGGCATAGCTCTTGTCGGCAGCCACGACGGTGTCGCCCTTATTGTCCTTCAAGGGTCCCTTGAAGACCGAGAAGCCGCCCTTCATCATCTCCGCCTGCGTGGCTTCGAAGGCCTTGCGGCCCTCCGCGGACACGCCGGGGCCGAGCGCGCTCATCTTCACGAAGCCGTCCTTCAGGCCACCGCGCACGAAGTTGCCGAGCTTTTCGCCGGCCTGCGCCTTCTTGACGAAGTCGCTGTAGACGTTACCCCAGGCCCACTCGGCGCCGGTGAGGTACTTTTCGGGAGCAAGCGGGCTCTGGTTGGCGTGATAGCCGCAGACGAAGGCGCCGCGGCCGGCAGCAGTCTCGACAACCACTTTGGGGCTGTCGACGTGGCAGGTGATGACGTCAGCGCCCTGGTCAACCAGCGCATTGGTGGCTTCGGCCTCCTTGACGGCAAGCGACCATTCGCCGGTGAAGATCACCTGGCAGGTGATACCAGGATCGACCGTGCGTGCGCCGAGCAGGAAGGCGTTAATATTCTGCAGAACCTGTGGGATCGGCTTGGCGGCGACGAAGCCGATCTTCTTGCTCTTCGTCGCATGGCCGGCGGCGATGCCGTTCAGATACTGGCCCTGGAAGATATAGCCGAAATAGGAGCCCGTATTGGCCGGGTTCTTGCCTTCCTGCCAGAGACCGCCGCAATGCCGGAACTGGATGTCGGGATGTTTAGCGGCCACGGCCAGCATGTGTGGGTCGAAGTAGCCGAAGGAGGTCGGAAAGAGCAGGGTCGCGCCGTCCAGGTTGATCATGGATTCCATCGTCTTCTGGACGTCGACGGTTTCCGGCACATTCTCTTCTTCGACCAGCGTCACGCCCGGTAGCGCCTTGATAACGGCCGCACCCTCCGCATGCGCCTGGTTATACCCGTAGTCGTCCTTGGGGCCGACATAGATGAAGCCGACGGTCAGCGCGGTTTGGGCTGCGGCGGAGGAGCCGATCAGGCCGGGCATGGCGCCGGCGAGCGCACCGGCAGCGGAAGCCTGGAGGAAATTGCGGCGGTTCATGGAAAGGAGTTTGGTCATCGGAATGCTCCTTGCGGCGCTGGGCCGGTTGTGAACGGGTACAGAAAAGTGCATGCAATGCATGTGCCAGAAATTAATCTATTGTTTTTTATAGATTATCTGAAACGACAAGATCTGCGCATTGCAAAGTGCATGCAGATTGATCGAATCTTTGCGCAAAAAGTAATCAATAGATATTTCTTGTTCATTGTTACTGCGCGGTTGGCATAAAGTCGGATTGCCTGAGGTGCTCGTGCATCAGAAAGCGAAAATTTAACAATATCTTCTCCACTAGATTTGACTTATCGAGTCTCGAACCGCATCTGTATGCAGAATGTTGACGTGAGCAGATTCGTATTGTGAAGCAGACTAGGCGCAGAGAAGTGATCCGTACCGGAACCACCGTCGAACAGATGGTGCGAGCGATTGCCGACATGATCGTCACGGGTGAAATCCTGCCGGGCGCGAAGTTGGACGAGGTGTCGCTCGCGGTTCGTTTCGACGTTTCGCGCACGCCGGTACGCGAGGCTCTGCGTGAGCTGGGCGCCATGGGATTGATTGCGCGTGAGCCAAACCGCAGTGCCGTCGTTACCAATGTCACCGAGGCTTATCTGCATTCGATGTTCGAAGCGATGGCCGAACTCGAAGCGATCTGCGCCAGGCTCTCGGCCGAGCGTATGACGGTCGACGAGCGGCGCGCGCTGGAGCTGGAGCATCGGGGATCGGTGAGGCTCGTGCATGCCGGCGCGGAGGAAGAATATTCGGCTCACAATACCGAATTTCACACCCGGCTTTATCGTGGCGCGCATAATGATCATGTCTTCGAGATGGTGACGCAGACGCGGGCGCGGCTTGCGCCTTTTCGGCGGGCGCAGTTCCGTCTGCCTGGGCGTCTGGCAAAATCCTATGAGGAGCACGGCCGGATCGTCACCGCGATCATGCGCGCGGACGCAGCCGCCGCGGGGCAGGCGGCATATTCCCATGTGGAAATTGTCAGCGATGCCAGCGCGGTCTTTGCAACGCCCGGGGAATAAAGAGGGCCCAACGCCTAAAATCAGGCGCTGCCGGACCCGCCACGAAGACAAAAAAATCAAAGCCGGCAAGCGCCGAGGTTATTCCCCGGTTTCTACTCCGCCGCTTCGATGAAGCGGTGGCGTTCATAGAGGAATTTCAGCACGGCTTCACGGCATTTGAGATATGTCCGATCGGAGGCGAGCTCGATGCGATGGCGGGGGCGGGGCATGGTCACATCGAGCACTTCGCCGATACGGGCCGCCGGGCCGTTGGTCATCATGACGATGCGATCGGACAGCAGCACCGCTTCATCGACGTCATGGGTAATCATCACCATCGTATTGCCAAGCCGTGCGTGGATTTCCATCACCGCGTCCTGAAGATGGGCGCGGGTCAGCGCATCGAGTGCGCCGAAGGGCTCGTCGAGCAGCAGGATCTTCGGCTCCATCGCAAGCGCGCGGGCAATGCCGACGCGCTGTTTCATGCCCCCGGAAATTTCCGAAGGCCGCTTATCCCTCGCATGCGCCATTTGCACAAGGTCGAGGTTGGCCATGACCCAGTCATGCCGCTCGGCCTTGGTCTTCGTTCTGCTGAAGAGTTTGGAGACGGCGAGATTGACGTTCTCATAGACCGTCAGCCAGGGCAGCAGCGAGTGGTTCTGGAAGACGACGGCGCGCTCCGGTCCCGGTCCGTTGACCTCTCGGTTTTCAAGCAGCACGGCGCCCGCCGAAACCGGCGTCAGGCCGGCGATAAGGTTGAGGAGAGTGGACTTGCCGCAACCCGAATGGCCGATGATCGAGACGAATTCGCCTGCGGATATCGTCAGGTTGATATCCTTCAGGACCTCGGCGCGGACGCCGCCCCGATCGAAATGTTTGTCGATATGATCGAGCTTAAGATAGGCGTTCATAAATACCTCCCTCAGTTGGCCATGGCGCCGCGGGTGATGAGTTTGCCGAGCGCAGCCACCAGCTTGTCGAGAGCGAAGCCGACGATGCCGATATAGACGAGCGCGACGATGATGTCCGAAAGGCGCGACGAGTTCCACGCGTCCCAGATGAAGAAGCCGATGCCGACGCCGCCCGTCAGCATTTCGGCCGCGACGATGGCGAGCCAGGAGAGGCCGACGCCGATCCTGAGGCCGGTGAAGATATAAGGCGCTGCCGAAGGCAGCATGATCTTCCAGAAAAATTCGAACTGATTGAGGCGCAGCACCTCGGCGACATTGCGGTAATCCTGCGGGATATTGCGGACGCCGACGGCGGTGTTGATGATCACCGGCCAGATCGAAGTGATGAAGATAACGAAGATCGCCGAAGGGTTGGAATCCTGGAATGCCGCGAGCGACAGCGGCAACCAGGCGAGCGGCGGAACCGTCCGCAGTACCTGGAAGATCGGATCGAGGCCACGCATCGCCCAGACCGACTGGCCGATGATCGCGCCGATGATAACGCCAGCGACCGCGGCAAGGCCAAAGCCATAAACGACGCGCTGCAGCGAAACGAGCACGCGCCAGCCGAGCCCGATATCCTGGGAGCCGTAGTTGAAAAACGGAAAGGCGATCAGGTCAAAGCTATCCTGCCAGACCCGATGCGGCGAAGGCAAAGACGCATCCGCCGATGAACAGAGCACCTGCCAGACGAGCAGGATAAGTGCGAGCACGACGACCGGCGGGACGACATTGCGAAGTGCGGTCAGTGCCGCTCGACGAAAATCGATCCGCGATCCGTGTTTGCCGGAAAATGGCACAACCTTTGCTGCCGGCTTGGCAGAGGCGGCATGGAGGGATTTTCTTTATTTGCCAGGGCGGACATCAACGCGCTCCTCACGTGAATGAAAGGCCGGCGCGCCCGTCGCGCGCCGGAGGCGGGGGTCAGGAGGCAGCCTTGATCGAAAGGCTGTCGAGATAGGCGGAAGGATTTTCCGGGTCGAAGACCTTACCGTCGAAGAAAGTCTCCTTGCCACGAGAAGACGATGCGGGAATATCGGCCGCCGCGACGCCGAGATCCTTGGCGGCCTCGCGCCAGATATCTTCGCGGTTCACCTGGTTGACCAACGCCTTGATGTCGGTGCTCGCCGGCAGATTTCCCCAGCGGATGTTCTCCGTCATGAACCAGGTATCGTGGCTCTTGAACGGGTAGGAGGCGCCGTCCTTCCAGAACTTCATATACAGGTCGGTGGCCTTGACCTCGCGGCCATTGCCATAATTGATGTCGCCCTTGAGGCGGCCGAGTACGTCCTTCGTCGGAACGTTGAACCATTGGCGCTTGCCGAGAATGTCAGCCATCTCCGCCTTGTTGTCCATGCTTTCGCACCACTGCTGAGCCTCCATGACAGCCATCAGCAGGGCCTTGGCAGCATTGGGATTCTTTTCGATCCAGTCGGCGCGCAGTCCGAGCGCCTTTTCGGGATGGCCCTTCCAGAGCTCGCCGGTGGTGGCTGCGGTAAAGCCGATGCCCTGGTTGACGAGCTGCTCATTCCACGGTTCGCCCACACAGAAGACGTCCATGTTGCCGACCTTCATGTTGGCAACCATCTGCGGCGGCGGCACGACGATGGTCAAAACGTCCTTGTTCGGATCGATGCCGCCGGCGGCGAGCCAGTAGCGGATCCAGAGGTCATGAGTGCCGCCCGGGAAGGTCATGGCGGCCTTGATCTCCTTGCCCTCCGCCTTCTTTTTCTCGAATGCCGCCTTCAGCTTGGAGGAATCGAGCTGCACGCCGGTTTCGGCATATTCCTTGGCGACGGAAATGCCCTGGCTGTCGAGGTTGAGCCGGGCGAGGATCGCCATCGGCACCGGCTTATTGTTCTGCGTCACCTTGCCGGTATGCATGAGATAGGGGAGCGGCGAGAGGATATGGGCACCGTCGATGCCGTTTGCTGCGCCGCCCAGCACGAGATTGTCGCGGGTCGCACCCCAGGATGCCTGTTTGGCCACATCCGTTTCCGGAAGGCCATGCTTGTCGAAAAAGCCCTTTTCCTTGGCGATGATCAGCGGTGCGGAATCCGTGAGCGCGATAAAGCCGAGCTTGACACCTGCCACCTCAGGGCCTGCCCCGGCTGCGAAGGCGCCGGACGGAAAGGCGGTCTTGACGGCGCCGATGAGGGCAGCCGCTGCGGTCGTCTTGAGCATGCTGCGGCGAGTCATGCCGGTTGTCGAAATCCCAGTCTGCAAATTCTTTGTCATGCGCAGGTTCCCTCTGCTGGCTGAATTTGGACACAAAAAAACGCCGCCGGAATTTGCGTCCAGGGGATGAGAGAATCCCGGATTGCAAAGACCTTGCGACGTCGGTGTCTGTTGTAGGCGCTTATGCCGCGCCTATCTGCACCGGTCGCCGTTGACCGATGCGTCTCAGAACCTGCAAGCAGCGTGCCAATTTCGAGAGGAATTGGTAACAGCATGAAGAAAAAGGAGAAATGGTAAGAATTGACGAATGCTTATTTCTTAGGCTTTCTATTTTCTGCTTCCGTTTTGTGCGATTGCTAGCGTAGTGGCGGTCATGGGAGCGCTCTATTTGTGCAGTGCACGCAATATCGAAGCTACGATGACGCAGGCGGCAGAATGGGTTCTGCTCGCTTTATTCGTCGGTATTTGCCAGCAGCAAAGCTCAAGAGGGAAGGGCAAGCGTGGCGATTGCCTCGCCATCACCTCATTTCATTGCAGCAAGGATACGAGGCCGTAGAACGCTGCGGATATTGCTGCAGCCGCTGGCATCGTAACGATCCAGGCTATCACGATGTTGCCGGCCAATCCCCAGCGCACGGCTGAGACACGACGAGCTGCGCCCACTCCAACGATTGCTCCGGTGATGGTATGCGTCGTCGAAACGGGAATACCGAGCCACGTCGCTCCGAAGAGTGTCAACGCTCCGCCCGTCTCTGCGCAGAAACCTTGCATGGGATTGAGCCGGGTGATCTTCGACCCCATGGTATGAACGATCCGCCATCCGCCAAAGAGCGTCCCGAGAGCCATTGCCGACTGACAGGAAATGACCACCCAGAAAGGCACGTAGAATGTCGGGCCGAGATATCCCTGGCTGAACAAGAGCACCGCGATGATGCCCATCGTCTTCTGCGCATCGTTCCCGCCGTGGCCAAGCGAATAAAGCGAAGCAGACACAAACTGCATGACGCGAAATGTGCGATCCACCGCAAACGGCGTTTGCCGGATGAATAACCAGGAGACGGCGAGCACCAGCACGAGGGCAAGCAGGAAGCCGATGGCTGGCGAAAGGAAAATGGCACCGACGGTCTTTAGGAGGCCGTTCCAGACGATCGAGCTGAAGCCCACCTTTGCCAGACCGGCCCCCACCAGCCCACCGACAAGCGCATGCGACGAGCTCGACGGAATCCCGAAAATCCAGGTAAGAATATTCCAAATGATGGCGCCCATGAGTGCGGCGAAAATCACTTGAGGCGAAACGATCGCAGGATCGATGATGCCGGTCCCCAGTGTTTCGGCCACGTGCAGGCCGAAGAACAGGAATGCGATGAAGTTGAAGAATGCTGCCCAGGCGACCGCATATTGCGGCCGCAGGACGCGGGTCGAGACGATCGTGGCAATCGAATTGGCCGCGTCATGCAGACCGTTGAGAAAATCGAAGAACAGGGCGACGACGACCAAGCCGACAAGCAGCGGCAGAGCGAGGGAGGCTTCCATCAGACGTTCTCGATGAGAATGCCGCTGATTTCGTTGGCGACATCCTCGAAGCGGTCGACGACTTTCTCCAGCTCTCCGTAAATTTCGCTTCCGATCATGTAGGCCATCGCATTGCCGCTGGCGCCATGTCGCAGAAACAGATCCTTCAAACCCTGGTCGTGGAGCTCATCGGAACGTCCCTCCACTCGGGTGACCTCCTCCGCGATGGCCGCGAGGCGCTGCGCATTGGCTCCCAATCTGTCGAGGAGGGGTATCGCTTCCGCGACAAGGTTTGCCGCCTTGACGATTTCACTGCCCATCTCCTGCATGAGCGGATCGAAGCTGGATTGCTCGAACAAGCGGATCGTCTTGACTGTCTTGTGCATCATGTCGATCGCATCATCCATCGACTGAATGAGGTCTTTGATGTCTCCCCGGTCGAAGGGCGTGATGAAGCTTCGTCGAACGGCAAGAAGAACGTCACGCGTGACGTCGTCCGCCTCGTTTTCCAATGCGACTATTCGATCGCAGTTTTCCTGAACGTCATTGCCCTTCAGAAGTTGATCGAGGGCGTGCGCCGCAGCAACGACGGTCTTCGAGTGCTTGGAAAACATTTCAAAGAATCTGTCTTCCCGTGGCATCAGCTTGCGAAAAATGCTCATCATGCCTGCGAACCTTCCTCGTGCGGCCGATTGTCATAAAAGTGTCATAAACACGCTCAGGCAATTGAAGCAACATGCAAATTCGGTAATTCAATCAATATGACACCTAGCAAAAAAGCCAGGAAGCCTCGACCGGACAAGTCCCAACCACTGCTGCGACAGCTCGCTGCTGTTCCTGAAGTGCTGTTCGCCGGTGCATTCCGTCAACAATATGGTGCTATTTGCTTCCGTCACGGCAATGCCGGATCCGAGGTCGAAATCCTGGTGATCACGTCTCGCGAGAGCGCGCGCTGGGTCATCCCGAAAGGATGGCCGATGAAGGGGAAAAAGCCTTTCGAAGCAGCAGCAATCGAGGCCTGGGAGGAGGCAGGCGTACGCGGGGTGGTGAAGAAGAAGCCGGTCGGCCGCTATACCTATCTGAAAGAACTCGACAATGGCGATGTGGCGCCCTGTATCGTCGACATGTTTCAGATTGAAGTCACGGAGGTCAGCGGCGATTTCAAGGAGCGGGGTCAGCGTATTCTCGAATGGGTCAGCCCGGATGAAGCGGCAAGACGCGTTCGCGAGATCGAACTCAAGTCGCTGCTCGTCCAATTTGACGCGCGCGGTGGCAAGAAACGCGATCGCGGCTGACCACGGGCTTTTTCGGCGACACGTTACAGCGCCGCGCGTCTTTTTAAGGAATTATGCAGTAGGTGTTTGATCCCGAAACCCGCCTTCCGCACCCCTATCGCTCGAATGGTTCGCCGAGTGAAGCGACGCCGTTCAGTTTCAGCAGACGACGGTCAGCGGAGATGATGCCGAGCACGATGATCGTGACGAGATATGGCAGGCTCGAGAGCAATTGCGAGGGAACGTCCAGTCCGGTTGCCTGGGCTGCAAGCCCCATCAGCGAGACCGCCCCGAACAGGCAGGCCCCGAGGAAGATCCGGCCGGTGAGCCAAGTCCCGAAAACGACGAGGGCGATGGCGATCCAGCCGCGCCCGGCGATCATCCCGTCGGCCCAGAGTGGGGTATAGACCACCGACGCATAGGCACCGGCGAAGCCGGCCATCGCACCGCCGAAGGCGATAGCGAGAACGCGGACTGACATTACCGAATAACCGATCGCGTGAGCGGCCTTCGGGTTCTCGCCAACGGCGCGGACGATGAGGCCAAGCTTGGTGTAGGCAAATATGGCCCAGAGAGCGAGGGTCGCGGCGAGCGAAATCCACACGACGATGTCCTGGACGAAAAGGCCGCCAACAACCGGCAATTCCGAAAGCCCGGGAAGGGCAAGCTTGGGAAGTCCCCTGACGGTGAGGCTTTCATAAGTCTTGCCGAAAAGCGCGGAGAGGCCCTGGCCGAGAATGCCGATGGCAAGACCGGCTGCCACCTGGTTTGCCCGGAATCCCAGCGTGACGAAGGCAAAAAGCAGGGAAAGGACGGCGCTGCCGAACCCCGCGACGACGAAGCCCAGGAGATGTCCGCCGCCCTGATAGACGACAATGAAGGCGAGCACGGCACCGAAGGCCATCAATCCCTCGACCCCGAGGTTGAGAACGCCGGCGCGCTCGGCCACCAGTTCGCCGAGGGCTGCGAGAAGAAACGGTGTCGCAGCCGCAAGCATGCCGGCAAGGATGAACTCGATGGCGTTCATGACGGGCTCCGATGGACGGCGCGTCGCCATTCAAGGCGATAGCGCACGAAGGCGACGGCGATGAGGTAGGCGAGCAGCAGGCTACCCTGGAAGACACGGACGGCGGCGATCGGCAGGTTGGCCGAGACCATGGCATTGTCGCCACCGATATAGATGACCGCCATGACCAGCGCCGAGACCACGATGCCAATCGGATGCAGGCCGCCGAGATAGGCGACGATGATGGCCGCATAACCATAGCCGCTCGCGACCGAACGCTGCAACTGGCCGAGCGGGCCTGCGACTTCGGCGGCACCGGCAAGACCAGCTGCAAAACCCCCGATCAGCAGCGAAAGCCAGATCGCCCAACCTTCCTTGAAGCCGGCATAGCCGGCAGCCCGCGGCGCCAGCCCACCGACCTGCAGCTTGTAGCCGATGAAGCTCCTCTGCATGAAAACCCAGGCCGCAACCGACAAGGCGAGCGTGATGAGGAATGAGACGTTGAGGCGGGTCCCGGAAATCAGCGTTGGCACCATCGCATCATACTGGAACATCACCGACTGGGGGAAGTTGAAGCCGTTCGGATCCTTCCAGGGGCCGAGCAGCAGATAGTTCAGCAGTTGCGCCGCAACGAGGCTCAGCATCAGTGAAACGAGGATCTCGTTGGCGTTGAGGCGCACGCGCCAGAAGGCGGTGAGAGAAGCCCAAAGTGCGCCGCCGATGGCGCCGAGCAGCAGCATCGCCGGCCAGATCCACTGGCCCGTTGCCTGGGGAAACCAGACCGGAATGGCAGACGCGAAGATCGCACCGAGAATGAACTGGCCTTCGGCGCCGATGTTGAAGACCTTGGCACGAAAGCCGATCGCCAGTCCCTGTGCGATCAGAAGGAGCGGGCCTGCCTTTAAAAGCACTTCCGAAAATGACGCCCAGGAGAGGAAAGGCTCGAAAAGCATCGCATAAACGACCGCGACAGGGTCACGGCCCATCAAGATGTAAAGGCCGAGATTGAGCGCGATTGCTATGACAAGTGCTATGACGGGCGCCAGCAAGGTCGCAGCAAGCGAGGCGCGCTCCCGGCGGACCAGGGTGGGAACGAAAGCAGGGGACCAAGCACTCATCTCTGGACTTTCTCGGCCGAGGCTTGAGCCCCGATCATGTATCGGCCGATCTCCTCGGGCTTCGTGTCCCGCGTTGCGAGCGGCGGGCTGAGCCGGCCGTGATGCAGCACCTGGATGGAATCGCAGAGCTCGAACAGTTCTTCCAGCTCCTCGGAAATGACGAGGATCGCCATGCCCTGATTGCGCAATGCGACCAGACGGCTGCGGATGGCGGATGCAGCGCCGATATCGACGCCCCAGGTCGGCTGCGCCACGAAAAGCAATTGGGGAGACAGCATGATTTCCCGGCCAACGATGAACTTCTGCAGATTGCCGCCGGACAGGGTGCCGGCTTCCGCATCCGGGCCTGGCGTGCGCACATCATACTGACGGATGCAATCCTTGGTGAACGCCATCGCCCGCGCCCTGTCGACAAGACCGTGCCGCAAGAGCTTGAGCGGATGGGCGGTCAGCAGGCTGTTGAGGGCGAGCGACATTTCAGGTACGGCGCCGCGTCCGAGCCGGTCTTCCGGAACGAAGGCAAATCCGAGCCTCCGCCGTGCGGCGGCATCGAGCCTGCCGACGTCCATTCCCACCATGAAGATTCGGTCGCGTTGGTCGCGCCCCAGTATCGTCTCACCTGAAATCAATGCGGCAAGCTCGCTTTGGCCGTTGCCCGAAATACCGGCGATCCCGAGGATTTCGCCGGCACGCACCGCAAGGCTGATGCCGGAGAGCGGCACGGCAAAGGGATCGTCGGGCTGATAGTCCAAACCGATGATCTCCAGCCGTATTTCCCCACCGGACAGCGGCAGCGCCGAGATAGGGGCGGGCATGTCGCGGCCGATCATCATACGGGCAAGGTCATGGGCATCATGTTCGCGCGGGTCGATATCCCCGGTCACCCGTCCGCCACGCAGGATCGTCGCCCGATCGCAGATCGCCCGGATTTCCTCCAGCTTGTGGGAGATCAACAGGATGGAAACGCCGCCGTCGCGCAGCCGGCGCAGCGTGTCGAAGAGCTTCTCCACCAATTGCGGCGGCAGGACGGAGGTGGGCTCGTCGAGGATCAGCAGCTTCGGGTTGGTCATCAGGCTTCGGATGATCTCCACCCGTTGCCGCTCGCCGACCGACAGCGCATGCACATGGGCGAGCGGGTCGACCTCAAGACCGAATTCCCGTCCAAGCGTCCGAATGCGTTCCTTGAGCTCAGCCTTGCGGCCCGGCACGACCAGCCGAATATTCTCCAGGACGGTCAGGGTCTCGAACAGCGAGAAATGCTGGAAGACCATGCCGATGCCGTGGCGCCTTGCCTCGGCAGGGGAGGCAAGGCGCAAGGGTTTTCCTTTCCAGATGACGTCGCCATCGTCCGGTTGCTCGACGCCGTAGATCAGCTTCATCAGCGTCGATTTTCCCGCTCCGTTTTCTCCGAGGATCGCGTGGATCGATTGCGGAGCCACGTCCAGATCGATTGCCTGATTGGCGTGGATCTGGCCGTAGCTCTTCGAAATGCCGCGCAGCGACAGGAGCGGGGTCGTCATGACTTATTTCGGCAACGGCGTGGACACGCCCTTGACGTGCCAGTTCATGGCGATGATCTCGGGGTCGGCCATAGTTGCGCCGGATGCGACACCTTCGCTGCCATCGGCCTTGGTGATCGGGCCGGTGAAGGGCGAGAAGCTGCCGTCGGCGATCTTTGCCTCGATCTCCTTGATCTTGGTCATCACGTCAGCCGGAACATCCGGATTCCAATCGACCACTTCGACGACCTTGTCGGCGACGCCGAGGAACGCATTGGCGCCCTTGAACGTACCGGCAAGGTGGGCGTCGACCGATGCCTTGAAGAACGGCGACCAGTCCGTCGAGATGCATCCGAGATAGGTTTTCGGTGCGTATTTCTTCATCGAGGAGTTGAGGTTGAAGGCGTAGACGCCGGCTTCCTCGCAGGCCGAGATGACGGACGGCGTGTCCTGGGCGTTGGAGAAGATCACGTCGCACTTCTGCGCGATCAGGGCTTTGGCAGCTTCCTGTTCCTTGGCCGGGTCGAACCAGGAATTGACCCACACCACCGAGACCTCGATATCGGGCTTGACGGCCTGGGCGCCGAGGGTGAAGGCGTTGATCGAAGTGATGAGTTCGGGAATGGCGAAGGCCGACACGGAGCCGAGCTTGCCGGTCTTGGAAAGCGCTGCGGCAGCCATGCCGAGCAGATAGGTGCCCTGGAAATATTTGGCGGCGAACGGCGAAAAGTTCGGAGCAACCTGGAAGCCGGAAGCATGCAGGACCGTGACGCTCGGATCGCGGCGGGCGATCTGCAGGGCGCCGTTCTGATAACCGAAAGAGCCGGCAACCAGGAACTTGTTTCCGTCGGCGACGGTCTTGTTCATGATGCGGTCGGCGTCCGGACCTTCCGCGATATTCTCGAGCACGGTGACCTTCACCTTGTCGCCGTAAGCGGCCTTGATCGGCTCGAGACCGGCGGCAAGTGCATGCCCCCAGCCGACGTCGCCGATCGGCGACGGGACGACGAGCGTGATGCCGAGCGGTTCGTCGGCGGCCAAAGCAAGACGGCTGCCGAGCACGCCGGCAAGGCCGGTGGCGGCAGCGGCCGTCATCAGGTTTCTGCGGGTCAGTTTGGTCATGTTCTCAGTTCCCTCTTTTGGTTTTTTAAAATTCCACGGCGGATAGTGCGGCCTCGGCATCGGCTGACAGCTTGGCCTCGTCGAGACCGGGGAATTCGCCCTTCTGCCAGACGATGCGGCCATTGATCATGGTCATATCGGTCGCCATGCCGATGCCGACGCGGGCAATCAGGCTCAGCGGATCGTGCCGCGTGCCGACATAATCCATGCGGCGGGTGTCGATCGCAAACAGGTCAGCGGCCATGCCGGGCGCCAGCCGACCGATATCACGCCGGCCGAGCAGGCTGGCACCCCCTGACGTGCCGTAGCCGAGGAAATCGACCGGTGGCGGCACGGGATGGGCACGGCCGGAGGCGACGAGGCACTGCAGCATATAGGCGGAATGCAGGCAATGCATCAGGTTGGAATTGTCGTTGGAGGCAGCACCATCGCAGCCGAGGCCGATGCGCAGGCCGAAGGCGGCCATGGCGGGAATGTCGGTAACCTCCGCGCCGACCAGATAGACCGGTTCCGGGCAGTGCGCCACACCGGTGCCGCTGGCCGCCATCTTCCTGAGTTCGTCGTGGGTCAGTTCCCAGCAATGGGCATAGAAGGCGTCGGGCCCGGCAAAGCCGAGTTCTTCCAGATAGTCGACCGTGCGCATGCCGTGGCGAGCCTGAATGACCGGGCTCTCGCCTTCCCCGACATGGGTATGCATCATGACGCCGCGATCGCGCGCCAATGCCACCGATTCCACGAAGGTCTCGCGGTAGCAATTGACCGGCTGGCAGGGCGCGACCACGACCTGGCGCATGCTGAAGGGGCCGGTATCGTGGTAGGTCTCGATCAGGCGGGCGCAGTCGGCGATGAATTCGTCGGTCGTTTCCAGCATCTCGTCGGGAATGGTCGAGCCTTCCGACTTCGGCAGGGTGTTGCCGCCGCGACCGGCGTGGAAACGCATGCCGAGCAGCTCGGCTGCTTCGAACTGGCGGTCGATCAACCGCTTTCCGGCGTGCCGGGGGAAATTGTACTGGTGGTCAAAGGCTGTGGTGCAGCCATGCTTGATCATCTCGGCCATCGCCGTGACGGAGGAGTGGTAAAAACATTCCTCGTTGAGCTGCGAAAAGATCGGGTAGATGCGGTCCAACCACTCGATGACCGAAAGCTTCGTCCAGTCGAGATCGGCGCGGTTGCGCACGAAGCACTGAAAGAAGTGATGATGGGTGTTGACGAGGCCCGGATAGACAAACCAGCCGGCAGCATCCTCAACGGTCGTGCCGGCAGGGAGCGCGTCCGCCTCCAGATTTTCGCCGATCGCCAGGATCGCCGGACCGCTGGTCAGAAGATCGACATTGCGATGAACGACCGGTCCCTTGCCCTCGTCGACAATCACGGCTGCGCAGTTCTTCAGGAGATATCCAGCCATCTCACGCCTCGCCCGGTTCGATTTGAGGTTCGGGCTTCAACTCGTGCAGCCGGTGAATACCCGGCATCTCGATAAACCTGTCGAGGGCGCGGAGTGCCCGGGACCAGAGCCGGATGGCAGGATAAGCATCCAGCGTGACGCCGCCATCGGGAGCCAGCGCCACATAGGGAAAGCAGGCGATGTCGGCAATTGTCGGCCGGTCGGCGGCGAGGAAACGCATACCGCGAAGGCCCTGCTCGACAAGCCCGGCTTCAAGCTCGCGAAGGGCGGCGATGCCCTGGGCCTGCAGCGCGCCGATATCGCCCGGCCGCAGCAGCATCTCATGGAGTCGCGCTGCCCCGAGGCTTGCCGTCAGCCGGCCGGAGAAGGACAGCCATTGCTGCACCCGCGCCGCTTCCTCGGCCTTACCGCTGCCGAGCCACTCGGGTCCTGCCTTGGCGGCGAGATAGACGAGGATCGCCGACGATTCCGTCAGGATCAGATCGCCATCTTCCATGATCGGAATGGAGCCTGCGGGGTTGAGTGCAAGCAGCTCGGGGCCGCGATGCTCGGCGCCGGGATGGAAATCCACCGGCCGCAAATCAAGCTTCACGCCGGTCAGCGCCGCCATCAGACGCACCTTGTAGCAACTGGGCGAGAGAATGTAGTCGTAGAGCTTCATTGCGCCACCAGCTGTGCGCCGTAGGTATAATTGTGGCGCTTCAGCCAGCGCCTATAGGCGATCGATGTCAGATCGGCACGCGTCGGGATTTCCATGCCCGGGTCGAGCGGCAACAGCCGCGGGATCTGGTTTTCGAGGATCGACCGGTCCTGCAGAAAGATCGTCTGCTGGAAATGGATGAGATCGGTCATCGCGGTCTCGTCGTCGAAAAGCGCCATCCATGGCCAGACGTCGCAGAGGTCCTCAGCCAGCGGCTGCACGAAGAGCGTGATGACATCCCATTCGCTCGGACGCGGCGGGCAGGTCTTGTAAAGCACGGAGCAGGTGGGCGCCGGCACGCGGTACATGTATTCCGTGGTGATCCCGCCGCTTGCCGACTTGGCGGCCTGCGGCTGGTAAAACTTCACCTGCGTTGCCCAGACCTCGTCTTCTTCCTCGCGGATCTCGACCTTGTAGTTCTGGACCTCGGTGTGCGGCTCTGCGCCGAGAATGTCGGTGTGGACGAAGGGGAAATGGGCGATGTCGAGAAAGTTCTCGACGGCGCGCAGGGGCGAGCAGCGCACCCGCACCACGCCGACATCGACGAAGCGGCGACCGGGCTGATCGGCCTCGGGAATGGGGAAAAGTTCCTTCTTCGGCTCGCCGAGGGAGGACCAGACGTGACCGTAACGCACGCGCACCGGCAGAACACGGCCGTCACCGCCCGTCACCTTCGCATTGCCATCGGCATCGCGCGTCACTTCGATCGGCTCGCCCATCAGCGCCGTCGTGCGGCCGTCGCTGTCGAGCTGGCTGAAAAGCCCGACTGGATACCATTCGTCGATCATCGCCTGCATGGTCATTGCGCGATCTCCCTCTGAAGACCTTCAGCCTGGCGGCGCAAGCTCTCGGCCGCCCGTGAAGCATCGATGCCCGCCGCGGGGTCGGTGTCGGCCTTCAGCAGCACATGGATCAGCGTCTGTCCGTCTTCCCAAGCGGATAATAACAGACAGACGGTCCCGGTGGATGCTTCGATCTCGACAAGACCGTCAGGGTTCGCCTTCGCACCGGCCGCCGCCTCGATCGCCGCGATGCCGGCGAACGCCGTCAGCGAACGCAAGGGAGTGAAGCCATCAAGCTTCGGCGGCTTCGAAGCGGGCGTACCCACGGCCACCCAGATCACGCTGTCTGTTTCCTCGACGTCATGGGTGGCGACGCGGATGGTTTCCGGTGGCGTCAGCCCCGGATGGGCCGGAATGCGGAGACAGTTTCCGGCCTGGCCGTAGCTCCAACCGTGATAGATGCAGGAAAGCGTCTCGCCGCGCACGAAGCCGTGAGACAAGCGCATGCCACGATGCGGACAGCGATCCGCCGATGCCGATATGCGCCCCGAAGCGCTGCGCCAAAGGGCAATCGATCCGGCTGCCGTCCGTGCCGGTATGACGGTTCCGGCCGGCAAATCCCGGGAAAGGGCGACTGGCGTCCAAAAGCCGGTCGTAGCGGATGGCATGACTAGAGTTCCCAAACAAAATCATATGCTTGCCGAGCACGCTCCCCCTCGGCTTCGAGGCAATTCCGCTCAACCTTATCAGGTTTGCATAATTATTTCGCATTGGCAACATTGAGTAAATAATATGCACGAGGGAAATGCGCCACAGCCCGGTACTAGGTCCTTTCGCCGCTGATCGCCGTGCGATCTATCCTCTCGACCCATACGTCGATAGGCCCGAGAGAGCATCCCATCTCCATCATGTCGATCAGCTCCTCCGGCCCAGCAACCTCAAGTTCGATCCGCATGGAACTCGTATGAGATATGGTGTGCGAGAGGCCAAGCTTGGCGGCATGGCGCCGGATCCAGGGGACAAAGGAAGCAGCCTTGAGATCACCGACAATCGTCATCCGCTCCTGGAAGTGAGTTGTATCTTGTCCCATCATAAGGATCCCCGTCCTTGCTCTGCTATACCTTAGCGCCTGAATGACCTTGGCGAAGGGGCATCGTCAAGGCGAGGATATGGCGTTGGGGTTTCTTTTGCAAAGTCCTCGGCGGTAGGCCTGACAGCTTCGACTTGTGAGACCGCGAAGTTTGTATTTAAACGAATATCGTGAAAAAGCTGGTTTGCCGGCTGCTCACGGAAACGATTGCGGCCGTCGTTCTGACCGGCTTCCGCTGGTATCGCTGTTACCTCCACCGACAGCCCCGATGATGAGATTGGCATCGCGCTCAACAATTCCATGCCTGGCCGAACAGCAGCTGGGCTGCGCCAGGCTCGTAAACACCTTTGCCAATTCCTCACCACCCCGCGGCTGCACCGCCGGCGACGCAACACGGTGGAGGTAACACTGCAGGGGTTGCACCCATGGCGCAGCCTAGCCGCGCGCGTCGAGTTGTGGCTCCCGCGCGGCCTGCCGGCCTCGACGCCCCACAACATCGCCCTGTGCCGGCGCTTCGATGCTCACGCCGAGGCTGTTGCCCGTCACTTCACCGCCTGCCAGTCAGCATTGTGACAAAAGCCGTGACTTTCCGCCCGCGAAGTTGGCTGGTTCGCAGCCGCCTGGAGCGTCTGGCCTGAAATCAATCCCCGTTGATCGTCGCCGGCATCGCCATCGCGACACACGTCTTGCAGCGCTCACTCACACTGGAGCCGGCTTCGGTCGGCGACGGGAGAGATTCCGATCGCCAAGCCCTCGCCACGTGGATCATGCGCGCCGGTCGCCATTCCGCTCTCATCGATGGCAATCACGCCAGCCTGTCCCGCGAGCGGGCTCCGCGCTTCGATCGGAGATAGGACGTGGCCTCGAGCGGCCAGTTCCGCAAGCACTGTTTCACCCACGTCGCTTTCCAGCTTCAGGCTGTCGCGGCTATCGGAAAATGTCTTGCCGAGAAGAAAGCGCGGACCGGCCAGCGCTGCTGCCGGTTCCTCGTCAAAGTCGATCAGCCGGGTCAGCAGCATCGCCAGTGTCTGCGGCTGGCCGTCGGCGCCTTGGGTGCCATAAAGCAGGGCCGGCCTGCTGTTGCGCAGGCCGAGGCCGGGGTTCAACGTGTAGAAAGGACGCTTGCCGGGGGCGATGCCATTGACATGCTTGGGATCGGGCGAAAAGGCCGCCCCGCGGTTCTGCCAGAGAATACCCGTATCGCCGACAACCACGCCGCTGCCCCAGTCGAAATAAGTGCTTTGCAAGACGCTGACGCTGCCGCCCACGGCATCCGTTACGGCGAAGAACACGGTGTCGCTGCTGCGAAAGGGCGCCGGCCATTCAAGCGCTCGCACGGGATCGATAGAGGCCGCCGCCTGCGCAAGGTGCTGCGTGCTTAGCCATTCCTCTACCGGCTGTGGTGCGACATCGGGATCGGCAATGCTGTGGCGATCGAGAAAAGCGCGTTTGACAGCTTCGACGCAGAGATGCAGATGGTCTGCGCTGCCGGCCTTATGGGCGGCAATGTCAAAATGGGCGAGAATCCCCATGATCGCCAGTGTCGTGAGCCCCTGTGTCGGCGGCGGCGGCGCAAGCAGCTCAAATCCCCGATAGGAAAGACTGATGGGCGCGACCTCGCGCGTTCGGGTCGCCGCAAGATCGTCACTGGTCAGTGGAGAGCCCACAGCCTGCAGCCCTGCCGCGATCTTTGCGGCCAGTTCGCCCTCGTAGAATGAACGTGGCCCATCGCGGGCAATCAGCGAAAGCGACCGCGCCAAATTCGCCTGCTGGAACAGGCTGCCTGTTTTCGGCGCCGCGCCATCCGCCATGAAAAGCGCGGCAAAACCCGGCCAGCCGGCCGCTTCCGCCCGCCGGATGGCAAGCCAGAAGCTCTGCGAGCGCGTGATGGAAAACCCCTTTCCCGCGTGGCGGATCGCATCAGCAAGCAAGACAGGAAAGTCGATCTTACCGCCCCAGTGCCGCGCGGAATAGTCATGCGCGTGCCGCCACGCATCAACCGCGCAGGCCGAGGTCAACGCCGAAAGCGGTCCGCGCAGCGGAATGTGTCCGTCGAAATCCGGCAATTTCCGCGCCGCCTGGCCGATGCCGAGAAAACATGTCTTCCGCCCGCTGCGATCGGCAACAATCCAGACGGAATCGCCGCCAAGCCCGCAGAAATGCGGATAGACGACAGCGATCGTGCTGCCGATGGCGATCGCAGCTTCCAGCGCGTTGCCGCCGGCCCGCAGGATTGCCGCGCCCGCCTCGCTCGCCAGCGCATGCGGACTCGTCACCATGCCGCCACGTCCAGTTGCCTGCATCGTCGGATCCCGGTCTATCCTTGTCATCGCGCTCGAATTCCGCTGAGTCTATGGTCTGTAAAGCGCACGATAGGTCCGATAGCCCTCGTTATAAACCGCCGCATTGTCGGGATTGGGCACGATACTTTCACCCTGGCTGACAAAGGCGGTTACACCGGACCAGTCCTCGGTCAGTCCGGCGCCGATCGCCGCTGCCCAGGCGACGCCGAGGCAGGAGCCGGGATGGCCGGTGAGACCTTGTAGCGGCTGCTGCAGCACATCGGAAACGATCTGCATCCAGATCCGGCTCTGCGATCCGCCGTCGGAGACGATGAACCGTGTCGTCGGGTGACCGATGTCGTTCAGGACGTCGATATGATGACGCAGCGCATAGGCATAGGCTTCCAGCATCGCCCGCCAGAGATGGCCGATATGATGCGACAGCGTCAGTCCCTCGATCAGTCCGCGCGCGCCGGCGTCGTGAATCGGTGTCTTCTCGCCGAGGAAGTAAGGCAGGATTGTCAGCCCGTCCGCGCCGGGCGCGCATTGCGCGGCCAACCGGTCGAGATAGCGGTGCACGGATATTCCCTCCGCCTTTGCCGCGATCTCCTCGTATTTGGCGAAGGTGCCGATAAACCAGTTGAGCCCCGAGCCGCCGGTCGACATGCAGCCGTTCGGCATATAGAGCCCTGGAACCAGATGATAATCGAGAAACATACGGGGATCGGGCCGCACGACATCGGTCGCCGTCAGAATATCCACTGCACCCCCGAATTTCAGCAGCACGTCGCCGGCCTTATTGATCCCCGCGCCGAAAGCCGACGCGATCATGTCGGCTGCCCCGCCGATGACAGGCGTTCCAACTGCAAGCCCCGTCGCCTTGGCGGCTTCGTCGGTCACATGGCCAAGCACCTCATGCGATACCGCCTTCCCAGGAATGGCCTCCCGCAGAATTCTGGCAAGCCCGATGAGTTCGTCGTCGAGATTGCCGGTATTAATGTCGACGAAGCCCGCTTCCAGCGCCCAGTTCTGTTCGATTGCCTGCACGCCGGTCAGCTTCCAGTTGATGAAATCATAGGACCCCATAACGGTGGCAATGCGCTCGAAGACCGTCGGCTCGTGCCGGGCGATCCAGCGCAGTTTTGCCGTCACCAGCTGCTGGTTGATGCCGTTTCCCGCCCGGCGGAGAAAATCCGTCTCATCCCACTCTCCCTTAAGTTCCTCGACTTCTTCGCCGCAACGCCCGTCGCTCTGCTGGATGCTGGGCCTCAGCACTTGGCAGGCGTCGTCAAGCAGCACGACGGCCGGCAGCATGCCCGTCACGCCAACGGCCGAGATTTGTCCGGCCTCAATGCCACTCGTTGCAAGCAGTTCCCTGGTAACCTCACAGACATTCGCCCACCATTCCGCCGGGTCTTCCTCGGCCCAGCCATGCTGCGGTGAATGAAGCGTCGAAGGCCGTGAGGTGAGCCCGAGCACGCGGTTCGGCAACTCGATCAAGATGCCGATGGTGGAGGTGGTGCCGATATCGAGGCCGAGCGTGATGGACATGGCGGTTCCGTTGTTCAACGCAGCGTCTCGACAGTCTCCATGAAGCGCTTGACACGGT
This sequence comes from Rhizobium leguminosarum bv. viciae USDA 2370, assembly GCF_002008365.1. Lineage (GTDB taxonomy): Bacteria > Pseudomonadota > Alphaproteobacteria > Rhizobiales > Rhizobiaceae > Rhizobium > Rhizobium leguminosarum. The sequence goes on from NZ_MRDL01000001.1 coordinate 166,773, forward strand.
CGCTGTCGACCGGGTTCCACGTATTGCCGTCCACCTTGAAATGTGTGCCGATGATGACACCGCTGGCAACGCTCAATATGTCGCGCACATTGTCCTTGTTCACGCCGGTATTGGCAAAGACTGGGACATCCCTGACGGTCTCGCAGACACGTCTCAGGTCTGATTGATCGACTGCCTGTCCAGTCAGCGGCCCGGAAACCAAGATGGCATCGGCGAGCGACGAGAATACTGCGCTCTTCGCTCTGAGTTCAATCGGCCGCTGGTCCAGCGAATGGGCAAATTCGGCGTTGATGTTGAAGAGCATCTTCATGTCGTCGCGGCCGAGACTGCGCCGCAGCCGCGCCGCCTTGGCGCAATCGGGCTGCCAGATCCCCATGTCGGAGGCAAAGACGCCGGTGAAGATCTCGCGAACGAAGCTCGCGCCAGTCACCGCGCCGATCGCAACGCTTGCCGAGGGATCCCAGAGATAGTTGACGCCGAACGGTACGGTCAGATGCGGCTTTACCCGCTCGACGATCGAGGTCATCGCCGCCAGTCCTTCCGGCGGCGCCTGGAAGACGTAGGGCCGGTCGTTCTCGTTGCCAAACATGATGGCGTCGACACCGCCCGCTTGCAGTTTCTCGACATCGGAAAGCACGTCGTCGACGAGCTTATTCAGCCCGCCGGCGACGTCATAGGCGGGCGAGCCGGGCAGGGCGCCAATATGCGCCATGGCGATGACCACTTTCTTCTTGACGCCGAAAAAGTCGAAGACCATGCGAAAACTCCCTGAAGCGCAATCGAGTGGACGGCATCCGCTGGAAGATCGGATGCGAAAGGGCAATCAAAGCAGTGGCTGCTCCTCGGGCGCGATGCGCACCTCGACGCCGGCAGTGGCGAGCGCATCGGCAAGGTCGGACGGCGGCATGGCATCGGTGATCAGCATGTCGAATTGCTGCAGCGGCGCGATATGCACCAGCGACATGCGCCTGAATTTGCTGGAATCGCAAAGCACCACCTTCTGTGTCGCGCGGCGCAGATAGACACGTTTCATGTCGGTGTCTTCGAAGGAATAGTCGTAAATTCCCTGCGCCGTGATCCCGGACACGCCGACGAAGGCGATGTCGAACCAGAGTTCCTCGAATTGCAAGACGGCGGACTGGCTGCTGATCGCCATTTCCTCGCCACGCATGCGCCCGCCCGGCAGGTAGACCTCGCCAGAGCCGGCGCCGAGCTGCATCGCGTTGCGCACGCTGTTGGTGAAGATCTTCGTATGCGGCTGGTTGAGCAGCAGGCCGGAGAGCAGATAGGTCGTGGTGCCGACGTCGAGCGCCAGGGTTCGCGCGCCGGCAGCAACGCCTGCGGCTGCCATCGCGATGGTTCGCTTCGAGGCGGCATTGCGCGTCAGTCGGGATTCGAAAGTCGGTTCTTCGCGGTCGACAGCCTCGTTGGCGATCGGCTCGAAGGCCTTGCCGCTGCGCACTGCGCCGCCATGGGTGCGCACCAGCCTGCCGTCCTTTTCGAGCTCGATCAGGTCGCGGCGGACGGTCATTTCGGAAACGGCAAGCTGGGAGGCGACGTCGCTGACGGAGACCGCGCCTTTGCGCGCCAGTGTCTCCAGGATGCGCGCATGCCGCACCTGGGCCAGAACCTTCGGTTTTTCCGCTGCGGCGACCATCTGCTGTTCCGCGTCCATGATACCGTTCTGATCCTCCCGCCGTCGCAACCCGTGGCTACGAACTGATTGTTGCCCTCTATGTATCGAATGAGTCGAACAAATTCAAACATAAATTTCTCTTGTTGTGTATGATTTTGTTGATATATGATCGGGGATGTTTCCATTCGATGAGGGCGGGCATGCAGTCACCGAGCTTTCCAGAACTATCCGGCAAGCGTGCGATTGTAACCGGCGGAGCGACAGGGATAGGGCGCGCGATCGCGACCGCGCTCTCCCGCCAGTCGATCCAGGTGGCGATCTGCGACATCAACCTGGCTGCCGCCGAACAGACGGCGGCCGAGATCGGCAACGGCGCCACTGCCTATGCGATCGACGTTCGCAAGCGAGCCTCAGTCGAGGCGACCTTTTCCGAGGTTGTCGAGAGGACCGGCGGTTACGAGATCCTCTGCGCTAATGCCGGTGTCTCCACGATGCAGCATGCGCTGGAACTGACCGACGAGGAATGGGACTATAATTTCGACGTCAACATTCGCGGCATCTTCCTGACCAACCAGGTTGCCGCGCGCCGTTTTACGGGCATCGGTACCGGCGTCATCGTCAACACCGCCTCGCTCGCCGCAAAAATCGGCGCGCCGCTGCTGGCCCATTATTCCGCCAGCAAGTTCGCCGTGCTCGGCTGGACGCAGGCGCTCGCCCGCGAGCTTGCGGCTTCCGGCATCCGCGTCAATGCCGTCTGCCCCGGTTTCGTCAAGACTGGCATGCAGGAGCGCGAGATCGCCTGGGAGGCGACCCTGCGCGGCGTAACGCCCGAACGCGTCGTGGCAGATTATATCGCCCAGACGCCGCTCGGCCGGCTGGAAACGCCTGAAGATGTGGCCGATGTTGTCGTTTTCCTCTGCTCGAATTCGGCCCGCTTCATGACCGGGCAGGGCGTCAACGTCACCGGCGGCGTCTACACGACCTGACCCGTCCAGGAGCTGCAACAGGCCTCCCGTTCAGCAAGGAAAGAGCATGGCTGAAATCGTCTTCGACCAGATCAGCAAGAGCTATGGCGATGGTTATGCGGCGATCCGCAACCTGAACATGACCATCCGCGACGGCGAATTCCTGGTCCTGGTTGGCCCCTCCGGCTGCGGCAAGTCGACGGCGCTGCGCATGATCGCGGGCCTCGAGGAGATCACCGATGGCCGCCTGACGATCAACGGCGCGGTCGTCAACGATCTTGCCCCGCGCGACCGCGATATTGCCATGGTCTTCCAATCCTACGCGCTTTACCCGCATCTGACGGTGGCCGAGAATATCGGCTTCGGCCTTCGCGTTCGCGGCCTCGACAAGGCCGACATCGCCCGCAAGGTGCAGGAGACGGCGAAGCTCCTGGAGCTCGAGGACTATCTCGCCCGCAAGCCCGCCCAACTCTCCGGCGGCCAACGCCAGCGCGTCGCCATGGGCCGGGCGTTGGCCCGCAGCCCCCAGGCCTTCCTGATGGATGAGCCGCTTTCCAATCTCGATGCCCGCCTGCGCGGCCAAATGCGCGCAGAAATCGCCCGCATGCAGAAGATGTCGGGTATAACGACGGTCTATGTCACCCACGACCAGGTCGAAGCGATGACCATGGGTGATCGTGTCGCCGTCATGAGGAGCGGCGTCCTTCAGCAGCTCGGTACGCCGCGCAGCCTCTATGATCAGCCGGCCAATCTCTTCGTCGCAAGCTTCATGGGCTCGCCGGCGATGAACCTGCTGGCGGCCGATCTCTTCGTGACGGAAAACGGCCCCGAGGCCCGCTTCGGCCAGGCATCCATCCTTTTCTCGGGCGAGGTGCTTGCCGAGCGGCCGCGCATCGCCTCCGCCGCCGGACGTGCCGTCGTGCTCGGTATCCGCCCGGAAGCCTTCCGGCCGGTCGATGCCGGTGGTTTGGCCGGGTCCGTCGCCTTCATTGAGGATCTCGGCGCCAACCTGCTCGTCCACGTCGATGTCGAAGCCGCCGACCGGTTGAAGTCGCTCTCGGCCGAAGAGGACGACGTGACACTCTCTGCCCCGCAGCTGCGCGTCATCGTTGACGGCACCAACCGGGTGAAGATCGGCGAGCGCCTGTCGCTTGCCGCCGATCCCGCCCGGATCCACGTCTTCGATGCCGCGACCGAAGCGGCGATCCGCGCTTGAGCGCAGCGTCTCTTTAGTGAATGCCTTTTGTCAGGCCCTGCACGAAATAACGATTGAGGAAGAGCACGATCAGCACGATCGGGATCGTCGAAAAATGCGCCAGCGCGCCGAGCGTGCCCCAGGTGATGTCCTTCGTTCCATAGGCTGAAAGCAGCGCCACCGAGATCGGCTTGGAATCGAGCCGGGTGAGAAACATCGGATAGAGGAAGTCGTTCCAGGAAAACATCAGGCAAAACAGTGTAGAGGCGACGACGCCTGAGCGCACCGCCGGCAGCGCCACGCGCCAGAAGGCGCCGAAGAGCGTACATCCATCTGTCAATGCCGCCTCTTCCAGCTCCTTCGGCAGGCTGCGGAAATAGGAAAACATCATCCAGGTGACGAAGGCCGAATTCAGCATTGCGTTGATGAGAACGACGGCAATCCAGCTGCCGAGCAGCCCGATATCGCGCATCATCAGATAGAAGGGGATCAGCGCCGCCACGGCCGGCACCATGCGGATCGCCATGAAGAAATAGGCAACTGCAATGGCATAGCGGCTGGTCGAGCGTGCCAGCGCATAGCCTGCCGGCACGCCGAGAAGCAGCGACAGGATGACGGAACCGCCGGCAATCAGCAGGCTCGACGAAACGAGGCTCCAGACATCGAACAGGCGGAAAACTGTCGCGAACTGTTCGAAGGTTGGTGTGAAGGTCAGTTTCGGCGGGATCGAGAAGATGTCGCGCGATGGTTTGTAAGCGGTCGATGCCAGCCACAGGAAGGGCAGCAGGAAAAAGGCGAGCATGACAAGGATGAAGCTGCGCTCGCCGATGCGGCTGAGAGTACGTGCGCTCATCGCCCGTTCGCCTTTCTGTCCGCCTTGCGGATCAACAGGATGAAGCCTGCAGCGATCACGGCGATGCAGATCAGCGTCAGATTTGATATCGCCGAGGCGCGGCCGATATTGAAGAATTCAAGCCCCTGCTTTACCGCATGCAGCATCAGCGTGTTGGTTGCATTGCCCGGCCCGCCGCCTGTCGTCACGTAGACGCTGTCGAAGATGCGGAAGGCATCGATGGTGCGCAGCGTCAGCGCCAGCAGGATCGAAGGCAGCATGAGCGGAATGACGATGATCCTCAGACGCTGCAACGCTGTCGCTCCATCCACTTCCGATGCCTCGAGAATATCGCCCGGCAATGCCTTCAGGCCGGCGAGCAGGATCAGCGCCACGAGTGGCGTCCATTCCCAGATGTCGACGAAGATAAGGGTTGCTAGCGCCGAGTTCGCATTGGCGAAAAGCCCACGCGGATTGGAAATCCCGAACTCGGCAAGATAGTAGCCGACGAGCCCGTAGTCGGCGAGCAACAGCGCCCGGAAGATCAGTCCGACCACAAGCGGCGTGATCGTTACTGGAATGAGGATCAGCGCCAGACAGATCCGGTTGAAGCGATCATCGCGCCAGAGCGCCAGCGCTATGGCAAAGCCGAGCAGCAATTCGACAGTCACAGCGCCGACCGTGAAGATGACAGTGTTGACGAAGGCCCCGCGCGTCACCGTGTCGGAGAGAAGATCGATATAATTGCCGAGGCCGACGAAATGCGTCCGCGCCGGCTTGAGCAAATTATATTCGTAGAGGCTGAACCAGATACCCTGCGCCAGCGGCCAGACGCCGATGACGAGCACGTAGATGACGGCCGGCAGTGTCATCAGGATGAAGAACAGCCGCCTGCGCTCCAGATAGGAAACGCTGAAGGCCGGGGTGGGCTTCAGCGCGGAAGTAAGGGATAGGGTCACGTCATGTCCATCAGGTTCCTGGTTCGATGCGCGCTACCGGGATCAAGCCCGGGGCTCACCCGATCATGAAGCCTGAGGCGCATCGGATCAATGGTCTGGAAATGGCGGGGCCGCGACGTAGGTTGCGGCCCCGGGGAGGAAACCGTTTTGTTCTCAGAAGAGCTTTGCGGCGGCTTCCTGAGCGGCATCGAGCGCCTTCTTAGGATCGGCATTGCCGACGAGCACGTCGTTGACGGCGGTGCCGAGCAGATCCTGAATCTCCGGATATTGCGGGATGCGCGGACGATATTCGCCGTCGCCATGCTCGAAGGTTTCGGCGATGACGGGCAGGAAGGGGAACTTATTCAGAAGATCAGGATCGGTCATCTCGCTCTTGCGCAGGAAGCTGCCGGCGCCCATCATGTTGAATTCCTTGTGCACCGGCGGGCTGACCAGCCACTTGATGAAAGCCCAGGCGGCTTCCTTCTGCGTGTCCTTGATGCCGGCGTTGATCGCCATGCCCCAACCGCCTATGCCGTAGAGCTTCGGCAGGCCGGCGCCGCGCGGCGCCGTCGTGATCGCTACCTTGTCGACGATCTTGGAAATCGACGGATCATAGTAGCCGGGCGCGCCGACCGACCATGTCTGCATGGTCGCGGCAATGCCCTGGCGGAAGCTTTCCTCGCGTCCGCCCCAGTCGTAATCAACGGCGCCGGGAGGTGCAGCCTTCATAAAGAGGTCCTTGTAGACGGTCAGGCTCTTGATATTGGCTTCGGAATTCAGCGCCGGCTTGCCATCCGAGCCGAGGATCGATCCGCCCATTTCGGTATTGTACTGCATCCAGTCCTGCGCGACCGCCGGGCCCTTCTGGCCGTTGGCGACGAAGCCGTAGGTCTTCTTGGCCGGATCGGTCAGCTTGTAGGCGGCCTCGACCAACTCTTCCATCGTCGTCGGCGCCTTCAGGCCGGCGGCGTCAAACAGATCCTTGCGATAGGCGAGCACGTTGGCATAACCGGCGAAGGGGAAAGCGACTTGCTTGTCGCCCCAATGGCCGAGCGCATTGAGAAGCGTCGGGTAGATGTCGTCGAGCTGCAGTTCGGCAGCATCGCGCTTCATCCAGTCGGTGAGGTCGACCGTATAGTTGTTCTCGGCATACTGGCCGGACCAGACGATATCCATGGTAACGAGATCGTAGCCGCCGGTGCCGCCGACGAAATCGGTCGTCGTCTTGGTGAGCAGCGAGCCATAGTCGAGAATGTCGACCTTGACGGTAGCGCCCGTCTCCTCGGTGAATTTCGGAGCAAGGGCCGCCAGGACCGCGGCAAACTGGTCGTTCTGCGAAGCAAGCGTGAGGGTGATGCCGCCATACTTCTTGTCGGCACCGATGGCTGAGCCGGCAAAAACGACCGAGACGAGGCCTACGATCGCCAATTTCTGTGTGAGACTACTGAGCGATTTCATTTTTGCTCCCCTTATTTTGATTGGCCGGGGCACTATACATCAAACAAAATCGCACTCAAGCGCACTTGACAAAAAATTGTAAACATTAAAAATCACAAAATAAAACATATTCGCGCATGAATGTCCATATTTTATGCGCGTTGCTTAAAAAATAGCAGGGAGTGACGATTGCTTTACTGTCCTATCCACTGCGCACGAGCTGCCCATCGATGACGACCAAGCCGGACGAGCGACTGAAAGAGCTGGAATGCCGCGCACATGATGAAATGGCGCGCATCGAAGCGCTCGGCGCAGACTGGCCGGCGCTCGGCGGCGAGGACAGAGACGATTTCCATTCCATCGTCATCTGCGGTGCCGGCTTCTCCGGGCTGTCGATTGCTTTTGCTTTGAAGCGGCGCGGCATCCGCTCGGTCCATCTTATCGATCAGAGCGAGGAAGGTCGCGAAGGTCCGTGGGTGACCTGCGCCCGCATGCAGACGCTGCGGTCGCCGAAATATCTCTCAGGCCCGGATCTCGGCATCCCCAGCCTGACGTTGCGTTCCTGGTATGAAGCGCTGAACGGCACGGAGGCCTGGGAGGCGCTCGACAAGATCAGCCGCCAGGACTGGATGAACTATCTCGTCTGGTTTCGAGGGACTGTCGGTATCGACGTCGAAAACGGCACGATGCTTTCCTCGATAAATCCGGCGGGGGGCGAACTTGCTCTCACGCTGACAAAGGGTGACAGCACCAGCCGTACGATCACCTGCCGCCATCTGGTGATGGCGACCGGCATCGACGGCTGCGGCGGTCCGCGCATACCCGCGATGGTCAAGACGCTGCCGAAATCCACCTGGACGCATAGCAATGAGCCGATCTCGATCGATTTCCTCGAGGGTAGGGATGTCGCAATCCTTGGCGGCGGCACGTCGAGCTTCGACTGGGCGGTGGCGGCCCTGGAGACAGGAGCCAGAAAGGTGACCATGTTTGCGCGGAGCGCCGATCTGCCGCGCACGGAGGTTCTCGCCTGGACAAACTTCCCCGGCTTCCTCGGCCATTTCGCCGACCTGCCTGATCTGGAGCGCTGGCGCTTCGCCCACCTCTACTTCAATTTCAAGGTGCCGCCGACGCAGGAGCAGTATGACCGAGCCTGCCGCCACCCTGGTTTTACCATGCAACTCGGCTGTGGCGTCGGCGAACTCTCGATGGACGGCGGCAAGATCAGGCTGACGACCGCAAATGACATCTTCCACGCCGATCACCTTCTGCTGGGCACCGGTTACGAGATTAATTTCGCGCTCAGGCCCGAGCTTGCCAGCCTTACCGAGGCCGCATCACTTTGGAAGGACCGTTTCCAGCCGCCGCAGGGAGAAGAGAATGCCATGCTTGCCGACCATCCCTATCTCGGTCCTGGTTTCGAACTTATGCCGAAACACGCTGAAGCCGGCTGGGTCTCGCGCATCCATATGTTCAATGCCGGCGCGCTGGCGAGCCTCGGCCCCATCAGCAATGGCGTCACTGGTCTCAAATACGGCGTGCCGCGCATCGTCGGTGCCCTGGTGAAAGCGCTGTTCATCGAGGACTCCAACCGGTATCTTCAAGCATTGGCCGCCTATGACGAACCGCATTTCGATCCTGGCATAGACGATGACGTCACGACATCAAGAGAGGTTTTGGCATGAGACAGGCCGCCGCCGTTCAATTTTCCGGACTGGAGACCATCCTTTCGCGCGCGCGCGCGGACAGTGTCGAATTTCCTTACCTCCTCGCCAACCATGTTCCAATGGTGCTGATCGCGCTTGATCGCCTCGGTGCCTCGCCGGAACGGCTGGATCAGTGGTACGAGCAGTATCGCGACAGCCACAAGCTTCAGCCGATGCCGCCGCCGGTTGCTCCGATTATCAGGGCAGCCTGGGCCGAGGCGCTTGGCGACCGCACCCGCGAGACGGACTACCGCGCCTTCTTCATCGGCGAAACCCACCGGCTCGGCATTGATGCCGTTATCCGAAGCTATCTGCCTGCCATGGTGAACGGCCTTGCCGGCAGCGCCATGCATCCGCTGATGCGTCTTGCTTATGGTGTCCTCAAAAAGGACAACGAGGAGGTCGGCACCGCGCTTGGCTATTGGGCGGCCTGTTATCTGCCGCTTCCCCCCGCGACCGGCACCGCTCCCGATACCGACGATCCTGGAAGGGTGCTTGCCGATGTCAGCAATATCGAAGGCATCCGCGATTATGCGCCGGAAACGGATCTGCTCTGGCATAATATCCGCGCTGTCGCTGCCCTTCCGGGCTTCCGTCCTGTTATCGATCGCCTGGCTTTCGGCGCAGCTACGCCGCGCCGCATGGCCGCGACTTCGCTTGCGCTCTTCGCCGGAACCATGGATTTCTCCGCACTCCATTCCGTCACTGGCCTGCATTGGCTGCGCCTCGTCTCTCTGCACTTGGAAAATGCCGAGCCCTTTTACCGCGCTTTCTGGCAGGTGATTGCCTCGCTGGTGCCGAAGATCGGCTTTCCAGAACTTCCCACCGCCGAGGCGCTGGAAGAAATGCGCAGTCGAGAGGCGCCCGTCTGGGCAGAGATCAAACGCGCCGCGATCGCTTCGGACGACGAACACGATGTCAGCCTGGTTTTTTCCGCCTTGCAGGAGGAAGAGGTTTGGAAGGATCCCCTCTATCGCGTCGTTGCGGCGTGCAGGGTTGGGCTGATCGCATAGCGGATGATGGAAGGATTGATGACGCCGAGCCTCGTAATCGAAAATGCCAGGACCGAAGCCGGCGCGATCGTCTCGCTCATTCTGGCCAATGACCGGATCGCCGCGATCGGTCCGAATGCGGCGGCCGGCATCGACCCCGCGGTGCCGCGGTTTGATGCTGCCGGCGGCCTGCTTTGCCATCCTTTCGTTGACGGTCATATTCATCTCGACAAGACCCTGATCGGACTGCCTTTCATCCCGCATATCCCCGGCGATACCGTCGCCAAGCGCATCGAGGCGGAAAAATCCCTGCGGCGCACGGTGTCTTTATCGGTCGAAGCCCGCGGCGGCGCCCTGCTGGAGAGGCTCGCAGCCTATGGAACGCTCTCCGTGCGCAGCCACGTCGATATCGATACCGAAGTTGGCCTGAAGGGTCTGGAGGCCGTGCTCTCGCTGAAGCAGAGCCATGGTCATCTCGTCGATATCCAGACCGTTGCGTTCCCGCAATCCGGCGTGCTCCGCGATCCCGGCACCGCAGGGCTGCTCGATGCGGCGATCGCCGCCGGCGCCGATCTCGTCGGCGGCCTCGATCCTGCCGGCATCGATAACGACGTGACCGGCCATCTCGATGCGATCTTCGCCGTCGCCGGCAAATACGGCGTCGGGCTTGATATCCATCTACATGACGGCGGCGCGCTCGGCGCTTTCGAGCTGCGCCAGATCGCCGACCGCACGGTAGCGCTCGGTCTCGAAGGAAAAGTGGTCGTCAGCCACGCCTTCTGCCTCGGCGAGTTGGGGGATGCCGATTTCGGCCGCACCGCCGCAGTACTCGCCAGGTCGGGCGTAGCGATCATGACCAGCGCCCCAGGACCCGTGCCCATGCCGCCAGTCAAGCGGCTTGCCGCCGCCGGCGTCCGGTGCTTCTGTGCCAACGACAATATCCGCGACGCTTGGTCGCCCTTCGGCAATGGCGATATGCTGGAGCGTGTCGGCATTCTCTGCGATCGCCAGGATCTTCGTTCGGATGAGGATCTGGCAGCGGCCTTCCGCCTGGCAACCCTGGCGCCGGCCGAGATCCTCGGCCGCCCCGTCGGCTCACTCCAGGCCGGCTCGCCCGCCGATTTTAACATTTTGCCTGCCGCGTCGCTGGCAGAGGCCGTCGCTGCCCGTCCTCTCGATCGTACCGTCTTCCGCGGGGGCGCCATCATCGCCCGTGGCGGCCGGCTGATCGTCTGATTTTTTCCGTCAATGCAGTGCGCATGGGAGAACCACCGATGAAGGGTCGTCTCTGGATTCAATCACCGCTCGCCATCATGGCCGAGGGCGCTGGGGGCGGCATCGTCGTCGAGAATGGCCGTATCGTTGAACTGGTCACGGCTGGACGGCAGCCCGCAGACTCCGTCGATGCGCGCTTCGACGCCGGCCGGCACGTCGTCATTCCGGGTCTCGTCAACGCCCATCATCATATGTTCCAGACCCTGACGCGCGCCCATCCGGCTGCGATCAACAAGTCGCTGTGGCCATGGATCCGCGCGCTCTATCCGATCTGGGCAAAACACATGACGCCCGAAGCCTTCCGTCTTGCCGTCCGTCTCGCATTGACCGAGCTCCTGCTTTCCGGCTGCACCACCACCTCCGACCACCACTATCTCTACGCCGCCGGCCTCGAAGACGCGATGGATGTCGAGGCCGAGGAGGCAGCTCGCCTCGGCATGCGCATCACGCTGACGCGAGGCAGTCTCAACATCAAAGACCAGCAGGGTGTCATTTCGCCCGCCAATGTCGTGCAGGACGACGACGTGATCCTCGCCGACAGCGAGCGTGTGCTTCGGCGTTATCACGACCGCTTCGAAGGGGCGATGGTGCAGGTGGCGCTGGCACCCTGCGCGCCCTTCGACGTCACGCTGGAGCTGATGCGCGAAACAGCCGCACTGGCTGAACGCTATGATTGCCGACTCCACACCCATCTGGTCGAGACCAAGACGGAAGCAGAATATTGCCGCAGCAAATTTGCTTGCACGCCGGTGGAATATCTCGACCGTTGCAACTGGCTGAATGCCCGCACCTGGCTTGCCCACGGCATCCATTTCGATGATGCCGAGATCGCCGAGCTTGGCCGGCACGGCGTCGGCATCTGTCATTGCCCGACCTCGAACATGGTGCTTGCTTCTGGTATGTGCCGCACATGCGAGCTGGAAGCAGCAGGCGCGCCGGTCGGTCTCGGCGTCGACGGTTCGGCCTCCAACGATAATTCCAATCTGATGGAAAGCGTGCGCCATGCACTGATGCTGAACCGCCTCAGCTACGGCGCTGAAGCCGTCACCCATATCGACGCGCTTCGCTGGGGAACCGCTGGCTCGGCAAAGCTGCTTGGCCGCGACGATATCGGCAGCATCACGCTGGGCCGTCAGGCGGATCTGGCCTTTTACAGGCTCGACGAATTGCGTTTCTCGGGTGCCGGCGATCCGCTGGCCGCCCTGGTGCTCTGCGGCGCCACCACGGCCGACCGTGTCATGATCGCAGGCGAATGGCGCGTCGCCGACGGAATGCCTGCGGGTGTCGACATCGAGGCGCTGATAGCCGATCACAATCGCGTCGCCCGCAATTTTCTTCTGTCAGTCTGAGGAGGCTCCATGGCGATCGACTTTGTCATCCGCAACGCCCGACTGGCAGGCTTGACTGAACCGACCGACATCGCCTTCGAGGCGGGCCGCATCGCGGCGATCGCGCCTGGTTTCGTCTGCGATGCCCCGCATTATGATGCCGGGGAAAAATTTGCCTGTGCAGGTCTCATCGAAACCCATATCCACCTCGACAAGGCCGGGATCATCAGTCGCTGCAATCTCTGCACCGGGACACTCGCGGAAGCCATCAGCGAAACCTCCCGGGCCAAGGCGGCCTTCACCGAGGAAGACGTCTATGCCCGTGCTGCCGCGGTCGTCGAAAAGGCGATCCTCAACGGCACCATCCGCCTGCGCACCTTCGTCGAGATCGACCCACGCGCCGGGTTCCGCTCCTTCGAGGCGATCAGGCGTCTGAAGGCGGATTATGCCAGCCTCGTCGACATCGAAATCTGCGCCTTTGCCCAGGAGGGCCTGACGAACGATCCCGATACGGAAGAGATGCTGGAACAAGCGTTGAAGGCGGGCGCCGATCTGGTGGGAGGCTGCCCCTACACCGATCCCGAGCCGACCGAACACATCCGTCGCATCTTTGACATCGCCATGCGCCATGACGTCGCCGTTGATTTCCACCTCGATTTCGATCTCGACCCCGCAGGCTCTGATCTTCCGACCATTATCGTCGAGACCGTCGCGCGCCGATACCAGGGGCGCGTCTCGGTCGGCCACGTCACCAAGCTCTCGGCCCTGCCGCTGGAAGAGCTGGAGCCGATCGGCCGCCGTCTCGCCGAGAGCGGCATCGCGCTGACCGTCCTGCCGGCCACCGATCTCTTCTTGACCGGCCGCAATTCGACCTTTCTCATCCCTCGCGGCGTGACACCCGCTCATCGCCTGGCAGCACTCGGTGTCGTGACGACCATCTCCACCAATAATGTCCTCAATCCGTTCACGCCCTTCGGCGACGTCAACCTGATGCGCATAGCCAATCTCTACGCGAACATTGCCCAGATCGGCACCACCGATGGCCTCGACGGCGTCTTTGCCATGATCACGGCGCAGGCAGCCACCCTCCTGGGAATAAAGGGCTACGGCATTGCGATCGGTAGCGGGGCAGATGTCGTCCTCTTCGACGCCCCGTCGGCTGCCGATGCCGTTGCGACCATCGCGCCCGCGCTCATCGGTTGGAAAAAAGGCCGCCGGAGCTTCCTGCGACCGCGCCCTCGGCTTTTCGTGCACGAAGGCTAATTTCGTCGCCGGCCGGCCGCGTGGCGTGTCTTTCAGACGATTGTAGATATAAGTGAGATTGCGTTCAGTGATCGAGAGGGAAGATGGGACGAAGAGGTTTCGGACGGCGGAGAAGATCAACACGAAATGTTGCAATGAGCCAACCGACCATAAGCCCTGTCGCGTTCGCTGCCGTTTTCTGAACGGCAGGTGAGAATTCTCCGCCCGGTTGTTCAAGCCTTTGGAGCGCAATTTGTCGGTGATCACACGCTTTGGCGGCGTGGCTTGCTTGTTCAGAAGTCGCGTCAGCAGGCACTTGGCCGCCTTGGTGTAACTTCGCGTCTGGACGATCTCATCGAGCACATATCCGTCCTGATCAACCGCTCTCCACATTTCTGACCGTTGATGTGCACACGACTTCAATCGAACTGCCAAACGTTGCCGCAAAAGGGTTGCCGCAAAAGTCGCAGTTCCATAATGTTGATTATGCCAGATTTACACGTAAAACAGGTAAAATATGCATAATCAACCTTTAGAAGAGAAGTGACTTGCCGCCTGGTCGACGTGGATGAATCCCACAAGATCCTCCGCCCGAGCACGGCGCCTTCCCGGATCTTCAGTGCCCGGACCCGGGCGTAACTCAGATATGCAGGGCGCTTCCCAAAGCTTTCAGCGCCGCCTCCATCACCGCTTCGCTGCGGGTCGGATGTGCGTGGATGGTGCCGGCGATGTCTTCCAGGCGTGCACCCATCTCGATGGCCAGCGCAAAAGCTGCCGAGAGCTCGGAGACCCCGGCTCCCACCGCCTGCAGGCCGAGCACGAGATTGGTGTCGGCGCGGGCCACGACGCGCACGAAGCCCTCTTCGGATAGCATTGTCATCGCCCGCCCGTTGGCGCTGAACGGAAACTGGCCGGTGCGAATCTCATAACCTTGCGCCTTCGCTTCCGCCGGCGACAGGCCGGCGCTGACGATCTCCGGATCGGTGAAGCAGATGGCTGGGATGCATCGTTTGTCCCAGGCCCGCTTCTTCCCGGCGATGATTTCCGCCACCATCTCCCCTTGCGCCATGGCCCGATGGGCAAGCATCGGCTCGCCGGTCACATCGCCGATCGCATAGATGCCGCGCATCGACGTGCGGCAGCGGTCGTCGATCCTCAAATAAGGGCCGGCACGGTCGAGATCGAGCTCTTCGAGACCGGATCCTGCGGTTCTTGGGCGGCGGCCGACGGTGACGAGGATGCGGTCCGCCGGCAGGGACTGTTGGCGGCCATCGGCCGTTTCGACGATCAACGCCTCGCCATTGTCGGCAAGGCCGATCGCCTTGGCACCTGTCAACACCCGGATACCGCCTTCGGTCAACTTGCGCATGACGGGCCGCACCAGCTCGGCATCATATTGCGGCAGCACCTGTGGCGTCGCCTCGACGATCGTCACATCAGACCCCATCTTGGAAAAAGCCGTCCCGAGCTCCAGTCCGATGTAACCGCCGCCGACCACGGCGAGCTTTTTCGGCAGCTCCGTCAGCGACAGCGCCTCTGTCGAGGAAATGACGCGGCCGCCGAAAGGCAGGTTTGCAAGCTCCACCGGATCGGAACCGGTGGCGATCACCACGGACTCGGCGCGGATGATCTGCTGGCCGGTTTCCGTCTCCACCTCCACCGTCTTGCCGTCGCGGAAGTGGGCGCGGCCGTGGACGATCTTGACTCGTGCCTTCTGCAGCAGCCCCGAAACACCACCTGTGAGCCGGCCGACGATCCCGTCCTTCCAGGCAATCGTCCTGCCGAGATCGATCGAGGCGCCCTCGACGCGGATGCCCATCGGATTCTTGCCGGCAAGCATCCTTTGCGTCGCATCGAATTCCTCCGCCGCATGGATCAACGCCTTGGAGGGAATGCAGCCGACCGTCAGGCAGGTGCCGCCCGGTTTGCCGGCCTCGACGATAACAGTATCGATGCCGAGCTGCCCGGCGCGAATGGCGCAGACATAACCGCCCGGACCGGCGCCGATGACGAGGAGCTTGCAGACGATCTCTTTCATGGATCTCAGCTTTCGATAAAAATGAGCGCCGGCGTTTCGAGCAGCGCGCGGATGCGCTGCACGAAGTTTGCCGCATCCCAGCCGTCGATGATGCGATGATCAAAGCTGGAGGAGAGGTTCATCATCTTGCGCGGCACGAACTGCGTGCCGTCCCAGACCGGTCGCGTGGCGATCTTGTTGACGCCGACGATCGCCACTTCAGGATGATTGATGATCGGTGTCGAGACGATGCCGCCGAGCGCGCCGAGCGAGCTGATGGTGATGGTGGAGCCGGAAAGCTCATCGCGTGTCGCGGTGCCCGAGCGCGCCGCTTCCGCCAGCCGGTTCATCTCCGTGGCGCAATCCCAGATGCCGCGGGCTTCCGCATGCCGGACCACCGGCACGGTCAGACCGGCCGGCGTCTGCGTGGCGATGCCGATGTGCACGGCACCATAGCGCGTGATGATGCCGGCATCATCGTCGAAAGTAGCGTTGACGTCAGGCTGTTCGGAAATGGCCTTGACCAGCGCCCGCATCAGGAAGGGCAGAACCGTCAGCTTTGGATGATCAGGCTTGCGATCGCCGTTCATGGTGGTGCGCAACTCCTCGAGCGCGGACATATCCACTTCCTCCACATAGGTGATGTGGGGGATGCGCGAGGCGGAAAGCACCATCTTTTCGGCGATACGGCGGCGCAGGCCGGTCAGCTTGATCTCCTCGGTCGCCGTCTTCTTGGCAAAACCGTTCTTGACCGCAGCAGGAGCGGTTCCAGGAGTCAGGAATTGCTCGATATCCTCGCGCAGGATACGCCCGGCCGGTCCGCTCCCCTGCACCTGCCTGAGATCGACGCCGCTTTCCCTGGCGAAGAGCCGCACCGAGGGAGCGGCAAGCGGCTTTTCCGCCGGCGCCGCCGCAGGGGCTGGCGCTGCCGGAGCAGGTCTTGCAATCTCGGCTCTGGGCGTTTCGGCAATCGGCGTCTGCGAAATCCCAATGGGCTGCGCCTCGCCGACATCTCCCGCAGTCTCGATCCGCACCAGCGGGGCTTTGACCGCGATGCGGTCTCCGACCTCGCCGGCAAGCCATATGACGATCCCATGGACGGGAGACGGAATTTCCACGGTGGCCTTGTCGGTCATGACGGCGGCGATCACCATGTCCTCGCGGACGGGATCTCCTGTCTTCACGTGCCACTCCACAATCTCGGCCTCGGCGACCCCCTCCCCGACATCGGGCATCTTGATGATGAATTCGCCCATGGCTCAGGCCTCCATGACTTCGGCAAGCGCCCGCCCGACACGGCCGGGACCGGGAAAATAGTCCCACTCCTGCGCATGTGGATAGGGCGTGTCCCAGCCGGCAACGCGCACGACCGGCGCTTCGAGATGATAGAAGCAATGCTCCTGCACCAGCGCCGCGACTTCGGCGCCGAAGCCGGACGTCAGGGTGGCCTCATGCACGACGACACAGCGACCGGTCTTCGAGACCGAGTTGACGATCGTGTCGAGATCGAGCGGCAGCAGGCTTCTGAGGTCGATCACCTCGGCATCGATGCCGGCATCCTCGGCTGCGGCAAGCGCCACATGCACCATGGTGCCGTAGGCAACCACGGTCACCGCCGATCCCACGCGACGCACCTCGGCCTTGCCGATCGGGATGGTGTAGTGGCCGTCCGGCACCTCTCCGAGGTCGTGTTTCGACCAGGGCGTCACCGGCCGCTCGTGATGGCCATCGAAGGGGCCGTTATAGAGGCGCTTCGGCTCCAGGAACATGACAGGATCGGGATCCTCGATCGCCGCGATCAGCAGGCCTTTGGCGTCATAGGGATTGGACGGCACGATCACCTTCAGCCCGCAGACATGGGTAAAAAGCGCCTCCGGACTCTGGCTGTGCGTCTGGCCGCCGAAGATGCCGCCGCCGGTCGGCATGCGCACCACGATCGGGCAGGTGAAATCGCCGTTGGACCGGTAGCGGATGCGAGCCGCCTCCTGCGTCAGCTGGTCATAGGCCGGATACATGTAATCGGCGAACTGGATTTCGACACAGGGCTTCAGCCCGTAGGCGGCCATGCCAATCGCCGTGCCGACGATTCCGGATTCGCTGATCGGTGTATCGAAGCAGCGCGTTCTGCCGTATTTTGCCTGCAGGCCCTGCGTACTGCGAAAGACGCCGCCGAAATAGCCGACATCCTCGCCGAAAACGACGACATTGTCGTCGCGTGCCATCGAGACGTCCATGGCGCTGCGCACGGCCTCGATCATCGTCATTCTGGACATGTCAGTACCCCGCCTTCTGCCGCTGGCGGCGGATATGCGGCGGCATCTCGGCATAGACGCCCTCGAAAATGTCGCGCACCGAAGGCCTGCCGCCGGCATGCAGCGTGCCATGCGCCTCTGCCTGGCGCTGCGCCTCGATCACCTCGTCCATGATTTCGGCTTCGGCCTGTACATGCCGCTCCTCCGACCATGCACCCTTGACGATCAGATGTTTCTTCAGCCGCAGCACGGGATCGCCGAGCGGCCAGGCCTCCGATTCCGTCTTGGGCCGATAGGCGCTCGGATCGTCGGAGGTCGAATGGGCGCCGACGCGATAGGTCACATATTCGATTAGCGTCGGACCGAGATTGCGCCGCGCGCGATCCGCCGCCCAGCGGGCGACCGCATGGACGGCGAGATAGTCGTTTCCGTCGACACGCAGCGCCGGAATGCCGAAGCCAAGGCCGCGGGCAGCGAAGGTGCCGGAGCCGCCGCGGGCGATGCCCTGAAAAGTCGAGATCGCCCACTGATTGTTGACGATGTTGAGAATGACCGGCGCCTTGTAGGTCGAGGCGAAAACGAGCGCCGAGTGGAAATCCGATTCCGCCGTCGATCCGTCGCCGATCCAGGCCGCGGCAATGCGGCTGTCATTCTTGATCGCCGAGGCCATCGCCCAGCCGACGGCCTGCACATATTGGGTGGCGAGATTGCCCGAGATGGTGAAGAAGCCATGTTCCTTGGAGGAATACATGATCGGCAATTGCCGGCCGCGCAGGGGATCGCTCTCGTTCGAGTAGATCTGGTTCATCATCTCGACCATCGGATAGTCGTCGGCAATCAGCAGACCTGCCTGGCGATAGGTCGGGAAATTCATGTCTCCCTTCTCGAGCGCCTTGCGAAAGGCGCAGCTGACGGCCTCTTCACCGAGATGCTGCATGTAGAAGGAGGTCTTGCCCTGCCGCTGCGCCATCAGCATGCGGGCGTCGAAGGCGCGCAGCTTCATCATGTTGCGAAGCCCGGTCAGCAACTCCTCATTGGAGAGCGACCCTGCCCAGGGACCGACCGCCTCGCCTTCGCGATTCAAAACACGGATGATGGAATAGGCGAGGTCGCGGATATCTTCGGATGCGACATCCACCTCCGGCCGTGGCACCGAACCGGCCTTGGCAATCTTGACGTTGGAAAAATCGGGCTGACCGCCGGGGCGAACGGCGGGTTCGGGAACATGCAGGCTCAACCGAGCGGAATCCACCATGCTTTTTCTTTCCTCCCTTTGCCGGCCTTGCTCCTCTCCTCCAGAAGCAGGGCCGGATGTGGTTCTTATAGGTTGCGGGCGATCACCATGCGCTGCACGTCGCTCGTTCCTTCATAGATCTGGCAGATGCGCACATCGCGGTAGATGCGCTCAACCGGATAGTCAGCCATGTAGCCATAACCTCCATGGATCTGGATCGCATCGGAGCAGACGCGCTCGGCCATCTCGGAGGCAAAGAGCTTCGCCATCGAGGCTTCCGACAGGCAGGGCAGCCCGGCCTCCCTGAGCGAGGCGGCATGAAAAACAAGCTGCCGCGCCGCCTCGATCCGCACCGCCATATCGGCAAGGCGGAAGGCAACGGCCTGGTGCTCAAAGATCGGCTTGCCGAAGGCCGTGCGCTCCCTGGCGTAGTCGCGCGCCGCCTCGAAGGCCGCCCGCGCCATGCCGACGGCCTGCGCCGCGATGCCGATCCGTCCGCCCTCGAGATTGGCGAGTGCGATGCGATAGCCCTCGCCTTCCGCGCCAAGCCTGAGTTCTGCCGGAATGCGCATGCTGTTGAAGGCGATCTGGCAGGTATCGGAGGAATGTAGCCCAAGTTTTTCCTCGACGCGGATCACCTCGTAGCCCGGCGTATCCGTCGGCACGATGAAGGCGGTGATGCCCTTCTTGCCGACATCGGGATCGGTAACGGCAAAGACGATAATGACATCGCCGTTCTTGCCCGAGGTGATGAATTGCTTGGAGCCGTCGATCACGTAGTGGTCGCCGTTACGCCGCGCCCGGGTCTTCAGGTTCGAGGCATCGGAACCGGCCTGCGGCTCGGTCAGCGCAAAGCCGCCAATCCATTCTCCGCTTGCCAGTTTCGGCAGGAAGCGCTGCCGCTGCTCCTCGGTACCGAATTTCAGGATCGGCACACAGCCGACGGAGCTATGCACGCTCATGATCGTCGAACACGTCCCGTCACCCGCGGCAATTTCCTCCAGCGCCGCGGCATAGGCGACCACGCCGGTATCCGATCCGCCATAGGCTTCCGGCACCAGCATGCCGAGCAGCCCGAGTTCGCCCATCTCCTTCAATTCCTCGCGTGGGAAGAGATGCTCCCGGTCGCGTTTGGCCGCCCCCGGCGCCAGCCGGTCGCGGGCAAAGTCGCGGGCGAGATCTGAGATCTGCTGCTGGAGGTCGGAAAGGATCATCTGTTCTCTCCCTTTCCTATTGCCGTTCGATGGCAACGGCGGTCGCCTCGCCGCCGCCGATGCAGAGCGCGGCCATGCCGCGCTTCAGGTCGTATCGCTCCAGCGCTGCAAGCAGCGTCACCAGAATCCGGGCTCCCGAGGCGCCGATCGGATGGCCGAGCGCGCAGGCGCCGCCATGCACATTCACCTTTTCATGCGGCAGGTTGAGATCGCGCATCGCCGCCATGGCGACGACGGCAAAAGCCTCGTTGATTTCGAACAGATCGACCTCCGACAACGGCAAGCCGGTGCGATCGGACAGCTTCTGCAACGCGCCGATCGGCGCCGTGGCGAAAAGATTGGGCGCCTGCGAATGAGTGGCATGGCCAAGGATGGTGGCAAGCGGCTTGAGGCCGCGATGCTCCGCCTCGGAGCGGCGCATCAGCACCAGGGCTGCCGCGCCATCGGAGATCGAGCTGGAATTGGCGGCGGTCACCGTGCCGCCCTCGCGGAAGGCGGGTTTCAGCGTCGGGATCTTGTCGAGCTTCGCCTTGCCGGGCTGTTCGTCGCGGCTCGCCACCTGCTCGGCTTTGCCTGATTTTACCGTGACCGGCACAATCTCGCTTTCGAAACAGCCTTCGGCAATCGCCTTCTGCGCCCGCGTCAGCGAGGCGATGGCGTAGTTGTCCTGCGCCTCGCGCGTGAACTGATAGGCCTCGGCGCAATCCTCCGCGAAGCTGCCCATCAAGCGCCCCTTGTCATAAGCATCCTCCAGCCCGTCGAGGAACATGTGATCCACGACACGCCCATGGCCGAGCCTGTAGCCGCCACGGGCTTTGTCAAGAAGATAGGGCGCATTCGTCATGCTTTCCATGCCGCCTGCAATCGCCACTGAGGCGCTGCCGGCGGCAATCAGGTCATGCGCCATCATCACCGCCTTCATGCCTGAGCCGCACATCTTGTTGACGGTGCTCGCCGCAGTCGCGAAGGGCAGACCGGCATGGATCGCCGCCTGGCGCGCCGGCGCCTGCCCCTGCCCGGCCGGCAGGACACAACCGAAGACGACCTCCTCAATCGCCTCGGCCGCGATGCGGCTGCGCTGCAGCGCTGCGCGGATCGCCGTCGCTCCGAGCTCCGGCGCTGTCGCCTCCTTCAGCTCTCCCTGAAAGCCGCCGATCGGGGTGCGCGCCGCACCGACGATGACGATGGGATCCTGCAAAACCATCTTTCCTCCTTGGGGCGAAGCGTTCACCGCGCGCCCATCCGCAATGCGCCGTCGAGGCGGATGACCTCGCCGTTCAGCATGTTGTTTTCCAAGATATGGCGTACCAGCCCGGCAAATTCCGCCGGCCGACCAAGCCGCGGTGGAAAGGGCACGCTCTTACCGAGCGCCGCCTGAACCTCGGCCGGCATGTCAGCCATCATCGGTGTCTCGAAAATGCCGGGTGCGATCGACACGACGCGAATGCCGTGACGGGCAAGCTCGCGGGCGATCGGCAAGGTCATCGCCGCCACCCCGCCCTTGGACGCGGCGTAAGCTGCCTGGCCGATCTGGCCGTCGAAGGCGGCAACCGAGGCCGTATTGACGATGACGCCGCGTTCGCCTTCCGCATCCGGCTCGGTAGTCTGGATCGCCGCCGCTGCCAGCCGGATCATGTTGAATGTGCCAATGAGATTGATGCTCACCGTGCGGGCAAAACTCTCCAGCCGGTGCGGCCCGTCGCGGCCGATCACCTTTTCGGCCGGAGCTACGCCCGCGCAATTCACCAATCCGCGCAAGCCGCCGAAGGCTTCGATGGCAGCGGCAACCGCCGCCGCCCCTTCCTCGCCATCGGTCACGTCGGCCCTGACGAAACGGGCATCGCTTCCGAATTCCCGGACGATTTCCTGTCCGGCTTCCGCGTTGAGATCGGCGATAGTCACTCGTCCGCCCGCCTCCACAAGCATGCGCACTGTTGCCGCGCCGAGGCCGGAGCCGCCGCCGGTCACGATGAAACTTGCACCTCGGATCAGCATGGACCTGTTCCTCCTGCCGGTCGCGCCTCCTCCAGGCTCAGCCGAATGACAGGATTCTATTCCGTCGGCCTATTGCAAGCGATGACAGAACTGCTCCATTATTTCGGACAGTTTTGCCATAGAGAGGGCGCGATGGCCGAAATCGAGCGACGCATGATTGCACCGGCCTTTGTCGAGGAGGCTCTTGACAGCCTGCGGCGGCTGGACAAGCCGACAGAGCCTATTCTTGCGCGTGTGGGACTGCCGCCGCCGGTCGATCAACCGGTGTCGGCCGAGACCTATGGCGCGCTCTGGCTGGCAATCGCCGCCGAGCTCGACGACGAATTCTTCGGTATGGGCGGCCGACCGATGCGCGGCGGCAGCTTCACGCTTCTCTGCCATTGCGTGCTGCATGCGCCAACGCTAGGCCACGCCCTGCGCCGGGCGCTGCGTTTCCTCGATGTCGTGCTCGACGATCCCAGGGGACGGCTCGTCATCCGCGACGGTCTGGCCGAGGTCGAGCTCACGGATGCCGGCGGCCCGCGTTCAGCCTTCGCCTATCGCACCTATTGGATCATCCTGCACGGCATCACCTGCTGGCTGGTCGGCCGACGCATTCCGATCCGGCTCGTCGATTTCCGCTGCGCGGAGCCCAAACAAGGCGCCGACTATCGGCTCTTCTTCGGCGCGCCAGTGCGTTTCTCGCAAACCATCAGCCGGCTCGGCTTCGACAGCGCCTTGCTCGACCTGCCGGTGGCGCGCAGCGAACACGCGCTCAAACAGTTCCTGCGCGGCGCGCCCGCCAATATTCTGGTGCGCTATCGCTATGATGCCGGTATCGGCGCCGCCGTCCGCCGGCGCCTGAATCTGGCTACGCCGGCTGCCTGGTCGCGCTTTACCGAGCTTGCCGCCGATATGCGAATGCCGCCCTCCACGCTCCGCCACCGTCTGCACGACGAGGGACAAAGCTATGCCGCCATCAAGGACGACATCCGCCGGGATCTCGCCGTCGAACTGCTGCTGAACACGTCGATGTCCATCGGTGAGATTGCCGTGCAGCTCGGCTATTCCGAGCCGAGCGCCTTCTTCCGGGCCTTCCGGAAATGGATGGGCAAGAGCCCCGAGGTCTTTCGCCGGGAGGAAGCTCTCTCGCAATTGGATGAGCCATTGCAATCAAGGACACTTTGACCCGGCCGCAACCCGCGCTACATATTTCAGCGGGAGGAGTGCCATGTTTGATTTTTCGCTCGGCGAAACCGCGGACGCGATCCGTGAAACGACGGCGCGCTTTGCCGCCGATCATATTGCTCCGCTGGCTGCGGAGATCGACGAAAGCAACACATTTCCACGCCAGCTCTGGCCTGAGATGGGCGCGCTCGGCCTGCATGGAATCACCGTCGAAGAAGAATTCGGCGGCGCCGGTCTTGGTTATCTCGATCATGTCGTCGCCATGGAAGAGATTTCGCGCGCCTCGGCCTCCGTGGGGCTCAGTTACGGCGCCCATTCCAATCTCTGCGTCAACCAGATCCGCCGCTGGGCCTCGCCGGAACAAAAGCGCCGCCACCTGCCGAAGCTGATCTCCGGCGAACATGTCGGTTCGCTCGCCATGTCGGAGGTCGGTGCTGGTTCCGATGTCGTCTCCATGCGGTTGCGTGCCGAGAAAAAAGGCGACCGCTATATGCTGAACGGCACCAAGTTCTGGATCACCAACGCGCCGCATGCCGATGTGCTTGTTGTCTATGCCAAGACCGATCCCGCAGCCGGCCCGAAAGGCATTTCCGCCTTCATCATCGAAAAGGGCCTGCCCGGTTTCAGCGTCTCCAAGAAGCTCTCCAAGCTCGGCATGCGCGGCAGCGACACGGCCGAACTGGTCTTCGAGGATTGCGCGGTGCCGGCCGAGACGCTGATGGGCCGGGAAGGAGAAGGCGTGAAGATCCTGATGTCCGGCCTCGATTACGAGCGCGCCGTGCTTGCCGCCGGACCGCTCGGCATCATGCAGGCCTGCCTCGACGTCGTGCTGCCCTATGTGCGCGATCGCAAACAGTTCGGCAAAGCGATCGGCGATTTCCAGCTGATGCAGGGCAAGATCGCCGATATGTATGTCGCGCTGAATTCGGCGCGCGCCTATGTCTATTCCGTCGCCCGGGCCTGCGATGCCGGCCGCGCGACGCGCACGGATGCAGCTGCTGCGATCCTCTTTGCTAGCGAGAATGCCGTCAAGGTCTCGCTGGAAGCGATCCAGGCGCTCGGCGGCGCCGGCTATACGAAGGAATGGCCGGTCGAACGCTTTTTGCGCGACGCCAAGCTTTACGATATCGGCGCCGGTACCAACGAGATCCGCCGTTACCTCATCGGCCGGGAGCTCATCGCATCATGACGGTGATTACGACTGCGATCGACCGCGACAGTGACAGCTTCAAGGCCAATGCCAGCAAGAACAAGGCGCTTATCGACGAACTCTACGACCGTTCGGCGAAAGCGCGCGAGGGTGGATCGCAGACAGCACGCGAGCGCCACACCGGCAAGGGCAAGCTGCTGCCGCGCGATCGCATCCAGCTGCTCATCGATGCCGGCAGCCCGTTCCTGGAGATCGGCGCTCTGGTGGCTAACGGCATGTATGATGACGAGGCGCCGGGCGCCGGTATCATCACCGGCATCGGCCGCGTTTCCGGCCGCGAGGTAATGATCGTCGCCAATGACGCGACGGTGAAGGGCGGCGCCTATTACCCCCTGACGGTGAAGAAACATCTGCGGGCCCAGGAGATCGCCATGCAGAACCGGTTGCCCTGCCTCTATCTGGTCGATAGCGGCGGTGCCAATCTTCCGCATCAGGCCGAAGTCTTTCCCGACCGCGACCATTTCGGCGCGATCTTCTACAACCAGGCCCAGATGTCGGCCGAAGGCATTCCGCAGATCGCCTGCGTCTTGGGAAGCTGCACCGCCGGCGGCGCCTATGTGCCCGCCATGTCCGACGAAACGGTCATCGTGCGCAATCAGGGCACGATCTTCCTGGCCGGCCCGCCGTTGGTGAAAGCCGCGACCGGCGAGATCATCTCGGCCGAAGAGCTTGGCGGCGCCGAGACCCATGGGCGGCGCTCCGGCGTCGTCGATCATGTCGCCGAGAACGATGAACACGCGCTGCTGCTCGTTCGTGATATCGCAGGCACACTCAACAGTGTGAAATCAGTCGATATCGACCTCAAGCAGCCACAGCCGCCGAAACTCGATGCCGAGGATCTCTGCGGCCTCATCCCGGATGATGTGCGCTCGCCCTATGATGTGCGCGAGGTCATCGGCCGGATCGTCGATGGTTCGGAACTGCATGAGTTCAAGCCGCTCTACGGCACCACGCTGGTCTGCGGCTTCGCCCGCATCTGGGGCATGCCCGTCGCCGTCATCGCCAACAACGGCGTTCTCTTCTCCGAAAGCGCGCTGAAGGGCGCGCATTTCATCGAGCTCGCCTGCCAGCGCCGCATACCTTTGCTGTTTTTGCAGAACATCTCCGGTTTCATGGTCGGCGGCCGCTATGAGGCCGGCGGCATCGCCAAGGATGGGGCCAAGCTGGTGACGGCGGTCGCGACATCAACTGTTCCGAAAGTGACCGTCATCATCGGCGGCAGCTTCGGCGCCGGCAATTACGGCATGTGCGGCCGCGCCTATCGCCCCCGTTTCCTCTTCACCTGGCCGAACAGCCGCATCAGTGTGATGGGCGGCGAACAGGCGGCCTCCGTGCTTGCCACCATACGCCGAGACTCCATGGAGGCGCGCGGTGAGAATTGGCGTATTGAAGAGGAGGAAGCCTTCAAGGCGCCGATCCGCGCCGGCTACGAGGCCGAGGGAAATCCCTATTATGCCACCGCCCGCCTCTGGGACGACGGCATCATCGATCCACGCCAGACGCGGGATGTGCTGGGCCTTGCCTTTTCCGCCTGCCTGAATGCGCCGATCCCGAAAGGGCCGCGCTTCGGCCTGTTCAGGATGTGAGGCGCCGATGATGGAAAGCCTTCTCATTGCCAACAGGGGCGAAATCGCCCGCCGCATCATCCGCACGGCCAAGATGCTCGGCATCCGCACCATCGCCGTCTATTCCGAGGCCGATGCCGGCCTGCCCTTCGTAAGGGAGGCGGACGAGGCGATCGCCATCGGCCCCTCGCCGGCCCGGGAAAGCTATCTCTCGCAGGAACGCATCCTGGAGGCCGCCCGGCAAACAGGCGCTGCGGCGATCCATCCCGGTTACGGCTTCCTCTCGGAAAACGCCGGGTTTGCCGAAGCGGTGGAAAAGGCCGGGATCATCTGGGTCGGCGCGCCGCCTGCCGCCATCCGTGCGATGGGACTCAAGGATGCCGCGAAAGAATTGATGCAGGCGGCCGGCGTGCCTGTGACCCCTGGTTATCTCGGACCGGACCAGAGCGAAGAGAGGCTGGCGGCTGAGGCGGACACCATCGGTTATCCCGTGCTCATCAAGGCCGTCGCCGGCGGCGGCGGCAAGGGCATGCGCCGCGTCGAGCGCGCGCAAGATTTCGCCGAACTTCTCGCCTCCTGCCGCCGGGAGGCGGCCGCCTCCTTCGGCGACGACCGCGTTCTGATCGAACGTTATATCGCCAATCCGCGCCATATCGAGGTGCAGGTCTTCGCCGACATGTTCGGCAATTGTGTCCACCTGTTCGAACGCGATTGTTCGCTGCAGCGCCGTCACCAGAAAGTCATTGAGGAGGCCCCCGCTCCCGGCCTCGACACCGCTACCCGGGCAGTGATCTGCGATGCGGCGGTAAAGGCCGCAAGAGCGGTGAATTATATCGGCGCCGGCACCATCGAATTCATCGCCGATGCCTCGGAGGGCCTTCGCGAAGATCGCATCTGGTTCATGGAGATGAACACCCGCCTGCAGGTAGAGCATCCCGTCACCGAGGCAATTACTGGCGAGGATCTGGTGCTCTGGCAGTTGACGGTCGCTAGCGGCGAGCCCTTGCCGAAAATGCAGGACGAGATCGCCATGAACGGCTGGGCGTTCGAAGCCCGGCTCTATGCCGAAAATCCTGCCGCCGGCTATCTGCCCTCGACCGGCCGACTTGAACATCTCAGCCTGCCGGAGTCGGTCCGCGTCGATAGCGGTGTCGAGCAAGGGGATGACATCACCGCCTTCTATGACCCGATGATCGCCAAGATCATTGCCCACGGGCCGAACCGCGAGGCAGCACTTTCGAAGCTCGCAGCCGCCTGCGCAAGTATCGAGGTCTGGCCGGTCAAATCCAATGCCGGCCTGCTCGCCCGCATCGCCGTCGATCCGGATTTTCGCGCAGCTCGGATCGATACCGGCTTTCTCGACCGCCATGGCGATAGCCTTGTGGCGACGGAGCCGAGCGAAATCGCGATCGACACCGCAGCCACCGTGCTGCTTTCAAAAGATACCGATGGCGATCCCTGGTCCGCGCTCACTGGGTTCCGCATCGCCGGCGCGGATGACAAGAGGGTGCGTATCCGTATCGGCGATCATCTCCATTGGGGGCAATCGCGTCGGGAGCTTGAGGCAAAGACCGTCACGATCGGTGAAACGACGGTGCTTTTCGACGCCGGCAATGCCTGGCCGATCCGCCTGCCCGTTGCCAGCGAAGTCGAGGCAAGTCAGGGCGCCGGCGATGGCGCGATCCTTTCGCCCATGCCCGGCCTCGTCATTTCGGTGGATGTCGCCGAAGGCGATCGTGTCGCCAAGGGGGACCGCCTGCTGACGGTTGAAGCGATGAAAATGGAACATTCGCTGCGCGCACCCTTCGATGGATTCGTCGAAAAACTGCAGGTTTCCTCGGGTATCAGGGTCTCGGAAAACCAACTCGTCGTCAGCGTTGTGAAGGAGCAGGATTGATGGCCGGCCGTTATTTCGACGAGTGGACGGTCGGCGACCGCATCGCCCACGACATCCGTCGCACGGTCACGGAGACCGACAATCTGCTGTTCACGACGCTCTCCCATAATCCGCAGCCGCTGCATCTCGATGCCGATTATGCGGCCGGCACCGAATTCGGCCGGATCGTCGTCAACGGCACCTTCACCTTTGCGCTCACCGTCGGCCTTTCGGTCGGCGACACCACGCTCGGCACGCTCGTCGCCAATCTCGGCTATGACAAGGTGACGATGCCAAAGCCGGTTTTCATTGGCGATACGCTGCGGGTGGAAACCGAGGTGATGGAACTGCGTCGCTCGAACTCCCGCCCCGATGCCGGCATCGTCACCTTCCGGCATATCACTCTGAACCAGCGCGGCGAAACCGTCTGTCAATGCCTGCGCACGGCAATGCTGAAGGTGAAGCCGTCATGAGGCTGCGCTCGCTGCTCTTTGCGCCCGGTGACCGGCCGGAGCGTTTCCAAAAGGCGCTCGCCTCAGGCGCCGATGCCGTCATTCTCGACCTGGAAGATTCGGTTGCGCCCTTGAACAAGCCGAAAGCGCGCGAGAGCGTGCACGAGTTCGTCCTGCATCATGCCGGCGAGACCGCTCTCCTGATTCGGATCAATCCCCTCGCCTCGCCAGAATTCGAAGACGACCTGACCGCTTTGAGCGGCCTTCATCCTTTCGCAATCGTGCTGCCGAAGGCCGAGGGTGCCACTTCGGTGCTGAAGCTCGCAGGCTCTCTTGCATCTGCAATTCCCATCTTGCCGATCGCAACCGAAACACCATCGGCGATCTTCGAGATCGGCAGCTACCGGGATGTCTCGACCAGCCTCTGCGGCCTGACATGGGGCGCTGAGGATTTGCCCGCCGCGATGGGGGCTACGACCGCGCGGAGGACGGATGGCCGCTATACGCCACCTTTCGAGTTTGCCCGCTCGCTCACACTTTTCGGCGCCCATGCCGCCGCCGTCCCGGCAATCGACACCGTCTATCCCGATTTCCGCGATCTCAACGGTCTCAGGGCCTATGTCGGCCGCGCCCGGCGCGACGGCTTTTCCGGTATGATGGCCATCCATCCAAGCCAGGTCGAAGTGATCAATCACGCCTTCACGCCGGATGCATCCGAAATCGCCTGGGCGGAGAAAGTCGCCGCCGCCTTTGCCGCCAGGCCCGACGCAGGCGTCATTCAGCTCGACGGACGCATGCTGGATCTGCCGCATCTCAAGCTCGCGATCCGCATTCTCGATGTGGCTGGGCGATAGAGCAAATGCTCCGCCAATTAGTCTGACTTCGCCGTTCGCTCGGGAGCGTTCTGCGCTTGTTGCGTCAGGTAGCCGGCGCCAATGGCGACGTAGAGGTCCACATAGTCCTTGGCAACCTGCTGTACGGTGGCTGCAAGGCTTGCCTGGGCATCGGAGACCGAACGTTGAGCGTCCAGCACATCGAGCAGAGATGAAGCTCCATCCTTGTAGCTCGTGGTCGAAAGTGCGAGCGATTCCTGGGCCGTTTCCACCTGCCTGCGCAGCGGTCCCAACGTCTGCCTGTCGCGGCGGACTGCAGACAGGGCGTTTTCCACCTCTTCGACCCCGTTCAGCACCGCCTCTTTCCAGGCGAGATACTGGGTCTTGGCATCGGATTTTTCGATATCGACATTCGCACGCAATTTGCCGCCATCGAAGATCGGCAGGTTGAGCGTCGGTCCGAAAGACCAGCTGGTCAGGGTTCCGCCGCTGGCACCGGATGATTTGACCCAGCTCGGCGAGATCGAACCGGAGAGCGAGATCGACGGGTAGAGCTGGGCTTCGGCAGCGCCGATGTCGGCAACGGCTGCAGCCAGATCGCGTTCAGCCTTGTGGATATCGGGACGGTTGCGGATGAGATCGGCCGGAATGCCGGCGCGAATGTCGCCGCGGAAAACCGGCTGGCCGGCGCTTTTCTGCAGCTCGTTCATCAGCGAGGCCGCCGGCATCCCGAGCAGAGTGGCAATGTGATGGGCTGACTCGGTGAAGCTCTGTTCGAGGCCGGGAATGTCGGACTTTGTCGACTGTACCAGGCCCTCGGCCTGAACGACGTCGAGGCGGGAGGCCGCACCTGCCTTGAGCTGCAGCTGTGTCAGTTCGTAAGTCTGTTGGCGGGATTTCAAGCTCGCCTGTGAAAGCGCGATTCGCTCCTGGTAATAACGGGCGTCGATATAGCTCTCGATCAGGTCTTTCAGGAAGGTGAGCTTTGTGTTGTCGGCCGTTGCATAGGCGGCCCCCAGCGAGGCGATGGCACTCTCCTTCGAGCGACGGTATTGGCCGAAGAAGTCGAGCAGCCAGGAAAGGCTGGCCTGGCCGCCTGTGGTATTCTCGGTGCCGACCGTCGTGCGGAGCCGCCCCCTCTCGCCGGATACCGTGTGCGATGCGTCGACACTGAGGCTCGGCAGGCCGCCGGCGCCGGCAACCGTGACATTGGCGGAAGCCGAGTTGATGCTCTCGAGCGCCTGCAGCACATCGAGGTTCTCGCTGAGGCCATGGGCCACCAGGCCGTCGAGCCGCTTGTCGCGATAGGCCGTCCACCACTGTGCCGTCACGACATCGCCGTTGCTCTTGGTCCCGCCCTCTTGGAATTTAGCAGGAAGCGGCATCTGTGGGGGAGCGTGATCCGGGCCGCTGACGCAGCCTGCCACCAAAAGCGTGAGTGCCGATGTGGCGTAGCGGAGGGATGATATTCTTGTGCAGAGCGACGGACTCACTGGCGAGCTTTCTGAACCGGGATCGTAGGTTCAGGCTTAGCGGCGCCAACGTTAATGGCGGTAAAGACACTGTAAAGTTAGGTAAAGTCTGGGTTGCGGGGCCTCATCCACCACCGCCTCGAGCTTCGTCGATTGGTCCTCAGGCGTGTTCGTCCGCCAAGCCATAGGGTACCGGCTTCCTGGGAAGCTCCAGGGTGACCGCCAGGCCTCCGGCATCCGGCAATGACGCATGTACACGCCCGCCGTGGCGTTCGATCGCCTGCCGGGTGATGGCCAGACCCAGGCCGTATCCGCCTCTTGGCACAGCCTCTTTACCACGTGAGAACGGCTGGAAGATCCGTTCGAGTTCGTCTCGCCGGACACCCGGCCCCTGATCCGTGACGCAGATTTTGAGGCGGCCGGTCGTCGCCTCGCAAGCCACTGATATGTGCGAATGCTCGGCCGTGTATTTGACGGCGTTGCGGACGACGTTTTCGAGCGCCCTGTAGATCAGCTCACCTTCGACCTCGGCGCGGAAGGTGCCCTCGACACTGGTTGTGATCGAGACCTCGCGTGCCTGGGCTTCGAATGCCGCGTCGCCGAGGATTTCGTTCAGGAGCTCGATGACATCCAGGGCCTG
This sequence comes from Rhizobium leguminosarum bv. viciae USDA 2370, assembly GCF_002008365.1. Lineage (GTDB taxonomy): Bacteria > Pseudomonadota > Alphaproteobacteria > Rhizobiales > Rhizobiaceae > Rhizobium > Rhizobium leguminosarum. The sequence goes on from NZ_MRDL01000001.1 coordinate 198,246, forward strand.
GGTCTTCAGCGGCAGGCCGGAGCCCGCGGTCAGCCTGGCTAGCGTCAGAACTTCGCCGACCAGCGCGTCGAGCCGTTCGACCTCCCGGTCCATCCGATCCAACATGGCGCCGAGTTTGGCCGGGCTTTGCCGAAGGACGCCGACGGCGGCCTGCAGACGAGACAGGGGCGAACGCAATTCATGGGAGACGTCATGAAATAGCCTCTGCTGCGCATCCTGAAGCTCCTGAAGCCGCGCGGCAGTGGAATCGAAGTCGTGCGCCAGTGCGGTGACTTCATCCTTTCGGCCGGCCATCTGGTTGCCGATACGGAAGTCGAAGCGGCCATGGGCGAGCGCGCTCAGGCCGTCGCGCAGATGTACGACGGGTCGAATGAGATAGCGGGCGAGTGCGGCGGCAGCGACCGTACTCGAAACGAAAATCGAAAGCCAAGGAACCAGCAGCGCCAGGTTGTCCGCAATGTTGAGAAGGAAGTTCGCTTCTGGCGCCACGGAGATCCGGTAGCAAATTCCGTCCTTCAGAATGGACTTCGTCTCTGCCCTGCCCTCGTCTCCGCACGCAGGCGACTGCATGGTTTTCGAAAGCGTCAGACCTAGTGGCACCGTATATTCACTTGTGCGGATGAAGCGCGCTGCGGCGTCCTCCCCATCCCTTGCGAGCACATTCGCCGTCAGCTTCAGAATGATCGCTCGCTCCTGGTATTCCCGATCGCGGCCAGGCGGCGGGATCTGAAAGAGGTTGACGATCACGATGATGACCGTGAGCGTCGTTGCAAGCGTCAACCAGATCGTCGCGAAGAACTTCCAGAAAAGCCGGGGCATGGTCAGTCCACGAGAAGTTGATAGCCCTGGCCGCGAACGGACTGGATCCAGGATTGTCCGTCCTCCCTCAGTCCGAGCTTCTGACGAACGCTGCTGATATGGACGTCGATACGGCGATCGAACGGGGTCAGCGGCTTGCCGAAGGCCCGCTTCGAAATGTCCTGCTTCGACACGAGCTGGCCGGCGCTGCGGGCAAGCACCTCGATCAGGCTGAACTCGGTGCCGGTCAGTTCCAAGGTTTCTCCGCGCCATTCGGCGATCCTGCTGCTCGGATGAATCACGAGTTTTCCCGCCCTTATCGTGTCGGTCGTCGCGCCGGCAGCAGGCTGACCTGCCCGACGGAGGATGGCACGCAACCTCGCCGCAAGTTCGCCCGGCGAGCATGGCTTCGGCACATAATCGTCGGCGCCGAGATTGAGACCCGATATCCTGTCGACGTCATCGCCCCTTGCGGTCAGCATCAGCACGGGAACCTGGCTGAGCTTCCTGATCCTCTGCAGAACCTCGATCCCGTTCATCCGAGGCATCATGATGTCGAGCACGATAATATCGACCGTATTGCCGGCGGCAGCGGCAATCGCGGCGCGACCGTCCGTATCGGTGACGACCTCATATCCTTCTTCGACCAGATATTCCTGCAGAAGCGTCGTCAGCTCGGCATCGTCGTCGATGAGGAGAACCTTGTTCATTCACTTCGTCCGTCATTGATCCTTGTGAGCCTTACAGCACAAACACAGTCGCATGAGCGAGTTTTACCTAACTTAACACTAACTTGACCGCACTTAACGTTCACCCCGTTACTTATCCTTCCATGACATCACCGCGAGCCAGGATCGGGTTGCCTCAACATGAGCCGCAATCCTTCATCGAGTTGGCACGGATCGGGAAAAGGCACCCATCCTTTGACCACAAGGAGTGCATCGTTGAGAAAACCGCCCAGAATATTCGCTGCTGCTCTTGTTGCGGCAACGCTCCTGCTTCCCCTGCGCAATGCCATGGCGGACCAATCCGCCGCACCCGCCCTTACCGTCTCGCTGGTGACGCCGGCTGAGCGGGACTGGCCGGAAACCGTTCCCGCAAGCGGCTGGCTGAAGCCGTGGCAGGAAGCCATCATTGCTTCCGAGACGAGCGGTCTGCGCGTAACCGAAATCCTGGCCGACGTCGGCTCCGTGGTTAAGAAGGGGCAGACCCTGGTGCGGCTGTCGCAGGACAGCGTGCAGGCCGACCTTCGCAAGCAGGAAGCGGCCGTCGTGACCGCTCAGGCAACCCTGACAAAGGCGAAGGCCAATGCCGATCGGGCTCGCCAGCTTCGCTCGTCGGGCGCCCTTTCGGATGAGAAGATTGTCGAATATTTCGCCGACGAACAGACGGCGACGGCAAGTCTTGCGTCTGAAGAGGCGGCGCTCGACAGCCAGAAGATCAAGCTCGACCAGACAACCGTCATGGCCGTCGACGATGGCCTGATAACCTCGCGATCGGCCGAACTCGGCGCGGTCGTCTCGTCGGGCACCGAACTGTTTCGCCTGGTCCGCCAACAGCGGGTCGAATGGCAGGCCGAGGTTTCGGCTCGTTACCTCTCACGCATCTCCGAAGGATTGAGCGTCGACATCGACGGGCCGGACGGACGACCCATTCAGGGAAAGGTGAGGCTCGTCGGACCTTCGATCGACACCAATACAAGCCGGGCGATCGTCTATGTCGCGCTTCCCCCGGACGTTCAGCCGCGCACCGGTCTTTATGTCACCGGCACCATCGAATTGAGGACCACGCCGGCGCTGACGGTTCCGGAGACCGCGATCGTTTTCCGTGACGGCATAAACTACGTCTTTGCCGCCGGCGAGGACAAGCGGGTAAGGCGGGTCCGGGTCGAGACCGGCCGTCGCACCGACGGCGAAGTCGAGATCGTCGCCGGCATAGATAAGTCGGCGAGAGTGGTGACGTCGGGCGGAGCGTTTCTGTCGGACAACGATCTCGTGAAGATTGCGGGAGAAGGTTGATGAACTTTTCCGCATTTTCGATCCGCAATCCCGTACCGGCAATCCTGCTCTTTGCGATGCTTGCCGTCGGCGGTTTGCTGGCCTTCAAGCATCTGCCGGTCCAGAACTTCCCCGATATGGACCTCCCGACCATCAAAATTACCGCGACGCTCGATGGCGCCGCGCCGGCGCAGCTCGAGACGGAGGTCGCCCGCACGATCGAGGACAATCTTGCCTCGCTGAGCTATCTCGACCACGTCACCACGACGATCACCGACGGCACGGTGTCGATCAGTGTCTCCTTCAAACTGGAGAAGGACAGCGAAACGGCCTTGAACGAGGTTCGCAACGCCGTCGACAGCGCACAAGCCGATCTGCCGGCGCAGATGCAGGCACCAAGCGTCACCAAAGTCACCGTGCAGAGTTCGGCGCTGGTCACCTATGCCATCCGGTCTACGGCCCTCAATGAAACCGAGCTCTCCTGGTTCATCGACAACGATCTGACCAAGGCGCTCCTGTCGGTACCGGGCGTCGGACAGGTCAACCGCATCGGCGGTGTCGACCGCGAGGTTCACGTCGACCTCGATCCGACAACGATGGCTGCATTCGGCGTCACCGCGACCACTGTGTCGGCGCAATTGAAGTCGGTTCAGGCCGATACTTCAGGTGGCCTGGGGGAGATTGGCGGCACTCGTCAGACATTGCGCACGCTCGGCGCCGTGGCATCGGTCGACGCTCTGAAGGAGCTTAGAATTCCCCTGGCCAACGGGCAGCAGGTTCGTCTCGACGACGTCGCATCCGTCACGGACAGCTTCGCGGAGCGTTCTTCGATGGCCTATCTCGACGGTAAACCGGTGGTCGCGGTCGAGATCAAGCGCTCGAACGGGTTTTCGGACAGCGGTGTCGCGGACGATGTCGACAAGGCGATGAAGGAGTTCGCAGCCAAGCATTCCAACGTGCAGATCGAGGAGGCCTACAGCACGATCGGGCCGATCATCGACAACTACGATGGTTCGATGCACATGCTCTACGAAGGGGCGATCCTGGCGATCATCGTCGTCTGGCTCTTCCTTCGGGACTGGCGTGCGACGATCCTGTCGGCCGTGGCGCTACCGCTGTCGGTCATACCGACCTTCCTTGTGATGTACCTGGCCGGCTTCAGCCTGAATATCGTCACCTTGCTGGCGCTGTCGCTCGTGGTCGGCATCCTTGTCGATGATGCCATCGTCGAGGTCGAGAACATCGCGCGCCACCTGCAGATGGGCAAGCGGCCGATCGACGCCGCTCTGGAGGCGGCCAACGAGATCGGGCTCGCCGTCATTGCAACCACCTTCACGCTGGTCGCGGTCTTCCTGCCGACGGCCTTCATGAGCGGCATACCGGGACTTATATTCCGCCAGTTCGGTATCACCGCCGCGGTGGCGGTCCTCGTCTCGCTCGTCGTCGCACGCCTGCTGACGCCGATGATGGCCGCCTATTTCATGAAGGCCCATCCGACGGAGGAAAAGGATGGCCGCGTCATGCGCGCCTATCTGGCAATCGTGAAAGCCGCCATGAACCGCAGGAAGACCACGGTGGCAGTGACTGCCGTCGTCGTCGCGCTTTCGCTTGCCACCATCCCGCTCCTGAAATCCGGCTTCCTGCCCGCTTCCGACGACGCGCGAGCCCAGATCACGCTCACCATGCAGCCGGGTGCTACTATCGAGCAGACGGACGCCACCACCACGAAGGCCGCCGATATCGTCGACAAGCTCCGGGACGTGACACATGTCTTTTCCTCGGTCGGTTCCGCATCCTCGGGTGGTGGCCCCGACTCCAGCACCACGAGCAGCGTCGGATCCGCGACGATCGTCGCTATGCTGTCGCCCATCGGCGAGCGCGATCGCAAACAGTCGGAAATCGAAAACGACATCCGGCAGGCTCTCTCGGTGCTTCCCGGCGTGCGGGTCGCGGTCGGCGGCGGTGGCAACGGCACGAAGCTGGAGATCACCCTTGCCAGTGACGATGCCAACGCGCTTGACAGTGCAAGCACGGCGCTCGAGGAACAGCTCCGCACGCTGCAGGGCATCGGCGCGGTGACATCAACAGCGGCCAGGCAAGCGCCCGAGATCCAGATCACGCCCGACTTTGCGCGCGCAGCAGCGCTCGGGGTGACCTCGAGCGCCATCGCCGAGGCGGTGCGCGTGGCGACGAATGGGGAATACTCCGCCGATCTGCCGAAGCTCAACCTGCCACAGCGCCAGGTTCCCATCGTCGTCCGCTTCAGCCCCGAGACACGCACCAAGCTCGACGATATCAGGAACATGCGGGTAGCCGGAACGAACGGCAATGTCGATCTCGGATCGATTGCCGATATCCGGATCGGCGGCAGTCCATCGGAGATCGACCGTATCGACCGGATGCGCAATGTCACCCTTTCCGTCGAGCTCAACGGCCGCATCCTGGGCGACGTCAACCGCGAGGCGCAGGCTCTGCCGGCACTCAGGCGCCTGCCGCCGGGGGTCACCCTTGTCGAACAGGGCGAGCTTCAGCGCAGTTCGGAGCTGTTCCAGAGCTTTGGCCTTGCAATGGCGATCGGCGTGTTCTGCATCTACGCAGTCCTCGTCCTGCTCTTCCACGACTTCCTGCAGCCACTCACCCTTCTGATGGCTCTGCCGCTCTCGCTCGGCGGTGCGCTGGTGCCGCTGGTGGTGACCGGAACCAGCTTCTCGATGTCGGCGGTCATCGGGTTGCTCATGCTCATGGGCGTGGTGACGAAGAACTCCATCCTTCTCATCGAATACGCGATCATGTCGCGTCGCCAGGGCATGTCGCGGTTCGATGCCCTTGTGGATGCCTGCCACAAGCGCGCGCGACCGATCATCATGACCACCATCGCCATGGCATTCGGCATGCTTCCGGTCGCTCTCAGCCTGACAGGCGGCGATTCCAGCTTCCGGCAGCCGATGGCGATCGTGGTGATCGGCGGGGTCATGATGTCGACGCTGCTCAGCCTCATCGTCATCCCCGTCATCTTCACCTTCGTCGACGACCTCAACGAGGCGCTCAAGCGCCTTCTGCGCCGGACCGGGCCTGATACCGCCGACTCGGAACCGCAGGCATCCAACGATCGCGCGGCGATCACCTTCAAGCCCGGGCTTTCGAAGCGAGGGCAAGGTCAGAGATGACTGCTTTTGGCAAGCTATTCGCAAGCTGGTCCAGCGCCCGATACCGGCGACGCCCGGCGACCTTCATGGCAACCTCTTCGGTCGAATTCCCTCCCCCGGAACGAGACCGCGGGACGTGTTCCCCCGCAGGCGGCCTCGCGCCGCCTGCGCGTCCTGCATCTTCCCTGCCAACAGCGTAGCTCGCTGTGTCACAGAAAGAACCTTTACCAAACTTTACACTTCCTTAACCGCGCTAACATCCGCACAGCTATTAGAGTTCGACCTCAGCTCAATCCGGAGTGTCGTGTGTCCAAGGCACATCGAAATATTCTGCGTTGCCGCCTCGCGGAGCGGAAAACCATACTTGCCGAGATTTGGCGGTGGTTGCTGAAGCTTAATTCAAAGAATTATATCTCAATTTCTGCTTTCTTAAGTCCCTGGATCCAATCAGGCCGCGCAGAAAACGTTCGAATAGAGCGTGATGCTCTACTGGAAGACATTTCAATTGGAGGAACGGGGTGATTGATGCTCCGGGTGATCAGCACGCGTTTGCTGGACAGATCGAACAGCTCAACAGGGCAGCACGCCCTATCTCATGCTGAATATTGCCGGGCGTCATGACAATGGCGTCATCGCTTCGAAATCTGGCAAGGCGCCGCTGGCGTAGCCGACCGCCTCGAGTGAAGTGATAGTGATCCGGCCGTCGCGGATCGACAGCAGCGGTCCGTCGGCTCCCTGCTCGTAGAGATCGGGATGGGCCGCAGCAAAGCGCGCCTTCTCCGCCTGCGACGCTCCCTGCATGCCGGCCACATAGTGATGACCGTTGCGTTCGACATGGGAGAGGCCGAGCAGCGAGACCAGCGCCAGATCCTGCTGCACGGCGAGCCCGGCTTGGCAGGTCAGATCCTCGCCCGAGAGGAACAGTCCCGGCACCGTTCCGGTTCTGATGCGGATCGCCTTAAGTAACGAACGACAAATGCCCTTGCAGGTTTTCGAGGAGACGCCGGTATAGCCGAGCCCCCGGGCGCGGGCGAAGGCGCCGTCGCCATCGTCGCTCTCATCGATCAGAAAGGGCAATTGCGCCGCGAGATTCCCCAACGGCGTTTCCATGGTGATTGCGCGCGAGAACGGCTGTTCGACAAAGGCGATGGCCGCACGCAGCCTCGCCAGCTGCGGCGTCGCCTCGATCTGCGCCAGCAAGGCGGCGAGTTGTTCGGGGGCGCCAAACTGTTCGTTGCCGTCGACCGTCACCCGATAGTCGGGCATGCGGTCCAGCACGGCGGCGATCCGCATCAGGCGGTCGATATCGGCATCGATCGCGCCTGAAAGCTTGATCTTGAACCAGCGGTTGCCATAGCGCGTTATCACCGCCTCGAGGCTTTCCGGCAGGCCGTCACCGACGGGATGGACGATATCGCCTTCGGTGATCGGATCGAGAAGCCCGATCGTATGCCGGGCCGAGATCAAGCCAGCAGGACGAAGATCGGAAAGCACCGCCAACGCTGCATCCGCGTCGATATCGTCGGGCAGCATGGGGCCGCCGATGCCGACGAGATTGCACCGCACCGCCTCGAAGAAGGAAATGCCGGCAAGGCGGCAATAGGCATCGAGCGCGGCGCGGGCGATGAGCGAAGGGCCGAAACCGGCGGCCAACGGATTTCCAGGCAAACGCCGCACGGTTTCCATCTCGTTCAGGCGGGCGGCGGCAAACAATGTCGTCGGCGCCGACGGCTCGAGCGAAGCGGCAGCAGCAGTGCGGATCGAAGTGCGCAACTGATCGACATTCTGCGCCGGCGTCAGCGCCGGGTTCTTGTCGAACCATTTCGGCACCATCATCTCGGCGGCGGCGCCAAGGGCGGTTCGCCCCTCTTCATCCTCGATACGGACCCTGAGAAAGGCTTGCGGCGCCTTTTCGAGAGTTGCCGCGCCAAAGCGGAACGGCAGGCGCAGCTTGATATCGCGCTCGAAGGCGTCGATCTCGATGATTCTGATACGCGGCGCGGTCACGGAACCTCCAATGCTTCTGTCCATGGTCATGCCATGCGGTCGAGCATGGCGCGCGAGACTTCATGATGGAGCGGTTCGCGGCGAAGCAGCCGGCCGATCTCATCCACCATGGCCTGTCCTTGGGCGAGATGCGCCTCTTCGGTGTGACCGGCGGCGTGCGGCGAAATGGTGACATTGGCCAATGCGGGATCGCGGAAGGGACTATCCGGAGGCAACGGCTCGTCGTCAAAGACATCGAGAGCCGCCTCGATGCGGCCGGAGCGGATCTCGGCGAGCAGAGCCGCCTCGTCGACCAGCTGCGAGCGCGCCGTGTTGATGAACAGCGCGCCGGGGTGTAGCAGCGCCAGTTCGGGGGCGCCGATCATGCGGTGCGTTTCGGGCAGGACAGGCGCATGCAGCGAGATCACGTCGCTCTGAGCCAGCATATCGTTCAATTCAGCGCTGAAAACGCCGAGCGCAGCAGCCTCGCTATCGTGGAGAAAGGGATCGACAACCAGCACGCGGCAGCCGAAGGGAACGAGCAGCCGCATGACCGCCCGGCCGACATATCCAGCGCCGACGATGCCGACCGTTCTGGCGCCCAGCAATCTCTGTGGCACGGCTGCGCGGACGTCGAGCCATTCACCGCCGTTGCGCAATTGATGATGCAGCCGATGAATGCCGCGCATGGCGAGCAGCGCTTCGGCGACGACGAACTCGGCAACTGAGGCGGCAATTTTCGAGGCGGCATGGGTGACGCGAATGCCATCGTCGAACAGACGCGCCGGGACCAATGTGCGGACGCTGCCTGCCGAATGGGCAACAAGAGCGAGTTGCGGATGGCGCTGGCGCGCGGCAGGATCGAAGGGCGGCGTGCCCCATCCGGTGAGACATGCCGTGGCGCCTTGCAGCAGGTGGTCGACATCGGTGGCGTCGATGGTGGCGCCGGTCGGCCAACGCACCTCGCCAAGGGCGTTCAACTGGGCAATCGCTGCGTCGTCCAGCATCATCCGGCGAGTTTTTTCGGTCAGCAGTACGGCGATAACGGGAGCCTGTTCGTTCATGGTTCTACTCTTTCGCTGCGGCGACCAGGCGCCTGAGATGGGTAAGATCGGCGCGGACCTTGTCGAGCGCCTGCTCTCGAGAGACGCGGTATTGGGATTGCATCGAGAGCACGCCGGCAAATCCATTGGCCACCAGATGCGGAACGATTTCGTTCCAGGGCACCATGCCTTCGTCGAGCCCATACCAGTCCGAATGCCATGCGCGTTGGCCATGAGCTCCGTATGCGCCGGGGAACCAACCGCTGTTCTTGACGCCCATGCAACAGAACCACGGTTCGAGAATATCGAGGGTCAGACGCCAGTCCTCGCTCCCCTCGCGAATGATCTGATTGGCCGGATCGGGATAGGCGCCAATCCTGACGGGATCACGCCCGGCCAGCAATTGCACCGCCAGCGCGCCCGAGCTGTGCAGGGTGCCGCCGTGAAGCTGGATTGTCAGCGTGATGCCGAAGCGTTCGGCCAGGCGCTCGAAGCCGTCGAGATCGCGCCGCGCCTCATCAAGCTGGGCCTGCCAGCGCCGCGACGGGTCGTAGCGCCAAAAGCCAAGCCGGACCTGCCCGATGCCAGCCTCGCCGCAACAGCCGAGAAGCCGGGATGCGGCATCGTCGGGCCGGGTGGAATCGATGGTCGCCATCGGCGTGCGCAGGCCGGCCGCGGCAAAGAGCGTCACGGCCTTGACGATTTCCTCCGGCCTGTCAGGGGAAACGGCGTGGCCATCGCGAATGAGAAGATCAGCGCAGTCGAATCCCAAACCGGCAGTGATCCCGGCCGCCTCCTCGAGCGGCAGCCCTTCCAGGGTCTTGGTGAAATAGGCGATATCCATGGATCAGATCCCAGACAGAAAGGCATTGTTCATGAGCGGGAAACACAAAGCTCGCTGCGGCGGCCAAATGCATCGCGGGCGCACACCGCATAACGCACGCCCTCGGGCGGCGACATGTGCAGGAATGCCGTCGAGATCAGCGGGGCAGAACTGACCTTTTCAAAAGTCCCGCCATCGGTGCTGACCAGGACATCGTAGAAGATGGCCGGGCTGATATCGCCGGCAGCCCAGAAGAGCATGCGCTCTTCCCGGCCGCCAAGACCAAGATAACGTTCGACGACAAGGCCGGTCGGTGCCGCCGGTGGCACGCCGACATCGGGAACGACAAGCACCTGCGTCAGCGACGGCAATGGCACATCGAGGTCGACACTGATCCGGCCTTCGTCGCACGCGACGACGCTGATCGGATGCAGCAAGGCGGGCTCCTGCGCCCGGCGCAGTTCGGCAAACTGCGCCTCGGTCGGTGCGGGCGGTGCGCCGACCGGCTCGAAGGGGCCGCGCGGATTGCTTTCGTCGCGCTGGGCCTCCCAGACCTCCATCGGATTGGTGAATTCCTCGTCGATGCGCAGCAGGCAAATTGCGTGCCGGCCGGGAACCAAGCCGCTCACCTCGAGACGGACGGCGGTCCGGCCCGAACGGTTGATGGCATCGACGCTATGGATGAGGCTGATGGAAACACCGCCGCCCGGCAGCCGTGTCGGCAGGATCGCCAGGCCATCCTGGTCGGGATCAAGCGGCGGTTCGGCCGTCACCTTGCAAACGGTATCGCCCAGCGTTGCCAGCAGTTCCATCGATGTGAGGCCGGGCTTCTTGATGATGTCGAAGGGCGGCGTCCTGTCGACATCCGTAACCAGCATATCCAGATTGGTCTTGTGCTCCCACTGCGCCTTGGTGAAATTGCGCGAACCGAAATAGGCAAAGATCGTGCGCTGGCTCCAGCCGCCGATAAAGGCGTGGTCACTGCTGAGAAAGGTGAAATTCGCCGCTTTCGGGGCGATGATGCGACGGTCGTGCTGCTCGATGATGCGGGCGATGATACCGGCATAATAGGCTTTGCCATGCCAGCTATGATGATCGCTCCAACCGAGCTGCGGATCGCATTCATCATTGACGATGGGAAGACCCGCCAGGCGCGGGTGATGTTCCTTGAGATAGTCGACGACGAGCAAGGTGCGGTCGACGATGGCGTTGGTTTTCGGGGTGAGGTCTTCCTTGCTGCCGTTGACGCCCTTTTCATGGATCGAGATGTAGTCGATCCGCGGCGGGCCATCGCCGGTCAGACAGCTCGTGCCGCTGTCGCAATGAGCCATGAGGGCGCGAAAGATCGGCGAGAGCGTGCGGGCGGTGCCGGGCCCGCCCATCGGCAGGCTCGGATCGATGGCATCGAGCCCCGCGACGCAGGCGTCGTAATAGTTGGTGTAACCCTTGATCCCGTAGGTCCACCAGCCGGAATCGGCCTCGTTCGTCGTTTCGAAATACCATGTGCGCAATTCGTCCATGCCGTAACGCGCGCCATAACGGTCGACTGTTGCCGTCACGAGATCCCGCCAGCGCCTGACCTGATCCATGTCCTCATAGTCGGTGAACAAGCCCGACGGGTTGCCCATCAGCTCGAAGAACGGCTTCAGGCGGTGTTCGATCATCACGTCGAGCGCGCGGTCGAGCAGGGACCAGTCATAACCAGCCCCGCCCTTTGCGCTCAGCAGATTGTAGAGATAATGCACACGCAGGAACTTGATGCCCTCATTCGGCAGGCCGCCGATATAGGCAAGCATCTGTCGCATCTCGGGTTCGAGCAGCAGCTCGGCGGGCGAAAAACCGGTGCCGCGCCAGAACCGGTTGAACGGGCGTACCGCTTCGCTGGCATCAACGTTTATTCGCGTACGTTCACGCATGGGTCATCTCTCCTTGGGCGGAAGTTTGGCGGTGCGCCGCAATGCCGGCACACGAGGCCAGGAGCCGGATTATTTGAACTTGTCGCGCATCGCATCGATGCCGGGGATGGTTTTGGTCAGATGCTGATGGGCGGGATCGAAGCGCTGGATCAGCCCCCGACGATGCTTGCCGACGAGAATGGTAAAGATATAGCCCCGGTGCCCCGGCGAGGTGACCGTCGGGTGGTAACCCCGGTCAACCAGGACTGTGTCGCCATTGCGGGTCATGAGGATCTTGACCGGACCGTCTTCATCATAGGTGATCTGGCTGCCGAAACCGGTCTCGGGCTGGAAGCGGTAGTGATAAAGTTCTTCATGCCGGGTCTCGACATCACCGTCTTCGGTATCGTGCTTGTGGGGGGGGTAGCCGGACCAGCATCCCTCACCGGCATAGAGTTCGCTCACCAGCAGGTTACCGCAGCGTCCGTTCTGTCGTTGTCCGAGCAGGTGGACGATCCGCCGCTGGCTGTGCGTGTCCGACGAGCCGACATTGACCGCGTCGACCTCATCCGGCGTGATGCGAAACGCGGCGTAACGCGTGTCGCAGAGGCCGCCGGCAAGGGCGACTTCCGCCGCCGCGCCACGAGCCGATATCCGGACATTGGCGCCGACGGGCGCGTAAACCGAGTCCGCATCGCCTCCCCAGATATCGGCTCGCCGGCCCACCGCTTCGAACATGATGTCATCGACCTCGATATCCACCTGCCCCGACAGCACGACGTAGAGGCTTTCGTGCATGGGCAGCCGCCGCGTGTCCTGGCCGTTGGCCGGAAGCGTGACGAGGTCGAAGTAGATGAGATCGAGCGTCGTGGAGGAGGTATCCACAATGGGACGCTGCTCGGAGCGTGGAATGAATTCGGGCATCAATTGAACTCCGGAACGGTACGGTCGGCGAAGGGATTAAGCGACAAGGATTCGGCGTAGTGACAGGCCACTTGGTGCCCATCGGCTGTGACGGTACGCAGCGCCGGCACCTCCTGCTTGCAAAGCTCGGTGGCGTAGCGGCAGCGCGGATGAAATGCGCAGCCGGGAGGCGGATGGGCGGGATCGGCGACCTCGCCCGCCAGCCGAATGCGCTGGCCATGGCGGCGCATCCTCGGATCGGCGATCGGCACGGCCGAGAGCAGCGCTTCGGTGTAGGGGTGGAGTGGGCGCGAAAAGATCTGCTCCGTCGGCGCCTTTTCGACCACCCGACCGACATACATGACGGCAATGTTATCCGAGATGTGCCGGACGACCGAGAGGTCGTGGGCGACGAAGAGATAGGTCAGACCGAACTGCTCCTGCAGGTCCTGCAGGAGGTTGATGGTTTGTGCCTGCACACTGACATCGAGCGCCGAAACGGCCTCATCGGCGATCACCAGCCGCGGATTGGAGGCCAGCGCCCGGGCGATGCCGATGCGCTGGCGCTCTCCGCCGGAGAAAGCATGGGGATAACGGTGCATGTATTCGGGCCGCAGGCCGACGCTCTGCATCAGGTCGGCGACCCGGTGCTCGAGCTCCCGGCCCTTGGCGATGCCGTTGACACCAAGCACCTCGCCGATGATGTCGATGACAGGAAGGCGCGGATTGAGCGAAGATTGCGGGTCCTGAAACACGATGCGCAGGTCGCGATGGATTTCGTCGAGGGCAGAACCCGACAACGCCGCGAGATCGACCGTGCCGCCATTGCGGCTGCGATAGCGGATTTCGCCGCTCGTCGGCTGATAGATGCGCAGCACCGTGCGGGCAAGCGTGGACTTGCCGCAGCCGGACTCCCCGACAATACCAAGTGTTTCGCCATCCTGGACGCGAAGCGAAACGCCGTCGACCGCCTTGACGTGTCCGACCACACGCCGGAATGCGCCCTTGCGAATGGGGAAATGCATCCTGAGATCGTTGAGTTCGAGCAGTGGGCTTGGTTGCTTCATGAGATCCGCCATCATTGTCTTCCTTCGTAAAGCAGACAGCTGGCGACATGCCCGTCGCCGATGGCGATGGGCTGCGGATCCTTTTGGTCGCACAGGCCCGCCCTCGCCTCTTTGCATCGGGGATGAAAGCTGCAGCCCTGGGGCCGGTTGAAACGCGAGGGCACCATGCCATCGATGATCGCGAGCCGTTCGGTGGGTTGCCCATGCATGCGTGGCACCGATTGCAGCAGCGCCTTGGTGTAGGGATGCGCCGGTGCGTGGAAGATCGTGTCGACATTGCCTGCTTCCACGACCCGGCCGACATACATGACGACGACCTCGTCGGCGATCTCGGCCACCACACCGAGATCATGGGTCACGAACAGCACCGAGAGCCCGAATTCGGCCTGCAGCGAGGCCAGGAGATCGAGGATATTGGCCTGGGTGGTCACATCGAGTGCCGTGGTCGGCTCGTCGGCGATCAACAGCCTGTGGCGGCAGGCAAGCGCGAGCGCGATGCAGACGCGCTGGCGCATTCCGCCGGAAAACTGGAAGGCATAACTTTCCATGCGCTCGGCCGGCCGCGGAATGCCGACCAGAGCCAATGTCTCGATGGCATGTTCGCGCGCCTCCTTCTTTCCCATCTTCAGATGCAAGCGGATCACTTCCACCATCTGGTTGCCGATCGTATGAACGGGGGAAAGTGCGGCCATCGGCTCCTGGCTGATCAGGCCGATCTGGGCACCGCGGATCGCCCGCATGTCGTGGCCGCGCGGATCGAGCGCCGCCAGGTCGATCGAGGGTGCTGCGGGATCCGGCCGGTAGCGGATTGCGCCCGAGACGATCCGCCCTCCCCGCGGAACCTGGTTGAGGATCGAGCGGCCGGTGATGCTCTTGCCCGAACCGGATTCGCCGACGACGCAGACCGTCTTGCCGCGTGGGATGGAAAAGGAGACGCCGTCGACCGCCTTGATCGTGCCCGCACCACCGAAGAAATGGGTCCTGAGATCAACGACCTCGATCAGCGGGTCACGATCCCCGTGCCGGCCGCCGGCTGCGGCAAAATTGGGATCAGTATTCATAGGGATCTGCAGCATCGCGTAATCCATCACCGAGGAAATTGAGGGCGAGCACGGTGACGATCACCGCGAGACCGGGAAGAAAGAGCCAGGGTGCGCTCGAGACGGCGAGAATGTTCTGTGCCTCCTGAAGCAGCACGCCCCAGCTCACCACCGGCGGGCGCAGGCCGATGCCGAGGAAGGAGAGCGCGGTTTCTGCGAGGATCATCGTCGGGATGGCGAGCGTCACCGAGGCGATGATGTGGCTCATGAAGGACGGAACCATGTGCCGCCAGATGATGCGCATCTGCGAGCAGCCATCGAGACGGGCGGCGATCACGAAGTCTTCCGTCTTGAGCGACAGGAAGCGCCCGCGCACCACCCGCGCCAGGTCGGTCCAGCCGATCAGCGACAGGATGATGGTGATCCAGAGATAGACCAGAATCGGATCGGCGCTGATCGGAACGGCAGCCGCAAGGCCCATCCACAACGGAATGGTCGGGATAGAGTTGATGAGTTCGATGGAGCGCTGGATCACATCGTCCACCCAGCCGCCGTAGAGCCCCGAGATGCCGCCCAGGATGATGCCTAGGATGAGGCTGATTGCGACGCCGATCAGTCCGACCGACATAGACACGCGCGTGCCGTGGACCGTCCGGCTGAAGACGTCGCGACCTAGCCGGTCGGCGCCGAACAGGTAGAATGGTTTGCCCATCTCGATCGGGCCGATCAGGTGCCGGTCGAAATCGAACAGCCCCCAGAGCCGGTAGGGTTCTCCCTTGACGAAGAAGCCGAGGGGGATGACGACGGCCGGATCGGGGACGTAATTGCGGCTGAGCGCGATCGGGTCAACCTTCATCGAATAACCGTTGACGTAGAGCGGATGAAACTGCCCGGCCGCGTCGTAGCCGGCGAACTTGATCTGCTGCGGCGGTGCATAGGTGTAGCGGGAATCGTAGGTCTGCGATGAAACCGGGGCGAGAACCTCGGCAAACAGGGCGACCAGGTAGATCAAAAAGATGACGACGCCTGCCGCCAGCGCCAGGCGATGGCGACGGAAGCGCCGCCAGATAAGCTTCCACTGGCCGGCGACCGCGTCGGAATTCTTGATCAGTTCAGGCTGTAGCGCGATGGCTTGATCGGTCATTGGTCTCGTCCTTCAGCCGTTGCGGATGCGTGGATCAAGCCAGGCAAGCAGCAGATCCGAAATCAGCGTGCCGATCAGCGTCAGCATGCTCATCAAGAGGATGAATGTGCCGGCCAGATACATGTCCTGGGCAAAGAGGGCGTTGAGCAGCAGTGGCCCGGTGATCGGCAGGCTGAGAACGATGGAGACCACCACCGAGCCGGAGACGAGGTGCGGCAGCACCCAGCCGACGGTCGAGACAAAGGGGTTGAGCGCCACCCGCACCGGATATTTCAACAGCAGCCGGATTTCGCTCAAGCCCCGGGCGCGAGCCATGTCGACATAGGGCTTGTTGAGCTCGTCGAGCAGGTTGGCGCGCATGATCCGGATCAGCGCTGCCGTGGCGCCGGTGCCGAGAACGACGACCGGGATCCACATATGCGAAATGAGATCGCCGAGCTTGGCCCAGCTCCAGACAGCATTGATATAGGCGGGCGAAAACAGCCCGCCGGTACTTTGGCCGAAATATTGTGCCGAAACATACATCAGCACCAGCGCCAGCAGGAAATTCGGGATGGCAAGGCCGAGAAAGCCGAAGAAGGTGGCGAAGTAATCTCCCACCGAATATTGCCGTACGGCCGAATAGATGCCGATCGGAAAGGCCACCGCCCAGACGAAGAGCAGCGTGGTGACCGAGACCACCATCGTCAGGCCCATGCGAGCCCAGATCAGTT
Source organism: Rhizobium leguminosarum bv. viciae USDA 2370 (assembly GCF_002008365.1). GTDB lineage: Bacteria > Pseudomonadota > Alphaproteobacteria > Rhizobiales > Rhizobiaceae > Rhizobium > Rhizobium leguminosarum. Next base: position 214,801 of record NZ_MRDL01000001.1, read on the forward strand.
CGCTGACCGGCTTGTTCCAATCGAGGGACTGGCCGAAATCGCCGCGCAGCAGGATGCCGCTGATCCATTTCCAGTATTGGACCGCCCAGGGCTGATCGAGGCCGTAGCGTTCACGCAGGCCGGCAATGACGCCGGGATCGATCGTTTCGTTCTGGGAGGCCAGGCGCGCGGTCATCGCGGTCAGGAAGTCGCCGGGCGGCAGCTGGATGATGATGAAGGTCACGACGGAGATCGCGAACATCATCGGGATCATGTAAAGCAAACGTCTGATGATGAAGCCGGCCATGTCAAGCTCCTTCAATCGGCGACCGCCGATCGGATTGGATGATTGGGACTGGGCTGGTGTTGATGGAGTGGCGCCCGCGGACGCCATCCCTGTCGGTCGCGTGCCGTTACTGCTGGTAGTAGAAGGTCTCCGGTTTGGCCGGTCCCGGTGTCATGTAGAACGATGTGCTGGGAATGACCTTCGGGACATTGCGCATATTGGTCTTGACGATGCCGACGCGGTCCGGCTCCAGGTTGGTGCCGATGACGTAGAATTCGTCACGGGTAATCGCCAGCAGCTCCTTCATCGCGGCCAACTGCTTTTCGAGCGTCGGCGCTTCTTGCACCTGCCGGTACAGATCCATCTGCTTCTTGGCAGCGGGGCTCGGTTCTTGCGCGTTCGGATCCTTGGGGTTCTGGTAATAGAGGCCCCAGGCCGTCGCGAAGCTCGATTCATATTCGTGCGGGAAATACCATTTGGGATCGAGCAGGCCGAGGAAGTCATAGCCACCGCCGCCAACCCATCCAAGGCCGTCATTCTCATTGTTCTGAAGGCGGGAGAAGATCAGCGAACGTTCGGCCGGGCGGGGTTGCATGTCGATGCCGACGGCCCGCCAGTAGCGCTGGATCATCTCGAGGGCGTCCACCTGGATCGGGCTTCCGGTCAAGGCGTCGATCGCAAAGGTAATCCGCTTGCCGTCCTGGCCGAGGCGATAGCCTTCGGCGTCATGTTTGGTAAGGCCGGCCTTATCGAGATACTGATTGGCGAGATCGACATTATACTCCAGATACTGGGTCGCCATCTTCTCGTCGTAGAGCGCGGTGCCTTCACGCGGTGCTGCCTGATAAGGCTTGGCCTGTCCGGCATAGATCAGCTGGTTGAGCTCTTCGCGGTTGATGGCGTAGCTAAGGCCGATGCGGAAATCCTTGTTGGAAAAGACAGCGCGCAAGGCCGGATTCTTGTGGGTCTGGTTGAGGGTGATCAGCAGGGCGTTCGACCAGGCCGGCCGGGCGATGAACAGGCCGTAGCCGCCTTTCTCCTGGTTCTGCACGATCACCGTACGGGCGTCCGTCGTCTCGATGAAGCGGTTCTGCATGTCGATTTCGCCGCTGATCGCCTTCAGGATGATCGCCTGGGTATCCTGCATCACATCGATGGTGATCCGATCGAAGTAAGGCAGCTGGTTTCCTGCGGTATCCACCTTGGCATAGTAAGGATTGCGTTCAGCGACGACCTGGGTGGTGCCATTATAAGGCGCGGTCAACACCCAGGCATCAAGCGTTGGACGACCGAGATCGCGCCAGCGGCCGGGAAAGCCGATCTTGTTGTTGAAGAGCTGGACCCAGTCGGTTGCGCCGGCTGCCTTCACCAGGGCGTCGACGCCATCGGGATTGAAATCCTTGTGGAATTGCTTGAGGTAGTGGGCCGGTGCGGCCGCCAGAATATCGGAGCCGCGCACGGTGGCCATGTTCATCAGGAACAGGCCGTTCGGCGCGGCAAATTTGAAGACGACCTTGTCGTCGGCAAGCTTTTCGACCTTGACGGTCTCTCCGCCGGCGGTCAGCCAGTCGGGTGCTGCAGGCGTGATCTTGGTGTTGCGCAGCACGTTCTCGTTCCACCACACCAGATCGTCCGCGGTAAAGGGCTCCCCGTCCGACCAGCGTGTGCCTTCACGCAAGGTGAACGTATATTCGGTGGCATTGCCATTGACCTCGACGCTCTTGGCGATATCGGGGATCACCTCGGTCCATTCCGGATTCCAGCGGACCAGTCTCGTATAGCCGATCGAACGCTCGATCTCGCTGTCGCCACCGCCAAAGGTGGCCGTGCGCCAGGTGCCGCCATAAGTGCCGACCGATTCAAGCGGAGTGAGCACCAGCGGCTCCTTGGGCAAGCGCTTTTCGACCGGCGGCAGCTTGCCGGCATCGACCAGCGCCTTCAGTTCCGGCGACTCCTCAAAGCCGAATGCGGCACCGGCCCAGCCGGCACCCATGAGGATCGCCGCGGCAACGGTCGAGACAACCTGCCGTCTTAAGATTCTGACGTGTTGCATTCTTTCCTCCCGATATTCTGCTCTAGGTTATCGTTAACGTATTCTCCTCTTTCTCGAACGTTATCGTTACCGTTAAATCTTGTCAAAGAGATTCTCGACGCCTTATACTTTGTCGGAGCAGCCTTGGCTTTCCCGGAAATTATGTTAGTTATCGTTATCGTAAATTCCTGCCCCTTCTGAAGAGACAATCCAGTTGAGCCGCCCTAAAGAGCCAGAACCCAAAATTACCATCGCCGATGTCGCCCGCGCCGCAGGGGTGTCGCCGATGACGGTATCGCGCGTGCTCAACGATCGGGGCGGAGCCAGTGCGGAGACAAGTCAACGGATTATTTTAGCGGCGAGCGAACTCAATTACCGGCCCAATCCCTTTGCGCGCGGATTGCGGTCCGATCGATCGAAGGCCATCGGCCTTCTCGTTCCCGACATCACCAATCCGTTCTTTCCCGAAGTCATCAGGGGAGCCGAGGATGCGGCAAGCGCTGCCGGCTACAACCTGCTTCTGTCCAATGTCGTCGAGAACAGCAAGCGAGAGGAAGAACTCATCGAAACGCTGCTGCGGCACCGGGTCGACGGAATCATCGTCTGCAGCCCGCGGCTGCCGGATGCCGCGCTGCATAAGGCGCTTGCGCCCCACCGTGCGGTGGTGCTCATCAATCGCGAGGCGCCCAACGAGGTCGCCGGGACGATTGTCACCGACTACGAGACGGGAGCGTCGCGTGCCATCGACCATCTGGTCGAGCGCGGGCGCCGCAGGATCGCGATTATCGCCGGGCCGCGCAGTTCGTTTGGCGGCAAGAGCCGTCTTGTCGGCTTTCGCAAGACCCTGGCGGCCCACGGGCTCAAGGCGCAAGGCATCGTTTATTGCGATCCGACCGCGGCGGGCGGCCAAACGGCGGCCGCGCAATTGCTGGCGGAGGCGCGCGGCCTCGATGCCCTTGTCTGCTACAACGACCTCAATGCGATCGGCGCGATGAAGGCCTGCCGGGCTGCCGGCATTTCGATCCCCGGGCAAATCGCCCTGATCGGTTTCGACGATATTCCGACTGCCGAACTGCTGTCTCCGGCACTCACCACCTTGCGGGTGCAAAAACGCGAAATGGGGGAGGAAGCCGTGCGTCTGCTGCTCAGCCGCATCGCCACCAGAAACCGTCAGCACGGCATCGTCATCGTGCCCGAGCTCATCATCCGCGAAACAACCTGAACTCCCCGGAGCATGATGCCGAAAAGTGTGAGCGGTTTTCGGACGACATCGTGCTCCAACTCTCAAAGTTTGGAACAGGAGGAATATCCGATGGATATCAACAATCTGCAGTCACTGGCCCTGCCTGAGGAGAAGAAGGCCTGGTTCGTTCACGACCGGTTCGGCATGTTCGTGCACTGGGGGCTTTATGCACTGCCGGCACGCCATGAATGGGTCAAGAGCCGCGAAGAACTGAACGACGCCGACTACCAGAAATATTTCGACCATTTCGATCCCGATCTCTACGACCCCAGTGAATGGGCCAGACGTGCAAAGGCTGCCGGCATGAAATATGTCGTGCTGACCACCAAGCACCATGAAGGCTTCTGCCTCTGGGATACCAAGGCGACCGACTTCAAAGTGACCAACACGCCTTATGGACGAGATCTGCTGGGTCCGTTCGTCGACGCCTTCCGCGCAGAGGGCCTGAGGATCGGATTCTACTATTCGCTGATCGATTGGCATCATCCCGACTTCACCGTCGATCCGCGCCATCCGCAACGCAACCATCCCGAAGCGCTGAAAATCAACGAAGGCCGGGACATGCAGCGCTATGCCGCCTTCATGCGCGAGCAGGTCCGCGAGTTGCTGACTGAGTTCGGCCAGATCGACATCATGTGGTTCGATTTCAGCTATCCGCAATGGAAGCTCGGGGAGCTGGTCGGAAAGGGCCATCAGGATTGGGAAAGCGAGAAACTCGTGCGTCTGGTGCGCGAACTCGCCCCCGACATCATCATCAACAACCGGCTCGATCTCGCCGGCCTGCAGCCCGACATCGTCACGCCGGAGCAATATATGCCGCGCGCCCGGCCGCTCCGCGATGGCAGGCGCGTTGTCTGGGAAGCCTGCCACACGCTCAGCGGTTCCTGGGGCTATCACCGCGACGAGGACACCTGGAAGAGCACGGAACAATTGGTGCAGATGCTGGTCGGCACCGTTGCCATGGGCGGCAATCTGCTGATGAATGTCGGGCCGACGGCGCGCGGCACGCTCGACCACCGCGCGATTGCAGCCCTTGCCGCTTATGAGGAGTGGATGGCACTGCACCAGCGCAGCATCGTCGGCTGCACCCAGTCCGACTTCACCGCTCCGGCCGACTGCCGCCTGACCCAGAATGGCGATCGTCTCTACATCCACCTCTTCAACTGGCCCTATCGCCATCTGCATTTCGATGCGCTGGCAGGCAAGATCGAATATGCGCAATTCCTGCATGATGGCAGCGAGGTCACCTGGTTGCGCCCATCCGCCAATACGCTGTGGGCGAACACGCAGTTCCCCGTCGGCGAAGATCAACTGACATTCGTCCTGCCGGTGCGTCGACCTCAGATCGTGGTCCCGGTCATCGAGGTCAAGCTCAAGCCAGGGAGCGCGGCTGGCATTCAGGACTAGACCGTATGTTCGCGGGATGAAGGTGGCCCGCCCCCGCGGTAAGCTAAATCGGGGGGTTGCTCTGGATAGGCCGGAGCCTTGCCCCATGTTTAGCGAGGGCGAACCATGAAAGAAGATAGCGTAATTTTCATCGGCCTGGATACGTCGAAGCTGAAGATTTCTGTGGCGATAGCCGATGGAAGCCGCAACGGCGAGGTGCGGTTTTTCGGCGACATTTCCTCGGAGCCGACATCAGTAGCATCGATGGTCAGCAAGCTTTCCAAGCGCGGAGCTAAGCTTCACTTTTGCTATGAAGCCGGTCCCACGGGTTACGGTCTTTACCGCCAGATTGTCGAACTGGGACATGATTGCGTGGTCGTGGCGCCGTCACTGGTACCCAAGCGTGCGGGCGATCGGGTGAAGACAAACCGCCGGGATGCCATGAGTCTGGCGCGCCTGCACCGGGCGGGCGAACTGACCGCGGTCTGGGTCCCAGATGAAGGGCACGAGGCGATCCGCGATCTGGTGCGGGCGCGCGAGGCGGCCAGCGACGCGCTGAAGCAGGCCCGTCAGCAACTTCAGTCCTTCTTGTTGCGTCATGGCCGGATCTATGCCGGCCGCGAACCATGGACGCGTGCCCATCGAAGATGGCTAACGTGCCAGGCCTTCGATCATCCCGCTCACCAAATCCTGCTGGCGGAATATTGCCAGGCTGTCGCGGATGCCAGCGTGCGCCTGGATCGGCTGACCAAGCTGGTCGTCGAGACCGCGGCATCCTGGTCAATGGCCCCGGTTGTGGCCGCCTACCAGGCGATGCGCGGCGTCGCGTTCATGACGGCGGTCACCTTTGTCGTCGAAATGGGCGATGTTAGGCGCTTTGATAATCCTCGCCAGCTGATGGCGTATCTCGGTCTCGTGCCGTCGGAAAGCTCAACCGGCGAACGGGTCAAGCGTGGCGGGATCACCAAGGCGGGCAACACAAGAGCGCGAAGGGTACTCATTGAAGGCGCTTGGACATATCGCTTTCCGGCTCGCGTGAGCCCGAAGATCCAGGCGCGACTGGATGACCTGCCAAGAACGGTTCGCGAGATTGCTTGGAAAGCCCAGATAAGGCTTTGCGCGCGCTATCGAAAACTAATCGCGGCAGGCAAGCCGAAGGTCGTCGCGGTCACCGCCATTGCGCGAGAAATGGCAGCGTTCCTATGGGCGATCGGGCAGGAGGTCGCTCCCACAGCAAAAGGCTAAAGGCGAATGCCCAGCTCGAACAAAAAAGCTTAACCCAAAAATTGAAATCATCTCCTGTTGGACAAAGATGGAGGCAGGGCTCCGGTGGGGAACCCTCGCAGGCTCTATGTGGCGGACAATTCCAAGCCCGAGATTAGACAGAGGCAGCCCCAGACGAACACACGGAAATGCGGTACCCAACCCGCGCATAAGAGTATGCCAGCCGTCGTCAAAATGCCCTGCCTCCTCCTTTGTTCAACAGCTTCACGCATGCGTGCTTTCGTCCTCAAGGCCGGAAAGGAAAGAGTCATGATTAAGGAGCTTGCAAATGAACATAAGAGAGCCTTTCCGGGTTAGATTGAAACATTCTGTTGGCTCAAACGGAGTCGGATGGTCGACCGGCCGGCGCGCGTCGTAGCCAAGCTCTACGGCCAAGCCGGCCGGTCGATCAGCTGGCCCGTTTCAGCCAACCCGAAGGGCCGGGCATCTTTCCGCCAGGATCAAAGGCGATCGGCTCGGACGTACCGGGAGGTATGCCCGTCGCCAATCGCCTCTGCCCTGACGAAAACCTGCTCCGGCAGAATGCTTCAATCTAACCCGGAAAGGCTCTAGCGCGGGTGAGCTGGCTTACCTGAGCGGGCAAGATGGCGCCCGCTCAGGAGAACGGCTCGGTCGATCCCGCCTCCGAATGCCGACAAGGGCTCAGGGATTGGCTGCGGTGGTCCCTACAAAGAACTGGTTGAGTTGCTTCATCTCCAGCGCATGAGCGCGCTTTCTAAGAGCGACGGCCTGTTTGAGCGTCGCTAGTTCATCCGTTATGTCAATGAGATGAGCCTCGGCGACGAGCATCTCCGCTTCGACCCTTCCCTGCTCTCTCAATTGCCAGACGTCCCGGATGCGGAATTGAACAATGATCGTGCCGAAAAGCGCCACGAGCGCGGAGGTCGCCATTGGGAGCCATTGGGGGATAATCGTGCCATAAGCCGAAAATAATGAAGAGAGGCCGCTCAGAACGATGATCCCCAATGTGAGAAAATTCCAGAGATACTGATTCACCCTGGAGGATCGCGCATACCAGTTTCGATGCGTCCGCAGGTCACGCAAAGCCTGCCTTTTGATCTCGACCATATCCGATGGAAGCATCTTTTCTGCTCTCTCTTGATCGATCTCCCGTCTTGCTGCCAAAATCACGTTGATGACAACGATAGTTATCCCGAAGGTAATCATGAACCAGGCGATGTAGTGCAAAGGGACGTCATCGAGAATGACGTTTGGAAAAAACTCAGGTTGAAAAAATTCGATTAAAGCGCCAAGCGATATCAAGAATACAGAAAAGACAACGACTGCTACCGAAAGCATCGCTGCTATATTTCTATATCTACCATTCAGTGTCATTTTCTGCAATTGCGCGGAGTCATCCTCATCCTTTCTGAACAAGTCCATCATCCTATCCTCGACACTGCAGGTTTAACCGCAGTCAACCTTGTGCAACGTCAGAAAGCAAGTAACGTTTGCGAAGAAATACTTTATCGATCGAATTGCAGGCAGCCCTGGGTCCCGTCGATATGTCCGATGCCGCGAGAACCAACCGCCATATCGCCAACGTTCAGGCTGGGATAGCCTCCGCCTCTTGAATCCTGTCGCTTCAGGATAGGCTGATCGCCAGCGGTCGGTCGAGATCGCGGGCAATATATTGCTGGATCTGCCCGACGAGAGCGGGCAGGAGATGGTGCCCGCTCAGGAGAATGGCTCGGTCGGTCCCGCCGCTGGATTGGTGAGCCAGCACGGTCCCTCGTCGGTCATGTACATATGGTCTTCCAGCCGGATCCCGAATTTCCCGGGGAAGACGATCATCGGTTCGTTGGAAAAACACATGCCGGCGGCAAGCGGCGCGTCGTTGCCGCGAACGATGTAGGGTTCCTCGTGGATCTCGAGCCCGAGGCCATGACCGGCGCGATGCGGCAAACCTGGCAGGCGATAGTCGGGGCCGAGGGAGTGTTTGGCAAGCACCTTGCGGGCCGCATCGTCGAGGCTCGAGCAGGCGGCACCGATCCGGGCTGCGTCGAAGACGGCCTGTTGCGCCTCGCGCTCGATCCACCAGGCCCGTTCGAACGCGCTTTCGCCGCCCTCCAGCATATAGGTCCTGGTGATATCGGAATGATAACCGTCGATCCGGCAGCCGGTATCGATGAGAATGACGTCGTCGCGACCAAGGACCTGATCGCCGTCGGCGCCATGCGGAAGCGAGGTCGCCGCGCCGAAGGAGACGATGCAGAATGTCGAGCCGGCATCGGCGCCGGCCTGGCGATGCTGCCGGTCGATGAAATCCACCACCTCGGACGATTTGATGCCCGGCTTCAAAAGCCCATGCACTTGCCTGTGGACGTCAAGCGTCAGGTCCATCGCATACTGAATGAGGGCAATCTCCGCGGCCGATTTGATGCAACGCAGGTCGCGGATCAGCCGCCCGCCATCGGCAAGCCTCGCCGCGCCCATCTCCGCTGCCAATGCATGATAGAAGAAAAGCGGCAAACCATCGTCGAGGGCAAGTCTGCCGCCTTGGGCAACAAGGCGGGCGATGAGAGCGGCGCTGCTCTCCTCCTCTTCCCAGACCAGGATTTCCCCCGGCAGATGCGGCAGCGTTTCGACACGGCTGCGCTCGAACCCCGGCACGATGTAGGAAATGGTCGCTTGCGTGACGAGCGCGCCGAGGAACCTCTCGCTCGGATGCCAGACCAGCCCCGTGAAGTAACGCAGGCTTTCGGTCGGTCCAAGAAGCACGGCAGCCAATCCTTCGGCTTCGATCATTTTGCGAAGCCTGGCGAGGCGGTTCTGCCGTTCGTCCTCAGTTATGCGGGGTACCGTATGCTGCCATGACATGTTGTCTTCCTGCTTTTCCTGCGCTTCCAGATCGATGAAGCCCTCGCCTTGCAGCGGGGATCTTGAACCGACACTAATGCCGCTGTAGGCAATATGTCGACATGAAAAATGAGGAGATGGCGATGGCGGTCGAATACACCATACCGGGCATGCTGATACGCGATCATATGGTCGACGTTCCCCTGGATTGGTCGAAGCCGGAGGGGGAGACGATCCGGGTTTTCGCACGCGAAGTATGCGATCCCGCCCGCCGTCGTGAAACATTGCCGTTGCTGGCTTTCCTGCAAGGCGGCCCTGGCGGAAAATCGCCGCGGCCGAGCAATGGCGGGCCGCCATGGCTTGCCGAAGCCCTGAAGACGCACCGCGTTATCCTGATCGACCAGCGCGGCACCGGGCGCAGCAGCCGGATCGAAAGTGCGACGATGGAGCACTTTGCCGACGGCAGGGCCGCAGCCGACTATCTCACCCTCTTTCGTGCCGACAGCATCGTTGCCGATTGTGAACATCTGAGGAAAACCGTCTTCGGCGGCGGACGCTGGCAGACGCTCGGCCAGAGCTATGGCGGCTTCCTGACGCTTACCTATCTCTCGAAGGCGCCGGAGGGACTTTCCGCCTGTTATGTCACCGGCGGCCTTGCCGGCCGGGGCGACGGCCGATGATGTCTATCGGCGCACCTACCCGCGCGTCGCCGAAAAGAACGCCGCCTATTACCGCCGCTACCCCGGGGATGCCGAGCGCATCGGCCGGATCGCCGACTATATCGAGGCCAACGAGGTGCGGCTGCCCGATGGCGATCGCCTCTCCGTTCGCCGCTTTCAGACTATCGGCATCGATTTCGGCATGGCGCCGGGTTACGAGAACATCCATTGGCTGGTCGACGAGGCTTTCTCCGGTCCCAATGAAGACCGTCTCTCTGATCGCTTCCTCGCGTCGGTGATGTCGCTGACCTCCTATGACGACAATCCGCTCTTCGCCGTTCTGCAGGAAAGCATCTATGGCCAGGCCGGGACGCCGACTGCCTGGGCGGCCGAACGCATCCGCGCCGAGCATCCGGCCTTTGCCGGCGACCGGCGGCCGCTGCTGTTGACGGGGGAGATGATGTATCCCTGGATGTTCGAGGAAATTCGCTCGCTCAGGGCCTTCAGGGCGAGTGTCGAGGCGCTGGCCACGCATGAGCGCTACGTGCCGCTCTATGCCCCGGCACGTCTCGCGGCAAATGAGGTGCCGGTCGCCGCCGTCATCTATCATGATGACATGTATGTCGATGCCGGGCTTTCGCTCGAAACGGCGCGCCACGTCGGCAACGTGCAGGCATGGGTGACCAACGAATTCGAGCACGACGGTGTCCGCCAATCGGCGGCTGTCCTGCGCAGGCTGATGACCTTGGTCAGGGAGCAGAGCGGCCCCCTCGCCTCCTGAGGCTCGAACGGTTCATTGCTCTCGTCGCATTAGGACATGCTGATCGCCACCGGCCGGTCCAGATCGCGGGCGATATATTCCTGGATCTGGCGAACGATCTGCCCGGCGTGGGCGATCGCCAGACGGTCGGCCCGCTCGACGTCACCGGCCTCGATCGCGGCGATGATCTCCTCGTGTTCGTCGACATACTGGCGCGGCAGACGGTCGTCGAATGTCGAGTAGTAAAGGCGCAGAATGCGGCGGCCCTCGTCGAGCAGCCTGGCGAAGAAGGCCGTGTAATAGGAATTGCCGGCAAGTTCGGCAATCGCGACGTGAAATTCGCGGTTCGCCTCGATCATCGCATAGGCATCGCGCGCGGCAACGGCATCGGCGAAGTCCTTCTGATGCCGGCGAACAGTCTTCATGATCTCGCCGTTTCGCCGTTGCGCCGCGCCGCGGGTCGTCACCCGGTACATCAGCGTCAACGCTTCGAAATAGGTGGGCAGGCTTGCGAAATCGATTGTCGCAACGATCGTGTTCCTGTTCGGCAGCGTCGTGACGAGCCCGTCGGCGGCGAGCCGCAACAGCGCCTCGCGAATGGGAGTCCGCGACATCCGGAAACGTTCCGACAGGCGCACCTCGTCGAGCGGACTGCCGGGTTCCAGCGCCATCGACAGGATTTCCCGCCTGAGCGTCACATAGACGCTCTGCGTGCCAGAGCCGCGCACCCGCACATTTTCCGCGTCGTTCCGCATTCGTCCGCCCTCTTTCGTTAGAGCCTTGTATTTCGTTTCGGCCGATTCCCGCAATGTCGGTCTTCGGTGGCCTCAAATTTGTAAGCTCACATCATTGAATCTTGTCGACAGTTTGTATATAAGGCAACTAATTTCAACGAGGCTCGATCAATGACCACAGGATGGAAGGGCGTATTTCCCGCCGTAACGACACAGTTCAACGTAGATCTTTCCGTTGATCTGCCCTCGACTCAGCGCGTCCAGGACGCGCTTGTAAACGATGGCGTCAATGGACTGATTGTCATGGGCACATGTGGCGAGAACAACTCGCTGGATCCCGAGGAGAAGCGCACGATCTTGAAAGCTGCCGTCGAGGTCGTCAACGGCCGCGTTCCCGTGGTGACGGGCGTGTCCGAATTCGACACGCGCCGTGCCGTCGCCTATGCTCGCGACGCCGAAAAACTCGGCGCCGACGGCCTGATGCTGCTGCCGGCCATGGTTTATGTGCCGAAGCCCGAAGAGTTGATTGCACATTTCCGCACCGTCGCCGAAGCGACCTCGCTGCCGATCATGCTGTACAACAACCCGCCGGCGTACCGCGTCAATATCGGCGCCGATGTGCTGAAGGTGCTTGCCGACGTGCCGAACATCAAGGCGGTCAAGGAAAGTGCGCCGGATCCGCGCCGCTTCACCGATCTCATCAATGAATTCGGCGATCGTTTCGATATCTTCGCAGGTCTCGACGATGTCGCGCTTGAAGGCCTGATGCTCGGCGCCAAGGGCTGGGTCTCGGGCTTGACCAGCGCCTTCCCGGAGGAATCCGTGCAGCTCGTTGCCGCCGCCGAACGCGGCGACTGGGAAGAGGCCCGCAAGATCTATCGCTGGTTCATGCCGCTTCTGCACCTCGATGCCGAACACGATCTCGTGCAGTCGATCAAGCTTGCCGAACAGATCATGGGCCGCGGCTCCGAGCGAGTCCGCCTGCCGCGCCTGCCGCTTTCGGGTGCCCGCCGCGCCGAAGTCACCGCCATGGTCGAGAAGGCTGCTGCCACGCGTCCTTCGAAGATCCGCCGGGCTGCCTGATCAACGAGGCCGGCGACCCCGCGGTTGCCGGCCTTTCCGTGTTTGCGGTTCAGGCAAGCGCCAGCGACCGGCCGGTCGCCGGATCGAACAGATGCATCTGGTTCATGTTGAACGAGAGCGGCATCGTCGACATCGGCCTGGGGCCGCTCTCGGGATCGATGCAGGCGCAAAGACTTGCATCGCCGATGCCGAAATAGACCATGGTCTCCGGCCCGAGTGGCTCGACAAGATCGATCTTAGCTTCGATGTCGGCATAACCAGGACGGGCCTGGCGGTCGGTGATCGATTCCGGCCTGATCCCGAACACGACTGATTTGCCGGCATGGTTGGCATAGTCGCCGGCGCGCGCCTCAGGCACTGGAAGCTCGCTGCCGTCGGTCAGTTTGACGACGAGACCCTTCTCTCCAGATAGTAGCGTCGCGGACAGGAAATTCATCGACGGTGAGCCGATGAAGCCGGCGACGAACTGGCTGACGGGCCGATGATAGAGCGCCTGCGGCGGTCCCGCCTGTTCGATGATGCCGCCATTCATCACCACGACACGATCCGCCATGGTCATCGCCTCGACCTGGTCGTGCGTGACGTAGACGGTCGTCGTTGGCAACAGTTGGTGCAGCCGCTTGATCTCCGTGCGCATCTGCACGCGAAGCTTGGCATCAAGGTTGGACAATGGCTCGTCGAAGAGAAAGACTTTCGGGTTCCGCACGATCGCGCGCCCCATCGCGACGCGCTGGCGCTGGCCGCCCGAAAGCTGGCCCGGGCGCCGGCCGAGCAGCTCGCTGATATGCAGGGTTTCCGCCGCCCTGATGATACGCGCGTCGATCTCGCTCTTGGCGAGCTTCTGCTGCTCCAGGCAGAACGAAATATTCTCCCGCACCGTCATGTGCGGATAGAGCGCGTAGTTCTGAAAGACCATGGCGATATCGCGTTTGCCCGGGCCGAGCCGGTTGACGACCTGATCGCCGATCACGATCTCACCGCCGGTAATGTGTTCGAGACCCGCGATCATGCGCAATGTCGTCGATTTTCCGCATCCCGACGGGCCCACGAAAACGACGAATTCATTGTCTTCGATGTCAAGGCTGATGCCGCGCACGGCCTCGTAGATACCATAGGATTTGACGATGCTCTTGAGTTCCAGCCGTGCCATGGTTTTCTCCTAGACCTCATGCAACCAGATCGCCATCGCTCCGGGCTCGCGATTGGCCCAGAGGTGATAGGGAATCGCCTTAAAGGGCCGCTCCTTCAGCGAGGGAGGCGCGGTGCGATAGAGCGCATTCTGCCAATCGGCTATATCGGCTTCGAGCGCGGTGCCTTCGAGGACGGTCGCTCCGCCGAGAAGCGCGGCATCGTAACGGGCAGAAATTTCCTCAGACGCCGACAGGCGGAGCCGCTGCGGCTCGCCGCCGAGGTCCGTCTCCTCGATGCAATAGACGACAGGCCCGCGCCGCAACGCGACGCGTCCGCCGTCTTCGGAGACGGCAGGATGCGCGTAGATGCGCTCGACCGGCATCGAGAAGCCGATGCGGACCTCGTCACCATTGCGCCATTCCCTTGATATTGCGGCATAACCCTTCGTCACGCATTGATCGAGATCGACGGCAGCACCATTGACCGAGATCTGCGCCTGCCTGCACCATCCGGGGATGCGAAGACGAAGCTGAAACCGGCTTGGCCGCTCGACGGCGAACCGCAGGCTGATGTCGCCATCCCAGGGATATTGGGTCTCCTGGATCAGGCGCACGAAGTTGTCGCCGACTGTCAGCTCGGCGGAATTGGTGCCGTAGAGATGGATGGCGAGCTCATGATCACCCGTGGAATAGAAATATTGGCCGAGCGACGTGACGAAACGGGCAATGTTGGTGGGGCAGCAGGGGCAGTAATGCCATTTCCACCGGCGGTGCTGCCCGTGGCTTTCAAGGACGTTCTCATAGAAATAATGTTCGCCGTCGCGCGAGATGCCGGAAAGCGCGCCGTTGTAGAGCACCGTTTCCAGCCTGTCGGTGAACTTGCTGTCGAGATCGACCTGCGCCATGCGATGGCTCCAGAAGCCGAACGCGACGGCTGCGCATGTCTCGGCATAGGCTGTCTCGTTCGGCAGGTCGAATTCCCGGGTGAACCCTTCATTGGATGCCGATGGGCCAAGGCCGCCGGTCACGTAGAGCTGGCGGCTGACCAGATTGTCGAAAAGCCGGTCGCAGGCCGCCTTCAATGTCGGATCGTCGTTCTCATGGGAGAGATCCGCCATCGCAGAAAACAGGTACATGGCGCGAACCGCGTGTCCGACGACCTGGTGCTGGTCGCGCACCGGCATATGGGCCTGGCTATAGGCATATGTCTCATAGACGTAATCATCAGGGCTCTCGCCGCGCTTGCGAGCCTCCTCGTCGTAATATGAGGGCATCCGGCCACGTTCGTCGACGAAATAGGTCGCAAGCTTCAGATGCCGCGGATCGCGCGTCACGCGATAGAGCTTGACCAGCGCCAGCTCGATTTCCTCATGGGCATCGTAACCCCTGAGCTTTCCGGGCTCCGCGCCGAAGGTGGCGATGATATGGTCGACGGCGCGGATCATCACATCGAGGAAACGACGCTTTCCCGTCGCCTCGTGGTAGGCGACGGCCCCTTCCAGCAGGTGGCCCATCGAATACATCTCGTGCAGATCGCGCAGATTGGTCCAGCGCCTGTCCGGCTCGCGGCGAATGAACCAGCTGTTGAGGTAGCCATCCGCCATCTGCCCTTTTTCGAGCTTTTCGACGATAGCGTCGATCTTCGTTTCGAGCACAGCATTCGGGTGAGCCTTCAGCGTGTAACTTGCGGCCTCGATCCATTTGCCGAAATCGGAATCGAAGAAATGCTGCATCGACAGTCCGCTCGGCTGGATCGGGCGCACCAGCGGCCCGGCCGGCTTGTCAAAATCGAGCACCTCGAGGAAGCCCTCCTCTTCCAGCCGCTTGTGCTGCGTCGGGATGGTGACGTTGCGGACCGTCTCCGTCCAGCTCTGCCAGAAACCGCCATCGAATACGACACCGGTATGGTCGGCAGGCCTGTATCGCTGCCGTCCCGCAGCGCGTGCCGATTGAAAGCGAGGTGAGCTGGTCATGAGGACTCCTGAGCTGAACGAGCGCTGTTACTTCACGGCGCCGGCCGTCAGGCCGCGCACGTAATATCGTTGCAAGAGAAGGAAAAGCAGGATGCAGGGGACCATGGTCACGGATATGCCGGCCTGCAGTGCGCCCCAGTCGATGATGCCGTATATGCCCGACGAAACATTCACCAGCATGATCGGCAGCGTGAACTTGTTCTGGTCGGACAGAAAGATGAGGGCAGCGAGGAATTCGTTCCAGGAATTCAGGAAGGCGAACATTGCAACGGTGGCGACACCGGGAAGCGCGATCGGCAGCATGATCCGGCGCAGGATCGTCGCCTGCGACGCGCCATCTATCCGGGCCGCTTCGATCAGCGCCTTCGGCACCGCGTCGAAGGCGTTGCGCATCATGAAAACGGAAAAAGGAAGCTGGAAGGTCACGTAGATCAGCACCAGGCCGAGAAGGCTGTTCTGCAGGTGGAAGGCTTTGAGGATCAGGAAAAGCGGCGTCAGGATCGACTGGAACGGGATCATCATCGTCGCCATGATCAGCACGAAGAGCAGCGACTGGCCGGGAAAGCGGAATTTCGAAAAGCCGTATCCCGCCGGCACCGAGACGAGCACCGTCAGGATCACCGTTCCGGCAGCGATCAGCACCGAATTGCTGGCATAGACGTACCAGCCGGCGCCGACATGTTCGAGGCGGCGGTAATTTTCAAGCGAGAAGGCTTTCGAGAAAAGCGCTGCCGGATCGGCAAGTGCTGCGGCCGAGGGCTTGAAGGAATTGGCGAAGGACCAGACGATCGGCATCACGAAGAAGACGGCAAAGACGCATGCCGTCAGAACGAAGGCGAGATAGCCGAGCCGCTCGCTCGCCGGCTTCGCTGCGAGATTGTGGTTGAGCCGTTCCATCAGCCCTCCTCCGGCCGCTGGCGCAGCAGGACGAACTGGATCGCGCTGATCGCCACCAGGACGACGAGCAGGGCAAAGGAGATCGCCGAGCCATAACCGAGACGGTAGGATGAGAACGACGCGAGATAGATCGAGAACACCGCGGAGATCGTGCTGTTCTCAGGGCCGCCCTGGGTGATGATGAAGAACTGGTCGAAGGCCAGCATCGACGAAGTGACGTTGAGGACGAGCGCCAGCACGACCGAGTTCCTCATCAAAGGCAGCGTGATACGGCGAAACCGGCTCCAGACGCTGGCGCCGTCGATCCTGGCGGCTTCGATGACGTCGCTGGATATGCTCTGCAGGCCGGTCAGAAGGATGATCATCGTGAAGCCCGCTGTTTTCCAGACGACCATCAGGATGACGACGCCGAGTGCCGGCCAGAAACTTTCGAGCGGCCTCGGCGCGCTGTCGATAATGCCTGCTCCGCGCAGCAATTGCGCAAAAACGCCGCTATCGGGATTGAGCAGCCACATCCACAATGTCGAGGCCGCCCCGAAGCCGATGACGACGGGCATGAAATAGATCGTGCGGAAAAAGCCGGCGATCCGCAGCGGCCGGTCGACGAGCAGCGCCAAAGGAAAGGCCACCAGGAAGATCGCAGCCGTGACCAGCACCGTGTAGAGCAGCGTGAAACCCAGGGAATGCCAGAGCTGGGTATCGCCGATCAGCTCGGCATAGTTGGAAAGGCCGATGAATTTCGTCCGGCCAAGAAGCGGCCAGTTGTAGAAGCTCATCCAGACCGTCATGACAAGCGGCACGAGGAAAAGCACGACGATGAACAGCAAGCCCGGCAGGATGAAGGCAAGACCAAGCCAACCCTTTGGCTCGGGTTCTCCGGTCGCGACTGCGCGCCTCCGGCTGCGAAGTGTCGAGGATACCACCGCAACTCCTCCTTCCGCTTGAAAGTCGAGATGTGAAATGGACGGCAGGGCATCCACAGATACCCTGCCGAAACGCGTTGGCTTAGTTCGGATTGGTGCGTTCAAGGATGCGGGTGAAGTCGGCCTGCGTCTTGGCGATCGTTCCGTCGACATCGTCGCCGAAGATCGTGCCCTGGATCAGATTGAGGAAGGGTCCGGTGCGGCTGACGAAGAGTTCGTCGGACGAAAATGTGTAAGGCGTGCGCCCCTTGGCGAGGATATTGTAGGCGACGAGATTGCGCTGGTCGAACTTCGCATAGGCTTCCGCTGCGAGGTCGGTGCGCGACGGCATCCCCGATTCCTGGGTGATATAGACCTGCTGCTCGGGCTGCATGTAGAAATTGACGAAGTCGAGCGCGACTTTCTTCTTCTCGTCGCTGATGCCCTTGATCAGGGAAAGCGTATCGCCGCCGGCAAAGCTCGATTCACCGCCCTTCGGCCCCGGGATCGGTGCGACGGCGAATTTCACGTCAGGATATTTGCTGGTCAGCAGATTGACGATGTAGGAGCCGGTCATCAGGATGCCGACCTTGCCCGAGGCGAAGGCCTCGACGGCATTGTTGCCGTTGCCGGAACGCGAGGTCGGATGGATCGCCCCGGCCTTCCACATATCGCGATAGGCAGCGATGGTCTCACGCAGCGCCGGCGTATCGACCGTGGCGCTGCGGCCGTCATCACTCAGCACATCGGCATTGGCGGCCCAGAGATGCGGCAGGAAATCGTAAATCAGCCAGCTTCCCGAATTAGCGACGAAATAGAAGCCATAGGTCTCGTTGCCGAGCGCGGCGATCTTCTTGGCGTCGGTGGCAATCTCCTCCATCGACGCCGGCGCCTTGTTCGGATCGAGGCCGGCCTTGGTGAACAGATCGGTATTATAAGCAATGATGGAGGCATCCGGCAGGGCCGGCACGCCGTAGATCTTGCCGTCATAGGTGGCAAGGCGGATGTGGGACGGGCTCATGGCCGCGGAATAAGGCAGCCCCTTCACGAAGTCGGAGATATCTTCGAGACCGTCCGCGGCGGCAAAGGTCGGAAGATAGATCAGGTCGAGCACGGCACCGTCAGGAGCCGCGCTGCCGGCAATCGCCGCACCCAGCTTCGGCACCATCTGCTCCGCCGTGATCTGGGTGACATTGACCTTGTCGGAGTGAGAGGCGTTGTATTTGTCGGCCAACCCCTGAAGGACGGCGCCGGACGACGTGCGCACCCATAGGGTGATTTCTTCGGCGCCGGCGAGAGAAGAGCTTGCCAGCAGTGCAAGAGCGGTGATCGTCGTTTTCAGTCGAAGCATGCTTGTTCCCCTTTTTCTCGTTCAGGCCTCAGGCCATCGGACGAAATGGACGTTAGATCAGAAATTTTTTGGTGTCGACAGTCTGTGTGCAAAAATATGATGTGCGTTTGATAAAACCTTTTAACAGCACATTTTTTTCTGCTAAAAGCTTTTATCATGAATCGACTACGAGGCGGCACTTGAAGAATACGGGCGATCGAAGACGGACGATTTATGATGTGGCGAAGGCTGCAGGCGTCAGCATTTCGACGGCGTCGAACGCACTGAACGACACCGGCCGGACGAATGCCGAAACACGCGAGCGGGTCCGGCGCGTGGCGGAGGAGATCGGATTTCGGCCCAATGCACTCGCCCGTGGGTTGCTAAGCAAGCGAAGCCATGCGATCGGCATGCTGACGAACGACACCTATGGCAGACTGACGCTGCCGATGGCGGCCGGGGTATCGGAGGTGCTGGTCGATCACGGCGTGTCCGTCTTCCTCTGCGCCACGAATAATGATCCAAGGCTCGCCCAGCTGCATCTGGAGGCGCTTCTCGACCGGCAGGTCGACGGCATCATATTCACCGCGACCCGCCTCGATCTCACGCCGCCGGTCCAGCTGTCTCGCTTGCCGATACCCGTCGTCTACGTCTTTGCCGAGGGACCGGCTGACAGCGTCACCTTCTTTCCGGATGACGAACAGGGCGCCCGCCTCGCCGTCGACCACCTGAAAGAACTCGGTCGATCGCGGATCCTCCACATCACCGGACCGCGGGATTATCTCGCCGCTCGCATCCGCGCCCAATCCTATCTTGACGCCTGCGGCGACGGTGCCGAAGCGATGTTCGGCGACTGGTCGGAGGAATGGGGTCACGAGGCCGTTCAGTCGGTGTTTGCCCGGCCCGGCGCAAAGCCCGACGCCATCTTCTGCGGCAGCGACGAGATCGCCCGCGGTGTCATCGACGCGCTGCGCGACCTCAATGTGGAGATTCCCACGGATGTCGCCGTGGTCGGCTTCGACAATTGGGAGGTCGTCGCACGGCAAACACGCCCGCCGCTGACCACCATCGACATGGAGTTGAAGGAACTGGGCCATCGCGCCGGCCTGGCAATCCTCAGCCTCTCCAAGGGTGAGCCGGTCCCTGCCGGCATCACCAAATTGCCCTGTCGCCTGGTCGTGCGGCAGTCTTGCGGCAGCCCCCTTCAATCCGGCTGAGAACGACGGCAAGCAACACAGCAAGCCGGCCGTCGTCGCTATTATCTGTCCGTGGAATTGCCGGAACGGGTCAGGCTGTTGCGGCTGACAAGCGATGGTATCTGGAGAATATGCTCGGAAGCGGTGCGGCCTTCTATTCTGGAAATGAGGGCCCGGGTTGCGACCTGACCGAGCTCCCTGCCCGACTGATCGATGCTGGCGAGATTGACGAGGCCGAGTGCTGCGGTCGACGAATTGTCGTATCCGATGACGGCGAGATCTTCGGGCACGCGCACACCCATCTCCATAGCCAGGCTCAGAAGGGTGATCGCGTCGAGATCGCTCCAGCAGAATACGGCGCGCGGCCTGTCCTTCCTCGATAGAAACTTTCGCATCGCCTCTTCCCGCTTCGGCGAAGCAATGGGAATCTTGCCGATCGCTGGCGAGGAGCCGAGCCCGCCACGCTGCATCGCCCGGCGAAACCCGATCTCACGCTGGCGGACGACGGAGACCGCATGCCCCTGGCGCTCGCCGAGACTGAGCATTTCGATATCGCGATAACCGCAGGCCAGAAGCGCTTCCACGGCGATCTCCGCGCCGCGCTGATCGTCTGCGTTGACGGTATCGAAGGCCGTAGCGCTGGCATCGTGGTAACCGACCGCGACGATCGGTATCTGGACTGCGAACTTTGCGAGGATCTCCGAGGGCAAACGCGGCGCAACGAGGATAAGGCCGTCCATCTTGTAGTCGATCATCGACTCGATCAACGACGTCTCCAGCTGCACGCGCGCATCGCTGACGCCGATCATCGCCTGGTAGTGCGAAGGCGCCAGCACCCCGTTTACGCCGGCAATCACCTCCGGAAGGAAAGGATTGCGGATATCGATCAGGAGCACTCCGATGGTGAAACTCCGGCCACGCAGCCCTCTAGCTGCCCGCGAGGGGCGATATGCGAGTGCCTCGATGGCATCAGTCACCCTTGCGCGCAGCGCATCACTGACGCCGTAGGCATTTCGCATCACCTTGGAAACCGCTGCGACCGATACGCCTGCGTGAGTTGCCACCGTCCGGATCGTCACGCGATCGTTTCGTTGCAGCTTTTGTTTTTCTTCGATTGACATGAAATCTCTGGCTTACTGCGGATCGTCGACATCGCCCGCAGAACCACCATGGCAGACTGGCAACGAAAATTCTATTGCGCTTCCGAAGAAAATGTAGAACGTTATATGGAGAACGTTCTACAACTCGTCGGGAGGACTTGATGAACTTTCAGCCGGCAGCCATCAGCGGCAACCTCGTTTCGCGTGCCTGGTCCGGGGATATGATCGCGCCACTATCGGATGGCGGTCAGGGAACGGCCGCAAGCTTCGTCTCCAAAACTTTCGAACATGATGGCGCCAAGCTTCCCGTCGAGCTCTTTATATCAGCACTTGGCCTCTACCGCTGCTTCATCAACGGCGTTCGCGTCGGCGACGATCTGTTGACCCCAGGTTGGACGAACTACGACGATCGCCTTGCCTATCAGCGATACGACGTCTCGAAGCTGCTCAAGCCGGGCCTCAACCGGATCGAGATCTGGCTTGCCGACGGATGGTATCGGTCGCCTTTGATGTGGGGCGCCCAGGCGATCCCGAATTGCTGGGGCGACAGGATCGGCGCTATTGCGGATCTGATCGGACCGGATGGCACCGTTCTTTCCACCGACACCTCATGGCGAAGCGGCCTTCTGCCGATCCTGAAATCCGGAATCTACTTCGGCGAAATCTATGATGCCCGCCAGGAAAACTACTTGGAGAGCCATGGCACCGAGAGATTGCCCTTCGACAGGGCGCTGCTTGTCGCGCACGAAACGGCTGCGGTGCGCGAGTTGCCGCCACTTGCCGCTGTCGAAAGCTGGACCGACGATGAGGGCAGGACCGTCTACGATTTCGGCCAGAATGCCGGCGGCTATGTCAGATACAAGGTCCGCGGCGCTGCCGGCGCCGAAGTCCGGGTGGAGCATTCGGAGGTACTCGGCCCCGATCGTCATTTCGACAATCGCAACTATCGCACTGCCGCGGCACATACCGTCTACACGCTGCGGGGAGACGGCGATGAGACCTACGCACCGCATTTCACCTTCCACGGCTTCCGTTATGCCAGGGTGACGATCGAGGGCGATGCGAAGATCCTCGCAATCGCGTCCATCCCGATCTCGTCGGTGCCTGAGCCCGCCGGCGGTTTCACTTCGGGCAATGCGCTGGTCAATCGCCTCGTCGAGAATACCATCTGGTCGCAGCGCGCCAATTTCGTCGAAGTTCCAACCGATTGCCCGCAGCGCGATGAACGCCTGGGCTGGACGGGCGACGCCCAGGTATTTGCCGCAACCGCATGCTGGCTGAGCGACAGCCAATCCTTCCTGAGGAAGTATCTGCGGGATGTGATGGCTGATCAGCGCGAGGATGGCGCCGTCTCGCATTTTTCACCGGATCCGACGCGCTTGCATCCGGCCAATTTCCCGGGCTATGCCGGCTCGACCGGCTGGGGCGACGCGATCGTCGTCATCCCCTGGGTACTCTACACCCATTACGGCGACCGGGCCGTCCTGTCGGAGTGCCTGGATTCCATGGTGCGCTGGGTCGATTTCGTCTGGTCGATCTCGGATGGTCCGCTCGTGCGTCCGCCCTCGCGTTGGGGCGACCGCGGCTTCACCTTCGGCGACTGGCTGCAGCCGGTCGGCGACAATCGAAAGCCTCGTCCGACGATTGCTGACGACTGCGCGGCCACGCTTTACCACTTCATCTCGACCGACCTTCTGGCAAGGATCGCAGCCACTCTCGGCGAGCATGCGCTTGAAGAGAAGATGAAACAGCGCGTAAACGAGATCCGGCGGACATTCGCCAACGAGTTCATCACGCCGGCAGGACGGCTCGCACACAACGACCAGACGTCCTATGCGTTGGCCTTCCTCCACGACCTGATACCGGCGGAGCACACGCAAGCCGCACAGCAGCATTTCCGGCAGGTGATCGTCGATGCCGACTACAAGATCGGCACCGGTTTCATCGGCACGCCCGCTCTGCTGCCGGCGCTGACGAAGCTCGGCATGGACGATCTGGCCGAAAAGGTCTTCCTGCAGGAGGATGTACCGGGCTGGCTCTACCAGGTGTCAAAAGGGGCGACAACGATCTGGGAGCGCTGGGATTCCATGGCGCCTGACGGCACCATCTACGAACCTGATATGAACAGCTACAACCACTATGCCTATGGCGCGGTTTGCCAGTGGCTGTTCGAAAGCGTCGCCGGAATTTCTCCGTGCCCGAGCGCGCCCGGATTTGCCGAGGTGGTCGTCGATCCGGCGCCGATTCCGTCCCTTTCGCCGGTTTCGGCCTATCATGATATCAGCCAGGGACGCATCGAGGCCGGCTGGCAGTGCGACGGCAACAAGGTCACCTATGTGCTGACCCTTCCGGAGGGCTGCATCGGCCGGTTCCGGCCGGGAAAACGGCATCAAAATCCGTCGCTCAACGGAGAGCCTGTTGTCGAGGAAGCCATTCTTCCCTCCGGGACGCACCAGCTGGTCTTTTCCCTACCCAATTCTTGAGGAGCATACACGTCACACCGTTCAGAGGAGGAACGTCATGACACATCGGATAAAACTCATTCTTGCGGGCGCGTCCGCGCTTTTGGCACTGGTCGCGGCTGGCCCGTCGCATGCAGACACCACGCTGTCATTCCTGATCGACAACAACCCGGACACCGTCGCGGCAGCCGAGGCACTGGTTGCCGCCTATCAGGCAAAGGCACCCGACGTGACGATCGAAATCGAGCCGCGGGCCGGTGGCGGCGAAGGCGACAACATCATCAAGACGCGCCTGGCGACGGGGGAGATGTCCGATGTGTTTCTCTACAATTCCGGCTCGCTGCTACAGGCGCTGAAGCCGACACAGACGCTTGTCGATCTGAGCGATCTCTCCTCGCAAGCGAAGGTCGACGAAGGTTTCAAATCGGTTGTCCGTGCCGATGGCAAGGTCTATGGCGTTCCCTTCGGCACGGCGATGGCAGGCGGGATCCTCTACAACAGGAAAATCTACCAGGACCTCGGCCTCTCCGTCCCGAAGACATGGGCGGACTTCATGGCGAACAACGCGAAGGTCAAAGCATCAGGAAAGGTCGCCGTGGCGCAGACCTATCGCGATACCTGGACCTCGCAGCTGTTCGTTCTGGCTGACTATTACAACCTGCACGCGGCCGTGCCGAACTTCGCCGCAGACTATACTGCCAACAAGGCAAAATACGCCGAGACGCCTGCGGCTCTGAAGGGCTTCGAACGGCTGAAGGACGTTCACGACGCCGGTCTGATGAACGAAGATTTCGGCGCGGCAAGCTACGACGACGGCCTGAGAATGGTGGCAACCGGCGAGGCAGCGCATTATCCGATGCTGAGCTTCGCGGTCGGCGCGCTCAAACAGAATTATCCCGAAAACCTCAACGATGTCGGCTTTTTCGCGCAGCCGAGCGACGACGCCGCAACCAACGGCTTGACGGTCTGGATGCCGCCAGCCCTCTACATTCCCCTGACCAGCCAGCACGCCGAGGAAGCACGGAAATTCGTCGATTTTGCCGGAAGCGTCGAGGCCTGCAAGATCATGGTGGAGACCAATGCCGTTCAGGGGCCTTCCCTGATCGACGGCTGCGACCTGCCAGCTAGTGTACCGCCTGCGATAAAGGACATGCTCCCCTATTTCGAGGCCAAGGACAAGACGACCCCGGCGCTGGAATTCGTTTCGCCGATCAAGGGACCGGCTCTTGAGCAGATCACCGTCGAAGTCGGCTCCGGTATTCGCCAGCCGGCCGACGCAGCAAAGCTTTATGACGACGACGTGCGCAAGCAGGCCAAGCAGCTCGGTCTTCCAAACTGGTAGCGGCCTTTCGGGTCAATTAACCTCGCTCCTAAAGGGGCGAGGTTCCACCCGATCGAAGAGGTAGTCATGACCGAGACACGCCCCCGCTCGCGCAAATCGCCCTACCCGCTGTGGTTTTTCATTCCGGCCGCAATCATCTACGGCGTGCTGTTTCTGGTTCCTACGGTATCCTCTCTCTGGTTCAGCCTCACACGCTGGGATCTTTCGACGGCCGAATTCATCGGGCTCGAAAACTTTCAGCAGTTCTTTTCCGAACCATTCCTGGTCAAGGGACTGGTCAACACGCTGATCTATGCCGTGACGACATCCGGCCTGAAGACGGTCTGCGGGCTGCTGCTTGCCGTGCTGCTAACCAGCAATATCTTCGCCCGCGGCTTCCTGCGCACGCTGGTCTTCTTTCCCGTCTTGGTCTCGACGATCGGCATCGGAATCACTTTCACGGTGATGATGCATCCGACCAGGGGCATCATCAATGTCACGCTCGAGACGCTCGGCATTCCCGGCCCGGGATGGCTCACCAATCCGGCGCTGGCGCTTTTTTCGGTGGCTTTGGTCGATGTCTGGAAGGGTGTCGGCCTTGCAACCCTGATCTTCATCGCCGGCCTTGCCGCGATCAGCCCCGATTATTATGAGGCGGCGAGGATCGACGGCGCCACGCGTCTCCAGCAATTTTTCCGGATCACCCTGCCGCTCGTGCGTCCTGCCACCGTCATCGTGGTGACATTGTCGCTGATCGGCGGGCTTCGATCCTTCGATCTGATATGGGCCATGACCCGCGGCGGGCCTGGTTTCTCCTCCGACGTGATCGCCTCGGTCATCTATAAGCAGTACCAGGCGGGTTTCTACGGTCTGTCGACGGCCGGAAACGTCATCCTGTTCGCGCTGATCGCCATAATAATCCTGCCATTCACCCTGTGGTTCAACCGGCGCGAGGTCCAGGAATGAGAAGCGTCCGCCCTTACGTGACCGGCGCGATAGCCCTTGCGGTGGCGGCCGTCATCTTCGTCATGCCCTTCGTTTTCGTCGCTCTCCAGGCGGTCAAATCGAAATCCGAAGCCTCTCGCCTCGATTTCGAATTGCCCGAGCATTGGCTGTTCTGGGATAATCTGATCGCCGTCTTCAAGGCGCGCGACTACCAGCTCGCGCTCGCCTATTTCAACTCCACGCTGATCACCGTGGTCTCCGTCACGATCCTGATCCTGCTGTCGGCAATGGTCGGATATGTGATGCAGCGCCGCAAGACCGTCTGGAACAAGGTGGCCTCCATTGCCCTGTTCATGGGTCTGATGATGCCCCCAGCCGTCGTACCCACCATCGGCCTCTTGCAGGAGATCGGTCTCTTCAAGACCATGACCGGGATGATCCTGATCCAGGTCGCCTATAATCTCTCGTTCTCGACATTGCTCTACCGGTCGTTCATTTCGACCATACCACGCGACCTTGACGAGGCGGCGCTGATCGATGGCGCCAAACCCCGACAGATTTTCTTCAGAGTGATCCTGCCGCTGCTGAAGCCGGTGACCGTCACCAACATCGTCGTGCAGTCGATCGCGATCTTCAACGATTTTACCAACCCGCTCTACTACCTTCCCGGCAAGGAGAACGTGACCGTGCAGCTGACGCTCTATAATTTCCAGAGCATGTATACGAGCCAGTACAATCTCCTCTTCATGAATATCCTCCTCGTGACGATCCCGCCGCTGATTGTCTTCATCTTCTTCAACCGGCAGATCGTCGCCGGCATGACGGCCGGCGCAGTAAAAGGGTAACCGAATGGCTGAGCTCACTCTCAAGCAAGTTCGCAAGAGCTTTGGCGCCCTTGAAGTCATCAAGGGAATCGATCTGGAGGTTGCCTCCGGCGAGTTCGTCGTTTTCGTCGGCCCGTCGGGATGCGGGAAGTCGACGTTGCTGCGGATCATCGCCGGCCTGGAGGAAACGACATCAGGCACGCTGACCATCGGCGGCAAGGAGGTGACCTATGCGGAACCCTCCGAGCGCGGTATTGCCATGGTGTTCCAGAGCTACGCGCTCTACCCGCATATGACCGTCGCCGAGAATATCGGCTTCGGCCTTTCACTCGCCCGCCGCCCAAAGGCCGAAATCGCCGCCAAGGTCGCGGCGACGGCCGAAACGCTGCAGCTCACCCAACTGCTGGAGAGAAAGCCGAAAGCACTCTCCGGCGGCCAGAGGCAGCGCGTCGCCATCGGTCGCGCGATCATCCGCGATCCCAAGGTCTTCCTGTTCGACGAGCCGCTCTCCAATCTCGACGCATCGCTCAGAGCCCAGATGCGTCTTGAGATCGCCGATCTGCACGCCCGCCTGAAATCGACGATGATCTACGTCACCCACGACCAGGTCGAGGCCATGACGATGGCGGACAAGATCGTCGTCCTGAACGGCGGGGCGGTCGAGCAGATCGGCAGTCCGATGGAACTCTACCGTAATCCGGCGACACCATTCGTCGCCGGATTCATCGGCAGCCCGAAGATGAACCTCTATGGGGGCGAGACCGCGCGGCGAATGAACTGCACGACCTACGGTATTCGCCCGGAACATATCAGGCTTTCGGAAGGTGCCGGGCAGTGGCAGGGCAGGATCCGGCATCTCGAGCGGCTTGGCGCCGACGCGATCCTCTACCTCGACGTCCCCGAACTCGGTGAGATGGTGGTGCGCGCCGAAGGCGAGACGCCATTTGCGCCTGGAATGACAGTCTGGGCAAATCCGGTCGAAGGAGCGGAACATCGGTTCTGAGGCTAACGCCTGCCCGCCGTCTCGCTCATGAGCCTGCGGAATTTCAGGCGAGAAGACGCGCGGGTTGGCCTTGGCGGATTACCAGCTCGACCGCCTGCTTGTCGAAAGATACGAAGCTCTCGCCGCCAAGCCATGCTCCTTCATGGGCGATCACGCCATCTGCAAAATCGCCATCCGCCTCCAGCATGGCCAGTCCTGCTTCGACCGCAGGACGGTTCATCGCCACATTGCCCGCGTTGAGCAGGTCGTGGATCGTCTGTGAAACATCTTCCTTTGATAGCCTGGCTCCTCGACGCAGTATCCAGACCAGTTCACATAAGCTCGGCAGGGAAACCGCGATCAGCGATGCTTCCTTGAGGAGCTTTGCCGCTGCCCTTCCCTGCTCGGCGTCATCCTGCAGGACGGCTCGAGCAAGAACGTTGGTATCGACTGAGATTTTCATTCCTCGCCAGCCCAGCCCGAAGCCGCGATTTCGTTCATCTCTTCGATGGTCAACGGTTTTTTCATCTTGCCAGCATGCCGTCCGATAAAGTCCTCGATTGTCCCCGTCGGACGAGCAGCCCTTACCCGCAGCTCGCCCCCAGGCAGCTTGTCGAATTCGATCCGCTCCCCCGGCTTGACCCCAAGATGCGTCAGCAAATCCCGTCTCAGCGTGATTTGCCCTTTCATTGTGACCGCAAGGGAAGCCATGGAAAATCTCCGAACTTTAAACCCATACAAAAGTAATGGAATTTTTCCTTGCATTCAAGGTTCGAGTGCTACGGACTTGCCTTCACCTGCCTAGTTCGTGTGGCTCACTCCCAACCGAAGAAAAAGTCGGGAAAAATTCGTCTGCCGCTCAAGCTCTCAATTGCGGCAAAGCATCGCCGGCAAGCGATAAGAGCGGCGCATAGTCGGCTTCGGAAAGCACTGAAAAATCAACGAGCCCGAGTGTAGCGCGCATAGCGGCCAGCGATGGCTCCTTGATCGCGGCGTCAAGCGCATTTCGCAGCAGAAGGACTCTCTCGTCCGATGCATCGCCTGAGGTGATGAAGGGCAGACCGGGGCCTTTGGGCGTTTCGGCGATGATGCGGACCGCTTGGAGATGGCCGGGATCGAAGCGGCGAATATTCGCATAAGTGACGCAGTCAATGGCCGCACTGTCAGCCCTGCCTTCGGCGACTGCCCCGATGCTGCCGCGGTGGCTGCCGGTTTCGATAATCCGGCCGAAGAAGCGACCGCTGTCGGCAAGCGGAGCGACCGCTGCGCGAAAGAAATTGCTGCCGGAATTGCTGTCAGGGCTGTTGATCGCAGCCGTCGTGCCACGCAAATCCGCCAGCGAGCAAAGGGGAGAATCCTTGCGGACGACAATGAAGCTGCGCATCAGCGGACCGTCGCAGCCAGGATGGTCATAGATCGGCGTCGCCACTAGGCGGACCCTGCCTCGCAGGCTCCTGGCAAAGGGATAGCCGCATGCCTGCGAGAGAAGAAGATCCGGCCTCAACCAGGCTTCGTCATAGGGAACCGTCCGATCGAGTTTTTCAGGCAAGCCCTTGAGGCTGGCATTCGCGAGATAATGCCGGAGGAACGACCAGAGCTCAGCCGTCGCATCCGCGAGCGGCTCCGATGTGACATACATGGCGATGCTGACGAGAGACATTCTGGTCTTTCCCTGCGATGAGGCGCAAGCATCGACCAGATCAGGCAATGCCGCCGAGGCATACATATTTAAGCTCGGTGTATTCGTCCAATCCGTGCCTCGACCCTTCGCGACCGAGACCCGACATCTTCACGCCACCGAACGGAGCCTCAGCCGTGGAGACAAGACCGGTATTGACGCCGACCATCCCATATTCGAGCGCTTCGGCGACGCGAAACACTCGCGACAGATCGCGGGCGTAAAAATACGAAGCAAGCCCGAACTCGGTGTCGTTTGCCTGTTCGATGATGTCCTGCTCGTCGCGGAAACGAAAAAGCGGGGCAAGCGGCCCGAAGGTTTCCTCGCGCGCGACCTGCATGCCGGCAGCGACATCGCGCAAGATTGTCGGCTCGAAGAAATGGCCGCCAAGCGCGTGGCGCTTGCCGCCCAAGACGATCCCGGCCCCCTTTGCAACGGCATCGCTGATATGGCTTTCGACCTTGGCGACGGCATTGTCATCGATCAGCGGGCCAAGCACGACGTCGCGGTCGAGACCGTTGCCGACCTTCAAGCCCGAAACCGCCGCGGCGAGCTTGGCGGCAAAGGCCTCGTAGACGCCGTCCTGGACATAAAGCCGGTTGGCGCAGACGCAGGTCTGGCCGTTGTTGCGGAACTTGGCGATGAGCGCGCCTTCGACGGCAGCGTCGAGATCGGCATCGTCGAACACGATGAAGGGTGCATTGCCGCCAAGTTCGAGACCGAGCTTTTTGATCGTCGGCGCGCATTGCCGGTAAAGCAGCTCGCCCGTCCGGGTGGAGCCCGTAAATGTCAGAACCCGAACGTCACGGCTTGCCGTCAGCGCTCCGCCAATTGCCGCTGCGTCACCCGTGACGATGTTGAGAAGCCCCGGCGGCAGGCCGGCACGCTCACCGAGAACGGCGATTGCAATCGCGGAGAATGGCGTCTGGAGCGCCGGCTTGAGGACGACGGCACAGCCGGCGGCAAGCGCAGGGCCAATCTTGCGGGTGATCATCGCGTTCGGAAAGTTCCAGGGCGTGATCGCCGCCACTACGCCTGCCGGCTGGCGCAGGACGAGGATCCGCTTGTCGGCCTGATGTCCCGGGATGGTTTCGCCGTTGATGCGTCTCGCCTCTTCGGCGAACCATTCGATGAAGCTCGCACCATAGGTGATCTCCCCCTTGGCCTCGGCCAGGGGTTTTCCCTGTTCCAGCGTCAGGATCATCGCCAGATCGTCGCGGTTTTCGATCATCAGCCGATGCCAAGCCTTCAGAACGGCGGCGCGCTCCCCGGCGGTCTTCTTCGCCCAAAGCTTCTGGGCAATCACGGCAGCGCGGATGGCCTCCTCCGTTTCCGCGGCACCGAGATCAGGGACCACCCCCAGCGGTTCGCCTGTCGCCGGATTGCGGATCGTCGCCGCCTTGCGGCCTTCCGCTTCGATCCAGCGATCGGCAATGGGGCATGCCTGACGGAACAGCGAGGGATCATTGAGCTTCATATGACAACTTTCAACAGAATACGTGAGCGGCACCGGGATCGAAATTCAGATGGACTATATCTCCGCGGCTGAGCCCCGCGATAGCCTCGTGACCGAACGGCAGGCGAACCGCCAGCGCCTCGCCTGTCGCCGTCTCGGTGGAGACATGAATATTGTTGCCGAGAAAGGTAATGTCGCTGACTGTTGCGGCAAGGCCCGCTTCCGCCGCTTGGGCGCGCGACAATCGAATGCGTTCAGGCCTCAGCATCAGGGCTGCCCTCGTCCCGGAGGTTCCTTTTCCATGCACCGGAATATGATTGAAGACGCTCCCGCCGCCAAGCGAAATGGTAGCCTGCCCATCGGAGGATGACAGCAGGTCGCATGAAATGAAGTCGCTGTCGCCGATGAATTCGGCAACGAAGCGGGTCCGCGGATTGGTGTAGAGTTCCGGCCCCGTGCCGATCTGGTCGATGACGCCCTTGGAAAAGACGGCGATGCGGTCGGAGAGCCGCAACGCCTCCTCCTGGTCGTGCGTGACATAGAGGATCGTCACTTCGGTCTGCTGATGGATCCGGCGTATTTCATGCTGGATTTCCTCGCGCAGCTTCTTGTCGAGCGCCGACAGCGGCTCGTCCATCAGAAGCACCGGCGGATCATAGGCTAGGGCTCTGGCAAGGGCGACACGCTGCTGCTGGCCGCCGGACATTTGCGCGGGCTTGCGATCCTCGAAGCCTTCGAGCCTGACGAGGCGCAGCATCTCCTTCACCTTGCTATCGACCTCGGCTTTGGACTTGCGCCGGACCTTCAGCGGGAATGCGATGTTTTCGCCTACCGTCAGGTGCGGAAACAGGGTGTAGCGCTGGAACACCATGCCGATGTTGCGCTTGTGCGACGGCGTGGCGAGCAGGGTCTTGCCCTCCAGCGTGATGTCGCCTTTCGTCGGAGTTTCAAAACCGGCCAGGATGTAGAGGGTCGTGCTTTTCCCGGATCCGGACGGTCCGAGAAAGGTCAGGAACTCCCCGCGCCGAACGTCGAGATTGACGTCGTGGACGGCAACGACAGGGCCGTATTCCTTGCGTATTCCGCGGATCTGAAGGAATGGTTCTTTCATTGTTTCAGTACCTTACGCACGACGGCAACCAGCGCCATCAAGATGATCGTCAAAAGGATGAGAAGGGTCGACGCCGCAGCGACAACCGGCGTCAGGTCTTGCCGCAGCGTCGCCCACACTTTTACCGGCAGCGTCTGCAGCGTCGGGCTGGACATGAAGATCGCCACCACCACCTCGTCCCAGGATGTCAGGAACGAGAAGACGGCCGCCGAAAATAGCCCATGGCTAATCGCAGGCAGGGTCACCCTGATCTTTGCTTCCAGAGGCGAGGCCCCGCAAAGAACCGCCGCGTCCTCGATCGACTTGTCGAAGCCCTCCAGCGCACTTGAGATGGACAGGATCGAGAAGGGCAGCGCGAGAACGAGGTGCGAAATGACGAAGCCTACCAACGTGCCGCCAAGGCCGATCCTCAGGAAGAAGGCATAAAGGGCAACCGCAAGGACCACGACGGGAAGGATCATCGGCGTCAGGAACAGCGCTTTCAGCGCATCGCGGAACAGGAACGAACCGCGCACCAGCCCGAAGGAGGTCACGAGCCCGAGCAGCACCGACAGGATCGTCACGATGACCGCGATCTTGAAGCTCGTCCAGGCTGATTCCAGCCAGCGCGGATCGGCAAAGAGCTCGCTGTACCATTGAAACGTCCAGCCGGGCGGCGGAAAGATCAGCCACTGCGAGGAGCCGAAGGACAGGGCGGCGATAAAGACGATCGGCAGCAGCAGAAAGGCCGCAGTCAGAACCGTTATCGTCAGCAGCATGTATTTCCACCAGCCGAGGCGGTCGAAATTGAGCAACATGTCAACGCCCTCCCGGGTTCTGGTTGCCGACGAAGCGCAGCTGCACGGCATAGAGCGACAGGGTCACCACGAGGAGAACCAGCGCCGCAGCACCTCCCATGCCCCAGTTGACCAACGACTGCACGAATTGCGCGATCAGCTCTGCGAGCATCATGTTCGCAGTGCCGCCGAGAAGCGATGGCGTGACGAAATAACCAAGCGACATGACGAAGACCATGAGGGCACCGGCCGCCATGCCAGGCATGGCCAAGGGCAGCAGGACACGGGTCAGGCACTGCCACCGGTTGGCGCCGCAAAGTGCTGCCGCCTGCAGGGTCGACGGGTCGATCTTCTTGATCACGCCGTAGAGCGGCAGGATGATGAAGGGCAGCATGATATAGGTCATGCCGATCGTCACCCCGGTCAGGTTGTTGACGAGCGCCAAGGGCTTGTCGATCAGCCCCATTCCGATCAGCGTCTTGTTGATGAGCCCCGTCCGCTGCAAAAGCACCATCCAGGCATAGGTGCGGGCAAGCAGGTTGGTCCACATCGACAGGAGCAGGATCGCAAAGATCACCGACGTCAGGCGGCCGGGCATGATCGCCAGTGCCCAGGCGACGGGAAATCCGATCAGCAGCGAAATCATCGTGACGAGACCGGAGACGATGAAGGTGTTGGCGAAAATCTTGAGATAGGTCGCGGATCCGATCAGCTGGGCATAGTTTCCAAAGCCCGGAACAGGTTCCAGCACGCTGCGCAACAAGAGCACCGCCACCGGCGCGATGAAAAAGATCGCCACGAAGGCGAGAGCCGGAACGACTCCGCCAAAACCCGTTGCCCTGCGGGCCTTTGGCAGGGGCGCAATTGCGCCGGAGGCATCGCTATACGTCGACATGACAGTCCTTCCCACCCGCCAATTTCCACAGGCGCCGAGGTCCAACAAACGGGCACCGACGCTGCGGGAGGCACGGCGAACATTCGCCGTGCCTGATCATCTCAAGTTTCAGGCTATTTTGCCTGCCATGCGTACCATTTCTCGCCGATGGCATCGCGATTATCAGCCCAATAGTTCATGTCGGCATTCACCTGGCTTGCCGTCTGCTGATCCGGCAGGGTCTTGGCCGTCTCCGGATCCATCAGCTTGGCCGAGTCAACATTGATTGGTGCATATCCGGTGGCCTTTGCAAGGGCGGCCTGCGGTTCGGCCGAGGTCGCCATTGCAATGAACTTCATCGCGGCTTCCGCGTTCGGCGAACCCTTTGGCACGACGAGCGAATCCGCAGCGGTGATGTTCTGTTCCCATGAGGTCTCGGTCTTGATACCGCTCGCCGCAAGCGCGGTCATGCGGCCATTCCAGACACTGCCGAAGGGAGCCTCGGCGGACGCCAGAAGCTGCTGCGACTGTGCGCCGCCCGACCACCAGACGATGTCCGATTTGATCGTATCGAGCTTCTTGAAGGCGCGGTCGAGATCAAGTGGATAGAGCTTGTCGGCAGCCACGCCGTCGGCAAGCAACGCCGCTTCGATCACGCCAGGAGCCGACCACTTGTAGAATGTGCGCTTTCCCGGAAACTTCGTCGTGTCGAACAGATCCGCCCAGGTCTTTGGGCAGGCGCTGACGGCATCGGCATTGCAGCCGATCACGAAGGAATAATAGAAGCTGCCGACCGAATAATCGGTTACAAAGCGCGGATCGAGCTTGGATTTATCGATGACGGAGAAATCGAGCTTCTCGAGCTGGCCATTCTTGCCGGCCTGAGCGGCATAGTCGCCTTCGACGTCGACAACGTCCCAGGTGACCTGGCCAGCCTCGACCATCGCCTTGAGCTTGCCGTAATCCGTCGGCCCGTCCTGTACGACGGTGATGCCGGTCTTCTCGGTGAATGGGCTGGCCCATGCGGCCTTCTGCGCGTCCTGGGTCGTTCCTCCCCAGCTCGAGAAGACCATGTTGTCGGCGTGTGCCGGCGCGGACACAGCCACGAATGCGGCAACCGCCGCGAAAGCAAATGTTGTTTTCATGTTCCCTTATCCTTGTTCTGGTTTGTCCTGTATGCCTTATGCCGTCAGTGCGCCTCGCTCCTGGGAGAAAAGTTAGCTGGCTTCATAATCTTGTTTTCCGCCACCTCGATGAGATCGCGGATTTTGGGCAGGAAGGCCTGCCACCGGGGATCGGCCAAAAGCCTCTGGCGCCTCGCTTCCCGGTCGTCCAGGCTCGCAAAGGCCCAGATGTGGACGATCTCGTTGATCGTCCCGATCTCCGAAAAGAAGTAACCGACGAGCGTGCCGAGATGGCTCTTCTGGATCTCGATCCCCTCCTCCTCGACGACCTTGAGATATTGCGGGATCGTGCCGTTCTTCAGCCGATAGGTGCGGATCTCGTAAAACATCGGCGCTACCTCATCACGAAGGGATCGGGGATCGGATCGTCCGATGTCCTGAGCCAGATCGTCTTGGTGCGGGTATAGTCGAGCGCCGCGGCCATGCCGCCTTCCCTGCCATGGCCAGACAGGCCGAAACCGCCGAACGGCGCGATCGGTGATACCACGCGGTAGGTGTTGACCCAGACGATCCCGGCACGGAGCCCCTTCATCAGCCGGTGCGCCCGGGTGAGGTTCTGGGTGAAGACGCCGGAAGCCAGGCCATAACGGGTATCGTTGGCGAGCCGCAGCGCCTCGGCCTCCGTCTCGAACGACACGACGGACAGGACCGGTCCGAAGAATTCCTCGATCAGGGACGGCGAGGCGACATCGTCGCAATCGAGAATCGTCGGCGGGAAATAATAGCCGTCGCCGTCGATCTTGCTTCCGCCCGTGACGAGGCGGGCGCCGCTTTCAATCGACTTGGCGACGAGGGCGCCGATATTGTCCTGCTGGCGCTTGGTGGCAAGCGGGCCGACTTCTGTCGCCATATCGAGCGGAGCACCGATCCGGATCGCCTCCGCCTTCTCACGCAGCATGGCGACGAACTTGTCCTTGATGCTGCGTTCGACGATCAGCCGCGACCCGGCAACGCAGCTCTGCCCTGTCGCGGCGAAGATGCCCGCGACCTGAGCATTGGCAGCGCTCTCGAGATCCGCGTCGGCAAAGACGATGAATGGCGACTTGCCGCCAAGTTCAAGCGAGGTGGAGGCGAGGTTTTCGGCCGAGTTGCGAACGACATGCCGGGCGGTTTCAGGACCGCCGGTGAAGGCGACGTGCGCGACCTTCGGGTGCCGCCCGAGGGCGGCGCCACAGGAGGCGCCGAAACCCGTGATGATGTTGACGACGCCGGCAGGAAATCCTGCCTCGTGCACGAGCCGCGCAAATTCGAGAAGCGGCGCCGGCCCATCTTCCGAGGCCTTGACCACCATCGTGCAGCCGGCCGCAAGCGCCGGGCCGATCTTCACCGCCGACAGGAAGAGCTGGCTGTTCCACGGCACGACCATCGCAACGACGCCGATCGGCTCGCGGCGAAGCCAGACATCCATGTCGGGCTTGTCGATCGGCAGGTAGGCGCCTTCGATCTTGTCGGCGATACCGGCATAATAGCGATAGTATTCGGCGACATAAGCGATCTGCGCAGATGTCTCGCGGATGATCTTGCCGGTGTCGCGTGTCTCCAGTTCTGCGAGGATCTGCGCGTTTGCGGCAACCAGGTCGGCCAGCTTGTAGAGCAGCTTGCCGCGTTGCGTGGCCGTCAGTTTCGGCCAGGCGCCTTCGTAAAGCGCCCTGTCGGCCGCGTTGACAGCCCGATCGACATCCCCTTCGCGCGCTTCGGGCATATCAGCCCAGACCGCGCCGGAGGCTGGATCGATGCTCGGATAGCTGGCCTCGCCATCCGAGAATTCGCCGTCGATGTAGTGCTGGAAACGCCGCATGGTCTTACTCCTGAAATGCTGGCATGACCTCGGTGATGAAGCGCTCGAGCGACGCCTTCTTGCGCTCGAAGCTCATGCCGGTGTCGATCCAGAAGGAATATTCGTCATAACCGAGCGCTTCATACGCCTTGAGCCGGTCGATGACGGTCTCAGCGTCGCCAACGACATTGTTGGTGCGCATGACCTGATCCGACAGCATCGCGTTTGCCCTGACCTGTTCGTCCGGGATCCGTTCAATCAGACCCTGGGTAACCGGCTTCTCATTCTTGAACCAGGCGAAGAAATAATTGTAGTAGACGCTGAGTTCATGGGCGGCTTGCGCGACATCGTCCTCTGACGAGCCGACATAGGTGTGACGCAGCAACATGATCTTGGGCCGCTCGATCTCGGGATTCTTCGCGCAGGCATCGTTGAAGCGCTCCATCAACGACTGAACCTCGTCGTCGCCCTGCCAGAGCGGCGTCACCTGAACGTTGCAGCCGTTGGCGACCGCAAATTCGTGCGAGTTCGGATCGCGCGCTGCCACCCATATGGGCGGGTTCGGCTGCTGCAGTGGTTTCGGCGCCGACGTGGTCGACGGAAACTTGAAGAATTCCCCGTCATGCGCGTAGTCGCCGGCCCATATGCCTTTGACCGCCGGGATGAGTTCGCGCATGCGCTGGCCAGCACCCCAGGCATCGAGACCGGGCAGCAGACGCTCGTATTCGAAGGAATAGGCCCCGCGCGCGATGCCGATGTCGAGTCGTCCATCGCAGATGATGTCGGCCATGGCCGCCTCGCCGGCGAGTTTGATCGGATGCCAGAAGGGGGCAATTACTGTTCCCGTCCCAAGCCGTGCCCGCGATGTGCGGCGCGCCAGATCGGCAATGGTCACAAACGGGTTGGGCGCAATGGTGAAATCCATGCCATGGTGCTCGCCCGTCCAGATCGCATGCATGCCGCCTTTGTCGGCGATCTCGCAGAGCGCGACGAATTCCTCATAGAGGCTCTTGTGGCTTTGGCTGGCGTCGAGCCGTTCCATATGGACGAAGAGGGAGAATTTCATGCTTTTGCGTCCTTGGCTGGAATTGGGTGTACAGTGCCGCCGGTCTCGTCGCCGAAATAGACTCCGAAATTGCCGATCGAGCTTTCCATCGCAAAACGGTTGACGATATCGGCAGTCGAACTGGTCTTGAACTTTGCCGCAACCAATGCGTCAGGCTTCAGGAACCTGCCGCCGGCAGGCTCGCCCTCTCCGGCAACGGCGTGATAGACAATGTGCTGCTTGCCGTCGCTCTTGCCCTCATAAACCGAATAGAGAAAGCCGATGCTGACCTTCAGCCCGGTTGATGTCTCCAGGTATTTTTGCAGTGCCTCGGTCGGGCTGCCGTCATGGGCGTCGACGCTTGGCAAGGAGAGCACATCCTCGCCGAGCAGCAGAACTTCCCCGCGCCGCTCGACAACGGCCGCAAGTTCCATATTGCCTTCGCTTGCCGCGGACACTGCCTTGCTTGCGAGCGTCGGCGTGAAATAACCGCCACGCGCATAGCCGAGACCGTTGCGGCCGCTATTGTCGAAAGCTTCGATGCGCCCCATCAAGATGACGTGGTCGCCAGCCTCGATGACCTGCTCCATGGCACATTCGAACCAGGCCGCCACGCTCGAGAATATCGGGCAGCCTGCCGATCCCCTCGCCCACTCGACCGCCGCAAATCTGTCCTCGACCGGTCGCGCAAAGGTGTTCGACACGTCTTTCTGCGTTTCCGAAAGCACGTTGATCGCAAAATGCTGCGCTCCGGTCATGATGGCGAAATTGCGCGACGTCTTGGCAAGGCAGACGAGGAGAAGCGGTGGATTGAGCGAGACCGAGGTGAAGGAGTTCGCCGTGAAGCCGATCGGATTTCCGTCCCCGTCGCAGGCGGTGACGACAGTCACCCCGGTCGGAAAAGCCCCGAATGCATCTCGCAGCGCTCTTGGGTCGACAGTCTGGATTGTCATCGTTCATCCTCCCCGAACGACAGCCACTCAGCGAGCAGCGAATTTACGATATCAGGCGCGGTCAGGTTCACCATATGACGATGGCCTTCGACGATGCGGGCATAGCCCCGCGGCGCAAGCTCGGCCATTTGCGTTGCCATCAAGGGCGTCGAGTTCGGATCATCGGACCCCGTCAGAAACAGGGCCGGACCAGCCACGTCTTTCCAGCCGTCAGCATAGGTCTCGTCTCCTCCCGCGAAGGCGGCGTAGGCAACGGCATATCCCTGGGGATCGACGAGGTTCAGCCATTTTCGTGTCAATTCACGCGCAGTGACGCTGTCCGCATCCTCGCCGAACCAGCGGGCCAGAGGGCCTTCCTTGTCGACGCCCGATACCGGAATGGCCGCGGCGCGCGAAAGCACGGCGGCCTTTGCCTCGGGGTCACGCCTGTAGACACCGTTGAGGTAAGCGACGCGGCTGATACGCTCGCCAAAGGTCGCGGCTGCCCCTCCCGAAACCAGTGCGCCCATTGAGTGCCCGGCAACATTTGCCGTGCCGATTGCCATCTCGTCGAGAAAGCGTCCGAACCAGGCGACGAACTCCTCGAGCCGACTGCCCACCGGCAGCTTTGCGCTTTCCCCATGTCCCGGCATATCGACAGCGATGACGCGATGGCCTGCAGACAGGAATGCGATCTGCGGAGCCCAAGCCTCAAGCCGCATGCCGACGCCGTGAATGAGAACCAGCGGCTCGCCGCTGCCGGCCTCATGATAGGCCGTTCCGCTTGCCGTCGTCTTTCGGGGCAAGGCACCGGCGGCGTTTGTTGCTGCAGCGGTGCGTGTGGTCGATCCGGCCGTCAGCATCTCAGAGCCGCTCCCTCAAACGCCCGCAGGATTGGCAACGTCCTGCCCCAGGTCTTTCAGATCCTGGTAGCGGTCGCCGATGCGGTGATGCGGGCGCCCGCCTATCGAAGCCCCGAGAGCCACGACGATCTCGTCGGCAGCGGGCGCATCGGGGATCGACGTCTGGATGGTCAGGTAGTGCGAACGGCGGCCCTCATCGTTCTTGTCCATCAGCGGGATCATGATCGGCGCGTTGGCCGGACCGCGTGTGTTACAGAAGGCGAGATAGGACTTGGCGCCGACGGCCTGGCGATAAAAATTGCCGAAGCGCAGGGTGTGGATGAGCGCGGACCCGTGTTCGATCTCGCCGTCCAGGCCGACGACAGCGGACTTTCCATATCCTTCGACAGCCTCGCCGGACCCGACCGCATCGATGATCATCTTGGTCAGCAACTCGCCGAGCACCGGAGCGCCTGCGTGAATTTCGGGCTTGAGGTCGTCGACAAAGCCGCGCCCTGCCCAAGGATTCTTCACGACCGCAAAGGCGGTAAACAGTTTCAGCGGAACCGCCGCGGCCTTGCCGCCTTCGATCAATGTCGTTTCGATCTGCAGTCCCGTCTTGCGAATTTGAATGGCCATCGAACACCTCATTTTCTCAATTTCATATTATGGTATACCATAATATATGAGTGTCAAGTTGGCTCCTGCATGGACGCAGTTCAGGCCGAGGCGGAGATTTTCAATTTGGCGCGCGTGTGCTCTCACGCTTGGAAAGCGCCTCTTCTTTTCAGCTTATTGTCAGCAGCCACAGACCCCGCAACGGCAGCGCCGAAGGCTCACGGCAAGTCCGGAGGTCACGATTGTCCCAGTTCATATGATACCGCCTTATGTATTATTTATTATGGCATACCATCACATTGAGCAAAGTTGGGTGTCAAGCTTGGAGTGCGGAGTCTGCTAAATTCCTAGGAATATGATTGCGCTTAGTGGAGTGACATCGACAGATGCTCGGTGCCGGCGCTTTGCCATCCGCCTGCGACGAAGGCCACAGCGAGTCCGCCGCGCCTAGTCGGCAGGCTGCTTCGCCGACAGCACCGCTTCGGCAATCGCGCTCGCGGCGGCGACGTGATCCATCGCCGCCCGGTAAGCCCCCTCGCCGTCACCGCGGCGGATGGCGTCCACGATCTTCGACATCTGCAGCGGCCCTTCGATGCCGCGCCTCTCCGTCTTGATCGTCATCGAGCGCAGGTGGTTTATGCGCACGGTGAGGAGATTAACGACGCCCCAGGCAACGTTCCTGTCAACCATCGTGAACAGGGTATGATAGAAGGCAGAGGTGTTCGTCAGCACAGCCGACATGTCGTTGTCGCGGTAACTGTTGCGTATCCCGGCCAGCGATTCCTCCAGCGCAGCGACTATCTCGGGGCTGCGGCGCTCCGCGCACAGCCGCGCCGCCATGCCTTCCAGCGCGCCACGGATCTCATAGATCTGCTTGGCTTCCTCGATGTCGAGCTGCGCGACGATCGGCCCCTTGTTCGGCAGATTGGCGACAAGCCCTTCCGATTCCAAATGCCTCAGAACCTCGCGCACGACTGTTCGGCTGACGCCGAGTTGGGCGCAGAGGTCACGCTCGACAAGGCGATCTCCGGGACGGAAATATCCGTTGACGATCGCCTCGCGGACCTTGTCGAGCGCCAATTCCCGCAAGGTCTTTGCAGGACGCTCAACTCTAATTGCGTCCTTCAGAGCACCGCTCATTCTGTACCTCAGTGTTGGACTTTGCACGCTCAACTTCCGCCGCGGCAGCCGAATGCAAGAATCGTATTATGGCGTACCAGATACTGTAGCTGTCGGCGGCCGGCAATTCAACAAGCGCCGTGCCGACCTATAGGGCCGCGCGTCTTTCAGACGTGCAAAGGACGCTGTAGCACTTAGATCTGCTGCTCTAGAAGTCGCGAGCTAGCCTCTTGAAACAATCTCCTCGACCACGGCCTTGGCCTGCACCCGGATATCCGGAACGGCCGTGATCTCCCAGAATTGCTCCGCCGTCAGGGCGCCGACCGCGAATAGTCGGGCAGGCGAGATCCGGGACGAGGCTATCACCTCGGAAGCGGCATCCACCTGGATTCCGAGGCCAAGAGGATCGGGGACGATCAACTCAAAGCGGCTCATTTCCTTCAAAAGCGGTGAATGACTGATCCCGGCCCGCTCCATTCCCGTGCAGTTGACGAGCCAGTCCGCCCTGATCTCGGCGATCTCTCGCGTCGATCTGACCCTGTAGCTGGCAGCAAGCCGCCCCTCCTCGGCTCCGAGCGATTTCAGGAAGCCCGCGTGGAAGCGAACGGTTCCGTCTAAGACCAGCTTCTCAAACCTGTCGAACACGTCAGGCGCGACCCGGTGACGATGAATGTTCCACCATGGAAGCGCATGCCTGAGGAAGCGTGCCCGCTCCCTGCTCGAAAGCCGTTGCCAGAGGGCCTGCGTTGCAGGCCTCAGACCGTCCATCACGGCTCGCCAGTCGGCAACCGTCCTGCTCTTTCCCCGCAGGGTCTTCAATATGCCGCTGATCGTCTCCGGAAGCCTCTCGACGTCGATCGGCAGAGGCGCCGGCTGCTTCCACGCGTGTCCGAGCGGTGCGAGCCCGCGCCGCGAAAGCACATCGATCTTGCCGCTGTGGCCATGGGCGCGAAGCGCGAGAACCTGATCGATCATCGTCAGGCCGGATCCGAGGATACACACCGCATCGGATGGTGCGACGCGCCTCAACCACGAAAGCCGCCACGGGTTCTCGATGATCCGCGATCGCAGCGATGGCGGGACCCCGTCCGGAGCGGCCGGAAGGCTCGCGTTCCCGACGCCGAGGCAGAGCACCACGTTCTTCCCGGCAATCTCGTCGCCATTGCCGAGATGGAAGGCCAGCGTGCTGCTATAGCGTTCAACGCATCCCGCCGCCTTGGCTTTGATGAAATCGACCCGGCAACGGCCGTCCCGCTTTCGAAGCAGCCGTGCAAGCGTATCGCGAACATAAAGACCGAAATCGCTGCGCGAGGCGAAATCTCCTGCCTGCGTCAGGCGTCCATGGCTTTTCAGCCAGTCGACAAAGTCGTCGGGTTGATGCGGCAACAGGCTCTTGCGGCCGGCGGGAACATTGAGGCGATGGAGATAGAGCTCCGTCCGGTAGGCCGTCCCGCGGCCGAAACCGGGATCGTCGCCAACGACGGCGATCTTCGCCGAAGCGGGAAGCTGTTCGATGAGATTGCAGGTAACCGCTATCGCTGAAAAACCGGAACCGACCACGATAACATCATATGTCAAATGCATTCTCCCTGAAGCTCAGAACGTCATCGAGACATGTCGTCATTCAAGCCCCGTGTCGCTCACCGGTCCCTGCTGATCGCACAAGCGGCAGAATCACGAAAACAATTATCTCTATAGTCTATAAATATAGTTTGTTATTTCTCCCGCTAGCCCCTTCCCGACCATTACCCTTTTGAGGGTGAGATCAAGAGCCGAGCGGCTCTGAACAAAGGGGCTCAAGATGAATTTCAGGAATTTGGTTGCCGCAATCGCCGTCGGCGTCGGCACTCTTGCAACGGCTGTTGTCGCTGAAGCGGCGGACAAGAAGGTCGTCGTCGCCTATCAAACCGACGCCTTGCCGTCTTCCGTGGCGATCGCCAATGGCGAATTCGCCAAGGAGACGGGATACGAGATCGACTTCCGCCGGTTTAACTCAGGCGCCGAAATCTTTGCGGCAATTGCCTCCGGCGATGTCCAGGTCGGCTATGTCGGCTCCAGCCCGTTTGCGGCTGCGGTATCACGCGGGCTCGAGGTCAAGGCCTTTTACCTCGCCTCGATCTCGGGCATCGACGAGGCTCTCGTCGTCCGTAACGGCTCCGGTATCGAAAGCCTGAATGATCTGAAGGGCAAGAAGCTTGCGGCCGCGCCTGTTTCCACCGACCACTATCAGCTTCTGGCGCTGATCAAATCGCTCGGTCTGACCGAAAAGGACGTTCAGGTCTTCGCAATCCCTCAGCCTGAGATCGTCGCCAGCTATAACCGCGGCGATATCGATGGCGGCTTCGTCTGGGATCCGGCACTCACCGAACTGAAGAAGAACGGCAAGGTCCTGGTGACCTCCAAGGAGGTGGCAGACAAGGGTGCACCGACATTCTCCGCCTGGGTCGCGACCTCGAAATTTGCCGCCGACAACCCGGCGTTTCTGAAGGGCTTCGCTTCGGTCATCAACAAATACTACGCATCCTTTGCCTCGGACAAATCCGCCTGGGGTCCCGACAGCGACAACGCCAAGTCACTCGCCAAGCTTCTCGGCGGAACAGCCGACCAGCAGGCATCGGCCCTGAAGAACCTCACGCTGCTGACACCTGAGGTCCAGGCATCGGATGCCTGGCTTGGCGGCGGCGAAAAGGCGGGTGCCGGCAAGATCCTCAAGGACACCGCATCGTTTCTGAAGGAACAGGGCAAGGTTTCTGACGTGCTGGCGAATTACGGCGCCTTCGTCACCGCAGATGCCCTCACCGGCGTCAGCAACTGATCCTCCCCAACGCCGGCGCGGCTTGCCGCGCCGGCGTCGAACCTGCGAGCGGCAACATGCTTAAAGTCGATCACGCCAGCGTTTTCTTCGCAGCCCGCGACGGGCGGACCGTTCATGCACTCGATCGCGTTTCCTTCGATATTCCCGAACGGGGCTTCGTCGTTGCGCTCGGAGCGTCGGGATGCGGCAAATCAACCCTTCTCAATGCGATCGCCGGTTTCCTCCCGCTTTCGGATGGCCGGATCACGCTCGATGGCCGCGCGGTCGAAAAACCCGGCGCGGATCGTGGCGTCGTCTTTCAGAAGGACTCGCTGCTGCCCTGGAAATCCGTTGTCGACAATGTCGCGCTCGGTTTGAAATTCGCCGGGGTCAAGCGCAAGGAGCGCGAAGCGCGCGCCCTGGAGCTTCTCCGGCTCGTCGGCCTCGATGAATTCGCCGGCGCTTTTCCCTACGAGCTGTCGGGCGGTATGCGCCAGCGTGTCGGCATTGCACGTGCTCTGGCGACAAATCCCGACATCCTGCTGATGGACGAGCCGTTCGGCGCGCTCGACAGCCTGACGCGCGAGCAGATGCAGGAACTGCTGGTTTCCATCTGGGATAAAACGGCAAAGAAGATTTTCTTCATCACGCACTCGATCGAAGAGGCCTTGTTCCTGGGGACGCAGGTGCTGGTCATGTCACCGCGACCGGGCCGCGTCGTGGCACGTTTCGATCTCGATTTCGTTCGCCGCTTCGCCGAAACCGGCGACGCCCGGTCGATCAAGGCGTCGCCGCAATTTGCCGAGCTGCGCGAGGAGATCCGCGCCATTCTCCACAGCACCGAAGACCTCAGGAGCGCCGCATGAGCGACATAGTGCAGGCCCCGCCGATTGCGGCGGGCAGAGAGGACCGCCAGGTCAAGCTGGTAAAAATGGCAAGCTTCGGAGCCGGCGAGAAATCGACGGTGGCCATCAGCATTGCCACGGCCCTCGCCATCCTTCTGCTGTGGTGGCTGGTATCGGCGCTCGGTGTCGTCCCACACCTGTTCCTGCCGCGTCCAGACGAGGTGCTGACACAAATCGGCGCCATTTATCGCGACGGCTACGCCGGAGCGTCACTGTCCGAGCATGTTTTTGCGAGCTTGTTCCGCATCGTGGTCGCCGCCCTCATCGCCGTTTCCGCCGGCATCCCGCT
The DNA here is from genome assembly GCF_002008365.1 of Rhizobium leguminosarum bv. viciae USDA 2370. Lineage (GTDB taxonomy): Bacteria > Pseudomonadota > Alphaproteobacteria > Rhizobiales > Rhizobiaceae > Rhizobium > Rhizobium leguminosarum. The sequence goes on from NZ_MRDL01000001.1 coordinate 259,508, forward strand.
CGGGTTGCTCATGGGCCTGAATCGCTGGGCAAAAGGGGTGCTCGACGCGCCGATCGAATTCTACTGGCCGCTTCCGCCACTCTCCTACCTGCCGCTGATGATCATCTGGCTCGGCATTGGGGAGACGTCGAAGATCACGCTGCTGGTGCTTGCGATGTTCGCGCCGATCTGCCTCTCGGCCCAGGCCGGCGTTCGTTCGCTGCCGATCGAGCGCGTCAATGCCGCACGTTCCTTGGGCGCAAGCCGGCTGCAGCTCTTCCTTGATATCGTCCTGCCGTCGGCCCTGCCCGAGATCCTCACCGGTATCCGAATTGCGCTCGGTGTCGGCTGGGGCACGCTGGTCGCGGCCGAATTGATCGCATCCACGCGCGGGATCGGTTTCATGATCATGTCGGCTTCACAGTTCCTGGCGACCGACGTCGTCTTCGTCGGCATCGGCATCATCGCGATCTGCGCATTCACCTTCTCGGCCGCCATTCGTTTTCTGGAGGCGTTCCTTGTGCCTTGGAAGGGCAAGCTCTGACCAGGTGGCGGCAGGGATGCCTATTCAATGGCTTCCTGCCGCCGCGTTCAGCCCGTGTATGGCGACAAGCTCGGCTGCGACCAGCTTCTGAAGCCGCCATAAATTGCGGTCCCTGATGCCGCGTTCCTCCAGATGCTTCACCGTCAGATACAGATATTCGGCGCAGGAGCCCATATGTCCGCAGGCTCTCGCAAGCACCTGCGCCACCGTCTCCAGCGGCAATTTGCGGGAAACCCGCTCGCCCTTCGGGCCAGCCCAAAAGACCAGCGCGCGCACCAGCCCATGCGCGGTCGCGACCGGGATCCAGCGAACCGTCGCAGCGTCTTCGATCGTGCCGACCTCACGGCGGATCAACCGCCTAATCTGGCCAAGGCGATCATCATCGGCAAGCCTGAAGACAATGCCGTTGCAACGTCCGCCGCGGTCAAGTGCCATCATCAGGCCCGGCTGTGCTCGCGTTCCCCGCCAGCGGGTCATCTGCAGACAGAAGGAGCGATGCCACCCTCTTGTTGCGCCATGCTGCGATTCGACGGCATCGAAGTCCGGCTTCCATATCAATGATCCATAGGCGAAGATCCAAAGCGGCGCGCCGATAGACTCATCGAGCAGCCGGTTGGCGAGCATCTCCACCTCTGCTTCGGTCAGCGGTGTTCGGTGTGGCTCGGGGCCTACATCGACCGCAGGGCGAAGGCTCAGCGATACGAGCTCGTCCGTTAGAGCCATTCTTGATCCGGTCATCAAAAGTTTGCTTCCCCGGACCGTCACCAGCTTATGCTCCCGGATATCCGTCATGCGTCAGTGCACCGTAAATCTGGCCGCATCGGCCTGGCGCCGCTGCAGGCTGCGTATCAGCATCGCGGCCTCCCTGACGATTGCCGAAAACGTCGCATCATCGGCCTCTGCGATCCTTCCCGTCATCTCGCGGATGATCGTCGTCAAATGAATGATGGAATGGCGATGCTGCGCATCTCCCGATCCTATTTCGGCATCGGCCATGGCGAGCAGCGTCTGCACCAGCCGCTCCATGGTTTGGCGGCGCCTGGTCCTCGGGTCGGCATTCGGATCTTCGCTAAGGCGCAGCAGGTCGGCGACAATGTCGGACATTGCGATTCCACTCACATTGCAAAGGCCGGGGGCATGGAAACGACATGCCTTCGACCGCGCGTTTGCGTCTTCAAGCCCTCCAGCAATCGGTAGCCGTTGCGCCAGCGGCCAAAGCCGCTGGAGACATTGATGTGTCCGGCAAGGCCGATATTCCTGGTCTCGGCGTTCCACAGGCGGCCGAACAGGGTCAACCGATCGACCGTCATGTAGGCATCGTTCATGCTGCCGACGACGATGCTTGGAAAAGGCAAAGGCGCCGTCGGCATGGCGCCAAACGAGATAAGCCCCGGATGCAGGTTTTCCGTGGCCGGCAGATCGCATGGAGCAACGAGCAATGCCCCTTTGACGCGCCGCGCCGCACTTCGCCCGGCCAAGCGGGCGGCAAGCAGGCATCCGAGACTATGGGCGACCAGATAGGCCTCGCCGGCCTCTTCAAGTGCGCCTTCCAATCGCAGCAGCCAACTGTCAAGGTTCGGATGATCCCAGTCCTGCTGGGCGACGCAACGACTGCCCGGCTGATCCTGCAGCCAGTGCTGTTGCCAATGCCCTTCTCCCGAGCCGAAAAGCCCGGGAAGAATAAGTACATCGATCATCTGACGGCATCCTCTCCGAAGCTGCGCGTCGGTCCTTTTCCCGATCGGGGCAAACATCTGACCTCACTCATCAGACCAGCCCGATCACCAGGGCGAACAGGAATGTGAAGGAACTGACGATCGTGCAGATTCCGGCCGCATGCCTGAAATGCGACATGACGCTGCCTTCCGCTCTTCTCGCACCGTGCCGACGCAGGTCGGTCTCAACGACAATCGCCATCACGCCGTTCTCCTCAATACCAAAGGCCGGGCATGGTGCCCCAATAATGGAGTTCGTATTCGCGGGCGGACCGGTCGCGCTCGTCGTCCGGCATGAACAATCCGTTCACAGGCTCCCGTGCAGCGGGCGGCTTCAGGCCGAGGATCCGGCCGATCGAAAGCTTCAGCCAGAACTGAAAATCAAGCTTCATGCGAACCTCCTGTCAGGAACCGGTATTCTTCGGCTAGAGCATTTCCGTTTTTCTTCGAATCACGGAGGTGCTCTATCTCTTTGTTTTCATGCAATTCCGGACGCAAAACCGCTGTGCACTTTTGCTGGAATTGCTCTACGAAATCAGCGAATGACGTTGTGCATTGGCGAGAAGAACGTGAAGCGATGCCGTCGGTCCGTAGAGCATCAGCAGGCGGTTCTCCTCGCGTTTGGCGAGACGATATCGTCGGGCGAATTCGAAGACGCTCCACAATTGCTCGCTTGGCCCCGGCCTTTCCTCATCGGTGATCGTTGCTTCCTGAGATCGAGCCATGGTGACGATCCTTACTCGGCTGCCGCCAGGGCCGGGTTTGCGCCCGGAAAGAAGGCCGCCAATTCGTCGATCACGTCGTTGATGCGGGCTAAAAGCGCGTCGGATGAAACCGCATAGTTTGTGAAATCGCGGTCGGACGCATAGACGGCGGTCGGCAAGGTATGGGCCATGAAAAACCCAAACAGCGGCCGAAGCTGATGCTCGACCATCAACGCATGCCGGTCACCGCCGCCGGTCGCCGTGATGATGATCGGCTTGCCCCGAAGTTCGTGCGGGTCGATCAGGTCGATGAGGTGTTTGAAATGGCCGGGATAAGAGCCCTTGTAGGTTGGCGAGCCGATGATCAGGGCATCGGCCTGCACGATCTCGTCGACGACATGCCTGGCCTGCGCGTCGAGATCCTTGCGCCACAAGGCGCTGCCAAGCGACGGACCGACATCATGCAGATCATAGCTCTTGCTCGCAAATCCGTAGCGAATGCTCGCACGTTCGGCGACGTGCCGCACAAGTGCCAATGTCTTCGATGGACGGTTGAAGCTGCCAGCGATGCCGACGAGTTTGAAACCTGACATGGTTTTTCCTCTCTTTGCGTTGCCCCAACTATTGTCTACAAAATTGATAGATTAAAGGAACGTGCGTCTCTCCTTCTTCGCCTGGTTGAAAAAAACGTTCGCCGCCGCTCCAGCACGCATAGGCTGCATGGCGATCGTCACAAGGGATCGCCGGTCCAGCGACCGCTTCGACCTCGCGTGCGGGAAGACGGCAGGAAGGGGAACTTGTTCGGCTTCTTTTGTAGACGCTGGTGTGGGCGGCATCGTGATGTCGCGAGCCTGGCGAGAAGCTCGTACAAATTGCTCGCCATAAATGGCTTTGCCGCAAGGTCGAATATAATTGGTATAAGATTTCCGGTTCAGCGGAACGATTGGATGACAAGCCCTGCCTTTTCCTCTGCGGAAAATATACGCTTCTTATAGATTTTAGCGGGAGCTTTTCATGCCAGTGCAGACGGCTGATGTCATCGATTTCCAGGCCTACCGGCAATCTCGCAGCAAAGATGCGCCCGATGCGCTGAAGGCGGCCGCGCCCGTATCCTTTGCGATGCAGCCGGTTCTGATGTGGGTGCCCTATTGGGGCTTTGTCCCGGTCATGGCAATGGGCATTGCGGGATATGGCGTCTGATCAAGCGCTTCTTCCCGACGGCGAAGCGAGAGATGCCGCCGAAGAGATCACGGTTCAGACAGGACAGAATTTGCGGCGCATTCGCACCCGCCGCGGCTACTCCCTGGACCGGCTGGCAAAGATCGCCGGCGTCAGCCGCGCCATGCTCGGGCAAATCGAGACGGGCAAAAGCAGCCCGACATTGAGCATTCTCTCGAAGATTGCACTTGCTCTCGGTATTCCCTGCGCCGCTCTGATCGCCGAACGCGGCGACACCTCGATCATTACAGTACCGCGGGCAAGATCGAAGATCCTCGCCTCTTCCGAAGGGCGCTTCCGGACACGGGCTCTTTTCCCCTTCGAAAGCGAAAGAAAGGTGGAATTCTACGAGCTCAGGATCGCTCCGCACCATACCGAAAGCGCCGATCCCCATCAGCATGGAACGGTCGAAAATCTGGTCGTTGCTCAGGGCACCGTCGAAATCATCGCCGGCAAGCAGGCACCCCATATTCTGGGTGAAGGCGATGCCATCATCTTCGATGCAGACGTGCCGCACATCTACCGCAACATGACGGGAACGGAAGCAATCCTCTACCTAGTCACGACCTATCTCGAAGACGTTCGCGTCTGACACAAAAAGAGCCCCCGTCTCCGGAGGCTCTTGGTCGTTTCCTTGAGAGGCGGATGGCTCAGGCGGCCATCATGCAGCACATCATCATGCCGCCGCAGTTCATCATCATCGGCATGCCGCTGGACATCATACGCTTGCAGCATTCCATGAACATGTCCTTGTCCATGCCTTCCATCGGCTTCATTTCGCAGACCATGCCCTCGGCGGTCATCGTGCATTTCATGGAGCCCATCATCATCATCATCGGCATGGAGGCCATCATCGGCATCATCGCGCCGTTCATCATGGGCATGCCTGACATCATCGGCATCATTCCACCCATCATCGGGTTCATCATGGCGGGCATCATGTTGTTCATCATCGGCATCATGTTCATGGCGGGGTTCATTGTCTCTCTCCGGTCAATATCGTAGCGTTTCGTGTTTCGATGAAACTGGAGATAAAAGAACCAATTGCAGCAAACAATGTAAAAAAATCTTCCCCTATATTTTCCTCCAATAGAATGGAACGGTTTCGATGGGAATGTGCAATCTTGCCAAGATAACGGAATTCCATCCGCTATCATCGCCAGAGCGGGACGATCGTTCTGAACAGTCTCCCTGAATACGCCAGGAGAATTAAGTCCCCCACGCCATTGTGAGGGACTTTCTGAAAGTCTGGCGTTTCCGAACTAAGTTTCCGATATCTCGACCGACAGATCCGGGCCGAGCGCCTGCAGGAAGCTAGCGGCATCGAAAATGGCTGCCGGCGCCTTTGCGCCGATATCGCGGATGCGCCCCGAGAGGATACGCTGGACCGCTTCACAGATGATCGGCGCCGTGACGGCGTAGATGTCTTGTCCCTGTGCGACAATCTGACGGCGCACGTCACCCTGCGTGACGATCACTTCTACGGCAAAGCGCTGCGCCGAACGCCCGGATTCGTCGACTGCCTGCGGCGGAGGCGTCGACGAGTCGCGGACATCCCGCAGAGCGACTGTGCTCAAGAAGGTGTGCAGTTCCTTCGTCCGGACGTGCCGGGCGATCAGCGGCACTTCCGAAAAGGGAAGCTCGACGAAAGTCTGCCGACCGAACGGGGCCGGTAAAGTCGACACCCTTTCAGCAGGCGGTTGAGGCACCGGCTCCAGCTGCCCACCGCTGACGGCCAGGCGCCGTGCAGTGTTTCTTTCTCCGGTAACGCGTGTGCCTCTCGTCGGGAGCCAGCTGTCGAGCGCAACTCGAATTTCGATGTCGTCGGCGTGCTCCCACTCGTCCATGACAGCTGCCACGAGCAGGTCGGCCAAGCCGCCATAGAAACCCATGGCCGGGATGACGGCTGTGCCCGCTTCCCGGGCCGCAACCTCATGCCTCTCGAACGTGGCCTGCACACTCGGTTGCTCGGCCGTCACGTCGAGATAATGAATTCCCGCTCGCAACGCGGCACGCACCACTGCGTCGGCGGTGTCCATGAACGGGCCGGCGCAGTTGATGACCGCCGCCGCGCCGGCTAGCGCCCTGTCCAATTCCCCGTCATCCTCGACCGCTGCTTCGCGGCATTCGATGCCGCGCTCCGCAAAGCCCGCAGCCGCCAGCCGCTCGGCATTCCGTCCAACCGCGATGGGCTTGAGACCGCGCCGCAACAGTTCGGCTACGACAAAACGACCGGTATGGCCGTTCGCTCCCAAGACCGCGATAGATTGGGACGTCTCCGTGATGTCGGCTTCGTAAATGGTCATTGTTTTCTCCATCGCTACAGACCTGTCTGTACCCAATAAAACATACAGGTCTGTAGCGTGTCAATCCGTTTGCTGTTATGCTGGCGACATTGGAGGTACACGAATGTCGAAAAGCGCAACGAACTCCCGTGCCTCTGGCGGCAACGAGGTGCGGGATAGGATTCTCGAGACGGCGTCGGAACTCTTTTACCGGCGCGGCGTGCGTGCTGTCGGTGTCGATCTGGTGGTCGAAAAATCCGGCGTCGCCAAAACCAGCCTCTACCGCCATTTCGGCACGAAGGACGAGCTCATCGCGGCCTTCCTCAAGCGCGAAGACCTAGACTTCTGGAGCACCTGGGATCGCGTGACGGAACAGCATTCGGACGATGCCGAGGCCATGCTCGATGCACATTTTGAGTGGATCGGCGAACGGGTCGGGCGGGAAAACTACCGAGGCTGTCCGCAGATCAACACCGCAGCCGAATTTCCCGAAGCGGATCACCCTGCCCGCAAGGTCGCCGAAGCCCACATGCGCGAGATGCGGCGGCGTCTGAAGACCATCGCCGAGGGGCTTGCGGTTGCCGCGCCCGATCGGCTCGCCGGTCAACTCGCGGTTCTGATCAACGGCGCCTTTGTCAGCATGCAGCTCTTTGAGCCCGGCGAGGCCACCGGTTTGCTCCGCGATGCAGCGCACGCCCTGATCGCCGCCAGCCGTAGCTGATCACACTGGACATCCGCTGAAAGTGCAAATTGCAGAGCTGTGAAATGGGGGCAACAGGAAGCCGCAATACAGGGCGACTGAGCAGCCCCCAAATCCCGGCTTTTCAAACATTATAGTGACGGGTCCGGCTCAGGTAGAAATTTTAGGAATGATGAGGATGCGTCGGATCGTCGTGCGGCTTCAGGAAAAACCGACGCGCGATGTCCCAATAGCCATCATAGACAAGCCCGCCATTCGAACGGACGAGCGTATCGCGGTTTTTGCGATAGACCGCCGGAAGGCGATACCAGGAGATGCCCGGCCGGCGATGATGGAGAACGTGCAGGTTGTTGTAGAGAAACAACAAGCCGAAGAGATAGCTGTTTTCGACGATGGCGGTGCGTTCCTCATGGCTGTCGGCATATCTGTGCTCGGCATAGGATCTGAGCCGCGTCATCGCAGCACCCGTATAGACGAAAGCAAGATAAAGCCAAAGCGGCATGCCGCAGATGACGGTCGCCCAGAAAAGAACGGCGGCAACGGCGATGCCGTGCACACCCCATATCCGCCGTCGTCCCGGTTCGTTCGCCCGTACCAGCTGCCCTTCCTGCCCAAGGAAACTCAAAAGCATCACCGCAGGGCCGATGGTCAAACGGCCGAACAGGGTGGTGTTCCACCGTGCCAGCAACCTGCCGGTCGCGCCGAGCTGGTCCCAGGTGGCCTTGGTAAAATAGGAGGATTCCGGATCTTCGATCGGATCGGTCAGATATTCGTCGCGATGATGCTCCAGATGGCTTTCCCTATAGATCGGATAAGGCAGCCACAGCGACAGCGGTATCGACCCGATCGCGTCGTTTATGCCTTGGTTTCCCGTCGGATGGCCGTGAATGACTTCGTGCTGAAGGGATCCATGCCAGGCAATCAACCAGCCTCCGGCAATCACGGCCATGATCAGCGGCAATGATTGCCACCACCAGGTGAGCGCAAGAAATCCGCCATGGATGACGAGTGCGAGAATGACGGTCGGCCATTCCGTCGAACGCGACGGAATAATGGCTTGCGAAGTCCTGTCGAGCATGCGTGTGATTTTTCCCCATCAACCACACCAATCTATCGCAGGGCATCAGCGATAGAGAATAAAGCTATCTATTTTATAGATTTATTTGAAAAAATCCGTCTCAATCCGATCGGATTGCTCGCTCGAGTCTAAGGCTTGTCACCACGAAGATGGCGTTCAAGGAAGGGCAAATTGTCCTGTCCCCAATAGATCTCGCCATCATAGACATAGGTGGGAAAGCCGAAGACGCCGCTGTCGCGCGCATGCACGCGGTCTGCCGACCATTTGTTCTGGACATCGTCGTCGGCTTGTCGCCGGAGGAGTGTTGCGCCGTCGAAACCCGCTGATGTCACGATCGCCTCGCGCACGTCGGGCTTGCCGATATCCCTCGCCTCGCTCCAGAAGGCATGCTGCAGGGCGCGGGCAACGCCGATCCAATCCTGTCCGTCGAGATAGGCCGCAATCACGAAGAGGGATGCCGGCGTCGGATCGCTCAAATCCGGGCGATGTTCGAGCCGCAGTTCCTTGCCGCGCACGCGCGCCCAGCGCTTGAGGTCCCGCGTCCAGTAAGCGCGCCGGATCTCCGGGCGATTGCGCGAAAAGATACCGCCATTTTCCTCGACCACCGTCGTCAAATAGGGCGTGATGACGACGTCGTTCTTTGCCGCAAGTTCGGCGAAGACGTCGAAGCCGATGTAGGACCAGGGCGAGCCGATAGAAAAGAAGTACTCTACTGATTTGGTCACTGATGCATGTTCCCTACGAGGTGATTGTTCTGGCATCGAATGGTCGACGGCATTTTCAGGAAGCGGATCTAACTTCGGATTGGGCTTTCCATCCGAGTTCCGGTGCGATCAGCGTCACGAAGTCGTGGAGAATCTGTCGATACTCCTCGTGCTCGAACTCGTAAGGGAGCTCCAGCCTCAACTCACCGACCTCAGGCAAGATCGGATCGGCAAAAAGCTGCGCCAATATCTCGTCCGAGGTGCCGACGACATCACGGGCGAACAGGGTGCGCCGCTCGCCCTGCGGTGAAAGGGTTCGCTCATGACGGCCATCGGCATAGTCTCGATACCGGCGCCGCGTTGCGGCATCGGCGCTATCGAAAGGCACGATGACGCGGCCCAGCGCGACCCGGCGCTGCGTGCCGGCGGCGCGATAGGTTTGGATCAGCCGCGATTGCGCGGTGAAGAAATCATCGGTCCCGTCGCCCGTTATCACATTGCCGGTCAACAGGTTGAAGCCATTGCGGCCGGCCCATTCGGCCGAGCGCTGCGACCCGCCGCCATACCAGATCCGGTCGATCAGGCCCTTGGCATAGGGCTGCAGCCGTGGCCGCTGCGGACCGAAGGGCGTCTTGATCAAGGTCTGCTCGTCGCCGAGATAAGTGCCACGCAGATTGTCGGCAAAGCGCAGCACGCGATCATGCGAGAAATCGTAACCCGTCCAGTCGCCGTCGAAGACAAGCGGAGCGATCAGCTCGGCGTGCAGCGGCCGGCCGGCGCTGACGCCGATATTCAGCCGCCCGCGCGACAGAACATCGACGGTGGCGAGATCTTCGGCCAGCCGGTAAGGGCTCTCGTAACCGATCGGGATGACCGCGGTTCCAAGCTCGATCCGGCTGGTTCGCTGCGTCGCTGCCGCCAGGAAGGCGCTCGCGGAAGAGATTCCAGGCTCCAGGTGCCGCTGCCGGACCCAGGCACTGTCGAAGCCCAGATCTTCGCCATATTGCAGCTGCTCAAGCGTCTGCTCCAAGCCCGACAAAGGATCGCCGTCGGGATAATTGCCGGGTGTGAGGAAGCCGATATGGCTGATGGATATGTTGCCCACGCGTGCCATCCGATGATCAGTATTTCGGCAGGCCGGGCGGGTTGGTCTCGGATGCCGGCAGGGCTTCCTCGGAGAGATGCCAGTGGTCGAGTATCTTCGCGTAGGTGCCGTCCTTGATCAGACCGTTGGTGGCAATGGTAAGCGCATCGGCCAGTCCGCTTCCTTTGCGAGTGGTGATCGCGACGTCCGAGCGATCCGGCCAGCCGGCGCTCAGCGTGCCGACGCGTTTGATGTTCTTGTCGCGCGCGGCGATGAAGACGAGCTGTGCATGCGGCTGGACGATGACATCGGCCCGGCCGGAACGCAGCGCGAGAAGGCTTGCCGCCTCGTCGTCGTAATATTGCAGCTCGATCGGTTTCAGGCCCGCTGCGACATCTTCCTCGCTCCATTTCACCAGGATACGCTCCTGGTTGGTGCCGGCCCCGACAACGATCCCGAGGCCCGCCGCATCCTTGGGCTCCTTGATCGAGGTTACAGGACTGTCGGATTTTACGAAGAAACCATGCAGGCCCTTGCGGTAGGTGGAAAAATCGAATTTTTCCTTGCGCTGCTCGGTGACCCCAACATTGGAGATGACGGCATCATACTTGCCCGAGGCGAGGCCGAGCGGCCAGTCGATCCAGGCGACCGGCACGATCTCCAGCGTCAGGCCAAGGCTGTCGGCGATGGCATAGGCATAATCGGGATCTGCCCCGACCACGGTCTTGGCGTCCGTGGCATAGGTCGCAAGCGGCGGGCCGCCGGGGCTGACGGCGATGGTGAACTTGCCGGGTGTGACGAACTTGAATTCCCTGGGGATTGCGGCAATCGCCGCATCGTTCCTGGCGGCGTGAAGCCGGCCTGGCTGCTCTGGGCTGAGGTCGAAATCCTCGGCTGCATGAGCTGCGCCGAAGAAAAGGGCCGACGCCATGGCGGCGATCAGCAGGGTCCGGAATGCCGGAAAGGCAATCATCGTCTTCAATCTCCAAATTGTCAGGCGGGAATGGCCGGCAGCATTGCCGCCGGCCCAATAGGGATCGATCAGGAGCCGCTCTTCGGCAGGCCCGGTGGGTTGGTCTGGGCCTTGTCGATCGCCTCCGGACCGAGGTTCCACGTATCGAGGATCTTCCGGTAAGCACCGCTGGCGATCAGGTCGTTAACGACATCGGTCAAGGGCGCGGCCAGGCCGCTGCCCTTGCGCGTGGTGACCGCAATTTCTGCGGTGATCGGCCAACCGCCGCTGACGGTGCCGACGAGCTTGGTCTTGCCGTTGATCCCCGCCGAATAGGCCTGCGTCGCGTTCACGCTGAAGACGGTGTCTGCTCTGCCCGACTGGACGGCAAGATCCTTGACCGCATCGTCGTCATAATATTGCACCTCGATCGGCTTCAGGCCGGCGGCGACATTCTCACGATCCCATTCCAGCAGGATCTTCTCCTGGTTCGTGCCGGCATCGGTGATGACCTTCAGACCGGCAATATCTTTCGGCTGCTTGATCGAGGTGATCGAGCTGTCGGACTTGACGTAGAAGCCAAGCTCGTCCTTGCGATAGGTCGAGAAATCGAATTTCTCCTTGCGCTCTTCCGTTACCGTCACGTTCGAGATCACCGCGTCGAACTTTCCGGAGGTCAGCCCCAACGGCCAATCGGCCCAGGCGACGGAAACGAGTTCGAGCTTCAGGCCCAGGCTGTCGGCAATCGCCTGCGCCAGATCGACGTCGTAACCGATAACCGTCTTGGAATCGGAGGCATAATCATGCAGCGGAAGATTGCCGCTCGAGCTGATGCCGACGGTGAAGACGCCACTTTCGACGAAATTGAAGTCCTTGACTTCGGCAATGCGCTTCTCGTTCTTTTCCACCCGCAGCCGGTTGGGCTGCTCGGGGCTGAGATCGAACTTCTGCTGCGCCTGAGCGGAACCGAAACCGATCGCGGCAATGGTGACGGCTCCCGCTATCAGAAGCCTTGCCCTATCTGTAAATGTCATGCCCCTTCTCCATTTCATCTTTAGGTTGTGGTTATTGTTATTCGGCCGGAGCAGCCCGTCGCGGCCCGGCATTTCGCCAGCGCTATCAGGCGCTAGAGAACCTTGGCGAGGAATTCCCGCGTACGGGGATGTTCCGCTTGTGCGAAGATGCGGGCCGGCGGGCCAGCCTCCAGGATGCGGCCGCTTTCCATGAAGACGACAGTGTCGGCGACTTCGCGGGCAAAACCGACCTCATGGGTGACGATGACAAGCGTCGTGCCAGTGCGGGCAAGTTCCTGGATGACGTCGAGCACTTCGCCGACGAGCTCGGGATCGAGCGCCGAGGTCGGCTCGTCGAAGAGCAGCACCTTCGGGCGGAGCGCCAGTGCGCGGGCGATCGCCACACGCTGCTGCTGGCCGCCGGAAAGCTGGCGCGGATAGGCATTGATCTTGTCGCTGAGGCCGATGCGTGCCAGCAGCTCCTGCGCCAGCTGCACGGCGTCCTCACGGCCGATGCCGCGAACCTGGATCGGTGCCTCGATGAGGTTTTCGAGCACGGTCAGATGCGGGAAGAGATTGAAGCTCTGGAAGACCATGCCGATATCGGCGCGGCGTTTGAGGATATCCTTCTCCTTGAGCTCGTAGAGCGTATCGCCCTTCCTGCTGTAGCCAACGAAATCGCCGTCCACCGAGATGAACCCCTCATCGACACGCTCCAGGTGGTTGATGGCGCGCAGAAGCGTCGACTTGCCCGAACCGGACGGACCGAGGATGGCGGTCACGCTGCCGGCGGGAAGGCTGAGCTCGACATCATCGAGCACTTTCAGCGAGCCGAAGCTTTTGGAAATGCCGTGAATGCGCACCGCGCCTCCTGCGGCCCGCAGCGTCGCCGCATCCTGGAAACCGATCTTGCGCACGGTGTCGGTCGCCGTATCGAGGACAGGCAGCGGACGGCGGAAACGCTCGAAAAATGCCTGGAAGGGCAACGGCGTCGGATTGCGCACGGCGCCTTTGGAGAAGTAGCGTTCGATATAGCGCTGAGCGATCGACAGCACCGTCATGATGATCAGATACCAGACGGTCGCGACCATCAGCAGCGGAATGACTTCGAGATTGCGGCGGTAGATCACCTGGACCGTATAGAAGAGCTCCGGCAGCGCCAGCACGTAGACCATGGAGGTGCTCTTCGCCAGTCCGATGAGTTCGTTAAAGCCGGTCGGCAGAATCGAACGCATGGCCTGCGGCAGCACGATTCGGAAGGCCTGGCGGCGGCGCGGCAGGCCGAGTGCTGCGGCGGCCTCCAACTGTCCGTGATCCACCGAGAGAATACCGCCGCGCACGATCTCGGCGAAGAAGGCCGACTGGTTGAGCGTCAGGCCGAGAAAGGCGGCTGCAAAGGGCGTCAGCAACTGCACTGTGGGATAGTCGAGGAAGACGGTATCGGTGAAGGGAATGCCGATCTTGATCGTCTCATAGAGGTAGCCGAGATTGTTCAGGATCAGCAGCAGCACGATGACCGGGATTGAGCGCAGCAGCCAGATATAGCCCCAGGAGAGACCGGAGAGCAGCGGCGACTTGGAAACGCGGGCAAGCGCCAGGGCCGTTCCGAGGATGGAGCCGGATATGGCGGCAAGCACGGTCAAAAGCAGCGTCCTGCCGAGACCGACGAGCACCGGTTCGGCAAAGAACCATTCGGCAAAGACGCTCCAACCCCAGCGCGGATTGGTGAAGATGGAATAGAGCACGGCAATGATGACGAGGGCGGCAAAGATCGTGCCTGCCAGGCGGCCCGGATGGCGCGCCTGCACGATGCGGTAACGGGAATGATCCTTCGATTCTGCCGCCCTGCTACCGGCGTCGATGCCGGCGAAATCCGTCGTCAGTGCCATTGTGCTTCCCTTTTATGATTGTCGGTCTTTGCCGTTTTCAAAAATTTGCACCGGCCACGCGCAGGCGCGGCTCGGCATCTTCGTGAGCAGGCTCAGCGAGATGAGTGATGTCCTTCTCGAAGGGCAGGCTCTTGTAGATCTCGGGATCGGCGGATGTGTTGAAGAGAGCGGTGTAGCCGTAGTTCAGATAGAGGCCGACGGCCTCGGGCTGGCGAAAGCCGGTCGTCAGATAGATGCGGGAATAGCCCTGGCGAGCGGCCTGGGCCTCCAGCTCCACCAGCACCTTGCGGGCAAGGCCCTGACGGCGCAGATCGGAGCGCGTCCAGATGCGTTTGAACTCGGCCGTGCGGTCGTCATAGTTCTTGAAGGCACCACCGCCGATGGTTTCACCATCACGGATCAACAGGAGAAAATTGCCCTGAGGCGGCGCAAAAGCCTCAGGGGGATAACGGTTGAGCTCGGCCGCAGCACCTTCGGCATTGAAATAGTTGCCGTAACGGCTGTCGTATTCGTAGATCAATTCATCGATCAGCGGCTTGGCGCGCGGGTCGAGAGGGCTAGTATACAGAAACGTATCGCTCATATCGTTCATCACCCGTTGTCATCAGTGAGGAAGGTTTCGGCGAGCCGCACCCAGTAGCGGGCGGCGGGCGCGATGATCGCGTCGTTGAAATTGTAGTGGGCGCTGTGGAGAGGAGCACTGTCACCATTCCCGACGAAGAGATAGCTGCCGGGATTTGCTTGCAGCATGAAGGCAAAATCCTCGCTTGCGGTTCTCGGCCGGAAATCCTTCTCGACCGCCGCAGGGCCGAGTGCGTCGTAGGCGACGTCGCGGGCAAAGGCCGTCTCCGCAGCATGGTTGATCAGCGCCGGAAAGCCGAGGCGGTAATTCACATCCGCCTCGGCGCCGAAGCTTTCGGCTTGGGCGCGTGCAAGTGCGGGAATGCGCTCTCGCAACAGCTGGCGGACCGTCTCGCTGAAGGCCCGCATGGTGAGCTTCATCTCCACACTTTCGGGGATAACGTTTGAGGCGGAGCCGGCATGGATCGAGCCGACGGTCGCGACCGCCATATCCTGCGGGTCGACATTGCGCGAGACGACGCTCTGCAGGGCGGTGATAAAGGAGGCCGAGGCGAGCACCGGATCGACGGCGCGGTGCGGTTCGGCGCCGTGGCCGCCCTTGCCGATGATCTTGATCACCGCCTGATCGACCGAGGCCATGGCGGGGCCGCTAACGAAGCCGAATTGTCCCGTCGGCACACCCGGCCAATTGTGCAGCCCGAAGACCGCGTCGACAGGAAACCGTTCGAACAGGCCTTCCGAGATCATCTTGCGGGCGCCGGCGCCGATTTCCTCAGCGGGCTGGAAAATCAGCCGCAACGTGCCGCTGAAATTGCCGCTTTCGGCGAGATAACGCGCGGCAGCGAGCAGGATCGACGTATGCCCGTCATGGCCGCAGGCATGCATGACGCCGGGATTGCTGCTGGCATAGGCAAGACCGCTCGCCTCCTCGATCGGCAGCGCGTCCATGTCGGCGCGGATGCCGATCCGCTTTTTCCCCTCGCCGCGCCTGAGGGTGGCGACGATGCCGGTTCCGGCAATGCCCGTCGCCACCTCATAGCCCCAGGAGGAAAGGCGGGATGCCACAAGCTTGCTGGTCCTGAGCTCCTGGAACGCAAGCTCCGGATATTGATGCAGATCGTGGCGAAGCGCGATGATCTCGTCGAGATAGGCGGCGATGCCCTTGTCGACCGGATCGTTGCTGCTTGGGTTCTGAGCGATGATGTTCATGACGGTTCGTCGGCGCCTCAGGCGCCGACAGCCTTTCCGCGCTCGACCTGATCTGCGCCCGCCGTGTAGCGGCTTTCACGGAAGGGCAGACCGAGATGGTCGCGCAGCGTCTCGCCCTTCAGGACGGGATCGAAATAGCCGCGCTCCGTGAGGATCGGCAGAACATATCTGGAGAAATCGTCGAAGCCCTCGGCGATGACAGGGAAACCGAGGATGAAGCCATCGGCAGCGCCATGGTCCACCCAGCGGATGATTTCGTCGGCAATATGATCGGCCGTGCCGATGAAAGTCGTGCGCGGCGTTGCCGAATCGAGCGCGACCTGCCGGAGCGTCAGGCCTTTCTCCCGCGCCGTCTTCTTGATGCGGTCGGTGGTGGCGCGGAAATTGTTCCTGCCGATATCGCCGAGTTCGGGGAACGGCGCGTCGAGCGGATAGACACTGAAATCATGATGATCGAAGAAGCGGCCGAGATAGAGCAGTGCCTCCTCTGTCGTGACGAGGTTGCGAATCGCCTGATACTTGGCTTCCGCCTCGTCCTGCGTCGCTCCGACGATCGGCCCGATACCAGGATAAATGCCTACTTCCGCGGCGCTGCGGCCATGGGCAATCACGCTGTCCTTGAGCTGACGGTAGAAGGCCTGCGCATCCTCGAACGGCCCGCCATTGGTGAAGACCGCGTCGGCATGTTTGCCGGCGAGCCTGATGCCTGAATCCGAGGCCCCGGCCTGGAAAACGACAGGTTGGCCTTGCTTGGAACGGCCGATGTTGAGCGGCCCCTCGACGCGGAAGAAGCGGCCCTTGTGGTTGAGGCGATGCATCTTCGTCTTGTCGACAAAGACGCCGGTCTCACGGTTGCGGACGAAGGCGTCGTCGTCCCAGGAATCCCACAGGCCCTTGATCGCATCGATATAATCCTCGGCGATCTCGTAGCGCAGTTCGTGCTCGGGATGTTCGCGGCTGTAATTGCGGCCCGACCCCTCAAGCGGCGAGGTCACCGCATTCCACCCTGCCCGGCCGCCGCTGATGAGATCGATCGAGGCGAACTGGCGGGCAATGGTGAAGGGATCGCTATAAGAGGTCGAGACCGTGCCGACGAGGCCGATCTTCGAGGTCGAGGCGGCGAGCGCCGAGAGAATGGCGATCGGCTCAAACCGGTTGAGGAAATGCGGGATGGACTGCTCGTTGATATAGAGCCCGTCGGCGACGAAAGCGAAAGCGATGCCGGTCGCCTCCGCCTTGCGCGCGGTCTTGACGAAGAACTCGAAATTGACGCTGGCATCGGCCGGTCCGCTTGGATGTTTCCAGGCATTCATGTGACCGCCGGGACCTTGCAGCATGATGCCGAACGTGACGTGTTTTTGAGCCATTGGATCAGTCCTCCTTGGAAACGATCAGGCGACGAGGGAAAGCCGCTCTTTGGCGAGAAGCTCGATGGAAGCCAGGCGCTCGGCAACCGAAAGCGCCGGCGTGTCCAGCACGAACTCCTTGACCCCATAGCGGCGGTGAAGTTCGTCCAGCTCCTTGCGGATCTGCTCCGCCGTGCCATGCAGCACGCTAGGCACCTTCTCCTCGATGCGGTAATCGGTGACGCCGGCCTGGCGGGCGAATTCGGCCGCCTGCTCCTCGCTGCCGACATTGACGGTCTGGCCGTTCGGCAGGAACACCTTGACGATGCGCAGATTGCCGACGCGCTCGCGGGCATAGTCCTCGCTTTCGGCGGCAAAGGCGGCGAGTGCCAGGATCGGGCGCTTGCCGCCGGATGCCCGCTCATAGGCCTCGAAGGTCCTGCGCAGATTGTCAGGATCGCCGTTCAGGTGACCGGCGAAAACGAGTTCCCAGCCCTTCTCGGCAGCGAGTTCGGCGCTTTCGACGCTGGCGCCGAGCAGGAAACGCTCAGGCGCAGTCGGCGGGAAAGGCGTTGCCTGCGCGCCGTCGTAATTCGGGTCCGCAGCGAGATATGTGTTGAGATCGGAAAGCTGGCTCGCGAAATCCGGCTTCCTGGCCGGATCGACGGCAAGCTGCAGGGCGCGCGTCGAGAGAGGAAAACCGCCCGGCGCCTTGCCGACACCGAGATCGACGCGGCCGGGCGCAAGCGATGCCAGAAGATTGAAGGTCTCGGCAACCTTATAGGCGCTGTAGTGCTGCAGCATGACGCCGCCGGAACCGATGCGGATCCTCGATGTCCTGGCGAGAAGATAGGCGATCAGCGCCTCCGGCGCCGAGCTTGCCAGATTGGACATGTTATGATGCTCGGCGACCCAGAAACGGTGATAACCGAGTTCCTCGGCCCGGCCGGCAATCTTTACCGTCGCCCGCAGCGCATCCGCGGCCGTCAGCCCCTGTTCGATCGGGCTTTTGTCGAGAAGACTGAGGAGGTAGGTCATGGCACCACGATCCGATCCTTGGTTGCAAAGTTTAGTCTATAAAATCAGTAGACAAACTTAATTATAAGAAATGACATTCTCTTTCGAACGCGTTGATTGAAAAAAGCGGCCGCACCCAAGATGGAAAATCGGATGCTGCGAATGTGTCTCGCCGCCACTGAAAGGCTTCTTTCAATCGACCACTTGATGGTCTATATTCTGGTCGAAAGGGAGTAGCCACATGAAGCTGTCAGAACAGGTCAAGCCGATCAGCTATCTCAAGGCGCATGCGCCCGAGATCATCCGGACATTGAAGGATAACCCGCAGCCGGTCGTCATTACGCTTCACGGAGAAGCGAAAGCCATCCTTCAGGACGTCGGCCAATATGAAGAAACCCAGGAGACACTGGCGCTCCTGAAGGTGCTGGCGCTCACCAACCGGCAAATCGAGGAGGGCAAACTGCGCCCTGCTGCGGAATCCTTTGCGCGCATCCGCAAACGTCTGGCGGACAGCCAATCCTGATGCCATATCGTGTTCTTTTCGCCGAGGATGCGGAACGCGACATCGAAGATCTCCATCGCTTTATCGCCGGTCGCGACGGCGCCGAGACGGCAGAGCGCATTCTGACGGACATCGAGAACGCCTGCGCCGAGCTTGAAGAATTCCCCGCCCGCGGAAATATTCCGAAGGAGTTGGCGGGGATCGGAATTTCCGAATATCGGGAACTGCACCATAAGCCGTGGCGCATGATCTATCGCATCATGGGCACTGATGTCGTCGTCTACTGCGTGGTAGATGGACGGCGCGACATGCAGAGTTTTCTGGAGCGAAGGCTCATCCGCGCTTAGCCGCACGCTGCCCACACGGAGGCTGAACACTGTCCAACCTTCCGTCCGGCCGGCGCATTTGGCCGCAGAAGCGCCATCAGCATCAAGCCGATCGCGAATTCTCCGTTTTCGCTTCCCTGCCGGTCAAACCCTGGACGGCGAACGCAATGCTCACCGCGCGATTCACTGCCGCCGCAAGAACGGACATGTGGGTCTCGCCGGCATAAAGCTCGAATTCAGCACGCAATCCGTCGGCGGCGCCGTCTAATCGCTCCGCCATCTCTCGCGCCAGGAGGACGGTCCGCTCGATCTTCCTCTTCTCCAGACGTGCCGCCGCATCCTCGTTCCGGTACTGGAAGGGTGCCAGCTCATCGCCTTCGTGTTCTCCGGCAGACAAATGCAGGAAGGGTGCATTTCCCGGTATGACTTGACGGCGCGCCTCATTCTTGAGGATTTCGCTGTTCTCCCAATAGATGGTCGGGCTGGCCGCAATCCAATTGGCAAACAGACCTGGATGCTCGAACAGGCCATAGAGAGTAAAGAGGCCGCCGAAGGAATGTCCGAAGAGCGATCGGCGCGTCGGATCCAGGATCACCATCTCTGCAATCCGCGGTATAAGCTCGTTCTCGATGAAATCGAGCAGCTTACCGGTCCCGCCGATGACAACCGGCGGACCGCCCTCAACGAAGGGCGGATAGGATTTAACCGGCGGAGGCCCCAGGTCCCAAGACCGGCGGAGCGGATCATAGGGCTCGTCGCACGGGTAGCCGATCGCCGCGATCACCCCCCAGCCGACATTCGTTCCCGTGGGATAAGGTGCCTGCGTGACCAAGCTGGCAACCGCGAAGGGGAAAGTGGCGTTGCCGTCGGTCATAACGAGAAGCGGCCATCCTTTCACCGGCGGGCTCTCTGCCGGAATGGAAAGGAATATGCGATAGGGCTCGCCGCCCGCGGCAGGAGCCAGATCGAAAAAACACGTTCCGGGCATCGAATAGACGCTGGTAGGATTAGTCATGAGCATGTTTTCTGATGTTTGAAGAAAGGGATAGGGAAGGGAAACTGATGTCGGTGTGGTTCATGGGCGGGTTTCAGAGCTTTCCAGGTCGGTGCAACTCTTGCTGATATCCTGACTTTCACGAAAGCGCATCATGGCGATCACGATTCACGTTTACAGAGGCTGATCTAACCTAGTTCCAGGCATGATTTGAAGACCCGGGGCTATCGAGCCGTCGGTCCCGCTGTTCGATGGCCGGCCGCGACATTCAACGCGGGGTGCGACATGCCGGGAGAAGTCCAATAAAGCGCCGCTTATTCCGGCATTGAAGGTCATGAACTCGTGGAGGACGCCTTTGCGGAAAACCTGCTCCTCTCAGGAACTCCCCGGTCGCCCATTTGTTTTACATTCTGCACCACCCGGAAGTTTTCCAAGGTGCAGTCGGCGACAGTGGAACTGATCCATGGACATGACGCGCATCCGAGATCGCATGGTGGAGCACCACGTTACGCGTCGTGGCATTCGCGATCCAAGTGTGACCGAAGCGATGCGCACGGTGCCGCGCGAAAAATTCGTTCCTCCGGGCTCCGAGGAATTCGCCTATGAGGATGCGCCCCTGTCGATCGGCGAAGGCCAGACAATCTCGCAGCCGTTTATCGTGGCTTTGATGCTCGAAAAGGCCAAACTGGATGCCGGCGACACGGTGCTCGAGGTCGGAACAGGTTCCGGCTACGCTTCAGCCCTTCTGAGCCGGATAGCCAGGCATGTCTACTCCATCGAGCGCCATGAAATACTGGCGCTTGAGGCCAAGGAACGGTTCGAGAAACTGGGATACCGCAACATTGACGTTCGCGTGGGCGATGGCAGCAGGGGCTGGGCGGAAGCCGCCCCCTTCGATGCCATTATTGTTTCTGCGAGCGCACCAGAGGTGCCATCCGCCTTGAGGGAACAACTGGGGCTCGGAGGGCGGCTCATCATCCCGGTCGGCCGCGGTGATGGGCAGCGCCTGAAACGCCTCACGCGCATCGGCGCCACCGCATTCGAGGAAGAAGATCTCGGCGGGGTACTCTTCGTTCCCTTGATCGGCGAAGACGCCTGGACCGCTTCCCATCCGATGTATACGGCGACGGCCCCCTCATTGCCGGGAACGGTTGCCCCCGAGCCAAGCTCTCCGCAAGACGTACAGGGAGGGGGAATCGGAAAGATAGACGCATTGCCCACGCTGCCGGAAGGTGTGCTCGATCATAGCGAATTTCAGCAACGGTTCTGGGCTGTTCAACGTTTTTCCTGGATCGTTTTCACGCTTCTTCTGCTGACCTGCTTGCTGGGTCTGCTTGGAAGAGGCGGTCCGTTTTCGCGGCAAACACTCATACTGCCCGAAGGGTCCGTGGACTTTCCCGTCATCTCCCGATGGAATGCTCCCGAGGATATGACGGTGACCTTCACGCCGTCGTCCGAAGACAGGATATTCACGATAGATCCCGCCTTTCTTCAAACCTTTTCGATCCAAGGCGTCGACCCGCCCCAAAAAGCGACCTTTGCGCGCGCGGGCCGGATAGGCTACGTGTTCCCCGCCGACCCGGCAGGGCCGACGCAGATCGTCTTCCGTCTGCAAACGCAACTCCCCGGCCCTCTTCGCGCCACCATTGGCATGGGCGGGGAGACCCGCACCCAATCCACTTTCATCTTTCCATGAGGACAGCACGGTGGATGCGGTATTACGCGGACTGGCAATCTATTTCACCCTGCTCGTGATCATCCGCTTGTCGGGAAGACGGACATTGGCCCAGATGACACCGTTCGATCTGGTGATCGTGCTGGTGATCTCCGAAACCACCCAGCAGGCGATGCTAGGCGATGACTTCTCGATCACCAACGCCGTCATCTTGATCCTCACACTGTTTACGACCGACATCTGCCTGTCTTACGTAAAGAGGTGGTGGCCTCGCGCAGCTCATATCATCGATGGCGTTCCAACCATTCTGGTGACGGATGGCGTCTACGACGAACGCGCGCTCAGAGGCGCCCGGCTGCAGAAGGAAGACGTCATGCAAGCGGCTCGAAGCCAGGAAGGCATCGAGAGCGTGGGGGAGATAAAATTTGCGATCCTCGAAGTAAGCGGCAACATCAGCATCATCAAGAAGCAGAAATCCGGCTGACAATTGACGACGAAGGAGACATCCCGAGTTAAGGGCATGAACTCTCTACCATTTTTGAGTTGATAGCCGCTTGGAATGCGCGTCAGAAGGATAGGTCGAGCACCCTGCCCTCGAACAGACGGTCCCGGGAGCCTTCGAGATGCGCCTTCATCAGTCTTTGTGCATCGTCAGGCCGGCCATCGGCGATCGCCTTGTAGATGGCGTTGTGCTCTTCGTAGACCTGTTCCAACCCTTGGCGAGGGCCGAGCAAAGAGAGACCGTGGAGATGCATGCCTACTGCGATATGGGCCTTCAGCGCATCGATCGAGGCCGTGTAATAATGATTGTTGGCAGCCTCCGTCACCGCGCGGTGGAAGAGAAAATCGGCGTCGGTGCGATGAAGCTGGTGGCTGGTCGCCTCACGCAGATCCGCAAGCGCGCTGGCGATCTTCTGAATGGCCTGCTCATTGCGGCGTTTGGCGGCAAAATAGGCTGCCGCCGGCTCGATCGTCAGGCGGAACTCGTAGCAGCGCTGGATGTCGGCGATCGTCTTGACCGGTGAATAGGCAAGCTGCGTCGTCGGCGATCCATGCGCACTGACGAAGGTGCCGGCGCCCTGCCGGGCATAGACCATGCCCTGATCGCGCAGGCGCGCCAGCGCATCGCGGACGATCGGCCGCGACACACCCAGCATCGAGGCAAGCTCATGCTCGCCGGGAAGGCGGGAATCCGGCGGATAATTTCCGCCGCGGATACGCTCGAGCAACTGGTCGAAGACGCGATCGACCAGCTTGACGGCCTTGCCGCGTTCGGGCTTGCCCGGTGGGCCGGCTTCCGCGTTCAAAGATTCG
Source organism: Rhizobium leguminosarum bv. viciae USDA 2370 (assembly GCF_002008365.1). Classification (GTDB taxonomy): domain Bacteria; phylum Pseudomonadota; class Alphaproteobacteria; order Rhizobiales; family Rhizobiaceae; genus Rhizobium; species Rhizobium leguminosarum. Next base: position 282,338 of record NZ_MRDL01000001.1, read on the forward strand.
CCATTCACTTCAGCCACGTCATTCTCCCCGGCGGTGTCTTACTATGCCGCCCGATTCCAAAGAACCAGTCTTAGCAAACTATCGGGATTGCCGAAGCCCCCCGACTTCACGGCGCACCGAAAATGCCGCCCGTCGGCTGCAGTGACATCGAACCACGGCACGCCAGCTTCGATTTCGCCCTTCGGCACCAGCACCCTGACATCAAGCGCCTGGAAAACGGCAAGCGCTGTATCGCCGCCTCCGACCATCAGCATGTCAGGCCTCGTATCGTCGATGGCCGTTTTGACGCCAGCCGCAAAATGGCGGGCGACAAGTGTTGCATCGGTTGCCATATCGCCGGTGCAGCGCAGCAACGCCGGCAGCGCCATGCCCTCCCCGCCTTCGACCTGCCCCATCGGCGCGTCAACCACCATACGCAGAACGCCCGAGGCTTCGAGCCGGTCCATTTGGGTAGCGGTAATCGGGTCGCGCGAGCCAACGGCGAACAGGGTACGCCGGGTCGCCGCAAACTCCGGCACCGATTGCCGCCCCGTCTCGCCGAGTTGACGGGCAAGTGCGGAACCCAGACCCCGTGCGCCGACCGCAAGCGTCAGCCGCCAGTCATGATCGGCAACGATCTGGTCGAGATCACTATCGTCCTCCGCATCGGCAACGGCAACATTGCCCGCACGGCCCTCGAACAGATCGGCGATCGGCAGTGGCTTGTCGACGCCGCGGCCGACGACACAGCCTCTACAGGTCACACGCTCCTGATCGGGAATAGCGGGCGCCACGAGGATAGTCTCCATGCCGAGCGCATAGGCCAGCGCCAGGCTTTCCGCCGCGACATTGCCCTTCAGCCGCGAGTCGATCTTCTTCATCACGACCGCGGGCTTCACGCCATGAAGTGCCGCGGTCGCGAAGCGGACCCTCTCGGCAGCTTCCGGTTCGCCGAGCGCGCGAGAGGCGGTATTGATAACAACAACGTCACAGCCGGTGGCGATCGCATCCTCTGCGGCCTCGACATCGACGGCGACCGCAACCGAAAGGCCGGCTTCGACGAAGGGCGTTCCGGTATCGAGCGCACCCGTCAGATCATCGGCGACGATAACGGCCTTCAGCGTCATGCGGTCTGTCCGGTGTTGACGGCGTGACAGGCGACGAGGTGGCCGGGCTTCGCCTCCTTCCACGCGGGAATGACCTTGCTGCAGACATCCATGGCGATTGGGCAGCGCGTGTGGAAACGGCAGCCCGACGGCGGGTTCAGCGGGCTCGGCACGTCGCCCTGCAGGATCTGGCGCTGACGTGTGCGCTCATGCTCGGGATCGGTCTCCGGAACGGCCGACAGCAGCGCCCTGGTATAGGGATGCAGCGGATTGTCGAAGAGTTCCTCGCGGGTGGCAAGTTCGGCGAGCCGCCCGAGATACATGACGCCGACACGGGTGCTGATATGGCGCACGACGGCGAGATCATGGGCGATGAAGAGATAGGTCAGCCCGTATTTTTCCTGCAGATCGAGCAGCAAGTTGATGATCTGTGCCTGGATCGACACGTCGAGCGCCGAAATCGCCTCGTCGCAGACGATGAATTTCGGCTGGCAGGCGAGCGCGCGGGCAATGACGACGCGCTGGCGCTGTCCGCCGGAAAGCTCGTGCGGGTAACGCTGGGCAAACCGCGTGGACAGGCCGACATCGGTGAGCAGCGTCGCCACCCTCTCCTTCAGTTCCGTCTTGGTGCAAAGCTTGTGGAAGAGGATCGGCTCGCCGATCGCCTCGCCCACCGTCATGCGCGGATTGAGTGTCGAATACGGGTCCTGGAAGACGATTTGGAGGTCACGGCGGAAGGGCCGCATCTGTTTTTCATCGAGCGTCGCAAGATCCTGGCCCTTGTAGACGACCTTGCCGCTGGTCGCCTTGTAGAGGTTGAGAATGGTAAAACCGGTCGTCGACTTGCCGCAGCCGGATTCGCCGACCAGGCTCAGCGTCTCGCCTTCCATGATGTCGAGATTGACATTGTCGAGCGCATAGACGGTCGCCGAACGCTCACCAAAGGCGCCGAGCTTGACGTGGAAATGCTTGACCAGGTTTTCGACCTTGAGCAGCGGTTGAGCACCCATCATGCGGCCTCCTGCATTCTCTGGACGACGAAACAGGCAGCGCGGTGATTGCTGCTGCCGCTCAGCGGTTCGAGCTGCGGCACCTTCTCGTGGCAGATGTTTTCGGCAAGCGGGCAGCGCGGCGCAAACGGACAGCCCTTCGGCCGGCGGCCAGGTTCCGGCGGCGTACCGCCGATCGAGCTCAGCCGGCTTGCCGGCGGGTCCGAGAGCTTCGGGATCGAGGACAGCAAGCCGCGCGTATAGGGATGGCTCGGCCGGGCATAGAGCTCGTCGACCGGCGCATCTTCGACCACCGTGCCGGCATAAAGCACGGCGACGCGATCGACGAGGCCGGCGATCAGCGCCAGGTCATGGGTGATCCAGACGACCGACATGCCGAGCTTGGTCCTGAGATCCTTCACCAGATCGACGATCTGGGCCTGAATGGTGACGTCGAGCGCCGTCGTCGGCTCGTCGGCAATCAAAAGCTTCGGATTGCAGGCAAGGCCGATTGCGATCATCACGCGCTGGCGCATGCCGCCGGAAAGTTCGTGCGGATAGGCCTGCAGGCGCTCTTCCGGGCCAGGAATACCGACAAGGCGCAGAAGCTCAACGGCACGTCTGCGGGCCTCCGCCTTTTTCATTCCGCGGTGATAGATCAGCGGCTCGCAGATTTGGTCACCGACGCGCATCACCGGATTGAGCGAGGTCATCGGATCCTGGAAGACGAAGCCGATCTCGCCGCCGCGCACCTTGCGCAGCTCTCTATTCGACATCGTCTGCAGGTCGCGGCCGTCGAATGTGGCCGATCCCTTGGTGACTTTGATCTTGTTTGGCAGGAGCCGCATCAGGCTGAGCATCGTCAGGCTCTTGCCGCAGCCGGACTCACCGACGACGCCAAGGGTCTCGCCCCTGTCGACATGGAGATCGATGCCGTCGACGACGATGGCGGGGCCGTTGCGGCCATCGATTTCGACTGTGAGGCCCCTGACATCGAGCAGGCGGTTGGTGTTTTTCGTGTCCATCATTTGCTGCCCCGCGGATTGAGCGCGTCGTTGAGACCGTCGCCAAGGAAGCTGAAGGCAACCGAGGCAAGGCCGAGCACGGCCGCCGGAGCGGCGAGAAGGTGGGGATAGTGTTGCCAAACACGCAGGCCGTCCGAGATCATGTTGCCCCAGCTCGGCGTCGGCGGATTGACCCCGACGCCAAGGAAGCTGAAAGCACTTTCCAGCACCATCGCCGTGCCGAGACCGGCGCTGACCGAGACGATCAAGGGCCCCAGCGCGTTCGGAATGACATAACGCTTGATGATGATCCAGTTCGATAGGCCGAGCGCCTGGGCCGCGGTGATATAGGGCCGGCTGCGGATCGACAGCACCTGGGCGCGGACGAGACGGGCGTAAGGCGGCCAGGAGATCAGCGCCATCGACCCGAAGACGAGAATGAAATCCACCCACATAGTTTCGCGGTAGAAGGGATTGAGGGTCGCGAGGTAACGCGCCTCCATCCATTTGCTGATTGGTGACTTCAACGACGCGTTGATGACGACGACGAGCAGCAGGTTGGGAACCGACATCGTCACGTCGGTTAGCCACATGATGGCGCGATCGAACGGATTGCCGAAGAAACCGGCGACGGCACCGAGCACGAGACCGATCAGCACGGCAAAGACGGTGACGATGACGGCGACGAGGAAAGCGGTGCGCGTGCCGAAGACCACACGGCTGAAGACGTCGCGGCCGAGATCGTCGGTTCCGAAGAGGTGGCTCATCGACGGCAGGACGTTGCGGGCGTTGAGATCCTGGCTCAGATAATCATAGGGCGTGAGGTAAGGCCCGAAGATCGCCGTGAAGGCGAGGATCACGACGACGACAAGGCCGAAGATGGCGAGCCGGTTGCGCTTCAACCGATACCAGGCGTCGCGCCACAGGCTGACCGGCTCTTCGACGGTTTCGATGGTGGAAAGAGGGATGGCGGACATGGTCAGCGGCTCCTTCTTGAATCATTGGCGCGTGGATCGAGCAGCGGATGGAGCACATCCACCAGGAGGTTCGAGACCATCACCAGGAACGATCCGATCAGCGTGATCGCCAGAATGACGGGATAATCGGAATTGATCAGCGCCTGCACCGTCAACCGGCCGAGGCCCGGCAGGCCGAAGACGAGTTCGACGAAGATTGCGCCGTTGACGATGGTGATCATGATCAGGCCGAGCTGCGTGACGACGGGCGTCAGCACCGGCCGCAGGATATGGCGTAACGCCACGATGATCTCGGGCACGCCCTTGGCGCGGGCGGTCCGGACGAAATCCTCCGACAGCACCTCGATGACCGCGGCACGCGTCTGGCGAACGATCAACGCGATCGGCTGGAAGGAAAGAACGAGCAGCGGCAGCAGGATACGGACATCGAGGATGCCGCCCCAGCCGTAGGGCACGCTCGCACCCGGCAGCAGCACGATGAGGCCGACCATCAGCAGCGGACCGGCGACATAGGCCGGGATCGCCCAGAGGAAGAGTGCGGAGCCTAAAATCGCATAGTCGATGCGCGAATTCTGGTTCAGCGCGGCGATCATGCCGAGCGGGATCGCGACGACGGCGGTCAGGATGATGGAACAGAGGGCAAGCTGGAAGGAGACGGGTGCGGCGGCCGAGACCATCGCCCAGACGGAACGGCCCGATGTCAGCGAGTTGCCGAATTGGCCGTGTAGCAGGTTCCAGATGTAAAGGCCGAACTGGACGATGAAGGGTTTGTTGAGGCCAGCACTTTCGCGAATGGCTTCGATGCGCTGCGGATTATAGGCAACGTCGCCCGGCGCGCGCAGGAAGATCAGCTTGATCGGATCGCCGGCGCCATAGAAGGCCAGCGCGTAAACCGCCAGCATCACCACGAGAACGGACGGAATCCAGATGGCAAATCGGGTTAGCACGTAGCGCAGCAAGGCCACCTCCCACCTGTTGTTCGATGCGTTCCCGCTTTTGCCTGCGATCGCATCTCTTCTTCTTGAAACTTGCGCGAAGGCCTTGCGGCCTTCGCGCGGTTTATCGCCGACAGGGACGGTTTCCGCCGATCAACCGATGGAAATATTCCAGGGTTCGACGACCTGCCAGTCAAGGTTCTTTTCCAGGCCCTTGACGTCCTTGGTGGCCCAGCGCGACATCGCCTGAGAATACCATGGAATGAAGGCCCAATCCTCGCGGAACGCCTTCTGAGCTTCCTGCGCGAGAGCAATGCGCTGCGGATCATCCGCAGCCTTGGTCGTCGCTTCGGCAAGGGCACTGTCGACCTTGTCGTTCTTGTATCCGCCGAGCTTGTTCTGGGCGTTCGACGAGGTCGAGGCGATGCTGCCTGCCAGATAGGAGACGGCATCCGGCACGCGTGTGCCGACGTCGTCGCGGAAGATCTGGACCGAGTTCTGATCCGGACCGGCGTAGGAGTCCTGCTGCGGCTTCATGTCGACGGCAGTGATGCCGAGATTCTGGCGCCACTGCTCGGCAATGAACTGGGCGGCAGCCTGAATGGCTGGCCCCGAGATGCCGACGAAGAGGATCTTCGGCAGACGCTCCGGACCGCCGTAGGTCGATTCCGCAAGCAGTTTCTTGGCAGCCGCCGGATCATAGGGATAAGGCTCGAAGCCGGAATTCTCCGCACCAGGAACCGAGTTGAGGATCTGATCGGCCTTCTTATGCGGCCCGTCGGGATAGGAAGCCTTGAACAGGCCATCGCGATCGACGGCCATGATCAGTGCCTGGCGAACCTTCGGATCGTCCATCGGCGCACGAGAGATGTTGAACCAGAAGTGCTGGCTGGTCGGGATCAGCGGGCCGGCGGAAAATTCCGGGCCGAGATCCTGAATGATGGTCGAGGTGATCAGTTCGGTATGGGCGTTGAACTCGCCCGACTTGATGAGCGAGGTCGCGGTGACATTGTCCTCGATCGAGGTGATATCAATACGGGCAAGCTTTGGCTTCGGTCCGAAGAAGTTCTCATTCGGCTCGAAAGAAAGCTTGCCGGCATCGATATCGAGGCTCGTCAACTTGAAGGGTCCGGAGAAGACCGGCTTACTGTCAGGCTTGTACCAGTCGATGATCTCCTCGCCGTCGCTGCCGCGCGACTGGGACGCCTTGGTGATCGGCGCGATGTGGTTTGCCAGGCGCATGAAGAAGATCGGGTCTGCAGCAGCCAGCGTCACGACGACCGTTCCCTCGTCGGGTGTCGCGACACCTGTGAGCTCGTTGCCGGAGCCGGCGGCGATTTCGGCGTAACCCTTGACCCTGCTCAGCACCTGGTCGGCGCGCTGGTTCTTGGTGTTCGGCATCGAGGAGACTTCCCACGACCCCTTGACATCGGCCGAGGTGATCTTGCTGCCGTCGGAGAAGACAGCCTTCGGGTCGAGCTTGAAGGTCCAGACAGTGTTGTCGGCCGATTCCCAGCTGGTGAAGACGTAGGGCTTGATATTGCCTTGGCTGTCGAAATACATCGGCGATGCCCACCAGATCGAATTCCAGCGGAACGTCCTGCCGCCGCCGCGCAGCGGCGACCAGTCCTGGTCGAAGGCCGGATTTGCGACCTTCAGGACCTGGCCTTCATCGGCCATAACGATGCGGGCATTCATCCCGAATACGGTGAGGCCGACGCCGGCTGCAAGGCCGAGCTTCAGCGCGTTGCGACGTGATATATTGGTTTTATCCGATTGATCAGACATGGCATTCCTCCCAGAGTGAATTCGGCAGCGCTCTCCCTGCACCTGCCAGGCGCAGCACAATCCGTTCCGTATCGTTCTCTCGTTATTGTAAATATGTCAACAAAAAATCGCAATTTCGATCCGAACAAAATTTTCCTCTAAAAATATATAAGTTATAACAGATAGATAACTTTTCGAAGCTGCATCACAGCAGTTTGTCTTCTTGACAAAAGCGCGGCGATGGAAAAGTTCTTTGCACTCCATCGCGACAGACGAATGACAATTGGAATGCGCAGCCGGCCGGTTCGAACACGGATCCCCAGACAGGACGCGCCGAGGAGGGCGAAATGAGCCATCACAGGATTACAGGCGTTTTCAGCGCCTCCGCAACGCCACTGACGGCGGACAACAGGCCGGATTTCGCACTATTCACCGATCATTGCCGGCAGTTGCTGGCCGAGGGATGCCACGGCGTGGCGCTGCTCGGAACCACGGGCGAGGCCAATTCCTTCTCCGGAGCCGAGCGCCGCGCCATTCTGGAAGCAGCACTTGAGGCCGGCATTCCTGCTGACAGGCTTCTGCCAGGCACGGGCGTCGTCGCCATTCCCGAGACCGTGGAACTGACCCGGCACGCGCTGTCGCTTGGCGTCACCAAGGTGGTGATGCTGCCGCCCTTCTACTACAAGGGCGTCTCTGACGACGGTCTCTTCGCCGCCTATTCGCAGGTGCTGGAAAAGGTGGCCGACACGCGGCTCCAGGTCATCCTCTATCATATTCCGCAGGTCTCAGGCGTGCCGCTGTCCATTCCGCTGATCGGACGGCTGATTGCGGCGTTCCCGGAAACGGTCGTCGGCGTCAAGGAATCTGCCGGCGATTTCAACAACATGCAGGCGATCATCGCCGCCTATCCCGGTTTTTCGGTGCTGGCGGGCGCCGACCCGCTGTTGCTGCCGCTGCTGAAAGCGGGCGGCGCCGGCTGCATCACCGCAACCTCCAATCTCGTGGCGAATTCGTTGCGCACCGTCTACGACCACGTCCATGACGAGGCGCGCGCCGCCGACGTCGAGGCGGCACAGGCCCGCATCAATGCCTATCGCACGCTTTCCAATTCCTACGTCCAGATCCCGACCATCAAGGCGATGGTGGGGCTGAAGACCGGCAATCCCGTGTGGAAGCGCACGCGCGCGCCGCTGATGCCGCTCGGCGATGCCGACTATGCCGCACTCGCCGAAAGCTATGCCAAGCTGCCTTGAGGAGATCTCCGCCATGAGTTTCACCGGCCTGCCTCCGGAAGCCGTTCCGGCCTTGATGACCGGGGCCATCACCCCGCACCCCATTGTCGAGGGTCGCGCGGAGGCCTATCTGCCCTCCCCCTGCATCCAGAACCATGCCGCAAATCTCGCCTTTCTGCCCGACGGCACGCTGACCTGCGTGTGGTTCGGCGGCACGATGGAGGGCATGGGCGACATTTCGATTTACATGTCGCGGCTGACACTTGGCTCCGAGCGCTGGTCGGAACCTGAAAAGTTGAGCGACGACCCTGAGAAATCCGAGCAGAACCCGTTGATTTTCAACGCTCCGGACGGAAAAGTATGGCTGCTCTATACCTCGCAGACTTCCGGAAATCAGGACGGTTCTGTTGTCAAATGCCGGATTTCAAGCGATGGCGGCCAGACCTTCGGCCCGGTCCAAATCCTCTGCGACAGCCCTGGCACCTTCGTTCGCCAGCAGATCGTCGTGAACGGTCGGGGCGACTGGCTGCTTCCGGTCTTCCGCTGCGTCGGCCTGAACGGCCAGCGCTGGAGCGGCGATGCCGATACGGCAGCCGTGCTGATGTCGCGTGATAGCGGCGCGAGCTGGCGGATGCGGGATATTCCGGACAGTCTCGGCGCCGTGCACATGAACATCCTGCCGCTTGGCGGCGACGAGATGATCGCCTTCTACCGCAATCGTTTCGCCGAAAACATCCTGTCCAGCCGATCATCCGACGGCGGCGAGACCTGGAGCGCACCCGAGGCCGCTGACCTGCCGAACAACAACTCCTCGATCCAGGCCGAAATCCTGAATGACGGAGCAATCGCAATGGTTTACAACCATTCGAATGCCGCCATGTCGGATGCGCGGCGCCAGTCCCTCTATGACGAAATCGAGGGCGGCGAAGCTGAAGAGACCGCTGTTGTTGCGGGCAACCGACGCAAGGCCGTCTGGGGTGTTCCGCGTGCGCCGCTGAGCCTTGCGATATCAAGGGATGGCGGCAAGAGCTTTCCGCATCGCGTGGATCTCGATACCGGCGACGGTCTCTGCCTGAGCAACAATTCGAAGGATTCGCTGAACCGCGAATTCTCCTATCCCTCGATTGTCCAGGGCGGCGACGGCACAGTTCATATCGCCTACACCTATTACCGGCGCGCCATCAAATATATCAGCCTCGCTCCGCAATTCCTGCCGTAAGCACAGCGGTAGCCGGGAAATTGTAAACCTGCGTCCGATCGCTTGCGAAAAGATGCAAGATGCCAACGGCTGTGGGTTTACTGGCGGCAGAAATTGACAACAGGATCGGATTATTCGCCGCCGTGGCAAAGATGATGACCAGCTGTGCCTGAAATGCTGTTTTCAGCAATGCAGTTCTTATAACACATTGATATTTTTATCGATAGTTGCACGGCTACGCTAGCCTGAAGCGCGACAGATTGCGCATCGAAAGATAAAAAATTCCGCCTTTTGGAATGCTGGCTTGACATTGATCTTACAACTTTACATTAAAGAGGGCGAGGATATTGCCGCAAGATCTTGCAGGGAGGACTGGTTCATGGCCAGCTTGGATTCGCCAATCACGATAGTTCGGCCGCATCTGATCGAATTCGGCGTCGGCACGGCGGGAAAGCTCGGCAAATGGGCTGATGAAAAGGGCTATCGGCGCACGATCGTCATCTCCGATGCCTTCAACGCTTCGCGCATCGACGTGCTGGAGCTGAAGGGCGAGGTTACAGTCTTTGCCGACGTGACGCCCGAACCGGATACAGCCAATCTCGAAAAAGTCCTGGCGGCGGCAAACGCCGCCGATGCCGAGCTGATCGTCGGCTTCGGCGGTGGCAGCGCCATGGATCTGGCAAAACTTGCGGCAGTGCTTGCCGGCTCCACCCAGACGCTGCACGAGGTCGTCGGTCCGAACAAGGTGCATGGGCCGCGCAAGGTAGCGCTTGCCCAGGTGCCAACGACATCGGGCACCGGCAGCGAGGCCGGCATTCGCGCGCTCGTCACCGACCCCGCGACGATGGCAAAGCTTGCGGTGGAAAGCCTGCATATGTTGGCCGACATCGCCGTCATCGATCCGGCCCTGACCTTCAGCGTCCCTGCCCGCACGACGGCGGCAACCGGCGTCGATGCCATGGCCCATTGCGTCGAGGCCTTCACCAACCGCAAGGCCCATCCGATGGTCGACATCTATGCGATCGAGGGAACGCGCCTCGTCGGCAAATATCTCGCCCGCGCCGTCAAGGACGGCAACGATGCCGAGGCGCGTGCCGGCCTCTCGCTCGCCTCGCTCTACGGCGGTTTCTGCCTCGGCCCGGTCAACACCGCCGGCGGCCATGCGCTTGCCTATCCCCTCGGCACGCGCTGGCATGTGGCCCATGGCGCGGCCAATGCGCTGATTTTTCCGCATGTTCTCGCCTTCAATACACCGTCCGCGCCTGAGAAAACCAAGGCGGTGATGGAAGCGCTTGGGCGTGAAACCTCCGAGAACATCACCTCCGTCTTCGATGCGGCTTACGCCTTCTGCGCCGAACTCGGCATCGAGATGAAGCTTTCCGGCCTCGGCGTGCCGGAAACCGATCTCGACGCCATGGCCGACGACGCCTTTGCCATTCGCCGTCTGCTCGATAACAATCCGCGAGATCTGTCTCGCGCCGACATTCGCGCGATTTACGCGGCTGCCTTTTAAGCGGTAAGGTTTTTTAGAAGGAACTCGATCGATGGACAGGAATGCGAAAGTCGCCGTGACGCTCGGCGATCCGGCCGGCGTCGGCCCCGAGGTGATCGTCAAGGCCTTGGCAGCCCTTCCGAGGGAAGAGCGCCGCGATTTCGTGATCGTCGGCAATGTCGAAGCGCTGGAGCGCGCCGACCGCGTCACCGGCGCCGGGCTGCGTTTTGGGCCCGCCGATGCACCCAGTGACGACAGGATCGCCGTCGACGAGGTCGCGCTCGGCGCGGCCCTACCCGAGATCGGCAAGGTCAGCCCCGTCGCCGGCGATGCCTCGGTGCGCTATATCACCCGCGCCGTCGATCTCGCCATGTCGGGGCAAGCGGATGTCATCGTCACCGCGCCGATCAACAAGGAGGCGATGAACCTTGCCGGCCATCACCATGACGGCCACACCGGGCTTCTCGCGCATCTCACCGGCTCGAAGAGCTCCTTCATGCTGCTTGCCTCCGAGCGGCTGAACACCATCCACGTCTCCACCCATATCTCGCTGAAGGGTGCGATCGAGCGCGCCAAGACCGAACGGGTGCTCGCCACCATCGAAGCCGGCCACAAGCACTTCCTGCGGCTCGGTCGCAAGGCGCGCATCGCCGTCGCCGGCCTCAATCCGCATTGCGGCGAAAACGGCCTGTTCGGCACCGAAGACATGGAATTCCTGGCGCCCGCCGTTGAGCAGGCGCAGGCAAAAGGCATCGACGTCGTCGGGCCGATCTCGGCCGATACGGTGTTCGCCCGCGCCTATAACGGCGCCTTCGATCTTGTCATCGCCCAGTATCACGACCAGGGCCATATCCCGATCAAGCTCGTCGCCTTCGACACCGCGGTCAACGTCTCGCTCGGCCTGCCGATCGACCGCGTCTCGGTCGACCACGGCACCGCCTTCGACATTGCCGGCACCGGCAAGGCCAACCACGTCAACATGCTCTCGGCCATCGCCTATGCCAGGCTGATGGCCCGCTCGCCGCGGCGGGAGGTGTGAACCACCAACCCCATCAAATGCCGAACAAGCGACGATCCCAGAAGACGGGTTGGTGGAGGCTCGCGGTGATCGAGGGGAATTCCGGGTGGGCCGGGTTGATCAATATGTTGCGGTCGACGCGGGCGACGACGCTTGGCACCAGCAGGATGACGCTGCGTTTTTCCTGGTACCAGCGTTCGCCGAAAGCCTTGCTGACGTTTGCCGGCATGCTGTCCCAGCCGGGCAGCGCGGGCTCGGAGAAGACCTCGTAGCTTAGCCCACGCGGCAGGGTGATCGTGACATAGTGCTGGTTGGGCGGCAGCCGCCCGCTGCCATGGACGAGCTTTTCCAGCAGCGCGGTCGAATAGTGTTCGCTCGTGTAGATGATCGGGCTGCCCGAAGTGTTCCACCGCCCCGGCGCGATGGTCGAGCCGGTGGCGTCGAAGATCGGATAGGTTCCACTGGGATCTCCGATGCGGACGGATGTCAGCGTGCGGTCGAGATGCTGTGCGTTCACGCAGCACTGCCGTATTTCAGGCTTCCGAGGATATCGAGCACGAGTTCGCCGCCGATCTCGCTCTGGATGACCACGTCGATCGGCCGCCTGTCCTCCAGCATCGCATGCGGACGAAACAGGAAATCACGTGCCTCGGTCTCGGTCTGCCAGACATCGAGCGCCGATCCCCAGACGCGCGCCAGACGCGCGAGCTTTATGCCCTCGTCGGAAGAGAGCCGATGCTTGGACTTGCGCCGCTCATAGGTGGCCTTTGGAACGAGCCGGTATTTGAACTGGGTATCATCAGGCGCCAGGAGCAGCGCCATGCGATCAAGCGCCTTGACCGGCAAACCTTCCTCGATGCTTGAGAGCAGGCCGAAGGCCGAACGCGACGCCGGCTCCCTGGCGGGCAATCCGAGAACATCGGCGATAACTGCAAATCCCATCATGGTCATGGTCCTTTTCACTTGATGTTATATTTAGTCTCAAGTGAGACTATGATCAATAGCGCCGATCCGGCTTATCTCCGATAGCAGCGGATTGCCCTGCGCGCCGGAGACCTCTATATTTTCCGAAGGCACGAACAACGAAGGAGGTTGCCTATGTCACCGCGGGACGCCTGATCCAGCAATATCAAGACTTCTGCCTTTCCAAGGGCATTGATTTCATACGCATCGAATCCGTACGGCCGCATGACGATACCACGCTCTTCTGCAGCGCTGGAATGCAGCAGTACAAGCCCCTCTTCTCCGATCCCTCCCATAGTGGAACCGTCGCAAACAGCCAGGCCTGCCTGCGCATGGGCGACCTCGACGAGATCGGCGACGGAACTCATCTTCTCCATTTCACCATGCTCGGCCTTTTCTCGTTCAGGGAAATGACCGTCGGCAGCGCCATCGATTTCTGGCTCGAGTTTCTGGGAACGCTCGGGCTCGTGCCGGATCATGTGACGATCCATCCGGATCGTCTGGTGGAATGGACGCCGCTCTATGGCGGGCGTGTGCCCATCGTGCCGGATCCGGAATGCATGTGGAGCGATGGCAGCATCGGCGGATACTGCACCGAGTTCTATAAGGACGGCGTCGAGATCGGAAACATCGTCAATCCGCTTGGAAGCTGCATCGACGTCGGCTTCGGCCTCGAGCGTCTCGACATGATCGTCAACGGCACGCCGCAAGACGATGCGCTCGGAACGCTGTGCGAGACGGTCATGACAATCGTGGAAAGCGGCTACCGGCCGGGCAACAAGGAGCAGGGATACGTCTTGCGAAAACTGCTCCGTCGCATCCACAAGATGGGCGGCACGCTCGATCATCCTTTCTTCACAGAAGAGGTCGAGCGCCAGAAGCGGCTGCGCGCCAAATATCTGCGTCTGCGTGACCGGCATCCAGAGATGAGTCCCGACTGGTGGTTCGACACCCACGGCATCGATCTCTCCGACATCCGGGAGACCGCGGACGAGTAGCAAGGCGCAAGGCCTCCCGCAGAGAACAGCGGGAGGCCTTGCCATATCCTGGAAAGCGTCAGCGTTTCGGCCGCCTCCAGTTTGCCCAGGCCGCGTTCGTTCGCGCCGAGGTTTCAGCCTTGCCCCTGATGCAGCCGACGGAAAATCCGCTCGATCTGGGTGACAGCGGCAAAAAAGACGATGCCCGAGAAAGAGGCGAGCACGACGGCGGCAAAAAGCCTTTCCGCCTGATAGTTGAATGTCGACTGGATGATGACGGCACCCAGCCCCTGGTTCGAACCGATCCACTCCCCGACAATCGCGCCGATCACACAGGTGGTTGCCGAAATGCGCAGCGACGCAAAGAGTAAGGGGGCAGACCGTGGGGCGCGCAAGCGCCAGAAGGTCTCCCACCCGCTCGCCGAAAGCACGTGCATCAGGTCAAGCTCGCTCGCAGTCGCCAGATTGAGGCCCCGGGCGGTATTCACCAGGGTTGGGAAGAAGCAGATGAGAGCGGCGATGATGACCTTTGGCAGCATGCCGAGGCCGAAGATCAGGATGATGATCGGTGCGAGCGCCAGCACCGGGATGGTGTTGAAGAGCAGGACAACGGGAAAATAGGCGGCCTGGAACCGCGGATTATAGACAAAGGCAACCGCCAGGATCACGGCGAGACTATTGCCCAGGAGGAAGCCGAGGCCCGCCTCGCCCCATGTCGGGATCGCATTCGACAAAAGGAAGCGCCATTCGATGCCAAGCGTGCGCAGGATCGCCAGCGGCGTTGGAACGATATAACCGGGAATACCGAGCGCCGGCACCAGCCATTGCCAGGCAAGTACCAGCGAAAGGGCGCCGATAACAGGAAGGCCGATCGCCTCGGTGAATGACAACGGACGGTGCCTCATGCAGCCGAACTCCCCTGCTGCAGCAATTGGCGCAGATGGGCTGCGGTCTCCTGGACATCGAGGCTCTCGCGCCGACAGAGGCCACGCTCGTCTTTCAGCGGCGTAAGATCGATCAGCGCCTGGACACGGCCGGGATTGGCCGCCAGGACCAGCACGCGTCCGCCGAGATAGATCGCCTCGATGACGCTGTGGGTCACGAACAGGATGGTCGTGCCGGTCCGGCGCCAGACGTCCAGAAGCTCGTCGTTCAGTCGTTCGCGGGTGATCTCGTCGAGCGCACCGAAAGGCTCATCCATGAGCAGGATATCCGGCTCGCATTGAAGCGCGCGCGCTATGGCGACGCGCTGGCGCTGGCCCCCGGACAGTTGATGCGGATAGCGGTCGGCCAGATGCGACAGGCCGACCAGTTCGATCCAATGGTCGGGCCGCGGGTCGACCGATCGCGGGACGCTCTTCTTCCCCACCTGCAGCGGCAGCGCGACATTCTCCCTCACGGTCCGCCAGGGCAACAGCGTTGCATCCTGAAAGACGAAGGCGACCTCGCGCCTGCGGCGCGCCTCCGACGCCGTCCTGCCGAGCACCGACAACTGCCCGTCAAGCGGCGGAAGAAGATCCGCCACCGCACGCAGCAAGGTCGACTTGCCGCAGCCGGAAGGACCGAGAATGGTCAGAAACTCACCCTTGCCGACGCTGAGGTCGACGCCGGACAGAATGCGGGTCGTCTCGACAGCGCCGGCATAACCGACAGCCAAATCCCTGGTTTCGATGGCCGCTGCTTCAGGCAAATCCGCTCTCACGCAATCTTCGGACGGTCGCCCGCCGTCATGTCGAGTATCGCAGTCGTATAGCAATCCTCCAGCTTCGGCGCGCCGCTCTTGAATTGGCCGATCTTGTCGTAGACGGAAATCTGCTCGGCAAGAGCGGCCGGATCGAAGCTGCCCCAGCCATCCTTGCCGGTCGCTGCGTCGAAGCTCAGCGACAATATACGCGGCACCGTCTGCAGCTCCACGGCAAGATCGAGTTGCGGATAGGCCTCTACCGTCAATTTGACTGCCTCTTCAGGATGTTCATGCGTCCAGGCCCAGCCCTTGGCGACGGCACGCAGCACCTTTGCCAGTGTCTCGGCATGGCCGGTTACGGCATCGTCGGTGGCGAAATAGACGTTGGCATAGGACGGAAGGCCCGTGTCCTTCATCATCAGATCGATGCGGTCGGGGCCGATGATGGAAAGGGCCTGCGTGTTGGTGATCCATCCGGTCACGGCATCGACCTGGCCGGTCATCAGCGGCGTCATGTCGAAGCCGATATTGGTGATGGTCAGGCTCGAGGGATCGATATTGTTCTTCAGCAGAATGGCATCAAGGACATAACGGGCCGTCGGCTGGATGCCGATGCGCTTGCCGACCATATCCTTGACGGTGCGGATCGGCGCCTTGGGCAGCGAATAGAAGGCGAAGGGCGCCATGCGGAAACCGCAGGCGAAGATCTTGATCGGCACGCCGGATGACCGGGCAAGAAGGAGCTGCGCCGAATCCGAGAATTGACCGAGCTGCGCATCACCCGTGATCACAGGCGGCACCGTTGCCGAATTGGGACCGCCAGGGGAAAACTCGACGTCGAGACCCTCGGCCTCGAACAGGCCTTGCTTGACTGCGACGATATCGCCTATCTGTCCGTTGCTCATCAGCCAGTCATATTTGATGACGACCTTGGATGCGGCGGCATTCGATTGACGCGGCACGAACACGCTGATCCCTGCCGTTGCTGCAGCAAGGGCAAAGGCTCCGCCCTTCAGGACGGTACGCCTGCCGACCACGAATTGTTTGTCATCCCCGTTCATATTGCTTGCCTTCCCCTTGTTGGATTGTTGGACGACCGGCCGATTGCGCTTGCTATTGCGGGTCGATGTCACCAATCGGGCCGCCTGCGGACCACGCATAAATTTCCCAGAGATTGTCGTCAGGATCGGCGAAATAGACGCATCGCGCGTTCCAGACATAGTCCTGCGGCGGTGCGTGGAAGAGCACGCCCGCCGCTTTCAGCTCCGCATAGGCGGCATCGACCTGCTCTGGCGAGGCGAGCTCAATGGCCGCGCAGGCCTTGTGCGCACCTGGAGGGGCGCGGCGGCTTGAGACGCCGGTATTCTCGGCGATATGTTCGATCTCCCACAGCGCCAGCGTCACGCCCGCTCCTTTGAAATCGGCAAAGCCCGGAGCCCGGCGGCGAGGTTTGAAGCCAAGCCGGTCGACATAGAAGGACGATGCTTTGTCGATATCCTCGACCAAAAAGCAGATGTCGGTAATCGGATTGGTTTGCGCAAAAGCGGTCATATGGGGCCTCCTGATCGGAAAAGCCTCGCAGACCGCAGCCTCAAGAGATTTCAAATTCGTGCGGTTATCTTTCGCAAAATTGCTGATTTGCCATCGGCGGGTGCTAGCTCAAAGACGGACCGAACGCTGGTATTCCTTCGGGGTCGCCCCCATCAGGCGGCGAAAGACGCTGGAGAAATGCGCCTGGCTGGAAAAGCCTGTGGCATAAGCGATGTTTGCGAGCGTCTCCTTGCCATCGGCGAGGTAAAGTCGCGCCCGCTCGATCCTGCGTTCGAGAACGAAGCGATGCGGTGCCATGCCGGCCGCCCGTTTGAATTCCCTGCTGAAGTGAAAGGGGCTCATATGGGCCACCCCGGCCAGCTCCTCCACACTCAGATCGGATTTGCCAAGCAGGTCCTCGATGTAGTCAATCACACGCCGGAGATTGTCCGATGTCAGCGGACGATCGCCGACTTCGGGTTTGGCGCCTAGCAGCTTTACAACGCAGCAGGCGAGCGCCATCCCCAGATGCTGCATCAAAAGCGGGTCGTCGCGCCCGGTCTTCTCGGCGGCAAACGCAAGGGAGAGCGCCACCTGCAGCGTTGTCGGATCAGTCGTCGCGCTCAGCGCATCACTATCCCAATGCTCGGGATCGAAGCGAGAGCCGCCGATGCTGCTGTAGAGCGCAGGTGACTGGAAGATCGAGATATAGTCCGCCGCATCGCCATCGACTTCAAGGACGGTGGCGGCCGGTTGAAATCCCAGGGTGAACGGCGGCCTCTCAACTTTGCGGAATGCCCCGCTTCCAAGCCGATAGGCATATTTGCCGTGCGCCGTGCGGTTGATCGAAATTCTATGAAGGGAGCCCCTCGAAATCATTTGCCCCGCGGCGCTGCGATAGGTCTCGACGATCATGTCGCGTTGAACGAAGGCCTTGTAGCCTCCGAGGGATGGCCGGCTTATTGAGAAAATCTGCGGGTCGATGTCGGGCATTGTTTCATTCTCCCTAGCAGGGGAGAGGCAAGTTGCGCGCCAAGTGGAGCCAAGCTTCGCGCTGGATATCAACGTCGCAGCATAAAACCCGACGGTGCCCGTTAAATCCTGATTTTCCGCCTGCCGTCGCCCACACGGCACCACGGCCTGGCAGGAGTTCACCCTCGGCAAATTTGGTCGCATGCGCAAGAATTATGCAGTGCATGTTTCTTCTTGATCGGCCCGCTCGCGGGAAACCGCGGCCGGAAATGAGCGTTCGCTCCGTCCACTCTTTTCATCGGAAAGCGTCTTTTTGGAAATTCCTTTCTCCCTATTCTCATTAGTCTACTTAATTTATAGACATAACTGAATTGGAGAGAATGGTAATGAGCATTGAAAAGTCCGGAAGCGGTCTCGGAAGACGAGATCTGTTGAAACTGTCTGCCGCGGCCGGGGTTGCCGTCGCCGGTGCTTCGCTGGTCGGGCGGAAGCCGGTTCTTGCAGCCGAAGAGCAGTCGCTGAAAGGCAAACGCATCGCCATCAGCGCGACCGGCACCGATCACTTCTTCGACCTGCAAGCCTATAATGCCCAGATCGAAGAGGTAAAGCGCCTCGGTGGCGAGCCGATTGCCGTCGATGCCGGACGCAATGACGGCAAGCTGGTCTCGCAGCTGCAGACGCTGATTGCCCAGAAGCCGGATGCGATCGTTCAAATCCTCGGCACGCTCAGCGTCATCGATCCCTGGCTGAAGAAGGCACGTGATGCGGGGATCCCGGTTCTGACCGTCGACGTCGGTTCGACCAATTCGATCAACAACACCACCTCCGACAACTGGGGCATCGGCAAGGACCTGGCGCTGCAGCTCGTCTCCGATATCGGCGGCGAAGGTAATATCGTCGTCTTCAACGGCTTCTACGGCGTAACTCCCTGCGCGATCCGCTACGACCAGTTGGTCAATGTCGTCAAATATTTCCCGAAGGTGAAAATCCTTCAGCCGGAACTGCGCGACGTCATCCCGAACACCGTGCAGGACGCCTTCACTCAGATCACGGCAATCCTCAACAAATATCCGGAAAAGGGCTCGATCAAGGCGATCTGGTCAGCCTGGGACATTCCGCAGCTTGGCGCGACCCAGGCTTTGGCGGCTGCCGGGCGCACCGAGATCCGCACCTACGGCGTTGACGGCAGCCCTGAGGTACTCCAGCTCATCGCCGATCCGAATTCCCCGGCCGGCGCCGATGTCGCCCAGCAGCCGGCAGAAATCGGCCGCACCGCCATCCGCAACGTCGCCAAGCTGCTCGCCGGCCAGACGCTGCCGCGCGAGACCTATGTTCCAGCACTGCTCGCCAACAAGACCAATGTCGGCGAAGTCACCAAGAAGCTCGGCATCGGCTGACATTGAACCCGAGCGATCCGGTCGTCGCCGGATCGCTCGGAATCTGCCCGCCGGGAGAGATCGACATGACGGCCATTTCATTGAAGCAGCCGGTGACGGCACGCGACGACATCATCCGCTTTGAAGGCATCGTCAAGCATTTTGGCGGCGCGCAGGCGCTTGCCGGTGCGTCGCTGATCGTCAGGCGCGGCACCATCCACGGTCTCGTCGGTCAGAACGGAGCCGGCAAGTCGACACTGATCAAGCTGCTGGCCGGTCTCCATCAGCCCGATGGCGGCCGGATCGAGATCGAAGGGCAAACATTCGACAGGCTGACACCACATGTTGCCGAAGAGCTTGGCATCCACTTCATTCACCAGGATCGACTGCTGGTGCCGACCTTCACCGTCGGCGAAGCCCTGTTCCTCGGCCGGGAGCCGCGGATATCAGGCACGCCGTTCCTCGACCGCCGACTGATGCAGCGCCGCGCGTCTGATATTCTCAACGACTATTTCGGTATCCGCTTGCCGAACGCCGCCTTGATCAGCGAATTGTCGACTGCCGAAAAACAGATCGTGCAAATCACCCGCGCCCTCCTCAATCAGCCGAAAGTGCTCGTCTTCGATGAGCCGACGGCCGCCTTGGTGCGCCGCGAGGCCGATATCCTCTTCCGGTTGATCCGCCGTCTGCGCGACGAAGGCGTCACCATCATCTATATCTCGCATTACCTGAACGAAATCGAAGAGCTCTGCGACCACGTCACCGTGCTGCGCAATGGCCTCGACGTCGCCTCCCTGCCGATCGGCGACACTTCGGCCGGTGCAATTGCCCGGCTGATGGTCGAGCGCGACATCAAGGAGATGTTCCCGAAGCCGCAGGTGACGCCGGGCGAGGAAATCCTCAAGCTCGAGCAGCTGTCGGCGCCAGGGAAATATAGCGACGTGAGTTTTACGCTTCGCCGCGGCGAGGTGCTCGGCCTCACAGGCCTGCTCGGCTCCGGCGCAAAGGAATTGGTCCGCACTCTCTTCGGTCTGGAGACCCCGGCTTCCGGCCATATCGAGATCAGCGGCAAGACCACCCGTTTCACCAATCCCACCCAGGCAGCCGGTCGCGAGATCGCACTGGTGCCGGAAGACCGGCGTCGCCACGGCGTCGCGCTCGACCTCAGCGTCGAGGAAAATATCAGCCTTTCGAGCCTTGGCCGCTTTACGCGTTTCGGCTTTCTCGATCGCAGACGCGAACAGAGAGAAGTGGACGCTCTGATTACGCGGCTGCAGGTGAAGACCAACGGGCGTGATGCCCTGCTGCGCACGCTTTCGGGCGGCAACCAGCAGAAGATCGCCATCGCCAAGTGGCTGAGCCGCCGTTCCGAGGTCTATCTCCTCGATGAGCCGACGGTTGGCGTCGATATCGGCTCCAAGGTCGAGATCTATACGCTGATCGGCGAACTCGCGTCGCGCGGCGCCGGCGTCATCGTGCTGTCTTCGGATCTGCCCGAACTCATCGGCATTACCGATCGCATCCTGGTGCTCTTCCGCGGCCGCGTGGTGCGGGAATTCATATCGTCGGAGACCACGGCGGATGCGGTGCTGGCTCAATCGACCGGATCATCTGAGGGACATCGCCATGTCGACTGAAGTGGAATTCGCGCCTTCCGGTTTTTCCGCTGCTGAACCGCCTCCCCGCCCGGCCGGCAATATTGCGGCTGCGGCATTGCGCTTCGGATCGCTGATCGCTTTCGCCGCCATCCTGATCATCTTCTCGCTGACTGCACCCTATTTCCTCAGCATCGGCAATATCGGCAATGTGCTTGGTCAATCGGCCATCTCTGGTGTGCTTGCCATTGGATTGACGATCGTGCTGATCGCCGGCGGCTCCAATGTCGTCACCGGTGGCATCGACCTGTCGCTCGCTGCCAATATGGGTCTCAGCGCCGCCGTCTATGCGAGCCTGACGCAACTCGGCTACGGCGATGCGACGGCGATTGCCGCGACAATCTTGACCGGCGCCCTGATCGGCACGGTCAATGCCATTGCCGTCGTCTATGCCGGCATCGTGCCGCTGCTGGCCACGCTTGCCGTCATGAACGTCGTCGCCGGTCTGGAGTTGGTACTGACCGGCAATACCGTCCTGCCGGCCTCGACACCTTTCCTATCGGCGCTTTCCGCCTCGGATCCTTTCGGCATCCCGGTTCTTGCCTATGTGCTTCTCGGCTTCACGGCCGTCACCACGGCGATCGTGCAATATACGCCGCTCGGCCTGCGTCTCTACGCCGTCGGTGAGTTCCCGGATGCGGCGCGTGCCGCCGGTCTGCCGCTTCGCCGGCTGCTGGCTGGCGCCTTCGTCGCCAGCGGCGTCTCCGGCGGCATCGCTGGTATCCTGTCGGTTTCCTATCTGAGCGGCAGCACGACCGGTGCCGGTGAGATGCTGTTGCCCGTCGTAGTGACAGCCCTGCTCGGCTCGGTCTTTTCGCGCCGGCTGGTTCCAACGGTCACCGGAACGCTGCTTTCGGCCCTTTTGGTCGGCTTCCTGGTCAACGGTTTCCAGCTGCTGAACATTTCGAGCACGCTGGTCAGCGGCGTCCAGGGCGTCCTCATTCTCATCGTCGTTTCCGCGACCACGCTGCTGCGCCGACAGGAGGCCTGACTATGTCGCTCCAGACCCCTCCCCTCGCCGCCATCGGCCTGCCGCGTCTTATCGTCGGCGGCTTGGTGCGCTATGGCTTGATCCTCGCCCTGGTTGCGGTGTTTGCCGCCTTTTCCGTGGCAACGCCGACATTCCTGACGCCTGCGAACCTGCAGAGCATCCTCGTCAACAATTTCACGCTGCTTGCCATCGTCTCCATCGCTATGACCTTCGCCGTCGCGTCGGGCGGCATCGATCTTTCGGTGGGAACGGCGATGGATTTCGCCAGTTTCGCCTTCGTTTCGCTCGTCCTCGCCGGACAGCCGGTGGCAGTCGCCGCACTCGCGGGACTGGCCGCCGGAGCATTCGTCGGTGCCTTCAACGCGCTGCTGATTTCAGGGATCGGCGTGTCGCCGTTCCTCGCCACGCTCGGCACGCTGTTCATCGGCCGCAGCGTTCAGCAGCTGCTGACCAATGGCGGCAATCCGGTCTATCTGCCGCCGAACGGCGTGCCGGAAGCCTTCCGTTTCCTCGGCCACGGCACGGTCGCCGGCTTCCCGGTGCCGCTTGCCGCTGCCATCGTCGTCATTGCGGCCGCGGCCGTTGTTTTTGCCCGCACGCGTTTCGGCCGCGTCATCCTGTCGATCGGCATCCAGCCGGGCGTCGTGCGCTACTCCGGCATCGCCGCGCCGGCCCATGTCGCTGTGACTTTCATCCTGGTCGGATTGATCGCGGCAATCGCCGGCCTGATCCTGACGGCAACCGTCACCACCTACATCCCCTCCTCGGGCAATGCCTTTCTGCTGAATGCGATCGGCGCGACCTTCATCGGCACGACGCTCAGCCCACTCGGACGGCCGAATGTCGGCGGAACCGTACTCGGCGCGCTGCTGCTCAGCATCGTCGCCAATGGGCTACTGCTGACCGATCTGAACTTCTATTGGCAGCAGGTCGGCACGGGAACGCTGATCTTCGCCGTGCTCGCCCTGAGCTTTATCAACAGAAAAGCTGCCGACGGCGCTTAAGAGAAGCCGCCACTGCGGTCGTATTTGGGGAAGCTGTTCTACCCCACTGAGGCGTCGGAAATCATTCGCGATACGGCATTCTTCCAGCCGATGATCTTGGTCTGCCGCTCGGTCTCATCCATCGAAGGGCTGAAGCGGCGGTCGCAGGCCCAGGCCTGCGCAAAATCCCGCATGCCTGGCCAGATGCCGGCTTTCGAGCCGGCAAGCCAGGCTGCGCCCAGCGCCGTCGTCTCGCGGATCGCCGAGCGGTCGACGGGGTTTCCGGTCATGTCGGCCAGGCACTGCATCGTCCAATCCGAAGCCGCCATGCCGCCATCGACGCGCAGCACCGTTTCCAGCTGGTTGACGCCCCAGTCCTTCTTCATCGCCACCAGCAGGTCGAGCGTCTGGTAGGCGACGGATTCAAGCACGGCGCGGGCGAATTCTGCCGGCCCACTGTTTCGCGTCAGACCGAAGATGGCGCCGCGCGCAGCCGGATCCCAATAGGGCGCGCCGAGGCCGGTGAAGGCTGGGACGATATAGACCTGCTGTCCGGGATCGGCCTTGGCCGCAAGCACCCCTGCCTCGGATGCCTGACCGATGACGCCGAGGCCGTCGCGCAGCCATTGCACGGCGGCACCGGCGATGAAGATCGAGCCTTCGAGCGCATAGGTCGTTTCGCCGTCAAGCCGATAGGCGATCGTCGTCAGCATCCGGTTGGAGGAGGAAACACGATCCCTGCCGGTGTTCAACAGGGCAAAACAGCCGGTGCCGTAGGTGGATTTCATCATGCCTGGCTCGAAGCAGGCATTGCCCATCGCCGCCGCCTGCTGGTCGCCGGCGACCCCGAGAATGGGAAGCTCCACACCGAACAGCGTCTTGTCGACGCGGCCGAAATCATCGGCACATTCCCTGACTTCAGGAAGCATGGCGGCCGGAATGCGGAGAATGCCGAGAAGCTCCTCGTCCCAGGCACCGTCGTCGATATTATAGAGCAGCGTCCTCGATGCATTTGTCGCCTCGGTGGCATGCACGCGGCCACCCGTCAGATTGTAGATTAGCCAGCTGTCGATCGTGCCGAAGCAGACGTCGCCCGCCTCCGCCTTCTCACGCAGGCCGTCGACATTGTCGAGCAGCCAGCGCAGCTTCGTTCCGGAGAAATAGGGGTCGAGCAGCAGGCCGGTCTTGGCGCTGAACAGCTTCTCATATCCATCGGCCTTCAGGCTCTCGCACATTTCGGCCGTGCGCCTGTCCTGCCAGACGATCGCCCGGTGAAGCGGTGTCCCGGACCTGCGATCCCAGACGACCGCGGTCTCTCGCTGATTAGTAATGCCGATCGCGGCAATGTCGGCGGCATCAATACCGGCATCGACGATCGCCTTGCGCACAGTATCGACGACCGATCGCCAGATTTCGGCGGCGTCGTGCTCCACCCATCCAGGCTGCGGATAATATTGGGTGATCTCCGCCTGCGCCGAGCCGGCCATTTTCATGTCGCCATCGAAGGTGATCGCGCGCGACGACGTCGTGCCCTGGTCGATTGAAAGAATATAGCCGCTCATATCCGTCTCCGGCTCGCACGAAACCGCTCCTGCCGAGGACAGCAGGACGCGGAGGTTTCATGAGAGAAAGATTGTGGGTGCCACCGGCTTGTTGCCGGTGGCGGGAAGTGATGGCCGGAAGCCCCGTCGCTTCCGGCCGGGTCCGCCTTACTTCGACTGCCAGCTCTTGACGAGTTCGTCGTAGTTGACCGTGACCGGCTTTTCCTTCTCGTTCTCGATCTTCAGCTGCGGTGCAAGGTTGCCCTTCTTCACCGCATCCGCGTTCCAGTAAGCGAGATCATGCTCTTCGGCCAGTTTCGGGCCGATATCGCCCTGGACGCCCGATTTCTCGATACGGCCCATGACCTTCTCCTGCTCGCCGCAAAGAGAATCCATGGCTTCCTGCGGTGTCTTGGCGCCGGCAGCGGCGTCACCGATAGCCTGCCACCAAAGCTGAGCCAGCTTCGGATAGTCGGGAACGTTGGTGCCGGTTGGCGACCACTGAACGCGGGCCGGCGAACGATAGAACTCGATCAGACCGCCGAGCTTCGGAGCACGCTCCGTAAAGCTCTTGTCGCGAATGGTGGATTCGCGGATGAACGTGAGACCGAGCTGGCTCTTCTTCACGTCGATCGTCTTGGAGGTCACGAACTGTGCATAGAGCCAGGCAGCTTTCGCGCGGTCCGTCGGGGTCGATTTCATCAGCGTCCACGAGCCGACGTCCTGATAACCAAGCTTCATGCCGTCTTTCCAGTAAACGCCATGTGGGCTCGGTGCCATGCGCCATTTCGGCGTGCCGTCCTCATTCATAACAGGCAGGCCAGGCTTGACCATGTCTGCGGTAAACGCCGTGTACCAGAAGATCTGCTGCGCGACGTTACCCTGTGCCGGCACCGGACCGGATTCCGAGAAGGTCATGCCCTGAGCTTCCGGCGGTGCGTACGCCTTCAACCAATCGAGATACTTCTGGATCGAATAGACCGATGCCGGGCCGTTGGTATCGCCGCCACGCGCGACGCACGAACCGACCGGACGCGAGTTCTCGTCGACCTTGATACCCCATTCGTCGACCGGAAGACCGTTCGGCAGGCCCTTGTCGCCGTTGCCAGCCATCGACAGCCAGGCATCGGTGAAGCGCCAACCGAGCGACGGGTCCTTCTTGCCGTAATCCATATGGCCGAAGACCTTCTTGCCGTTGACGTCACGGCCGGTAAAGAATTCGGCAATGTCCTCATAGGCCGACCAGTTGACCGGAACGCCCAGATCGTAGCCGTATTTCGCCTTGAAATCGGCCTTGTTCTTCTCGTCGTTGAACCAGTCGTAACGGAACCAATAGAGGTTGGCGAACTGCTGGTCGGGAAGCTGGTAGAGCTTCTTGTCCGGCGCGGTCGTGAACTTGGTGCCGATGAAGTCGTCGATATCGAGGCCGGGGTTGGTAACGTCCTTGCCTTCGCCGGCCATCCAGTCGGTCAGGTTACGCACCTGCTGATAACGCCAGTGGGTACCGATCAAGTCGGAGTCGTTGACCCAGCCGTCATACAGGTTCTGTCCGGTCTGCATCTGTGTCTGGATCTTCTCGACAACGTCACCCTCTTGAATGACGTCGTGCGTGACCTTGATCCCGGTAATCGCAGTAAAGGCCGGAGCCAGAACCTCGGACTCATACTTGTGGGTGGTCAAGGTTTCCGAAACAACCTTGATGTCCATCCCCTGGAAAGGCTTCGCAGCATCGATGAACCATTGCATTTCCTTTTCCTGGTCGGCGCGAGAGAGCGTCGACACGTCGCCGATCTCTTTATCCAGAAAAGTCTTTGCCTCGTCCATGCCGGCATAGGCCGACCCGGTCATGGCCAGCAGCACGGCTGCTGTCGTCGTCAATAAATGCCTTCGCATGATATCCTCCCAGGGTTTTGCGATTGCAGTCTTCACGTCTCAGGCGGCCAGAAAAACCCCGGCCATCTGCATCAGTTTGCCTCACACGTAACGGAATACGCCGACGGCGTAGACAACGGAGAGAGCGAGAGCCCACCAGAGGCTTGATCCCGCGAGACCAAGCCAGGCAAGATGGATAAAGGCGCTGCCGAGCAGCGAAAGGAAAAGCCGATCACCGCGCGTCGTCTCGAAGCGCAGGATTCCGATCCGCGGGTTGCCGCCCGGCACGGCATACTCCCAGACCCCCATGCCGATCAGCAGCAATGCGATAACGATGAAGAACGCGGCCGTCGGCCAGGTCCATGCCATCCATGAAAAATCGGGAAGCGAAAAGCCCATCAAACCCTCCCCAGGGCGAAGCCCTTGGCGATGTAATTGCGCACAAACCAGATCACCAGCGCCCCTGGGATCAAGGTCAGAACACCCGCGGCGGCGAGCAAGCCCCAATCCATGCCGGATGCGGAGACGGTACGGGTCATGGTGGCAGCGATCGGCTTCGCGTCGGTCGTCGTCAGCGTTCGTGCGATCAGCAACTCGACCCAAGAGAACATGAAGCAGAAAAAGCAGGCGACACCTATGCCGCTCGCAATCAGCGGCGTGAAGATCTTCAGGAAAAAGCGCGGGAACGAATAGCCATCGATATAGGCCGTTTCGTCGATTTCCTTCGGTACGCCGGACATGAAGCCTTCAAGGATCCAGACCGCCAGCGGCACGTTGAAGAGGCAATGCGCCAATGCCACGGCAATGTGCGTATCGATCAGTCCAAAGGCTGAGTAGAGCTGGAAGAACGGCAGGGCAAAAACCGCCGGCGGCGCCATCCGGTTCGTCAGCAACCAGAAGAAAAGATGCTTGTCACCAAGGAACCGATAACGGGAGAAGGCATAGGCCGCCGGCAGCGCGGCTGCCACCGAGATCACCATGTTGATCACGACATAGGTGATTGAATTGATGTAGCCGGAATACCACGCCTTCTCCGTGAAGATCGTCACGTAATTGGCGATCGTCGGGTTATGAGGATAAAGCGTCAGAGAATTGACGATTTCCGCATTGGTCTTGAAGCTCATGTTGACGAGCCAATAGATCGGCAGCAGGAGCACGATGATATAGATCGTCGGAACCAGCCACCACCAGCGCGATTCCTCGCCGCGCCGGCGCATCAGATGGCTGACTTCATCGGAGGAGAGACCGCTTGCGACACTGGTAACGCCTGAGATTTTTCGGCTCGCTGTCGTTTCGTTGGAGGCGCTCATTTCAATTCTCCGCGTCGTGGCTTGTCATGACGGTGTAGAACACCCACGAAAGCAGCAGGATGATCAGGAAATAGATCAGCGACATGGCAGCGGCCGGACCGAGGTCAAACTGTCCGAGGGCGGTCTTGACCAGATCGATCGACAGGAAAGTGGTCGCGTTGCCGGGACCGCCGCCCGTGACGACAAAAGGCTCGGTGTAGATCATGAAACTATCCATGAAACGCAGCAGCACGGCGATCAGAAGAACGCGTTTCATCTTTGGCAGCTGGATATAGCGGAATACGGCCCAACGAGACGCACCGTCGATCTTGGCTGCCTGATAGAAAGCATCCGGAATGGAAACGAGGCCTGCATAGCAGAGCAAGACGACCAGGCTCGTCCAGTGCCAGACGTCCATGATGATGATCGTCACCCAGGCGTCGAGCGGATCCTGCACATAGTTGTAGTCGATGCCGATGGCATTGAGGGAATAGCCGAACAAACCAATGTCGTTGCGGCCGAACACCTGCCAGATCGTGCCGACAACGTTCCACGGGATCAGCAGTGGTAGCGCCATCAGAACCAGGCACACCGGCACGCCGATGCCCGATTTCGGCATGTTGAGCGCAATGAAGATGCCGAGCGGGATCTCAAGAGCGAGAATGATCAACGAAAAAATTAGATTTCGCTGCAGGGCGGCCCAGAAACGGTCGGAATGCAGGATTTCGGTAAACCAGTCCGTTCCGTTCCAGAAGAACTGGTTGTTTCCGAAAGTGTCCTGAACGGAATAGTTCACAACCGTCATCAAGGGGATGACGGCCGAGAATGCCACCAGCACGAGGACCGGCAGGACCAGAAACCACGCTTTGTTGTTCCAGGTTTTTTCCATGATCAAGCCTCCGGTCCGGCGCGCCAAGAGTCGGCATAGATACTGATACCCGACGGCTCGAAGGTTACCCGGGGATCAGCCGGAATGTCCCCGTCTTCAGGGACGACGATCGCGATCGGCTGGCCGGCAAACTGCGCGCGGACGATCTTCTGCCGGCCGATATCTTCCACCTTGCTCACGGTCACAGGCATGCCCTCGCGGCCGACCCGGATAAACTCGGGCCGGATTCCAAGCTCTACCTTGGCCGCTGCCGAAGTCTTTGGCGCATAGTCGAGAGTCAGAGCGTGCTCGCCGACCCGAACCGTGCGGCCTTCCACCTTGGCTGGCATGAAGTTCATGCCTGGAGAACCGATGAAGTAGCCGACGAAGGTATGGCTCGGACGCTCGAAGAGCTCGGCCGGCGTGCCGATCTGCACGATCTCGCCATCGTACATCACCACGACTTTGTCGGCGAAGGTCAGCGCCTCCGTCTGGTCATGCGTGACATAGACCATCGTAAAACCGAACTGCTTATGCAGCCGCTTCAGCTGCGACCGCAGCACCCATTTCATATGTGGATCGATAACAGTGAGCGGCTCGTCGAAGAGAATCGCGTTCACATCCGAGCGCACGAGGCCGCGGCCGAGCGAAATCTTCTGCTTTTGGTCCGCCGTCAAACCGCGCGCGCGACGCTTGGCCCAGTCTGCAAGATCAATCATCTCCAATATTTCGCGGACACGACGATCAACATCAGGCTCCGCGACTCCGCGGTTGCGCAAGGGGAAAGCCAGGTTGTCATAGACGGTCATCGTGTCGTAGATCACCGGAAACTGGAATACCTGCGCAATATTTCGCTGCTGCGTCGGCAGGTTCGTAACATCCTGTCCGTCGAAGAGAATTCGCCCTTCGGACGGCTGAATAAGGCCGGAAATGATATTGAGCAGTGAGGTCTTTCCGCAGCCTGAAGGTCCGAGCAGCGCATAGGCGCCGCCATCGTTCCACTCGTGGTGCACTTCCTTGAGAGCGTAGTCCTTCTCGCTCTTCGGGTTCGGCCCATAGGCATGTCGAATATGATCGAGGGTGATACGTGCCATGATTTTCTCCTAGCCCCTCTGCCTGGCAGTGGTGATTGCCCGGCCGTCCGCGCCGAACGCCATCAGGTGGCGCGTATCGATGAATACGGAGAGATCCGTGTCCGGGTCGACATTGTGGATGCCGTGCGCAAGCATCACCCAGCGGGTGTCGGCAAATTGCAGATGCACGAAACTTTCCGACCCGGTGATCTCCGAAATCTGTGTCCGTGCTGTCAGCCGCGCCGAATCAGCCGTCTGGGCGGTTGGTGCAAGATGATGGGGGTGAAACGCTATGGTTGCCGGCCCGTTCGGCACATTCTGAAGATGCGGCGGCACGGCAAAAATCAGAATGCCATCGCGCAGGAAGTTGCCTTCCGATTTGACCAGATCGATAAAATTCAGCGGCGGATCGGCAAAGGTTTTCGCCGTCGTTAGATCGACCGGATGGCGATAGACCTCGACCGTCGGGCCGAACTGCGTGATCCGGCCCTCGCTGAGCGCTGCCGTATTGCCGCCCAGCAACAAGGCTTCGGAAGGTTCCGTCGTGGCATAGACGAAGATTGCGCCGGACTGCGCGAAGATCCGCGGCAATTCCTGCCGCAGTTCCTCACGCAGCTTGTAGTCGAGGTTGGCAAGCGGCTCGTCCATCAAAACTAGGCTCGCATTCTTCACGAGCGCACGGGCAAGCGCCGTGCGCTGCTGCTGGCCGCCCGAGAGGTTGAGCGGCGTGCGATCGAGATAAGGACCGAGCTTCAGAAGTTCGGCAGCCTTGCGCACCTCCAGATCGATGGTCTTGGCATCCTTGCCGGCAATCCGCAGCGGCGAGGCAATATTCTCGTAGACCGTCAATGCCGGATAATTGATGAATTGCTGGTAGACCATAGCGATGTTGCGCTTCTGGACAGGCATACCTGTCACGTCAGCGCCATCAAAATGGATCGTACCGGTTGTCGGCCGATCAAGGCCGGCCATCAGACGCATCAACGAGGTCTTGCCCGACAAGGTCGGCCCAAGCAGAACGTTCAGCGTTCCTCTTTCAAAAGCAAGATCGGTCGGGTGGATATGATAGTCTCCTCCCACCATCTTTGCGGCCTTCCGCAGTTCCAGCATTCCTGTTCCCGTGCCTCCACGCAGCGGGGACCACACGCCGCCTATCCGACCATCGCCGGTATGGCAGCCATGTACTCCTCCAGTGACTGAGCCTGCTCCTTCGAAAGGCGCAGACCATCCTTTGTTCTCCTCCACAGCACGTCTTCGGCGTGCCGGGCCCATTCATGTTCAACGAGATAGGTAACCTCGACCTCGTAGAGATCGCCGCCGAACAGCCGTCCGAGATCGTCGATGCCGCGGGCATCGCCGAGCAGCGCCTCGGCCCTGGTGCCATAGCGGCGCACCAGGCGGCGGGCATGCTGATCGGCGAGGAACTGATAACGCCGCTTCAGCTTGTCAACTTGTGCCTCATAGCCCCGAACCGGGAAGTCGCCGCCCGGCAGATGGCTTTTGCCCGTCCATGGGGCACCCTTGACGCCGATCGCAGCGCCGATCTTCTCCAGCGCGTGTTCGGAAAGCCGGCGATAAGTGGTGAGTTTACCGCCGAAGACGTTGAGTAGCGGCGCGGCGGCACCTTCGCCTTCCAGCTTCAGTACATAGTCGCGCGTCGCCTCCTGCGCCTTCGAGGCGCCGTCGTCATAAAGCGGCCTGACCGCTGAATAGGTCCAGACGATATCCTCCGGCCTGACGGGCTCCTTGAAATATTCCGACGCCGCATTGCAGAGGTAGACGGTCTCCTCCTCGGAGATCCGGACATCCCGCGGATCGGCGGTATAATCGCGATCCGTGGTGCCGATCAGCGTGAAGTCGCCCTCGTAGGGGATGGCGAAGATGATGCGGTTATCGGGGTTCTGGAAGAAATAGGCTCTCACATCGTCGAATTTCTTCTTCACGACGATATGGCTGCCCTGGACGAGGCGGACATGATGGGCTTCGTTCTGGCCGAAGGCGGAACGAATGACATGATCGACCCAGGGACCGGCGGCATTGACCAGCATCCTGGCCTGATGGCTGTCATTGCGGCCGGTGACGGTATCGGTGGTTTCGATATGCCACAGGCCATTCTCGCGCCTCGCCGACACCACTTTGGTGCGCGGCATGATGGTTGCCCCTTTGTCGGCGGCGTCGCGGGCGTTCAGTACCACCATGCGGGCATCGTCGACCCAGCCGTCGGAATATTCGAAGGCCTTGGCAAAAAGCGCTTTCAGCGGTTTGCCGGCCGGATCGCTGCGCATGTCGAGAACGGAGGTCGGCGGCAGCAGCTTGCGGCCGCCGAGATGGTCGTAGAGGAACAGGCCGAGCCGGATCAGCCAGGCCGGACGGATCCCGCCCTTGTGGTAGGGCAACACGAAACGCAGCGGCCAGATGATGTGCGGCGCCATCGCCCAGAGGATCTCGCGCTCCATCAGCGATTCACGCACCAGACGAAACTCGTAATGCTCAAGGTAACGCAGGCCGCCATGGATCAGCTTGGTGGCGCCCGACGACGTACCCGAGGCGAAATCGTTCATCTCCGCCAGCGCCACCGAATAGCCACGCCCAACAGCGTCGCGCGCGATGCCGCAGCCGTTGATGCCGCCCCCGATGACGAATATGTCGTGAATATTTCGGCCCAATTCCCCCTCCGAGCCCGCTGTCGATTTCGCATCGCACAAAATTTGCGCAATTGCGAAAGTAACACCAGTTAAAACGAAAGAGATCCGAATGTCAAACGAATGTTTCCGCAGATCCCCGTCTAACGGGATCGGCCATTCGTTTCGATCAGTTTCACATTGTTTTCCAGGCAGAGATTGCGGATCGACGGCACCGGACAGTGATCGGTGATGAAGGTATGAACCTGGGACAGCTGGCCGATCCTGACCGGGGCGGTACGTTCGAACTTCGTCGAATCGGCTACGAGAATGACATGTCGGGCATTGGCGATGATTGCTTGAGCGACCTTCACTTCCCGAAAATCATAATCGAGAAGCGCGCCGTCTATGTCGATCGCCGAAGCACCGATCACGGCGTAATCGACCTTGAACTGGCGGATGAAATCGACGGCCGCCTCGCCGACGATCCCGCCATCCGAACCGCGTACGACCCCGCCGGCAATGACGACCTCGATTGCCGGAAAAAGACGTAACCTATTGGCAACGTTTATATTATTTGTGATCACCATCAGCTCGTGATGGTTGGCGAGCGCCTCGCCTACCGCCTCTGTCGTCGTTCCGATATTGATGAACAGCGAGGCACCGCTTGGGATGAGCTCGACGGCCGCAATGCCGATTGCCTGTTTCTCGGAAGCGGCGATCTGCCGCCGCGCCTCGTATTTGACGTTCTCTGTCCCGCTCGGAAATGTTGCGCCGCCATGGATGCGTGTCAGTACCTGCGCGTCGCAGAGATCGTTCAGGTCCTTGCGGATCGTCTGCGGCGTCACCGAAAAGCGGGAAGCGAGCTCCTCGACCAGAACCCTGCCGCTCGATTTTGCAATCGCGACGATTTCAGTTTGTCGGTCGGTCAAGAACATGGGACGCCTTTCGATTTGCTTTCGTTTTAAAGAAAGCGAACGGCGGCGCAATGCCTAACTGTTACCAGGCCGCCTTCACGGCCCGAATTTGACGCTACCGCTTCCGCATCACGTTGACGACCAGCACACCGAGAATTGCCATGGTGCCACCGATTGCGCCGAGCGCCGTCGGCGTTTCGCCCAGCCAGACAAAACCGATCAGCGTGGCGACCGGCGGAACGCCGTAAAGGAAATTCGAGGCGCGGGCGGCCGTCAGCCGCTTCAGCGCGATCGCCCAGGTGAGGTAGCCGATCGCTGTGGGGAAGATGACGAGATAGGCAACGCCCCAGTTCACCTCCGCCGGTGCGGCGGCCAGCGCCTGGATCGTCGCCGGAACGGCCGGAACCAGCGGCACGGAACCGATGAGCAGGATCCAGGCGGTGACGGCAAGCGCCGGCAGCCGTCCGAGCAGCGGCTTCTGCAGCACGCTGGCGATCGCCGAGCAAAGCGCTGCGCCCAGGATGAGGACGGCATTCGGATCGAGCTTGAAACCGTCGTCGGAGGCGACCGCAATCAGCGCCACGCCCCCGAAGGAAACCGCGGTCCCCGCCCAGCCCCAGCGGCCGAAGCGCTCGCCAAGCGCGAATGTGGCGATCAGGGCGGTGAAGACGGGCATGGTGTTGATGATGAAACTCGCCGGTCCTGCCGCAACGGTCTGCTCGCCAGTGTTCAGCAGCACCGCATAGGCGGCGATAAAAAGCACGGCGGCAACGGAGAGGCGGACGAAGTCGCGTTTTTCCGGCATCGGCCGGTAGATGACGAGATAGACGAGAGCAATGACGCCGGCTGCCACATAACGCGCCGTTGCCAGTTCGATCGGCGTCAGCGGTCCGAGGCAGATGCGGATCACCACGAAAGAGGAAGCCCAGAAGAGGATGGTGACGAGGATCGCCGCAAAGGCCACCAGATCGAACCCGCCTTGCTGTTTCGTCGAAATCGATGCGCTTGCCGCCATGCTCATTTTCGCCTCCATATGTTCCTGCGACAATGGATTAGGCCCTCGATACGTGCTTGAAAAGCATCGCAATCGATGATCAAATGTGCGTATGGTTCACAGCTCACCAGTGCTTCCGCCACTCGATACGCTCGAGACCTTTGCCCGCGCCGCCCGGCTCGGATCGTTTTCGGCCGCAGCCGAGGAAAGCGGCATCACCCATGGGGCGGTGTCGCGGCAGGTCTCGCGCCTGGAGCGCTGGATGGGCGTGCGCCTGTTTGCGCGCGAAGCCCGCGGCGTGCGCCTGACGCCGGAAGGTATGCGGTTTTTCGCGCGGGCGGAGGAAGCACTTGCGCTGCTCGGCAATAGCGGCGAACGCTGGCTGCCTCGCCGTAACAAGGCGGTGGTGCGCCTTTCGGTGACGCCCTCTGTCGCCTCCCTATGGCTGTTTCAACGCCTGCCGAAGCTCGAAGGAAACGAGTTGCATGTCGAGCTCACGCTCGAACACCGGCTGGCGGATTTCGGCGAAGGCACGGATCTGGCCATTCGCTGCGGCAAGGGGCCGTGGGCCGGCGTACGCGCCCTGCCGCTCTGGCAGGAGAAATCGTTCCCGATCGCCGCCCCGGCGCTGGCGGACCGGCTCGGGCAGCGTTCCGATGCCCTTTCGCTGCTCGATCTGCCGATTCTGCATGATTCGAACATCGAAGGCTGGCGCCGCTGGCTCTCCCGCGAGGGTGTCGACTATATACCGCGCGGCCACGACCGGCGCTTCGAGGACTACAATCTGGTGATCGATGCCTGTGCGCAGGGGCTCGGGATCGCACTCGCGCGGCCGCCGCTATCGGATGCTGCGCTGGCGGCCGGACGCGTCGTCGCCTTGTCGGAGCGGACGCTCGATTATCATGTGGCCTTTCACCTGATCCGGCCGGACGATGCGCTTAGAAGCCCTGCCATCGAATTCGCCAGCCGCTTCCTGCGCGAGGCCGGCCATGACGAGGCGACGATTGCCACTTTTATCGCGCCCGGCCGAGCGAAAGCGTAAGTGGAACGCTCGGTGGCGGCTCCGGCGATCGCCGGTCGCTACTCCGCCGAAAACTTCAGGCGCATTTCCTTCGCCAGCTCGAAACCAGCGGCTCGATAGACGGGCTCGCCGGCATCTGAAGCATGGATGACGGCCGTCGTGCAGCCGATCGATTTCAGATAGTCGACAGCCTTGTCGGTCAGCGCCGATGCGATGCCGCGCCGGCGGAAGGCGTCGGCGACATAGACGGACCAGATGTAACCGTGCAGCCGCTGTTCCGGCCGGATGACCTCCGGAAACGGCGATTGGTGCAGCTGGCAGGATGCAGAACCGGCGATGTCACCGTCGACGACCGCAAGGGACGAGGTCAGGCGGCGCTCTTCGCGACCGCTTCTGATAAAGGACAATATCCGCGCCGCCGCATCAGACCTGTAGTGTTCCGGTGGTGTGCCGTAGCTGTCCCAGATCTTCAGATAGTGCCCAACCAGGATCTCGTCCTCGCTGGGCTTTGCCATTCGAATATCCATCGTGTCGTGATCCGGCTTGGGCATACGAGGGCGCGAAATCGCTCCTCAGACGAGGTGGCGTCCCCTGCCGCGATGCGGCAGGGGACGCCAAAAGGCTACATCAATTCGCTGCCGTGAGCGTCATCGAGGCGCTGCCGGCCGCAACGTTGAGGCCGAGCTGACCGGTCAGGCTGACCGTCTGCAGATGGATCGAGCCGGACGTGCCGCCAACCAG
This sequence comes from Rhizobium leguminosarum bv. viciae USDA 2370, assembly GCF_002008365.1. GTDB lineage: Bacteria > Pseudomonadota > Alphaproteobacteria > Rhizobiales > Rhizobiaceae > Rhizobium > Rhizobium leguminosarum. The sequence goes on from NZ_MRDL01000001.1 coordinate 318,103, forward strand.
GAGATTGGCGCCGACACCGGCACCGAGCGTCGCTTCAGCGCTAGCGCCGACATAGAGGCCGGCGAGCGAACCGCGGTGATAGCCGGCCGTCGGCGCGAACACGGCCCAGATCAGGCGGCTGCGCGTGGTGAAGCCAAGGTCGATGCCGAGCTTTCTCACTTCGCCCGTATAACGATCCGAAAGTTCGTTGCCGACGGTCGACTGGAAGATGCAGTCGGCCTCTTTGGAGGAGCCGAGCACGTAACCCGTGCCGCCGCCGATATCGCAGGTGAGGTAGCCGATCTTCACGCCATTGCGCAGGTCCGGCTCTTCATACGTCCTGGTGACGAGGTCGGCGGCATTAACCGCCCCAGCGCCGACCAGCGTCAACGATACCGCGGCAAACGCTGTCGCAAAAGTTTTATTCATAAGTCTCTCCTTCTCAAATCGTGACGGGAGCATACCCGGCTACTCGCCACCAGATTCGGCAACAGATAACGGACGGAACCGCAAAACGATCCCGACCCGGCATCATTTACGCATCGCATGTCAAAGCGCATGGGAGGGCGCAACCGACAAACACGGCTACGGTTCAGCCCCCATTGGGACATTTCGAAGGCATCATTTCGCGTCATCCGGTTATTTTACGATGTTGTCAGCGATGGTTGCCGGAAAGGCACGATCCTGATCGCCGTCAATCTTAACGAGCGGTATCATGCAAATTGCAGGCGCCCTATTTGGATAGGCGATCGATGATCGCGCAGGTTGCCATGCCGTATAGATAGCTGTACTATTTGAAAATACTCTCCATACAGCGCTGTAACTGGAGAGGAATCGGCATGATTGCTTGGCATTGCCGCAGAATTTCCGCTTGTTTTCCGGAATTATGCTTCCGTTCGAACGGAAACTAAGTCTGAATTTGAGAGATATAATCAGGCGATATTTTCGCGGGGGCCGGACAATCGTACGCCCGCTCATCTCTATTGGAGATAGCGGGTAATTTATCGGGAGGGAAAGATGCGCATACGCAGGACAAACATCATACTGGCGGGATGCCTTGCCGTCTCCGCCTGCCAGTCCGGGCCGACGTCACAGGCCGTCTCGGATCGTAATTCCGAATTCGGCTGCATCGCGGGAACCGTCGGCGGCGCGATTGTCGGTGGCTTGATCGGCAGTACGATCGGCGCCGGAACCGGGCAGGTGCTTGCTGTCGGCGCCGGCATAGGCGGTGGCGGTTTCGTAGGCAACCGCCTGGCTTGCCGATAATTGGGGAGGGATATCAAGCGATGAAAACCTTGGCTTTCGCGACGACACTCATCCTGTGCCAATGTGTTGGGGCAGTGGCGCAACAGCAGCAACAGCCCGGATCGATGTATCAGGGCCAGATGGAGCGGCTCGACGGCAATGCCAGCAAGGCCGTCGACCGTTCGGAATACGAGACCTTCATGGGCACGGCTTTCGGAAGTCTCGACAAGAACAAGGACGGCAGCCTGCAGTCCGACGAGACGGTGCAGATCCTGACGGTCGAGCAATTCACTTTGACCGACGCGAACCACAACGGCCGCATCAGCCGAAGCGAATTCATGCAGCGGGTGATGGCGGATTTCGCGACAGCCGACCACGACCGGGATGGAAACCTTCAGTGACGTAGAAGTCAAACCGAGTGTGGCAATAAAGAAAAACCCGGCGATGTGTTCGCCGGGTTTTTATACTCGATCTGTCCGCACTATACTTTTCGCATTAGTCTCATGACGAGCGACACGACGAACAGAACCAGGAAAATGAAGAACAGAACCTGGGCAATGGAAGCTGAAGCACCTGCGATGCCGCCAAATCCGAGGACGCCGGCAATCAAGGCCACAACGAGAAACACCAGAGCGTAGTAAAGCATCGCAATCTCCTTTTACGTTGCTGCGGAGATAACGGAGGCCGCCCCATTTGGTTCCCGTCCGTGTCACGGTCGGCGCATCGGCTTGTTCAGCCGAAATGAAAAACGCCGCTGTACCTCCGGTCGCCTTCATTCGGCTCGGGAGGTTCGGCCGCATCGAGATAGGCCTTGAGCGGCCCGGTCAGCACGAACCAGATGCTGGCTCCGAGCATGAAACAGGCTCCCACCGGATCGTCGATGCGGGCGATGAACGGAAGGCAGGCGGATGCGAACAACACGATGATCCGCACCGACCACTCCGCCTCACGTTTGGCGATGGCCCGCGCTCTCAGCGATTTATATTCCCGAGCGCCGTAACCGCCTCCCCCTGCCTTCACAGCCGAAAGCAGTTTTCGCGCGGACGGCAGCGCCAGCATGATCAGCGCGGCAACGCTGAGCGTGAAAGTCTCGCCGGCCATGACCTGCCCGCTCGCGATCAGCAGAAAGGAGAGCACGACGAGATTCCATGTCGGCTCCAACAGTTCCGGCGGTTGCCGCGTGCGGAGATGCCAACTCCGCAGCAAACCCGCCGCGCCGTGCAGTAGCGGCTGATCGATATAGCGATTGATCCAGTCCATGCCGTTGTGCCCGTCCCCGATTGCATGAAGAGGCCTTCGAACACCACGGAATTTGGTCATCATCGTGGCGATAGCCGTGGAATCCGCTCTTCGCGTGGACGAACTGGCATTACCGAGGCGCGTCACGGTCGCAAAATCTGAAGGCGACCTCAGAACTCGGCGACACCAATTTAGCGCAATTCCTGCGCAACCTCCCAGACATGGCCCGACGGATCCGCAAAGGCCGCGGTACGGCGGCCCCATGGACGATCGATCGGACCATTGAGCAGCGTGACCCCGAGCTTGCGCAGTTCCGCGCAAACCGCATCGACGGCATCGACCTTGATCGTCAGCAGGACGCGCGCGCCGGAACCCGGTGCTGCCACCGCCGACGGCTCGACCAGTTGAGGCGCTTCCGTCACTTTCAGCAGGTTGATCATCGTCCCAGAGAATTTCAGCACCGAGGATACTGCATCCTCATAGACGATCTCGGGTGCAAAGACCTTCTGGTAGAACGCTTTGGCCTCGTCGATATCATCGACGAACAGGGTGACGACCTCGATCCTGTCTAACAGCATGGACATATCTTCCTCCGTTGCTTCGACCGCTCAGCCGATATCGCTGGCCGGCTGTCTGCTGGTCGCCTCGAGCCTGGCAATTTCGACATGCCCCGCGAAAAAATCCGTCAGCTTCGCAGGCCGGGCGCCTCCTGGCCGGTGCGCGCCACATATTCGGTGTAGCCGCCGCCATATTGGTGGACGCCCTCGGGCGTCAGTTCCAGCACCCGGTTGGAGAGTGCGGCGAGAAAATGCCGATCGTGCGAAACAAACAGCATGGTGCCCTCATATTGCGACAGTGCCTTGATCAGCATTTCCTTGGTGTCGAGGTCGAGATGGTTCGTCGGCTCGTCGAGCACGAGCAGGTTCGGCGGGTCGAACAGCATGATCGCCATGACCAACCGGGCCTTCTCGCCGCCTGATAGTACCCGGCACCGCTTCTCGACATCGTCGCCGGAGAAACCGAAGCAGCCGGCCAGCGCGCGCAACGGCCCCTGCCCTGCCTGCGGGAACTGGTCTTCCAGCATCTGGAAGACAGTGCGCTCGCCATCCAATATATCCATGGCGTGCTGGGCGAAATAGCCCATCTTGACGCTGGCGCCGAGGGCGACGCTGCCCTGATCAGGCGCGGTGGAGCCGGTCACCAGCTTCAGCAGCGTCGACTTGCCGGCACCGTTGATGCCCATGATGCACCAGCGCTCCCGGCGGCGCACGACGAAGTCGAGTCCCTCGTAGATGCTGCGGCTGCCGTATTTCTTATGAACGTTCTTCAGGTTGACCACGTCCTCGCCGGAGCGCGGCGCCGGCTGGAACTCGAAGGAAACGATCTGGCGGCGCTTGGGCGGTTCCACCCGGTCGATCTTCTCCAGCTTCTTCACCCGGCTCTGCACCTGCGAGGCATGCGAGGCGCGCGCCTTGAACCGCTCGATGAACTTGATTTCCTTGGCAAGCATGGCCTGCTGGCGCTCGAACTGGGCCTGTTGCTGCTTCTCGTTCTGCGCCCGCTGCTGCTCGTAGAATTCGTAGTCGCCGGAATAGGCCGTCAGCGTGCCCGCATCGATCTCGATGATCTTGGTGACGATGCGGTTCATGAACTCGCGATCATGCGAGGTCATCATCAGCGCGCCCTCGTAACCTTTCAGGAATTCCTCCAGCCAGATCAAGCTTTCGAGATCCAGATGGTTGCTCGGCTCGTCGAGCAGCATGACATCGGGGCGCATGAGGAGAATGCGAGCAAGCGCCACGCGCATCTTCCAACCGCCCGACAACGCGCCAACATCGCCGTCCATCATCTCCTGGCTGAAGCTGAGCCCCGCGAGCACTTCGCGTGCGCGGCCCTCGAGCGCGTAACCGTCCAACTCCTCGTAGCGCGCCTGCACCTCTCCGTAACGCTCGATGATCTCTTCCATGTTATCGGCTTGCTCGGGATCGGCCATGGCGGCCTCGAGATCGCGCAATTCGCCGGCAACGATGCTGACCGGGCCGGCACCGTTCATCACCTCGGCGACGGCGCTGTGGCCCGCCATCTCGCCGACATCCTGATTGAAATAGCCGATGGTGACGCCCCTTTCGACGGAGACCTGCCCCTCGTCTGGCTGCTCCTCGCCGTTGATCATCCGGAAGACGGTCGTCTTACCGGCGCCGTTCGGGCCGACGAGGCCGATCTTCTCGCCTCTGTTAAGAGCCGCGGACGCCTCGATGAAGAGGATGCGGTGACTGAGCTGCTTGCTGATATTTTCAATACGGATCATGATTTGCGCGGGAGCCTGGAGAAGGAGATTTTGGCGCGCTTATGCCATGCGGGGAAATCGCAGGATAGCCCTGTTTCCGACCGTCTTGATCTCAAGAGTATGATGCCGAAAGGTGTGAGCGGTTTTCGGGCGAACATGCTCGCCTTCTTTAATTTGGAACCGGATTGGATATTATCGCGGCTCACGCCAACGGAGACCTGTGCCAATGAGCGTTCGTCCGCCGCAGTCCTTCAGACCATCCGAGCAGAATAAAAACGGCTTCAACGTCCTCGAATACGAGCTGATGTCGGAACGCGCGGATTCGCTTGGACGTCACGGACTGAAAGCGGAGGCGGCACTTGCCGCCCTGAAGGCCTGGGCTCCCGACGGCCAGAACACTGAGGAACGCGAGAGGCTTCTCAATGAAGCCTCCGACGCCGTCTGGGCGTTCTTCATCCAGCGTGAGATCTGCGGGTTGCGGAACAACCGCGACGCCATCCAGCGCTACGGCATTCCGAACGAAGTGATCGCCAGATTGGGCGCGGTGCGGAAGTAGCGCACTGCGACGGCTCTGCTATTGTCGCCGTGGCTGCCGTCCTGCCTCTCTCTATTGGGTGGAAATCCCCGGTGCGGAAAGGTATCGCTTGGTGCCCAACCAATGCGAAAGGGAAACGCGATGCCAACCTCCATCCGGATCGGCAATCAGGATCTCACCGTCGATGTCTCCACCCTCGGCGCCGAGATGCAGGCGCTCACGTCAAGCGATGGGCGCTCATGGTTGTGGACGGGCGACGCGGCCTTCTGGACCGGGCGTTCGCCGATCCTGTTTCCGATCGTCGGCAAGGCACCTGACGACAAGATCACGATCGACGGCACGGTCTATCCGATGGCCCAGCATGGTTTTGCCCGCCGCAGCGAATTCGCGCTTGCGGCATCCACCGAGACGATGTGCCGGTTCGAACTGACCGCCTCGGAGGCGACTCGGGCGGTCTATCCCTTCGAGTTTCAGCTGGCCGTGGTGCATGCGGTCGAGGGCCGGGCGTTGACTGTCACGGCGGAGGTCAGCAATCGCGACCAGAAGCCGATGCCCTTCGGTCTCGGCTTCCATTCGGCCTTCGCCTGGCCATTGCCCGGCGCTTCCGGCCGCGACCATATCGTAACGCTCGACAATGAAGGCGAGCCGGCGCTTGTGCGGCTGGGAGGCGGCCTCATCAACCCTGCGGCCTTGCCCTCGCCGTTCGATGCCGGCCGGCTGGTGCTCGATCATGCCATGTTCGAGCAGGATGCGATGATTTTCCCGAGCGGTGCGGGCGAAGGGCTGCGCTATGGCGCAGAAGGCAGGCCGGCCATGCATTTCCATTTCGAAAACCTGCCCAATCTTGCGCTGTGGACCAAGCCGGGGGCGCCCTTCCTCTGTGTCGAGCCCTGGCATGGAACGGCCGCGGAAGCGGGAGGTTCGAGCGAGCTGTCGAAGAGGCATTCGACCACGATCCTGGAACCGGGTGCTGTCGCCCGCTTCGCCTTTACGGTCGAAATCCCGCAATAGAAAGCGCTCGCCGGGAAGCCCGGCGAGCGCCGGTATTTTGTTCAGTGAGCGCCGGCGCCACCGCCGGCCCGCGGTTTCTGGGTGAGCAGCAGGGCAACGGCTGCAATGGCAAGAACAACGCCGATGACGGCGAAGGTATCGGCAAAACCCAGGATGAGGGCCTGGCGCCTGACAATCTGGCCAAGCGCCACGATGGCTTTCTGGGCTGCGACGGCATGATCGGAAACACCATGCTGTAGGAAGTAGCCAGTCATCTGGTCGAGACGGTTGCGGACTTCGTCGCGGCCGAGCGTCACCGACTGGCCGATGATATTAGAGTGGAACTGCTCACGTTTGGTCAGCACCGTGCCGAGTGTCGCCGTGCCGACGGCGCCACCGAGATTGCGCAGCATGTTGGTCAGGCCCGAGGCGGCGGCCGCATCTGATGGAGCGATGCCGGCAGTGGTGATGGCGGTGATCGGCGTCAGCACCAGGGCCTGGCCGATGGCGCGGACGATATTCGGAATCCAGAACTGGTCGCCGGCGGTATCGGCCGAAAGCGTGATGTTCATGAAGCAGCTGATCGCAAAGATCGAGATGCCGAGGAAGCCGATGTAACGCGCATCGAAGCGCTTCATCATCATCGGCACGAGTGGGATCAAAAGCAGCTGCGGCAGGCCGGTCCAGGCCAGGACATTGCCGATCTGCTCGGCATTATAACGCTGCACCTGGCCGAGATATTGCGGCAGGATATAGACGGTGCCGAAGAGAGCCACACCGACCAGCACGTTGACGGCAACGCCGATGCCGAAATTGCGCTGCTTGAGCAGCCGCAGCTTGACCAGGGGCTTCTCCACCGTCAGCTCGATCCAGATGAAGGCGACGAGGAAGACGAAGGCGACGATGCTGAGCTTGACGATGAAGGGCGAGGAGAACCAGTCTTCCTTGTTGCCCTCTTCAAGCACCGTCTGCAGCGCCGAAAGACCGATCGCCATGGTGAAGATGCCAGCCCAGTCGCCCTCCCTGAGTAGGCCAAGCTGCATCGGCTGCTTGTCGAGCGTCAGGGCAAGGGCGACCGCCATGATGGCGCTCGGGATGGCGTTGATGAAGAAGATGGTCTGCCAGCCATAGTTTTCGGTGAGGTAACCGCCGATGGTCGGGCCGATCGCCGGTGCGAAGGTGACCGAGAGCGCGAAGATCGCCAGGCCGAGCGGCTGCTGCGATTTCGGCAGTTTGGTCAACACCATTGTGAAGGCCATGGGGATCAGCACGCCGCCGGCAAAACCCTGCAGGCCGCGCAGCACGATCATCGTGCCGAGATCATGGGCGAAGGCACAGGCGATCGAAAACAGTGGAAAGAGGACGGAGTTGACGAGGATAAAGCGCCGGAACGAGAAGACGTTGCTGAAATAGGCCGTCAGCGGAATGACGACGATCTCGCCGATGAGGTATGAGGTGGAGATCCAGGCGCCGTTGTCGACACCCGTTCCGATGCCGCCCTCGATGTCGAGCAGCGAGGCATTGGTGATCTGGATGTTGAGGATCGCCATGAAGGCGCCGATCATGCCGGCGAGAACGGCGATCCATTCCCTGGTGCTGGCGCCGGTTTTCGGCTGCGGAGCGGCGATTGATGTTGCTGCGATGGTGGACATGACACAAACTCCTCGTCCCCCGGCCTAGCTGCGGTCGTTCTTGGTGTCGATGCTCGGCTGGACGGACATGCCGGGTCGCAGGTCGCCGTTGGCGGCGGCGTCGCCATCGAGCACGATCCTGACCGGAATGCGTTGGACGACCTTGGTGAAGTTGCCGGTGGCGTTATCGGGCGGCAGCAGCGCGAATTCCTGGCCGCTTGCCGGAGCGAGGCTGTCGACATGGCCGTGATAGGTGCGCCCCGGGAACATATCGACCTCAATATCGACTGGCTGGCCGGCCTTCACGTCGGTGAGCTGGGTTTCCTTGTAGTTGGCGATGACATAGGCAGCCGTCGTCGGCACGACCGACATCAGCTGGGTGCCGGCCTGGACATATTGGCCGATGCGCAGCGTCCGGTTGCCGACGGTGCCGTCGACGGGCGCTGTGATCGTCGCATAGGAGAGGTTGAGCTCGGCCTGGTGCTGGACGGCCTGGCTGCGCGCAAGAGCCGCCTTTGCCTGGGCCAGTTCGGCGTTGAGAAGATCGACCTGCTTGACGGCGGCATCGAGCGAGGCGGTGTCGCGGACGATCGAGGCCTGGGCGGCAGCGATCTGCGAGGCGGCCTGCTGCGCCGTCTGGACCGGGGCGTAACCGCTGGTGGCAAGGTTCGAATAGCGCTTGTTGTTCTGCTCGGCAAAGGTCTCGTTGGCGCGGTCGACGTCGACGGTCGCGCGGGCGGCGGCAATCGTGGACTGCTGGATATCGAGCGAAGCCTGCTTGGCGTTGACGGTGGCTTCCCCGGCTGCGACATCGGCCTTTGCCTGATCAAGGGCTGCCTTGAAGTCGCGGTCATCGATGCGGGCGAGCGGCTGGCCGGCCTTGACGGTCTCGTTGTCCATGACGAGGACCTCGGCGAGATAGCCCGAAACCTTGGGGGCGATGGTGCTGCTGTCGGCTTTCACATAGGCGTCGTCGGTCGAGATATGGAAACGCCCGACTGTCCAGTAATCATGGCCGTAATAGGCGCCGGCGGCGATCAGCACGAGGGCGGTGGCGCCGAGAAGCAAGGAGCGGCCGCCACGCTTGCGGGCGGGCTTTTCCTCGGCAACGGGGGCAGCGGCCTCAGCGATGAGCGGTGGCTTGCCGGCGTCCAGGCTCGCGGGAGCGGCTTCGGCAACAGTTTCGACGGCGTTATTGTTGTTCAAGGCACGCAGCTTCTTGGTAGTCATTGTCTTTCTCCGGATGACGGGTCGCCGTCTCTTGGGCTGCGGCCTCTGAATTCAAGTGAAATCCTATTTAGGAAACTTGATAATTTCCAAAATATGCACTATAAAATACATGTCAATAGGAATTTGGAAAATCATTATGGTCCAAAATCAACAAATTGAGAGAAGGCCGCGCGGAAGGCCGCAGTTGCGATGTGACGACGACACCAGGGGCCTGATCATCAAGGCGGCAAATACCCAGTTTCACGAGAATGGTTACGCGGCGGCAAGCATCGCCACGATCGCCCAGGATGCCGGTGTTTCCACAAAGACCCTCTACCGGCTGTTTCCGACCAAGGCCGATCTCTTTGCCAGCATGATCTCAGAGCGTATCGTCGGTTTCCTGCTTGCGCTCGATCCCCCGATGCTCGCCAATGCCGATCTGAGAGATGGGCTGGAACGTATGCTGATGGCTTACGGCAGACTGTCGCTCTCTGAAGATACGGTCACCATCATGCGCCTCGTCATCGGCGAGTCGGACCGCTTCCCTGAAATCGCCACGTCCTTCTACGAACAGGCGATCCTACGCACCAATGCGCTGATGGAGGACTGGCTGCGCCGGCAGGTCGACCGCGGCCTCATTGCGCTCGACGATCCGCATTTAGCCTGCGGCATGCTGCGCGGCATGATGGCCATGGAGCCGCAGCGCGCGGCGATCCTGCGTCAGGAGCCACCGCCGACGATCGAAGCAATACAGGCGCGGGCGAAGATGTGCGCCGATCTTTTCTTGAAGGGTTGCGCGCTCTGAAGCATCGCTCGGGCTTCAGAGCGCGATGATTTTTTCTTACGAGCGAGCCGGTGCGGGCGCGGGAAGAAGCTTGCTCCGCAGCAGCCCAATTCGCCAAGGTCAGTCGATGCCGTTCGAGGACACCCTCAGGTCGGCGGCGCGCCCAGAGCATGCAGGATACCACGCAGTTCGGCGAGGCCGCGCATGCGGCCGATGGCGGGGTAGCCTGGGGTGACGACCTTGTCGAGATCGTCAAGCATGCGGTGGCCATGATCCGAGCGGAAGACGATGGTGTCTTGTGTGCCGCGGTGGCGGTCTTCCGCGACCAGTTCCCGAAGCACCGCGACCATGTCGACGTCGCCTTCCAGATGCGCGCTTTCATGGAACGTTCGGCCGTCGCCCTCGCGTGTCGTGGCGCGCAGATGGGCAAAGTGGATGCGCGAGGCGAAGCGCCGTGCGATCGCCGGCAGGTCGTTCTCGGCGCGCACGCCGAGACTGCCGGTGCAATAACACATGCCGTTTGCCGCCGATGGCACCGCATCGAAGAGCGCGGCATAATCATCGGCCGTCGAGGCGATGCGCGGCAGGCCGAACAGCGAGCGCGGCGGATCATCGGGATGCAGCGTCAGCTTGACGCCGCGCGCTTCAGCAGCCGGCGTCACCGCCTCCAGGAATTCGATCAGGTGCCGACGCAATCTTGCGGCATCGATACCGCTATAAGCGACCAGCTTTTCCCGGAAGGCCGGTATGGTCAGAGGTTCGGTGGTCGACCCCGGTAGAGCCGAGGTGATGATGCGGGTGATGTCGGCGACCTCGTCGTCCGTCATCGCCTCGAAGACGATACGCGCCCTTTCCCGGTCTTCCGCGGAATAGTGCTGCGCCGCATCTGGCCGTTCCAGAATGAAGAGATCGAAGGCTGCGAAGCGCTCGTGATCGAAACGCATGGCGGTGGCGCCCGTCGGTGTCACGAAATCGAGTTCGGTGCGGGTCCAGTCCACCACCGGCATGAAATTATAGCAGACGATCGGAATGCCGCAGGCGGCGACCGCTTCGAGGCTGGCGACCCACGCCTCGATTTCGGCCTTCGCCTCCCCGCCCTTGCGCTTGACCGCGTCGGGGATCGGGATGCTCTCAACGACCGACCAGACGAGTGGCGAGCGGTCGCCCGGCGTCGTCTCGATCAGAGACTGGCGTTCGCGCACTTCCTTCTCCGTCCAGGCCCGGCCGATCGGCACCTGATGCAGCGAAGAGACGATATTGGTGGCGCCCGTCTGACGGACGTCATCCAACGTCACCGGCGCTTCCGGTCCGAACCATCTCCAACCTTGTCGCATCCTTCTTCCTTCCCTGGTCTTTCGTTTCGTGTTGGCCTGCCGTCAGCAAAAATAATCGGGGTAACGCGCGCGCAGTTCGTCGACATCGGGAATGACGGCGCTTAAGTGATGGATCATTGTGCTGCGTGCCGCCGCCGCATCGTGAGCGGCGAGCGCATCGCGGATAATGATGTGTTCGTGCACCACGTTGTCCATGCGCCCAAGCACCGGCAGCGTCAGCCGCCGTGCCCTATCGATCTGCACCTTGACCGTTTTCAGGATTGCCCAGATGCCGGGATAACCTGATATCTGCGCGATCGCCTCGTGGAAGGCCTCATCCTCCTCATGGAAGCTCGAGGCATTGTTGGTCGCGGCGTGCGACCGCTGCCGGGCGATGATGGTATCGAGACGGGCGATGTCTGCGGTAGTCGCGGTCAGGGCCGCAGTCTCGACGGTCGTGCCTTCGAGCGCCTTGCGCACAACGACCGCCTCGGGGATCGCCGAGACCGGCACCCGCGACACGACCGTGCCCGATTGCGGATAGATATCGACCAGTCCACCTTCGGAAAGCCTGAGCAGCGCCTCACGCACCGGTGTGCGGCTGACGCCGAAATCATCGGCAATCCGCTTTTCCTGCAGCAGCATGCCAGGCGGCATCCGTAGCGACACGATGTCGGCATAGAGACGATCGTAGATGGCGCCGGCCGTGGTGACGCGGCGCAGCCTGCCGCCAACCTCCTGCGAAGTCGGGACTACCAAGACTTCGGTTTCTGATTCTTGCGACATAACGATACCGGGCGTCGGTGCTTGTTGGCATACTAGTATATCAGTTAAATGGCCTTGCCAAGACGTGCTGCGGATGAGTGCGGTATGGCACCGCATCTCGTGATTCAGCGCTTCGCGAATTGAGCATTTCAGTCTGGGCTTGGGGATCGAGCAATGATTGCGCTTCAAAAGCGCTGGTGAACGGCATGAGCCTTGCGAAATCAGAAGCCCCATCTTTGCGCCGTGACACTCTTTGTTTGGAACTTAGATCCGTCGAGTTGGTTGAAATCCCCAAGGAGATGGTCATGAAAAACCCAGCACGACGCAAGATAATCGAAAGTACGACCGACGACGGGCGGCCGAAAGCTCCACCCGCTGCGGACGCACGCGGACAGAAGATGGCTCGGCGAGCCGCAAACCAAATCGACAGGAAGAGCGGCGGGTTGCCGCCAGCCACCCGCGAGGAGGAGATCCGAAGAAGGGCATATTCCCTGTGGGAGAAGGAGGGGAGGCCGGAAGGCAAGCACCGGCATCACTGGACCCTGGCCGAACATGAACTCGACGCCCAGCAGGGCGAGGCCGACAATCCTTTAAATCTCGCGGCCCTGCGAGAGGCCTCGCGCGAACATACGGATGCATTCCTCGTCAAGACGGATCTCGAAGACGCGGATCAACGCGAAGCCTCCCCCGGCACACGCGAGCAGGATTGAACTTTCCGCCTCGCGCCAATCTCAGAAAGGTCCCCGAAATGGTCGACAAACAGAACTTGAACGCCGGATTCACCGGAACGCCCACCGAGCAGCCGGAGGGATTGACCAAGGCCGCGAAGTCGGCAGCCAAAGAGGTGCAGCGCGAGGCTTATGCCGTCGCCTCCGGCGCTAGAGAGCACCCGTACACAGCAAGCGCACTGTTGCTCACCACCGGCATTCTGGCATTCGGGCTCGGCTACGTCCTCGGTCGATCATCGGCGGAAAGCTCCACAAGGGTGTATTGGCGATAGCGGCAGACACTTCACGTCAACGAAACGCAGCATCGGTTCTTCGATTGGCTCTACTGATCCCGATGTTGCCGCCTTCTCTTCCCGCGGTACGCTGGTCGGTTGATCACGATCAAACCCTCAAATCAAGCCGCACCTCAAACGTGTTTTCCGTTGAAGGCGGCTTTCCCGCCGTATCCGTTTGCCGCCGATCATCGAATAGAACCACATCTGTCCCGAACGGCCTGTTGCCTGAATACCACGTTGAATAAAGCCATGGATTGCGCCCTCATCGCGACTTGACAGCCGTCTTCACGATCCTTAGCGAGGCAGTATCGACACGGTCAGGGCCGGCACAGTGAATTATTTTAAACAACTCAAGATGGCGGTTCTCGATCCCGGAAATGGGGCGGGAGGTGCGCTCGACCGAAACAACCGCATTGCGGTCTTTGCCTTTGCAATCCTACCAGGACTTTCGCCGAATTTTAACTCCTTCATCCTCCTCGCGTCGATGCTGTGGGGCGCCTACTCTCTGGCGACAGGCCGCCTTGCATTGAACCTGTCGAGATCCGACCGGCTGGTTGCCATCGGTATGTCCATCTACCCGCTGGTGATGATCGCCAGCATATTCATCAATCCGCCTTACTCCGAAGAACTGGACTGGATACTCCGGCTCCTGCCGTTCTTTTCGATCTGGCTGGTACTGCCGCGGATGCGCCAATCTCCCGATGGCCGTCTGGTGCCGCTCTTCATCCTCGGCGCAGGGATTGGCATGATCGTCACCTTTGTCTTCAGTCTCCTGCAGATCATGTTTCTGATGTCCAGGGCAGAAGCTGGGACTTCGAACGCTGCACTGCTGGGGATCATAGGCGTTCTCTTCGGCGGCATTGCGCTTCTCAACGTTCAATCTCCAAGAAGCGTGGAGCAAAGAATTGCGATATTGGGATATGCCGCCGGTCTAGGCTGCGTTCTGCTCTCCGGAACGCGCTCGGCCTGGCTGGTCATTCCCGTCCATATCCTCATCTTTATCTGGTTTTTTCGCAAACGCGGCTTCCATCTGAGCTTGCGCAGCCTCGCCATTACCGGCTCCTTGCTGTTTGTGGGCCTTGTTGCCTTAGGTAGCGGCCCGGTTTTTCATCGCATTCAGGAGCTTCAGGAAAATCTGACATCGGTCGAACGCACCGACGGTGAGATCACCTCGCTCAGCGCGAGGTTCGCTTTGTACAAAGGTGCACTATCGGCAATCAGTAAGGATCCGTTGACTGGTTACGGCCCGCAAAACCGGATGGCTTCGGTTCTGGCGGAGTTGCCTGAAAACATAAGGCCACAACTGTCCTTCACGCATGTCCACAACGGTTTTCTGACCGCGGGAATCGATGCCGGCGTTTTCGGCATCGCGGCGCTTTCGCTGATGCTGCTCACACCGGTGATCGGGGCGTGGAGAAAAGAAGCCGGGCCGGGCCGGGACCTCGCCATTGCGCTCGCTCTTCTGCTCTTCAGCAGCTACGTCATTACCGGCAGCTTTGGCATCATGTTTAACCAGAAGGCTCTGGATCCGATCTTCGCCTATATGGTCGCCCTGATCTGCACGGATCGAGGCAGCATACGGTTTGCGCCTGTCGTTCGGAGCTAACGTCTGCAGGCCCTGACGTCTCAGGCCGCCGTATTGGTTTCGGCGCCGGTGAAGGCCAGATCCGAGACTTCACCGGTTGAGGAGTAGCCGGAGACGAGCTCCGCCAACATCGCGCGTGCCGCGACCATATCGTTTCGATCCAATACCGCATTGAGCGAGTTGAGCTTTTTCGAAAGCTCCGGCCAGAAGAGGAAATCCTCGCGCGCCTTCATAATACGAGGATGTTCGGTTGTTTCAGGGTTGTCGCCGATCAAAAGTTCTTCGTAGAGCTTCTCGCCGGGCCTGAGGCCGGTAACGGAAAGCTCGATATCCCCTTCAGGATTGTCATCGTCGCGGAGGGTCAGCCCGGAAAGCTCTACCATCTTGCGGGCGAGATCGGCGATGCGCACGGGTTCTCCCATGTCGAGCAGGAAAACATCTCCGCCCTCGGCCATCGCGCCAGCCTGGATGACGAGTTGCGAGGCTTCCGAAATGGTCATGAAGTAGCGGGTTATCTCAGGATGTGTCAGGGTAACGGGGCCGCCTTCCTTGATCTGCTGCCTGAAAAGCGGCACGACGGATCCGGACGAACCGAGTACATTCCCAAAGCGGACCATGGAAAAATTGGTTCGCATTCTGTCGGTTGTAGACTCCGCTGCGAGCGCCTGCAGAACCATCTCCGCCAGTCTCTTGCTGGCCCCCATCACGTTCGTGGGACGCACGGCCTTGTCTGTACTGATCAGCACGAAATTCGAAACGCCGCATTTATTGGCCGCGCGCGCCGTGACCAGCGTACCCATGACATTGTTCTTGATGCCTTCCACGGCATTATGTTCGACAAGGGGCACATGCTTGTAAGCGGCTGCATGATAGAGCGTGTGAGGTCGCCAGCTCTGCATGATATGTTCCATGCGATCCTGGTCGCGAACGGAACAAAGAATTGGGACGATCTGCAGATCTTCTTGTCTGTACAGCTCGGCCAGCTTCTGCAATTCGGCATGGATATTATAAAGCGCAAACTCGTTCTGATCGAGGAGGATCAGGGTGGAAGGCTCGTTGCGTAGAATCTGGCGGCACAACTCGCCGCCGATCGAGCCACCAGCACCCGTGACCATAACCACCTTTTTACGCATCGCCTTGTCGAGCAACTCCTGCCGTGGCGCGACCGCTTCTCTCCCCAGCAGATCTTCGATCTCCAGCTCACGGATGTCGGAGACGGCGATGCGTCCCTGAGCCAGGGCCGTGAGATCGGGCAATGTACGAACATTGACCCTGGCTTTGCGGATGTGCTCCAGGATTTCGTTGCGACGCTGTCGCGATGCGGATGGAAGAGCAAGAAGTACATTGTGGACGCCAAGAGCTTCGGCAAGCACCGGAAGATCCGAGGGGTCATAGATCGGCAAACCACCCATGACGCCGCCCTTGAGACGCGGATCATCATCCAGATAGCCGACGACATTGAGTTCGGCGCTGTTCATCAAGGCAGCCGCCAGTTGCCGCCCGGCCTTCCCCGCCCCATAGATCAACACCTTGGCGAGCATATTCTTGTGAAGGATGCGCTGGTAGGCATCCCCGAGCCAGTAGCGGATACCCAGCCTCGACAGCCCGATCGCAATCAACAGCAGGAAGGGCTGGAGGATGCCGACGGTTCTCGGAACGCCCGGCACACTGAGGGCGGTAAATATCGTCATGAAGGCAAAGCCGTAGATCGCAATCGCCTTCAGAACAGTAATGAAAGCAGCCATATTGGCATAACGAAAGATCGCCCGATACATACCCATGACGATGAAAATGGGAAGTGCCATGCACAAGGAAACGAAGACCGGCAACCACTGGACGCCGGTCAGCACCGTCCATTCGTTGAGGCGGAAGCAATAGGCCAGCCAGATGGTTAGAACGCAAAAGCTGGAATCCACCAGCAAAGCCAGAGCACGTTTGGCAACCCGCGGCATCGCCAACAGAGGGGCGACGAGCGCTTGCATCGGCTTTAAGAACCATCCTGAGCGCGATGTCTCAGCGGGGGTATTTTCAGGCATTGCTTACCAGCGTTTCGCAGATCGATCGACACCACCTTCTTGTCATTTTCTGCAACGAGCGCAACTGAAATAATCGGAAACCAAGGTCTTCCGCACTGCTTATCTATCAGAAGTAGGTAGCTTAATGCCTTATTCCCTTACGGCGGATTACCTTCTCGGCCGTCATAAACAGGATGCTTATGTCGAGGCCGAGCGAGCGACGTTCGAGATATTCGATATCGAATTTAACCTTCTCCGGAATCGGCAATTCGTCACGTCCGTTGATCTGCGCCCATCCCGTCAATCCGGGCAAGAGCTTGTCGACGCCATGGGCCGTCCGCAATTCTATTAGGTCGTATTGATTGTAGAGTGCCGGCCGTGGGCCGACGAAACTCATCTTCCCCTCGAGAATGCACCAGAGCTGCGGCAGTTCATCGAGGCTGGATTTGCGTAGAAACGAGCCGATGGGCGTCAGAAACCGATCCGGGTTTTCAAGCAGATGCGTGGCCACCGTCGGCGTGTCGACGCGCATGCTGCGAAACTTTGGCATCAGAAAGATCTGATTGAAACGGCCGACACGTTTTGACCAATAGAGGATTGGTCCCGGCGAGGTAAGGCGAACACACAGAGCGACGATGAGGATTGGAAGGAGCAGGATCACCGACGCAATCAAAGCCAGCAAAAAATCCACCGCCCGTTTCAAACCCATGCTCCGCAGCTCCGCGCCATCGACCGACCATCCGCCGTTCACGCTATCGCCTGCCGTATCGTCAAAAAGCGTTTCGCGTCAACTGGAGGACATGGTGTTTTATCTATAGGCATGCTCGATCGATCATCGACCTGTTGGCCCCCTCCCGCCATGCCCGTCTGGGTTCCACCACGCTGCAAACCGGTCGGCTGCTTCCCCCGGGAGGCTGATCATGGGTCTTATGCACCCCCGCGGTTGGCAGCTTGTTTGGCCGATACGGACCGACACCGCTCGTCGTCCCGGGTGCCATTCTGCTTAATATGCTGATGTGGCCCCTGACATTCGTCCAGCAGGACACCTCATTCTGGCTGCTGCCCGTGGCCCACTGGAACGACCACTCCGCACGCTGAGTTGCGTCCCATAAAAGGTTGTCGGAGGGCTGTAGCGGCAATTTTGGCGAAAGGGACTGGCGACGCCTGCGTGGCGAAAAGATCGGCTTTGTTCTTCAGGATGCGCTCGTGTCGCTTGATCCGCTCCGGCGGATTTCCTTGCCGCTCAGCGCGGAGCGATCGTCGCCACGCCCGACGAAGTCATGACAATGATCGACCGACATGGCATTTTCAGCATAGGCATTGCCCACACGGATGCCCACGTGCTGGCGCAGCCGCGAGCTGGCAACTGTCCCAAATTAACCCATTAATTAGCATTCTCTTGCATGCGCGGACTGCGATGTTACCCTCGCCGACATCGTGGGGGATCGCGTATGACGATTGAAGAGCTGATCGATTTACAGGAAGCCGGCTCAAGGGCGCGGGTGCTCGGCCTGAAGGCTCACGAAAACCCATATCTCGCCGCCGATAGGATGCCTACTGGTGATACCAGTGCCCTCGGGGATTGGCTTGCGCGTCACGACGCGTGGAAGTTCGGTTGGGAAGCGGAGGACGCTAGCCGCGAAGGTAGGATTGCTGCGCACTTCAAGGAGTTGATCTCTGCTGCCAAACAACGTGCGCTCGATACGTAACGTTACTGATGGCGGTTTGCTAGCGAAGAGTTAGGTTTTCTTGCCC
The DNA here is from genome assembly GCF_002008365.1 of Rhizobium leguminosarum bv. viciae USDA 2370. GTDB lineage: Bacteria > Pseudomonadota > Alphaproteobacteria > Rhizobiales > Rhizobiaceae > Rhizobium > Rhizobium leguminosarum. Next base: position 336,438 of record NZ_MRDL01000001.1, read on the forward strand.
CGTCGCAGCGAAGGATCCGCACCTCTTTTGCCATTGGATTGCCGGCGTTCAGGTCTTTTCGAAGAGCGGCGAGATCACCATTTCCGGCACCAGCACCAGACCCTTGTCGGTTATCCGGATTTCCGGGATGACCGACAGCGGGATGAGGTTGAAGCCCATATAGGCGATGGTGCAGCCCGCCTTTTCCCATTCGAGCTTCAAGGCCTTTACCTCGTCCGCGACCTGGTGCACGCGCTTGTCGGACAAAAGCCCGGCGATCGGCAGTGGCACCATGGCCGTCACCTTGCCGTCCATCACGACACAGACGCCACCTTGCTTTTCTTCGATCGCGTCGAGCGCCACCTGCATGTCCGCTGCATTGGTGCCGGCGACGATAATGTTGTGGCTGTCGTGGCCGACCGAGGATGCGACCGCGCCTTGTCTGAGCCCGAAGCCGTTGAGCAGTCCGTGGGCGATATTGCCGGCAGACTTGCCATGACGCTCCACCACCGTCACGAAGCAGAGGTCGTGCCTGTCGAAATGCGGCTGCCAGTCATTGGCCGGTTCCAGCGTGACGGTGACATGGCCCAGCGTAATGCCAGGCAGCTCCGTCTTGATCGTATGAGCGACGACCGTCTCCGTCGGCAGGTCCGGTGTCAGCTTGAGATTTTTTGGCAGCTTGACCGTGTGGTAGGCGGTATCCGGATAGCGGTATGGTTTCGACAGGGTTTCGTCGAGGATCGGCGTGATCTTCTTGCCGTCGACGACGAGCTCGCCACCATACCAGGTACTGACCGGCGTAAGGTCGTCGCTGAGAAGCACCAGGTCGGCGCGGCGTCCGCCACCCAGACCGCCGATTTCGCCTTCCATGCCGAACCGCGTCGCACCGTGCAGCGAACCCATCGCCCAGGCCTGTTCCGGCCTCATGCCGTATTTCACGGCTTCGCGCGTCACCCAGTCGAGGCCGAAGGCGAGCAGGTCTTCCGCATCACGATCGTCGGTGCAGACGGCGACGCGCTTGTGGGAAGCGCCGAGCTCGGTGATCGTCTTGATCGCCTGCGGTAGCGAATGCCAAGGCGTCGTCGGTGGGCCGCCGCGCAGGAAGATCCACAGGCCGGCTTCCAGGAGGTCGTCGGCAATGTCGCGGTCGATGGCTTCATGCGTGTCGGTGACACCGGATGCCGCATAGGCGGCAACGAACTCTCGCCCGTAGACATGACCCGACACCGGCCTGCCGCGCTCGAGTGCCGCAGCCAGGATCGCATGGCTGCGCTCGTCGCCCATCGCGACCGGGACGAAATCCATTTTCTCACCAAGAGCCACTGCTTCTGGCCATTTGTCGAACAGGGCGGCGATCTTGTCCGGCGTCAGGTCGCCGCCGGCTGTTTCCAGATCCGGCGTCGTCGCCGGCACGGTGCTCGGCACGGTCAGGAAGATGGATAGCGGCGCCTGCCGTGCATCCTCGAGCATGGCCTCGACGCCGTCGACGTCCATGACGTTTCCGATCTCGTGGCTGTCGCAGAAGATCGTCGTCGTGCCGTTGAGGAGGGCCGCTTCGGCATAGGCGCAGGCCGTCACCATCGAGGATTCGATATGGATATGCGGATCGACCAGGCCGGGGGCGATGATGCCGCCCTTGGCGTCGTAGAGCTTAGCGCTCCCGCCCCTGTAGCTACCAGCCGGCTTCACGGCAGCAATGCGGCCACCCGAAATCCAGACTTCCCGTCCTTCGAGAAAGCGCTCCGAATAGGTGGACAAGACGCGCGCGCCCTGGATGACCAGATCGGGTTCGCGACGAGCGGAGGCGACATCGGCAAGACGACGGGTCATGGTCGAGAGCGGCTGAACGGAGAAGCGGGTAAGCGTGCTCATGAAAACCTCATTTCCAGGGCGGGAGAACAGGCAAGATTGTAAGGAACGCCATCGAGGGAAGGAAGCGAGAATAGTTGTTGTCACTGGCGTGGGCACCAGCCTACTGGATCGGGGCAACAGGCAGGGATGCCCTACCGCTCGGGCCATCGAGCAGAACTGACAAACGTCTGGCGAGGACATAAGGCTTGGCAGAACGACTTCATCGGACCGGACCAGCCCCTTTCGCCGGCGGCAGAATGCAGAAACGAAAGAGGCTGCCACCCGGAGCCGGACAAGCGGCATGGCGCCGGTCGCATCGAAGCTAATGCAAGATCCCCCTATCCAGTCCTGACCTGGAACGAGTTCGTCCTCCTGCTGGCTCCGCGGTCGGAGCGACCGGCATCGTTCATCCCGATGTCGAGAAATCTTGTCTTGAACGTCATCCGGTTTCCCTCACGGTTTCTTCAGCCGGCGGAAAAGCACCTGTCGGCGATATCCCGGCCGATCGGGATCGACGACGTGGCTGCCGGCGACGGCGCATTGCAGACGTGCAGCATGCGACCCGTCTTTAGGAACAGAAAATCATGCTCCAGACGCCCGTCCCGCATCACGGCCTGGGCCCTGATGCCCGCTTCCATCGGCTGAAGGTCTTCGAGTGTCAGCGACGGGCAGTATTTGCGGCACGCTTCCAGATAGTTTGTCCGCCACAGCGAGTCCCTGAACTCACGCACGGAGGCGCCTGCGTTTTTCCAGAGAAGTCGCCATAGGCCCGGAAACGAGAGACACTCGCGGAGATCCCAGATGTTTATGCTGAATTTCGGATACCCCTCGCGCGCCATTCCCAGAACCGCATTGGGTCCGACGGTAAGGCTGCCGTCGATCATCTTGGTGACATGAATGCCAAGGAATGGAAGCGACGGATCGGGCACCGGATAGATCAGGTGCCTGACCAGTCCATTCCGCGACGGCGGCAGGCGGAAATATTCGCCCCTGAACGGTATGATCTGATGATCGATCTTGAGGCCCGCAAGTTTGGCGATGCGGTCGGACTGCAGACCGGCGCAGGCGATCAGCTGTCTGGCCCGCCATTGACGCTCACCCGCTGCAATCTCGACGAGATCCGAGGTTTCTCGGATCGCGGAAACCTGCGTATTCAATTCGATTTCCACGCCCTGAGCGGTCAGATGAGCGCCCATGGCGACGCACACAGCCTTGTAGTCGACGATACCCGTCGCCCGAACGAAAATTGCCGCGACGCCTTCGACCATGGGCTCGCGTTGTTTCAGCGTATTCCGATCGAGCCATTCGATATCGATGTTGTTGATCTTTGCCCGTTCGGCCAGGTCCTTCAGGCGGCGGTGTTCGAGCTCGTTGGTGGCAACCACCAGTTTTCCGCATTGTTCATAAGGTACACTCTTCTCCCTGCAGAACGCCTTGATGGCATCGGCCCCCTCCCGACAAAGGCGCGCTTTCAAGCTGCCTGGCGCATAGTAGATTCCCGCGTGGATGACGCCGCTGTTGTGCCCTGTCTGGTGGACGGCCAAGCCAGGCTCTTTTTCAAGGAGAACTACACTTGCACCGGGCCGCTTTTCCAGAACGGCCATGGCGGTGGCAAGACCAACTATGCCGCCGCCTATAATGCAGACGTCGTGAATCATTGCGACACTCATTCCCAATCGATCGAAGTTAACGCCGAAAGCCGGGCAGATCCGACTTCACGAACATGCGGGCGCGACAGGCCGCGGCTTTGAGACGCGAAATTTCTGCCTTGAATCTTACTCGCGATCCCAGTCCGGGGAGACTGATCCATCACGTCCTAAGGTTCGCGTATTGCGTTGTCGAGGCCACGCAGCAGCGGATACAGGAAATAGGAGATCACCGTGCGGTTGCCGACCTTGATTTCGGTGGTCACAGTCATGCCGGGAAGCAGTCGCACCGGCACATCTGTGGCATTCAGCCGGGTATCGGCAAGCAGGATCCGCGCCTTGAAAAAGGGGGCGGCCGGCTGGCCGGAGGTGGCGGTCTGCTCCTGTTGGCCGGTTAGGAAGGTGTCCTGGCTGATGGTCCTCACCTCGCCTGTCGCGGTTCCGTATTTCTGGAACGGATAGGCGTCGAGCTTGATACGGGCTTCCTTGCCGACGGCCACCCGGCCGATATCGCGCGTGTTGATCGAGACTTCCGCTTCCAGCGGCACGTTAATGGGCACGAGTGTGACCACCGGCTCCGCCTCCCGCACCACCGAACCGACCGAGCGCTGCGCCAGGTCGAGCACGACGGAATCGGCCGGAGCCGTCAGCACGACCATGTTGCGGCGCAGTGCCATCTTCTTTAGTTCCTCGTCCGCCATGTCACGCTGGCCGCGCAGCTCCACTAATTGCTCCATCGCCGCCCGGCGGAAATCCTCGATGAAGGCCTGCCGGTCCGCCGTCAGCTTGGCATAGGAGTGTGCGGCCTCGTCGGCCCGGCCGCGGACGGCTGTCAGATCGGATTCGACGTCGAGGCGGGCGTCGCGCGAACCGAGCAGCGTGATTAGCGAACCGCTCTGGTTGTCATAGAGCCTCTCCCGCGCTGCTTCGATCTGTGAGAGCCCATCACGTCGGTCATTGAGCACCGCCTCCTGGTTTTTGCTCGCCACAAGAGCGGCCGATCGGCCGGCGATCTGCTGATCGAAATTCTGCAGCTGCGCCACGTAGAAGGCGCGTCGCTGGCCGAAGAGCTGCGCCTGCAGCATCTGGTCGGGCGTATCTCCCGCCATCTTCGTATAGTCGTCGCCGGCAAGCTCGGCCTCGATGCGCCTCACCTGGGCGTCGAGCGCGGAGAATTTCGCCTGCTGCTGGTCGACATCGGCCTGGCTGAAGGTGGCGTCGAGGGTCGCGAGCGTCTGACCGGTATGCACGACCTCGCCGGCCTTCACCTCGATCGTGCGGATGATCGAGGTTTCGAGCGGCTGGACGACGATGGTCGGCTGGGTGGTGACGAGCTTGCCGGGCGCGATCACCACCTCGTCGATCGAGGAGACCGAGGCCCAGGTGATCGCCGAAGCAATCAGCGCGGTTACGCAATAGAGCGTCATGCGCGCAACTCTGGGCGGCGCACGTTCCTCGAGCTCGACGGCATCGGATTGGAATTCGGCAATTGCCGGCGGCAGCGGCGGGCGGGCGGTCAGTTCCCTTCCCTTGCCCGTGGGCGCCTTGTCTGAGGGCGCTTTGTCTGAAGGGACCGGCAGGTTCTCGCTGGGTTTTCTGGTGTGCGCGTTCATGCGACCTGCCTCATCTGCTGGGACCACAGGTGGCGATAGGTCATGCAGCGCGATACAAGCTGATCGTGCCGGCCGATATCGGCGACCTTGCCACGGTCGATGACGAGAATGGCATCGGCATCGACGAGCGTCGAAAGCCGGTGCGAGACGATGACGACGGTGCGGCCGGCGGCGATGCGGCTCAGATTCTCGCGGATGATCGCCTCACTGTCGGGGTCAAGCGCGCTCGTCGCCTCGTCGAAGATCAACAGCTTCGGATCGGTGATAAGCGCGCGGGCAATGGCAAGCCGCTGCTTCTGGCCGCCTGAAAGGTTGGAGGCGTTTTCCTCCAGCATCGTGTCAAAGCCGCGCGGCAGGCGCTCGATGAACTCCTCGGCGCCGGCGATGCGGGCGACTTCCATGATCTCCTCGATGCTGGCATCAGGCTTGGCGGCGGCAATATTCTCGCGCACCGAGCCGCGAAACAGGAAACTATCCTGCAGCACGACGCCGATGCTCGTTCTCAGATGCACGAGGTCGATCTCGCGGCTGTCATAGCCATCCATGCGCACGAGGCCTTCCTGGCTCTGATAGAGGCCCTGGATGAGCCTTGTGATCGTCGTCTTGCCCGAGCCGCTCTTGCCGACCACCCCGAACAAGCAGCCCGCCGGAATGGCGAAGGAGACATTGTCGAGCGCCGGCGCGCTGTCCGGGCCGTAGCGGAAGGTGACCCTGTCGAATTCGATACGGCCCTGCAGATGCGGCCGTACACCTCGCCCGCGGCCCGCCTGCTCCGGCCGCTGGTTCATGATCTCGCCGAGCATGCGCACGGAGAGCGCGACTTCCTGATATTCGTGCACCATGGTGACGATCTGTACCAGTGGTCCCGAGACCCTGCCGGCAAGCATGTTGAAAGCGACCAGCGCGCCAATCGTCATCGCGCCGCTGAAGACATCGAGCGCGCCGAGGCCGATGATCGCGACGCTCATCAGTTTCTCCAGCAGTCCGGTCATCGCCTGGGCGATGGTCGAGATCTTGTCGACCCGGAAACGCACGGAGATCGACTGGGCCGAATAATCGTCCCACACCTTGCGCTGGCGCGGCTCCAGCGCCAGCGATTTGACGGTGCGCATGCCGTGCACGGTTTCCACCAGCAATGCCTGCCGGTCGCCTTCGGCCTGGTAGAGCGCCTGCAACCGGCGCTGGAACGGCCCGACGAGCATCATCACCACGAGGCCCACGAGGGCTGCGAAACCGAGCACGACAAGCGTCAGCTTGACGCTATAGAGAAGCAGGATCGGCACGAAGACCAGGAGCGAAACGCCGTCCAACAGTGTGAGAAATAGCCGGCCGGTCAGGAATTCACGGATGCGCCCCGTCTGCTGCATATGCTTGACGAGAACGCCGGCCGAGGCCTGTTCGAAGAGCGCGATCGGCAGGTTGAGCAGATGGCCGAAGGTGCGGGTCGCGACGCGGATGTCGATCCTGTTCGTCGCATAGAGCAGCAAATAGCGGCGCAGGAAAGTAAAGGTCGCGTCGAAGACGAGCGCGATCGCAATGCCCGCCGTGAGAACCGTCAGCGTCGCATAGCTCTGATGCACCAGCACCTTGTCGATAACGAGCTGAAAGAAGATCGGCGTCGTCAGCCCCAGCCCGTAGAGCACGAAGGCGGCAAGCGCGACATCGCGGAAGAAGCTGCGCTGCTTGATGATCTCGGGGACGAACCAGCGGAAGCCGAAGGGGCGGTCCTCATCGGACATGCGATAGTTGCGCTTCACAAGGATCACCGATCCGAGCCAGGCCTTGCCGAACTGCTCTTCGCTGAGCATCATCACTTCGGCGCGTGATGCCAGCGGGTCGAGAACGCGGATTCTCTCATCCTCCCCGCTCCCGACAGCGCCGGCGATGACCACCCAGTTGCCGTTCGTCAGCTCAGCGAGCACCGGGAATGCCTCGCCAAGTTGGAACAAGGATCGCCAGTCGAGCGTCAGATGCTTTGCCCTGAGGCCGGCATCCTTGGCCATGCGCAGCAGCTGCCGCAAGACAACAGGATCGTTGCCGACGGCATAATCGTGCTGCAATCGTTCAGGAGCAAGATCGACGCCGTGATGACGCGCGACCAATGCAAGACAGTGCAGGTTGGTATGCAGAAAACCACTCATGGCCCACCCGAAACAATACGAGACTGAGGCAATATTTGTTTTATCAGTTGAAGTTCGGCGAGGCGTTCGAAGCGCCTGCCTGCACCGACTGAATATCGGCAGCCGCCGCGGTTGACGTATCACCGATACGACGGACCGCGCCCGCCTCGACCAACCCGCCAAGCGCCTTCTGCATGAGATCGACCGCATTGGCGAAGGCATCGACCGGCATGATGATGCGCTGGCGGAATACCGGCTTCGGATTGTTGTTGGCATCACGATCGGTGGCCGAAAGCGACATCAGGTCGATGCGCACGATCGTACCCGTGATGGTGATTTCGCCGATGCCATCTGCATAGAGTTCGTTGCTCATTGTTCTCTCCTCTGGTTGATAATCAAAACGTCTTCACCTTGGGCGTCTTACGTCCATTAGGATGCTCTACCGATGTGAATGTGCGTGCTGCCAGGCCGGAATCGGGTCCCGAAGCCCGGCAGCCGTCTGCGGATCGAAGCCCGTGTCCTCACCGGTCAGGCAGTCGTTGAGTGCGGTTCGGATTGCGTCTTCGTCGAAGCCGGCGCCGATGAAAACGAGTTCCTGGCGGCGGTCGCCCCAGACCTCGTCCCAATGCCGGTCGATGAGCTGGCGGAACTGCGGATAACGCGGCCATTGCGCCTTCGGCACGGACGCCCACCAGAAGCCCTTGCTGTCGATGCGGCACTGCGTGCCGGCAATCGACAGCAGGCCGATCTCGTCAGGCCTTGTCACCAGCCAGAAATGGCCCTTCGCGCGGATGAGGCCCGGCCATTTCCTGCCGAGAAAATCCCGCAGCCTGGAGGGGTCGAACGGCCGGCGGCTGCGATAGACGAAGCTCGAAATACCGTATTCCTCCGTCTCCGGCACATGGTCGCCCCAACCGAAGAGTTCCTTGTGCCACAGCGGATGACGGGCAGCTCTCGCTTCGCTGAAAAGGCCGGTATTCAGGATGGCGTCGAGCTTCAGCTGGCCGAAGCCGGTCTCGATGACGCGGGCATCGGGGTTGAGCGCGGCAACGACGCGGCGAACCTCGGCAAGCGCTGCAGGCGGCACATCCCGCGCCTTGTTGATGACCACGACATCGGCAAATTCGACCTGCTCGACGAGCAATTCCACCAGCTTGCGCTCGTCGTCTCCGTCCCGGCTCTCGCCGCGATCCCTCAGGAACTCCGCGCTCGCATAATCGGCCAGAAGATTGACCGCATCGACGACGGTAACCATCGTGTCGAGCCGCGCGACGTCGCAGAGGGCTGCTCCGCTCTCGTCGCGGAAGGAGAAGGTCGCTGCGACCGGCAACGGTTCGGCAATGCCGGTGCCCTCGATCAGCAGATAATCGAAACGGCCGGCGGCGGCGAGGCGGCGCACTTCGCTCAGGAGGTCGTCGCGCAATGTGCAGCAGATGCAGCCATTGGTGAGCTCCACCAGCGTCTCGTCCGTCCGCGACAGGTTCGCTCCCCCGTCGCGCACGAGATCGGCATCGATATTCACCTCGCTCATGTCGTTGACGATGACGGCGACCCGACGCCCCTCGCGATTGCGCAGGACATGGTTGAGGATCGTCGTCTTGCCGGCGCCGAGAAAGCCGGCAAGGACCGTGACCGGAAGTCTGTTGTCTGCACTCGTCATCGATACTCCCCGCTCGCTTCTTCTACGCCGCGAGCTGCGGTCTGAATGCTACGTCCACATAGTAGTTTGTGCTGTTATAGCTGGCACTTGGGAACAAGCCGCCCGAGCCATAGGCATAGACGCCGTTGTTACCGCTGAGCGCCCTCAAGTCGCCGTTCGTCACATCGGCGCTGAAGTAATTGCCGGTCGCCGAATAATTGCCGTTGGTGCTGTAGGAAACGACATAGGTCGTATCCGCGGCGACCTCCACCTGCTGGGTGAGCGTCGCGGTCTGCCAGCCGCTTGCCGTTTCGTTGCTGAAGCTGACGCTGCCGAGCAATGTGCCCGAGGCGGTCCAGAGATAGCCGTTGTGCGGGCCTGTATTGTCTGCCCCTTTGTAGAAGCGGATGCCGGTGACCCAGCCTGCCGTATCGGCCTGGAATTTCATGCCGAGATTAACTGGCTGGTTGTCGTTGACGGAGACGATTGAAGGCGTCGCATCGGCGGCAAAGAGGTTCTGCTCCGGCCCTCCCGTCTGGCCGCCGTTGATCGTGAGCGCAACCTGCGCCGACGCCGTGCCGCCCTTGCCGTCTGCAATTGCGTAGCTGAAGCTCGCCGGTCCCGAATAGCCTGCCGTCGGCGTGAAGGTCACCATCTGGGCCTGGGCGTCGTATGCGACCGAGCCGTTGACCGCGCCACTGACGCCGGTGATGACAAGCGGATCGCCATCGGCATCGGTGTCGTTTGCCAGGAGCACTGAGGCCTGGATGGTGATCGGCGTGCCGGTATTGGTCGACAAGCCGCTGTCATTGGCGGCGACCGGAACCGCGTTCTGCGCGCCGCCCTGCTGATAGAGCACGTCGACCCAGTAATTGCTCGTATTGTAGGACGCGGTCGGGAACAGACTGCCCGAGCCATAGGCATAAAGGCCGTTGCCGCCGCTCGCAGCACTCGACGGTGCCGTCAGCACGCCGTTCGTATGGTCCGTCGTGAAGTAGTTCGCCGTTGCGGAATAGAATCCGTTCGAATGGTAGCTCGCCACATAGACGGCGCCGGCCATAACATTGATCGGCTGGGTGAAGGAAACCGTCTGCCAGCCGCTCGCCGTCTCGTTGATGAAGGTCGCCTGGGCCAGAACCTGGCCGCTCGCCGTCCAGAGCGAGCCGACATGGGTGCCGGTATCCTGGGCGCTCCTGTAATAGGTGAGCCCGGTGATCTGGCCGCTGGCGGAAGCGATGAACTTGACGCCGAGTTCGACCGAGTTGGCGTCATTGGCGGCGGCAACACCCGACGTATCGGCGCCGCTGAACAGGCTTGACGTCGTTCCCTGCACGGGCGGTGTGCCGACAGTGAGGCTGACGGTGGCCGACGCTACGCCGCCATATCCATCCGCGATCGAATAGGAGAAGCTTGCCGCACCCGTATAACCCGCCGTCGGGGTGAAAATGACGGACTTGGTCTGGCTGTTGAAGGTCACCGTTCCGTTGACGGCACTATTGACGCCGGTGATGCTGAGTGGGTCGCCATCGGCATCGGTGTCGTTTGCAAGCAGGCTGGCTGCGGCAATCGACAGCGCCGTGTTGGAATAGGTCGTGTAGCCATTGTCATTGGCGGCGACCGGCACCGCATTGCTTGTCTGGGTGTAGACGACATCCACCCAGTAGTTCGACGACTGATAGCTGGAGGTCGGGAATGCCGAGCCCCCCACAGCGTAGACGCCGTTGTTGCCGGCGAGCGCCGTCAGTCCGCCGTTGGTATGGGCTGACGTGAAATAATCTGCCGTCGCCACATAGGAGCCTGTAGTGCTGTAGGAGGCGACATAGGTCGTGCCGGCCGCGATATGCACCGGGTTGGTGAATGTCGCGGTCTGCCAGCCGCTTACCGATCCACTGTCGGCGAAGCTGATGGTCGCGACCAGCGTGCCGTCGGACGTCCAGAGGGAGCCGGTATGAGCGCCGGTATCGCCGGCGGTCTTGTAGTAGCGGATGCCGGTAATCATGCCGCTGGACGAAGCGACGAACCTCATCCCGAGTTCCAGCGACTGACCGTCGTTGAAGCTGGCCCCCGTGGGCCCCTCGCTTGATGTAAACAGCGTTTCCCCGGCAGGGCCCTGGTTTACGGTGAGGCTGACGTTGGCCTGATCGGTGCCGCCGCGTCCGTCCGACAGCGTATAGGTGAAGCTTGCCGGACCCGAATAATTGTTGGTGGGCGTGAAGATGACGGTGCCGTTCTGCCTATTGAGCGTCACCGTGCCGTTGATGGCATTGCCGACGGCCGAAATCGTCATTGCATCGCCATTGGGATCCGTATCGTTTCCGATGAGCGATGCAATCGAGATGACGACGCTGTCGTTGCGGGTGATGGTCAGCCCCATATCGTCCGTCGCAACCGGCGCGCTGTTGGGCCCGGCATCGAAGACGACGTCGACCCAGTAGTTGGTGCCGGTGCCGGGGCTCTGGCCGGGAAATGTGCCGGCATTATCGCCATAGGCATAGACGCCGCCGCCATCGACGGCTTTCAGCGCGCCGCTGGCATAGGGGCTGGCGAAATAATTCTCGGTGGCGGAGTAGAAGCCGCCGCTGTGATAGGAGGCCACGTAGGTCGTGCCGGCGGCAATCTGGATCGGGCTGGAGAACAGCACCGTCTGCCAGCCAGACAACGACTCGCCGACCGATACTCCCGTTGCCAGCCGTGTTCCGTCGGCGCTCCAGAGGCTGACGACATGGTCGCCGATATTGTAGAAGCCCTTGTAGAAGCGGATGCCCTCTACGAAGCCTGCCGTCGTCGCCTGGAAGCGCAGGCCGAGCTCGACGGAATCGCGATCGATCGCCAATTCGACCGCCGGCTTTTCCGCCAGCGTCCATAGGCCCTGCGTGCTCGGCAGGGTGACGGTGACCTGCTTGCCGACAGACGGCGCCTCCATATTGACGCTGTCGTCGACGGCCCGTGACATGACCGTGTAGGTTCCGCTCGCCTGGACGACCCAGTTATAGCTCCAGCTCTCGCGGCCAGTAGCCTTGAACCAGTGCTGGCCGCCATCGGTCGAGACTTCGACGCCGGCAATGATGCCGCCGCCGAAATCCTGCGCCGTTCCCGTGATCGTCACATGCTGCCCTTCGAGGAAGCTTGCGCCGACGATCGGCGAGGTGACCGACGAGGTGGGCTTCAGCGTGTCGGTCGATTGTGTCGCAAGGATCAGGCTCGCATCCAGCGTGGTCGGCTGAATGCCCATGTCCGCGAACATGTTGACCATCGCCTGCTGCACGTTGCGATCGGTCGAGGTTGCCGGACCTTGGTGGTTGTCACTCAGCCCCCAGGACCAGAAGACTGTGCCGGCGCCGAAGACCAGCGCGCCGCTTGCCGCCCGGTACATGGTGAGACTATGGGTCGCCACTGCATCGCCGACCGTCGCGCCATAGTCGCGCAGATACGTGCTCACCGAGACCGAGGAGAGCGACAAGTTGATCAGTCCGGCCGGACGGAATCCGTTCTCGACATCGGAATCCCATTCGTAGCCGAGCAGGTTCTGCACGAGATTGTAGGTCTCACCGTCCTGCAGCTCCGAAATGTCGGTATTGCGCCAGAAGCGCAGGTTCGAATAGTCGTAGGGGATGGAGATCGTATCCTGGCGGTAGCTGTCCACCTGGAACATCGTGCCCGTCAGCGCATTCTCCGGTTGCTGCCCCGGATCGGCATAGCGCGGATCGCGCCAGGTGCCGGTGCCGACATTGCTCGGATCCGTGCTCGTACCCCAGGTTTCCTTGTAGCAGACCATGGTGCGGTAGGCCTGGCCACTGCCGTCGATGCTGCTTTCCCAGCGGACCTTCCAGTAGCACTCGTTGCCGCTCCAGAAGGCGAGGTTGACGCCGGCATCGCGCGCCGCCTCGACATTGGCGCGCTGTTCGGCAGACCAATATTCGTCATGCCCGACCGAGAGATAGGCATCGTGGTTGAGCAGCAGCGCGCCGTTGCGCGTCGCATCGACGCCGGAAATATAGGAAACGTCGTAGCCGTTCTGTTCCAGCCACGAAATGGCGGAGGATTCGACGCCGAAAATGTAGTCGTGCGAGCCGCCGATCGGGCTCGTATTGGTAATGATCGGCCTGTTATAGCTGACCGCCGAGGCCCGGCCGATGGCCTGCAGGCCGCAGCTGCAGTTCGGCGGCAGGTAACCGATCATGTCTGCCGGATCGACGGGCACTTGGCCATAATAGAGGCTGGCGCCGCCCCAGGCATTATAGGCCTGCCATGTCGTGTCGGACGTCTGGAAGACGATATTGCTGGTGGAGGCGTCGTCGCGCACGACGAAAGGAATGATGCTGGCGTCTTCAACGCCGTCCTCGCGCACCAGCTTGGCGAAATAGACGCCGGAGACCGCGTCCGTCGGAATCTGCCAGCTCGCCGAGACCGACCAGTTGCCGCAGTCGATGAGGCCGAGCGACATATCGACGATCGGATGCGGCTGGATCTGCGCCGTCGTCAGCGATTGCTCGATGGAGTCGACCTTGCGCGCCCCGTCCCCGCCGTAATAGCCCATGCGGTAGATATCGATGCGGTAATGGGTGGAATCGGTGGCGATCTTGAAATCGACCGTTTGGCCGATATTCGTGCTGATTTCGGTGGCGAAGCCCTGGATGGTGCCGCCGCCGTCGCCCTCCAGACCCCACTCGCTGATCGGGTTGCCCTGCTTCAGGTTTTCGAGCGCGATCTTATTGGGCGTTACCGCCGCGACCGACGCCGCCGAAGTCGCTGCCGCCGAAGCCGCCGAAGTTGCTGTCGCTGGCGCCGCCAATGCCGTCGCGGCGGCGGTCGTCTCAGCAGAAACGTCCTGGCTCGGCTCCACCGAGATGGATGCTATCGAGGCCTGAAGGCGCAATGAAGTCGTGCCGACACTGCTGGAAGAACTGGCCGGCGCCGCCGTCTTAGCGCTGCCGGTGTCGGCATCGCTGGTAACACCCGTCAGCGCCGGAGCGGCAGGCAGTGTTGCAGCCTCCTCGAACGGATCCGGGCCAAGAACGGTGCGCTCGGATGTCGAGGAAGGCGTCTGGAAGACCGTCGCAACCGACGCCGTCTTTGTGGAGGTGTCCTGCGCCCCGCCATCGCCTCCAGGCGCCGGCATTGCCGTCGACGATCCGGCGGACGATTGCATGTCGCCTGATGATATCAGGGAAGATGTGACCGCGCCTGTGAATGAAGATTGGACGGTTGCGCTGACCTGATTGGTAAAGCTTGGGGAACCATCGGTATTCGTCGAAGACACGACCGTCGCGGATCCAAGGACTGCGCTCCAGGCAGCGGATGCACGACAGATACTCAACGTTCCACCAAATGTACTCAGGTACTCACGATTACTGACATGAATTCTCCGCATTAGCGGCGTCCCCTTCCGCATCGGCCAGCCCTTTGGCCGCTGTAGCAAGAGGTTCATTCTGGCACCTTTGCCATGGGAATGTACGACAGCAATCCGGGGTATGAGGGAGGTATCCCCTACGCCCATATGATTACCCTCAACGCGTACCGGGCGACAAAGCCCGAAAGCTGCCTATGGCAACTGCCAAGTTTCTGACGCCGGTTGGAACGGAATTCGGTGCGGGTGCGGCTGGTCGAGGCGGTTAACGCGAGCGTGGTCCTGCGCCGCCCGTGCTACCAGGCAGGAAACGGATCTTCGAGGGTCGCCCAGTCGCGCGGATCGGCGCTGGCGAGGCATCCGTCCAATGCGGTCCGCACACCTGTCTCGTCCATGTCAACACCGATGAACACGAGCTCCTGCCGACGGTCGCCCCAAGCGCTGTCCCACCGGCTCTCGATATGCTGACGAAACTGCTGATGGCTCGGCCAGTCCTGCCGGGGCACGGCTGCCCACCAGAGCCCCATGGGTTCGCAGCGCCGCTGCACCCCGGCAGCCGACATCAAACCCACATGACGCGGGCGCGTGGCAAGCCAGAAATGGCCTTTGGCGCGGATTACCCCCGGCCAAGGCTCGTCCAGAAATGCTCGAAACCGCCTGGGGTCGAAGGGACGCCTCGTGCGATAGACAAAGCTCGATACCCCGTATTCTTCCGTCTCTGGGACATGGTCGCCCGGGTTGTACAGTTCCTTGTGCCACAACGGATGGGCGGCGGCCTTTGCTTCATCGAAGAGGCCCGTATTGAGAACAGTTGCCAGAGAAACCTCGCCGAAATCCGTCTCCACCTGGCGCGCATCCGGGTTGAGCGCGGCGACTATCTTGCGGACTTCCGCACGGATATCTTCGGTCGCGTCCGAGATCTTGTTGATCACGACAATATCGGCAAACTCGATCTGATCCACCAGCAGGTCGATGAGTGTGCGCCGGTCCTCACCGTCGCGCTGCAGGCCGCGGTCGGCAAGCAGATCGGCACTGCTGTAGTCAGCTAACAGGTTTGCGGCATCGACCACGGTGACCATTGTGTCGAGGCTGGCAAAATCGGCGAGCGAGACGCCGTTCTCGTCGCGGAAGGAAAAGGTTGCCGCGATCGGGCATGGCTCGGCAATGCCGGTGCCTTCGATCAACAGATAGTCGTATCGCCGCTCCTCTGCCAGTCGTCGTACTTCCGTCAGAAGGTCATTGCGCAGGGTACAGCATATGCAGCCATTGCTGAGCTCGATCAATGTCTCCGTCGTATGCGACAGGTTGCAGCCGCCGTCTCGAATGAGACTGGCGTCTATGTTCACTTCACTCATATCGTTGACAATGACAGCGACCCGCAGGCCCTGACGGTTATTCAGGACGTGGCTGAGGAGCGTCGTCTTGCCGGCGCCGAGAAAACCGGCAAGCACGGTTACCGGGAGCCGCTCGATCCTGTTCATCGGCATTCCTTGAATGTGGGTGGTCGGAGCGCCCCTCGCCGCGACCAGCATTTGCGTCTTATGAGCCTCATTCGAAACTGGTCCGTAACCTTGTCCTTTGCTTCACCCGACGAGCTGCGGCCGGAAGACGACGTCGGCGTAGTAATTGGTTGAATTGTAGCTGTTGGTCGGGAAGAGACCTGTGGTGGCGGAACCGCCATAGGCATAGAGGCCATTGCCAGTGGCCGGAGCCGTCAACGGGCCGTTGGTGACGGCGGCCGTAAAGAAATTGCTGGTCGCCACGTAAGCGCCTGTCGTGTGATAGGAGGCGACATAGGTTGTGTTGGCGGCGATGGTGACGGGGTTTGTGAAGTTCACCGTCTGCCAGCCGCTCGCGGTGGTGGTGGTGAAGGTGGCGGTGCCGAGCTTGGTGCCCGTCGCGGTCCAAAGGTCGACGACGTTCTGGCCGTTGTCATTGGCGCTGCGATAGAACCTGATGCCTGTGACATCCCCGGCAACGTTCGACGTGAACTTGACGCCGAGCTCGAGCTGCTGACCATCGTTGACGTTGGTCAGGGTCGGCGTGCTGGAGGCAGAGAACAGGCTATAGGTCGTCGGCGCCGTCGACACGGCGATGTTGAAGGTCTCGTTGGCGGCAAGGCCGCCAAGGTCGGTTGCCGTCACCTTGACGCCGTAGGTTCCTGACGTTGTCGGCGTGCCGGAGAACGTGCGTGTCGAGGCGCTGAAGCTCAGCCAGGAAGGCAGCGCCGTGCCGTCGGCAGCGGTTGCCGAATAGGCCAGCGTCTCGCCGCTG
>NZ_MRDL01000050.1 GCF_002008365.1 Rhizobium leguminosarum bv. viciae USDA 2370
CGGCCTGTTGCAGCTGAAATACATCAAGCTCGCGCTCGAAAGGCGTGGTTTGATCGACAGTGCATATCGTGAGCGGCTCCGCGGCGTGGCCGGCATAGAATGCCTGGACCGTTCCGGCGAGACCGTCTCCAACTTCTCTTATTTCCCGATACTCGTACGCCCTGACTATCCCATTTCACGCGATGGGCTCTATGAACGGCTGAAGGAAAACAGCATTCATCCGCGCCGCTATTTCTATCCGCTGATTTCAAGCTTCTCGATGTACCGTAGCCTGCCTTCCTCGCAGCCCTCGAANTTCAAGCTTCTCGATGTACCGCAGCCTGCCTTCCTCGCAGCCCTCGAATCTGCCGGTCGCAACCGAGGCCGCACAACAGGTGCTCTGCCTTCCCATCTATCCGGACATGGAGATGGAGATCGTCGACAAGGTCTGCGCGCTGATCGAGTCGGCTTAAAAACACGGTATTCCGACAGTCATCTCGCACCGCTAGGCCGACCGGGCCTAAAATCATCCTGTTCTAGCCGCCTCACTTGTCATCAAAGACTTGAAGCGCGAGTTCTGCCTGCCAGATAAGAAATCGCGAGCCGGCGCATTGCAAGTGGCTGCTCATAAGAAAGCGGCGTGACCATCGATCACGCCGCTTTCTTCATCTCATAGACGCCAGATTAAAGCACAGTTGCGGAGGTCGGGTGCGAAGCATCTCTCCAGCCCGCCGGCGAGAGCGGTGATCGGCGCTCCGAACGACCGAAGTACACCACTTGCCATGATCATAGAGCGCGGACGTGAGGCGAGGCTTGCGCAGGAGGGGCACAAGCGGCAAATAAGGCCGCTGATCTGGCCCGAACAGATGGATGAATTTCTGGAAGAAAAATGGCACGCCCTAGGGGAGTCGAACCCCTCTTCCCAGAATGAAAATCTGGTGTCCTAACCGATAGACGAAGGGCGCTTCCTTCGTGGTGGCGCCCTTATAGTCACCACCTTCAAAGGCCGCAAGCGCCAGGGCGCGAAAAAATCATCGTTTTCGCCGATTTATTTCGGCTGTGGAAAACCTGGTATCGTGAGGCGACGGAGTCGGGAAAAATAAGCCAGCGGGCTGGTTTAGGCGCCATTACGCAGGTCCGATGGTACGCCCTAGGGGAGTCGAACCCCTCTTTACAGAATGAGAATCTGTCGTCCTAACCGATAGACGAAGGGCGCGCAGCCAGCCTCGTTAAAATAGGAGCGCGCGCCGGCTTCTGCAAGCGAATGTGATGGCTTCTATGTGGAGAGAAAGTGGCACGCCCTAGGGGAGTCGAACCCCTCTTCCCAGAATGAAAATCTGGTGTCCTAACCGATAGACGAAGGGCGCTTCCTTCGTGGTGGCGCCCTTATAGTCAGGCGTTTTGAATCCCGCAAGCGGCAATTGCGGTTTCTTTCAAAAAAATGACAGGAAATCCGAGTGCGTTTGAGAAGCCGATTATTGAAGCTGAATCAATAGGCTGTCGGTTGTTTCTTTATCGAGACGAGGCGGCGCTGCCGTAACGTAATGCGAAAATCGCGCGGTGGTCAGATCGCTCTTGCGGTCGTTATGGGTGCTCGCTTGCCGCCGCAGCCCCAGTTCCAGTCACGGGTTTTGCCGGTATCGAGGTGGACCGAATCCGTATGGCAATAGGTGCCGACGCCGCCGCGGTCCGGAAACGAGCGGATATAGGCGGCGATATCCCATTTCGTCACACCGTCGATCTGGATGTCGGCGGCCTCGCAGCTCTTGTGCATCGATTCGTCAGCGCCGCCGACGAGGCGGTTGTGCTCCTCGTCGCGATAGCCGGAGGTGACGATAACCGGTCGGCCGAAATGGTTTTCGACCGTCTTGATCACTTTCAAGAGGTCGGGCTTGAAGCAGCCGACCTCGACCTTGTCGTTTTGAAGATGCAGCCCATTCGGCGCGATACGCGTCATGCCGGGCAGGGCGGCCTTGTGCAGCAGGCCGGACAGACTGCCGAGCAGGTTCTGCTTCGGCGCGCTGTAGAGCGCATTCATTGTCGAGGCCGGAATGCTGCCCGTCGTCAGCGACGCCGTTTGCACGGGCGCAGGCTGCGCGTTGCTATTCTGCGAGGATTGCTGCGGCAGCACCGGTTCTGCCGGCTGTGTGGGCGCGGGCTGCTGGCTGTAGACGCTGCTTCGCGCCGGTGCTGCACCTTCCACCGGCGCATAGGCCTGCGGCTGAATGACGGTGGACGTGCTGTTGTTCTGCGGCGCCGGTTGGTGATCGGAAAAGATGCTCATCGCCTGCGCGTTGATCCGGGTCGACTGCAGGACGAGGCCGCCGATATTGGCGGGCGCCGCCGTTGCCGAACCGGCGGGCGGGACGGCGGCATTCGGATCCTGGGCCACGACCTGAGGCGCGCTGACGAGCCGCGGATCCGTATAGACCGAGCGTGGGGCAGGGCCTGCAGGCGCTGCCGTGGCAAGCTGTGGTACTGCGGCCGGTGCCGCCGGAGCAACTGCGGCGGATTCGAGCGCCTTCTTGTCCGACGCGCAGCCGGACAGCGCCAGCACCGAGGTGGCGATCAGCAAAGCGCCCGTTACGGGCATCCGCATCTGCATGTTAGGCAAGCGACAGTCTCCAGTTGATGCGGAAAAACGGCGAAAAACACCATTCCTCCGCTTCGAGTCGCCAGGAGATTGCCTGCGGGGCCGGATCGCGGCAAGCGTCAAGGCGCCGGCCGGACCCAAAATCGAAAAAGCCGCAAGCCTCGCAAAAGCCTTGCGGCGAAAACCCTTACCACGCGCCGGTATTGCCCATCGAGGCCCAGGGTTCGGCGGCCGGAAGCGGGCTGCCCTTTTGCAGGA
The DNA here is from genome assembly GCF_002008365.1 of Rhizobium leguminosarum bv. viciae USDA 2370. Lineage (GTDB taxonomy): Bacteria > Pseudomonadota > Alphaproteobacteria > Rhizobiales > Rhizobiaceae > Rhizobium > Rhizobium leguminosarum. The sequence continues at coordinate 2,831 of NZ_MRDL01000050.1, forward strand.
TTTCGATCGAGATGCCGTCGGGCGAGCGCACAAAGGCCATGTTGCCGTCGCGCGGCGGCCGGTTGATAGTGACGCCGTTGTCCATCAGATTCTGGCAGGTCGCGTAAATATCGTCGACCTCATAAGCGAGGTGGCCGAAATTGCGTCCTCCGCTATAATCTTCCGTGTCCCAGTTGTAGGTTAGTTCGAGGCAGGGAGCTTTTTCGCTGCGCGCACGGTCGAGATCGTCGCGAGCGGCTAGAAAAACCAGGGTAAAGCGGCCTTTCTCGTTTTCGTGGCGCCGAATCTCCTCCAGCCCGAACAGCGTGGTGTAAAAAGCGAGCGAGGCGTCTAGGTCTTTGACGCGTACCATTGTGTGGAGATAACGCATTCTATCTACTCCTTTATTGGGGCTGGCTTTTTTCAGCAAGCCGAGGTCAGCTTCGGGCAAGTCATCTTTATAAAATGTGCAGCTGGGAATAACCGAAAACTAGGACTTGCGCTTATCCGTTACCAAGATGTTAATCTTGATTTGAAGAATCAGTTAACCGTAACAGTGTGACGCGTATTCGAGGGGCTGGCGACAATGGCTGATAGGATTTCATCGAACGAATACTCCGACCTCGACGAGCTATCGGGAGAGCCAGTCGATCTTGTTGAAATCACCGGCGTCGTCAAGTGGTTCGACGTCGCCAAGGGTTTCGGCTTCATCGTGCCCGACAACGGCTTGCAGGATGTTCTCCTGCACGTGACCTGCCTGCGTCGCGACGGTTACCAGACGATCCTCGAGGGAACGCGCATCGTCGCACTCATCCAGCGCCGCGAGCGCGGCTACCAGGCTTTCAAGATCCTCTCGATGGATCAGTCGACCGCGATTCATCCCTCGCAGCTGCCGCCGGTGCGCACCCACGTGCAGGTCACCGCGACGAGCGGACTCGAGCGTGCGCTGGTCAAGTGGTTCAACCGCACCAAGGGCTTCGGCTTCCTGACGCGGGGCGAGGGCACAGAAGATATCTTCGTGCACATGGAAACGCTCCGCCGCTTCGGCCTGACGGAACTGCGCCCCGGCCAGGTGGTTCTTGTCCGCTTCGGCGACGGCGAAAAGGGCCTGATGGCCGCAGAGATCCATCCCGACGTTCCGAGCCCGGCCAGCCGGTCTCACTAATATGAGCAGTCTTACCCTGTTTCATGCCATCAGAAGCGCCATATTGGCGCTTTTTTTCATGGCCGCGCTGCCGGCTTTGGCCGAGGAGCAAATGCGGTTCGACAAGGAGCCGCTGCTCATCCAGACCGCTGCGGGCAAGGTGCTGCATTTCACCGTCGAGATTGCCTCGACCCCAGATCAGCGCGCCCACGGACTGATGTTTCGCAAGGTCATGGCCGACGATGCCGGCATGATCTTCGATTTCGATGAGCCGCGGCGCGTCACCATGTGGATGGAAAACACCATCCTGCCGCTCGATATGCTCTTTGCCGATGACACCGGCACGATCCGCCACATCAAGGAAAAGGCAGTGCCCTATTCGCGCGACATCATCGATTCGATGAGCGCGGTGAAATACGTCGTCGAACTCAATGCCGGCATCGTCGCCAAACTGGGTATCAAGCCGGGCGACAGGATCGTCAGCGCCACGACGACGAAGAAGGCGAAGTAGCGCGCGCGACCGCGAGCAGCGGTGCGCCTGTCAAGGAATTCAATTATATCGGGATATTGAATGGTCGGAGTGGAGAGATTCGAACTCCCGACCCTCTGGTCCCAAACCAGATGCGCTACCAGACTGCGCTACACTCCGTGCCGTGAATGGCAGGGGAGATACACGGTTCACTTCGCCGTCGCAACCCATAAATCCAGCTCTGGCCGAAGATTCCTCGCCGGACCTGTGGATGCAAGACAGAAAAATCTTGATAGGTCGCCAGTCTGCTTGCCGGGCGCACGAGTCCATTTGACTGGCGCAATTGGACGTCAGGACAAGGCTGCCTCAGCCGTGGGCGATCAGGCCGATATATTGAGCGTAGCTGATGGCAACGTAGAAGAACGCCGTGATGCTCGCGCCAATCACAATGGCATTGAACTCCGCCGAACGTTTGATCATGAATGCAAATCCACTGAAAGCGATTGAGCCGTAAACTAGTGCCGAGGGCTGGCAGCGGCAATCGGGTTGTGATCAAAACATGAGACAATCGGTAATATTGCGCAATCCGGGTGGAAATCCGAGGGTTTCAAGAGATGGCTGCCGCCATCTCCGTCGATATCCTTGTTTCCCAAATGCATCGGCTCGTTATGGAGTCGCCAGCAGCGTCGTACACCGCCTTTTTTCTTGAAAAAGCGGGGATTCGCGGCTAAGCAAAATTCATCTCTTTGCGTTATCTCTAGCGATGAAGCAAAAGCCCCGGGAACGGGGATCGAGCCATGTAAGGCGGGCGCTGCCCGCATAGTCGGAGACGCTGCAGTCATGTCTGCCAAGATCTATCGTCCAGCCAAGACCGCCATGCAGTCCGGCAAGGCCAAGACTCATCTCTGGGTGCTTGAGTTCGATCAGGAGTCGCCGCGCAAGATCGATCCGATCATGGGCTACACCTCCTCCGGCGATATGCGCCAGCAGGTGAAGCTCACCTTCGAATCGCAGGAACTCGCCGAAGCCTACGCCCAGCGCAACGGCATCGAATACCGTGTCATCGCGCCGAAGGACCCGACACGCCAGGTTGTCGCCTATCCCGACAATTTCCGCTATACCCGCACGCAGCCCTGGACGCATTGAGATTTCTCGTCCAGATATGCCGCATCCGGTCGCGCTCATGAGACGCGGCCGCCGGACGGCCCCTTAGCTCAGCTGGATAGAGCACCTGCCTTCTAAGCAGGTTGTCGCAGGTTCGATTCCTGCAGGGGTCGCCATCATTTCAACCAGTTCTAAGCGTCGCCCAACCGCTTCACCCTCTTCGGGGCAACGAACTGGGCAACGCGCGCTTGTCGGCTGGGGCCTCATCTCACCACCGGCCGGTTATCAGGCGTCGGCGCCGTCGGCCGCGACTCGATCGTACAGGTTTCGCTAGAATCCATTGGTCGATCCGGACGTCGGACCAGCCTATGCGTCGCTTCGAGAGTCTTCGACAGGCGGGAAAGTCACTGCTCATGTCCTTCCTGTTCCGCCAGATGGTGCTTCTGCACACGCCCGTTCGCCTAATGACTTCGTTTATGTCGATGATACGAACCATAGCCTTCTCCTGCTCCGAATTTTTGCGATCTGCCTTTTCTTCTCGTCTCTCTCTCGGGCTCGTTACTACCCTTATAAGTATACATCATGGAAATTGTCTTGTCTACACAGAGTAAGCCTGGAATATTTTCCGTGTTACTGTGCAATGCGGTATGTAGTCTGGCCTCACTTTTTGCGTGGTAAGTATATCGTGAATCCTTTGTGTTTTTCACGTCATCAATATTGTACGAGTCCTTTCGCGGTGTTTGTTTTCGTTTGCTTTTAACGAGCGGCGTAGGCGGTGCCGCCCCATGCTGAGCCTGCGCCCACCTCTGCATCCGGATTTTGTGCGGTGCGGCAGAGAGTCTGCCGGTCGTATATTGCCCCGCAACGACAACTGCTTTCCTAAAATGCTCACATGGTGGGCACTAAGATCATGTGGTGAACTTTAGGTATTGACAATTTCTCGCTTTACGAGTATAGGAAACTTTACCTGACGATTGGAGGCCCGATTGTGGAGGCTGGTAGCGCCGCCCACTCAGGCGGCGATCGATGCGAAGCGCAACGGGATCGTTTGGTGAGGACGCGGCTGTTGCGGTGAGGCTTTAATCTTCCGCATACCACCGAGTCCTGGAGTGTGGGCTGTAACCAGTGCTGCGGAATCCTTGCGGAAGTGTATTGCCGATCGCTCGTTCCGCAAGCCAAGATCGACTGACCATAACGGCATCAATGGATGCTGGCTCGTCTCACGATCGTGCGACAAGACGGATCGCGTGGGAAGCGCGGCGTCGCTGCTGAGAGGAACAGGGACCTTCCGCGGGGATCAACCGCGCGAGGGTTGGGGATGGATTCAGAGCTTTCTGATGCCGGTGACCGTTAAGGATTCCTGCGACCCTCGTCACGAAGGTCCGCCGGCAGCCCAGACCCTCCACTGTCGCCGATTATCCCCGATCAGGAAGGCCGGGCCGGCTCCCGGTCCACAGCGCCATACCCCTGCGTGCAGCTATAACGGTGGCAATTTCAGGATCGAATCCTACCGAGTTGGTGAACGCGCTCGACCTCGATCCAAGCGGATCTTCGCCCGCGCGAGCGGCTAACAGAATGCAAAACAGGCTCTTGTGCCTTCACGCGTCTGGGGCATTTGCTCGACGAGCCGACTTCAATCCCGCCATCGGGGGGCAGACTTGCCATCGACGGAACCACCAACGTTGGTCGTTGCGAAACCCCAAAAGTGAATCGACACCTGTTGAAAGGAGATGCGGGCGACCTCATGGATTAGCCTCGTGTGTCGTGATCTGCCGGCCGTTTGCTTCCGATATCGCATCCATAGGCGACGGTGACGCGAAAGGTCTTTCTTCGACTCGAATCGCCTTCGGCACGAAAGGCTGCGCGCTGGACTTTCGCGCCAGTCAGATCCACGCCGTTCCATCTTCGAGATCCCTCGACTACGCTCCAAGCGCCTCGTCCGAATCCCTGATGGGAAGGTGGTTGCGGAGGGCGTCAGCCGCTCCTACTCGTCTGGATGCTTCACCCTGATGTGTCGTTAGCTAAAGCTGCTCCGAAGAAGGGCGGGGTCGATCCCTTCCGAGAGGCTCCAGCGGTGATCTCAAGGACCTGCCCCCTCTTCCCGCTCGCGGAAAGATTGTACCTCTGGTAGGCGGCACCATTGAGAATCTAGGTTTAAGCTACTTGGCTTAAATGGCCGAAGCGGTGGTTGACATCTTTCATGCGCGAGGTCACGGGCGTAAGTACGTCGATTGGCCAGCCCGGAAGAGCTGGGCGTTCGAATTCTCGGGATGGCAATCCCAAGATCGAGCGCCCACGCCAAGCCGGTGCCGTTCCTTCGTTACAAGGACCTTGCGGACCCTTGGTCGAACTTGAACAAACCGGGTGAGCGCAACTGGCGCGGGGCAAAGGTTGTGCGACCGCTGACCTGCGACGCATGAGGATCGCAACATCGAGCATCCGTGTCGCGAAACTGAATTCGTGGTCGTACCAGCCAAACACCCGCATCATCCTTCCGGCGGCGAGCGAAACTTTGGGACCAGAGATTATCAGCGACTCCGGGGGGCGGATGTCAAGGAGACGAGGGGACGCTCCGTCCATCCCCAGAAGGGGGCGGACTCACCGCTCGCTGCAACTCCGCCCGCGCTTGATCCAGGTTCGGCTGTGCTGGGGTCGTCACGGTAAGATCGATCGCAGAAGCACTTGCAGTCGGCACTCTGATGGCTCGGGCCGACCACCTCGCTCGATAACCTTGAGAAGAGGGGCAAGTGCATTCGTCGGCCATGAGGAGCTGGAGATGATCTTGTGATCGCCGATGGCTTCCTCGTTAGCGCCGAGGACGATGGTACCGTTGGCCGCGTCGGACGCGATGTGGTCGAATGTCGGCCTTGGACGACTGACACCGGGCGCCACCTGGGCCGGTGGTTGCCTAAAGCGAGGACCGCAACTGCCGCATCATTTCAGACAGCGAGTTTTCATTGATGCGGTTCGCGTGCCACCCGATCTCCGGCGTATCAATGCCCGAGACGAACGGAACTCCCCCTGAGTGCGTGTTCTTGCTCGTTTGACTTATGCGGGAAATGCTCACCACCAGCGGATCGCCACAGCCGGGGAGGGACTGTTGCCCCATTCCTTGCATTCCTTTTCCTCGCAATAATGGGCATAAATTTGCGGCGCCATGGTCAGGGCTGGTTTGTCGGTGTCGCTGATCTTTACTCCTGGAGTCGCCAGCCCGCTTTTGGCTTCGGCCAACCCTTCTTCGCCGCACGAAAATCAGCCTCAGCATAGGCTTTCTTCTTCGCTTCCATCATGCCTGTCGCCCAGACGGTGATGCGCATGCGTCCGGCCCTGAATACGAAGCGCCGTTCCACCGTCTGCTTGCCTGCCGTGTAACCTCCTCGAAAACAAGCGCGCGCGGCCGACAGACTGATGCTGTCCCGGAAAGACTGTGGTTGCGACCACCACCAGTCCCTGAGAGCCGTTTCGAAGGACACGGTTTTTGGTTGGAAACGGTCAAGCATTACCTACAGACCCGGTCTCTGGCTTAACTTGACTGAGGGGCCATCTGAGCCGCTTTCTCTCATACGTCTCAGGCAAGTTAGTCTCGATCGTAGCTCGGTCGCCACCCGCGCGCCATGCCGAGGCTCATGACGCCTTCCGTCAATGCAAGCTGCCGGCGGAGGTGGCGAATATCCTCCAGCAAGGTGTTTATTACTGGGTCGGTATCGCCCCTGTGGTAGGCGATCACTTTGGTCCGCTCGCCGTCCACGGCTTCGCCGATCGGCTGCTCTAGCATATCCGTGCTCCACACTTCAGTTTTCAGATTGGCGGCCTCAGCGCCGATGTTCTTATTATGTTCGCTCGGGGGAGGAGTCAATAATCAATCTAGGTCAATTGCTTTTTTAATCGACGGATGGCGCGGCAGCGGCGTTACGGCATTGGCTGAAGATCAATTGAGGTGGGAAAAAGCCCCGCTGCGGAGCGGGGCTAGGTTGAGGTTTACGAGTGGGCCGCACAGCGAAGTGTCGAGTGGCTGGTGGTTATAACAAATCTCCGCACGACCCGACTTTCTTACGATCAACAACGCATATTGTTCCCCGGCGCGAAATTTTTTGATCAGTGGCAGGCCCTGCTCGCCGCGAGCGTCATGTTCTGCGAATTGCCAGGCGACTTTGTGCGCTACAGTTCTCGTCTTGGCCGAAGTTTTCGATAACACAAATTGGTCAATTGCTTTTTAAGGCAATGCTGATGCTATGGCGGCATGACGAAGGCGTCGAAACCAAAGCCGCTTCTGCAGGATGCCGAGAAACCAGTTCGATCCCGGCCTCGCAAAGCGCGAGATCCAGCGCAGCCGAATCTGCCCTTCGACCCTATGCCTGATGGCATTGAGCCGTGTCTTGCGCTTCTGAGAGCAAGACCGCCGAAGGGCGACGGTTGGGTTTATGAGATCAAATGGGATGGCTATCGCCTGTCGGTTCATGTCGAGCCGACGCGCATTCGCATCCTGACGCGCGGCGGCCACGACTGGACAGATCGTTTCCCGGCAATCAAGCAGGCGGCATTGTGGCTTCCTGTCGGCACGGCAATCCTCGACGGCGAAGCGGTGGTTCTCGACCAGCAGGGCAGGTCGGATTTCGGCCTACTGCAACAATCGCTGGGCGGGCGGGGCGGCAAGAAGAGCTCAAGCGACGCCATCTTCATGGCTTTTGATCTGCTCTATTTCGACGGCCACGATCTCAGAAACTCCGAACTCGACATGCGGCGGCATCTGCTTGAGGATCTGGTGCCTGCCGGCGAGCAGGGCGATATTCGGCTCTCGGAGGAGATTGAGGTCGATGGCGATCAGTTGCTGGCAAGCGCTTGCGAACACGGGTTGGAAGGCATCATCGCCAAGCGCCGGGACGCGCCCTATCGCAGCGGCCGCCTGGGCGACTGGCTGAAGATAAAGTGCACCCAGAGCGACGGCTTCGCGATCGTCGGATATGAGAAATCATCAGCGTCGTTCGGTGGCATCGGCCGACTGCTGCTCGCGGCGCGCAAAGGAGACGAGTTCGTCTACGTCGGTGGAGTAGGGACCGGCTTTAATGAGCGATCCGCCGCTGAGCTCCGGGAGCAGATGGACAAGCTGATCATCAGCAAGCCCGCCGTTGATACGGGGAGGAAGCGAAACGCGGTCTTCATCGATCCCAAACTTGTTGCCGAAATCGAGTATCGGGCATGGACGCATGACGGCAAGCTGAGGAATGCGTCTTACAAAGGGCTGCGCGACGCGGCTGATGTGGCGACTGTTTATGAGCTGGCGTAATCGCTCGGGCTGGCTTTGATCCTGCCGACCGCCATTCGTACCGTCCGAGGAACGATCATTCTGTCTGCGGATTACCGAAGTTAAGCACATCTCTGCCGACGACGTGGTCTAGTGCGATGGCCAAACCTATCGGCTGACGCCGCGCGGATGCACAGCTTCTTGGCGTCATACAAGAATCTTTCCAGTGGGCGGCATAGAGGGGCATCCCGAGTAGTTATTGATGGATCATGCCCCGACCGCCGATACCAAACCCCGCCCGGCTCGCTGAGGTGGGGTTTTTAACGCCGGCCTATTGGATGGTGGCATTCGCTTGCGGTGCCGAGTTAGCAGCGCGTTGGGTCTCGATGAAGTCAAGAAGCCCTCTCGCAAATGCCTCTGCTGCTGAAACGGGCATATTCAATCGACCGATCACGACCCGATGGACGGGGCCAGGCGCTGTCGAGTGGTCGACCCGTAGGGATTCGAAGGTTGTCCTGATGTTGCCGTTAAAATGAAAAAAGCCGGTGGCAGCGTCAGCGAAAACCTCTGGAGCATGCGGGTCGTCAATGAACTCTGCTTCGTTCTTGTCCTTGGACATAGATGGCGTCTCCTTTGCCGGTTGCGTCAGCAGGAGGGCATACGTCGGCGAGTCTGGAAATAGATCGCGCTATCAGAGCGCGAAGAAGCGCGTACAAATCCGCAACTTGTGCAGATTGTTCGACTTCTCCACAGGTTTGGCAGCCCGTGCGTTCATCTATCCAGGAGAGCGATATGACTGGCATGATCCGAGCTCTCGCCGTCCTTATCATCCTCAACGTCGTCGAGGACTACGGACACGTCGGCTGGCCCTCCGGGAGCATCCGATCGCCGCCTGCTCTCAAGAAGGTAGGGCGACCATACGCCTAGCGACCGCCGATGTGAATCCCTGCAACGGACCAAGGGCGCCTACTCGGGTCCGCTGGGCTTGCCAGGCAGCTCGCCGGGCGGTCGACGGGCTTCCCGCCCGCGGGTTGATCGGTACGCCGGCATCAGGGCCCGGAACGCTCTTCGCGCCCTCGCCGGAGACGTCAAATGTCAAAAAGAGCGACAGCGCTCAGGACTGGGAACAAAGGCCTCCAGTCGAGGTTTAGGATTGCGGCCAAGGCCGCTTTTGTTAAGCCATGGGAGGCTACAGTGCCAAGCGAATTCACAGAATTAAATGGCCCGCCAAAGCCGTCATCGCAAACATCCACGCCATCTCCAAGAGAGCCTGCGCCCCCGCAGGCGGAGCCTTCACTCGCGGACTTGAAATCTAAGTTGGCCGATGATGTCACCGCGGCCAGAGACACCATAAAGGAAGGCGCCGATACCGCCGTCGAAAAGGTCAATGAGGCTATTTCCGAGCAAACCTACTTCGCAGCCCGCCAGGTTGGCGGCATCGCGACGGCGCTTGAGAAGGTCGGCGCGGAACTGGAGGCATCCGACCAGCCAGAGGTCGGACGGTATGCCAGGCAGATCGGACGAAGCGTCCAGACCGCGGCCAAACGAATGGAAGGCAAGGACCTCGGCGAAATCGCGGTGATGGCCGAGGAATTCGGCCGCAAGCAACCGCTAGCATTCCTTGGAATTGCGGCACTTGCGGGCTTGAGTGCGAGCAGGTTTTTGACCGCCTCCGCCAAGCGATCGCCCACGGAAGCGATTGGCCAAACCGTTGCAGTTGGACGCTCGGGGTCATCGGCGGCGGGAGGAGAAATCAATGGTTAAGTCTGTCGATAGTACCCCACTCTCAGAGCTCGTTGGCGGTCTCGTGGCCGATGTCACGGGGCTGCTTCGCAAGGAAATCGATCTCGCCAAGACCGAGGCGTCCGAAAAGTTCTCGCAGGTGCTTCGCGGTGTCGAAGTGCTTGTTTTCGGGCTTGTCCTGGCGATTGGCGCTGTCGGCGTCCTGTTGAGCGCCCTCGTTGGGGGGCTTGCGGCGTTCCTGGTGACCGAGGGTTTTACAGAGACAAGTGCCAGTGCCCTCGCGTCCCTAATCGTCGGCGTCGTGATTGCGGTCATCGCGTGGGCGTTGGTTTCCCGTGGCCTGGCCGCACTTCGTGGAAGCAACTTGAAATTGGATCGAACCGCGACCTCGCTTCGCCGTGATGCCAATGTTGTCAAGGAGAAGATCTGATGGAAACGACAGTTGGAAGAACATCTGCTGACCTTCAGCAGGAGATCGATCAAGATCGCCGGCGGATCGGAGATCGCATCGACGCCATTCAGGAGCGAATGTCGCCAGGCCAGTTGATCGATGAGGTCTTGGCTTATGCAAAGAACAGTGGCGGGGGAGAGTATGTCAGCAACCTTGGCCAAGCCCTCAAGGAAAATCCCCTGCCTGTCGCGTTGATGGGGGTGAGCCTAGCCTGGCTGATGGCAAAGGGAACCTCCTCTTCAAATGTGCCTGCCAGTTCCCGGACCGCGGCTGAGTATCCCCTGTATCCGGTGAACGGACCGGTCCGCCGTCTTGGCCCTCCCGAGATCGAAAACGGAATGCGCTACAGCCATTTCGCGGACAGCTCCGGTAAGAGGCTGAAAGCGCTGACCGATGAAACCGGACGCCGTGCTGGTCACTTCGTCGACGAAGCTGGCAAGACCTACCGTGGGTTTGCGGACGCCAGCGGCAGGCAAATCGATCAGATCAGCGACGAGGTGGGTGCGATGTTCGACGCGGCAACGGGCTGGGCAGCGGAGAGATGGGAGCAGGCAAAAGACGCCGCAAGTGCAGTTGCCGGCTCGGTGTCTGACCGATCTTCTTCGGCGACGACAAGCCTCCAGGAACAAACCACCAAACTTAATCAGGCGATCCTTACCCAGTTTCGCGATCAGCCGCTGGTCGGCGGTGCATTAGCTTTTGCGGTGGGCGCGGCTATCGGCGCGGCGTTGCCGCACACCGACACCGAAGACGAATTTCTCGGTGACGCCGCCGATTCCACTAAAGAGCGGCTCACCGCCGAGGCATTGGATGTTGTCGACCAAAGCAAAGAGGTCGCCTCGGAGGTCTACGAAAAGGCCGCATTGGTCGCGTCAGATGCCCACGACGCGGTTAAGGATCGCCTGATCACGGAGGTCGATGCGTTCAAGGCGGGTGCTCAAGGTAATGATCGCACCCCATCGAATTGAGGAGTACGAGGAGACAAGTTATGTGATTACAGACGAAACGCCGTCGCGGTCGCAGTGAAGGCATTTCTGCCGTCCACGATCGGGCGTTGCCCTTGCCGTCGTTGTGGTAAGGGCGACCTCAGGAGACCTGAAGGCCAGCCTGCGATATGACTGAGCACTTACGCATACGATGTGCGCCTCCATCCATGTCGAGCGCATAGGTTTTCCTTTGAAGATAGGGGTGGGCGGTGAGTAGCGCGGAACTTTCGAAGACCACCAAGGCGCCGACCGGCGAACCCTATCGACTTGCAGAGGGGGAGCTTCGCAGCAAGCTGTCTGGCAGCACGATATTGATCCTCATTGGAGTGGCCGTCATCCTCCGGCTGGGCCAGGAGATCTTCGTTCCCCTCGCGCTGTCGCTTCTCCTTTCGTTCACGCTGGCCCCGATCGTCTCTTTCCTTCGCAAGCGCTCCGTTCCAAAGATCGCCGCCGTTCTTCTCGCAGTCGTGTCGGCGTTTTGCGCGATCGCCGTATTCAGCATTGTCGTGGCGACGCAGGTGACGAACCTTGCGGAGAACATCCCCACCTATCAAAGAAACCTGGTCGACAAGGTTCATTCCCTCGCCCAAGCGGGCGCCGGAAACGGCGTCCTCGACCATCTGAGCAGAGCGGTCGAACGCGTCGGCGCCGAGATCCAGACGCGGGCCATCGAAAGCAAGAGCCCGACCGCCCAGACGCCCACGACTCGCGAACCGATGCCAGTCGAGATCGTGACACGTTCCGATCCGATCCAGACGCTAGGCAACCTTCTTCTGCCGCTCATCAGCCCGTTCGCGACCGCTGGTCTCGTGGTCGTGCTGGTGATCTTCATGCTGCTCGAGCGAGAAGACCTGCGCGACCGTTTCATCCGGCTGGTTGGTTTGGGAGACCTTCACCGGACGACCGCGGCTCTCCAGGACGCAGGCAAGCGGGTCGGGCGATACCTGCTGATGCAGTTGGTGGTGAACACGCTCTACGCAGTGCCGATCTCCATGGGCCTGTGGGCGCTCGGCATTCCGAACGCCATCCTCTGGGGGCTGCTCACACTTGTTCTGCGGTTCGTGCCATATATCGGCGCGATTATCGGCATGATCCTTCCGTTGTTTCTGGCCCTCGCAATCGCGCCTGGCTGGTCTCTCGTGGTCTGGGTCGGCGCTCTCTATCTGACGACAGAACTGATCAGCAACAACGTGCTCGAGCCATGGCTCTACGGGGCCAACACCGGTCTTTCGCCTCTGGCGATCATTATTTCGGCGATCTTCTGGTCGTGGCTATGGGGGCCGCTGGGACTGATGCTCTCGACGCCTTTGACTGTTTGTCTGGTCGTGCTCGGAAGACATGTCCCCCAGTTCGGCGTCCTCGATGTCCTGCTTGGCAACGAGCCGGTTCTGGAGCCTCACGAGAAGCTCTACCAGCGTCTGCTCGCGGGCGATCCGAACGAAGCCTCCGACAACGCCGAGGAGTTCCTGCAAGAGGAATATCTCGTCGACTATTACGACAATGTAGGCCTTCCTGCGCTCCTGCTTGGCGAGACCGACCGTCAGCGCGGCGTATTGTCGGAAAACCAGATCATTCTGGTGGCGTCCAGCTCGCTGTCTTTGGTGGAGAACCTGTCGGACATTGCAGAGGAGGAGGAGAACGAGGACGAGACCGCATCGGACGCCGGTCTCGAAACGGGTTCCGAACTGGAACTTCCCGATGGCCAGGGCCGCTCCTTATTGTGCATCGGAGGCCGCGGCGGTCTGGACGATGCGGCCGCCGCAATGCTTTCGCAGGTGCTGGAGGTCCAGGGAGCAACGTCCACGACGTCATCATATTCCGACCATGCCGCGCGAGGATCTCTCGCTTTTCCCATCGACAGGGTCGACACGGCGATCGTCATATATCTAAACGGCAATTCGAAGTCTCGCGCTCGTCAGATCGTTCGACGACTGAAGCGACTTAAGCCTGACCTGCGCGTAGGGCTTCTTATGCCTACGGCGAATGGTCTGGACTATGCGCCGATCGACCCGTCCGAGATCGATGCCGACTTCATCGAGACGTCGATAGCGCAGGCGGCTCGATCCGGCCTAGTCATGTCGACGCCCGTGAGTCTCAAAACCGTAGTTCGGAAGATTGCGCGACGCGGACTGCCTTCCGGCAGGCCATCCGCTGCATCGAATTGAAATTGGTTCTCCGTCGCCGCTCGTATTCCTTGACGGTGCTGGTGCTTTCATTTTTCTGCCGCCGTGAAAGTGTCGCCTTCAATCCGACGCGGTCGCGACCCCTTGCACTCCGATGGTCTTCGGACGACATGCCAACACCGCCGCCACCGGGATCTGGACACGCGTCGACGGCACGCATTCGCACTTCGAGCCGGAACGTTCGACCACCGGCACGTGAAAGCGGGGGAGGTGCCCTGATCGGCGGGATCAGCTTCCATGTGAACACCGCTTCGGCCGACATCTCCTCGCGCTTTGGCAAGGGAAAGCATCATCGACGTCATCCGCGCCGGCGTTCCGCAGCCGCAGCGCAGCCCGACGAAGCATGATCTGGAAATCCGGACGCGAGATATCTGCGATCCGGTCAGCGGCGTCCTCAAGCAGCGTGGCGGTGTCGGACGAGGTCATCAATGGAAACGCTTCGGTGCGTCCTAGATCTGCTCAAGGATTTGGACCAGCCCCAAAACGACATACTTGTTCAACCGAGCCATTATGAGGCCAGACCGCTCCGCTATCTTGCCTGTGCGCCGGTCGAATATTGTCCAGGTCTCGTCTAGCTCCTTGCGGGCGCCGAAGCGCGGCTTCCCGATCATCCAGTTGCTCCGTTAAACAACGCTGCGCGGGAGCAGATTGAGCCCGAGGAGCAGTTCGATTAACGGAGCCTTCACTGTCGATCACATTGGGGGCTCTGGCGGGCGCCCACCTTTGATGAACTTCAGATGACTTGCCGTCGCTGACTTCTCTGAAAGATGGGTGAACGTCCGACCTAATAGTTTAGTTTCGGGTACCAGTCCGTGCCGCGGCCCGCCGGCGTCATATCGAGGATGTTCCAGAGCGGAGCGATATCCACCGCGCCTCTTGGATCCTGTCCGGGATCCGCCGCTTCGGCCGGCATCTCGGCGTTGTAGAAGACGCGGACCTCGTCGCCGTTCTTCTGGTAGACCGTGAACCCCGGATATTCGTCGCCCTTGTCGTTGAGCAGTCCAAGGTCTCGCGGATATTCGTCACCCACGGTCTGAACAAAATCGAGATCGCGCCAGCCGCGCTCCGTGGCAAACCTCTGTTGTCGCTCGACCGGGCTGCGACCAATGATCTTAAAAGCAACGCGCTGCTTGACGTCGGCGCCGTTGCCGTTCGCTCCGCCGAGGAGGTTCGTGCACATCGGGCAGGGTCGATCGCGCTGAGGACCGAACATCCAGAAGTAGGTCACAAGAGTGTCGTGATCCCCGAAGAGGTCCGCCAAACCGACTTCGCTGCCATTCTCGTCCTTGAAGCGATAGTCTTTCTGGACGACCGGACCGGGAGGCAGACGTCGGCGTTGTTCCGCAAGTCGGGTAAGATGCCGCCTGACTTCGATCTCTTCGGCCAAAAGTGCCGTCCTTGCCTCGGCATAGTCCTGAGCTTCGTTCTGGAACCTGGATACGCGTTTCGCAGCGAGATCTTTTGCCGGTTTCAATTCGCTCATGTGCATGTGTTTGCTCCTTCGAGTGACCAAGATCATGCTGGATGCCGATCAGCTTTTGTGCGGCTCTGCCAGGATGATCCGGTTGTTTTCCGGATCGAAGAAATTTGCGACCGCGCCTAAGTCCCCGCTAGCCTCGTTCGCAGTAAAATTCCCTCCGTCACTAAACGTTCCTTCTCGGCGGCGAGATCGGGCACGACGACTGTCATTATCGCATTCCCCGCTCGCTCTCCGACGTTCCAACTACCGCGTAGCGCGGCGCCGCCGAACGGCCGCTTGTCTTCGGGGTGACTAAAGCGAGAA
The DNA here is from genome assembly GCF_002008365.1 of Rhizobium leguminosarum bv. viciae USDA 2370. Classification (GTDB taxonomy): domain Bacteria; phylum Pseudomonadota; class Alphaproteobacteria; order Rhizobiales; family Rhizobiaceae; genus Rhizobium; species Rhizobium leguminosarum. Next base: position 17,915 of record NZ_MRDL01000050.1, read on the forward strand.
CCGCAACTGCGGCATCTCAGACCTTCGCGGCTCCAGTGAAGACAGCGACAGGCCAAGCAGACGTATTCCTTTGCGCGGAGGAAAGAGCGGCACGAGAAGCATAGCGACTATCTCCTCGAGATCGCCGATACCTTGCAGAGGTACCAGAACCGTCTTGCTGCGGGTGATCTGGCTGAAGTCGGCATACTTGACCTTGAGCGTCACCGTCTTCGCGCCAATTTCATTGGCCTCGCAGTAACCCCAGACTTTCTCAATCAGCGGCTGAAGCCCTTCACGCGCGGGCTCAAAGGAATGGATGTCCTGCGAAAACGTGTCTTCCGCACCGACGGATTTCCGCACCCGGTCCGGCCTGACCTGGCGATTATCGATCCCGCGGGCGATCCCATAAAAATACGGTCCTGACTTCCCAAAATGTTCGACGAGGAAGTCGAGCGTTCTCTCCTTGAGGTCAGCTCCAGTCTCGATCCCCAGCCGATGCATCTTCTCGGCCGTCGCCGGTCCGACGCCATGAAACTTCTTGACGGGCAGGCGCTCGACGAAAGCCGGACCGTTCTTCGGCGTGATGACGAACTGGCCGTCCGGCTTGTTCTGGTCGGATGCCATCTTGGCGAGGAACTTGTTGTAGGAAATGCCGGCCGAGGCGGTGAGCCCCGTGGTCGCTTTGATCCTGGCGCGGATTTCCGCGGCGATCTCAGTGGCGATCTCCATGCCTTTGAGATTTTCAGTGACGTCGAGGTAGGCCTCGTCGAGCGATAATGGCTCGATCATCGGCGTGTATTCGGCAAAGATCGCCCTTATCTGCAGCGAGACGGCCTTGTAAACATCAAAGCGCGGCTTGACGAAGATGAGGTCCGGGCATTTCCGCTGCGCGGTCACCGACGGCATGGCGGAATGGACGCCGAATTTTCGTGCCTCGTAGCTGGCTGCCGCCACGACACCGCGGGCAGCAGGACTACCGACAGCAACCGGCACGCCACGCAGCTCCGGATTGTCACGCTGCTCGACCGATGCGTAGAAGGCGTCCATGTCGACATGCACGATCTTGCGCGGCCGTTCGCGATTGTCTTCGTCTGTCATCATCTAGCTTCCATCAGCGAGACCATGACTCAAACATGGGAAGTGTGCGCCACACTTGTCACCTTGGGGCGTCTGCATCCGCTCGCAGCCCATGGCCATCCGTCGGCGGATTTCCCCGAAGCCGACGCTTGCGCCAAACGCTTTCACCAGCAATTTTCGCTCGTGCGCGCAATGGCGATCGCAAAAGCGACAGATGAGTTTGACCACCGGGACCTTGTGATCCTTCAGTCTCGGAACCCCATCGTCCACAGGCCGCGTTCGGCGCATCCGAAAATATTCCTTCCTCGCCATCCGATTGAATCCGCTGGCGATTTTTCTGCGTTGCACTCGTGCTCAACTTCAGCGGGTCATATGCGCATTGACTCATTTACTGCTTGAGAACAAATACAGAACATATTGCTGTTACTCAAGCTGAAAACGGGTTGCCGTCAAAGGGAGATCATGAACTCAGCCGTCGCCACCAACGCCGTCCTCGACGGCCTGCGCGAGCAGATTGCGCACCTGGAAAGCGCCAGTCAGCGCAAGCGAGGCGTTTTGCCTTTCGGCGTGGCCCAGATCGACGGGCGGCTTCCGGGCGGTGGATTGGCCTATGGGGCGCTGCACGAGTGCGCTGGCGGCGGGGCCGGCACCGTCGATGGGGCCGCCGCCGCCCTGTTCGTGGCCGGGATTGCCGCCCGCACCAAAGGCAAGATCGTCTGGTGCCTGACACGTCCCGACCTGTTCTTCCCGGCCCTGGCGCAAGCGGGCCTGCATCCGAACCGGGTCGTCTTCGTCGAGTCCGACAAAGAGGAGGACGTCCTTGCCAATATGGAGGAGGGCCTCTCGTATGGCGGCCTTGGCGCGGTGGTGGGCGAGATCGTCCGCCTGCCTATGGCGGCGTCGCGGCGGCTGCAGCTTGCTGCCGAGAAGACCGGCACGATGGCGCTCGCGGTGCGACGGTGGCGACGGCAGACCGAGGCCAGCGACTTCGGACAGCCGACGGCCGCGACCACGCGCTGGAGGGTGAGCGTCATTCCAAGCGAGGAACTGCCGGCTCCAGGCATCGGGCGGGCGAGGTGGCTTTTGGAACTGATGAGGGTGAAAGCGGGTGAGTGCGCCGAGTTCGAAGTAGGAGCCTGCGATGCCAAGGGTCGTATCGATATTTTTTCCCGATCTGCCGACCGACAGGATCAGGCGGGCCGATCCCACTATTCCCGTTGAGCCGATTGCCGTCGTTTCGAAGAGCGGCTCCAAGCGCTGGGTCTCGGCCGCCGACGCCGCGGCCAGAAAGGCCGGAATCCACGTCGGCATGCCGGCCGCCAAGGCGCAGGCACTCTTCCGGAGCCTGCGGATGATCGACGCCGATCCGGCCGCCGACGCAGCGGCGCTCGAGCGCATCACCATGTGGGCGCTGAGCCAGTATTCGCCGATGGTCGCCGTCGACGCGCCGGACGGCATGGTCATGGACACGGAAGGTGCCGACCATCTGCAGGGCGGCGAGGAGCGCATGTTGACGAGCATCGCCAACCGCTTCCGCGCCAAGGGCCTGACGGCACGGGTCGCCATAGCGGACACCTGGGGCGCGGCTCATGCCTGTGCCCGTGCGATCAACCGCGAAACCGTCATCGTCCCGAGTGGCGAGACCATCCGGGCCGTCGAACGCCTTCCGATCTCATTGCTGCGGCTACCCGAGAAGATCGTCGGTGATCTGCGCATGCTCGGCTTCCGGACGATCGGCGATCTGTCGGCGACGCCGCGCGCTCCCTTGGCGCTTCGCTTCGGCCCGGAAGTCGGACGCCGCCTCGACCAGATGTTCGGTCGCGTCTCCGAACCGATAGATCCAATCCGTAGCCCAGAGCTCGTCGAGGTCGTTCGATCGTTCGCCGAGCCGATAGGTGCAGCGGAAACGATCGACAAGTATGTCGGCCGACTGATTGTTCAGCTCGTCGCCGAACTTCAACGGAAGGGTCTTGGTGTCCGCCGGACCGATCTCATCGTCGAGAAGGTCGACGGGACCAGACAGGCGATCAGAGGGGGAACCGCCAAGCCCGTGCGAGACGTTGCCTGGTTGACGAAACTGTTCCGTGACCGGACGCAGACGATCGAGCCGGGTTTCGGGATCGAAAAGCTGACCCTCGTCGCCGTGATGTCGGAACCGCTCGAAGAGAAGCAGAAGGCGTCCTCGCTTGTCGACGACGAGGATGCCGACATCACACCGCTGATCGACGTCCTCGGCAACCGAGGCCAGTGCGTCTACCGGGTCGCGCCGGTCGCCTCCGACGTGCCGGAGCGTAGCATCCAGCGTATCGCCGCGGTCGGCGAGGACGTGACGGAAGATTGGGTCCACCATTGGCGACGGCCGGTGCGGCTGTTCGCGCGTCCCGATCGGATCGAGGCGATAGCCCTGCTGCCGGATCATCCGCCGGCCAGCATCACCTGGCGCGGCAAGCGTCATCGCGTCAAGCGCGCCGACGGCCCGGAACGCGTCTTCGGCGAATGGTGGAAGCGCGACAGCGAACTGGAGGCGGTGCGCGACTATTTCGTCGTCGAAAACGAGAGCGGCGAACGATATTGGATCTTTCGCTCCGGCGACGGCATCGACCCCGAAACGGGCTCCCATAAGTGGTTCATGCATGGGATATTCGGATGAGATACGCCGAGCTCCAGGTCACGACGCATTTCAGCTTCCTTCGCGGCGCGTCCTCGGCCGACGAACTGTTCGCGACGGCGAAGGAGCTCGGCATCGAGGCGATCGGCGTCGTCGACCGCAATTCGCTGGCAGGAATCGTCCGGGCGCTCGAAGCGTCCCGCGCCACGGGCGTCCGCCTCGTCGTGGGATGCAGGCTCGATCTGACCGACGGGATGTCCATCCTCGTCTATCCGACCGACCGCGCCGCGTACTCCCGGCTGACCCGGCTGCTGACGCTTGGAAAGAGCAGGGGCGGCAAGGGCAACTGCATCTTGTCGCTCGAGGACGTCGCCCTCTATGCCGAAGGACTGCTAGCCGTCCTCGTTCCCGACCTGCCGGACGACGCCTGCGCCGTCCAGCTTCGCAAACTCGCCGGTCTGTTCGGCGATCGCGCCTACGTTGCACTTTCGCTGCGGCGTCGCCCCAACGATCAGATGCGGCTGCACGGGCTGTCGAACATGGCGACGAAGTTCAGGGTTCGCACCGTCGTCACCAACGACGTCCTCTTCCACGAGCCGGGCCGGCGGCATCTCCAGGACGTCGTCACCTGCATTCGAAACAACACCACCATCGACGACGTCGGATTCGAGCGTGAGCGCCATGCCGACCGCTACCTCAAGCCTCCGGAAGAAATGGAGAGACTGTTTCCACGCTACCCGGAAGCGCTGGCGCGGACGACGGAGATCGTCGACCGCTGCAGGTTCTCGCTGGAGGAGCTGACCTACCAATATCCCGAGGAGGCGATCCTCCCAGACAAGACCCCGCAGGAATCCCTCGAGCACTATGTCTGGGAGTGCGTGCCCAACCGCTATCCGGAAGGATTGCCGCCGGAGGTTCTCAGAATCGTCCGTCACGAACTCGATCTCATCCGGACGATGAAATACGCCCCATACTTCCTGACCGTGTTCTCGATCGTCCGCTTCGCCCGGTCGCAAGGCATCCTTTGCCAGGGGCGGGGCTCGGCCGCCAACAGCGCTGTCTGTTACATCCTCGGCATCACCAGCATCGACCCCTCGACCAACGATCTCCTGTTCGAGCGCTTCGTCTCCCAGGAGCGCGACGAGCCGCCGGACATCGACGTCGATTTCGAACATGAGAGGCGCGAGGAGGTCATCCAGTGGATCTACAAGACCTACGGGAAGGACAAGGCCGCTCTCTGTTCGACGGTGACCCGTTACAGGGCGAAGGGTGCCATCCGCGACGTCGGCAAGGCGCTCGGCTTGCCTGAGGACCTCATCAAGGCCCTGTCCTCAGGCATGTGGGCGTGGTCGGAAGAGCTGGTCAGTGATCGCAGTCTTCGTGATCAGGGCTTGAACCCGGAAGACCGCCGCCTCGCGCTGACGCTTAGGCTTGCACAGCAGCTCATGGGCACTCCTCGGCATCTCGGACAGCATCCAGGTGGCTTCGTCCTGACGCACGACCGCCTCGACGATCTCGTTCCGATCGAACCCGCCGCGATGGTCGACCGGCAAGTGATCCAGTGGGACAAGGACGATGTCGAGGCGCTCAAATTCATGAAGGTCGACGTCCTGGCGCTAGGCATGCTGACCTGCATGGCGAAGGCATTCGCGCTCATCCGAGAACACAAGGACGAGCATCTTGATCTCGCCACCATCCCTCAGGAAGACCAGGCGACATACGCGATGATCAGGAAAGCCGACACCCTCGGCACTTTCCAGATCGAGTCGAGGGCGCAGATGGCAATGTTGCCGCGCCTGAAGCCGCGGACCTTTTATGACCTCGTGATCCAGGTGGCGATCGTCCGGCCCGGTCCGATACAGGGCGATATGGTGCACCCCTATCTCCGCCGCCGGGAGGGCAAGGAGCCGGTCGTCTACCCGACGCCGGAGCTCGAAGCTGTTCTCGGCAAGACACTCGGCGTCCCTCTCTTCCAGGAGTCCGCCATGAAGGTCGCGATGGTCTGCGCCGGATTTACCGGTGGCGAGGCCGACCAGCTTCGCAAGAGCATGGCCACCTTCAAGTTCACCGGCGGCGTCTCCCGCTTCAAGGACAAGCTCGTCTCAGGCATGATCAGGAACGGCTACACGGCCGAGTTTGCCGAAAAGACCTTCAGCCAGCTCGAGGGATTCGGCAGCTATGGATTCCCGGAATCCCATGCGGCATCGTTCGCCTTGATCGCCTATGCCTCCAACTATGTGAAATGCCACTGCCCGGACGTCTTTTGCGCGGCGCTGCTGAACTCGCAGCCGATGGGATTTTACGCCGCTGCGCAAATCGTCGGCTGCGCCCGGAACCACGGCGTCGAGATTCGACCGATCTGCATCAACAATTCTCGGTGGGACTGTACGCTTGAGCGTATCGGAGATACCGACCATCACGCTGTCCGCCTGGGAATGCGCATGGTGCGCGGCTTGGCCGCTGCCGATGCCGCGCGCGTCGTGGCCGCCCGCATGAACCAACCTTTCGAAAGCGTTGACGATATGTGGCGACGGTCCGGGGTTCCGGCGGCTTCTCTGGTCGAACTCGCCGAGGCCGACGCCTTCCTGCCGTCCCTGGGACTTCAGCGGCGGGACGCCTTGTGGGCGATCAAGGCACTGCGTGACGAACCCCTCCCGCTCTTCGCCGCGGCGTCCGAACGAGAGGCGAGGGCGATCGCCGAGCAGCAGGAACCCGAGGTCACTCTCCGTCAGATGACGGAAGGGCATAACGTTGTCCAGGATTATGGTCATATCGGGCTGACGTTGCGCGAACACCCTGTCACCTTCCTTCGGAAGGACTTGAGGGAGCGCCGGATCGCCACCTGTGCGGAAGCCATGAATGCACGGGATGGCCGCTGGTTGATGACGGCTGGCCTTGTCCTTGTCCGGCAGAAACCTGGCAGCGCCAAGGGCGTCATCTTCATGACGATCGAGGACGAGACCGGGCCAGCCAACGTCGTCGTCTGGCCCAAGCTCTTCGAGCAGCGCCGTCGCGTCGTCCTCGGTGCATCGATGATAGCGATCAACGGGAGAATTCAGCGTGAAGGCGACGTCGTCCATCTCGTCGCCCAGCAGGTATTCGACCTGTCCGCCGATCTTTCCGGGCTGGCCGACCGCGACGCCGAGTTCCGGCTCCCGACGGGCAGGGGAGACGAGTTCGCGCATGGGTCGCCCGGAAGTCCGGATTCGCGGGACAGGCTGGCGGCCGCAAAGCCGAGGGACATCTTCATCCAGGACCTGCACATCGATACCTTGAAAGTGAAGAGCCGGAACTTCCACTGATCAAAGGAGGTCCTCGCTCGGCAGGCTGTCGGCACCTTGTTTCATTCGAATAGGAGCACATCTCGATGGAGTAAGCATCGTCAGGAAACAGAAATGGCCTACGAGCCGGATATGACCATCTTCTTCGACAGCGTGACAAAGGCGGTGATCGTCAGTTTCCGCGGAGTCACGGTCTATCTGCCGGGTCCCTATGCTGACCGAAAGGCGGCCGTCCTGACCGGCGAAGCGCATTGCTACCGACTTGGCTGGCGAGATTGATTGCGACTAATCTCAACGATCCACAAAAGGCAGATATTTGTATCGTGAATCGCTCGTCCTTTCGCAATGAGCGCGCATGCCGAAGCGAAATGTGCTAGGGTCTTTGGCAGGCGATCGAAAGATCGCTACCGATTTTTCGTCGCTGATTGTCAACAAGTTCAGCGGCTTATGTGCGGTTTTGTCATAAACGCACACTTCCTGGGGACCTATGGTCAAACCAACGGCCGTCCCGTAGTTTTTTCACCAACTCACAGGCGTTTGGTTTGACATCCAAGCTCCCCATGCGGAGCTGCTATGACTCACATTGACCAATCGACTGTCGAAAATACCCTGCTGAAAATGTTGAGCGCGGACCGCTTCGCACGCCTCTCAGAAGGGATGGAGCGCGTCGACCTGCCATTGCGGCACGTTCTTGTTGCCAGCGACGTCCCAACCACGCATGTCTGCTTCTTGGAAAGAGGCTTGGGATCCATGGTTGTCAGCAGCACCGACGAAGAAGTGGTGGAAATTGGCCACATCGGGCGCGAAGGCGCATCCGGCATGCACGTTGTCCTGGCGGTGGAGACCACCCCCACGCGCACCTTCATGCAAGTCGCAGGGTTGGGAATCATGGTGCCGATGGAGACGTTTCAGCGCGCGCTCGCCGATGATCCCGAGATGAGGGATTTCTTCCTTCGCTATGTTCACACAACCGTGCTGCAGCTCGCCCATTCGGCGCTGGCGAACGCCCGCTACAACATGCATGAACGGCTGGCTCGGTGGATCCTGATGTGTCACGACCGGCTTGAAGGCAACAACCTGGCAATTACCCATGAATTTTTGGCGTTGATGCTCGGCGTACGGCGTTCCGGCGTGACCAATGAACTACATGTGCTTGAGGGTGTCCACGCGATCAGATCGACCCGCGGAAACGTGCGAATAGTGGACAGGGAAAAATTGATCGAAATTGCCGGTGGCTGCTATGGAGTGCCGGAGCGCGAATATGAAAGGTTGCTGGGTCTTCCACTCCGCGCCAGGTAGATCAGCCTAGTCGCTTAACCGCTTCCGAAAAGGGCAACACGAGCAGGATATCGCCTGTTTCGTTTCTGATTTCGACGCTTCTTGACGCAATGTCATATCCAAGCAGCACGGCACTGCTCATCAATGCGCGAGCATCACGCACCGCTTCAATGCGAGCGGCATCCAAATCAGCAAGCTCGGTTCCTTCCCAGTCGTCGAGCGATCCTGCTTCAGACAAAATGTTGAATTAGAAGCGTGGCATTCGAAATCCTTCAAAGCCCAGCAGGATAAGCCGCTTATTTTGCCGTTCCGCGGCATCCAGATCAACAGCATCGGGCATACTTTCGTCATCGGTGCCGATGCCCTTACAGCCACTGTGCGCAATCGCACTGATAGTTGGCATCGAGAAATCAATGGATTAATTTCTAGCGCGAGCGCCAACTCAAGACGGATCCGGAGTGGCGCGCTTAGGAGGATGATATGATGGAGTTCAATCCTTCACTCCAGATGGAAGACGTGAACGTGCTTTCGGAGGCTGTTCGGACCTGGTACCGGCATAATCACGCCACGCCAACGGAACAATCAACACAGTTGCTTTGCAGCGCGGCGGTCGACCTCTATAATCAAGGACACAGGACGCGCGAGGAACTGGTCACGCTGCTGATCATGAAGTTTGCTAGCCCTGACTCGCTGAAGGTCAACGCGCCGTCGTCTACGTCTCATCACTAGCGATATCGGTCTTCTCTCTTGGCGTGACTCCCCGTTTTCCCGCGCAGTAGGCAACCGAATCCTACGGGCTGGGGCCAACGTCTGATTAAAGCCCGCAATGAGGTCCTAACTTCCAGTGCCCTGGACGGTGAAGGAAAGACGGTCGGAGCATCGCAGCCCGCGTTGGCTGCGACGACGCTGGCCGAAGACGTAGGTCTAGACAATGTGATTGCCGCAGCGCGCGAACTCGGCATCGATGCACCGCCGGCCATCGCCGTCTTTGACGGTCAAGACGCCCTCGATGGGCTAGTAACCGCCCATATCGCCGCGAACTGGGCCAATCCCCTGCGGCTGTGCGTAGCTTGTGTTATCCGATTCACTGGTTGCGCACCCTGATAATGTCAGGAACATGATTGCTGCTGCGGCCAGAATGTTTCTCAGAGGCACGGCGTTCTCCGATCCTGGCAGGCTGCTTAGACCACAAGGGCCACGTCGAGAACTTTCCGCCAAATCGCCTACATTGGCAAGCGCCTGATCAACTGGCGGTAAGCAGTGACACAGCCTCTTCATGCGTCTCGCTGACGGCCCTAAGGGCTTTTCGATCCCGCCAAACTTTTTCGGCCGTCCGACGTTGTTCTCCACGATCGAAGGGAGACGCAGAACGTCATCCGAAGGCACCGCATCGAAACAGCGCGAGACTCACAGGGTCGAGAAGGCCGACAAGAACTAAAAGGCGAGACCTTCGGAAGCAATGCAGGCCGGCACCCTCATTCGATCAAAACCGCTAAGGCGTATGTGACGTCGCGAACCCAAATCTAAGGTGATAGCAATGGCCTTCGATGGCTTCAAACTGCAAACGGTTCGCATTGACGCGGGTGACGTTCGGCTTCGGGTGGGGGGAAGCGGTCCCGCTCTTCTTCTCCTGCACGGGCACCCGCGGACCCACATGACCTGGGGGAAAGTAGCCGACCTTCTCGCGCCATCGTTTACCGTCGCCTGCCCGGACATCCCTGGCTTCGGCCAGTCCTACATACCTCGAGACGCACCTGACAGCCGCCACTCGTCCAAACAGGCGAAGGCAGCGGCTCTTGTGGAACTGATGCGACGAATGGGGCATGACGATTTCTTTCTCGTTGGACATGACCGTGGCAGCCTGACGGCCTTCCGAATGGCGATGAACCATCGGGACGCGGTGCGGAAACTTATCGTCATAGATGGCCTACCGGTCCTCGAACATCTTGAGCGAGCCGACTGGAAGTTCGCGCGAGACTGGTACCACTGGTTCTTCTTCGCACAGCCGGATAAGCCTGAGCGCGTGATCTCAGCCGATCCCGGCGCATGGTACGATAAACTCTCGCCAGATCTCATGGGCCAAGAGGCATACGCTGATATTCACGAGGCCATCCATCGGCCCGAAACCGTCCATGGGATGATCGAGGACTACCGCGCCGGCATTCGCATCGACCATATCCATGACAAGGCTGATCGCGACGCGGGTAGGAAGATCGGCTGTCCAATGCTTTGCCTTTGGTCGCTCCGGGATGATCTCGAGCAGATTTACGGCGATCCGGTAGCGATCTGGAAGGACTGGGCGATCGACGTAAGCGGGTTTGGCATCGATAGCGGGCATCATGTGGCGGAAGAAAACCCTGTCGCTCTGGCAAAAGCAATCGCCAATTTTCTGACGAAATAGTATCGATGATTGCCCTTTAAGTGCTGGGCGATTTTTCGTGCAGCTCGATCTCATCACCACGGAAGAGTTCCTCAGTTCGCTCTGATGCGGCCGCGTTCTGCCAGCTCGCTCAATGCCTTGTAGTCTGAGGGCATTATGAGTTGGCACCGCTCTTGACTGCATCGGTCGCCAGGATTGAGGTCCTCCCGGTTGACCTAGCTGTCCACCGTCGATCGATTGCGGTCGACTAAGCGCCTATCGACGCATGCATCTGCCCGCAGACTGCAAGGCTCTCACGCATTGCCTTCACTCGCATTTCGGCATCTTCAAATGAATAGGCCCAGATCTTGGCGGACCAAGTCGATGGCCCCATCTCGTATTCAAGTGCGAAGAGATACATTACCTGCCCGTGTTCGTCCTTTCGGACGAATTGAGCGTCAGGCCGTTCGCGGATGTCGCGGAGTTTAGTGAAACTAATTACGTTCATGTCGAACTCATCTAGCACAACGACATAATGGCTTGTCTATCGTCGAAGCGGGGTGCAAAAGCCGATGAGGAACGGCCGCCATGCGGCGGCCGTGAAGGCGCGTTGCTATATCAGGCCGCTCGCTTTCCCTTGGCATTCGCCGAGGATTCGGCAATCTGCGTGAGTTTCTTGTCGGTCGCCACTTCTTCCGCAAGCGTTGCCTGAAGAAGCGGAATGGCATCCTTGTGGCCGAGTTGCTTGGCCCATGCAATCAACGTGCCATAGCGGGCGATCTCGTAGTGCTCCACGGCCTGCGCCGAAGAGATCAGTCCGGCATCCAGGGCAACCGAGCCCTTGAACTCTTCGATAATCTCATCAGCTTCTGCAATGATGCCCTGAATAGCTTCGCAGGTCTTGCCGCGTGCCGGCTTGCCGATCATTTCAAAAACCTGTTCCAGACGTTCGATCTGGGCTTGGGTCTCGTCTCGATGCTGCAGAAAACCGGCTTTGCCCTCCTCCGACTGGGCGGCGCGGGCCATTTTCGGCAGCGCCTTCAAGATCTGTTTTTCGGCGTAGTAGATGTCCTTGAGCGTGTCGAGGAACAGATCGTTCAGCGTCTTCTCGGTTGCCATTTAGTCCTCCTATGGCGTGTTGAAAAGTGAACTCTCGCTCGGTCGAACTTTTCAGCGCGGAGATGACGCCCCGGTATCGAAGGCGTCAGCTCGGTTCGGCCAAGGACGAGACCGACTTAAAGGGCTGCAGTCGGCGACAGTTCAAACATTTGGCGCCGTTTGTTGTTCCTCATCTGCCTATTTTTCACGAGACTTGGCGGCATTGCTCACGGGGTTCGTCGGATAACGTGAATGTTATCAATGCAATGCGGCATCGCGTGGGAACGATTTTTACCGGATCGGCGTTTCGAGTCCGGATCGTGTCGCCCTCCAGCCTTAGGACGATTCACAAACTGCCTCTTCGCGTCTATGTGCATTCTGTCATCATGAGAGGAGGGCTGCTTGACGAGCGAAAACGAGACGTTTGTCCGATATCGCACAGCAACGAATAAGATGTTTGGGACTTTCCTTTTGATCTCAGGAGAGAAAAATGACGTCTCTATCTTCACCACGTCCCGCGTCGCATTGCGAAGAAACATCTTCGATCGAGTTGGAGATTGTCGAACTGACACCGGCTTTGCGCGCCTTTGCCCGAAGATTCCTGCGCAGTCAGGATGACGTCGATGATCTCGTGCAGGAAACGCTGGTGAAGGCGTTTAATTCGATCCAGCTCTACCAACCCGGCACCTCTCTCAGATCCTGGCTCTTCACCATCCTTCGAAACACGTTCTGCAGCAACTATCGTCGTCGGCAGCGCGAGCCGGTGGGAATGGATGTGACCGTGGCACAGATCGCAATCGCCCCGAGCCAGGAGTGGGCGCTTCGCGAGCGCGAGCTGCGACAGGCGCTGACGCGCCTTTCCGAGGACAGACGCCGTGCGCTAACGCTAGTGGCCGCCGGAACGAGCTATGAAGATGCCGCACGGATCTGCGGCTGCCGGATCGGCACTTTGAAAAGCCGCGTCAGCCGCGCCCGTGACACCTTGCAGTCGCTGCTTGGGAACCAACTGGTCGACTGATCGCGCTCCTGCTTCCGCGATTCGTTACGTGTTGTCGAGCATGGTCCTCACACAGCCTGTAAGCGGACGAAGAAGGAATGCCAATGTCCGTTCCATTCGAACCGATCGTGCCCCCGCCACCGGACCCGCTCGCTTTCCTGGCGAGGAGCCTTCTCCTGATCCGGAACCGGAGGAGGGCCGCCGCGCCAATCAGCCGGACATCGTCCCATTGCCCGACGTGAGGAATGCTTTGCCAAGGCCTTCGCCTCATATCAGTCCATCGCGCCAAATGGCGTTGTCATGCAGTTCAAAGGGAAATCAACTGAAGAGTGAGCCGGTTCCAAGGTCTGTCTGCGGTAAATGCCACCGGATGCCGCCTCGGGGAAGGACGTCACTTACTGGCGCTTGTCCGTCTGCATCCGCTTTGTCCTAAGCGTCTATCAAGCGTCATGCCGGCTGAGTGCCGCTACCTACGCTGCAGACGGACCATGTGCTCTGACCACGGCAGTCTGGTTGTCTCGGAACTTTCGATCGCGCCAGTCTGTTCGTACCTTTGTATGGAGGACGGTCTATGTCCAGAAAGAACAATGACCCATCAAAGGTGGCCAATCCTAAAGAGCAGCCTGTCAATCGCCCTGAGCGTAAGGAAGCGCCACCGGAGCCTGGCGATCATAAACCTCCGGCTCGAGATATAAGGGAGGCACCGGTGCCCAACCCAAACGGCGATCCTGTCGACGAACCTTAGCAACTGCCAGACCGTCGTGAACCAACTTTTGGATTGGGTTCGCTGTTGCCTGGACAAGGAAAATCCAACCGTCATCGCGATGACATCATCGATGTCTTTGATTTCTCGAGCGCCGGCCTTACTAGCTTTGCAATCAAATTATTCCTTGGCGTCGGAATAGTTCTTATATTGCAGCGTCTGAAGCGGCGCATCCAACCTCAGGATGAGCCCGGTTGGGGCGTAATCAAGAGAGACCTCCCCGAAGGCGGACAGACTGGAGCTGACGAGCCGTGTGCCGAACCCCTTCTTGCTCGGAGCTTCCACCGCCGGGCCTCCGACCTCCTGCCAAATGAAGTTCAGGCGCTTGTCGCCCACCTCGTCTCGCACGAACCATTCGATTTTGACGGTCCCTGTATCTACCGACAGCGCACCATACTTGCTGGCGTTGGTGACGAGTTCGTGCAGCACGAGGGAGAAGCAAAGGGCTGCCTGTGGACCCAATTCAACTGCAGGACCGCTCGCTTGGAAACGTCCCGACGTCTCAAGTCCGAGATTAATCGCGGTCGCCTCGACAATCGTTGCCATGGTCGTACCCAACCAATCCTGCTGCAGCAAAATGTCGTGCGCCTTTGAATAAGCATTGATGCGTGCCGTGATCGAATTCTCGGCATCCTCCATAGAGCTAGCGTTTCGGAAGGATTGGCTGGTGATCGCCTGAACGACGGCCAGCGTGTTTTTCATGCGGTGCGAGAGTTCGTGCATCAGGACGCGCTGTCGCTCCTCGTTTTCTCTCTGCTCGGTGCGATCTCTCAGAATCTTCACGAAACCCTCGACTTCGCCGTCGTCCGACGTCAACGCCATCATCTGACCCGACGCCCAGAACAAAGAGCCGTCCTTGCGAACGTGCCAGCGCTCATCATTGCCATGACCTTCGGTTAAAGCGGCAGCCATTTCCGACTGGAGAATTCCGGCCAGCCTGTCTTCCTCGGTGAAAATCATGGCCGCGGGCTTGCCGATAATCTCAGCCTCGTCCCATCCGAGAATCCGGCGCGCACCCTCATTCCACGTGGTCACCAAGCCATCCAGATCCATAGAGATGATCGCATACTCGATCGCGCTCTGCAGGATCGCTTCGAGAAAGCGCTCTCGGGAGCGGCTGGAACTGGAGAAGAGTTTCATGATCATATGGTGCGCCTGATCCTTCGGAGCTGCAAGGGTGATCGACCACATCCAGATTCTATAGCGGGGGCCATCGTGTTGGCCAAGATCGTGGGTGTGTGGCACTTCGTCCGGCAGGTGTCGGATGAGTGAATCGAGTACGTCACGCAAGCGATCTTCTCGGAAACAAAGATACACAAGCTACGTTATCAGCCGACGACTTTGTGAGCGTGGAAGCATGACAGCCCATACCAAAGAAAAACTCCACGGGGATTTGCCCTCCGCATCTTCAAAAGCAGCTTCTGCCGATCGGAAAGAGTTGGCAGCGATCGCATTTGAACGCACCAGGATGCCGATGGTCGTCACCGACGGCCGCAAACCCGATCTTCCGATCGTGCTCGCGAACAAGGCATTCCTCGAGCTGACAGGTTACACGGCCCAAGAAGTGCTAGGCCGCAACTGTCGTTTCCTGCAGGGCCCCGCGACGTCTCCAATCGCCGTCGCAGAAATTCGTGCCGCTATCGCCGGCGAGCGTGAGGTCAGCGTCGAGATCCTCAATTACAAGAAGAGTGGGGAGCAGTTCTGGAATCGCTTGCATCTCAGTCCCGTCCATGGGGATGACGGAAGGATCCTGTATTTCTTCGGGTCTCAAATCGACATGACGGAATACCGGCGGATCGAGGCACTGGAGGCCTCCGAACATCGCCTGCTGATGGAGGTCGACCATCGATCCAAGAATGTCTTGGCGATCGTCGACAGCATCGTCCGCCTGAGCAACGCCGAAGACCCCGCGCTTTACGCCGCCGCCATTCAACACCGCGTGCACGCGCTCGCCCGTGCCCATACCTTGCTTGCTGCACGGGGATGGACAAACATTTCTGTTGAGGAACTCATTCGCCAACAGGTGACGCCGTTCGCGTCCACCCGCGCCTTTTTTAGCGGGCCGGATGTCAAAATGCCTGCGCCGGTCGTTCAGCCTCTTGCGCTCGTACTCCATGAGCTCGCGGTCAACGCAGCCCATCACGGTGCCCTTGCCAATGCACAAGGCAGGCTTTCGATCAGTTGGAAGCCCGGACCATCAGGGGCCGGCTTTTACATCCGTTGGCAGGAGGTGGGCGCCCCCACTCCACCCAAATTGGCCAAACGAGGTTTTGGTACGGTGATTGTCGGCGCAATGGTTGAAAAGCAGCTTAAAGGACGCCTTCAGAAAATCTGGTCGGACGAAGGGCTGCTTATCGACATTGAGATCCCATCGGCAGGCTCGACCTCCGCATAACGACACCTCGGCGCAAGAGAAGTGAGGAAGGGACCCGCCCTCGAAATTAGAGACGGCCCCCGGTGACTCGGAAATGGGATTGATTGTGATGGCCCTTGAACAGCCGGGGACCTGCCCCAATATGATTTTCATAAGGACCATTGGTGGCATGAAAGGAGGAAAAGATGCCGCTGAACGATGTTCCGTGGACCCGGCCGGTGAGAATCCGGCTGCAGTGCGGTTTGGAGCGCACCTTCACAGGAGCCTACGACGCCTTGGATTTTCTCGAGAACGAATGGCCGCTGCGTCATGGAGAGCGCCATGAACGCGCGGTGAAGACGTGCCGTGGCGCTCTCAACGGGGCTGTTCCCAGCATCGTCGCGCGCGAGGCCTTCGTGGCGGCCTGCCTCGAAGCCGGCATGCCGTCCATCCTTGCCCCGTGGAAGAGAAAGCCGACCACGCATCCGGCTCGGCCAGCACGTCTCGTTGCCAGTTAAAGCAGAAACGATGATCTCGCCTCGGGTGGGGCGAGGTCTGGTATAAGCGCACTTTTCCTCGTAAATGGCTGGGCGAACGCCGTGATGGGACTTCCGGCTGTCAGCCGGCATTTCGCTGTCGGACGGGAGGGCGTCAAGCGTATGCAATCACCGAAGCAGCGGTTCGTATCCTTCGCGTCCTCCATGGCGCGCACAAATGGCCAGACACTTTGCCAACGCACGGAATCACCCACGAGGGCCGGCGCCGCACGACCGCATAAGTGGGAACGTAATTCCTGATGAGGGGTTACTGCGAAGCAGTATCTCGGAAGAGGGAAACACGATGCGTCCTTTACGCGACAACGGACTGTCGATCACTCTCGCAACGGCATCGCTGTTGACGATCGGTGGCATGCTGGTAACGGGTTATTTTGTCTACGATTACCAACTCGCCGAGCATGGTGCTGCGCAGATTGGACTGGCAGCCTACGCTGCGTCCGGGCATTTCCTTTCATCGCTTTTTGAGAACTGGGAAAGCGAATTTTTGCAGATGTCGGCCTACGTGATGCTGACCGCTTTTCTCTTCCAGCGAGGATCGGCTGAATCCAAGGATCCGGACGAGCCTGCCGAGCAGGATGAGGACCCCGCCTTAAGGCAGAATGACCCAGAGGTGCCGTGGCCGGTCCGCGTTGGCGGCTTCACAAGATTTCTCTATTCCTACTCGTTGGGGATCGCACTTGGCATGCTGTTTCTTGTAACCTTTTTGCTGCATCTTCGCTACAGCGCGAAGGCCGAGAGCGCCGAGGCGCTGATACACGGTCAGCCTCCAATCACCATGGTCGACCATCTTGCGAGTGCGCAGTTCTGGTTCGAATCCCTGCAGAACTGGCAATCTGAATTCCTGTCGACCGCGGTCGTGGTCGTTCTGTCGATCTTCCTGCGCTTTAAGGGGTCGCCGGAGTCAAAGCCTGTCGCTTCCTCGCATCGCGAGACGGGGGCCTGAACACTTCGAGATCTGTATGGACGGGGGGCATGTTTTTCGAAAGCTTCAAACTTGAGACCCTGCAGATAGCGTCCGGCGAGACGCGTGTGCCCGCGCTTCGCCTGGCCGGCCATCGCACCCAAGTTCGTGATGACGAAAAATTCGACCGGGCCGCTTTTGGTCATCCGCTGATAACGTTCTGGCATCTTGAAAGCCGTTACCTTCGAGATAGTTATGCGTGACGGGAGGAGCGCATGGAAACTTCATTCAGTGACCCATTGCCACGCGAAGCGCACCCGACACCCCGCGCGGCTGGAAAGCATGGTTCGGTCCTGAAGCAGCTCGGTCCCGGACTGATTACCGGAGCCGCCGACGACGATCCAAGCGGTATCGCGACCTACTCGCAGGCCGGAGCTCAGTTCGGCTTCAATATGCTCTGGACGATGCTGCTGACCTATCCATTGATGTCGGCGATCCAGCTCATCAGCGCCCGCATCGGCCGTGTCACGGGATGCGGCCTCGCCACCAACATCGGGGCGATATGGCCCAAGCCAGTTGTCGTCGGACTGGTACTGCTTCTATTCGTGGCGAACACGATTAACATCGGTGCCAACCTTGCTGCAATGGGAGCTTCCGCGGAACTCGCCACTGGAATACCGAGTCTTCCGGTAACCATGGTTTTCGCTGTTCTGTCCCTCACGATGCAGATGTTCATTCGCTACGAAAGCTACGCACGATATCTCAAATGGCTGACGCTCGTGTTGTTGAGCTATGCCGCCGTTCTGTTCGTTGTCGAGATCGATTGGGTCGCGGCTCTGAAGGGCTTCATATGGCCGTCCTTTCCCCTGTCAGGGGACAGTTTTACGGTCATCGTGGCGATCCTCGGAACCACGATCAGCCCCTACCTTTTTTTCTGGCAATCGAGCCAAGAGGTCGAGGAGATTGATGGCAACGACAGCGCAGAGCCGCTCAAGAGCGACCCGAGACAGGCTCCGAAGGAACTCAAGCGAATCCGTCTCGACACCTTTGCCGGAATGGCGGTTTCCAACATCGTCGCGATCGCCATCATCATGAGCACCGCAGCCACACTCCATGCTCATGGCAAGACCGAGATTGCGTCGGCTGCCGATGTCGCCGAGGCCCTCAAACCTCTCGCGGGCGAGTTCGCATTCGTGCTGTTCAGCCTCGGCATCATCGGGACCGGCATGCTGTCCATTCCGGTGCTTGCGGGATCCGCAGCCTATGCCTTTGGCGAGAGCCAGGACTGGAAATGTGGCCTGGAGCACAAGCCGTGGGAGGCCTACGGGTTCTATGGAGTGATCGCGGCTGCCACCCTGCTGGGACTTGGCCTCGAGTTTATGCCTATCGATCCCATAAAAATGCTGTTTTGGAGTGCTGTTATCAACGGTTTCGTCGCGGTGCCGATCATGGTGGCAATGATGATGGTGGTCAGCCGTCACGAACGAATGAAACAATTCACAGCCTCCAAGACCGTTTTATTCTTCGGCTGGGCCGCCACCGTAGTCATGGCGATGGCGGCGATTGCAATGATCGTTCTCAAAACATGACGTCCGCTGGAACCTCCCTCGGGCTGGCGGATTTTTACCAATGCCAATTCAAGTGTTCACCCCGCGCAATGGTCCCAACCTAATGCAGCACTGAAAGCTTCGCCTGCCTCTCCAGAAGACCTTCGACGGTACCAATAAGCCTCGCGGCCCGCCGCAAGATGACCGCGCCGGTTGCGCTCACCGCGATGTCGTTGGACATCCTTTCCATACAGCCTGCCACCTCCATCATTGCCGTGCCGAGCTCGCTGTGGCCGATGCGGTCCGCCAGCCGTGCAAGGCGGCGGATGTTCTCCACATAGCGGGAAATCACCAAGAGCCGCTGTGGCACGGGATCATAGGTAGTGGTGACAATCCGAGGTCGGGTTTGCCTGACTTTCATGTTCGGCCTCCCGCTTATCCAAGCAAAACCTCATGGCGCGCGGGCCGCGTCTGCGAGCCCTTGTCTCGCCACTCGTCGAGCTTCTTGAGCGCGTCAAGAATGTCTCTGTATCGAACCGGACGGGGAAGGCCCGGCGGATGGCGTAGTTCCGGCAACGATTCGACCGCGTGAAGGTCAGAAGCCCACGAAGCGAGAATTGCTCGTTTCTCGTCACTCGAAAGCCGCGCTGAGACGACCTCCTCCGGGCGGTCGAAGTGTCGGTGCGGGTGAAGAATGTGCGACGCGGATATCGCGTCGACCGCCTCGTGGGGGGTAGTGTGTTCAGAGCCTTTCGTTTTCATCTTGCATCTCCTAAAAACTTCCAGCTAACGGAGCGAAAATCTCCAGGTGAAAAGGAGATTGTTTCAACGAAACCAGCATTCAAGAGGTTCGAAGCGCGCCGCTCAAATTTTTTTTGAAGCGCCTCTTGAATCAAAAAACGCTCGAGACCAGATCATTTTCCGTCGGTCGCCCGATGGGGCCGACAGCAACCAGGAGACGCCGGATTCCGCGTCTCCATTCCAACTCGCTTTACGAAGGATTTGGTTATGAGAAACGACTTCGATTTCGCACCGCTCTATCGGTCCAGCATCGGCTTCGACCGTGTCTTTAACCTCTTGAACAACACGCAGCAGCGCCTGCAGGCCATCGACACCTGGCCGCCCTACGACATCGTCAAGACGGACGAGAACGGCTATCGCATTAAGATGGCGCTCGCCGGCTTCGCCGACGCCGATCTCGAGATCACGCAAGAGCGCAACGTGCTCGTGGTGAAGGGTCAGAAGGCCGACGAGAAGGATGGTGAATACTTACATCGCGGTATCGCCGGCCGCGCCTTCGAGCGCCGCTTCGAACTCGCCGACCACGTCAAGGTGGAGAACGCTTCTTTGACGAACGGCCTTCTCAGCATCGAGCTTAAGCGGGAGATCCCAGAAGCGATGAAGCCCCGCAAGATCGCGATCGGCAGCAGGGCCGGAACACTGGCCCCTCTGCAGATCGAAGGCGAAAAGCAGGAAGCCGCCTGATTTGAAGGAGGAGCGGGAGCGCTGTCTTGGGCGGCGCTCCCGTCCGTGTGAAATAGAGAAGATTTCCCAAAAAGCGTGATACCGGTAACGCCTGAGCGCCGTACACCGAGCATGAGTGAGAGGAATTCGTGGGTGAGGGGCAGATCATTGTCCCGCAGCCGGTCTTGGCACATCAAGCCCTGTATTTTGTGGCGTTTGTGATGAGCTGTGCAACATGAGAGAGAACGCTACCGTCGACGTTGAAACATACCCGCAGGCCTTCCATGGAGCCGAGGAACTATATCTTATCGGTGGCGTTTACCGGGACACTAAAAATCCTGGGAGGATAACAACATGAAAACACTGGTCATCTCTGCAGCAGCGCTGTTTCTGTCCCTCGGAGGCGCGGCGGTCGCGCAGACGACGACGGTCGTCGTTCCTGGCGAGGTCAGGACCTATGTCGAAAAACAGGAAACGCCATCCGTCACCTTTGAAGGTGACGTCGCAGTCGGCACGGCTTTTCCTGACACGGTCGAGATCCACAAGATTCCCGATCAACCTGATTACGGTTATGTAGTCGTCAACAAAAGACGTGTGCTCGTCAATCCGAAGACCCGCACAGTGATTGAGGTCATCAAATAACTTCAAAGTATCGCGGGCTTGCTTCCTGCCCGCGATGCCTCTCCTCCGTCCGCATCAGGTGCCGTTCGCTCGGGGAGCGAGGGCTGAATTCAGCTTGGCATCCACCGCAGCCAGCCGTATCAGATGACGTCGTAATCGCGGGGTCTCCTTTGGGCATTCGAGACGCGAAGGACCAATATGATCGTCAAATTTCAACCTCTTCATTAGCGGCTGATCTTCACGGTTTGCTGTGGTCGTCCCGAGACGAAGACAGTGTTGTATTCCGCGCAGACCCTTCTCGAGCACAAGCCGAACCACGAACCACGGGTCGCTTCGGAAAATCACCCCAATGGTCACGACTGACAGATACGTTCTCCGAGCTTGTCGGAATTCCCAAAACGCATATTTCTGCGTGGCGTCGATTGCACTTCCGATCGCGTATCGGGGGACTTGCGGATTTGCGGCCAGCGAACGCCGGACGACTTCCAGAGCACTTTTGCCCATTCGCAGGTGATCGGAAGACATGCTGCCTGGATGCTTTCGATATCCCACCAGCCGTTCGGGAACGACTTCGATGAAGTAGCGTGCGGCTAGCTTGAGCTCGAAATCGAGGTCTTCGCAGCCTCCAATGCCCACTGCTGCATATGAGCTATCAAACCCACCTATCGCAAGCGCGACGTCACGCCGGACGAGGAGCGCGCTTCCATTCCCTATATACTTAACATTCAGATGCCGGGCATAGATATATCCTCTTGCAACATCGGAACTGCCAGGGCGAACGATCTCGTCGTCCTCGTTGATGATGTAATGCAGCGTGTAGACCGCAGCCCAGTGCGAGGGCAACCGCTTGAGGGCGTTCACCTGCTTTTCGATTTTCGTTGGGTGCCAGAGATCGTCCGCATCAAGGAATGCCACGAATCGACCTGATGATGCCTCGATCCCAGCATTCCTTGCGGCGGCGACACCGCGGTTGGGGGTGGACAGGAGGTGGATCCGTGAGTCTGACGTCACTATCTGCTCGACGAGTTTTGCCGTGTCGTCCGTGGAACCGTCGTTGACAACGACAATCTCCAGGGCGGCGTAGGTCTGGCGCATAGCGGACCGAAGCGTGCGCTCAATGTAAGTGGAAGCATTGAAGGCCGGGATGACTACCGAGACCAGAGGCTGGTCAGAATGAAATGTGTCAGGTCGATCTTCAACTTTATATGAAAGCATTGCAGATCTCTCGCCACGTCAATCACAAAGATACTTTCGTACAGGTGAAGGGACTGCTTTTGATTTCTGCCGTTTCCCTACATTCAATTCGGGGCGGGCAAATCCCAGCCGCCGACATTGTTGGAACGCCGTCAACAAGCCTACACTCTAACTTTGTTCTGCGGGCGCAAACGGACTTTGGTCCGACGTAGACCCTCTACTTTCGGAGAAGAGGGTAGATATGTCAGCCGCACGTTGGTGAAAAACTGGAAGAAATTCGGGCCTGGCTGTCAAGATCTCGTCCTTCGACACTTCGTTCACGCGGGTCGCGGACAGGGCGCGGGCGCGCGATCTCAGTGAGGCAACCCGATCTCGGACCTTAGTTGGGGATGCTTGAGACTGAAGTCCTACACGTGGAACCGCTTGTGGCGGGGAGTGTTTTCGTTGGCGACGCCAGAGAGCGCCGCGCCGATTTTGAAGCCGCCCTGGAGACCAAACATGCGTCTGCTCATCGTCGAAGAAGAACCGGGAATCGCTCTGGTGATCGAGGAGGTCGCGATCGACGCCGGATTCGAAATCACTGGCATCGCGGGAGACATGTCAGAGGCTCTGGAGCTCGGCTCCGAAGCGGACATCGCCATCATCGACGTCCGGCTTGGGGATGGACTGACCGGGCCGTCCATTGCCCGCGCCCTCTTTTCCGGGTTCGGACTTGGTGTGGTGTATTTCACCCTGAACCCCGGCCTTGTCGAAAACCCGGAGGGCCGAGCTGTCGTCACCAAACCCGCGAGTCCGGAAAGAATAGTGGACGCGTTGTCTATGGCAGCCAAGAACGCAAGAACGCATCGCGTCGCGAGCAAGCCCACCTTCCACTGAACGCTTGAGGCGCCGTTGATCGGTTTCCTCCCCCCAAACCCAGTGCTGCCGACACTATTCCTATTGTCGGTCGGGAGATGCACCTGCCCACTCCGCAATCGTATGAAGCGGCTGTGCTCGAATTTTTCAACGAAGGCTACCCTCGGGGAACTCCTCATGACGCCCAACATGGATCGACAGCGCTTCACCAGGGAGGTTCTGACTGGATACAGCAACATCGCTAAAACCTCCCTGGTGTCCTCTCAACAAGGATGAGGAAAATTTAAGTGAGACAGCGCCGAGGGGAAGACGGACCTAAGTCCGACTAGCGCTCCAGGACCTGCTTCTCATGGTAGGCTTGAAGTAATATGAAGCTCCGCGGAGGGACGGAACAGGAGGATGATATGAAGTTCGGTTCCGACAAAGCCAGCCATGAAGAGCGCTGCTCCCAAGGCCATAGTTCAGGCTACATAACAAACGCCGCCGACCGCGAGAAAGGCATCTCGCTTGCGGCGATGATCGTCGGCAAGGAGAACGTCCAAGACCGGATGGTGAGCCGCTTCCCCACGCAGTAGCGCGTCGCAATCTTTCAGATTCTCTACCAGTCCTGTCGCCGGAGCCGGACGCGATCAGATATCTGAACCGGCATACCATGTCGTTTCGCTGAGACCTGCAAAATCACGATATAACGCAGGCCTAACTAAAAGTGTTCAGCGCTATTCGGGAGCAAATGCCACCAGCTCGGTATTGGAGTTCCGCTCTCGATGCTTAGCCATCGCATCAGTTGAGGCGAAATACTCCTGTCAGGAACTTCTTCACCGTGGCTTGCGCTGCCTCGGTCGCAGCTTTGTCGTAGCCCACTGTTGAACCGAGCTCCACACAAGCATCATTGAAGGTGAAGGGTTTGCCAGTCTCGACATTGATTATCTTGCCGTCTTCCTCGCGGCGCTGACAATTGCGAGAGGATTGTGCGCTTTGCGTAACGGAAACCAACCGCGCATCGGGGTTATCGAACCCGTGGTGCGCGCCGGGGTACTCGGTCATGACAGCGTCCTTTCCGGCGGCGTTGAGACGCGTGATGTAATCAAGGCACGTCACAGCCAGGGTCGTGTCGTCCGCCGCGCCGTGGAATTCGCGGACTGGTGCGTCTGCAATGTCGAGTTCATCAATGAAGTGAAAGTTGCACGCAGGGTAGAACGAAAGATGTGCGGCAATACGCGCCTTTGCTGACCCATGGAGAGCTTGGAAGCGCCGCATGCTGGTATAGAGCGCTGCGGTGGCGCCGCGCGAGAAGCCCATCACGGCGATGCGTGACGGATCGATCCGCGGGTGCGCCGCGAGCGCGTCGACCGCGCGATAGGTGTCGTAGAATTGTGCGAACAAGCTCAGGCGCGACTGATCTGTCTCGACCTGATCTATGCCTCTACCGCCGAAACTATCAAGGCGGAACGTGGCGATGCCCATTCTGTTGAGAAATTCGCCCCATCGGACTGCTGGCGTGCTGTTGGCAGCACCATTGGAACCATGGAGCAGAATGACGGCCGGCAGATGCTCGTTCCAACCGGGAAATCGGAGCTGGCCGGTCAGCGTCACAGCAACTCCATTCGCCGTATTCCCCTGCAAGAACTGCTCGTCCGTCAGGGTGAGCGACGGCACTCTCAATGTCTCGTCTGGCGGAAATTTCGGCCGGACTTCCCCAGTGTGTCCGTGCGCTGCGAACAGTGTCACGATGCACAGTGTGAGGGCGGCTCCGATGAAGCGTGCCATGTCAAGCACCTCCGACTTGGCGCTAACTTAGCACGTTACGCCGCCAAACCATATTACTTCCTCGACCTGAGGCGGATTGATATACCAGCCAACCAGCAAGCCCGATTGTCTGGTGGCATTTGCTGCCCAACTCCGGTGTTCAGTCGCTCATAGAGTGTCTCTAGACGTTTCCCAAACGCTTGCCATGTCTATGCCGAACAGCCAGTCGATGGACCACAGATGGCTTTTCTTCAGCCCGAGGAGATGGAGAGTGCAGCTTGCCAGCCATCACGCTAGCGATCGTGGACGACCACCCTCTTTTTCGAGAAGGGGTGAGCCGCAGTCTGTCCGAAATTGATGATTTCGTCGTTGTAGGCGAAGGGGCGAGCGCCGATGACGCGACCACGCTGGCGACGTCCCACAGGCCCGACGTCCTTCTGCTCGACGTGTCCATGCCCGGAGGAGGAATCGACGCGATTTCCGATATCCTGGCACGAAGCCCACAGACAAAGGTCCTGATGCTGACCGCCTCGGAGGACGTCGACTCTGTTGTCGCGGCACTACGACGGGGCGCAGCCGGATACATCGTCAAGGGTATCGGATCACGCGGACTTGCTGAGGCCATTCGAACGGTCGTCGGAGGCTCGAGGTACATCTCGCCGAGCATGCGCGCCAAGGTCGAAAAAACTCTTCTCGACAGACCGGCTTCACTGACGCCCCGCGAAACCGAGGTGATAGAACTGGTCGCCGGCGGACTTACCAACAAGCAAATCGCGCGCCGTCTGGACCTCCAGGAGAAAACGATCAAGCATCACATGACCGAATACTGTCCAAGCTTGGCGCCAGCAATCGGACGGAAGCAGCCATCAGATGGCGCCAGGGTGTCTAGCGGAGGTAGCGTAGCTACGGCGCCGAAGGCGCACGGGCTGATCGCCAAGGATTCGAGGTCGCCGACCGTTCGGATTTCTATCCGTGTCCTACAAACGCAAAGGATTCCGCATTTATAGCGGCGTTGGGGAGTCATCAGGGAAGTTCTGACTGGAGTTGGGCCACATGCTTAAACCTCCCTGACGACCTTGCAAGGATTACGAGCCTGACGTCCTTGCAAGGATCAGGAGAATTTAATGCGGATCGTGCCGAGGGAAAGCCGGACTTAAGTCCGGCTAGTGATGTCATGGCACGCCGCTCATATCTAATGCGAGGTATGTGCGGAATTATGTAGCAAGTGCCACCAGAACTGCAAAAGTGAGAACGCTGCCCGCAATCAGAGGCCAGGTTCATTGCCGGGCTCTTGAATGGAGTTCCAGAGGGTGGCCGGCGTAAAATCATAGCCCAAGCGCATCCATTGCATTACATCGAACGGGTGCGCGACAATGAGATCCGCACTGCCGATCTCATATCTTAAAGCCTGTAGGGTTCGCTGGCCCGAATGAGTAGTGTTGACCACTTGCGTGTCTACGACAGAAGCGTCCTTGGTTGCAAAATCCCTCAAATTGTCCGTAACAAGAATGTCGGCTTCGGCGCCAAAGGCTGTAGCTAGCACGCCTGCATCCTCTGCGTCAGACATGGCGAAGCGCTCTTCTCCGCCCAAAATAAGATAGGGATCGAGCGAATCTGGCCCATATTTCATGATGTCGATAATGGAGTTGGTATACGCCTTAATGCGGTCTTCCGTGAACTGCAGCCGACGGAGAACCGTCTCGAGGGTTTCGACCATCTCGAACGAGATGACTAGCTGAGCTCTGTCATCTATGCCCCATTTTTGGCTGCTAACCATCGACACCAGAGTCTGGATTGCAGTTCCTTTATGGCCACGGTCGTGCGCCATTATGTTGCCGACGAAGACGTTGACATCGAGCAGCACTCGGACAGGACGATCCATGTCTTACTTCCGGTGTGCTGCGGCACGGGCGAGAGCCGTCGCTTCTTCCAACATGTCGATCTCGCTGGAAACTTCTTCTGTCCCCCCGAAGCGGTGCTCGGATGCTAGGTCGGTGGTTGCCTTCTCAAGGCGAACTCGCGCCGCCGCTGCCATCATTTCACGGCCAAGCCTGTTGATAGTGTCCTGGTCGTTCTGTGCGTTTAACTCGAGTAGGAAATCACGGACACCCTTGGGCAGCCCAACGAATACTGCGATTGCGCTGGAAACCGCATTCGATATGGACCTGTTTTCCATCGAGGCCACCGCCTTCAATTTCATCGCCGTTTTGCCATCGACATTCGCCGAAACTGTAGAGGACATCGCAGACTCCTATAGAAATACACCATTCCTATATACCTTCTGAGGCAGTGAATTTCAATAGGAGTTCGCGTCAACATACCTAGCAACGAATGTCACATACTCACGCCTCAAGACCCGCTTCGTTGGTGGCAATTGCTACATAATTCCGGGTATGTGTACGTCCGTAGAGGGGCGGAACAGGAGGACAAAATGAAGTTCGGCCCCGATAACTACAATCATGAAGAGCGCTGCTCGCAAGGCCATAGTTCGGCGTCCACGATCGCGACAATCGAAGCATCCCTTTCCGCCGATCCTAATATCGACAGCAGTGCCATCGAGGTCAGGATGCACGGCCCTGTGGTCCTGCTCGAAGGCTTTATAACCAAGGCTGCAGACCGCGACAAAGCCATCTCGCTTGCCGCGATGATCGTCGGCTGGGAGAACGTCCAGGACCGGATGCTGAGCCGTTTTACCACGCAGTAGACAGCCGAATTCTGCGGCTCGGACCAAGGTCTGACCAAGCCCCGGCATGAGGTCCTACTTCTGGAACACTTCCTCCATCTTTCGGTTTGTCTCCGCAGCGGAACCAACCGCATCCAAGGAGGAAAACAGATGAATATCAAAGTAGTAGGAATCGCCGCGGGCATCCTGTTGGCATCGACTTCTGCCTTTGCGCAGTCGTCCACAGTGACGGGCGCAGCAGGCGGTGCTGCAACGGGTGCCATTGTCGGCGGCCCGGTCGGTGCTGCTGTCGGCGGCATCGTCGGCGGCGTGGCGGGTAGCGTCATCGATCCGCCGCCGCAGAAGGTGGTGACCTATGTTCAGCAGGCTCCGGCCCCGACCACGCGTGTCGTGGTGAAGGAGAAGGTCGTCGTCGGACAGCCCCTGCCGGAGACCGTGGTCGTCACGCCAATTCCCGACGACCCAAAATATGCATACGCGATCGTCAACGATGAGCGTGTGATCGTCGAACCTTCCTCCCGGAAGGTCATTCAGGTCATTCAGTGACCATCGGCGGCTGAAGCCGCCCCCTTTACAGCAGTCAGGGCACGCATCCGACGCATGAGAATGCGGGGCGGCATCGCGTGCCCGAAACCTCGGAGATTGATCATGAAAAGCAACCATATCACCATGTTGGTGGCAGCATTGTCACTGAGCGTGTCGCCGCTTGCCACACTGCCGGCAGCAGCCCAGCAGGACACCAAGAGCAGCGGCCAGGCCCAATCCGGTTCTCAGACGGGCACGGACGCCGGTTCGAAGTCTGGCTCCAGCGCCACCGGAACCGGCACCGACTGCACCCCCGACGCTTCGGGAGCCTGCCCGCAAGGCAAGGGCCAGTCGTCGCAGCAGAAATCCGGCCAGGATTCGGATATGAAAAAGAGCGCCGAGCAGCCTTCCAAGGACAAGTCTTCGACGAGCGGAACGGCCTCCGGCAAGGCCTCGACAGAAGTCAAGCCCGGATCGCAAGACGCCGGCGCCACGACCGAACAGAAGCCCGCCGCCAAGTCCGGCAGCAGCGATACAAGCGGTTCGGCCACCTCAGGCACGAAGAGCAGCACCGAAACCAAGCCTGCTGAGAGCACGAAGAGCGGCACCACCACGCAAAGCGGCGATGCGTCGAAGCAGTCGACCGACCAGAACTCTTCGACGACGAACAAGAGCTCTTCCGAAACCAACGTCAACAACAACGCTACGACGAACAATCAGACATCCAACACCAAGACCAACGTCAACATTTCCGTCGAGCAGCAGACCGAAATTCGTACAGTGGTGAAGGAGGTCCATGTCGAGCCGGTGAAGGAAGTGAATTTCACGGTCTCTGTCGGAACGACGATCCCGAAGAAGGTTCGCCTTGAACCGCTGCCGCCACGCATCGTCAAGATCGTTCCGCAGTATGAAGGCTACCGCTTCTTCATCCTTGCGGATGGCCGGATCGTCATTGTCGATCCCGATGCCCTTACGATCGTCTACATCATCGAGGCTTAACAGGCATGTCCCGGCGGCGCAAAGACGCCGCCGGAGCTGTCAGGAGTGATCAATGATCTACCATGAAGAAAAGTCATCCGGCGTCGCGTTTCACGTCGTCGTCATCCTGATTGCAATGGTCGCCATCGTCGGCAGTCTGGCGCTATCCTCAGGCCACCAGACATCGGCTCGGGTTTGGGTTCCTGGTAGTCCGGGAGGATCGTCATCTGAATCGTCTCGCTGACGTTGCTCAATGTCTCTGATCTTCCGAAGCCAGGATGCCCGCGACGTCGCATGTCTTCTCGACGTCGCGGGCATCCTGGCTGGGACCTCCGTCTGCATCGAGCTGTCCTACGGGGGACCTATCTCGCCGACTTTGTCGTCGCCGGCATCGTCGACCGCACCTTCGTAGTCGATGTCGCCCACGATTTTCACCGGTCACCGGCTTGGACCGGACTGGCTGCCCGCCGCGCACGGCTACCGACCGTCGCCACAGACCGGCGACGGGCCGAGGATGAGGCTCCGGCGAGGATCACTCCGGGCGACGCCCGCTGCAGCACCGCAACGTTGCAGGGCCATTACGGAATCCGATTTCGCGACCTGGTCGCCGCTGGAGGCGAGCCGGTCACGGCTCAGGTTCATTCACCTTGCGGCCCGTCTCGAGGTGACCCGGATTCTCGACGCCAGCCAGATCGCCGCCTATGCCAAGCTCCGCAGCTATTCGAATAGACCTCGGTATCTCGTCGTGCTCACAGGTCGGACGCTGGCGAAAACTCCAACGCAAACCGCGTGCCTCGGGAGAGCCTCACCCACTTCGGTTCGCCGCCAAGCTGCCTGCTGATCGAGGTGATCAGCCTGACGCCAAGGCTGCTCGTGGTGGACGGGTCGAAATCGGCAGGCAGACCTTTGCCATCGTCGTCGACGGAAAGTCGCAGCGTGCCATCGCCCGAGACCGCGACCGCGACTTCAATCGTTCCGGTCGCGCCCTCGTCGAAGGCGTATTTCATCGCGTTCGTTGTAAGTTCATTCACGAGAAGACCGACGTTCACCGCCTGCTCTGTCAACATGGTGACGCTGTCCACTCGGCATGAGATCGTCACGCCTGAGGACGCTGCCATGACTTTGCTCGCAAAGCTCGTGCAGAAATTTGTTCAGGTCGACTGTTCGCACTGCCTTGCTGCGCCACAGGCGGTCGTGCAGCGACGCAACCGTCTGGACGCGCTGACCTGCTTCCTGCAGGGCTCTAGCCGCGTCGTCGTTCCCGGTTGCCCTGGCCTGCATCGACAGGAGGCTCGCCACGATGCTCAGGGAGTTCTTGACACGGTGGCTCGCTTCCAAGGTCAGCACCTCCTGATGTCTGATCGACTCCCGAAGCCGCGCCTCCCGCTCTGCCCGTTGCATTGCGACCCCGAGCATGGAGGCGAAGCTTTCAAGGAAAGCAACGTCCGACTCGTCGAACTGGCCCTCGCCGGGCGTGTCCACTTCGAGGACGCCGTAGCGCCGCTCCTCGCAACGGATAATCACGTTTAAAGCGCGCTTGATACCATGTTCCACGAGTAGCGCCGGCGTTCGAAATCTCTCCTCGTTCGAGAGGTGGTTCGAGATCACCGCCTTCTCGGTATGAAAAGCATAACCCGCCGGGCTTTCCATATCGTCGCCCACCGTCGCATGTCCGACCACGCCGGGCCCCCAGCCGACGCCTGCGGCGACCAGGAAGCCGGAGCCGTCGCCCAAATGCAGCAGATACTTTGCGAAGGATGCATCGAGTCCTTCGGCGGCAAGCCGCGTCGCCTCCTGCAAGAGCTCGTCAAGGTCTTCTGTCTTTAGTGCAAAGTAGCCGAAGTCCGCAGCGATCCGCTGTTGTCGGAGCCTATAGACGAGTTCCTCCGGGGCCGCTTTTCGGTCGGGATGGGGCGAGGGCTCTTCGTGAACTTCTGGTTCGGACACGGGCGTCGATCCTTCTTCGGCGGCTGTGGAACTCTCGCTGCCACATTATGGGCGCCAGCAGGAAGGACCGATACTAATAGGCGGAATCATGCTTGTCGCCCTCCTTGCGAGGTCACATGTGACAATTGACGTCGCCGATGTCGCAGTAGTACGTCGTCCGCGACAAGACCTGCACATGCAAGAATGCTTTCACCGATGAGCAAGGAGGCCATCAATCACCCCTGCCGAGATCGTCCGGGTCTAGAGGCCGAGGAACCGTCGAAGGGATGGCCAGGAGCTTTGCGCTGATAGGCAGGCCATAAAAAAGGCCGGGGCGAAACCGCACCGACCTTTCCAACATCGCTCTTCACACCAGTGCCAGTACATCCGTGGTCAAAAGCAGATAAGCGACTTCCGCAGTCGCGAATACTCCCGTGGAGCACTCACCAGCAACGCCGATGAGCTGTAGATAGCCGATGATCGTGTTGATTTCAAGAGCGCGTGTAGGGGACGCGACGTCGATCCTCTAACCGGCATCACCGCGGAAACGACGCCGGGAAAAGGCGGTGCGAACCGGGTTTGCCGTTCGCGTGGCTTGAGGGAGCACGGTCGACGCCAGCTTCGCCTGCCTCTCCAAAAGACCTTCGACGGTACCAACAAGCCTCGCGGCCCGCCGCAAGATGACCGCGCCGGTTGCGCTCACCGCGATGTCGTTGGACATCCTTTCCATACAGCCTGCCACCTCCATCATTGCCGTGCCGATAGCCCCTTTTTATGTTCAGCCACAGACTTGTCCGGCGATGCGGGGTTTATTCGATTCAGGAGCGAGGAATGGCCGCCGGATCATGAGTGGATCCTACGAGACCCGCTTCACGCCGGGCGGCTGCCACGTACCTTTCCCCGCAGGCAGGATAGAAGGCGCTTCCGTCTTTGGCCAGTACAGGCGCATCACGAGATAGATCGTGCCGTCCGGGGCCGGAAGCCAATTGGCTTCCTTGTCCGCTCCGGGGCTGTCCTTCTGGATGTGCAGCGTCAGCGAACCGTCCGCATCCTTCTTCATTCCCGGCAACATCGGAGAGTTGACGAGGTAGCGATTGATCGGGTTCTTGACCAGTAACTGGCTCTTGCCGTCGTACATGGTCACTGACCAGAACGAATGCACTGGCGGCAACTGGCCCGGCGGGAAGGTGATCGTGTACTTGTGCTTGCTGCCGTCGAGCGGCTTTCCGCTCGCATCTGTTCGGGTGAAGGGGTACATGGCCTCTGCTGCATCGTTGCCATAGAGACCTGCCTTGGCAGCGCCTGAGCGCATCAACCAATCGCCGTTGAAGAAGGCCGCGTCGCCAAGAAGCGAGCTGACGTTCCAGCCATTGATGGGCTTGTTTCCGCTGGCCAGCCACTTGTCGATCTTGTCGTCGCCCTGCTTCATGCCGACTAGCAACTCGGCCTTATGTTCGCGCGGCAGATCCTTGAACTCGAAGGTCTTGCCGGGGCCGATGCCGATTCTTGCAAGCTTCGCACGGATGTCCTTGTCCCTTGACGTCTCCGGGACGAAGCGCAGAGCAACGTCGAGATATTCGAAGAAGTTTTTCTTGATGCCGGCAGTGGTGGCGGGAAGGAACTCGATCGTCGGTGCAGCGGGCGGGGCGGGTTGCTTGAGGAAGGCCGAAAGCGGTTGCGCCTTGTAGCCAGCCTGCACCTTTTCTACGTTCGCCATATCTTCGGCATCGATAAGCTGTGTTCGGAAGTTGGCGAATACGAACGGGGTGCTCGAGGTGAAGACCTGCTTGATGCCTCCGGGCTTCTCGCCGTTCCAGTCGGGTCCGACAACGAGATAGGAGCCCGGCTCGCTTCCGGTGGCGCGCGAGCCGATATAGCCGAAATTGTAGGTGTTGCCGTCGATGAGCTGGACCGAGTAATAGCGTTCCTTTTCGACCGTCGGCACCGAGATGACCATCGGTTCGGCCCGCAAGTCCAGCCAGAGGATCGAGTAGGGCGTGTCGCTGTTCGGCGTGATGATTGCCGTGTCCGCCGGGCTTGCGACCTGATGCATGCTGTTGATCTCGTTGAACGGCGCCTTGAATTGTCCGGAGTTCCTGTCCACGGCGAACTCCTGCATGACGGCGTAGTTCATCACCAGCGGCAGGCCGTAGATGAAGCCTTCTTCGGCGATGTCCTTTGCTTCCAACAGGCTCGGCCATTCGGGCTTGTTCTGCGCAAGCGCCGAGGTGGACTTTGCCGTCGCGGCGACGAGTGCGGCCATCGCAGCAGAGCGTAGCAGATCGCGTTTCGTAAGCATTTTGAACGTCCTTTCGATTTGCGTCGTGCGATCAGGCACGCGAGCTCGGGTCATGTGCAGGAAGAATGACGCGACGATGAGGAAGAAGAAACGTATGTTACTGTAGCGTACGGCCTTCACGAGCCGTATGAGGGGTCGGAGACCCTGCTCGGCTTCAACGCGCTCGAAACTGGCAGTCTAGCCCGCCGAAGCGCTGAGATCATGCACATGTCGCATGATCCAGCAGCTCGCCGCGCGCTTCCGTTGCCCGAGAACGGGACACGCGTTCCGAGCTCGCCGAGGGACCTCTGTGTCGCGGCTCTTGGAGAAACTCCTCTCGCATCATCGATGCAAAGCCGAGGGTGTTTTAACAGTTCGGCAGGATACCCAAGCTGAGAACCCACATTTCGCGATAGCAGAAGTCCGGGTCGGAAATCAGGCGCTCCGGCTCTTCGCCGATCGCCTTCCATTGGTCACGGTCCGCTTCGGGCAGGTCGCATGTCCGGGCGAGGCCGGACAGGAATTCGAGATTGTTGCGGATGTATTCGCGTTCGACGGGCCTGAGCGGCTGACGGCGCTCGGCCAGGGTCGTGATGGCGGAGACGTGCTCAAGACCCGCCGCTCGAAACCAGGCGGGCACGCGCGTTCCTCTCATGGCGCCGGACATCTGTACATCATCGGAGAGCGCATCGAGCAACCGCCAAATCAGTTTGGGATCTTGCGGTTGATATTGCCAAACCGAGATATCGACTTCCTTCACGGCAACAAGTCCGCCCGGTTTTACGACGCGGCAGAACTCAGCGATTGCTCGTGTCAGCTCCTCGTCATTCAGATACTGGATGACGTTCGCGCTCCAGACCGCATCGAACGTGCCCCTCTCATACGGCAGCGCCAGGATGTCACCGAGGCGCGCGCTTGCCGAACAAGCAAACCGCTGACTTGCAATCAAGCCTTGGATAGCTTCGACATTTTCCTCTGCCAGATCATAAGCGTCGATATGCCCGTCTGCGCCGAGTAAATCCGCCATCAGAGGAAGGAAGACGCCGTTGCCTGCACCCGCGTCAAGCACTGACCAGCCAGGCTGAATGCCGGCGGCACGGAGAGTTGCATCATACTCGTCCTTTAGCGCGACGTAATGAATATCGAGGTGTCCGCTGGCGCTGAGCCTATGACCAGTCGACGTAATGTGTTCGGAATTTGATGCGCTGCCCATCTACCTGCCCGACCCGAGGTCACAACAAATACTTTATGGAAAAGTGAGTTGTGGCGCAGGCTACTCTGTCTTACGCCCTCAGCCCGGATTGAAAACCGGGTCGCGCCTTTTGCCGCAATATTAGCGGGCTAGGGAATACCGATTATACGGGTCTGTCAACTATTGTCCGGAATTGGCCGAACCATTATCCGCACACCGAATGGGCATGGTGGCTTGCTCCATAATGCAGCATTTCAGTTAGCGGCTGGCCTGTGCGGACTAGTTATTTCAGCGAAGCAATCCGTCGCGACCGAACTCCTCCCAGCCCGCCAGTTCTGCGCGAGGAGCCTCGTCGGGTCCGGCGACGGCATCCGCCTTGACGGTCTTGCCCTTCTTCAACAACCGCGTCAGCTTCGCCTTATAGGCCGCCCGTCGTCTGTTCTCCGCAGCCGCTGCCGCATCCTCCTCGCGCCACTCTTCGACGACGCCTCGATCGAGCAGGTCTTCCACGACCCGCGGGTCGAAGACGTGGAACGTGATCTTCCGCGCGCGACCGCGCAGTTTCACCGTGCGCGTCCCAGCACTCGGCAGGCGGCCGTCCTTGAGCCAGCGATGACGCTCGCTCGTCTTGATCGAAAGAATATCCTCGATCTCGCGGGGGATTACAGGCAGGCTTTCGATGTCTTTGAGCGCACTGGCGACAACAGACGCCACCGCATGGAATTCTGCCTTGGCACTTGCAGGCATCGACAGCGTGAGTTCTCCGTGCTCGATATCGAGTGACTTCTTCGACGCGACCGGGAGTCGTGCACGCAGTTCGAGGAGGATTCCCTTCGCGCGCACCGAAGATCCCAGGGTCGCTGCTGGCGGCAGGATCCACGTTCTGACCAGCTCGACATCGTTCTTTTCGTGTTTCGGCATCGCGCCTAGATGGGATCCCCTGCGTTCCACGTCGATGATCACGATATTCGCCGGGTAAGCCAAGGCGCGACTGACCTCTTTTCGCTGCTCACCCGAGTTCCTGGGCAAGCCCGATGAGAAGACCTTCGGGTCCGCGGATGTAGCAGAGCTTGTAGGCGTCCTCATATCGGACGACATCGCCAACAAGCTGGGCGCCGTGCGTGCGGAGCCTTCCAACGGTCTCTTCGACGTCGTCGACCGTGAACATGGCTCGCAGATAACCAAGGGCGTTCACCGGAGCGTTCCGATGATCCGCGACGACGTCAGGTCTGAGAAAGCGTGAAAGCTCCAGCCGACTGTGTCCGTCCGGCGTCCGCATCATGGCGATCTCGACGTGCTGATCGCCCAGACCAGTGACACGACCGGCCCATTCGCCCTCGATCGTCGCGCGGCCCTCGAGTTCGAGACCCAGCTCGCGAAAGAAGTCTATCGCCACTCCGAGGTCTTCGACGACAATCCCGATGTTGTCCATTCGCTTGAGCGCCATGCTCTCCATCCTCCGGTTTTTAATCCGATTTCCTTCTAGGACGTGGATGGGCCATCGGTCCCGACATCGCTATCGAAATCTTTAGGCAAATTTTTCGGATGCTGTCACGCCGGTTCCCAGTTCAGAATCCTTAACGTTCGAACTTTCGAGCCGGAAGACGAGCCCGGCAGTTGCTAATCCCGCACTTCTGAAATCTGGCCGCCCTTTGGCTTACAGCGTCGCTGCTTGCCGGAACCAAAACGTCTTGACGGCGGGCAAGTATCGGCTAGCTTCGATGCAGGAGAGAGGTCATCCCTTCGATGTGCAACTGTATCGCTTGGAAGACAAGGATTGGGTTCGCAAATGGGCGTTGGACGCCGAGAGCCTGATCAACCTGATGCCTGCCTACCAAGTAAATCCAAACGAGATGGGAACAATCGTCCGGAGTACGCCGGATGGTCGGAAACAGTTGACCCATGTGAAGTGGGGACTTCCATCGCCAATATTCGCTCTCAAAAAAGCTGCCGAAATTCGCGCTGAGAAACTGAGGGCCAAAGGTCTGCCAGTGAACATGGCCGAACTGCTTCGAATGGAGCCGGACAGAGGCACGACGAACGTCCGCAATCTCAACCTCCCACATTGGAAGCGTTGGTTCGGCGTCGAACACCATTGCATTGTCCCGGTCACCAGTTTTGCCGAACCGGATCCGGCGAGCAAGGAAGAGGGAGGCAATACCCCTAACGCATGGTTCGCGCGAGATGAAAGCAAGTCGGTGATGTGCTTTGCTGGAATTTGGGTTTCCCAGTGGACGAGCGTGCGAAAGGTGAAGGACGGACTCACGACAGACGATCTGTATGGATTCCTTACGACCGATGCGAACGATTTCGTCAAGCCAATCCATGACAAGGCGATGCCGGTCCTGCTGTTGACCAATGAACAGACCGATGTTTGGATGCGTGCACCCTGGGAGGAGGCCAAGGAACTTGCCCGTCCGCTTCCGAATGACAAGCTCATGGTGACGTCGAGGGAGCCATATGGGTCCAACATCGTGACGAAGTCCGGGGATCCGGTCTCACAGCCGAGCTTGCTCTAAACGGACAGCCGTAGGCGTTCGGATCGTTTCGGTTCGTTGCCGAATGCCTGCACCATTCGTCGAGCAGGAGACTTACCACAACATTTTCGCTGGCTTCCGTCGATGTCGCTTCAGGACGTCGGTGGAAGGCAAGGCTCACGAGCCCGAACAGCTTCAAACCTATCGCGGAGGCTGAAAATATCATGCCGGGATATTAATGGTTTTCTCGCTCGCGAGGAAATCACAAACTAGAGGGCGGGCCTCGGAAATCGCCTAGAGAAAGAGGCCCCACTGCCGACACGCCTTTGCCTAACCGAAATCGAGCGATACCCACCCCAGGCGACTTTCCCCGTAGACGCTTTGCGTCGGCGCTAGCGAGGAGGGGTCGGCGAAGCATCCTATAGCGACCGCGACGAGACCTTTCCTGAACTCCGGCATCCAGAAAACGGTCGACCCGCACACCGGGCAGAACCTGAAATCGATCGATCTCCCGCTGTCGCCCGACCGGACGTAGCTGTTCGACGCTCCGGAAGTCTCCATTTGATTCGCTTGGAAGAAGACGGCCACTCCGAACGCGCTGCCGGTGCGACGCTGGCAGGCCCGGCAATGGCAGACGGAGATTTTGACGGGTTCTCCATCGGCGATTATCGAAAGCTGGCCGCATGAACAACTGGCCGCTCGTCTCATTCCGTGCTCCTCCCTAATTGATGTTCGCGATGCCAACCGACTACTCACGCCTCCCTTCGTCGACCCCGCGATGCCGGTGGAAGGATCGAGCACAGCCCGAGAAGCGTTTCGACGCCGGGAGCATGCCGCGCAGGTTTGTCGCTCGTCCGCGTAGGCACGCTACTCCGATTCCCTTTCGACAACACGCCGCGCCCGGATCGCCGCCGCAATAAAGACCCGTGAAAGACCGTGGTAGAGGGGTTCGCGCGACAGGATCCGCGAAGTCACGTAGCCGATCATCGACACCGCCATAATTGGGATGACTGCCTGGTGGTCGCCGGTCATTTCCAGGATGATGACGAAGGCCGTCATCGGCGCCTGCACGACGCCTGCGAAATAGCCGGCCATGCCGAGGATAGCCGCCAGTGCGATGCTGGTGCCGAGCAGGGAGCCGACGGTGCTGCCGAAACCGGCGCCGACGGCAAGCGACGGCGCAAAGATGCCGCCCGGAATACCTGACAGCATGGACAAGAAGCTGGCGGCGAGCTTTTCAACGAAGAAGAGCAGAGGCAGGGCATTGCCTTCGACCGCAGCTCGCGCCTGCTCGTAGCCGGTGCCGAAAGTCGTGCCTCCCGACGCCACGCCGATGACTGCGATCGCCAGTCCGCAGATGCCCGCAAGCGCCAGCATGCGCTTCAGCGGCTGTGGTTGCGCCCAGCGGCGGATCTTTTGGCCGAAGTGCAACGCGAAACCGCTGAAGGCCGCTCCAAGCGCACCACCGCCGATGCCGCAGATCAGAACCAGCCCCCAGTCGCGAAGCTCGGTGGGGGCAGCCGATGCCATGCCGAAATAATTGTAGCTTCCAGAAAGCCCAAGAGCCGCGAGACCAGAGAGGATGACTGCCGTGAGCACCAGCCCGTTCGTCCGAGACTCGTAGGTCCGGCTCATCTCCTCGATGGCGAAGACGATACCGGCAAGCGGGGTGTTGAAGGCGGCCGCAATGCCCGCCGCCGATCCGGCCAGAATCAGCCCGCGCGCCTGCGCCATGCCACTGAACCGGGCGACGGCGAGCATGATCGACGCGCCGACCTGCACGGTCGGACCCTCGCGGCCGATCGAGGCGCCAGAGAATAGCCCGAGCACCGTCAGCACAATCTTGCCGAAAGCGATCTTCAGCGACAGCAGCCGCGTCCGATCTTCTTCGTCCCGCAGATGTCGCGCGGCGATCGCCTGCGGAATGCCGCTGCCCTGCGAATTCGGAAACAGCGTCGCCGCCAGATAGGCCGACAGCATGAAGCCGAGCGGGGTCAGCGCAAGTGGCAGCAGGAAGGCCCATTCACCGGACGAGGTGAGAGACCCGAAGCCCTTCTGCGCCAGATCCGCAAGCTTCGCAAAGCCGACGCTGATCACCCCGATTGCCAATGCCCCGCACCAAAACACCAGCCTCGGCTGCCAAAGCGAGAAAGAGCCCCATAAGACGCGGGAGCGGCGAAAGAGCTTGGAATATCGATAGGATGATGGCATGTCGGGGCTCGGCGATACGGGGCGGGGTTGTCCTTTACTAGCGCCATCGCGCCCCAAGATCACCCCCACTTGCAGGATGTCGATTGCTGGCGTGCTGCTGGCTAGATGGTCGTCTGCAGCCCAAGTTCGACCACTCGCCCCGACGGCAGCCCGAAATAGTCTGTCGCATTGCTGGCATTTTCAGCAAGCGAGATGAACAGCCGGTCCTGCCAGAACGGCAGGCCGCCCTTCTTCGACGGGAGGATCGTTCGGCGGGAAAGGAAGAACGAGGTCGACATGATGTCGAACTTCAGACCAAGCTTGCGGGCGAGAACGAGCGCACGAGGGATGTTTGGCGTCTCCATGTAGCCGAACGTGATCACAAGCCGGCTGAAGTGGCGATTGAAGCTTTCGAGAAAAATTTTCTCATCGTCCGGGACGAAAGGCGTGGTCGAGGTCACGACGCTGAGAATGACGTTCTGCTCATGGAGCACCTTGTAGTGCTTCAGGCTATGGAGAAGTGCGGTCGGCGCGCCTTCGATGTCGCTTGTCAGGAACATCGCAGTCCCAGGCACCGTGGGCGGCTTCTTCCTTGCGAGGTTGTCGATGATCGCCGAAAGTGGGATTTCGTCGGCCTTGGTGCGGGCGGCAAGCAGCCGACGTCCCGCCGTCCATGTCTGCATGATGAGCGCCATCGTTGTCGCCACAGCAACGGGAACCCATCCGCCTTCTGCGAACTTCGCGATGTTGGCGGCTAGAAACCCGGCGTCGATCAGCGTAATCGGCACGATGACTGCAAGAGCCGCCGCCAGCTTCCAGCTCCAGATACGGCGCATCACGATGAACAGGAGGATCGAAGTGATGAACATTTCGCCTGTCACGGCGATGCCATAGGCGGCGGAAAGGCCGCTCGAGTTTTGGAAGAAGAGTACCAGAGCAGCGACGAAGATGAACAGCAGGTTGTTCACCTGCGGCATGAAGATCTGTCCGGATTGTGTTTCGGAGGTGTGGAGGATTCGCAGGCGCGGAAGCAGGTTGAGGTGCATCGCCTGACGGACGAGGGAATAGGCGCCGGAGATCACGGCCTGGCTGGCGATGACCGTTGCCGCGGTGGCGAGACAGACCATAGGAATCCGCGCCCACTCCGGATGCATGCTGAAAAAGGGATGCTCAGCCATCTCCGGGTTCGCGAGCACGAACGCCCCCTGTCCGAAGTAATTCAGAAGCAGACTAGGGAAGACGAGCGAAAACCACGCCGTGACGATCGGGCGGCGTCCGAAATGTCCAAGGTCGACATACAGAGCCTCGGCGCCGGTCACGGCAAGAAAGACGGCCCCGAGCACCGCGATGGCCGAGCCGATGTTGTTTGCGATATATTGGAGTGCGTGTACCGGATTGACTGCGGCTAACACCGACGGATCGTCAAAGATGTGGATCGCCCCGCTGACGCCAAGAACGATAAACCACAGAGCCGTTACGGGACCGAACACCGACGCCACGCCGCTCGTGCCGAATCGCTGGACGAAAAACAGCACGGCGATGATCGTGAGAGTGATCGGCACGACCCAGTTGGACAACGCCGGTGCGACCACCTCGATGCCCTCGACCGCAGACAGGACTGAGATCGCAGGCGTGATGATCGCATCACCGAGGAATAGCGAGGCGCCGATCACGCCCAGGACAAGCACCCATTTGGGGCGTCCGGCCAGACCTTCGCGGGCGAGCGTCATGAGAGACAGCGTGCCGCCTTCGCCCCGGTTGTCTGCCTTCAGCACGAACGTCACATACTTCAAGGTGACTACGATCGTGAGCGCCCAGACGATCAGTGACAGGATTCCAAGGACGTCCGCGCGATCCGCTCCGGATCCGCCGGTGGCGTGCAGAGCCTCTCTGAATGCATAAAGCGGGCTGGTTCCGATGTCGCCATAGACGACGCCCAATGCAGCGAGAACGAGCGATGGCAGTCCTCGCCGGCTCTGGTGTTCCAGTTCCGGATCTGCTGATCGGAGCTTGGCATCGGTCAAATGGGCTGTCCTGTAGTATGCACGGTGAATGCTGGAAGGTGCCACCGGCTTGGTCTGATGGCAACGCGAACGTCTGCCCAGCGGTTGCATCCACCTTCCGAATAAAGGTCGTGATGGAACAGGCTCGTGAGGGCATCATCACGGGGCTACCCCCAGTGTTGAGGCTCATGGACATTGCCTTCGGCGTTGACTCGGTGATGGCGACGGGCATCATCACCCCGCAGGCGCAGCTCGCACCAGCCTCAAGTGCTTCGGCGACAGCAAGGCTTATGGCATCAAGGTCCATGCGCTTCTTGCGGATCGCACGGTCTGTGGCGATACAGGTTGTCG
The DNA here is from genome assembly GCF_002008365.1 of Rhizobium leguminosarum bv. viciae USDA 2370. Lineage (GTDB taxonomy): Bacteria > Pseudomonadota > Alphaproteobacteria > Rhizobiales > Rhizobiaceae > Rhizobium > Rhizobium leguminosarum. The sequence goes on from NZ_MRDL01000050.1 coordinate 59,196, forward strand.
GAATAGTTCAATGCTGACGGTTTTGTTAGGAACATTCGGGAACGGCTGGTGGCAGTCGCTTGCTTCACGTATGCTGTCGGTCAGTCGGCTTGCCAAGGCTAGGAAGAGAGAAGGCAAAGGTCGCACCTGGTCCGTCGTTCGGCACCGCCCACATTCGGCCGCCATGATTTTCAATGATCGAGCGGCTGATGGAGAGACCTATACCCATCCCGTTCCGCTTCGTCGTGAAAAATGGTTCGAACATCTTGTCCGCAGCGTCAGCGGCTATGCCGACGCCCGCATCCAAGATTGACAAAGTGAGCATGTCCTCGCTCACCAGCGCGGTTCGCACGAGCAGACGGCGAGGGCGCCCCTCGATCTCTGCCATGGCCTCGATTCCGTTCAGGACCATATTCAAAATGACCTGCTGAAGTTGAATGCGATCGCCGCTGACGGACGGGAGCTCTGGGGTCAGCCTCGCTTCCAGGACGATAGACTTCTCACGTATGTCCCGCGCAGATAATGCAATCACCTCGCGAGCTATCTCATTCAGGTCGATTTTCTCCATCGCTGGAGACTGCCGATTGAACATAGCCCGAAGTCGCTTGATAACTTCGGTTGCGCGCATGGTGTCTCGGATCGTCCGCCGGGCAGTGTCTGTTGCGGAGGCGATGTTCGGTGGATCGAGCGCCAATAGACGGACACATGCATTGGCGTTCGCGAGAATGCCCGAAAGTGGTTGGCTCACCTCGTGCGCTATGGAGGTCGTCAGAGCACTAATTGTCATCACGCGGGAGACGTATGCGAGTTCTTCTCGGGCCTTTAACAGTGCTTCCTCACCACGTCGGAGAGCATCTTCCGCTCGTCTTGTCTCGGTGATGTCCTGTACCGTTCCCATGAACGCCGGGTGATCGCCGATGTAGTGTGTTACCCTGGCAAGTCCTCGAATGAACCTGACGGACGCATCTGTCCTGATGATCCGGAAGACAAAATCGGAATCCTCACCAGCAAACCCTCTCTCCATCTCGAAGTCAAAGAGTTCCAGGTCCTCTGGATGGACCCGCTCCCTGACCGCATCGATGCTTGGCTCGAGCTCGGGGTCGAGGTCGAATATTCTGTAGAACTCCTCAGACCAGATGTTCTCATCCCGCTGGATATCAGATGTAAAGCTCCCTGTTGAACTAATCCGTTGAGCGGCGACGAGCTGCGCCTGGCTCCGCTCGACCTGCGTCTCTCGCCTGACAAGAGCTTCCTCGTGACGCGTCCGGTCTATGGAGATAGCTGCCATATGCTTCGCTCGATCGACTATTTGCTGCTCGCGAGGTTCGAGGGGTGCTTGCTGATGACGTAGGATTACAAATATCCCGGCCGTGTTCCCATACGGGGACAGAATTGGAATGGCCTGGCAGTAATTCAGACCGTTGGCCAACATGATCTCGCCCATCGACGTCTCACGCTGGTCGCTTTCGGCCAGATTTGTGATCTCGACAGTCCTTTTTGTCAGAGCTGCCGTGGAGCAGGGATTCTTGTCCGAAGTCACGTTCTTGCCGTCGAAGATCTCCCTGAACTCGCCAGGCAGCCTAGTGGGCGCCCCCATTCGAAAGAGCTTGCGGTCAAGCGAAAGCTCGAGGAAGCCACAAACGAGGTCCGGAACCAGATCCGCGACGACATCGCAAAGCCGTTGAAGAACACTTGCCGACGGTGCGCCTCGCGCGACCATTTCGAGTATCTCCATTTCGTGTCCGAGGAGGCGGGAGGAGTCCCGACTGTCCTGAACGTCGATCTGAAGTACGCAATAGCCCGTCAACTCTCCGTTTCGCATCGGGATTTGTACGGCCTGTGCCTCCAGCCAGCGCAGCGTTCCGTCCGCAGAGAGCGCTTGATACGACATGACAGATGGTTTGTTTCCGTCCTGCCCCGCCTGCAAATGAAAGGCGATTTCTTTCAGTTTGCTAAGATTGAAGTGGGATGATCTGTCTTGCACCTGAGCGCTTGGTGATAAGCCGTACCACCGCCATGCTGCCTGATTTGCAAACTCAAGCTCCAGAGAAGGCGTCAGTAGAAGCGCTTGGAGTGACAGGGAATCTAGGAAACTCCGAAAGTCACGATCGGCGTTGCCAATCTGGTTGTCGGTCCTCTCAAGACGTTCTGTCGCAAGCCAACAGATCTCCCCTCCGAGCCCTTTCATTGGCGAAGCAGAAATATTGAACCATTCGAATCTTCCGTCTCGTCGCCGCAAACGGGCGGCGACGAGTTGAACGTCACCCTTCTGCGCCGGAACGATGAGGAGATGATCGTCCGAATGCAGAAAGCTTGCCCACTGCCGCGAGCCACCCTGATCGATTATCAGGCCAGTGAAGTCAGTGAAGCGCGAGTTCGCATAGCTCAGGGCGCCTGTTTCGTCCGTTGTCCAGACCAGGCCGGGCAGGCTGTTCAAGATTCCTAGGCCGTCGTTGGACTCAAACGTGAGTGCCTCCTCGTCGAGTGACATTGACATCAACGGTCGTTCCGTTCACTTCGACGCCCCGCTGTCAGGGCAGGAGCTGTCGCTAGTCCGGCGCCGCCGCTGAGGCGCGTTTCGGTCAGCCGTCGCCCAATGATGAAGTCCTTCGAGAGAATTGCCACCAGCGCGCAAGCGAGCATCCACATCGAAGCGGTCAGGGTAAGCGTGACAGAAGTCGAGCCGAGCGTCGCCGAGGCTAGGATAGTACCGAATGAAGTCGAAATTTTCAGCGCGGAGAAAACCTCAGCCCTCATCTCTGGCGTCACCAGTCTGTTGAGCTGCAACGAGTAGTGGATGCCGAGCGATGGGGCGCATATCCCCACAAGCGCGCAGCCGAGTATCGATAAACCGAAGGAATTCTGAAGGATCAGCGCCATGCCGATAATGATCGAGAGGAACATCGCGGCGACCTGCTGCTTCGAGTAGGCTTTGTTGAGCAGTCCGTTTCCCATGGACCCGACAAGCGACGCCGCACACAGGGATCCGGTGAATATCGCGCCGTACCCCGCTTGCAGATTGAACCCCATCGCAAGCGACACCGCACCAACTTCGATGCCGCTGATGGCGGCGGAACTGGCACAGGCGCATCCGAGCCAGAGAAGAACTTCAGGCGTCACCGATTTAGTTCGGGTTTCTGCCGCTTGCGGCTCTACATTGCATCGTGCGGACGGCAAGATCATTGCGGGCACCGCGCCGAGTATTGCGATTGCAGCTATCGAGAATGATGCGGATACCGATCCAAGACTGGCTGCCAAAATCGGGGTGACGAGGAAGGTGAGGTCCGACGCAAAAGCTGCCAAGGCGAGTGCCCTTGTCATCTGTGACTGCACTACAAGATAGTTTGCGCTGTCACGCAGATAGCCGAAGGCCGCACCTTGCACGAGGCCGGCGGCCACCGCCGCAGCGATGAAAACTGCGTACGGCGCGCCCACTCCACACGCTGTAGCGCAAGCGAACAGTGCTGCCGTCCGAATAAAGATGAGAGCCTTGAAGAATGCGATTGAGTTCGCACTCCGCCCCAACCGGGCAATTGGCAAGGCTCCGACAAGTTGCGCGGTTGTCATGGCCGCGAGCGCCGTTGCCCCAGTAGCGGGGTTCCCCGTGATCGAGAGTGCTGCCAATGCGAAGGCAATCGACGCTCCTGAGCGAGGTGCGCCGAACAAGCCGTAGGCGACCGCCCAGCGGATAGTCTGATGACTTTGTAGACCGCCCCAGTTCATTTTCCGCCAATTCTGGCCGTATCGTCCGCAGATAAACCTTGCCAAAGTATTTGCAGCACGCGTGGTGAGAAGCGCCTCGCGTCCAGTGACTTGGAAGCATAGGTGGTACTCACCATCAGGATGAGTTTACCGCAAACTTGCACCAAGCACACTATACTAAGGTATTGCCTCTGATCTCTGACGATAGAAAAGCTCTTTGCCAAGGTCAAGCACGGGCTGCGCAAGGCGCAGGCCCGAACCCGACAGGCTATCGACGACGCGCTGGCAGAAACCCTTCAAACCGTCTCGCCGAAAGAGTGCCAAAACTACTTCAAGGAAGCCGGATATGAACAGACCTAAAACAATCCCGCTCTAATGTGTCAAACGCGCCGCGGCTTGCCGCGCCGCCGTGCGTTTTAAATATTTTCGCGGATCGGCTTGAAAGCAGCTCGGAGTTCGGCGGCAAACAACTGGGGCTGCTCCCATGCAGCGAAATGCCCGCCCTTTGCCGGCCGGCCATAGTGGATGAGTTTCGGATAGGCCTTTTCAGCCCAGCTCTGCGGCGCCTGATAGATTTCATCCGGGAACGCGCTGACTGCGACCGGGATCTTGATGCCGCGCGGATCGAAGAAGCCGCCGGAGGGGAAATGCGCATTGTCCCAGTAGAGGCGCGCCGAGGAGATCGCCGTATTCGTCAGCCAGTAGAGCGTGACGTTGTCGAGCACGTCGTCGGGCGTAAGGCCTTCCTTCTCGCCGCCGAAGGAACGAGCGATCATCCGGTAGCTGCGGATGTCGTGATCGAGCATCCAGGAGGCAAGTCCAATAGGCGAATCGACAATGCCGTAGAGCGTCTGCGGCCGATTGTTCATCTCGATCGCGTAGCCGAGCCCGTTCTTGTAGAAATCGTCGAGCTGCCCATAGGCCCGCTTCTCGTCGTCCGAGAGGCTCGCAGGCGCCGGCGCGCCCGATGACAGCAGCTTGGCGATATCGGCTGGCACGGTGGCCGCCATGTTGGTGTGGATGCCGATGAGGCCCGCTGGCTCCTGCACAGCCATCAGCTCGGTGACCGCATTGCCCCAGTCGCCGCCCTGCGCGACGTACTTCGTATAGCCGAGGCGCTGCATCAGCACGGCCCAGGCCTTGGCGATGCGCGGCGGATTCCAGCCCGTCTCCCTGGGCTTGGCCGAGAAGCCGTAGCCCGGAAGGGAAGGAATGACGACATGAAAAGCGTCGGCTTCGGTGCCACCGAAGGCGGTAGGATCGGTAAGGGGCTTTATGATCTTCATCTGTTCGATGACCGATCCAGGCCAGCCATGGGTGATGATTATTGGCAGCGCATTTTCGTGCGTCGACTTGACGTGAATGAAATGAATGTCGAGGCCGTCTATCTCCGTAAGGAACTGCGGAAGGGAATTAAGCCGAGCCTCGACCTTTCGCCAGTCGTGGGTCTTCCAATGGGCGGCGAGCTTCTTAATCGTGTCGAGCCTGACGCCCTGGCTGTCGTCTGTGACGTTTTCCTCGTCCGGCCAGCGGGTGGCGGCAACGCGTCGATGGAGATCGGCGAGTTGATCCTTGGACGCGGTAAACTTGAAGGGTCGGAGCTCGGATACCGTACCGGTCGCTGCGAACGCTTTGGGAAACACCCCAATTGCACTGGCGGACGCCGCGACTGCAAGCAGTGTTCGACGGGTGACTCTTTGCTCTACTCGGGACATGGCGTCCTCCTTGCTCGTGCGTTGTTTGACGAGGAGGAAGTTCGCACCGAAGGAGTTCTGCAACAATTGCACCAAGGTATGGCCGACACCTTTGTATCGGGTGGTTCCCCCGCCTGCTCGACTGTCGTGCGGAGGTGAACCGGATCAGAGCTGCCGGAGCGGGGGGAGATTCCAGCTTTTCATTGCGAGGCTGCCGTGATGCTTGCCTCTTCGGCGGACGGTACGGAGAAGTGCATGGTAACGCCCGGCCCTTGGTTAGGCTCAGCCCAAAGGCGACCACCATGACTCTCGATGATGGAACGACAGACTGAAAGACCGATCCCCATCCCATTGTTCTTCGTCGTGTAGAACGCTTCGAAGATCCGCGTACCTCCGTCTGGGTCGAGACCAATTCCGTTGTCGCTGACCGCAACGCTTATCTGCCCATCACCGCCGAGCTCGGTTTGGATCTCGACCGATCTCAGCCGATCCTTCACGCCAGATACCGCGTCAATGGCGTTGCGAAGCAAGTTGTTGATCACTTGTTGAAGTTGGACTCGGTCGCCGTTGACGGGGGGAAGGGAGGTGGCGAAGTGCGTTCGAATAGCGACGCCGTTGCGTCTCTGATCACCTGCAGACAAGGCGACTACCTCACTCACCGCGTCGTTTATATCGACGTCTTCGAATTCGATGTTGCGCTTACTGAATAACGCCCGCAGTCTGGCGATTACCTCGGTGGCACGATTGCCGTCCCTGATCGTGCGCCGCGCCGTCTCAAGGGCCGTTTCTATGTCGGGCGGTGTGGCTGCAAGCATCCGCAGACAGGTGTTCGCGTTCGTGATGATGCCTGACAGTGGCTGGTTCACCTCGTGCGCGATCGCCGCCGACATCTGACCGAGGCTGAGGATGCTGGTCACTCGCGCAAGCTCTGTGCGCAACTGATCGCGCGCTTCCTCCGTCAAGCGCCTTTGTGTCACGTCTTGGATCGCTCCAAGGCATTCCCGATTTCCATTCCGGTGAATTATAACCTCGCCGATGACACGAACGTACTTTATGTCGCCGTTGCGGGCGAGAACGCGGACCTCGTATTCCGAGTCCTCGTCGCCTTCGCGTACGGCGCCGATCTTCCCGGCAAAGAGCGCAACGTCGTCCGGGTGTATCCGCTCCGTTATCCGGTCAAACGTCACGACTTCGTCTTTTTCGAATTCGAGGATTCGAAGCCATTCGTCGGACAAGATCAGCTCGTCGGTTTCGACATGCCAGGAGAACGTACCCGTCCTGATCAAGCGCTGGCCTGCAACGAGAAGGGCCTGACTTCTACGCAGTTCATCTTCGGCCTGCTTGCGATCGTCGATGTCAGTCAGTAGTCCATACCATCGGACGATCTTGCCCTCTGCGTCACGAAGTGGCTGTCCTCGCACCTGGAACCATCGGAACACGCCGTCGTGTCTTCGATAACGGCTTTGGTAGTCGTAAGGATTGCCGCTCTTGAGTGCGCCCAGGAAGGTATCGATATTGACTTGCACGTCATCGGGGTGAGTTATGCCGTTCGTTGACCAGTCTTGCACCTCGTCGAGAGAGATTCCGAAATAGTCCAGTAGCTGTTGGTTGCTCCCGTCGAGTGTTCCATCAGGCTGCGAAAGTATGATCATGCCCGGAACCATGTTGACGATATGGCGGAATTCCCTCTCGCTGTTAGCAAGCGCCACTTCGGCGTGCTTCCGGTCGTCGATATCATTCAGCAGGAAGTACCATCGTACAACGAGGCCCTCGTGGTCGCGCACGGGAGTTCCCCGCACCTGGAACCAACGATAGACGCCGTCGTGCCGACGGAGCCTTTCCACCACCTCGTACGATTGACCAGCGGCGACTGCCTCGGCGAATCTAGCCACGCCCCGGTCACGATCGTCAGGATGAATGATATCGTTGGTCTTCCACTTTTGATGCTCGTTGAAATCATAGCCGAAATATCGCAAGGACTGATCGTTTACGCTCTCCACAGCCCCGTCGGGCCGGAGCACAATGATGAGGCCTGGGATCGAGTTTACGATCAATTGCAGCTCGATCTCGCGCTCGCGCAACGCCTCCACCGCCCTGCGCCGATCATCGATATCAGTCAGCAGACCATACCAGCGGACGATCCCGCCATTATTGTCTTTGACCGGGTGGCCGCGGACCTGGAACCAGCGAAATTCGCCATCATGGCGACGGAAGCGCGTCTCGAAGTCATACGGCTCTCCCGTTTTGAGCGACGCCGTAAATGTCTCGACACAGTGCTGCAGGTCGTCGGGGTGCGTGATACCGTTGGTCGCCCAGTTCACAACCTCCTCCAGGGGCAGTTGGAAGTAGTCGAGAAGCTGTTGATTTGCGCCGTTCAACTGACCTTCGGGCGTAAAGAGCGCGACCATTCCTGCGATAGTGCCGACAATCAAGCGAGACTCGCGTTCACTGTTTGCGAGAGCTACCTCGGCCCGTTTTCGGTCATCGATGTCGATCAGCAGATGCAGCCACCGCTGGATCGCACCAGACATGTCCCGCAGCGGTAGACCCAGTACGTTATGCCACCGATAAATTCCGTCGGCGCGAAGATGGCGGCTCTCAACGTTATAAGACGTGCCCGCCATGTGAGCGGCGATCTGGGCTTCGATGGTTTCCTTCAAGTCATCCGGGTGCACGACCTCCGAAGCCTTCCAGTCCTTTAGATCCGAGAGGCTTAGCCCAAAATAGGAGAGGGTCAGTTGGTTGAGGCCTTCGACTTCCCCAGTCGGTGTTGTCACGGCCACGGGTATCGGGATGCTATCGACGACGAGCTGGAAATCGAGTGCGGCCTGCGACCTTTCCCGTTTTTGAACGACGGGTTCAATATTGGTCGCGACCGCGCACCAATTCACTACGCCGCGGGGAACGTCTTCCAAAGGGGCCCACTGGATGAGGAAATGGTGAAATTCGCCTGCAGCGTTCCGAAGGCGCGCTTCGCTCGTTCCCTCTGTCTCTGCGTGCCTGAGGTTCTGCAGATGCAATGTGACCGCGCCAACATCGGCCGGGTGCACCGCATCCTCCCAGCGCCAAGCCTGTCCGGACGCCGGTCGCAGCCCCGTGAACTCTACCCAGCTCCGGTTGGCGAAATCGACCTGGCCATCCTCCTGCATGGTCCAGACCATACCGGGCAGCGCATCGAAGAACTGAAAGACGTTTATCCCCATCGCCCACTCAAAGCCCACTTTCTGGGCGAGAGCCTACAATATCGATCATTTGACGGCTACTGCGCGGCACTAGACACTTTAGTACCTACGCGTATGCCGGATTGCTGGGCATTCCAGGTCCGCCAACCCCTCTATATCAGTCTAACAACGATGCGAGCCGCAACGCATCCTGAAGGTCGTCGGCGCTGAAGGGCTTGAACAGACAGTCCGAAGCCCCTTCACGTATCAACCTCGACCGCACGTCCCCATCCTTGATCGCCGTTATGAATATGATTGAAATCCTTCGGCCTCTCCGACCGAGTTCCTGCTGAAGCTCCGGCCCGGTCATACCAGGCATTGCCACGTCGAGGATCATGCCGTCGCTGGTTTGTAACGACTTCGAATTCAAAAACGCCTCAGCGGACGCAAAGGCTTCCACAGACAGACCGAACGAGCGGAGGAGATCCGGTAGGGCTTCGCGGACGGATTCGTCGTCGTCGACGACCGAGACGTGTTTCTTGCTGGTAGTCATAAATTCCTCCGCATATCACTTGCCGTCGGTACCGCCGACCGACCGATACTTTTCCCGTCGCCGCTCGGAGATGTCGGGACCGAAAATCCTACGGTAGCACCATTGTCAGCGTTTGGTGCAGCCCACAGCCTGCCTTGATGGTTCTCTATAATCGAACGGCTGACAGAGAGGCCGATTCCCATTCCGTCTGGCTTCGTCGTGTAAAAGGCATCGTAAATCCGCTCTAGCCCCTGTGGGGCAAATCCTGCGCCAGTATCCTCGATGTAGAGCCGGACTTCTCCAAGGCCTCCTTCTGTCCTCAAACGAATTCGTCTCGGCCGATCTCCCGCGGCCGGCATCGCCTCGATCGAATTTCGAAGCAGGTTCATGATAACTTGCTGAAGCTGCACGCGAGCGCCGGTCACGCTCGGCAAGTCCTTTGCAAAGTCGGCCGTCAATGACGTTTTCGCATGCTGCAGGTCGCTGGATATCAGCGCGATGACTTCCTCGGCAATCTCATTGATGTCGACTGCCTCGAGGTGCGGTGGTTTGCGGCTAAACAATTCCCAAAGACGGGCGATCACGTCGGCAGCGCGGTTGGCGTCGCGGATCGTCCGCCGTGCCGTGTCCTTTGCGATATCGAGATTTGGGGGATCCGAAGCCAGAACTCGCAGACAAGTCTCCGCATTGGTCACCATGCCAGCTAGCGGTTGATTCACCTCATGAGCAATCGACGCGGTCAACACACCGAGGCTCGTAACGCGAGTTACATAGGACAGTTCTGACCGCGCCTGATTGAGCGCATCTTCCGCCTTCCGGCTCTCGGTAACGTCCTGCACGGCGCCGATCAATTCCTGATCCCCATCCCTGTTCCGCTCACTATGCGCAAGCACCCGTATGTATTTCGGCGATTGGCTCGGCGTTATCAGGGTTATGTCGTAGTCGAAGTCGCCGTCCCCTCTGTTGGCTTGATCGATAACCTGCTCCACGGTAGCTAGACTATCGGAATTCAGACGGGACAGGACGACGTCGAGCGTCACCGGCGTCGTCGGATCGACTTCGAAGATACGATAGGTTTCCGCCGACCAGGTAACTTCGCTTGTGCCAAGATTCAGCAAGAAGCTCCCTGTCTTGCTGAGGCGTTGGGCGTCCGCGAGAAACGCCTCGCTTCTGCGTAGCTTCTCCTCGGCTCGCTTTCGGTCGTCGATATCCGTCAATAGTCCATACCACCGGATGATCGTGCCTTCGGCGTCGCGAAGGGGGAGCCCCCGAAGCTGGAACCATCTCCACGTGCCGTCGTGCCGGAGAAAGCGGGTTTCGTAATCGTATGGTTCTCCCGTGGCGATGGAGCCCATGAAGCTATCGATGCAGGTCTGCAGATCGTCGGGGTGCGTGATACCGTTGCTCGACCAGTCATTCAATTCCGACAGCGGACGCTCGAAATAGTCGAGGATCTGCTGATTGCCGTCGATCAACTGGGCTTCTGGCGAGAAGATTGCTATCATTCCTGCGATGCCGTCGACGATCAAACGAGACTCACGCTCTCGTTCGGCCAGCGCTCGTTCCGCGCGCTTCCGGTCTTCGATGTCGATGTGGGTGCCGTACCACTTGATGATCTTGCCGTCTTCACCCAGGAGCGGCGTCGCGCGAAACAGAAACCACCTGTATCCGCCATCGGCTCCACGCATTCTTGCTTCGAAATCAGCAGGACGACCCGAAGCAAGAGAAGCGTTCCAGGACTTTGCGAGATGGCTCGCATCCTCCGGGTGAACGACAGACTCCCAACCAGAGCCTTCAGCTTGTTGGGCATTCAATCCGGCATACTCCAGCCATCTATCGTTCACAAAGTCGCAGTAGCCATCGGGGCGGCTCGTCCACACGGTGAGTGGCATCGCGTTGACGATGTTCCTAAGCTCCATTTCGTTGGATCGCAGCGCGTCCTCGGCCTTCCGCCGGTCATCGACATCTATATGGAGCGCGTACCAACGGGCGATGCCGCCGCTTTCATCCGCGAGGGGATAACCGACGATTTGGAACCAACGATATTCGCCGTCCGCGCGCCGGAGCCGTACCTCGGCCTCGTAGGCCGTGCCTCTGACGACCGCCTTTTGAACGGCGTTGGTTAACCCCTGCATGTCATCGGGATGGACTACGTCACTTCGACCCCAGGAACGTAGTTCATCAAGCGACCGACCATAGTATTGCAGGAGGTGACCGTTGATCGCCTCGACGTTTCCGTTCGCATCAAGGACTCCTATGCCGGCCGGTATGCTTTCCAAGACAGTCTGATTTTCCGATGCCTTCTCGGCGGCGCCGTCTCGCATCTCTGGTCGCGATGCAATGTCCGCCCCCTCCGTCGCCAAGCCGTACCACCTCTCCACTCGATCGTTGTCGATCGATGGCTTGCAACGGACATGCAATTCCTTCAACGAGGCGGTGGGGTGACCTATAGGCAATGTGATTTCGAAAGGCTCGCGCCCGGACAGCAGCGCGTACCACTGCTGTCTCGTGTTCCGCAGGTCTGCGGGAGGGGCGGCTAATGGCCAAACCGTCACCGCTTCGCCAAGCCCGAGGAAATCAACCAAATTGGCGTTCATGAAATCGATGCTGCCGTCCGAGAGGGCGGTAAAAGCCATTCCTGGCAACGCTTCCAGAACCCGAACGAGTTCCACGCTCATATCTATCCTTTTCGCGGGATTGCACCCTCAGGATATCGTGCGTTTTAATCAACCTGCCGTATATTATCCTATGGTATCGGTTGTGCCGTTATCGCCGGGTTCTACTAAGTTGTGCCGCGCGCCGATCGAGGCTTTACGCTTCAGTGAATTTCGGGTGGCTCCTCCAGCCGAAGGCGCGCGGCCATGTTCACGAGGTCGGGAAGAGTTCGGGCACACATCTTCCGCATGACTTGGCCGCGATGCGCCTTGACGGTGATCTCGCTGATATCCAACTCGTATGCCACTTGCTTGTTGAGAAGCCCTTTGACCACGCGCACCATGACCTCTCGTTCGCGCTTGGTAAGCGCCTCGTAACAACCTTGCAGCGCAAGCAGGTTGCTATCGTCACGCAACATGGCCGCGCTCTGTTCCAACGCCGAGCTCACGGCATCCAGGAACGCAACCGTCTCGATCGGTTTGGTAAGGAAATCCAACGCGCCTCCTTTGAGAGCTTTCACGGTCGTCGGGACGTCGCCGAAACCGGACACGAATATGATCGGCATCCTGCTCCGGCTTGTCGTAATCATGCTCTGGAGATCGAGGCCGTTCAGTCCTGGCATATTCACGTCAAGAACCAGGCAGCAGGGAGAGGCCAGAACCGGTGCTTCGAGAAAACTTTGCGCGGAGTCAAAAAGCAGGGGTCGCCACCCGGCGGAGCCAATCAGCAGCTCCAGCGATTCTCGCACTGAGATGTCGTCATCAACGACGAAGACTGTCGGTCGATCCTGATCGCCTAGGTTCGAAGTCGTCACCGTGGAGGTCATCCGGTACATGTGCTCTCCCAAAGAGCTGTCCAGGTCGTCGCCAACTTCCCGAAAAATGGTATCACAAAATGTGCGCTTGGCGACAAAATCATCAGTTCGCTTAGCAAGCCTGGACAGAATGAGCGGTCCAGCGGGGAAGTCCATTGTACGATGGTATCGGGCCTGAAGGGTCGCGCGTCACCTGCTTGTTGGGTAGAAGGCCCGTGACCGGCAACTTCGCGCGGTCGCCGGCGCCTAAAGCGGTCAGGAGCAGATGATGGATCGTATCGATGCAATGAAGGTCTTCGTCACTGCGGTTGAAGAAGGAAGCCTGGCGGGCGCCGCTCGTAGGCTGAAGCGGTCCCCGACTGCGATCAGTCGGGCATTGGGTCTGCTTGAGCAACATGTTGGCGTGGAGCTCCTTCACCGAACGACAAGGAGTCTAAAGCTCAGCGAAGCGGGCCAGAGATATGTCGAAGCATGCCGCAGGGTGCTTGTCGATCTCGAGGAGGCGGACATGATCGCCGGCTCAGAGCGATCCTCTCCGCGAGGAACGCTGACAATTTCGGCGCCGCCCATCCTGGGCGAAGAGGTGCTCCGGCCGATCCTCGACAGCTTCCTTCGTGAGAACGCCAACGTCTCCGTTCGGCTTTTGATGCTCGACCGCTTCGTGAACCTGGTTGACGAGGGAGTGGATGTCGCCCTGAGGATCGGCAATCTCGCCGACTCGACCCACATGTCCACGCGCATTGGCGGAGATGTTCGCCGCGTCGTGGTCGCCGCGCCGCAATATCTCGACAGTCGAGCCGCAATCACTGAGCCGTCGGATCTCTCCCGCCACGACTTGATCGCCTTCTCGAACTTCGGCCTCGAATCCTGGAGCTTTGCGCCCGCAAAAGGCACTTCCGTCCCAAGAACCGTTCACTTCACCCCACGCTATCTCGTCAACAGCGTCCGAGCAGCCGCGGCATCGGCCGCCGAAGGAATGGGCGTGACCCGGCTCTATTCGTATCACGTCGCAGAATATGTCCGCGACGCTCGCCTCAGAGTCGTTCTTCCTCAGGCGGAGCCACCTGCGCTGCCAGTTCACATCCTGACCCCTCAAGGACGCGCAGCCGTTCCGAAAGTTCGAACCTTCATCGACTTTGCAGTTCCGCGTCTACGTTCGGAACTTGGACGCATCGCCGCGGAATCCGGAAACCTCGAATAATTGTGCCGAAACGCGGTTGGCTGTCTGCAGGCAAGCGACGGTTCTCCGCGACGTGCTTCCCAGCTAACCACTAGTCACGGTGATGAGCTCGGTACCGGCTCGGTGCTCGTCAACCGAGGCGGACGGACGAGTGTCGCCGGTAGCCAGCGGGACGCCGGCCCGAGAGGACCGGTGTACTTGCGCACAATGCTCGGGGCGGAGATGGTTGCCTGGGGCGCAGGCTTTCATTCAGGATGTCACGTCGGCAGCGTTTGGCCAGACTGCTCCTTGACCAGATAGTCGGCGTACCATTCTGGCCACGCCTCGTCGTGCTTGCCGCCGTCGCGCTTCTCATGCTCGCCATGAGCGGAAGCGACCCTGCGCAGCGCCTCTGCGAGGTCGCCGGCGGATGTGAACGCAGCGCCATTGGCGTCGATGCGACCGGGAAGTCTCGCCGTGACTTCCTGCAGGAGCCAGCCGTTTCCGTCCGGGTCGGAGAAGGAGGCGAAAGAACCGTAGCTTGACCGGGAGGGATGTGGTCCGGGCAGCCGATGGTCGGCGCCCTTGTGGTGGAAGACACCGCCGTCGTCGTGAAAGACGCCGCTCATCTCGGCGCCGCGGGAGGCAAGGGCCGCGTGCGCCATCTCGATGTCGGTGACGACGAGGTGGAGGCCCTGAGCGGAACCGGGTGCGGCGGCGGTCACATTCGCTCCGAAGATCACGGAGCAAGGCGAGCCCGGCGGGGTCACCTGCACGACGCGAAAGCCGTCCTCGCCCGACACGTCGGCGTCGAGCCTCCAGCCAAGGCCGGTATAGAAGGACTTGGCCCGATCGACGTCGGACACGGGAATGACGACGACTTCAAGCTTCGTGTCGATGTGATCCGTGCGCGCGGAATTGGTTGGGGTGGGTTCCTGGATAGCCATCTCGATCTCCCTGTTAATCGCGGTCACTTTCACCGCGATCGGCACGATGCGCCGTCGCTGTCCCCGATGTCCATTGTCCCAAGGTGTCGATGCGTCGAGCACGTCGCTAACCGATCCATTGGTATCGCCGATACCTTCGAACAATATCTTCGGCAGCCATGCCGGACGATCCCTAAGACCCAATCCAACCACTCAGTTTCAATGGAGGACGTCATGTCAGCAGGAGTAGAAACGGCAACCGCACTGTCGCCGACGCGGCGCGAACTGCTTGCAGCCACGGCCGCGACCGCCGCCCTCAGCATTCTGCCGAAGCCCGTCCGGGCGGCGACGGGAGGCGATGCAATCCGTCCGTTCAAATGCGTTATCCCGCAGAAGGAGGTCGATGAACTGCGCCGCCGTGTCCGTGCGACACGTTGGCCTGGCAAGGAGACGGTTTCCGACCGTTCGCAAGGCGCGCAGCTTCAAAGGCTAAAGCCGCTCGTGGAGTACTGGGGCACGGAATACGACTGGCGGCACGGCGAGAAGAAGCTCAACGCGCATGCGCAGTTCATGACCAGGATCGACGGCCTCGACATCCATTTCATTCACGTCAAGTCCCAGCACGCGGACGCGCTGCCGCTGATTATGACGCATGGCTGGCCGGGATCGGTGCTCGAACTCCTCAAGACGATCGGGCCGCTCACAGATCCCACCGCGCACGGCGGTGCCGCGCAGGACGCCTTCCACGTCGTCATACCGTCGATGCCCGGCTACGGTTTCTCGGAGGTACCAAGCGAAACCGGGTGGGGGCCGGAACGCATCGGGCGTGCCTGGCACGTTCTGATGAAGCGGCTCGGCTACGACCGATACGTTTCGCAAGGGGGGGACTGGGGCGCTGTCGTATCCGACAAGATGGCTGCCCAAGCGCCGGAAGGCCTGCTCGGCATCCACACCAACATGCCTGCGACCGTTCCGCCCGACATTGCGAGGGCGCTCGCCGATGGCGAACCCGCGCCAGCCGGGCTTTCCGAAGACGAGAAGGCCGCCTACGAGCAGATGAACGCGCTGTACACGAAGGGCGCGGGCTACGCTTTGATGATGGTCACGCGGCCGCAGACGTTGGGCTATGCATTGACCGATTCACCCGTCGGTCTTGCCGCCTGGTACTACGACAAGTTCGCGGACTGGACCTACAGCGGCGGCGATCCGGAGAAGTCTCTGACCAAGGACGAGATGCTCGACGACATCTCTCTCTACTGGTTCACAGGGACCGCCACGTCAGGCGCGCGGCTCTACTGGGAAAACAACGCAAACAACTTCAACGCCGTCGACATCAAGATACCGGCTGCGATCACCGTGTTCCCCGGCGAGATCTACCAGGCTCCGAGGAGCTGGGCCGAGAAGGCGTACCGCAACCTCATCTACTACAACAAAGTCGACAAGGGCGGCCACTTCGCCGCCTGGGAGCAACCAGACCTTTTCGCATCGGAGCTTCGGGCGGCGTTCAGAACTCTGCGCTGACGTTGTACCGAAAGCACCTCAATCAAGGAGAACCACAATGACAAACTTTCCAAGAGGCACTGCGCTTATCACCGGAGGATCGTCGGGTATCGGCGCGCTCTACGCCGACAGGCTCGCCCGCCGCGGCTACGACCTGATACTGGTGGCGCGCAGCCAGGATGCGCTCGCCCGGATCAGCAAGGATATCGCAAGTTCGACCGGTCGGAACGTAAAGACCGTGCGGGCGGATCTTGGCCAGCGCGACGACCTTCTGAAGGTCGAAGGAATCCTTCGGAGCGACCCATCGATCACCATGCTCGTCAACAATGCCGGGGTCGGCGCGGTCGAACCGTTGCTTATGTCCGACGTCGAGGCGATGGAAAAAATGATCGCGATCAACGTGACGGCCCTGACTCGTCTCGTCTATGCCGTCGCGCCGTCCTTCGTCGCACGTGAGCACGGCACGATCGTCAACATGGCCTCCGCATTGGGCGTCGCTCCCGAAATCCTCAACGGCGTATACGGCGCAACAAAAGCGTTCGTCATCGCTCTGACGTTCTCTCTGCAGAAGGAGCTGGCAGAAAAGAACATCCGAATCCAGGCCGTACTTCCCGGCGCGGTGGAGACGCCTTTCTGGGAGGCGTCGGGCGGCTCGCTCGACCGACTGCCGGACCAGATCGTCATGAAGGCTGAAGATGCGGTGGACGCTGCACTGGCCGGTCTCGACATGGGCGAACTGATCACCCTACCTTCAGTTCCCAACATTGAAGACTGGAACGCGTATGAGGCGGCTCGTCAGAAGCTGATGCCGAACCTTTCTCGCAACGTTCCCG
This sequence comes from Rhizobium leguminosarum bv. viciae USDA 2370, assembly GCF_002008365.1. GTDB lineage: Bacteria > Pseudomonadota > Alphaproteobacteria > Rhizobiales > Rhizobiaceae > Rhizobium > Rhizobium leguminosarum. Next base: position 76,151 of record NZ_MRDL01000050.1, read on the forward strand.
CCCCGCGCTACCGGACGCCGGCATTGGCGTCCTGACACCGGTGCAACAACACTCAAGAAGCGAGGCAGAGATGTCCGACTGGGATCTTTTGAACCGGTTTCCGCGCGTGCGCTTGGTGAACGGACCGACGCCAATCCAGCGGCTGGATCGTTTGGAGCAAGTGCTCGGCGAGAGCCGACGAGGCGTCTCGATCTGGGCGAAGAGAGACGATCTCATGGAGCTCGGCGGCGGGGGCAACAAGCTCCGCAAGCTCGAGTTCCTCATCGGGCAGGCCCAGTCTGAAGGCTGCGACACCCTCGTCGTAACCGGGGGAGTACAGTCAAACTTCGCTCGTCTGGCTGCGGCCGCCTGCGCCAGAACCGGACTGGAATGCGAGGTCGTTCTGGCTCAAATGGTGCCCCGCGAGACAGAGGTCTACCAGGCCAATGGCAACGTCTTGTTGGACCGAGTCTTCGGCGCCCGCGTCCACCTCCTTGGCACGGGCGACGATGCGAGCGCTTTCGCCGCAGGCCGCGCGTCGGAGATCGCCGCGTCCGGGGCGAAGGCTTTCGTGGGCACGCTTGGCGGTTCGACGCCGGTCGGAGCCCTGGGCTACGTCGACTGCGCATTCGAAATCGCAGCGCAATCGACTGAGATCGGCATCGCGTTCGACCAAGTGGTCATTCCGAACGGAAGCGGCGGCATGCACGCCGGTCTGGCCGTGGGAGCTGCCCTGGCCGGAAAAGATCCTTCCAGGATCAGAGCATACACCGTTCTCTCGCTAGCGGAGGTATGCGTCGCCGCGACGGTGGAGAAGGTCAACGCGGTCTTCGACCTCCTCGGGAAGAAGGACCGAATTCGAGCGGAGGAGCTGACGATAGACGGCGCACAGCTCGGTGGCGGCTACGGCATGCCGACGTCCGAAATGATCGAGACGATCAGACTCGTCGGCCGCTCTGAAGGCCTGCTTCTGGATCCAGTCTACGGAGCGAAGGCCTTTGCCGGCCTGTTGTCCGATATCGAAAACGAAGTCATCGCGCCAGGATCGAATGTCTTGCTCGTCATGACGGGAGGTTCCCCTGGGCTCTATGCGTATGCAGACGCCCTGAGCAGCACCTGATCCTCTCTCCCCGAGGGTCATCATCATCAACCGGACATAAAATGAGGAATGCCATGCCCACGAAACCAAAGATCGCCATCATCATCGGCTCCACCCGGCCGACCCGTTTCGCCGACAAGCCCGCACAGTGGATACTGAAGCAGGCTCAGGCCCGCGACGACATCGACGTCGAAATCGTCGATCTGCGCGACCATCCGCTGCCGTTCTTCGACGAGGTCGCGTCGAACGCCTACGCACCAAGCCAGAGTGCGGAAGCCGTTCGTTGGCAGCAGACCGTGGCCCGCTACGACGGGTACATCTTCGTCGTCGCGGAATACAATCGCTCGATCACCGGCGTGCTGAAGAACGCCCTCGACCAGTCATACGTGGAATGGGCACGCAAGCCGTTCACCGCGATCGCGTATGGCACCGCGGGCGGGTCGCGCGCACTCGAGCATCTGCGCGGAATCGGCGTCGAGCTGCAGATGGTTTCCACGCATGCGGCCGTTCATATCGGCGGCAGCGACTTCTTCACCGTCTTCTCGATGGGCGGCAACAAGCCGATCGAAGAGATCGAAGCCAACCTGCTGCCGTCGGCGAAGACTGCGCTGGACGAGCTGGTCTGGTGGGCGAAGGCCACGATGGCTGCGAAGGCTTCAGAGGTCTAACCTCTGCAAGACAAGGAGCGGGGGGGCGTTAGCCGCCCCCGCTCCAGTTTTATCGTCTACACGCGAGGGGCGGCATTAACATCCTTGAGTGGGGCTGGAAGCAGGTCTGCCGGGAAGTCCTGGTAGGACACCGGGCGCAGGAAACGGTAGATCGCCAATGTGCCTACCGACGTCGATCTTCCGTCCGACGTCGCCGGATAAGGTCCGCCATGGACCATTGCCGGGGAGACCTCGACGCCGGTCCCGAAGCCATTGACGAGGAGCCGGCCGGCGAGAAGTTCCAACTGCGGGATCATCCGGGAGGCGGCGGCGACGTCCTCTGCATCCACGTGTAGCGCGATGGTCAACTGACCTTCCAAGGATTCGACGACCCTGCGCAGATCGTCGTGGTCACTGCAGCGAACGATCAGTCCCGCCGCGCCGAAGACTTCTTCCTGAAGCTCTGGATTGGCAAGAAAGGCAGCCGCCGTCGTCTGGAAAAGCGCGGCCGAGGCCTGATGAGCCGTTCCGTCTTTCCCGGCAGAGACCTGCGATACGGACGGTGACGACGAAAGCCTTGCAACGCCCTTTCGATACGCCTCGCAGATGCCGCCTGTCAGCATGGTCTGAGCTGGCGCTTCGGCCAAGGCCGCCGCTGCGCTCTCGATGAACGCGTCGAGCCCCGCGCCCTCGATGGCGATAAGCAGACCAGGATTCGTGCAGAATTGACCGGCGCCGAGGGTCAGCGAAGCCGCGAACGATCTCCCGATTTCCGCGCCCCGGCCCAGCAGTGCGTTTGGATAGAGGATGACGGGGTTGATGCTGCTCATTTCGGCGTAGACGGGTATCGGCTGCTTCCGCTCCGACGCGATCTTCATCAACGCGGTACCCCCGCGGCGCGAGCCGGTGAAACCAACTGCGCGTACCCGGTGGTCGGCGACCAGGGTCTGGCCGACCTCGAATCCTGCGTCGAACAAAAGCGCAAAAGTCCCCGACGGGAGCCCGCATGCCGCGACGGCGTCGACGACGGCCTTGCCAACCAGTGCGGAGGTTCCGGGATGGGCGGAGTGCGCCTTGACGATCACCGGACAGCCGGCGGCGAGGGCCGAGGCAGTGTCGCCACCAGCGACAGAAAAGGCTAGGGGGAAGTTCGACGCCCCAAACACCGCGACCGGTCCGAGAGCGATGTTGCGGAGCCGAAGGTCAGGCTTCGCCGCCGGCTTGCGGTCGGCGTCTGCGGGATCGAAACGCAATTCCTGGAAGGCGCCGTCGCGGACTTCCTTCGCGAAGAGCCGGAGCTGTCCGACCGTTCGGGCACGCTCTCCTTCGATGCGCCCGCGCGGCAGTCCCGTCTCGTCGATCGCTCGCAGGACGAGTTCGTCGCCAAGGGCCAGAATTCCTTCCGCGATCGCTTCCAGGAAGCGGGCCCGATCTTCGAGCGATGTTTCCTTGTAGACCGGGAAGGCATCCCAGGCCAAAGACGCGGCTTGCTCGACCTGCTCCTTTGTCGCGCCCGCAAAGCTCGGCTCCATGGAGCTGCCGTCGGCTGGGTTGATCGCGGAGAATGTCGCAGCCGCGCCGCGCATGCTCGCGCCGCCGATGAGGAGGTCGCCGGAGAGTGTCATCATGGATCCTTTCGAAACTAAGTGTCGATACTGTCCTCCACTGATATGGGAGGCTCGACTTGAACCGTTGGCGGTTGGCTTTCGCCTCAGATAGGCGTCGGCGCCAGGCATGCCAAGCCTCGGAATGCAAATAGTATTACTTTTTAAACGAATCCGCATCCGGCGAGCTTGAAGCCCGCCGGATGTAAGTGTCCGTAAGATGGCAGCTTTACGCCGCCTGAGTGAGAGCGATCGCAGCCACGGTTTCCTTTGTGTCGACGATGGCGCTGGCATAGCTGGGCAGATTGACCTCCAGCGCCGCATGCATCATTTCCGGCGAGTAGTCGGCGACCGCGTCCTTCACGACCGTCACGTCGTAGCCAAGTTCGGCGGCGTACCGTACGGTGGCTTCGATGCATGTATGGGCCACCAGACCGATTACGATGACACGCTGTATGCCGTGCCGTTTCAGCTCGAGATCGAGATCCGTATTGGCGAAGCCGCTTGAGCACCAGTGCTCCGATGCGACGACCTCGCCGGCCACGGGCACGAATTCAGCTCTAAACTCACCGCCCCACGTGCCGAACTCGAAGCTCTTGCGGTGCCAGGCCGCACGCTGGATCGGCGCCACGTACTTCCAGTTCTCATAGTCTCCGGCCCGATAGCGATGATGCATCGCGAAAAAGACCCGAAGCTTGGCTTCGCGTGCGGCGGTCAGCACTTCGAGCATGTGCGGCACGCAGTTGTTCGCCTCGGCGACCTCCTTGATACGCGGCCAGATCTTGCCACCCTCGGAAATGAAGTCGTTATACGGATCGACCACGAGGAGTCCGGTATTGCTCCTATCGAAGGATAGTTCAGCCATGATGTGCTCCTTCGCCGGTTCAGGCCGCCTTCGTCGCCGAGTTCTTCAGGGCCGCGCGCTCGATGCTCGCCGCGAACAGCGGCGTCTCGCCCTTGTTGTGGGCGATGGACATCGGCTGCCGCTGCGTGCGGAAGAGTTCGAACGGGATGCCCTGGCGATCGAGGAAAGCCATCATCTCGTCGGTCGCGTAGGATTGGACGCGGTTGGTGAATTCGCAGCGGTTCGCATCCAGCTTCTTCACACTGAGTTCCCAGGTGACGTGGATGGTGACCCGGCCGTTCGGAGTAAAGACGTCTGAATCGGAGTCGAGGATGAGATGATGCTTTTCGCCGAGTGTCTCATGGTAATGCTGGACCATCAGGCTGCCGCCGATTGTCTCGACATTTATCGACATCCGCGTGCCGTCGTCCGCCGTCGTGAAGCCCGCTGCGATGTGGGCAGGCGAGCATCCCTGGTATTCCTTTTCGGGCAGATTAAAGCACCAAGTCGGAATATCGATCTTCTCGATCGGCGCGTTGATGATGGTCGAAAAGCTGGAATCGACGATCTGGTTTTCAAGGCTGTGCATGAGACTTCTCCTTTGTCGTTGAGTGCGTTGAAGGATGTTGATGCCCGCGCGACCTGCCGAGTCCTTGCGCGGGCACCGCCTCGGCCTACTCGTCGGCCAGAGTTTGCGTGTAGTGTCCGAGCCTGGCCTCGATGTCCGGGTCCTTCTGCAGGCCCATGTCCATCAGGCGTCCGATGTTCTTCTGCGCCGCCGGACGCTGGACCGACGTAATGAAGGCGTCCCAGCCTGCGGCGATCTCGGGGTCGCTCGGAAGGCTCGCGAAGTCGACCAGGCGTTTGGTGTCGGCGATCGCCTGGCGGTCAAAGCCAGAGATCCGGGTAGCGAGGGCGTCGACGAACGGATCGAGCTTGTCGTCGTCGAAGGCGCGATTAACGTATCCGTACTTCTCAGCGAGATCGCCATTGATGTCGTCGGAGCCAAGCAGGACCTCCAGCGCTCGACCGCGCCCCATCAGCCGCGGTAGCCTTGCCATCGGGCCGCCGCCGGGGACGAGTGCCGCGCCGACCTCCCACTGAGAGAGAATTGCTTTCTGACGGCTCGCGAAGCGCATGTCGCTGGCGAGAGCAAGCTCGCTTCCGACGCCCGTCGCGCGGCCGCGGATCAGCGCGATGGAGACGACCGGCGACTTGCTGATGCGGACCAGCATGTCGGGCAGGGGGTGCAAGCCTGTGGGGCCAGAGGGGAGGCCGGTGGATTCGGCGAGAGGCGGCGTAAAGTTGTAGTGAGTGAGGAAGAACCCAGGCACATCGCTGTCGAAGACTACGACCCTAAGATTGGGATCGCTCTCGATTGCGGCCATCACTTTTTCCATCTGAGGGATCGTCTCCGGTCCGAAGATGTTGAAGGGCGGATTGTCGAAGGTGACACGCCAGTAGGCGGGGGTCCGCTTGTCCACCTTGATCTGCGCATCTTCCTGACTTGGGTCGGCCTTGACTTCTGCACCACGATCCACCTTTTCGGCGACCTTCGTCTGATCGGATAGGGCGAGCGCCGGAAGCAGCAATAGCGCCGCGGCGGTAAGGGCTTTCGACGACATCGCGATGGCGCTTGTCCTGGTTGGTTGTCTGACCTTCATGGCAGGCTCCGTTCTTGGGTTTGGGATGCAAACGCTGGCCCGATCTCGAAGACCAGTTCGATCTCGACGGGCATTCCAAGCGGTATGCTGGAAACGCCGAGGACGACACGGGGAGGGAGCCGGGCGGGACCGAACACGTCGAGCAACAGCTCTGACGCGCCATCGGCGACTTTGGGGTGTTCATGGAAATCGGCGGGGCAGGCGATGTAGACTCCCAGCTTGGCGACCGATCGGATCCTGTCCAGCGTTCCTAGCTGCGACTGCGCGGCGGCTAGACCACTAAGGCAGGCCGCTCGCGCTGCGTCGTAGCCTTCGGCGACGGACAGCTCGCGGCCGACGAGGCCCGTATAGAGTGGCACATGTCCGGCGACCGGTAGCATGCCGCTTAGGAAAAGCAGCGAGCCGCTTTGGAACGCTTCGACGTACGCGCCGTGGGCGCCTTCGGGAGGCATATCGCCAGTTCCTTGATGCGCGCCTCAGCGCTCGCGACTACCATTTGCCCAGATGTGCGCCGTTGTCGACGTGAAGCACCTCCCCGGTGATGTTGGAGGACTCCGTCAGATAGACGACGCCGTCGACGATCTCCTGAACCGCCGTGATAGTCCCCATCGGCGACAAGGATTCGAGGAAGGACCGCGGGTTCTTCGCATGGAGAGGAGTGTCGACCACCCCCGGAGACAGGGCGTTGACGCGGATGTTGTCCTTGGCGAACTCCAGCGCCAGGCTCTTGGTGACGGCGTTGAGGCCGCCCTTGGTAACCATTGGAAGCGACGCGGTCACGCCGGCAATCGGATGGTCCGTCAGCGACGACGTGATCGTCACGACGCTCCCGCCGGACTTCTGGCGCAGCATTTGTCCGATCGCGCGCTGCGTGAAATGGAGGAATCCCTCGACGTTCGTCGCGCACAGGCGCCGGAAATCGTCGATGGTGTATTCGAGGAACGGTTTGGTGAAGAACACTCCGGCATTGTTCACGAGTGCGTCGATCGAGCCGAACTGCTCAATCGCCGCCGCCGCCGCCCGTTCGGCGGTTTCGGGATCCGCGACGTCGCCGCTGATCAGTTCCAATCGCCCCGCACGGTCGAAAAGCGTGCTCTCGCTGATGTTCCGAGAGGTTCCGACGACGTTCCAGCCCTTGTCCAGGAACGTCTTGACAAGTCCGGCTCCGATCCCTTGCGACGCGCCTGTGATGATAACAGTCTTATGCACGCTCATGCCTGCCTCCGTTGTGGCGACGCGGGTACCCTTCGTCCGCCAGGTGGCGGTCGCTTTGTTCCTCGTGTGATGCGTTGATCCAGCCATCGGCCGGGAGCTTCCCGGCGGTCGCGCCGTCGTCCGCTCTGCCACGACAATCGCGCCGAAAATCGGGACCCGATATTGTACCAAGGTGTTCCCGATACCTTCGGATTGGGTCGCTCGTCAGGACACCAAGGTCCAATAGACGCGGGTCGTGGCCGGAGGTATCAGCGTTGCAACGTCACGCATGACAAGGAGTCCACATGACCCGCTGGCCGGATCGCCGAATTCTCGACCTGTTTGGAATCGAGCTTCCCATCATCCAGGCGCCGATGGCCGGAGCGACGACGGTCGAAATGGTCGTCGCCGCGGCCAAGGCCGGCGGTCTGGGGTCTCTCCCAAGCGCTCAGTTAAACGTCGAGGGGCTGCGTCAGGCCCTCCATGAGATCCGCGGCGCTACCCACGCGCCTGTGAACGTGAACTTCTTCTCACATGTTTCCCCCGCCGAAGATCTGGCAGCGCAGATGCGATGGAGAGCTCTGCTCGCGCCCTACTTCGTAGACGCAGGACTTGACCCCGCCACGCCGATCGCCGCGGCGGGCCGTGCACCATTCGACTCTTCGTTTTGCGAGGTGGTCGAGGAGTTGAAACCGCAGGTCGTGAGCTTTCATTTCGGGCTGCCCGAAAAGTCACTGGTGCAGCGTGTGAAGGCGACAGGCGCGAAGATCATATCATCCGCCACGACCGTGGCCGAGGCCGTCTGGCTCGAAAAAAACGGCGTCGACGCACTCATCGCCATGGGTTTCGAGGCCGGTGGACATCGCGGGAATTTCTTGAGCCAGGACATGACGACACAGGTTGGAATCATGGCGCTCCTGCCCCAGGTGGTCGACGCGGTGCGGGTGCCGGTCATCGCCGCCGGCGGGATCGCCGACGGGAGAGGTGTCGCCGCCGCCCTGATGCTCGGAGCTTCCGCCGTCCAGGTCGGGACAGCCTACCTGTTCTGCCCTGAGGCTCGGATTCCCGCAGTTCAGGCAGAGGCGCTGGCTTCGGCCCGAGACGACAGCACCGCGATAACGAACGTTTTTACCGGCCGTCCAGCGAGAGGCATCGTAAACCGCCTGATGCGCGATCTAGGTCCAATCTCAGATGCCGTGCCTGCATTTCCAACTGCTGGAGGAGCTCTCGTTCCCATCAGAGCAAAAGCCGAGGCGGAGTCGAGGAACGATTTTACGAACCTCTGGTCGGGGCAGGCCTCCCGTCTTGCTTTGAAAGTTGGTGCTGAGGAATTGACGCGAGAACTCTACCGGTCCGCATTGGACGTCATCGCACACCGCAGTCCTACCTGACGGCATCCCGCAGATCCTTCCGGATCCCGGCAGACAGCCTGCCGCAGACTGACGGTTCACGCAGACCTCGACCAATCTACCTGAAGGGGAGCGGCCGTCGCGCGAATTCGTGGCGACATATGTTCAATCGAACAAAGGACAGCGTCATGTCTAAACGCAGCCCCAGCCCATATGTGGTCGTGCTCGCTGGATCGGCGTCCCTCGCCATCGCCATGGGCGTCGGTCGGTTCGCATTCACTCCAATTCTGCCGATGATGCTACACGACGGCGTCCTTGATCTTTCGCGAGCCGGAGGACTCGCCACTGCCAACTACGTCGGCTACCTGGTCGGTGCATTGGCGGCGATGGCAGTACCCAAGAGGTGGGACCATACCTTCGTCATACGCCTGACACTGGTGGCCACGGTTCTGCTTACGGCTCTGATGTCTGCGCCCTATGCCGAGGCCTGGGTCGCTCTTCGGTTCTTGGCGGGCGTCGCTTCGGCGGTCGGATTCGTCTTCACCTCCGGTTGGTGTCTCGCCCAGCTTTCGGGAACCGGCAGCTCGATCGGAAGCGCCATATTCACGGGACCCGGCGCAGGCATCGCCGTGTCCGGGCTGGCCGCCAGCGGGATGACCATTCTCGGGCAGTCCGGCCACACCGCCTGGCTGATATTCGCCGCGATCTCCGCCACGATCAGCGGGATCATATGGAAGACCTTCGGCGAGAGCGCGAAGCCATCCGACGCCTATTCCGTGGGGGCGCCGACGCGCGCCTCCGGCAAGGTGCCGAAATCGGAAATGCCTCTATTTGCGATCGCATACGGGCTGGCCGGCTTCGGCTACATCGTCACGGCGACCTATCTTCCGGTGATCGCGAAGAACAGCATTCCTGGTTCACCCTTGCTCACCGTCTTCTGGCCGCTTTTCGGGGTCGCGGCAGTCGTCGGATCGCTGCTGGCGGCGCGCGTGAAGCATAGCGCCGACGTGCGGCTCCATCTGATTGCCGCATACCTCGTGCAGGCGGTCGGGGTGGGGCTGTCGGTTATCTGGCAGGACGCTTTCGGTCTTGCCCTCAGCAGCGTTCTCGTGGGCCTGCCGTTCACTGCGATCAGCTTCTTCGCCATGAACGAAGTTAGGCGGATCAGATCGAGCCACCACACGCGTTACATGGGACTGCTGACGGCGGTGTTCGCGATCGGACAGATCATGGGGCCGCCTGCCGTAGGAGTGATCATGAGGCATGTGGTGAATGTAGACGCCGGGTTCGATCTCGCGCTTGCCGTCGCCAGCATCGCGCTCGTAGTCGGCGCCGCGATCTATGTTGCGATGATCCTGCTGTTTCCAAGCGAGCGGAATGCGAGGAGCGTGGGGCGCTCGGTTCGTCCCACTTGAAAATCACGCGCTTCTGTCTTCTCCGATGCGATCGTCGCGTATCTCCAAATTTATGCTCGACACCATCGTACAATAGAAGGGTTGGTATCGATTGCGCATGCTGCCTTGATGGAGAGACGGGTAAACCAAGTTGGCCAGTACGAGGAGAGTTACATGCTTTCCAAGTGCGTCAGCCACCTTTGAGGAAGTACGGAGAAAATCAATGGACCGGCATCTCACAGAAGTTAACGGCGGCGAGACTGCGCAGGACGATGGATGCGCCTTGGATGCTTTGATACGATTCTATCGAGCCTTCAACGCTGGCGATCTCGAAGGGCTGGAACAGGTCTGGCTCGGCGGCTCTGATCCCAGCATGGACAACCCGATCGGCGGCATCCGCCGCGGTTGGGACCAGATCGCCGACGGGTATTCAACGCTCTTCAAGGGAAAAACGAAGGTCCAGGTGACCTTCCACGACTTCACGAGCCAGGGCGGCGACGAGTGGCATCTGTTCGTCGGCCGCGAACGCGGAGTATGTCAGACGGCGACAGAGACGCTTGATGTCGCCTTCCGGACGACCCGGTGGTTTGTAAGCAAGGAAGGCGGTTGGCGACAGCTTCACCATCATGGTTCCGTCGAGGATCCGCAGATGCTGGCTGCCTATCAGAAACTGATCTTCGGCTGAAGAGATGGGGCGCCGGCAAACGTCGGCGCTCTGTGCGACGCGCACCCGCTAGTCGCGAAGCTGTCCCCGCACCAAAGGCGCGACGTCCGTTCCCAGCAGCGCGATCGAACGACGCATCGCTTCCGCGTCGAGCGCGGCGGTGCTCATCTGAAAGGTGAGGCGAGCAATTCCTCCCAACGTTCTGTTAACATGGGATATCTTGGCAGCCACCGTCTCCGGGCTGCCAACGAGGAACGCGCCACCCGGCCCGCACATATGCTCGAACTGAGCCTGCGTCGGCGGCGGCCAGCCGCGCTCTCTTCCGGCGTCCGTGAACATTTGGAACCAGCCGGGGAAAAACGCTTTCTTTGCGGCCTCGTCGGTCTCTCCGACAAAGCCAAGAGCGTGGACGCCTATCCGCTGGTTTTCAGCGGGATGCCCGGCGACGAGCCATGCTCGACGATAGAGCTCGACCAGGGGCAGAAAGCGCTCGAAGCTCCCTCCGATGATGGCCACCATCAGCGGGAGGCCGAGAGTGCCTGCGCGGACGAAGGATTCAGGCGTGCCGCCCACGCCAAGCCAGATTGGCAATTTGGGCTGATGCGGACGAGGGAAGACACCCTCGCCATTGATCGCAGGACGAAACCGGCCCTGCCACCTGATGTTGGGCTGCTCCCTGATCTTGAGCAGTAGGTCCAGCTTTTCCGCAAACAGCGCATCGTAGTCCCTCAGGTCGAAGCCGAACAGGGGATAGGCCTCCACGGAAGAGCCACGACCGACCACGATCTCCGCTCGTCCACGGGATATCAGGTCCAGCGTTGAGAACTCCTGGAAAAGCCGGACGGGATCGGAGGCGCTAAGGACGGCGACGGCGCTCGTCAGCCTTATCGACTTGGTGCGCGCCGCCGCTGCGGCAAGTATCACGGCGGGCGCGGAATCAAGCGCGTTTTCCCTGTGGTGTTCGCCCATTCCGAAGACGTCCAGACCGACCTGGTCCGCCAGTTCCACCTCGGAAAGTACGCTCTCCATGCGATCGACGGCCGACTGCAGGCGACCCGTGTCAGGGTCGGGCAGGAGCATCGCAAAACTATCGATACCGATTTCCAAAGTTGAATCCTTTCAAGGAGCTCGCACCCGGAGCCACGGCGTTCTGACGCCTTCCCGGCGGAAGCGCTTCCCATCTCACGACTAGGCGATGCCTCGCCAGTGTGGTTTTTCGGATGGAGATCATCGATTTTTTCGATAATTGAGCGCGTCGGGACCCCGGTTGCTCACGCCCAGGAATCGGCATCTCTTACCGCCTTGGCGAACGCCTCGGGCGCCTCCTGCGGCAAATTGTGGCCGATCCCGCCCGCTGCGAGACGGTGTTCGTATTTCGCCTTGAACTTTGCGGCGTAGGCGTTGGGATCCGGATGAGGCGCTCCGTTGGCGTCGCCCTCCATCGTGATCGTCGGCACATGGATCTCGGGACCGGCCGCAAGCCTGGTCTCGAATTCGTCGAACCGTTTTTCACCTTCCGTCAGGCCCAGCCGCCAGCGGTAGTTATGAACGACGATCGAGACGTGATCGGGATTGGCAAATGCTTCTGCACTCCGATCGAAGGTCGCGTCGTCGAACTTCCACTGCGGCGAGGCGAGACGCCAGATCAGCTTGGCGAAGTCGTTCGTATATTTTTCATAGCCGTCGCGACCGCGGTCCGTGGCGAAGTAGAACTGATACCACCACTGAACCTCCGCGGCTGGGGGCAGGGGCGCCTTTCCCGCAGCTTGGTTCCCTATGAGATAGCCGCTGACGGATACTAAACTCCTGCATCGTTCTGGCCAGAGCGCTGCGACGATGTCGGCGGTCCGCGCACCCCAGTCGAACCCGGCGACCGTCGCCTTTTCAATCTTCAAGGCGTCCATCAGCTTGATGGCGTCGACGGCAAGCGCCGACTGTTGGCCGTTCCGCATAGTGTCATCGGACAGGAACCTGGTGCTGCCGTATCCGCGCAGATGCGGCACGATCACACGATGACCACGCTCCGCGAGCAAAGGCGCCACCTCGGCGAAGGCGTTGATGTCGTAGGGCCATCCGTGGAACAGCATAACGGGCGAGCCGTCTTCAGGACCGAGCTCGGCGTATCCGACATTCAGGTCTCCGGCGTCGATACGCTTGTCGGCAACCAGGCCCATATTCTTCTGCCGTACCGGCCTTTTGCTTTGTTCGGCACCTTCGACGCGCCCTGCAAGGATTCCTGCGGCCGTCAGCCCGAGTGCCACTCCGCCGAAGGAGCGGCGTGTCCAGGTCGCGTTGTTTGAGTTGCTCATGGCTGTGTCTCCAAAGATCGCTTGTTAAGTACCTGCCGCACGACAGGCCCTTGCGAGTCCATTTCAGACAGGTGGTAGAAATGCGCTACTGTCCAATGGTGTCGGTCAGCTACGGGAGTGCTTAAACATGGCGGCGCGGCGGCGCCTCAGAACGCCGAAAGCTCGTTCGCGATGGAGCCCGACGCGGGCCCAAGTCTTGCGGCCATATACAAAAGGTCGGGAAGTGTTCTGGCGTTCATCTTCCGCATGAGCCGGCCACGATGAGCTTTGACGGTGATCTCGCTAATATTCAACTTGAAGGCCACCTGCTTATTCAGCAAGCCTTCTACCACGAACTTCATGACTTGACGTTCTCGCGGAGTAAGGGTGAGAAAAAAGGCTTCCAAACGGTTTGCCTCGTGGAACGCACGTATCGATGCGTTCACCTCCTCTGCGATTACGGCGGGATCATCCTGCTTGGGGAGGAAGGCCACCCGGAATCTGGTCGTGGCAACAGAAGTGGCCGGACTGTTCCTCGGGGTGACCACGACGATTGGGCAGTGCACCGCGAAGGAGCAAATCAACCGCGCTAGATCTGAAACCGGAAGATCAGCCATGCTCGCATCGACAAGGATGCAGTTGAAACATCCAGCTTGGGCGCCGTTAAGCAAGTCGCGCGCTGAGGTGAACCGTTCTAGTTGCCAGTTCATGCCCGAAATATATCGATGCAAATCGGGATCGAATTCGGTGCCGTTATCCAAAACGGCGACCAAAGCATCGCTCGAAAGAGTTGTCGAAGGATCAGTAGGATTTTCCGTCCGGTACATGCCATTCGTCCTCATTGATCGTGCACGGAAGTGCTGCGGCTGGAAGGTGTAATGATGCTTCACGCACGTTGTAGTGAAGGCGCTTGGCGTTTTTAAACCAGGACCCAGCCGTTCGCGACTTAAGTGGCGTGAGAGATCCTGAAAAAAGCTGAAGTATTCCCTTACCAGTTGTTGAAGTGCCCTTGGCGCAATCTGCCCCTCTGTGATTTTATCGATGCGGTTGAACCAGATAGATTCGGGTCGCTTTGGGACAGATTGAGATAGGCCTCTTCGAGCACTCCGGATGGGAGCTTGATCTCGAAAAGCGAGAGCTGCGTGCGATGGGCGCTCCGGTACCGCTCGGCAGTCGCGCGTTCGAAATCCTCGAAACACTTGCAGTTTCTTCGGGTAGGATCGTCACGAAAGACGAGCTGATGAAGCGCGTCTGGCCTGGAATGGTCGTCGAGGACAACACCCTCCAGGTTCATATCTCTGCAATAAGGCGTGCGCTTGGAAAGGACCGAGACTTGCTGCGTACCGTGTCCGGTCGCGGATATCGACTACTCGGCGAGTGGACGGAACCCGATAAGCGGTTTGCCGATCCGACGCCCGCCACGCTCGTGCGGTCGAGCGAACGAGAGGATTTTGTTACTAACATCCCCTCGGCGGCGTCCGAGCTCATCGGCCGTCAGGCTGCAATTTCTCATATCGTGACGCTCATGTCGGCCTATCGAATTGTAACCCTGACGGGACCGGGTGGGATCGGGAAAACCGTACTCGCGTCCGAAGTCGCCCGCCGCCTGCAGCCGACGATCGATGGGGATGCATTCTTTGTGGAGCTGGTTTCGCTCTCGGATCCAAATCTTGTTCCCACTACACTTGCACAGGCTCTCGATCTGCGCCTTCAAGGCGACGACATCTCTGCCGAGCTCGTTGCGCGGGCAATTGGTAATCGGAAAATGTTGCTTCTAATCGACAACTGCGAACATGTTGTCGATGCCGCTGCCGAGATGGTCGAGGCGATGCTGCGCGCCTGCCCGAACGTTTCGGTTCTCGCAACGAGTCGGGAACTTCTCAGGATCGAGGGGGAGTTTACATATCGTGTTCCCCCGCTTGATGTGCCCGCGAACGAAAAGGTTGGTGATCCGTTAACGCACAGTGCGGTTCAGTTGTTTGTCGCCCGAACGAGGGCGTTGCAGTCCGACTTTACGACGAGCGGGGACAGGGTCTCGATTATCGCGGGTATTTGCCGGCATCTGGATGGAATTCCCCTGGCCATAGAGTTCGCCGCCGCCCGTGCTGCCACGTTGGGGCTTCAACAGATCGCCGGCCGATTGGATGACCGTTTCGTTCTTCTGACCGGCGGACGCCGTACTGCCTTGCCTCGACACCGCACGCTTCGGGCCGCGCTCGATTGGAGCTATGAACTATTGCCCGAAGGAGAGCGTCGCCTTCTGCACAGTCTCTCCGTATATCCCGCAGGGTTTACCTTGGAGGCCGCGATGGCCGCCAGCGGGGAGGACGAGGAAGAGACCGCACTAGGGCTCTCGAACCTCGTCACGAAATCGTTGGTGACCTTCGACGGAACGGAGGCAGCCCCGCGGTGGCGTCTTCTGGAGACGGTGAGGGTCTATTCGCTGGAAAAGCTTGGAGGGGGCACCGACTATCGAATGACGATGAGGCGGACCACGGCCTTCTTCCATTCGTTATTTAAGCCATTTTCGAGTGAAGACTCGCTGCAGTTGGCAATCGATGGTCTGGGGCCGTATCGCCGAGAGATCGATAATCTCCGAGCCGCTTTGACTTGGGCGCTTTCTCCAGAGGGCGATGGAAAGCTCGGAGCAGGCCTCGCCGCAATTGCCTCCGATTTCTGGACCGCGACCTCGCTCGTGTCCGAGTCAGGCGAATGGGCTAAAAAGGCGCTCTCCTGCCTCGAAGGAGAGGAGGGGGGACGTACGGAAATGGTCCTACAGTGCGCCCTGGGCTTCGCGATGATTTATACGCAGGGTATGAGCGAGCAAGGTAGAGCGGTGCTCGCACGCGCCCTGACGCTCGCTGAAACGTTGGATGACCAGGACTACCGGCAACGCGTTACTTGCGCCCTCTGGCTTTTTAGCGCTCGATCGGTGGAGTTGGATGATGCGCTTGTTTACGCGCAAGAATACGGGAGAGGCGCTGGCGGAGGCGATGCGAGGTCACGCGCCACGGCAGCTTGGCTGTCGGGCATCCCGCAGACCTATCAGGCTCACCACGTGGAAGCTCATGACCGACTTGATTGGGCGGCGAGGAATTCGCCGCCCAACAATCGTCGGACGGATATGCTCAGGCTCGGGGCGGACATTCGGACGTCCTCAATGGCTCATGACACCGTCAACTTGATCTCGTTGGGTCGATTGGAGGTGGCTTCTCAAGCAGCCGAAGACTCAGTCGATGAAGCCCGTGCAACCAAGCAACCATTCGTATTTTGCGTCGCGTTGGCCTGGGCGTCCGCCTTCGTGTCACTTAGTCTGGACAACGAAGCGCGAGCACGACACTGGGGCGAAGAACTCACTGCACATGCACTGCAGCATGGTCTGAAACCGTTCTACGCAGTTGGCATATGCGTCCGAGGCAGCCTGGCGTCGCGTTCAGGCTCGCCCGCGGAGGGGATCGACGCTCTTCAAGCCGGCATTCGAGACATGCAAGAATCCTCGTATCTACTGTTCTATCCGTTTTTCATGTGTGAACTCGCAGCCGCGTTGCAGGCGGCCGGACGTCTGGACGAGGCGCTCTTGGAGATCGACAGAGCACAGAAATTTTCAGCGGAAAAAAGCTACCGCTGGATAATGCCCGAACTTCTACGAAAGAAAGGCGAGATCATCGCAGCACAAGGTGCGAATGAGAGCTTGGCCGTAGACCTCTTTCGGGAGGCTGGCCTAAGAGCATCCGCTCAAGGCGGTTTGTATTGGGAGCTTACAGCGGCCATGAGCTACGCGGAATATCTGGCCGGCCGCGGTGATCTTCGAGCGGCACAAGAAATCCTTCGTCCCGTCTACGAGCGGTTCCGCGAAGGACTGTCTACCCCTCGACTTTTGCAGGCGAAGAGGTTGCTCGGCGCGAAGCAATGAGCCTCGTAGATCTTTGACTGATGCTTCGACGCGGCTTCGAAACTGCACGGCCACGTTGTTGCCCGCTCGCTGACGAAGCCTGGGAATACGAAAGTATTGGCAATACCTATGTGCAACAGCTTCCCTCTCTGCTGGTTGCCATAGTGGGCTCCTAGCCAGGCCGTTTGTCGGCGGGTGTCAGGAGAACACTATGTCTCACAGGAACCGCAAGCCGTCGGGCAGTATCTTCCCAGGCGTCGCAATCTTATTTGCAATGGCAGCTCTGGTTGGCGCCCTGGTGTCGATACAGCGGCCAGCGGCTCCGATCCGCGTCTGGGTACCTGCCCAGTCCGGCGAATCCCGTTTAGGCGGGGAAAAATCGCTCTCTACGTGCTCACCAGTGTGGGCCGGCTGCAATCCGTCGAATCCTGTATAACCTACAGCATCAAGGGCGCCGATATGATGAAGCTGCATTACAGCATGTGCGGGGCAGTGCTAAGCTCGGAGCACGTGTCCATGATGCGTGGTCTGCTCAAGGAGCATTGCGAGAACCGACAGTACGATAGACAAAGCGCCGAAGCCGAGGATGCGGCGAGGGGCCTTCTTTGGTGGTACCAGAACGGAGTGACCGAGCAAGAGAGGCTCAGGCACCTACTCGCGATCAGCGTGGTTCGCGGGTCTTGAGGCAGACCTGCATGACAAACTTACGCCTCTAGCCGTCTCGGTGTTTGTCAATCCGCGAGTTTCACCCTGACTGGCACTCCCTTGTAGGACGGCGTACCGGACTGGCGATCGAAGTGTCGGAGCGAGATGACGACGTTCATCTCTGGATAGTAGCCCGCGATGGAACCCTTCGGAATGTCGTAGGCTACCGCCGTGAAACCGCTAACGAGATGCTTGTCATCGTCCTCGCCAATGAGCGTAAGCATACGGTGAAGGCCGCTGGTCACGCCGCTTGAGCGTCGATGGTCGGCGGTGTCCAGTTCCATGGAAGCAGTTGC
>NZ_MRDL01000027.1 GCF_002008365.1 Rhizobium leguminosarum bv. viciae USDA 2370
CGCGCTCATCGAAGGTGGAGCGTTCATTGCTCAACTGCTTCAGCAGGAGCGCAGGATCGGCAAGCAGCCGGTCGGCCATCTTCTGGCGACGGGCAAGGTCGGCCGGAGCAAAATACATCTCCGCGTCCCTGCGGGCGAGTGCTGCCTTCTCCGGACCGAGATGTCTTTGGGCGATGCCATCGAGGCCCTGTTCGGCATAGGAGCGGCCATCGAGCCGGATCTCGTGACCGGCAAGCGCCAGGTGCCGGCTGGCCGTCTCCGCCCAGGCGATCTTCCACGCCTGCAAGGTTTCCTTGTCGCCGCCCCAGGACTTATAAACAATCCGACCAGTGGGCCGCCTGGCCGTGACAAAACGCAATGGCTCGCCATTCTCTCCCAAAACAGGAGCGTTTTTCGGCCCGAAGCCCTCCTCCGTCAGCGGTCTCACGGTCGTTAACAGATGGATATGCGGATTGCCGTCTTTGTCGTGATAAACCCAATCGGCGACCATTTGCTCGGACGTAAAGTTATCACGGACGAACTCGCGCACCAGCGCGATGTTCTCGGCCNGCCCCTGCCGATCACCTGTGCTCTGACGAACATGATCGCCACTGTCGTCTCCACCTCACCCGAGCACGTCGCGACAGCGACGTATATTGCGCCCTCAAACCAATCGGAACGCAGGGCCGATGCCGCTTTTGCCGCTGCAGGTTAAAGTATTTTACTACTTTATTCTAGTTAGTATGTTGGCTGGCATCGCTCATCGAAACAAAAGGAACAGTAGGATGGTGAGGTCTTCCATGGTCGGGTGAAGGCTTCTCGCGCCATCTAAGCTGGGGCAACCGAAACGGTCGAACGCGGGAAAGCGGGCGCGTCAGATTGCAGCGTCGACCGCTGATCGGGCCGCACGACTACCCAGTCGAAAACATTGGGTCGAGCAGATCATCACCCAGGATCATAGTCGATCGCTACGCATGAGCGGACTACGTCTGGCAAAAAGATACTGATGGTTTTGCGTGGGTCTAGCCGGAAGGCTAACTGCACCGGCAGTCGAGCACACCACGGTCTGGAGGGGAAGCGCCAGGAGTGGGGACGCTGCTTATGGCAGCTTGTCATCAACTGCTCCTCGGCCATAAACGACACGGGCGGCATCAACCGGCATTCCGGTTTGCTGCCGGATGCCCTTTGTTGACTTCGACGACGACGCCAGTGTCCGCGGTCAGCGTGGTGATTCAGTCGCCGCCGTTGACGCAATATTCATGCGTATCGAAATCGATCTCGAGACCGTCCAGCAGATTGATGCTGAAGCGCCTGATCTCTTTCTCGCCGGCTGGATGATCGTGAAGCTCTTGCGAAGCGGTTTCAGAGACGACGAGCCGAAGCAGCAAGCTTGGCATAGAGCATCAGGCTTAGATCGGTTGTCATAATGCGACATCCTTCGTTGATGGCGGAGATCGGCCACTCCGTTGCAGAGAGGGTCAAGGACCGCGGACGCGGCTCGCAAGCGGGAGAACCGATTTTTCTGAGAAGCGCAGCTGCGGAAAAATGCGGGAGCCCGGGCCGTCCTTGACGCCGGATTTGCTGGAGTAGAATAGGATGCCAGAGAGAGAGAGAAGAGACCCGCGTCCCTGAAGGGGACGCGACCCTATCCGGCGCGAGGTGGCGGGAGTGTCGAGGGGTGGAAACCCCTGACAGCCTGGCGGCCGGTCGATCTGGCCGGTCAGGCTCATGGACACGGCGATAAGCCTCCGTCAGAACGGAGGCTCGACGTCGATGCGGCCATCCTGTTCGGCCTCGATGATTTCCCGCTCGGCCAGTGCCAGTTCGAGTTCGCTCTCGATCTGCCGGCGCTCGACAGGATCGGCATTCCCGAGTTCGGCGCGCAGCAGCTCGATGACTTCGTCGATGCAAATGGTCATTGTCGTCTCCTTGACGTTGTGAAAGACGAGCGTCCCGGTCATGGCGGGATGGAGGGGTCAAGGATCGCGTCAGCGAGCGGCGGAGCCGGCGAGTGGGGGAGCCGATTTTGTCGGAGTGGAGGGAACCGCAGCGGAGGCAAAATTGGGGGAACCACGAAGTGCTTGAGGCCTTTATGCCGCCATGGCACCCTCGGATCGACTGAGCAGACTTTCCCTCTCCGTATGGCACCAGAATAGCCGTCAATGGGCTCGACGCCCTCGACGGCTCGAACAACAACAAGGCTCGCGGCAGAGACACGCTCGGAGCCGGCCCCGCTTTCGGGGCCGGCCTGTAGGCCTCAGGCGGGGTTGTTCCAGAGGATAACCTTCCGGTTCGGCTCGCCGCCGGGGGGTCTTCCTTCCGCGTATCTGCGTCGGGCAGCAAGCCATCTCGCGCGCGACAGCCGGCTGCGATCAGTAAGATCGGTTCTCTCATCGCCAACTTCGGCAAGAGCTCTTCACCGGGTGTTGAAGAAACCGTCAGGCGGTAGCGTGCATCAAGAACATGAATCGATCCGCCACGACCGATTCAGGAAACTCGTTGGACGGCCAATTGGTGAGCGCGCATGATCCGATCATGGATACAACGGCTGACATTATGCTGCTCTATCGGATCGATCCGTCCCGAAATATGGCGCGTTTCTATCGTCTGGCGATCCAGCCGACGTTGCTCGGAGGCAGCTCTCTCGTGCGCAATTGGGGCCAGATCGGTACCGAAGGCCGGCCGATGGTGGAACTGTACGATACGCCCGAAGCGGCTGATACTGCCTTTGAGCGCGTGCTCGGCCGCAAGCTGCGTCGCGGCTATCGATATGACGGTGCAACATGCTTCGCCCAAGAAAATCTTCACCGCGAAAGGCGCGAAGACTGCTTCAGCAGATTTCGTAGAGCCGGCGACGCCGGCGGAATGGAGCCCCGGCCGGACGATATACGCCCAGTGGGCCCTGGAATTTCCTGAGAGTAAGCCAGGGCAGCCGCGGTGCCTTGGCGAACGTTAAGGGCGCGTTCGCAGGGTGGACCAAAGTGGACGTATTCCGACGCGAACCTAGGGTCGTACAATGTGAAATCTGCGGCTGGACGGTGCAGGATCTTTCGCCTATCGATTGCTCATGAAGTCGTCGCTCGATCATATGCCGCTTCGCAAGCAGCGAGAACTCGGCCGGGTTCTGGAAATCCTGCACGAGGAATTCGAGGACGCGTTGAAAGAGGGTACGGCCGACTTCAAGAAGCGCGGCAGGATCTTGAAGATCATCCTCTTCGGCTCCTACGCCAAGGGTGGATGGGTCGATGAACCCTTCACCATGAAGGGTTATCGCTCGGATTTCGATCTCTTGATCATCGTCAACAATCGCAAGCTCTGCGAGTTTGCCGAGTACTGGCACAAGGCGGCTGACCGGCTAATCCACGACAAGTCGATCGAAACGCCGGTGAGCTTCATCGTCCACTCCAGGCGGGAGGTGAACACCTATCTCAAGGAAGGGCAGTATTTCTTCTCCGACATCCGCAAGGAAGGTATCGTTCTCTACGAACTGGACGATGAGCAGCTTGCGGAACCCAAGCCACTTTCAATGGCGGATCGACTCCGTATTGCGAAAGAACATTATCAGGATCGGCTATCACTTTCGCGGTCTTTCCTAAAGATAGCGATATCTTGCGTTAGCGAAAAGGAACTCCGGGTTGCAGCATTCCAGCTCCATCAGGCGTTGGAACAAGCCTATTCCTGCGTCCTGCTAACCCTAACAAACTACGGCCCGCCTTCTCACAACATCAAATTCCTACGCTCCCTTGCCGAAGAACAGGATCGGCGATTGGCCGAAGCTTTTCCTCGCGATCAGCATCGTGAGCGCGCCTGGTTCAACACACTGAACGAGGCCTATGTGAAGGCGCGCTACTCCAAACATTACGAGATCAGTGAGGAGGCTCTTGGCTGGCTTGCAGAGAAAACCGCTTTGCTGCTTGAGCTGGTCAACACGGCGTGCGCCGAGCATCTGGAGACACTTGAGCGGATCAGTGGCAACGATGTCGAAACGTGAGTCGGCACTACGATTTCCCACGCTCGCCTTGGAGCCGGCTTTTCCCCTTCGGAGCCCTATCAGGGCTGAATAGTGGCGCGCACCGTGACCAAGCGAGGATTCTAATAAGCCTGGCTGAATTCATCCAACATGGCTGGTGTTTGGATCTTTGAAACGGTCGGAAGACCAGCCGAAGCCGGACAGGCAACGGGGCTAAGCTTATCACAGACCGGCGCAAGGTTATTGGAGTAGCACAAGTCTCCGACCGGCTTTAACCGCCCACCGGTTCCAGATCGACCAGTGCCTTGATCGGCAGGTGATCGGAGGCGATGCGCGCAAGCGGCGTATCATGCGCTTCCACCTGCGAGATAATCCCCTTGCGGTTGGCGATGATCCGGTCGAGCGCCAGAAGCGGCAGGCCGGCGGGGAAACTCGGGACAGCGGGCGGCAGCGGTCCGAAGGCGGATTGGAAGGTATTGAGCGAAGACCGGTCGCCGAGCCGCCATTCGTTGAGGTCGCCGAGCAGGATGGTCGGCATCTCGTGCCTGTCGTTGATGAGTTCGACCAGGGTGCGAGCCTGCTGGGCTCTGCTATGGCGCAGCAATCCGAAATGCGCGGCGATGATGCGCAGCACTCCGCCCTGCTCGAGCTCGATCTCGGCTACCAGCGCGCCGCGCGGCTCCAGTCCCGGCAGCTTGACCTGATGCACGTCATGCACCAGCCCCTTCTTGAAGAGCACGACATTGCCGTGCCAGCCGTGCGCCTTCGCCATGCCGGCGACCGGCACCGGGATCAGCCCCGTCTCCCGCTCCAACCGGCCGAGATCGAGAATGCCGGTGCGTTCGCCGAAGCGCGTATCAGCCTCCTGCAGCGCGATCACGTCGGCGCCGATTTCATGGATCACCCGGCTGGTGCGCTCCGGATCGAAGCGGCGGTCGGTGCCGATGCACTTATGCACGTTGTAGGAGGCGATGAGCGTTCCCGCACTGCGCGGCCTTGCCTCGGTATAGGCTGCGTCGAGCCGCTTTTTCCTGCTCCTGATCGAGGCGAGAATGGTGGCGGGAAGGCTGTCTTTTCTGGCGTGCATCGGCAGGCGCACTTGTTCCGTTGATCGAAAAGGCTTGTCTCAGCAGTATAGGCAGCCAAGTCGAACTTGCCACGTCCGATCACAAAAAATCCTTCAGAGATAGGGCGACCCTAGCCATAGCACCTTCTCTAGCAGCCGCACCGCGAAGGGTCGCGCCTGCAGCCCCTCAAGCGTCACCGGCGTTGCCGATCTCAAGGTTTCCTCGATATGCTCGTCGATCTCGCCGGCGAAGCCCTCGTTCAGCACTTCGAGATCGACCTCGAAATTCAGCCTCAGCGAACGCGGGTCGAGGTTGGAAGAGCCGACATAGGCCCAGGTGCCGTCGATCGTCAGCAGCTTCGAATGGCTGAAACTGCCGGTGGACCGCCAGATGCGGCAGTAGTTCTTGAGGATTTGATCGAATTGCCCCGTCATCGCCCGGTCGACCAGCACGAGGTTGTTGACCGCAGGCACGATGATATCGACTTCGACGCCGCGCCGCGCCGCTGTCACCAGCGCGCTGATGAGTTCGCGGTCCGGCAGGAAATAAGGCGACATGATGCGGATCGATTGGCGCGCCACGGAAAAGGCGCCCATCAGCATCTTGTGGTTGGTCTCGACGCTGCGGTCCGGGCCGGAGGCGACGACACGCATCAGGATGGGATCGCCGGGGCTGCGCTCTGGCGGTTCGATGTGCCAGGGCTCGTCGTTCAACAACTCCTGTGTGGAGAAGCGCCAGTCTTCGGCGGCGAGGTCGAAAAGGTCGGCAACGACAGGGCCGGTGACGCTGAAATGCGTGTCGTGGGCAAAGCTCTCGCCTGTTGCCTCCTCGCTGAAGCCCGCCCTGATGTTCATCCCGCCCGTCAGTGCAATTTTCCCGTCGACGATCAGGATCTTGCGGTGGGTGCGCAGATTGGCATAGGGCAGCCGCAAGCCCATGATGACGTTGCCGTTGAAGACGGCGACGGTGACGCCGCCTTCCCTGAGATGGCCGAGAATGCTCGGCACCGAATAACGCGCACCGACCGCGTCGATCAGCACCCGGACTTCCACACCCCGCCTGGCCGCCGCAATCAGCGCATCGGCGATGCGAAGACCGACAGCGTCACGGTCGAAAATATAGGTTTCGAGCAGAATGCTGCGTGTCGCCTCGTCGATGTTTGATTTCATCGCCGCATAGGCCTCGTCGCCGGTCTCCAGCACATCGATCGTATTGCCTGTCGTCAGCGGATTGCGCGTCACCCGGTCGCCCAGCGTCTGCAGCGCCGCAAAGCGGCGGCCGAACTGGCTGATCACCGTCTCGGCCTCGGCATCGAATGTCTCCAATTCGTCGAATTCGGCAGCAAGCAGCAGCGCGTCGCGCCGGACGCTCAGCGATTTGCGGCGAATGCGGTTGATGCCGGCAATTGCATAGAGCAGCGCACCGATGATCGGAGACAGAATGATGACGCCGACCCAGCCGATCGCCGCGCGCACCTCCTCCTTGGTCATGGCGGCATGGATCGCCGCCGCGGCCCCCATGGCGATCGAAACGACAAAGAGGATATGCGGCCAGTAGGTTGATAGGAGATAGAACATCGCAGGCGAATATAGCCGCGAAATGGCGACGTTCAATCACGCCGCCGCTCTCCCATGACGCGAAATTTCTTACCGTGATCATTTTGCCGGCCCGGGATCGATCGCGAAAAGTTCAGGAAGGGGCCTGCGATTTCGAAAGCGCGCGGCCCATTCCCGAACGGGAACAATGCCGGCACAGATGGATTGATCCCGAGGAGATGAGGATCGCCATCATGAACATCGCCGCAAGTGTCGGCCCTGCCTTGGCGCTCGAAGTCGCGGATGCCGCAAGCATTGCCGAACTCCGGCATCAGGCGGAAGGCTGCACCCGTTGTGATCTCTATAGGAATGCCACGCAAATCGTCTTCGGCGAAGGTTCTGTGAAAGCCGAGATCGTCCTCATCGGAGAGCAGCCGGGCGATCAGGAGGATCTGACCGGCAGGCCCTTCGTCGGTCCCGCCGGCCAACTGCTCGATCGCTGCCTGGAAGAGGCCGGTCTCGACCGGCAGCGCTGCTATGTCACCAATGCCGTCAAGCACTTCAAGTTCACGCCGCGCGGCAAACGGCGGCTGCATTCAAAACCGAATGCCGGCGAGATCAGGCGTTGCGCCTGGTGGCTCGGCGCCGAACTCAACATCCTGCAGCCGAAACTTATCGTGACGCTCGGCGCAAGCGCACTTTATGCGGTGCTCGGGCCAAAGGCGAAGCTGACGCCGCAGCGCGGCCATATCCTGCATCCGACAAACCGTCCACCCGTTCTGGTCACCATCCACCCCTCCTATCTCTTGCGCATCCGCGACGAGGCGGAGCGGCGCCGGCAGCGCCGGGATTTCGTGTCAGATCTGCACAAGGCGGGGGAGTTTCGGCCCCAATGAAAGGTCGATTCTCAACCCTAATATGCTGCAACGCGAAATATTCGCGGGTGCAGCGCGATTTCGCTTGAAAGAGTTCCCCTCCTCTGGAACCATCCAAGCAGTATCGCGTTCGAACGACGGCATCATGTGACTGGAGATCAGCGATGGCAGAAACTCGGGAAGAGTGGATCAAAAAACGTGCATACGCCCTCTGGGAAGAAGAGGGCTATCCGACAGGGCGAGATTCCATCCATTGGGAACAGGCACGACACGAGCGCGACAGGCTCGAAGGTTCTGCTGCGTCTTCCGACGGCAAGGAAGTCAAGCCCAAGACGAAGCGCAGCGTGACGGGCAGCAAGACGAACGGCGTCGTGACACCGGCACCGAAACGGACTGCGAGCCGCAAGACGGCGTCCTGAACACCGAAATACCGAGCAGTCGAGAAAAAAGGGCGTCGTTGCGACGCCCTTTGGTCCCCGTTTGTCATATGCCTGAATTAGTTGTGCTTTATGCAATTTCAGAGGTGGGCTTCCATGCGGGGGTGAACAGAGGCCGGATGACGCTGCAAGCTTTGAGGCTTCCAAAAAAAGTTGAACCTTCGCCCGATAACCGGGAACAAGAAGTTACGATGACAGTTTATGGCGGGACGGGGAAGTTGCCATGAACGACGGTCAAACCGAAATCCTCTTTTTAGCCAGCAACCGCGCTTCGACTGCGATCGTGTGAGGGATGGAGATGTCGCTCCTCGTCATCGCCGCGCTGCTCTACCTCGGTCTCGCGCTCGGGTTCATCCTTGTCGTCGATAACCTCGTGGGACTGGTTTTCCGCGATCCGCGCGCGCCGGTGCAGTTGGTCTCCGTCTATATCGGCCGTGCCTTCGCCGCATCGCAGAAACTCTATCGAAAATAACAGCCCGCAGGCGCCGTCCGTAGACGGCTAAAAGTGTTGAACGCCCTGGCGCATCGAGCTTTGCGCGTGCGAAAGGACGCACAAAGCTCTGGGTTAAGGATATTTCGACCGCGCCCTTTCCCTGCTATCGGAAGCCTCTATGTTGACGGTTTGGAAGGGCTGAACCCGAGGTGGCCAACACTCCGGCGCAGCGGACGACAAGGAAGCGATTTTGAATGGGAAGCGTCGGGAACGGCTGGCCGAGAGGCGGCGGCGAAATCGGCGAATTGTTACGGCATCCGGCTTTCCACGCCGTCGGTCTCGGTCCGGTCGAAAGCTGGCCCGCTTCCCTCAAACATATCGCCGAAATGGTGTTGAATTCCCGCCAGCCCAAATTCGTAGCCTGGGGTCCGGATCTCGCCTTTCTCTACAATGACGCCTACGTGCCTGTTTTCCCGCAGCGCCATCCCGACGCACTCGGAAGACCTTTCCGCGAGGTCTGGGCGGATATTTGGGAACAGTTCTCGCCGATCGTCGCCAGCACGCTCGACGGCAGTTCGCAGCTGTTCAAAGAGCTGCTCATCCCGATGCGCCGCGACGGCCGCACCGAGGACACCTGGTTCACCTTCTCATACACGCCGCTGCGCGACGATGACGGCACAGTTGCCGGCATCCTCTGTGCGGCCCTTGATGTCACCGACCAGGTATCGGCCAAGCGCGGCGAAGAGACGGCGCTGGAAGAGCTGCGCGTGAAATCGGAGGCGCTTGCGGTCGTCAACCGGGCGGGAGCCGCCATCACCGCCGAGCCCAGTGTCGAACGCCTTACCCAGATTGTCGTCGATGCCGGCGTGACGCTGACCGGCGCGGAATTCGGCGCCTTCTTCTACAATGTCGACGATGGCGAGGGCGGCAGCTATATGCTCTATGCGCTATCCGGTGTCGATCGGAAGAACTTCGAGAAATTCCCGATGCCGCGCAACACCAAGGTCTTCGCGCCGACCTTCGACGGCGAAGGCATCGTGCGCTCCGACGACATCCTGCTCGACCCGCGCTACGGGCAGAATGCGCCACATACAGGCATGCCCAAGGGGCATCTGCCGGTCAGGAGCTATCTTGCCGTGCCGGTGAAATCACGCGACGGCAGCGTCATCGGCGGCTTGTTCTTCGGCCACGGCCAGCCCGGCCATTTTTCCCAAGCGGCCGAGTCGAGCCTCGTCAGCCTCGCCGGCCAATCAGCCGTCGCGATCGACAATATCCGGCTCTTCCGTGCTGCCAAAGTCGAAATCGACCAGCGCCGCGGCATGGAAGATCAGCTGCGGAAACTCAATGAAATGCTCGAGGTCCGCGTCGCGGCCGAGATTGCCGAGCGTCAGCAGGCCGAAGCAGCACTCCAGCAATCGCAGAAGATGGAATCGATCGGCAAGCTTACCGGCGGCGTCGCCCATGATTTCAACAATCTGCTGCAAGTGATCTCAGGCAACCTGCAGCTTCTCGGCAAGGACGTGGCAGAGAGCGGCCGGGCCAAGGAACGCATTTCCAACGCGCTTGCCGCCGTCGAACGCGGATCGCGGCTGGCAAGCCAACTGCTCGCCTTCGGCCGTCGCCAACCGTTGGAACCGAAGGTCGTCAATATCGGCCGTCTCGTCACCGGCATGGACGACATGCTGCGCCGCGCGCTCGGCGAGGAGATCGAAGTTGAGACCATGGTTTCCGGCGGTCTCTGGAACAGCTTTGCCGATCCCACCCAGATCGAGAACGCCCTGCTCAACCTTGCGATCAACTCCCGCGACGCGATGGATGGCGCCGGCAAGCTGACGATCGAGGTCGGCAACGCCTTCCTCGACGATTCCTACAGCCGCACCCATCCCGAAGTCACCGCCGGCCAATATGTCGTGCTGGCGGTCACCGATACCGGTTCCGGCATGATGCAGGAGGTAATAGAACAGGCATTCGAGCCCTTCTTCTCGACCAAGCCGGAAGGCAAGGGTACCGGTCTTGGCCTGTCGATGGTCTATGGCTTCGTCAAGCAGTCCGGCGGCCACGTGAAGATCTACAGCGAGATCGGCGAAGGCACGACCGTCAAGCTCTATCTGCCCCGCTCGTTCCAGAGCGAGGATCGCATCACCAATGTCGACAGTGTGCCGGCAACCGGGGGCACGGAAACCATCCTCGTCGCCGAGGATGACGAGGGTGTGCGCACGACTGTCATCGAGATGCTGACGGATCTCGGCTATCACGTGCTGAAGGCAAAGGATGCGCAAAGCGCGCTCACCGTTATCGAAAGCGGCGCCCATATCGACCTGCTCTTTACCGATGTCGTCATGCCCGGCCCATTGAGAAGCCCGGAGCTTGCGCGCATGGCGCGCGAGCGCCTGCCTGATATCGCCGTGCTCTACACATCGGGCTATACCGAAAATTCGATCGTCCATGGCGGCAGGCTCGATCCTGGTCTGGAACTGCTCTCCAAGCCCTATACGCGCGAGGAACTCGCCCGCAAGATCCGCCACGTGCTTGCCAGCCGGACGCAACGCCGCCAGGGGGTGAGCGATGCCGCAGCGCCCGTTCCCAAACCTCCCGATATCACCGGTGAAAAGTTGAAGCTGCTGCTTGTGGAAGACGACGCCTTCATCCGCATGGATACTGCCGAGATTCTCCAGGATCTCGGTTATGACGTCATCGAGGCTGATAGCGGCGAACGGGGCGTGGAAATCCTCGGACACACCATCGTCGACATCATCGTCGCCGATGTCAGCCTGCCCGGCATGTCGGGTCCGGTCTTTGCCGCCAAGGCGCGCGAGGCCTTTCCATCGGTCGGCCTGGTGTTTGCGACCGGCCACAGCAGCCTGCCGGATGCAAGCCGCCTGTCCGGCTCGGTGCTGCTGTCAAAACCGTTCAGCAGCACCGCGCTCGAACGGGCGGTAAAGACCGCCGTCCAGCAACGGCCTGTTGGCTAGAGCAATTCCAGCAAGAGTGCGCAGCGGTTTTGCGTCCGGAATTGCGTGGAAACAAGAGATAGAGCATTTCCGTGATTCGGAGAAAAACGGAAATGCGCTAGCCGTCGAACTCGGGATATTTGCGCATCAGATCCACCTCGCTGGTGCAGCTGTCGTCGCGCGCCGCCAGTTCGATCGAGATCGTGTCGGCAGGATCGAGCCGGCCATCATCGTGATGACTGTCATCATCGTGATGATTGCCATCATCGTGATAGACGGGAATGCGCGCACCGCTCTGGCTGACCAGCACGGCATCCCGCTCGAAACCCCTCTGCAGCAGCCAGTCGCGCGGCGCCATCAGGCGGATGCCAACCTCGTAGGAGTGCCCCTTCCCTTGCTTGAGGCTGACGGTATAGGTGACCGGCGACACCTGGCCGTTCACGTCGATCGCGCCGTTTCCATCGGCTTTGACGATGTGTTTTTCCATGTTCTCGGCTCCTTCTCATGTGCAGCGCATGCAGGCTTCTCCCCTTCGAAACCTGATAAAATCGGCTTTTGTTCCCGAATCCAGGGCTTGCCAGCCATGCCCGCGGCCGGAACTTTTGGGCGCCGTACCGGTTCAATCCCTTTGAAAACCAGAGGAGGCTGAGATGCCGAAAGGTGACAAATCCGACTATACCGACAAGCAGAAGCGCAAAGCCGAGCACATCGAGGAAAGCTATGAAGAGCGCGGCGTCTCCGTCAAGGAGGCCGAACGGCGTGCCTGGGCGACCGTCAACAAGGAAAGCGGCGGCGGCAATAAATCCGGTTCCGGCCGCGGCAAGAAGGACACGCATGAATCCTCCGAAAAGGGCGGCCGCATCGGCGGCGCGGCGTCCGCCGCACGCTCGAAGGAGGAGCGGTCCGCCTCTGCGAAGAAGGCCGCTGCGACGCGCAAGCGCAACGAACACCATACTCACCACTGATTGGAAATAGGACAGGCGGTGACTTGCTGCCCACCGCATCCGGCAAAAGGATTTTCGACATGGCCAAATCGAACAAGAAATGGTCGCAGGACGTTACCGAACACAGCGATGCGATGGACCTGAAGGAAGGCGTGTTCAAATCGGACGATCCGAAGAAGATTGCCCGTTCCGTCAAGCACTCCGCCGAAGAGAGCGCTCGCCGCAAGTCGAGCCCTTATCGCGCCGCCATGTCGATGCTGACCTTCTACATCAACCGCGCTGGCGACCAACTGACGAAAAAGCGACGCGGCACTCTTGAAAAAGCCAAGGACGAATTGCGAAAAGACTTCGGTCGTCAACCGAAGGATTGAGCAGCCATGGCATACGAGCTTTATTATTGGGACGGCATTCAAGGTCGCGGCGAATTCGTACGGTTGGCGCTGGAAGAAGCCGGCGCCGACTATATCGATATCACCCGCCAGCCCGGGCGTGGTACCAGCGCCATGATCGACGTCATGGAGAGTGAAAGCGAACCGCATATTCCTTTTGCACCACCCTTCCTGAAGGACGGCGACCTCATCATCCCGCATGTCGCCAACATCCTGTTTTACCTCGGTCCGAAGCTCCGCCTTGCGCCTGAGGAATATGGTCTTCGCCATGTCGTGAACGGCCTGCAGTTGACCGTCACCGATTTCGTCGCCGAAGTGCACGATACGCACCATCCGATCGACACGTCGCTCTATTACGAGGACCAGAAGCCGGAGGCAAAAGCCCGCTCAGCCGCCTTCATCCGCGAACGCATTCCGAAATTCCTCGGCTATTTCGAGCGTGTGCTGCGGCAGAACCCGAAGGGTCGCAATCATATAGTCGGCGATGCGCTGACCTATGTCGACCTCTCGCTCTTCCAGGTGATCGAGGGGCTGACCTATGCCTTTCCGAAAGCCATGGCAAACCGCAAGGCGGAATATCCCGCGCTGCTGGCTCTGCATGATGCGGTGGCGAAACGTCCGAACATTGCCCGCTATCTCGCCTCCCCCCGCCGCCTCGCCTTCAACGAGGAAGGGATTTTCAGGCATTATCCTGAGCTGGACAGTGTGGGATGAGGCAAGAGCAATTCCAGGAAAAGTGCGAAGCGGTTTTCCCAGGCAAAGCGCGAAGCGGTTTTGCCGGGAATTGCGTAAAGCAAAAGGATAGAGCCGTTCATTCCAGTGGCACGGCCGCATCAAAGAAATTTCCCCACGGGTCCTTCGGCCGGGTCTCCAGCCGATGCGGCACGTTGCCGAGTGTAAAAGCGGCCGGACCGCTGACCTCGTCCAAATCGGGCCAATCGAGCGGCATCGAAACCGGCGCACCCGGTCGTGCCCGCGTCGAATAGGCCGCGACCGCCGTGTTGCCGCGGCCGTTGCGGAGATAGTCGATGTAGATATGCCCGCCGCGTTTTGCCTTCGTCGCGGTTGCCAGATATTTCTCCGGCGCATCGGCCGACATGCTTTCGGCCAGCGAATGGGCGAAATCCTTCACCTCCGCCCAGCCGGCCTTCGGCGAAAGCGGTGTCACCACATGCAGCCCCTTGCCGCCTGATGTCTTGACGAAGGCCGCCAGGCCACGGGCTTCCAGCCGCGCCTTCAATTCAATCGCTGCTGTTATGACAGCGCTCCAGGCTACGTCCTCGCCAGGATCGAGGTCCATGGTGATCATATCGGGTTTTTCCCAATTGTCGGTCGTTACACCCCAGGGATGAATTTCGAGCACGGCCGATTGCACCAGCGCCACGAGACCGTTGAAATCGGCGATGCGCAGCAGCTTTTCGCCGTCCGCATCCTGCGGGTCGGCGATCTCCTCGATATGCGGATTCATGCCCTTCCAGGCATGTTTTTGGAAGAACCGCTGTTGGCTTTTTATCCCGTCCGGCAGACGCAGCAATGCCAACGGCCGATTGACGACATAAGGCACCATGAATGGCCAGACCGCCGCGTAATAATCCGCCAGCGCCTGCTTGGTCACGCCCTCATCCGGCCAATAGAGCCGGTCGGGATGGGTCAGCGATACATCTGCTGCCGGCGGATTTCTGGGGCTCATTCTTCGATCTCGCTTGTGAGGAAATCAAGTAGCCTGTTTTCCTCGGCCCGCAAGCCCCGCAGCGGCTCGTTGCCATTCTCGATCAGCGGATGATCGTTGCTGGCGAGCGCGATGATCGCGGGATGGATATAGCTCGAGCGCGAGATCGCAGGTGTGTTGTGCAGCGCCTCGGCGGCGGCTTCCGACATCTGCTTTACCGTCGGCCGGCCGCCGCCGACAATCGTCTCGCGCGCCGCTCCGAAGGCCGCCAGCGATCCGGCCCAGGTGCGGAAGGTCTTCGCCGAAATGGGAATCCCCGATATCTCGGCCAGATAGGCGTTCAACCGGCCGGAATCGATTGGCTTCAGCGCGCCGCTTTCATCCTTCCAGACGAAGAGCTGGCGGCCGGGCAGGTCCGCTATCTCCTCCAGGATCTTCTGCAGCCTGGGATGTTTGAGACTGCGCTGGACACGCTTGCCACCCTTGGCGCGGAATTTCAGCTCTATCTGCCCGTCGACGATCTTCAGGTGGCGCTTCAGCAGCGTCGTTGCACCATAGGTGCCGTTCTCCCTGACATAGGCCTGGTTGCCGACGCGCAAATGCGCCTCGTCAAGCAGGGTCGTCAAAGCCGCAAGCACGCCGTTAACATCCTCCGCGCCGGTGTCGAGATGGCGCAACACGGTGCGGCGTATCCGAGGCAGGGCTCGGCCGAACTCGATCAGCTGATGGAATTTTCCCGCACTTCGGAAGGATTGCCATTCCTTGTGGTAGCGGTATTGCTTGCGTCCGCGCGCATCGAAGCCTGTCGCCTGCAGATGGCCGTTCTCGTAGAGGCAGATCCAGACATTTTCATAGGCCGGCGGCAGACCGAGCGCGCCGATGCGCGCCCGCTGCAATTCGTCGGCAAGCGTCGTGCCGTCGGGCATCACGTAGCTGAAGCCCTTGCCCTTCCTTCGTCTGCGGATGCCTGGTTCAGTATCGCTGACATAGACGAGACCAAGGTCGGTGATGGCTTCGGCATTCATGGTCTCTTCTATTTGCTCCTGCGGCCGAACTGGAACCAGCGGCGGCGCTCGGCTTTTGTCGCGCCCTTCGGCGGCTCGGTCTGTCCCTTCGGTGCAAAGACCGCCACGCTCTGGGCATAGACGATGACCGGGTTCTCCGGCTCGTGCACCTCGAAGGCATCCGTCTCCGTCCCCGTGTCGAGAACCCTCGACCACTGCTTCAGCCCATTCACGACAGGCAGGTGCACCTCGCAATCGCCGCCGGCATTGAAGATGAGGAAGAGGTCGTCCATCGTCTCGGTGTCTGGGGCATTCACGCTCCTCGAGACATAGACCCCGAGCACCTGCAATCCGTCGTCGTTCCAGGCCCCATCGTCCATGAAACTGCCATCCGGCTTGTACCAGGCGATCTCGATGCGGCCGTCCTCGGCAGTCTCGCCGGTCAGGAACCGCTCTTGCCGCAGGACGGGATGGGCTTTGCGGAATGCGACGGCCTGCCGGCAGAAATCGAGGAAGGGGTCGTCGAGCCCCGACCAATCCGTCCAGCCGATCTCGTTATCCTGGCAATAGGCGTTGTTATTGCCGCCCTGGCTGTTGCCCACCTCGTCACCGGCAAGGATCATCGGAACGCCCTGGGAGAGCATCAGCGTCGCCATCATGTTGCGCCGCCGCCGTGCCCGAAGGCTGTTGATGTCCTCGTTATCCGTCACACCTTCGGCACCCATATTGTCCGAATGATTGTCCGAATGTCCGTCCCTGTTATCCTCGCCGTTCGCGTCATTGTGCTTGTCGTTGAAGGAAACCGTGTCCATCAGGGTGAAGCCGTCATGGGCCGACAGCAGATTGATCGATGAGGTCGCGCCGCGATCCGAGTGGTTGAACTGTACCGCCGAGCCGGTGATGCGCTGCGAGATCTCCGACACCATGCCGCCGTCGCCCTTCCAAAAGCGGCGCACGTCGTCGCGAAACTTGTCGTTCCACTCGCGGAAGGGATGGGGAAAACCGCCAACCTGATAGCCGCCATCGCCCACGTCCCAGGGCTCGGCGATCAGCTTGACACCGGCGAGGATCGGATCCTGGCGGATGGCGCCGAAGAACAGGCCCTGCCTGTCGAATTCCATATCCTGGCGGCCGAGTGTGCTGGCAAGGTCGAAACGAAAGCCGTCGATATGCATTACGCCGACCCAATAGCGCAGGCTGTCGAGCACCATACGCATCACCATAGGATTGGCAGCATTCAGCGTATTGCCGGTGCCCGTCGTATCGAAGGTGTGACGTGGATCATCAGGGGAGAGGATGTAATAGCTGGCATTATCCAGCCCACGGAAGGAGAGCGTCGGGCCTTTCTCGCTGCCTTCGGCGGTGTGATTGTAGACCACGTCCATGATGACTTCGATGCCGGCGGCGTGGAACTTCTTCACCATGGTCTTGATCTCGGTGATCTTGTCGCCGGACATGTAGCGCGATTGTGGCGCGAAGAAGCCGAGCGTCTGGTAACCCCAATAATTGCGTAGGTTGTTTTCCAGGAGATAGCGATCGTCGAGGAAATATTGGATGGGCAGAAGCTCGATCGCCGAAATGCCGAGCTTGACGAGATGGTCGATGATCGGATCGCTGCACATGCCGAGAAAGGTGCCGCGCAGCCGGTCTGGCACCTTCGGATGCGTCATCGTCAGGCCGCGCACATGCGCCTCATAGATGATCGTATCCGGCCAGGGACGGCGGATCGCCTCTTCACCCGCCCAATCGAAATCCGGATCCTGCACCACGCCCTTGACTGTAAAGGGCGCACTGTCGCGCTCGTCGAAGGAAAGATCGTCTTCGCCGATCTGATAACCGAACAGCGCGTCATCCCATGTCAGCTCGCCGGTGACCTGTTTGGCATAGGGGTCGAGCAGCAGCTTGTTCGCATTGAAGCGATGGCCGGCGTTGGGATCATAGGGACCGTGAGCGCGATAGCCGTAGACGGTGCCTGGTCCCACGCCGGCGATATAGCCGGACCAGATATCGCCTTCGCGCTTCGGCAGCGGCAATCGCGCCACCTCCTTCTTGCCATCAGGCGAGAAGAGGCAGAGCTCAATCTGTTCTGCATGCGCTGAGAATACCGCGAAATGAGTGCCCGAACCCGTATATTCCGCCCCGAGCTCCGGCTTGAGGAAGTCGAGTTCCGAAAATGAATAGCTCATAATGCCCCGCTCGATAAAAAGACCATGCGGGAAACGTAACGGCGGCTCGAAAGTTCCCTTGGCTCGCAAGGGAAGATCTCTTGAGGAGGCGGAGATTAAGGCATCAACTGTCCGCCATTGACCTCGATAATCTGGCCGGTGATGTAACCCGACAGCGTCGGCGAGGCGAGGAAGAGATAGGCCCCGACGCAATCCTCCGATGTGCCGACGAAGCCCATCGGGATCGATTTGCGCTGCAGCTCCATCTGCTCGTCATTGGTATAACGCTCGTGGAAGGGTGTCGCGATAACGCCCGGCGCCACCGCGTTGACGCGGATCCTGTCGGCGACGAATTCCTTGGCATGGCCGCGGGTGATCGTCGAGACGAAGCCCTTGGACGCCGCATAAAGGATCGCACCATTGCCGCCGCCATTGCGCGCGGCGATCGAGGTGGTGTTGATGATGAAGCCGCCCTGCTTTTTCAGCCAGGGATGCGCCGCACGCGTTGCCGCCAGCACCGAGCGGGCGTTGAGGTCCATGACCGCGGCATAATGCGCGTCGGTATATTCCGAAGTCGGCTTGCGCCCGAGCATGCCGCCGGCATTGTTGATGAGCCCGTCGAGATGACCGAAGGTCTTCGCCGTCTCCTCGACGACACGCTCGGTCTCGCCTTCCCTCGACACGTCGCCCTGGATCAGATGCACCGTGCCGCCGGCAGCCCGGATCTCGCCTGCAAGCTTCTCCGCCGGTTCGCGGCTGGCATTGTAATGCACACCAACCTTGGCCCCCTGCGCGGCAAAGGCGCGGGCGAGTGCCGCACCGATCCCGGTCGAGGCGCCGGTGATCAGCACGGCCTTGCCGGACAGGTCCGGCAGCTTGATGGATGCGAGCGATTGCGCAAGTTCGACCATGGCGACGATAGCCTCCCGAAAAACCAAGGACATAGGTGATGAAACGAATAGGAGAAGTATCTAGGGGAAATCGACGAAGGGCAATGCACGAAAGAGCGAGATTGCATCGCCATAGAAGCGCTACGCGGTTTTCATGCAAGCGGCCATCGTCACCGACGGCCGCCTGAGATTGCGTGCGAGCACCGAAAGGGGTCTCGCTACGGAGCCACGCCAAAGGCCGGCTGTGGTTTTTGGCCGGCAAGAGGCGGGAATGCCAGCGCTATTGCCGCAGCCCCCAACCCGACCATTGCGGAGCCAATGAACAGCCAGGAATAATTGCCGAAAGTGTCGAATATCCAGCCGCCGATCAGAGGGCCGAAGGCCATGCCGAGGCTGGAGAGCATCGTTGCAGCACCGAAGACGGTGCCGATGATGCGCGGCCCGAAATATTCCCGCGCCAACACGGCATAGAGCGGCATCACACCGCCATAGGCGCTGCCGAAGACGATGGCGAGCGCATAGAATTCGCCGAGCTGGCTGACCAAGAGATAGGTGGCAAGTGCTGCCGCCTGCACCAGCAGCCCGGCGACCAGCACCGGCTTCACCCCGATCCTGTCGGCAAGGCTGCCATAGAGCAGCCGGCCGCCCAGTCCCGCCAGGCCCTCGACGCTGTAGATGCTGACGGCCGCCATAG
The DNA here is from genome assembly GCF_002008365.1 of Rhizobium leguminosarum bv. viciae USDA 2370. Classification (GTDB taxonomy): domain Bacteria; phylum Pseudomonadota; class Alphaproteobacteria; order Rhizobiales; family Rhizobiaceae; genus Rhizobium; species Rhizobium leguminosarum. The sequence continues at coordinate 19,003 of NZ_MRDL01000027.1, forward strand.
GTGCTACGCCGCAGATCGTCGCATAGTTGACCATGTGGAAGATCGGCCCGGAATGCGCTGCGCAGCAGGCTGAGAAGGTCAGGCCAAGCACGATGAATTGCGGCGATCGAAATACTTTCGACAGCTGCGGCGGGGCGCCGTCGGCTGCGAACTCGGTTCCGGTATCGGCGGTCTCGGCAGGCGGGCGCCTGACGAGAAGCGCGGCCGGCACCAGCAGCACCCAGGCTGCGACGCCGATGATCAACATGGCCGGCCGCCATTCATAGGCTGAGATCAGCCAGCGCGCGAAGGGTGAGATCGTCATCGGCGCGACGCCCATGCCGGCGGAGACGAGTGACACCGCAAGCCCGCGGTTTTCGTCGAACCAGGCGGTCGTCGCCGCGATCATCGGCGCGAAAAACGTGCTGGCGGCCAATCCGACGAGGATACCGTAGGTCAGCTGGAACTGCAGCAGCGTCTCGGCGCGGCTCGCGAGGACCAGCGCCAGGCCGAGCAGCACCGACCCGATCAGCACGACGACGCGGGGGCCGAAGCGATCGCTTGCCGCACCCCAGAAGAATCCGCCGAAGCCCATGACGATGAAGTTCAGCGTCATCGCACTCGCTATGCCGACATGCGACCAGCCGGTCGCCGTTGCAATCGGCTCCTGGAAAATCGCCAGCGAGAACATCGAGCCGAGCGCAACGCATGTCATCAAAGCGCCCACAGCGACGATGACCCAACGATAGGAAACACTCATGGCTTCATAACCTCCATGCCGACAGAGTGATCGCGACGCATGCGGCAAGCCTGCCACATTTCGCGCCTGCAATCCAAAGACGTTTGAACCGCTGCGAATTCGACAGCGCACTCACATCTTTTTTCGTCGCACTTAGAGGGTACGAAACATCACCAATGCGTCGAGATAGCCCTGCGTAGGGTGAAGGAACACGCCAGGAAGCCGGCCGACAATATCGAAGCCGAGAGACTGCCACAGCGCGACGGCGCGTTCATTGCTGCTAACGACGAAATTGAACTGCATCGCCCGAAAGCCCCGCAAGCGGGCATGTTCCAGGGAATGCTCATGCATCAAGCGGGCGACGCCCCGGCCGCTCGCGGCAGCGTCGGTCATGTAGCCGCAGTTGCAGACATGCCGGCCGCCGCCTGCCTGATTGGCCTTGATGTAATAGGTGCCGAGGATCACGCCATTCTCTTCGGCGACGAAGGTCTCGCGGTCCGGTCCCATCCAGTAGGCGAGCGCATCGGCCTCAGTCAGATCGCGATCGAGCGCATAGGTTTCGCCGGCGCGGATGGTCGGACCGATGATCCTCCAGATGGCGCCTTGATCGTTCTTGTCTGCGGGTCGGATCAGCATGCCCGATCTCTAACGAAACCGGGCGCCGCGCGCAACGGGTCGGCAGCCTCCGGCAAAAGCTGGAAGCGTCCCGACCTCAAACTCTTTCAAGGGCGATCGCGATCCCCTGCCCGACGCCGATGCACATGGTCGACAGCGAATATTTTCCGCCGGTCTGCAGAAGCTCGAGCGCTGCCGTGCCGGTGATGCGTGCGCCCGACATGCCAAGAGGATGGCCGAGTGCGATCGCGCCGCCATTGCGGTTCACCCGCGCGTCATCATCGGCAATCCCGAGCGCGCGCAGCACCGCCAGTCCCTGGCTGGCGAAGGCCTCGTTGAGTTCGATCACATCGAACTGCTCCGCGGTCATGCCGAGCCGTGCCATCAGCTTGCGCGAGGCCGGGATCGGCCCGACACCCATCACCCTTGGCGGAACTGCGGCGGCCGCGCCGCCGAGGATGCGCGCAATCGGCGTCAGGCCGTATTTCCGTCCCGCCGCTTCGGAAGCGATGATTAGCGCCGCCGCCCCATCATTGACGCCGGAGGCATTGCCAGCCGTCACCGTGCCGCCCTCCTTTTTGAACGGCGTGGCGAGTTTCGCCAGCGTTTCGATCGTCGTCACGCGCGGATGCTCGTCCTTGTCGACGACAACAGAATCGCCCTTGCGCTGCGGGATGGTCACCGGGGTGATCTCCTTCGCCAACCGTCCGTTCGCCTGGGCGGCAGCCGCCTTCGCCTGGCTTCGCACCGCGAATGCATCCTGATCCTCGCGGCTGACATGATAGTCCGCGGCGACGTTCTCACCCGTCTCCGGCATCGAATCGACGCCATATTGCTTCTTCATCAGCGGGTTGACGAAGCGCCAGCCGATCGTGGTGTCGTGGATTTCGGCGGCCCGTGAAAAGGCCGTCTCGGCCTTCGGCATGACGAAGGGCGCGCGCGACATGCTCTCGACGCCGCCAGCAATCATCAGCTCGGCCTCGCCAGAGCGGATGGCGCGCGCCGCCGTGATCACCGCATCCATGCCGGAGCCGCAGAGCCGGTTGATCGTCGTGCCCGGAACCGCAATCGGCAGGCCGGCGAGCAACGCCGACATGCGCGCGACATTGCGGTTATCCTCGCCCGCCTGGTTGGCGCAGCCGAAGATGACGTCGTCGACGGCCTCCCAATCGACGGCACCGTTTCGTCCCATCAATGCCTTCAGCGGGATCGCACCGAGGTCGTCAGCGCGCACCTGGGACAGCGAGCCGGCGAAGCGGCCGATCGGCGTTCTGACATAGTCGCAGATAAAGGCTTCGGTCATGGCTTTTCCTCAGAGTTTGGGCACGACGAGGTCGCCGACCGGGCCCTCGACGTGCAGAGGCGCGCCGGTCATCGCCTGTAATTCCTCTTGCGACATCGCGGCCAGCTTCTCGCGCAGGACGAAGCGTCCCTTCACAATGTCGATGACGGCGTGGCTGGTATAGACGCGGGTGATGCAGGCGACGCCGGTCAGCGGGAAGGTGCATTTCCCCACCAGCTTCGGCTCGCCTGTTTTGGTGACGTGTTCGGTGATGACGCAGACCTGCTTGGCACCATGCACGAGGTCCATGGCGCCGCCGACGGCCGGCACGCCTTTGCTGCCGACCCGCCAGTTGGCGAGGTCGCCGCTCTGGGCGACCTGATAGGCGCCGAGGATCGCAACGTCGAGATGGCCGCCGCGCACCATGGCGAAGCTATCGGCGTGATGGAAGAAGGCGGCACCCGGCTTCAGCGTCACCGCCTTCTTGCCGGCGTTGATCAGGTCCCAGTCTTCCTCGCCTGCCGCCGGCGGCTCGCCGAAATTCAGGATGCCGTTTTCGGTGTGGAAGATCGCCTGACGGCCGGGCGGCTGATAGCGGGCGACCATTTCGGGAAAGCCGATGCCGAGGTTCACATAGGCGCCATCGGCGATATCCTGCGCGGCGCGCCAGGCGATCTGCGCATTGGAAAGTTTGATGTCTTCACGAGTGTCGATGGTCATACGTAGGCCACTCCGGCTCGAATGAGCTCTTCTTCCTGCTGGGGACTGGGGACGGCGACAACGCGGTCGACGAAGATGCCTGGTGTCACCACATGCTCGGGATCGATGCCGCCGGCCGGAACGATGGATGAGACCTGGACGATGGTCTTCGCCGCGGCCATGCACATCAGCGGATTGAAGTTGCGGCCGGCCTTGTTGTAGGTGAGGTTGCCCTGGATATCGCCGATCTCGGCCTTCACGATCGCGAAGTCGGCCTTCAGCCAGCGCTCCTGCACGTAATGGCGGCCATCGAATTCGGCGATGACCTTACCGTTGGCCAGTTCGGTGCCGTAGGCCGTCGGCGTATAAAAGGCCGGGATGCCGGCTCCGCCGGCGCGGATGCGCTCGGCAAGCGTTCCCTGCGGCACCAGCTCGAGCTCGATTTCGCCGGCCAGATATTTATCGGTGAAGGCGCGCGGATCCGACGACCGCGGGAATGAACAGATCATCTTCCGCACCATGCCGGCATCGATCATCGCCGCGATACCGATGCGCCCGTTGCCGGCATTGTTGTTGATCACGGTGAGTCCCTTGGAACCCTTGTCGATCAAGGCATGGATAAGCTCGATCGGCGCGCCCGAGCCACCAAAACCACCGATCATGACGGTCGCGCCATCACCGATCTCTGAGACGGCTTCCGCCGTGCTCCCGACTGTCTTGTCCATGCGGGATCTCTCCTTGGCTATGCGATCGGGAACTCTCCATCCCGTCCTCTGGCGTAGACATAAAGGGCGGCGGGCCAAGCGGCAATGTATTTGTGCGCTATTTGACATTTGTTCATATATCGCACAAAGTAAATGAATCCATTGGAGACTGGACCCATGCGCGAAACGGATTTCGTCAGCGGCTTTGCCCGCGGCCTGAAGGTCATCGAAGCGTTCGGTGAAACGCGGCAGCGGCTTTCCATTGCCGAGGCCGCCAAGCTGACGGAGCTTGACCGCGCCACCGTGCGTCGCTCGCTGCTCACGCTCGCCGAACTCGGTTATGCCGATTATGACGGCAAGTTCTTCACGCTGACGCCGAAGATCCTGCGCCTTGGCCATGCCTATCTCTCAGCGACGCCGCTGCCGGCGCTGCTGCAGCCACATCTCGATCTTCTCTCGGAAAAGGCCGGCCAGAGCGCCTCGGCTTCGGTGCTCGACGGCACCGACATCGTCTATATCGCCCGCGCCTCGCAGCGCCGCGTCATGTCGATCAATCTCACCCCCGGCAGCCGCCTGCCCGCCTACTGCGCCTCGATGGGGCGCGTGCTGCTCGCAGCCCTTACCGAGAGCGAGGCCCGCGCGATCCTGGCCCGCAGCGAGCTGAAACAAAACACTGCAAATACCAGAACCGATCCGGATGAACTGATCGCCGAATTCCGCCGTGTCCGCACCGAGGGTTATGCCATTATCGATCAGGAGCTGGAGATCGGCCTCTGCTCCATTGCCGTGCCCATCGACAACGATCGTGGCGAAACGGTCGCGGCGATCAATATCGGCGCGCCGGCCGCCCTCGTCCCGGCGGCGGAGATGAAGGAGCGCTATCTGCCGCTGCTGAAGGAAACGCAGGCGGCATTGCGGCCGCTGCTGCGGCGGTGACGGCCTGAAGGGAAAGCGACCCCGGCCAGCGCCGGGGCGGCTCATAATCGGTCAATGCGTCAGGTCGAGCGCGGCAGTCAGGTCGCCCATCGGCGGCCGGTCGTTGTTGCGCAGCGCCTTGTCGCGGGCGACGATGCCGCGCAGCACCGGCAGATCGTAGCGCGCGGTGATGAAGCGGATGATCGACGTCGTGTCGTACTGCGTATGATCGACCATGCCGCCCTTGGCGAAGGGCGAGATGATGAAGGCCGGAATGCGGTTGCCCGGGCCCCAGCGATCGGCCTTCGGCGGCGCGACGTGATCCCAGAAGCCGCCATTCTCGTCATAGGTGACGATGACGAGCATATGGCCCCATTGCGGGCTCTTCTCCAGGTGGGAGACGACATCGGCAAGATGCTGGTCACCGCTCGAAACATCGGCATAACCGCCATGTTCGTTGAGGTTGCCCTGCGGCTTGTAGAAGGAAACCGCCGGCAGCTTGCCGTCGTCGATATCCCTAAGGAAGGCTTCACCGCCTAGGCCACCATCCCTCAGATGATCCGCACGCGCCTGGGTGCCGGGCGCGAAATTGGCGAAATAGTTGAACGGCTGGTGATGGAACTGGAAGTTCGGCACCGGGGTGGCATTCTTGCCGTCCAGGGCTGCCCGCCAGGCGCCGCTATACCAGGCCCAGCTGACGCCCTTCAGCGACAACAGGTCGCCGATGGTGATTTCGTGCTGCGGCGGCAGCGTCGTTGCGGCCGCCGGATCGGCATAGGCCGCGTCACCATCCTTGGCCGGCGGATTGGCGCTCGGCTGGTAGGGCGGCTGCATGGTGTTGACGGCGTAGAAGTCAGGCGTCAGCGTGCCGTCGGAAACGAATTTCGGTGCGCCGTCCAGCGCCGACTTCGGGGCGTTCTCCGCCACGGTCAGCGAAGTGCCATCCGCATCCACCTTGGCGATGGTGGGCTTGGCCGGGCTCTTGTCGGCGTTGGGATAATAGGGCGTGCAGGCGCAGACCAGCGCGAAATGGTTGAGGAACGAACCGCCGAAGGCGCCCTGGAAGAAATTGTCGGCAATGACGTATTTCTTGGCGACCTGCCACATCGGCAGGATGGAGCCGTCGTAATGGCCCATGACCAGGCTGCCGGAATCGGCCCAGGCGACGAACTTGTCGTTCTTGCCGCCGTCGATCTGCATCTGCTCCTGGTAGAAGCGATGCCAGAGGTCGCGGGTGATGACCGAAGGCGCCTCTGCGAAGCCCTGCGGATCGTCGATCGCGAAGGAGGCGTTGGCGAGATGGGCCGACTGCGCCTCGGTGACGGCAGGCGAGACACCCTTGGCGGTGAGGCCGCCCCAGGCCGGCGGCAGTTCGGACAGCGGCTGGCCGTCGCGGTCGAGCTGGCGTGCGCGATCGGCAGTCGCGTTCGAGAGCCCATCGGCGCCGGGAAAGCTGCCGTAGAGATTATCGAAGCTACGGTTTTCGGCATAGATGACGACGACATTGTCGATCTTGTCGTAACCGGCCGGCGCCGCATGGGTTGCCGTCGCCACCGCAAACGGCACGATGGCCGATCCGGCGAGACAGATCGAATGGAGGAGTTTCAGTCTTTTCACGGTGGTACCTCATGGCTAGGGGGGCGTTGGCTAGAGGGAGCGGAGAACGCTCGGGGGCCCTTCGACGCTATTCCGGCCATCTATCAACTTTGTGACATCAGGGGTTGCCGTGATGCCGCAGGAGGATCGCCGTCATCAATTTGTTGCAGCGAGGTTCGATCATGGCGGAAACCAGTGCTAACTTATTGGAATCATTACCATGACGACGAGGATGATCTGGCTTGTGCGCTCCGGCCTGGCCGTCGGCATGGGTGCCGTGGCGCTTGGTCTTGCCATTCTTCCCCTGCGGCAAAGCAGCGCGGCGACCGCTGCAGGCGTTCATCCCGGACCGATGTCGCGCACTGACGCCTTCGCCCGGGCCGAAACGCTCACCGCACTTGGCCGCAAGATATTCTCAGATCCCTCACTGTCAGCCTCGGGGCTCCAGGCCTGCGCGTCCTGCCATGATCCGGCTCATGCCTTCGGCCCGGCATCGGCGACGCCAATCGAAATGGGCGGCGAACATCTGGACCAGCCGGGGCTGCGCGCCGTTCCGACGCTGCGTTACCTGCAATCGGTGCCTGCTTTCACCGAGCATTATTACGATTCCGAGGACGAGGGAGACGAAAGCGTCGACAACGGCCCGACGGGCGGCCTGACCTGGGACGGCCGGGTCGATCACGGCGCCGATCAGGCGAAGATCCCGCTGCTTTCGCCCTTCGAGATGGGCAACAGGGATGCGGCCGAGGTAGTGGCGAAGCTGCAGAAGGCCGCCTATGCCGACGATATCAAGGCGACATTCGGCGAGACGGTGTTCGACAATCCTCAGGATGCCTTCGACGCCGCGGCCGAGGCGCTCGCCACCTTCGAACAGAGCGCCCCGGATTTCTATCCCTATTCCAGCCGCTACGATGCCTTTCTCGCCGGCAAGGCGACGCTGACAGCGCAGGAGCTGCGCGGGCGGCAGTTGTTCGAGGACCCGGCCAAGGGCAACTGTTCGAGCTGTCACTTAAGCGAACCCGCCAATGACGGCGAGCCGCCGCAATTTTCCGATTTCGGCTTCCTCGGGCTCGCCGCACCCCGCAACATGGCGGTCCCGGCCAACAACGATCCCAACTATCACGATCTCGGCCTTTGCGGCCCTCTGCGCACCGACTTTGCCGGGCGCAGCGAATATTGCGGTCTGTTCCGCACCCCGACGCTGCGCAATGTCGCGCTGAAGCAGAGCTTCTTCCACAACGGCTATTTCCACTCGCTGCGCGACGTCGTCTCCTTCTATGCGACGCGCGACAACGATCCCGGCCGTTGGTATCCGAACAATTCAGATGGCACGGTTCGGAAATATGACGACCTGCCGCAGGCCTATTGGGATAACCTCAACCAGGATCCGCCCTTCGGCAGGAAGCCGGGCGACGCGCCTGCCCTCACCGATCCCGAAATCGACGACATCGTCGCTTTCCTCAAAACTCTGACCGATGCCGATCTGCAGCCCGAGGCGACCGGGCATTAGGACGCCTTGAATTTCAAGAAATGCCCAGGACCAATGACGTCTTTCTCAATAATAACAATCAAACCCGTCGAAGCATTCGCACTTGATGTATCATGATTTCAGATATACATCATTTCATCGGAAATAGTGGGGGAATGATGGAACGCTCGTTTTTGACCATTGCCGCCGGCGAGAATAATGATGCGATACGCGCGCTTTCGGCGCCGGCGCGGCTGGAGATGCTCAAGCTGCTCTGCGCCAAGGGACCAATGAATATCAACGATATCGCGCGTGCCCTTTCTCTTCCTCAATCGACTGTCGCCACCGGGATCCAGATTTTGGAAGACGCCCGGCTGGTCGATTCCCAGCTGACGAAGGCCCGGAAGGGAAACCAGAAGATCTGCTCGGCGATCTACAGCGAAATTCTGATCAGCTTCGAGGAAAGTGCAGCCCAAAGGGCCAATAATATCATCGAAGTCGAGATGCCTGTGGGGCTCTACACCAGTTGCGACGTCCATGCGCCGTGCGGTCTTTGCTCCACCGAGAGCGTCATCGGCCCCCTCGATGTCCCCGACTATTTCCTCGATCCGCAGCGCATGCAGGCTGGGCTCGTCTGGTTCGGCCGGGGATATGTGGAATATAAATTCCCCAACAACGCCAAGGTGTTGAACAAGGATATCCGCGCCATAGAGTTCTCGCTGGAGCTGTCGTCCGAGGTGCCGGGCACCAATGCGGACTGGCCTTCGGATATAACGCTCTGGGTCAATGGAATGGCGATCGGAACCTGGACGTCCCCTGGCGATTACGGCGACAAGCGCGGCGCCTTCACGCCGGCATGGTGGAAGCTCGAGGGCTCGCAATATGGGATGATGAAGACCTGGCGGATCTCCACGCGCGGCACCTTCATCGACGGTATGGCCGCCTCGAATGTCACGCTCAGCGATCTCGCGCTTGCCCAGCATTCCTCCATCCGGCTCCGGGTCGGCATCGCAGAAAATGCCGGCCATACTGGCGGCGTCAATATTTTCGGTCGCGGCTTCGGAAATCACGGCCGCGATATCATCATGCGGCTACACGTCTGAAAAATCAAAATCGGAAATCTTGATTTAAATATCACGATTCTTTCCAGTTGCGACGACCGATAAAGTCAGCCAAATAACTGTAAATAGACACTTTTTTCTGAAATCCCTATTAGTATGATTAAAGTCGCAACTTGGTTGACAGAACAACATTCCTGATATCAAGTTAGAGGCAAGAAAACAAAATATCTGATATATAAACGGGAGGATCCGTTGAAGACGAACGTTGTGGTTCACCGCGATTTCCGCATCGCGACCATTGACTCCAGGCTCTACAGTTCATTTCTCGAGCATCTTGGCAGGGCGATCTACGGGGGCATTTATGAGCCCGGACACCCGACGGCCGATGAGGATGGATTCCGGCAGGATGTCCTCGATCTGGTGCGTGATCTTGACACGCCATACTGCCGCTATCCCGGCGGTAATTTCGTCTCGGCCTATAATTGGGAAGACGGCGTCGGGCCCCGTGCGGAGCGCCCGGTTCGCCTCGACCTTGCCTGGCGCACCCGCGAAGCCAACCAGATCGGCGTGAATGAATTCGTCGACTGGTGCAAGAAGGCGAACACCAAGCCGATGCTCGCCGTCAATCTCGGATCACGCGGCCTGGATGCAGCCCGCAATTTCCTCGAATATTGCAATCATCCGGGCGGCACCTACTGGTCGGATCTGCGCCGCAAGCACGGCTGGTCCAATCCGCACGATGTCAAATTGTGGTGCCTCGGCAACGAGATGGATGGTCCCTGGCAGGTCGGTCACAAGTCCGCCTACGAATATGGCCGGCTGGCGGATGAGACGGCGAAGGCCATGCGCGGCTTCGACAAGTCGCTCGAACTCGTGGTCTGCGGCTCGTCCAATTCCGATATGAAGACCTATCCGGAATGGGAGGCCCAGGTCCTCGAGCAGTGCTATGACAGCGCCGACCATATCTCGCTGCATATGTATTTTGCCAACCGCGAGAAAAATACGCTTAACTATCTCGCCCGCGCGACGAAGCTCGATCGCTACATCACCACGATCGGCGGCGTGATCGACTACATCAAGGCGAAAAAACGCTCGAAGAAGACGATCGGCATTTCCTTCGACGAATGGAATGTCTGGTATCATTCCAACCAGCAGGACAAGGAGATCCTGGCGCGCGACGAATGGCCGGATGCGCCGCATCTCTTGGAAGACATCTACAATTTCGAAGACGTGCTGCAGGTCGGCGGCATCTTGAACACCTTCATCCGTCGCTCCGACCGCGTACGCATCGCCTGCATCGCGCAGCTCGTCAACGTCATCGCCCCGATCATGACCGAGGACGGCGGCGCCGCCTGGCGCCAGACCATCTATTACCCCTTCTATTACGCCTCCAGATATGGCCGCGGCTCGGCACTGCAGCTGGTCGTCGATGGTCCGACCTATGACAGCGACGAGGAGAACGACGTTCCCTATCTCGACGTATCGGCAGTCCATTCCGAGGACGGCAAGACCCTGACCTTCTTTGCCGTCAATCGTCATCCGAGCGCGGCGCTCGATCTCGATGTGCGGCTGGAAGGTTTCACAAATGCCCGCGTGGTCGAGCAGGTGGAAATGACCCACGGTGATCTGGAAGCCGTCAACACGGCTGCGCGGCCGCAAACGGTCGCTCCGGTCAATGTCGAGAGTGGAAAGATTGAGGATGGACGGTTGCGGGCGGCGCTGAAGCCGCTGTCCTACAACGTCATCCGGCTGTCAGTGTGACAGCCGCCGCCGGGTAAGCCACGATTGGCCACCGGCTGAGATTTCGGCTCGCTGCGAGGAGGCAGGGAGCCGGAGGGATGGTTCGCCGAAGCTCTGGACCTTGAGTCCTGAGGCCTCTGCGAACCGACAACCGCGACGTGCCCATGCGTGCCTTTGCGGCCGCCGGATCGTCGCTTTCTAGGGAGGAGTTCATGCAACAGTGGAAGAGGCTCGCATTTGGCGTCGCGCTGGCCGCACTCGGCCTGACAGCGACGGCCAAGGCCGATGACTACACCTCCTTGCCGCGCAAGGAGACGCTCATCGTCGAAAATCCGGAAGGGACGATCAAAAATCCCGGCTGGTTCAACATCTGGGTCAATGGCGGCGGCGGCGTATCGACCGGCCTGCAGCAGCTGACCATGGATACGCTCTGGTATATCGATCCCGAACAAGGGCTTGGCGGCGCGACCTGGGACAATTCGCTGGCTGCCGACAAGCCGCAATATAATGCCGACTTCACCGAGATGACCGTGAAACTGCGCAAGGGGCTCTTCTGGAGCGACGGCGTGGAGTTCACGGCAGACGACGTGGTCTACACCGTCAAGACGCAGATGGATCACCCCGGCATGGTCTGGAGTGCTGCCTTCTCGGTGCAGGTGGCAAGCGTCGAGGCGACCGACCCCTCGACTGTCGTGTTCAAGCTGAAGAAGCCCAATTCGCGCTTCCACGCCATTTTCACCGTTCGCTGGAACGGCGCCTGGATCATGCCCAAGCATGTCTTCGAAAAAGTCGAAGATCCGCTTCGTTATGACTTCGCCAATCCCGTCTCGCTCGGCGCATACAAGCTCAAGTCGTTTGATCCCCAGGGCAAATGGTATACCTGGGAGAAGCGTGACGACTGGCAACGGACCTCGCTTGCCCGCTTCGGCGAGCCGGCCCCGAAATACGTGACCTATACCGATCCCGGCCCGCCGGATAAGCGGACGATCGCCCAGCTCGAGCACAATCTCGATATCATCCACGACAATACGCCAGAGGGCATGTTCACCCTCAAGGAGAAATCCAAGTCGATCGAAACCTGGTTCCCGGGCTTCCCCTTCGCCCATCCGGATCCGACACTTCCGGCTGTCATTTTCAACACGCAGGATCCGCCATTTGACAACGCTGATGTACGCTGGGCGCTTGCCCTGCTGATCGACATCAAGGCGGTCGACATGGCGAGCTATCGCGGGGCAGCGACGCTTTCGGCGCTCGGCGTGCCGCCGACGGCGGCCACGATGAAGGACTATCAGGCGCCGATGCAGGATTGGCTGAAGAATTTCGAGATCGATACCGGCAAGAGCAAGATCAAGCCTTATGACCCGACGGTCGGGCAACAGATCGCCGATATTCTGCGCAAGCAGCCGAAGTTCAAGGACCAGATCCCGACCGACCCGCAGGCAATCAGCGGTGCCTTCGGCTATGGCTGGTGGAAACCGGATCCGAAGGCTGCCGGCGAACTGCTGGAGAAGGCAGGCTTCAAGAAATCCGGCGGCAAATGGCTGACCCCTGATGGACAGCCCTTCAAGATCCGGATGACGGTGGAAGGCGACACACGCTCGGTCTTCACCCGCGCCGGAACGCTGATCGCACAGCAATGGGCCGCATTCGGCATCGACGCCAAAGCCGTGCCGGCCGCGAAACTTTGGCAGGTGGCACTCCAGCCCGGCGATTTCCAGGTGGCGATTGCCTGGAGCGTCGAGACCTGGGGCGGCGATCCTGACCTGTCGTTCTTCCTCGACAGCTGGCACTCGCAGTTCGTGGCCAAGAAGGGTGACAATCAGCCGCCGCGCAACTGGCAGCGCTGGAGCAATCCGGAGCTCGACAAGATCATCGAAAGCATCCGCGGCATCAGCGCCGACGATCCGAAGGGCGTCGAACTCGGCAAGGATTATCTGAAGCTGGTCGCCCGCGAAATGCCGACGATCCCGCTGATGTCGTATAACGTCTTTACCTCGATGGATACGACCTATTGGACCGGCTATCCGACGATATCAGACCCCTATACCGACCCAGTGCCGAATTGGGCAAACTCCAGGCTGATGATGGTCAAACTCAAGCCGGCACAACCGAAATAATCCTCCCAACGCCGGCGCGAGTGTTGCGCGCCGGCCCCCTATCGACGGGCATGTGGCATGTCCGTCGATCCTTTCCTGTCGATGAAGGGAACCAGAGAGGAACCACTGCCCTATGACGTCTTATCTGCTCTTTGTGCTGAAGCGGTTCGGTCAGTTTCTGCTCGTCGTATTTCTTGGCGTGACCATCACATTCTTCGTCACCCACCTGACCCCGATCGATCCGGTCGAAGAAAGCATAGGCGCCATCACGCAGATGGGGCAGTCCGATCCCAATGCGATCGAACTGATGCGCCAGTCGCTTCGCGAGCTTTACGGAATGGAGGGCTCGATCTGGCAGCAATACCTGCATTTCTGGCTTCGGCTTGCGACCGGTGATCTCGGTCCCTCGCTATCGGCTTTTCCCACACCCGTTTCCACTATCATCCTGCGGTCCCTGCCCTGGACCATCGGGCTGATGACGATGTCGACCCTGATCACTTTCGTGCTCGGCAATGCGATCGGCGCGCTCGCCGGCTATTACCGGAAGAATATGGTGATGAAGGCCGTCAGCCTCGTCTTCATCGCGCTGCTTCCCATTCCCTATTATATTCTCGCCTTCGTGCTTCTGATTGTGTTCGGCTATCTCTGGCCGGTGCTGCCGATCAATGGCGGCTACGAGATGAACGCCAATCTGGACCTCTCCTTCGCCCTGGTCCTCGATATACTGAAGCACTCCATCCTGCCGGCCTTTTCTCTCATCCTTGTGGGAACCGGCAGTTGGCTGATCGGGATGCGCGCCCTCGTATCCAACATCATCACCGAGGATTATGTCGTCTTCGCCGAACTCGGCGGCGTTCCCAAACGGAAAATTCTCCGCTCCTACATCTCCCGCAATGCCATGGTGCCGCAATTTACCGGGCTTGCCATGTCGCTCGGCGCGATCTTCAACGGCACGGTCATTACCGAAATCGTCTTCGGCTATCCGGGCATCGGCAACCTGCTGATCGAAGCGGTGCATGCCGGCGATTACAGCCTGGTGCTCGGCCTCAGTGCATTGTCGATCGTCGGCGTTGCCGCGGCCGTGTTCATCATCGACATTCTGAGCCCGCTGATCGATCCGCGTATCAAGGTGGAATAGAACATGTTTACGATCGTCCGCGACCTCGCACGCCAGAATATGGAATTCCTCTGCGGCCTGCTGCTCTTTGCCGTCATCGTCGGATTGATAGTCGTGTCCTATTTCTCGCCTTACGGCGCGACGGACATCTATCTTCTACCGCCCGATATGCCGCCCGACGGCGAATATTGGCTCGGCACGACATCGCGTGGCCAGGACGTTTTCTGGCAATTGACGACCGCCCTTCGCAACACCCTGTTTTTCGGCATCGGCGTCGCCTTCATTTCACGCATCATCTCGCTGGTCGTCGGCCTCGTCGCCGGTTATGCCGGCGGTGCGGTCGACCGGGTGCTGATGGCCATCAACGACAGCGTCATGGTCATCCCGCAATTTCCGCTGCTGATCCTTTTCTATTTCGTACTGAAGGACAGCATGACCTGGACGGCGCTGATCGTCATCATGGCCTCGCTCGGCTGGTCCTATGACGCACGCCTCATCCGGTCGGTAGCGATCAGCCTGAAGACGAGATCCTTCACCACCCAAAGCGTCTATTCCGGCATGAGCATGCGCAAGATCCTCGTCGAGGAGCACCTGCCTTACGTTCTGCCGATCGTCTTTGCCACCACGATGAACAACATGATCTGGTCGATCGGCATGGAGATCACCCTGTCGGTGCTCGGCTTCACCGATATCGAGACGCCGACCATGGGCATGATGATCTATTGGGCCAATGCGCATTCGGCGCTGATATCAGGCATATGGTGGTGGGTGGCCGCCCCCGTCGCCGTCATCGTCGTCCTCTTCCTGGCGCTCTTCCTGCTGTCCATGTCGATGAACGAATACAATGATCCGCGCAGCCGGCTGAACCGGATGGGAAGTTAGTATGGATCCTTTGGTCGAAATTGAGAATCTGAAAGCCTATTACCGTGCCTTCCTCTACGGCGTCGATCGCGAGGTGCGCGCCGTCGACGATATCAGCCTGACGATCGCCCGCGGCGAGGTCTATGGCGTTGCCGGTGAATCGAGCAGCGGCAAGACGACATTGATCAAGACCATCGCCGGCGCAATCCGGCCGCCGCTGAGGGTCGTGTCCGGGAAAGTGACATTCCATTTCGACGGCGGCACCCAGGATATCTACGCGATGAAGCCGGAAGAGCGCCTGGCGCTGCGCTGGCGGCATCTGTCCTATATCATGCAGGGCTCGATGAATGTGCTCAATCCGGTGCGCCGGATCCGTCACTCCTTCACCGATTTCGCCTTTCGCCACATGAAGGTCGGCAAGAGCGAGTTTTTCGAAAGGGTCGCCACCCATCTGCAGCGGCTTAAGCTGGATCCGCATCTGCTCGACGCCTACCCCCACGAGCTCTCCGGCGGCATGCGCCAGCGCATGACCATTGCACTGGCGACGATCCTGACGCCGGAATTCATCATCGCCGACGAACCGACGACCGCACTCGACGTGATCGTTCAGCGCGACGTTCTGTCGATGATCCGCGAAATCCAGCGCGAGATGGGCTCGTCCTTCCTGTTCGTTACCCATGATATGGGGGTTCACGCGACGGTCTCCGACCGCATCGGCATTGTCTATGCCGGGCGTCTAGTCGAGGAAGCGCCGACCGCCAAACTCTTCAACATGCCGCTCCACCCCTATACGCAGCACCTCGTCGGCAGTCTGCCGCGCATCGGCGATGCGACGGCCCGCCCTTCGCTGGAGGGTCGTCCGCCGAACCTCGCCATGCCGCCGGAAGGCTGCCGGTTTCACCCGCGCTGTCCGAAGCGCATGGAGATTTGCTCGCAGAAGGTTCCGCCGCTCGTCACCGTCGAGCCGCAGCGGCGCGTGGCGTGTTTTGCCGTTACGGGAGATCAGGTTTGAGTGCTCTTCTTAGTCTCTCGCATGTGACGAAAGTCTACCGCCAGGGCGGCATGCTCGGCCGGCGCCTGATCACGGCGGTCAAGGATGTCAGCTTCGAACTGGGAGAGGAGCCGGAGATCCTCTCAATCGTTGGCGAATCCGGCTCGGGAAAATCGACGATCGCGGCGATGATCCTCGGCCAGACCGAACCAACGGAAGGCGAGCTTCAATTCAGCGGCAGGACCGTCGCCATCCATAGCAGAGCCGAGCGCAGGGCGTTCATGAAAGAGGTCCAGCCGGTTCTGCAGAACCCCTTCGAAGCCTTCAATCCGCTGAAACGTGTCGACCGTTATCTCTTCGAGACCGCCCGCAATTTTTCGTTCTCGGGAAAACGGCCGGACCGAGAGCAGGCGGAGCGGATGGCGGATGCCGCGCTCATCCATGTCGGCCTGACCCTTGAAGAGGTGAAAGGCCGGTTTCCCCACGAATTGTCGGGCGGCCAGCTTCAGCGCGTCGCCATCGCCCGCGCGCTGATCCCGCAACCCCGCCTGCTTGTGGCAGATGAACCGGTCTCCATGGTCGACGCATCGCTGCGCATGGCCATCGTCAACCTCTTTGGCCGCTTGAAAAACGAGCTCGGGCTCTCAATCGTCTACATCACCCACGACCTCGCCACCGCCTATTACATCAGCGACAACATCATCATCATGCGCAAAGGCGAAATCGTCGAGCGCGGACAGGCCCGTACCGTCCTGGACAACCCGCAGCATCCCTACTCGCGTGCGCTCAAGGATGCGGTGCTTGCCGCCGACTTCAGCCCGGTGACCTAGAGCAATTCCAGGAAAAGTGTGAAACGGTTTTCCGTCCGAAATTGCGTAAAAACAAAAGGATAGAGCGGTTCTGCGCTTCAGTGAAAAACTGAACTGCTCTAAGGAGCAACGAACAGGCAGCTTTCCTTTATAAGGGTTGGCAGGTTTAGCGTTGCCTTAAAGAAACTGTGCAAGGATGAGGGCCTGTCATCCACGCCGGCAACCTGATGAAGTTTCGAAGAAATCTCGCTCGCTCCGTAATAAGCCATACCAGCGCATTCGCGCCCGCAATATTTGCGGCAATTATTGCAGCAATCGTCGTCTGGGTCGCAACCAACTGGCGGCTGGAGCGATCGCTTGCCGATGAACGCTCGACGGTTGCCGGCGAGCTCGCCACCATATCCTCCCGGCTTCAGACCAACCTCAACAGCAATGTGAAGCTGTTGCAGGGGCTGGCGGCCGGCATCGCAGTCAATCCAGAGATGGGCCAAAGCGGCTTTTCAAAACTTGCCGCGCAGATCCTGCAGCCCGATTCACAATTGCGAAGCTTCGCCGCTGCGCCCGACATGGTGGTCAGGTGGGTTTATCCGGAGAATGGAAACGAAAAGGCCATCGGGCTCGACTACCGAACCAATGAGAAGCAACGGGCTGCCGCGATGCTGGCGCGCAACACGCACAATATCGTTCTGACAGGCCCGGTGGAGCTTGTCCAAGGTGGAACCGCTTTTGTGGTCAGGTGCCCGATCTACATCAATGACGGAACAAGCCAGATCTTTTGGGGGCTGCTTTCCGGAATAGTAGACATACCAAAGCTTTACCAGGAAAGTGGCCTTGGTTCGACCGAGCTTGAGATCGCAATCAGCACCGTACCGGAGCCGAATTCGCCCAAACAGGTTTTTTTCGGCAGCCTGGCAACCTTTTCCAGGAAACCGGTCCAGACATCCGTTGATATGGTTTATGGCCGATGGACCCTCGCCGCACTGCCAAAGCAGGGATGGGGCCAAAATAGCGGGATCGGCACTTTTGAGTTCTACGCGAGCCTATTGGCATTTTGCGTCGTTGCGCCGATTGTCTGGATCGGTTTTCTGACCAAATCACGCCAAAGAACGATCGAAAAGCTTCGCCTTCACAAGAAAAAGCTCGTTCGAGCACGACAGAGGCTGGAGTACCTGTCATTGCATGACGCATTGACGGGGCTTCCCAATCGACGATTTGTCGACCAGATGATCTCGCAACCGCCGAGACCTCGTCCACAAGATTGTCTGATCCTCATTCATATCGACCTCGATCGATTTAAAGAAATCAACGACACGAAAGGGCACGCCGGCGGTGACGCGGTCTTGCAAACAACGGCTTCGCGCCTTGCCGACTTGGCTGGTCCAAACGACGAAGCGGCTCGGATCGGTGGAGATGAGTTCATCTTCGCCAGCTGGAGTGCAGATCCGGAGCCGAAGGCAAACGCATTGGCCCGGCAAATTGTCGATGCCCTCGAGCAACCCCTCTTCATTGACGGTGCGGCCTGTATTGTCGGTGCAAGCGTCGGCGTCGCCTGGGAGACTGAAGGTGCTCTCGGGCGGGACCTCGGCCAATTGCTTCTCGATGCCGATTTGGCTCTCTACGAGGCGAAGAAGGCCGGCCGCGGCCGCGCTGCGGTCTTTACAGAAGAGCTTCGCAGCGCCGCGATCCATTCGAAAGAATTGGCGGATGAATTCACGCATGCGCTCGATCGTGATGAACTCGTTGCATTCTTCCAACCGCAGTTCAATGCAAACACATTGGATATTGCCGGCGTCGAGACACTGGCCCGTTGGGATCACCCGAAAAAGGGTCTGCTCGCCCCGAACAGATTTCTTGACGTCGCGGAAAAGCTGGGGCGCACCGGCGACATGGATAGGCTGATCCTGCAAAAGGCCCTGTTCGAGCTGACAAGATGGGACAGCTTGGGAATGCAAATTCCACGTGTCTCGGTCAACATTTCAGCGCGTCGACTGGCGCAGGCAAATCTGCTTGCCGAGCTGTCCGAGCTTCCCATCGCGAAGGGTCGTCTGTGTTTCGAGCTGCTCGAGACAATCTCCTTCAATGATCTTCAACCTGTTCTCAAGGAGATCATTCCAGCCGTCAAAAAGCTTGGCATCGAAATCGAGATCGATGACTTCGGCACCGAACATGCCAGTATCGTCAGTTTGCTTCGATTTGAGCCGCGACGCCTGAAGATCGATCGCGAAATCATCAAGCCCATTATCGCATCTCCATCTCAGCGCCGTCTGGTCTCCTCCATCATCGAAATCGGCCGGTCGCAGAACATCGACATCGTCGCAGAGGGCGTGGAGACCATGGAGCATGCGAAGATCCTGAAAGATCTCGGTTGCCATATATTGCAAGGTTACGCTCTGGCACGACCAATGACCTCGGAGCAGTTGATTGAATTTTGCCGCATAAAGGACAAAGGAATGACCGAGGCAGGCTGATAGCCAAACCCCGCATTCCCTGTATGACTATCTTCCGTCGATCCTAGACACATCGCCGCTGACGCCCGACGAAGTTCGCAACATGCATGCCGAGACCGAACTGCTGTTCATCACCGTCCAGCGGCCAATCGTTGCGACAAAGTTGCGCTATTATGCCGACCCGGAATTTGCCAGATTGTTTGCCAAGCAGGAGATAAGCCAGGAGAGATGAGCCAAGCGGTTCACATCACCCCGATGAATCGATCGGGCCTGACCGATTCACAAATGTCGTTGGACACCCTCACCTGGTGTTTGCGATCCTGCCGGCATGACAGTTCAGCCCTATCACGTCTATATCGAACGCAGAGAGCGTGCCAAAAACATGGCTCGCTTTTATGCGCTGTCGATCGAGGCGAACCTCTTCGGCGAGACCTCGCTCGTGCGCAGCTGGGGACGCATCGGCAGCCGCGGACAGCAGAAGATCCATGTCTTCGACAGCGAGGCAAAAGCCGTCGATCTCCTGCTCGCCTTTTTGCGCAAGAAGCGCTCGCGAGGTTATCGGCCGCTGCAGTGATCCGCATCCGCGTCTCTCATGGTTGAGTGAAGGAAGAGACGGCTCACGCCGCCGCCTCCTCGTCGAACTCCGGCTGCAAGGAATGCAGGTAGTCGACGGCGCGCTGCGCAT
>NZ_MRDL01000037.1 GCF_002008365.1 Rhizobium leguminosarum bv. viciae USDA 2370
GCCTGCACCCGCAGGGCCGCAACGCAGTGGAGGACGGCAAAGCCGTTGCCGGCGGCGCGAGCCTGGCAGGACCAGAGCCGGGGCAGGACGCGATGACTGCAATCTTAGTAGGAGGTTTTGACGGAGGCGGAAGTGGCAGATCAGCGAGTCGGCATCATGTCGCTCATATCGCCGATGAACCGCAGCGCAGATCGCTTGCTGGCCGGCCGCGCCAATGACCGGGCGATATCGGCGATGTCATCGCGCGAGGCAGTCGGCATTAGCTGCTAGGAAGCCGCCGTGACCGGGGTCCGCGCCTGTGCCAGTGGTCTGGACTTTCATCTTAGCGACGAGGCATTCTGCGCACTGTTTTCGCCCGCGGCGGCCGGTCGGCTACCAGTCATTCAAGATCAAGGTCGGTCATCCCGCCCTCAGGCGAGGGGCCGATCGGAATCGTGGCCCGCGCTGTTTGGCTCTACTTCCGCTTCAATCTGAGCCTGCGCGATGTCGAGGAAATGATGCTCGATTGCGGGATCGTCGTTTCGCATGAGACCATTCGCCGATGGTGCCGAAAGAACGGCCATTATGGGCGCCGCACACGCCATAAGGCGTCGACTGAAGACGATGTCTGGTATCTCGATGAAGTCGTGGTGCGCGTCAATGGCCAGAAATGCTGTGGAGAGCGTTTGATCAGGATGGATATGTGCTCGATGAGATCGTGCGGTCGCGCCGCAACACCAAGGCGGCCAAGCGCCTGCTGGCGCGACGCCTGAAGAAGCAGGGCATGCTGCCAAAGCGTATGATCACCAACAAATTGCGCTCCTACGGGGCGGCCCTATGACCTTACGAAGTAAGCAACGCACTTAGCGTCGATGTTCCTCCCCTTGAACCAACGCGAACACACAGTCGCTATCGGGACCAGGGATCAATCACTTTCAACCCTGTGGCCGCGAGGGCCGTTTGCGTCGGAGACGTACTCGCGCAGAACAAGCCTCTCAGCCGCCGGCGAAGCCCTCAGGCGGTAGATCTGGACGTCCTCACCGCAAAATTGGAGCGGAGACCGATCACAACGGCACGCGGACCTCACCGCGGCTAGGCAAATCGCGCCGGTCTCTAATCACCTTCTCCGAGGCGTTCCGTGAGAAACAAGTTTCGATCTTTGGCCCTGTGAGATAGACATCACAAATCCAAAAGCGCGCGTTCGGCTTCGAGCGTCGATACCCGGAGTTGCATCATGAAAATCGCGCCGCAGCAGCGGATCTATGTCTGCTTTTTTCTCTTCGCCGTATCACTTGGGGCGCTGCTGTCGAGGATGCCGGATTTGCAGGTGGCGCTTGGCGTCGACAAGTCAGAGCTTGGGTTGACGTTGATAGGGGCTGCGATCGGCGCCTTGATTTCGTTGACATTGTCTTCGCCCTTGATCGCCCGGCTCGGCGCGCGGACGACGGCATTCATTACCGTTCTCGGCACGTCTGCGTTGCTGTCGCTGGTGCCGTGGATCGGTGCGGCTCCGGTCGTGTTCTGTGTGCTCTTCGTCGAGGGGCTGCTTGCCGGGGCGCTGGAGATCAATCTCAACGTCGAGATCGACCGCATTGAAGCGCAGCTGGGACGCGGCGTGATGAACAGGGCGCATGGTTTCTGGAGCCTCGGCTTCTTCGTCACGGCGCTTGTCTCTTCGGTGGTCCGCCAAGCCGGTATTTCGATGCAGCTCCATCTCGCCATGACCTTTGCCGCGGTGCTTGTGCTCGGCATGTGGGCGATTTCCGGCATGCGCAATGCGCCGGCGCGGATCGCGTTGAACGAAGGCAAGGTGCCGCTGGTAGCGCTTCCCACCTGGGGCCTCATGCCGCTCTGCGTAATCGGCATCGCGGCCTTTCTCGTCGAAGGTGCCGGGATCGACTGGTCGGCGATCTACATGCGCGACGTGTTTTCAGCCGAGCCCTTCATCGGCGGACTGGGATTGACACTCTTTACCTTTTGCATGGCGCTGGCGCGCCTGTTCGTCGATCCATTGGTCGATCGGTTTGGCGCGCGGGCCGTCGCCACGATGCTGCTTGTTCTTTCGGCGATCGGCATCTGCGCCGTCTGGGGCGCGCCGCATGCCTATGTCGCGCTGACGGGCTTTGCCCTGATGGGCGCAGGCTGCAGCGCGGTCTATCCTCTCGCCGTCTCGGCGGCGGCCCAGCGCACAGATCGCGCGGCCCATCTCAACGTCGCTGCCCTTGGCCAGATGACCTTCGTCGTCTTCTTCCTGGCGCCGCCGCTGCTCGGTTTCATTGCCGAACATGCGGGCATCAGGACATCCTATCTCGTCTGCCTTCCGTTGATCATCTACGCGCTCTTTTCGGTCAAGGTGCTTGCTACGCGCCGGGCTGCCTGCGACGTCAGCGTTGCGAGCGTTCGGAGGGTCAACGGGTGACGGATCGAGCTGCCGGTTTCGGCGGCTCGATTGGTTCAGCGAAAAGCATAGGCGAGCACGCCGTAGCGGCGTGCTCGGTGCTCCCTTGACATGTATACGTTTGATGTCCGTCCGAGCGGCTGGATGTCATCCCGGCGCAGTTCCGCGTGATCGTCACCCGTCGCCCCTATACGCCTGCCGTGTCTGGATCGATGGTGTTGTTCAGGCTCAGGCTCCTGCAGGATTGATCCAGGCTGGATTGCCGACGGAGACGACCATCGCACATGTCCTAGTGTCCAAGCACGCCGACCCGCTCTATCGGCGAGCCCAGATCAAGGGGCAGCCAAGGCATCGATCTCAACCTCTTGATTAGCAAGGTGCTGCCAAATGACCTGTATGGCATCGCCCAGCTACCACCGTGAAGATGTGGATCGCGCTCCGAACCTCGTCATGTCTCGAGCTGCTAGGCGCCAACTCAATGAGACTTCGCAGGTAGTGGAAAAGGGCGAAAATCGAGACGCTCATCGCGCTTCAGACATTGAGGGGGTTGGGACGAGGATGGAGTGCGCGAGGCAACTGAGCGCCGGTGACGGGCAAGGCGTAAAGAGCCGGAGCAGGAACCACCTGTCCCGACTATCGGCGCGCCTCCATCGTCATCTTTCTGAAATCTCGTGGATGGTTTGCTTGCCGCCTCGATGAGACCGCCATATAACGCGCGATGACGTTTGATTCGAAGATTTTCGTCGGCCTGAGGCCAACGAGCAAAAAATCGGCTCCGCTCCGCGAGCCTTACCAGTCGAAATGCCAGTGGGACGGTTGCGAAAGCGGCGGCACCAATCGTGCGCCCGTCGGGCGAGATGCGGAAGGATTATACCTGGTGTTCTGCGCGCAACATGCGAGGGAATACAATAAGGGATATAATTTCGCGAGCAATCTG
Source organism: Rhizobium leguminosarum bv. viciae USDA 2370 (assembly GCF_002008365.1). Classification (GTDB taxonomy): domain Bacteria; phylum Pseudomonadota; class Alphaproteobacteria; order Rhizobiales; family Rhizobiaceae; genus Rhizobium; species Rhizobium leguminosarum. Next base: position 3,315 of record NZ_MRDL01000037.1, read on the forward strand.
TCTGATCCAGTGACCGCCCGCTATCAGAGGGAAGCAGCAAACGGCAGCCGTAAGACGTGGGGGACCCGCGTTGATCAGGCGACAGAGATGCCGCTTCCTTCGACCGTTCGCTCCGGTACGGCAAAAACCCTTAACGCTCGCAAGATTGCTGCTCAACATCAAACAACGAAAGCTGATCTTCAGCGACGTAAGCTCAAGGTATTGGAAGCAAAAGCCTTCGAAACGCTCGGCCTTTCGCAGGACGCGACGTCTGAGGAGATTAGACGACGCTACAAGCAGATGCTGAAGATGCACCATCCAGATGCTAACCGAGGAGATCGAAACTCCGAAGATGAACTCCGGGCGGCAATCGACGCCCATAAGATTCTCAAGTTGAACGGGTTCTGCTAGGCGGGAGGTCTCGTCGCGGCCAGATGGGAGGGCCTGCCGAAGCATGTTGCGACTGCCTTGATGGCCGCTCGAACATTAGCCTCTGCGATTTGCAAGCCAGGCTGGATGGCCGCCTTGCACCAGACGCGGTCACGACCATGCCCGGGCGCGCGCAAGACTATTGGCGCGCTCAATGCCGGGGCACCCGAAGCGCGGCAATATCGGCAACAGGCGTCGCAGACCCGACAGTCCACCGGCTGCCCATGCTAGATGATCATCGCGTCGAGCGGGGGGAACGCGGTTGCCAACAAAGGCCGATCATCATGACTAGCGTGCGAATCCCGAGTAACGTTCTCGTCGCCGTCATGATCGCCTGCGTCGGCACGTGTTACGGCTTCGGCCTCAGCCTGTTTCCCCAGATCATCCCCGACATGCGGAAAGATCTTGCCTTCGACTATGCGTTCGTCGGCACTGTCACCGGCCTAGTCCAGTTTTCCACGGTGGCATTTGCCGTGCTCGGCACCTGGCTCGTCCATCGCATCGGTGCAGCGCGGACGGTGGTGGCGTCCGTGTCGCTCTGCGGGCTTTGCCTGTCGGGCATCCCCATCATCGACAATCTCTATGTTGTTGCCGGGCTGCTGATGGTCGCCGGCGCAACGGGCGCATCGACCTTCGTGCCGATGATTAATCTCGCCTCGCGGGTGGTGGGAGCTGAACAGCGCGGCTTTGCCATGAGCCTGATCTCCAGCGCGCCGGCCTTTGGCGTCCTCATCAACAGCGCACTCGTGGCCGCATACGCCGGAAGCGGCCACTGGCAGATGGTCTGGTACCTCACGGGCGCGGCCACGATTACACTGGCCATTGTCACCCACATTCTCTTCGGGCGGGCCGGCCTCTTCGACAGCGGGACAAGTCACGAAACGCGCGCGCCTACTGCCGGCAGTTCAGCAAGCCTGCGCTCCATCATGCCATGGGTGGCGCTGATCTTCGCGCTCGGCTTCATCAACGGCCTGATGCCATATCCCTATCTCACCTATCTCTCGCCGTTCCTGCGCGAGGAACTCGGCTATTCCGTCGGCTTTGCCTCATGGCTCTGGGCAACGATCGGGGCGGTGGGGATCAGCGCAGGCTTCGCCATTGGCACAATATCGTCGCGCCTCGGAGCGCGCCATGCCATGCTCGCTTGTTACTCAAGCTTCCTCGCCGCCGGCGCCCTCGTAGTCCTCGATCCCTCCATGGAACTCTCGCTCCTGTCAGGCATCTTCTTTTCGCTGGGTTTTTATCCGATCTATGGCCTGCTGCCGGCCTACGTCTCACATCGCGCCACGCCCCGCGTCGCGGTGACTGTCTTAGGCATCTGCACCGTGTTCCAAGGCATCGGCGGCACCACAGGGAACTTCTTTGGCGCCGTGATCAAGACATCGACCCAGAGTTTCAGCGGCATCTATCTCGCCGTTGCAGTTACGGCCGCCGTCGCGGCGGCGATGACGATTTTGCTGCCGAAGGACCAGAGTGTGCAGGCCGAGTAGCATCTGCCGATGCTGCCGCTGCCGGGCACAAGGGCTATTATATGTTAGCATCTTCGCCGCAATCGCCGCCTGATTTTTGCCGGTCAGGCCTTTTCGAAGAGCGGCGAGATCATACGGCAACTCGCCCCTTGCCGAGATGCTTGATCGCTTGTTCCAGTGGCCGCCGGCCATCGCAATAATCGTCCCAGGCCGATGATTTCGAGAGGATGGTCGGGACGGTGCGGATGGTGAAGCGCTTCGGGTCGAGATCCGATTTGACCTGTGTCCATGTCAACGGCATCGAGACGGTGGCACCCGGCCGGGCACGGGGCGACAAAGGTGCCACTGCCGTCGCCATCCGGTCATTGCGCAGATAATCGAGGAAGATCCGGCCATCCCTCAGGCTCTTGGTCATCTTGATCAGATAGAGATCGGGATTGTCACGCGCCATCTGCTGGCAGACGTCGTGGGCAAAACCCTTCGCTTGCGCCCACGAAAGCGGCTTGCGCTTGTTGATTGCGAGTGGCGTGACGACGTGCAGGCCCTTGCCACCAGTGGTCTTGCAAAAGCTGACCAGGCCCAACTCGTCGAGACGGTCCCGCATTTCGCGGGCTGCCGAAACGACCGCGGAGAATGGCACGTCCGGACCTGGATCAAGGTCGAAGACGAGCCGGCCCGGCACCTCAGGCTGATGCGGTTCACAATTCCAGGGATGCAGCTCGACGCCACCGATCTGCGCGACGGCAGCAAGGCCTTCGACGCGGTCGATCTGCAAATAAGGCTTTTTGTCGCCGAAGACCTTCACCAGTTCAAGCAGGTTGGAGGTGCCGGGCATCGCATGGCGCTGGAAAAACTGCTCGCCACCGATGCCGTCGGGCGTCCGGATGATGGAACATGGCCGTCCCTTGATGTGCTCGATCAGCCAGGAACCGACCATTTCGTAGTAACGGGCCAGTTCCTCCTTGGTGACAGGTTTGCCATCATTGGCATCAGGCCATAGCGGCTTGTCGGGGTTGGAAATCGTCACGCCCATGACCTCGGCCTTGGCGCCCTTTCGCCGGACCGGCATGGCCTTCGTCTCCGCCACCGGCTGCGGCACGTCTGTCTGCGCGGGTTTCGCCGGCCGTTCGGCCTTGACCTCCTTGGCCGGCTTGTCCGTGCGCAGCCCTTTGAAGGCCGCCTGCCGGACAATACCGTCGGCCGTCCAGCCTGCGAATTCGATTTCCGCCACGAGCTCGGGCTTCAGCCACGTGACCTCGGCCTCCTTCTTCGGCGCGCCGATGCCGGTGAAGGGCGATTTCGCCGTCTCGAGCGCTTTCAACTTCGGAAGCAGCGTTTCCACTTTCTTTGCGCCATATCCCGTGCCGACGCGGCCGACATAGACGAAGTGGTCGCCGTGATAGACGCCGACCAGCAGGGATCGGAATTTCCCGTTGGTCTTGGCATAGGCGCCGATCACCACCTCGTGGCCGGCGCGGCATTTCGACTTCGCCCAGTTTTCGGTGCGGCCGGATTGATAGGGTGCATCGGCCTCTTTCGAGACGATGCCTTCCAGTGAGAGCTTGCAGGCAGACCGGAGAACTGCATCACCGCCCGTTTCGAAATGCTCGACGAAACGGATGCGCGGATCGCTGCCGGCGTCGGACAGAAGCCTTTGAAGCCGCGCCTTGCGCTCGACGAGCGGTAGAGATCGCACGTCCTCGCCACCCTCATAGAGAAGGTCGAATGCGAAATAGACGAGTTCGCCGGTCTTGCCTTCCGAAAGGGCCGCCTGCAGGGCCGCGAAATCAGGAACCCCATTATCGTCGAGGGCGCAGATCTCGCCGTCGATGATCGCATCGGGCAGTGTCGATGCCGCCTCGGCGATCTCGGGATATTTTGTCGTCCAGTCGAGCCCTTTCCTGGTCTTCAGCGTCGCCTCCCCGTCCAGTACGCGCATCTGGATACGGTAGCCGTCGAACTTGATCTCGTGAATCCAGCCGGTGCCGGCGGGCGGACGCTCCAGGGTCTGGCAGAGCTGTGGCGCAATGAAATCCGGTAGATCAACCTTTGTGGCCGTTTTCGCCTTCCGATCAGCTCCAGTGTCTTCTTTTCGCTCTTCGGCAGCCAGTCCGTGATTGCTGTCCCAGACGGCATCGGCTTGAACGTCGCCGCCCTCGACCATGAAGGGCTTGGGCTTTCGTCCCTTGCCGGCGGCAATCATTTCCATGGTACGGCCAGAGGCAACTGATGTCTGGTTTTCCTCAAGTGTGGCCGCGCCGTTTTCCTCGACCGAGAATTCGTCGTGGTGCTTGATCAGCAGCCAGTTTGTCCGGCTGCCACGGTCGCGGTCGTTGCGCATGCGCACCAGCACGAAGCTGCCATGCAGGCGTTTGCCTTCCAGCGTGAATTTGAAATCGCCTTTCGCCAGCGCCTGCTCCGGGCTCTTCTTTCCTTCCGGCTCCCAATAACCGCGATCCCAGAGCATGACAGTGCCGCCGCCATACTGGCCTTTCGGAATGGTGCCTTCGAAATCACCGTAGTCCAGCGGGTGATCTTCCACTTCGACGGCCAGCCGCTTGTCGTGCGGATCGAGGGACGGGCCTTTGGTGACAGCCCAAGACTTGAAGACGCCGTCGAGTTCGAGGCGCAAATCGTAATGCAGTCGGGTCGCGTCGTGCTTCTGGATGACGAAACGACGACGGTTGCTGCGCGCGAGGCGCTTTTCGCCGCTCGGTTCGGCCGTTTTTTGAAAGTCGCGCTTCGATCGATAGGTCGACAGTTTATCGCTGGCCATGGTCGTTCCCGAAACAGTCCCGACAGCGAAATGCCGGCTGGCACTCAGAAGTTCCATCACGGCGTTCGTCCAGCCAAATAACGGGAAAAGCGGCGCTTATGCTAGACCTCGCCTCATCGGAGGCGAGGTCATCGATTCTCCTTTAATTGGCAACGAGACGCGCTGGCCGAGCCGGATGCGTGGTCGGCTTTCTCTTCCACGGGGCCAGAACGGATGGCATGCCCGCTTCGAGGCAAGCCGCCACGGAGGCTTCGCGCGCGACGATGCTGGGAATGCTGCCGTTGAGGACGCCACGACACGTTTTCACTGCGCGTTGATGGCGCTCACCATGACGCAGCGGCCATTCGTTCTCGAGAAAATCCAAGGCGTCGTATGCGCCTGCGAAGGTGCGCTCCAAACCGCACTGCAGCCGGATTCTCACCGGCTGGGTCCATAGAACATCGTTCAGCGGCATCTTTTCCTCCTTTCATGCCACCAATGGTCCTGATGAAAATGATATTGTGGGGGGTAGCCGATCGTTCAAGGCCCGTCAGACAAATCCCCTTGGTGATCAACGGGCCGTTCACCATTGCGCCTGCGATTGCCCGGCGGGGACATGCGTGAAAAGTCGATGGGCATCACACGGTCAAGAACGGCGCGCCTGTTGGCGTGACTATGAGAGCGCCTTTTCAACAATCGGCCTTAGAAAATGCCGTTCAGAAAACGGCAGCTCATCAATGGTACACCCAATTTTAGCACTCTAGTGTCCAGAGTGCCAATTTTTGTCTGGGGTGCTCTTGAACCCTGAAAACTCCGCAACCAAATCAGTTTCGTCAGCCGCCACTAACGGGGCTGAATTGGTGGAGACGCAAGTTTCCAATGCGTCTTCATTCCATGTTGCTTTACGGAGGATATGGCTATGAGAAACGAATTCGACTTCGCCCCCCTTTACCGGTCCAGCATCGGCTTTGACCGCGTTTTCAACCTCCTCAACAATGCGCAGCGGGTTCAACCTGTCGACACTTGGCCGCCTTACAATATTGTCAAGGCGGGCGATGACGACTACCGCATCGTCATTGCTGTCGCGGGTTTCGGCGAGGAGGACCTTTCGATCACGCATGAGCGAAACGTGCTCATTATTGCTGGTGAGAAAGCCGATAAGGAGGACGCGCAATATCTGCATCACGGCATCGCGGGCCGGTCGTTCGAGCGGCGCTTCGAGCTCGCCGACCATGTCAAGGTGTCTGGGGCAAGCCTGAAAAACGGTCTTCTGTCGGTCGAGTTGAAACTGGAGATCCCCGAAGAGATGAAGCCGCGGCGCATTCCCATCGGCGCCAGCGAAGCCCAGCAGGTTGAAAAGCAGACTGCACCGCTTCAGATCGAAGGCGGAAAGCAGGTTGCATAATCGAACTAGATGACGGCCGGCGCCGGACTTGCCGGCGCGGCCAGACATGGAGGTACAGATGAGTGTTCGTGATCTAATTTCGCGGGGCCGCGGCAAGAGTACGGTTCCGACCGACTATGCAGGCAGAGATCATAATCCGTTCTTGGCGCTTCATCGCGAGATGAACAGGCTGTTTGATGATGTCTTCCGTGGCTTCGAGCATCGGTTCCCGGCCAGCGGTTCTGGCTTCATGTTTGAAAGCTCCTGGCCGAAGATCGACGTCTCGGAAACCGAGAAGGAAATCCGCGTCACCGCTGATATTCCTGGCATGGACGAGAAAGACGTTGAAGTCTTGCTCGACAACGGCGTCTTGACCATCCGGGGTGAAAAGCTTGGCGAAAACGACGACAAAGACCGGCAGTTCTCCGAGCGGTTCTATGGCCGCTTCGAACGCCGTCTTTCCTTAAACAGCGAGGTAGAGGAAGACAGAATCTCGGCCTCCTTCAGGAATGGCGTTTTGACTGTCACTCTGCCCCGCTCGGGGTCGGAACAATCGACTGCTAAGCGCATCACGATCAATAGCTAAAAGAGAGATGTGTTTGGGGTGATGCGCGTTGTTTGGCAGCAGTGGCATGCGATTGTCAGGCCCTGCTGCCAATCTCGCTGTATTGGCAGCGAGGTTGCCACATGATGGCAACGCTTCGGTATTGTCGCATTCAAATGGTCGCCGACAACAACCAGCCCACCTGTGGCGTTCCGTCACCAGGATATGGCCCCGCCGTTCTGTGGCTGCATCGTTGCCGGTCTCCAGCAAACTTTCAGCGAGTTGGCGCGTTGAATATGGCGCGCTGAAACCGACGGGACCGCTGATGACCAAGGGAAATCGATTTGATGTGCTCGCCAAAGGCGGCTATGCGGCGCGCGGCGTTGTCTTTCTCCTTGTGGCCGGGCTTGCTCTCTTCTCCGGCGTGGCCGGTGGCCGGCCCGAAACGAAATCCGCGCTTTCAGCACTCCTTGGACAGCCGCTCGGTCGCGTATGGGTCGGATTGATCGGGCTCGGCCTTCTAGGATTTGTTGCCTGGAGGTTGGCGCAGTCCCTGGCAGACAGCGACGGCCACGGTAGGGACGGGAAGGCATTGGCGATCCGATCCGCGCTCTTTGGCAGCGCCATCACCTATCTCGGGCTTGCCGCATATGCGCTCGGGAACGCCTTTTTCCTGGGAGGAGGTAGCGAAGCTTCTGGTGAGAAGGATCTGGCAGGATGGATCATGTCGCAGCCGTTTGGATCCTACTTTGCGATCGCGGTCGGCGCCGGCTTCATCATCGGCGGCGTCGTGACGGCCGTGAAGGGCATCACCAGGAAGTTCGAGCGCCACCTTCAGATACCTGATCACAAGGGTATCGTGACGTTGGTATGCATCTATGGCCTTGTCGCCCGCGGCGTGGTGTTTGCGGCTACCGGAGTACTTTTCGCCTATGCAGGTTTCAGGGTGGATCCTGGACAAGCCGGTAGCATGGGCGACGCCCTGGAATGGCTGCGCCAGCTTCCGCTAGGATCCTTTCTGTATGTCGCGGTCGCCGTTGGATTGGCGGCTTTCGGACTCTATAATCTTGTCGAGGCACGGTACCGCATCGTTAGGAGCCCATCGTTGGCGGACGCTAAGCGTTCGATCCCGATGGCAGGTTCTTGACATCAGTGTTCCGGTGCCAAGGTGCCGTCATAGGTCGAGCCTGCCGATGGGATCTCAATGTCTATAAGCAGCCCATCCTCCGACCAAGTTTTCTCAATTCGCCCTTTAAGCTGCCTTTCGACCATTGCGCCGACAATCACCGTGCCAAAACCTCGTTTGGCGAATGTAGGCAGAGGGCGCGAGCCCACCTCCTGCCACCGGATATTAAAGCCTGCTCCGGACGGTTTGGGCTTCCAACTGATTGAAAGTCTGCCTCGCGCAGCGGCGAGCGCACCGTGCTGGGCTGCGTTGACAGCGAGTTCATGGAACACGAGCGCAAGGGGCTGGACGACCGGCCCATCCATTCTGATATCCGGCCCGGCAAAAAAAGCGCGGGTGGCCGCGAACGGCGTCACCTGTTGACGAATAAGCTCCTCAACAGAAATGCTTGTCCATCTTCGTTCAGCAAGCAAGGTATGGGCACGGGCGAGCGCCTGCACCCGATGCTGAATAGCGGCGGCATAAAGGGCCGGGTCATCGGCGTTGCTCAGGCGGACGATGCTGTCGACGATCGCCAGGACGTTGTTGGATCGGTGGTCGACTTCCATCAGCAGGCGATGCTCGGAGGCCTCCAGTGCCTCGATCCGCCGGTACTCCGTCATGTCGATTTGAGAGCCAAAGAAATACAGGATCCTTCCGTCATCCCCATGGACGGGACTTAGATGCAAGCGTCCAGAACTGCTCACCGCTCTTCTTATAATTGAGGATCTCGACGCTGACCTCACGCTCGCCGGCGATAGCCGCACGAATTTCGGCGACGGCAATCGGAGACGTCGCGGGACCCTGCAGGAAACGACAGTTGCGCCCCAGCACTTCAGGCGCCGCATAACCTGTCAGTTCGAGGAATGCCTTGTTTGCGAGCACGATCGGAAGATCCGGCTTTCGCCCATCGGTGACGACCATCGGCATCCGGGTGCGTTCAAATGCGATCGCTGCCAACTCCTTCCGATCGGCGGAAGCTGCTTTTGAAGATGCGGAAGGCAAATCCCCGTGGAGTTGTTCTCTCGAATGGCCTGTCATGCTTCCACGCTCACTAAGACGTCGCTTGATAACGTGGCTCGCGTATCTTTGTTTCCGAGAAGGTTGTGTGGCTTTAGCGATCGCTCCTCCGGGACTTGCCCGACAACGTGTCACGGCTGCGGCCTTTGCCAACGCGACGGCGTCCGGTATAAAATCAGGATGAGGCCTTTCAGCCTTGCAGGCCTTGAAAGGTTCGCGCGTATAATATGATCATGAAACCCTTTTCCAGTTCCAGCCGCTCCCGAGAGCGCTTTCTCGAAGCCATTCTGCAGAGCGCGATCGAGTATGCGATCATCTCCATGGATCTCGATGGCCTGGTGACTACGTGGAATGAGGGTGCGCGACGGATCCTCGGATGGGACGAGGCTGAGATTATCGGCAAGCCCGCAGCCGTCATTTTCACGCAGGAAGACCTGCAGGCGGGGATTCTCCAACGGGAGATGACCGCCGCTTTAGCGGAAGGCCATGGCAACGATGAACGCTGGCACGTTCGCAAGGACGGATCGTTGTTCTGGGCGTCGGGTCAGATGATGGCGCTGACGTCGGATGATGGCGAAGTCGAGGGCTTTGTGAAGATTCTGAGAGATCGCACCGAGCAGAGAGAAAACGAGGAGCGACAGCGCGTCCTGATGCACGAACTCTCTCACCGCATGAAAAACACGCTGGCCGTCGTTCAGGCTATCACCAGTCAATCCTTTCGAAACGCCAGCTCTCTGGAGGAAGCGGAACAATCGATCTCTGCGCGGATCAATGCTTACTCGAAAGCACACGATATTTTGCTGCAGCAAAATTGGTTGGGCACGACCATGGGAACGATTGTCGAGGCTACCGCGATTAATCTCGGACTTCAGACGTCAGGACGTTTCAAAGCAAGCGGTCCCGACGTTGAATTGAGTCCACAGGCGGCCCTTTGTTTCTCCCTCGTGCTGCACGAACTCGTCACCAACGCCAATAAGTATGGTGCGCTTTCGGAGGATACAGGGACTGTTGCAATCGAGTGGTCGGTAGGCGACAAGGCGGGCGCCCCGAGCCTGAACTTCACTTGGCAGGAGGTTGGAGGTCCGGCGGTGGAAACTCCAACCAAGAAGGGGTTCGGCACGCGGCTCGTCAGCTCCAGCCTGTCCGCTTTCGGGGAGGTCTCTCTTGATTACGCCCCGACCGGGCTCATCCTGAGGCTGGATGCGCCACTTCAGAAGCTGCAATATAAGAACTGTTCCGACGCCGAGGAATAGTTTGATTGCGACGCTAGGATGGCCGGCGCTCGAGAAATCAAAGACATCGATGATGTCATCGCGAGACGTTTGGATCTTCCTTGTTCCAGGCAACAGCGAACCCGATCCAAAGTAAGCGCTGTCCTGATCCCACGTAAGCCCACGGTGAGGGCCGTCTTGTGAGGTAACGCCGAACTCGGAAGTCCTAGTGACCTGCCACTGAACTTTCATCCGGCGGCGAGTAGAGCCCCGGCGGTTTTTGAACCGCCCCAGGATTCTGGACCACCGGAGACTGGAGTTTTCCGGCTTCATTCAAGGAGGTGGGCTGGTTGCGCCTCCCGGATTCATTAGTAAGTCTGGCACCTTATTGCCGATGGCACCATGTGGCCGAACCTCATTGTAGTCTCTGCGCCAATCCTCCATCTTTTCGCGGGCATCCGCAAGGGTCAGGAACCAATGCTGGTTCAGACATTCGGCTCGGAAGCGGCCGTTGAATGCTTCGATGAAGGCATTGTCCCCAGCACGGCAGAGGTGCTGTGAGAAAACCGGGGCAGTCACTCATTCACCAGTCGTCGCCGGGGCAAGCATAACTGCCGCTTCTCAGAGATTTTGCGGGACACACGTCTGTGTGTCACAATGGCTGGTACGCGACCTCGATAACCCGTTGTGCTTGCTCAACCAACGAATCAACCAGACTTTCGCCGTCGGCATTGAGCGGAACATCGAGATGTATCCAGATGTGGCCACCGCACTCAGTTAATCGCTGCGCGAAGCCAGACGCGACAAGACGTTCGCGGATAACCGAGAACTTGGGCGTAAGACGGTGGAAACGCAGCCAGATAGGCGTCGTGTACCCCGGAAAAGGATCGCGGACCCCCACGCTGAAGCAGGGCTCGTCTGCGCCAAGCGGTAGGCAGACATATCGACGCTGGTAGTCGTCGGGACCGTCCTTGCCCATTGGGAGGACTCGGCTCTGCTGCGCCAAGCGGCGGGTAACGCGATCCACAAGATTGACGAATACCTCTTTCCGCTCGCGCCAAGCGAACAGTTCAGAGACACTCCTCAGTGGCTCGATGTCGTAGCCCTGAAGGACCCTGTACATGGCCCGAAATTGGGCAAGGTCACCACGGAACGGTTCGGAGCGAACATCTTTCAGGGCGACCAAGACCCCTTCCCAATCGATCACCGCAACCGAAAAGTCGGACGTTGCACCCCGCTGCCAAGGACCATCCTCGGTAGGAGCGGACACACACGGCACCGATGCTTTCATCGCAGCAACCCGATAATGAGGTACCAGCACCAGCAACATTCCACTATCAGAGCTTTCTTGAAGGTCGCCAAGGTACGAACTGAGTTGGCCCTCGCCAAACGCCGCGCCCAATTTCGCCTCTATCTTGACCACGAGCTTTCCGTCAGCCGTGCAGCCCTCCAAGTCGGGGCGGGCACCGTCTTTCTGTCGAGCCTCGGCTCGCCAAGTCAAGTCGGCGTTGATAGTTCTGCCCACCATCTTGGAGATATGGTCCCCAAAGCTCTTGCGTGCATCCGAATTCTGAAGAAGGTAGGCAAGCCCCTGCGTGCACAGCAACTCTCCCTGTTTGGAGAGCGAGCTGAATTGGGCGAGGTGGCTCATGAGTAGTCGCATGATTAGCCTCTTGAACTTCAGGAGCAAAGACGAGACCTAATGGATAGCATTGATGACTTCAAGAAGTTCATCGGCACGCGCCACTGGCGTTACGCGAAAACCATGCCGCAGTGGCCGCACGAATACTCGGTACGGCAATTCGACGATCCGCCGGAGGACCAGGCCCTGTTTGAGGAAGCCGTCTCATTCATCCGTACCCAGGGCGAACGAAGGTGGTTTGAGCCAACTAGTAGAAGCTCTGTCTACCTTGACATCGACGGCCGACAGTATTGGACCATGGGCGCTCCGGTTGAGGAAACAACCATCATAAACCGTGCGTGGCTGGATTGGAGAGAGCGCCTTGTTCGGCGCGAGTCAGGTTTGTGACCTCCTGATTCGACTTTTACAAGATAGCAGCAGCCTCGAAGACCCGACACTCGGCTATTTGTAATCATCACATACTAAATCAGGGAGATCATGCATGGAACACTCGGAGTTTCAGATCGGTCTGGAGTTCTGGTGCGGGAAGAGGCGGTGGCGGTGTACCGACGTCGGAACGCGCACAGTTGTCGCGATTCGCGTCCATCCGGTTGAGATGACGACCGTCCAGGCTGGTGGCACGAAAGAGCACGAAACGCCTACTTATGAGCAGGCAGATGCGATGGGCTGGTTTGATGGCCCCCCGTTTGGAGTGGCCGAGGTGGTTTTCGACGAAGACGATCTCGAAGTCTGCTCGCTTGAGAGGAAGGACCTATGAACCAGGCTCAGAGCCAGATCGATAGGTTGCTGCCGTGGAATTATTGAGGCCGAGTAAATCTCCGCAGGGCTATCCCCTCATCCTAAAGCACTCGGCACTACAAAACGCAGCTCGGTCAACGTGTAAGCGGGACACCGCTTACGAAATCAGTGCTCACGTTATCAATGCAAAACCTCATTTGAACCGAAGTCTTTTGACTAACTGTGCCCACCTCATTCGAAGGGAATTTGGCTCAAGTTCGGACCGGGTTGCCAGCATGAAATCAGGCAACGGTACGTTTGGCATGTTGTCATAGGCTTTAAGGATGGTCTCCAGTGGCGTCAGGGTCTGGTCGCGGTCCCAATAGACGATCTTCAACCATGTGGCCGCACGCTCATATTGGCCGACTCCCAACCATGTTTCCTCGAGATTGGCCCGCAACATTCGCTGCCCGGCCTCCAACAGGTCATTGTCGCCAAATCGCGCCCGCCCTAATTTTTTCAGACAGAGCGCATAGGCAAACGCCCGTGGCTTTAACGTTGTTTTGAGTGATGGGTTTTTCGGCTTTAGATGTCGCTCATATTCTTCGACTGCGGTGTCGTATTGACCAGCCTGGAGGCTGAACGCCATGAAATCGTCGAGAGTTCCGTCGACGAGCAGTCTCCGTGAACTATACGGCAGGCCCTTGATTTCCTGAGGAACGAAACGTTGGAGCTTGTAGTCAAACTTGTCGACACCGAGTACTTTGGTAAAGCCGGTTCGCATGTATTCAATCTCTGCATCCTGAGCGGTTTTCCACGATGCTTCGTCGTTTCCTTTACCGTGCATCCAGTGGCCAAGGGCCTTGGCCCAGTGCAAAGTCCTGCGGTGGGAACAGGGAAAAGGACCAAACCTTTCCTCTTCTTTTCCCTCGATGGCCTTGTCCAACCATTGGAGCGCACGTGGAAGAACGGGTGTTATTTCCTTGTCATGACGCACCAGCCAGGCAGAGATAACATCGTTGATCTCATGCACCGCAACATTCCCCATCGGCATCGCGGGATCGTATTCGGCACGAAGTGCGCGGGCGATAGTGCCGCCCATCACCTCCCGCGTTCGAATGGGATTGAATTTTTTCAAAGCTGTCTCCGCTTATTGGGAATGGTTCGAAACCTTCGCTGGCACCGAGTTCTTGGGGTAAGCGGTGCCCTGCTCCCATACTGACGAGTTTTCTCGCTTGATGTCGAGGAGTGGAGCCGCGACGACGACGGCTCTTCGCCGTGCGCACGAGGCCAACAAACCTTGACGAGTTAAAGCACTCAACGGCAACCTCGCACGGTACTTGAGACATCCATAGACGCCGGTCGTTTTTGGCGGGTTAAAACGACGGATCAAATGTCGGGAGAAGTCCGCAATGTGCCGGATAGAAGGCTTTGAATGCATATTGCCGTGCCAGGTTATTCCACGGCAGGAGTTCCTTTATAAGGCTCTGCTTGTGGCCGTTAGCTATGGCGTTGAGAGTGGCGGTGAGACAGGCGAACGGATCGACACCGTTGAGCTTACTCGTCTCGATGAGGGAGGCGATGATCGCCCAGTTCTCCGCTCCAGCATCGTGTCCGGCGAAGAGAGCATTCTTACGATTAAGCGCTATCGGCCGGATGGTTCTCTCGACGGTGTTGTAATCGATCTCGATGGACCGTCGGTCAGGAAAACACAAAGACCATCCCAGTATTTGGCGACATAAGCCGTGGGATGAGAACATCGGTTACGATCCAAAAGTCGGTTCACGACGGTCTGGCAGTTGCTAAGGTTTGTCGACAGGCTCATCGTTTGGGTTGGGCACCGGTGCCTCCCTTGTATCTCGAGCCGGGTGTTTGTGATCGTCAGGCTCCGGTGGCACTTCTTTACGGTCAGGGTGATTGACCGGCTGGTCTTTAGGATTGCCCCCTTTGTCATTATTCTTTTTGGACATGGCCAGTACCTCCATTCAACAGTACGAACAGACTTGCGAGATCGAAAGTTCCAAGACAGCCAGACTGCCGTGGTCAGAGCATATGGTCCATCTGCAGCACAGCCACCGGCCATTCGCCAGGATGACGCTTGATGAACGCCTAAGGCCAAGGGGATGCAGGCGGATCAGCGCCAATGCGTGACGTAAGCGCCGGCGGCAAACGACGGCGCTTACCGCAGATGCGTAGTGTGGAACCGGAGTTCTGTTCAGGTGTTCCTCTCGATCAGCAGGGAGCTTCCCATGACCTACATCGCATCACCAAGCTACGACCGTAACGACCCCAGTCGCGCTTCGAACCTCCGTCAGTGCCTCGAGACCGCCAGACGCCGCCTGGATGAGACTTCGCATGCGTCGGAAACCGAGAAAATCGAGACGCTTGTGGCTTCCGCCATCGAGGCGGGTTGGGAAGACGATGAAGTGCGCGACGCACTTAGCCCCGGTGACGAGCAAGACAACAAAATGCGGCAACAGGAACCACCTGTCCCAACTATCGGTGTGGTTCCCTCGCAAAGGGGGCATACGGACTAAACCTTGAATATACTCTGTCGAGATCTCATCTTTCGGGAGAGCATTCCTAATCGCTTTCAAGCGAGGCACACTGCAACAGCCGGTACTGATTCCGTTCTGCGTGCGACCGATGCAAATCGCTTCTCGAACTCTACGAGGTAAGTGTTGACGCAGTTCTTCGAAACAACTCAAGGCATCATGCTAGTCGGAGCGATGATTGGGGCTGGCTGTTTCGCCGCCGGCACGATCATACCGAGCGTGCTGCGGTGGACGGCTGCCGAACGCGGTCGGAACCCAAAAGCCAAAGCGCGCAGCGCGGCAATGCTGACAGCTCTGGCATTAGACGATTTTGTCGGCGCCGCATACGCTGCCGTTCACGATACGCCTGAATTCAACCCAGTCAACGAAGGCGAGTTCGTCTTCCACACAGCGGATCCGGTTCTTGTCCTCCCACGGGCTGAAGACTTGAGCCTCCTCGGCGACGAGCTCTTCCACGAAGCTTTATGGTTATCGAACCGGGTGACGAACCTTGGGAACGCGTTGGATAACCTTGATCTCTCCGGCCCAGGCTTCGACAGCTTTTTCGAGCGGCGCCAGGAGGGCTATGCGGTGATCGCGGCGAAGGCGATGGACCTCATCGAGCGACTGCTTGCCGATTTTGATCTCAGTCTTCCGGAAAAACCTGACTACTACAGGCAACGCGATGGATTTGCCTCGGTCGTACAAGCTGCTGGCGAACGCAGCAACGGCATCAAGAAGACGGCAGCGAGGGTTCCGACCCCTGGTTCCAATGTCACTCATCTCTTCCCGAAGACAGGTGAAGAGGGCGAGTAGCGTCCCGTCCGGGCGCAAGGCGCCCAGCGGACGACGGGACCGTTGACCATCACGAAGTCCTATGTCGCATCTCTCCCGATCTGGCGGCTTGACGGTGTCGTTCGGATCATCGACACTCGGTAGTCAGAGGTTAATGGACCTGATGCTTGAGAGTAGCAGCCGCAAGCCCGGCTGCGCCGCTTCCCGCAACGCGGTCTCCAAGGGGAACCACCGTGTCTTTCGGACACCCTTCTCCGGAAACTTGTCCGCGATCATCGAGACCTTAAGAAGATGGACGGCCACGTGGTATTGGTTGGGACTCGTGTCCTTCCGATAAGAAAACGTACCGAACACGGTTTTGTCGACGACGCCTGAGACCCCGGCCTCCTCGAACGCCTCTCTCAGCGCCGCGGCGCTGCTGACCTCACCACCTTCGACGTGCCCCTTCGGAATGCCCCATCGACCGTTCCGTCGGCTGCCTACAAAAAGGATTTCAACTCCACCGTTTTCGTTCCGACGGTAGCAGAGAGCACCAGCCTGCGCGATATCGCGACCAGACACCGTTTTCGTAAGTTCTGTCTGGGCGCTTTCGTTGAGCATCGTCCGCCTCCGGTTTCGAAGCCCGCGCAAGCTAGCTGGACAAAGTTGAAGAGTCCAGTTTGCTTCATCACGTCGTGACGCGACCGAACTATGACAGGGCCTCCAGCGTTGATGAGCATCCAATCAGAATGGAGCCTGCCTTGCCATCAGAAATCGAAATCAAGCTCGACCTCTCTAGCGAAGCCCTTGAGAGCCTTTTGGGTTCCGATCTTCTCGGACAGCCCGACGAGGCGCTGCAGCAGTCTTCGACCTACTTCGAGACGGACGATCGTCGGCTGTCGGAGAAGGGGTTCTCTCTGCGTGTCCGCTCTACCGGCGCGTCCCACGTCCAGACTGTGAAGGCATCCGGGCCGGCGAAATCACTGTTTGTTCGTTCAGAATGGGAGACGTCCATTGAAGGCAATGAACCCGTCCTCGACCATACGAGCCCTCTCATAAGCGAGTTCGGACCGGAACTTGAGGTGGAAGCCGCTTTCACCGTGTTCATTGAGCGTCGCGTCTGGAACATCGAGTTGAACGGCTCTCGGCTGGAGGTGGTCGTTGATCGGGGAGACGTAGTGTCTGGCAACAGGCGCTCGCCTGTTCAGGAAATCGAGGTTGAACTGAAGGACGGCGATCCGAAGGACCTATTCATCTTCATTCGCAAGATCGACGCGATCGCGCCGTTCCGATTCGGCATTCAGTCCAAGTCAGATCGGGGCCTCGCGCTTCTGGACAGGCAGCAATTCATGTTCAAGGCAGAGCGCCTCGATCTCGAACGAAACATCAAGGCGTCTAGCGCCTTTCGAGAGATCGCCGCGTCCTGCTTTCGGCAGTTCCGTCTCAACGAAGAAATCCTTCTCCAGCGACGAAATTCGGAAGCCCTTCATCAAGCGCGGGTAGCTCTGCGGCGTCTCCGCTCTGCGTTCTCTCTGTTCAGGCCGCTCCTGATGGGCGACGAGCCGAAAAGGATCCAAGAGGAGCTTCGCTGGCTCGCCGGCGTCCTCGGCGAAGCACGTAATCTCGACGTCCTGCTTATGAAAGCGAAGGACTCCGATCTTCGGGCCAAGCTCAAGGATGCCCGCAACAAGGCATACGGCGACGCTGTCGAGGCTCTGGGGTCGGCGCGAGCGCGCGCGCTCATTATCGATTTCAACGAGTGGCTTCAATGTGACCTCGATCGCACTGGCGGCAGCGCAACTTCCGAGGACACATCGGCCTCGGAGTTTGCCGCGAGGGCCATCGAGAAGATGCGTAAGAAGCTGAAAAAGCATGGCAGTGCGTTGGCTGAGACCGACGACGAGCATCGTCACCAGGTTCGCAAGGACGCTAAAAAGCTTCGCTACGCGGCCGAGTTCTTCGGATCGCTGTTCGACGACAAGCGCGGCACGCGCCGGCACCGGAAATTCATCGCAGCGATGGAGGAGCTGCAGGACTATCTTGGAGCACTGAACGATCTGGCAACCGGACCGAAGGTGCTCGCGCAGCATGGACTGGCCAACCACCCTGCTCGAGATTCTGTCGTTTCTCACGATGACAAGAATGCGTTGATCCGCATGGCGCAGTCCTCAGTAGATGAGGTCATCGACACGAAGCGCTTCTGGCGCTGACATGAGGACGCCATGAACCTCAAGCGAAGGAACCTCAGCCTATCCGGCACGGTCGAGAACGTCGATGAACATGAGCAGACACGATGAATGACATTGACGTCTATCCGAAGCCGATCCAGCAATATGGTGCATTGTGTTTCCGAAACACACCCAAGGGGCCAATGGTGCTTCTTATCACGACGCGGGAGACGAGACGTTGGATGATCCCGAAGGGCTGGCCGATATCAGGTCTTAAGCCGCGCAAGGTGGCGGAACGTGAAGCCTGGGAGGAAGCTGGCGTGATCGGAAGGGCGAAGAAGAAGCCCTTCGGCGAGTTCTTCTATGACAAACTTATGCAGGACGGAAGTGGAGCGCGACCAGTCGTTGCCGTCTTCCTACTGGAGGTCCGCCGTAACCGAAAGCGCTTTCCAGAGATGGCCGAGCGAGACTCCGTGTGGCTGACGCCAATGGAGGCCGCCCGCCGCGTAGACGAACCGGAGCTTGAGCGCCTACTGCTCAAGTTTGGACGGATGTTCAAGCGTGCGGGACGACTCCTCTAGCTCGATCGGTCGCGGACATATTATCGATGTGGGGAATTCCCGTTCCGCCTTTCGTCAGCGACGAGTTCCTCTTGGAATGTGAACTCGCCTCTACTTCTCCAGGTTAGCTTCGACCTTCTTGCGGCTGTTGCCGACTTTTTTGACAGTCTCCCTGACCTTCGACTTCGAGACCCGTTCTTTTTCCGCCTCATACTGGACCTCGTGATCCTGTCCTCCCGCCACACGGGCTCGATCTTGCGCGCGGCCTCGGCTGGTGTTTGCCGTTGGGAAGTGCCTCCTGTTGAGTTCTCTTCCTAAACGACTGATGAATCAGGAAGTTCCGGCAACGGCTAACACTGCCGACCAGGCTTTATCGAAATGGTGATCCGCGACCGGAATCAGTTTCCTAAGCAACAGGCGTAAGCCATTGAAAAATGATTCGTTTCAAGTCGGAACGAATCAGCTCGTCGAGTCTTGAGTCGCGACTCAGTGATTCGGGAGTGAAGGGTCATGGCGGGTGGTCATCGTGCTCAGTGGAAGGGCTTCCTCAAATTTAGCGAGGTGTCGTGCGGCGTCGCGCTCTACACCGCCGCTAGCACCTCGGAACGCATCACGTTCCACACGATCAACAGGTTGACTGGCAATCGCGTCAATCGCGTCTTCATCGACAGCGAGACCGAAGATCCTGTTCCGAAAGAAGCTCAGACGAAGGGCTTCGAGATCGAGAACGGCCGGTACATCATCATCGACCCCGAAGAAGTGGCCGCAGCGATCCCCGAGAGCAACAAGACGCTCGAGATCGAGGCATTCATTCCTTGCGCCGATGTCGACGACGTCTACTTCGACAAGCCCTACTATCTGACGCCCGACAAGATGGGCGGCGACGCCTTCGCCGCGTTGCGGGACGGAATGAAGAAGTCGAAGGTCGTGGCCATCGCCCGCACGGTCCTCTTCCGACGGATGCGCACGGTCCTGATCAGACCGCACGGCAAGGGTCTGATCGCAACGACGCTGAACTACGACTACGAGGTCCGCTCGTCTGCGAAGGCTTTCGAAGAAATGCCGAAGATGAAAATCGTGGGCGAGATGCTTGATCTCGCAAAGCACATCATCTCGACGAAGAAGGGCGAGTTCGATCCTGCGACCTTCGATGACCGCTATGAAGCCGCCGTGGCGGAACTGGTGAAGGCGAAGATCGAAGGTAAGGCGCTTCCGAAGCGCAAGGAAGTCAAGGTCTCGAAACCGAACGACCTTCTTGCCGCGCTTCGAGAGAGTGCCAGGATGGTGAAGGCCGCGGAGAGCAAGCCGAAGCGGACGGCCGCCAATGCCAACGCCGGTTCCAGCCGCGACAAGGCCCGTCGCGCCTCGGGCAAATCCGCGGCGGCGCCGGCCGCGCAGCGTAAAGCGAGCTGAGGAGACCAGCCATGCCGCGCCCCTACTGGAAAGGCTATCTCAAGCTGTCGCTGGTTACATGTCCCGTGGCAATGAGTCCGGCGACAAGCGACAGCGAAAAGGTTCGCTTCCACACGCTCAACAGGGAAACAGGAAATCGTGTCGTCTCACAGTACGTCGACTCGGTGACGGGCAAGCCGGTGAAGGACGAAAACGAAGCCAAGGGCTACGCCCGCGGCGAGAACGACTACGTCATTCTGACGGACGACGACCTCGACTCCGTGGCTCTTGATACGGTGAAGACCATCGACATCGACAAGTTCGTGCCGGCCGAGAGCATCGAATGGGTCTATCTCGAGAAGCCCCATTACCTTATGCCCGACGACCCGGTCGGACATGAAGCGTTTGCCGTCATTCGAGATGCGATGGCATCGGACAAAGTCGTCGGCGTCTCGAAGCTCGTAATCGGTCGTCGGGAGCGTGCGGTCGTTCTCGAACCTCGCGGCGAAGGCATCGTTCTCTGGACGCTGCGGTTCGGCGACGAAGTGCGTCCCGAGGAATCCTACTTCGAAGGAATCGATGAAGAGGCTGACCCCGAACTGATTCCGCTAGTCCAGCAGTTAATCAAGCAGAAGACCTCCCGGTGGTCCTCGGACATGGTCAGCGACCCGATCCAAGAAAGCCTGCTGAAGATCATTGCGGAGAAGAAGAGGGCTCTCAAGCCCGCCAAGAAGGCCGCGAAGGGCAAGCCGGACGCCACTCAGGGCTCGAATGTCGTGAACATCATGGACGCGTTGAAAAAGTCCGTGGCCGCAGAGCTGAAATCGGGCAAGGCCCGGTGACATCATGCACGACGTGAGCGCGATACCAATCATGGAAATTGCCGTGTCTTCGCCCGATCGAGAACACTTCGCAACGGCATCCACGATATCGGGCCTGATGGGCATCTTGATGTCGGAGAGATGGCCCAGGCATCTAAATGGTCCGACATGGCAGCACGCGCTTGCCTCATGTATGCGGTCGCCTCAAGGCGAATTGCAGCCCACGAGGGCGAGACAAGTTTTCGTGTCTGCAGCTCGAGCCGCCCATTTGAAGGTATTGCCCGACGACGAACAGCGGCTTCGGAGCCGTGCCGCGTCTCCGCGCCGGAAAGTCGTCGTGCGAAGACGTGAATTGGAAGCCGGATCGGTCGACGGGTGATCATTCTCCACCAGATGACGACCTGGACGAGCTCAGGCATTCTCATTTCTGGGTTTTCTGCTATCGTCCACAGGTCACGGGAGTAGGCGTCATGGCAGTGAGTTTGGTTCCGCATGCATTTTACTGGGCGAAGTCCTCGAAGTATTTCGACGGACAACCAACGATCGTTCGGGTCTCTACGGTCTTCGGGGAGGATCCTGACTATTGGACGCTGGCGCTCCTGGGAACCGATCAGCACGCCATGCCCGCGGACTTCGAGATCATCGCTCCGGCGGAGCTCCCAGAAGAATACCCTGTCCGGCAAGCCGCCGAGTGAGACCGTTTATCGGGCAAGCGACCGAAGGCTCTCGACGGGGCACCCTTTTTGTCGGGCGTTCACACCGCCAAACTGCCCGATGGAGAAATTTGCCATAACCCATCGGAACTTGCGGGAGGTTCGACGACGGGGCTGCCCTGCTCCCTCCAACCGATTTCGACCTCACCATCCCTCCGAACGCCAGACACGTCCAACGTCCCTGTACCCACCGAGAGCGCGCCGATACCGGTACCCGTCGCGCTCTTGCGTGATCTGCTCAGGGAATATGGATCGAGCGTGTCGTCCAACCGGATCCACCCCGCTCGCTGTAGGAACGTCGACTTTCGACCGGGTCGACCCAGTTTGAACCCTGGTGACGCGGCCAGCGTTGTTGGCAACGATACTGATGTCGTTAGATGGAACGCCTGCCTGCCCGCCCAACGGGCAAATAAAAAAGGCCGGGGCGAAATCGCACCGACCTTTCCAACATCGCTCTTCACACCAGTGCCAGTACATCCGTGGTCAAAAGCAGATAAGCGACTTCGGCAGTCGCGAACACTCGCGTGGAGCACTCACCAGCAACGCCGATGACCGTTAAATAGCGTCGGATTGTGTTTAATTCAAGTCGCCCGGCAAGAAGCTCCGCGAATCAGACGGACCGCCGTCTCGCCTGCACAACGGCCGATGGCCTGTCGGGAACTTATTGCGACCACCAAACCGGCAACAAGGTCACCGCGAACATTACCAGCACGAGGGCCAGGTAAACAGTCCATCCAATCGCCCGACGAAACGGTCTAGGCAGGCGGGTAATACGGACTAGCAGGCGATTTGCGAAGCCTGCCTCTGGGGGAACGTCTCCCTGCCCACGATTATTACGTCCGCTAGTCATTCGAGAGCTTTCAGTCAAACAAGTAAACGCTCGGGCGAAGTGGCCGCCCGGCGCACAGGAGTGTTGTCTGCTTGGGGTAAGCAACAATCGCCGAGCGACCGTATAAATAACCACCAAAGGCATTCAAAAGTTCCCACTATATAACGCTCCGCCGGAAGTGTATCCAAAGTTGTTTTTTCAGTTTATTTGAATAAAGGTAGAGAATTAAAGACGAGCGCAAACAGCCTTGTGGTCAAATCGAGCACAGAACGATCGCGCGAAAGGTTCCGCGATCGCGCAGTCCAGGCCCGGCTACCGACGAAGACGTCGAAAAGCTTCGTCAGAAGCTTCAGTATCTTACGCGAGCAAAGGTGAAGACGGAAATCGACGAATACTTCGCGAAGCCTCACGGCAAATTGGAGCGAGGGCCGATGCTAGGCTCGTTTACCTCACTGTCCATCTTCGCGTTTGATCTCGATAAACGGGGACAATCCCTTCAGGCTTGGGAGACCGGGCGGCGAAGACGAGGAAGCGGCCGACCGGGCCGCCCGGTAACAAACCTGATTGGTTTCGATCGGCTCCTTCCCCTACCCGAAAGGATTATCCGCATCCTGGACGGTTGCGAGACCGCTCGCCAGTTCATACGTTCTGTGATCCAACCTCACAGGAGCAGAAGATGCAGATCGACCTCACAGGCAAGACCGCGCTAGTCACGGGATCGACCGAAGGCATTGGATACGCGATCGTCCGCCAGCTCGCGAGGGCGGGCGCAGACGTGGTGGTCAACGGACGATCCGAAGAAAAGACCGCAAATGCCGCCGAACGCCTGAAAGGCGAAGGTGCCAGGGGAAGCGTGACCGCTGTCGCAGCCGATCTCGCAACCGCTAAAGGATGCGACGCACTCTTCGCCAAAGTTCCTCATGTGGACATCCTCATCAACAATGCGGGCATCTTTCAGCCGCTCGATTTCTTCGACGCGGACGACGAGGTATGGGACCGTCACTGGCAGGTGAACGTCATGTCCGCCGTCAGGCTTTCACGTGCATATCTACCCGGCATGCAGAAGATCGACTGGGGCCGCGTCATCTTCATCGCGTCGGAATCCGGCTTCAACATTCCGGTCGAGATGATCCACTACGGCGTCAGCAAGACGGCAGACATCGCCGTTGCCCGCGGCCTTGCCAAGCGCATGGCTGGCACGGGCGTCACGGTGAACTCCGTCCTCCCCGGCCCCACACTTTCCGAAGGCGTCGAGGCGATGCTCGCCGATGAGCGGGCGAAGACCGGGAAACCGATCGAGGAGGTCGCGGCGGACTTTGTCAAGAAGCACCGCGGCAGTTCGATCATCCAACGAGCTGCAAGCGTGGAGGAAGTCGCCAACCTCGTCACCTACCTGGCCTCCCCTTTGGCGTCCGCAACGACGGGCGCTTCGATGCGTGTGGACGGAGGGCTGATCGACACGCTCTGACTCCACCGACCTACCGCTGCAGGCGGTATGGCATGCCTACCAGCGCACCTACGACCCACCGATCGTGGGTGGTCGCCCAGACCAGTGACGCGACCAGCCCATTCGCCCTCGATCGTCGCGCGGCCTTCGAGTTCGAGGCCGAGCTCGCGAAAGAAGTCTATCGCCACCCCCAATGGCTTCGACGACGATCCCGATGTTGGCTTATCCTGGTGATACTACTCGTTGACGTGGAACACTGCTTATCCCATCTAGGGTTCATGCCGAAACACGAAAAGAACGATGTGGAGCTGGTCAGGACGTGGGTGCTGCCGCCATCAGCGACCCTGGGATCTTCGGTCCGCGTCAAGGGAATTCTCCTCGAGCTGCGGGCGCGGTTGCCGATCGCTTCGAAAAAGTCGCTGGATATCGAGCAAGGAGAACTCACGCTGGCGATGCCTGCAAGTGCCAAGGCAGAATTCCATGGCGCGGCGTCGGTTGTCGCCACTGCGCTGGAAGACATCGAAAGCATGCCTGTAATCCCGCGCGAGATCCAGGATATCCTGTCGATCAAGACGAGCGAGCGTCATCGCTGGCTCAAGGACGGCCGTCTGCCGAGCGCTGGCACGCGCACCGTGAAACTGCGCGGTCGAGCACGAAAGATCACCTTCCACGTGTTCGACCCGCGCGTCGTGGAAGACCTTCTCAATCGGGGCGTCGTCGATGAATGGCGGGAGGAGGATTTGGCGGCGACCGCGGAGAACCGACGCAGGGCAGCATACAAGGCGAAGCTGACGCGATCTCTGAAGAATGCTGGCAAGTCTTCTAAGACGATCGAACGACATCCGGACGATGCAGCGACGAAGCTGCGCGGCTGGGAAGAATTCAACGTCGACGGCCTTCTTCGGTGAACCCACCCCATATTCGCTGTCCTGGCGCCCAGGAGCACAAGCCTGTTTCACATTCAGGTTCCTGGAAATTCCTCGCCCTGACCTTCAACGTATCGATGTGCGGTCCCTGGTGAAGATGACTCGTGGCTGATGAATCGGCTTTGGTCCGCAGCGTGACCCCGGATTTTCAGGAGGAATTCTGCCATGGCTTCCCCGGCGATGCACATGAAGGTATGGAAACGTCTCGGTGAAATTTGAGGAGGATCGCATGGACCGCGGACAGGTGATCGCAGTCGCGACGGATGATAAACATCGGTTTTCGAAGAGGCAGATGAATGAGATCCACATCCTCGCGGGTCTCGGCGTCGAGGGCGACGCGCACCTGGGCGTGACCGTCAAGCACCGCTCCCGGATCCGGGCCGATCCCAGTCAGCCGAACCTGCGACAGGTTCATCTGATCCAGGCGGAGCTTTTGGACGAGCTTGCCGATCAAGGTTTCAAGGTTGGTCCGGCCGACCTGGGCGAAAACATTACCACCCGCGGCGTCGACCTTCTGGCGCTCCCGCGCGGAACGGTTCTGAAGCTCGGTGCGAACGTCGAGCTTCAGGTCACGGGGCTGCGCAATCCCTGCTCGCAGATCGACAACCTCCAGCCGGGACTTCTCAAAGCCGTCCTCGGCAGAGGACCGAACGGCGAACTCATTCGGAAGACCGGCGTCATGACGATCGTGCTCAAGGGCGGAGTCGTCGTTCCCGGCGACGCTATTGCCATCGAGTTTCCCGTCCCACCATTGCTTCCGCTCGAAGTCGTGTAGGGCGCCCGTATTGTTCATGAAGCACCCTCGCATCGACGTTCGAACGCCAGACGCCAGTTATTGCACATGATCCATTTTACCGGCGATACTCATTTCGGCGACCCGCGTGTCCTTCGCCTCGACAGACGTCCATTCTCCGACGTGGTCGAACACGATGACGCCCTGATCCGCACTTGGAACGAAACGGTCGGGCCTGACGACGAGGTTTGGCACCTGGGAGACTTCATGTCGGCAAGAGCGGGCGATTGTACCGAGCTGCTTGCCAGGTTGAACGGTCGAAAGCACCTGATCATCGGCAACAATGACCCGGCGACGACCACGAATTCGCCGGGCTGGGAAAGCGTGCAGCATTACGCGGAACTCCGCCACGAGGAACGTCATCTTATCCTGTGCCATTACGCTTTTCGAACCTGGAACCAGATGGGCAAGAAGTCGATCAATCTGCATGGCCACTCGCATGGCAGATTGAAGCCTCTTCCCCGCCAGTACGACGTCGGCGTCGATGGGCAGGGACTTCGCCCCGTCACGCTGGCGCTCCTTTTGACAAGGAAGCGTTTCGTCATGGGTGGAGGAGGCATTTTGGACGAATAGAGAAGGCGTGCAGCGAGGGCAAGCCGTTTCTCAGGCGCCAACGGCCGCTACCTGGTGGTGCGGTGTTGGAGCCGTTATGCTTTTGAGTGGACTCGAACTCTAGGCACCCCTTCCCATTCGTTCGGCCAAGCCACAAGGCACTTATCATCGGGCTCACGATGATGCCCCCGCGCAGGATGTGTCTGGGATAGCCGCCACCGCGACCCTCGCCTTCGTCGTCCTTTTTACATCCTCGATCTGGCTGTCGACAGGCAGAATTGTTCTGGGAAGTGAAAAACAAATGCCGTTGCTGGCCCGGCGATGCGGATCCGCAACCCTGCTGGTGTTCTCGGCCGTGCTGACCCTCAGCGCATTTTAACGGCACCAAGAATACCGCTACCGTCCTCATTGAAGTCTCACACCAGATTGACGAGCCGATCGGCAGTAGCCTGCAGATCGGCTCGACCCCGAACACTGTTCGTCGATGAACGATCATCGCTTCAATGGGCGGTCGAGGTCCGCCTTCGTGAAATGAGCATACATCTCGCGCAAGATCTCGTGGGCCTGAAGAAGGTCCCGGTTCCCTGCTCAAGAGCCTTCATCTTTCTGCAACATTACACAGCAGGCCTGCTCGTTTAAACGCAATCGCCCGCCCGAAGACGATCAGGCGGCTTCGGCGGAGAATCGCTCAAATAGCGGCTTGAGGCGGGGATGACGCGCTGCCTGGGGCGGGTGGATCTCAACCGTTCGACCGGATTTCGTCTCGCGCCGGAGCCATTCGCTGATGGTCTCCGCGCTCGTGTGATCAATGTAATGCAGGTGACTGCCGATGATACTGACTTTACGACCTTCAGGCAGCCCTTCGAGCGTATTAAGTAGCGCTGGCACGTCCTTGCAGGTGACCGCTCCGCGCAGCCGAACATGTATTTCGCCGTTGACTTCGGAATGCCGGATCGCCTGCTTTCGGCGCAGATAGGGAAGAACTTCGAGGATCGACAGCGCAAGTCCGAGCGCCACACCAACCAGCAAGTCCTGCAGGACGACCATCGCCACTGTGACGGCCCAGATTCCGACCGGCATGAGACCATGGTGTTCGAACAGGTGGCGCACATGATGAAGGCTGATCAGCCGCCAGCCGGTGACAATCAGGACAGCGGCGAGCGCCGTCAACGGTATCATTTCCAGAAGATCCGGCAAAAGCGCCACCAGGCCCAGGATCCATAGGCCATGCAATACTGCCGAGATTCGCGTGCGTGCCCCCGCCTGAATATTGGCCGATGACCGGACAATGACACCCGTGATAGGTAATGCACCGAGCAGGCCACACAGTCCGTTGCCGACGCCCTGGGCAAACAGCTCCTTATTGAAGCGCGTGCGTCCGCCGTCATGCATCCGATCGACTGCCGCTGCCGAAAGAAGTGTTTCGGCGCTCGCAATGACGGCAATCATCAGGGTCGCCAAGATGACGCCGGGCTGCACCAAGTTGGCAAAATTCTCAGCGGTCGGCAGCGATATACTCTCAAGGAGTGAGGTAGGCACAGATACGTGGGCAATTGGGAGGTCGAGCGCGGTGGTCAGGACCGTGGCGGCTGCAACCCCGACAAGCGCCCCAGGAACGAGTGGCAGCGATTTGGGGCGAAATTTCTCCCAGCAGACCATCGCGAGGAGAGCGATGAGACCAACCAGCAGTGCGACGGCCTCGTTGGTCACGCTGGCGCCCGATAGTCTGCCGACGCTCTCGTCGAAAGCGGTGACATTCTCGATGCCTCCCGCCGCGGGCTTTGAGCCCATCAGAACATGGACCTGCCCGAGGATGATCAAAATGCCGATGCCGGCCAACATACCATGAACCACGGCTGGCGAAATTGCTCTGAACCAAGAGCCGATCCGGAGGAAACCCGCTATGATCTGCAGGAGACCGACGACGAGCAGGACCGGCCCCAGCAGGGCAATTCCATACTGGTCGACGAAGCCGAAGACGATGACGGTAAGACCAGCGGCAGGGCCTGAGACCTGAAGAGGCGAGCCCGCCAGAAGCCCGACAACGAGGCCACCTATGATACCGGAGACAAGTCCCATGGCCACGGGTACCCCGGAGGCGACGGCGATGCCCAGGCAGAGCGGAATGGCGACAAGAAAAACGACCAGAGACGAAGCCAGGTCGCGCGAAAATGCAGAGCTGTTTTTCATGATGTCACTATTCCCCGGCAAGCGTTGCAGAAACCCGCGGCATGACATGCGGGTGATTTCGCCCTGTGAAGGCGACTGGCAGCGCCTCACCCTCCTGCACCTCGGTAAAACTTGCCAAAGCCCCGTCATAGACTTGGACCTCGCCCGTCTCGATGTCGAAGAACCAGCCATGCAGGGTGATCTCGTTGGTCGCGAGCTTTGCAGCCACGGACGGATGCGTCTTTAAGTGGTCGAGCTGAACAACGACGTTTTCCATGCCCACTGCACGCACGCGTTCGGCTTCGGAAAGGTTGTCGGGATAGGCTTGGCAAACAATCGAAAAGGCGGCGTGACTGTGCCGCAGCCAGGCTGCGACATTCGGCATCGGTTCCAGCATTTCCGGCCGGCACAGCCCTTTCATCGCCCCGCAATCGGAGTGACCGCAAACGACAATGTCGCTGACACCTAACGCGAGGATAGCGTATTCGATAGCCGACGAGACGCCACCATTGAGGGTCGAAAAGGGCGGAACAATATTGCCTGCATTGCGGCAAACGAAGAGATCGCCGGGACCGGACTGCGTTATCGTTTCCGGCATTACGCGGCTGTCAGCACAAGATATCATCAAGGCATGTGGTTGCTGGCCTTCGCGAGCCAACTTGCGGTAAAGCGCCGAGTGACCAGGAAACACGGCGCCGCGAAAATTGGAGATACCTTTCAGGAGATCACCCATATTCGGATCCTCTTTCTAGCCGGACATCGGGTTGGGAGGTTGTCGCTCATCCGGCGGGTTGCAGAAGCGATCTTTTCGCAAGCGTAGATAAAGGGAAAGGAACTCCGAAAAAAAGAGCTCCACACCATATTGCAGCGCAACATTTTTTGAACGAGATGTGATCTGGCTAATTCCAACTCACGTCGCAGGTTATTTGCAAGACGGTCTGCCATGAGCAAATCAGATTCAAAGCTGCCGCACACGCAGTTCGTCCGGCCGCGACAACCGCATGTTTGTGGAAGCAGTGCTTTGGTGCGTACCGGCTCGCCCTGTCGCGACCCGCCGGAATGATTCGGCGAGTGTAACAATGTCTTCCGCCGTTTCAGCAGCGGGAGCCGGAAGGGTATCTCGTGGCGCACGTTCGCCGCTATCTCGCACGATCCAGACTTCGAATATGTGATCGATGAGCCCATCATCATCGGCGCCCATCAGCACGCTGGTGCACCAGCGGGGCGCCGCCAAGGGGCTGAGATACTGCTGGCCGGATCGGCTTTGGTCGCCCGCTGCCTCGCTCGGCCAGGTGGTTGCCAAAGTTGGGGTCTGAGTCAGACCCATCACGGCGGATATGCGCACAGAGCCAGGTTAAACGGCGACTGCCTCGTCAAGCTCATCGAATCGCTTTCGACGAAAGATGCCATGGCCATCGGGGCTGCTGGTCACACGGTCATGCTGTCTGTGCTGGCATACCAGACTTGTATAGGTTCCATTCGTGAGAAACGCTGCATGTGGCAAATCTGCATCTTTCTATCCCATGCCGTAACTTAGCCAGCCAAGGAATTGCTTTCCTCCAGCCATGCATTCACTCCGTCCGTTGTCCGTTCGTAGAACCTGCCCGGTCCCACCAATTCCTCAATCCCGGCAAGCCGCATGGCATCTCGTACGGGGTCCCGAACGTGGGAGAATGCGACGGTGACGCCCACGCTCCGAAGGTCCTTGATAAGGACAGAAAGCCCGTCCACTGCAGTCACGTCGATAAAGTTTACCGAGCTAAAGTCGAGCAGCGCGCATCTGACCTCGGGTCGTGCGCTCAGAGCTTCTTTCAACATGCCGGCCATTCGTCCGATGGTCGCGAAGAAAAGGTCACCGCCAGCTCTCCATATCAAGAGCCTGTCAAACGTCCTTGCGTCTGGATGGCGTTCCACATCCCGATAGGCCTCGACCCCTGGGACTTGACCAAGTTCGGCGCTGAGTGGGTGGCTTACGAGATAGATAAGCGTCAGGAGAGATAGCACGACTCCAAGCGCGATGCCCTGTGGCACGCCAAGGATCAACTCACCCGCAATGACAATGAGAACGTTCGCGAAAGACCAGCGGCTGCGCAAGAACAGCTGCCGTAAGTAGCTTGGCTTCGACAGATGCAGCATTGCCGCGATGACAACGGCCGCTAGCGCCGGTTGCGGCATCGTGCGGAAAAGCGGGGTCAAGAAAATCAGCGTTAGGAAGCAGAGCGCAGCGGCGACCAGGTTAGCTGCTTGGCTTCGTGCGCCTGCTGCCATTGCCACCGATGTCTTGGAGAGGCTGCCCACTACGAGGAAACCGCCGAAAAGCCCGCTTAACATGTTCGCGGGTCCGTGTGCGATGAGTTCCTGGTTCGGGTCAATCTCGGCGCCGCTTTCCAGTGCGGCCGCCTTGGCCGCCCCAAGAGCTTCCGCGTATCCGACCATCACGATCGCAAGCGCGCCTGGCGCAAGTTGCAACCATATTGCTGGATCAAGGTTTGGCTGGGCCAGACTTGGCAAGCCTGAGGGGATGTGGCCCGCTACATGCACGCCGAAAGCCTCTCCGCCAAGCACGCCGATGGCGATCGTGGCAACGGCCATGACGACGAGAGCTGCCGGTACGAGCGGCACCAGACGGCGAAGCAATAACATGGTAGCGAGCGAAAGCAGACCGGTTGCGGCAGGCGCAACATGGACGTCCGGCAGGTGTGCCAAGATGTTGGAGAGCTTGTCGAAAAAGTTCCCCGATCCGCCTTCGATACCAAGCAGATGAGGCACTTGGCCGATGATCGTCACGTAGACGAGACCTTCTATGAACCCCCGCATAACCGGCGCAGGAATAAAGCTGGCGATCCACCCCATCCGCATGAAACCAAAGATCAGGAAGAGAAAGCCGATCAGCACCGCCAGTGTTGACGTCAGCGAATTGAAATCCGCCGTCCCCTGGGTCGCGATGGCACCAACGGTCAACGCAGAGAGCAAACCGGTCGCCGTATCGGGTCCGACAACAAGCTGGCATGAGCTACCGAGAAGTGCGTAGGCAAGGAGTGCCGGGACTATCGTGTAAAGTCCCATGATCGGCGGGACACCGACGATACCGGCGTAAGCCATTCCTTCAGGAACCATGACCGCCCAGAGCGCGACACCGGCGAATACATCATGCGACAGCCAGTCATGCTGGTAGCCGCGGACCCAATTGACGATGGGTAGCGCGGAGTGGGCGGTAGGTTTGACACTGGGCTGTACCATAGGTCCTCGCAAGGTTTGGGAGTCTATCGGTTCCTAGCCACGACTACTCGTTGATCAAGGAAGCGACACCACTCTAGCTCCGCTCCTTGGCGATCAAATGCGGATCGAATTCCGCGGTCGTATCTTACTGTAACCTACTTCAAGAACTCGGCCACGGGGGATAGTCATCCTGATCGAAGATCAGCGGCACGCGCATCGTTATATGGAACGGCGATATGCTGCGAGCCTTTCTTCCTCTTGTCGATACCCATTGATGATCGCCAGGGTATTCTGGATGCATTAATCGACTGAAGGGACCGCTGCGGCGGTAGATGCCATGTCGATGAAGCATTGCACGCTGGGGATTGGAAACCGGCCTGTCCGGATATCGGTATGGGGCGGCAACAATGATCATTCTATGGCCCCAGAATTCTTTTCATGGTGGCTCGCTGCATCGAACGTGGCGTCAAGCGATTTGAAAAGGCAACGACGTTATTCATGAACCCGGCGATCACGGACGCTTTCCCCTGAGAGAGTGCTCGAAGGCCGCTTTCGGCGACTGGACGGGGCTTCATTGTCAAAAGGCGCAGTATGGGTGAGACCGGAGCCCCGGCAGCTGTATCGAAACCCGTTTCGGTGTGCCCTGGGCAAAGGCTGGTGACGACCACGCCTTGCCGACGGAGCTCTTCGTGCAGGGCTTCTCCAAACGCCAGTACATAAGACTTCGTCGCAGCGTAAGCAGCAAAGCTGGGAACCGGCTGAAGCGCAAGGAGACTTGCCACGAGAAGGATCTGGCCCGATCCCCGGGCGGCCATGTCACGTCCGAAAGCATAGCTCAGTTCGGTGAGCGCCGTGATGTTGAGCTGGATCATATCGGTGGTGCGCTCGATCGGTGTTTCGAGAAAATCGCCGTGCAACCCGTATCCGGCATTGTTCACCAGGATGTCGATCTGTAGCGACTTCTCATCCAGGCTGGTCTTCAAACGGGCAGCAGCGCCTGGAGCGGCAAGATCGATTGGCTCGACAACGATATCGACATCATGCTTCCGCCGAAGTTCGGCAGCGAGCTTCTCCATTGGCTCCCTGCGCCGGGCCGCGAGTACGAGATTGACTTTTTGCGCCGCGAGCAGTTCAGCAAATTCGAGGCCAAGGCCACTTGACGCACCGGTGATCAGGGCACGTTTTCCGGGAGCGCCATCAATTTTTTCCACGACGGAGATTTGCGTTCCCGTGTCAGCACTGTGTTGCATTCGTTTTCCTGTCAATTAACTGGACCTGACCCCCCATGTTTGATTCCCTCGGGGTTGATGGCGAATGGAGATATTCGAGCGCTTCACGCATCGATTGCTTTCAGAATAAAGTGGATCTGATCACGCAGACCTTCTTCGGTATCTACGCCGTCTCGGACCCCCTGCTCTATGAGAACAGGGTGGTAGAAGGGCATGAGGGCGTTCATCAGAGATCGGGCGGCCTTCGCCGCATCAACACGAAACGCGCCTGTGTCGATCCCATCATTTACAATCGCCTCGATGATCGCCACGAGATGCTTATTATGCGCACCGATGATCGCCCAGTTCTGTGCCGTTGCGGCGACAACCAGATCATGAACCGGCTTCTCGTGCAGGAAGGTGTTTTTCCGTTCCCTGTGAAGCTGATTGAAAAGTTCTACCAGCTTCTCGTAAGCCGGCCCCTCCATCTGTGCAATCGAAGCTGCAGACCGCATTGTTTGTCCGATGATGCGACCACAAATCGCCGTGTTGATCGCCGCCCTTGAAGGAAAAAAGCGATATATATTGGCGCTACTCATCCCGAGGTGGGATGCTATGTCGGCTACCGATGTCTTTTTGTACCCGATGCGCCGAAAGTGTTCTTCCGCCACATCGAGGATTCGCTCCCGCCAGAGATCGGTATGCGTTTCTGTACGGGTGCGGAGGGCTCGTCGGGTCGGGCACAACATTCCTACTCCGCAGCCAGTGCTATCGGCGGTTCGAGACGCTCAATGGCTTCCTCGTGGCTCTCTTCTTTTGCAGGCTTGATCCGGAACCACACCGCGTAAAGGGCTGGAAGGAAGAGCAGTATCATCACGGTCCCGGCTGCCGTTCCGCCAATCAGCGTATAGGCCATCGATCCCCAGAACACCGAATGCGTCAGCGGTATAAAGGCCAGTACGGCTGCGAGCGCGGTCAAGATGACAGGACGAGTCCGCTGGACGGTTGCTTCAATGACAGCGTGATAGTCGTCGAGACCTGCAGCCTGGTTCTCCTTGATCTGCTCCGTCAGGATCAGCGTGTTGCGCATGAGGATGCCGGCCAGTCCTATCAAACCGAGAATGGCGTTGAATCCAAAGGGTTGATTGAACAGAAGCAGCGCTGGGACCACGCCTGCAAGTCCAAGAGGCGCGGTCAACATGACCATCGTCATCGTCGAAAGGCTGCGTACCTGGAGGATGATGACAATCAACATGGCCGCGATCATCAACGGGAAGACTTGAACAAGTGCGACATTGGCCTTGAGCGATTCTTCGATGTTGCCGCCCATCTCAATGCGATATCCCACTGGAAGCGATGCGATAAGCGGCTGAAGGGCCTTCATCACCTGCTGGGAGACCTCCGGCGGCTGCGTCGCCTCGTTGATATCCGACCTGATCGTAATGACCGGTGTCCGATCGCGCCGTTTCAGGATCGGTTCCTCGAACCGGATTTCGGAATGCCCGATCTGATCGAGGGGAACCTGGCGACCATTCCGGCTCATCAGCGAAAAGTCGGCAAGGCGTGATGGATCGAGGCGGTTCTCGCCAGCACTGCGTGCGACGACGGGCACGTTGCGGATGTTGTCGCGCACCTGCGTGACAGGGATGCCGCTCAGCAGCAACTGCATCTGCTGGGCTGCCTCGGACGGTGAAAGACCGATCAGATTGAGCCGCTCCTGATCAGGGACAAAGCGCAACACAGGCGTTCGATTGCCCCAATCGCGATTGGCCTGACGGACATCGGGCACAGTTTTCATAATTGCCAGAGCTTGCTCGGAAATCTTATAGAGTTCCTCCTGATCCGGTCCCATGATCCGAAACTCGACCGGGAACGGCGTATAGGGACCGAATACGAGCTGCGTGACGCGTACGGATGCCTCTGGAACAAGGCCGTCAGAGATTGCGGCGCGAAGGCGATGCTTTAGCTCTTCTCGTGCATGCGCATCGGGCGTCAGCACGACAACCTTGGCGAAGGCGGGGTCGGGCAACTCGGGCGCCATGGCAAAGAAGAAGCGGGGAGCGCCCTGCCCTACATAGCTGGTGACGATTTTTGTTTCCGGCTGGGCCTGCAACCAGTCTTCGACCTTCTCCACCGCGGCCGTCGTGGTTTGAATGCTCGTACCTTCAGGCATGCGAACTTCGACGAGAACCTCAGGCCGGTCTGATGTCGGGAAAAACTGTTGTTTTACCCCTCCCATCCCGACGACCGAGACAGCCATCGTCACGCCGACCACGGCGCAGGTCATGAACTTATGGCGAACCGCAAACGCGATGAATGAGCGCAAGCGGCGATAGTTCGGCGTATCGTAGATGGCGTGGTGTCCACCTTCCACCGGTTTGATGTCAGGCAGCATCTTCACGCCGAGGTAGGGCGTAAAAGTCACCGCGACGATCCAGGAAACGATCAGGGCAAATCCCACGACCCAGAAGATGTTGCCGGCATATTCACCTGCAGTCGACTTGGCGAAACCAACGGGCATCAGTCCGATGATTGTGACGAGTGTGCCGGACAGCATCGGTGCCGCCGTGTGGCTCCAGGCATAAGCGGCCGCCTTAATGCGATCCATGCCCTCCTCCATCTTCACCACCATAACCTCAATGGCGATGATGGCGTCATCCACGAGAAGGCCCAGCGCAAGAATGAGCGCGCCGAGTGTGATGCGGTCGAAGAACCGACCGGTTTCCAGCATGATGAGGAAGACGACGGCGAGCGTCAGCGGCACGGCGAGTGCCACGACAATGCCAACGCGCCAGCCGAGTGCGACAAGGCTCACGAACAGCACGACGCCAAGCGCCATGGCGAACTTCAGCATGAATTCACCGACCGCCTCGTCGATATTGACGGCCTGATCGCTAACTTTTGTAAGGGTCATGCCCAACGGCAGTGTCTGCGCGATCGCGGCGGACCGGGCTTCAAGCGCCTTGCCGAGGTCAAGGCCATTCCAGCCCTGCTGCATTACGGCGCCCAACATCAAAACCGGTTCGCCATTGTGACGGATGACGTAAGTGGCCGGATCCTCATAGCCACGCCGTACATCCGCCAGATCGGAGAGTTTCACCGTTCGTCCACCTGCTACGATCGGCGTGTCGGCAATTGCCTGTACGCTATTATAGGCTCCGTCGAAACGGATGAAGACCTGTGGCCCGCGCGTGTCGATCGAGCCTGCGGGCGTCACCGTGTTCTGCCTCTGCAAGGCTGCGGCAACATCCTGCGCCGATATTCCAAGTGTCGCGAGCTTGGCATAGGAAAATTCGACGAATATCTCTTCGGGGCGCTCCCCGAGGATGTTGATTTTCTTGACGCCCGGAACATGCAGCAGATCCTGGCGGATGACCTCCGCCTGCCGAACGAGGTCCCGCATCGGCATCCCCTTCGCCTTCAATGCGTAAAGGCCGAAGCTCACGTCGGAATATTCATCATTGACAAAGGGACCCATGACGCCGGGCGGAAGATTTCGAGCCTCGTCGCCGAGCTTCTTGCGCGCTTGGTAGAACTCCTCTTCAACTGCGGACGCCGGAGTATTATCCTTGAGTGTGACTGTAAGGAATGCGTAGCCAGGCCGCGTCGTTGTTTCGACGCGGTCATACCAGGTGAGTTCCTGGATACGCTTCTCGAGTGGCTCTGCGACAAGATCCTGCATTTCACGCGCGGTGGCGCCCGGCCAAACTGAGGTTACCGTCAGGGTCTTGATGGTGAAGGAGGGATCCTCGGCGCGGCCCAATTTGACAAAGGCATAGACCCCGGCGGCGGCCAACAGGACAATAAAGAATAATGTAACGGCGCGTTCGCGAACCGCGATGGCGGAAAGATTGAAGCTCATTACTTTGTCACCTCTTGCTGCGCAGCCGTCCTGACGGTCGCGCCATTTTCCAGTAGATGCGCGCCCAGAGCGACAACCTGCTGACCAACCCCTATTCCGGTGACAAATGCCATTTCCTCGCCGATCCGCTTGATCTCGACAGGCTTGAAGTTCACGGTCGATGTGGCCCCGTTGACAACCCACACACCTGTCCGGCTGCCGTCGTCCAGGATGGCACCGACTGGTACGGCGACCTCCGATCGCCGGTTCGCGTCGAATATTTTGATCGTCACCGTCGAACCAAGCGGGGCAGAGGCAGCGGCGCCTTCGAGAACATACCGCGCCTCGTAGGTCCGGGTTTGCAGGTCGGCAGAATCGGAAATCTGTCGCAAAAGGGCTTTTCCACTTAGACCCTCGCCTCCATAGACACTGGCTTGCGCTTCGGATCCTGTCTCGGGCCGCAGGGTTTCCGGTAGCCAGACAACGGCTTCACGCGGCCCCGCCTGCGCCAGTTGAACCACCGTTTGTCCCGCTGACACCACCTGTCCCGGGTCTCCGAGCGTATCGACGACCGTTCCATCCGAGTCTGCAAGAAGAACGCTATAGGAGGCGGCGTTTTCCGCAACCTCGGCGTCCGCTTCAGCCGCGGCAAGCTGTGCCGAGGCCGTATCGAGGGCCGCTTTCGCTTGTTCATAACGCTGCGGGGTGGCGGCCAATCCATTTTTGACCAGCGCCGCATACCGTTTCTCGTCTGCTTGTGCTTGGATCAGGACAGCACGCGCTGCGGTAACCGTATTGCGCTTCGCCGTCAGAGCAAGCTGAAGATCGGTTTCATCGATGCGCATCAGAGCCTGGCCTTGCTTGACCTGCTGGCCCACATCGACCATCCGCTGAACGATCTTGCCCGGAACCCGAAAGCCCAGATTGCTCTGTACTCGCGAAGCAACCGTGCCGGTAAAAGATCGCTCTGCCGTTTCAGTCCTTGTCGCCTCTGCCACCCTGACCAGTGGCGAGGCAGTCCTTGGGTCCGCAGCCTCTGCCTCCGACTTAGGGGTTCCGAAAACCACGAAATAGGCACCGGCACCCGCCGCTGCCGCGAGGCCCACGAGAGTCAGGACATGTTTGCGTTTCATCTTAAGTTCTCTTCTTGACCAGCGATCCGGATGATTTAGATTGCGATCTAAATCTAATTGCGTTATAGATGTCAAATGAAATCTAATCGGAGATCAGTATGAGAGTGAGCCGGGCACAGGCCGAGGAGAACCGGGAAACGGTGATCAACGTCGCAAGCCGTCTGTTTCGAGAGCACGGCTTCGACGGTATTGGCCTCAAAGATCTGATGAAGGGGGCGGGCCTTACACAAGGTGGGTTCTATAAGCAGTTCTCGTCCAAGGACGATCTTGCAGCCCAGGCGTCCAGGCGCGCGCTGGAAAGCGCTACACGCAGATGGTCGACGGCGGCTGCGACAAGTTCCGATCCCCTCGAAGCAGTCATGGAGTTCTACCTCTCACCCGGACATCTTGGAGAAAAGGGTGACGGTTGCCCTCTAGTGGCGTTGGGATCGGACGCGGCGCGGCAGAGTGAAGAGGTCAGGCGTCCATTTGAGGATGGTATCCTCGCTCACTTTGAGGTGCTGGATGAGCTGATGGACGACGCCAAGAGCTCAAATCCCAGCGGCAAGGCGATGGCGATACTGTCTCTGATGGTGGGCGCCGTCACGCTGTCGCGCATCTTGCAGGATGAGAATTTGTCGCAAGGCATCCTCGACGCAGCCGCTGGCGAAGTCAGGCGCATTGCGCGCGGTGATGGCATCACCTAAAGACTATCGCTGGGTTCGGTGACCTGGTCCGGACGCCAAATATTGGGAAGGGTCTGGACGGTCGCATCGAGATCGACAACAACAGCGTCGACAGGACCATTCGGCCGATTGCCCTCAACCACAAGAACGCACTTTTGCCGGGCATGACGCGGGAGCGGACAACTGGGCGACCATCGCCTCGCTCATCGAGACGAGCAACTTAAATGACGTCGATCCGCTTGCGTATTTAACCAGCACCCTCACCGCCATCGCTAAAGGCCATGAGCAAAGGCGGATCGATTGCCTTCTTCCGTGGAGATACTCGACGCTCCATTGCAAAACGTAACCATCATCTTGGCGGACCCGGCGGATATGATCCTCCTACGGGTTTTCTGACACGACTTTTGACATGGTGCCACCTCAGGTTAGTGGGTTGAGGGAGCGATTCATCGCCACGACATCATCATGGGTGGGGCTCGGGCCGAGAGTTGCCATTTTGCTCGTGAGCTGTTCACGTTTCTTGGGTGCTTCACCCTTTACCGCCGCATTGAGTGCCCTGCGCATGGCGACTGCATCGTAATCGCAGCAATAGCCAGGCGTCGAGGGTTGCTGGCGCCAGGACTCTTCAAGCGTACCGCCATCAACCGGGTCGAATCCGACCTCGTTCACGATCCCCATAACAAGCTGCTTCGCTGCGTCATCATCTCCGGCGACCGCTACGGCCAGCCGACCGTCCGTCCCTTCAGGTTGACCCAGTTCCGCCAGAGAATGCGCAAGGATGTTGTTGAACGCCTTGATGACGGGACGGCCGATTTGTTTGGAGACCCACACGCTTTCGGCCTCGCCTGCATCAAGGTCGGCAATCTGCGGATCGCGCAGCCCCGGATAGTAGTTGCTGGTATCAACGACCGGCACGCTCGCGGGGACGTCTTTGAAGAGGTTTTTCGGCAGCCTTTCGATAGCGGGAAGCGGGATGGACATGATGACCAAATCCGCTCCGGAGATAGCTCCGTTCGTGTCGGTCGCCGTAGCTCCGATCTCCTCCGCAAAGGGCCGCACAGCGACCGCGCCTTTGGAGTTGGCCACCCTGACCTCATGCCCCGCAGACGCGAGTTTGCGAGCTATGGTGCCGCCGATGTTGCCAATGCCAATTATGCCGATTTTCATGCTGATGCTCCTGTTGTTCTGCACCACAAGATAGTAGATACTGCAGTATCAACAAGAACTGACTGATAAGTGGGTTACCCACCAAAAGGTAAGTATGGCAGCGGATCGTGACTGGAAGTGCGGAGACCCGCAACAGCATCTCAAATGGGCGGAAGCGACTACGGACGCCCTGCGTGTGCTGGAAGGCAAGTGGAAGATCGTGATCATCTGCCAACTGTTCGGAGCGAAAGAGGCTCTTCGCTTTTCCGAACTCGAACGGCGCTGCGCAGGCGTGAACCAGAAGATGCTCATCCAGCAACTGAAGGAACTGGAAAAGGACGGAATCGTGACCCGTACCGTGTATCCTCAGGTGCCGCCGAAGGTGGAATACGAGCTGACCGAGATGGGCAAAGCCCTGGGACCCTCGATGGCCGAACTTGTTGACTGGGCCTACATGCGCAGGGAGCGACTGGCGGAAAGAGCGACCTGACAACATTGTAGGGTTAGGATGCCGCCTACGCTTACTAGGCGGGGCATGCGTCTTTCTGGCACGAATGGGAATGCCTCTTTGTCAATGCATGTATAGACATCGTTCTTGAACGATGGTTCTATCCTGCAGAAGCAAGGGGATCATCATGGCCAATAAGATGTTCGATCTGGCAGGAAGAGTGGCAGTTGTAACCGGTGCCAGCCGCGGCCTGGGCCAATGGATTGCGCTGGCGCTTGCCGAAGCGGGTGCCGATGTCTGCGTTACGGCACGCGATCAAAATTCGCTGAGCGAAACCAAAGAGATGATTGAGGCCCTTAACAGGACCTGCATCACGAGCGCCCAGGATGTGACAGACATCTCGTCCATCGACGAGACGCTAAGCAAGTTCGAAAACATCACTGGCGCTGTCGACATCCTTGTCAACAATGCCGGCTACGAACAGACTTCTCCCTCGCTCGAGGTCGATGAACAGATCTGGGACAAGATCATCGGCACCAACCTCAAGGGCGCGTTCTTCTGGTCGCAGGCCGCAGCACGCCGGATGTCGCGCCGACCCCACGGTGGAAGCATAATCAATCTCTGCTCCCTCACGTCCTACGTCGGTATCCCGACCGCTGTGCCCTACGGCTCCTCGAAGTCGGGACTGCTGGGTATGACGCGCGCGCTTTCGGCGGAATGGGCGCCGCTAGGGATCCGCGTAAATGCGGTGGCTCCGGGCTATTTCCGAACAGCGATGACCGAAGGGTTTTATCAGGACAAGGGCTGGTCTGCGAAAATGCTCGACAAGATCCCACAGAAGCGGTTCGGTGATGGTTCCGACATCGGCGGCGCCGTCGTCTTCCTTGCAAGTGGCGCATCGGCCTACATTACTGGCCAATGCATTCCTGTCGACGGCGGCTTTCTGGCATCGATATAGAAACGGAAATTGACGCTTGACAGCACGGGAATGATCATATTGTCTATAGATGTATAGACAACTCTAGACAATAAAACGGGAACGAAGTCTTCGACTTCCTGGGAATTTGCCGGATAACCATATCCGGCATCCTCGCACGAACAGCTTGCAGGGTATTGCCCGGTTGCCACCGACTTGCGGTGCGTTTCCGCATGACCTGTAGGGACGATATATCGTCGCGCCGGCAGGGCGCGGACGACAGCGGCTGTCAGCGCCTCTGTGCGCCAATAAGGGTATGAGCAATGACCGACGTCACCTTTCATGAATATTCCAATCTTGGACCGGATGAGCAGGCCGCACTCTTGCGACGGTCCGAAACAGACATCTCGGGCTTCATCGAGAAGGTGGCACCAATCCTTGAGGCCGTGCGCACCGAGGGTGACCGCGCCGTTGCCCGCTTCGGCCGCGACCTCGACAAGGCAAATATTACAGAAGCAACGATCAAAGCAACGGAGGCGGAATTCGATGCGGCTTTCAAGCTCGTTAGCGAGGATGTGATCGAGGCCATCACCTTCGGCATTGAGAATATTCGCAATTTTCATGAAGAGCAGAAGCCTGAAGCCATGTGGCTGAAGGAGATCAAGCCAGGCGCCTTTGCCGGCGACCGCTTCACCCCGATCAAGTCCGCCGCGCTTTACGTTCCACGCGGCAAAGGTTCGTTTCCGTCGGTCACGATGATGACCTCCGTCCCGGCCGTCGTGGCAGGTGTTCCCAATCTGGCGATCGTCACTCCGCCTGCCCCGGACGGTAGCGTGGACGCCGCAACGCTGGTGGCAGCGCGTCTGGCCGGTGTGGAAACTGTCTACAAGGTAGGAGGCGCTCAGGCAGTCGCAGCTGTTGCCTACGGGACGGAAACGATCAAGCCGGCACTGAAGATCGTTGGACCGGGAAGCCCTTGGGTGGTCGCAGCCAAGCGGAGCCTGTCAGGTATCATCGACACAGGCCTGCCTGCTGGCCCTTCGGAAGCGATCATTTTCGCGGACGACACTGTCCATGGCGGCCTTGCCGCGCTCGATCTCCTGATCGAGGCCGAGCATGGTCCCGACTCTTCCGCCTATCTCGTGACCCATAGCCGCCGCGTGGCCGAGGAGGCCCTCGCCGCGCTGCCGGAGCATTGGGCACGTATGACCGAACAGCGGGTTCAGTTTTCGAGCGCTGTCCTTTCAGGCAAATGCGGTGGGATCATCCTCACCTCCTCGATCGAGGAAAGCTACGATTTCGTCAACGCCTACGCGCCGGAGCATCTCGAAATCCTCTCGCAGGATCCCTTCGCCCATCTCGGAAAGATCACCGAGGCTGCAGAAATCCTCATGGGTCCGCATACGCCTGTCAGCATCGCCAATTTCTGCCTCGGTCCAAATGCCGTGCTGCCGACGAGCCGCTGGGCGCGCACGTTCGGCCCGCTGTCGGTGACCGATTTTGTGAAGCGCAGCTCGATCGGCTACGTGACAGCGTCGGCCTATCCCGAGTTTGCGAAGCGTGCCCACAAGCTGGCGGAATATGAAGGCTTCTCATCCCACGCGCACGCAGTCTCGGCGGTCCGCGACAACTATCTGCCAAAGCGAGGCTGACAGGATGAAGGCGGTTCGGCTTTACGACGCGTTTGATCTCAGGGTCGAGGAAGTCGACAAACCTCTGTCGCCGCCCGCGGGCTACGTGACGATCGACGTTCGCGCCGCGGGCATCTGCGGCTCGGACGTTCACAACTACCGAACCGGTCAATGGATCAGCAGGCGCCCATCCACCGCTGGACACGAGTTTTGCGGGCGCGTTTCCGCGCTTGGTGAGGGTGTCGAAGGTCTCGCGATCGGTGACCTCGTCGCAGCTGACTCCCGCTTTTACTGTGGCCAATGCGAACCATGCAGATCAGGCCGCACCAATATCTGCGAACATCTCGGTTTCGTCGGCGAGGTATGCGACGGAGGATTTGCGGAGCAGGCCCAACTACCCGCTCGTCTGGTTTTCAAACACGAGCCGTCACTTGATCCTGCAGTGGCGGCCATGGCCGAACCTTTGGCTGTCGCCCTTCATGCGATACGACGGCTTAACCCACCCCAAGGCGAGGCGATTCTCCTAGTCGGCTGCGGGACGATAGGCGGTCTCTGCGGTTTGCTGCTTTCACATCTCCACGATGGAAAGTTGTTGTTTGCGGATTTGAATGGCAGCCGTGCCGAGATGGTGGCCGCAATTTGCGGAGGATCGGTGGTCGCACTGGATAAGTCGCAAGCAAGAACCGCACTCGGCGACGCGCGACTGCGTTACGCGGTGGATGCAACGGGAAGTACAAAAGCCATCGCGCAAGGCATCGAACTTCTGGACGGGGGCGGCGCCTTCGCTCTTGTGGGTATTAGTCATGGGAAACTGGATCTGGATCCCAATGTCCTCGTCGAGCGTGAGATTTCCCTGATTGGCTGCCATGCCTTTGAAGACGAACTCGCCGATGCCATCGCGATGTTGCCAAAGCTGCAGCCTGCACTTCTGCAATTTAGCGAGATCCTGAACTCACTCGACGGAATTCCTGATGCATACCACCGACTGATCGATGGTCGTTCAACCAAAATAAAGACGATCATTCGAATAGCCGATTGATCGAGCACACGCCTCGGCGTGAGACGGAGATAGAAATTGCCCGGCCTTTCAAACACCGCGCTGCCGCTCTACGAAAAGGTCAAGGACTTCGTGCTCGACAATATCGGGAACGGCAACTGGCCACAGAACGAGAAGCTTCCGTCCGAGCACGAGTTGACGTCTTCGCTCGGCGTTTCTCGCATGACGGTCCATCGCGCGCTTCGTGAACTGACCGCCGAAGGCTATCTGCGCAGGGTCCAGGGGGTCGGGACGTTCGTCTCGCCTCCCAAAGCACAGTCGACACTCATCGAGATCAGCAACATCATCAGCGAGATCAAGGCGCGTGGAAGCCAACACCGCGCGGAGGTGATCCTGCTCGAGCGGATCGAGCGGCCGGATCAAATGCTATTGGACGCGTTCGAGTTCAGAAAGCTTTGCCCCGTCGATCACTCGATGGTCGTTCACTACGAGAATGGCGTCCCTGTTCAGCTGGAGGAGCGCTATGTCAATACAGAGCTGGTAAAGAACTATCTCGATCAGGATTTTACGTCCATCGGCACCTACGATTACCTTCAGCACAGCACACCCCTAACCGAAGTCGAGCATCTCATCAGCGCCATCCCGGCGACGGAGAGACATGCACGCCTCCTGCACATTCGTGAGCGCGATAGCTGCCTGGTCCTCAACCGAAAAACGTGGACGGGGCAGGCGATCGCAACGGTCAATACCTTCACCTATGTCGGCAGCCGCTATTCGCTTGGCAGCAGATACTTACCGCCCAAAAAATGAAAACCTTCGCGTCATTGCAGGAGTGAGAGAGCATGGGGCAGCCCAACAGTCGGACGGCAGCCATACGGGAAAATGCCAAGAGGGGCGACGGCAGTGCCGAAGCTCTTCTTGCCGACCTGTTGCGAGATCTGTTTGGGGTCGACGCACGCGATCTGGCGATCAACCACGATCAATACAGCCTCAATTCACTGAATGGCTTCTTCGAGGCCGACGGAAAGCCCTACTTCTTCAAATTCCATCAGGAGGAAAACGAGGAGGAGATGAGCGGTGAGTACTATCGCGCCGACATTCTTGCCAAGGCCGGCCTGCCGGTAGATCAGCCGCTTATGATGTCGACCCTTCCAGGCGAGCAGATCCTCGTCTACAGGCGCAGGACCGATCCGCGCTTTTCCGATGCTCTGCGTACCCTCGACGGGCTTCATGATGAGCAAATGGCACGCCAGGCCGTGGATGCGGAGCGCCGGCTCAATGAGACCGTCCTATCGGTCTATCTGAGGACGTTGCATCCTGTCACTCCAGATGCGGTCATGAAGGAGCCGGTTCATCGCCTGTT
This sequence comes from Rhizobium leguminosarum bv. viciae USDA 2370, assembly GCF_002008365.1. Classification (GTDB taxonomy): domain Bacteria; phylum Pseudomonadota; class Alphaproteobacteria; order Rhizobiales; family Rhizobiaceae; genus Rhizobium; species Rhizobium leguminosarum. The sequence goes on from NZ_MRDL01000037.1 coordinate 47,875, forward strand.
CCGCGATCGACTGGTGACAGCCCCGAAAGGGACCTACCCTGGAGGGCGGCTGGAGAGTTTTTATGTCGGCAAGACATTTGACTTTCCAGGCGTCACGCTTTCCTGGGATTCGCTCTCGAAAGCCCGCTTTGTCATCAATGGCATCGAGTATAGCGAAACTCTCGGCCAACTTTTCGACGCCGCGCATGAAAGACTGAACCCTGTCCGTCTGGCCGATAGTGGCGGGGTGACGGCACACGGCGACGCTCATAACGCCAATGTCTGGTTCGAACGGCGCGAAGGGCGCGCGAGCCTGTCCTTCTTTGACCCAGCCTTTGCCGGCGAGCACATCCCGACGCTTCTGGCGGAGGTGAAGACGACCTTCCACAATATCCTCGCCCATCCCTACTGGCTCTACGATCCGGCTCTTGCCGAACAGAAATTCAAGGCCACAGCCAACTACGAGAACGGCCGTCTCTTTGCGGATTTCGATTGGAAGCTGACCCCGGTTCGCAAGGCGCTTTTGGAAACGAAGGCCGAAGCAATGTGGAAGCCATTGCTTGCCGCCCTCAAACAGCGCGACATGCTTCCTCAAGACTGGCGAAAAGTTGTCCGGCTCGGGCTTTTCCTATGCCCGACGCTTGTCATGAACCTGCGCGCAGGTGCGACAAGCCACAATCCGACATCCTCCCTGATCGGGCTTTCTGTGGCCATGATGGTCGGCTCGGAGCCTGATGAGGGCGAGGACCTGATGACCCGCTTCCTCGCAACGATAGATCCGGAGGGGTAGATCGTGACGATCGTCAATATCGATGACCTCCGGCTGGCCGCTCGCAAGCGATTGCCGAAGCTCTTCTTTGACTACATCGACGGCGGCTCCTTTGCGGAGGAAACCTATCGTCGAAACAGGGACGATTTCTCGCTTTTGCAACTGCGTCAGAACGTCCTCGGCAACTATGCCGAGCCTGATCTGGCGACCGAATACCTCGGGCGACGCCATCCTCTTCCATTCATGCTGGGGCCGGTCGGCTTTCTTGGCCTTTACGCGAGAAACGGAGAACAAAAGGCAGCCTGTGCCGCTCACGCTGCCGGCATCCCCTTCTGCCTTTCGACCTTCTCGATCGCGTCGCTGGCAGACCTCCGGCAGGCGACAGACGGTGTGCTACATTTTCAGCTTTACGTGCTCGACGACCGCGCGCTTTGCGAGGAGTTTCTAAGCGCTGCGGAAGAGGCCGGTGTCGAGGCGCTGTACGTGACCGTCGATACGGCCATCACCGCCATCCGCGAACGTGATGTGCGAAACGGCTTCCGATCTCTTACGCGTGTCACACCTCGACTGTTCGCCAGTCTATGCCGGAAGCCTGGCTGGTTGTTCGATATCGGTCGCGGCGGCATGCCCTCCGTTCGGGCGGTCGAGCATCGCACCGACTTCGGGAGGGGAGCGCTCGAACAGGCCGCCAATCTTTCCAGGCGCATCGACAAAAGGCTCGCATGGAAGGACATCGAGGCATTGCGCGACCGGTGGAAAGGCAAACTGATTATTAAGGGCATCCTTTCACCTGAGGATGCCAAAAAGGCACAGGCGATCGGCGTCGACGGCATTGTGGTCTCGAACCATGGCGGTCGCCAACTCGATGGCGCCATGAGCACGATTGCAGCGCTTCCCGACATCCGGGCCGCAGTCGGACCGGATTTCACGCTGATGCTCGACGGGGGCGTGCGAAGGGGAAGCGATATTGTCAAGGCACTTGGAATGGGCGCCGATGGTGTCATGTTGGGTCGGGCCTATACCTACGGTCTCGCAGCTAAAGGCCAGGCCGGCGTCGACCGTGCGATCGAGACATTACGCCGGGAGATCTCGATTACCTTGGCTTTGATGGGCGTGAGCTCCATCGCCGACTTAAAGGAACGTGGCTCGCACCTCATACTCAAACAGTAACCGCTAACGCCGGCGAAAGGAGACAAGTACGCAATGTCCGCCACCAAGAGCTTGATGGTCGGGCGTCAAACCTAAGAAGATGCAAGCTTTGTGATCCGTTAAAATCATCAAAAGAGGGGTTCCCAATGAACTACAAATCCATCAGCAAGCAGTTTTCCCGCGCAGCGATCGCGCTCGGGATCGTCGGCATTCTTGCCAGTGCGCAGGCTAACGCCCAGGATCAAATCCCGTCCAAACCGGAGCCGGGTACCTTCAAGATCGGCATCGAGCCCTGGCTCGGTTACGGTCAATGGCACGTCGCCGCCAGCAAGGACTTGTTCAAGAAAGCAGGCCTTGAGGATGTCGAACTTGTCAACTTCAGCGAAGACAAGGACATCAACGCGGCACTTGCCAGCGGTCAGCTCGACGCTGCCAATATCGCCACGCATACGGCCATGGCCATGGTTGCCGCCGGCCTGCCGGTGAAGATCGTCTCGCTTCTTGATTTCAGCCTGAAGGCGGACGCGATCCTGGCCGGAAGCGACATCAAGAGCGTCGCTGACCTCAAGGGTAAGAACATCGCCTTCGAGGAAGGCACGACAAGCGACATCCTGCTGAACTACGCGCTTGCCAGCAACGGTATGACGATCGACGATATCGTCCGCGTGCCGATGCCGGCAGCTGATGCTGGAACGGCACTGATTGCAGGCCGTGTTCCCGTCGCGGTCACCTACGAGCCCTACATTTCAACGGCGCTGGCCCAGGACAAGAATATCAAGCTGCTTTTTGAAGCCGGCAAGGATCCGGGCCTAGTCTCCGACGTTCTCGTCGTTCGCGAGGAGGTGCTGAAGCAGAAGCCTGGGCAGGTTCTGGCCATGATCAAGGCCTGGGACATGGCTCTGGCCGACTACAAGGCCAATACCGAGGAGGACCGCACCATCATCTCGAAGGCCGTAGGCGCCTCCCCGGATGATCTGAAAACGGCTTTCGACGGTGTCCAATACTACAGCTCTGCCGAAGCAGCCAAGGCCTTTGCCGGTGACTTCAAGACCAAGACCTTCGCCGACGTTCTGAAGGCGGCCAAAACAGCCGGCCTCGTGACCCAGGACGTTTCCGCCGACAGCATGATCGACACATCGTTTGTCGATGCAGCGAACAAGTGACCTCTGGCCACCAACGGGACCGTAATGTCTAGCTCAGAATTGTCGTCCACAACGAAAGAAAGGTCCCGCGCGCCATCGCGCGCGGGCGTCGGTAGACCACCTGGTGCCTTTCGGATCGGGGATCCGATCAGCGGCCGGTCGTTTTTTCTGATTGCCGTTGCCGTCTTTGCGCTGCTGTTTGCCGTGTGGTGGGTTGCTACCATCACCGGCTGGGTGAAACCGATTTTTCTGCCCTCGCCCGGAGCGGTGTGGGCCAAGATGATGGAACTGGCGGTCGATGGCACGCTGTGGACGGATGCCGGGATCAGCATCTATCGCATGCTCGTCGGATTTCTTATTGCATCGGCCCTGGCGATCCCGATCGGGATCATGATCGGCTGTTTCAAGACGTGGGAAGCGGCTATTGAGCCCTTTGTCGACTTCGTTCGTTACATGCCGGTTGTCGCCTTCGTTCCGCTGACCATACTGTGGGCAGGAACAAGCGATATCCAGAAGTTCGTCATCATCTTTATCGGAACCTTCTTCCAGCAGGTACTGATGGTCATGGACAGCGTCAAGCGTGTGCCGACCGACTTCGTCGGACTGGGCCGTACGCTCGGAATGTCAGAAACCAGGATCCTGCGCCGCATCGTCCTGCCGTCTGCCCTCCCCGGCATCTGGGACACGCTGCGCATCAGCCTCGGCTGGGCCTGGACCTGGCTTGTGCTGGCAGAACTTGTGGCGGCGACGTCCGGCCTCGGCTATCGGATCGTCGTCTCTCAGCGATATTTCCAGACGCAGACGATCATTGGTTACATCCTGCTCCTTGGCTTGCTCGGTCTGATCACAGACCAAAGCATGAAGGCCCTGGAGCGCATCTTCTTCCGTTACGCTGCAAGGCATTGAGATGAGCGAACCCAAACTAAAGATCGAGGGTCTGAACAAATGGTATGGTGGCAGGAAGAGCCCCGTCCACGCCCTCAGCGGTATCGACCTGGAACTCGCTGACAACGAATTCGTCTCCTTGGTCGGTGCTTCCGGCTGCGGCAAGAGTACGCTGCTGTCGATCGTCGCCGGACTTCAGGGCTTCGACAATGGCCTTCTTCTGACGGATGGAGCGCCGATCGTCGGTCCCGGGCTCGATCGCGGCGTTGTCTTCCAATCCTACACGCTGTTGCCGTGGCTGACCGCGCAGCAGAATGTTGAATTCGCCCTGCAGGCGGCCGGGTTGCCGACTGCCGAGTGCCGGGATGTCGCCCGCCACCACATTGAACTGGTGAAGCTCACCAAGTTCGCCGATGCATTTCCGTCGCAACTGTCGGGTGGCATGAAGCAGCGCGTCGCCATTGCACGTGCCCTGTCCTATCGACCGAAAATGCTATTGATGGATGAGCCGTTCGGCGCGCTCGACGCTCTGACCCGACACCAGATGCAGGAACTGCTGACCCAAATCTGGGAAGAGCATCGGCTGACCGTCCTGTTCGTCACGCACGATGTCGAAGAAGCCGTCTATCTGTCCGACCGAATTGTGGCGATGAGCATCAATCCGGGACGCATCAACGCGACTTTCCACGTCGGGCTTTCCCGTCCACGAAACCAGGACATGATTGCAACGTCGGAATTCGTTGCTCTTCAAAAGCAGGTTCTTGCCGCAATACGCTCCGGGTCGCAAAGCGAGTTCGAGCATTGATTCAGCCGACGCGGGGCAGCGTCTCCGCATTCGACCTTAATTCAAAGGAAAAGCCGTGTTCGAAACCCTCACTGCCGCGCCGCCAGACAAGATCCTCAGCCTCTCGGCTCTGTACAGAAATGACGCACGGCCGACGAAAATGGATCTCGGCGTCGGCGTCTACAAGGATTCGCAGGGTGCGACCGTCATCATGCGGGCCGTGCGTGACGCTGAGAAGCGCCTCTATGAAAGCCAGACGAGCAAGACCTATGTCGGCATGGCAGGCGATGAGGGTTTCAACAAGGCCATGCTGAAGCTGGTCTTTGGCGAGAAGGCCGATCTCTCGCGCATGTTCGCCTGCCAGACAGCGGGCGGCTCGGGCGCACTCCGCACGATCGCCGACCTATTGGTAAAGGCCCGGCCGGACGCCACCGTCTGGCTCTCCGACCCGACCTGGGTGAATCATGTACCGATCCTGAAGGCTGCAGGCCTCAATATCGCGACCTATCCCTATTTCGATCCCGCCAGCGGCACGGTGAAGGCCGAGGCCATGCTCAAGGGATTGAAGCAGGCAAAGGCCGGCGACATCATTCTGGTGCATGGCTGCTGCCACAACCCGACCGGCGCCAATCTGACGATCGAGCAATGGGGTCTGGTGGCGGATCTTCTCGTCGAACGCGACCTTTTTCCCTTTATCGATCTTGCCTATCAAGGCTTTGGCGACGGTTTGGAGGCAGATGCCGCCGCCGTTCGCCTGCTCGCAAGCAAGGTGCCGGAAATGGCTGTCGCCACCTCCTGCTCGAAGAACTTTTCGGTCTACCGCGACCGCGTCGGCGCCGTCATCCTGATGGGCAGGGACGCAGAAAGTGTAAAGATCGCTGGCAGTCAGGCGCTCGCCACCACTCGCGTGCTGTATTCCATGCCGCCGGACCATGCCGCCGCCGCCGTCCGCCTTATCCTCGAGGACGATACACTGCGCGCTGACTGGAAGTCCGAACTAGAAGCTATGCGGCTTCGTATGCTCAACCTGCGAAAGGGCTTTGCCGAAGCGCTCCGTCGCCAGTCCAACACCTCGCGCTTCGACTTTATTGCCGACCATCGGGGTATGTTCTCGCGGCTCGGCCTGACCGAAGCGCAGGTCGACCGCCTGCGAGATGAATTCGGCATCTATATGGTTGGTGATTCCCGCTTCAATGTCGCGGGCCTCAGGGAAGACCGGCTCGACGACCTCGCCAAGGCTGTTGTTTCGGTGCTCTGAGCCCAAGGACCTGCCAGTTCAGTGGGCGAAGCTGTGGGCGTCTTCTGCTAACTTGAACGGGTCAATCTGCAAATGAAGCGTCAACGCCATTCGCTATCGCAGAACGCGTTCTGAAACGGTGCGACACGGCCGTGATGCCTGGATGAACGGCAAGCCACGCTTCCGCCGTTGCCATCTCGCGGTCGGGCAACAACCCCACGATGCTCCGCCTCTATAAATCACAGACTATGCTGCCGTAGCGGCAGCTGCGACGCCAGGCCCAGTCACAGATGCCAATGACATTCAGCGTTTCCGTTGGAGCGCGCGCGCGCCGACGGACGACGCGGAGCAACCCTTGAAGTGCAGTTTGGAGCACCGCTGCACCTTGCAACAACAAGGGCGTTTCACTGAGCGAAAAGGACGAACGTCACCCCAAAGGTATTTCGACAATTAGTGCAGATCTGGGTGACCTGGCTGGAGGCTAGGGCGCAAGCGATTTCCAGTGTTCTGAGGCTTGCAATCCCGCCAATTTTCGGGATGCGCTCGCTTCTTGCCGGGTTCCGGATTTCGTCGGGGGCACCTGGAATAACGATCACTTTCTCAACCGAGATCGGCCAGCTCGTGCCCTTCGATATCGTCATCCCGAAAACATCTGGGGATGATGGGATTCCCTCATTTCCCTCAACATTCTTTCAAGAATGCAAGTGAGCTCCTTGCCAGAATGATGGATTGCTGCGGAATTTCGCGTAGAGATTCGTGAAGCGGTCAATTTCGCTCCACCGGAAAAACGGAACTCATGAGGAGATAGCGAATGCCATCCACGCGCTTTGCGCTCACTTGAAGGATTCGGCCAGCGCGGTGAAACAAAAGGCTCAACTGAAGCGCTGAGCCACACGAGTCCGGCTCTTATGGGCGGTTGGCGGCCGCGCCGGCGCTTTGAAGCTGTGTGTCAGTGCGGTGAGTAACGAGATCGATCGCGAGATAGAATAGGCTTCAGAGCAAATGCCTGGAGTTCCGGCGTGAGGAGGGTGCAGCCGGGCACCGCTTTGTGGAGGAAGTAAAATGAAAAAGTTTATCCTGGGGACTGCGATGGCGCTCGTCATGTCGACGGCGGCTCACGCAGAAACTGTCGGCGTCTCGATGGCGAAATTCGACGACAATTTCCTGACGGTTCTGCGCAACGGCATGACCGATTATGCAAAGACACTCAGCGGTGTGACGCTGCAGGTTGAAGACGCACAGAACGACGTTTCCAAGCAGCAGAGCCAGATCCAGAATTTCATCGCCTCCAAGGTCGATGCAATCATCGTCAACCCTGTCGATACCGATGCGACCACGGCAATGTCGAAGCTCGCGGCCGATGCCGGCATTCCGCTGGTTTACGTCAACCGTCAGCCGGTCAACGTCGACACGCTGCCGGACAAGCAGGCCTTCGTCGCTTCCAACGAGCAGGAATCCGGCACGCTGGAAACCAAGGAAATCTGCCGCATTCTCGGCGGCAAGGGCAAGGCCGTCGTGATCATGGGCGAGCTCTCCAACCAGGCTGCGCGCATGCGGACCCAGGACGTCCACGACGTCATCAAGACGGATGAATGCAAGGGTCTGGAGATCGTCGAAGAGCAGACGGCGAACTGGGACCGCACCCAGGGCGCCGACCTGATGACCAACTGGCTCTCCAGCGGCATCGAATTCGACGCCGTGATCTCCAACAACGACGAAATGGCGATTGGCGCCATCCAGGCGCTGAAGGCAGCCGGCAAGGATATGACCAAGGTTGTCGTCGGCGGCGTCGACGCCACGCAGGACGCGCTTGCCGCCATGCAGGCGGGTGATCTCGACGTCACGGTGTTCCAGGATGCCGCCGGCCAGGGCAAGGGCTCGCTCGATGCAGCGCTCAAGCTCGCCAAGGGCGAAAAGATCGACAAGAAGGTCTACATTCCCTTCCAGCTCGTGACGCCTGCCAACGTCAAGGACTTCGTCACCAAGAACTGAGGCGATGAGCAAAAGGTGCGGGCTTTGCCCGCACCTCACAGCATCAGTATGCGGTGCAGGCGACAGCCGACGTTCTCGGCGGCTACCGAGACGGCTAGACCCGACAAAACCGCGCGGCGTTGTCGTGGAGCTGCAGGCAGTTTACATCTGTTGCCAGCGCCCCCCGGCTATTCCGCTAGGGTCCAGTCGGCCGAAGGCATGGGTCAGCTCAGACAGGCAGACCGCCGAATGGTGACATAGGCGATACGTGATCAGCCTATCGACCTCCACCGGCGAGCGCCCTTGAAACATCCAGGTAGACGCTCGTATCCAGGAACAGAGGCCCTCCGATTGCCGGTTCGTCGGCAGCCCAAGGAAGATCTTCGTCGGGGCCTGCGCTCGAGCGTCCCGACGTGCTTCTGGGGCTTTAGTGATCGCGGGATTTCAGAGAGTTCAAATCCCAAGATCGATATCCGTCGGGATGCGGCCCTTGCGGCCCACCAGACGTGCGCCAAAGTCGTCTTCGAGAGCCAGCCGTGAAAGCGCCAATTCCAGCAACTCAGTGTCAGATGTAACATGGGCACGCTTCTTGGCTGCCTCGATCAACTCCGACGGCACTCGCCCCGACAAGCGGGTATTCTTCGCCGTACCAAGGAGACCGACGGCCTTCGCTTGCTCAAGTACGAGCCTATTGCGAGTCAACGCGACTTCCGCTTCGCTTTCCGCAACAGTTCGTGGTTGGGTAGCCATAAGAATCTCCCGTGTTGAGCAGAATATAGATTGTGTTGAACAGGAAGGCGAAGTTCAATAGCAGTAGGGGTTGCGATCCAGGAGTTCGCGGCAATCCACCATGGGAATGACGACGGGGAGCGGGCACCGGACGGGTGGAGACCGACAACGATACCCGAAGGCTCTATTTTCCTGCTCTTTCCCGGTGCCCGGCACCGGTATGCCCCGCATCGCCGTACCGGATGGGTCGAGCACTGGATCGAATGCCGGGGAGGCGCCTTCAATTTCGCATGCGACGCCGGCTCGGCGCAACCGGAGCAACCAAGCAGCTCCGAGATTTCAGATTTGTTCACTTCGATCCACGCGTTGGCGCAGCCCGATACCGCGCGCAATCAGCCGCGCATCTCAACCCTTGGATTTCAGTTGGCTTTTCACTCGATTACTGACCAAAAATTATATTAAAATATTGGTCAGAAAGCGCCTGCTATCCCGAGACTCAAGCTTGAGACTATTCTTCTAGCAGGCCGTCGAAGACCTCGAGCATGGCATCGCTGATGGCCTTGCCAAGTGCGGCGGCAGTCTCCGCCAGCGCTTCCTCATTCATATCACGAGCAGCCATCGCGAAGGCCGCACCTTCGGCCGCAACGATTGCTTGCGCGCGTTGGATTGCCCAGAGCGCCAAGTCACTGCGGTTGCTGATCTCCACGGTCTCCATGTTTTCTCCTGATCTGTACGAGCGATCCCTTATAGCGGATCTGTCGGACGATGTAGTCTGAAGAGTCGTTTTAAGAATGAACCCGAGGTAGCGAAAGACAGCAGTTCGATCTGTTTGTTTCGCCTGAGGCGGCATCTACGATACCTCTCGTCGGCCGCATGCAAGGGGCGTCCGCTCCTTCATCACGTCAGATCTGTACTCCGTCGCACAAACTGATAGAAAGAGCGCCCGCGGAAATCGAGAAATCGTCCGCTGCCGGACGCGGTCGGCAGCGGTGGAACTAGAAAACGGTTTGCACGTTTTCCGGCCGCCAAAAGGAGCCTCAACGACATGAACATGGCCTCGAAGATTGCGAAATCCCCTGTTGTCCCGTCCATCGGCGCCCTGCTTGCAGAGGCTCGCCAGGCTCGCGGCTATTCGCTGGACGACGTCGCAGAAACTACTGGTCTGACTGTTGCGGAGGTGACAGCTCTGGAGAACGACGCGGATTTCGACGCGTCGAGGATCCGAAGAACCGCAGCCGCTCTAGGGGTTTTAGACAAGATTTGAGACGCGCGACGCGCTGACATCGTTACACAGCTACTTCAAGGAGAGTGCCTGCCGCAGCTCATTGAGTAGAGGTCGCGCTTCAATGGGAAGCCGTCCAATGCTGGTACAGCTTATAGGGACAATTAAGCGCCTGACTCAGCCCGGCTGGGACGAGTCGGCTGGCCCAAATCAATTTGCCGAGCGCCTGAAGTCATTCGTCGCAACCTTGCTTTTTAGAGACGCTCGCGCGTCACCTTGCCGAGCGCAGTTTACCGGGTCATTGAGCACTAAACCGGGAGTGCGCTGGTCCTGTTCGATGGACGCGGGCAGCGGTTTGATCTTTGACGGGTCAGAAGTTCATATCGTCTCAAGAGCCCCATCGTCGCCTTGGGCAAATAAGATTTGGATGACGAACCTTATCGCTTGAAGACGACGATTTTCTCCGCCGTCATCTCCCGCGCCGATATCGCTACCGTTGCCGACCAAAGAATCTTTTTGGGATGATGTCGGTTCCTCGATAACTCGTCCGTCTTTCAATCATGACGACTGCTAGACCCCTCACACCAAATCATGAAAGGGACTGAAATGGCCAAGAACACGATCTGCCTTTGGTTCGAGAAAGATGCCGAGGAAGCTGCAAACTTTTATGCGCAGACTTTCCCTGATAGCGCTGTCGGAGCCATTATTCGAGCACCCGGCGATTATCCGGATGGAAAAGTCGGCAACGTTTTGGTTGTCGAATTTACGGTTGCCGGTGTCTCTTGCGTCGGATTGAACGGCGGCTCAACCTTCAAACACAGTGAAGCATTCTCATTCCAGATTTCGACAGAAAACCAGGAGGAAACCGACCGATATTGGAACGCCATCGTTGGAAATGGCGGACGGGAAAGCGAATGCGGGTGGTGCAAGGACCGTTGGGGAATCTCGTGGCAGATCACGCCGCGCGTTTTGATGGATGCCATGAGAACTGGTGGGATTGAAGCAAAAAGAGCCTTCGACGCGATGATGAAGATGCAGAAGATCGACGTCGCGGCAATTGAAGCGGCCGTTCGAGGATAGCGTCGTCGGCAACTTGGCCGCCCACTCTACCGCCAACGTTTCAAGGCGCAATAGCCAGTGTCGGCAACCCGTCTGCCAACCAACGAGGACATTGAAGCAAAGGCGAGAAAACAGCTCTCTCAATGTTTCAGGAACGGAGGTAAAACGCGTACGCTTTCAGCCAGATCCTGATAGCTTGCATATCGCGCGTGCATTTCGTCGAGCTCGAGCATGGTCAAGGCGGATACCATCGACCGGCGATACCAAGCGTTGCCAGCGCGCTGGACAAGCAATACGTCCTTCCCCGACGCTCGGACGACCTTTACAGGCGATACATTCAGACCTGAAAGCGCGGCCAGGCGCATGGCAATGTATTCGCCCTTCACCACGCTATACGTGTCAGAGCTGCTCGAGAATTTTGCGATGAATTTGCGCGCCTTCGCGTAGTGCTGAACGAGCACGCGGCTGGGGCGTGCCCGTGCCTGGGAGCAACGACGTTATCTATGTCTGGTTCGATGCTCTGGCGAACTATCTCAGAAGGCTCGATTACGGTTCCGACGAAACCCTGTTCTGGCGAAACTGGGCACAGCAAGGCGAGCCCTCCCACTTTGTCGGCAAGGAAATTTCCAAGTTTCACGCGATTTAATGGCCAGCGATACTCCTGTCTGCCGAAGTGCTGCTCCCGTCATCGATCTTCGTTCATGGCTACCTAACGGTAGACGGCGAAAGATCGGAAAATCGGCGGGCAACGGCATCGATGGGCCTCGTGGAGTACTATCAGACCAAGGACGCAATGCACTATTACCTGCTTCGCAATATGGGCCTGAACAATCGCGCTGAGAATTCTCATGTGCCACCTCGAAAACGAGAACGGATGATGCATGGATTTCGATCTGCCGGCGGCTTTCAACGTTTCATCTCGGTCTTTTCAGCAACCAGAACTATTTCGTCCCGTCTCACCAGAAACGCTCAGCCCTCGGCACCCATAGTCATCGCATCAGCGCATTGGAAAGTCGTGACCGGCGCAACTGCGTAAATTCATCGGCAAACGCTTTGTCGGCGATTAAGCGAACAACGTGACATAGCCCTTCGAACACAGGCGCCGTCCCTGGCTAGCTTGTCGAGCAGATAGCCGTCAGTGACAGCCGTACGACGAGATCACGGCTCGCCGAGGTTGGCTCAGTCAACATTATAAGCCTTCAGACTGTTCCAGCAGGTGTCCCGCCGGCCGCAATGATCGCCTCCGGCGTGTCGACGTCGATCTGCGCCGCATCACCAATCTCGACGTCTGTCACCGCCAGCCCGGAGGTTTCGATCAGATGGCGGGCGCCCACATCTCCCTCCAGGCGGAGAACGGCATCGTTCAGCGCCCGCGGCAGGATGACCGGATTTCCGCGCTTGCCTTGCGATACGGCGCGAACAATAGATGCGCCATTGGCGTCGCGAAACGCGGTGATCATTCTGTTCAAATCGTCTGTGGTCACGCCCGGCATGTCAGCGAGCATGACGAGAACGCCCTCCGTGTCGTCGGCCGCGGCAGCGGCAAAGCCCGTCGTAAGCGAACTTGCCATGCCCGCCGGGTAGGCCGGATTTGCGATGATCGTCACCGGGAGATCGACCAGGACCTTGCGGATGTCATCTTGGCGATGGCCGACGACAACCGTGACCGATGCGGCATCGCTGCCCATCGCGATCAGGGCTGACCGGCGAACAAGCGGCATGCCGTCAAAAGCAGCCAGCAGCTTGTGACCTCCGTTCGGGCCCATGCGCGTTGCCATTCCTGCCGCCAGCAGGACGATTGCGACCTTTGGCTGCAATGACGTCTCCTTCAAGGTCTCACGCGGCATCGACCCTGTCTGGATTTCCATTAGCAGTCCACCCACGCCCATGCGACCAATATCGTACCCGTTGGGATGTTCCCCTGCTAGAATCCGCTCCGGCAGTCGATCGAAGCCATTCCGTTTTGGGCCGCGGGCGTAACCCCGGATCCCCGACGGCATAACAGGTACCGATCTCGCCGAAAAACCATGAGGTTTCCCGGATCCATCGGGATGTCGACGCGCAGGACTGCGGGAATGAAATCGCCATGCACCGACGACGATGATCAGTCGCGGGCTTCATCGGCAATGGGCGGCGGCATCTCTCCGAATGGTATCGCCGATGCGGGCTGCCGTCACCTTGACGAAGGCCTGCCCGCTCCAGCTACACAAGGTCGCCTTGGCATAGTACATGCCGCTTCGAACGGGCTTCTTCCGTAGGTCGTAGCGCATGAGGCGACCAGCCAGCGTCGTCGGCAAGAACTGAGGGCGTTTCATTGCGGCCCATCCCAGGAGAGCGAAGGGCGGCGCGAGTGAAGCGCCTGGATGACCTGAGCCAATATGGCCACGGCGATCTCGGCGGGGTTGGACGCACCTATATCAAGCCCGATCGGAGCGTGGATGGTTGAAAGTGCATCGGCGCCAAAGCCGTCCGCGGCAAGGCGTTCGGTCCGCGCGGCGTGGGTCTTTTGACTGCCGAGTGCGCCAATGTAGAAGCAGCCGGTGCGCAATGCCGCGGCCAGGGGAAAATCATCGATCTTCGGATCGTGGGTGAGCGCGACCAAGGCGGTGTAACGGTCGAGCGGATCGGCCGTAAGCGCATCGGCAGGCCAATCGGCGGACAGCAGCACGTCAGGAAAGCGATCCCGCGTCGCAAAGGCCGTGCGAGGGTCTATGACCCGCACATCGAAGCCAGCGAGCCTTGCCATCTGCGTCAGACATTGGCTGATATGGACGGCGCCGATGATGGCAATACGCGGGGCGGGCATGTAAACGTTGACGAAGCCGCTTGCGGAAGCGCTGTCGAAGGCTATAGAGCGGCCGGACCGAAAGGCACGTTCGACGAGTGCGACAAACGGTTCCTCGATCGGGTCACCTTCCAGGATGACATGCTCCTCGTCGGCATGATGATCGGTCAGAAGCACTGCGGCAACACGTTTTCGACGCGCGGCGTTCAGGCTTTGCAGACTGTTGAGGCGCATCAGCCGATCCTTTCGACATAGACGCGGATGCGCCCGCCGCAGGACAAGCCGACTCGCCAGGCAGTTTCGTCCGCGACACCGAATTCCAGCATCTGCGCCTTGCCGTCGGCAATCACATCGATGGCCGCCGTGATCACCGCACCTTCGATGCAGCCGCCGGAGACCGAGCCTTCGAAATTGCCATCAGCGTCGACCACTAGATGGCTGCCCGCCAAACACGGCGCCGAACCCCAGGTTTCGATCACGGTCGCAATCGAAACATCACGACCAGCTGCTATCCATTCTTCGGCAGCAAAAAGGGGGTCGGTTGCGTATATTGCGGTTGTCATTTCGGCCCTCAGGTCAATGGTCGTTTAGTCCTGCAAAGATCTTGGCGATATCCGTCTCTTTGACGCTATCTCCGACATACCAGCTCAAAGTGTCGTAGAATCCGAGAAAGGACCCCTTCGTTTTTGCAAGAAGCGCCGTAGCTTCTGCACTTGAGATCGAAAGCCTGGCGACGAAGAAACTGACAAGAACAGCCTCAGCCCTAGGGTGGGCAAAGACGAGGGCTGTTGGAGAATTGGGCGAAATCAGTGGCAACACAGGAGCGGGCAACTTACATGGCAGAGTAACTGACAAGCGGATATCGCGCGAGGATGCCGCAGCTTCGATCACGAAAGCCTCCGCATCGAGAACCCAAGCGGAGCGTGCCGTATCGAAATAGCGGAAATCGCGCTGCCTCAGCGTCAAGCTCACCGTCTTCGTCTCGCCAGGCTGCAGATGCAGCTTGGCGAAGGACTTGAGTTCGCGGATTGGCCGCTTCAGGCCGGGCGCAAGCGGGCGCACATAAAGCTGGACGACTTCCTTGCCGGCGACCGATCCGCTGTTACGGACAGTAACACGCACCGTGCAACTCGTATCCGCGCCGATCTCGCTCTTGTCGAGCTCCATATTCTCATACGTAAACGAGGTGTAGCTGAGCCCGTGCCCGAACGGGAAAGCGGGGACGATTTCTTTTAAATCATAGAACCGATACCCGACGAAAATACCCTCGCTATAGACATGCCGCCCGTGCTCGCCCGGGTAGGTGTGCCAGCCTGGAATATCGTTCACGCGCGCGGGCATGCTGGCAGAGAGTTTACCGCAAGGGTTCTGCTCGCCGAACAGAATACGGGCGATCGCTTCGCCGCCGCCCTGCCCGGCATAGAAGCTGGCAAGCACGGCATCAACATCGTGGAGCCACGGCATCTCGACGGTATCCGGCATCGACAGCACGACGACGATCTTGCGACCGGCTGACGCCAGTGCCTTGATGAGGGCGTCGTGGCTGGCGGCGAGCTTCAGTGTGTCGCGGTCATTGCCTTCGCCGTGGCGGCTCTTCTCGTTTTCCGCGAACACCACAACGACATCGGCGCGTGACGCAGCCTCAACGATCGCCTCGATCGAGGCCAACAGGTCCCCCTGCGCGGCGCAGGAGAAGGGCTGATGCCGCACCGTCAAGGTGTCTCCGGCCCGCTTGGCGATCTGAGCCAAGGGACTGTCGACGCGATAAGGATTGGTGGTGGCCGAGCCGGAGCCCTGGATGACCGGAATGACAGCGCCATCGCCGACGATGAGAAGCTCGCCCGGGCGGCCGGGATCAAGTGGCAGCGCCTTGCCTACGTTGCGCAGCAGCACGATCGACTCCGCCGCGATTTCGCGTGACAGCGCATGATGCGCGTCGAGATCCGCCGCCGTGCCGCGCTCCTCGTGCATCTTGCACTTGACCACGAACGCCAGAACCCTGGCGCAGGCGGCATAGATCAACTCAGTCGGCACGTCGCCGGCTTCGATCGCGGCGTGAAGGCGCGCCTTGCGCGGCTGGCTTTCCGGCATGTCGAGTTCGGTGCCGGCATTGAGCGCGGCGCCACGATCCTTGATCGCATGCCAGTCGGAGACGACCAGTCCGTCATAACCCCATTCCTCGCGCAGCACGGTGCGGAGCAGCCAATGATGCTCGGCTGCCTGGATGCCGTTCAGCGGATTGTAGGCGCTCATCACGGTCCACGGCGCGCTCCTTTCGATTGCCCGCTCGAAGCCCGCCAGATAGATTTCGCGCAGGGCCCGCTCGTCGACGTCAGAACTGGTCGTGGTTCGCTCGATTTCCGAATTGTTGCAGGCGAAATGCTTCAGCGAGGCGCCGACGCCATGATCCTGCAGGCCTGAGATGACAGCAGCAGCGAGTTCACCACTGATGACGGGATCCTCGGAATAATATTCGTAGGCCCGCCCAGCCAATGGCGTGCGCCGGATGTTGATGCCGGGGCCAAGTAGCAGATGAACGCCGAAATCCTGGCACTCGGCCGCAAGTGCCGCCCCCATGCGGTAGGCAAGATCGATATCCCAGGAACAGCCAAGCAGATTGCCGTTTGGAAAGCATGTGGCCGGGCGGGTGGCGCCGAACATGCCGCCTGGCCCATCGCCCTGTTGCCCGACGAGATCGAGGAATGCCTGGAGACTGTCTTCGTCGTTGTCGCCGGCATCGATCTGGGTGGTCGAATAGCGCACGCCATACGCACCATCGGTCATGACGACCGAAGGGATGCCGAGCCTTTCGATCGATGCCGTTTTCCACAGCCCGCGTCCGCTCAGTAGAGCGACCTTTTCGCCGACGGTCATTTGGCCAACGAGCGATGGGATTTCGTCTTCGCTGAGCTGGAACATGGGTAGTCTCCGAGGTTACGGCAGGCGTCGGCTCAGCAGATTTTCTGAAGGAGTTCCATTAGCATCATGCGCTCGGCAACCGTCAGGTTACTCAGTGTTTCCTGCGAAATCTGCAGTGCGACCGACAGGTTGCGAGCCACCGTCGCCTCGCCGTCCGGCGTCAGCGTCAGCACCAACCGCCGTGCGTCGGTTGCGTCGGGTGCTGTGTGAACCAGCCCGCGCTTCACCAGTCGATCGACGACCCCCTTGATTGTCGCCATGTCCATGGCGGTTTCACGGCCGAGATTGCCCTGCGAACAGGGCTGCAGTTCGTTGAGCTTGACCAGCGCTGCCCATTGGGTCGTGGTCAGTTTCTCCGCCATCAGGCTCGCAAAGATCGCCACGTGCCGCTGGTTTGCCTGCCGCAGATAGAAGCCGATCTGTTCGCCAAGCGCATACTCGGCCTGCTGGCCTTGAACCTTAGGCTGTGCCGCCTTCCTGCGGCCGCCTTTGTCTTTGAAGGGAACATCCATCGGATCTCTCAAATCTGCCTGTTCGTCGTGATTGGCAATCGCATTGTCGAACTCAGTCTCGCCATAAATCCAGGATGGCTTCTGTCGATAAGATTTCGATCTGCTCCGAAAGCCTCGGCACCAAGATCTCGGTTACCATGGCGTGCGCTTTCATGTCACCGCTTCCCAGCGCATCCTCGGCCAGGATGACCCGGTAGCCGGCGTCCACCGCATCGAGAACGCTCGCGTAGACGCAGACGTCTGTCTCGACGCCTGAGAAAATCAGAGTGTCCGTTCCCGAGTTCTGCAAGCGGCGGGCGAAACCAGGCGAACCGAAGACGGAATAGGTTTCTTTGTCGACGATGGAGCCAGGACCGGCGATCGCCGCCAGCGGCGCGACCAGATCCAGCACGGTCGCGTCGAGCTCATCCAGCGTCACCGATGACCAGCGGCGATAGTAGTTCTTCCAGCGGCCTTTTGCATCTTCCGCGTTCTGCGGAACCACAAATCGGACAAAGATCGTGTCGAACGGGCGCGCTTGGCTGAGCGCCAGCACGTTCGGAAGAATGTCGGCGATTGCTGGTGTATGCCACGCCGTTTCCTCGGCAAACAGACGTTGCATGTCGATGACGACATGCAACGTATTCTTGGAGAGCGGCGCGGTTGCCATGATCAGTCGGCCACCGAGACGGTGTGTTCCGGGGCCCAGCTCAGGGTGATGCTGTCTCCATCGCTCAGAATCTTCCCATCGCGGTTCTGCGCAAACAGCTTCAGCGGCAGGCCATCGGCAGTCTCTAGCAGATAGGAAAGCACGGGACCTGCATAGATGACCGTGGTGATGCGTGCCGTTAGGCTATTGCCGTCCGTCGGACCAGATACGATCGACATCTTTTCCGGGCGAACCGCAAGCGTAATTTTGGATCCGCTTGATGGCAACGTCCCAGTTGTCCGGACGACCGTCCCATCGGCCAGACGCACGGCTCCATTATCCACCGTCCCGGTGAGGAAGTTGGAATCGCCGAGGAATTCCGCTGCAAAGCGCGTCAGTGGCCGTTCGTAGACGGTTTCCGGCTCGCCGATCTGAACGATGCGGCCCTTGTCGAGGATGGCCACCTTGTCGGACAGCGTCAGCGCTTCTTCCTGGTCGTGGGTAACGAAGATCGTCGTCAGGCCGCTTTCACGCTGGATGCGCAGCAGTTCGACCTGCATCTCCTGGCGAAGGCGGCGATCGAGCGCCGACAGCGGCTCGTCGAGAAGAAGTACGCTCGGCTTGATGACGATGGCGCGGGCCAGTGCGACGCGCTGCTGCTGACCCCCGGACAGTTGCTTGGGCGTGCGGTCGCCGAAGCCGGGAAGACGGACCATCTCAAGAGCCCGATCAACTTCCTTGCGCGCGGCGGCGCCCTTGATGCCTCGACGTTCGAGACCGAAGGCGACGTTCTGGGCGATCGTCATATGCGGGAAAAGTGCGTAGGACTGGAACATCATGCCAATGTTGCGGCCCCAGACAGGGATGTCGGTGACATCGTTGTTGCCGATCCTGACGATACCCTGGTCCGGCTTGATGAAGCCCGCGATGATGCGCAGAAGCGTGGTCTTGCCGGAACCGGATGGGCCGAGAAGGCTGGTGAAGGAGCCTTCGGGAAACTCGGTGGTGATATCCGACAGGACGGGCGTGGTGCCGTAGGTCTTGGCGACGGAATTGACTTTAACGTTTGTCACGAGTGTCTCCAGGCTTGGCGAAACGCGCAAAAATCAGGATGATCGTCATCGAGCCGAGCAGAAGTACGGTCGAGATCGCGTTGATTTCGGGGGTGAAGCCCTTGCGGATCGAGGAGTAGATTTGCACCGGCAGCGTGGTGTAGCCGGGCGTTGCGAGAAAGTAGGAAATCACGAACTGGTCGAGCGAAACCGCGAAGGCAAACAGCGCGGCGCCTAGGATGCTCGGATAGAGCAGCGGCAATGTCACCGAGAAAAAGGCGTGAACCGGTGTGGATCCGAGGCTCATGGCTGCTTCTTCCAGATCGGCACGAATAGTACGGAAGCCGGTCCCGACCACCAGAACCACATAGGGGATTGCGAGTGCGACGTGGCCGATCAGCAGGGCATGCATGCCACGCCCGATGCCGCTCCAGTAAAAAAAGATCAGCATCGCCGTGCCGGTAATCAGCCACGGAATGGCAATCGGCGGCAGTAGCATTAGCTGCAGCAGGCTCCTGCCGCGGAATGTCCGTCGCGACAGCGCCACCGAAGCCATGGTCCCAAGCGCCGTCGCCAGCACTGCCGTGATCGTGGCGATGACGATGCTGTTCAGGCCAGCCGTCAGAAGCACGGTGTTGCTCGACAGAGCCTGATACCATTGCAACGAGAAGCTGAAGGGCAGTTCATAGAGCGGCGATGCGTTGAACCCCATTGCCATCATCACGAGAATGGGCGTGTAGAGGAAGATAAGGATCGCAATGAGATAGATACGGCCAAGCGGTTTCATGATCCTCTCCTCAAGCTACCGTGCCACGGCGCAGAGCGCCGGAGAAGGTTGCGAAAATGGCGAGCACGACGGCCAGAAGCGTAAAGGACAAAGATGCGCCCAGCGGCCAGTTGAAGGCCTGCGTGAACTGGTCTTCGATCACCGTTCCCATGGTGACGCCGACACGTCCGCCCAGGATGCGCGGTTCCATGAAAGAGCCGATCACCGGAATGAAGATCAGAACGGAGCCAGAAATCAGGCCGGGTGCGGCGAGCGGCACCAAAATCTTGAACAAAATGGTCCACCAGCGCGCGCCGAGACTCGATGCAGCCTCAATGATCGCGTCATCGATAGCCACAAGCGCGATGTAGCAAGTCAGGATCATGTAGGGCAGATAGCCGTGAACAAGACCGACCACGATGGCATAGCGCGTATAAAGAAAACCGATCGATCCGGCATCGGGCGCGATCATATGCAGGAGATTGTCAAGGAAGCCGTTTTCCCGGAGTACCATGGTCCACGAAAAGACGCGCACAAGACCGTTGGTCCAGAATGGCAGGAGAATGAGGATCAACAACATCTCACGCGTCTTGCCGAAGGTCGAGCGGACCAAAGCCACAGCCGCCAGGAAACCCAGCACTGCGCAGAACAGCGTCGTCCAGAAACCGATCAGCAGCGACGTGATGCCGATCCCGACCAGATAGGGTTGGTCGATGAACGCGCGGTACTGCTTCAGCGTAAAGACGATCGGGGCCTTGCCCATCGGTGTCGCGGACATGAAGCTGAACACGAGCATGGTCAGCAGCGGCAGGAAAACGGCAAGTGTCAGCCATCCATAGGTCGGCAGCAGCAGTGCCGTCGTCGATATCCATGGGGGGAGCGGGCGCCGGCTGCGCGGACCCGAAGGTCCGCGCTCTGACGCTGAAATCACTCGATCATTCTGCATAGAAGGCTTTCACTTCCTGCCAGATATTGTTGAAGGCTTCACGGCGGTCGTCGGGAATGCCCGAGACAAAGGACGTCGTCTTTAAGTACTCGGTCTTGTGCACCAAACGCGTGAGATCGTCGGCGGGGAGTGCCGAAAGGGCTGCCGAATTCGACGAGGCGGGCGCCCCTATCTTGGTTGCCCACTCGACATAAAATGTCGGATCGATCATCCAGTTGATGAAGGCAAGAGCACCTTCTGGATTCGGCGCCGATGACGGAATCCCGAGACCATCGACCCAACCGACGCCGCCTTCCTTAGGCACTACGAACTGAACCGGAAGTTTGGAAACGCGCTTGGAGCGTACTGAACCGCCCGACCAGAACAGCGACAGGTCGAATTCCTTGGCGGCGAACGACTTGTTCCACTGGTCTTCCGTCGACCACAGCAACTTGACGTTCGGCTTGATGGACTTCAGTGCGGCCGTGACAGCAGCCAGATCCTTGGGATCGTTGATGTCCTGCCCGCTCATCAGCGCGCCGACACCGACATTGATGATGGCGTCGTCGTCCATGGCAACACGACCCTTATAGGCCGGGTCTGCGAGGACCGCATAACTGTCGGGAACGGTCATGCCTTCACGGATGGCAAGCGAGGTCATGCCCCAGACCCAAGGAACGGCATAGCCCTTGCCGTCCTTGCTGAAGTTCGGGTTGGCGCGGAGGGTCTCATCGACCGTTGAGGCGTTTGGAACCTTGCTGAAATCGATCGGCTGCAGCAGGTCTTCGGCAACCGCCTGGGCGCAACGCGCAGCATTGAGGATAACCAGATCATAAGCCCCCGGATTGGTGCGCAGCTTGGTGAGCATTTCCGATTCCGAGCTATAGTAGTCGTGAACGACCGTGATGCCGGTCTTTGCCGCGAAAGCCTCGACAGACCATTTTTCGTCCGTTCCGTAGCCTTGCCAGTTCAGGACCGTGATGGTGCCCGCCGAAAAAGCCTTGCGCGGGAGGCTAGAGAAGCTGACGCCAGCGACAAGCGCCGCGGACATTAATTTCATGGTGTTGCGTCTGGTGAGTTCAGTCATTGTGGCACCCCTCTTGAACATACACAGTTATGGACGATCGTGACCGCGGTCAGCGACCTCAACGGATCGGCAAGGCCGAAAACAGAAGACATGCCAAATGCACATCAACTAATTTGTGTACCAACTATAACCAGAGGAGAGCGAAGGCTCGAGGCGCATGATTTCCAGGCGAGCAAAAGCCTGCGCCGCAAAGAGCGGAACATGACTTCATAACCGAGATATCGGTGCCGTACTTCGATAATGACCCACCTAAATCATTCGATTGTCGGTGGACCTTTAGTTCAAACCCTCTGATCTTTGAAATCAGTCTTTTTATTTTTTTATTTGCATACAAACTATTAATGACGAAATGACAGGTGTCAAGCGCTACCTTGCGTCTGCAGCGGAAAAATAGATGTCGAGTCGGCGGTCCTGCGCGCTTTCAGCAATCGTGAGGCGTATGCCTTCTGCGCTTGCAACATAGCCGATCCCCCGCCCATCAAGACGAACAGCAAGGACATCGCCGATATCCAACCGAGGCAGATCGATGTAGCCAGCTGCGGCAACAGGCGCGATGGTGCAGGCCAGTCGTCCATCGCTCATGACGATGCGCGACAGCGTCGTTTGCAGGTCCGTCCGCAACATCACGCGGCCATTGAGCGTCATCGACAAAGCAGCGGCCTCGACCTGCAGATGCAAAGTCCCCGATGGCGACAACATTGGCCCGAGCGCCAGGTCGCGGCCGGTGTTGCGCACTGTCCAGCCCGTCCACGGATCAAATTCGACGATTTCGCCGGTTGCCATCAATGGCAGCATGGCGGCCCAGATGTAGAACGGGTCGGTGTCACCCTGGTCCAGTGCCTCGCCGGTCACGGCATTGTAGTTTTCGGAGGCGATGCGATCCTCGCGCCAGTTCTTCATGAACAGGTCGTAGCTCTGGCCGGCGAGCTTGCTCGCTTCGGCCGTGAAACCGTAGCGACGCAGGCCGAGCCAGACCATGTAGTTGACATTCGGCCAGATGCGGCCGCGCCAGTAGACGTTGTCGGCGAAGGCCGGATCGTCACGCGTCGCGTTCGGCAGCACGAAGTCCCCGCCGAAAGTGGTCTCGTCGCTCAGATGTTTAAGCAGGCGCGACGCCTGAGCCGGCGTCGCGGCGCCGCAAAGCAGCGGATAGAAGCTGGTCGGCGACAGCGATCGGACAAAACCACCGCGCCGCTGTCGATTGGCAAAGATGCCGCGACTTTCATCCCAGAGCGTTTCCGAGATCAGCGTCCGGTGGCGTTCGGCCAAAGCGGCGAATTGGCGGGCATCGTCATGCTTGCCGAGCACGACGGCCATTTTTGAGAGCATTTCGGCATCGAGAGCGGCCGCGCAGTTGAGGCCGAGGTCGAAGGTCGAGAGCGTCCGGGTGACGGGATCGTAGATCGCTTCGTCATGCGTCGCGGAGTTGTCCATGCCGGTCTCGTTGCGCGCGCCGAAGGCAGTGCCCTTGTACAGGCCCTCACCTACATCAGAGGTGCCGCAGGACAGCAGGCCGAAACCATCGGGATCGCGATTGTCCTGCCACCAGCGCCGATTGCGCACCAGCGCGTCGTAGCTTGCCTGGATCATCGACCGTTCGCCGGTCCGCTGGTAGAGCTGCCAGACGACGAGCGCGCCGAACGGCAGCTGGGTGCGATCGACCCAGGCATCGTTGGAGGTGACGATGCAGGCGATATTGCCCTGCGGCGTTGCGCCGGCCATGGCGGTCGCCATGTTTTCGCGCGCCAGATCGGCGTCGAACACGCCGGCGAGAAGGGCCGCGAAAATCTGGTCGTTGAACCAGACGGCAAATTTCCCGAGATTCCAAATCCGCGTCACCGCCGTATAGGGCCGCGCGTTGGTCTCGTCCCAGATGGTGTTCCAGGCGACCACGTCGCGCATTGCGTCGAGGGCGCCCTCGAACAGGCCGGTCTGCGCCACGGCGAGCTCAGCCGGCGCGCCGGCCGCAAGGCAGGCCTTCGCCTTTGCGATCGCGAGCTCGGCGCTGTCGGCGACGCCCGCCGCATAGGCGCCCTGGCGCATCATCTCAAGATTGAAGCGCAGGGCGATCACCGGCGCTTCGTTTTTGCGCGTGGCGGTGTAGAAATAGCCGTTCTCCTCGAAGTCCGCCCGCAGCGCGTCGATCGTGTCGTGGCCGGTGACGTGCACCGGCGCCTCGGCGGTCGCGACCGCCACGAATCGCGTGCCAACCTTCAGCAGCGTAATGTTGCGTGCCGCATCATGGACCGCCACCTCACCGCCATCGGAGGAGATCGCCAGCGTCACCCAAAATCGCAGCCCCCATTCGGCCGACACCTTGCCGGTCCACCTGCCGCGTACGGCGAAGGGGTCGGTCTTGGTCGTCGAAAACGAGACCGTCGTACCGCTGAGGTCTGTCTCCAGCTCGATCAACGAGCCGTCAATGGTGTGACGGCCGAGGCGAACGGCGTCGCGCCGCGGCTCTATCGCGGAGGTCGTCCTGCTACGCGTTGAATACAGAACCGGCGTGATCCGCACGCCGAGCGGCAGGAAGACCATTTCGGCCGGCCGGCTTGACCAGCTGTTCCAGGCACGCATCAGGGGGATTGTCGAATGTTGTAGCATGGCTCTGTAACTTCCGGTCAGTGTGTCAGCGGAATAAGTTTCGGTACTGCGGACAGGCCGCTCTTGTCGGCCGTATCGCCGAGATAAGGCGTGTTGGCGTAATATCGGTTTGCCGCCGTGTTGGCGACGCGCAACTCGAGCGAATGGACGCCAGGACGCAACCGGCCGAGCGCAAAACGATAGGGCCGCCAGCCCCGCCGATCGATCTGCCGGCCGTCCAGGCTGGCGGCGACCACGGTCGCGACGTCAGGCAACTCGAGAAACCAGTCGGCCTCGTCGCCGATCTCCAGCGCCAGCCGGTAGATCCCGGTGCCGGACAAATCGGCAAATCCCTGCGTCTCCCATCCGGTCTCAACCGAAATCGGCACGAATGCCGCATTGGCCGCCGGCGCAAAACTCCAACCATCGACAAGTGAGACGGCGCGCGCGGGGTCAAGCGCTGGCTGGTTCGAGAGATGGCCATCGCCTGCGCCCCCATGCGTTGTCTGACGCAGGCGGAGGCAGCGCGCTTCCTGCGCTTCGAGCGTGACGGTCAATTGACTGAAGGCAGCGGCCTCCTCGATCTTGCCTGTCGTGGCGGACCAGACTTCGCAGTCGAAACCGTCATTGAAGAAAATCTCACTTTCCAGCGCGGCTTCACCATCGTTGAAGAGAACGATCCGCCACCAGCCATTGTCCTCGTATCCGGCCCATTGCCAGAGCCGGTCCGCGGGATGGCCGGTGATGACAGGACCGGACGGCGGAAGCCCTGCCAGCAGCGCGTCGATATCGCTGCCGCCGGGCATCCGATCGATATGCGTCGACGCCACCGCAGCCATCGGATCGGTGGCATCGCAAACGGTCGACAGGCGATCTCCGGAGGACCAGACGACACCGCCAGCGGCGCGGAAGGTCTCCAGTGCCCGCACCGTTTTTTTCGTCTCCAGCACGGTCACCGATGGCAGGATCAGGGCATCGAAGACAAGCCCCGAGACCAGCATCTGGCCGTCCTCGATCCTCGCCTTGGCCAGATCGGCCTCGCTGACGAACATGAAGTCGCAGCGCCTGGCCAGAAGCCCTTCGCACCATGCACCGATGTGGGTGGCATGGCCGTGGCGTGGGCCTTCTGCGAAGGCGGTATGAAGTGGATAGAGGATTGCGACCGGGGTGCGGGGTGTGGCCGGCTCGATGAAGGCTGAGATACGCGCGGTCTCCTGCGAAAACAGGTCATGATAGCCCCACCAGGGCTCAAAGTTGATGCCCGGCGCGAAATCGAAACGCGGATTGGTAAAGGGCGTCGGATCGTTGTCGCGCCCATCCGTCTGGTAGACGCCGTGCCATAGAAACTGGCGAGTGCCGAGGCAATAAAGCCGGATTGCCTGCGCCCGCATCGTCTCCAGCGTCAGTTCCCATTGCCCGGCGGCGCGCACCGGCGTTCGCTCGGCACTGGCATAGGTTTCGACGACACAGCGGCTGCGGCCATTCGAGCGGGCAACGGAATCGCCGAGCTTGGGCGCCAGCTGTGCGACGAAATTGTTGGAGTCGACCGTCGTCTCATGCCTGTAGGCATCGATGCCGAAGAAATCCACGGCAAGCGCGACCCTGGGGTCAATGCTGGTGAAGCCCCCGTTCAAGGCCCACGAACTGATATGCGGCAGGATTTCGTGCCCCGTGAGTGCGATGCCCTTGCGTTCGGCCCATCGACGCAGCGTGCCCGAGAAGGCATCGTTCATCAGGGCTGAATAAGCGGCATAAAATTGCGCGCGCAGCCGCAAGGTGTCAGGCCCGACATTGCGCAGCAGCGCCAGCAGCGTCTTGGCGAACGGCTGGCCCGTGTTTTGCAAAACGGCATCCGGCAGCGTCGAAGCAAATAGCAGACTGTTGCCAAGACTGCCCGAAATCTGATCCCATTTGTAAAAGCCGGCCGCCGGCTGGTCATAGAAGACCAAACCGACGGGATCAGGCACGAGATCACCAAGCGCTTCGACGAGCGGATCGAGCCCGACGTCGATAAACCGCTCCGCGGCTTCCGGCAGGAGGTAGTTGATCAGCCGGGACGTCGTGGAGCGCGCGCTGATGAATACCGTTATCGTCTGGCCGTCTTTAATCTCCCCGTCGAATGCGTAGGTGCAGGAAACACCGTCGCTTCTAACGACTGATGTCTGCGTGGTCACATCGACAATCTCGTCCAGACTGCCAACCTCACCGGAGGAATGCAGCAGGGCCGACGCGACCATCCATTCGCACCACTCGACCCGACCGCCTTCATATTGCCACTCGAAAATGTCCGATCCCATCTTCCGAGTGAAAGGCGGATGAATGCCACTGATCTCACCCCGCGGATCTCCTGAGGACATCCAGAAAAGATGGCGCTCGCGCAGGTCGTCGCGGTCCACGACTGTCCGGCCGCCGGCGTGCCCGCTGATCCAGTTATAGTCGTCGTAGATCCCTAGCTTCAGCCCCAGCTTGGCGGCGATGCCGGCCGCGGCGCGATAGGCGACGAGGTAGCCCGGCGACAGGTAGTCGTCGCGCGACATCGCAAGCCGAGCCTGGATCAGGATCGTGCCGATCCCCTTCTGTTTGAAATCGGCAAGCTGCGCGTGGCAGACCTCCTCTGTCGGGATCGAATGCCAGAACCAGTAGGCCGACGGCCGGAACGCTGTTGTCGGGTTCTCGAATAAGTCGCGGCGATCGATGTCCTGCCCGGTTCGGATCTGCTCCAATCGTCTGCTCCCTAGTGGGTTGCCGCCGTCACGCGTTGCATGGCGTTGGTCGTTTCCGTCCAGGCCGGCTTGTCGGGCGCGAAACGCGCTCTCAGATAGTCGGCAAGATCCTTGATCTGGCTTTCGTTCAGCGTCTGGCGAAAGGCCGGCATCGACATTACTTCCGGGGCCTCACGGCCGGTGGTCTGCGCCAGAATCGCCGGCGCCTCGACACCGTTCAGGATCGCCTGGATGAGATTGTCCGGCGTCGCCGCATGCAGGTTGCTGTTGAGCGCCAGCGACGACAGGATCGAGTTTCCGGTGTGGCATGTGGCGCAGGCGCCGTTGAACAGCCGCTCGCCCTTCGGCGAAACCCGAGCGGCGAC
Organism: Rhizobium leguminosarum bv. viciae USDA 2370; assembly: GCF_002008365.1. Taxonomy (GTDB): domain Bacteria; phylum Pseudomonadota; class Alphaproteobacteria; order Rhizobiales; family Rhizobiaceae; genus Rhizobium; species Rhizobium leguminosarum. Next base: position 75,146 of record NZ_MRDL01000037.1, read on the forward strand.
AGCCTTGGCCGCTTCACTTGCGGCAATGGCGGCCTCGCTTTGTGCGTTGCTATCGGCGGGGGCCTCGTTGAGGCTGGCGAGATATGTTGCCATGGCACGGATATCGTTATCCGGCAGCGGCTGCATGACTTCGACGACATGCGCCATCGGGCCGGCGGCACTGCCGTGATCGCGCGAATGTCCGGTGCGCAGATAGTCGTAGAAGGCGTCCGCCGTCCAGCTGACAGGGCCCTTGGCGAAGGCATTGAGAGCCGGCGCCTCCCAACCATCGGCAAAGCCACCCGAGAGCCGGGCGCTGCCGCTCTTTTCCGCGCCCAGCACATTTCGGTCCGTGTGACAGGCCGAACAGTGACCGAGCGTCTCGACGAGATAGGCGCCCCTGTTCCATTGCGCACCACGGGTCTCGACGTATTTGAACGGCTCAGCTTTCAGAAACAGCGCATTCCAGCCCGCCATCATCGCGCGGATGCTGTAGGGAAATTTGAGCTTTGTCTCCGGCGCCTTTTCGGCGACCGGCGCCTGCGTCATCATGTAGGCGTAGAGTGCCTGAAGATCGGCTTCCTCGGCGCCCGCGAACGAGGTGTAGGGATGGGCGGGATAGAGGTGATGGCCGTCGCGGCTGACGCCCTCTCGCATGGCCCGTTCGAAGGCTGGATACGACCACGCGCCGATGCCGCTTTCAGTGTCCGGGGTGATGTTCGTGGCATAGACGGCGCCGAACGGCGTGTCGAAGCGCCGGCCGCCGGCAAAGCGTGTGCCGTCATCACCGACATGGCAGACATTGCAGGCGCCGGCCGCGGCCGCAAGCCTGCCGCGTTCGATGGTGGCCGGGCTGTAGACGTTGGCATCGGGTCGCGGAATAGTGCCGATAGCAGAACGCCAAGGCGAGGCCATTGTGACGATACCGGACAAAGCGGCGACGGCACCGACGGCCGACAGACCGATGTTCCACCACTTCCGCTTCTTCGCCACCGGGGCAGCCGGCGCTTCATCCGTCTTGCCGTTCAGCGCGGCGAGTACCAGCTCCGGCGTCAGCGGTAGTTCGCGGAAGCGAATGCCGGTGGCATCGTAAACGGCATTGGCGATGGCCGAGGCGCTGGGAACGGAGGCGGATTCTCCGACCCCGAGCGGCGGCTCGTCCTGCCTCGGCACCATCAGCACGTCGATATCAGGCACCTCGGGGAAGGTGATCAACGGATAGCCGCCCCATTCCTTCGACTGCACGGCGGTCGAGGAGAATTCGACTTTTTCCTTCAGCACCCGGCTGGTGGATTGAATGATATTGCCGTGGATCTGGTGGCGCACGCCGTCGGGATTGATCATCATCCCGGAATCCTGCGCGCAGGTCACTTTGGTGACCGCGATCTCTCCGGTCTTCTTGTTGACGGCGACATCGGCGACCCAGGCGGCCCAGGCGGCGGCCTTGCCCGGAAACGGTCCATGGACGTAAACGGCATAGGCAAACCCGCGCCCGTAGAGCAGGTCGCCCTCACCACCCAGCGTGCCCCATGTCGTATGCGGCACCCATTTCGCCCGCTCGGCCAGCGCATGCACCAGGTCGACGGCGCGCGGATCGTGGAGGTAGCGAAGCCGGTACTCGACCGGATCGACGCCGGCGGCGGCTGCCAGTTCGTCGATGTAGCATTCGTGCGCAAAGGTGTTGGGCATTGCCGACACGCCACGGAACCAGGAAGCACGCGCGATCGGCGGCATATCGTGCACGGTGACGCGGAGGTTCCCGTAGGCATAGGGCGGGATGGCGGTGCGATCGCCCATCTGCACGACGTCGGAAACTGGCGGCATCTTGCCGGTGAGGATCAAGGGAAGGGTCGGCGCCAGATTGGAGGGATAGCGGGTTTCGAAATCATAGGCGGACGGACCGCCCTCCAGGTCGATACCGCCGCGCACATCCATGACCTGGGCGGCGCCCTTCGGCTCCCAGGCATGTTCCTGCTCGCGCGTCAGCTGCACCCGGACAGGTGCCTTGACGGCGCGCGACAGCAGGGCGGCGTCGGCCGTGACGTCATCGGCGCAATTGCGGCCATAGCAGCCAGCCGCCTCCAACCGCTCGACCCGGATCAGCTCTTCCGGCATGTCGAGCAGCAGCGCCAGATCGCGGCGCATTGGAAACGGGTTCTGCGTCCCCGACCAGACGGTCAGCCCTGCGTCACTGTAATCGGCTACCGCGCAGGACGGCCCGATCGAGCCGTGCATCTGGTAGGGCCAGACATAGGTGCGGTTCATCGGCTGGGCACTGCCGGCCAGGGCCATATCGACATTGCCGAGATCGGCAAGCTTGCGCGCAGTCGACGGATTGGCGCGCAGCGCCTTTTCCGGCGCGTTGAGATCCGGCCACTCGGGCGGCGCGCGCCACACGACCTTCAGGCTCTTGGCCGCCTCGATGGCGTTTTCCTCGCGGGTCGCGACCACGCCGACGAAATCGCCGAGGGCGACGACGCCGACCAGCCCGTTGATGTGCGCAATCGATGTTTCGTCGATGGAGATCAGGCTGTTTCCGACATGATCGCCGTGATCGAACCCCGCATAAGGCGGGCGAACGACGCGGCCATGCAGCATGCCCGGCACGCGCACATCATGCACATAAGTCCAGCGCCCCGTAGCCTTCTCGGGGATATCGACGCGCGGCCGCGACGAGCCGACCAGTCTATAGTCCGAGGCCGGCTTAAGGGCCGCGTATTTATCGATCGACAGCCTGACATGGCTGCCGGCGACGATGTCGCCGAAGCTGAGCTGCCAGTTCTCGCCGCCATCGGCACGGATGATGCCGTCTTCCAGTCGCAGCCGCTCAAGCGGCACGCCGCCCTTCTCAGCCGCCTTGGCGAGCAAATGATGGCGGGCGGTGGCGGCGGCCTGGCGCAGCGGCACTGCGGTGATCTGGATCGTTTCGCTGGCGATGGTCGCGCCCTGGTTGGGCGCGGCGGAGGTCGTGCCGAGCACCATGTCCACCTGCTCGAACGGCATGCTGAGCTCTTCGGCAACGATTTGCGCCAGAGAGGTGCGGATGCCCGTCCCTAGATCAACATGGCCGTTGAACGCAGTCACACGGCTATCGGCGCCCACCGCGATGTAGAGTTCCGCACCGTCGCCAAGCCTTGTATCGTTGACAACAAGCAGCATGTCGGCGGCCGACATATAGGCGGATTTCGGCATTTGGCGGTGGTCGGTCACGGGGAGACCTCCTTCGCAGCTTTTGATGAGATATCGTCCGGCGTGGATCGTCGCGTCCGTTCGGCCCTGGAATAGGCGACCGCCCGCCTGGCCGCGGCAAGTATTTCCATGTGCGTTCCACAACGGCACAGATGATGGCGCAACGCCTCGCGGATCGCGTCCTCGTCGGGATCGGCATTGCGATTGAGCAGGGCTGTGGTGGCGATGATCATGCCGTTCAGGCAATATCCGCATTGAGCGGCGGCCTCGTCGATAAACGCCGCCTGGACTGGATGCAGATGCTCGGGCGTGCCGAGACCCTCAAGCGTAGTGACGCGGCGAGTGCCGACGGCACCCAGAGGCACGGTGCAGGAGCGCACGGAGCGACCATCGACGAGAACGGCGCAAGCGCCGCATTCACCGAGCCCGCAACCGTATTTCGGGCCATTGAGGGAGAGATCGTTTCTGAGGATATAGAGGAGTGGTGTTTCCGGGCTTGCTTCGACGCTCTCGACGGCATCGTTCACATTCAAACTGAAGCAAACTGGCAGTGTCAAAGCAGGCCCTCCGCCCCGGAGAACGAAACACAGACCTCGCCTCTTTCCATCGGCCGTACCGCTACGCAGCAGACATCACTCGGACGTCCGCAAACCATAACGATGCGACAGTCACCGACTCTTCGCATCTATTGCCCCTTTTATTATTAAGAAGTGCATACGCTTTATAATGACAAAAGACAAGTCGGATTTCATCATCGGGATTTTGCTAGTATATCCAATCAGCAAGGCGTTTTTTGTGTCGTCTTGATAAAAATCAGAACATCGCTATTGCAATTTAGAGCGTATGCGCTAGAATTTTTGCCAAGCCTCCAATCGTGGGAACAATGCGTCGAAAGACAGCTAAGAAGGGTCGCTATGTCTAACGGAAAAGAAAAGATCGCGATTATCGGCGCCGGCCTCGGCGGCGCTGTCGCGGGTGCGCTGCTCCAACACGCAGGTTTCGACGTCAACGTCTATGAACAGGCACCGGCATTCTCGCGCCTGGGCGCCGGCATTCATATGGGGCCGAACGTCCTGAAGATTTTCGAGCGCATCGGCGTCGACAAGAAGGTGATCGGCATCAGCAGCACGCCGAGCCATTGGTTCAGCCGCGACGGCATTACCGGCGAATACACCGCCCGGATTTCGCTTGAAGGCTACGGCCAGACCTATTGCACCGTTCACCGCGGCGACCTGCAGGCCATCCAGTGCGATGCGTTACAGCCAGGCACCTTGCATTTCGGCAAGAAGCTGGCTCGCCTCGACGACAGCGGCACCGATGTGCTGATCGAATTCGAAGACGGAACCTCGATACGCGCCGACATCGTGATCGGCGCCGACGGCATCAATTCGCGCGTTCGCGAAACGCTGCTCGGCGAAGAGAAGCCGAATTACAGCGGCTGGGTCGGCCATCGCGCCCTGATCTCGTCCGACAAACTGAAGAAATACGATCTGACATTCGAGGATTGCGTCAAGTGGTGGGGTCCGGACCGTCATATGATGGTCTACTACACGACGGCTCGGCGCGACGAATATTACTATGTCACCGGCGTTCCGCATCCGGCCTGGGAATTCGATTCGGCTTTCGTCGACAGCAGCCGCGACGAGATGGCGGCGGCGTTCGAGGGTTATCATCCGATCATCCAGGCGCTGATCGAAAGCACCGATGGGGTGACGAAATGGCCGTTGTTCAACCGTAACCCGCTGCCGCTCTGGAGCAAGGGCCGTCTTGTGCTGCTTGGAGATGCGTGCCATCCGATGAAACCGCATATGGCGCAGGGTGCCGCGATGGCGATCGAAGACGCCGCCATGCTGACCCGCTGCCTGCAGGAAACCGGCGTCAACGACTTCCGCACCGCTTTCGGATTGTATGAGACCAACCGCCGCGATCGCGCGACGCGTGTCCAGAGCGTTTCGAACGCCAACACTTTCCTGCTCAAACAGGAGGATCCGGCCTGGGTCTACGGCTATGATATCTATGCCGCCCCCCTGAAGAGCGAGACTGCGGCATGAGCGGCGGCGCCTTGTACGGAGCGAACGTCTTCGCCAATGGCATCCGACAGCACTATCTGCGCTATGGCGGCAAAGGCCCTGCGGTCATCCTGATCCCGGGCATCACCAGCCCCGCGATCACCTGGGGTTTCGTCGCCGACCGGTTGGCCGAGCGTTACGACGTCTATGTGATCGACGTACGCGGCCGCGGCCTGTCGTCGACTGGCCCCGACCTCGATTACGGCCTCGACGCCATGGCTGCCGACGTCGTCGGCTTCGCATTGGCGCTTGGACTTGCTACTCCCGCCCTGCTCGGCCATTCAATGGGCGCGCGCATCGCCATTCGTGCCGCCGTTGCGGCGCCGGAGGCGTTTTCGAGGCTGGCGCTGATCGATCCGCCGGTCTCCGGCCCCGGACGCCGCGCCTACCCGAGCAAGCTGACCTGGTATGTCGACAGCATCCGCCTGGCGCTGAAGGGCATCGACGCGGAGGGCATGAAGGCGTTTTGTCCGACATGGACCGACGAGCAACTGAAGCTGCGCGCCGAATGGCTGCACAGCTGCTACGAGCCCGCGATCGTCACCGCTTTCGAGGACTTCCACAAGGACGACATCTTTCCGGATCTGCCGAAGCTCAAGCAGCCGGCCATGTTGATGGTCGCCGGCCGTGGCGGCGTGATCGAAAGCGTCGACGTGGACGAGGCCCGCTCGCTTTATCCGGGGCTGGAAATTACCCGGGTGCCAGATGCAGGGCATATGATTCCATGGGATGATTTCGACGGCTTCTTTGCCGCGCTTGGAGATTTTCTCTCCCGTTGATTGAAGCGGCGGTGGGGCGATGATCCACCGCCGTTTGTTTGAGAGCCGTTTTTTTTGCGAAGCAAAGGATTTCACCCGTGCAGAAGTATTACCGTATCGGCCAGATCGTTCCGAGCTCCAACACGACGATGGAGACCGAAATTCCCGCCATGCTGACGGCACGCCAGTCCATCCGGCCCGAGCGCTTCACTTTCCACTCCAGCCGCATGCGGATGAAGAAAGTGGTGAAGGAAGAACTGGCGGCAATGGACGCTGAATCCGACCGTTGCGCCGTCGAGCTCTCCGACGCCCGCGTCGATGTTCTCGGATACGCGTGCCTGGTCGCCATCATGGCGATGGGCCTCGGCTATCACCGCCAGTCGGAGAAGCGCCTGATGGGTCGCACCCAGGAGAATGGCACTGACATTCCCGTCGTGACCAGTGCCGGCGCCCTGATCGAGGGCCTGAAGGTGATGAAGGCGAGGAAGATCGCCGTCGTCGCGCCTTATATGAAACCGCTGACGGAGCTGGTCGTGGACTACATTCGCGAGGAAGGCTTCGAGGTCGTGGACTGGCGGGCACTCGAGATCCCCGACAATCTGGATGTGGCGCGCCACGACCCGGAAAATCTTCCGGCGATCGTAGAGACGCTCGACCTGACCGATGTGGACGTGATCGTGCTATCGGCCTGCGTGCAGATGCCATCGCTGCCCGTCATCGCCAAGGTCGAAGCCATGACAGGCAAACCGGTACTGACCGCCGCCGTCGCGACCACTTATTGCATGCTCAAGAAGCTCGGTCTGGAAGCCGTCGCGCCAGGCGCCGGCGCACTTCTGTCGGGCGCATACTGAAGAGGGGCCGATCATGCAGAGCGCGCAAAGCAATTATCAGGGCGTCTGGGGCAACCGCATCGGCTTCGGCCAGCGCCCTGCCCTCCTCGTCATCGATTTCCTAAAGGGGTACACCACCGAGGGCGCGCCTCTCTACGCCCCTGGCGTGGTTGACGCGGTCGCGCAGACGCCGGCGCTCATCGATGCCGCCCGCGAAGCCGGCATCCCGATCATCCATACGCGCATCCTCTATCTTGCGGAAGACTGCGCCGATGGCGGGATGTGGGTGAAGAAGTCGCCTGTCATGAAAGGAATGGTCGAAGGCAACGTGCTGGCCGAATTCTGCGACGGCGTCGAGCCTGCCAGCGGCGAACTCGTCATCGTCAAGCAATATGCCAGCGCCTTCTTCGGCACCAGTCTTGCCTCCCAGTTGCATGCGCAGGGGATCGACACCGTGATCATGGCCGGCTGTTCGACCAGCGGCTGCATTCGCGCCACCGCCGTGGATGCGGTCCAGCATGGATTCCGCGGCATCGTGGTGCGCGAGTGCGTCGGCGACCGGCACCCAGATCCGCACAATGCCAATCTCTTCGACATCGACAGCAAATATGGCGATGTCGTTTCGAGGGAGGAGGCGATCGCGGAAATCGCCAAAGTCAGGTCCGACCGCGCATAATTTGGGGGAAACGCCCCAGACTTCAAACCTAAGCCTTCAAACAAGATAGGGGAACGAGCATGGATCAATTCAGCTTCACGGAAATTTGCCTGCATCAGTTGAAGATGTCGGGTGTCCACGAGGGCGAAAAACTCATCGTCCTGACCCAGGGCAGCGAGCGCCTCGATTACGCCGACGCCTTCATGGCGGCAGGCATTCGTCTTGGCGCCAAGATGTATCACATGCGTTTGCCGCCGGTGCCACCGGCAGGTGCCTGGGCGGTCGGCCAGACGGGACTCGCCGCCATGCCGGAAGCGGTGGAGGCCCTGAAGGCTGCCGACATGCTGATCGACTGCATCTTCCTGCTCTTCAGCCCGGAGCAGATGGCGATCCAGGCGGCCGGCACGCGTATCCTGACCGCCGTCGAACCGCCAGAAATTCTGGCACGCATGCTGCCGACCAAGGAACTGCGCGAGCGCGTCGAATTTGCCGGAGACCTGCTGTCCAAGGCGAAGGTGATGCGGATCACCTCTCCGCACGGCACGGACGTCACCTACAAGCTCAACACCTATCCCGCCATTACCGAATATGCGTGCACGGACGAGCCGGGCCGCTGGGATCATTGGCCGTCCGGCTTTGTCTTCACCGGCGGTGACGACGATGGCGTCGACGGGACAATCGTCGTTGCTCCGGGCGACATCCTGCTGCCGCAGAACATCTACGTGCGCGACCCGATCATCTACACGATTGAAAACGGATGGATCACCGATATTCGCGGCGGCCTCGATGCCGAGCTGGTCAAGTCCTACATGGATGGTTTCAACGACCCGCGTGGCATGGGCATGAGCCATGTCGGCTGGGGTCTCAATCAGAACGCCAAGTGGCATCGCATGGTACCGGGCGAATTCCCCGGTGGCATGGGAATGGAGGCACGCTCCTTCTACGGCAACGTGATGTTTTCAACCGGCCCCAACAACGAGCTCGGCGGCCCGAACGACACCGCGTGCCATCTGGATATCCCGATGCGCGGTTGCTCGCTGTTCCTCGATGATGAGCCAATGGTTCTGGATGGCGACATCGCCGTGAAGGAAATGAAGCACAACTTCAAATAACCGGGCTTGCCAGCCGCTCCGCGTGAAATCGCGCGGAGCGGGTTGGCGGTGTGCCACGCCTTGACCGTCGCAACATGCTGTGGTGTTTCCTGCATTCCCGCCAAAGACGCCGTAACTGATGGACCACATCGACGATGACCGCAAAAGAGACCGAACAGCTGCCAGAAGCTCCGGCGCCTCAAAATGGCTACCAAGTGACGGAGCAAGTCGGGCATCTCCTGCGCAAGGCCTATCAGCGCCATCTGTCGATTTTCCAGACCAATGCCAGCGATCCGGACTTGACGTCGGTGCAGTTCGTGACGCTGTGCGCGCTGCACGATCTCGGTCCCAGCTCGCAGGTCGAGCTCGTGAAGGCAACGTCCGTCGACCAGGCGACCATCCGTGGCATCGTCGAGCGGCTGAAGGCCCGCGGACTGATCGATCTCTCCAAGGACGAGGCTGACGGCCGCAAGGTGGTGATCTCTTTGCTGCCCAAGGGGGAAGCCCTGCTGCAGGACATGTATCCGCAAGCCTACCTCATCAGTGAAAAGACTGTCGCGCGTCTCAATCCGGCGGAACGCATCGCGTTGTTGTATCTCTTGCGCAAAATCGCCGACGATGAGACTGATCAGTAGGTGTTGATTGGGGTCCCTGCTCTTGAAGGGATTCGAACTACCGCCCCGCTCCTCGAAAGCGAATTTTTCTGGAGGTTGATCGATACAGCGCAATCAAGTCGCTCTCGCAATTACGAAAATATTTCGATCGAGAGGCGCTTCGGTCGGCAACGCTGCACTATCGCGATGACAGGCGCTGCGATGCTGCTTGAGGATGCAAGCCGATAGCCGCGCACGGCCTTTCGTTCCGCTATTGTCACCCGACAAAGAAACTGCCATCATGGACTGGCAGGCTCCAATGGGCCGCTGATATTCCATGAGCAGGGTAGCTCTCGACCGGAAACGGGCGGGAGCTTTTTTATTTTTTGGTGGACGATGATGCATTCAGAAAGCTGGCGTGTCGGTGTGCTGTTCTCCGAAACGGGTGTGACCGGAGCGGTGGAAAAAACCCAAAGGGCGGCAACGTTGCTGGCGATCGACGAAATCAACGCGGCGGGAGGCGTGCTCGGGCGGGCTATCGAGCCCATTGTGTACGATCCGCAATCGACGCCCAATCTCTACAAGGAACTTGCAGTCAGGCTTTGCGACGAAGATCGCGTCCGGGTCGTATTCGGTTGCCATATGTCGAGCACCCGCAAAGCCGTCCTTCCCGTCATCGAGGCCCGTGACGCTTTGCTGTTTTATCCGACGCTGTACGAGGGGTTCGAATATTCCCGGCACTGCATCTATACGGGGGCGGCCCCCAACCAAAACTCGGTCCAGTTGGTCGACTTCCTGACCAGGCATTATGGAAAGCGGGTTTTCCTCGTGGGCTCGAACTACGTCTATCCTTATGAATCCAACCGGACGATCAGCGACCTTTTTCTTCAGGTCGGCGGACAGGTGCTGGACGAGATGTATGTTCCCCTGAACCTCAAAACCGAAGACGTCGCCAAAATCATCCGGCATATTCACGCGGCAAAGCCGGACGTCATCTATTCGACCATTGTCGGTGACGGTATCATCCCCTTCTACACAGCATTCAAGGAGGCCGGATTCGATGCGGCGACGATGCCGATCTCGAGCCAGTCGACCAGCGAGGCCGACGTGATCCGCATGCGGCCGGAGGTGGCCGCAGGGCACATTACCGCCGCCCCCTTCTTTGCGTCTCTGGATACGCCACGCGCCCGCGCCTTCGTCTCCGCTTACGAACGGCGCTATGGCTTGCAGATGCCGCCCACAGCACCAGCCGAAGCCGCCTACTTCCAGGTTTATCTCTATGCGGCGGCTTTGCAGCACGCCGGCAGCGACAGGCTCGAGGAGCTTCTGCCGGCTCTTTCTGAAGTCGAGTACGATGCACCGCAGGGGGCGGTTAAGATAGACCGGCTGACGAACCACACGCATCTGTGGCCGAGAGTGGCAAGGGTGAATGCGCAGGGCAGCTACGACATCGTCTACGATCCGTCGCTCCGGGTCGCGCCTGATCCGTTCATGCGCGAATATCGCCCGGACTTCACGCAGTCTTCCCCGCATAGCGTCCCGGTTTGAGAGGGAGCGAGATGTCATTCGCCCTTCTCAGGGATCTGCGGGATCTCAAAGTTGTGGTCATCCACCCTCGGACATCCGAGGGAGATTTTCTCGTGGATCATCTGCGCCGTATCGGTTGCATGGTCAATTGTCTCTGGCCGGTGCCGGCCGAATTGCCGCATGGCACGGATGTCGTCTTCCTTGCCATGGAAGACGAGGCGAGACCGGAAATCGAGCGTCTGCTGAAGTCCTTTCCCAACCCGGCCCCGACCATGCTTGCCATTGTCGGTTACGAAAACCCCTCAACGTTGCAGATCGTACTGGAAAGCGGCGCGCTTGCCATCGTCGAAAGACCGATCAAACCCTTCGGCCTCCTCACCAATCTGGCCATCGCCCGCAACCTGTGGCTCGAACGCCAGAAGCTCGTCAAGGAGGCACGCAAGTACAAGCGCAAGGTTCTAGGTGACCAGAAACTGGCACGGGCAAAAGCGATTCTGATGGCCAACCGCGGCACCAGCGAGACCGAGGCCTACCGCGAAATGCGCGAGCAGGCGATGGCCCGGCGCGTGCCCATCGATGAAATCGCCAATTCGATTATCAACGCCGAACAACTCTTGCGCCCAGCCCAGAAACATGATTAGTTTTTCATGTGTTTCGAACGAAACGCCTCCGGCACATCCCTTCGCTTGACGAAGCCATGTGCCGCTGTTGCACACGGCGCAGCCGTGATGCGGTGATGGCAAGGGTGCCCGCAGGCTGTGACAAGCCTCGCGGGTTTTTTGTTGTCTGCTGACAGTGACGTCAGTTCTCTACCCATTTCCGGCATGAAAGCCTCGCCGTTCGGCGGGCCGTGCCGTCGTGCGCCAATCAAAAAAAGGGGAACCAAGATGGTGTTCAACAGACGTGAATTTTTGAAAACCGCAGCCACCGCTTCTGCCGCGATCGCCCTGCCGGCTCTGGGCAGCCGCGCCTTCGCAGCCGATCCTATCAAGGTCGGTGCGCTCTATTCGCAAACGGGCGGGCTTTCGGTTGCAGAAAAGCTTCTGGCAAACGGCGTCACGATGGCCGTTGCCGAAATCAACGCGGCCGGCGGTGTTCTCGGCCGTCCGGTCGAGGTGGTCGTCGAAGATGGAGCTTCCGATCCGAAGACCTTCAGCGAGAAAGCTTCGAAGCTGATCCTCAAGGACAAGATCTCCACCGTGTTCGGCTGCCATACCTCGGCCAGCCGCAAGGCCGTGCTGCCGATCTTCGAGCGACGGGGCGCGATGCTGTTCTACCAGACACATTACGAAGGCTTCGAGTGCTCGCGCAACGTCGTCTATTCCGGTGCCGTTCCGAACCAACAGCTCTCCAACTACATCCCCTGGATCGTCGAGAAACTGGGCAAGAAGAAATTCTTCATCGTCGGCTCGAACTATGTCTATCCGCGCGAGATGGCCAAGGTTTCCAAGAAGCTGATCGAGGCAGCCGGCGCCGAATGGGTGGCGGACGAATATCTGGAGCTTGGCCATTCGGAATGGGCCGTCATGGTCAGCAAGATCAAGGAATCGGGCGCCGACGTGGTCCTGTCCAACGTGGTCGGCGACTCCATCATCGCCTTCTATCGTGAGTTCAAGAACCAGGGGCTTTCACAGGAGGTTCTGCCGATCTGCGCGACGGTCACCTCCGAAATCGAAATCGCGGCGATGGGCGCCGAATATGCGGCAGGAAGCTATACCTCCTTCCCCTATTTCATGTCGATCGACACACCGGCAAACAAGAGCTTCATCGACCGCTTCAGGACGTTCGTCAACGATCCAAAAGCCGTTACTTACCATTCACTCGAAGCCGCCTATTTCCAGGTCTTCCTGTGGAAGCAGGCCGTCGAAAAATCCGGCGATCTTTCTGCGGAGGCGATCAGGGCCGGCATTCGCGGCCAAACCTACGAAGCACCCGGCGGCAAGGTGACCACCGATCCCGATAACCTGCATTGCTGGCTGACGCCGCGCATCGGGCAATGGCAGGCGGACGGCCAGAGCAAGGTGGTGAACGCCTACCCGGCCCCGATCAAGCCCCTGCCCTATTCGGCCTATGGCGAGACGGAGAGCAATCTATTCTGCACCAGCAACGGTCTCGACGCCGCAAAGCTCAAGGGCTGACCCCTTCCCCGCGACGTCCCGCCATCCATGGATGGCGGGATCATCTCTCGGTAAGGCCGGCCTCCCCTCTTCTTCCGCAAGCTGCCATCCGGATGGGCAAGGCGCAGGAGAGTTCGGCCCGCCCTTCTCACGAACGGTGGCGTTATGCTCGACATTCTCTTTATCGGCCTCAGTCTCGCCTCGATCCTTCTTTTGGTCGCGCTTGGCCTTGCCATCACCTACGGCGCCATGGGCGTCATCAACATGGCCCATGGCGAAATGGTCATGATCGGCGCCTATGTCGCCGTCCTCTCCGGCATCTGGCTAAAAGCAAGCCTTCTCTTCGCGATCCCTCTGGCCTTCGTCGTCACGGCCCTGCTCGGCCTGCTGATCGAGCGGGTGGTCGTCCGGCGACTCTACGGCCGTCTGCTGGACACGCTTCTCGCCACCTGGGGAATAGCCATCCTTTTGCAGCAGGCCGTGCGGCTCGAGTTCGGCCTGTCCTTTTTCGACATTCACGTCGAAGGCCTGGGGGCCGGCCTGCAGAACGTCGCCGTGCCTGTCTACCTGCAGGGCACGTTCAGGCTCGCCGGCGCTGATATCAACGCCTACCGCGCCTTCATCATCGCCGTTGCCGCCGCGCTGACACTGGCGACATGGTTCATCCTCTACCGGACGGCGGCCGGCATGCAGGTCCGCGCCATCATCCGGAACCCGAAAATGGCCGCAGCCTGCGGCATCGACGTGAAACGCGTCAACGCCATGACCTTCGCGTTCGGGTCGGGCCTTGCCGGCGTCGCCGGCGTGATGATGTCCGGCTTCAAGACCGTCTTTCCCGACATGGGCACGACGATGGTCGTCGACGGCTTCATGGTCGTGGTGACCGGCGGGGTCGGCAGCCTTTTCGGCACCATCCTCTCCTCAGGCCTGCTCGGCGAGATCAATGCCCTGGTGGCCATCGGTACGAACGACATCCTGGCGCGCGCCGTCGTGTTCGGCGTCGTCATCTTCGTCATCCTCGTCAAGCCCAGCGGGCTGTTCTCGTTCAAGGGACGCTGACATGAGAATTGAACGGAAATTCCAGATCGCGGCTTATGTGCTTTTCATCGCGGTGATCTTTGCAGCCCCCGTTTTCGGCGACGAATTCTGGCTGAATCGCATTTCGAAATACCTGGTCTACGGAATGCTGGGCGTCGCCATCGCGCTCACATGGGGATATGCCGGTATTCTCAATCTCGGCCAGGGACTGTTTTTCGGCCTGGGCGCCTACATGCTGGCCATGTCGTTGAAGCTGTCGAGCCTGACCAGTCTCCAACAGGGTTCCGACAAGCCGGTTCCGGATTTCATGCTCTGGAATGCCGAGCCCGGCGCGCCGACGGAACTTTGCTGCATCAACAAGGGCTCATTCCTCTGGCTTCCCTTTCAAAGCCAGTCGGTGGGTCTTGTGCTCGGCATCGCGCTTCCGGTGGTGATTGCCGGCGCACTCGGTATGCTGGTTTTCCGCAAGCGCATTTCCGGCGTTTTCGTCTCGATCATCACGCTGGCGCTCGTTCTGCTCGTCCGCCTCGTCATGGTCGATGCGCAGCCGGTGACGAACGGCTTCAACGGCCTGACGGATCTCGGCTGGCTCACGATCGGCGGCGTCGAATTCGATCCCTACAGCCGGGCGACCTATTATCTATGCGCCGTAAGCCTGTCGCTGACACTCATCTGTGCGCGTCTTATCGTGGAAACCAGAGCGGGCATGATCCTGCAGGCGATCCGCGATGACCAGGTGCGCGCCCGGTATCTCGGCTTCGACGTCTCGCTCTACCAGGTCTTCTTCTTTGTCATTTCGGCAGGGATCGCCGGCGTTGCCGGCATGCTCTACGTCGTCGTCGCGGAGTTTGCCTCTCCGACCTTCATGGATCTGTCCTTCTCCGTGACGATGGTCGTCTGGGCTGCCGTCGGCGGCCGCTCGTCTCTGCTTGGCGCCTGCATCGGCGCAATTCTGATCAACATGATCGAAGCGGAGGTCAGCGAGACCGAGGCGCTGGTCGAGGCGTGGAAAGCGATCATCGGTCTGATCTTCGTGCTGGTCGTTCTGTTCATGCCGCGCGGCCTTGGCGGCGTCGCGCATGACGTGCTGCGGTGGTTCGTCCGCCGGCGCAAACCAGCTGAGGCCCTTCCGGCCCTGCCGCGGCAAAGCGAGGCATTGTGATATGAGTGCCATTGCATTGACCATCGACGGTCTCGGCGTCGATTTCGGCGGTTTCCGCGCCGTCAACAATGTCAGCATCACCGTCTTCGACGGCGAGTTACGTGTGCTGCTTGGCGCAAACGGCGCCGGTAAGACGACCTTGATGGATCTGGTGAGCGGCAAGACGCGCAGCACCCAGGGCAGGGTCTTCGTCTACGACACCGACATCACCAACTGGCCCGAACACCGCATCGCACGCGCCGGCATAGGCCGGAAATTCCAGATCCCCAGCGTCTTTCGGGACCTTACCGTGCGACAGAATCTGGAGGTCGCCAATTGCCGCAATCCTTCGGTACTCGCCAATCTTCGGTTCGGCTTTTCGCGTGCAGAGGCGAACCGCGTCGACGACGTCATTGCCCTCATCGGCCTCGATGCCGAACACGATGTGATGGCCGCCTATCTCAGCCATGGCCAGACGCAGTGGCTGGAGCTCGGCATGCTCATCGTCCAGGATCCCAAGGTGGTTCTGCTTGACGAGCCGACAGCCGGGATGACCCAGGCCGAAACCCGCAAGACCGCCGAGATCATCAACAATCTCAAAGGCCGCCATACGATCCTCGTCGTCGAACACGACATGGGATTCGTCCGCGAGATCGCCGAACGCATCACCGTTCTCCATCTCGGAGAGGTTCTGGCGGAGGGAAGCGTCGAAGATATCGAACGCAATCCGAAAGTCCGTGAAGCCTATCTCGGTTCGAAAGGAATATCCTGATGCTGTCGTTGAAAGACGTGCACAGCTATTACGGCCGCAGCCATGTCCTGCACGGCGTCACCCTCGATGTTCCGGCCGGCAAGGTGACGAGCATCCTCGGCCGCAACGGCACCGGCAAGACAACGCTGTTGAAAACCTTGATGGCATTGACCGACCGCATGACGGGCGAGATGCTTCTGCAGGGAAAGGACATGGCCGCATCCCCGACACATGAAAGGGCAAGGGCCGGCATCGCCTACGTCCCCCAGGGCAGAGAGATCATTCCCGATTTTACCATCCGCGAGAACATCCTGATGGGCGCCTTTGCCCGCACCGATGGCAAACGCGAGATTCCAGCGCTGGTGCCAGAGCTTTTTCCATACCTGATGGCCAATCTCGATCGGCCGGGTGGCGTGCTTTCGGGCGGCCAGCAGCAGCAGCTCGCCATCGCCCGCGCGCTGGCCGCAGATCCGAAAGTGCTGCTTCTCGATGAACCTAACGAAGGCATCCAGCCCTCCATCGTCGAGGAGATTGAAAAGATCATCATCCGGCTCAATCGCGAAATCGGCATGACGATCATCCTCGTCGAGCAAAACGTCGCATTTGCGCGGCACGCGTCTCACCGGTTCGCGATGCTTGAGAAGGGGCGCGTGGTCGCGGTCGGCGCCATCGATGCTCTCTCCGACGCGCTTGTTCACCGGCATATGGCTGTCTGAAACAGCCGGCTATCCTCCACAAAGACAATGGGAACGACAATGACATCCACACAAAACTACACCGCCGCCACCATCCAGTTCGAACCCACCATGTTCGAGAAGGCGCGCAATATCAGCCGGCTGGCAGCCCTTTGCGAGGAGGCAGCGGAGGCAGGCGCGCGCCTGATCGTCACTCCCGAAATGGGAACGACCGGCTATTGCTGGTTCGACAGAGCCGAAGTGAAACCTTTCGTCGAGACTATCCCCGGACCGACCACGGATGTTTTCCAGGCCATTGCCAGCAAACACCGCTGCCATATCGTCGTCGGCATGCCGGAAGTCGACCCGGCGAGCGAACTCTACTACAATACCGCCGTGCTGATCGGCCCTGAGGGCGTCGTTGGCCGGCATCGCAAATCACATCCCTATATTGCGGAGCCGAAATGGGCTGCCAACGGTGACATCGTCCACGAGGTATTCGAAACGGAAATCGGCCGGATCTCGATGCTGGTCTGCATGGATCTGCACTTCTTCGAGACGGCGCGTCTGGAGGCGCTCGCGGGTGCCGACATCATCTGCCATATCTCCAACTGGCTGCAGGAGCGCACGCCGGCACCCTACTGGATCAATCGCGCCTTCGAAAACGCCTGCTATGTCATCGAGAGCAACCGTTGGGGACTCGAGAGAACCGTGCAGTTTTCCGGCGGAAGCTGCGTGATCGATCCCGACGGCACGGTCGCCGCATCCATCGATACGGGCGACGGGATCGCCTATGGCACTATCGATCTCGCTCTTGCCCGCCGCCGCGAGGTCCTGTGCGAACCGGTGTTTGAGTCCCGCCGGCCCGAACTCTACATGAACATGATGACCAACAGCTTCACCTGGAACCCGGGCGACTACTTCCGTCTCTATGGCTACCAGCCGATCCCGCGCGGACGCGCATCGCGTGCCGCAGTCGCCCAGTTCGCCCCCTCCTCCGTCGTCGCAGACAATCTCGCCCGCATCGCCCATCTGGCAGCCGAGGCGAAGGCAACAACAGCGCCGGACATTCTGGTTTTCCCGGAACTGTCGCTGACCGGACTGGAGGCGCCGCAAAGCCGGGCGGAGCTGCTCTCGGGCCCGACGGTATCGGCCTTCGTTCGTCTGGCGATGAAGCTCGGTTTCTATCTTGTCGCCGGATTTGCCGAGGCGGATGGGGACAAGGTTTATAACAGTGCGGTTCTCGCTGGCCCCGAGGGGCTTGTGGGAAGCTACCGCAAGACGCATCTCGGCATTTCCGACATCTGGGCGACGGCCGGCGACGAATGGAAAGTCTACGATCTAGCGATCGGCCGCGTCGGTCTGGCGATCGGCCACGACGCGCTCTATCCGGAAGCCATCCGTTCGCTCGCGCTGTTGGGATGCGACGTGGTCGCTTGCCCATCAGCCATAGCTGGCACTTTCACCGGCGGCCACAACGGCACGAAAATTCCGCATAACTATCCGATCCCCAAGGGCGCCGATCCCTACCACTGGCATGCGTTGCGCGTGCGCGGCGGCGAGAACAATGTCTATTTCGCCTTCGCCAATGTCCTGGATGCGGCGCGGGGATACCTGGGCAAGAGTGCGGTGTTCGGGCCGGATTCCTTTGCCTTTCCGCGCCAGGAATCGGCAATCCTGGACGAGGACGGGATTGCGGCAGCAACCGTCGACACCACCAATCTCGAAACGCCGTATCCGACGAACATCGTGCGGCGAAAGGATCTTGTCGTCATGCGCCAGCCGCATCACTATCAGCCGCTCGTCAAATGGCATCAGTGAGAGACCGGCAAGATGTCCACATTCACATTCGCGACCGTCCCGCAGATCATCGCGGGACCGGGTTGCATCACGAGGCTTTCGGAGCTGACGAAAACCCGGCTTGGACCGCGCGTCATGGTGATTTCGGACGATGGGGTCGTCAAAGCGGGGCTCGTTCAGCCGGCCCTGACAAGCCTTGCGGACGGCGGCGCTGAAATATCGATCTTCACCGGTGTTGTCGCCGACCCGCCGGACGCCATCATTCATGCGGCTGTGGCGCAGGCGATCGGTTTCGGCGCCACGGGTGTACTTGGCATCGGCGGCGGCTCGTCGCTTGATGTCGCAAAACTTGTGGCTCTGCTCTGCAAAAGCGACGAAGCGCTCGATGATATCTATGGAGTGGGCAAAGTCAGCGGGCAGCGCTTGCCGCTGGTGCTTGTGCCCACAACGGCAGGCACCGGCTCCGAAGTCACACCGATTTCCATCGTCACCACGGGCGCATACGAGAAAAAAGGCGTCGTATCGCCAGTCCTGCTGCCGGATGCGGCGCTTCTCGACGCGGAGTTGACCCTCGGCCTGCCTCCAGCCGTGACGGCTGCAACGGGGATTGACGCCATGGTGCACGCCATCGAGGCTTTCACCTCCGCGAGTGCAAACAACAATCCGGTTTCCCGTTCCCTTGCCAAGGAGGCCCTTCGGCTTCTCGGGGCGAATTTAGAGATCGCAGTGATGAGAGGAACCGATCTGGCCGCCCGGCAGGCGATGCTGCTCGGCGCGATGCTGGCCGGTCAGGCCTTTGCCAATTCGCCGGTCGCTGCCGTCCATGCTCTCGCCTACCCGATCGGTGGCCGCTATCACGTTGCGCACGGCCTTTCCAACAGCCTGGTCCTTCCGCATGTCCTGCGCTTCAACGCGACGGTGTGCGGTGATGCCTATGCGGAACTGGCACCTTGCCTTTTTCCTCATCTTGGGCCCGCCGGTCTGGCTGAGCGGCTTTCCGGTTTTGTCGAAGGATTGGCAATACTGCCTGTGCGCCTCAACCTGCCCGTACGCCTGCGCGATGTCGGAATTCCCAAGGACGGGCTTCCCCTGCTAGCGGAAAGTGCGATGGAACAGACCCGCTTGCTGGTCAACAATCCGCGCACGGTGTCGCTGTGGGACGCCACTCAGATCTATGAGGCGGCTTGGTAAGAAGATGCCCTGCTGTCACGATCGCGCCATAGTTGAGGATACGGATCGGACGAAAAGATGTGGAGCAAATTTCCTATCGTCAGAAAAGCGCGGCTACGAAAAGCCGCCGTCCCACAATGTTTCACAAAGGGAGGCAGCGTTGCCCACTGCCGGTCTCGGCTCGAAAGCCGATCGACATGACCCGGACGTGCGGATACCGGGTCCCTAACGCACTCATGTCAGAGGCATTGCCACGGGCCGCATCGGTGCGCCGGTTGCGCCGCGCAGCTTGATGCAGGCCCCGAAAAAGGCGAATTCGTAGAGTCTTTCGGCGGCCAGCTCCTCAAGAAAAGCCATCTCAAGGATTGGCACGCCTGCTTCCGCCAACAGGTAGGTATGGACGGGGAAGAAATTGAGCTCGTGTGCCGATGGCGTCTGCTCCAGCGTCAGATTGTCGGCGCCGATCATGAGCGCGCCGTGCTTGGCGATATACTCCGCACCCTCGCGGTTGAGGCCGGGCGTGTTTCGGGTGAAGGCCATATCCGGCCACAGGAGCATCTGGCCGGTGCGCAGCAGCACCACGTCGCCGGGCAGGATCTTCAATCCCTGCTTCTTCAGGCATCCCGCGATGTCGGCCTTGCCGATCGCATGGCTCGGCGGCAACGTGTCGACGCCATGCATGGCCGCGATATCGAGGAGAATGCCGCGCGCGAAAATCGGCGGATATTTTTCCGGGCCGCAAATATCCCAGGCGCGGCTGCCGAGGTGATCACGCGCCGTGAAGCCATTGAATATCTCGCCGTTATAGCCGAAGTGGTTGAACGTATCGATATGCGTGCCACAATGGGTGTACATCGAAATACTGTCGCCGGAATAGCCGACGAGTTCGTTCTGTTGGCGCGTCACGCCCATGGTGTTTGCGACGATCTCGCCCTGCGGCGTGTGGGTCATCCAGATCTGATAGGGCTGGTCACCGGCGCCGAACCAGCCGGGCATGCCGACGAAATGGTCGACCGAAAGGTCGAAGACTTTCGACGCATCGGTGCGGCCGATGATTGCGGAACGCGACTTGGCGTCGATCAGGTTCAGCATGCCGATCTCGTCGTCGCTGCCATAGGGGCTCTTCGTCACCTTATGGAATTCGGCATTGTAGGCGATGATCTTGCTCTTGGTCGCTTCGTCGACATAACACGCCATGCACATTGCAAGTCTCCTTGTTGACCGTCGCAGCCGCCGCAGCCGCCACCTTCAGATCGTTTCGCCGCGAATGACCGGTTCGGCGACGAGCGCCATCGACAATAGCCGCTCGTCGCGGCGTGCCAGCCCCGATAGCAGGAAGCCAACCGGCATGCCGGCTTCACCCGTGCCGCAGGGGATCGACACCCCGCACCAGTCGAGAAAATTGCCGAGCAGCGTGTTGCGCAGTGTCTTGCCGTTGGTGGCGATGAAGAGCTGGTCGTCGGTCTTCAACGGCTCGAGCAGCGGTGCCACATGCGCGACAGTCGGGAAGGCAATCAGCCGGTCGCCGACCAGCCGGTCCACCGCCTCGATCAGCCGCGTGCGGGCAGAGAGAATGTCGAGGTAGTGCGAAAGGGTGATCTTTTCACCGAAGCTGGTGCGCGAGACCACACGCGGGTCGATCAGTCCGGCATCCGGCCCGGTGATCCGCGCCCGGTGCAGCCAGTAGGCCTCCGCCGTTACCAGGGCTCCATGGCTTGCCATCAGATGCAGAATTTCCGCAAAGGCCGGGATTTCCAGTGGCGTGCAGATGACGCCGGCGGCGGACAAACGCGCGACGGCCGCCTCAAAGGCCGCAACAACACCCGGCTCGGCCTCGTCGAAGACGACGTTGGTGGGAATGACGAGTTCGAGCCCGGCAAGCGGACGGTGGCTGGCCGTCGGGGCTGTCAACCCACGCATCGCCGCATCGACCCAGACGGCATCCTGTACCGAGCGGCAGAGCGGCCCGAGCGAATCCAGGCTGCCGGCAAGCGGAAAGACGCCCGTCATCGGATAACGCCCGCGCGTCGCCTTGTAGCCGACGATACCGTTCAGCGCCGCTGGAATACGCACCGAGCCGCCCGTGTCGGAGCCGATCGAGACCGGCACGAGACCGGCTGCCACCGCAACACCCGAACCGGAGGACGAGCCGCCGGGAATGCGGGCGACATCAGTACCGCGGGGGTTTTTCGGCGTGCCGAAATGCGGATTGATGCCGAGGCCGGAGAAGGCGAACTCGCTCATGTTGACCCGGCCGGCTGCGACCATGCCGGCGCCAGCCAGCGCGGAGACGACGGCAGCGTCGACCGCAGCCGGTGCCTGATCACGAAGAAGCAGCCTCGACCCCGCCGCCGTGACACTGCCGGCAACATCGAAGAGATCCTTCCAGGCGACCGGAATGCCCTCGAGCAAGCCGCGCGAACGACCATCTTTCAGCCGCTTCGATGAAGCTTCGGCCTCCGCCATTGCCCGCTCACGCGTCAGCGAAATGAAGATCGCCTTGTCGTCATGGCTTTCTATCGCGGCAAAGACCTGTTCGGCCACAGCGACCGGATCGACGCTGCCAGCCTGGATGAGGGCGGAGAGCTGGGCGATCGAGAGAGAGCCGTAAGGGTGTGCCATTCTGTCTTTCCCGCTTTGCTCACGCCGCCACGAACTGCATCCAGCGGCGCACCAGATAATTGTGTTCATCCATGGTCGTGTTCCACACGGCGATCGAATTGGCGCGCTGCCAATAGGAGCCGCCGCTGCGCACCGCACCGGCCTTGATGCGGAGGAGCCCGTCGGGCCCCGGCAGGTCCGTCGCAGCCGGCAGGCCCTCGTACCAATAGTCCCACTCGGCCGGTGTCATGTGCGGGCGCGAGCGTCCCGGCGTCGACATGTAATAGCCCTGCCGGGCCACCACCGCGCCGGGCCAGCCCGAAATCCACCAGTTGAGATAGTCGTAGGCCGCGTCGAGCATCCGGCCGGAGAGCCGTTTCGAAAGGCAGAGCCCGCCATGCCAGGCGCGATAACCCTCGGCGGGATTGGCGAGTTCGACTGGGAAGCCGCGCAGGTTCAGCTTGCTGATGCCAAGCGACCACATCGACTGGATCTGCGTGTCGCTCTTCGTCATCAGGTTCGCCGCGTCCTCGGCCGAACGCCAGAAGCCGCGGAAGAAGCCGGCCTTCTTGCGCTCTTCCAGAATATCCAGCAGCCGGTCGATTTCCTCGATGCTCATGTTGCCGAGATTGTCGAAGGTCATCAGCCCGGCCGACTGCGCCGCAAGTGCTGCGTCGAAGATGCCGATCGCCGGCTCGTTGACGAGTGCAGCGCGCCCGTGCCAGCGCGGATCGAGCAGTGCTGCCCAGGAGCTCATCTGGTTGGAATTTGCCGCATCCGTCCGGTAGGCGAAGCTGTCGAAATTATGGGTCGTCGGCAGCATCGAAATGCGCTGCGAGGGCGTTTCGGCAAGCGCCAGGTTCGGCTGCACGAAAAGCTTGGTCACCGGCGCATCGCCCTGCCCGATCCGCGCATTCGGCCCGATGCGGCCCGTTTTCGTCAGATCGGTGATCTCGTCCCAAAGCGTGATCCGCTCGATCTCGATCGGCTGCACGGCGCGCCAGTACCAGACGATGTCGAGGTTGTGGAAGCACTGGTCGTAGATGTCGTAGGTCATCGGCTCCAGCGCCGCCTTGTGCTGGGCGGTCATGAAGTCCTGATTGTCGAATTCGATATCCATGCCCAGATCGCGCTCGGCACCGAGCCGGAGTTCTTCCAGCAGCGAAATCGCCGTGCCGAGGATGCGCAGCTTGATCCGGCCCTCTGTATGGAGGGCGGGTGTCGGAAAGCTCTTCGGCGTCGGCATTTTTCTCATGGCTGCATTTCCTCGATCCGCCGCGGTGCGACTTGTGTCACGCCGAGCCCGTTGAAGGCGTCAAACGATCGCTCGATTGCCGCGGGCTCGATGCCGTCGACGATGAAGACGATGCGGGACCGCCGGTCCCCGCCGGACCAGGATTGCATATGAACGGGCGTGTGGACCAGATGCTGCACCCCGTGGATCGCCACGGGAAAGTCCTCGCCCTCGATGTTGAGAATCCCCTTGACCCGAAGGATACGGTCGCCGTGCCGGTTGAGCAGCATGGTCAGCCAGATGCCGAAGGCTGTCCAGTCGATCGTGCCTTCGCTCACCAGCACGAAGGACCGGATGCGGCCGGAATGTTCGCCTGCAAGAACAGGCCCGGGATCGTCGCAATAGAAGCCGCCTGGCGATTGCATCGCCTCGGCGCGGCAGGTTGTGGTATCTTCCAGCAGACTGATGACATCATCCGACGCCAGGACGATCGGCGCATCAGGATTGATCTGCCGGATCATCGCTGTGATCCGCGCGACTTGGCCGGCTTCAGCGATATCGGCCTTGGTCAGCACCAGAAGGTCGGCCACCGCCACCTGCCGCATCGGCTCGCGGTAGGCGGCAAGCTGCGTCCCGGCATTGACGGTATCGACGGTGGCAATCACGCCCGAGGATCGGAAATGATGCCGCAGAACCGGATCAGCCTTCAACGTCGAAAGAACGGGGAAAGGATCGGCAAGCCCGGTGCTCTCGATGATGATCCGGTCGAAGGGCGGGACGATGCCGCGCTCGCGCTTCGAATGCAGGTCGCGGATCGCATCGACCAATTCGCCCCGCACCGTGCAGCAAAGGCAACCGGATTGCAGCAACACCATGTTCTCGTCGATGCGCTCGAGCAGGTGATGGTCGAGGCCGACCTCGCCGAATTCGTTGATCAGCACCGCGGCGTTGCAGAGCGCCGGGTCGGCCAGCAACCGGCGTAGCAGCGTCGTCTTGCCGGATCCGAGAAAACCGGTCAGCAACGTGACGGGCGTGAAGGCCGGAAACGCATCAGCCATGGCGGTTCGCCTCCAGCCGGTCGAGAAGCGTCTCGGCCAGCGGATCGAGCGGCCGGCCCGCAAGCCGCTCGGCCGCCGGCCACAGGTGTCCGAGATCTTCGATGATCTCGGTCTTTCCGGTGCGGGTCGACAGCAGGAAGGAGGATCCCTGCCAGTCGGACATGGAGAGACCAAAGGCGTCGAGGACGCGGTTGGCAATCGCAACACGGCGGGCGCGCTCGCGCCGGCGGTCGATCCGCTCGGCGGTGCGGGTATAGACCCCGGGTCGCGCGACCGCGTCGGCCCAGTGCTCGTTACCACCCAGAATACCGCAGAGCGAACACATCGCCTTTACCTCTTACTTCTTGCGGGGGAACCGTTTGGCGAAGTCGTCGGCGATCTCGTTCATCGTCACGAACTTGACGCCGGGATGCTTGATCATGTGGGCGTAGAGACGCTCCAGCATCATCAGAACCTGCGGCCGGCCGGCGACATCAGGGTGAATCGTGATCGGGAAGACGGCGTAGTCCATTTCGCGATAGACCCAGTCGAACTGGTCGCGCCACATCTGCTCTATGTCGTGCGGGTTGACGAAGCCGTGGCTGTTTGGCGCCTTCTTGATAAACATCATCGGCGGCAGGTCGTCGAGATACCAAGACGCCGGGATCTCGATGAGATCGGTCTCGTGACCACGCTTCAGCGGCACCATCCACTCCGACGGCTTCTTCGAATAGTCGATCTTGGTCCAGCTGTCGCCCACGCGGACATAGTAAGGCGTGAAGTCGTTGTGCATGAGCGAATGGTCGTATTTGATGCCACGCTCGAGCAGGAGTTCGTTGGTGACGTTGGAGAATTCCCACCAGGGTGCCACATAGCCGGTCGGCCGCTTGCCGGAAAGCTTGGCGACGAGCTCGATGCACTTGTCGAGCACCTCCGTCTCCTGCTCGCGCGTCATGGCGATCGGGTTTTCATGGGTGTAGCCATGGATGCCGATCTCGTGACCGGCATCGGCGACGGCCTGCATCTGCTCCGGAAACGTCTCGATCGAGTGGCCGGGGATGAACCAGGTGGTCTTGATGCCGAAGCGCTCGAAAAGCTTCAACAGCCGTGGGCTGCCGACTTCGCCGGAAAACAGGCCCCGCGAGATATCGTCCGGGGAATCCTCGCCGCCATACGAGCCGAGCCAGCCGGCAACGGCGTCCACGTCGATGCCGAAGCTGCAGAAGATTTCTTTTGCCATTGCGAGGTCTCCTTGTGATGTTCTCGTTGGTCCGGCTTTGATCGGCCGGCTTTTCAGTGGGCGGGAATGACGGTGGCGTTTTCCGGCTTGAAGGCGAGCGCAACCAGCGCATCGACGGCAAAAGCGCCGGGCGGATACTTGTCGACATGGGCTTCGAGCGCCAGCATGCGTCCGTCCGGCAGGGCGACCGAAAGATGCGAGATATGCCCGACGACGTCGAAGCGGCGGATCCTGGCGTCGATGACATTGCCGCTGCAGGCCTCAGCGATCGCATCGCGGCCGCCCTTGTCGAGCGCATGCACCTCGACTGCCTCGGCAGGGATCACGACGCTCACCGCGTCTCCGTTCGCGACCGCGCCATTGGCATCGCCGGCGAGAAGGCCAAGCGGCGTGTCGACCACGACATGTCCCTTTTCGTGGCCCTTGACTGCACCCTTGAAGATCGTATTGCGGCCGATGAACTGCGCGACAAAAGGCGTGTTTGGCCGCGTATAAAGCTGATGCGGCGGGCTGATCTGTTCGATCCGGCCTTGGTTCATCACGACGATCCGGTCGGAAAGCGCCAGCGCCTCGGACTGGGCGTGCGTCACGAAAACGAACGTCACGCCAAGCTCGCGTTGCAACAGTTTCAATTCGCTCTGGATCGTCTTGCGCAGGTTGGCGTCCAAAGCGCCGAGCGGTTCGTCGAGCAGCAGAATATCAGGCTCGACCACGAGACCGCGCGCAAGCGCGATGCGCTGTCGCTGGCCGCCGGAAAGCTTGTCGCAGCGCTTGTCGGCGACGTCCTCGAGACCCAGCTTTTCGAGAATGCGATCGACCTTTGCATTGCGCTGGACCTTCTCCATGCGCTTCACGTCGAGGCCGTAGCCGATATTGTTGCGCACAGTCATGTGCGGGAAGAGCGCATAATTCTGGAAGATCATCGAGGTCGGCCGCTGCGCCGGGCCGATATCGTTGATCCGCTCGCCCCTGACCATCAGATTGCCGGACGAGATACTTTCGAATCCGGCGATCATCCGCAGCGTCGTCGTTTTGCCGCAGCCGGACGGGCCGAGGAACGCGATGAACTCGCCCTTGTCGACGGCAAGGTTGAAATCGATCACGGCCGGCGTTCCGTTATCGTAGACCTTTCCGATCTGGTAGAGTTCGAGGTCATGTATCATGTCGGTCGTTCCGTTGCGGGTTAAAGGACAGGCGACCGCAGCCGCCTGCCAGGTGGCCCCTTCTCCGCATCGCAGATGGGATGAAGGGGCGCTGGGAGTAACGCATCAGGCGTTGAGGAACTCGTCCCACTTCTGGATGAGGTGGTCGTATTCATCCGGCCACTGGTGCCAGTAGGCGACGTTTGCCGCGCGGGTCTCGAGCGAACCGCCGTCGCGAAGATCGCCCTCCTTGATGCCGCGCTCTGGCGCGCCGACCCACGGCTTGCCTTCGTACCAGAAGGCATATTTTTCCGGCGCCATCTTCTCCTTGATGTTGGTGGTCGGCGAATAGTAACCCTGCTCGGAAACCGTGATGCCCGGTTCGCCCGACAGCCAATAGTCCGCATAGGCGACGACGGCTTCCTTGTTCGGCGTGCCCTTCAGCATGGTGTTGCCGATGGACCAGGCGCGATAGCCTTCCTTCGGAATGGCGTATTTGCAAGGCTTTCCCTGCGCCTTGACGGCCATAACCGCCGGCTGCCAGGCGTCGCAGACGACGATTTCGCCGGATGCCAGGAAGTTGACGAGTTCGCCGAAATCGCCCCAGAGCGCCCGGAACTGGCCTTCCTTCTTTTTCGAGATCAGGAACTTCGCGGCTTCGTCGATTTCCGCGGCGGTCGGATTGCCGGGGTTCTTGACATTGGAAAGGCCAAGCGTGTTCATCGCCATGACCGCCTGGCCGAAGGCCGTCAGCGGGTCGGTGTTGAGGCCGGACTTGCCCTTGTACTTGCTGTCGAAGATCGCCGTCCAGCTGTTGGCTTCCTCGTCGGAGAGCACGTCCGGATTATAGCCGACGGAGTCGAAGTTGAAGACCGAAGGCACCATCCAGAGCGCCGTCTGCGTCTCGTCCGTCCAGATCTGACCGACGATCTGCGCCTTGGGGTCGAACTTCGGATCAGGCTTGGTGAAGATCTCGCGGATATTCGACCAGCTCTTCAGGCCCGCGGTCTCGATCGGGTCGGCATTATCGGTCATGACGACGGAGGGAAGGCGCTCGCCGATCGTTTCCCAGACGTCATAATCCTTCGAACCGGAGAGGATCCGGGTCTGCGCGTCCGGGAAGGTTGCCGCCGTGCCGGACGTCGTGCCGACGCCGCTTGCCGTCTTGAAGTCGGCCAGGATGCGTTCCTGTACGGTGACCGAAAGGCCGATCGTGCGCAGTTGCTCGCCGGCGAGGCTGGCGGCCTGCGCATAAGCTGCCCGCGAAGAGAGGAAGTGTGTGCCGCCGCCGATGGCAAGCGCCATCGCGCCTGCGGATCGCTTCAGCAGTGAACGTCGATTCATGTCCATCGAAATTGTCATTGTCGTTCTCCGGTTTTTTGTTCCCCGGGATGGCCTTCATGACCACCCATCGTTCTCGTCCGGCATCGGCGTCAGGATGGGATCGGTCCCGACGCGCCAGCCGTCAGTATCGGCCCACGAGGAGCCCTCCATCCACGACCAGCGTCTGGCCGGTCATGTATCTTGCGCTGTTCGACGCCAGGAAGACGATCACGTCGGCGATGTCTTCCGGTTCGCCGAGCCGCCCCATCGGGATGAAGGCGCTTGCCGCTTCCGCGCCCTTCGGTCCGAGCGAGTTTTCTTCCGAAAGAAGCTGTGCGGTGCGGATGTAACCGGGCGCCATGCCGTTGACGCGGATGCCGTCGCGGGCAAGTTCGACTGCCAGCCCGCGCACGAGGCCGACGACACCGGCCTTGGCGGCGGAATAATGCACGTGCTCGTCCCAGCCGTAGGCGACTCCCATGATCGAGGAGAGCGCCACCACCGTGCCTGATTTGCGCGCCTTCATGCCGGGTGCGGCTGCACGGACCACGCGGAAGATGCCCTTGAGGTCGATGTCGAAGGTCAGCTCCCACCTGTCGTCATCGAGCACATCGAGGGGTGCCTTGTGGGCGATGCCGGCATTGGCGATGATCACGTCGAGGCGGCCGTGACGTTTCTCCACGTCGGCGACCAGGGCATCGACGGCGGACGTCGAGCGGACGTCGAGTGCGATGAATTCGGCCGAACCGCCCGCATCCTCAATCTCCGCCACGGCGGCGCGCCCTTCGACCTTGAGGACATCCGTGACGATCACGTGGTCGCCGAGCGCGGCAAATGCCTTGGCGGTCGCCTTGCCGATGCCGATGCCGGCGCCGGTGATCAGCACGATGCGGGGTATCGAGGAGATCGTGGTCATTCTGTTTTCCTGACTAGAGCATGACGTCGCCGGAGTTCGGGCCAAGCGTTTGGCCGACGAACAGGCTGGCGGCGGGCGATGCGAGAAACGAAACGGTGGCGGCAACCTCTTCCGGCTCGCCGAAGCGACCGAGCGGCAGTTCGGCGGCCTTGCGGACGCGCCACTCCTGCGAGAGCTCGCGCACCAGCGGCGTGTTGATCGGCCCTGGAGCGACGGCATTGACACGCACGCCGCGGTTCGAGACCTCGCGGGCGAGCGATTTCGTCATGCCGATGATCGCCGCCTTGGCACCGGCATAATGGACGAGTTCGATGCCGCCGATCTGGCCGAGCTGCGAGGCGACGTTGACGATGACACCATCCCCGGCAGCAAGCATCGATGGCAGAGCGAGCTTGGTCATGAGAAAGGTACCGCGCACATGGATCGCGAACATCCGGTCGAAATCCGCAACCTCAAGGTTTTCAAACAGCGCCTGATGGACGATGCCGGCACAGTTGACGAGCAACTGCGGGTGGCCGAAGGCCGAAACTGCGACCTCGTAGACCTTCGCCGTATCTGTCTCGGAAGAAACGTCCCCGGCAACCGCGACGGCCTTGCCGCCAGCCGCTGCGATCTCGTCGGCAACCGCCTGCGCCCGGTCGAGGTGGAGATCGTTGACGAGTATGGCATAGCCGTCCTGCGACAGCCGGATGGCGATGGCACGACCGATGCCGGAACCGGCGCCCGTCACGATGGCTGAAGGTACCGGCATCACGCCTCCTCCTGGATCGCGACGCGCTTGGCGCGCCTGATGGAAAGCACCATCAAGATGGCGTAGACGCCGAGCAGCGCGAAGGAGAAGATCGTCGTCAGCACCCCGAAAGCGAAGACGTTCGGATGCACCTCCACCGAGAAGGTCCCGTAGATGGCAAGCGGCAGCGTCAAGTCGCGGCCGGATGCAAACAGGGTGCGCGAGAATTCGTCATAAGACAGCGTGAAGGCAAAGAGCATGGCCGAGAGCACGCCCGGAAAGATCAGCGGGAACGTCACCTTGCGGAAGGTGCGTGCCGGCGACACGCCGAGCGACCACGACGCCTCCTCCACACTCTGGTCAAAGCGGTTGAGGATCGCCAGCATGACGAGAAAGGCGAAAGGATAGGTGTAGACAACGTGCAGCACGAAGGCCGTACTCCACCAATGCCGGTCGATGCCCAGCGCATTGGCGACGAGCGCCATGCCGAGGCCGACCAGAACGCCAGGAACCATCATGCCGAGAACGATCAGGTAGAAGACGACGCCCGAGCCATGGAACCGGCGACGGAAGGCCTGCGCCGAGGTGACGCCGAGCACGGTGGAGGCGATCATCGTCATTACCGAAAGCACCAGCGAGCGGACCAAGGCCTCGTTGATCGGCAGCGGCGCGATGCGCGATGGCGGCGTCAGGCCGAAGAGATGCTTGTACCAGTAGGTCGACCACTCGATGATCGGGAACTGCGGTCCGCCTTCCGGCCCTGTCTGGAAGGACAGAATGGCCAGCACCACCATTGGCGCGTAGAGGAAGATCAGGAAGACCGCCGTATAGATGCCGAGTGATAGCTTGATGCCGCCAGCCTGCATGTCAGAGCTCCTTCCTGAGGTCGACGACGCGCAAGAGTGCCGCGACGACGACGCCCATGAGCACGGTAAGCACGACGCCGACGACAGCGGCGAAGGCCCATTTCAGCGATCCGACCTGGGTGACGATGATATTGCCGAGAAGGTTCACCTTGCGGCCGGAGAGCGCGGCGGCAGTTGCGAATTCACCAAGCACCATGACGGAGACGAAAATCGCGCCGACCACCACGCCCGGCATGGTGAGCGGCAGGATGATGGTGCGGAAAATGCGCCAGAAGCCCGCGCCGAGATCCTGCGCTGCTTCGATGACGCTCTGGTCGATGCGGCCCATCATGAAGGCGATCGGCCCGACCATGAAGACGCAATAGATCTGCGTCATGCCGATGATAACCGAGAGTTCGGAGAAGAGCAGCACCTCGATCGGCTGGTTGATGATGCCGAGACCCTGCAGGATGAGATTGATCGCCCCCTCCTTGCCCAACATCGGTCGCCAGGCGAGCACGCGGATCAGGAAAGAGGTCCAGAAAGGGATGACGCAGAGGACGAGAAGCGCCGTCTGGATCGTCTTGTTCTTGACGAAGAGGCCGACGTAGAGGGCCGCCGGATAGCCGACGACCAGCGTCGAGGCGAGCACGATCAACCAGATCCTGACCGTCGTCCAAAGAGCGCTGAGATAGGTGTCCGTGGTGAAGAAGGTCACCCAGCTCTTGACGGTGAGATCAGGCGTGATCTTGAACGTCGTCTGCGTCCAGAAGGACACGTAGATCATCATCAGGATGGGTGTTACCAGAAAAAGCAACATCCAGATGACGCCCGGCGCCAACAGCCAGAGCGTCTTGCTGGATGCCTTCTTGACCGGTTCCACGGTGGTTTCGGTCTCGGCTGTTGTGGCACTTATCGACATCAATCAGTCTCCCGTCCCGCGCTATGCGGTAAGAGTATCAGGCGTAAACGAGGGCATCCCGGCGCTTCCAGACGAGCGTGTAGCGCGACTGCGGCGTACAGGCGGGCGGCATGCTCTGGCTCAGATGAGATTCCACTTCGAAGACGCGGCCGTCATCGAGCGAGAAAAAGGAGTTGATCGCGGCGCCCGAATATTCGTCGGCGACGAAGGTCGCCTCGAGCCTCACCTCGTCGTCGGCGGCGGGCACTTCGGCCGGGCGGATCGCAACACGGTCGTAGCGGATCGCGTAACCGGTGCGGTCGTCGCGGAACTGCATTTGGTCGCCGAGCGGGAAAGCACCATAGGGGCTGAGGAAGCTCTCCCCGGCGAGCCGGCCTTCGAA
The DNA here is from genome assembly GCF_002008365.1 of Rhizobium leguminosarum bv. viciae USDA 2370. Classification (GTDB taxonomy): domain Bacteria; phylum Pseudomonadota; class Alphaproteobacteria; order Rhizobiales; family Rhizobiaceae; genus Rhizobium; species Rhizobium leguminosarum. The sequence continues at coordinate 106,900 of NZ_MRDL01000037.1, forward strand.
AAGATTGTAGCAGTTGAGGAAGCTCGCGACCGACAGCGATTTTGGCCGGTTATAGATCGTGTCGGCGTCTGCTGCCTGCGCGATCCGGCCGCTGTCGAGCACCAGCACCATGTCGCCCATGGCAAGCGCCTCGCTCTCGCTGCCGGTGACGTGCAGGAAGGTGACGCCGCAGCGCTCGCGGATCAACCTGAGCTCGCTGCGCATGCGGGCGCGAAGATTGGCGTCGAGCGCGCCAAGCGGCTCGTCGAGCAGCACCAGCGACGGCTCCGTCACCAGCGTGCGCGCCAACGCCACGCGCTGCCGCTGACCGCCGGAGATCTGCCCGACGCCGCGATCTTCCAGGCCCGAAAGGCCGACGAGCGCAATCATCTCCTTGACCCTGACCTGCACGATATCAGGATCGGTCACGGAGTTCTCGGCACGGTTTTCCAGCCCGAAAGCGATGTTCCTGGAGACCGACAGATGCGGAAAAAGGGCAAAATTCTGAAAGACGAAACCGATGTCGCGCCGGTGCGGCGGTACCGTCTCGATACGCTGACCCTTGAAGATCACCGTGCCGAGGTCCGGCTGCTCGAAACCGGCGATGACGCGCAGAAGCGTCGTCTTTCCAGATCCGCTCGGCCCCAGAAGCGAGACGTAGCTGTCGTTCGGCAGCGACAGGTCGATGCCGTCGAGCGCGTTCAGCGTACCATAAGCCTTGGTGACACCTGCGAGCTTGAGAACCGAAGACAAGAGCCTCTCCATTTTGCACCAGCACGGATCGCTCCTAGGCCGCCGCGCGCCTTGCGAAACGGCAGCCGAAACCGTTCGTGGGCGGCAAGGCACACGGCGGAAGATCGATCGGCAGTCTGACGTTTTTTGTCGTTCACCCTCGGAATGCTTCTACCGGCATCCCTGTGCAGAATTGATGACATAAATGATTTTTGTATTCAATAGGCTTTTTCATGAAACGGTCGACATTTTGTGCAGAGCAACACAGAGTCACAAAACCGCAGTATGGAAGCAGGGATTCCGGAAAAACGAGATACGGGCATTCCGGACGATTATGCGCAGCTTTTCGGCAATGCTTCGCCAGAAATCACGCATTTCTGCATCATCCGAGCTCTCTCCGCGAGCGCTATCCGCCCGTCTGACCATCTGCGGGGCAAAATGGCCTAGACGACGACCAAACGCCGCCTCAAGCGACGCTCAGCGAAATAATGCAATTTTGGTATGCAAAAGACATTTATTTTGACATAGTCCGGAACGGCAAAATACACTAAAGAGAATTCCGACTTTGTTGCCATCCGCGATTGGATGGAGGATGCCCCGCCCGATGATACGCAATCTCCCAGCACAGACGGCCCAGCGTCGGTACGAGATTGCCGAGCATATCCTGCGCGACAATATCGTCGGCGGACAGCTGCCGGTGGGTCTGGTCCTGCTCGAGGGGCCGATCGCCGATATCCTCCAAACGTCGCGCGCGCCGGTGCAGCGCGCCCTGCTTCGCCTGGAGGCCGATGGCCTTGTCCACCGTTTCCAGGGACGTGGCTTCCTGGTCGGACCTCAGGATGCAGGGCTCACACCAAACCGCACGGACATCAAGTCCTTCGGGCTGGTCATAGCCCAGCATGCCGACGAGGCGCTGCAGAGCCGGTCGTCCTGGGCGCGCATCTACAACACGGTCGAGCGCGACGTGGCCGGCTGCGTCGTCTTCGGCCAGTACCGCATCATCGAGATCGAACTCGCCAATCATTTCAAGGTCAGCCGCACGGTGGTGCGCGACGTCCTCAGCCGGTTGCAGGAACGCGGCCTCGTCCGGAAGAACCAGAGTTCCCACTGGATCGCCGGCCCGTTGACGGCCCAGACGATCAAGGATCACTTCACGCTTCGACGCATGCTGGAGCCCGCCGCGCTCAAGGCCGGCGCTGCCGCAGTCGACCGCGAACGCCTGACCGAGCTCTTCACTCGCCTGGCCGGCCTCGAAGCTTCGCAACCGGTCGACCACCTCGAAAAACTCGAGGAACTTCAGGAGCAGATGATCGACATTTGCGTGCTGACGACGACAAACGAGAAGACGCGGGAACTGATCCGCAACAACCTGTTGCCCGTCAACGCCGCCGAGCGGCTGCTGCGTCATCTCGGCCTGCCTGACGATCCGACCGCCATCACCGAGATGCGGCTGATCGTCGAGCTTTTGATGCGCGGCGCCGTCGATGCGGCCGCCGCGATGCTGGAGACCCATCTCGACGCCTCGATGAAACGCATGATCGCCCAGATGAAGATCGTTGCCATCATCCCCGGCCCGAGCGTGACGGCCGATTACCTGACGCACGTCGAGTGAGCGGCCGGCCATCGGCGTCACCTCACGACAGGCTTTGGCGGAGGCGGTCGAGCAGTGCTGCCCGATCGGCCCTCGCCTTCAGCGCTTCGTCCATCGTCACCTCGACGAAGCGCGCCGGCGTATGCGGCTGCAACTGGCCGATGAGGTCCATGTCGGCCGAGATCACCGTGCCGACCATGAAATAGCCGCCGCCGGAGACCGCGTCGCGATGGAGGATGATCGGCTCCGTCCCGCCCGGTACCTGGATCGAGCCGTAGGGATAGCAGCTGTCGACGATGTTCGACGGATCCGAACCGGCGCCGAAGGGCTGCTTGCGGTCGATAAATTCGAGCCTGCGCCCGCCGCGGAAGCGGTAGCCCATGCGGTCGGCCTCAGGCGCCACCTTCCACTCGTCGGCAAAGAAGCTCGCCTTGGCGGCATCCGTCAGCCGGTCCCAGTAGAGCCCCGGCAGCACGCGCAGCGCTGCCGGCGTTCCGGGCTTGCGCCGCAGCTCTTCGGCGACGCTTTCTCCTTCCTCGGCAAGGTCGGCCTTTCCGACGGGCAGTTCGTCGCCGGCTGCCAGCGCCCGCCCTTTGTAGCCGCCGAGCGCGCCGATCGGATAGGTGGAGCGGCTGCCGAGCGCTTCCGGCACGTCGATGCCGCCCGCGACCGCGATCAGGATACGCGCGCCGGATTTCAGGAAGTCGAAGCTCAGCACCTGGCCGGCCTTGACCTTGAAAGCGGTCCAGCCAGGCTGCCCCACGCCGTCGACCTTGGCCGGCATGTCGGCACCTGTGACGGCCACGAGCCTGTCCTCGGCGAATTCGAGCTTCGGCCCCATGAAGACCGCCTCGAGACCCGCCGCCCCTTCGTCGTTGCCGACGAGCAGATTGGCAGCACGCATGGCGTAGCGGTCCATGGCGCCGCCGATCGGGATGCCGAGGTGGAAATAGCCGGGACGGCCGAGATCCTGGACGCTCGTCGATAGTCCAGGGTGCAACACTTTAATGGCCATTGAGAATACCCTCCAGCGCGGCGTTGTAACCGTCAATGTCCTTGCTGAATTCGCGAAGATCGAAGCGGACCTGGCGGATCGGCGGGCTGAAGAGCCTCTTGTCGACCTCTTCGACCGCCGTGTCGTATCCGTCGCGATCGACGGGCTTGAACTTGACGATATCGCCAGGACGGAAGAACACCATGAAATCGCGCAGGTAACTCGTTTGCTGCGTCGGGTCGAAGATCGGCATCGGCGTGACGCCGAACATCTGGTAGCCGCCGGCGCCGCGCACCGAATAGATGCAGCCGAAGCAGCCGCCATGGCCGACTGTCAGTTTGGGCGTATCGGTGCGTGGTCTCAGATATTTCGGCACTTCGATCTGCCGCTGTCGATCGACCATCTGGTACATGAAGGGAAGCCCGGCCACGAAACCGACCATCGACACGAACCAGGGCGACCCCGCATGCGCGGCGACAAAATCCTCTACACCGCCGTAGCCGTTGACCCGCGCAGCATAATCGAGGTCGGTTCCGCCAGGTTCCTGATGCCGCTCGCGAAAGCGCATCAGCGTCTCGTGCGTCCATGGATCATTGTAGAAGACCGGGATCTCGATGATGCGGGTCTTCAGGACCGGCTCGGATTTTTCCGCCACGCCCTCGATTGCCCGCACCTCCCGCAGGATGTCGTCAGGCTTGATGAGATCGGGATTGAACTTCACCTGGAAGGAGGCGTTGGCCGGGCAGATCTCGGTGACGCCCCTGATCTGGCTTTCCCGAACCGCTGTCGCCATCGACAGGCTCTTGAAGAAGGCTTCCAGCGACATCTCGCTGCTGCATTCGACGAAGAGGTGTTCGTCACCTCCGAACGTATATCGCGCAGGCATCAGGCAACCTCCTGGGTCCGGCCGGCCAAAGCGGGAAAATCGTGCTCCAGCCATTGTTCGAGAAAGCGGGTATGGAAGGCGCCCGCGCCGACGCTTGCATCGCGGGCAAGCGCCAGATGCAGCGGCACCGTCGTCGGCACGCCTTCGATCGCGAGAGCCGTCAGCGCCGCGGCAAGCTTTTCGAGGCAGGCCTTGCGGGTTTCGGCGTGCACGATCAGCTTGCCGAGCAGGGAATCATAAAAGGGCGGGATCGTGTAGCCCTCGTAAAGCATCGTGTCGAACCGGATGCCCTCGCCTTCCGGAACAGACAGCGACGCGATCGTACCTGGCGACGGCTGGAAGGCTTTGAACGGATCCTCGGCATTGATGCGGCACTCAATCGCATGGCCGCTGGCCACGATATCTCGCTGGGCGACCGAAAGGGATGCACCGCCCGCGACCTTGAACATCTCCTGCACCAGGTCGAACCCGGTAATCATCTCGGTAACGGGATGCTCGACCTGGATGCGGGTGTTGACTTCGATGAAGTAGAAGTCGCCCGTATCGTCGTCGTAGAGATACTCGACCGTGCCGGCCCCGCGATAACCGACCTCGCGTGCAAGCGCCACGGCGCTCATGCAGAGTCGTTCGCGCACGGCGGCAGGCAGCAGGAAGGCGGGCGCCTCTTCCCACACCTTCTGGCGCCGCCGCTGCAGCGAGCATTCGCGTTCGAAGAAATGCACGAAATTCCGCCCGTCGCCGAAAACCTGCACCTCGACGTGTCGGGCGCGGCCGATGACCTTTTCCATATAAAGCCCGCCGTCGCCGAAGGCGGCCAGCGCCTCGGCCGTGGCCAGCGGAAACTGCTGCTCCAGCTCAGCGATGCTATCGACAATGCGGATACCACGTCCGCCGCCACCGGCCGCGGCCTTGATCATCACAGGAAAACCGATCTCGATCGCGAGCAAGCGGGCGTCATCGAGCCCTGTGACACGCCCTTCGCTGCCAGGCACCGTCGGTACGCCTGCGCGTTTTGCCACCTGCCGCGCCGCCACTTTGTCGCCGAGCGTGCGGATTGCATCGCCCGAGGGGCCGACAAAGATCATGCCGGCGTCACGAACCGCATCGGCAAAATCGCCGTTTTCGGACAGAAAGCCGTAGCCCGGATGCACGGCATCGACACCGGCCTCCTTGGCGGCAGCGATCACTGCCGCAATGTCGAGATAGGATTTCTTCGCCGCCGGCGGGCCGATGTTCACCGCCTCGTCGGCAAGCCGCACCGCCAGCATATCTGCGTCTGCTGCGCTGTACACCTGCACGGTGCGGATGCCGAGCGCCTTCGCCGCCTTGATGACGCGAACGGCGATCTCCCCGCGATTGGCGACGAGCACCGAGCCGATCGTCATGCTTCGACCTCCGCAATGACCTGCCCGGCCATGACAGGCTCTTCATTGTCGACGAGGAAGGTGATCGCCTTGCCGGTAACGCCGGCCGTAACTTCCTGGAATGTCTTCATCACCTCGATCACGCCGATCGTCTCGGCCTCGGAGACGTCATCACCATCCGTCTTGAACGGCGGAGCATCGGGAGCCGAAGCCCGATAGAAGGTGCCCGGCAGGGGCGAACGGATTTCAATCTTGCTCACTGGTCGATCTCCACAAATCTATTGGCCAAGGATCTGCGACACCGGCGCGATCCGAATTCCCGCACCGATCAGAAGCTCGCGCATGCTCAAAACGATATCGAGCGCGCCGAGCGTATCGGAATGAAAGCAGATGGATTCAAATTCGATGTCGATGTCGTTGCCTGAGACCGTGCGGACCTTGCCTTCCTGGCAGGCGCGCAGCACTTTCTGCGCCAGCACCATCGGGTCCGGACGGCCGGCATCGCGGGTAAAGACGATCGAACCGCTGTCGTCGTAGTCGCGGTCTGCGTAGAACTCGCGCACGACAGGCTGTCCGGCATCAAGTGCTGCCCGGTGCGTCGCCGAGCCGCCCATGCAGAAGACAAAAGCGTTGGGCGAGACTGTGCGCAGATACTGGACGAAGATCTGGGCGAAATCCGAATTGACCGCCATCTCCATGTAAAGCGCGCCATGCGGCTTCACATGCTGCACCGGCACGCTGTGACGGCGGGCGAACTCGCGCAGCGCCCCCACCTGGTAGATGATGTCGTTGACCAGCTCTTTGCTGTTGCCGAGAATCTTGCGGCGGCCGAAGCCCTGAAGGTCATTATAGCCAGGATGCGCGCCGACCCCGACCCCGTGAGCCGCGGCAAGTGCCACGGTCTCGTCGATGAGGTTCGGGTCGCCGGCGTGAAAGCCTGTGGCGATATTGGCCGAGCTGATGTGGGAGATGAGCAAGGCATCCTGCGTGTCGCCGATCCGCCAGCGACCGAAGGCCTCTCCCATATCGCAGTTGATATCGACGATATTTTTCAAACTGTCTTTCCGCGGTTGTCATCTGGCGAAGACGCTACGTGACAAAACAGGATTTGAAAAATTCAATTTTTGCGCCATCATTATCGAGAAAAGAGATACCTGCGCTCAAATCAAAGGCAAAAACTTTATGTTGATTTCCAATGATCTAGTTCGATTCCACCACCAATTCACAACGCGCGCGCATAAATCATATGCAGCCAATCGAATTTATTGACGCTGAGTTCAGATAATTCGATGGGACATACGGAACCATGAGCCTCAGTTTCCGACAACTCCGCTATTTCGTCGCAACTGCCGAGCAGGGGCAGATTTCCTATGCGGCTGCACAACTCTCGATCTCGCAATCGGCAGTGACGACCGCAATTAAGGAGCTGGAAAAATCAATCGGGGTCGCACTGTTTACCCGCATGCCGCAGGGCATGGAACTGACCGCCGCCGGTCGGCAATTTCTTTCCTACGCCTACGAGATCCTCGCCAAGGTCGATGAGGCAACGCATCTGAACTATGTCAGCAGCGACATCGAGGGCGATCTGACTGTCGCGGCGACCTACACGGTCATCGGCTACTTTCTGCCGCTCCACATCGAGCGCATGCGGCGGCTTTATCCGAAGCTCCGCATCCAGCTTTACGAGGTGAACCGTGAGTCGATCGAGGAAGGCCTGCTGGTCAATCGCTACGACATTTCGGTGCTGCTGACTTCGAATATCCTGAATAACGCACTTACCACGGAGACGCTTTTGCGTTCCGTCCGCAGGCTCTGGGTGTCCGCGCAGCATCCGCTGCTGAAGCGTGCGGACGTCGGCCTGCAGGATATCGCCGAGGAGCCCTACATCATGCTGACGGTGGACGAGGCGGCATATTCGTCATTGAAGTACTGGAGCACGACGCCTTACCAGCCGCGGGTGATTCTGCGCACCTCGTCGATCGAGGCGGTACGTTCCATGGTCGCCAACAACCTCGGCGTCGCGATCCTCTCCGATATGGTGCACCGCCCCTGGTCGCTGGAAGGCCGGCGGATCGAGACGATCAACATCACGGATCCGGTGCCACCGATGGATGTCGGCCTCGCCTGGCGCGCCAAAACCGACTTCACCCCGGCCATGCACGCCTTTCGCCGATATTTTCAGCAGGCGTTCGGCCTGCCGGGCACCAATGCATGAATTCGTCTTCGAAACTCGGCGTGCCAGGAATGGCTGCCGGCGCGCCCAGTTGATGATACAACGCGCTCCCGCGGCTATTCGTCGGCGCCTGGCAAGGAGGACGCCGGGAGGATTTGCCGCCAACGTGAAATGGAATGATTTTCGCGCCAAGTCTTGTGGTGCCGACGCTGCTGCCGCAGGCAAAGCCAACCACCGCTATACAGCCATCGTCGCGCCCCTTTGCGCGCCTCAGATCATTAAGATAGTCGATACCGAGCTCATCGATGATTATGTCGAGATTCTTCGCACGTCTGATGGTTCTCTCCGTCGCCCCTTTGTGGCCAGAGAGCGTCATCCCCTGACCAGGCGACATCGTGCGAGTCGGACGGATCTTCCTTGTTCCAGGCAACGCCAGCCTGATTTCTTACGCCTGTTTCACAGGCTATAAGCTGATATTATCGATATAAATCAGATTACGGCATGAATTGTGCATATCGATAATCAGTCTGTATGCTGATAGAGATTGCATAGATCAGTCTGCAGCCTAAGGCATCGAAAAGGCGAACTCCAAGGCGTGGCGTCGGCTTGATTAGCTTTCCTCAAGTCCCGTGTATCTATCGTTCGCAGAGGCTTGGACGACTGACGGTAGCAATCCAAGTATACGTCACTTTGAGATGGTACAAAGACCGCTTAAGGCTCCAAGCTAACACTTTTACCGCATTTTACTTCAGGTCAAGGACTCGGTTAAGGCGCCGCCTGGATCGCCGCGATCACAAGGCTTATTGCCCGAAAAGCAATCGAGGCGCCGGCCGCAGAAACGTCTGACGACCATCCTTCCAGCCCGTCACCGCCGGTGAAAGCCTGGCTACGGCGTCAGCGCGGGATACCCTATCAAACAGAACGAGCGGGGCGGGACCGCCGACTTCAAGCGAGTATTGTTTCACGGCAAAGCGACCTTTCTACACGCTCAATCCGGGGCTGGGGCTGAGAGACGGTAAACCTGTCCTGATCTACGGAACGCAAGGGCCGGCATCATTGCGCGGCAGACGGATGGTTCACTTGCGGGCGCCCATGACCCGCGTGGGGGACGGGGTCGCATTGCTCGTAGAATCGATGTGATGACTTCGTTCGGGTAGCGCGCGACACGGCAGGTCAGGGCCAATTCCTCGCGTCAGAATATATCCGCATCGAACGAACCCATGCCCCGACCACTTTCATTGTGAGCCCTATATCGCCACCCGCTCAAAACCCGCGCTCACCTTACCCAGACGACGACCGTCGTGATTGCGGGGTCATATTCGAATGTCTGGCGGCTGGCTTTCGACGCCCTTAACTGCAACGACTACACATAACGGCATGACCAGCGACCTCGTCGGTTGGCATGAAATATGCCTCTTTTCAAGCTTGTTGCACCGTTCGACAAGGGAAGGCTGATCATGATGCGACAGGCGAATGGGATGATGGATGTGCGTCTGATGCGCACGCTCCTGACCTTGCTGACGGAATGCAGCGTTTCGAAAACCGCCGACATTCTGGGGCAGGCCCAGCCAACGGTCAGCCTGACGCTGAAACGGTTGCGGGAAATGCTGGACGACCCGCTTCTGGTCAGGTCAGGAGGGGCGCTGGTACCCACGGAGCGAGGTCTCGCCCTGAAGGAGACGTTGCGCGACATTCTCGGCCAGATCGACGCGCATCTGTCGCCTCACGCCACCTTCGACCCGGACAATGCGACGCGAAACTTCCGCATTATCGCAGACAATTGCCTCGGAGCCGTGTTTCTGCCTCAGCTGGTCGGAAAAATTGCACAAAAGGCACCCAATGTCGGTGTCGATGCGTCCCACATGCCGAGCTATGATGATCTTATCAGCCAGCTTGCGGACGGGTCCATCGATGCGGTCATCGGCAATTGGCCGCATCCGCCGGAGTACCTGCGGATGTCCCCCCTGTTAACCACCGACATTGTCTGCGTCGTCCGCCCGAACCATAGACTGGCAAGGCAACGTGAACCGATCTCGATGGGCGAGTTCCTGAAGGAAAAACATCTTTCTCCGACTTCCGACAAGCGGGCCCATCTCAGCCCGATCGACGGGCGGCTGATCGAACTCGGGCTCAAGCGCAACATCGCTGTATCCGTGCCAGAATATGCGATCACGCCCTACGTGCTCACACAATCGGACCTCGTGTTCACGACGGGGCGGATTTTTGCCGAGCAAATCGCTCAGGCCTTTCCACTCGTCGTTCTGGAGGCGCCGCGCGAACTCGGGCAGATGCAGTTCTACATGCTCTGGCATGAGTGCAAGCACCAGTCTCCCGATCACGTCTGGCTCCGGCAGATGATCAAGTCGGTTGCGGCCGGCGTCCGCGTCTGCGATCCGACGGAGTCCGTACCGATCACATTCCTGCGGTCCGGAGCGCAGGTCTTCGTTTAGACCAATCTCGCGGGATCGCGGCAGAGGTCGTCCGGCTTTTGCGCAGTGCAATATAGTCTATTTGGGTTCTGTTATAGGCTTTCTTGTCCAAACAAACGACATTGGTCGCAGTTCACTCGCAACCAGATGAGGGCATGATGGCAGGTTCAGGAATTAGCCGACGCGAAGTGCTTGCAGGGATCGCCGCCGGGGCGGCGGCGGGGATGTTCGGTTCACTGAGCAGTGCCAAAGCTGCCGTTTCCGAAATGGTCTGGGCGACCTGGGATTCCAATGGGCATCCTGAATACATTGCGGCCTTCGAGGCGCAAACCGGCGTCAAGGTGAAGCTGTCTTATCTTTCCAGCGAGGACGCGCAGTTCGCGGCGCTGAAAACCGGCACGGCTTCCGACTGGGACATGATCAATCCGTCGCTGAATGGAAGCTGGCGCTATATCAAGGCAGGCCTGCTCGAAGAAATCGACATGGCGAAGATCCCCAACGCCGCCAAGATGTACGACGTCTTCAAGACCACGCCCAAGGTTCTCGATGCCGCCGGCAAGCAGTTCGCGGTTCCCTATCTCTGGGGCCTCAATCCAATCGTATACCGAAAGGACAAGTTCGAGAGCGAGCCTGACTACACGACGTTGTTCAACGAGAAATACAAGGGCCAGCTCGCCATGCGCGACTATGCGCTGGAATCCATTGGCATCGCCGGTCTGGTCGCCGGCGTGCCGCGCGACAAGGTCTTTCTCATGGAGACCAAGGAGCTGGCGGAAGCCAAGAAGCTTTTGGTTGCGCAGAAGCCGCTGCTGCGCACCTATTGGCAGACGATCGGCGATCTCACCAATCTGTTTGCCACCGGCGAGGTTTCCTGCGCGTTTTCGTGGCGGGTTCCCTATGATGCGTTGAAAGACAAGCTGGCGATGGGGATGGCCAAGCCGAAAGCCGGCATTATGGGCTGGTGCGACTGCTTTGCCATGCCGGCCACCCTGTCTGCGGAAAAGAGCGAGATCGGCTACAAGTTTATCGATTATCTGCTTGGGGCGGAATTCGCGACCCAGATCGCTAAGATCGGCAACTATGCGACCACATCCTCGATCATCCGCGACGAATTGTCGAAGCAGCAGCAGGAAGCGATATTCGTCGACGACATGGATGTGATGAAGTCGTTCATGTGGCCGGTCGCCCCGGAGAATTATTCCGAGTGGCTGAAGATCTGGAATGAAGTCAAGGCAAGCTGATCATGACGACGACGCCTGACATGGCGGCCGATCCGTCAAGATCCGGGCTTTTGCTTTCGGCGCGCGGTCTGACCAAGAATTACGGCAGGGACCGCGCGGTCGATAGCGTCGATCTCGATATTCCGGAAAGGGCTTTCACCACCTTTCTCGGCCCTTCCGGATGCGGCAAGACCACGATCTTGCGCATGATCGCCGGCTTCGAGACGCCGGACGCGGGATCGCTCGTGCTTGACGGACGGTCGCTTTCCGGCGTTCCGCCGGAGCGTCGTCCGGTCAACACCGTATTCCAGAGCTACGCGCTGTTTCCCCACCTCACCGTCTTCGGAAATGTCGCGTTCTCGCTGACACTGCGGCGCCACAGCAATGTCGACGTGGCAGCGCGCGTCAAAAGGGCTCTGGATGCCGTACATATGGCGGAGTTCGGCGATCGGTATCCACACCAGCTCTCAGGCGGCCAGCAGCAGCGGGTCGCGGTGGCACGCGCCATCATCGCCGAGCCGCATCTGCTGCTTCTCGACGAACCCTTGTCTGCACTGGACAAAAAGATGCGCGGACATTTGCAAATCGAACTGAAGGATTTGCAGCGGCGTCTCGGTATTGCATTCGTCTACGTCACGCACGATCAGGAGGAGGCCTTCGCGCTCTCCGACATCGTCGTCGTCATGAACAAGGGGCGCATCGTTCAAAAGGCGGCGCCGCTGACAATCTATGCCCGTCCTGCCAACACTTTCGTTGCCGACTTTATCGGCGCGGCGACACTCATTCCAGGCGAAATCGTCGATGCCGGCGAGGCCTCCGGATCGGCTGCGATCGATACGGCCACCGGTATCATGCAATGCCCGGCAGTGGAGGGATTGGCGAAAGGGGATAAGGCCGTGCTCGCCATTCGGCCGGAGCATGTCCGTATTGGGACTGATGGCCTGAACGCGACGATCCGGCATGTGGTGTTCAAAGGAGATCGCTACCTTGTCGAGGCAGAGGTTAACGGTGTCATTTTGCGGTTCATGGCGGCTAATCCGCTGACGCCTGGCGCGAATGTCGGGCTCGTCGTCGATCAGGACCGCGCCTTCATCACGAGGATCGACTGATGGCGTCGGTTTTTCACCGGGCACAGCTCGCGGTGCCAGTCGCCTTTATTTTAATCCTCGGATGCGTTCTACCGCTTGCCGTGCTCTTGGTTTTCAGCGTCTTTGAGGTGGATCCCGATGCGTTCACGCTCGTTCCGGCCTTTTCCGGACAGAGTTGGGCTCAGATGTTTACCAATCCGGTCTTCGCCTTTCTGATCGGCAAGTCGGTCGTCTCGGGCGCGGGCACGGCTTTACTGGCAGCTTTGATCGGATACCCGATCGCCGTTTCGATGACGCGCCTTCCCGTTCTCTGGAAAGGCATCGGCAGCATCGTCCTTTTGACGCCCCTCTATACCGGCGAGATCGTCCGGATTTATGCCTGGCGGGTCGTTCTCGGCTCCGAAGGGCTGGTCAACGCTGCTCTGAAATGGTTGAGCGTGATCGATGAGCCGTTGAAGTTCCTGCTGTTTTCGCCGTTCACCACGCATCTCGTGCTTCTCTACAACAATCTGCCCTTCATGGTGCTGGCCATCTGGATCTCGGCGGAATTGATCGATAAGCGGTTGATCGAAGCCGCACGGGATCTCGGGGCTCGCCCGATAGACGCGTTCTTCAAGGTCATCTTGCCTTTGACCACACCCGGACTGGCTGTCGGCGTCTTTACGGTCTTTGCACTCGCCGCCGGCGACATGATGACGCCGAGCCTTTTGGGCGGGACGTCGGGTGCGACGCCGATGGCCATGATCGACAACCTGTTCGGGACGGCGTTCGATTGGCCGCTGGCTTCCGCGCTGTCGCTCAGCCTCCTTGTCGTCCTGATCGCCTTTGCCACCGGGTTCGTGACCATCCTTCTTCGGTTCGATGGCGCCCGCGCGGTCTTTCGACGGGGGGCACGATGAGCCGCCTGGTCATTCTCACGCTCGGTCTTGCCGTGTGTTTCTTCTATTTGCCGATCGTCGTTCTCGGAATTTTTTCCTTCAACGCCGCAAGCACGATGGCCTTCCCGTTGAGTGGATTTACGTTCACCTGGTATGCCGATCTTTTCGGCAACGAAGCATTTCTGGGTGGCTTCGTCACCAGTTTTCTGATTGCGCAGCCCGTCGGTCTGCTCGGCGCGCTGATCGGGCTGATGGCCGCATTGGCCGTGACGTCGCCACGCATGAAGTTCCGGGCAGCATTCGCCATCCTGGTCCTCGTGCCCTTTCTGGTGCCGAAGACGGTGCTTTCCATTGCGCAGGCCATGCTTATGAGCTGGGTGGGATTGGGCCGTGGGGCAACCGCGCTCATATTGGCGCAGACTTTGGTCGTCATTCCCTTCACCACCACAATCCTTGCCGCCGTGATGGTCCGGCTCGACCCCAGGCTTGAAGAAGCGGCGCGGGATCTCGGCGCCACCCCGTGGCAGAGCTTCCGGCGTGTTCTGCTACCACAGTTGAGCGTCGCGCTGAGTGCCGCCTATTCCATCGGGGTCATCCTGTCGCTGGCCGATCTGACCATCTCCATGTTCCTCGCCGGCCGCACGCAGCCCCTGTCGCTGATCGTCGCATCGGAATTCCGGCGCGAGCTGAAGCCCGACCTCAATGCCATGCAGGTGGCCGTCCTCGTGTTGACGGCCCTGATCGTGGCGCTGACCGAAATCAATCGCCGACGCCGCCTGCGCGGACGGTTGGCCCATATAAGAGATTACCTATGATGATTGCCCCAATCGATGCGCCGCGCGGGACGCTTGATGACCTGAAGCAGGCAGCGCTTGCCGATCTTGCCGCCCTCGGCTACCCGAGCGCAGCATGGCTCAGCGACCTGCCGAGACCAGACGCGGCTGATATCGCCGATGCGATCATCGTCGGCGGTGGCCAGTCAGGCGTCACGATCGCAGCAGCCCTGAAATGGGACGGGCTCCGGCGCATCTGCGTCTTGGACAGCGGAGCGCCGGGCGCTGAGGGGCCATGGCTGACCTTTGCGCGCATGGAGGAATTGCGTACCCCGAAGACCCAGGTCGGCAACGAGTTCAACGTCGTCAATCTCTCCATCCGCCGCTGGTTCGAAACGCGCTATGGGCAGCAGGCCTGGACGGATCTGTCCCGCATTCCGCGAACAGACTGGAAGGCCTATCTCGACTGGTATGCCGACGTTTTCGAGATCGCCATCACCAATCATTGCGACGTCCTGGACGTCGCGCCGGAGGGCGATCTGATTGCGGTTACGACCCGCATCGGAGGCCGGATTGAAAAATCTCTGGCGCGAACCGTGGTGCTCGCCACCGGGTATGACGGCGCCGGCGCATGGCGGGTGCCGCCATTTGTATCAGAAGCATTGGCGGCCGAAAAGTTCGATCACACGAACGGTCCCGTCGATTTCGACGCTTTGAAGGGATTGCGCGTCGGCGTGCTCGGTCATGGCGCCTCTGCGTTCGACAATGCGATCAAGGCGCTGGAAGCCGGTGCTGCCTCCGTCGATCTCTGCTTCCGGCGCGCGCGCCTGCCGCGCACCAATCCCCACCGCGCGGTCGAGACGCCCGGCATGATGACGCATTACCCTGACCTTTCCGAGACCACACGCTGGGATATCGCCCGGTTCTTTCGCAGCGTCGATCAGCCGCCGCCGGTGCGCAGTTTCGAGACCGCAATGCGCCTTGAAAATTTCAAGCTTCGTCCCGCAACACCATGGCTGGAGGTCTCTCAACAGCCAGATGCGATCCGCGTCACCACCCCGGACGGTATTCTGGAGTTCGATCACCTGCTTCTTGCAACGGGGATGGATGTCGATCTCGCCGCCAGGCCTGAACTCAAAACCATTCACGACAAGATCGCGCTTTGGGGCGAACGTTACACGCCGCAAGACGGCCGCGCGGACGCCCGGCTGGCACGGTTTCCCTATCTCGACGGATTCTACGGGTTCATCCCGAAAGATCCGGATGAGACGTGGGTCAGCCGGGTATTTGCCTTCAACAGCAGCAGTTTCGTCAGTCACGGTCCGCACTCGACGTCGATCAGTGGGCACAAGCATGCCGTTCCACGGCTCGTGCGCGGCGTCCTGCGCCGGCTGCTGCTCGATCGGGAAGCGGTCATCCTGCCGGAACTGGCATCTTACGTCTCACCGGATCTGCCGATCCCCGACGACTTCGAGATCGTGATAGCCGAGGCCAATCGGCAATCGGCAAGCTCGCCCGATACCGGCAAGTCGGCCATGCGGAGTGGCGCATGACGCATTCCTTTTACTGGGCCGATTATTCGACCGCGGATTTTGCGTCCCGCGATCTGAGCGAAACCGTCGTCATCCTGCCGATTGCGGCTGTCGAGCAGCATGGCCCCCATCTTCCCGTACAGGTTGACGCCGCCATCAACGCCGCCATCATCGATCGGATGGTGCCGTTGCTTGACGCAAACGCGGACGTCCTCATCCTGCCGGCATTCGGTGTCGGCAAGTCGGATGAGCACCTCGCCTATCCGGGGACGCTGACCATATCGGCGCAAACCCTGCGGCTCGTCTGGCTCGATATGGCCAGAAGCGTCAAGCGTGCCGGCGTCCGAAAGATGATCCTATTCAATTCTCATGGCGGGCAGATCTCGCTGATGGAGATGACCTGCCGCGATATCCGTGTCGAACTTGACATGCTGGCGGTCGCCTGCTCCTGGTTCAGGATCGCGCCGGTCGACGATCTGTTTTCGTCCGCGGAAATCGTTCACGGCATTCACGGCGGCGATATCGAAACCAGCATGATGCTGGCCATCGCGCCGGAACTGGTCGCCATGGACAAGGCCGAAGATTTCGTGCCGCTGACCGTCGACATCGAGCAGTCGGGCAGTCCTTTGACGGCGGAAGGCGCGGTCGGCTTCGGCTGGCAGGCGCAGGATCTTCACCCCGCAGGCGTTAGCGGAAATGCCGCCAATGCCGATGCCGTCAAAGGCGCGATCGTGCTTGAGCGGGCAGCGACCGGGTTGGTGCGCTTGATCGAGGCGACGCGCAAATTTGACATGGCGAGGCTCACCTCCGAAACCCGCTTTTCGGTCATGAGATAAGCATGCTGGCACTCCGCGACATCGAAACTCTTCGGATGCGCATGGCGGACGGCGTTCATCTCGCGGCCGACGTCTATCGTCCCGTCGGCCCGGAGCGCTATCCCATTCTGGTGATGCGCCTGCCCTATGGGCGAAAGGTCGCCTCGACGGTCGTTCTGGCCCATCCCGCATGGTATGCGGCGCAGGGTTACGTGGTGCTGGTGCAGGATGTTCGTGGCCGTGGAGATTCGGAAGGGATCTTCAGGATTCTCGAGGACGATGTCGCAGACGGCGCGCAGACATTGTCGCTGGCGGCCGATCTTGCCGGCGGCAACGGCATGGTGGCAAGCTATGGCTTCAGCTACCACGGCATGAACCAGTTCCTGGCCCTTGCCGGCGCTCGAAAATCCGGCGGGAAAGTGCCCGATGCGATGGCAATCGCCATGGCGGCTTTTGATGTGCGCAACCACTGGGCCTTCGAAGGCGACGGGTTCCGTCTGCAGTCCAACCAGATGTGGGCGTGCCAGATGGCCGTCGAAAATGCCCGGCTGGCCGGCGACCTCGATGCCGCCCACATGTTGCATGCCGCTTTGCCTTCTCTGCATTCGGGCGCGGTTTCGGCACGGCCGGACGGGTTGGAGCAGGCATCGCGATACACGCATTATCACGACTGGCTTGCCGATGATCCGTCCTATTGGCGGACAAGGTCGCCGCAATTACTACTTGAGGGCGTGACACTCGACGTCCCCGTCCTGCATGTCGGCGGATGGAACGACATTATGCTTGAGGGCACGTTCGCCGCCTTCGAAGCATTTTCCGCGGGCAGCAATCTGCAGCGGCTCTCCATCGGACCATGGTCGCATATCCCCTGGGGGCGACGGGTCGGGGCATTGCATGCCGGAGCCGACGCTGCAGACGGCATCGACCGCGAGATCGTCGCATTCTTCGACGAGGCGCTCAAAGGCCGCGAAAATCCTTACCCGAAGGTCCGGCTCTACGATGTCGTCAAAGAGGCCTGGGCCGGTTTCGAAAGCCTGCCCACAGCCGAGATGCTGGTGCTTCATCTCTCATCGGGCGGCCGGGCGGCCGCGACGAGCATCGATGGAACGCTTGCCGAGATGCCAGAGCTTGCGAGCGCCGATTATCTCGTCCACGATCCATGGCGGCCGGCCCCGAGCGTCGGGCTGCATCTCGGCACACCGCCGGATTTTGCCGACAGGGCGGCCATCGACGACAGGGCCGACGTGTTGGTCTACACCTCCGATCCGCTCGACCGGCCGCTCCTGCTGACCGGAGCCCCGAAAGTGGACCTCTTCGTCACCGCCGACAGGCCGAGTTTCGACCTGGATTGCACCTTGAGCACGCTCACCTCTGATGGAGCCGCCATCAGCGTGACGTCGGGACATAAAACCGTAAAGGCCGACGACGCAGGATCGCCGGTTTCCGTCGCGCTGCGGCCCGTCCACGTAACGGTGCGGGCGGGGCATTGCCTGCGTCTATCGATACAGGCGGCGTCGTTTCCCGCTTTCCCCGTCAATCCGGGCACCGGCGCACGACCGCAGGACGCGGCCGTAACGGATCGGCTGGTCACGACCCTCGTGCTCCAGTCAGGCGATGGCTACCCCTCCACCCTGCGATTGCCCGTGATGCGGCAGGCCGATGCGAAAGACAGCCAATCGCATACGGTAGAGGAGAACGGACATGAGCCTTGATCACGAAAGCCTTCTCAGATTGACCTTCGAGATTGCGCACCGAGCCAAAGCGCATGGCAATATGCCCTTCGGCGCGCTTCTGGCCGGTCCCGGCGGTGAAATTCTTCTTGAGGAAGAAAACGAATATTTCCCCGACCTCGATGCAACGGCCCATGCCGAGCGCCTGTTGGCGACGCGTGCCTCGAAGCTCTATCGCGAGCCGTTTCTGGCGCAGTGTTATCGGCCGGGTCGTCTATGGCCTTTCCGAACATCGGCTGAAGGCCATGACAGGGGATCACCCGGACAACTCGACAATGGACTTGCCATGCCGCGATGTGTTTTCGGCGGGCCAGAAAAGCGTCGAGGTCATCGGACGCTTGATTGAGACGGAAGCGGAAGCTGTTCACCGGGACGCCTGGCAACCAACGGTGTGAATGCAAGCGGGCATTCCGTTTTCAACGAGGAGTTTAGATCCATGGTACCAAAAGAAAGCACTTCGGACGAACTGAGAACGCTGCTAGCCGACATGCCGGCATGGGGTTCTGAATTTTCGCGCACATTTGCCAATCATGCGCCGATGGTCCTCGTCGCGCTGGACCGGATCGGCGGCGGATCGGCTCAGCTTCGACGGTTCTTCCATCACTACAGAGACGCCAAGCAGCTTTTACCCTTCGCCCAGCCATTGAAGAGCCTGGATAGTAAAAACTGGAAAACCGCGATCGGGATGCGTGAGCGCGAACCTGATCTGCGCCATTTTTTTGCCGGGGAGTTGGCGCGACTCGGGATACATGAGGCTCTTCAGCTTTATCTTCCAGATCTTGCCGACGGCATAACTGCCAGCGCCTTTCATGCGCTGATGCGAACGGCCTACGGGGTGCTTCGTTCTGACGAGACCGATGTCGCCATTGCGCTCGCCTATTGGGCCGCCACCTATCTGCCGCTTCCCCAAGCCAAAGGGACGCCGCCGATCACGCACGACCCGGCCGAAGTCTTGGCCCTGACCGCTGCAATCGAACCACTGCATGGCATGAAACTTCACGACCTTCTCTGGCAGAACATACGCGACGCCAGCAACGTGCCTGAATTTGTGCCGGTCGTCGATTGGCTCGACATCGGGCCGGACACGATGGAAAAAATGGCGGCGACTGCGCTCGCCATTTTTGCGGCAACCCAGCACTTCGCCGCTCTACACATTATCACCGGGCTGCACTGGATTCGTCTGCTCAAGCCGCATTGCGACGAGGCGACCCTCTATCGGATGTTGCGGGTGTTCTGGCAGGGGATCGCCGCACTGATGGGCGAACTCGGGTTTCCCCATATGCCTGACAGAGCGGCAGTCGATCGCTGGCGTCTTATTCATGTGCCGGATTGGCCCGAGATGCATGCGATCGCCGCGCAAAGCTACGACGAGCACGATATCAGTCTCGCCTTTTCCGCCAGCGAGGAAATGAAAGTCTATAGCGACCCGCTCTACCGCGTCGTGGTCGCCCGCCGCCTCGGACTTGTTGGAGACTACACGAAATGAGCCTGGAACAGCCGATGTCAGGCGACTGCATCATTGAAGCCGGAACCGTGCTATGCGGCGTTTTGCCCGACGGCACCATGTCCATGCGCCACGATGTAGGCATCCGTGTCGCGGGCGGCATGATCGCGCAGATCGGGCCTCTTGCCGCCGTTGCCTATGGCAACGACCATCTTGCCCGCTTCGGATCTCCCGACATGATCGCGATGCCGGGATTGGTCAACAGCCATCACCATTTCGGGATCACGCCGCTTATGCAGGGCGTACCCTTTGCTCCCCTGGAGTTTTGGCTGCCGCAATTCCGGGCGATGCGCCAAATCGATGTCCGGCTCGACACGCTCTATTCGGCCATCGAGATGCTGGAAAGCGGAACGACGATGGTGCAGCATATCAACAGCGGGCTTGCCGGCGCACCGGAGAACTGGATGGCGACGGCAAATGCCACGCTGGAGGCCTATATCGAGATAGGCATGCGGGCCGGTTTTTCCTTCATGATCCGCGACCGCAACATTCTCACCTATGACGAGGATGCCAAGGTGCTGGCCACCCTTCCGGACACCGTCCGCAGTTGGATCGCGCCCAAACTCCACGCGTCCAACATCCCAATCGCAGATCTGATGACATTTTACCGTGCGCTCAGGGAAAGCTGGTTCGACGCTCGGCCGGATCACGTCCGCATCAATCTCGCCCCTGCCAATCTGCACTGGTGTACGGATGAATGCCTGCACACGATTTTCGAAACGGCGAGGGAGACCGACGCGCAGGTTCATATGCATCTCCTGGAAACCGAGCGGCAATCGAACTTCGCCCACAATAAATTTGGCCATAGCGCCGTTCAGCATTTGAAGGCGCTCGAATGCCTCGGTCCGAACGTCACCCTCGGGCACGGCAACTGGATGAGCCGCGCGGATCTCGACATCGTAGCCGATTGCGGCTGCAGCATTTGCCACAATGCCTCATCCGGCCTGCGGCTCGGCAGCGGCATCGCCCCCGTCAACGAAATGCGCCGGCGCGACATTCCGGTAGCACTCGGCATAGACCAGTCGAATATAGCTGACGACCGCGACATGACGCTTGAAATGAAGCTCGTCTGGGCACTACACCGCGAAACAGGCCTGTGGAACGACCGTCCTGATGCTGGTGCCGTGCTGCAGATGGCGACGGAACACGGTGCTAGAACCGTGGGCTTCGGCGGCTTTACGGGCCGGCTCGAACCAGGTCATCAGGCCGATATCGTGCTGATGGATCGCCGCAAGATCGGAAGGCCGCATGTGAACGTTCGGACGCCGGCAGTAGAAAGCCTCCTGCATCGCGGCGGACGACATGCCATCACCCAGGTGTTCGTCGGCGGTCGCCTTGTCGTCAATGATGGAAAAGTCATTACGATCGACCGTGAGGCGGTGCTTTCAGAAATTCGCGACCGGTTGGAATGTCCCGAAACGCAAGGCGAGCGGCAGGCCTTGGATGCGATCGCCTCCCTGCTCCCCCATCTTGAAGCCTATCACCGCAATTTCACGCCGGCGGCCGGTTATCGCTCCTATCGATATAACGCGATGGCGGACGAGGAATACGTCCTGCCGCATCGAAAGTGAAAGCGATCACGCCAATCTCGATAATCTCATCCTTGCGAACACTGAGGCCCGTGGTCTCGGTGTCGAGAATGATGCCCTTGAGGGGTACGTGGGCCGGGGCGAATGGTGCGATTAAGCGCGATCAGTTTCTGCAGGATCCAATATCGAGCTGTCTCTGACAGATGTCGGGCCATGTCCCCTCCACTCATGGGGTTGGAATGCTTGTCGGGTTTGGCGGATTTTGAGGAGCCACGCATGACCACTTGGTCGCGCGTAGCTTGCTCCGAAAGCATGTCAAACTGTTCCACCGGCCAGCCCCACGGCTTGCTCGCGCGACGACGCCGCAATGGCATCGACGTGTTTGTTCATCGCGACCACCAGTTCCCCGATCTGCTTCAATGAGCCGCCTGTTTTCGAAACGAGTTCAACACCAGTAGCAACTTCACCGCTTGAGGTTTGAATGAGCGCCTTGATTTCCTTGGCAGCCTGTGCCGATCGTTGCGCCAGTTCACGGACCTCCTGGGCATTCGCCCTTTGAAACAGCCCCGCGACAACCGTGCAGGACACGATAGCGAACCACACGGACGCGGTCCGCTGAAGTATCGTCAGCCGCCAATGGCTTCGCGCACCGACCTGCGTCAACCTGCCGATCAAACCCCAAATCACGGCAACTATGCTTGCCAAGGCAACGAAAATGATAAGCTTTGGCAGGAAGTCCGACGCGCTCGGCGGAGGTAGAAGAACAAGTCCGAACACAAGGGCCTTCGGGTTGAGCGTCGTCGTCACATATATGCGTCGAGCGACGGCGGCTTCTCAAAATCAATCTTAAGCCATCCCTGGGCGCCCAAGCTCAAATTCGTAGTCAGCGAAGGCGCGACCGCACGCTTGAATAAATTCCAGCATTTGGCCCCGGAAGACGAAAGCTTTTTGAAGGTTCTGGCGATCGCGGAAGCGCTGTGATCGTTAGAAATTTACGCCCGTTCCCTGCAATGCGCGAACTCGTTGCCCTCTCCGCCGTTCGCTTGAACTGTTCGTCACTATCAGCCAGAGCGGCCAAATCGCTTGACACCAGTCGAACAACTGCTGGGCAACAAGATGGACGACCTTCCCTTCCCGTTGGATCCGGCCATTGATCGCCATCATCGACGATTCGAGAACGATCCGCCGGCGTTTTTCGAAGAGTGTCGGCCCGCCCTGTCTCGTCCTCGATGGTAATGAACATGACGCCGTTGGCCGATCCCGGCTTTTGCCGCACGAGCACAAGTCCGGCGGTATAGACCCAATGCCCTTGCGTTCATTGCCTCTGCACAATCACCGCCCCTTCAGACAGTATCATTCCGGCGCGACCTTCTGCCCGGCGCCGATGGGCAGTCAGCACTCGCTGACCCCGGCACGCCTTCGGGCGCAAAAAGGTGGGTCATCGGCGCCATAACTATGCGATTTTTGAGTTCAAGCGATCGGTTGGCGATGGGGCGGAAAAGACTGCTTGTATCGGGACTGGCCCTCAGTAGAACTCCGTTGCGTTTAACGGGCCCACCGGTATACCATGTAAACCTAGCGTCAATTAGGCACTTCAAGTCGCCTAGGTATATCGAAGGAAACCGTCATGCTCGAACTTGAACCGCTCTGCTTTTCTTCTGAATGCCCGAGCCGGGCCTTGTTCGATCAGATTGCTGATAAGTGGTCAATGATGGTGCTTGCCGTACTCGACGACGAACCGCAGCGCTTCAACGCCATTCGCCGTCGGCTGCAAGGTGTCACGCAAAAAGCACTCACTCAGTGCCTCCGCCGGCTCGAACGCAACGGCCTGATAGCGAGAGAGGTGATTTCACTCTCGCCGGTCGCCGTTCAGTATCAGGTGACGCCGCTGGGCCGCACGTTACGGGAGCCACTCCAGGAACTTCACAAATGGACACTGGTAAAACTGCCGGAGGTCACCGCAGCAAGAGAGGCTTTCGACAGCATAGATGGCGGGCAGAAGGGCGCGGACAGATCGCTAATCCAGTTACGTCTTTAACGCGACGAGAGCGACTGCAGGAGGTCCGATACTGGCTCGCGGCGGTTCGGGAAAGAGAACTCGGACCAGGTATACTGTGCCCTACCAGGGCTACTTTAAGTGCCTAATTGACGCTAGGTGTACAAAATATACTTGTGTTTCCGTCAACAATGATGGAGCATATTCATGCGCAACAATCTTCAATTCTATATCGACGGAGCCTGGGTACAGCCCAAAAGCACGGCCGTGATCGATGTTATCAACCCCGCGGACGAAAGCGTCGTTGGTCAAGTCGCGCTAGGCGATGCAAGTGATGTGGACGACGCGGTTTCAGCCGCGCGAAAGGCATTTGAACCGTATTCACTCACCTCGATTGAGGAGCGAATTTCGCTCTTCGACCGGATTATAGCTGCCTACGACAAGCGAGTGAGCGACCTAGCCCTCGCGGTAACGGATGAAATGGGCGCGCCGCAATGGCTTTCAGAGCAATTGCAGGTGACCGTCGGCGTTGCCCATTTCAAGATTGCACGAGCAGCGCTTGAGACCTACCGATTTGATGAGCCTCTTGGCACAAGTGAAGTCGTGCGCGAGCCGATCGGCGTTTGTGCGCTGGTCACGCCATGGAATTGGCCCTTGATGCTGATGGCCGCAAAGGTGGCACCTGCACTTGCTGCGGGTTGCACCGTGGTGTTGAAGCCGTCTGAAATCGCGCCGTTCTCAGGTACGATCCTTGCCGAAATCCTCCATGACGCCGGAATACCCAAGGGCGTGTTCAACCTTGTTCATGGAAATGGCCGCGTTGTCGGCAATGCTTTGACGAGCCATCCCGAGGTGGACCTTGTCTCCTTCACCGGCTCAACTGCGGCTGGGATCGAGGTGGCTCGCACCGGTGCGCTCACAGTCAAAAGGGTACATCAGGAACTGGGGGGGAAGTCACCCAACATCGTTCTCCGTAGCGCGGACCTCGCTTCTGCTGTCGAAGGGGGCGTGGCCCAGATGATGCTGAACAGCGGACAGAACTGCAGCGCACCATCTCGGATGCTGGTCCATGTCGATCAGGTTGCCGAAGCAATCAGCTATGCCAAGGCGGCCGCCGAAACGTGGTCGGTCGGCCATCCTTCTTCTAATTCAAAGATGGGACCGGTGGCCTCGGAAGCGCAATGGAACAAAATCCAGCGTCTGATCCAGTCGGGTCTCGATGAAGGCGCCACGCTTGTGACTGGAGGGCTCGGCCGTCCCGACGGACTTGATGCTGGCTTTTACGTCCGGCCCACGATCTTCGCTGACGTTCGCAACGACATGACGATCGCGCGCGAAGAAATCTTCGGGCCAGTCCTGGTCATCATCGCCTATTCCGACGAGGAGGAAGCGGTGAGGATCGCCAACGACACGACCTACGGCCTTGCTGCCTATGTCCAGGGTGAGCGGGTTGCGGCCGAAGCTGTCGCGCGTCGCCTGCGTGCCGGCCAAGTCTACCTGAACAATGTTAATCTTGATCTGGCTGCGCCCTTCGGCGGCTACAAGCAGTCCGGCAACGGACGTGAATGGGGTCCGATGGCGATCGCTGAATTCCTTGAGACCAAGGCCATCATCGGTTTCCGTGAGGCAGCTTGACAGCCTAACCTGATTATGGATGCCCGGAACTCAATTGATCCGGGCATTCTGCTGTTTCTTCCCACCGCCGGCGGAGGACCGTGATCTGTCAGTACTTCTCGAAAGCGCGATGCGTTCTTGCAGCCCCCATCTGTCCTCGATCTCTCACCCCGGCGCGGAAAAAAATAGAAGGGGTGCTGGCGGATGGAGCGTCCTGCCGATTTCAGAACAGCATGAAGTAAGAACTCACCTGACGGAATCGCCGGGTTGCATGCACCTACCCGCAAAGACCGATTGGCAGGATCTCGAAAGCATTCGTACGGATTGTGCAATGACATCGCCTGCGGATCCGATAGCTTACAAAAGCAAGCGGTCTCCTCGACAGCATCCGTTTTCATCTTCCGCAGTTTCCGCCCCAAGAGACTTCGCGAATGGCATCCGCAGGCGTCCCTAGAGTCCGGATGCTGCCCATAAAGGCTCCGCATTCTCCCGATCACCTTTGCGCGCAAATACGAAAATTGCCACCTTGGGAAACTTCATCTTATCGAACATTAGCTTCAGGGCCTTTATGGCCCGCGCGTCGCCATTTCTAGCTGCATTCCGTGCTTCGTCGATCTCCTTGTCGTAAAGTTCGCCAGGAAACTCCGCCGATCACCGCCGATGGGGCCGCAGAAATCGCGGATCTTCAGCGATGACTAGCGGCAGTGCGGCAGATATCTTCTCTTATTATCACACGAAGCTCGCCGAAACTTTGGAATCCAATGTGCCGGACAAGCCGATGGACCGTTGTTGGAGAAACGCGGCACCTGCGCGCCACCGCGGCAGCACTTTCAAAGGCCGTTATTTCCGGCCTTTCCAGGATCTCCCTTGCGACCCGTTCGAGACCGACGGGAAATACCAGCTGCCGGCTGGCGATCAGGCGCTTCAGCTCCTGCAGTGTTGAGGGAGGAGGAGAGTTCCGATCCTGTAGCATTGCGCTCACTTTCAAAAGAGCTGACTTCACGCAACTCAGCCGAAGCCCGCACAGAGGCGGCGCCACACATAAGATATGCGAAGTGCAGTCGGGCGTGTTTCGCTCCGACTAGATCGCCTGCGGCTTGAAATCGCTGGCTGCGACCGGCATCACGCCCTGCAACAGAGCGACGGACTTCTCCAGTCCTTCAAGGCTGTTCAGAAGCACATCCTCATGCTCTATCGAGAGCCAGCCATCGTAACCGGCCATCTTCAGCCTGTAGCAGAACTGCCGCCACCATTCTTCGCCGTGGCCAAATCCCAGCGTTATATAGGACCAGCTACGCGCCGGGATATCCATTAGGCTGCCGTTCTCCAAAAGGCTGGTGACGGCCTGCTTCGGAGTGTTGAGGAGGGTATCTTTGGCATGAACGTGGTATACGGCTCCGCCGAGCGCTTCTGCGGCGACAAGAGGATCGGCACCCATCCAGAAGAGATGCGACGGGTCCAGGTTTGCTCCGACGACCGGGCCAACGGCTTCGCGAAGCTTCAGCAACGAAGGGACGTTATAGACGCACTGATTGCCATGCAGTTCCAGCGCAATGCGTTCCACGCCGTGCTCTCTCGCTAGTGCCACGATCCTGGTCCAGTACGGGAGGAGCTTCTCCTCCCACTGGTAGCGAAGGATAGCCTGCGTTTCCGGCGGCCATGAGGAGACCACCCAGTTCGGCATGGTGTCGGCGGCATTCCCGGCTGGAAGTCCCGACATCGCGCAGACGGTCTTGATACCCAGCTCGCCGGCTGCGCGGATCGTATCCTCAAGACCCTGCCCCTGGCCATGATCGGTCGGATGCAGGGGATTTCCGTTGGCGTTCAAGCCTACCACTTCAAGTTCCCGGTCGGCGAAAGCTCTGAGGAATGACTTCTGCGCGTTCTTGTCCCGCAGGATCGTCGATAGATCGAAATGCGGCGCCGTCGACCAGCCACAGGTGTTGACCTCGACGCCGGAGACGCCCAGCCTTTGCGCGTGATCCAGCATTGCCTCGAAGGGCAGGCCGCCGAGGCTGTCTGATACGAATCCAAGCTTCATGCGTAAAACTCCGGTTTGGAAATCATTTCGACGGGAACCTTGCAGCCGTCGTTCAAGGCCGTGACGCCGGCTTCGGCGACCCTTGCGGCGCAGTATCCGTCCCAACTGCTCGACGCGATGTGCGGGAACACTCCGGTCTCGACGAACCGAATGAAAGCGCGGTTCTGGCGGCGATAGGCTTCGGCATAGCGGCCGCGCCAATCCGCTTCGTAGCTTGTGCTCTGGCCGAGCTCCCGGTCGACGCGGGTGTAGTTGACGGCGTTCATGGCGATGGTCGCCTTCTCGCCCACCAGTTCCGCGCGCACGTCGTATCCGTAGGCCGCGTTATTGTTGATCTCGATATTCACGAGTTGATCATCGGCGGTTTCGAGCACCATATAAACCGGTGCGACCAGCGCGTCGGAGCGCTTCGGCTGGAAGGCGGAGATCGATACGTATTCGGTGTCGAGAACATGTCGGACGACATCGAACTCGTGCGGGGCGGAATTGGTGATTGCCATCGCTCCGGTGAAGTCCGACGCGGGCGTCGCGACATTACGATGAAAGTTGTGCATCATCAGGGCGCGGCCAATCGCACCGTGCTCCAGAGCCTGCTTCATCTCCACATAGGATTGATCGAAGCGGCGCATGAAGCCGAGCATTATGAACTTCTTTCCCGCGGCTTCTTCCGCCTGCATGATCTCCAAGCATTCTTTCGAAGATTGCGACAGCGGCTTTTCGCAGAGAGCCCGTTTGCCGGCTCTTATGCAGGACAGCGACAAGGGCGCGTGCGTGAAATCGGGGCTTGCGATGATAACTGCGTCCACGTCCGGACGGGCGGACACCCGGTCGGGGTCTGAGTCGACGTCGTGAGCGCTGTAGGCGTCCGCCACCTTGCGGGCGCGATCCGCATCCATGTCGCAAACGACCTGGAGGCTCGCCCCCGGCAGATCTTCTGCGACGATTCTCGCATGATCGGCTCCCATCAACCCTGCCCCGATGACGGCGATCCTTATTGTCATTTCGATATTTCCTGTCGTTAGAGAACCAGCGATTTGCGGCAAGCATTGCGTCTGTCGTGCGAAATGCGTGCCGGGAACCCCATCCCGGCACGCACCCTTGGGAGGGCTTTATTTCTTTGCGTATTGGTCAACGTTGTCCTTGGTGATCGAAGCAAACGGCACCAGCTTTTCGGCCGGCGCATCCTCGCCTTTTTTCAGGCCTTCCACGACCTCGAAGGCGGCCTTCGCCTGGCCTGCGGCGTCCTGGAAGATGGTCTGCGACATGGTGCCGGCCTTGATCGCATTCAGAGCATCGGCCGTACCATCGACACCGGAGATCATCACGCCCTTGAGGCGGTCGGCACCTTGAAGTGCTTCGAGCGCGCCCAGCGCCATCTGATCGTTGGCTGCGACGATTGCATCGAACTTCGGAAAGCTTTGGATCCAGTCTTCCGTGACCTTCATGCCTTCAGCGCGGTCGTAGTTTGCCGAAAGGCTGGCGAGGGTGGCCACGTCGGAACGGCCGAGCGCATCCTCGAATCCCTTCTTTCGCTCCTGCGTGTGCGAAAGCCCCGGCGTGCCTTCGAGGTAGAGGATCTTGGCGTCCTTGGGCAGGTGTTCTTTCATGTATTCGCCCTGGAGACGGCCGGCATCGATGTTCTTCGAGCCGACGAACGTGTATTTGCCGCCTGCCGATTGGATGCCGAGAGCGATGACGGGAATGCCGGCCTGGTTCGCCTTCTCGACGCCCGGTACGATGCCCTGATAGTCGACCGGCACGACGACAATCGCATTGACTTTCTGCGCTATGAAGTTGTCGATCTGATCGAGTTGCTTGCTGACGTCGTTGTTGGCGTCGGAGAAGCTCACTTCGACTGCCGGATCGGATTTCGACGCTTCGATGAAGGCGTTTTTGCGCGCCATGACGAAGACGTCCGTATCCGCCATATTGGCGTAACCGACGACGAATTTGTCCGCGGCGAATGCAGCGCCGGTGGAGATCCCGGCAAGGGATATGGCGCAGGCGAGAGCGAGTTTGGAAATGGCTTTCATTGGGTCCTCCCATAGAGTTTCAGATTCATTCCGGATGCGGGAAATCCCGCCGACAAAGAGGTGGTTCCTCAGCAGGCGCTAGCCCGCCGAAGAACATCGGTCATGCCTTCTTTTTGCTGCGGGCAGACTTCGTCCAGACATCGAGGATCACGGCGATCGCGATGATCAGACCCTTGATGATCTGCTGCCAGTACGAGCTGACATTCATGAGATTGAGCATGTTGTTGATGACGCCGATGATCAGCGATCCGATAATTGTGCCGGTAATGGTTCCGGTGCCGCCCATCAGGCTGGTGCCGCCAACGACCACCGCGGTGATCGCGTCGAACTCATAGCCGACGCCGCCGGCCGGTTGACCGGAATTGATGCGAGACATGAGGACGATGCCTGCGACGGCGCACAGAATGCCGTTGAAGATGAAAGCCTTCACGACGATGCTGTCTGGATTGATGCCGGAAGCGCGCGCGGCACGCTCATTGCCGCCTACCGCATAGACGTATCGGCCGAACTTGGTCTTGTTGAGAAGAATCCAGGAAATGACGATGACGATCGCGAGGATGAGCACGGAGATCGGTACTGGGCCAAGCGAGCCTTGCCCGATCAC
This sequence comes from Rhizobium leguminosarum bv. viciae USDA 2370, assembly GCF_002008365.1. Taxonomy (GTDB): domain Bacteria; phylum Pseudomonadota; class Alphaproteobacteria; order Rhizobiales; family Rhizobiaceae; genus Rhizobium; species Rhizobium leguminosarum. Next base: position 136,405 of record NZ_MRDL01000037.1, read on the forward strand.
TTTGAAGTCGCCCAAGCCCGTCACGGGCGATCCACCCGTATAAAGGAGCACTGCGCCGCGTGCGACGGTCGTCATTGCCAATGTCATGATGAACGACGGGATGCGGAAGAAGGTGATGACGAAACCGTTTACGATGCCGGTCAGAATGCCGACTGCTACGCCCGCGACGACCGCGAGGATGACGCTGGCGGTGATGGCCATTACGCTCGCGGCGATGACCCCACAGAGCGCGAGAACAGATCCCAGCGATACGTCGATATGTCCCAGAATAATGATAAAGGTGACGCCGCATGCGAGAAGGCTAACCACCACAACCTGACGAAGGACGTTGGTCAGGTTGGCTTCCGTCAAGAACGTCGGGCTCAAAATCGACGCGAGGATGCAGATTCCGACGAAGATGAGAACCGTGCCGTACTGCCGGTAGATCTGGGAAAAGCTCATGTTTCGAGAGCCTGAAATCACCTGGCCTCCTCGTTTCACGGCCGCCTCTGCGCGTTCGATACTCATCAGTGTCCTCCCGTGGCGAGGCGCATGATGTTTTCCTGCGTGGCCTCGTTCCTTGTTAGTTCGCCGGTCACCCGGCCTTCGCTCATCACCACCACGCGGTCACTCATGCCTAGGATCTCGGGCAGTTCAGATGAGATCATGACGATCGCCAGCCCCTGACGAGCGAACTCGGTCATCAGTCTGTGAATTTCGGATTTCGACCCGACGTCGATGCCTCGTGTGGGTTCGTCGAGAATGAGCAGCTTCAGATCACCCAGCAGCCACTTGGCGAGAACGATTTTCTGTTGATTGCCGCCGCTGAGGTTTTCAACGATCATTGCCGTATCGGGCGTCTTGATCTGGAGCATCTTGATCATGCGCTGGGAAGCTGTCTCTTCCTGCCGCTCGCTGATGAAAAGGCCGGAAGCGAACTTCTTGAGGTTCGCAAGCGAGATGTTCTCGCCGACGGACCGGCAAAGCACCAGACCTTCCGCTTTGCGATCCTCTGAGACCATGGCGATGCCGTTGGCGATGGCATCCTTCGGGGACATGAGCTTTAACGGTTTTCCGTTCAGACGGATGACGCCCGCGTCCGCCGCGTCCAGGCCGAAGATCACCCGGGCGACCTCTGTCCGCCCTGCGCCGATCAGGCCGGAAAGGCCAATGATCTCGCCGGCGCGCACCTCGAAGCTGACATTTTCGAAGCTGCCGTCACGAGAGAGGTTCTCGACGGAAAGGACAATCTCGCCGATCGGCACTTCCTCTTTCGGAAAAATACTGGAGATCGTGCGGCCGACCATCTGGGAAATCAGCTTTGCGGGCTCATATTCGCTGGCCGGGGCGGCAGCGATGAACTGGCCATCACGCATCACCGTGATGTCGTCGGCGATCTGGAAGATCTCGTCCATCTTGTGTGTGATGTAGATGATCGCGACGCCTGCTGCTTTCAGGTCTGCGATCTGTCTGAAGAGCATCGCGACTTCCGTGTCGCTGATCGCCGACGTCGGTTCGTCCATAATCACCAGAGAGGCCTCGCGCGAAATCGCCTTGACGATCTCGATGAGTTGCATCGTCGCGATGGACAGGTCTCGCATCTTGGTTTGGGGGCTGTATTTCAGACCCAGCCGATCCAGGAGCGTCTGCGTATCTGAATTCATGCGATCGAAATCGACAAACCGGGACAAAATGCCTGTCCGGCCGTAAGTGGGTTCGCGGCCGAGAAAGATGTTTTCGGCGATGGTCATGTCGAGCACCGGGCTGAGTTCCTGATGGATCATCGAGATCCCTCGGTCCAGTGCGGCTGCGGCGCTTTGGTGGTCGAGCTTTTCGCCTCTGAAAAGGATTTCTCCGCCGTCGATCGCGTAGATACCGCTCAGAATCTTCATGAGCGTCGACTTGCCGGCGCCATTTTCCCCGACGAGGACATGGACGGTGCCGGGACGAACCTTCAGGCTCATGCCATCGAGCGCGAGAACACCAGGGAAGGCCTTGGTGATTGAACGCATTTCAAGAACGAAGCCGGCTCCGCTATCTATAGGCGTGCGATGGCCTTCGCCGCCTGAAAGCGGCGCCACCTTTTGCAAGGTCGCAGACATGAGAGTATTTCCTCCAAATGAGAGAGCTCTCCCAAGCCCTCCCGCCAAATTGGCTTTTGCTGAAAGATGAAATTGCGAAAATTCCGCCAGCTGTCAACGAAGCTGTGGATTTTTCTCCCAAAACCTCTCATAAATAGCGTCAGATTATGAGAGGCTTATTATGTCACGCCCAACGATCCCCGACTTGGCAAAAGCCGCGAATGTAAGCATTTCAACAGTCGACCGCGTGTTGAACGGTCGCGACCCCGTGCGCCCACAGACGGCGGAGCGGGTTCTTAACGCCGCCCGCCAGATTGGTTTCCATGGCGTGACGGCCATCGCCCGGCGACTCGAGCACGACAAGCCGGTGATCAAATTTGGCTTTCTTCTCAAGCAGTCTCACCGCAAGCTTTATCAAATGTGGGGCGATGTTCTCGTCGCGGCGACCGAAGCATTTCCCGACGCCCATGGAAGGGCCATCGTTAGATTCATGGACGATCTTGCGCCCGACAAGGCTGCCGAGGCGATCTACGCTCTCAGTCGCGAAGCCGACGTCATTGGAATGATCACCTCCGACCACCCGCAGGTGAACCACGCCGTCGATGGTCTTGCAGCAGAGAACATTCCGGTCGTGACCATGATTTCCGATATTTCCACTGCCTCCCGCGCAGCCTATGTCGGCAACGACTGCGTCAAAAAGGGCCGCACGGCCGCGTGGTTCATAGCCGGGCTGAATGGCAATGGCGGCAAGGTTTCCGTCTTCGTCGGAAATCACCGATATCTTGCGCAAGAACTAAACGAAATGGGGTTTCGATCATACTTCCGGGAGAGCGCGCCGGGCTTTCAGATGCTGGAGACGGTTGCAACCCTTGAAGAGCCCGAAATTGCTTATGAGGCCACGCGTCACCTTCTACAGACCGAACCAAATTGGGTCGGGCTTTACGTTGCCGGCGGCGGCATCACCGGTGTGATGCGAGCTCTGCGGGAGGATGGTGGACCGGCAGCCAAACGCCTTGTGGTCATAGCACACGAGCTCACGAATGAAACAAAAGCCGGTCTTGCTGAAGGATTGATCAAGGTCGTCCTATCTCACCCGGCAAAGCAGTTGGGGGAGACCTTGGTGCGCGCAATGGCGCAAGCTCTCGATACCGACCGATCACCGACCGTGTCGCAGCACATTGTACCCTTCGACTTCTACACAGCGACTAATATCTAAGAAAACTGCCTGGTGATACGTTGGCGGCCGTTGTGACATCGCCCCCTGGCCTTTTCTCAATACTCTGCGGGCACCTCATATACTTCTGCAGCTGGATCCTCGAGGAATGAGCGCACCGTCGGTGGTAGCTGGCGCGACGATAGCGGGACAGGTCCACAGCGCGCAAGTAGTTCACGCAAGTCTGGCTCGGTGCCGACATGCCGCCAGATCATCCGCGAGGCATAGGGGAGGTTTTCCCTTCGCCACGAAATTCCCATCGTCGTCCCACGTAGATAGACGCGCTGATACTCGTCGAATGGCAGGAGGATAGTCTGCGACATCATGGCGTTCGGTCCGACGACACGCTGCGTGATGAAGATCCGGTTCCGATAGAAGGCCGCCAAGCCGAGATATTTCGAAAACTGTTGAATGCCGCTTCCGAGGTCTCGAAGCCGCTCCATCGATTTGGCCTGCACCAATCCACCCTGCTCGATGAGGCGGCTGCACGAACAGACAACCATCCCGGGCCAGGATGGCGAACGATAATAGGTCTGAAAATAACCGATATGACGCCTGAGCGCGGCTAGGTTTCCGGGAAACGCTTTGAGAAGCTCTGAACCTCCGTTGCTACCGAGGACGGGTTTGTGAAGTCGCTCGCGAAACTGCTTGGGAGCGAGGCCAAAGTCGGCTGCATCAAGATCGAAATAGTTGGCGATGCGAGCCAGATTATGGGCGGAAGGCCTCGTCTGGCCGTTGATGTATCGATTGAATTGTTGCCGGTTGATATCGATTGCACGGCACAGATGCGAAATTGAACGTTGCGTTGCGCAGGCGATTTTGAGGTTCTCGACCAGGTGAGGCATCCGTAACTCCGTCTTCTCGTGAACTAGCGTAAACTCGCTTAAGGATGCGTCAAGTCGCGAAATTGCGTGAGCCGACCCAGCCTCTACGTTCCCACTTACAAATGAAAAAGAGGGGACCGTTATGACGCATCAAAAGGATCGATCTTCGCAGCCGAGAATCGGCCGCCGCCACTTCCTCGGCGGTGCCGTCGCGCTCGGCGCCTTGCCGGCCCTCGCCTCGGGCCTCCTGATGCCGCGTGACGCACGGGGGCAGGAAGCCAAGCGTGGCGGCCATCTGAAGCTTGGCCTTAAGGGCGGCGCCACCAGCGACGCGCTCGACCCGGCAACATACAGTGCCTCGGTACTGTTCGTCATTGGCCGCCTCTGGGGCGACACACTTGTCGAATCCGACCCCAAGACTGGCGCACCCCTGCCCTCGCTGGCAACTTCCTGGACGCCGTCGACGGATGCTTCCATCTGGACCTTCAAGATCAGGAACGATGTACGGTTTCACGACGGCAGCAAGATGACCGTCGCCGACATTGTCGCGACGCTGAAGCGGCACGCGGACAAAAACTCGCAGTCGGGCGCTCTTGGGCTCATGGCGTCAATTGCAAGCATTGAAGAAAAGGCGGGCGACCTTGTCCTGACGCTTTCGGAAGGCAATGCGGATCTGCCTCTCCTTCTCACCGACTACCACCTGATTATCCAACCCAAGGGCGGCGTCGAAAATCCGGCAGCAGCAGTCGGCACCGGTCCTTACATTCTGAAAAGCTTCGAACCCGGGGTCCGCGCCACATTCGAGAAAAACCCAAAGGATTGGCGCTCCGACCGCGGCTTTGTCGACAGCGTCGAAATACTCGTCATCAACGACAACACCGCGCGCGTTGCGGCGCTTGCCTCCGGCCAGGTCCATTTCGTCAACAGCATCGACCCGAAGACAGTTCCCATGCTGCAGCGGGCACCGACTGTGAGTATCATCCGGAATGCAGGCAAGGGCTTCTACTGCTTCCTGATGCATTGCGACACGGCGCCCTTCGACAACAGCGACCTTCGTCTCGCGTTGAAATATGCCATCGATCGTCAGTCGATCCTGGACAAGGTTCTCGCCGGCTATGGAACGATCGGCAACGACTATCCGGTCAACTCCAACTACCCCCTGGCGCCGACCGATATCGAGCAACGGCCCTATGATCCCGACAAGGCCGCCTTCTACTTCAAGAAATCGGGTCTCGACCGTCCAATTCTGTTGCGCACCTCCGACGCAGCCTTCCCGGGCGCCGTGGATGCGGCGATCCTGTTCCAGCAAAGCGCGCGCAAGTCCGGGATCACGATCGACGTGAAGCGCGAACCGGAAGACGGCTACTGGACTAATGTCTGGAACAAGCAGCCCTTCTGCGCCTCCTTCTGGGGCGGTCGCCCGACACAGGATTCGCGCTATTCCACCTCCTATCTATCGACCGCCGAATGGAACGACACGCATTTCAAGCAGCCTGACTTCGACAAGTTGGTATTGCAGGCGCGGTCTGAGCTCGATGAAGCCAAGCGCAAGGTGCTTTATCGACAGCTGGCTTTGATGGTGCGAGACGATGGCGGTCTGATCCTGCCCGTCTTCAACGACAACATCATGGCCTCTTCGAAGACGCTGAAGGGCTATGTCGACGACATCGGCAACGATATGTCGAACGGCTACGTCGCGACGCGTGTCTGGCTGGACGCCTGATGCCCGAAGCCGGGCGAATAGGGCGCGCGCGGATTCTAACCAATCTGTCCCGCATTGGCGGAAATTGATCTTCACTCTGGCAGTGCATAGCGCGTCAGCAGAGCCTCGCCCTCTTCGATGGCGATCTCGATCACCTCGTTCACCAGATCCGGAGATCCGGCGAGTTCCCGCAGAACGAGCGTGAACAATTCCCGCTGCTGCATCGGCAGAACCTGCGGCACGATGATCACCAAGCCAGCATGCAGATCCTCTCGCGCATGGAGTTTCCTGAAGTCGCGGGCATTGTTCGTCACGAAGGTAAAATCTTCCGCGACGATCCGAGGCATCAGATCCCAATCGGTCTCGCCGCTCAGGCCCAGCCAATTGACGTGGAAGCAATCGTGGCCGTGATGTTGAGCCACGGCCACGAGCGATGTGTGCAAGCATTCATCGACGAGAAACTTCACGTAGCCGTGCCCGAGGGCTTTTCGGTACCGGCCTTTCCGAGAGGCAAGCGCTTCACCGACTTCACTTTCAGTCCCTGCTCCGACAACTTTCGTGGCCGCCCACGGGCAGGATGAGCCGCTACCCAGATTTCGGCGAGGTCCACCATGCGCGCAGTGAGAGCCGGATAGCCCTCGACGATCTCGTCCGTGGGAGCGCCTTGCAATTTCATCGCAGCGATTGTTCGGACAGGAACGCGCGTTCCTTTGAAGACCGGCTCACCGCCAACCACACCTTTCACGCTGTGGATGATCTTGTCCGCTTCCCTGAGCGCTTCGCCACGCGCGGCCAAGCGCTCCCTCGCTCTCGCGACGTCGACGATCAGATAGTCGTCTGCTCTGACCGTGTCGGCTTCAGGATTTTCGTCGATGGCGGCAAAGAGGCGCTTCCGGCGCTCGGCGGAAAGGATTGAGCCGACGCCGAACCAGAGTTTCAGGCGCAGCAGATCGTCGTCAGTGATCGCTCGGCTTCGGTGGCCGGTAGAGGGGCTTCCAATGATTCGTTTGTCGATCGCGTTGTGTACCGACTTAATGCCGATCTCACTCACGGCAGCCGCCTCAGTGGGTGTGTATTCGCGAAGTCCTGCAGCCATAATTAATATTCTCCTTCGAAAGAATATATATGATTCACGGGTAATTCGCAATGTGGCTGCTCAACGACATCGATCCGCAGACTTGGCTTGCTGACGTCCTGGCCCGCATCGCCGACACGCCAATCAGTAAGCTGGTGCAATTGCTTCCGTGGAATTGGCAGCTACACGGACTGAACGCTCAAGCAGCCTAATCTGCGGCCTTCACCGGATGCTTACGATAAATCCGATCCATCGAAACAGAATCTCACCATGCACATATGCTGCCCGAGTTGCTTTGTGCATTCCATTAGCGACTTCCAATAAATACTGACAGATTTCACTGGAAATCAACGACCCGGTCTACTGGACAATGAGGTTTGAAAAATCCAACGTGAAGCGTTTCTGCTGAAGAACGGCGTTCATGATGGCAGACGCCAGAGGGAAATAAGCGAGCGGATCTTCATCGGTATGTTGCTTCTCAAGCGCCATATTCGCCAGAACCCGCGCTGTATCCACACCTTCGACCGTTTCGCCAAACAGTTCGCTCGACAACATTTCAACGACTGTGCGGCCAGTTCCCAATCCCTGGCGGAGGCGGCTGTTACGCCCTCCGCCAACAGTGACGTGCAGATCGCCCAGTCCGGCCAGCCCGAATGCCGTTGTGGTTTGCCCGCCCAGGGTGCAGGATGGGGATAACGGCAGTGGTGCCACCTTCAGCTATGGCTGGTGAGGCGGTTCACAACAGTCCAAAAAGGCGATGTCACGTCGTTTCGGCAGCGCATGTTCGCCGCTTTCCCCGAGGCGACCCCAATGGTGATCACCTACACAATCGCGTCGAACATCCGGACATCTTTTTGGCCGTTGCCTCAGAGGAAGTCGCGCACAACACTGGCACCGCCCCCAATCCTGACCGGCTTTCCATCAGCTATGGCAACAGCCTGCCGGAGTGGCTCGGCCGGGGTCGTGTTGATGAAATGGGATGTTGTCCCGCCTGCCGCGCAGACGATCATCGACGTCCAGATCGAGAAGATTCAGAAGATGTCGAAATAGGTCGAAGCAAGCGAGCGCTAGTGACCTGATCGGCTACGGTAGCCGCCACGCGGTCGCGCAGCTCCCGCTCTCACTCGGCGGTCCTCAGGTATCGATGTGGGAACTAGGCGTAGATTTTATCACCAAATGGTGCTAGTTAAAGCGCCTGAACAGGATAAGAAACGATGCGATCGACTATCAATCTAGACGACACTCTCATGGAAAGGGCCAGGTCCCTGACCGGCACAAAAGAAACCGCTGCTATAGTCCGCCAGGCGTTGGAGACGCTTGTTCGAGTAGAGTCCGGAAAACGCCTCATCGCGCTCGGCGGAACTATGCCCGATGCAGAGGCAGCTCCACGTCGCCGGAGCGCAGCTGCCAAGTGATACTGGCAGACACTTCTATATGGATCGATCATTTCCGCCATGTTGATGCGGAACTTCGGACGATCATTGAGGACGATCGTCTACTCTGCCATCCGGCTGTAGTTGGCGAACTGGCGCTTGGCAGCCTTCGAGATCGCGGGCGCGTGATAGCGTTTCTGGCAGCCCAGCGCCAAGCGTTCGTCGCAACGCATGACGAAGTGATGACAATGATTGATCGTCACGGCATTTTCAGTATGGGCATCGGCTATACAGATGCCCACTTGCTCGCCTCGATACTGCTTGATCGGCGAGCGGCGTTATGGACCAGGGACAAGCGTCTTCAGGCGGCGGCCAAAAAGGCAGGCGCTTCATTGCATAAGCCGGCCAATGCTCGCAACTAAACACCTAAATAGTTCTGCCGATCTTTCGCATTTTTCCGATCGTTCGCCTTGAGCAGGTTCGAACCGGAGACCCGTGGTTCGCGCACAGATTTGAGAATGCGTTTTCAATCGTTTTCGCCGGTGAACAGGTTGGCGCAATGGTGCGTCCTTTCGGTATCAACCTTGAGAAGGCCGGCCACCTGCTTTATATGATGCGTGATGAGGCGGATATGAGAACGACCTTGGCAATCGACGACGATGTCCTGATCGCCGCAAAGGCGATGGCAACCCAGCAGCACCGGAGCGTCGGCGAGGTCATTTTTGAGCTGGCGAGACGTTCTCTGCGCCGACCGCCCAGCAGCCGCGAGCGCAATGGCATTCCTCTCCTGTCAGCTCGGCCGGATGCGCCGCCAGTGACGCTCGAAATCGTGAACGCCTTGCGTGACGAACTGCAGTGACTTTCCTGCTCGACGTCAATGTGCTGATTGCCTTAATCGATCCGGGCCATGTAGCCCATGATGATGCGCACGAATGGTTCGCGGCGATGGGTCAGACCGCGTGGGCTACCTGCCCCATTACCGAAAATGGTGTCATCCGGATTGTCGGCAACCCCAAATATCCCAACTCTCCCGGTTCACCGTCACTCGTGATGGAGATCGTCCGCAAATTGCGGTCGCTCCCCGGTCACAGTTTTTGGCCGGACGATGTGAGCCCTGTCGGGTCAGGTGATATCGCTGCCACGAAAATTCTAACATCGGGGCAGGTAACTGTTTCATTCAGTTTTGTAACGGCTTCTTCCGTGCGTTGGGTTCGCAGGCGTTCCACCTGCTCCTTGGCTTCCGCGATTTGCGAGCCGGTTGTTGCCTGTTCAGAGGCGATGGCAGCGCTTGCCCCAACAGATCGGCGTCGATGCCCAGAAGCTCCGTGTAATCTGATCGATTGATCAGCCCCCGTTCGACCGGCGACTGCTTGCCTTGCAGCTCGTCCTTTACGACCTCGGCCTGCTTCTGAACTGCAGCTTCCTGCTCGCGTAAGCCAGATAAGGTTTGATCTAGCTGTTCAAGGCGCCATTTGAGAATGGTCTGTTCCGACCGGAAACGGGCCATGCGGGCGTTGAATTCCTTCTCTTCCTCCAGGATGAGCTCGCTTCATTAAATAATCGACATTCGCCTTGAACAGGATCGACCCGGCGTTGGCTAATCGTGAAGCACCTGATAGGACCGCCGAGTATGAGGTCTTGGCACCATCTTCAGAGAGCCTCGGACCGGATCGGAGAGCTTTGATGGGCTGGAAAACACCGAAGATCGAATACGTGAATGGCTATAAGATCGTTGAAGTTGAAGGGCCCAGCTTCAAAGTCTACGATGGCGACCGTCAGCTCGGGGACGATTTCCCCTACCCCGGCGAAGCTGCTGCTTACGCAACCTCGTTGCCAAAACGGGATCATCCACGCAGCTAGGCGAGAAGCCGCGGAAGATCATTGAAAACCCTTTATGGCAGCCTTAACGAATGTGGAACAGGATTTGACCAGCTCCCAACTTTCTCCGCCGCTGGAACTGCTTGGGTGGTCAGAATTCTTCGCGGACCAGGTCCAGCCCAGCGAAGCTGACTTGATCCCCAGACGCATTGCTTCCGTTCACCGGGCACGCATCGAGGCAATCGATGTCACCGGGCCGGTCGGACTGGAATTTCCAGCCAATACCAATACTGGTGACTACGCGGTCGGCGACTGGGTTCTTGCCGATCCACTGACCGACATGCTCATCAGACGTCTCGACCGAAAAAGCGTCTTTCAGCGACGACCGGAAGGCGGGCGTGGCCAGCAACTTGTTGCCGCCAACGTCGACACCCTGTTGATCGTGACCTCGTGCAATGCCGATTTTAATCTTGCTCGGCTGGAACGTTACCTGATCATGGCCAACCAGGCCGGGAGCAATCCGGTGATTGTGCTGACAAAGGCCGACACCGCGGAAGATGCCGGCATGTTCCAGGCGCAAGCCGAGGCTTTGCAGCGTGACCTGCCTGTCATTGCCTTGAATGGGCGCTCCGCGGACGCAGTTTCCCTGTTGAGGCACTGGTGCGGCATCGGCCAAACAGTTGCGTTGGTGGGGTCTTCTGGTGTCGGAAAATCAACACTGGTGAACACCATGACCGGGCCTGAATCTGACACAAAGCAAAAGACAGGCACCATCCGCGAATATGACGCGCAGGGCCGACACACAACCACCGCACGATCCCTGCATGCAATTTCAGGCGGCGGCTGGGTCATCGATACCCCGGGAATAAGGACGCTTTACGTGAGTGATGTTACCGACGGTATCGACACCCTCTTTGCTGAAATAACCGAACTGGCGCCGCTTTGCCGCTTTCGCGACTGCACCCATGCCCATGAACCGGGGTGCGCCGTTCAGGCAGCTGTCGCAAGCGGTGCCCTGGTCGCCGATCGCCTGGAACGCTGGCGGAACCTGCTTACAGAAAATCGCGACCGGACACCGGTCGTGAGCGGACCCCGCGGCAACAAGATCGTCCGCAAGAAGAAATATTGAAAGTGTTGAACGTTTGCGACGGTGCTCATCGGCGTCAGCCACGATCCGCCACCTGAATTGGCTGGGCTGGGGATAGCGTCAGCGCTCAATGATTGGGATTGCGGTCAAGAAGAAGACCCTGCAAACGGCCGCTCCCCGCTTGTGCGGGATATGTCTTTGAACAAACGAGATGCGGACGTGCTTTCTCTAGCTGTCCCGCTCGTGCAAATCGCCTTGGGCCTCGAACTCTCGGCACCATATTTGTCTTCGGCTCTTCGAATCAAATCAACAGCTTGGCTGTCGAAGCTGAAGACAGCCTATACTCCAAGCGGAAGTTCAATTTCTTCGCGGTTTCTTTTTGCGCCCTCGATCAGGACCGTGTTGAATCGCTCGGCATCTTGTGCCGGCAGCATTCCCGCCCCGGTTCGAATACCTTCTTGCCAGGCAGGCCCGCGCTCCCATGCTTCGTTGTAGACGAGCGCCAAGTCGGCAGATCGCCTTGTCTGCTGCAGGGCTTCAAAGAGCAGCGCAGCTTGACGAACGTCCTTTTCTCGCTTCGCCAGTCCCTGCCGGTCAGTGTGTCGGCGGCTGGCGACTATGAGCTTGTGGACCGCATACCGGGACGGATCAGGGACGACGACTGAGACACCGCTTCGGTGGAGCAGCATTGTCCTGACGGGTTCCCTTATGAGGAAGTCGAGAAAGCGTAGTGGATCCGCGCTGGCGCCACCAAGGGCGGGCATCTTCGCCGGCTGGTCGATGTAGTCATCAGAACCACGGTTCGACGTCAGGAACTCAACCCTGTAGCCGTTGGCGTTCTGAAACGCCGACGAGGCCGCGGACCCCGATCGATGTGGAACTGGCCGGAAGCTGGGGTCGACGCCCTGCAGCAGCTCAACGATCGGAGGCAGACTGTCTTCAACCTCGCGACTGATGGCGTGGTCCTGGGCGATGTCCGCATCGCCGGTCAGGATCGCAGCCATGGGGAGGCGGACGCCCAGCAGTCCTGCATAGCATTGAAAGGCCACCGTGCCGATGAGAACACCTCGGAGCCGAAAGAGACCGCCATCGGCAAGAGCCTCGACGATGTCGCCCGACATGGCATCAGGGGCGATCATCCCGCCTTCGCGGGTCAGGGTATTTACCAAGCGCCTGCGAGCGCGTAGATCGTCCTTGTCCCGCTTATGATCAGCTACGCGCCGCGCGATATCCGGATCTTCAGCAGAACCGACATAACGACGTTTCGTACCACCATGTCCATCTGGGATGTCGAAGTACCAGTACTTGCGCCCCTTGATGTTCGCCGGAGTGAACCGACCCTCTGGAGGGAAATCGGCCGTCCAGGCGGCGTCGAGCGAGCGCTGACCGAGCTCGGCGAGCATCGTCTGATACATGAGGTCGATGGACTTCATAAGTTCGACTCCGGCGTTATACTGTTTTTCAAAAACAGTATAACCGCCGAGAGGATAGGTCGCAAGATAGGATGCTTGCCTTCGCGCAGGGCGCCAACAATCTCCGCAGCAAAGCGCGAGCGCTCTTTAATCGTCGGCCCGTCATACCGGTCGCAAGGCGCTCCCACGGAGGAGATCGTCGAGGGCTATCCGGCTCTCACTGCGCGCATGGTGGACCTGGCCGAAATCTGGGCAGCGGCTCATCCTGCCCGTGGGCGGCCACGAAAATTGTCGGAGCAGGGACTGAAAGTGAAGTCGGTGAAGCGATTGCCTCTCGGAAAGGCCGCCACCGAAAAGCCCTCGGGCACGGCTACGTGAAGTTTCTCGTCGATGAATGCTTGCACACATCGCTCGTGGTTCTGCCGATGCAGCAGCGGATCTGCCGGGGGCGAGCCTCCAGGTCGTTTGCGACATGGATGCAGATCGCGCCCGCAAGGTGGCGGACGCCTACGGCGCTCACGACGTCGACTCAGACCCGACCGGGTGTCCGCTCGTCTGGACGTGGACGCAGTTATCATCGCAAGCCCCGATTTCACGCACGCGCCCTTGTCGCTGTCCTGCATAAGAGCCGGCAAACGGGCTCTCTGCGAAAAGCCGCAGATTTCACTGGAAATCAACGACCCGGTTTACTGGACAATGAGGTTTGAAAAATCCAACGAGAAGCGTTTCTGCTGAAGAACGGCGTCCATGATGGCAGACGCCAGAGGGAAATAAGCGAGCGGACCTTCATCGGTATGTTGCTTCTCAAGCGCCATATTCGCCAGAACCCGCGCTGTATCCACACCTTCGACCGTTTCGCCAAACAGTTCGCTCGACAACATTTCAACGACTGTGCGGCCAGTTCCCAATCCTTGGCCTAGGCGGCTGTTACGCCCTCCGCCAACAGTGACATGCAGATCGCCCAATCCGGCCAGCCCGAATGCCGTTGTGGTTTGCCCGCCCAGCCTCTCGCATAGTCTGGCCATTTCCAAAGTTGCCTGGGTGAAGACTGCAGCCGTCGGATTCTTAGATTGGCCGTCCGCACGTCTTTGATCGGGATACCGCGTCTGCATGGCGCTCACGCCGATCGCGTAGAAATTCTTGAGCGCGGCACAAGCTTCGACGCCCGTGACGTCCGTCGTCACCGACAGACGGTAATAGTCCGTTTGCATGATCGCGGCGAGCTGTTCGGCGACCGAAATATCCTCACAGGCGTAGATGCATGCCGTCGGCAGACGGTTGGCGAGTTCGCGGGCGATACACGGTCCGCCGATCCCGATGAAAGCGCTCATCAGCGGAATACGGGAGGGAAGCGTTTGGGCATAGGTCGATACGGCGGAACCCGCAGACTCAAGTCCTTTTGTCACAAAGGCTATGGGACAGGCCTCCGTCATGACCCGGTTAAGAATGTCGGTCACCCAGCCAATGCCTGGGCTACTCACTCCGACAACAATGATATCCGCGTTCGCGAGGTGCTCCGATCGCAGTTCGTCGAAGCGGATCGCCTCGACGCCGGCGGGCGGGGCAGCGTCGAGTTTGGGATGGATCCCGCCCGGACGCCGCATGGTAACGACGATGTCCTGATCGAGCGGCGTGCCGACGAGCAGCACCTTGTGGCCGTTGTCTGCAGCGGGTACGCAAAGCGCGGTGCCCATGACACCCGCACCGAGTACAACGATTTTTGCCACGGTAATCCTCCTCTTGGTGTGGTTCGAAACGGAAAGCCGACCCGCTACCGCATCATAGCAGCGACATTGCCGCCATCGACCGTGATAACCGCGCCGGTGCTTGAGCGCGCCTTAGCGAGATGCACGAAGGCGGCTGCCACATCGGCACCCGTTACCTCGCGGCCAACAAGGTTGCCGCGCATATAGGCTTCGGGTGTCAGGCCGCGCGCGCGGCTTCTTTCAGTGACCATCTCGTCCGTCATTAGACCCGTGCGGATCCGGTCAGCATTGACGGCATTGGATGTGATGCCGGATGCGCCGTGCTCGACTGCATATTGGCGCATCAGCGCCATCAGCGCGGCCTTGGAGGTGCCGTAGGGGCCGAAATCCGCACCTGGATTGACAGCCTGCTTGGAAACATTGAAGACGATGGCGCCGCCGGTCTTCTGCTTCTCCATCACACGCACGGCGGCTCGGGCCATGTAATGATGGCTCCAGAAATTCAATTCGAACGCCTTCCTGAACGTCTCCTCTGGCACGTCGATCAGCGAGCCCTGAAAGGCTGCTCCTGCGTTGGAGATCAGGATGTCCACCCCGCCGAAATGGCTCGCCACCTTGGCAATGGCGGCATCCACTGCGGCCGGGTCGGTCACGTCGCAGGCGACGCCGAACCCTCCTAGCCGCTTTGCCTGGTGAGTTACGGCGTCCTGTGCAATGTCGATCAGCGCAACCTCGGCGCCCTCGGAGCGAAGTGCTTCGGCGATGGCGAGGCCTAGTCCGCCGGCGGCACCTGTCACGACTGCTATCTGCCGGGTCAGGGGCTTTTCCACCTGCTTGGTCAGCTTGACCTGTTCGAGTGACCAGTATTCAATATCGAATAGGTCAGCCTCGGAGAGCGCTTCAAAGGATTCGATGCCCTCCGCCTTGGTGATAACATCGACCGTTGCTTCTGCCACATCTGCACCGACGAGTGCGTTCTTGCGCGTGGCGCCCGCGGCGAACAATCCAACACCCGCAACGTAAAAGACACGCGGCATAGGATCGAGCATCGTTTTTCCGCCGCCGACGCGACCATTGTTGCGTTCGAAATAAGCCCGGTAGTCCGCCTGATAAGCATCAACGGCGACCTGGGCCATGTCCTTCCAGGTATCGAGTTCGCCTGCCACCGGTGCCGGCAGCGCAACACCGTGGCGCTTGATATGGATGACATGCTCCGGCGTCGCATTGCCGCGCCTGACCAGGCTCTCCACATTTTCCGCATTGCAGAAGTCGAGCACGCTCTCTGTGCAGCGGTGTTCCAGTATCAAACGTTTCGGTGCGCCCTCTAAGCCGGTATCGATGGCGATGGCGCCGCGCAAGATCGGTGCGATTTCCGCCACACTGGCGAGCGATTTTGGCACTTTGGCGGAAGTAAACGGCTTTGCCCGACCTTTCGCCAGCCTGTGTTGCGCGCGGTCGATCTTAGCGATCATGTCCTCATAGGCCGCGCGCGGATCGTCAGACCAAGTGAAAATTCCGTGTTTCAGGAGAACCATGCCGTCGCCTTTGGGATTGGCGCGGAAGGCTGCATCACAAGCCTTCGCGAGAAGGAAGCCAGGCATCACATAGGGCACGACGATCGTATCAGGGAACAGTTCTCGGATAAGGTCTTCGCCATGCGGCTGGTTTGTCAGAGAGACTATCGCGTTAGCATGGGTGTGGTCGATATGCCGGAATGGCAACAGGGCGTGCAGGATGGCTTCGACCGAAGGGTTAGGCGCGTTCGGATCCATCAGCAGCCGCCGCTGCAACATCACCATCTCATCATCGCTCAGCTCATCGAAACCGACCATCGCTTTCAGCGGGTCCAACCGCACGGCCGGCAAGCCCTGTGGCTCTATAGTGCCCATGTCCCAACCGCTGCCCTTGACACAAAGCACATCAACCGAGGTGCCGTCCCGATCAGTCCATGCCGTCTTGACCGATGTATTGCCGCCGCCGTGCAGCACTAGTTCCGGATCCTGTCCGAGCAGTCGCGTTGTATAGGTTCGGACCGCTAGATCGCGGTTGATGCCCTTTCCAACATAAGCCTCGACCACGGATGTAAACTCGGTGTCGTTCCATCTCGATTTCATGACTATCACCTCTCTTCCCGCGTTGTTGGCGAACCGGGTTACAAACGTTAGATATCTAGATGCGTATGTGTCAGACCCGGTTTTCCGTTGCGGCGTCGAAGACGTGGACCTTTTCGGGCGCAATCGAGAAACGGACATCCATCCGCTCGTCAAAATGCGCAGACTTGTCGACGATCGCCAGGAACTGACCTTCCGGCCCCTCGCAGCAGAGCTGAGCTTCATGCCCCATGCGTTCGATTAGCAGCGACCGGGCTACAATGGATCCCTGCGGATCGACCGTGACATCTGTCGGGCGGACGCCGCAGATCACCCGCTGGCCTGCAGATAGTTTGAGGGACGGCTCGAGCCGGATAAGGCCGGCCTTGGTCTCCGCAGCTGGAGCTCCCTGGTCCGCGACGATCGTCCCCGTCAGGAAATTGATCGCCGATGAACCGATGAAATCGGCGACATATTTGCTTGCGGGTCTATCATAGACATCGTCGGGCGTGCCAATCTGCTCGATCTTCCCGGCTCGCATGACGACGATCTTGTCGGCCATCGTCATCGCCTCGATCTGGTCGTGGGTCACATAGATCGTTGTCGTCTTGAGACGATTGTGCAACTGCCGGATTTCGGTGCGCATGTGCGCACGGAGCTTGGCATCGAGATTGGAGAGCGGCTCGTCGAACAGGAAGACCGCCGCCTCGCGCACCATGGCGCGACCCATGGCGACCCGCTGGCGCTGGCCGCCGGAAAGTTCTTTCGGATAGCGCTGGAGATACGGCGTCAGATTGAGGATTTCGGCGGCATGCTCGACCCGCCGCTTGATTTCGGCCGGTGGCTGCTTTGCCACTTCGAGACTGAAGGCAATGTTTTCGTAGACCTTCATTGTCGGGTAGAGCGCATAGTTCTGAAACACCATGGCAATATCACGGTCGCGCGGATGCATATCGTTCACCCGTTTGCCGCCGATGAAAAGATCACCTTCGCTGACGGTTTCGAGCCCGGCTGTCATGCGCAGCAAGGTGGTCTTGCCGCAACCCGAAGGCCCGAGCAGCACGACGAACTGGTGATCCTCGATCAGGAACGAAATATCCCGCATGATGTTGAAGGCACCAAACGACTTGCCGATGCTCTTGTATTCCACGGTTGCCATAAATTTCTGCTCCACTCGTCTTCTAGTATTGCTGACGGTCGCGTGCCGGTCAGTATTTCTGCCGGGTCGGGGTGATGACGATTTCCTGCACGATCGCCTTTTGAGGCAGATTGTAAGCATTGAGGATCAACTCGGCGACGATATCGGCGGAAATGCCGCCGCCGATCGCCTCCTTGTTGGCCTTGTAATTGGCGAGCGTAGTCTCGTCCTTCACATGGTCGAGCACCTCGGTGTCGATGATGCCAGGCGACAGAACGATGACGCGCACATTGTGCGGTGCCAGATACTCGCGGAAGCTTTCCGAGACCGCATGGACGAAATATTTGGTGCCGCAGTAGACGGTGTGATCCGGATAGACCTTGCGGCCGGCGATCGAACTCATCATCATCAGCGTGCCGTGGCGGCGAGCGATCATGCCGTTCATCACCGCATGGACGGAATTCATTACGCCCTTGGTATTGATGTCGATCATCTCGTCCCATTCTTCCGGCGGCTGCTTGGCGATGTCGCCGAGACGGGCGATGCCGGCATTGGCGAACATCATGTCCACCGGGCCAAATTGACTTTCGGCGTCGGCGACGGCTGCGGTCAGTGCGGCGCGGTCACGGACATCGACTTGTTTCAGCACGGCGTCCGGCAGCCTCAGCGCCTCCAGGCGATCGAGACGGCGTGCCATCAGCAGCACCGGGTGGCCGGCGGCCGAAAAGGCCCGCGCCGTCGCCTCGCCGATGCCGGAGCTCGCACCTGTAATTGCAATCAGCGGCTTGTCCGCCATGTTTCAGCCTCCCGCATTTGTTTTGTCGATCCCCGGGATGCGAATGCCACTGGAAGAGGGCAAGTGGCATCGCAACCCCAGGAACCGTTTGTTTGGCAGACGGCGGAAAACCGCCGCCCGTCCAATCAACCCTTAATCACGGTGCCAACCTGGGCAGCGATGTCGTCGAGGGCTTCCTTTGGCGAGCCGTAGCTGCCGGCGAAATACTTGCCCAGCCCAACGGGGATCGTGTCGCTCGACAGCTGTGCCCACTCTGGCAGGTCCGGTTCCGAGCCCATGTATTTCGCAATCGTCTCGCGCACGATCGGCAAGTGACGGGTGGTGCCGGCACCGACGCGAGCATTGGCGAGAACGCGCGGATCGTCATAGACGCTGGTGCGGGTCGGACCCGTACCGCCACCAAGCGTGGTGATGAGGGCCTGTGTATCGGCGCAAGTCGCCCACTGCATGAACAGCCAGGCTGCATCCGGGCTCTTTGAGTATTTCGACACGGCAAGAGACGACCCGCCCTGGTGACCGACGCCGGGGATTTCGCCGTAACCGGTTTCCTTGACGGTGCGAAGGGCAATCGGCTGCGGCGGCACTGCAACTTCGCAAAGGCCCGAAACCTTGGTCTGGGTCGGATCGTCGAAATAGGGAAAGAATTCGCCCCAAGACAGCATCGACGCGGCAACACCCTGTGCCACCGACTGGCCCTGACCATCCCAGGTCCAGCCATCGACGCCTGGAGGCATGGTTGCCTTGAGCTTCGTCCAGTATTCCAGCGCCGCAACGCCCTTTTCGTCGTTACCGGTGAACTTGCCGTCCGGTCCGAAGATCGAGCCACCGTGGCCCCAGAGCCATGCGGTCCAGTCGCATTCCAGGCTGTAATGGCCGGATTTCATCTGGCCGCTGGTGCCGTAGACGTTCGGGCCCATCTCGTCGGTGATGGTCTTGGAATTGGTGTACAGTTCCTCGAGCGTCGCCGGTGCCTTGAGGCCGAGCTTCTCGTAGATATCCTTGCGATAGATCATGATGAAGATCGGGATGTCGTAGGGAACGCCGACCCAGCGGTCCTCATACTTGGCGATACCGTCAACCAGTGCCGGCAGGAAGTCATCGATATTGTAGTTCGGCATCGCCAGGTCGGCTTTGGCCTCGATCTGCTCGCGTGGATCGAAGACGTCCTTGCTGAAGGATGCCGCCCAGCTCTGGTCAATATAATAGAGGTCATAGGTGCCGAGCGATGAGGCCACGTCGAGTGTCAGCTTCTGCAGAACTTGCTCCAGCGGCAGAACCTCGATCTCGACCTTGATGCCGGTGGCTTCCTCGAAATATTTCTTCAGCTGCGAGTTGATGGCGTTTGACGGGGGTGTCGATTCCGTGGCGAGTTTGAGCGTGGTGCCGGCAAACGGCTTGCCGACGTCCTGCAGCCACTTGATCACTTCCGGCGACGGCTGCAGTGCTTCCTGTGCATTGGCCTGCGAGAACCCGCCAAACGGCCGGCGACCCAAACCCATGCCGAGTGCGCCGGCACCCAGGCCCAGCTTGCCGGCGGCCATCAGGAAGTCGCGGCGGGCCATCTGGCCCTTGACGAACCTATCGGTGATCGATGCGAGATGCATCTTTCTAATACTGTCCTTCATCCTCTTCTCCTCCACTTTTAAACGGACGACAGAATTGCCGGCCGGATATTCAAGCGCCTCCGCCCCGAATTACTGTTTCAGCGACCCCATCGTCAGGCCACGCACCAGATGGCGCTGGACCAGCAGGATCACGATAAAGGCCGGTACGATGGCCGCTGCACCCAGCGCCGCCATGTTGCCCCAGGCCGTTCCAATCGATGTCACGAAGGTCGACGACACCACCGGTACGGTCTTTAGGCCGGTCTGCGTCAGCGTCAGCACGAACAGGAATTCCGTCCAGCTGAAGATGAAGCAGAGAACCGCGGTCGCGGCGATGCCGCCCTTGGCCATCGGCAGGACGATGCGCCGGAAGATCGTCCAGCGCGACGCGCCGTCAAGCAGCGCGCTTTCGTCGATCTCGGCCGGGATATCGTCGAAGAAACTCTTCAAGAGCAGCACCGCCAGCGGCAGGTTCATCAGGCCGTGGATCAGGATGACGCCGATATAGGTGTCGAGCAGGCTGAACTGCTTGAAGATGAAGAACATCGGGATGGCGACGGCGACCGGCGGCATCATGCGGGTCGACAACACCCAGTTGACGAACTCGTGCCGGCCGCGAAAATTCATCCGTGACAACGAATAGGAGGCGAGCGTCGCGACGATGATGGCGAGCACCGTCGACATCGAGGCGACGACGATCGAATCCCAAAGCCGGGGCGCCATGTAGAAATTGCCGCCGCCGGGATTGACCGTTTCCTGCGTCCCGAAACCGAAGCCGAGCGAAACGCCGAATACCTGCTCGAAATTCTTGACCGTCGGTTCGAAGACGAAAAATTTCGGCGGCCAGTTGAAGATGTCCTTGGCGTTGCGGAAAGCAACCGACGTCCAGAAGTAGATCGGGAAGAAGAAGGCTCCCACGACGAGCCAGCCGGCGATCGTGCGAAGTGTCCGTGTCCCAGCGCTCTGGTGCATGTTACCACCTCACCTTGAAGACTTTGATGAAGACGTTGGCCATGATCATCACCATTGCCAGGCTGACGAGGCTCAGCGTTGCGCCATACCCCCATTTCAGGAACGAGAAGGTCTGCTGCCAGGCGTAAAGGCTGACGGTATAGGTGGCCGTTCCCGGGCCGCCCGAGGTCATGACGAAGACATAGTCGAACACCCGGAAGAGATCGATGCCGCGCAGGAGCACGGCGACCGCGATGACCTTCGACATCATCGGCAACGTCAGCCGGCGGAACATCTGGAAGGACGAGGCGCCATCGATCATCGCTGCTTCATAGGGCTCGGCCGGCAGCGAGCGAAGACCGGCCATGAAGATCAGCACCATGAAGGGCGTCCACTGCCAGATTTCAGCGACAAGCACGCCGGCCAAAGCAAGGGATGACGTGGCAAGGATTGGAGTCGATTTGTCGAGCAGACCCATCGTGTTGAGCAGATAGGGGAGCACGCCGAATTGCGGATCCTCCATCAACAGGAACATCATACCGGCGATGGCGGGGGGGATGACCAATGTCATCGACAGTGTGGCTCGCAGTACGCTGAAGCCCGGCAGTTCGGCATCCAACAGCATGGCGATTGCCATGCCGAGGATGATTTCGAACACCAGCGCGACAATGAAATAGAGGAAGGTGACGCCCAGCGCGCTCCAGAAACGCGTGTCGTTCCAGAGCTGAACCCAATTCGCCATGCCGACGAATTTCAACGCGCGCTTTGTCGGCACGAATTCGTGAAAGCTCAGCCAGACGTTGTAGATCAGCGGATAGATTGTGAATACCACGAGCAAGCAAACCAGTGGCAGGAGCCACGGGATCGGCGAGTCCGATATTGCAATGCGTTTCACCTGTGCGACGGACATTCCGTACCCTCCAGCGAGCGGACTGCGGCTATTGCGCCCGGCATGAGCGCGCGTCACCGTTGCCAAACCCGCACTCCTCTGCCGGTTCAGCTCTGCTCGATCCTGTTTCTCTACGCCGGCGCAAGCCGGCATGCGTCATCAAAGCTGCGGCCGGTCAGTGTGCCGCTGCTTTCTTCTCACTGTGCATGCCTGTCGCGGAGCGTTGCTCTGCCATCCAGGCATCCAATTCGGTAATCTCGTTCAAGCCCATGCGGATGCCGGCTTTTGTCCGGCGAAACACCACATCCTCGGCCGTGCGCGCATACTCGCGGGTCATCAGGAAACGGACCTCCGCCTCCGTCAGGTCGGCGCCGAAGGACCGGCCCAGGTCAGCCCGTGTGCGGGAACCGACCAGAATGGCGCGCGCCTCGGAACCATAGTGCCTGACAAGGCGCCGCGCCGCGCGTATGTCCAGAAATCCATAGTCCCGCGTAAGATCCTGAGCCAGGAACTCTGCTGAACCTGCGGGAAAGTCGCCGCCGGGCAAGGCATGCTTGCCCGTCCAGTGCGCCCTTACACCCCACTCTGGGAACCGCGTTGCCAACTTCTGCATCGCATTCTCGGCAAGGCAGCGATAGGTTGTAATCTTTCCACCGAAGATACTCAGAAGCGGTGCTTCGTCTTCCGCGCCGTCGAATTCCAGCACATAGTCGCGCGTGGTTTCCTGCGCATTGGCAGCACCGTCGTCGTAAAGTGGCCGAACACCGGAATAAGTCCAGACGACCTCTTCTCGCGTCACCCCGGCCTTAAAATAGGAAGAGGCTGCCTGGCACAGATAGTCGATCTCGTCATCCGAAATACGGACGTTTTCGGGTTGATCCTTATGATCGACATCGGTTGTGCCGATCAGTGTGAAGTCGTCCTCGTACGGGATGGAGAAGACGATACGTCCATCGGGATTCTGGAAAATGTAGCAGCGATCGTGTGCGTACAGGCGCGGTACGACAATGTGAGAGCCCCTGACGAGCCGGATTTTTGCTTGCGTCTTCCGGTTCAAAACGATGGCCAGAACCTGGTCCACCCACGGACCGGCGGCATTGACAAGCGCCCGGGCAGAAATTGTCTCGCATCGCCCGGTTTCAGCATCCTCCACGGTCACATGCCACAGCCCGTTCTCGCGGCTTGCCTGCACGCAACGTGTGCGCGTGCGAATGTCGGCGCCCCGTTTTTCCGCGTCGCGCGCATTGAGGACGACGAGGCGGTTGTCCTGTACCCAGCAATCGGAATATTCGAACGCGATGGCGGACACGTCGCGAAGGGGTGCGCCGACGGGATCACGCGAAAGCTTGAGTGTCCGTGTTCCCGGAAGCTTTTTCCGACCGCCGAGATGATCGTAGATGAACAATCCGAGCCGCAACAGCCACGCCGGCCGCAGCCCCTTGCGATGCGGCAGCACGAAACGGAGCGGCCAGATGATATGCGGCGCTATGTGCCACAGAACCTCCCGCTCGCGCAGCGCATGGCGCACGAGCCCGAATTCATAGTGTTCGAGGTAACGAAGGCCACCATGAATGAGCTTGGTCGACGCCGATGACGTGGCGGAGCCAAGATCCGACTGTTCGCACAGAAAGACGCGGAGCCCGCGACCGGCCGCGTCGCGCGCCAGACCAGCGCCGTTGATTCCGCCACCGATGATCGCCAGGTCGTACGTCGCCATCGTCATGCAGTCGGTCTCCCCTTGCGGGCTTCCAGAAGACGGTCTGCAACCTCGACGAAACCTTGTCCGCCTTCAGCGGCCGTTACGTAAGTCGGTTCAGCCTCGATGCGGCCTTGAAAATGCAGGACATTGGCAACGCCGCAGGCGTTGGGAAAGAAGTGGAACATCGGCGCATCGTTCGGACTATCGCCGACGAACACGACCTTGTCCTTATCCCGGTCAATGTCGAGCCCGAGCACGTCGGCCGCGAAACGGCGCGTCATCGTCAACTTGTCATAGGCACCATACCAGCCGTTGACATGGATGGACGAAACCTTTGCAACCGCACCCTCCTCCTCGAAGATCCGCTTGATGCGGTCCACTGCGCTGGCCGGCAAGGATGGCACATCCTCAGAAAAGTCGATGGCGAGGTCGGCCTCGCGATAAAGCTGGTCGGCCGAAATGGCGGTACCGGGCACTTCGGCCAGGATGCGAGCGCGCACTGTTTCCAACCGTTTACGATCATCGGCGCGCTGATCGCTACTGATCGCGAAAACACGGCGCATGCGCCGGCTGTGTTGATCATAGGAAAAATAGAATGCGCCGTTTTCACCTACAACGCCTGAAACGGGCCACATCCGCGCAATCATATCGCACCAGCCAGCGGGTCGGCCGGTGATGGGAGCTACAGCAATGCCGGCGTCCAGAAGTCGCTCCAACGCCTGATAGGCGCAGGCCGGCAGACGTCCGTCCGTGGTCAGCGTGTCGTCTATATCGGCAAACAGAGTATGGATCCTGCCTGCATCTTCCAACGGCATTTCGACGATGGCGCGCATGAGATCACACCTCCCCGCGCGAGAAGTCTTCGAGAATGCCTTCGTCGGCGGCGATATCGAGAAACGAATACCGGTTGCGCATCTCGCGGCAGTGAACCACCGCCTCACGGTAAAAGTCGACCGGGACGCCGAGTTCCTGTGCCGTCGTGGGACCACCTGCTGCCTTGAGCAGCCGCGTCATTTCTTCGACCGGAATGACGAAGGCTTTCAGTTCCTCCCGCAGTACCGGCCAGATCTCGGCGATCTTTTCATTGAGCGCGCCGATTTCTTTTTCATCGAAGATCTTGGGCTGAATCTCATTGAAGCATTGTTGGGCAATATCTGCGCCCATGCGACGCGACATTCCCTGAAGATCGATCCTGGTTGCCTTCATTTTCGGCGGTGACGCGTTTTCCAGATAGTGCCGCTGTAAGCGGCCCATGGTCAGCACGCCGACGCCAACCTGCTGGCCATGAAGCGTCCCCGGATGGCGGTCTCCCGCGAAGCAATCGATGTAGTGGGAGATCTGGTGCTCGCCCATAGAGCCATGGTTCGACATGCCGGTAAAGGAGACACCGAGACCGCACATCGTCAGAACACGGTAGAGGTAGCCGTTTGCGGAGACATCGCCGCGGTTGATCCCCTCGGCGCGCCGGTTTAGCTCCGCCTCGTCCTCCTGCTGAATGATATAAGGCGCGTTATCGTAGGCCGTCCCGAAGAGACGATGCGACAGCCACCAGTCCACCTGCGCCACAGACCGAACGAGGCAATCGGCGAAGCCGGCAGCCGATAGATAGGTGGGCGCCGCAGCGGCGACAGAAAGGTCAACAAAGAAACCCGCCGGCGCATGCGATGGCAAAGACACTTTGAGACCGTTGTCGAGGGTTATAGACGCGGTGGTCGAGGTATAGCCGTTCATCGAGGCGGCGGTGCCGAATACACAATACCGCCGTCCATCGAGGCCGGTCACGTATTTCACCAGATCGTTGATCGTGCCCGACCCCACTGCGACCACACCTTCGGCGCCTTTCAGTTTTTCGGTCAACACAGCCACATTCGCCATATCGGCATGCGGATGGTCGAGAAGAACGGTCTTGACGGGGCCGAGCGATCGGAGAGCATGGGCGATGCGTTCACCCATCGCATCCCAGGTGGCGTGATCGGCCACGACTGTGAATGTGTTGCCTAGCCCTAGTCCGGCAACCAGTTCGGCTTCCCGTCCCTCAAGGCTATCTGCGATGACGATAGATTCGTAAGGCACAGTTGCTGGTTTGCCCGTCTCCGGATCCACCCAGCGCCCGGCGACGATATCATCAATCAACGCGGTCCAGCCGCCCTGGGGAGCGCTTGCGGCGCCGCCCTGGTTCCCTGTCGTTTCCATTCCTGATGTCCAGTCTTATTGTGATGAAAACAAAAGACACCCGCCACTGACACTTGTCAATACATAAATCAAATAGCCTTGACATTTGCCATTCGGTGTCATCAGATAAGGTGGAAACAAGGAAACACTGAGGAAACACATGCTGGACGCAGGCGTCACCCTGCCCACGGAGTTCGACGACGCCGTCAATTGGGCCGCATGGCTCTATTACGCCGACGAGATGACCCAGAGCGAAATCGCCAAAACGCTCAACGTCTCCCGCGCAACAGTCGTCAATTACCTTCAAGAGGCGCGCAGCCGTGGCATTGTCTCCATCCGGATCAGCACCTATGCGAGCGGACGGACAAAGATCGCCCGTGCATTGAAGGAAAAATTTGGCCTTGAAGGCGCGCTGGTCATCCCCTCGACCGGAAATGGCGACCTCGTGCGTCGGTTGGGGGACGCCGGAGCCCGTGTTCTGGCCGACCAGGTGACGACGGGAGATGTAATTGGGGTGGCTTGGGGGCGCACCGTGCTTTCGGTCGCCGATCAGATTTCACTTCCTGAACCGCTCTCCAATCTCACCGTGGTCCAGGTCTCGGGAAGTTCGACGGGCGAGCCGGATTTCTCGCCCGAATTGTGCACCTCGCTACTGTCGAGCCGTATTGGCGCGCGTTGCGTCAACCTTCTGGCGCCGGCCATTCTATCGACCAAGGAACTCAGGGCGATGCTGCTCGACGAACCAGTCCTGAAAAAACAGTTCGACCTCATACACTCGACAAACCGCATTTTGTTTGGTGTCGGCGATGTCGGCCCTAAAAGCACCGTGCGAGCGTCCGGGATCGCAAGCCAAAGGGAAATCGACACATATGTCGAACATGGTGCGGTCGCGGTTATCATCGGTCGGTTTATCGATGCGCACGGTCGCGCGGTAGGCGGCGAGCACGATGAACGAATGGTCGGAATCGCACTCGAAGAGCTTATTCAGACGCCCAATAGGATTTGCGTGGCAGGTGGGGCCGGCAAGATAGAGGCCATTACCGCAACACTCGAAGGCGGTTACGCGACGCATTTCGTCACAGACATGGCCACGGGAGAGGCCTTGTTGGGGGTTTGACAATCACAAGCGGTGGCGAAGGGCCGCTGCCTGTGGAGGTATTCAATGGACCCACCCGCATCACATCGGTTCGTACCGAGGTATCGCGGATCACTCAGCGGAGAGGAGCCGCTTTAATGCAGTCGGAGGAACGTTATGTCATAGGGATCGATTCATCGACGCAATCGGTGAAGGCCATTGCCTGGTCGAAAGACGGTCAGCCTTGTTTCGAAGGGCGTGCGCCGCACACGCTGATAACGCCTGACGCCCACCGCGCAGAACAGGATCCCGACGAATGGTGGAGCGCAGCGATCACTGCCTTGAAAGCTGTAGCCGGAGCTACCGACCCCGACCGCATCGATGGCATAGCGATTTCCAATCAGCGCGAGACAATGGCATTGCTGGACGACCAGCGACGTCCGCTGGCGCCCGCCACGGTTTGGCTCGACCGGCGTGCGCGGGACATGCCCGCCCTCCTTGCTGACGAATTGGGCGCGGATGTTCTGCACGGCATATCCGGAAAGCCGGTCGATGTTATTCCTTGCGTCTATCGCCTGCGCTGGATGCGTGCCAATCAGCCGGAGTTGCTCGATAAGGCGGCTTATATTCTGTCCGTGCATGACTACTTGACGATGCAGCTGAGCGGCACGCCGCAGGCGACATGGACAAGCGCCGATCCGTTCGGAATTTTCGATATCGTCAGTAAAACCTGGTCGAAGACGATCCTCGGCCACCTCATGATCGACGAGGCCAAGCTTCCGCCGCTCAATCCGCCCGCCTCCAGAATCGGCTCTATCTCCCAGGAAGCCGCTGCGCAGACGGGCCTGAAACCAGGCACGCCAATCTTTGCTGCCGGCGGAGATGGTCATTGCGCCGCTCTTGGCGTAGGCGCGATCGAACCGGGGACAGTCTATCTTAATCTCGGAACAGCGGTCGTGGGTGGCCTCTGGTCAGCCACGCCGGAATTGAGCGGACATTGGCGCACGCTGGTATCTCCCACTGGCGACGGCTATGTTCTGGAAAGCGTACAGCGGGGCGGTGCTTTTTTCGTGAACTGGCTGCTCGATAATTTCGCTGGCGGACGCACGGATGTGGCGGTTTTTCAACGACTAGAGGCGGAAGCCATGCGCCTGCCTGTCGGCTCTGACGGGCTGACGGTGTGCCCATATCTGATGGGCTGTATGGATCCCTACTGGGATGAAAATGCGCGGGCGAGTTTTACTGGCTTCGGGCCGGATCACGGAATGGGTCATCTCTATCGCGCATCCCTTGAAGCGATCACGCTCGAATTTGCAAGGAGCTTGCAGGAGATGAGGGCCACGGGGCTCGTAGCCGAGCGAATTTTCGTGATCGGCGGCGGAGCTTCGAGTGTGCTGTGGAGAAAAATGGTTTCAGATGCTACAGGGCTTCCTGTCCATCGCAGCCTCTCCAATGAGGCATCGGCACTTGGTGCAGGCATTGCGGCAGCGGTGGGTGCCGGGTGGTACAGCAATTTCCACGAAGCGAAAAATGCCATGGCGCGGACGACCGAAGCCCTTGCGCCTGATCCTGCCGCTTACGAGGATTGGCTTACCCTCTCGGAAAGACAGGCCCAAGTTTACATCAACAATCGCGAGCAAGGGCGGACGTGAGCCCGGCTGTGTGAACGAGCATGAAGTGGCGCGAACGTTTCAGTGTGCGGTGCCTGGTTTCTCGTTTGCCCTCACAATGGCGTCCGCTTCCTTGCCGTATAGTTCCTCGAAGTGATCGAAGGTCTTGGAAAAATAACCAATGCCCTGCGTCGCCGAGCGCAGCGCCCGCGCCAGATCGTTAAGCGCGCCGCCCGGAACGAGCGCCCGGAAGATGTCCCATCCCTTGGCGGTTTCATCACGGTCGAAACCGAGAACCTGACCGTTGAGAGCGGCGACGATCTGGACAAGGCTGCCTGAATAGACCGACGGGATGTGGAACTCGCTGCGAAAGACCGGCTGCATCAAGACGGTCGACCCTTCGGAAAGCGCCTGTCGCACTCCCATTTTCGATGCAGTCCGGAAGGCGTGTTCCGAACTGTCGACGGTATGGTGCTGACCATCTAACAGCGTTACGCCGACATCGATGACTTCGAAGCCTAGCGGTCCTTTCTCCATCGCTTCGCGCGCGCCCGCTTCGACGGCGGGGATGTAATTGCGCGGAACGGCGCCGCCCTTGATGGTTTCGCCAAAGGTGAAGCCCTGGCCGCGCTCGTTGGGGTGAATGCTCAACTTCACATCCGCGAATTGCCCGGCACCGCCGGTCTGTTTGCGATGGCGGTAGTGAACCTCCGACGGTTTCGTGATCGTCTCGCGGTAGACTGGGCTGGGCGTTCGGTCGGTCACGGAGATATGAAAGACATCGGACAGCGTTCGGCAGAGATCACGCAGATGGACCGGCCCTTGGGCGCGCACGAGTTGAGCGCCCGTGCCTTCCTCCTGCAAGACTTTCAGACCGCGATCCGTCTGGGAAAGCTTCGCCAGCGTTTCGGAAAGTTTGTTTTCATCGCGCTCGCTGCCCGGAATTAGGATCCTTTCAAGCATCGGCGTGGGTGGATCCGTCCACTCAGGCGGGGCGACCACCGCTCCGGAGGTCAATAGCGAAGGGACGGGCAGGTGGTCGGACTTGACCGTCGCGAAGACATCCCCCGGCGCAGGCAGAACCGCCGAATTGGACCGCCCGTTTGCGAGATTTTGTACGGCGCCGAGGTTGGAGCCGCCCAGTGATGCGCCTTGCCGCAGTCCCTCGCCAAGTGCGCGCACGAGCACCGTCTTGCCGACATTCTGGCGATGATAGGCATGGAAGCTCACGGCCACCAGCTTGCCTTCATCGACAGTTCCCGTATGAGCGAGACGCTGCCGAAGAACCCCTAACGGCGGCGCCTCGTGGCGCAGCGCCTTCATCAGCCTCGTCATGCCGTTGCCGTGACTTGCAGCACCGATCAGGACCGGGATAATTCTGTTTTCCCTGAGAACCCGTGATGAAATGGCATAGAGCGCGTCGCTGGGCGGCTCGCGATCCTCGATCAGTTCCTCGAGAAGCCAGTCATCAAATTCGGACAGGTGTTCCAGGAGCTCGGTGCGCGCTTCGTGCTCGCGCTCGGCGGCGCTTTCGGGGATTGCGATCAGCGCCGAAGTCTGGCCTTCCCGGTAGCGCCACGCCCGTTCCGAAATCAGATCGCAACTGCCTATGATCCTGTCTCCCTCGCGGATCGGGATCTGGCGAAGCAAAAGCGTGTGGTTGGCGTAGTCTTGAAGCGCGGCGATCACGTCCCTCAGCCGCCCTCTCGGTTCGTCCATCCGGTTGACGAAGAGGATGCACGGCGTCTCCGAGGCTTCGACTATCCGCAGATAGGGCGCGGCGAGCACAGCCTCCTCGGGTGCCGATGAAACGCACAGGATGCAGGCGTCGCTGGCAAGAAGCGCGTGCTGCGCATGCGCCAACGCTTCGTTGGGTCCTGGCGCATCCAGCGCACACCACGCCTCGTTTCCGAAGGTGAATTCCGTGAGGTTCAATCCGTAGGGGGAGCTGGATTTTTTCGGCGCCCCCTCCAAGGAGCCGAGCTTTTCCACGACTGTCGATTTTCCGGTCTGCGAGGGTCCAAGCACGGTAAAGCAGCGCATCGGTCTTCCTCCAACTGCCATAAACACAATTTTCAGCCATCATAGGATGCCCTGAACCGCTGCAAGGCGCCAGAGGTGTTCAGTTTCACGACGCTTTGACTTAGACTTGCATTTGAGGCTGATCCATTGAGCTTACGGTTCGATACTAAATCCGAGAAAGTCTCGTTTGATCTTGAAGCCAACCCGACGGGCTGGCAGGAAAATTGCTTCTTCCGCCTTTCTCGACCTAGGCTTCGGGTGCTGATTACGGCCAAGGGCTGGAAGCCGTCGACGGCGGAGGGCGTCAGGTTCAGTTCCTCCGCAGAAATCTCCGCCCGCGCCGCTGCTTGTGCCAGGGACGTAGGAACGTCCTGCGCCGAGGCGGATGTTAACTGACCGCTAGAGCCAATATCGGTTCCTCGGGGGAAGCTTCATGCGTGCGCGCCCTCATTCTTTTGGATAGCTTTTCGCGCATCGTAAAAGCGTAATACTATCTTGGCGGGAAATCCGGAGAGGGGCATGCAATATCGCCAAAGGTCGGTGCTGTTCGCAGCACCTTGGCTGATCATCGGAGCTGCCGCAGCCGGCGCTTCGAGCGGTATAACGATTGCAGACTTCGAAAAGCCGGAACTGTTAGTCGCCGCACTGTTTGTCGGCATTATCATCGGAATGGCCGTTGAGCAGTTCCTCGCCACGATGAACAAACAGGCGTGGCGGCAGAGAAGCAGATCACGCTGGGAGAACCGGCGCCGGAACGAGCGCATCGTACCGAGGCCCTGGCTTCAGACGCCAGTTGCGGAGCGATTGCGACCGGTCGATGCTGCGGATCAACTGCGTATCGTGATGCGCTCGAATTTCACGATTCAACCATTGCTGAACAAAAGCGAAGCCCGGGTGTTTTGGGAGCTCGACAGCGTCGTGATCGGCTGCAATTCCTCCTGGCAGGTGATGGCGCAGGTTTCAATGGGCGAGATCCTCCGAAGTGCCGATCCGGAGGCCTACAGTTGCATCAACTCCAAACGTGTCGACCTGCTCCTCGTGGACGGCAACTGCCAACCGCGGACGTCATCGAATACCAGGGCGGAGCGCACCATCAAGGAGCCACGGCCGCGCGTGACGCGGTAAAGAAGGAGGCGCTACGACGCGCCGGGATCGGCTATTATGAAGTGGTGGCTGGTCAAACGACGCCGTCGGAACTCAGGCGATTGGTCGAGAAGCTGGTGGACAAGCCGACTGTCACTTAAAGCGATCTCAACACGCATGACTGCACGCTCGTGCCTCTCTGAGTGGATAAGCAGATTGCCGTGCCTTAATGGAATTGAGGCGCACCCGAGATGATCTCCGACTTCGAGGCAGTTCGCGAAAATCTGTTTCCGGCGAGTCACGGAGCGATCGAGGACTGGAGCAAGTTCCCCTGGCATCGTGATCGAACCAATCAAATGCTTCGGGCTCCATCCCTCGGACCATGAATAGGAACGCAACTTGACCGGCCATTTGCTGCGCGCCGGCCTTGCCCTCCTCGGGCGATGTCGAGGAGCGCTACGTTGAAAAACAGCAGGGGCACACTTCGGCTGAGTTGACGCGCAAACGTCAGCGGCGGCGCGGCCGCTTCCGCAGCAACCTCACCAAGCGTCTGGGCTTTAAGGGCCCTCCCCAAGCGGTCAAAATTGCCGGCTGGGTGTTCAGCTTAGCGCTTCAATTGAAATCAGGGAGTAAAAGCTACAGGGCTGTAGGGACCTTATCGGGCCAGCATACGTGCGAGCATATTTCTGATGTAGTCCTGCGCGCTGTAGAAAATTGCCGCGGCAATGATTTTGCGGCTATCTTCTACCGGTAGAAACCAAATAGCTGCCTTGTCCCGCTGAAGAAACCGGATCCCGGGATGAATATCGGGCCGCAGAGTCCCGATATAAGGCGTATCGGCGAGACGATCGATTTTGACACGCAGTTTGTGGATCCGTTCAGCGGTACGCTCCACCGCCTCGTCAGGCGAGTCCCCGAGTTCGACATAGGCGCCGAACAGATGATCGAAGATCAACTCGAAATCGCGTTCGGCATCCTCAGAATATTCAAGAGTCCACACGAACCCGTCGCTTCCGCTCAATCATTGCCGAGACGCGGCTTTCCATTTCCGTCGCAGTAATCATAGGTCCATTCAATCGCCGCTGAACCAATTCGCGAAGCGCTGCCGTTTCGACGGTCTCGGTTTCCGTCTTTTGGCGAAGCAGTTCTAGGCCCTGCTGAAGAACGGAGCTCAGGCTGGCATACCGGCCGCTCTCCACCAACGAACGGGCAAACGCATCCTGCTGGTCGGTCAGCGAGATCGACGATTTGACACTCATAGGTTTAACTCCTTTGAACCTAATTTGCTACTCAGTAGCACATTTGTCAGTATGACGAGATGTCCGTCAGGGCGGCAAAGGATGGCCGCGCAATGTCAATCCAGGATCAACGCTGGATCAATAGCTTTTTGCTGGTTCGCGGTCCGCGTCACGATGTGCGCCGCCCAGCGCCCCGCCGGGGCCGAGTGTCCCAAGCGATTCATGAATATCCGGTTCTCGGACTCTCAGCACTAGCTGTGATCGTGGAAAGGTCCTCGGACATATGCTCGACAGCTACCCGATCACCATGTTTCTACCCGAGGCTTTAGCCTGATAAAGGTTTTCGTCCGCGGCTTTCAAACAAGAGTGTGGATGAAACCCCGGCCGGCAATGAAACACACCGATACTCGCCGAGATTAGCACTTTCGAACCCGAAGGAGATCGCAGATCAATACGCGCGACCTCGTCCCGGATTTCCTCGCTACGTATAAGCATCTCGGCAGGAGTCAAATTGCGTTGAAACAGACCGAACTCTTCGCCCCCGAGGCGTCCTGCGAACCCTGACTGCCCTTGGTAGCGGGCGAGGATAAGACCGGTGCAGTGGAGTGCTTCATCGCCCGTTGCATGACCATATCGGTCGTTGATCGACTTGAAATAGTCGAGGTCCAGAAACAGCAAGGCGCCGGATACACCGTGTTGACTGGTCGCGTCTAGCTCTTCAAGGAAGGCGCTGCGAGTGAGGGTGCCCGTCAGGCCATCCGTGCGAGATTGGACGCGAAGGGCGTCATAAGCGTCCGCGAGCTTGTTCAAAGCCTCTTTTGTCGCAGCTTCAGCGCGTCGGACTTTTTCCGACTGAGTAAAATGCAGCGCCGAAGCCGGGATCGATATCGCCAGCGGGCAAAAAATCGTCATGAATAGGCCAGCGCCTGCCACTTGTCCGCCCAACAGTGGAACAATGATGAACGAAAGTGCCAGCGAGGCGAACACTGAAAGCAGTCCAGTTAAAATAGACTTTTCGACAATACGACGCATCAATACCACCGTGACGAAGTGAAACTGCTATGAGCTCATCAATTTAAAATGGGTTGAAACACATCGATAAAACTTGATTCATGCGTCTCTCTCACCGACGATTTGCCTCGAATGGCCACCCCCCTCATCTGGCCGCCAGATCGTCGCAGCTATCCTTGTTCTGTTTTTAACTATGCGAGAAAGCGCGGCTGCGCGGTCGGTCATCGTGGCCGTCTTGAATGGTCGTGGAACATCGAGAGGTTTATCCCATGATTGCCGCCCGGCGGATTTGCGCGTCTAAGCCTGCCGGCAGAAGACGGGAAGGCTCGCCGGACGGCCTGTCGTCAGGCAACTTTCCTCGCCATCCCGACCGAGCGCGGCGCGGTTTCAGCGAAACCGAACTGTCGGTACAGGCGGTTCGCCGGGACGTCGGCGATCAGACTGACATAGGCCGTCTTTGGCAACTGGTTCTCGATATGGTTCGTCAGCGCAGCCATGATCATCTTGCCAAGCCCCCTGCCCTGGTGTTCGGGCATGATCGCGACGTCGGTGACTTGAAAGAAGCAGCCTCCGTCGCCGATGATGCGACCCATGCCAATTACCGCGTCGCCGCTCATCAGGCAGACACCAAAGATCGAGTTGGGCAGCCCCCTTTCGGCCGCCTCTTTCGAAAAGGGGCTGAGGCCCGACAGGTATCGCAGGCGCAGGTAATCGTCGATGCCCGGGACGCGGGGCTCGATGCGGTAATCGTCATGCTGGGTCATGTGATGCCTTTCAATGTACGTCTCCTAAAAAATCTCTCTCGCCACCGTTATCGCGGTGCTGGCGATTGATGGGCCAAGTTATCGCGCTATGAACTGGCCCTAAAAAGATAACAGAACGTCTCTCCAGGCCATGTTTCCTCCGAACCACTCTCTGATCATCCGCAAACGGCTGCGATCACTTCGCCAATAACCGCGGCCGACAATCGCGCTTAAAATGGAACTCGCGGCAAGCCAAAGGTCCCGAAGACCGTGGCGATGGAAGTTTCATCCAGAGCTCTGTCCCTAAGCGGGAAAAAATCCGTGCGCTTAACCATGTTGATTAGCCTTTGATTCATCCTCCCAGAGCAGTTTGCGGCCGGGATGGCTGGGAACCAACCTCAAAGGATCAAAAGCTATGACCTATGCACTCGTGCTTTTCTCGGCGGTAACGGCGATCGTGGTGTCCATTTCGGCGATTGGCACTGCACCGGCGCCGAATAGCAAGTGGCCGGAAATCCATTCGGAAAAGACCTCCAGACTGGCGCCGGCGCACCGGCCCTGAGCCGCCATATTGGATGAATAGCGGATTCGCGAAGCGGCGTCGGTTGCACCGCTTGCATTGGACAAAGCCACCTCAACAGACGCTACTAAGGCGGATTACGCCTGCGGCCGCGGCTGCGATACCGGTCAGGCCCTCATCAACGCTAATTTCCACGTCGATATCGGGATACTGCGCCAAAAACAACGTGGACTTCCTGCAGAGCGCACGACGGAAGCGTGGTGGTACCCTCAATAACGCCACGGTGCCGTGCGATCGATCCATTCGCGCGTCCGCGCTTCGGGATCGGCGTTCAAGGTGATGTCGGTGACAACCGCCACGGTGTCAGCGCTCGCGTCGAATACGCCCTGTAGCCTGTCCACATTCAAGCCTCCGATGGCCACCAGCGGCAAGGGTGCGACACGCTTCTTCCAATCCGTGATCCGTTCCAGACCTTGCGGCGCCCATTTCATCTGCTTGAGAACGGTGGGATAGATCGGGCCGAGCGCCACATAGTCAGGTTTCGCAGCCAACGCCGTTTCGAGCTCCGTCTCGTCATGTGTGGAAAGACCGAGTTTGAGGCCGGCTCTGCGAATAGCATCAAGGTCGGCTTCCACCAGATCCTCCTGGCCCAGATGGATGAAATCGCATCCCTCGTCGATCGCCAGTTTCCAGTAGTCGTTGACAACCAGCTGGCAATTCGCCGCTGCGCAAACGGCCTTGGTACGACGGATTTCCTGGCGCAGGATCTCGTCCGGGCGATCCTTCACGCGCAGTTGCACCAGTTTGACGCCCAGCGGCACGAGACGTTCGATCCATTCGGAACTGTCGACGATGAGATAGAAGGGATCGAGCCTCATGCGAAAACGCCCTTTCCGACAACCGGGGTGGACGGTACCGCCATGTCGCGCGGCTCCAGCATGCCGGAAAGATAAGCGAGCCTTCCGGCCTCGATCGCCTTGCCAAACGCCTCGGCCATGGCAGGCGGATCGCCTGCGACGGCGACCGCGGTATTGAGCAGCATCGCGTCGTAGCCGAATTCCATCACCGTTGCCGCATGCGACGGCCTCCCGATCCCCGCATCCACGATCAGCGGGATGTCCGGAAAGGCGCTCCGCATTGCCTTGAGCGCGGAAGGGTTGCGCGGACCGGCCGCAGAACCGATCGGCGCGCACCAGGGCATCAAGACCCGACATCCGACGGAGACCAGTTTTTCACCGACCACCAGATCGTCCGTCGTATAGGGAAATACGCAAAACCCTTCCGAACAAAGAATGCGTGCGGCTTCGACCAGTTCGAACACATCCGGCTGGAGACTGTCGTGATGGCCGATCACCTCGAGCTTGATCCAGTCGGTACCAAATACTTCGCGCGCCATCTTGGCGGTCAGGATCGCCTCCGACGCACTGTGACATCCCGCGGTGTTGGGCAGGACGTGCACCGCGAGCTGGCGGATGAATTCGAAGAAGGCTCCCCCCGTCTTTCCGCCGGCCGTTTCGCGGCGAAGCGAGACCGTGACAATCTCCGCGCCGGACCGGCTCACCGCCTCGGCTAGGACGGCCGGCGAAGGATAACGCGCGGTACCGAGCAGAAGCCGCGAAGACAGTGCAGCATCATAAAGAGAAAGCATGGATCAACCTCCCTGCATCGGGGACAGGATTTCGATACGGTCACCATCGTCCAGCCGGTGATCGGCTCGGTCCTCGCGATGCACGAGATCTCCGTTGACGGCGGTTGCCAACCAGTCGCCCTCGTATTCCAGAACATGAAGAAGTTCGGCCAGGGTTACGGCCTCGCAGACCTGGGTTTCGCCATTGATGATCAGTTTCATGGGGTTAGCCTTTCAGACGTGAATGTCGCGCGAGGAGAATATCGGCGGCCCGCACAGCCAAGGCGGGGGCCAACAGGAAGCCATGCCGATGCATGCCGGCGATGGCGAGCCCCTCCTCTGTTTCGATTACTTGCGGAATGTTGTTGGCAAACGCCGGACGTATGCCAGTCCCGGTCTCGACAACGCGTGCCTCGCCAAACGCCGGATGCAGCGTATAGGCCGCGTTCAGGAATTCCATGAGCGAACGGGCGGTAATCGGTCCGTCATCTTCGGCCTCGATCATCGTCGCCCCGACCATGAAACGGTGATCGTCGCGGGGCACGATATAGATCGGATGGCGTGGATGCAGCATCCTGATCGGCCTGGAAAGCGTCACATCCGCAGTTTCCAGATAGAGCATTTCGCCTCGCACGCCGCGCATGCCGGAAAGTCGCGGTATCGCCGCTGGCCCGGTGCAGTCGAGCACGCCGGCAAATCGCCGGTCTTGCGGCTCGTGTCCGCCGAAATGGAAGACGACGCCACGCTCGCGGAGCCTGCCGGCTAGTCTGGCCAGTGCGCGGCGTGGATCGAGATGCGCTTCCTGCTGGAAGAAAAGAGCCTTTTCGAAGCGGCCGGCAAGTGCAGGTTCGAGGTCGGTCACACCCTTGCGATCGATCCAGACATGACCGGTCGTGCGCGCCGCAAACCGGACGAGATCCGGAAGGTCACGCGGCTGCGCCACGACCAGAGTACCGCGGCGACGAACCTCGCCGGGCACGGCCTCCTCCCACCATCCGGCCGCGCCCAGGCCCAATGTCAGGACAATCTCTTCGGCCGCCTCCCGTTCGCAATAGGGCGCGAGCATTCCCCCAGCAAAATGCGAGGCGCCAAGTCCCGCCGCGCCGGCTTTTTCGATCACCTCGACCGAAAAGCCCCGCCTGACGAGCTCATGGGCCATCGCGAGGCCGGCAACGCCGGCCCCTTTGACGAGAAAGGTAGACATTATGCGTTACCCGGAAGGTTTTCGACCGGCATGTAAAGATCGCCGCCATCGCGGTATTTGGCGGCCATGGCTTGCAACCCCTCCCTCTGCGCTTCGGCGCGGATATCGTGCGAAATCCGCATCGAGCAGAATTTCGGGCCACACATGGAGCAGAAATGCGCCACCTTATGCGCCTCCTTCGGCAGCGTTTCGTCGTGGAAGGAACGCGCGGTTTCCGGATCGAGCGAGAGGTTGAACTGGTCCTCCCATCGGAACTCGAAACGGGCGCGCGACAACGCATCGTCGCGCACCCGCGCCGCCGGATGGCCCTTGGCGAGATCGGCGGCATGTGCCGCGATCTTATAGGTGATGACGCCCACCTTGACGTCGTTGCGGTCCGGCAGGCCGAGATGTTCCTTGGGCGTCACGTAGCAGAGCATGGCGGTGCCGAACCAGCCGATCATCGCAGCCCCGATGCCGGACGTGAGGTGGTCATAGCCCGGCGCGATATCGGTGGTTAGCGGTCCGAGCGTATAAAAAGGCGCCTCGCCGCAAACCGCGAGCTGCTTGTCCATGTTTTCCTTGATCTTGTGCATCGGCACATGGCCGGGACCTTCGATCATCACCTGGCAATCCTTCGCCCAGGCGATTTTCGTTAACTCGCCGAGCGTTTCCAGTTCTGCGAACTGCGCCGCATCGTTGGCATCAGCGATCGATCCCGGGCGCAGGCCATCACCGAGCGAGAAGGAAACGTCGTAAGCGCGGCAAATGTCGCAGATCTCCTCGAAATGCTCGTAAAGAAAACTCTCCCTGTGGTGGTGCAGACACCACTTGGCCATGATCGAGCCGCCGCGGGAAACGATGCCGGTGACGCGATTGACGGTCAGCGGGATATAGGCGAGCCGCACGCCGGCATGGATGGTGAAATAGTCGACGCCCTGCTCGGCCTGTTCGATCAGCGTATCGCGATAAACCTCCCAGGTGAGGTCCTCGGCAATGCCGTTCACCTTTTCGAGTGCCTGGTAGAGCGGCACGGTACCGATCGGCACCGGCGAATTGCGGATGATCCATTCGCGGATATTGTGGATGTTTCGGCCGGTCGACAGGTCCATGACCGTGTCGGCACCCCAGCGGATCGCCCAGACCATCTTTTCCACTTCTTCCGCCATGGACGAGGTGACAGCCGAATTGCCGATATTGGCATTGATCTTCACCAGGAAGTTCCGGCCGATGATCATCGGTTCGGATTCTGGATGGTTGATATTGGCGGGAATGATCGCTCGGCCTTCCGCGACTTCCCGACGGACGAAATCCGGTGTCACGAAATCCGGGATATGGGCCCCAAAACTTTCGCCGTCGCGGATGAGAGCTTCCTTGGCCGCCTGTCGGCCGAGGTTTTCGCGAATGGCGATGAATTCCATTTCCGGCGTGACGATGCCGGCCCGCGCATAAGCGAGCTGGGTAACGGCCCTCCCCGCCTTCGCCTTGAAAGGCTGGCTGCGAACGGGGAATTCCGGCGTCAGCCTGTCGCCTGAAACAAAGCCGTTATCCTCCGGCCTGAGGATGCGGCCCCCGTAGGATTCAACATCACCGCGAGCAAGAACCCAGCTTTCGCGCAGGCGTGGCAGGCCTGCATCGATGCGGATTTCGGCACCTTCTGCGGTGTAGGGACCGGAAGAATCGTAGACAGTGACTGGCGGTTCGCCAGAGGTCGGGTGCAGTGCGATCTGACGCATCGGTACGCGGATATCCGGATGAATGGTGCCTGCTTTCAGGACTTTCGCGGAGGCGGGAAGCGGACCTGTGGTGACGACCGGAGTGAGTTTGGTGGCTGCAATATTCATGGTTCGAGGCTCCAAGTTTTGACGTTTGGAGACCCAGTTCCAGTGTTGGAATGATGAAAAAACGCCGTGGATTCCGAAGGACGGATACCCGCCCTCGCTGCCGCAGCGCCCGCACCGTCCCTACGCCAGTATGAACTGGATCAGGTTCAACGGGTCACTGCGCCTCGGGCGGCCAAAGCCGATCCGACCAGCAGTATCTCAGCCCCTTGGCGGGACCCCCCTGGTGAATAGGGCTAAGCTATTGTGAGAAATGCCGCTCCGTCAAGCCCTTAGGGCACCATTCAGAACCCATATCCCGACCGCTTGAGTTCTGTTCATCGCGCCGCTGGGCTGACTGGCTTCATGGAGTTTAGCGAATGTGGCATGCTCAGCGCCGGCCCAATTCCCCGCCAGAACCTCCAGGAACGCAAAGCAGTCGCCAACGGCTCGGTGCCCATCCGCTGTCACCCGACCACCCCTAGCGGCACCACTTTCGCCGGCGACAATAGAATGCCCTCGAAAAGCCAACTTGCGCATGGCGTCCCTCGCCAAAGCTGCGCAAACCAGACTGTTTTTCATGCCCATCCTGTCAATGATCGGGAAAGGGGCAATAAGATCAATAATTAGACGGTATGATCAGTTTTTAATCAAAAATCAAAAAGCTCATCATTTTGGCAGAATCTGCGGTTTATTTGGCCGAATATGAAACATCAGGTCTCTTGCCTCGTGACGGTATTGCAAGTGTAATTCTCCTCGTCTGATCGGCGCTTCCGGCGTAATCAGACCAGCAAACAGCAGCGGAGCCGCCTTTTCAGCCCGGTCATTTGGCCGAGACGGCGGAGGCGTGCTCGGACGGCAAGGGGATGAGGCATGGCAAAGCTTGCGACGACAATTCTGACCGGGTTTCTCGGGACCGGCAAGACCACGCTTCTCAATCACCTGCTCACCTCAATCGAAAACGAGAGCGTAGCGGTGATCGTCAACGAATATGGGGAGGTCGGCATCGATGGAAAGCTCGTGGTGCCGACGGCGGACGAGGTCATCGAGCTGAACAATGGCTGCATCTGCTGCACTGTCAGGGGCGATCTCATCGCCGCGATCGGCGAACTGCTGCGCTCCGGACGGCCAATCGACCGCATCATCATCGAGACTTCGGGTCTTGCCGATCCGGCGCCGGTTATCCAGTCCTTCCTGCTCGACGAAACGCTCGCCAGGCGGCTGCAGCTTGATGCGATCGTGACCGTCGTCGATGCCCGCCATATGAAGCAACAGCTCTCTCAGGACGAGGCGAGGGAGCAGATCAGCTTTGCCGACGTGCTGCTGCTCAACAAGATCGACCTGGAGAGCGCCGAGGACCTTGCCGCCACCGAGCAGCAATTGCGCGGGATCAATCCGCTTGCCCGGATCATCCGGACGAGGGATTGCAAGGTCGAGCTCTCCGCGGTGCTCGACGTCGGCGCCTTCGACCTCAAGAACATCCTGTCTATCGACCCCGATATTCTCAAGGACCATGAACACGAGCACGACCAGAGCATCGGTTGCGTGGCGATCCAGGACTTCGGCCCGCTCGATCCAGCGGCGCTGAACGTCTGGCTCAATCGCCTGGCTCAGGAGATCGGCACGGACCTCTTCCGCATGAAGGGCGTGCTGAATCTCCACGGCGAGCAGCGCCGCTATGTCTTTCACGGCGTGCACATGACGCTTGAAGGACGCCCCGGAAAGGCCTGGGGGCCATCGGAAAAGCGGCTCAACGAAATCGTCTTCATCGGCAGGAACCTCGACGACGCGATGCTTCGAGACGGCTTCATGAGCTGCCTCAGCCAGCAGCGCGCGCTGGCATCCTGATGCGCATCCGCCCAACCCCTCAACAAGGAGACAGACCCATGCCCCCGCTCGTTGCCGCAATGATCAGCCTCGGTGTGCTCGGCGCCATCGACACCTATATCACCGCGACGATATTTCCCGTTCCCGTGTGGGTCACCTTCATCGCCTGGGCGTCGTTCTTCGCCTGCGGCGGCGGAAACCAGGGGCTGGTCAAATCGATCGTTTCCAACTGGACCGGCATCGGCATCGCCTCGATCACGCTGCTGATCATCCAGTATGGCCCGGCCCACCCGATCTTTGCGGCGATCCTGGTCGGCGCCGGCACCTCAGCAATGATCCTGGCCTCGGCCATCCCGATCTTGAACTTTCCGCCGGCGATCGTCTTCGGCTTCGCCTCTCTCGTCGGCACCAGCGCGGCGACGGACACGACGATCGTCACCTCAGGTCTCAATCATCCGACCCTCGTCGCCATGGCCGCGATGCTGCTCGGCGGCGTCTTCGGCCTGCTCTCGGAAATCGGAACCCAGCTTCTGGCCGGCAAGAAATCTGCGACCGCCTGAGCGTCATCGTCACCATTCACCATAAAGGAACGATCCCATGAAACTTCAGCATTATCTTGGCGGCCTTGAGGGGCTGGGGCCCGTGAGCACCGAAACGCGCGTTTTCGTCGAAGTCTGGGAAACCAGGATCTTCGGCATCCATACGGCGATGATGGCGCTGTCGCCGCAGCTTCCGCTTCCCGAGACGCCATCGACGTTCAAGACCATCTGGACCTGGGCGGACCTCAGGAAAGGGGCGGAGTCCCTCAATCCGTTCGATTATTTCAGGTTTCGCTATTACGAGAAGTGGCTCGGCGGAATATCGGGATACTTCATCGACAACGGCTATATCACCGCAGAAGAGCTCGATGCGCTGACGGAGGAATATTACAACGAGCCGTCGAAGCCGCTGCACGAGGCCGGCGATGAGGCGATCGACCGGCGCGTCGTGCAATATCTAGTCGAAGGCGACAGCCCCAAGCGCGACGTCGGCGTGACCTTCGAATTCAAGGTCGGCGATACGGTGGC
This sequence comes from Rhizobium leguminosarum bv. viciae USDA 2370, assembly GCF_002008365.1. Lineage (GTDB taxonomy): Bacteria > Pseudomonadota > Alphaproteobacteria > Rhizobiales > Rhizobiaceae > Rhizobium > Rhizobium leguminosarum. The sequence continues at coordinate 178,840 of NZ_MRDL01000037.1, forward strand.
GATCCGCGATGTGCCGACCGTCGAGCATACGAGGCTGCCCGGTTTCCTCCGCAACAAGTTCGGAACGATCGAGACCGTCTATGACGGGGCTTACACCTATCTCTGCGACACCGGCCCCGACGGCGTCGGCGCGGCGATGCCGGTCTACTGCGTTCGCTTCGAACCGAGGGACCTCTGGCCCGATAATGCCGAGAAGAATTTCAGCCTCTATGCCGATCTCTACGCCCACTATGTCGAGGCACCGGAAGCCGGCGAAGCCTCCAAGGCCGCCTGAGACGCACACCAGTCGCCGCCATTCCAGTCAAGGAGCCACAACAATGATGGACCGTTTTCACTATCGCCAGGACCGGGAAGCCTACAGCGCCGCCCGCGTCAAAGCCCTGGAAGCCCTGCTGATCAAAAAGGGCGTGATCACCGACAAAACCGTCGATACAGTCCTCGATTTCTTCGAGACAAAGATGGGGCCGTTCAACGGCGCCAAGATCGTCGCGCGCGCCTGGGTCGACCCGGCGTTCAAGGACAGGCTCGTCGCCGACACGCCGAAGGCCATCGCCGAACTTCAGTTGCCCGAGGGCATGGCGGGTGCCGAGGGCGAACACATGCGCGCGGTGGCCAACGCCCCCCATGTCCATAACCTCATCATCTGCACGCTTTGCTCCTGCTATCCGTGGCCGGTGCTCGGCCTGCCGCCCTACTGGTACAAGGACCCGACCTTCCGCAGCCGTGCCGCCCGCGAGCCGCGCGCCGTGCTGACGGAGTTCGGGCTGGCGGTTCCCGATGCGGTCGAGATCAAGGTCTGGGATTCCAGCGCCCAGATCCGCTGGTTCGTCGTGCCGGTACGCCCGGCCGGCACGGACGGGCTTTCCGAAGCGGAACTCGAGGCCCTGGTCACGCCCGAAGCGATGATGGGTGTCGCCGTCGCCAGGGCAGCGTGAGGAGGGGACATGCTGACGCAATTCGAGCATTTCGCCGTCACCGAGATGATGGGCAGCACCGACAACCCGCCGCGGGCGAACGGCTCGCTCTGCTTCGGCAGCGAGTGGGAGCGAAAGGCCTTCGGCATGGCGCTTGCGCTCGCCAAGGACGGCTTCTTCGAATGGGACGACTTCCGCGACGAGCTGATCAGCACGATCAGCGCCTGGGAAGCGGCCCATCCAGTCGATCGATCCTCCTGGAATTATTATGACCAGTTCCTGGCCGCCCTCGAAAAGGCCGTGGCGAAATCCGGCGTCATCGACGCAGACGAGATCAAGGCCGCCTTCGCGGCCTGATCACCATAGAGCGCCGCGCGTCCCGCAGGACGCGCCAAGGACGTTCTATCACTTTGAATTGGCGCATGATCCTTTCCGAAATCGATTCCGATTTTCGGGGTTATGCGCTGGCCCTTCAGTCAACATGTTATCGGCGCCAAAGGCGCCATGTCGAAAGGTTTTCCGATGTCCACGCCCTATATCGTCTCATCCTCGGCACCTGTTGCCACCGCTTCCGCCACGAGGATGCTTCAGTCGGCGATTGCCGCCTGCCTTGGCCTCATGATCGTCGGCTTTGTCGGCTTCTCGCATATCGAAATCGTCCACAATGCTGCGCATGACACGCGCCACGCCAACGCGTTTCCGTGCCACTGAGAGGAGAATGACAATGTCGCTGTTTCGCTCGATCGTCTTCACCGCGGTGCTCGTCGGCAGTATCGTCGGAACCGCTGTCACGGCCGTCCAGTTCTTCTGCACGAGCCAGCTCATCGCCAAGGCTGAAGTCTACGAGAAAGCGGGTGAGGCACTGCCGGCGGCAGGCGCCGCAGCCGCTATTCCCGCCGGGCACGATCATGCGGCGATGGCCACTCATGACCATGAAGAGGGAGGTTGGGAGCCGGCCGACGGCGTCGAGCGGACGGCCTTCACGCTGGCCGCCAATATTCTCACTGCCATCGGCTATGCGCTGGCGCTGACCGGGCTGATCTCGATGCGCGGCAAGGCCCTCGGCTGGCGCGAAGGGCTGATGTGGGGACTGGCGGGCTTTGCCTGCGTGATGATCGCGCCGATGCTGGGATTGCCGCCCGAACTGCCGGGCACGCCATCCGCGCCGCTTGTCGACCGGCAGGTCTGGTGGATAGCGACGGCGGCCGCGACGGCTTGCGGCCTTGCCCTGATCGCCTTTCATAGGAAGCCATGGACGGCGGTCGCCGCCATCGTGCTGATCGCGGCCCCGCATGTGATCGGTGCGCCAGCCGCGCCAGAGGGCCGGCATGCGCTGGCTCCGGAGGCGCTCGAACATCAGTTTATCGCCGCCGCAGCCATGACCAGCCTCGTCTTCTGGGCGCTGCTCGGATCGCTGACGGGCACGTTCTTCCGGCGTTTCGAGGCATAGGGTGGAAGAGTTGCACCTGACATGGCGCGAGGATATCGACGCGCTGCAGTTTGACGCCGGCAACGGCGGCCACTGTTTCGTCCACCGGCTTGCGCTGCGGACATTGCTCGGCGCCAGGCCTTCGCCGGACGAATGCCTCGCCTTCGCCAGGCGTAACGCCCCCGCCTTGCTCAGTGCCGCCCGGCAGAGGATCGAGGCCGGCGAGGCACCGGCACAGCGGAATTTTCATCTCGACAGCCGGCAGATCCGCCGCAGCCTTTCGTAAGCTGGCAGGCTAATTGCATGGATTGAACATGCGGGCGTTTCCGGATCCGCATCGCAACAGGGGTCAAGGCAATGCGCGTTGTTATTCTTTCCCCGCCCGGGGTCCAGTCTCTGGATATCGTCGGTCCCGCCGAAGTCTTCTGGGAAGCCGCCCGAAGGCTTGGCGACACGGATGCATACGACATACAGATCATGTCGACAGGAGCGGCGTCCGTCAACGGAACGGGCAAACTCCGGTTCCTCGCCGACCGGACGATCTTCGACCCGGACGAGCCGATCGACACGCTGCTTGTCGCTGGCGATCCGTCGTTCCAGACGATCGATCCCGAGGTTATCGCGTGGCTGCAGCGGCGGGTGCCGACGGTCCGGCGCTTCGGGTCGATCTGTACCGGCGTGTTCCTGCTGGCGGCTGCGGGGCTGCTCGACGGAAAAAAGGTAACGACGCATTGGGAATGTGCCGGCAAGTTCGCCAGAGACTTTCCGGCGATCGATCTCGATCCCGATGCGATCTATATTCGCGACGGTGCACTCATAACGGCTGCGGGCGTCACATCGGGCATCGATCTGGCGCTCTCGCTGGTCGAAGAGGATCACGGGCGCGACGTCGCGATGATCGTTGCCCGCTACATGGTGATGTTCATGAAGCGTCCGGGCGGACAATCGCAGTTCAGCGCCCATCTCGTCGGCCAGATGTCGGAAACGACGCTGATCCAGAAGGCGCAGGAATATGTGCTGGCAAACCTCGACGCTCCGCTCGCCGTCGATGATCTGGCTCAGAAGATCGGCATGAGCAAACGCAATTTCGCCCGGGTGTTCCGCCGCGAGCTCGGCATGACGCCGGCGGATTTCGTCACGGCGGCGCGAACCGACGCTGCCCGCCGTCTGTTGGAAGATACCGCCCAGCCGCTGCAGAAGATCGCCGCCATGTGCGGCTTTAGCGACGTCAATGCGATGCGCCGCGCCTTTGCGCGAACGATTGGAGTGAGCCCTAACCACTATCGTGGCCGCTTTCAACGTTCCGCGCCTGCCGGTATCGAACGATCCAAGTATATGGTTTATGAGACCCGCCAGCCGCGCCGACAGGAGCTGCGATTGTAATGGACGTTCATGCCCTGATCCCCGAAAACTGAAGGGGGACTCTCAGGTCAGAGGAAAATCCCGGCGGATTCGGTTGTGATCTTGCATCCGAAACTTACGCAACGAGACCAATCACCGTTGGCGTTTCTCATGCGCAGCGGCCTGACAAAACCCAGCTCTTGAGAGGATATGAACTTCTGACCCGCCAATCGCGGGCAGAGCTTACTCTAGCCATTTGCGACCGTGCTCTTGAAAGCGGTTGCGACAGAGAATCTAGACAAACTGTCTTCCAAGTCTTGATCATCAATGTGCATAGATCTAATGAGGCGCGCGTCAGTGACCTTGGGAGTTTAGAATGCAAGTTATGGTACGTGACAATAACGTTGAGCAAGCGCTCCGTTTTTTGAAAAAGAAGTTGCAGCGCGAGGGCGTTTTCCGGGAGGCCAGACTTCGGGAGCGTTTTGAAAAACCCTCCGAAAAACGTGCTCGTGAAAAAGCCGAAGGTATCAGGCGTGTCCGCAAGCTGGCTCGCAAAAAACTTGAGCGGGAAAGCGGTATCTCGGCCCCCAAGAAGGCGAGAGCTTTCGCTCGCTAGCAGGGATCGGGCGACGAATTTTTCTTCTGTCGACGATGATCGTCGGGCCTCGCCGGGCGGGCAAAACCACGCTCGTGCGAAAGATGGATGAGGAGAGCCGCCGCTACATCACGCTGGACGACCAGACGGCCCTCGCCGCTGCGCAGTCCGATCCCGCCGGATTCGTCCGCGGTCTTGACCGGGTGATCATCGACGAAATCCAGCGCGCGCCCGAGCTGTTGCGTAACCGCTGTTCCGGCCCGACGTTGCCCTCGCCGTCCTAATCTGTGATCTTCTTTCCATGGACGAGCGATGGAAGTTTCTCCATGGAGACTACATCGGAGCTTCTCACAACCAGGAAGTCTGGACGTGAGCTTCAACGTAAGCGGCATCGGTTTAACGGCGCTGCGTAGCGTCGCATCTACAGCCGGGCTGTTTCTTGCGTAGAGCGCGAAAGTCCTTTGTGAGGTCTTTTTCCCGAAGGATCGCGGCGAACATCTCGGGCTGATAGTCAATGATCAGCAGAGCCACCTGGTCGTGATTCCAAACGGCGTTTTGCGGAGACGCCTTCTGTGATTTGGAAACGCCCTTCGCGGCCGAAGTCGCTGCTGCCAGTTGCGGCAGGCCGCTAACGGCGACTCCAGCGGCCATCAGCGTTAGCACATCACGGCGAGCTATATCGGAGGGGTCATTCGTGTTGTCCTAGCGATGCGCGAGGGCGCACGGCTGCGCCCCGGGGCTGGAGAGGCCCGGCGGAGGGTGATGTGTTTATGGACTTGGCTCTGCTGCTTAGTGTTTGATCTGCGACAGCTGCCGGTCGAAATCACCTGCGTCGAAATAATCGCGCCACACGGTAATCTTCCCGTCAACCACCGTGATGGTCCCCATGACGGGGAGCGTAATGGTACCACCACTCTGGTGACGAAAGATGTCAACACGTTCGTTCAGGACGACGTTGCCGTCTGCCGCGATCGCTTTCACCTGCCAATCCAAGGTGAATGCGGTACCGATGCCGAACTCCTTGTGGAACTTCGCGACGGCGTCAGCGCCGACGATATTAGGGAGCGGGACGTTGTCGTAGACAACGTCGGAAGCGAGCATTGCCAAGGCCTCGTCGACGCGATTGGCATTCCAGTGGCCGAAAAACGTCTTGGCGATCTCAATTGGTGTAGAGTCTGGCATTGATGTCTCCATTGCTATCGGCGCTGCTGTTCATTTCGAATAAGCATCAAGAGGTCGCTTGAGAAGCCGATGAAACTCGATATGTTTTATCGGACTTTCCGATGGGGCTGTTATGAAAGACGTTTCGCTTGAGCGCCTAAGGGCATTTGTCGCCGTAGCGGAGCAGGGAGGCCTTTCAGCGGCCGGACGCTTCCTCGGCAAGGCGCAGTCGGCGGTCAGCGAGGCCGTCATAGCCACGGAGTCCCAACTTGGTTATGCCCTATTCCGGAAGAATGGTAGGCGCACCGAACTGACTGAACATGGCAGGGCATTGTTGCCGGACGCTAAGGCTGCGCTCGATGCAGCCGATGCGTTCAGAGCCAAGGCGGCGAACTTTCAGGGTCACATAGAAGCGGAACTTGCGTTCGCGGTGGATGTGATGCTGCCAACATCGAGACTGACAGCCGTCATAGACAGGTTCAGGCGGGAATTTCCCCATACCACTCTCTCGGTATATTCGGAGTCGCTCGGATCGACGTTGCAAACCGTCTGGGACAGCCAGGCTTCGTTTGCGGTCATTGGCACCTTGCCCGACGCGCCCTCTGAATTCGTGACGACACCGCTTTGCGACATACCCATGTGTCTCGTCGTCGGAAGTAGCCATCCTCTCTCAATGGAACGAGAGCCGATCACGCATTCGGCGTTAACTCAGCACAACCAGCTTATAATATCAGACAAGACTTCTCGATCAACTGGGCGATCTTTCGGGGTGTTTTCGCAGAAGGTCTGGCGGGTGGCCGACCTGGGCTCGAAACAGGAATTCCTGCGTGCTGGCCTCGGGTGGGGGTTGATGCCAGTCCATCTCGTCGAAGAGGATTTGAAAACAGGACGCCTCCGGAGACCTCGGACCGAAGTTGAGAATTCACCGGATGGGTGGAAGCCAATACCCCTGTCAATTGCTTTTAAGCGATCACGGCCGCCCGGGCAGGGTGGGAGGTGGATGATCGACAATCTCATAAGCGAGTTGGCTTTACCTATAACTGATTGACAAAACGCGGAAGCCCGAAGAACGAAATGGGAGATTGCCCTGTCACCTGCCAAATAGGCCGGCGCGACGGAGGCCGGGCCACCAAGGTCATGGCTGAGGATATAGAAGCGTTCAACACCTTCGGCGTCCATCGGTTCAATCATGTCCTGCGCGATCGTGCTCGGCTCTAACCGCCGAGCGGCTTTTCGCTATCGGCGAACCCTCGGAGGTCCGAGACCTGCTCTGTCGCAGCGCTCGAACTGATCACATGCGGATGGGATTGTGCTGCGGGGGACGCTTGCAATGTTTCTAGCCGCGCTTGACTGGCGCAGAGAAAAGACTTGTCTCTTACCGTTTCGCAGTTCTGCCATATATTTCAGAATATGAGAGTCCGGCGGACGATTGTGTGGCGTTTGGAGCTTTGGCGGTGGATGCCGTCAATCCTTGCTTTGCTGCTGACGTTGTTCTCGGCTTTGGGCCTGGCGACGCCCGCATCTGAAGCTGAGCGTGTCGCCATAGTCCTGAAGATGAACGGGGCGATTGGCCCGGCGACGGCCGACTATGTAAGACGCGGCCTTCAACGGGCCAATGAACGTGGCGCCAGCCTGGTTGTCCTGCAGATCGACACGCCCGGCGGTCTCGACACGTCGATGCGCGACATCATTCGTGCGATCCTTGCCTCCTCGATACCGGTCGCGAGTTTCGTTGCACCCAGCGGAGCACGAGCCGCCAGCGCCGGCACCTATATTCTTTACGCAAGCCATATCGCGGCAATGGCACCAGGCACCAATCTGGGTGCGGCGACGCCGATCGCACTTGGCGGCCGACCATCCGATGGTGACCGAAACGACAGCCCTGATACGACCGGCAAGCAGCGGCAAGTGCCGCGCGATGCCGGCGAGGCGAAGGCGATCAACGATGCGGTGGCCTATATCCGCGGTCTTGCGGAACTGCGCAATCGCAACGCCGACTGGGCGGAGCGCGCCGTGCGCGAGGCCGCGAGCCTTTCCTCCGCCGCAGCTCTGCGTGAGAAGGTCATAGATTTCGTGGCGGCCGATATAAACGATCTCCTCGCACAGGCGCAGGGCCGGGTCGTGCGGGTCGGTCAAACGGATGTCCGGCTCGAAACATCGGGTCTCATCGTCCAGGAACTTGAACCAGACTGGCGAACCCGCCTGCTTTCGGTGATCACCGATCCGAACATCGCGCTGATCTTGATGATGGTCGGTATCTACGGCCTGATCTTTGAGTTTCTGACGCCCGGGACGCTGGTGCCGGGAACGATCGGCGGCATCTGCCTGCTGCTTGGTCTCTATGCTTTGGCCTTGCTGCCGGTGAGTTTTGCGGGCCTCGGGCTGATTATTCTCGGCGTGGGTCTGACGGTGGCCGAGGCGCATTCGCCGTCCTTCGGCGCACTCGGCGTCGGCGGCGGCATCGCACTGGTGCTCGGCGCTACCATCTTGTTTGACACGGACATACCCGGGCTTAAGGTTTCCTCGTCGGTGCTTGGCGCAATCGCCGTCGCCTGCCTCGCTCTTAGCCTTGTCATTGCCCGTCTCGCCTTCATCTCGCGCTGGCACGATGTCGTCACCGGCGGCGAGCAGATGATCGGAATTTCAGGCAAGGTCGACAGCTGGACGGGCATCTCGGGCTTCGTCATCGCTCATGGCGAACGCTGGAAGGCCATTTCAACTGAGCCGCTTGCCGCCGGCGACCGTGTGAAAGTGACCGGCCGGGATGGGTTGACGCTCGAAGTGGTCCGCAGTTCGCAGGAGGCCTGACGGCCTTCAGAATGCAGGAGGAAAAGTCATGGGCATGTTTGCAGATCTCGCCTTCTATCTTGTGATCATCTTTATTCTGCTCGTCGTCGTCGCATCTGCGATCAAGATCCTGCGCGAATACGAACGCGGCGTGGTTTTCACGCTTGGCCGTTTCACCGGTGTCAAGGGGCCCGGCTTGATCCTGCTCGTCCCCTATGTCCAACAGATGATGCGGGTCGACCTGCGCACGCGGGTGCTCGACGTGCCCGGCCAGGATGTCATTTCGCATGACAATGTTTCGGTCCGCGTCAGCGCGGTGATCTATTTCAGGGTCGTCGATCCCGAGAGGTCGACGATCCAGGTCGAGGACTTCATGATGGCGACGAGCCAGCTCGCCCAGACCACACTGCGCTCGGTGCTCGGCAAACATGACCTCGACGAGATGCTGGCAGAACGCGACAAGCTCAACATCGACATTCAGGAAATCCTCGACGCCCAGACGGATGCCTGGGGCATCAAGGTCGCCAATGTGGAGATCAAACATGTCGACATCAACGAATCGATGATCCGCGCAATTGCCCGTCAGGCGGAAGCCGAGCGCGAGCGGCGCGCCAAGATCATCAATGCCGAAGGCGAACAGCAGGCTGCAGCCAAACTGCTTGAAGCAGCCGAAATCCTCGCCAGGCAACCCGAGGCCATGCAACTTCGTTATTTGAGTACATTGAACGTCATCGCCGGCGAAAAGACCTCGACGATCATATTTCCTTTTCCGATGGAGTTCGGCAATTTGATGCCGCCCAAACCGGACCGATGAGGACGCCTGCGTTGTTTTTGCCGATGGAGCGATGGTCCTGCGGTCAAGGTGCTTCAGCCAGATTGCTGAGTTAGCAATGGCCGGCGCGGACAGCAGGAGGGAGAGAGAGAGAGAGAGAGAGAGAGAGAGAGAGAGAGAGAGAGAGAGAGAGAGAGAGAGAGAGAGAGAGAGAGAGAGAGAGAGAGAGAGAGAGAGAGAGAGAGAGAGAGAGAGAGAGAGAGAGAGAGAGAGAGAGAGAGAGAGAGAGAGAGAGAGAGAGAGAGAGAGAGAGAGAGAGAGAGAGAGAGAGAGAGAGAGAGAGAGAGAGAGAGAGAGAGAGAGAGAGAGAGAGAGAGAGAGAGAGAGAGAGAGAGAGAGAGAGAGAGAGAGAGAGAGAGAGAGAGAGAGAGAGAGAGAGAGAGAGAGAGAGAGAGAGAGAGAGAGAGAGAGAGAGAGAGAGAGAGAGAGAGAGAGAGAGAGAGAGAGAGAGAGAGAGAGAGAGAGAGAGAGAGAGAGAGAGAGAGAGAGAGAGAGAGAGAGAGAGAGAGAGAGAGAGAGAGAGAGAGAGAGAGAGAGAGAGAGAGAGAGAGAGAGAGAGAGAGAGAGAGAGAGAGAGAGAGAGAGAGAGAGAGAGAGAGAGAGAGAGAGAGAGAGAGAGAGAGAGAGAGAGAGAGAGAGAGAGAGAGAGAGAGAGAGAGAGAGAGAGAGAGAGAGAGAGAGAGAGAGAGAGAGAGAGAGAGAGAGAGAACGATCACGCTTGATAATAGTTGATAAACGACATATCTTGTCTCCATCAAAACCGATGGAGAGCAGAATGATTAGTGCCGATCTGGGAAAGCAGCTCGAAACCTATATCCAGCAGCTTGTCGACACAGGTCGCTATGGCTCGAAAAGCGAAGTCCTCCGCGAAGGTGTTCGACTGGTTCAGGACCGGGAGACCCGGCTTGCCGCACTGGATGCTTCCATCACGCGCGGCATTGCCGATGCCGAGGCGGGCCGGACTAAGCCAGCGAGCGATGTCTTCGACCGGCTCGAGGCAAAGTACAGTGTGATGGCTGATCAGGCCGAAAAATCGGCATGATCCTTGAATTTTCCGACGAGGCGGAGAACGATCTTGAGCAGATTGCCGATTACATCGCATGGGACAATCCACGCCGCGCCCTTTCATTCGTCCGGGAGCTCCGCAGCAATTGCGAAGACCTCGTCGACAGCCCCAACGGTTTCGCCCTCGTTCCCCGCTACGAGCACCATGGTATCCGCCGACGCGTTCATGGCAACTATCTGATCTTCTACCGCGTCGAGAACGCGAAGGTGATCATCGTCCATATCCTGCACGGCGCCACGGACTATGGCGCAATCCTGTTCGGCGAATAATTTAATGGGTAGATCCGGGGCGACCTCGCGCACTAAAGCCGAGCTAAGCGGCTACCCTCGTCTCAGTGTCATCGCGCGGATCAGCCATTCCACAGTCATGCAGTTGATGAGATAGGAACCGGCCCACCTGCACTTTTGAAGGTTTCATGGGTACGACGCCGACGCATATCGCTGGCAAATCGACGCGCCGGCCGATTATGGACCGAAGAAGACGCTCTACAGCCGGTACTTGCGATGGGCCAAAGGCGTGGGGGGACACCGCTGCGGTTCTTTTAACTGTTCGCATCACCTCGCAGGACCATCCGCTGATCTCGGACGAAGGTGCGCCCTATGTCGGATTACCTCTTCGACGATCCGACCCTAGCAGCGACCGGCTTCCCGGTCGCAAACGGCGAAGTCGATGGCCCCGTCCGCTCCGCCGCTCTTAGCCTCGACCCGCAGCATCCGGATCAACGCCGTAAGCCCGAAATGGCCGAGGAGTTCGGACGCATCAAAAGGCCGCGACGAGTTATTCGTTGCTCCAGATGTAGATTTGACCGACACTCATACGTCTTGAAGGCGTAACCTCAACCGGTCACGGAGAACGCACATGACCAAGGTCGCTTTCAATATCAGCATGTCGCTCGACGGCTTTATTACCGCAGGAAGCCAGACCAGGGAGGAACCGCTCGGCAAGAACGGCGAATTTCTTCACGGATGGTTCTTCAACGGCGGTGCAGAGGGCGATGCATATGTGCAGCGCCTCACCAGCAATGTTGGCGCCGTGATCTGCGGGCGCAAATGCTATGACGACTCGATCCCATACTGGGACGAGAACGGGCCGACGGGGCCGTTAAAGCTGCCGCTTTTCGTCGTCACCCACCGGCCTTTACTCGCCTCGCACAGCACTGGAATCTATCACGCGGCTGGTTCAATTCCCGACGCGGTGAAGCAGGCGAAGTCGGCGGCCGGAGGCAAGGATGTGAGCCTCATGGGTGGAGCCGACGTCTTTCGCCAAGCACTGGCCGGCGGGGTTGTCGACGAAATCGAGTTGCATATCGTGCCGGTGCTCTTTGGTGCTGGGACTCGGCTGTTCGACACGATACCCAATCAGATCACGCTTGAGCCGACCAGCATGCTTGACACGCCGCTCGCTCGGCATATCGCCTATCGCATTGTGAAGTAAGCGAACGCTACCAGCCATGTCTGATTACTAAAGCATTTGAAACAAGCAAGGTCGTCGGTACAAGTCCCACGCCTTGAAGGGAATCGAACCGTCGATCCCTTGTTTAAGTGCTGCTGGCATAAAGGGTATTTATGGAACTTTGCTGTCGTCTTAAGCGCAACCATACTGCATTTCGTTGTGGGCGGGTTTGCCCCCATTTGGGCGCTCCATGCCCTGGCATTAGGCCCAGGCACTCCACACTCGCTCGGCAGCAGCTATGGAAGTCAGAAGAGTTCCACCCCTATAGAAAAGAAAGGCCGAGAACTGCTTATTTGAATCAAGAATCAAAGCGAGTATCCTTATTTCGTTGCGCTGAGCCGTGGGGCGAATCGCCAATGAGACAACCGACCCAAGGCTAGGCTGCCCTCTCGACGTGAATCAATGCCGATTCATTCAGCGCAAACGACCCTACCATTTGAACGAGGTCGTCTACGTGTTCCGCAAGCCGGCGGGTCGCCCTGCCTCCTCGGCCATTGCGGCGTTCAGCTGGGTCACTCTTTCCATGGTGCTTACGGCGTCGTTTATCTCGTCGAGGCTCTTTGCTCAGCTCAGATCGGCACTTGCCTTGGCATCAGCTGCAGATCAGATGACCAGGTAGCTGAGCTCAGCAGGAACCTTGCGAGCCTGCTGGCGCGCAAATTGTGCGATATACCACTTTCCAAGCGCATGTTTTCCGGTGGAGCCGCTCGCTTTCCAGCCGCCGAACGTCTGTGGCCCGGGCCACCAGCCCGTAGTCGCATGCCCCGCGATGTTGACGTTGACGCAGCCCGCCTCAATCTCAGCAAGGAAGTTTTTCGCCTCGTCAGGAGATGCCGTGTAGAGGCCTGCTGTCAGACCCATGTCACTGGCATTCGCGACCTCCAGCGCCTCCTCGAAAGAGGCTACCTTGCAGATCGCAAGAAAGGGGGCGAAATGCTCCCTGATAGCCAGTTCGTGAGCTGCGGAAAGCCCGGAAACCACGGCGGGCTTCACGAAGTAACCCTTGGGATCGAACGTTTCGCCTCCCGAAACGACAAAACCTTCGGTCTTTGCTTGCGCGACGATGGCATTGAAGCGGGCAAAGGCCTCCTTGTCGATCAAGGCACCCGAATAGGATCCATCGATCTCGGGAGCGCCCACGGCAATCGCCGATGCTTTTTCGACGACCCGCTCGACAAGGCGGTCATGTGCGCCGGGGGTCACGAGTACGCGCGAAAGTGCGCTGCACTTTTGTCCCGACAGATCGAAGGCCGAGAAAACGATCCCCGCGGCGGCCGCTTCAAGGTCAGCGTCATCGGTGACGATGACTGGATTCTTACCGCCCATTTCTGCGATAACCGGACGGGGATAGGCTCCGGAATTCATATAGTTGATGATTGCCATGCCCACGCGCACAGATCCGGTGAAGGACACACCGTCGACGCCACCGGCGACCAGTGCTTTGCCCGGTTTGTCCTCTCCATGCACGATATTGACGAGCCCGACCGGAAGATCCATGGCCTTGCACATTTCATAGACAGCATGGCCCGACCAGGGTCCAAGATGTGACGTCTTGATCACCACGCCATTGCCTGCGATCAAAGCGGCGATAGCGGCACTGGCGGCCTGAACGATCGGATAGTTGAACGGAGAGATGACACCAAAAACGCCATAGGGGCGCAGTATAGAGACGCTGGAGCAGCCGCTGGGATCGGGAAAGCGTTCATCTTCAAAAGCACCAGGCGCAGAAGCGTACCGGATATAGGATCGAAGAAGCTCTAGCACCTCACCGCCTTCTGCAAGTGCTGCACCGCGCGGCTTTGCGGTTTCGAGCGCGACGCGCACCGCCCATTCACTGGTCCGCGCTTGAACGAAAGGGATCGCCTTGGCGACGTGCTCCAGTCGATCGGCGAGGCTCAGCGCAGCCCAGCCGCGTTGGGCTCTCTTTGCATCTGCGACCGCCTTTTCGACGAGATCCGTCGGCGCATCGTGGCATCCGCTCACAGTCCAGGCCGTGTCGCTGGGATTTTCTCGCAGCAGCAGCTCGCCCTCGAAATAGTCCGCGCCGCTGACCACATGCGGCATGATGGCCGGCGGCTGAGTGCGGCGCGCCTCGATCGCTGCCGCGAACTCGGCATGCTCTAAGGCTGCTTTAGAGGTCATTGTATACTCCGTAATTTTCGGGATGTCTTGAAAAAGGTGACGATTGCCGCCCCCACACTGGCCATCCAGCATGCGCCGGACGTGCCGCTTCTGTCTCAATCTGAAACGCGCGCGAACGGATTTTGGCGCTGATGCCGATTGTGGCTTTAGCTACGCTCACGAGACCGGGCAGAACGAACGGTTCAGCCAGACTATTGATGATTGGGCGGAAGTTTCATCCTCCAGGGAAACACCGTCGACCGCACCTATAAGGATGGAATGACTAAAGCCGTCGACGACCTCGACGAGATTGCAGGCTAAGGCAACGGGCGCGCCAGCAAGCAGGGGAACGTCATTACGGCTTTGATACCAAGTGCCCTTTGAAAAGCGATCAATACCTTTCTGGGCAAAGATTTTTGCGATCTCCTTCTGCCACTTCCCGACGATATTCATACCGAAGCGTCCCTCGGAAACGATGGCATCATAGGCCGAGGCAGTCTTGTTGACGCAAACGATGACCGATGGGTGATCGGCTGAAAGGCTGCAGAGTGCCGAGGCAGTCAGGCCTTTGCGCCTTTCTCCCGCTCCGGTCGTTATGATGGCGATTGGGCCAGGGATGCGCGCCATTGCTTCGATGAAGATTTCCCGGCTTGTGGGCGCTTCCCGCTGGCGTTCTGCTGTATTGTTCATCACCGTAAAACCTGTCGATGTGGGACTGGCTGCAATATGGCCACCATGCCGGGTCGTGGACTGTACCAGTATGGAACACCAGTCTGGTGCTGCCAAAGAGCGCCTTCGTTGATGCCGCGCTGTATCAAACCGACACAGTTTGAAGTGCTTTTACGGTGACATCCTTGCCGCCCATCGCGGTCGTACTAACCGGACAGGCAAAGGCTGAAACTCCAAATGACTATCACCTTCAATATGCAAGCCCCTTGGGCAGATGATCCGCAGGCGAAATTCGGTCCGCGCGGCTTTCCCCTGCTTCCCGGCGGCTTCGGGCGTTCGACCTATTTCACCGGCGCAACGCCTACCTATGCGGTCAAGGGCAGCGGCTGCACGCTGACCGACAATCATGGCCGTGAACTGATCGATGCGAACAACAATTTCACCACGTTGATCCATGGCGTGGCTCATCCAGAAATCACCGAGGCCGCCGTCCAGGCGATCTCTACCGGCAATTGCTGGGGCATACCCAATGCCTACGAGTGGGCTCATGCAGAAGCGCTGTTGTCGCGCTTTCCGGATCTGGATCAGGTGCGCTATTCGAACTCGGGTAGCGAGGCGGTGATGACCGCGATCCGCCTGGCGCGCGCCGCAACCGGGCGCGGTGCTGTGCTGATGACACGTGCGGGCTATCACGGGTCTTCGGATATCGCATTGAGCACTGGCAACGAGAAGGAACGCCGCGGGATCCCTAAGGGCGTGACCAACGACGTTTTTCTGGTCGATTTGAACGACACGGAGGGACTGAAACAGACCGTCGAGGAAAATCCTACGGGCTTCGCGGCGATCGTTATCGACCTTTTGCCCAATCGTGCGGGTCTGACTGCCTTGACCAAGGATTATGTCGAAACTGCCCGGGCGCTGGCCAGCCGCCACGGCATCGTTTTGATCGTCGATGAGGTGATCAGTCTTCGCCTTCACCACGGCGGCTACATCGGCACCTATGGAGTGAAGCCCGATCTTCTGACGACCGGCAAGCTCATCGGGGGAGGTTTCCCCGTCGGAGCTATGGTGGGGATCGAGCCGCTGATGCGCCTTCTTGATCCCACGAGGTCGGAGTCGATCCCTCAGGCAGGCACCTTCTCGGGAAACCCGGTCAGTATGGCGGCCGGCACGGTGGCGCTGTGCCTTTTGACGCCCGACGTCATCGCTCGCATGAACCGCCAAGGTGCGGAGGCGCGCGACGCGATCGGCACGCGTATCGCAACTGTCGGCTGGCACGTCCGCGGCGACGGATCGCTTCTGCGTCCGTTCCCCGACAACGGCTCCTATGACATCACCACTCAGCGCAAGTTGTGGTGGGCCGCATATGAACGCGGTGTGCTGCTGTCGCCGGCAAATCTGGCCTCGCTCAGCTCTGCCATGTCGGACGCGGTTGTCGCCGATATCGCCGAGCGTCTCGCCGACGCCGTGGTCTCTGTCGCGACGGTTTGAAGAGGATACCTCTCCATGAAATATGTCAGCTATCACCACGACACCATCCTACTCGGAGGGATTCTCGTCGGCGATGAGGTCTCCGACCTCAACCAGCTTCTTGCCGCCGCGGGCGAGACAGAGGTTGCGGGGCTTCGCTGCTTTCTGGAGCGCTCGGGAAGCGAACTGCCGGCGATTTCAGCCAAACTTTCCAAAGTGATCGAAAGTGCCGCTATCGCCCCCGTTGGCAAACTCGATGCCGTTCGCCTCGGGCCTGTTATCCCCGATCCGCAAAAGGTTCTGTGCATTGGTCTGAACTATGCCGACCATGTCGCGGAAACCGGGCGAAAGTTGCCGGAGTATCCCGACATCTTCGCCAAATTCGCCTCGACCCTGATCGGGCCGAAGGACGACATCCGCTGCTCTGATATGACCGATAATCTCGATTTCGAAGGCGAGCTTGCGCTTGTGATTGGCCGCAGCGCCACGAAGGTGAACGAAGAGGATGCGCTGGACCACGTCGCGGGCCTGATGGTCCTAAACGACATCACGGCGCGTGATCTGCAATATCGCGGAACGCAATGGCTTGCGGGCAAGGCTTTGGATGGGTCCACCCCCTGCGGTCCGGCTCTTGTGACCCTGGATGAGATCGAGGATGTCTATGCACTTGACATCTGCACCCGCGTCAACGGCGTAACGCTTCAATCCTCGAACACGCGCTATCAGATTTTCAATCTCGCAAGGCTCGTGTCCTACATCTCGGGTTTCCTGACCCTGAACTCCGGCGACATAATCACCACGGGCACGCCCGAAGGGATAGGAGCCAAGCACACCCCTCCACTCTGGCTCAACTCCGGCGATGTCGTCGAGGTCGAGGTTGCAGGCGTAGGACTACTGCGCAACACTGTCCGCTGACCCCCCAAAATCCAGAAACCGCCTGCGCCGCAAACGATCTCTGTCTTGCTGTGCCGGCTCTAACTTTTGAGAACATTTAGGAGAATACCATGGATATCGGCCTGTTCCTTGTTCCTTTTCGGGCGCCGCAAACCGACCTGCACAAGGGGTTCGAATGGGATATGCAGTGCATTCGCTGGGCGGATGAGTTCGGTCTTTCGGAGGTCTGGGTCGCTGAACACAGCACTATGCGCTGGGAGCCCGTCGCCAGCCCCGAACTCTACCTTGCTGCAGCAGCCGTCCAGACCAAACGCATCCGTCTGGGAACAGGAGCGAATATTCCTGGAAACCACAATCCGATGGCCCTGGCGCATCGTTTGATGCAGCTTGACGTCATGACCGGCGGGCGTCTGATGATCGGTATCGGCGCCGGCGGATATCCGACCGACCACAAGATCCACGGCAACGACAACCCCAAGGAGCGCATGACTGAGGCGCTTGAGATCATGCATCTCATTTGGGATAAAAAGGGTCCGCTCAAGTATCAGGGCAAGTTCTGGAGCTTCGAAATCCCGGACTATGATCCGGTTCAGCAGGGGCCCTTCATGGAATTCGTGCAGAAACCGTACCCCCCCTTCGCCATGGCCGGGTTGAGCCCAAATTCGAAAACCCTTAGCGAGGCAGGTCAATTGGGCGCCATTCCGCTGAGCTTCAATGTCGGCCGGGAGTATCTTGGCGGGCACTGGTATTGCTATGCAGAAGCAGCCGAGAAAGCTGGCAGGATTCCCGATCGCAACCAGTGGCGCGTTGCCCACAACATTCTCGTGGCCGATACAGATGAAGAGGCCATCGATCTCGCAGTAAATGGCGCGATGGGGCAGGCGTATCGCGAATGGATGCTGCCCGGCTATGAACGCGGCGGCTTCATTCCGGTCATGGTGCCCGAACTCGGTGTAACCAAGGCCGAGAATGTTCCAATCGAGTATCTTGCTCGTGAGAAATGGCTGGTAGGCTCGCCTGAGACGGTGGTCAAGAAGCTTCAGCGCGACCTTGATGCTTCGGGCGGCTTTGGAACGGTGATCACCTTCACCTTCGATTACCTTGACCAACCCGAGCGGTATCGCCGTCACTTCGAACTTCTGGGAACTGAGGTACTTCCGCGTATCCGCGATATCAAACACAAAACCGAGCCGTTCGCCGAAATGCCGCGCCCTGAAGGGTTCAAGGGCTGAGAGGCATCAAAAATGATTTGCACCCTTGCCACAGGGTGCAAATCTCAGTCGAGAACTGCTGCCGGACCGGCAGCGACGGACCTAAAAGGGGAGCCACTATGAAACGAGTTAATGACAAGGTCACCATCATCACCGGCGGCGCCCGTGGGCAAGGCGAGGCTCATGCCCGTCTTTTCGCGCAAGAGGGGGCACGCGTTCTGATAACGGATGTGCTGGATGAAGCAGGCGAAGCTGTCGCAGAGGAACTGCGCGACAAGGGGTATGACGTTCACTACAAGCACCTGAACGTCGCCTCGGAAGAGGAATGGGTCGAAGTGCTCGCCGAGGCCGAGCGTCGCTGGGGCCGGGTCGATATCCTGCTCAACAATGCCGGGATCGTGGGTTCGATGAAGGCTGCTGACCAGGAAGCTTTGCGTGACTGGCAAAAGCTCACCGAGATCAATCAGCAGGGCGTGTTTCTGGGGATCAAGCATGTTGCCCCGGCGATGAAACGGTCCGGCGGCGGCGCCATTGTAAACACCTGCTCGATCAACGGCATCGTAGGTGGCGCAGGTTCCTTCTCTTATCAGGCATCAAAAGGCGCAGTGCTGATGATGACGCGTGCGGCCGCCTTGGAATATGTCAAAGACAATATCCGTGTGAACGCAATCTCGCCCGGCCTTGTCATGACCGCTATGGCGGAGGAAGAGGGGGAGGAATCCAATCGCGCCTTCGCGGCCGCTACACCAATGGGCCGTGGCGCGCGTTCCGAGGAAATCAGCAAATGCGTGCTATTTCTTGCAAGCGACGAAGCGAGCTATGTAACGGGAGCAAATCTGCTTGCAGACGGCGGCTATACGGCCCAGTAAATACCGGCTCGTTGTCCGATTGGAAAAGCGCCCAGGGTCAAACCTTGGGCGCTTTGTTTTTCAGCGCAGGGCTTCGGATCGGGTGCGCGTGATCAAAAGAGCGGCGTCAGCCGCCTCCGCCCCCTTCGTGAAGAAATGTTCATAGAAAACGGCCTCATGATGCGAGCCCTCATGAAAGTGGTGGGGTGTGAGAGAAACCGACAAGATGGGAACACCGGTTTCGAGCCCTGCCCTCATCAATCCGTCTACCACGGCCTGCGCAACAAATTCATGCCGGTAGATTCCGCCATCGACGACAAGTGCCGCAGCGACGACCGCGTCATATTTCCCCGTTTTTGCGAGATCGCGCGCCATGAGCGGCATTTCAAAGGCGCCGGGCACATCAAAGACTTCCACCTCTTCGGCGGAGACACGGCTCAGAAAGCCCTCAAGCGATCGGTTGACGATCTTGCTGTGCCAATTCGCCTTTACATAGGCAAAGTGTCGAGTCTGCATATCATCCGTCCCAACTGAATCTAACTGTGCGAAGATGCCGCGACGAACTTAGCCACAACCCGAAGGAAGGCTATAAGCGCGAGCGCTGCAAGGGTCTGGATAGCAGGAGTTTAGCAACGTCGACTGTGCCAGCATGAACCACCCTCGCTTCGATAGCATGCGTCAAGCGGAGGCAGGGAACAGACGTCAGACGTCAAATCCGCGAACGGTGTAGGAATCAATTTTTCTGTAGAGAGTCGAGCGCCCGATCCTCAAAAGCTTTGCCGCCTTTGCGCGGTTACCGTCAGCCTCCAGGATTGCCTCACGGATCAACTTCAGTTCCGCTTGCTGAAGCCTGCTCAGCCTATTTCGCATCAGACTTTTCTTATGAAACTCACTCAGGTCTTTCACATCGATCCTGTTGCCGCTGGCATTGCTGACGGCGGTGCGAATGATGTCGCGCAGTTGCCCGACATTGCCGGGGAGTTCCGAACTGGAAAGCAGATCAAGCAGCTTCGCTGTAGCGGAACCGGCAGGATTGCATTCTTGAATGAACAGATTGACCAAACCCGGAATATCGTCTCGTCGGACGTTCAACGCGGGCATCTTGACCTCGACGCATTCCAGATGATTTAGGAGCGGCATCATGTCGTCAGTAATGGAGGCAGAGGTCAGCGCCAATACTGCCCCAGCCTGACGGGGCCAGAGTGTCTGCAGGGCCGTCAATGCCTCGGGATGGGCCCGGTCGACATGGCAGAAGACATGGCAAACCCGAGCGGGCGGCGTGGCAAGAGCGGCATAGACCTGCTGGAGGTCATCATCGCGAACGCCGGTGAATGAACGTATATCCTCCCTCCGCGCCAAGATGTCAGCATACGCCTTGGCCGCTTCTATTTTACCTACCCCCGCCTCGCCGATGATGTGGACGCACAGCTTATGGGCAGCTGCGGTAACAAGCTGTTGCAAAGCCAGCCGAAATTGGAGGTTCTTGCCATGAAGCCGGGGGAAGGTTGCGTCGCCGGTGGGGCATGCGGCCATCAGATTTGTCGTCGGCTCACGACCTTCGCGGATGCGAATGGTCGTTCCCCTGACAGCGTCACCGAAAAAAACCGGCCTGATCTGAAGCTGAAGCAATTTCCCCGACGAGCAACGAAACCTATGTTCGGCGGGCTGGCAGAAATGCTCGGTCTCTTTTGAGTAAGCCGAAAGAACGGCATAGTCTGCTTCGCTCAAAATGCGTTTAGCCTCCTTGCTGGCGATGGTCATATCGCCACCGATGGCCACAACCGCATCTGTTCCACGCTTGCGTGTTTCGCGAAGATACTCGGTCAACAACGCCTGTTCCGGCAGAGCGGCATTGGCTAGGATCTGTTGCGTGATCTCAGCGGCCGCACTTTGAACGGTCATAAGGATCGAGCGCGAATCCACCGTAAGCGCAATGCTTTCAGGCAGAGTTAGACTGATAACGCCGCGGATGTTGCGACGGATAGGGTCCCTGATCGGGACGGAGGTGCAATAGATGCCGGAGAGCGATTCGTGGAAGTGTTCGGGTCCCCAAACCTGGACGGCGGCTCCTTCTTCAATCGCGGTTCCCTCGGAATTGGTGCCGACAACGTCCTCAGACATGGATCCGCCTGACACCGGAAACAGCCTGTCAGCCCAAGACATCACCTCACGCGAGCCAGCCGTCCGCCAGATGGTGCCGGCAGCATCGGTGAGGCACACTAAGCCACCGACATCCTCGCACAATTGCTGAAGTCGTGTCACGACAGGGTCTGCGATCTGCAGAAAAGCTTGATCAGGCGCCGGTTCGATGACTCTGCAGCGCAGTTGACTGTCCGGGCGGACATCGCAAAGGATGCTGCGCCGCCAGGACCGAGCGATAACCGGGCGAAGGTAGGAGAGATCTACTTTCTCAGGATCTGAACAGAATCTCTCCCGGAGAGCGACGATGGCCTTGCGGTTAGTCAAGGCAATCATTCCGCTGTTTGATGCGGAATGGCTGATAGCAGCCTCGCGTAAAGTCCCTTCAAAGTTCATCCTGCGTTCCCTCTTCGCCCCTTGGGCTTTTTTTATCGCATGATCATGGCACTGGAATTGGTCAAAACGATATCAGAATAAACGGCGGTACCGAAATTATGTCAAATTTGTTACTTCGAACCGAGACAGAAAGCCAATCGGCGATCTGCAATCGACGGGATCAGAGGGCGAGGCCTCCGATCCCACTCTCACTGCCTCAAGCAACACGATCAGGCAGCGCTTCGCCGACCAGTGCCAAACGAGCACGCTCGACTGCCCCGCTCTGCAGCGCCCCAACCGAAGCATCCGAGCGCCAGGCGATATGAGGGGTCAAGATCAGGTTCGGCGCCTGCCGCAATGGGCTGTCGGCAGGCAGGGGTTCTTGCGTGAAGACGTCGAGCGCTGCCCCAGCAACTTCGCCCGCAACCAAAGCCTGCGCCAGCGCCGTCTCATCGATCACCCCCCCCTTGAGACATTGACGATCACCGAGGAGCGTTTCATGGTCCTCAGAGCAGCAGCGTCGACGATGTTACGCGTCTCGTCGGTCAACGGCAGGTGTAGCGACAGAACATCCGAGGTCTTGACAATCTCTTCAACCGTGCCTTGCGCTACTTCCTCGAAATCGACGAAAGGATCATAGGCCGTAACTTCCGATCCCACGGCTTTCCACCAATTGGCGGTCATCCGCCCGATCCGTCCCATGCCAAGTATTCCGATCTTGAGCCTGGTCAGCTTGGGGGCGTCATATCCGATCTTGCCGGCCCACGCGCCCGCCAGGATAGCTGCGTACCCTTGCTGTATGCGCCGTGCAAGCGCGAGTCCCATTGCGAATGCGTGGGAGGCTACCTCTTCGGTTGAAGCATCCGGGACGATAGAGACCGGAACCCCTGCCGCCTTTGCTGCCAGGACATCGATATTGTCGTAGCCTATTCCATAGCGCACGATTGCTGCACAGTCGCTTAGGCGCGCAATCTCCTCCGCCCTCACCTTGCCGTAAGGAGTAACCATTACGATACGCGCACGCGGCATGAGGGAGCTAAACTCTGTCTGGTCTTTGGCTACCACCATCTCCATGCCGACGATCTTGGCGAGTTCCTGTTCGCGGGCGACATCCGGGAATTGATGAGGCGAGACGAGAATAATCCCGGAGCTTTTCTCCGACATGTTTTTCTCCTGATATCTGGTGTGAGATTTATATCATGCAGGAGAGGCACCGCCTGTCCTGCAAATGGGTGCTAACTGATCGTTGTGACCAAACGGCCAGCCCAGAAGATCCCAGGCGAGGATCGGTAGCGCGATCATCAGCATTATGATGTTCGATGTCGCGGTGATCAAAAATAAAGCCAATCCCAATTGCCGATCTCATGGGCGTGATGAAGGCTATTTCAGAACACTTGCATCCGTGTTCGCCTGCAATCTGAAAGTTAGTTGCCCGGACTGCGGCAGGCGCACCTTGAGCGGCACTCACCTCTGCCGCGAGGTCGATCATCTTATCTTCGCTCCCGGCAAGCCACGCAAATCGTGTCTCGATCTTTTTGTTCCCAGACTGATGCATCCGTACAGTGCTTGTGGACCTTTCGACATTTCCAAATAAGCTATGCCAGCTACAGCTTGCGGAACTGTCTCAATGTGAGGCACGCGTCCAGATCGAAAGACTATCGTCACATCCGGGTTTAGTCCGCAGACGCCGACAGCCGATCCAGACCTATCAAACGAAAGCGCCGCTTTCATGAGCGCTAGAACGTAGAATGAGTCACGTCCCCAAGGTAACCCTTTCCGATCGGGATCCTTACGAGCCAGCCCCTCTTCAACGAGGGGCGAAGCTCGCTGCCATTGAGACCGTTCACAATAACCACACTGGCCGAGGGGCGTTCGATGGACTCTTGCTGGTGCGTTCCCCTAGCTGCGAAACCTTCGCCGTAGTGGCTCAGCTTTCAGCGCGTGGCGCTCAATCACTCGATCACCCTTGGAATTGAAATCCGCTTCGCCCCGCAGCCGGTGGTTTCGTCTGACGGGCTTCGTTGGTCCCGTCCAAATGTCCATGCCCGCCAATGTCTCACATTGACACATTCCGTCGTGGAAAGAGCTAATACGCTCTCGGAACCCCCAGACATGGAACAATAGAACTTTTCCACAGCGGTACCGGATTGGGCCATGGCGGGGCAGGCGACGAGCTCCGGAGAGAGTTTGTCTTCTGGACCGAGATGAAAAACGCTAATAATTAGTGGAAAGAGGGAACAAATGAATACACATCAAACCGCAGCCTTGGACACGCCTCCGTCCAGCACAACTGGAGGCAGCACCCGTTTGGCTGGAAACATGGGTTCAGTAAGCCTCGCTTTAACCGTTCTGGCCTTTTCGGCACCGCTCACCGTGGTGGCCGGATATGTTCCCTTTTCCGTTATTTTCGGCGGCGTGGGAACGCCCGTCGCCTATATCGGTGCGGGATTGCTGCTGCTGATCTTTTCAGTCGGGTTTGTCACGCTCAACAGCATCGTGAAGCGGCCGGGGGACTTCTATGCCTTCATCAGCTACGGCATCGGAAAGTCGATGGGCCTTGGCTCCGGGCTTCTGGCCGCCGTCTGCTACTTCCTGTTGCTCGCAGGGGTCATTTCGTTCTTCGGCGTATCCTTTGCTAATCTGATGACGCAGATGAACGGCAGCGCCTTGCCCTGGTATTTCTATTCGTTCTTTGCCTGGGTCGCGATCGGGGTTCTCGGCTATCTCCACATCGAGCTGTCGGCAAAAGTGCTGAGCTTCGTGATGATGCTGGAGATCACCGTAGTCCTCGTTTTCTCCGTCAGCGTCCTGATTGGCAGTGACGGCAGCCTGCCCGCCAGCGCGCCGCTTCTGCCCGCCAACCTGTGGAGCAACAACCCGGTTTTTGCCTTCCTGTTTGCCATCATGATGTTTCTGGGCTTCGAGGCGACCGCATTGTACCGCGATGAACTGCGCGACCCGGATGTGACCATTCCGCGTGCCACCTATGGCAGCGTGATTTTCATGGGCGCGCTCTATACATTCGCGACTTATGCCCTGATCATTGCTTATGGTGCCAACGCCGCTGAGGTCGCCACGAACGATCCGGCCGGGATGTTTCCCTCCGCCTTCGGCAAATTCGTCAATCCCCGCTTCAACACGGTGATTTCGGTGCTTGTGCTTTGCTCGTCCTTTGCATCGTGCCTGTCGACGCAGAACGTTCTGTCGCGCTACCTCTTCAACCTCGGCACGGACGGCGCGCTGCCGAAGTTTCTGAACAAGGTGCATGGCAAACATTCCTCGCCCTACATGTCGTCAATTACGACATCCATTATGACGGCGGTGATCCTGATGCCGTTCATTGTCGGCGGGGCCAATCCCGATCTGCTGTTCGGCCGCCTGGCCTCAGTCGCTTCTGCGGGCATTATCGTGCTGATGACCATCGTCAACCTGTCATCGCTTTATTGGTATGTGCGGATTGGACGCCGTCAGGAAGGGATCAGCTTCCTCAAGTCGTGCCTGTGCCCGCTCATCTCCTCCATCGCCTTCATCTGGCTGTCAGTGTTGATTGCAGCGAACTTCGAAGTGCTTGTCGGCGGAGCACCCGGCGAGCACGTCTGGCTGCTGTACAGCGTGCTTGGCGTACAGTTCGTTGGAGTGGCGCTTGCTCAATACTTCAAGGTGGCCAAGCCAGAAATATATGCGCGGCTTGGCAGATCACACACCGCTCATTGAGAGCCGGATGCTACAATCAGTTGGCGGCCCCGGCCGCCAATCTTCTTCGGAGTGCCGCTGGCGCTTCCGTTTCCGCAAGAGCAGACAGCGTTTCCACGCCAAGCTCTTCCGCCTTGGTGGCGAGCCAGCGACAAACGTTACCAGGCGAGACCCGGCGGGTCCGAGGAACAGGAATTGATCCTCCGTCATTTCGGTCTTGAAGGGATGGATCTTCACGCCAGCCAGGCAGCAACCGGTCGATGCCGATCGGATCGACCACGGCGCCGGACAGGATATGCGCTCCGACTTCGGCACCCTTCTCGAGCACGAACGACGGTTAGATCGGGATTGACCTGCTTCAGGCGGATCGCCGCCGACAGGCCGGCCGGATCTGCGCCGACGATCCCCACGTCAAATTCCATGCTCTCGCGAGTATCCTGGCTGATGAGCGATGACTTTCTTTCGAATTCAGTCCAGATTGCACCAGACCAGAAGCAAGGGTGTTCTCGTGCATCGAAATGCCACCCACTCGCCTTTGCTCGGAGTGGAGAACCGGCGCGACCGCAACCTCTCTCCAACCATTCTCTTCGCCACAAAATTCACCAGGCGCCAGGAAAAAATAGGACCGAGGTTTGTGGGAAATATGATCCGGAAAGCGCCGTATGGTCCCATATGCGTGAGACCGATCTGAAGATCACCACGCTCCTCGATGCCGCCTGGCCCGGCGACGACAGAGTGAGAATGGGACTTTTCGAAATTGCGGCTTGCGAAGGGGCCAGTCTTGCCAACCGACCACCGAAGCCAAGGCTGCAAGTCGTATAGGGACGCCGCCAGCACGCCGAAATCGTCACGGCGCTTGCCGAGCGACTTTAACTAGATTTGGAGAGACGCCTTCAAGTCGGGCGCAAGGTCATCTCCGCTCATCGACATTGGCGAGGGTCGAAGCAGTCGTTGGAAGACTCTGCCTGCAGTGGAGCGAGCTCGCAGAGGAGCGCTTCTGCCGAAATCATGGCGTTGCCTACGAGATCGAGAAATTGTTTCAGTGGCGCCGGGCGTTTTGGAATGAGTGCGCCAGCACTATCCGACGGATGAGTGGCTGTCTTCTCGATCACAGCAGATCGGATGATCGATCAAGACGTTGTGGGGATGGTGAAAGCATGAAACGTTACTCGATCTGCTTTTCGAGTTCCGGTAGGGCGTCGAAGAGATCGGCGACCAGTCCGTAGTCGGCGACCTGGAAGATCGGCGCCTCCTCGTCCTTGTTGATGGCGACGATGACCTTCGAATCCTTCATGCCGGCCAGATGCTGGATGGCGCCTGAAATGCCGCAGGCGATATAGAGCTGCGGCGCCACCACCTTGCCGGTCTGGCCGACCTGCCAGTCGTTGGGGGCATAACCGGCGTCGACAGCCGCACGGGATGCACCGACGGCGGCACCGAGCTTGTCGGCAAGCGGCAGGATGACCTCCCTGAACTTCTCGGCAGAGCCGAGTGCGCGGCCGCCGGAGATGATGATCTTGGCAGAGGTCAGCTCCGGACGGTCGGAGGCCGACAGCGCGTCCCTGACGAAGGTCGACAGCCCCGGATCGGAAACCGCCGGGATCGCCTCGACGGTGGCCGAACCACCTTCCGGCGAAGAGGCAAAGGATGCGGTGCGCACGGTGATCACCTTTTTGGCATCGGTCGCCTGCACCGTCTGGATGGCATTGCCGGCATAGATCGGCCGTTTGAAGGTGTCAGCAGAGATCACCTCGATGATCTCCGAGACCTGGGCGACATCGAGCAGGGCTGCCACCCGCGGCAGCACGTTCTTGCCGACCGAGGTGGCGGCCGAGATGATCGTGTCGTAGCTTCCCGCCAGCGAGACGATCAGGTCGGCCAGCGGTTCGGCCAGATTATTGGCCAGTTCGTCGCTTTCGGCGAGCAGCACCTTGGAGACGCCGGAGAGCTTTGCCGCGGCATCGGCAGCGGGTTTGGCAGCCTTGCCGGCGACCAGCACATGCACGTCGCCGCCGATCTTGGTTGCGGCCGTCAGCGTCTTGGCGGTCTGGTCGGACAGGCTTTGATTGTCGTGGTCAGCCAGAAGAAGAATGGTCATGATGATGGTTCCTGTTCCAACCTGATTACAGCACGCCGGCTTCGTTTTTGAGCTTGTCGATGAGTTCGGCGACCGATTTGACCTTGACGCCGGCCTTGCGGCCCGACGGCTCCTCGGTCTTCAAGACCTTGAGGCGCGGCGTGGTCGAGATGCCGAAATCAACAGGGCTCTTCTTGTCGAGCGGCTTCTTCTTCGCCTTCATGATATTCGGCAGCGAGGCATAACGCGGTTCGTTCAAGCGCAGATCCGTGGTGACGACCGCCGGCAGCTTGATCTCGATCGTCTGCAGGCCGCCATCGACTTCACGGGTCACCTGCGCCTTGCCGTCACCGATCTCGATCTTCGAGGCGAAAGTGGCCTGGGCCGTTCCCATCAGTGCTGCCAGCATCTGGCCGGTCTGGTTGCTGTCGTCATCGATCGCCTGCTTGCCGACGATGATCAGGCCGGGCTGTTCGGCATCGGCCACAGCCTTGAGGATCTTGGCGACAGTGAGCGGCTCGACTTGATCGTCGGTCTCGACCAGGATCGCCCGGTCGGCGCCCATGGCAAGTGCGGTGCGCAGCGTCTCCTCGGCCTTGGCTGGACCGATCGAAACGACGACCACTTCCTCGGCCTTGCCGGCTTCCTTCAGCCGCAACGCCTCTTCCACCGAGATCTCGTCGAACGGGTTCATCGACATCTTCACATTGGCAAGCTCGACACCCGTGCCATCCGGCTTCACCCGGATCTTCACGTTGTAGTCGACAACCCGTTTGACTGGGACGAGAATTTTCATGAAACTTATCTCCTCATTAGCAGCATTGCGGTTGTCAACCGTGGGAGCCGGCAGCGTCGTTTCAGATCAACGGCCTAATGAAATCTACCGTACTCCGCGAAAGATGGCAGGCGATCGATCCGTCCGATCTGCCTACAGCACTATTAAATTGCATATGATCCAATTTTTTGTCAAGAGGATCATATGATCCATACCATTCGGGTCGAGCGCCGCCTCTTCCGCCGACCACACGCAGGAACACCAGCGATGATCAGCCTGTCCTTGCCTCCATCGTTGTCGACGTCAAACATGATCTGGGAGAGCCGGCCGCCAGCGAGTCCCTAAGCTTCGGCGACCTTTTTGCGCCGTGAGGTCTTCGCGGTTCCCGAAAGAAGATATTCGCCGGAATTAACCAGAAAGCGTTCGTTGTCGCGGATTCGGTGTTCCGCGACCTCCCCTAGCCTGCTGATCGTCAACGCCGCCAGGATATTGACGATTGCTATTGCCCCCAGCGTGGATTCTGGAAATGCCCGTCCAGACGATTGGGCGACAAAATGTAAAGAACCAGCCAGCTTGCTGATGGGCGCAGCAAAGCTGTCAGTAATCGCCATTAGCGTCGCTCCGGAAAGTGCTGCCTTTTCGGCCATCCTGTGCACAAGGCGGTTAAATGGCGCAAAGGTCACAGCAACGAACGCGTCTCCGGGTCTGATATCATCCAACGCACCCTCCGGAGCTCCGCCTGGGCCATCCAGAAGGACAATGTTGGGTCGAGCCTTCTGGAGCGTGTAAGCGAGCGTGTAGGCAGGGCTAAAGGCGGTCCGCCGGCCCATCACATAAACTTTCGGAGCATGCGCGAGCAGTTCAACGGCTTTCTCAAGCTGTTCCTCCGACAGATGCGCTCTTGCCTGGGTGACGACGGCCTGTTCCGTCTCAAAAAAAGAGTCGACGAAGGCTTTCAGCCCTGAACTTTTGCCCATTTCGGCGATAAGCGTGCGGGCACTCGCCTCATTGCGATGCAATGACAAACGATCCCGCTGGGGCCGTTCCGGTGTCGTATCGATGAACTGCTGTCGCAGATCCTTATACCCGTTCAGCCCCAGCTTCTGAGCGAGGCGAACAAGATTGACGGGCTGTACGTTGGCTCGTCGCGCGATTTCTCGCATCGAGTAAAACGGAATTTCATCGGCATTGTTGATGACATAATGAGCCCCGTCTACCATCTGCCCGGAGAGGTCAACGCAAATCGATTTGATCTGCTCAATCAATTCTGGCCTTGTCATGTATCCTCTCTCGAACAGCCGTGGTTGCGGCGCCTTCTGTCGACACTTCCTATCTTGGGCCCCGTTGCGAGAGGTTAGATACTTCACGAATTGCGAAGATCACCTCAGGTGCGTTGCCTGCCCGCGGATATATGGATCAGTCGTCAACTCACCGCAACCAGATGTTCGTCAGCTTACTACGTTACGCAATACGCCGACTTTCTCAAGTTCAACTTCGACCGTATCGCCAGGCTTCAGCCACATCGGCGGCTGACGTTTGGCTCCGATACCTTGCGGTGTGCCGGTCGTGATGATGTCTCCGGGAGCTAGAGAGAGAAAATAGGAGATATAACTCACCAGCTGTCGGATCGGGAAGATCATCAGATGCGTATTGGAGGATTGAACCTGCTGCCCATTAACCCTGGTGCGGATATCAAGATTTTGGATATCTTCAATTTCGTCCAGAGTTACAATTGCCGGGCCGACAGGCGTGGAGCCGTCAACGGCCTTGCCTGCAAGCCATTGCGTTCCACGATACTGGAGGTCGCGTGCCGTGACGTCATTGAGGACGGTGATCCCGGCAACGAAATCAAGGGCTTGCTCAGCCGTGACCGAGCGGCACTCCTTGCCGATCACAATCGCGAGCTCGCCTTCAAAGTCGAGATTGTCAGTGATCTTGGAGCAAGCGATCTTGTCGAACGGTCCGATGAGAGAGCTTGCGAACTTCGCAAAAATGTCAGGATGTGTAGGCAACGCTCTGCCCGTTTCAGCAACATGGTCGTTGTAATTGAGGCCAATGCAAAGGATTTTCTGGGGGTCGGTAATGGGCGGGCCGAGCCGCAGTTCGTCGAGAGAGCCAGCGCGAGCGCCAGGATTGCTTTTGACCGCCGCCCCAAGCTGTGCTGCCAGCTCGGGAAGTTTATCGCCATAATCGGCCAGCAACTGACGAACTGACAGTACCGGCTTCGAACCGCTACCGTGCAGAAGCGCGCTGATGTCAAAGATCGATGTGTCTATCAACAGGCCTGCGTTCCAACAACCGGCCGATTCAAAACTAACGAGTTTCATTGTTCCTCCCGCACCACATCGGTGCTTTGTGTTCGAAGTTTGATGGCCTCCGGACGGCTGTAATACAGACGATGTCCATAGCCGAGGAAGCAGATCCGAGGCTCAGATCCTGTTTCCTTTGATGAAGTCAGCCGCGCGTTCCCCAATCATAATGGCTGGAGCGTTCAGGTTGCTCGATGACACAAATGGCATGACGGATGTATCCGCCACCCGAAGACCATCGATGCCATGAACCCGCAACTGCGGATCAACCACTGCCATCGGATCCGTGCCGATCTTGCAGGCGCCACTGAGATGGTATGCTCCCTGAGTGTATGTTCTCACGAAGGTCTCGAGTTCCGCGCGTGTCCGAAGCGGCTTCGAGGGCAAATGGGACCCTGCGACGAATTTCTTCATCGCCGGCTGCTCCATGATCTCCTGTCCAAGTTTTATGCCATCGATAATGCGATCAACGTCGTATGGATCACTGAGATAGTTGGGGTCGACGAGCGGCGGCACATTCGGGTCCGCCGAGCGCAGAGCGATCCGCCCACGTGATTTCGGCCGGCAGGCATAAACGTTCAACGTACATCCATTACCGCTTTCCGTCGTTTCGACACCTTCTTCGATGCCGGCACCGGCGAGAAAGTGATATTGAAGGTCCGGGGTCGGATCCGATTTGTCGCCCCACCAGAATGCGCCACCCTCGCAGATGTTCGAGGTAATGGGCCCGGATCCGAAGAGCGCGTATTGAGCCGCGGCAGCGATCTGCCACCTCAGCTTTTTATATTTGTCATAGCTCGTGTCCGATTTCAGATTATAGATCATGAAACAATCGGTATGGTCCTGCAGGTTTTGTCCAACGCCTGGCAGATGGTGGACAACCTGAACGCCGGCGTTCTGCAGTTCCGCGGCAGGTCCAATCCCCGACAGCATGAGAAGTCTGGGAGACCCGACAGCACCAGATGAGATGACGACCTCACGGTCGGCGCGCATCGTCTGGAGGCGACCATTTTCAACATATTGAACGCCGACCGCGCGGCCATTCTCAATAGTGATCTTTGTTACCTGCTTGTCGGTCACGATAGTGAGGTTGCGACGCTTGCGCGCCGGACCGAGATAAGCGTCAGCAGAGCTGCACCGGCGGCCATTCTTCGTCGTCAACTGATAAAGTCCGGCTCCCTGCAATTGGCCTGAATTGAAGTCGGGATTATAGGGAATCCCCGCCTCCTGGCAGGCTTTCACCCAGGCCTTGGTCAGCGGCAGCGTATACTGTTGGTTCGAGACGCTGAGCGGACCGTCCTGACCATGGACGTCATTGGAATAGACTTCGTTGTTCTCGGCCTTGCGAAAATACGGCAGGACATCCTTATACCCCCATCCATCCGCACCGTGGTCGACCCAGCGATCGAAATCCGAAGGCGCACCGCGCATGTAAATCATCGCGTTAAGAGAGCTTCCTCCGCCAAGAACGCGCGCCTGCCCGACTTTCGGCTCCGTGTCGTTCTGATGCTTGAGTTTCTCGACCTTGTACCAATTGAGAAGATTGCTTTTGAACGACTTATAGAATGTGACCGGAAAACGAATCCAAATGTTGCTGTCGCGAGGACCTGCCTCAAACAGCGTTACGGTCACATCGGGATTCTCGCTCAGCCGGCCTGCTATGGCGCATCCAGCTGATCCTCCCCCCACCACGATGAAATCGGGCATTGCACAATCCCTAATCTGCTTGAGCTGCATAAGAACGCTCGGAACATCACCAGAGCGCTCTCAATCCTGTCTTATCGTCATTGGATGCCTGAAAAGAAGGCGTCGACTTCCGCCTGGCGCATGTCGCAGAACCAGCATTCGACGATCTGCTCGTTTTCAAAACGGTAGGCCGCTATGCGGTCGGTGCGGACTTCTCTATCACCACGGGTCCAAATCTCGTGTACCATGATGACAATGGCGTCATCAGACTCGCAGATCAGCTCGTCATGTCCCGCCTCGCCTCCGACGATCCACTTGTCGGTATAGTCAGCAACCTTGTTAACCCAACCCTCAATGAAACCTTTTACACCATGGAAATCACGGGACAGAACAGGGTGCTTGCCTCCCATATGGACGACAAGATTGTCGCCGTAATAGCTGCATCCCTTTTCCACATCGCCGCTTGACCAAGCGTCATGATACTCCCGAAGAATATCCTTCGCGCGTTTCTTAGCCATATTGGTTCTCCTTGCTGATGGTACGGCAGTTCGTTTCACAACGCGGTCGATCACGCTGACTGTTGTCTGGCCTCGGTCGAAAGAATAGATTTTCCATCGGCAGAGATTTCGACACCGTAGATATCCTTTGCCGCCTGATATGAAACGATACCATCGCGCACATCACGGAGCACCAATGCGGGATCGCGGCGATGCGGATGGCCCCAACCACCGCCGGCAGTCGCCTCGATCACCAAATGGAAGGGCTTGACCGCTTCGACGCCATAGGGAGGGCAGTAAAGTTCATCGCCCGTTTCCAGATCGAAAGCCCTGATGGATCCTTTCTCGCCCCAATGCCCGCCATTCACACCTGCTGCAGTCTTCTTGCGCGCGCCTTCTCCTCGCAGCAAATGCTCGCCGCCCGCCAGAACGTCAACAACGTAGTCGACGCCAGTTCCGCCGCGATATTCGCCGGCGCCGCCGGTATCACTCCGCATCTCGTAACGATGAACGCGGATCGGATAGGACTGTTCGTACGTCTCAACGTTCGGGATGAACATCCCGCCGAGCGTCATCTGATGGCTGGAAGTGGGGAAACCGTCTCGGCCCTTAACTGCGCCACCACCGGAACTACCGTGCCAGTGATAGAGGACAAAGACGTTTCCATCTGGCTTCTTGCCGGAGGAAATACCGAACACCGATTTGCCCCAACCGGCGCAGGCGCGTTCGGGATCGGCCTGGGCCAATGCGCCCCAACAAGCATTCATAATGTCGATGGCTGGAAAGACCGTGTTCATCGTCATCGGCGCCGGCGGCAATGCATTCACGACCGATCCCTCCGGCGCAATGATCTTGACGCAACGATAGGTGCCTTCGTTGTGGGGAATGGCAGGGTCAAGGAAGGCCGACAGGGCGCAGTAGACAGCGGAATGGGTGTTAGCGATACCGCTGTTCTTGAAGCCTTTAATCTGCGGCGACGTCCCTGTGAAATCGAACGTGATCGTGTCGTCGTCGATCGTCATCGTAATCCGGGTTTCGATATCGACGAGGTCAAAGCAGTCGGTATCGCTGAAGTCGGACGCGTGCCAGACACCGTTTGGAAGTTCCGCGATCGCCTGACGCATACGCCGCTCGCCATAGTCGAGAAGTGCGTCGAGATAGGCGCGGCCCTTCTTCACACCGAGTTGGGCAATGACGTCGGCCAAACGTTGTCCGCCTATGCGTGTTGAGCCGATCATCGCGCCAAGGTCACCTTCCAGAAGGTCGGGGCAGCGCGAGTTGAGGAGTAACATCCGCCACAGGTCGTCTCTCAGATGCCCTTTCTCGATCAGTTTGAGAACCGGCAGGCGAATCCCCTCATGGAAGATCTCCGTTGCCTTGGCATTGTAGGTCCCCGCGGCGCCGCCGCCGATATCGGACTGATGAGCGCGGTTGCTACAAAAGCCGACCATCTCCCCATCCACGAAAACCGGGCGAATAAGCGTCCAGTCCGGCAGGTGGTTGCCGCCAGCGGCATATGGATCGCTCAAAATGAAAACATCTTCGGGGTCGATCCGCCCGGAAAAGTCCCGCAAGACAGCACGAACGGCAAATCCACCGCTCCCGGAATGGATCGGCAGGCCGTCCGCCTGAGCAATCGTCTCTCCATCCGCATTGCTGAGGAAGCAGGAGAAATCATGGCTCTGGCTGAAGATCGGACTGCGTGCGGTTCGGGTCATGATGGTGCCCATCTGCAGGCTGATGTGGTCCAACTGCCGTTGCAGAATTGCGATGAGAACCGGATCGTACTCGGAAGACATGACTGTGCTCATGGTTTGACCTCGTCAACTCTTGCAAAATGCAGTCCGCTGCGCTGAGCGACCGGCCTGCAGCCAACAGTATCCCGCGACGGGCAAGCTGAATTCGGGAAGGCTGTGCTTTTCATGCAGCTACATCCTCCAGAATATCAACATGGTAATTACCTGCGTCGGTCATCGTCAGCTTGTCACCGGAGCCCAAGATGAGGGTGGTGGTTGCTTCCTCGATGATGGCAGGACCGACCAGTCGCTGGCCTGCGGTCAAGACTGTTCCATCGTAAACGGGTGTGTCGACGAACCCCGATTGCCTGTCGATCCATACAGGCCGGCGCGAGGTTGGGACTGGATCCGATACAACGGCCCCCGCCACGGCAATCTGCAAGGCGTCCAGCTTGCCGATCGCAGCCAGTCGAAGGTTTACGATCTCGATCGAACCTGCTGGCTGTACGTAGCCGAAAAGCCGCTGGTAAACCTGCTCGAATGCTCCCCGGATGGTTGCCGCATCTGTTGCCGAGCATTCGACCGGAATAGTCCATTGCTGACCAAAATAGCGAAGGTCGTACCCGCGCTTGAGGACCGCTTTATCGCCGGTGAAACCTTCACGCGTCAGGACCTCGAGCGCCTCGCCCTGCATTTTGACGAAGGCTGCTTCGAGAACATCGGGTCCCGAGCTCTTGGCAACGTCGAGATCGTTGAGCCAACTTTTCACGTAGTCGTGACGCAGGTCTGAGTTACACATTCCGAATGCGCAGAACACTCCTGCCAGTCGCGGGATATAGAGGCTGGAGCACCCAAGTAGACGCGCAGTCGATGGGCCATGCAGAGGTCCCGCACCGCCACAAGCGACGAGGGTAAATGCGCGCGGATTGTATCCCTTCTCGAGCGAAGCCTGCTCGACCGCGTGAAGGATATTCTGTTCGACGAGTTGGATGATGCCGGCTGCGGCATCGGGGACACTGAGGCCGAGAGGCTTTGCGACATGCGTCTCAATGGCGTCGACAGCTTTTTCTAGGCTCAGTGTGATGACCCCGCCGGCATAGGGGCCGGGTTTCAGTCTTCCGAGCACGAGTTGTGCATCCGTCACGGTCGGGCGGCTACCGCCGCGACCATAGGCTGCTGGGCCTGGAGTTGAGCCCGCGCCTTCCGGCCCAGCTTTTAACAAGCCTGCGCCATCGACCGAGGCGATCGTGCCGCCGCCCGCGCCGACAGTGTGAATATCGACGGATGGTATGTTCAGGTGATAGCCATCGACCACGATCTGGTCGGTCATTGACACCATTCCGTGTTCCATGAGCGTGACATCGCAGCTCGTTCCACCGACTTCGATCGACATAAGCCGTTCCGATCCGGTGTCTTGGCCGAAGAACTTGAGCGAGCCAACACCAGCAGCAGGTCCGGACAACACCAGGCTTGCGGGCGCATGGCCTATTTCGTCGATGGATATCGCTCCGCCATTCGACTGGATCATCAAAAGCTTGCGTTTAAGGCCGAGCGACGACAAGCGATTTGAAAGGCTCTCAAGATAGGGAACAACCCGCCGCGCGACGTAAGCGTTGACGACGGTCGTGGACGTACGCTCATATTCGCCGATCGTTGGTGCAATCTCAGACGACGTCGTCACCCAGACGTCGGGGAGCAGTTTTTTGAGCTCAGCTTTCGCGGCCCTCTCATGAGCGGGGTTGGCATAGGAATGGAGGAAACAAATGGCAATCGCTTCCACTCCTTCTTCCTTGAAAACACGTACTGCAGCTGCAACCGAGCCTGGATCGAAGGGTATTCTGACGGACCCATCCTGTTCCAGGCGTTCAACGACCGGCAGCCGAAGGTAGCGAGGGACCAGCACTTCGGGAAACGGTTTCCGGTGATCCCAGACGAATTCACGCATCGAACGGCGGATTTCTAGCGAGTCGCGAAAGCCGTCGGTTACCAACAGGCCGACCTTCGCCCCCTTTTTTTCCAGCAGCGTATTGGTTGCGATGGTCGAACCGTGCACGAAAAGTTCCGTGTTCGATAGGAACGTCTCGATGTCCGTCGACAAGGCCGACGCCGCCAGCCGAATTGCGGAAAGAACACCTTCGGTCGGATCGGATGGAACCGAGGGAGCCTTAAATGCGCGCACGGCCCCCACGGAATCAACCACGACGAGGTCGGTAAATGTACCGCCAATATCAACTCCGACGCGGTAAGGTGCAATTAACATCGGCTGTTCACTCATCTTTGGTTCACCCTCAGTTATATTTGTTGTCCGAGACTGTTGCACAGATCATAGGTCCGGTTGTCCTACTGAGCACCGAGTTCCCGAGTGACGACGTTGACCAGCTTATCGGCTATGAAGGACACCTCGACCTCTGTCATAGGCGTCGAGAGTGCACCGGAGCAGTTGGGAGTTAGAAGGATGTTCTCTTCCAGCATTGCCAGTTGGATCTTGCGGATAAGCTTCGCAGTTTCGGGGCTCGGAAATGCGCTTCGATAGCCAGTAACGGGCCCCGGGCCGACGTGGAGGCGGAAAAGTGAACCCAATCCAGTCACCGTTGCAGCAACGCCAGCGTCCGCGATTCCTTTGCGAATCTTTTGGCGTAATGTCTCGCCGAGTGCGTTGAGCCGCTCGACCTCTTGCCTTGAATAGTGCTCGAGCGAGACGAGCCCGGCAGCCATACTCAGGGGGTTGGCGCTGAACGTACCGCCCATGGACACTTTTGGCTTGCCGCTAGAATGATCAAAGACTGCCATCAGGTCTGCCCGCCCAGAGACCGCTCCAATTGGCAAGCCACCGCCTATGATCTTCGCCGTGGTGATCAAATCCGGTTCGAGACCGAACAGTGGAGACGCTCCCTCATAGGTGAGGCGAAAGCTGATCACTTCGTCGGCGATGAGGATGATGCCGTCGCGACGGCACGCTTCCTGAATTGCCGACGTCGTCTCTCGCGACATTGGAACCGTGCCGGCGCGCGAGGCATGCGGATCGACGATGACCGCAGCAAGTGTTGGCCCCTCCCGGCGCAGGATGTCGGCGCAGCGCTGAGGATCATCATAAGGAAGCACGACCACTTCGTTCAACACACTGTCGGGCGTGCCTTCATTGCAGCGGACAGATGCAGGATTGCCGTTCTCGTCATCCCAGTTGGCCGGCGTTG
Source organism: Rhizobium leguminosarum bv. viciae USDA 2370 (assembly GCF_002008365.1). Taxonomy (GTDB): domain Bacteria; phylum Pseudomonadota; class Alphaproteobacteria; order Rhizobiales; family Rhizobiaceae; genus Rhizobium; species Rhizobium leguminosarum. The sequence goes on from NZ_MRDL01000037.1 coordinate 216,111, forward strand.
GATCAAGACTGACTTCGATCCAATCATAGGCACCATGGTAGCAACCCTCAAACTTGGCAATTCTCTGGCGCCCCGTCAGACCCCGCGCCCCCTTGATTGCGGCAAGCACTGCCTCGGTGCCCGAGTTGCAGAAGCGGGTTTGTTCCATTCGCGGGCTCCGAGCCGCGAGAGCTTCAGCGAGAATGATTTCGCTCTCTGTCGGCATTCCGAAGGCCGTCCCCTTCGTCATTGCCTGACGGACTGCGTCCAGAACGGGTTCATAGGCGTGGCCATGAATAAGCGAGAAAAAGTTGTTTGCACAATCGAGCAGCCGGCGCTCATCCAGGTCGATGACCCAGCACCCCTCGCCACGACCGGCGTATGGCGGATGAGGCTGAAACCATGATGCAGCGCGCATCGAGCCTCCCGGAACGACTTTGCGTTCACGCAGATAGGCGGCCTTGGACCCGTTGCTGGACGCCAAAGCCGGTTCGTTGCTGCGCACCTGATCGAGTTTCATAGTGTTCTCCATCCACACTTGAGCTTGCTGCACTAAACACTATGATCCAAAGTTCTGTCAACAGGATCATGTGATCCATGTTTGTTTGGTTCATGCCAACGCGACCATTGCCAACGCGTACTCAAAAAGAGACGAGCGAATCCTCGTCTCCAGGAAGGCGACAGATCAGAATCTTTCATTTGGATCAGTTGATCCACTTGACATATTATTGGATCATGATGTTGACTGCATAAGAGGAGTTCGAAGGATAGTTCTTCGACGCCAGATCCTAGCCATGAGGTGAGAGGTGGGCGGCCCCATTGGCACAACCCCGAAGGGGTGGTCTTGCGGTTGGCTACGGAGATCTCCAATCGCCGCTCGAACAGCAACCGAAAGCTTTACCAGGAGTGGATAAGATGACCAATGAAGGCCAGGCGGCGGTTTATGACGTTGTGATTGTAGGCGCTGGCCCGTCTGGCGCCGTCGCCGCAAAACGATTGGCGGAAGAAGGTATGTCGGTTGTCTGTCTGGAACAGGGCAGTTACCCCGACTACACCAAACTCCGCCACTCTGGACTCGAATTCGAGCTTACGAAAAATCAATATTTCGCGACGAACCCAAATCGTCGCAAGGACCCTTCCGACTATCCGATCGATGTGGCGGATTCAGAGATCGAGCCATTGATGTGGAACGGCGTTGGCGGAAGTTCGGTTATTTATACAGCTGCTTGGCATCGATTGAAGCCCAGTGACTTCCGGGTCCGAACCGTGGACGGAATTGCTGACGATTGGCCTCTAAGCTATGCCGAACTCGAACCATTTTATGCCCGCGTTGAACAAGATTTTGCGGTCTCAGGCGTCGGTGGCGACCCAGCCTACCCGCCGGGCTTTGACATTCCCCTGCCCCCATTTCCGATGACTGCAATCGACCGCAAGCTTTCTGCAGCCCATGATCGCCTTGGCTGGCATTGGTGGCCCGGCAGCAATTCGATTGCGACAGTCAAGCACAACGGCCTGCATCCTTGTGTTCGCCGCGGTGCATGTGCCTGGGGCTGTTTCGACGGCGCCAAGGCATCGGTAGATCGCACGCACTGGCCCGTATGTATAAAGCTCGGGGTGAAGCTTGTTCAGAACGCTCGCGTGCTGCGCGTCGAAACCGGGTCCGATGGGCTCGCGACCGGCGTTACTTATATCGATCGCGAGAGCGGAACCACACATTTTCAACCAGGTCGTCTGGTGATCGTCTCCGCGAATGGAATAGGTACCCCGCGGCTGCTGTTGAACTCTGCGTCCACTCAGCACCCGCACGGTTTGGGCAACTCGTCTGGCATGGTCGGAAAGAGACTCATGATGCATCCCTATGGGACAGTCACGGGGCTTTTCGACGATTTCTTCGAGAATTGGCAGGGCCCATACGGGCAACGCGCATATTCACTAGAATTCGCCGAGACCCGCAAGGATACCAACTTCTACCGCGGCGCTAAGTGGCAACTTATGGGAATGGGCGGTCCGCTGGCGACGGTGGGTAGTTGGCCGTGGGGGAGCGGTGGGAATGTCTGGGGCGAAAATTTCCACGAAACGGTTAGAAAACGGTTTGGCCGCTCCGCATACTGGGGAATCATGGCCGAAGATTTGCCAAGCGAAGAAAACATGGTTGTGCTTGATCCGAACGTCACCGACGCCGAAGGCATGCCAGCGGTCAAGGTGAAATATAAATCCTCGCAGAACACATTGGACCTATTGGACTACAACGTGCTGCGCGCGACAGAATCTATGAAGGAAGCAGGCGCTTACGAAGTCTCGTCAACGCCTCCGATGCGGGAAACAGGCTGGCATATTCTTGGGACGGTGCGTATGGGCAATGACGCGACCGATTCAGTCGTCGACCGGTTTGGCCGGTCGCACGACGTTGCCAACGTTTTCGTCATGGACGGTAGCGTCATGCCAACATCGGGTGCGGTCAATCCGACGGGGACCGTGACCGCACTCGCATTGCGAAACTCGGAGGCCATCATTGCAAACCGGCGTTCACAACCGGTGAGCCAAACTGTTGAAGCACGAAAGGTTGGATATTGAGCCATGACAACCGATGACATCCATCTCTTGCAATCCAAGATCGAATGGGTTGCGGATGCACTGATCCCTAAGGATCGTGATCATGCAATGCCGTCGGCAAGTGAAGTGGGCATCTTCGAACGCTTGTTGCCCCGCGCTTTGAAAGAACGCGACGACATGGCTCCCTCTTTCTTCAGGGCGCTGGCCCGTCTGCCAGAGGATTCGCCACCGAACCCTTTAGAGGCCATCCGCGCGCTTGGCAGCGACGACTTTTATGTCATCAGCTTTCTGATTGCGGGTGCTTATTTTCTCGACGAGGCCGTCACTGGAAAGCTGCGATATCCGGGCCAGGAAGCTCTTTACGAGACGCCGGACTATGACGAAATCATGGAAACAGTCGAGCGGGTTCAAGAACGAGGGTCCGTCTATCTGGACGTACCGGAGCCGCTGTAGGCTTGGCATTTCTGCCCTCGCGATGTCACCGAAAAGCGGTGCTCTGCCCCAACGTTTAGAATGGATCTTGGATGAGGTGTCAGCGCCGCCTTTTCGGGCGTCGCGACGATCATGGCTCCGAATTCGACTGCAGCACCGGTGAAACCCGCCTGCCCTAACGCTCCGGCGTAAGCACGCGCCGCGATGACAGGTGGGCTCGACGCCAGCCAGAAGCGGTCCGCCACATCGCTCACGGGTGAGCGCCCAGTCGCGAGTTTTCAGACACGATCCGCACCTGAACCTCGTCTGTCGATGAACGGGTTAAGCGCCCAAGGGAGCACTTTCCCAGGATTGAAAAGCCCATTTGGATCGATTGCCGACTTGATGCGCCGCATCATCTCAAGCTTGCCCTCAGCACCGTAGCGGAGAAGGAGGTCGAGTTTCACGCGCCCAATGCCATACTCGGCGCTGAATGTCCCGCCCATCTCAAAGACCAGACGGTAGATTTCGGGAGAGATTTCCTCTTCAACTCTTTTCCGGAAATCACCCTTATCCGCCCCAGGCGGCGCGACAATATTGAAATGGACGTTGCCGTCACCGACGTGACCGTAGATCGACAGGATGGAGCCCGACCACCTGTCCTGAACAAGACGAGACGCGGCCTCGACGAAATCCGCCACCCTGGAGGTTCGTACCGCGATGTCGTGTTTAATGGAACCGCCGTGATGAACCTCCGCCTCGGGTATGTTCTCACGCAGATACCATAAGGCGGCTCTTTGCTGCTGGCTGGCCGCGATCGTCGCATCAACGATCAAGCCGGCTTCATAGAGTTCGCCGAGAAGCGCGCTCATACAGTCCTCAAAATTCAAGACAGGCGACACGGTTGTCGCCTCCAGAATGACGTAGTGCTCGCTTTCTTGCTGCAGGGGATGACGCAGATTGTTTTTGGCGTTGAAAAGGAGATTCAGTGACGTGCGTGAAATGTATTCGAACGAGGTGATCGCTTCCCCGGTTTGGACTTGAGCGGCACTCAGAATTGACGCAAGGGAGGCGATATCCCTGATTGCCAAGAACGCCGTGACTGTCTCGCGGGGCTTTCTCACGAGCTTCAGACTGACTCCCGTAATGACGCCTAGCGTCCCTTCCGCACCGATGAAGAGCTGTTTGACATCGTATCCCGAGTTATTTTTGCGCAGCGGAGCCAACTCACTGTAGAGCGAGCCATCGGGCAATACCGCTTCCAATCCAAGGACCAGCTCTCGCGTCATTCCATGTCGCAAAACATTGATCCCACCCGCATTGGTCGACAAGTTGCCACCGATACGACACGATTGTTGTGAACCGAGGGCGAGGGGCAACATCAGGCCGGCTTCGTCGGCGGCGCGCTGCAAGTCTGCAAGTATAATTCCCGCATCGACGGTCACGGAGAGGTTCTCATTGTCGAGATCACGCAACCTCGTCATCCTCTCCAAACTGATCAGCAACTCGTCGCCATCATCGCTTGGGGTGGCGGCGGCGCAGTAGCTGGTATTCCCACCCTGCGGCACGATGGCGACACCATGCTTTGCACAAACACGGACGATCGTCTGGACATCGGCCGTGTTGCGCGGGCGCAGCAAAGCAGGCGTTCGTCCCGTGTATTGCCGGCGAAAGTCGGTGAGGTAGGACGACAGGATATCCTGATCCCGAGTTACCAGGTCCTGGGGCAGTTCCAAAAGCGCGCATTCGAGATTGTGCATCCTCTTCCTATCCTTACCGCTGGTCCGGTTCGTGCGCCTGTCTGCGCTCCAAGAGCAGGGCCGTTGGCGTTTTCAACCCGTCATCGCGTGACAAGATCTGGAAGAGGTTCTCCTTGCAGCGCGCGGCGCGCCCTCTCGACGGCCTGCTCTTGGAGCGCACCCAGTGACGTCGTGGAACGCCACGCGACGTGGGGGGTGAACAGCGTATTGGGTGCTTCGCGTAGTGGATGGGCTGCCGGAAGCGGTTCATGCGCAAAAGTGTCGAGACCTGCACCGGCGATCGTTCCGGCGGTAAGGGCCGCAGCCAGTGCCTCCTCGTCGATCAACCCCCCTCGGGAGACATTCACGATTACCGCATTGCGCCGCATGCGCTTGAGGACTTCGTCGGAAATCAAGTGACGCGTCTCATCTGTCAGCGGCAAATGCAACGAGACGACATCCGACTCTTCAAGCACCTGCTTCAGCGAGGCGGCTGTAACGCCCTCGAATGTCGAGATTGGATCGAAGGCATGCACTTTGGCGCCGATCGCCGCCCACCACGTGGCAACTAACCGCCCGATCCGGCCAGTACCGACAATGCCAACCTGAAGGTTCGAAAGTTTGGGCGTATCGAGACCAATTGTCCCAGCCCACTGACCCGCCCCGATCGCCGCGTGCCCCTGGGGAATACGCCGCGCGAGCGCCAAACCCATGGCCAGGGCGTGAGAGGCAACTTCTTCGGAAGCTGTGTCCGGCACGATTGTCACGGGTACCCCGACTTTGTTGGCGGCCGCGACGTCGATGTTGTCATAGCCGACGCCATATCGCACGACTGCCTTGCAACGCTGCAGCAATCCAAATTCCTCTGCCGTCATCTTGGCATAGGGCGTGACCATGACGATTTCGGCCTCAGCCATGCGACTGCGGAATGACGCTTGGTCATCCGCTACGACAATCTCACGCCCCATGCGTTCGGCGAGCGCGCGTTCGCGGTCGACGTTTGGGAAACGATGGGGGGCAACGAGGATAATTCCTGTCTCATTGTTTGTAGTCATGCCAATAATCCTCCGCGCTCGGCGATTGCATCTTGATGCTAGGTTTTGCTTGGTCTTACCGACCAATGTCAGCTCAATGTGTCGAGATCGATCAGTTCAATCTTGTAGCCATCCGGATCTTCCACGAAGGCGAGCACTGTCGTTCCGTGCTTCATTGGGCCGGCCGGTCGTGGAATCTTGGCGCCATTTGCCGCAAGCTCGTTGCAGACGTCATAAATGTTCCTGACACCGAGCGCGATGTGGCCATAGCCATTGCCAAGCTCATAGGCAGTTTCCTGCTCCCAGTTATGGGTGAGCTCTAGAACGGCATGGGTCTCCTCGGGACCGTAACCGACAAAGGCGATAGTGAACTTCCCATCGGGATATTCCAGACGGCGCAGCAGCTTCATGCCAAGCAGCCGTGTGTAAAAGTCTATCGACTTGTCGAGGTCTTTGACGCGCACCATCGTGTGCAATACCCGAAATTTTGGCTCGATCATTTCGCTTCCTTTTGCTGTCTGGCATCACAAGGTGACGCTTCATCGGTCGCATAGCGCGGTAACTCATGGCGAATAGCGCCCCGTCGAGAAATCGCGGTGGTTGCCGCAGAAACGCGCCAGGGCTGTTAATCCGCTGGGTACTTCTGTGCTTTGCTAAGATGAAATGCGTCGGACCCATGCTGGAGGATGCCTCCTACCTAGGCCCCTCGATTGATCATCGTCCACAGTGAACACATGATCCTTGTGCGTGTCAATAGGATCATGTGATCCAGAATGTCTTTTCGCGCATGACCTGCACGCAGCAGCTCGGCTTTGGACGCGACAATAAGCAGCCACAAGCCCGCGCGCCCTCGGCGGCAGGGATGAAGAAATTGAGACCCAAAGAAGAGCAGAGCGGCTACGTGCTCCACCAACAATCGCCAAATCGTTAAATTGGATCACATGATCCTCTTGACAGCGCTCTGGATCATAGTGTTCACTTGAGCTAACGACAAAGGGAACAAGGGCGAGAAAGTTGGGTCTTGCGCTTTACGCGATCTTGCGGGCCATGCCCCTCAAGCGCGACGGAGGCGACGATGCCTACCGGTAGTCAGGATCACCAGAAAATCGACCCTCTGAAGGAGAGAGCATGACTTCGGTCACTTTCACAAATGTCTGGAAGCAATTCGGTACGCACGTCGCAATCGAAGACCTCAACCTTGAGATCAAGGATGGCGAGTTCATGGTCTTCGTCGGTCCATCTGGCTGCGGCAAGACGACGACCCTAAGGATGCTGGCCGGGCTGGACACGCCAACCTACGGGAAGATTCTGCTCGGTCGTGATGACATCACGCTGACGCCGCCTGGGCGTCGCAACATTTCAATGGTGTTTCAAAGCTACGCGCTCTACCCGCATATGACGGTCCGCCAGAATCTTGCGTTTGGGCCGCAAATAAGGCACGAGAACAAAGCGGAAATCGCCGCCAGTGTTGAAGGCGTGGCCAAGCTTGTCGGACTTGAGCCGCTCTTGAGCCGCTTTCCAAGTGAGCTCTCGGGAGGGCAGCGCCAACGTGTCGCTCTCGCGCGGTCGATGATCCGCCGGCCGCGTATTTTCCTGCTCGATGAGCCGCTATCGAACCTCGATGCGAGCCTAAGAACGCACATGCGGACCGAAATCGCCGACTTGCAGCGTCAGCTGGGTGTGACGACCGTCTATGTCACCCATGACCAGGTGGAGGCGATGACGATGGGCCATCGTATTGCCGTTTTCGATCACGGTCGCATTTTGCAAGTTGCTACGCCAGCAGAGCTTTACCGAGCGCCGGCCAACAAGGTTGTCGGCATGTTTATCGGATCGCCCAGAATGAATATCCTGCCGGCGACCGTGCACGCCGAAGGCGACCGGGTCAATGTGCGGTGCTTCGGTACCTCCTTTTCGATGGGGAGCGGCCATTTCGCTACGGATCTGTTGCCGCAAAAGATCGAGCTAGGCGTCCGGCCGGATGAACTTCAATGGGTGAAGGATGCGCCTTCACGATGCACTGAAAAAATCAGCGGAATTGTAACGTCCCTCGAAACGACTGGGTCCGACACGTTTGTCCTCGTCGATGTCGAGGGAACGGAAGTGAACTCCAAATTTCCAAGCTTTGCTCCTGTAAAGCGAGGGGACGCGGTCGAATTGGTCTTTGATCCCTCAGACCTGCATTTCTTCGATGAGGGGACAGGCAAAAGCCTGAAAGGCGACGTCGGCCAATAAAATAACTGAGTGGAACGCAATCTAAACTGGGAGATAAAGTTGATGCTCAATGCCCGAAATGAAAGCAAATTCTATGGGAAAGAAAATAAACAGTCCGGTTATGTGGCGACGGTGGATCAGTCTACTCCACGTCGGTCGATAATCGTCAAGTCACTTGGCCGAACACTGCGCAATATCGCGTTTCCAACCGTGCTCGCTATGACCGGCCTCGCAACAGCCTCTGTCGAAGGCGTCCAGGCTGCCACAGTGAAGGTCGCGTTCAGTTTGAACTGGACCTTTGCTGATCCCAAGCTTGCTAAAAAGTGGTTCGACAACATCAAGACAGAATTCGAGAAGAAGCATCCCGGCGATACAATGGAGTTGATCCCCGTCCCGGGAACCTATGATGACTTCATCACGAAACTGAGCCTCCTTTACAATTCGCCCGACACCAAACCGGACATCGTCCAATATTTCGACATCAACGTTGGTCAGTTTGCAGCCAGCGACCTTCTTTCCCCGCTTGACGACAAGGTCGCGGACGCGCCTTGGTGGAAGGACACGCCCGCCCCCGTACAAGCGTCTGGAAAATACGACGGCAAGATCTATTCGGTGGCCCAGGGGATAAACACCTATGGCATCTTATTTGATCGGACACTGACGGAGAAAGCCGGGCTGCCGAAGGATTGGAAGCCCAAATCCTGGAAGGACATTCTGGATGGTGCCCGTGCGATCAAGAAGACATCGCCGGATGCTTCGCCCCTCTACGTGATCACTGGAACGGCGCAGGGAACGTTCGGCGTCGTCGCAGGACCCGGCTTGCTTCTTTCAGCCTCTAGCAATCCGACGATCTACGACCAGGAAACAAAAAAATGGGTGGTCGACAGCAAGGGCATCCGCGAAGTCCTGAACTTCTACAGGACGGCTGCCTCTGAAGGCCTTCTTGCGCCCACTTCGCAGATCATGGACCCCAATGGGGCGACACATCCAGCCGAGGCGCTCCATGATCACAAATTCGGGATTACCTTCGCCGGCAACTGGATCCCGGTTTTTTGGAGCAAGGAAATTTGTGCGCCTTGCTGGGACGATAAGGAAAAGACGATCGGTTTCAGCGAAATTCCGACGGCTGAAGGTCAGCAACCCGGCATCGGGGCGAGTTTCAATGGCGTCGTGTTGTCGATGTCCAAGGACCCTTCCGACCCCAAGCTGGCCTGGTCCGCGATGGAAATCATGCAGGCGAGGGAAAATCTGCTGAACATCGCCGCTTGGGTTCCTGTGGTTCCCGCGACAGCATCGCTGAAAACCGACAAGTCTTATCTTTCGCTGACACAGGAACCTTTTCAGAAATCGTTTGCTGAATTGAGCTCAAGCTCGCGGAGCATGCCATCACAGGCTGAGTTCCCGATTTGGGGCAACGCGTTCCAACAGGCCACCCAGGCAATGGTGCTGAAGCCGGAAACCACGATCGATGAAGGTGTCAACATTCTTCGATCCTACATGGCAACACAAGTGGGCGAAGAGAACTTGGAGACCCTGCCTTGACATCAAAGCGCGCCTTAAGCGCCGTCAGAGGGCCAGTTCATCAAACTGGCCCTCAGAACGCCGCAAGCTCGGATGCAGCCAGACACACGCGACTTGATCAGCCGCGTGTGAACCCGATGTCTTTCGTCCTTCTTTCGCCGGCGGCAGTGCTTCTCGGCGCGTTTTTCCTAGGGCCGGTGATCTATGCGATTTATCTCGGCTTCACGAACCTTCAGTTGATTGGCATCCATGCCATCAACTACCGTTTTACCGGCTTCACCAATGTTGCGTTTCTGCTGGGCGACGCGGTCTTTTACAAGTCTCTGTGGCTGACGGTTGTTTTTGTCGTCGGCTCGGGTGCCATGGCGACGACCCTGCTCGGGCTAGTTTTGGCACTTGCCCTGCAGAATTGCATTGCGCCGGTTCGGTGGATCGCTAGTGCTGCCGCGATTTTGGCCTGGACACTACCCCCAACAACGATCGCTTTTCTGTGGCTGGCGACGAGCACGCAGTCCGGCTTGATCGCAATCATGGTGGGCAATTCCCGGCTCGATATTCTATATCAAAACGCCATGCTGGTCGTTTCTACAGCCAACGCCTGGTCATTGGCAGGACTTGCCATGACAATGTTCTCGGCCGCGCTTCGCAACATACCGGGAGACTTGATGGAGGCGGCACAACTCGAAGGCTGCACGCCGTTCCAGTCGCTCCTGAGAATAACGCTTCCACTGCTGAAACCGACGATCGTTACCTGTGCACTCTTGATGATGCTGATGACCTTCGGCAATTTCACTCTGATCTATCTGATGACCGGGGGCGGGCCGGGGAATGATACTAACATCCTCCCGGTCTATACATACCAACAGGGCTTCAAATTCCATAACCTGGGCTACGCCGCCCTCCTGGGCAATGTCATGGTGCTGCTTTCCGCCTTGCTGGGGGGCATGTTCGTCTGGGCCACCAAGACCCGCCGGCAAGATGAGCCCGTAAATAATGATCCAAAGTAAGAAGGCGACTTCGATGCAGACAGTTCACGTCGATCCGATGCCGTCCCTGCAGGGGTTGAAGCGGAACCGGCCCAGGAAGATCACCACCGAGAGGATTGTCGGCAATTCCACAGCTCTCGTGCTGGCGGCATTTTTTTCCTTACCGATGCTTTGGATGGTTCTTGCCTCGGTCGATCATAGCGCGACAAACCAGCTAAGGGTCCCTGACCTAACTGCGGAGCATTACTGGGTTGCCGTACAGCTTGAAAATCTCTCGGCATTCGGCAACAGCTTGCTGCTTTCGGTCATCGCGACGGTCATCGGGACCGCGGCAGCCTTCGTTGCGGCATACGTCTTCTCCAAGCACAACATCCCCTTCAAAAACCCGATCTTGCTCACGATCCTCTTTCTCTCGGGCGTCCCGATCTCGATATTGATCGTGCCGGTCTACAAAATGTTCGCCACACTGGGTTGGCTGTCCATTATACCAACGGGCGTGTTGCTGGGCGTGACGGCGATCCCTTTCCAGATCTATCAGTTGAAGAATTTCATCGACGCCGTACCGCCGGAATTGGAAGAAGCGGCAGCGCTTGAGCAAGCCAACACCCTGCAGATCCTGTTTCGAGTGATTTTGCCACTGACGAAACCCGGCCTGGCGTCGGCGGCAATCTTCGGCTTTGTGAATGCTTGGGGCAACTTCCTTTTGCCGGTCGTCCTCATCAACAGTCTCGCCGACCAACCCGCACCCGTGCATCTTTTTGGGTTCATGGGATCGAACTCGATCGACTACGGCGTCATAGCGGCTTATTCGATCGTCTATTCGTTACCTGTCATCATTCTGTTCCTGGGCATGTCACGCCAGTTCAAAGCGGGATTTGCGCTGGGAGGAGCGGTCAAGTGACTGCGCGACGTTTAGGAGTGCGCCCGGTTTGAAGACCCTCGTCAAAAGCCATCTGATGATGCGCACGCTTATTTCCGCTTCAGCCATCGCATTGACGATGTCTGCCTTTGCGCAAGATGGGATCGGAGATCTTGCCGGTTTTTTGAGCGGTTTCAATTATTTGCCATCCAAGTTCGACCACACAATTGCGATGCTGCTTGTGGGCCTATTCTCATTTCGGCTTGGCGGACGCGCGGTTTGGCTTTTGCCGGGGGCCTTCATCGTCATCATGTTTCTAGGTAGCAGAATCGGAGTTGCCGGCGCCTTACCGTTTATAGGAAGCGGTGCCAGTCTGTCGCTCGTCCTGTTTGGAGCGATCGTCGCTTTCAATATCAAAATCCCGGTGAACGCTACGATGAGCTTCGCCGGCGTCTTCGCACTACTTCACGGCCAAATGCTTGGAGAGGAGATGAATGGCAATTTAGGCGGCGTTGCCTATTTAAGCGGTTTTGCTGCGGCCACGGTTCTTTTGGATGCGGTGGGAGCCGCTCTCGCCTGGGCTATCGCCGGCATCGATGACGGCTGGGGGCCGATTGATGCGCGAACAGGTTGCGGCATCTCAACCATCGCCGGTTTCGGAGTCGGGGCAGCCGTATTCTAACTAAACTAATCGAGACCATCAGGCTGCGCCAACCTCAACTGGATCACAGAAAAAGCAGGTTCGCAGCCAACGGGCCGAAACGCGATGCTGCCTAGACCAGGTCCAAGTTGCTCTGGGCTTCCTGCAAAAGCTTCTGTTCGCTTTGTGCCGTGCGCCCGAAGTACGGGTGGAACTCGCGACTGAATTGTGAAGTACCCTTGTATCCGACGGCATGTGCGACGGCGGCGATTCCAATATCTGCGGACTTGAGCAGACCACGAGCCTCATGAAGTCTTGCCGCTTTCAAATAAGCTAGTTGTTTAGTCCCGGCATTTGCTGGAGCGGATCGAGGGTAAAGCGTTCGGGCTGTGAAGCCCATGCCTTGCAGATGAACTCGTATGGTGTGAGGCCGTTGAGGGTCTTGAGCCTGCGGCCGAAATTGTAAGCGGCGACGAAGTCGGCAAGATGCTGGCGCAGTTGATCGTGGCTTTCATAGTAAAAGCGTCTGGCGGTGGCATCCTTGATGGTTCGGTTCATTCTCTCAACCTGGCCGTTGGTCCATGGATGCTTTACCTTGGTGGTACGGTGCTCGATATCATTGGTGGCGCAGGTGTATTCGAAGGCATGGGCCCAGAAACGTTCGCCATTGGCGATCGCTTCTTTGATCAGCGGCACAGCGGGCCCTCCAGCGCCGGGCGTAGTGAACTGGATCCCGTTATCGGTGAGCACGGTGTGGATCTTGTAGGGGACGGCTGCAATCAAGCGTAGGAGAAACTCGCGCGAGATGGCGGTGGTGGCCTTCTCGTGCAGTTCGACGAAGGCAAACTTTGAGGTGCGATCGATGGCAACGAACATATATAGCTTGCCTCGCTCGGTGCGCACCTCGGCAATGTCGATGTGGAAGTAGCCGATCGGGTAGCTCTTGAACTTCTTCTTCGCCGGCCTGTCGCCGTCGACATCCGGCAAGCGGCCGATGCCGTGACGCTGCAGGCAACGATGCAGCGAAGACCGCGTAAGATGCGTGATTGTCGGCTGCAGTGCATAGAGGCAGTCATCGAGCGGCAGCAGCGCATACCGGCGAAAGGCAACGATAACGGCCTCCTCCTCGATGGAGAGCACCGTCGATCTCGGCTCTTTCGGGCCGGTCGGAAGGTCCGCTACCGAGGACCGATTCCGCCACTTGGCGACGGTCTTCTGATTGATTCCGTAACGCTTCGAAAGCGTCCTCAGGCTCTCTTGACTATGTTGTATCGCTCGACGGACTGCCTCTGTCGTCGTGGCGCTCCCATGAAGAACCTGGCCCATAGCGCATCCTTTGATTCGGAAGAAAAGGATGCCCCATCAAAGCCTGGGATCAAACAGCTAAAACTTCGACGGAGTCGACGATCACTCGATTTCGCCACCGTTGTTCAATCACCCGATCCGAAATTTCTTCATCTAGTCGGATACTCCGTTGAGCGGTTGGCTGTCCAAACAGTAGTCGTTTTCGTGGAAGTCGCAACGCCAGCTTGCGCCGCTATGCCAGAGCAGGTCATGCGGCGATTAGCAAATCTACCGATAATCTCGGTGAAGGTGCGGGCGGCCCGCCGCTTACCTTATAGGTTTAAAAATTTAGCAGACATTCTGACCGCAACGACGTCTGCGACAATTGACAACGCCAGAGAAGACGCACTCTTGGCTTTGCCGAAAATTCCGATCGGAGCCTTGATCCGGTCAATATCGGCCTCACTGTAGCCGTAGTCCGCCAAAGCCATGATCCGCCTACCGTGCGTGCGTAGGCTTCCCAAAGCGCCGATATAAAAAGGCCGGCTGTCGAGCGCGAGCCGCAAGAGCGGTATCTCCCGCTCCAGATCGTGATAGAGCAATGCGACGGCAGTGAAAGGGTCGATCAACGACTTTAAAGAACTGGCCGTCATCTGCCCGTCGACGAGATGGATGTCGATGCCGGCGGCGCGCGCGACATCTGCAGTTGCAGTCGCTTCGATCGAACGGCCACAAACGAGCAGTCTAGTGGTCGGTTGGTAGGCGATGACGAAATCCTCACCGTCCCACTGCGACGCAACATGGAGCCGCCGGTCGACGGATAGTCGCTCCGAGGCGGGACTATATCTGAGAGCTGTTCCCCGTCTTAGCTCGAGTTCACAGATCACGTCCTCCAATTCTCTGGCGCTCTGCAGCCGGTGGATCGCGAGATTGATCCCTCCGCCGCACGGAAGAACAATATCAAAAAGCCGCGACCCTTCGCCCAGCCGCAGGAAGCGATCCTGCCCGTTTTGCAAGGCCTCCAATGCTTCTGCTGCAACGGCGCTCTCTGTACAGCCGCCAGAAACGAAGCCGCAGTAGAGGCCATCGGCCCTAACAACCATTTGCGAGCCGAGCGGACGTGCCGAGCCGCCTCGGATCTCGACCAAGGTTACCAGGGCGGTCGCTATCCCCGCCTGAACCGAGGCGCAAGCATAACGCAAAATTTCAACCGGCACGTCTGTCGAGAGGCCTACCGAGGGAACGACAGGGTCGATCATGGGGCGGCGTGCCGCCATGGCTTCCTCCAGCGATGGTTCACTTTGCCCTCCTAACCAAATGTTTTAGGCACCTATCGTTGAAGCAATTGCGGCAGCGACCGCCTCGACGTCCTGCCTGGCGTCGATCCGGCGCAGAAGTCTGCGCTGCTCATAAAAGGGCCCCAACTGCACCGTTGCGCGGATAAACTCCCCTACCCTTCGCCTCAGCACGTCCGCATTGTCATCTGAGCGGCTGCTTCCTTCAGCCTCCCGTAACCGCTCCGCCCGCGTCTTGATGCGAGCTTCAAGCAGCTCGAGAGGAATGTCGAAGAGTATGACGTGATCCAATGGCAGATTTTTCTCGGCAAGATATGCCTCTAGCGCGCTTGCTTGTGCAACTGTCCGCGGAAAGCCATCGAGGATGTAGCCAGCCCGGCCGGCAGCAATTTCAAGGCCTTCTTCCACGAGACCTATGACCACCTCGTCCGGCACGAGCCCGCCCGAATCGACGGCGGCTTTCGCCTGAACGCCGAGTGCGCTTTGTGCCTTGATCGCGTCGCGAAGCAGATCACCGGTCGAGATGTGCAACAGGCCTCGCTCCCGTATAAGCCGTTCGGCCTGGGTCCCTTTCCCAGCGCCGGGAGGTCCAATGAACACAAGTCTCGTCATTCTTCAGACTCCCATGCACAGATATTTGATCTCGAGATAGTCATCCATTCCGTACTTGGACCCCTCGCGACCGTTTCCGCTTTCCTTCACGCCACCGAACGGCGCGACCTCGGTCGAGATCAGCCCTTCGTTGATGCCGACGATGCCGGCCTCAAGCGCCTCTGCGACCCGCCAGATCCTGGAAATGTCACGGCCGTAGAAATAGGCGGCAAGCCCGAATTGAGTTTTGTTGGCAAGCTCGATTGCTTCGCTTTCGGTTTCGAAACGGAAGATCGGCGCAACCGGCCCGAAAATCTCCTCGCCGAAAATTTGGGATTTTGGCGAGACGTCGGCGATCACCGTCGGCTGGTAGAAGCTGTGCCCAAGCGCATGCCGGCCGCCGCCCGCAACCACCCTGCCGCCGTGGCTGAGGGCGTCCGAAACAAGCTCCTCGACCTTTGCGACCGCCTTCTCGTCGATCAGCGGGCCGATCTGCACACCGGGCGCAAATCCATTCCCCACGCTCAATTGGGATACAGCGTCCGATAACTGGGCTACGAAAGTGTCGTAAATGCCGCTCTGGACGAGGAAGCGGTTGGCGCAGACGCAAGTCTGACCGGCGTTGCGGTATTTCGAGGCGATCGCGCCTTTGACGGCGGCTTCCACGTCGGCGTCGTCGAACACGATGAAGGGCGCGTTTCCACCAAGCTCCATCGAGGTCCGCTTCACGGTTGCCGCGCACTGGACCATCAGCACCTTGCCAATTTCCGTCGAACCGGTGAAGCTGAGCTTGCGAACGGCTGGGTTGGACGTCAGTTCGGCGCCGATGTCACCGGCCGACCCCGTCACGCAGGAAAGCACGCCCTTCGGTACGCCTGCACGTTCCGCCAGAACGCAGAGAGCAAGCGCCGAAAGCGGCGTCTGGCTCGCCGGCTTGATGATCATGGTGCAGCCTGCCGCCAGAGCTGGCCCGACTTTCCGAGTGATCATCGCTGCCGGGAAATTCCATGGCGTGATCGCCGCGCAAACCCCGATCGGCTGTTTGATGACGACGATGCGCTTGTCGGACGTCGGAGCCGGAATAGTGTCGCCGTAGACACGCTTGGCCTCTTCGCCAAACCATTCGATGTACGATGCCGCATAGGCGATCTCGCCGCGGGCCTCAGGCAGCGGCTTGCCCTGCTCGGCCGTCATGATGGCGGCAAGGTCGTCCTGGTTCTCGATCAGAAGCTCGAACCATTTCCGCAGGACGGCAGCGCGTTGCTTGCCGGAAAGCGCCTTCCATCCGGACTGCGCTTGTTGGGCGCTCTCGATGGCGCGCTGCGTTTCACCGGCCCCCATTCGGGGAACGTTTGCAACAACGGAACCGTCTGCGGGATTGGTGACAACGATCACCCTGCCGTCGTCGGCGTCGCGCCATTCTCCGCCGATGAAGCACTGGCTGCGCAGCAGCGATGGATCCTTGAGAGTGGGAACTGCCATGGGGTTATCCTTGTTAAACAAAAGTCATGCTTCGACCAGAAGCGGCTCAAGCAGCGCCCTGGCCTTGTCGCCGAACGGAACCGGTCGGCGCGACAGGCGATCGACGTTGACATGGATGAAAAAACCTTCGGCTGCGGCCACGTCTTCATCGTTACGGAACAGGCCGATCTCGTAGCGAACCGACGAACTGCCTAGCCTCGCCACCCGAATGCCTGCCGTCACCTGATCGGGAAAGGTCATCTCGGCATGATAACGGCAGCCGGTCTCGACAACGAGAAACACCTCGGTGCCAGCCTTGATGTCGAGCACGCCGTTTTTGATGAGAAAGGCATTCACCGCGGTATCGAAGAGCGTGTAATGCACCACGTTGTTCATGTGCCCGTAGGTGTCGTTGTCCGACCAGCGTAGGCCGGTCGTGCGGAACACCTTGTAATCAGATCGTCGTGAGGGAGTTTCGCGCTTCGCCATTACCAGGCCGCCCTATATATCGAGAGCGCATCCCTCTCGCTCACCTCGCGGGGGTTGTTGACGAGGAGGCGCGTCTGCTTCATGGCGTCGCGCGCCATGACCGCAAGGTGCTCCTCGCCGATGCCGACGTCGCGAAGCCGTGACTGAAGCCCGAGCTTTTCCGACAGTCCGGCGAGCCTCTCGATGAAGGCGGCGCAGCGTCCCTCATCCTCCCGTTCCGACACAAGATCCGGAAAGGCATCAGCGGCGATTTCCGCGTAAACCGATGCGGCATCGGGTGCGTTGAACCGCAGAACATGCGGAAGAACCAATGCGTTGGATAGGCCATGGGGGATATGGAAGGTCCCACCGATCGGATAAGCCAGCGCATGCACGGCGGCGACTGGGGAGTTCGCGAAGGCCTGCCCGGCAAGCATCGAGCCAAGCAGCATCGCACCGCGCGCGGCGCGGTCTTGACCGTCGAACACGGCCTTCTCGATATTCGCGCCCAGCAGCTGAAGCGCTTGGCGCGCCAGCATCTTCGACAAAGGATTGTTGTTGGCGCTTTTCGAGGCATAGGATTCGATCGCGTGCACCATGGCGTCGATGCCGGTAGCCGCCGTGATATGGGCTGGAAGGCCGATCGTCAGATCGGCATCAAGGATCGCGATATCGGGCAGGATGATCGGCGACGATATCCCGCGCTTCTCGCCTCCGCCGACGGTGATGATCGAAACTGATGTGACCTCAGATCCGGTCCCAGCAGTGGTCGGCACAAGCACCAGCGGCAGGCGAGGCCCCTTCGCGTTGCCGACACCCCAGGCCTCGTCGATATTCTCGCCCGATCCACAGAGAAGAGCCACGACCTTGGCAACGTCAAGTGAAGACCCGCCGCCGAAACCGATAATGCCGGTAACACCCGTTGGCCTCGCCATGTCCGATGCCGCCATCACGGTCGCAAGAGACGGATCGGCTTCGACACTGTCGAACACGGTCACCTCGATACCCGAGGCTGCAAGCGAGGCCAGAGCCGGATCGCAAAGCCCGAGCCCGCGCAGACCGGCGTCGGTCACGAACAGGATGCGCTCGCCCAGCTTCTTCTTGACGATGTCGCCGATGCCGGCGGCCGCGCCCGTCCGGAAAACGATCTGCGGGGTCGTGTTGAATATGAAAGGGTTCATGCCGTTCTCCTGTGTCACTTCCCTCACGCAGCTGGCAGGCTATCGCGCAGCTTCACGCGCAAGATCTTGCCGGATCCGGTTCGAGGTATCTCGTCAACGATGTAGATGCGATCAGGAACCTTGTAGGCAGACAGACGCGCCTTGCAGTGGGTAAGAAGGGCCGCCTCATCGAATGCCTCGCCATCCTTTAGAACCACACAAGCCACCGGAACCTCGCCCAACATCGCATGCGGCATGCCGATGACGGCGCAGTCAATGATCGCGTGATTAAGCAGGATCGTCTCCTCGACCTCGGCTGGCGCAATGTTCTGTCCACCGCGAATGATCAACTCCTTTAGGCGGCCAGTGATAGTCAGGAAGCCATTCGCATCGGACTTGGCGAGATCGCCTGTGCGGTACCAGCCGTCGACGACGGCCTTCTGGGTTTCCAGTGGCTTGTTGTGATAGCCCTGCATGAGGTTTGGCCCCTTGCAGATCAGCTCGCCCTCCCTTCCGACCGGAACGTCCAGGCCAGTTTTCGGATCGATCAGGCGGACCGTCAGGCCCGGAAGTGGCAGGCCACAGGAGCCAGAGACGCGGCAGCGCCCGGGCCAATTCATGGTTACCATCGTGGAAGTCTCGGTAATTCCGTAACCATCGAGGAGCGCGACGCCGAAGAATTCCTCGAAGTCGTTGTTCAGCGTCCCTGGAAGGATGGCACCTGCAGACACGCAAAGCCTCACCGACGACAGCAGTTTCTCGCCGCTTGTCTGGCATGCTGAGAGGAAATAGTGGAACACGGTCGGCACGCCGGGCATAAACGTGAAGCGTCCCGACCGCAGCAGTTCAGTCGCTTGCCTGGTGGAGAATTTCTCCATGATGTACTCGCTGGCACCGGTCGCTATGATGGAGAGGACCGCGATGTTCAGCGCATAGGAATGATAGAGCGGGAGCGTATTAAGGACGACATCGTTCTCGTTCATTCCCGCGATGGGCGCCCAGCAGGCGGCCGTGACCCACAGCATGGATCGCGTCGATAAAAGCACGCCCTTCGGCTGCCCGGTCGTTCCCGACGTATATACAATATAGGCCGGACGATCTACATCCAGATCGTCCTCGAAAGCGGAGGAATGCGGCGGCTCCATCTCAAACAATCCGGAAGCCGGGTCCGCCTCGATCACAAAGACGGGCCGATCGAGCTGCGACAAGACTGCCTCCGCCATCGAGCGCTTCTCCGGCAGGGCAACGACCATCGTACATGCGGCGTCGGTGATACGGTACTCAAGCTCGGCCTGGGTAGATTCGATGCTTACCGGGACGCAAACGCCGCCGGCGCGCACGACGGCGAGGCAGGCGACCACCCAGCTGACGGAGTTCGGCAGGAAGACCGCAACAGCCTGTCCCTTCCTAAGTCCGCCAGCGACGAGGCGGGAAGCCAGAGCCCCCGTCTCCGCATCGAGCTGCGGATAGGAAACCGACCGCATGCTGTCCTCGAACGCCATTTTTTCTGGATACAGGCGCACATTCCGCTGAAGTATTTCTCCGACGGGCGCGATCAGATCGTAATGTATCATCTTGGCTCCTCCCAATCCTCCCGTTAGACCATGCAAAAGCCGCCGTTCACACTGATCACCTGCCCGGTCACCCAGGACGATGCTTCCGAAGCAAGGAAGGTGACCATGGGGGCGATATCGTCCGGCCTGCCGATGCGGCGCAACGGGTAGGCTTTGACGATCTTCTCGCGGTTTTTCTCGAGGAATTCCGGGTCCGAATGCGAGGTCTCGATCAGGCCGAGCGAGACCGTATTGACGGTGACGTTGTTGCGACCGAATTCACGGGCAAGCGACTTGCCGAGCGCAATCGTGCCACCCCGCGCCGCGGCGGCAAGCGCAAGGTTGGCTTCGCCGATGCGGGAACTGTCGCCGACGAGATTGATAATGCGCCCGGAGTTCTGCGCGATCATCAGCGGTGCCACTTCATGACAACAATTGATCGCACCGTAAAGGCACACGTCGATCTGCTGCTTCCAGTCTTGTGGGGTCGAGTCTACGAACCGTTGGTACTTCACATAGCCCGCATTGTTGACGAGAATGTCGACCGTGCCGAAATCGGCCTTGACGGCGGCGACCATCGCCCTGACCTGGGCATTGTCGCTGATGTCCGCCTGGTAGGCCTTTGCCTTGCCACCACCGGCTTCGATTGATGTGACGACGGCCTCGGCTTCATCCCTGGAACGGCTGTAGTTCACCGCGACGATGGCGCCTTCGCCAGCGAGCGCGTGTGCGATATCGCCTCCGACATCCCGGCCGCCGCCCGTGACCAACGCCACCTTGCCCTTGAGATTGGTCTCCATTGCATAGTCTCCTTGATACTTGAATGTTTGCCTTCGCGGCGAATTGGTGAACGGGGCGAAAATACCTCAGCGACCCAGGAACCGCGGCGAGCGCTTCTCGCCAAACGCCTTGCGTCCTTCGGCGTAGTCGTGACTTGAACTCGCCTTGTCGATCAGTGTTTCCGCCTCGACAAGGTCGAGATCCCCCCGGGCACAGCCGTTGAGGATGAACTTGGCACCCCTGATCGTTAGAGGAGCGTTGGCGGCCATGGCATTGGCGCGTTCCAGAGCCGCAGCGTGCGCATCCGCTGCAAGCTGGTCGATGAAACCGGTGGCAAGCGCGTCGCGCGCGGTGAATCGACTTGCCGAGTATAGAATTCGTTTTGCCTCGCTGACGCCGACGAGCGAAAACAGTTTGCGGGTCGCGGAGACGCCATAGACGATCGACAGGCGGGCGGCGGGAATGCCGAAGGTGGCACTCTCTTCCGCGATGCGAAAATCGCACGACATGGCCAGATGTGCAGCACCGCCCAGGCAATAACCGCGCACAACCGCAACCGTGGGCTTGGAGACCTCGTAGATGGCGTCACCCGCCGCATCGACGGCGACCTCGTAGCGTGTGCTTTCCTCCACGCCCCCCCGCACCGTCTCGAACTCGCTGATATCAGCGCCGGCAGAAAAATCGCTTCCCGCACCCATCAACAGAATAGCGCGAATATCCGTATCACCGTCAAACTGACGAAATAGCTCCGCAAGCTCGCACCACATCGAATAGGTCACAGCGTTGCGCTGCATGGGCCGATTCAGTGTGACGGTGGCTATACCGTCGGATTTCTCCACTAGAATATCACTCATTTCCGCTCTTCTCTTCCCTGCTGACCCCGGACTAGCGGGTCCATGCCATCGCGGTGGGAGTGCCTAGCGCAAGAAAGCCGGGCACTCCATTTCGTTCACTTCTTGACCAGAGGGCATTGGCTCTCGGAAAGCGGGCGGAACGCCTTGTCGCCGGGGATGGTCGTGACAAGCTTCAAAAGGTCCCATTCGCTCTTGGATTCGGCCGGCGTCTTTACCTGGTAAACGTACATGTCATGCACCATCCGGCCGTCCTCGCGGATCTTGCCGCCCTTTGCGAAGAAGTCGTTGATCGGCGTCTCCTTCATTTTGCTCATGACCGTCTTTGCGTCCGTCGTGCCCGCGGCCTTGACAGCTTGCAGGTAGTGCATGGTCGAGGAATAATCCCCTGCGTCACCCATATGCGGCGGGCGACCAACGCGCGCCTCGAATTTCTTGGCAAAAGCGCGGGTCTCATCGTCGCGGTCCCAGTAGAACGCGTTCGTCAGGATCATGCCCTGCGCGGTTTCAAGACCGAGCGAATGAACGTCCGTGTCCCAAACGAGCAGGCCGGCAACGGTCTTGCCAGACGAGGCAAGGCCGAATTCGGAGGCCGATTTAACCGCGTTCACGAAGGTCGTACCGGAACCAGCCAGGGCCACGACATCGGCAGGCGATGCCTGCGCCTGCAGCATGAAGGCACTGTGGTCGGCAGTCTCAATCGGATAGCGGACGGCGCCGGAAACCGTTCCGCCGTTTGCCTTGACAATCTGGCTCGCATCAGCCTCGAGCGCATGGCCAAAAGCGTAGTCGGCGGTTAGGAAGTACCAATTCTTCTTGCCTTCCCGGATCAGTTCGTTCGCGGTGCCATTGGCGAGCGCATAGGTATCATACGAGTAGTGGATGCTGTTCGGCGTGCAGCCGTCGTTCGTCAAGCGCGATGAACCGGAGCCATTGACGATGGCGATCTTGTTCTCGTCTTTGGCCACCTGCGTGACAGCCAGCGCTATGCCGGAATTGATCAGGTTGTTGATCATGGTCACGCCTTGCGACCCATACCATTCGCGCGCCGTGGCGACCGCCACCTCCGGCTTATTCTGGTGGTCGGCGACGACGACTTCCAACGGACGGTCGAGGACCTTTCCGCCAAAATCCTCGACCGCCATCTTGACGGCGGCAATGGCGCCATCGCCGGCCTCGTGCGAAAACTGACCGCTGACGTCAGTCAGGACGCCAATCCGGATCGGCCCTGCATCCTGGGCCTGAACCTGAAAACTCATAGCGCCGATAGCCGCGGCGCAAGACAGTAAAACTTGCAGACGATTCATCATTCCATCCTCCCAGATCCGGCGCCGAAGCTCCTCCGCGAGCGCCGATATTAAACTTGCGCTATCATACTTGTAATCGAATAAGCGCTGTTAGAATGCTGCTCCAACACGGGGAGCAAGGCTAAGATAAACAGAGTTTTCAGAGATACGCAAGCTTGCATTATTAGACTTTCTATGTTTTTCTGAAACGGCCTTTTGTGAGGAGAGGCACGTGGCGGTCATCACCCGACGCCACCGGAGGAGAAAATCGAGCAGGTAGGGAGGCTTCGTGCCGGAGAACGCACCCATAATCGAGGCGCGCAATTTGACGCGCTCGTTCGGCGGCTTCGTTGCCGTGAACAATGTCGACATCCAAATCAGGCCAGGACAGATTCATGCCCTGATCGGCCCCAATGGAGCCGGCAAGAGCACGCTGTTCAACCTGCTGACCAAGTTCCTTTCCCCGAGCTCGGGGCAAATCTTCTTCAAGGGACGTGACATTACCCACATGGCGCCCGCCGATATCGCGCGCCTTGGCCTCGTCCGGTCGTTCCAGATTTCGTCGGTATTTGCGCACCTGAGCGCCCACGAAAACGTGCGTGTGGCGCTTCAGGCCCGCGAGCGTGAGACGTTCTCGTTCTGGAAGTCCAACCGGTGCCTGAAGCGCTTTAACGAGGAGGCGCTGGCGCTTCTCGAAAGCGTCGGCCTTGCCGAAAAGGCGCGAACGAAGGCGAGCGAACTGTCCTACGGACGCAAGCGCGCCCTTGAACTGGCAACCACGCTCGCCCTCGAACCGGACGTTTTGCTGCTCGACGAACCGATGGCTGGCATGGGAACGGAAGACATCGGCAGAACGGCATCTTTGATCCGACGCGCCGGAAAGGGCCGCACCATACTGATGGTCGAGCACAATCTCGGCGTCGTTGCAGACCTCTCCGACACAATCACGGTGCTGCGCCGTGGCGAGGTCATTGCGGAAGGAACCTATCGGGAGGTGTCGGCTAATTCGGAAGTCCGCAAAGCTTATATGGGAGGCGTCCATGGCTGAGCCCGCGCTCTTGAACGTCAGCAACCTCGAAGCCTGGTACGGCGAGAGCCATGTTCTGCATGGCGTCAATTTCAATGTCAGAAGGGGCGAGGTCGTGACGCTGATCGGCCGCAATGGCGCCGGTAAGACGACCACACTTCGGAGCCTCATGGGCGTCGTGGGAAAACGTACCGGCGCGAGCACCTATAAGGGCACCGACCTCCTGAAGGTTCCGGCCCATAAAATCGCTCGCCTTGGCATCGGCTACGTCCCGGAGGAGCGTGGAATCTTTTCGCGGCTGAACGTCATCGAAAACCTCATGTTTCCGCCCGCCTGGCACCCGGAGGGAATGAGCGTGGAGGAGATCTACGCCCTTTTCCCGAACCTCAAGGGGCGCGACAGCACGCAAGGGACACGCCTTTCAGGCGGCGAGCAGCAGATGCTGGCCATCGCCCGGGTTTTGCGAACTGGAGCCGATTTCATCCTTCTCGACGAACCAACGGAGGGGATCGCCCCCGTCATCATCGAGGAGATTGGGACCGCGCTGCGCGTTCTTAAGGAACGCGGCATGACAATCATTCTGGTCGAACAGAATCTGCGCTTCGCGGCGTCCGTTTCCGACCGCCACTTCGTGCTCGATCAGGGCAAGGTGGTCGACGAAATTTCCAATACCGCGCTTGACGCCAACATGGACCGGCTGAACCGGTATCTAGGGGTGTGACGATGACGGGGATCATAAAACAGGGAAAAACCGATGACTGATTTTTTCGGGGTGCCGCTGCCCGTCCTTCTCGGCCAATTGCTGCTGGGTTTGATAAACGGCTCGTTCTACGCGCTGTTGAGCCTTGGTCTGGCGATCATCTTCGGCATGCTTAACGTAATCAACTTTGCGCACGGTGCGTTCTATATGCTTGGCGGCTTCGCTGCCTGGTATCTTTTTTCCCGCTTCGGGCTTGGATATTGGGAAACGCTGATTGCCGCTCCCACCGTGGTCGCCATTGTCGGTATCGTTGTCGAGCGGCTGTTGCTCAGGCGGCTCTACCGGATGGATCACCTCTACAGCCTTCTCCTGACCTTTGGCATAGCGCTGATGCTGGAAGGGCTGTTCCGTCACCTTTTCGGGGCGGCAGGCAAACCCTATCCGGTTCCTGCGGCGTTGACCGGCGGCATCAATCTCGGCTTCATATTCCTGCCGATGTACCGTGCATGGGTCATCGCGATTTCGCTTGTTATCTGCATCCTGACATGGCTGGCCATAGAGCGCACAAAGCTCGGCGCTTATCTGCGGGCTGCCACTGAGAACCCCGCGCTGGTTCAAGCGTTCGGAATCAATGTGCCTTTGATGCTCACACTGACCTACGCTTTCTGTGTCGGACTTGCAGGCTTTGCGGGCGCCCTTGCGGCGCCACTTTATCAGGTGAGCCCCGGAATGGGCTCCAGCATCATCATTGTCGTATTTGCGGTGGTCGTTATCGGCGGAATGGGGTCGATCGGCGGCGCCATCGTGACGGCTCTCGGCCTGGGAATAATCGAGGGACTCACCAAGACGTTCTATCCCGCAGCATCCTCGATCGCGGTCTTCGTGGTCATGGTGCTGGTAATTCTCATCCGGCCGGCAGGCCTGTTTAATCGCGAGGCATGACGATGAACGGTAGCACTATGTCCAGTCCCGCTGCCGCACGCGGATTTGCTAGACCAACATGTTTTCTCTTCTTGGTCGCGGTCGCTGCGATCCTGCTTGTCGCCCCGCTGGTGACGTATCCGCTATTCCTGATCAAGATTCTGTGCTTCGTGCTTTTCGCAGCGGCATTCAATCTGGCGCTCGGCTACGCAGGTTTACTCTCCTTTGGCCACGCGGCATTTTTCGGTGGCGGCGCCTATATCGCGGCTCATGCCGCAAAAGTCTGGCACTTGCCCTTCGAACTGGCCGTGCTTTCCGGAACCGCATTTGCGGCCGTGCTTGGCCTAGTGTTCGGCGCTCTGTCCATCCGGCGCCACGGCATTTACTTTGCGATGATCACGCTCGCCCTTGCACAACTCGTCTACTTTATGGCTGTGCAGATGCCGTTTACCGGGGGGGAGGACGGCATTCAGGCCGTGCCACGCGGCAACCTGCTCGGCATGATCGACTTGCGAAACATCACGGCCATGTACTACACCGCGCTCGGCGGTACGGTCATCGGCCTCGTGATCATCTGGCGGGCGGTCAATTCGCCTTTCGGCCACACCCTTTCAGCAATCCGCGAAAACGAAACTCGCGTGACTTCCCTTGGCCTTAAGCCAGACCGTTACAAGCTGATCGCCTTTACCCTGTCTGCTGCACTGTCCGGCTTTGCCGGCGCAATGAAGGCAATCGCCTTCCAGCTTGCATCGTTGGTTGATGTCACGTGGCACATGTCGGGGGAAGTCATACTGATGACGCTCCTTGGCGGCATGGGAACGCTGATCGGTCCAATCGTAGGTTCAACGCTGGTCGTCGGGCTGGAGCACTATCTGTCGACCACCGGCCTTCCTATCACCTTCATCATCGGCCTGTTTTTCGTCACCTGCGTAATGATGTTCAGGCGTGGCGTTTTTGGAGAGCTGAAACTCTTCCTCGATCGTCGGAAGGCGTGACAAGGAAGTCTTCTTATGCAAGTTAAATTAAAAAAGCCGGAACGACAGTTCCGGCTCTTTCCGTAAGAAGTGCGGTTATCGTTGTCGAGATCGGGCACCAAAGAGGTAGCCAATCGCCGCAGCCATAATCAATTGCACCGCGCTTGCCACATCCGGAGACATCCGTCCGCGGTCACCGCCTGCCGGCAGAAGGCTTGGAAGCAGGCCGCCATAGACCGCCCATAATGCTGCCAGTACGGAAACGAAAACAACAAGCGCCAGGATCGGTATCGAAGGACCGGCTCGGGAGGCCGCCGGCGATGGCCATGCGCTAGAACCTGACTGTAACGGCGCGCGATCTGCGGCGGCCATCGACACTCTATCTTTTTGGGAGGCGCTATCGGGTGCGGGTGAGGTCGGCAGGTCTGCGCCAGATGCGGCGGTCTGCCGCGCCTGGATCTCTTCAGCAAACCGCTTGAAAAATTGGCCGGCCATCTGCTTTGCGGTAACATCAATCAACCTGCCACCGAGTTGCGACAGCTTGCCACCGATCTGCGCATCGACGGTGTAAAGGAGTAAGGTTCCGTTCTCAGACGGCTCCAGTTTCACCGTGGCAACGCCCTTTGCGAAACCTGCGACACCGCCCTGCCCCTCACCCGTAATCTTGTACCCGTTAGGAGGATCAAGGTCCGAGAGCGTCACCGCGCCTTGGAAACGCGCCTTTATCGGGCCGACCTTCATAACTGCGACGGCGGACATTTCAGTATCGGAAGATTTCTTCAGTTCCTGACATCCGGGGATGCAAACGCGAAGCACGTCAGCGTCGTTGAGTGCAGCCCATACGTCCTCCCGGGCCGCGGGAATTAACTGCTTGCCTGACATTTCCATGCGTACGTCTCCTCACCTGAGCGTTGGGTGCTGCCGCCTTTGGCGGCGAAATCACATTGCTTGACATTCCTATCTTAAGTCTAATAATGCAAGTCAAAATTAGATCGTCGCAGAGAAGTGCGATGCGGGAGGAACAAACATGCAGAGGACGCTCGTTTTGCAGGCCGGGTCGCAGACGCCATGAAGCCCGCGCAGTTCGACTACATCGCGCCCACCACGATCGACGCGGTTGCCGCGGCACTTGCCGCGGCCGAGGGAGATGGCAAGATCATCGCCGGTGGCCAGAGCCTGATGCCGATGATCAATTTTCGACTGGTGAAGCCCACTATTCTGATAGACATCAACCGGGTCGCTGGCCTTGACCGGATCGAACTGCACAACGATCGGGTGAAGATTGGCGCTACGGTTCGTCACCACATGACCGCAACCGATGCCATTATCCGCGCGCACTTGCCAATCGTACATGAAGCGATGCACCACGTCGCACATATGACGGTGCGCAACCGGGGCACCTTCTGCGGCAGCGTCGCGCATGCCGATCCGGCGACCGAGATGCCGATGATGACACGATTTCTTGACGGCACAATCATTGCCTACTCTGTGCGCGGTAGACGCGAGATACCAGCAGCCGACTTTTTTGTCGGATCGCTGGTCAATTCGATGGAACCGGATGAATTTGTCGTCGGCGTTGAACTCGACGCGATGAGACCGGATGCCGGATGGGGTTTTGAAGAGTTTGCAAGGCGTCACGGGGACTTCGCGCTTGCCTGTTTTGGCACAACACTGCGTTGTGTCGGCGGCAGGGCGTCTGACGTGCGGGTCGGGATGATGGGGGTTGGTGAAACCCCGCTACGGCTTGAAGAGATTGAGCACATCGTCGAGGGGACGGATGTGTCCGAGCCGGTTCTCGACAAGGTGGTGGATCGCCTGGCTGCAATCCTGACCCCCAATACGGATATCCACGCATCTGCAGATTACCGCAGACATCTGTCGGGCGTCCTCGCCAAACGGGCTATTCGCGCCGCCTGGAGCCGCGCGAACCACGAAAGGCATTGAGCAAATGAGTGAGAAAACGATCACCGTCAGCGTAAACGGGCTGTCTATGACGCGCACGATCGAAGCACGTATGCTGCTGAGTGACTTCATCCGCGAGGAGCTTGGTCTGACCGGGACCCATGTCGGATGCGAACACGGCGTTTGTGGTGCCTGCACCGTCATTCTCGACGGGCGTAGCGCGCGCTCCTGCCTGACCCTGGTGGTGCAGGCAGAAGGGATGGAGATCGAAACGATCGAAGGCCAGGGAAGCATCGATAAGCTCGGTAGCGTTCAAGAAGCCTTTCGCCAGCATCACGGCCTGCAATGCGGCTTCTGCACTCCCGGTTTCATCATGGCGATCACTGATCTCATTCGCCACCATCCGCTGGAAACCGATGAGGAAATCCGCGAAGCGCTGTCGGGAAACATCTGTCGCTGCACGGGCTATGAAAACATCGTCAACGCAGTTCGCGAACTGGCCATCGAGAGAGGACCCCTCAGATGAAGATGCACTTTCTTGAAGGCGGCCGGCTGCGTATGCGCCGGTCAATCTACGTATCCGGCGCGGCGAAGGAAGAAACGATCGAGTTGCCAGTTCACGCCACCTTGATGCGTCATTCCCAGGGCAACGTCCTGTTTGATAGCGGATGCAGTCCGGAGGCCGCAATTGATCCGGTCGCGCGATGGGGTGGGTTGAGTAAGGTTATGACGCCGATCTTTTCACCTGAGCAGACCGTCGTGCGTCAGCTGAAAACCCTGGCCATCGACCCCGAGGACATAGACGTCGTGATCTGTTCACATCTTCATCCCGATCATTGCGGTTGCAACGCATACTTTCGGCGCGCGACGATCCTGTGCCATGAGGCGGAGACGCAGGCGGCAAAGGCAGATGGTGCAGAAAACCTTGGCTATCTCCGCAAAGAGTGGGAGCAGCCCCAGGGATTTCAGACCTTCAATGCCGAGCATGATGTGTTTGGCGACGGCCGCATAGTCTTGCTGCCCATGCCGGGTCATACCCCCGGAACGACGGTCGCACGTGTCGATCTTGCAATGGATGGTGCGTTCATACTTGCTTCGGATGCTGCGCCATTCCAGACGAACATCGATTCCGGTGTCGCCCCGAAGAATACGTGGAACGTTGAACTCGCTGCGGAGGCACTCGCTAATCTGAAAGCTCTCCGGGCGCGGGGAGCCACCATCATCTCCGGCCACGACGACGAGCAATGGCAAGGATTGCGAAAAGGCACGGAGTTCTACCAATGAGCCATCATGACCAATCCGTCGAACTGCGGCCCAAACTTGTTGGCAAGCGGATCAGGCGCACCGAGGATCCTCGTCTTCTGACGGGTGTTGGTCAGTATGTCGATGACATGGCGCCGGCCGGAATGTTGCATGTGGCATTGCGGCGCTCCGACCAGCCACACGCTCGTATCCTCGGCATCGATGTCGGCGATGCGTTCTCGATACCCGGGGTCGTCGCGATCTATGACGCGAGCGATCTGGAAGGCGAGATCAAACCGGCCATTCCGACCTCACGCATGCCTGGCTACTACGCCACCCCCATATGGCCGCTCGCGCGCGGCAAAGTTCGATATGTAGGCGAGCCGGTCGTCGCCATTGTGGCCGAAAGCCGGTACGCGGCGGAAGACGCGCTTGAACAGATCACTATCGAGTACGAGCCGCTCCCCTTCGCTATCCGACAGGTCGATGCGGTCAAGGACGATGCACCCCTCCTGCATGAGGAGGCCGGCACCAACACGATCATCCGCCGCGAGTTCAAGCGTGGCGACGTCGACGCAGCATTCCAGGACGCAGCCGTCACCGTGAAAGGCAAGTTCCGGATGACGCGAAAGACCGCCGCTGCCATGGAGAACCGGTCCTATCTCGCCGAGTGGGACAGCCGGAGACAGTCGCTAACCCTCTACACGTCCTCCAATATTCCAGGCGTCATCCGCGATGTGCTCTCGGGCTGCCTCGACCTCCCAGGGACGCGCATGCGCGTCATCGCCCCCGATGTGGGGGGCAGTTTCGGCGGCAAGGGGTCACTCTACGGCGAAGAAATCCTTGTCTGCGCGCTGGCGCGAAAACTGAAGCGCCCGATCAAGTTCGTCAGCGATCGGCTGGAAGATCTTTCCGCGACCAGTCAGGCCTTCGACGAACTGATCGAGGCGGAACTGGCTGTCACGAAGGACGGCATGCTGATCGGCCTGCGCGCGGACGTGATCGGCGACGTCGGTGCCTACTCGATTTATCCGTGGACCGCGGCCCTCGAGACGGTTCAAGTCGTCAGCTTCCTGCCCGGGCCCTATCGGATGGAGCATTACCGAGGCAGGATCCGCGGTGTCCTTACGCCAAAACCACCAACGGGCCCTTATCGTGGTGTTGGCCGCCCGTCGTCGACCTTCGCGATGGAGAGGCTGATCGAGATGGCGGCCCGCAAACTGGGCATGGATCCGGTCGAGTTCCGTCGGAAGAACCTTGTTCGGAGCGAAGAGTTTCCCTATCGCACGGCTTCCGGCATTATCTGGGACAAGTCCGCCTTCCAGGAATGTCTCCAAGGAGCCTGCGATCATGTGGATTATCCCGCCCTGGTGCGCGAAAGGGACAAAGCCAGGAAAGACAGCCGATGGATTGGAATTGGTCTGGCGAGTTATGCCGAGTTGACCGGTATCGGCTCGCGCATCTCGGTGGCGCCGGGAATGCCGATCAACACGGGAACGGAAACCTCAAAGATCGAGATCGACGCCACCGGCGCGATCACAGCGGCATTCGGCATCTCCTCGCATGGACAAGGGCTCGAGACCACTTTGGCGCAGGTCATCGTTGACGAGCTCGGCTGCAAGCTTGAGGATATAGAGATCAAGCATGGAGATAGTTCTCTCGTTCCCATGTCCAGTGGCACCTATGCCAGCCGCTCGGCGGTGTTGGGCGGCGGCGCCGCCACGCTTGCGGCTCGCACTGTGAAAGCTAAGATCTTGCGCGCTGCTGCCTACCTGATGGAGCAGAGTGTCGAGGATCTCGATCTCCACGATGGCATTGTTTCAAGCCGGCATTCAAATCTGACCATGACACTTAAGGAAGTCGCCTCTGCGGTCTATACACAGATGGGGCGGATTCCGAGAGACAAACGTGAGGATCTGACGGCTTCCGAGACCTACGATCCCTATCTGGGGACAACCTCCTCCTCGACGCATCTTGCGATGATCGAGGTCGACCCGGAAACCTACGGCGTGAAGATTCTGCGCTATGTCGTGGCTGAAGATTGCGGCAAGATCATCAATCCGATGATCGTGGACGGACAGATCCACGGCGCCGTAGCCCAAGGTATCGGTGCTGCGTTGCTTGAGGAAATCGTCCATGACGACCAGGGACAAGCAGTTGCCGCAAGCTTTGCGGACTATCTCGTCCCGGTCGCCAGCAGCATTCCCAACATCGGTATCGTTCACATTGAAGCAGATCTGCCGAACAATATTGGTGGCTTCCGTGGGATGGGCGAAGGCGGCACGATTGGCGCGCCCGCGGCGATTGCAAATGCCGTCTCAGACGCGCTTTCTCACCTCGACGTGTCGGTGGAAACGCTGCCAGTTACCCCGGAACGCGTTTTCCAAATGCTTCGCCAGAAGAGGCTATCTCCAGAGAGGTCTGATTGACCTTGAGCACCGCCTTTTGTAACTGCCTTATGGGACGACAAACCCATCAAAGGTCAAACGGGTACCTCAGGATATAGTCGGTGTCCTTGGAGGAAATAGGCTTCTTGCACTCGGAGCAAACCACGATGGCGGAGAAATCCTGCCCGCAGGTCTTATGACGAAGCCGCATCGGTGGCTTGCCGTCTGCGAGCCACCTGTCTCCCCAGGCCATCATGACGAGCATGGGCTTGTAGAGATCGAGGCCCATTTCCGTAAAGCGATACTCGAAGCGGTCGCCTGCGTTATAGGGAACTTTGCGTAATACGCCTGCTTGTACGAGCCGGGCGAGGCGGTCCGCAAGAATGTTGGTCGCAATTCCAAGATTCTCGCGCATTTCCTCGAACCGGCGAACTCCGAACCAGCCTTCTCTTAGAATGAGGAAGCTCCAACGGTCGCCGATGATCCCAAGCGTCCGCGCAACCGAACACGGCCGCACCCTTTCCAAAAGTGTCGAATCCGCGCTCCTGCGGGACGTCGGGCGCGCTTCGACCGGAGCAAAACCCGCGCCTGGCCCGTCGCGTGGCGCAACCTCTTTGGCGGTGAAGGGTTCGAGACATTCGCAGCAGACCGTAATGGGATGGCATTCACACCCACAACTCTTATGAATCAGTTTTAGTGGGGGTTCGTTACCGCCCGTCAACCACTTGTCGCCGAACTCCATGAGCGACAGCATCGTCGGGAAAAGATCCTTCCCTCGGACGGTTAGAAAATACTGTTGCCCCGGCTCGTTCGGCCGTTTTCCGGTGCTCAGGATTTCATTTGCCACAAAGCTGGACAGTCGAGAGGAAAGCGTCTGCCGTGGAATCCCCAAACGCTGCTGAAATTTGTCGAACCGGCGCACACCAAAATAAGCTTCTCGAAGAATCAAGAAGTTCCAGGTCTCGAAAACAATTTCCATTGTTCGACGAACCGATGATTGCCGCTGCATCAGTAAGGGTTTTTCAGCCTCGAATGAGGACGCAGTGTTCATGGGCATCTTTGTAATCTTGTTCAATGGGATAGCGACGAGGCGGCGAACTCGAAATGGGTGGCAGATCACAAGATACATAGCGCATCAGGTCTAATATTGAAAGCTTCCTGCGCCGTACGAAGCGTGGTAAATCGGCGTGGATTTAGTATGAATGTGTCGTCAATGATATGGTCGTGGTGAATGAGATTGCGCCTTTAATCTAGGAGGCTATATGGAAAGGATTGCGGACCCTTCAAAAGTGGCTGTTGTACTGCTCGCCGCAGGACTGGCAAGTCGCTTTGGGACCGATACAGATAGCAAACTCCTGGCGTTGTTCGATGGTATTCCACTCGTCAGACGGAGTGCCGTACGCGCTTGTGAAAGCATGGCCCATTCCGTTACTGTCATTGTCGGTTTTCGAGCCCCCGAGTTGATTTCGGCTCTCTCCGGTCTTCCAATCAGCATTTCGCACAACCCCGATTTCGTCAGCGGAATGTCGAGTTCTTTGATAACCGGGATGACAACGCCCCAAACTCAATCTGCCCAAGGAATACTGGTCATGTTGGCCGACATGCCGTCGGTTTCAACGGCTGGTATAGACTTGCTTATTGAGGCTTTCGTTGCTCAAGGTGGTCGATCGATTATCGTCGCGACCTACGGGAACGTTCGCGGGAATCCTGTGATCCTTCCCAGGTCTCTCTTCGGCGAGGTCACAAGGCTTAAAGGCGACCTGGGAGCACGAAATATCATTCGAGCTTCCAATGTGCCGGTTCTAGAGGTCGATATCGGCCCCTCGGCACTGCATGATGTCGATACAGTGGAAGCATTGGTTGCAGCTGGAGGTTTTGTATCCTGATCCTCAGCGAAAGCGAAAGACTGCTTGTCGCCAGCCCTTCAGCGGATCTCGCCGGAGCTCGTGTAATTTCAGAGAGCGAGGCGAGAGAGACCAGCGGCTTACGAGCGGGAGCGCCAATCATCCGCTGTGTAAGGCGACCGTTGTTCCGGCAAGCTGTTCCGCTTGGGCGGCGTCCTCGGTGCCCGTCCTCTCCTCTGCCTTGCCAAAACCATGCAATCTCGATGATGCCATCGCGCGAAGCGGTCGAATCTCCCCTGTTCCAGGCAACGCCGAGCCCGATCCTGAAGTGCAGTTGGCCGTGAAGAACTCGGAAGCCGCGGGGAATTTTGCGATTTCCCTCCTCACCTCGACCCTTCGTCAGCGACGTTTAGCTTCCCAAGCAATGGGAGCAATCGCCGTCACTCAATCTCTCTTCCCACGTGCCGTGTTCGACACCTTCCGGCTGAAGATCGCGGCGCCAGCGAGGAATAGAACCGCCGTACCGAGGTTCCACCCGAGAACCATTGCGGTGGCGTCGAGCGGATGGAACATCGACAGGGCTGTCGCGGTGATCGCGGAAACGGCAAGGCTTCCCATCAGAATGACCGATGTGGGCCGGAGTGCCGCCGTGTAGCGCAGCATCGCCAGCATCAGCAGCGACAGTGGCAGGCTGGTCAGCACAAGCGTCGCGAGGCAACTGGATGCGGCCTCAACGGTGATTGCGCCTGGCGGCACAGGCACCCAGCCTGCGAAGCACTGATAGCCGATCGTCGACAGCCAGACGGCGAGCGGCGGGGTGGGCAAAAGAAGCCACCAGCGAGACCGGTCCGGCAGACTGACGAAGAAAGTGGCGATTGTCGCAAGAACGCCCGTCATAAGCGACGAGATCATGTTGATGGCGAACACCGCATCCTGCATTCGCTCGGCGAATTGCGGCCGCACGCCGTGACTGACCGTCATAAGGCCCATGATCGCGGCGGCAAGCAGGAGCCATCCAACGGCGCGGATCAGCGGTGGACGAAGGCGTCGGACCGGCGGGGCGTTGGTGGCGAGGGAGCGGATCAGATCAGACGTGTCCATTATGAGTCCCTCCGATCCGAGAGCAAGGTCCGCAAATTGCGGAGTGCCCGATGGGTCGCCATTTTCAGCGACGCGATGGACAATCCTGTCGCATCGGAGGCTTCCTTCAGCGACATTTCCTTCAGCTTGAGGAGGTCGACAGCCGTCCTTTGGATCGGCGGCAGGCCGCCGAGAGCCTCGTTCAGGCGATGCTTGTCGAGCACATCATCGTTGTGTTCGGACGCCGCAGCGGTTGCCTCATGTTCGGCGGTGAGCGGCGCCTCGCGCAGCTCCTGTCGGCCACGTCGACGCAGCCGGTCTATCGCGCGGCGGTTGGCGATGCCGACCAGCCACGGACCGAACGGCCGTGAAGGATCGTAGGTGTGCCGGATCGAATGGAGGGTGAGCAAGATGTCCTGCACTGTATCTTCGATGTCCCAATGGTCCTTGTGCCATCGCCTGACCAGTGACCTGAGATAGGGTGTGATCTCCTGGAGCAGACGTAGATAGGCGAAGTTGTCGCCGTCCTGCGCCCGCGCCATCAGGATCGTCCAGTCGAGATCGCGCGATGCACCGGCCTTCGAATCCAGGATACCCCTCGCTTTACCGCTGGTCGCCTCGCCGTCCGAAGCCACCAGTGTCAGACGCCGTCGCCCGTCATCCTGCATCACGACAGCTCCGGAAGATTTGAGGCACTAGCGAACGCTCACCCCCGACACTCATATCGATGCTAACGTACAGCATCACTTTACTCCCCGCCAGTCGGATCGCGTGACACTCCTACCGATCCAATGGTCGAGCGAGATAACACCGGGACCGATGGCCACGATGCCGACGGCCAATGCTGCCCAATAGAGGTGGAAGTTGCTCCAACCGTCCGGGAACACCAACTGGATCACGCCAGTCATGACCAGCAATCCGAGCGCGGCGAAGCGTGTTCCGAGGCCGGCGAGCAGTAAGGCGGGCAGCACGATCTCGGCAATCGCGGTCATGAGGGCCAACTGATCCGGCACGGGAAGCGCGTATTCTCCACCGAAGATATGCAGCTTGAACTGCTCCTCGAACAGAAACAGCGTTCCAGGCGAGAGCGACAGGAAGCCGTCCCACCGCGTCAGGCCGGAGCGGAAGAAGGGAAGCGCGAGGGCAATCCTCATCGTCGGAGGTGCGACATGCCACGCGACCGTTTCTATTCCGAGAAGCACACGAGTGACGATCGAAACGGACTTGCGCGACAATGTGTACAGTAAGCTCATGCAGCCTCCACCGACCGGGCGGGCTGCAGTTCATAGCCCACGATCACGTTTGCCTCGATCACGCCTCGAAGGGTGCTCGCGAGATCGAAACCCGGATTGACGAGCAGTCCTTCTTTAACGGCACCAACAATCGGCAAACCCGCTTGGAGTGCTTCCATGAAGGCTGCGGCGCCTGTCGGCAACCGTCGGACTTCGACATCTGCCTCGGGGCGAGCGACGAGCGCGTCATCTCCATCCTCCCCGAGATCGAGGTTTCCAGTGTCCTCGCCGCCGATATTCGCCTGCCAGATAGCCACGATCGGGAAAGCCGATCTGACAATGCGGACAGACGGATGCAAATTGAGCCGCAGTGCCGGAACGTCGCGCGGCGGCACATGGGCCAGTGCGGATGGCGGTAACGGCGATGCCTCGGCAGCGTGATAGGCTTCCACCCACGCGCGCTCAAGACGTGCGGCGTCGGAGAGATACGGAAGCACGGCGGCGGGTTCGAAACACACGATGAAGGCCGGAAAACTGGCGCCGTAGTCGAGCATGATCGGTGAGAGTGGCGGTTCCGCCATCACATAGAGGCGGGCCATGACCGAAAAGAATTCATCACCAACCAGACGGTGGACAACTGGATAAGCGGCCTTCAGGGTCTCGATCAGCCCGACAACGACATTGTTGCGGTATACGGCGAAGCGCTTCTCGCTCGGACGCCCGTCGGGGCCGACAAGTCCCGCCGGGGCCGGCATGTGCGGGTCAAGGATCGCCTGGGCGAAGTCGGCCTGCCGGTCGGCAAACCCGTGCATGCAGCGGTCTTGCTCGGGGCCCTCACAGGAAAACGCCTGAATTTCAGCCGGATCGATCATGGATAATCCCCCCGATGGGCACGCTGAACGATGTTACTCCAGAAGGCCTTGAGGCTGTCGACGCTGCCCGCAGTCGAACTCCAAAGGGTGGCATCGCCAACCAGTGATCGAAGCGCGACGGATCGCTCAATTCCTCGAAACGGGGATACAGCATGCGGCGGCTCTCGAAGAGAGCGGGAAAGCGATTCTCGATAACGTCGAGCGGTGCCCCGGTTTCGTCCGGCCGGCTCCACGCGTAATAGATGGCAATTCTTCGTGCCGGCATGTGATCATTCTCCGGATCTAGTATGCGCGAGCGAGGACAAGTGCCTGCCGCTGCAGGCGGTCAATGTCAGACATGATCAGTTCCGCGCGCTCCGCCTCGGCCTTCAGCGTCGGCCAATCGGGCACGTTGGCGTCCCATTCGATCAGGGTCGGAACCGGGCCGATGCGCTCGATCGTATGAGCGAACAGACCCCAGACGATCTCTTCGACCGGCCGGTCATGCGCATCGATCAGCAGGGGACGGCCCTCTTCGTCGGCATCGGGCGCGAAGCCGGCGAGATGGATCTCCTGGACATGAGAAAGCGGATAGGCGTCGAGATAGGCAATCGGGTTCCAGTCCTGATTGATGCAGGCGACGTGAACATTGTTGACGTCCAGCAGAAGACCGCAGCCCGTCCTGCGCACAATCTCGGCGATGAAGTCGGTCTCGCCCCACGCGCTCTCGGTGAAAGCCAGATAGGTGGAGGGGTTCTCCAGAAGCATCTGACGCCCCAGGATCTCCTGCACCTGATCGACGTGCTCGACGACGCGTGAAAGGGTTTCGTTCGTGTAAGGCAGAGGAAGCAGGTCATTCAGGAAGCCGGCTTCGTGGCTCGACCATGCGAGGTGCTCCGAGAACAAGGCGGGGGAATAACGATCGATCAAATGCTTCAGGCGCGCCAGATGGTCCTCGTCTAGGGGACGGTGCGCACCGATCGACAGTCCGACCCCGTGCAGCGATAGCGGATAACCTTCACGGATTGCCGAAAGATAGCGATGCGGCGGACCACCGGCACCCATGTAGTTCTCCGCATGCACCTCGAAGAAACCGATGTCGGGCGACGTCTCCATGACCGTCCGGTAATGCTCGGCTTTCAGGCCGACACCAGCCCGCTTCGGCATTGCATTCTGAGATTTCCTGGAAACGGCTTTCTGCATCACGTTCACCTTGATCGACGGTGGAGAAAAGGGCCGGGCCGCGAAGGCCCGGCCAAGTGACCGATCAGACCTTAGGCTTCAGGCTGCCCGCGCCATTTGGCGTCGAGATGCCCGTGCAGGTTCCGGTCGGTTCGAGCTTGAAGGCGTTGCCCTGGTAGTCGGCGGTGCTGGTGCCCGCGCAGGTCGTGCCGGCGCCGGCATAGCAATCGTTCTGGCCCTTGAGCGCGACGCCGAAGCAGGGCTCGACCTTGCCGGACTTCACCTTGACGGTGTTGTCGGCCTGAATTTTCTTCTGCTGCGCTGAGAAATCCTGCGCATTGGCGGGAGCGATGGCAAGCGTGCCGAAGGCGGCGGCAAAGGCACCGGCCACCAGCGTGGACATCAGACGATCGGACATATTGGTTCTCCTGAAAGTTAAGCCAGCGCATTCGTTGG
Organism: Rhizobium leguminosarum bv. viciae USDA 2370; assembly: GCF_002008365.1. Classification (GTDB taxonomy): domain Bacteria; phylum Pseudomonadota; class Alphaproteobacteria; order Rhizobiales; family Rhizobiaceae; genus Rhizobium; species Rhizobium leguminosarum. Next base: position 254,574 of record NZ_MRDL01000037.1, read on the forward strand.
GGCTGGCGGGATGGCGGCTGTTTTGGCGCGCCTGTAAGGTGGTTCGTTGTGATGTCCTCCGAGGTAACTCTGCTTCGGAGGAATTTTTGTCAGGCGTTCTTCAGCGATTCGACGGATCTGGCGGGACATTGAGCAGCCGCTTCCGGCTATCAGCGACTACATTCCACTGACCGACAGCCCCAACGGTTCAAGCCAACGGATCCCCTGATCCAAGGATCGCGTCTCGCTCAAGCCGCCGGCTTCGACGCGATCACCGCACTCGGATGCAACTCGGGTTCGGCGGCCAGCAGTTCGGGGACAGTCGCGAAGATCTGGCTCGCGGCATTGCCGGACATATGGGCGTTCAGGCTTCCTTCGCTATCGAACAGGTCCACGAGGAAGATTTTATCCGCGTCGGTGTTCGAATGCAGGACGAGCCACAGCGTCGTACCCGCTTCCGTCTCGACCGCCGGCAGTGCTGCCGCAATTCTTTTTGCTGCTTCCTCGCCAAGGCCAGCCTTGGCCTTGAACACGACGACACCTGCTACTCTTGTCATGGATGCGTTCCTTTCCGTTGTTTGGAGTGCTCGCCTGTCAGGCTTCACGAAGGAAGGTTCGCTGCGGAGTCCGGAGAGGTAACGCGAAAATCAGACGATCAGGCTGGTTTGGTCTTTCGCTTGATGAGCCAGGAGACGCCTTGACTTGGTGGTCGGACCGGTCGCTGTTCCCGATTCAGCCCTCGATCGCCTGCACACTCGCAGATCTACGGCTGGCCAAGGCGCGCCGCTGCGATCAAGTCCGATCATATCGGGCTGTAGCGTAGAATTGGCGGTTCGCTATGCCGCTTGGTGTCGAGCGGCAATCGGCGGCAATATCGGGCCATAGAGGTCAATCGGCAGGCCCGGCGGAAGAGGTGGGATTCGAACCGCCGCATTCTCCATCGAAGAGAGCTGTCACTGGATTCCTTAGTGAAAATTTCGGCTCTTCACCTTCAGCGTATCGATGTGAAGGTCCAGAATGAAAATATCCCTCGGCTTGACCGCCGGCGCCGATCCCGCGAATCCTGGCCGCCCGGTCCACCGTGAGCAAACTCGTCACCGCGACCCGTCGGCAGCTTGAACGCCCCATCGCGATCCGCTAAGGCGGACGGGTCGCCGGACAGATCAAACAGTAACTGGGCGATGAGGTGCACGACCTCCCCTTCCCGTTGAATGCGGTCGTTGATCGCCATCATGCTCGATCCGAGCACGACGCGCGCCGGCGCCGCTCGAAGAGCTTCGGCCAGACAACGACGGTCGCCCGACCAGTCTCATCCTCGATCGTCAGGAACATGACACCTTTTGCCGATCCGGGCATTTGACGGACGAGAACGAGGCCCGCGGTCATCAACCAACGACCATCTCGAGCCGACATGGCTTCTCCGCAGGTGACCAGGCTTCGAGCGGCAAGGTCCTTGCATAGGAACGCGATCGGGTGCTCGCGCAGGGTCAGGCCGGTATGGCTGTAGTCCTGGATGACGTTGTGCTCATCTGTCATCTGCCGGAGTTTGACGTCGGGCTCTTGCTGCTCAGCGATCGTCTTCATCTCGCGCTCGGCCGCAGCAACAAAGAGTGGCAGTGGCTCATCGCGCAAAGCTTTGATCGCCCACAGCGCACCGCGACGTTGAAGTTCGAGCGATGGCAGAAAAGCATCGGCTTCAGCCAGTTCGACCACCGATGCTGCCGGAACGCTCGCGCGCCGCCACATGTCTAGCCACCTTCATGGCCGACTTCTGGAAGAGAGGCATGCCGAGTGTCTTTCCAAGCACCGCTTCCAGTTCGGGCATCGGATAGACGACCGGTTCCTTGCCTTCACGACGGCGCAAGTACGGTTGCACCCTGTCGCCCTGAATTGGCCCGGGCCGGACGATCGCTACCTGGATGACGAGATCGTAGAAGGTCCGCGGTTTCAGCCGCGGCAACATCGCCATCTGAGCCCGGCTTTCGATCTGGAAGGTGCCGAGCGTGTCGGCCTTGAGGATCATCGCATAGGTCGCAGATTCTTCCTGCTCGATATTGGCCAGATCGATCGTTTCGCCTTATGCTCCTCAATCAGCTTGAATGCTTTTGCCATGCAGGTCAGCATGCCCAACCCCAGGACATCGACCTTCATGAACTTTGAAGCATCTCCTTTATCGATTTTGCCTTCAACCCGACCTACACACTTTCCAGGAAGCTCTCGATATCGGCGATGCTTTTGCCCTCAATCAAAGCGATTTCGGCGACGGTCCTGCCTCGAGAAATCCACCGAAGGTAGGTCCTTTCAAGTGGCGAAAGTGTCCATTCCTTCTTGACCAAAATCGCGCTCAGTTGCGCCGCGGTCCGCGACGACCGACGCCAACAGAATGTCCGGTAGAAGCCGAGTCGGCGATGCCCAGAGAAAGTGGCTGCCGCCGATGGCCGCCGATGGGTTCGGGAGGAGGCTGGGAGTTCAATGTCACTTCTTCAGCCTTCGAGCAGATCGCATGACGCTTTTTGTAGTACTATTTTGGCAAATCGCCTTGCGGAAGCGCCAAACTTAGCCTGTACGACGTTTGATGGACAGCAGGCCCTCCGCCGAAACCACCGGGACGATGTTGGTGTAGTCGTCTATTGTTTGGGTGTTGGGCAGATCGAGATCGTGACCGGCAGCCGTAACGACGATCACATCGGCGCCTGCCGCGCGTCCGGCTTTGACTCCCGCCTCAACATCCTCAAAGACAAGACAATTTGCAGCCCGAAATCCCAGCCGCTTTGCGCCGAGGAGAAAACACTGAGGGTCCGGTTTGCCTACTGCGACATCGTCCCCGGTGACGATAACGTGCGGTTTGACTAGCCCAGCGGCTTCAAGTCGGCTTTGAGCGAGCTTCTTTGACGCAGATGTGACAATCGCCCACCGATCAACGGGAAGTGCAGCTAAGAACTCTGCGGCTCCCGCAATCGCAACGACCCCCTGAACGTCCTCGATCTCTGCTTTGGTAATCCTTGCAGCCTCGATCTCCGGGTCCAGCCCGGGAAGCTTCAGCCGACGAATAGTGTCGATCGCTCTTTGTCCATGCATTGTCGGCAGGAACGTGATTGGATCCAGGCCTTGGCGTTGCGCCCAAGCGCCCCAAACTCGCTCGGCGGCTGCTATGGACGTCAGAAGCGTCCCATCCAAATCGAAAAGGAAGGCCGAGAATTTCATATTTTCATTGATTTTCAACGGGAAAAGTATCCTCATCTGGTGTGCGCTAGGTTGTGGGTGAGCCGCGAAAAGGCTGGCCGATCTGGGTCTAGGCGGCCCTCTCAGTATGAACAAATGGCGTTTCATTCAGTGCAAAGGAATCTACCAGCTGGACGAGGTCGTCGACTTGCTCCGCAAGGCGGCGAGTGGCTGCGCCTGCCTCCTCGGCCATAGTGGCGTTGAGTTGCGTCACTCTTTCCATAGTGCTAACGGCGTCGTTGATGTCGTTGAGGCTTTTTGCCTGGCTTTGACTTGACAGAGCCAACTGGCCAACATCCCGGGAAACATCGCCAATCTTCAGCGCGATATCATCCAGGGCGTGGCCCGTTTGTTCAACAAAGTTTACCCCCGCGTCCACCTCGCTCGTAGAATGATGAATAAGAGCTCCGATTTCTTTCGCCGCCAAAGCGGCGCGTTGGGCAAGCTCTCTGACTTCATGCGCGACGACAGCAAATCCCTTCCCTGCTTCTCCAGCGCGGGCGGCCTCAACTCCCGCGTTCAACGCAAGCAGATTTGTCTGGAATGCAATACCGTCGATCACGCTGACGATACTCGTTATGCGATCGGACGCTTCCTTGATACGGGACATTGCGCCGATGGCATGTCCCACGACAACAAGTGAGCCATCTGCTTCCAGCTTGACCCGCTGCACGATCTCAGCGGCACTTGCTGCGCGCTCCGAGGCTTCCGCAACGGTTATGGTGATCTTTTCGATTGCTGTCGCAGTTTGTTCGATCGAGCCCGCTTGCTGTTCATTTCTGCGGGAAAGTTCTTCGGAGACTTCCGCGAGGAGCCGGCCATTGGTGTGAATTTCGGCTGACGTCGCTCGGACGTCCAGCATAGTCGAACTCAGGTCGCTGATGGTGCTGTTGAAGTCTCGTCTGAGTGTATCCAGATCCCCGGCAAACGAGACCTCGATAGTTTTCCGCAGATCTCTGCTCGCCATATTTTTAAGACCGTCCGCAAGCGACGTTACCGCAAATTCGATGTTTTTCTGAGTCGAAGCTCGTTCGCGTTCGTTTGTGTCCCGCTCCGACTCTGCCATCCGATGAAGCTCTTCCGTACGCGCCTGCATGGCAATCTTCTGAGCAGCGTTTTCCTTGAACACTGCAAGTGCACGCGCCATCTCTCCGATCTCATCTTTTCGCCGATCTCCGCCAATTGCAATGTCCAACGAACCAGCAGCCAAACGACGCATAACGTCAGTAATTGAACCGATCGGCCGCTTAAGCGTGATGACCAGTGCAACGCCCGATGCTATTGCGATCAGCAATCCAACAGCCATCGATGTGAGTGAGACAGAGTTCGCCAGCGACCGCTCAGTCGATGCCATCTGCCGTTGAGAGTCCGCAAATGCATCCATTTGTCCCCAGATCTCGTTGATTTTGTCAGTCGCGTAACGGTACTGCTCCTCGGAAGCGGCGCGATTGGCTTCCAGTCCGGTGGCACTTTCGCGCAAGTCGTCGGCGATCGCCTTAACCTTTCCGGGGATCTCGCCGAAGTAGGGATCAATCGCGGCCAACTCAGTCACCAAGCTTACCTCGGCGGTATAGACGAACAGGGCTCGCTCTACGCTCTTCACCTTATCCTCAGTCGGTTCGCCCAGAATGCTGGCAAGAGCAATTTTCACATCGCTGCTGTTGCTTACAATCGACCGGAGCTTTTTCGTCACCTTGTCGGCGTCGAGCGACCCGTCGCGGGAGCTGTTCAGATCGGTGGCTGCGTGATCGACGGCTGCCACACTCTGCGTCCGCAATCCTTTCGTTAGACCAGCCAAGTCGTTTGCAATGGCTAATTCCTCAGCCTGGTCCCCGGTTTCCTGATTCCCACTTCGTTTCGGGAGCGCCAAAACTCGGTCAGCTAAGCGCGTCCCGTCCCGCACACCGAATGAATTGAGAAGACGGTCAGATTTTGACAGTTTGCGTGCAAGGTTTTCTAAGGATGCTCGCACAGATGCTCCTTCAGGACGAAGAGACCAGCCATCCATCGACCGCAGTTGAATCTCAAGATCTTCGCAGTCGTTCAGAATGGATTGAAGGGCCAGCGTCTCGGAAAGCCTCGACTTTCGTTTGTTATCAAGCTGAGTGGCTTGGGCCACGATCTTGAAAGCGTGCTTGCCAAGTTCCAGCTGGAGGGAATTCAGTCCTGTCGAATTCTCCATATCTCGTTGACGTGTGACAGGATCGTTCGCGTAGCTTCCTGCGCCTTCCGTAATTCGGCAACATCCTGGGCGTCCGGAATTTCTTCGACCGTACGGTCGATTTCGCTGATCTGTGCTGTAGTTATGTCGGAGGCATGCGTGAATGTCGCATCATTTGGCTCGCGAAGAAATGTTGTAATGCCGGCGTAAACACCCTTAAATCCCGACAGGAGCCGGACCACGTCATTGGACACGTTTAATCGCGCTTCCAGAACCCCCGTTGCATAAAGTCCCGTGGCGCCTACCGCAATGATCGTCATCAGCAGCGGCAGAACCAGTATCACGACCTTCGTCTGTATTCTGAACCGTGCAAGCATCCTGTCCATTTTGCCCCCCAAAGCAGTTGGTCTCCGTGCCGACACTCTGACAGGAATAGCTTAAATTTACCTTTCTGTCTTACAAACTGTCACAAATTGATCTATATGTTCACGACAGGAAAGTAAGCGAGCGGACATTTGCCATCTGAATTAAACTAGTTGCAGTTCATCGAGGCAAATGTTCCATTCCGATCTAAGTGAAAATTGGATCGAGCGACCCGGAGGCATAACGCTTAGCCATCACCGAGACCGGAAGGGGTGTAATCCGCTCCGCCATGCCGGCAGTGCCGAACTGCTCGAAGCGCTCCTTGCAAAGCTTGGTCAGCGCGGCCATTGCTGGCTTCAGGTATTTGCGGGGATCGAATTCGCTCGGATCTTCCTGCAGGATCCGGCGGATCTGCCCGGTCATGGCCATCCGGCCATCAGTGTCGATATTCACCTTGCGAACGCCATTCTTGATGCCGCGCTGAATTTCCTCGATGGGCACGCCCCACGTGGGTTCCATCCGACCGCCATATTTGTTGATGATCTCCTGCAGCTCTATTGGAACTGACGACGAGCCGTGCATGACGAGATGCGTGTTTGGCAGCCTGCGGTGGATCTCTTCGATGACATTCATCGCCAGCACCGAACCATCTGGCTTGCGCGTGAATTTGTAAGCGCCGTGCGAGGTGCCCATGGCGATCGCAAGTGCATCGACCTGCGTCTCGCGCACGAATTTCGCCGCCTCGTCCGGGTTCGTCAGCAGCTGGTCATGAGACAGTTTGCCTTCGGCGCCGTGCCCGTCTTCGGCCTCTCCCATGCCCGTCTCCAGAGAGCCAAGCACACCGAGCTCGCCTTCGACGGAAATGCCGCCGAGATGCGCCATCTCGGTCACTCTTTTGGTCACGCCGACATTGTAGTCCCAGTCGGCGGGTGTCTTCGCATCCGCTTTCAGCGAGCCATCCATCATCACGGAGGTAAAGCCCGCCTGGATAGCCGTCATGCAGCTGGCCGGATCGTTGCCGTGGTCGAGATGGACGCAAACCGGGATATGCGGGTAGATTTCGACGACCGCGTCCATCATGTGCTTGAGCATGATGTCATGGGCATAGGCGCGCGCACCACGCGATGCCTGCATGATGACAGGCGCGCGGGCCGCATCCGCGGCTTCCATGATGGCGAGCGCCTGTTCCATGTTGTTGATATTGAAGACGGGAACGCCGTATCCCTCCTCCGCCGCGTGATCCAGCAACTGCCTGAGGGTTATCCTTGCCATCTGAATTCTCTTTCCCCGGGGTATTCGCAAACGCCGCCTGTACATTTCGTCACGAGGTGAAGCTAACTCTCGTCCGGCAACTCAAGCGTTCAGCACACGGCCGTAAGCATCGAGCACCGCTTCCTTCATCGTTTCGGACACGGTCGGATGCGGGAAGATCGTGTGCATCAGCTCTTCCTCGGTCGTCTCGAGGTTCATCGCCACGACGAAGCCCTGAATGAGCTCGGTGACTTCGGCGCCGACCATGTGGGCGCCGAGCAGTTCACCGGTCTTCTTGTCGAAGATCACCTTCACCATGCCCTGGTCTTCGCCGAGCGCGATCGCCTTGCCGTTCGCGGCGAAGGAGAAGCGGCCGACGCGGATGTCGCGGCCCAGCTCTTTGGCTTTCGCTTCGGTGATGCCGACAGAGGCGACCTGCGGATTGCAATAGGTGCAGCCCGGGACCTTGCCCTTGTCTGTGGGATGGACGTTCGGCAGGCCGGCGATCTTTTCGACGCAGACGACGCCCTCATGCTCTGCCTTGTGCGCCAGCATCGGTGGGCCGGCGACATCGCCGATCGCATAGATGCCGGCGACATTGGTCTTGCCGTAGCCGTCGATGACGACGCAGCCGCGGTCCGTCTTGACGCCGAGCGCCTCGAGGCCGAGATTCTCGATATTGCCCTGAACGCCGACGGCCGAAATCAGCCGGTCGGCAGTGATCTGCTGCACCTTGCCATCAGCCGTCTCGACATGGGCGGTGACGCTGCCGGCGCCCTTCTCGACCTTCGTGACCTTGGCGCTGGTGAAGATCTTGAGGCCGCGCTTTTCAAGCTGCTTGCGGGCGATTGCGGTTATTTCGGCATCCTCGACCGGCATGATGGTCGGCATGACTTCGACGACGGTCACGTCGACGCCCATCGAGCGGTAGAAGCTGGCGAATTCGATGCCGATCGCGCCCGAGCCCATGACGATCAGCGACTTCGGCAAAACATCCGGCTTCAGCGCCTCGAAATAGGTCCAGATCAGCTTGCCATCCGGCTCGATGCCAGGCAGCGCGCGCGGACGGGCGCCGGTGGCGATGATGATATGCTTGGCGGTATAGGTGCCTTCGCCGCTCTTGACGTTCTTCGGCAGCGGATGCTGCGGTTCGACAACGGGCTTCGACGACTTGCCGACAACGATCTCGCCGGGCTTGGTGATCTTCGCTTCGCCCCAGATGATGTCGATCTTGTTCTTCTTCATCAGGAAGCCGACGCCGGCATTCAGTCGGGCGGAGACGGCGCGCGAGCGGCCGACGACGGCCTTGGCATCCGGCTTGACCGTGCCCACGAGAACGAGGCCGAAATCCTTGAAGTGATTGGCGTGGTCGAGCACCTCGGCCGAGCGCAGCAGCGCCTTTGTGGGTATGCAGCCCCAGTTCAAGCAGATGCCGCCCATATGCTCGCGTTCGACGATCGCGGTCTTGAGGCCGAGCTGGCTGGCACGGATGGCGGCGACATAGCCGCCGGGACCCGAGCCGATGATGATGACGTCGTAGGACATCTGTTTTCCTTGAAAAGATTGGGGGATCCGTCACGACGTGTTCGTGTCGTAGCAAGATCCCCCGAGGCTGGGAGGAAACTAGATCAGCATGCTCATCGGGTTTTCGATGAGCGTTCGGAATTTTCCAATCAGCTCTGCGCCAAGAGCGCCATCCACCGCACGATGATCGGTTGACAACGTCACAGTCATTACGGTCGCGCTCGATAAATCGCCATGAGCGTTGACGACGGGCCTTTTCTCCCCAGAGCCGACAGCCAGGATTGTTGAATGGGGAGGATTGATGATTGCTGCGAATTCCTTGACCCCGAACATCCCGAGGTTCGATATCGCTCCTGTGCCACCCTGATACTCGACCGGCTTCAATTTCCCTGATCTGGCGCGTGCAGCCAGATCCTTCATCTCATTGGAGATCGTTGAAAGCGTCTTGGATTCCGCATGCCGGATGATCGGCGTGATCAGTCCGCCTGCCACGGAGACGGCAACTCCTACGTCAACGGAATGGTGGCGCAAGAGGTTCTCTTCCGTCCAAGACACGTTCGCGTCGGGCGTTGATCCGAGGGCCAGCGCATAGGCCTTGATGACCATGTCATTAACCGACAACTTATATTTCGGCGTGCCATCCGCCACTGGCGCCGACTCGTTCAGCTCGGTTCGCAACTTGAGCAAGGCATCGATATGGCAATCAACCGAGAGATAAAAATGCGGAATAGTTGTCTTTGCTTCCAGCAATCGCCGGGCGATCGTCCTTCGCATGGGTGTATGAGGTTGCAGATCGAACGTGCCTTCGGGGAACAGCTTCAGAGAGCCGTCAGAAGAACCTTGTTGGCCAATATTTTCAGCACCGGTAGGCGCTGGCAGAGCAACCGTCGCCTCAGCAACGCGAGCCTTCGAAACATCAGCGCTGACGATCCTTCCATATGGGCCGGTCCCGGCCACGGAACCCAAATCGATGCCGCCTTCTCGAGCCAGACGCCTTGCCAAAGGCGTAGCCCTGATTGCGCTTCCGGCATCAGCTGACACATTATGGTTTTGTGCGACCGGATTGGCGGTGGTCGCGTCGGAAGCCTCCACCGTCCCAGAAGCGGTGGGAGGAGACAGCTCAGGGGCGGCCTGATATTCCTCGCCCTCCTCGTAAACCCAAGCGACTGCTGACCCCACCGCGATATCAATGCCTTCTTCGCCAGTGACGTTTCGAAGAATGCCTGTTGCGGGGGAGTCTATTTCCATTGCCGCCTTGTCGGTTTCGATCTCGAACAGGACGTCGCCCTTCCCGACGCGGTCACCTTCCTTGAAATACCACTTCGAGATCTTGCCGGTCGCCATATCCATGTCGACCTTCGGAAGGATGATTTCTGTTGCCATACTATCGCGCTCCCCTCACAAGATCCCGCGCTGCATCGATAATGTCTGGGACTTGCGGAACGGCAGCCTTCTCAAGCTCCGGATTATACGGAATAGGCGTTTCGGAGCCCCCAAGCCGGACAATCGGTGCATCCAGATAGTCGAACGCGTCGCTTTCGGCGATCATCGCACTTATTTCTGCACCGACACCAAGCGTCTTGACGCCCTCATAGACGCAGAGGAGCCTCGTCGTCTTCTTCACACTTGCAATCACGGTCGCCCTGTCGATCGGCCGCACCGAACGAAGATCGATCACTTCGACATCAATGCCTTCGGCGGCGAGCCGTTCGGCTGCATCGAGTGACTTATGGACCATGATCGACGTCGCGACGATGCTCAGATCCTTGCCGTGTCGACGAATTTCCGCCTTGTCGAGAGGGACCGTATAATGACCTTCAGGAACTGGACCCTTCATTTTGTACAGAAGCTTGTGCTCAAAGATCATGACCGGGTCTGGATCGGCGACAGCGGCAAGCAGCATCCCTTTGACATCGTATGGTGTCGCAGGCTGGATAACCTTCAAGCCCGGCACATGTCCCAACCACGCCTCCAGGCTCTGGCTATGTTGGGCGGCCGCCCCTGTGCCAGAGCCGGCTGGAAACCGCATAACAACCGGCACTGACACTTCTCCGCCGAGCATGTAGCGTATTTTGGCTGCCTGATTGACAATTTGCTCCATCGCCAGCGCCGCGAAATCAGAGAACTGAAACTCGAAAATCGGTCTCAGTCCGGTCATCGCGGCACCAACCGCGACGCCTGCGCCGCCAAGCTCGGAAATGGGGGTGTCCATCACGCGATCCGGGCCGAACCTGTCGATGAGATCGCCGGTTACCTGAAACGCGCCACCATAAACGCCGATGTCTTCGCCCATCAGAATGACACGCTCGTCCGCTTCCATCGCAATTGCCATGGCTTCCTGGATAGCCTGGGAGTAGCTGAGTTCTCGAACACTCATGTCCATTTATGCCTGCTCCGTATAAACATTCTCAGACAACTCAGACACGTCAGGCGCGGGACTTGCTTTTGCGAATTCGATACCTGCTGCGATCTCATCGCGAACCGACTGCCGGATTCCATCGAGCTCTGCGTCATTGGCAAAACCGAATTCCTTCAGTTGCGCTTCGAACCGGACGATAGGATCCCGATTGCTCATCCAGTCGTCGATTTCGTCTTTGGTGCGGTAGCGGTTTCGGTCGCTTTTGGAGTGACCGCGGTAACGATAGGTCTTGCACTCGATGAGCGATGGTCCTTCTCCGCCCTTCGCACGTTCGACGGCGTTGTGCGTGGCTTCCGCCACCTCGGAGAGCACGTTGCCGTCAACGATTACCCCCGGCATGCTGTAGGCACTGGCGCGGTCGGCGATATTGGCAACTGCCGTCGAGCGCGCGGTCGAGGTCGACATGCCGTAGCCGTTATTCTCGCAAACAAAGATTACGGGCAGCTTCCAAACGGAAGCCATGTTCAAGGCTTCGTGGAAGGCACCTTCGTTGTTTGCGCCGTCACCAAAGAAGCAGACGACGACTTTTCCGGTCTTGAGCCGCTTGGATGTCAGCGCGGCACCAACGGCGATAGGCAAGCCGCCCCCGACGATTCCGTTTGCGCCGAGATTGCCGGTCGTGACGTCTGCAATATGCATGGAACCGCCGCGGCCGGCGCAATAGCCAGTCGTTTTACCGAAGAATTCTGCAAACATGCGTTTGACGTCAGCGCCCTTGGCAATGCAGTGCCCGTGGCCACGATGGGTCGAGGTGATCTGATCCTGTTGCGTCAGCGGGAGGCAAACGCCCATGGCGCTTGCTTCCTGGCCAATCGACAGATGCATCGTTCCGTGGATGAGACCACGCGTGTAGCTTTCCTCAGCGCCTTCCTCGAACTGGCGGATGAGGTGCATCTTCCGAAGAGCGTCCAGCAACTGCTCGCGCGTATATTGTCTGTAGATGAAGGGAAGATTGCTGGTCTCGGCACTCTTCATCGCTCTTGCTGAATTCGCCATTTATGCCTCCCTGCCGTAAACCAGAGCGTCTTGCTTTGCGCGCAAGGCTGCAAGACGAGAGCCTTCCGCCACCGATGCATTGCGGTAAGTAATCAGTTCGCCCTTCTTGATCGGCGCGGTGACCTTGCCTCCTTGCAGCATGCCGCACGGAATAGCAGAGGCACTTCGAGCTTCAGGCGCAGTCATGATCCATGCGCGATAGCAGTACTCGCCGATTGCATCGAGCTTTTCGCCGGGCTGAAGATCCTTCTTGGCCACTGCACACACCTCGGCGACAGGCGTAGACAGAGGGACCATGTCCGGCTTTCCGTAAAGAACGACACGGGCGCAGGTGAGCGGCACTTCCAATGAGGTCAGATGATACGGCCGGTGGAAGGTGAAATACGGCCCCTTCCCCATCTTCAGATCTTCCATGCGCTCCGAGATTCGCGGATGGGACATGTCGGCAACAACGAACACACCAGGGGCAACACCCTTTCCAATCGAATAGTCGACGACCCCGACCTTCGTCAGCACGCCGCCGTCCTTTTCAGGCACGAGTACCGTTGACAACTGGTCAAGCGTGGCCGCCGGCCCGTGCATGCCAGGTTTATCCGGCACAAGACCCGTGGCGTTTGCAATGGCGGCCATTTCCACCATCGTTTTCGAGCCGTCCACGAATTCGACAAGCATGCGGACGTTCATGTTTCGGCGAGCCGCTTCCTCGGCGTACTGGTCGGGGACCGCGTCGATGTTCAAGGGGTTATTTTTGCCTTTGCCTGCCGCAACGATTGGATGTCCCATCGCTGAAACAAACTCGATCAATTCGATACAAGATGATGGCTCGTCTCCGGCACCCAGGGAGTAAGTAACTCCGAGCCGCTCGGCCTCGCTTTTGAGATATGCACCAATCGTGACGTCCGCTTCCACGTTCATCATCACGAGGTGCTTGCCATGCTCCATGGCCGCCAGACCGATTTCCGCGCCCACGGCGGGGACACCAGTGGCATCGATCACGACATCGATCAGTCCGCTATTCAGGATATTGGCGGAATCGGCCGTGACGGCAATCTTCCCGTCCTCAATCACAGAGTTGAGCTGATCCGCGGTTGCGGCTTCACGATGATGGCCATCAGCCTGGTAAGCGATATCGACGGCTTCGCGGGCGCGGGCGAGGTTGAGATCGCAGATTGCCCCGATCGTGATTCCAGTCATGTGTGCGACGCGGGTGACGATGTCGGTCCCCATCTCCCCGCTGCCAATAAGGCCAATACGAATAGGTTTTCCGTCGGTCTCTCGACGCAGCAGATCGCGTGCGAGCCCGGTTGGCGCAACGTTGATGGGCATTCCATTCCTCCCAAATTCACTCGGGATGATTGGTAGTGTACATTTGTTATTTCGTCAACACGTATGTTCTTTATCGCTGCTGCATTAGGCGAAATTTCGTGGGTTTTGGTGCGTGGAGAGAACTTTTATCTCCACGATGAACACTCGGACAAACTTTGATTGCACGCGGAACTACAGCTACCGAAGCGGCTCGCGCCTCGCGCCGTTAATTATTGGCGTCTACGCTCGCTAAGGGCGTTCAGCTGTTGAATTGAGCAGCGCGGTCGCGGTCTGTTCGTCGGTCACAAAAGTGGTCGGCTTGATCGTAACAAGAGACGCCCGAAGCGCCTCCAGCTTTTCCGGCCCGCCCGAGATCAGGATGCGTTCGGGCGTGCGCCTCAGACGGTCGAGATTGACCGAGATAACCCGAGCGTTGACTTCGTGGTCAATGACATTCCCGTCCTTGTCAATGAAGTTGTAAAGAATATCTCCAACCGCGCCGGCGTCTATCAATGAGCGCCGATCCGCTTCACTCAGATATCCGGTGCGATAGCTTGTGGTTAGCGCAGAGATGCCCCCGACTGAGAGAAGTGCGACGTCCAGCTTATCTGCCATCTCAAAGATAGCGGCAAGGCCGCATCTCTCCAGCAACGCATGTTTTGTCTCCGGGCTGTCGACGACAGCGGGCGCCGTGACAAGGAAGCCCTCTCCCTTAAACAGCTCTGCGAACTGCCAAGCGAACTCTGCGGGATTAAAGCGACGGGCGGCAGAAATGCCGCCGAGCAGCGACACGACGCGGAAGTCATCAAGTGCGGCCCCGGCAATAAATGGCAATGTGTTGTAGAGGGTGCGCCCCCAACCCACACCGACGATCATGCCGGAATGCATTATTCCTGTGATTAGCGCTCCCGCTGCTGCTGCAATCACCTTGGTCGGATCACCTTCAGCATCTGCGAAGGGTGCGACAATTGCTTGTTTTATCCCGAAGGTTACCTCTAGCTCCCTTTCAAGAGCGATCATTTCGGAAAGCGCCGAAGATATAGTAACACGGACCTCGTTACGGCGGCGTGCTTCCGCAAGAAGCCTTACGACCATGACGCGATTTATGCCCAGGTGAGCAGCAATGTCGTTCTGCGTGTAATTCTCTATGTGATAAAGCCACGCCACTCGCGCCCGCAGCCTTTCAGACTCAGTCTGAACCATGACAACTGGAGGCGTGGTCTGCATTTAGCTTCCTTCCGGATGTTTCGAAATTAGGGCGGATAACGCCGTGAGGGGTTCACCGATCTTCCGCAAACGACCGCGGCGTCGCCGAGTTTTGAATTTCCTGTCCTGTACAAGATTTATCACCCAGTGGATAGATCGGTTCGATTGCTCCCTAAACAATCGCTGCAGCGCACAAATATGTTTTGAAAATTGACTATGTTCGCATTTCGCGCAAACGAACTGCCAAAAAAATGGTTGACAGGCGCCTATCATGAACACATTGTATTTTGTAATAGCAATTGTTCGCCTCTGAAAACGAACGAGAGCTACCGGAGCGGAGTGGAGGCCGCGCCAGACCTACTTGCCTCCATTGGCATTCAGCTGATTTATTCAGATTGGGAGGAGTACAACATGACAGTTTTAAGTTCGGGCGTATCCCGCCGCGGATTCCTGAGGCATTCCGCAGCTTTCGGGCTTGCTGCAGGCGCCGCCACGGCCCTCAGGCTGCCCGCGTTTGCGCAATCGGGTCTTCCAGATGTTCAATCCGTTTTGGACAAGATTTCCGTGAAAGACTATGTCCGCGAGGACTACCGCAAGCTCTACAAAATGTCTGATGATCCACTGTGGGATCCGGCGAAGGACTGGATTCGTACGGTAGACTGGGAAAAAGTTCGCTCGGAGCAGAGCGGAAAGACAGTCAGGTTTGCTGTAGGCGCTGCCGACCAGGAGTCTGCGGCCGAGGGGCTTAAGCCCTTTGAACAGCTGTCGGGCATCACGGTCGAACTGGTTCCCATCCCGGACGATAGCTTCTACGATAAGGCGGTTTCGGAGTTCATTTCCGGCAACGCCTCCTTCGATGCTCTGCAGTTCTTCTCGCCCTGGCTTGGAGACTTTGCGGGGCCAGGATTTCTCGCCGATCTCAGCGAATACGCAGAGAAATGGAAACTACCACTCGACGACTTCTATGACACCTACCGTCTGAACTACGGCTACGTCGGCGGCAAGCTTGTCGGCATTCCGTTCGACTGCGACGTTCAGATGGTGCACCTGCGAAAGTCGATCATTGAGAAGATACTTGGCGGACCCATTGATCGAGCTCAATCGGTACCGAGCTACGACGAACTCATTCGCATCACTGCCGAAGCAAACAAGCTCGGTGGTGGCGTGGCCGGCGTGGGCTTAATGGCGGCCCGTGGTTTCTGGGCAACTTACACATGGGAGCATATCGCGGCACAAGCCGGTCTTTCCCTGTTTGATAGCCAATGGAATCCGCAACTCACAAGCGATGCCGGAATGAAAGCTATGGATATCATCATGGCTCTTCAGAAAAATGCCATCGAAGGCGTTTCCGGTGCAGGCTGGGGTGAAAACCGTGCCGCCTGGCTTGGTGGCCAGGTTGCAACAAACATCAGCTGGCAGGACAGCGGCACGCAAGCCATGCGGCCTGATCAGTCGAAGATCGTCGA
Organism: Rhizobium leguminosarum bv. viciae USDA 2370; assembly: GCF_002008365.1. Taxonomy (GTDB): domain Bacteria; phylum Pseudomonadota; class Alphaproteobacteria; order Rhizobiales; family Rhizobiaceae; genus Rhizobium; species Rhizobium leguminosarum. The sequence continues at coordinate 270,466 of NZ_MRDL01000037.1, forward strand.
TGACTTCGTTACGATCTACGAGCCGCGGATTTCGGGCGGTGTATTCGCCCCGCCGAACATTGCCGGTTCGACCTCCTGTGTTGCGGCCACGTCGCAAAATCCCGAGGGCGCGTTCCTTATGCTCGCGTTCCTCACGACTTCGTCTATCATGGCGATGAACGAAGCCAATGCGAATGGCGTTGCTCCAGGCTACCGTTCCGTCCTCGGAAACGAACGTCTTCGGGCTGTAAGCCAACCCATGAAGGTCTGGGCGGACAGCCTGGAGCACGCATGGTGCGCACCCCGCATTCCTGGGATGTTCGAAATGGAGCAGGCACTCGGGAATGAAATCAATCGGGCGGTCACCGGTCAGATTTCAGCTAAGGAAGCCCTGGAGAACGGGGAAAAGGCCTGGAAGAGTATCCTGGAGAAGAATGGCTTTTCCGGTGGAAACGGCCCGATCGCTTACGCGGATGCGGAGCCAGGGCTTTATGTAGGTAAAGGCAAGGCATTGCCATTCTAAGATGATGACACATTCCGCTCAAGAACTTGAAACGGAGGCGGCGTTTGCCGCCTCCCCCATCAAGATAACCGCTAGACCTCGTCCCCGTTCGGCTACGGCGAGGAAGGCCTTCCCGTATCTCTTAGTTGGACCTGCTGTAGCCTACCTGCTCGCGATTACCCTGTATCCAGGCCTATTCGCGATGTACCAAAGCCTCTTTGTAGTCAAGTTCGTAAACTGGTCTTGGGTCGGGCTCGGCAACTACACGCGAATAATCCAAGACCGCGAATTCTGGGCCGCTCTGGGGAACACCGCTATCATCGGCGGCATATCCCTCGCCCTGCAGTCCGTGATCGCGATGGCTGTGGCCTTCTTCTGTTACCGCGACCCGTTTGTCCGCGGCTGGCGGATCATTTTCCTGATGCCGATGCTGTTCATGCCCTCGGCAGTGGCATTCATCTGGAAGCTGGCGTTCAATGACGGCCGCGTAATCTCCGATATCCTCATGTCGATCGGAGTGGTCTCTAACAATGTCGACTGGCTTGCGTCCATCTGGCTCGCCAGACTGACACTGATCGTCGCGGACGTATGGCAGTGGACGCCCTTTCTTTTCATCATCTTTGTCGGCGGCCTTCAGGGGCAGGACGAGGAGATTGAGGAAGCGGCCCGCTTGGACGGGGCAAGCTGGAGCAGCATTTTCTGGAACATCTCACTGCCGATGATGAAGCCTATCATCGTGGTTGCCGTAACGCTGCGCGGCATCGACATCACAACAATGTTCACGAACGTATACATCATGACCCAAGGCACACCAGGCGGTGCGACGGAGACGATGAGCTTCTTCATCTATCGTCAGGGCTTCAGGATGTTCAATTTCGGATACGCGTCCGCGGCATCGGTGCTGATGCTGATCTTCACGATCGTAATCGCACAAACCGTCGTGAAGCGCGCATTCAAATCCGGGAAATCATGACATGGCCAGTATTCGAAAAAGCGGCGGTGAGAGCCTCCTCCTTCGCTACGTCATCCTTGTCGCATGGGCGCTCGTTTGTCTCGTTCCCATTGTTTGGTTCCTGACAATCGGCTTCAGGCCAAGAACGGAAATCATTGTGCCGAGGCCGATCTACTGGCCCACCTGGAGCTTGGACGCCTGGCGCCTGCTCGTCAGCGACTGGCCGATAGCGTCCTATCTTAGAAACTCAGTCGTTGCGGTCGCAGGTTCGGTCGTGATTGATTTGATTTTGGCGATTCCGGCAGCCTTCGCCTTGGCTCGTTATGAGTTCCGCGGGCGAGAGGACATTGGCTTTTACATCCTGTCGACGCGGATGATGGCGCCGGCCATCGTTGCGGTGCCAATCTTCTTTCTGTTCAAGAATATGGGTTTGCTAGATTCCGTTTGGGCTCTGATGCTCATTTACGCGGCGATCAACCTCAGCCTCGTCACTTGGATCATTCGCAGCTACATGCTCGATATTCCAAAAGAACTGGAAGACGCTGCCCGTACCGACGGCGCGGGAGATTTGACCATTCTTTGGGAAATAATGATCCCGGCGTGCCTTCCCGGTATCATAACGGCTGCGGTGATCGCCTCAATCTTCGCAATCAACGAATTTCTCTTCACCCTCCTCATCGCATCGACCTCAAAGGCCTACACGATGTCCGTTGCGCTCGCCAACTTCACAGGCGGCTCCGACGGGGTGATCTACAACGCAATTGCACTCGTCTCGTTCCTCGCATTCGCTCCGATCTTGATCCTCGTTATCTTGATCCAGAAGCATCTCTCGCGCGGCCTCACGATGGGCGCTGTGAAAGGATAATTCCATGGCCTCTATTGAACTTAAGAATGTCGTGAAGAGCTTTGGCTCCTTCTTTGGTGTCAAAGACGTGAGTCTCGATATCGCTGACGAGGAGTTTCTCGTCCTCTTGGGGCCATCCGGCTGCGGCAAAACAACAACCATGCGCATGATTGCCGGTCTGGAACAACCTACTGGGGGGGAGATTCGCATAGACGGCAACGTTATGAACGAAGTCGATGCTCGAGATCGAGACGTTGCCATGGTCTTCCAGGGCTATGCTCTGTACCCGAACATGTCGGTCTATGAGAACATTCGGTTTCCCTTGAGAATGAGGCGCATTCCAAAGGACAAGCATGACGGCCTCGTTCGTCGGGCCGCGGATATGGTTGAGCTCGGACCGTTTCTCGAACGCAAGCCTGGCGCGCTTTCGGGTGGTCAGAGACAGCGCGCTGCGCTCGCGCGTGCTATTGTTCGCCAGCCGCAAGTCTTCCTCATGGACGAGCCGCTTTCCAACCTCGATGCAAAGCTTCGTGCCAGCATGCGTGTCCAGATCAAGCACATGCAGCGCGACCTGAAGGTGACCACGGTGTACGTGACCCACGACCAGATCGAGGCAATGACGCTTGCTGATCGGATCGTCATCATGAACAAGGGCGTAATTCAGCAGATCGGCACCCCCGATGAAATCTATTCGAACCCGGCAAATACGTTCGTAGCCGGGTTCATCGGATCGCCCCCTATGAACTTGGTGTCGGGATTGGCGCAAGGTGGAGCTTTTTCGGCTCCCGGCGTGAAGGTCGCTTGCCCGGCTAAGCTGTCCGGCCAAGTTACCCTCGGTTTCCGGCCGGAGGATTGCGTGGTTGGTGGCGAAAATCTCCAAGGCGTCGTTTACGGTGTCGAGCCGACCGGGGACATCACCTACCTGTCCGTCCGCACCCCAGAGAGGACCTTTGAAATCAAAGCCGGCCGGGATTTCCGGGCAAAAATAGATTCCACCATATCGATCGGGTTCGATTCTAGCCGGCTCTACTACTTCGACAGTGACGGCGACAGGATCGGAGTTCAATGATGTCGGCGGCCTTTGATTTCAGTTGCGTCGGCTTTTACACTTTCGATGCTCTTTGCCGACCTGTCACGGAAATCCCTCCAGAGGGGCAAACGCTTTTCGTGGAAGACTTTACGCTTGCCGTATCCGGAGCGGCCGGATCCGCTGCGATTGTAGCTGCCAAGTACGGGCTTCGGGTACAAGCGGTCGGCGGAGTGGGCTATGATGACATGGGCGACTGGGTCCGTATGAAGCTTCAGTCTTTCGGCGTAGACACGACGATGATGCGGCGCTACGAGGGCTACACAACATCCTGCTCCATCGTGACGACTCGGCCGAACGGTCAGCGACCGGCACTCCACAAGCGCGGTGCGACCGATGCGTTCTTCGTATCAGATTCGGAAATAGATCGAGTCCTCGACACCAAAATCCTGCATGTGGGGGGAGTCGGCCTGATGAACCGGATGGATGACTGTGGTCGTACGGCCGAACTCATGGCTGAAGCGCGTCGCCGCGGTGTGACAACAACGCTCGACGTCTTCGCTTCAACGTCAGACGATCTCCCTAAGGTCGAAGCTCTTTTGCCCTACACGGACTACTTTCTTCCCTCTGAAGAGGAAGCCCGGGCGCTCTCTGGGATGACCCACAACAAGGAGCTGGCGGATTTTCTTCTTGGCAGAGGCGCGAAATGCGTCATTCTGACCCTGGGAGCAGAGGGCGCCTATTACCATGACCAGTCCGGCCTGGAGTTCCACTCGCCGGCGTTCAAGGTCGATGTGAAGTGCACATGCGGATGTGGTGATTGCTTTAACGGCGGATTCGCGAGCGGTTTGATAAAGGGACTGTCGCCTCGAGATGCAGTCGAACTCGGCCAAGCGTCGTCCGCATTGAATGCGACGGGTCTGGGAAGCCAGGCTGGCGTGCGAGATTATGATGCCACTCGGACATTTATAAAGAGGACATCGAGGCGCGGGTTGGGTTATGATGTCTCGGACCTAGAACACGCGCAATGAGACAAGGAGGTCAGTCGGGATGTCGCAGGAATTCGCTCCACAGACAACGCAGCTTAAAGACGCGTTGAGGGCATTGCGCTATAACCTCCGAAAGGGGCGAGACTCGGTACGAGCGACTGCGCCCCGTCGGCTCCCGGCGCCCGCATCTGGCCTAGCTCTTTCCGCTCTCAACGAGGTTGAGATTGTGGCTCGCAACCTTGATCATTTTGTCTGCAATGTTGCGCATTCCGTCTTGGGCGAAAGGACGAAAATCCCCACAAGCCTGCGCGCGATCATTGCTTCTCCGAGGCCGGAGCAAGAGTTTTCAGTCACCTATTATGAGACGATGAAGCTCGTATTGAGTCGCATCGGTGCCAAAAGAGCGCTGGCCAATCAAAGTGCCGGCCGTCGAGCCTTTGCGCAACTTGCACGTTCTCAAGATGTCTTCGAACTGGCAGCCCAATTGACACTGTACCTGGCCGATGATGGGTCGATAGCGATTGACCAGTTGGACGAACAATCCCCCGTCACGCGTTCCGGAGCGAATGTCGTCGCAGTTTTTGCAGGGTTACTCTCAATGCTGGCGGATCCAGATGAACCCGACCGTGAGGCAATGATTCCCGCTGCAACCGAGCTTGCGCTGGCTCTTCAAGAAAAGGTCTTAGATTTATATCATAAGAAAGATACCTCAGCGCTGGCCGCGCTTCTTGAACGGTGCGCCAACCATGTTTGATCTATCGCGCTCAATCCGCAACCTTCCGGGAACCAACAAGCCGCTCAGAGTGGCCGTCAGGCAGCTACGCTGGTTCAAGGAAGCTTTTCGGTCGCATGCCGACTTTTGCGGCAAAGCGATGGAGTGCGATTTTTGCGTTGACGAGATCAAGCTGGCTGGAGCATTCGTTCGTTGGCTGGACAGCATCGATCGGCAGAAGCCAAAGGATAAGGTCGAGCGACACGACTTTTTTCGATTCGCACCCTCTCTTGTATTGCGCGAACTCGTAGCGGACATGCCGATTAGGGCAGCATGTGCCCCCGCCGGCGTCGATCCGACATCGGCAGCTGCGTTTTGGCCTGAAGGATATGTCGCAACGACGTTTTGTTTGACGGTATACGCAGCGACGATGGACCAGGAGTTTCACATCGACGTCCATGTCAGCGAGATGGTTGATGATCTTCGTAGCTGGTGGTCTTTCCGCGAGAATGCGAGTAACGATACGGAATACGCGGCTGGCTTTTTCCAGATGTTGCTTGGCAACGAGCCGAACTGGTGGATGCCGACCAATTTCAGCGCTCGCACTCGCAATGTCCCAACCCAAGACAGCACAGAGATTAATTGCTCCCCCGAATAAGTTTCATGTCTCGCTGCGTGCCGCCCGATGGCTAGCTAGTGGAGCCAGGCGCACGATCCTGATGGAGCCCACTACAATTTTCGCTGGGGTGCTGACACAAGGCGGGTAGTTTCAGGTGCTATCAAGCGGAGGGAGCGTGCCGCCAAATCATCGCTGTCCACCAGCGCCGAGCTGGTTGTTTTTCCTATACTTGAAAGATGGTCGGTGCGTTTCGGCAGTCTGGAGTCGCTTTCCTCGGATTTTGGCAAACGACCAATAAACAGCAAGCACGCGCCCGACTGACAGAAAAAATGAACCCCGTCAGAGATGAGATTGAGGCTATCTCGTCGGATTTAGTTCGGCATAGACGAAGTGGAGCGGTTGGCAGATGCGATCAAGGCACTTCCTCCGGCCGAGGGTGTCGATGACGTTCTGCTTCCTGGAGAGCGTGGCTTTGCCATCGCAGACGCACGGATCGAGACCGGAATTCCTTTGGCCGCCGGCTCGGCCAACCGACTGTTGGCCGAGGCGAAGAAATATCACATTGAGGGGCCGACCGCGCTGACGTGAACGGCTGCCACTATCGGCCGAAAAGCTCGGCAAACCGCGCGACGTGTGCTTCGGATTTCGGCGATCCTTACGAAATCGCAGTCGCTTGACGATGTACATATGCGGTTTCTCGCACAATGACGGGACAAGCACTAAGGCCTTGGGATTTCGCGAGACGCTCGCCCTTCTTTACAGCGAAAATACCGTCTCGGGGGTTTAGTCGAGCTGTCCTTCGATCCGGAGGCAGCCGCGCTGCCAGTCCATGATGGTCGCACCTCAGCACCGCGGAGTATGCGGCCAAGGACGCGACGATTATCGACCGTCCCTCATCCAAAATGTGGCGCAACCTTGATGGGCGGATGGGACTTCCTCCAAGGGTGTCGAACGGCCGCACCTCATGCAGATGAGCTAAGTGCTTGATAAGCGGCTTTCCAAGCATAACGCCTATTTGTGGGACTATTGCACGCTCAATCGACGCGCCTGACGCGATTTCGGCTGCGAGACCCCATGAATCCATCGTCTGCCCCGTGAATGCTTACGACTTCGATTTTGATAGCTTCCACGATCAGCTCGTGGCCTCGACCATTAGAACTCCATTAGCGTTTACGACGGTTAAGTTGTAAGCATACGGTGAAGGCCGCTGGTCACGCCGCTTGAGCGTCGATGGTCGGCGGTGTCCAGTTCCATGGAAGCAGTTGCT
>NZ_MRDL01000039.1 GCF_002008365.1 Rhizobium leguminosarum bv. viciae USDA 2370
GTTCGGCACGCCGGCCGAGATCTATAACAGCCCCTCCAACATCTTCGTCGCCGACTTCATGGGATCGCCGGCAATGAACCTGCTCAACGCCACCGTCGAAAACGGCGCCGGCGGGCTCGAAGTCTCGCTGGAGCGGCCGAATGCCGCCCCGCTGAGGCTCCCAGTCATCGCAGGCAACAATGGCCTGACCGCCTATACCGGCAAACAGGTGATCTTCGGCATCCGGCCGGAGGCCTTGACCGATCCCGATGGCGCCGACCGCAAGGCGCGCTCGCTGACCGAGGGCGACTGCCTGATCGAGGTGGTCGAACCGGCCGGCTCCGATACCTTCGCCGTCACCAAGCTCGGCGGCAAATCCGTCGTCGCCCGCCTGCGCGCCGANGGAAACACAGGCGCGGATCGTGTGATGGCCAGGTGCTAACATGAGCAGTTCACCTGACATCGTCATCATCGGTTCAGGCATCGGCGGCGCCACGGTCGCGGCCGGCCTGGCCGTGACCGGCGCGCAGATATTGATCCTCGAAGCCGGCGATCATATCGCCGACCTTCCGGTCAACCGCGACCAACGCGCGATCTTCCAGCGGGGACATTTTCGACCGAAGGAAACCTGGTACGAGGCGAACGGCAAGGGATTCAATCCCGGAAACTATTACAATGTCGGCGGGAATTCGAAGTTCTACGGCGCCGTGCTGTCGCGCTATCGCAAAGAGGATTTTGCAGTCATCGAACACCGCGAGGGTGTATCTCCAGCCTGGCCGTTTCCCTACGAAGCCCTGGAGCCATGGTACTGCCAGGCGGAGCGCATGTATCAGGTCCGTGGCAGTCTGGGCGAAGATCCCACCGAGCCGCACCACACGGCTGCCTACGAATACCCGCCAGTCCCCGACGAGGCGCCGATTGCCGATGTTAGGGCGCGCCTCAAGCAGAAAGGCCTGCATCCGTTTTCCCTACCGCTCGGCCTGGATCTTGACGCCTGGCTCTCCAAAGCACGCACGCCATGGGATGCGCATCCAAACGCACGGGACGGCAAGATGGATGCCGAGACTGCAGCCCTCGCAGTGGCGCTGAGACACGAGAACGTGCGGCTCGAAACCACTGCGCGTGTAACGAGGCTCGACGTTGGAGCGGGGAGCCGGATCGACCAGGTGACCTACATCAAGAACGGGCAGACGGTGACTGTTTCGCCTAAGATCGTGAACCTCTCCGCCGGGGCAGTCCAATCATCCGTGCTTTTGCTGCGTTCGAAAAACGACCGCTTCCCAAAGGGTCTGGCGAACTCTTCCGACCAGGTGGGCCGCAACTTCATGAATCACAATGCGTCCGCCGTCATCGGGGTCTCGCCGCGGTTCAGGAACACCTCCATCTACCAGAAGACGTTTGCCTTCAACGACTTCTATCTCTCCGACGGGGAGGGCGGACCGCCCCTCGGCAACGTGCAGCTCCTCGGTCGCATCTCTGAAAAGGTCCTCAAGGGCTCTCTGCCGCAGGCTCCGGAGTGGCTTCTGCGCTTCATCACGGGCCATGCCATCGACTTCTATGCGATGAGCGAGGACGTTCCCAATCCCGAAAGCCGTGTCATGGTGGATGGAGATCGGATTGTTCTCCAATGGCAACGAACCAACTGGGACGCCCACCTCGCACTTGTCGCCAAGTTGAAGCGGATTCTGAAGTCGATCGGATTTCCGATCGTGCTGTCGAGACCATTCGACAAGCGCACGCCCTCGCATCAGTGCGGAACGATCCGCATTGGAAACGATCCCGCGACTGCGCCGCTGAACGCGTACTGCCGTTCGTATGATCACGAAAATCTCTTCGTCGTCGACGCCAGTTTCCTCCCCACCTCGGCCGCGGTGAATCCTGCGCTCACCATCGCCGCCCAAGCGCTGAGAGTGGCAGATCATATCGCGTCGAAGGACTTTGCAGGCATGACACAGGCGCTGGCGGTCGCCAGGCCGGATGCAACAGGACAGTAAAATGGGATTCGATTACATCATCACTGGCGCCGGTCCGGCAGGATGCGTTCTTGCGAACCGGCTGAGCGAAGATCCCGATGTCAGCGTGCTCCTGCTCGAAGCGGGCGGAGGCGACTGGAATCCGCTCTTTCACATGCCGGCCGGCTTCGCCAAGATGACCAAAGGCGTTGCCAGCTGGGGATGGGAAACTGTTCCCCAGAAGCACATGAAAGGTCGGGTGCTTCGCTATACGCAGGCGAAAGTCATCGGCGGTGGCTCGTCCATCAACGCCCAGCTCTATACACGCGGAAACGCGGCGGATTATGATCTCTGGGCTCGTGAAGACGGTTGCGAGGGCTGGGACTACCGCTCGATCCTTCCCTATTTCAAACGCGCGGAGGACAATCAGCGCTTCGCTGACGACTATCACTCCTATGGCGGTCCGCTGGGCGTCTCGATGCCGGCTGCGCCGTTGCCGATCTGCGACGCCTATATCCGTGCAGGGCAGGAGCTCGGCATTCCCTATAATCACGACTTCAACGGACGCCAGCAGGCGGGAGTGGGATTTTATCAGCTCACGCAGCGCAACCGCCGCCGGTCGTCGGCTTCGCTCGCCTATCTCTCCCCGATCAAGGACCGGAAGAACCTGACGGTCCGGACGGGCGCGCGCGTCGCCCGTATTATCGTGGAGGGAGCCCGTGCGACAGGCGTCGAGATCGTGACCTCGCGCGGCTTGGAGATCGTGCGCGCCGAACGCGAAGTGCTGGTGTCATCGGGCGCGATCGGATCACCGAAGCTGCTTTTACAGTCCGGCATAGGACCGGCCGATCATCTGCGGTCGGTGGGCGTCAAAGTGCTCCACGATCTGCCGGGTGTCGGCGAAAACCTGCAGGATCACCTGGATCTTTTCGTCATCGCTGAATGCACCGGCGATCACACCTATGATGGCGTTGCAAAACTCCACCGGACACTTTGGGCCGGGATTCAATACGTCCTGTTCCGCACCGGTCCTGTCGCCTCATCGCTCTTCGAGACCGGCGGCTTCTGGTACGCCGATCCGCAAGCCCGTTCTCCTGATATCCAGTTCCATCTCGGCCTGGGTTCGGGCATCGAAGCCGGTGTCGAGCGGCTCAAGAATGCGGGCGTGACACTTAATTCCGCCTATCTGCATCCGCGCTCGCGGGGGACAGTCCGTCTGTCATCCTCAGACCCGGCTGCCGCCCCATTGATCGACCCCAACTACTGGTCCGATCCGCACGACAGGACGATGTCCTTGGAAGGGCTCAAGCTCGCGCGCGAGATCATGCAACAGGCGGCGCTGAAGCCCTATGTCATGGCCGAAAGGCTTCCAGGACCGAAGGTCATGACCGACGAGCAGCTTTTCGACTACGGCTGCGCCAACGCAAAGACCGATCATCATCCGGTCGGTACCTGCAAGATGGGGACAGGGCCTGACGCGGTTGTCGGGCTCGATCTCAAGGTCCATGGCCTGGAAGGCCTCAGGGTCTGCGATTCATCCGTCATGCCGCGCGTGCCGTCCTGCAATACCAACGCCCCGACGATCATGGTCGGCGAAAAAGGATCGGACCTCATTCGAGGCTTGCCGGCACTTGCCCCCACCATCTTCGCCTACGAACGCAACGATGCGAGGCCTCGGGCCCGCGTCGAAATCCGGTAAGCCATCTCGAGAGGAGAGACGACAATGTCTGAAGTCAGAGTTGCAGTGCTTGGCGCCTCGGGCTGGATGGGAAAGGTCCATACGATGGCCTATCAGACCTTTCCGCATTTCTTCGGAGTGTCGGACGGAACTGCACGGATCGTGGCTCTCGTCGAAGGCCCCTCAAAGGCAGCCGGGGATCTTGCCCTCAGGGCGCCGGGTGCAAAAATTCTTCAGGATTGGAATCTCGCGGTCGCTGATCCGGATGTCGATCTGATCGATATCTGCCTGCCCGACCACCTTCACTACCAGGTGGCCAAGGCGGCCTTGCTGGCCGGCAAACATGTCTATTGCGAGAAGCCGTTGGCAAACACCGCCGCTGAAGCGCGGGAACTGGCCGACATCGCCCGGGCGAAGGGTGTCATTACCCGCGTTGGACACGCCTTTCCTCGCAATCCTGTCCATGATCTGGCGAAAGACATCATTCAATCCGGCGAAATCGGCGAGATCAAGCTGTTCCGCGGCTGCCAGCACGTCGACATGTATGGCGATCCCTACGCGCCCTTCATGTGGCGCGCTGATGGAAAGCTTGCGCCGACCGGGATCGTCGGTGATACCGGTTCGCACATCTTCAGCTTCATGGATTTCCTGGTCGGCCGCGTCAGTTCGTTGATCGCCGACAATCTCATCGTGACGCCGCGCCGGCCTGTCGTCGAGGGCCTTGCCTATGGCGAGCAGGTGAAACTGTCAGGCAATGAGACCTGGGCCGATATCACCAATCCCGATGCGACGAACCTGCTGTGCCGGTTCGAGAACGGCGCTGGCGGGATCGTCGATTTCAGCCGTGTCGCGACCGGCCGCAAGTTCATGCAGACCTACGAAATCTATGGAACGAAGGGCAGCATCGCCTATACCTATGACGAGATAAACCGGCTGCGCTTCTACTCCAACGATGACCGAACGGGGCGGCGCGGCTTCCGGGAGATCGACGTTGGGCCTGAAAACCCCACCTTCAGGGCTTTCCTTCCCCTGCCGAATTTCGGCCTAGGCTACAATGAAAGCAAGATCATCGAGGTGGCCGAGGTGATCCGCTCGATCGTTGCAAACCGGCCGATGTGGCCGACATTCGATACCGGCCATCACATCTGCCAGATCGTCGACGCATGCATGGAGTCTTCTCGCGAGAGGCGCTGGGTCGACATCCCGCTGGCTGAACGCCGATGACCATAGACGTTCCGCAGGAAATTCTTGACGCACTGACCGATGTCGACATGCCGCGGCTACCAACCGAGCCCGCTCCTTCGGAAGTGATCCGGCTCGCCGGCGTCGAGGTGCCGGTCTATCGAGCGGGTTGCGTCATTGTCGGATCCGGCGCGGCAGGTCTGCGAGCCGCGGTGGAAATGAAGCGGCGCGGCGATGACGTCGTCATCGTCAGCCAAAGCGCGTGGGGTGGAACCTCGGCCTGTTCGGGATCCGACAAGCAGACCCTTCACACTGCAAATACGGCGGATCAGGGCGACAATTACAAGGCGATGGCCCGAGCCATCCGCAGCGGCGGCGCAATGGACGAGGACACGGCCTATGTCGAGGCTGTGGGTTCGTCCCGGATGATGGCGTCGCTTCAGTTCTTAGGTCTGCCGCTGCCGCAGGATCTGCTGGGCGGAACGCTCAGATATCAGACCGACCATGACGAAGTCGGCCGCGCTACCAGTTGCGGCCCGCGCACCTCGCGCCTGATGGTCAAGGTGCTGGCCGAGGAGGCGATCCGGCTTGGAGTGCCGTTCTTCAATCAGACCACCGCGGTCAAGATCCTCACCGAGGGTGGTGAAGCTGACCGCCACGTCGTCGGCATACTCGCCATGCGTGCCAGCGACCGCACGGAGGAGAACCCGCTGGGCATCGCGCTGTTCGTCAGTGGGGTGATCGTGCTTGCGGCCGGCGGGCCTGGCGAACTTTATCGCGACAGCGTTTATCCCAACGGCTGCTTCGGTTCTCTCGGATTGGCGCTGGAGGCCGGCGTCGACCTCGTGAACCTGACCGAAAGCCAGTTTGGTATCGGAACACGCAGGGAAGGGTTCCCGTGGAATCTGTCAGGCACCTACGTCCAGGCGATCCCGCATATCTACTCGGTCGATAGCGAAGGCAGGGAGCACCACTTTCTGGCAGAGTATTATCGCAGCACGCAGGAGCTGGCGTCGAACATCTTCCGCAAGGGCTATCAGTGGCCATTTCACGCGACGCGCATGCTCGATTTCGGCTCAAGCCTGGTCGACCTTGCCATCGCTAGCGAAACAGCCGCAGGGCGGCGCGTCTTTATGGATTTCAATCGCAATCCCCTATCCGTGCCGGGCGATCTGCCGTTCAGTCTGGAAAGACTGGATGAAGACGTCCGCGAATATCTAGACAAGGCCGGCGCCGACCAGGACATGCCGATCGATCGCTTGAAGCATATGAACCCGCTCGCGATCGAGCTCTACCGCCGCTACAAGATCGATATTGCCGAAGAGCCGCTGGAATTTGCGGTCAACAACCAGCACATGAACGGCGGCATCATGGTCGACACCTGGGGCCGCAGCAATCTCGGCGGCTGTTATGCGGTTGGAGAAGCGGCGGGCACACACGGCGTGACGAGGCCGGGCGGAGCGGCGCTCAATGCCGGGCAAGTCTTCGGCACCCGCGCGGCCGAGCACGCCAGCGCCAGCGGCAGGGCGAAGCTGGCCGCCACGGGGGATATAACCGGCAACGCAGAAGCAGGCATCGCCGACCTCCTTGCCGTCCTTCGGACCGAGAGCCCGCTCACCGTCAAATCTATCCGTTCGCAAGTGCAGGCACGAATGAGCGAGAAGGCTGGCATCATCTGCGATCAGGAGAGCGTAGGCAGAGCCTTGGTCGAAGCGCGGAAACTGAACGCTGAAATTCGCGCCGACGGCATTGCCTATGGTCGCGCAGCGGAGGCGGTTCGAGGTGTGCAATGGCGGCATATGGCGCTCGCGTCGGAAGCCGTGCTCAGCGCACTTGATTTCTTCATTCGCAATGGAGGCGGCAGCCGCGGCGCGCGCGCCATATGCGATGCTACGGGCGAATCCCTGCCGCTTGCGAGCGCAGGGCCGTTGCAGGATTATCGTTTCCGGAAGGAACGCGAAGTGCATCGGAAGGAGCAGATCGTCGTTCGGCTTGATGGTGATGAGATTAGGCTTTCAACGCGTGCGAACCGCACTTTCGATGAAAGCGCCAGATCCTTTTTCGAGCGAGACTGGCCAGCCTGGTTGACGGGCCGCATCTACGATCTGGACGCTGGCAACTGAGGGGATGCCAGGAACTTGAATCACTTCGAGAAGGGTCCATGGGTTGATCAATCAGGATTCGCAACGGGTGGCTGAACCCGGACGCGCTCGGTATCGTCAGAACCTTCGGCGATGGCTTCCTCGCTTCTGCGCACCCGCCTTGGCGGATCCTTGCCTTCGACAGGCTTCGGCGACAGCTGATCATCGGCCTGGATCTCGTCGGTGTTCAGGTAGTTCTTGCTTTCGTCCATATCGGTCACATCAGGTTGGAGAATTGCGGGGCAGGAATGCGATCCTTCACATCGGCGGCGCTTTACAGGCTAACTCCCGGCGCCATGACAGGTTCCCTCGCTCGCGGCTCATAGGTCGGCTTCCGCCTCGGAAACGTCGAGCTCGATCATGACTGGCGCGTGGTCGCTCGTATGCTCCCAGCCGCGCGGCTTTCGCCGGACGGTCGCCGATCGCAGCCACGGTGCGACGGCCGGACAGAGCAGGAAGTGGTCGATCCGAAGCCCAGCGTCACGTTCGAAGCTGTTCCGCCAGTATTTCCAGAAGGTGTAGATCCGCTCTTCTGGATGCAAATGTCTGACGGCATCGGTCCAGCCCTGGGCGACGAGATGAGCATAGGCCTTGCGCACTTCCGGCCTGAAAAGGGCATCGTCCAGCCAGCGTTCCGGCTTGTATACGTCGATCTCGGTCGGCATGACGTTGAAGTCGCCGGCCAGGATCGAAGGCACCCCGATATCGAGGAGTTCGATGGCATATTCGTGTAGGCGACGGAACCAGCGAAGCTTGTAATCGAATTTTGCTCCTGGGAACGGATTTCCGTTCGGAAGATAGAGGCATCCGATCAGGATACCGTCGGCGACAGCTTCGATATACCGGCTGTGGGTATCGTCCGGATCGCCGGGAAGACCGCGCCGCGTCAGGATCGGGGTCTTGCCCTTCGCCAGGATGGCCACCCCGTTCCAGGATCTCTGTCCATGCCAGACGGCGCCGTAGCCGGCCCGTTCGATCTCCTTTCGTGGAAACCCGGTGTCGTCTGTCTTCAATTCCTGGAGGCAGACCACATCAGGGGCGTCCTCCTTGAGCCAGCGCAGTAGGATCTGCAGCCGTCCATTGATGCCGTTGACGTTATAGGTTGCAATTTTCACGATGCCCCCCGGAAGTCGAAGCACGGACAGGCTCTACAAACGCTCCTGAGTTTTCGCCTCAGGAAATCCCCGCCCGCAATCGTCCCAATGGAGGCGGCTCTCCACACCGTAATGTTCCGCCGGCCGAACCCTCTCGGGGTGATCGAGCGAGCCGACTGCCACTTGGCTCCTCAACGCGTCGCACCAAAGACGAAGGCGATGCCGGCGACGATTGCGACCGCTGTCAGCGGCTGCCGGCGTATGCGATCCTCGAGGTCGTGGACGAATGTGCGAGCCTCCGCCTTTGCCAGGCGGGCTGTTCCAGAAGCCAGATTTGAAGCGGATTCGGCCATCCGACCGGCTTCTTTCTGAAGAGCGCGCATTTTTTCGCGATCGATATCGGAGGAGCGGGCAGCTTCACCGGTCGAGCGCAGGGCTTGATCCACGAGCTGAAACTCGTCCTCCAGCTTGGTGGGATCGGGCTCCCGCTTCACACGCTCGGCCGCCTCGACGTCGCTGCGGCCGGCGGGAATTGAGGTGTGGGTGGCTGACACCGGATCGGACGCCGGAAAGGTGTCCTCGATTGCTTTGTCGAGTTCGCCTTTTCGGGTCTGCTTCCGCTGCTCTGCCTGCTCTTTTCGCATGGACTGGACTGCGGGGGATTCGTTCGGGTTTGCCATCGGGGTTTCCTCTGTTGCACTTCGACAAACAAAGCGACGACGAGGGGAGAAGTTCCATAGAAATGCTTCCTGACCTCACAGAATAACAGAGATGGAGAAGCGAGTGACTCTGGGCTTGCGATCGCTCGGACTTTTCTGGACGCCGAGTATGGCAATCAATTAAGCCGGACCAAAGTCTTGCCGGCGCCTACTACCTAGGTCGGTTGCAATTTGTCTGCGGAACAGCGAGAAATCTTACGCGTCATATTTTGCATGGGAAAACGGCGAAGAACGGACGAACGAGGCTATGGCATGAGTATCCGGAAACGCGATTTTCTGCGATTGGGCGGCAGCGCGGCTGTTGCTCTCGTCGCTGCCGCATCACCAGCCACATTGAATCTCGGCGGTTTCCTTCCTGTTCTGGCGGTGGAGCGCGCGCAGGCAAAAGACGGCAACAATGGGAATGGCAACGGCGGTGGGAACGGCAACGGTAATGGGGGAGGGAATGGCAACAGCGGCGGTAAGGGCAACGGGGGAGGGAATGGCAATAGCAGTGGTGGTGGCAACAGCAATGGCTCAGGGAATGGCAATAGCAATGGTGGGAGTTCCACCGGCAGCACGGGATCCTCTTCCTCTTCTTCAGGGGCGTCAGTAGGATCAGGAACGAGAGCGACGGCAGCGTCCGATGGCTCGATCGACGTCCGTCATTCGAACGGTATCACTGAAGTCCTGCAGCGCGGTCGCTACATTATGAAGGACTCGAAGGGCCGGACGATCATAAATCGACAGGCGACGGCCAGCGATGCCCGCCGGCTGAGCCGCTTTCTTCGCTGAAGCGTGATAGTCGGGCAATAACTTCTTTCAGCGCCGTTCGCGCCATTGCAGAGCCGCTTCCGTCCTGTTCGAGGCACCAAGCTTGCTCAGAATCTGGGTCATATGGTGCTTTACAGTCTTTTCCTGCAGGCTGAGACGCAAGCCGATATGCTTGTTTGACAAGCCTTGGGCGACAAGATCCATCACCTCGCGTTCCCGTGGCGTTAGACTGTTTTTGTCGGAGGTTCCGCCATTCAGCGAATTCTCCATGACCTTTGCCGACATCGTCGGCGAGATATATCGCGAGCCACGCAGGACGGTTTGGATTGCCTCGGCGAGGCCACGCGAACCGACACCTTTCAGAACATAACCCATCGCGCCCCGTTGCAGAGCTCCCAGCAAGGTGTCCACTTCCTCGGATACAGTCAACATCAGCACTTTCGTTGCGGGGCTCCGCGCCAGGACGTCACTGACCGCAGACAGCCCGCCGCCGGGCATCGAGACGTCGAGAAGCATGATGTCGGGGTGGTTGTCTGAGGCGATCATCGCCGCGTCGTCGCTGCTGGCTCCCTCGCCAACGACGACAAAGCCGCTGATCTCCGACAGGCTACGCGTTACACCCTCTCGAAAAAGCGGATGATCGTCCACGACGCCGATGGTGATTGATGTCATCGCTACTCTCCCACTTCCATTGGCTCGAAGATCATGGTCACGGTCGTTCCTTCTTCGCCTGTCTTGATGTCGAAGGATCCCCCCAGGCTGTCGACGCGCTCCCGCAACCCCACGAGGCCGAGGCTCGTTGGTCTCACCTCGCTCGGATTGAAGCCGTCGCCGTGATCGCTGACTTCGACACGAACATGACCCTTGCGCGAGACAGCCCTGACAGCCTGCTGAACGCCGCCACCGTGGCGATAGGCATTATTCAGGGCCTCCTGAATGAAGCGATAGATACAGATCTTCACGGCAGGAGGAAGGTCCGGTCCATCTTCGTTGATAATCGTTTCGACATGGGTCTCGGTCTTGTGTTGATGCGCTTCGACGACCCGCGTGACGATCTCGGTGATTGAGGACTTCTCGATCTGCGGAAGCACCAGTCCGCTGCAGATATTGCGGATCTCCGTCATCGCCTCGGCAAGGCTCGAGCGTATCCAGGCAAGCTCTTTTTCACGCGCTTCGGGCTGGGTGGACGCATTGATCAACATGTCGCTGTCGAGGCGCAGTGAGGCATAGGCAATGTGCTGGGCTGGACCGTCGTGCAGATCTGCACCGATGCTGCGCAGATAGGTTTCGTTCAGCGCTGCCGCCCGCTGGGAGGCGCGCTGCAGCCGTCGTTGGAGCCCGCGGTTTTCCGCCAGCAGTGCAGACAGTTCATCGACCCGTTCTTTGAGATCCTTGCGTTGTGTCTCGATCGTGCGGCTACCCCGGAACACCAGAACGGAGAGAACAAGGAAAAAGGTCGCCGTGAGAGCGGTGACGGCGCCCCAACTCCGGAGCCTGGCATGCGCCAGACTATCGCCCAGTCCTTGTGCTGTCTCGTAGAACTCAAGGACGGCGACCGCTTGTCCGGACCACGGCTGGAGCACAGGGTTATAGATCTCCATGAGCGGTTTGCCGAGCGCGCGCTCCTTGTCGCTTTCCGGATCGCTGGCGATTTCGTAGCGCGCGACGAGAGATCCTGCGAATGCTCTCTGCAGCTTGTCGCTTACCGCAAACTTCCTGCCCACCAGCTCCTTCTCGTTCGAATAGAGGATGGTGCCGTCGCTTCGCCACAGCTTGAACGAAACAAGGCGCTTGCCGAGCGCACCTTGACCGAGTGTCTCGTCCAGAGCCTGAGCACTCGCTTCATCAAGCAATGACTCTGTTTGCATATCGGGAAGTAGTGGCGCGATCACGCTGTCCACATAAAGCGCCGTCGCCGCGCCTGAATTGTGGATGACGGCCTCCTCTATCAGGTGGCTTACAAAAAAGCCTACCACGAACATGGCGGCGATCGATATGAGCCCACCCGCGATAAAGAACTGGGAGGCGAGTGAGCGGGCATTCCAGCGGCGAAGCCAATTCATTTTGATACCGGTAAGAGACTGCCCGATTAACCTACCGCGTCTTTAGAGTTTTCCAAACAGCGTCAGGGCACATTCCTGGTGTCGAAGACCTCGGCGCCTCTTATGCTCTGGGTCAGCCCGACGGTATCGCCCGACATGGCTGCGCCGAACACGTAGAGAAGGGCGGCCAGAACGATAACAAGGGCGAAGACGGACGCGTTACAGGCGTCATTCACTCTGGATCTATGACTCTGGTTCATGTTCGGATCTCCTTCAGTATCGTTCGAAACGGCGCGAGTCCGATGCGCGTTCCACCCCAGGGACTTCGGTCGGAGGAGGTTGGGACCAAGGTCTGACCCCAGTAGACATCAGCAGATTCAGGCATACTTCCTGGCCGACCGACTTGGGTTTGGAGGCTTGTGAGTGATGATTTCCATGGACTTCGAAGGCAGCGCCCGCGCCGCATCTGTCGCTTCTCTCCAGCCGTTCGCGGAAGGCGTCGCCGAATTTTACGATAGCCATCTCGTGCCGATTCTCTTCGAGCCCTATGCTTCGGAGATGGCGATCGTCGCCGAGCGATTGAAGCCGGGCAGCGTTCTCGAGGTCGCGGCAGGGACGGGCGCCTTGACTCGTGCTCTGCGGGCGACGCTTGATCCGGCAACGGAGATCGTTGCCACCGATCTCAGCCAGGCGATGATCGACGTTGGCGCACCATCACTGACGATGTCGCGGACCCACTGGATGCACGCCGATGCGCAAGATCTCCCGTTCGCGTCTTCGATGTTCGATCTCGTCATCTGCCAGTTCGGCGTAATGTTCTTTCCGGATAAGCTGAAGGCTTATGGCGAGGCCAAAAGAGTGTTGCGGAACGGAGGTCGTTTCCTGTTCTCGACGTGGGATTCAATCGAGGCCAACGACTTCGCAAGATGTGTGGACGAATGCCTGGGAAGCCTCTTCCCGTCGGATCCGCCGGATTTTTTCAGGCGCTTGCAATATTCCTACTTCGACCCCGATCCGATCAAGGCGCAGCTGACTTCGGCGGGGTTTGATGCGGTATCCTGCGATCGGGTCGAATTGACGTCAGTCGCGGCCACCGCGCACGACGTGGCTGCGGCGTTCTGCCAAGGCACTCCGCTCAGGGGAGAGGTCGAACGGCGGGTGCCGGAGGAGCGTATGCCGGAAATCGTCGCTCAAGTGGCCGAGCGCGTGGAATCGCGCTACGGAGCCCGTCCTTGCAGCGGCATGAGCGCGCTCGTCGTCGCCTGCCGCGCACCATAAGACTCCGTGGCGCAGGCTGTCGTCTCAATCAGGCGATACCGTCGCAAGATCTATCCGCCCGGGTATGACGGCTCGTCGGACTTCAACGGGTGCGCGTAGGAGGCTTCCTCTATCGCGCAGATGACGTGTCGCTCGATCACCAAACAGGTTTCGTCGTACTCTAGCACCAGGTTCGGATTGAACCGTCGCCTTCGAACGGAGTCGCGGGCTTCGACTGCCATCTGATAGGCTTCGAAGAGCTCCAGCTGCCACGGGTCGCGCGCTTCCATGATCAACTTCCGCATATGCGGCAGACGCATCGCCAGGCGCCTGCGTCCGGCTTCCCGGCGGTTGGATCGCGCCATCTCCTTCGATCTCCTGCTTATGCCCGCGATTATGCGGGTTCTCGATCTTGAAATAGCGTCGGCAACGGGCCTTGGAATGGGTTTGGGACCAAAGGCCGGGGTCGATCAGACTGAGGTCTGAGGCGTGGAACGACCCTGTGTCCAGCTAGTTGGTTGGCAGCGGTCGCGAAGGCCGCCTCGAAACCAGAAGGAGGAGAAAATGATCTCCAAGCTTATCGTCGGTGCGGCAACTGCCGCGACCCTCATGTCGGGCGTCGCATTCGCCCAGTCCTCGACCGTCAACGGTGCCGCCGGTGGCGCGGTCACTGGGGCGATCGTCGGCGGCCCCGTTGGCGCCGCCGTCGGCGGCGTTGCCGGCGCAGTCGTTGGAACCGTGCTCGATCCGCCGCCGCAAAAGGTCGTCACCTATGTCCGCGAGGCTCCGGCACCATCGGCGCGCGTGGTCGTGAAGGAGAAGGTCGTCGTCGGTCAGCCCCTGCCGGAGACGGTTGTCGTAACGCCTATTCCGGATGACCCGACCTATGCTTATGCGGTGGTCAATGATGAACGTGTCATCGTCGAACCGTCGTCCCGCAAGGTGATCCAGGTCATCAAGTGATCTGATCCTATCCGCGGCCTCTGCCGCGTCCTCCATCCGGAAATCATCGCTCAAAGTCCGGGAACCGCCGCACGACCGACGGCAGCGTCGTCGTGCGGCCAAAAACAGCCGATGCCCCCGGCGGCGACCCCCGCCGCCGGAGCGCCAGCGAGGAGAGGAACATGATCTATTCCGAAGAGAAATCCGGTGGTCTGGCCGTGCCGCTGATCGCCATCCTGCTGGCAATCGCCGGCATTCTCGCCGTGCTTGTCGCCACCGGCGGCCGACATAGCAGTGCCGCCGGCCGTGTCTGGGTTCCACAGGTTCAACAGCAGGGGTCGGGACAATGAAAGCCATCGCATTCGTTGCCTTTGGCATCTTAAGCTCGGTCGGGGCCTGCGTCGCTGCCGCATCTGTCGCATCCTATGTCGTGGCGGATTCCGAACCTCACGCCTTCAAGGAACTCGCAGCGCGCGATCTATGGACGCCGACGCCGGTAAAAGTCGATCCTCGGCAGCAGCCCTATGAACGAATTCCGCCTCTCTATTCCAGCTATGTGACCGAGGCGTCGGCGAGGATGGCGTCAGCGGCGAGGCCCGATTCGGCTCGCCCGCCAGCCGAACTTCAGACACCGCAGCCCAGACTTTCGGCCGCGCATCTTGCCTGGTGTGGGGAACGTTATCGCTCTTTCGATCCCGCGACCAACAGCTATCAGTCCTATAGCGGTGAGACCCGCGAATGCGCATCGCCGTTCCAGCGGACTGTCGCCGAGGCCGATGAAGGCGTCGGCACGAAAGTGAATGCACAGGCGGCAGCCCGGTGCGCCGCTCGCTACAAGTCGTATCGACCGGAAGACAATACGTATCAACCATGGGAAGGACCGCGGCGCAGTTGCGACATGTCGGATCTCTTTGCGACGAGCAATTGATTATCGGCGGTGGTCGCGCGGTGCGGATCACGCTGCACCAAGCTGGTGAATCAGACTAAAGTCCGTGTTGCAAACGCTACGGTTGTGATACCCGGTTGTATTAGAGTGTTGGAGATCAGGGGATGGCAACGGCGCTGATAACAGAAATCCAGCAGGCGCAGACAAGGCTTCCGCTCTTGAGCCGAGCGGATCGAGCAGCCCTTATCGTTCGCATCCTCCGCGAGCTGAAGACGCATCGGCGGGAGGTTCTCGCAAATGTGCCAGCCGAGCGCTGCGTATGGATCGACAGGCTGATTGCGTCCGTGTCCTCGACGATACCGGAAATCGTCAACATGCTGGACGCCGAGTTCAATCGTGTCTTGAGCGAGTTCGAAAAGCTTATCGCGACGCTCGATGACATCTCGCATACCGAGAAACGGTCGAAGACAATTCACTGAGAGGGCAGCCAAGCGAGCGCCTTATCGGAAACCGATCGCTGCGCGTTAGCGTTCTCCTTCCATGACCGAATCCAAATCCGCCGCTGATCACGACAAGGCTCCGTCCGGCGAAGACGGTGCGAAGCCCGGCGCGGACATTTCTTTCCCTTACGACAGGATGACCGTCGAGCAATTCCGAAGACGCTTCCCGCGTGCCCGCTGGAGCGATGCCCGCCAGGCCTGGTTCGTTCCCGGGCGGACGGCGTCCCGCCGCATCGGACGATGGCTTGCCGAGATCGAGTCCGAAGCCGACGCCCATGCGGACGCAAAGGGACGCGACGCCTTCGCCTTCGATCCCATCGACAGTCCATATCTCGAACTCGGCAAGGCAGGCTTCCGAATCCGCACGCCGTATTCGAAGACCGTCGTCGACGAATTGCGCGAGGTGCCATTCTCACGGTGGGACGGCGATCTCAGGATTTGGCACGTTCCCTTCCGGTCCTATGAGGAACTCCGGCGCAGATGGCCCGAGATCGAGGCGGCGGCTCGCAGAAACGAGCCGGAAGAGAGACGACGTCGAGCCGAGGAGCGGAAGGGGACCGAACAGGAGATGCGCAGCAAACTCCGCTCTGCGGAACGAAAGCGTCACCGTTACCCGCTTCAGAGCGACGACCTGCCGCCAATAGGACGTCCTGTGGTCACCGCCTATGGAATCGTCGTCTTTAGCGAAATCTCAGGCGAACTGGTCGACCCGGATGTCGTTGCGGACTTTTATCCCGGCGTGACCGAGGATCACGTCTGGGGATATTGGCGGGTGCCCACACTCGAAGAACTCATCCGCACCTGGCCCGCGAAAATGCTTCCGGTTCAGAACGCCGCGTGGTGGCTGCCGACGATCGAGGAACTGAGGCCGACCCGTCGCACGGCAAGGTCGCGCGCAACCAGGAAACAAGCGAAGACGCCGTGACCGCTGCTTGCTCCTTCTGATCAACTGGCGGCTGTACTGAATTTACTGAGGCTGGACGTTGAAATCATCGTGAACAGAAGCCGGCGGTTCCGCTGAAGACGTAGCTGTCGCCAAAATTCTCCGGCCGCTCTCGCGCAGTGGAACAAGTTCCGGCTCCAGCCATTTGTCGTCCATGAAAACAGCCCTGCCGATGTCGCTGCTCGCCCTGGCCATTTACGTTGGCGGCGCCGCCGCGCGGGAACTTCGACCCGAAGCCATCAATACCGCTTCGATTGCTTCCATTGGCGCGGAGAAGCCGGCTCCAGCAGATCCAGACCCGGCGATCGTCCGCCTTCAAGTTTTGCTCGACCGAGCGGGCGCGTCTCCCGGCGTGATCGATGGCCTCTCCGGCGAGAACGTCAACAAGGCCGTGGCCGGTTTCGAGGCTATGAACGATCTTCCCGTCGACGGCAGGCTGGATGCGGAAGTCGTCTCCCGGCTGGAAGGCAATGCCCCCATCGTCGAGAGCTACGTCGTCTCGGCCGACGATGCCAAGGGTCTCGTTGACAAGATCCCCGAAGACTATGGCGAGAAGGCAAAGATGCAGAGCCTGGGATATACGAGCGTTGCCGAGAAGCTATCCGAGCGGTTTCACATGGGGATCGATCTGGTAAACGCGCTCAATCCCGCTTCGCAGTTTGCGCCCGGCGATACGGTGTGGGTCGTGACCCCCGGCCCGCCGAGGGAAGGAAAGGTCAAGACGATCGAAGCCAACAAGAAAACGGGACAGGTGCTTGCCTTTGCCGGGGACGGATCACTGCTTGCCGTCTATCCCGCGACGATCGGAAGCGAAGACAATCCGGCGCCGTCGGGCAAGCATAAGGTCAAGGGCGTCGCCAGGATGCCGGTCTACCGATACGACCCGAAGCGCAACTTCAAGCAGGGCAAGAACGACAAGGTCCTGACGATCCCGAAAGGGCCGAACGGTCCGGTCGGCACGGTCTGGATCGACCTGACCGAGCCGACCTATGGAATACATGGGACGCCGGAGCCCAAGCTCATCGACAAGGTGGGATCGCACGGTTGCGTGCGGCTGACGAACTGGGACGCCGAAGAGCTGGCCGGCATGGTCAAGCCCGGTGTGCTGGTGGATTTCGTCAATCGAAGTTCAGCCACGCCGAAGTGAGGGGGAATCCATCGCGATCCCACTCTTCTCCGGCTTGTCGCTCGCGAGGTATTGCCTGCGGCGATTCACGAAGCTTTGGCTTCGAAAGCCGGCGCGAAATCACCCAATGATTTTGCCTTCAGGATCGTGGCCTCGATATCCTGCTCCACGATCGCTTCAAGATCGGCGAAGCTGTCGATGACATAGTAGATCGGCTGGAGGATATCGATCCGGTAGGGCGTCCTCAGCACGCTGAGCAGATCGAACGGCCGGAACTCGCACGCCTTGCCTTCCATTGCCGCCTTCGCTTCGCTTGGCGATGAGACAATACCCGCGCCGAAGCAGCGCCGGCCCTGCGGCGTATTGATCAGGCCGAATTCGACGGTGAACCAGAAGATGCGGAACAGATGCCATGAATAGCCCTTGCCGAGGCGGACGGCCGTCTCGCCGAAATGCCGGACGAAATTGGCATAGCTCTGGTTGGTGAGCATGGGGCAGTGGCCGAAAACCTCGTGGAACAGGTCCGGTTCCTCGATATAGTCGATATGCTCGCGACGGCGCAGGAAGGTTGCGAGCGGGAATTTGCCTTGCGACAGAAGTTCATAAAAGCGCGACGGCGGAATGAGCGCCGGCACGCCTTCGACGCCGAAGCCGGTGGTTTCGTTCAGGCGTCTGTTGACGTCGAGAAGCTGAGGCACCTTGTCTGGCTTCAGCCCCAGCATTTTGACGCCGTCCAGATATTCGCGGCAGGCCGTATCGGCCAGCAACTTCATCTGACGCCGGTAGAGTTCGCCCCATATCGCATCTTCATCCGGGGTGTAGTCATACAAACCGTCCGGGCCGGGCAGTTTGGCGGTGTAGCTGCTTTCCTTGGTCATAGGCTGATCCTCCCAGGCACGGCTCTATTCCTGCTATTATGATCCGGGTTTGGAGGATTTTCTTTTCTTTCATGCTGGCTATTGCCATAGTGATGGCAAATCTTCCCGAAAGTGACGCATAAAATGAAAGAACCTGGGAATTTCCGCCGCAAGCTTCTGCAACTCGTCCAGGCAGATGGTAGCCTTTCGCTGGCAGACTTGGCGGAAAAGGCCGGCATGTCGCAGAGCTCAGCCTGGCGGAAGATCCAGGAACTGGAAGCCGACGGCGTCATCCGCAAGCGGGTGACACTGCTCGATCCGGGCAAACTCGATCTCAAGCTCTGCGTCATCGCGCATGTGACGCTGGAGGATCACCACGAAGAGGCGGTTGCGTCTTTCGCTTCGGTGGTGCTGGAGCGGCCGGAGATCATGGAATGCTACGCCCTATCAGGCGCCTTCGACTACATGCTGAAGATAAGGGCAAGCGACGTGGAAAGCTACGAAGCCTTCATGACCCGCTATCTCATGCGCAACCCGCATGTGCGCACAGTGGTCTCGAGCTTTGTGCTGCGCGAGCTGAAATTCTCGACCGAACTGCCGCTCTGATTTAGATATCTGCGCAGGGCGATACCGTCACATCACCGCGTGCTGTCGCTATGCCAGTGTCCCGGCATGAGCACCGGAAAGCCTTCGAATGTTTTCAACGTGTCGAGCACGATCGACGTCTTCACGTGCTGTACGGACTCATGGGGCAACAGAACGTCGTTGACGAATTTGGAAAGGTCGGCGAGCCCGCGGGTCGCGACCGTCAGGTGATAATCCATTTCACCGGTCAGCGCATAGGCTTCGAGAACTTCAGGCAACCCGTTGATCAATTGCGAAAACCGGCGGGCATTGTCTCTGTTGTGGGTGGCAAGCGTCACGGAAATAACCACCAGCATATCCAGACCCAGCTTCTGCCGATCGAGGTAGGCGCGGTAGCTGCGGATATATCCCTCAGCCTCGAGTCTCGTTCGCCGGCGAGAGCATTGCGACGGTGAAAGCGCGATCCGCTCCCCCAGCTCGTTGTTCGTCAACCTGCCGTCCTTTTGAAGTTCCTGGAGCAGGCGCAAATCCAATTTGTCGAGCGGTTCATCCATTGCACGAAATCTCCAAAATACTCACGGATCGTGCATAATCTCTTCCTGGAGCATAAAGAATGCAAGAACTTTGCACGCGTTTTGGGCCACACTTTGCATAGAAATGCAATCTCCTCTGGAGGAAAGAAAATGGGTCCCTTCCCACATGATGCGCCGCCCTCGGAAATCACCGCCGACAATCCGGCCGGTACCG
Source organism: Rhizobium leguminosarum bv. viciae USDA 2370 (assembly GCF_002008365.1). Lineage (GTDB taxonomy): Bacteria > Pseudomonadota > Alphaproteobacteria > Rhizobiales > Rhizobiaceae > Rhizobium > Rhizobium leguminosarum. Next base: position 19,384 of record NZ_MRDL01000039.1, read on the forward strand.
ACGGCTTCGAATTCGTCGAATTCGCCCATCCCGAGCCTGAGAAACTGCGCGAGCTTTTCACACGCATGGGCTACGTCGTAGTCGCCAGGCACAAGACGAAAGACATCACCGTTTGGCGCCAGGGTGACATCAACTATCTGCTAAACGCCGAACCCGGCAGTCATGCCGCCCGTTTCGTCGCAAACCATGGCCCCTGCGCCCCATCGATGGCATGGCGCGTCGTCGACGCCAAGCACACCTTCGACCACGCGGTATCAAAAGGTGCGGTTCCCTATGAGGGGGACGACAAGGCGCTCGACGTCCCGGCGATTGTCGGCATTGGCGGCTCGCTGCTCTATTTCGTCGAGACCTATGGGGAAAAGGGATCGGCTTACGAAGCCGAGTTCGATTGGCTTGGCGAGCGCGACCTGCATCCCCAGGGGATCGGCTTCTATTATCTCGACCATCTGACGCACAACGTCTTCCGCGGCAATATGGACAAGTGGTGGGATTTTTACCGCAACCTGTTCAATTTCAAGCAGATCCACTTCTTCGATATCGACGGCCGCATCACCGGTCTGGTGAGCCGCGCCATCACCTCGCCCTGCGGCAAGATCCGCATTCCGCTGAATGAATCGAAGGACGACACCAGCCAGATCGAGGAATATCTGAAGAAGTACCGGGGCGAGGGCATCCAGCACATCGCCGTTGGAACAGAGGACATTTACGACGCCACCGACAGGCTTGCCGACAACGGCCTGCGCTTCATGCCGGGTCCGCCGGAGACCTATTACGACATGTCCTATGAACGCGTGAACGGCCATAGCGAACCGATCGAGCGCATGAAGAAACACGGCATCCTCATCGACGGCGAAGGTGTGGTGAATGGCGGCATGACGAAAATCCTGCTGCAGATCTTCTCCAAGACCGTTATCGGCCCGATCTTCTTCGAATTCATCCAGCGCAAGGGTGACGAGGGCTTCGGCGAGGGCAATTTCCGGGCTCTCTTCGAGTCGATCGAGGCCGATCAGATCAAGCGTGGTGTCATCGGTACTGCAGCGGAGTAAACTCTGCAGCGCCGCGCGTCTGGAAAGGTGCGCGGCGCAGGTGGGTTACGGGAGGAGTGAGCAATGGACCAGACATCGATCCAGACATCCGACGGTGAAGCCGCGACGGCAAACAGGCTGAAATATATGCCGGGGTTCGGCAATGACTTCGAAACCGAGTCGCTTCCCGGTGCCTTGCCGCAGGGTCAGAACAGCCCGCAGAAATGCAATTACGGTCTTTATGCGGAGCAGCTTTCCGGCTCGCCATTCACCGCGCCGCGCGGGACGAACGAAAGGTCCTGGCTCTATCGCATTCGCCCGAGCGTGCGTCACACCCGCCGCTTCTCCAACGCATCCTATCCGCTCTGGAAAACGGCGCCTTGCCTCGACGAGCACTCGCTTCCTCTGGGCCAGCTTCGCTGGGATCCCATCCCCGCGCCCGCGGAGAGACTGACCTTTCTCGAAGGGGTGCGGACAGTCACGACGGCAGGCGATGCCACCACCCAGGTGGGCATGTCAGCCCATGCCTACGTCTTCAATGAGGACATGGTCGACGATTACTTCTTCAACGCCGACGGTGAACTGCTGATCGTGCCGCAGCTCGGCGCCATCAGAGTGTTCACCGAAATGGGCATCATGGATGTCGAGCCCCTGGAAATATGCCTCATCCCGCGTGGCATGATGTTCAAGGTTCTCAAGGGCGGCGAGCAGACGGTCTGGCGGGGTTATATATGCGAGAATTACGGCGCCAAATTCACGCTGCCGGACCGCGGACCGATCGGCGCCAACTGCCTGGCAAACCCGCGTGACTTCAAGACACCCGTTGCCGCTTTCGAGGATAAGGAAACGCCTTGCCGCGTGCATGTGAAGTGGTGCGGAAAATTCTATGTCACGGAGATCGGCCACTCGCCCCTCGATGTGGTCGCCTGGCACGGCAATTACGCGCCTTACAAATACGACTTGCGGACATTTTCTCCGGTCGGCGCCATCAGCTTCGACCATCCCGATCCGTCGATCTTTTCGGTGCTGACCGCGCCCACCGAAGATGCCGGCACGGCAAATGTCGATTTCGTGATTTTTCCGCCGCGCTGGCTGGTCGCCGAACACACCTTCCGTCCGCCTTGGTACCACCGCAACATCATGAGCGAGTTCATGGGCCTGATCCATGGCCAGTATGACGCCAAGGAGGAGGGCTTCGTGCCCGGCGGCATGAGCCTGCACAACATGATGCTTCCCCACGGGCCGGACGCGCTTGCCTTCGAAAAGGCATCCAATACCGAGCTCAAACCGGTGAAGCTCGACCACACCATGGCCTTCATGTTCGAGACCAGGTACCCGCAGCAATTGACGAAATACGCAGCCGAGCTCGAAACGCTGCAGGATAATTACCTCGAGTGCTGGGACGGCCTGGAACGCAAGTTCGACGGAACCCCCGGGCTCAAGTGATGCATCAAGCAAAGACACCCTCCGGCACTGGAATTAAGATATGAAGCTTGCGACCTTGAAGGACTCCACGAGGGACGGCCGGCTCGTCGTCGTTTCCCGCGACCTGACCCGCTGTTCGGAGGTCGGTCACATTGCCCGGACCCTGCAGGCGGCGCTCGACGACTGGGAGCATGTGGCTCCGAGACTTCAGCTGATTGCCGAAGGCGTCGAGACCGGAGCCCAGCCGACGATCCGGTTTCACGAACATGACGCTACGTCACCTTTGCCGCGGGCCTACCAATGGGCCGATGGTTCCGCTTACGTCAACCATGTCGAACTGGTGCGTAAGGCGCGCGGCGCCGAGATGCCTGCAAGCTTCTGGACCGATCCGCTGATCTATCAAGGCGGGTCGGACGCTTTCCTCGCGCCGCGCGATCCGATCGTGGCGGTTGACGAGGCTTACGGGATCGACATGGAAGGCGAGGTCGCGGCCATTACCGGCGACGTCGCCATGGGTTCCAGCCCGGAAGCCGCACGCGGCGCCATCCGCCTGCTGATGCTCGTCAACGACGTGTCGCTGCGCGGTCTGATCCCGGGCGAACTGGCAAAGGGATTTGGTTTCTTCCAGTCGAAGCCGGCATCGGCATTTTCTCCGGTCGCGGTGACGCCGGACGAGCTCGGAGAGGCCTGGGACGGCGGCAAGCTACATCTTCCGCTGCTGGTGAGCTTGAACGGCAAGCCATTCGGCAAAGCCAACGCCGGTATCGACATGACCTTCGATTTTGGCCAACTGATCACCCATGCCGCCAAAACCCGTAACCTCCTGGCCGGAACGATTATCGGCTCGGGAACAGTGTCAAACAAGCTCGACGGCGGCCCCGGCAAGCCGGTGGAAGAGGGAGGAGACGGCTACTCCTGCATCGCCGAACTCAGGATGATCGAGGCCATCGACACCGGATCCCCGAGGACTCCCTTCATGAAGTTCGGGGATCAGGTCCGCATAGAGATGAAGGATAAGGCCGGTCATTCGATCTTCGGGGCGATCGAGCAGACTGTCGAAAAATACCAACGGGCCGACCCGCGATGAACGAGGTCGTTCTTTACGACTACTGGCGATCATCGGCGAGCTATCGCGTCCGCATCGCGCTCAATCTCTTGTGCATCGATTATAAGACCGTGCCCATCAACCTGTTGGAAGGGGCGCACAAGACCCCGGAATATCTGGCGCTCAACCCGCAGGGACTGGTGCCGACATTGGTGATCAACGGGAAAATACTGACCCAGTCGCTGGCAATCATCGAATATCTGGCCGAGCTTCGGCCGGAATACGGATTGCTGCCACCTGACATTGCCGATCGCCAGAAAGTCCGCGCCCTTGCCTATGCGGTCGCCATGGACATCCATCCGATCTGCAACTTGCATGTTGTGTCGCATCTGATGACCATGACGGATAAGGCCGATGCCCGCGAGGAATGGATGAAGCATTTCATTGCCGACGGACTGCGCAAACTGGAAGCCATGATCGGCGAATTTGATGGAGCATTCAGCTTTGGCGACAGGCCGACGATGGCGGATCTCTGTCTGCTTCCACAGGTCTACAACGCCCGCCGCTGGGGTGTTGATATCACAGCTTTCAGGCGCATCGCCGATATCGACACCAGATGCGCCGACATACCCGCTTTCCAGGCGGCGCATCCTGACCGCGTGAAATCGTAGCTCCATTGCGATAAAACTCGGATCAAGTCCGAGGACAGGAATGAGGGAGCAGAGAGCGTATAGCAAGAACCGCTAAGCTACGTTTGCCGCTCCCCCGGGACGGCGACATTACGCGTCCCGCCACGAAGGGAATATCGCAGCCTGGCCCAACCGCTTGCCGGTTTCATCGATGAGCTGCCAGACTGTCACATCCTCGATCCAGAAACGGCGCCCCGATTTCGCGATCCTGAGACCGCGCGCATTGTCGACAAAACCATCGTGCGTGACGGCGTCCAGCAGCCGCTGGCGCTCGGCGCGATCAGGCTGCTCGGCCGAAAGCCGCGACGGCAGCGCAGTAAATTCATCCCAGCTATATTCGAAGCAGTTCTGCGCGGTGCGGTTGGCGTAGATGAAGCGCGGGTCGGGCGCGGTGTTGTGAGCGAGGACCACGAAGGATGCATCGTTGTAGAGCCAGTCCGGCCCTTGCCCGTCCTGGACAAGTCGACGGCCGGTGATGCGCCGGTAGCTTTCGGTGAGGAGGGAGAAGAAATCGGCATCGCTCCTCAGATCGAGGGCGTGATTGTCATAGGCAAAAGTCACGAAGTGCCTCGTTGGTCGAATGCTTGGATGCAGGTGACATAATCGATATTCTTTGCATCGGTCTACAACGCTCGCCGCTCGGGAAGTAATATGGTCGATTTCAAGCGCGGCGGATATCGGTGGCAGGGCGTCGAACTGCTGGCGTTCAGCCGGCGCGTCCCGACGAATGCGGTCGCGATTATGCGAGGAACCGGCGTTTACCTTGTCTCATCACTTCTGATTGTGCCGCTTGCCAGAAGATCGCCCCTTGTGCATTGATCGGTATCAACATTCTCTGCGAAGCTATTGTTCTTCTGACCGTAATCGGCGTCGGCGGTCGCCGATGAGGTCGGGCTTCACGGGCAGGTGATTTCATCATCCGGCTATACAGAGCTGCCAAGCTATGCTGCGAATGACGACAGGAGAAATACAGGTGCTCGAGGGCTGGGTAAGAATGCGCAAATCCGTCTCGTTGATATCGCTGCTGCTGGCGTTCGTCGCCATGGCCGGAGAGGGGCATGCAGCAATTTCCTACCAACGTGTGGACGGCGCCCCGGGACGTGGTCTGGTGATAAAGGGCGTGTTTGAATTCTCCGACGATCCGACGCAGCTTGTCGACGAATACACGCAGTACCAAGCTGACTATATCAGCTTTGACTCGCCCGGCGGAAACGTGGTCACCGCGATCATGTTCGGCCGCGCCATCCGCGCACTGAATGCAAGAACGCTCCAGATCAGAGCCATGGAATGTGCATCGGCTTGCGCCTTCGCCTTCGTCGGTGGCGTCGAAAGGTTCGCCGAGCCGGGCTCGATCGGCGTGCATCGGATTTCCCTATCCGACGATGTCCCCATGGACAATAAATTGGCAGTCTCGACCGTTCAACTAATGACCGGCGAGATCATCGGCTATCTCACCGACATGGGGGTAAGCCCCAATCTGCTGCAGCTCAGCCTGTCGATCGACAGCACTGATATACGGTATCTTACCGCTGCGGAAATGCGAGACTGGAACATCAACACGCTCGAGGATATGCCCTCGGCACAGGAAAGCACGCCGCCCCCGCCCGGCGCCGCACCGCAGGAGAGCGCAACACCCGCCGACATGCCGTCAGACCCCGGCGCTTCCGAGGGGGTGGCCGCCTCCGAACCCGGCGACCTGACCACGGAGGCGGTTGATTTCGTCAACCGATACAATGACGAATGGTCAAAAGACAGTGCCTCGGCGTTGGCTTTTATGAAGGGCGTCTATGCGGACGAGGTCTCCTTCTTCGGAAACTCGGTCGACAAAGACGCTGTCCTGAAGGAAAAGGCCGCCTTCGCCCAACGCTGGCCGGAGCGCATCTACAGCGTCAAGCCGGGCTCCGTAACTGCCAGCTGTGCCGGAAAATGCGAAATGTCGGGAATTGTCGAGTGGTTTGCCGGAAACAGGGACACGGGTAAGACGTCCGCCGGGATGGCGGAATTCGCTTTCGTGTGGAACACGGCCTCTCTGCAGATCGAGTCCGAGACCGGAAAGGTGCTCGCCACGGACAAGGGGACCAAGGCACCGGATCGGTTGATCCATCAGTGGACAGGACTGGACGACATCTGCCGCACGAGTGTCGATCGCGACGGGCCCGAGACGCTACGGGCATGCAAACGGCGCGACGAACTCGGTCCGCTGCTCAATCGCGCGGACTGGTGTTATGGCCATAAGGACGAAGCCGGAATAAACTGGGAGTGGCACAAATGCGATGCCAACTCCCGCCGATATACGAGTCAGTAGCGCGCAGGCCCAAAGACGAGCGACCGTTGGTTTGCCCGGAGGAAGAAATGTTGGGAAACTCACATTCCTGAGTGAGGGTGAGCATGTCAGAAGAGCATGCCCCATCGAATGCCATCCTGCCGGGATCCGACGAACCCGACAAGCCGGCCGAGCGCTACCAACTCGGCCTCTGCCTTTCGGGCGGCGGCTATCGGGCCATGCTTTTCCATGCGGGATCGCTTGCGAGGCTCAACGAGGCCGGTCTTCTGGCGAAACTCGATATGCTCTCGTCGGTCTCGGGCGGATCTATCGCGTCCGGCCTGCTGGCCTATGTGTGGCCCCGGCTGGTCTTCGAGAACGGGGTCGCCGTCAACTTCAAGACTGAATACCTCAATCGCATTCTGGCCTTCAGTCAGGTGTTCGCGGATGGGCCGTGCTTCCTGAAGGGCGTGTTCAAGCCCTTCTCGAGCGCGGCGGAGGAAGCCGCTAAACTCTACGAGCGGCATCTCTTCGACGGAAAATCACCAAGCCTGAGCGATCTTCCGAGATCGCCCTGGTTCGTATTTTGCTCCAGCAATCTCAGCACCGGTTCACTCTTCCGGATGTCCAACCGCTATCTCGCGGATTACAGGATCGGGGTGTCGTTTCATCCGACACTTTCGCTCGCGACCGCGGTTGCCGCTTCGGCGGCATTCCCGCCGGTGCTGTCGCCGCTGCGATTGGACCTGTCGCAGTTTTCCTGGAAAAGGGAAAAGCTCGACGACAGTGTTGGCGAACCGGTTGCTCCGGGCAGGGCAATATTGAGCGACGGCGGCATCTATGACAATCACGGCATCGAGCCGGCGCTGAAACGCTGCGATTGCTTGTTTGTCAGCGATGCCGGAGCGCCTTGGCGATCCTCGACCCACGGATACTGGAACTATCTCTCCCAGCTCAAGCGCGTTCTCGATACCACCGACAATCAGGTGCGGTCGTTGAGGCGCCGAGACCTGATCGGTGGCTTCAAGGCCGCAAAACAGGCTGATAGGCTTGGCCTCGACGATCTCGCGAAATCGGCTCTGCGCGCGAGAACGCGCGGCGTCTATTGGTCGATCGACAGCAAGGACGTCGAGCTCAAGCCCTACGCGTCCTACACGCTGCCGCCGTCGTCGGTCGTTCCCTCGGAGGTCGGCACCTATCTCCATTTTCTGGGCGCGAAGGAGACGGAGTATCTGGCGAACTGGGGGCACTACGTGTGCGACGCGATGCTCAACCGGTTCTATCAATCGCCCTTGGCTCCATCGTCCGGCCCGCCATTGGTTGCCGGAACCGTGAAGCCGGCTTGGGCGGCGAGGGCCAGCAAGCGCCTGTTCGACCTTCTTCCCTTTTAAACGAAAGCCGGGGGCCGGTTAAAGCGGGGCCAGCGGGATCCGTTGAGATTGCACCAGCAGTCGAAAATCCTACATTAAGCCTGAGGAAGAACGAACGTATCGACCGGTACGATGATCGGTTGTTTCTGGCTCCCTTCGGCCGCGAAGCTGAAGGGCCCCCAAAGTTCCAACTTCAATATTGTTTATGAAAGTATGAGAGGCCCGGTTGCCCGGACCTCCCACGATATTTTTAGAACCGAAGAGTGTAGGCAGTCGCTGATTTTGACGCACAGGGTCTCGGAATTTCAATAACTTCGATATCGTCACAGCCAATTGATTTCGACGCAACAGCCAGATGAATTTGACGGCTCTGGCAAACCGGAATTCTTGCCGGTCTGTGCTGAACCGGATAGTCCTCGCCTTTCAATTTTGAGAGGTTCTTTTCCGTGATTTTGAGACAGCCACTTCCCCAAGGCGTCGCTTTGAATTTCAGCAATAGCTACTATTTCGGCGAGGAGCCTGCGATCGAGAGGAACAACCTTACGGCGGTGAGCGGAGCGACGTTGTCGAATGGCGTCGATGTTCGATGCACACCTGACGGATTGCTTGTGTTCGATTGCACAAACAGTGACCTAGGCAGCGTTGAGCGGTTGGTTTTCCAAGGGCAGGGTGCTGTTCCAGACGAAGTGACGGCCAGCAACGACCACGTCTTTGATATCCAGCGGCGGCGGATGACGTTCGCTGTGTATGTCGCAGCTTGCATCTACGGGACACACGGACGAAACAGCCATTCGGCTCTTTCAGGTATGAGATATCCAAGTCTGGGAGACATGGCGTGGATAACCATCGCGGATGGCAAGTTCATATCCAGACCTGAAGACATTGACCGTCTGCGGACGCCGGGGGGCGGAGATGCTTTGCGAAAGATGCCAATTCCACTAGCAACGGTAGCTCAAGGTCTCGAACTGGCTGATCGGCTACTTGCGCACGATTTCAACAACGCGGATCCGATACAGCTCCTCGCTATGGCCTATCAAGCAGTCGTTCTGCACGCTGCGCAGCATGCTTCCGCGAGCCTGGCATTGTCGGCGGTGGTCGTCGAAGCAGCTAGCCAAGGGACGATATGGGCGAGTGGAATCGTGAATAACACCACCAAAACTCTCGGCGCCGTTTTCCCGACGCAATTTCTAGGATCAAAATCTAGGAATGAAGTTAGAAGCATGACCCAGCAGACCATGGCCTCGGCGCTGCGTGATTGCGGCGTTTTCAGCGGCTATCTTTACGAGCGGATGGAAAATTTGAGGAACGCTCGTAATAAGCTGATGCACAAAGGGAATGATGCGACGCAGCGACAGTCAGGAGAGGCCTTGACCGCGATGCGCGACGTCCTACAGATCCTCTTTTCGGAACCTGGATTTGAGCTGAACGCGGGTTTCACAATGCGGTTTTGAGCGCGCGATGGAGGGGGCGACCGCTCGATCTTAGTTCCTTCAGATCGGTAAGTAGATCCGTTCCACGATGCACTGATCGACCTTGTCTTCAGGAAACGCCAAAGGGATGCCACGGTCCTGCCTGCGTCGACCCAGACCACGCGTACTGCAGCGTGTCTGTTGAGCGATCAGTGCGAACGTGACGTACTTTGAACTGAAATCTTCGAAGTCACTCTCGGCCACTATCCAGACCGGTGCGCGACTTTGATGGAGATGGATCCTTTCGGCGCGAAGGTAGCCCTCGCTCACGAGGTAGGTGAATGCCTTGGACGTCAGCAGCATCCGCTTGCGAACCTCGGCACGATCAAGAGCCGAGCCGGGCGCCTTCCAATACAGACTTTCAATTTCCGCTGGGTCAAATCGAAGGCCGGCGATCCCTTCGTCTTCCGCGCGTCCGCAACGCTTAAAACGTCCTTCGATCACAGCTTCTAGGATGCCTACATAACTGGTATTCGCAAGCTTCACCGCCTTGGAGATCGGCACCAAGGCCTTCGAACATGGCGTGATCGTATTTTTCATGATGCAGTCACGAAGTCTGAGCACCGCGGTCTTCGAATAGCGGTTCTGAAGCCGATAGCTTCTTTCACTGCCTCCGTCACGCTTCACGACCGGTTCGATCAGTCCTCCTTTGAGCAGGTACCAAGCGTGCATGCGATTGATGCCGAGGATAGCGGCGACCTCTTCCAAATCGATCATGTCCCGAAGCTTCCCGAGCGCGTTTTCAACGACCGCGACGGGAATGGTTTGTTCGCCGTCCTTCTGACGAACCGAGTCCAGATGGCCCATTTCGACTAGCAGGCGGCGCAGCGTCTGGTCGCTTGAGCCAGTCGCATCGACCAACGCGGAGACGGTCGTCCATTCGCTGTCCGTCACTTTTCCGAAGAACTCGGAGCCATTGATTACTCGCACTGTTTTGAGCGTGTGCGAGCGAATGCGTTCTCTTAACACGCCGTATTCTGGTTCCTTGAAATTGATCAGAAGGGCGGAGTACAGTTTCCCGTAGAGGGCCTGTCCACCAGCATAAGAAGCCCGACCATTTGATCGGATGTAATCCAGCAGTTCGGTGAAGCCGTGGCTCCCACGGACGATGAAGTCGAAAGCAGTGTTTCGCGCCTCGACCATAGCTTCGTTTGACAAACCAGCGAATGCCGTATCTCGTCCGTAGACGTAGGCAGTGCCGAGTAGTTCGCAGGCGGTGATGCCGACCGCCGGTGTGACGGTATCCAGGAAGTCCCCGTGGTTTCGCCGTCCTTCGAGCCGATCGCAGACGAAACGTTCGAACGCTGTCATCTGTCTTGGTACGCTCTCCAGAATCAATTCAGGCATCGACTCCGCGACGACCTCTAGCTGACTGATCAGGTCATATGGATGACGCTGGAGGCCAACGTGTTCGGCCTCAACGATTTGTGTCAGGTGGACTGGACAGGTCTGCACCGAAAGAAACATCCAATGCGGCCGAAGGCGTCGCCGGGCACCGGGCATAAGACCTTCATCCTGATCGTCTGAAAGGATGCAATGCGGGCAGAAACGCAACCGGCGTGGCCCGACGACCATTCTCTTCCCGAAAGTCGCCCCCGCGACGGTCACGCTCGCGTTATCGTTGGTGATGACGGCGCGGGCGAAAAGTTCGTCTTCGGAACGTCCAACTTGTCCGGCGACTCTTGCAATTTCATCCCGATCGCCCCTGAGGAAGGCCGCCCGATCGATGCCGAGATACCGGAAGAGGACCCGCGAGTTCGGCGCGGAATTAGCCCGCGCGAGGCGTGCGAACCAACTTGTAAGAGGCTCGTGCTCGAAGAGCGGGACGTCGAAAAGAGCGCTCACCCTTTCTTTCTCCGACGCTTAGGAGCCGAAGCCGGATCGACCAGGTAGCCCTTGTCATCCACCTCGCGCTGGATCTTCTGCCAGTCCGCTGACTTGAATACGTTCTGTTCGTCAGGGCAATCCCTGGCGAGGCGTGCGTACCCCTGCGCAAAATGGTTTGGAAGCAGGACGCCGCCGGCCTTGTCGTCCCAGATGCACTTTTCCAGCGAATTCTTGATAATTTGCACGGTCATGCCGAACCGCCAAATTCCGCCGTGCATGAGCCGCTGCACAAATTCGTGAATCAAAGGAAAGCCGATCCTGATGTCGCTTGCGTCAGCAAGCTTCTGCACCGTCTCGACCACTTTCCCGACTGTGGTCTCGTCGTTGGGCATGTCCTTTACGCGGATGATCGGTACGCGCCGATCCAACTGCTTGTGCTCGTCGCGATCCAAGATACCCTCGATCTCCGGAACACCCGACACGATGACCCAAATCGGATATGACGGGGTCTGCATCAAGTTTTTGATCGAGTTGCTCAGATGAGTGTACGCGTGGCTGGTCGGGGCCTCCAGCACATGCTGAAATTCATCAAGCACGATCACACGCGTGCCCATCTTCCTCATTCGATCGAGGAGGATATCGTTCCAGACGACGTCTTCGTTGGTCTCGCCGTGAACGGGCAAGCCGCTCTGAGCGGCGAGGCGCGCTCCCAGCTTCTTCCAGGTACAGCTCGGCGGCGTGACTGCACGAAGGCTCAACGACATCCTATTGTAAAGGCCATCGAAACTGGCGAATGACGGATGGTTGTCCAGAAGATGGTCCAACGCCTTCGACTTTCCGGCGCCGCTCTTACCCAAAATTGTAAGTGCGTACCCGCTCGTTGCGTTCCCCGACATGATATGGGCCAACATGATCTCGATCTCTTTCGCGAGTTCGTCGTCCACTGTCGTGGGAACATGAATGTCCTGGATTTTTTTGATTATTGCCGCACGATCGACCGTCTTGCGCGACGCCGTTCGGAGCAGGTGCTCCATCATGCTCGTAGCGGGCTGCTCAATCACGATTCGTCCTCTTCAGACTCACCAACATTGGCCGAGTCGGTATTGTAGCTTTCCATGATCTGCGCCCATGTGAGCACGCCGTCCGTTTCAGGGGGCTCTTCGACACTGGCGTCGACGTCGTGGCCGACGCTGGCGGGTAGTGGCGCAAACGGATCGGTCCCGTCGGTACTTCCGCTAGGACTATAGGTGCCGTCCCCGTAGTCGGTCGCCGCCTCGTCGACGATCGTGAATCCGGCTACGACCATTTTAGACCAATGATACATCATTTCCGGGGTTGCGATTGGCGAAGCGATGCCCGCAGCCGCCTTGCTGGCGTTGGCGAACACTCTCGCGTCGGCAAGGTTTTTTGCCGCGACCTTGGCGGCGACCTTGGCGTCCCGCCCGAATTGCGACTGCAGGTATTTCATCTGATCCAGCCAGTGCATCACCCTGACGCCCTTCAGACCATCCATCGCACACTCCACCTCGAACCAATCGCCGGCCGGTTTTTTGGAAAAGGGGTCCTTGACATGGATTTTGGAGAGGTCGATCTCGTTGACGCGGACAGACAGTTCGAGATCGTGGCGACGCAGACGTAGAGCCTGGAGCCTCCGATTCGAATAAGGAAGACCCAAAATTTGGATGCCGTAGTTCCCCAGCTTGTACTTGGCGACGATGCTGAAAGCCTCGGCATATTTCTCTTCGCTCGGAACCGGCTTCACACCGCCCTTGCCATTCTGGCTGAAGAAGCGCCACGCCTGGAGCGGGGTCATTCCCTGAAGGCCGCGATGCTTCGTATTGTGGTAGCAATCAACGATCAACATCACGATCAGATCGGCAAGCTGGTCGTCCGTGATGTGCCTGTGCTTCTTGGCATCGTATTTATCCCGAAGCAGGACGTTGCTGAACGTCTGGCCGGAGAGAAGATGGATGTAGCGCTGGTTGATCGTCCGGAAAAAGCGCTCCACTCTACCTCGCAGGTGCGGATGCTTTGACGGAGGGATTGTCACGTTCCCGGTATATGACATTACCGCCTGTTGGAATTCATTCGATGTGTAGCTCGTCCCCGCGTCGACGTGAACGCTCTCCGCGGTTCCTTGCTGCACCCACGAGGTCGTCGTTCCGTAGAGCTGGGTCTCGAACTCCTTCGAACGGGCGACCATCGCAAGTGTAGCGACGGCCGACGCTCCGTCTGGCCCGCCCCATAGAAGTTTCATGCCGCAAACCGATCGGGAGCAAGCATCGAGAGCAACGGAGAGCCACACTCTGCCGTCGTTCTTTTCGCCGATCTTCTCTTCGATGCGGCGCTGCACCTCCGGATGGAGATAGTCCCAGATTCCATTCCTCACGAGCAGTCGGATGACGTCGAGCTTGTGTTCGTCCATTTCGACGACTTCCAGCGGTCGCTGTGGCTGGTATCCGCGACGGGACATGCCGAATTTCCGGATCACCCTCATGGGATCGCCGGCACGGGCCACCTCATTGCTGAAATTTCCTAGGTCGTCGATGATCCGTTGAAACGTTCTAAGTGACGGGACATCGAACCGGGGCATTTCACTTGCCTCGCGTGCATCGTTAGCCTCCGACATTTGTACATAGCAGTCGAGCTTGGTCGGCCTGTCCTTGCTTTGAAACTTCTGAGCATATTCGGCGTGGAAACGCAGCTCGTCGGTGGTGAAGCGCGACTCCTGGCCGACCCGGCCCCGATGACGGGGAGCGAGAGATGTCGGCTCAAGTTCGTTGTCCTCGAAACGCTCGACGAGCCTTCCGAATTGCCGAGGACCGGGAATGACGGCGCGCTTGCCGGTCTTCGGAGGAATGAGAAACTCGTTCTCCGCCTTGAACGCCGCGATGAATTTCGCGTAGCCGGCGTCGGATCGCGGGTAGTATTCTCCGGTCTCGTATCGGTCGAGCTCGAGTTCGAGGAATTCGGCTACCATCCGCACCCGGAAGATCGTCGCCGCCGACATGTCGAAGATCTTGATCCCCTTACGTCTGGCGATCGCATTCTTGGCGCTGAAGTATCCTTCTTCCCATTCGATCTGCTTGTGACGGAAGAGCTCGGAGATATCTGAATATTCGAGTGCCTCCGTCCTCGGCGGGTCCTTCCCGTCGCAGGTTTCGATGAGGACGCCATCTTCCCACTCTGAACCGTCGTTGCCGGTCTTCTTGGATTTCAGGCACCAGTCACGGGCTTGGTACCGAATGAGGTCGTCCTGGGTAAACGTGTATCTGGTGTAGTCGAGCACGGACGCGGTCACTGGCATCGGTTCAATCCTTCGAAATCGCACCGATCCACGATCCCTCCGACATGATGACGTTCTCGGGGGTCGGGTGGTCGAAAATGGCAAGTTGCCTGTCGATCAGGTCCCAAACGGCAGTCCAGATGTTCGCCATAGGGAGATCGGGCAGGAGTTGGGCGAGATGCCAGACCTTAGCGCGTCCGCCGTGCTCCAGCAGTGCATCATGCACGCGCGACGTCTCGGAGTTGTTCCGGACCTCGCGGGTGTGGAGAATGTTCTCGGCCGCGTTAACACGACCTTTCGTGATGTCCCTGTTGGTGACGAGAACGAACCGATCACCACTGTTTTTGGGAAGTTGGTTATTGAGGAGTTTAACCAAACCTGCAGTGGCGCGAGCGGTGCTGCCCTCCGCCTTGACGACGAAATACGTAATCGCGCCACCCACCGCGGTTCGCCGGACGTCGACGATGTGAAGGATAGTCTTGCCCTCGACGATCACGCTATAAGGTCCGTCTTGCCCCTTGATCGCGAGCGTGTCGTGACGGGCGAGCAGGATCTTCACGAGACCCGCTTCTAGGTTGCTCTCCAGACGATGGTAGGTGTTCGTGGAGCGATCAAGGATCACAACACGACACGACGCGATAGTCTTGACGAACTCCTCTTCCTCGACCTCATCGCCGAGCGTCCCCTTGAACGGGATCTCGCGGTCAAACTCGCCGCGCTGAGGCGGCGTTCCAGTCCGCACACCCAGTTCTTCGTTATATTTCGAAGCCTCCTACCTTTCTCGTGACGGTCGAATTCGCGAAGTTGGTCTCGTTTGCGATGGGACGTTCGAGGATGTCGAAGCCCTGGTGACGTGAGTGCATCATATCGATGAGTGCGGCGAGCATGGTCGTGGATCCTATCCTGGCGTACCTTTAGGGAAGACATGCCGGAGACGAACGCCGGCGTGCCTCGTGATGGTCTGGCGCCGTCAGGCGGCGTCGCTCAGCAGGGCGATGTCATGCCCTTCAGCCTCCGCCAGGCGGTACTGAAACGAGGCGATGCGGTTGCTGAAGGTGCGCAACGAGCACGGTCGCAGCTCGTGTCCGGCCGGTCTCCAGTCGTTGAGGTCCTCGATCTCGGACTGCATGGCGGAATAGGCGGCAAACATGCCGAGCGCCCCTTCGACGTGCATCATCGCGTGCTTCTTCTGAAGCGCGACGTTGGTCGCGGAGAAGCAATGCTTGTCGGCCTCGAGGTCGAGGGCTTCGACGATCTCCTCCACGTCGACGACGCCGTACTCCTCGTCGAGTTCGGAAAGATAGGTGCGGGGCAGGATGGACTCGATCAGGTCGCGCATGACTACGTACTCCTTGTGCTGCGACAAACTCTCGGTTCGGCAGGACGACGGCGCAGCCGGCTCGGCGCTCGAAAGAGCGCGCGAGTCCTAGGCCTGCGATGCAGTCCTGGTAGGCACGACGGGGAAATTGGCCGCGCTACGGCCGCTCGGACGTCAGCCTATCGGCTTCGCGACGCGTGCGAGCAGGGCGGTGGCGGCGATGGCGGTCATAGGACCGCGGGAGAACAGCTCAATCACAGGCAACCTCCGGAAGGAGCCGCCGGGCCTCATGGCACGCGACGGACAGGATGAACGAGACGACGACGAATGTCGCGTCAGGCTATCTGCGGAAATTCCGCGTTGTTCCGGGAAACGTTGCGAGCGAATGCCGAGAAGGCTGTATTCTCGTAACCAGACATTTCGAACCCTCATTCCAAAAATCGGTGGGAAGAACTTCGGGACGGCCGAGCCCTCATCGCGGGCACGGCGCAGCTCTGTCGACGCCTACGGGGCCAAGCGGGCAGGGGGCCCGGCTATTATCGACATGACTGCAGTCATGGCATGCTCCTCAAGGCCGGTCCGCCGACATGACGGACCTTACGGCCGGGCTGCACCATAATTCGACAATACACGCAATGCAAGAGTATTTTCCGATGGCATGCGGGCGTGCGTCTTTTGATCAATTTTCAATCGCGACGCCCTTTCAGTATGTTACGACGTCATACGCTTAACAAACTGTCAACTCTCTCGAATCCTGTCCCGATTTGGGACTGGAGACGCGCACGCAAGGATTCAACTAAAGCGCGCAAGGATTCGCATTTATAGGGACAAGTCAGAGACCACATCGGAATAGGTGTCCGCCGCTTCGCCGCAGGGCGGTTCCACGGCTTCGACATGCCATGGCGACTTGACGATCGTCTTCCAGATCGCGTTCTCGGTGAGCAGCTTGATCGCGGGTATCCCTTCCGCCGCCGGAAGCTGCATGAGGCCGAGCTGGTCGAGCGACTTTCCGAACGTTCTTACAATTTGCGACGCGGCCCAGTCGGGATCTTCGACGTGCCACGCGGCCAGGACGCCGTGGCGCACTCCGGGAGACCGGTGGTCAAGCATGGACACGACTTCGACGGAAGTACCGTGCACGGCGCCGACGAGCAGGCGGTCCGGCGTCTCGTGCGTCCAGAGGACGTGGCACCAGCCCTCGCGGACGTCGACCGGCCGCGGGTCCTCGGCGGAGGTCGTTTCGCGGAAGTACTGCAGCATGTCCGGCAGGGCGAGATCTTCCAGCAGGTCAAAAGTCCGCCCCGCCTCGCTTGACCGCGGATCGAGCTCCTTCAAGGTCCGAAGATGTTCGAAGATTTCGTGAGCGAGAGCCCGTGAAGGCTGACCAAGATGATTGCAGAGGGTGAACCAGTCACGTGAACTTTCCCCGGCGACGGATTTGAAGGCGCCCTCAAGAATGAGCGCTGAATACCGCCAGTCGCTGGGTTTTACTCCGGGCGTCCCGTCGATGAAGCCGAGCATGGTCTTCGCACTGCGACGCCGCTTCCCGAGTTCTGTCGCGAGCTGGGGATACACTCCCCACCCGTGGGTGTAGGGATAGTTGTTCGGCGCCATCATGAGCCTGATCGACATGGGAATCTCCTGGTGAGCGTACGCCCCACCGTCTCTTCACATGTCGCAAGGTACAACGCCTTTCGCCGTCCCCCGGTGACTAGGATCGGCGGTCGGGAACAGGCCAGCTCGACTGGATCACGTCGTCGTTTGCTGCCTCTCCGACATACCAGCCGACGGGCGGCTCCACATGCCAGACGTCCGCGCGAGGATCGTAGACGCCGGGGAGTGGGAAATGCTGATGGATCAGGCAGAAGTCGGCGGCGTTGAGGGTGGCGATTGGGAGCTGGTGGGCGATGGAGAGGGCCGCCAACATTGTGTCGCAGCCCAGGTTGACCCGGTCCTGTTTGATCGTCCTGCCATACCTGTCCTTCTTTTCCGGAGTGAAGAAGAAGTGCTTGAGAGGGGGGTGCGCGGCCATCGCCCCGAGCACACGGGCCGCGGCCACGTCCATTTCAGGCTGAACCATACGACTGGCGAGAAACTCCTCGAACCAGGCGAGCAGTTCGATCGCCTTCTTCGAATTGTGCCGCTGCACGTTGCGGATGCCATATTCAGTCTCATAGATGGTGATCCACGAGACGGCGAGCGATCCGCGAGGCAGTTCCGCCAGCCATTCCCAAACCCAGTCCGGAGGCTCGGGAAGATAGGCCACGCTGATTATGTTGGTATCAACGAGAATCTGCCCCACCGGCTCGCCGCTTCCAATTGTTGGTCCCGTCTAAACGAAGGTATGCTAACTGCTTTGCGCCTGTTAAAATGTTACCGTTCGAATCTTTGTTGGCGGTGGAATGGAATGAACCCGGTCTGGACGGCCAAGGACCTCGAGAGAAATCTTGCGCGGGTGCTGGAACAGGCAAGAACCGTTGGTCCGCAACGGATTCGCGACGAGACGGGTATTTATGTGCTCAAGATCGAAGATGACTTCAGTAAGCCGGATGCCGCCGATTCTCTGTTGAAGTTGCGTCCCAAGGGCTAGATTTCGGCGCCCCCACGGCAAGGATTCGTTAACTACGTTCCAAGCTTGAGGCCACGTTACCAGAAGTGCCGACAAATTTGTCAGCAGGCGCTACGGCGCCAAGCGGTGATTGGGTGCCTTCGAGATCGGCAGCTTAAAATTTACTGACAGACAGGTCGACTGCCCGATCCCGCCGAAATCCCCGCGGTCTTGCGATCGGCTTCGAGCCATCGCAACTGGTTGTTATCACGCCTCGTCCAACAGCATCTCCGCGGTGATCTTATCCGTCACCAGGATGTTCACGTATCCGCCACGCAGCGCGGCTCGGATCGCAGGAACCCCGTCTTTTCCAATAGCTGCGGCGAACGGCTACGCGACCAAGTTAGGACCGTCGTCGATACGGTCGGCGCAGGCGAGACGTTCGATGCCGGCGTGCTTGGCGTCACTCGAGAGGCAGTGCCTGCTCAGGGCACGAGTTCTGCCGGGAAGGGGGCCTCACGATTTCGCTTTCTCGCCAACGTTTGCTTAAGTTGTTCTCTCGCCACATGGCGGCAGAGTGGATCGTGCCGGAAATCTTCGACAAGATGTCGAACAGGCGCGTTCAAAATTGACGAACTGGTATGACGATCTGAGGAGATCAAAGCTCTTCCGCCGGCTCGCCCACCTTCAAAGTAGCAAAAGTCTTTTCACGATCGGACCGAGCTGGGAATACGGCAGGTACGATGCGCCGACCACTAACATCGGCAGCAGTGCCGGCACCAGAACAGGCAGGACGTTACCCTTGTTGATCAGCATCGCGGACGTCTTCATTGATGCGAGGTAGACCGGTTTCACATCGCGGAATTCCGCCACCTCTGGCTCTCTTTCATCACCGACGACATTATCTCCGAGCGTCGCACGTTCGCTCCATCGCTCGAAATCCGTCACCTTCGAGAGAGACAGCAGGATCGTCTTCCTTTTCAGACGGGAGACTTGCATGGCGACGCCGACGAGTGGAACAGCATAGTAGATCACGACCACCACCAGCCACGCCCCGCAGACGGCGGTGAACAGACCGGGTGTCACGGTCTCGCGCTGCATCACATGGCCGACGCCGGCCGCGAAGACGGAACTCACCGCAAGCGTGAAGAGGCCATAGCCGGCTTGGTAATAGCTGAGGAAGCCGAGGCCGCCATGGCCGTCGGGATGCGTGACCACGAGACGGAGATGGCACCTTGCGACGCTCGACAGGAATAGGCACCAGATCACATGCTTCCATACGAGACGCGTCAGCAGGAACCAGTAGACGGTGTTGCCGACTGCCAGGCACCAGAAGCCTGTCATCGAAATGCTTCCGTCGTCGACCGCCCATGGGGGCGCGGATCCGCCAAGGAACGTGGACGCATTGAAGACCGTCGCGGCGAGCGCCAAACCTAAGCAGATGAGTTCCGGAAAGCCGGCAGTTGTTCGAGCGCCTGCATCACGCAGGGCCTTCCGGGTGTCTGGGATGGATTGCGACGACACGAGCGGAATCCTAAAGAGGATTGAAACGCACTCGTCGAGGGCGAAACCGATGGGCTTTTCCGCCAGCGTCAGCAGGACCGGCGCGATCAGGAACTTTGCCCACGCTCCCCAGTCGTGAAGGAAGAGGCCGGCCCCGTGTCCGCCGCTGGTCGCCAGCAGAAGCAGCACCGGGATTGTCCAGCATAGGCCTGCGAAGACGAATGCCCGCCATCCGCGCTTGCGTATGCCAAGCCGGGTCATCAGCTCGTAGAACGGCCCGCCATGCATGATCCGCAGGCGATCGTCGTCGCTGGCCATTCTACCCCTCCGCGGCCACCACCTTGGCTTGCTGCGTGCGTATCGCGGCCGCCGCAGCGGCAGCGCCGTCCCTATCGTCGCCGCCGACCTGCACCGACGGCGTCGCGAATTCGATGCCGTTCGCCTGGAAAGCCTCTCGAATTTTCGCATAGGCCTTGCGCCGGATATAGGTTTGCATTCCGGGCACTGTCGTCATCGCAAAGCTGAGAACGATGCCATAATCGCCGAACTCCTCGACACCCTTCATCTTCAGCGGCTGGATAAACATCGGCCCCAGTTCCGAATCGGCCTGCAGCTCGGCGCCGATCTTTTTCGCGAGCTTGCGCGCCTTCTCTATGTCGGTGTCGTAGCTGACATTGACCCGGAATTTGTCGATGACCCAGTCGCGGCTCATGTTCTCGACGGCGCCGAGCTCGCCGAACGGAACGGTGAACACCGGGCCGCGGTGATGACGAAGCCGCACCGACCGGAGGCTGAATCCCTCGACGGTCCCTTTGTAGCTCTTCGCCTGAATGTATTCGCCGACACGGAAGGCGTCGTCGAGCATATAGAAGACCCCGCTGATGACGTCCTTCACCAGCGTCTGCGATCCGAAGCCGAGCGCCACGCCGAAGATGCCCGCACCTGCGATCAGCGGCCCGATTTCGACGCCGAGCTCCGCAAGCACGATCAGCCCGGCGATAGCCGCCACCATCACGGCCAGCACGTTCCGGAAGATCGGCAGCAGGGTGCGAAGCCGCCCCCGCCGGGCAGCCTGCGAAGGATCGTTTCCAGCTTCGGCCTGCACCGAGAGGCGCCGGTCGATCCACGACTTCGCCAGGTGCCATGCGAGATCGGCAAGCAGCAGGACGACGACGCTCTTCAGAAGTCCGTAGGCCACCGAGGCCACGGCAGGATCGCTGTGAACAAGCGAGTTGGGATCGACCCTCCACACGATCGCCACCCATGCGACGGCGATGGCGACAACGACGGCCCGGCTGCCGCGGACAAGCAGGACGCGCTTGGTGCTATCGGGTTCCGAGCGAATCGTGTCGGCTGCCGTCTGACCGGCGAACCGAAGCGCCGAGGGCAGCGTCATCGCGTAGACGCCCAGCCAGAACAGACCGCGGAGACCGACGCACCAGAGTGCCCAGATGATCACGAAGGCAAGGCAGAGCGCGATGCGCATGCGAAGGGGCCTCTCGGACGAGGAGACGACGCCCTCAACGGCCAGGGCGAGAAGAACGATCGAGAAGCAGAACGAGATCGCCGCCGTCACCGAGGGGTCGACCGACAAAGGCCGGCCGAGGCTTGCCGCTGCGATCCCGACGATCGCGGCCCCCGCGAAAATCTTCGTCCGCCTGCGAGCGGAAATTGTCAGTACGGCCGTGTCGAGCAGCGCCGAGATCGCCCGATATGCCGAGAGCGCCAGCAGCGAGACGAGGAGTACGATGCGTGGGAGTGCAGGCCAATCGAAGGCAAAGTAGACGGCGGCCATCGCCACCGCAGAGATGCCAATGGCCAGCAGGCGCTCCTGCAGCCCTTCCATGCGCCTTCTTGATCGCGCAAAAAGACGTTCGGCGAAAAGTCCGACTGCCATCAGCCCAAGGAATGCGACGAAGACAGGCAGCCGGCCATGGGACAGCGCATCTTCTCTCGTGCGAGCAGCGGCGGCCATCACCTCGGCGGGAATCCTTGGCATTGCCTGAACGACACCATCGATCCGGCTCCGGGTGGCAGCCTCCCATGTGGCCAGCCCGGAGTCCGCTTGCTGGACAGTCGTAAGTGCCGGGCCGGGCGCTTTCTCCAGCCATGCCCGGACCTCGGGATCCTGCAGTAGCCGCACGAGGTCGTCGACCTTCTGCGGCCGCGGCGCTTCCTGGGCAGTGGCGACGACGGACATCAACACGAACAGGAGGAGTCCGCCGATCCATTTCATGCGCATGTCCTTCTATTTCTCGAATGAGAAGACCTTCTTCCAGTCCGCCTTCATATCGACAACCAGCCAGTTGCGGCGCTCCGCTTCGTCGAGCGCCTTGTCGAGCTTGCCGATTTCGCTGTTTCGATCGTAGGCGACCTCCCGTTCCGCATCCGTGTGATGGACGATCATCGCAAAGCTTGGACCCTTGGCGGTGACCCATCGCAGCATCTCGTAGTCGCCGTCAGAATTCCCGGCCACGAAGATCGGCTTGCGCCCGATGAACTTGTTGATGCCGGAAGGCTTGCCGGCGCCATCGTCGACGAAGTCGATCTTCGGCAGCCTGTTGAGCACGGGCTCGTCGCCGACAATGGCATATTCCGTCGTAATGGTGCTGCCGACCACCTGTTCCGGCGGGATGCCGTACATTTTCTCGGTCATCGGTCGCATGAATTCGACGCCGCCGCCGGAGACGATGTAGGTCTTGAAGCCGTTGGCCCTGAGGTAGTCGAGGAGTTCGCGCATCGGCACGAAGGTCATCTCGTCGTATGGTTTTGCGGTTTTCGGGTGCTTGGCGCTCGCAAACCAGTCGGTGACGATCTTCGAGAACTGGTCCGTCGTCATCCCGGCATGCGTCGTCATCGCGAGATCCATGATCCCTTTCTCGCCGCCTTTCATCACGCCCATCGGATCGCCTGCCAGCACCGACTTGAACGGCTCCTTGGCCTGCCATTCAGGGTGCTCCGGTGCGAGCGTCTTCACACGGTCGAGCATAAAAGCAAACTGGAAGTAGATGGGTTGCTCCGACCAGAGGGTGCCGTCATTGTCGAAGACCGCGATCCGGTCTTCGGGAACGACGTATCCCTCGCCGCCCTCGGCTGTCGTTGCCTTGACGAAATCCATGATCCTGGTCTTCGCCGCGGTATCGTTCCAGGACGGCAGGACCTCCTGCGCCATGGCCGTTCCGACGACGCCACTGACGAGTAGCAGCGCGGCGACGAGAAATGATGCAAGCACGGTATCGGAAGCCTGGAAACGTCTTCTCATTTCGCTTCTCCTTCGGTGCGCCTGACGCAGCGGAAGCCGACATGGCTGGTGGACGTATCCTCGGGCTCGGCGTGGCGGGCGGCAGGACGGTAGCGTCTGCAGTAGTTTGGGGCGCAGAGATGGGAGCCGCCCTTCAGCACCCGCCGCGCTATCCGGATTTCCGGCTGGCGCGGATCGTAGCTCGCCTCGGCGTCGCGCCCGCGTGGGTTGCTCGGAATGCAGCACGAGTGCTTCGCCGGTTCGGGATGCCGGGTCGACCAGTAGTCGCTGGTCCATTCCCAGACGTTGCCGATCATGTCGTAGAGGCCGAAGCCATTCGGCGGGAACGATCGCACAGGCGAGGTGCGTTCGTGTCCTTTCGGCTTCGTCGAGTGGATAGGGAACGTGCCGCTCCAGGTGTTTGCCATCGGCACACCGCCCGGCGCGAACTCGTCGCCCCATGCATATTCCGCATCATCCAGCCCGCCGCGGGCGGCAAGCTCCCATTCGGCTTCCGTCGGCAAATCGAGCCCCGCCCAGTGCGCATAGGCAGCGGCGTCCGCGTAGGCGACATGCACGACCGGATGGTCGAGCTTGCCGCGCAGATCGCTGAGACCGCCGAGGGGGCGGCGCCAGTTCGCACCGAACTTGAATGTCCACCACTGGGAGATGTCAGCGCCGCTGACCGTTTTCGGCTGCGTGAACACCAGCGATCCCGCCCTCAGCATCTCAGGCTTCGCGCCGGGATAGTCCCTCGGATCGGGAGCTTTCTCCGCGACGGTGACATATCCCGTCGCCTCGGCGAATTGCTTGAATTGCCTGTTGGTGACCGGCGTTTCGGCCATCCAGAAGCCGTCGACGGTCACGGGATGGGCCGGGGCCTCTTCCGGATAATGCTTGTCGGATCCCACCGTGAAGGTACGACCGGGTATCCAGATGAATCGGTCCCGTTCCGTCATGTTGTCGAATGCTAAAGCCATCGCTGTCTCCAGAACTGATGGGCTGACCTTAGCTCTCGCGAAGCAGTGTCCCGGCCACACCGGAGCATTACCAAGCTTCATCTAGCTTCGCGACTAGCGGCCTCGATCTCTATCTCGACGCCGGAGAGGACAACTGTTCCACGACCTTGTCGAGATTGAAGCTTGCGGGTTTTTGCCTCGGCGGAAAGTCCTTGAAACTGCTCAGCCAATTTGCCGCCAGTGCTTGCAAGGGAACCTGAACAAAAGCGTGGTCCGCCAACCATTTGTCGTAAAGAATTGACTCATCTCCCCGTTCGAAGGGATCGGCGCGCAAGTTGAACAGCTTCGGAATGCGCAGCTCTTCAAAACCGCGCATCCAGACGCCGATGCCCTCATGGTTCTGCTCCATGAAGACTGCCTTCCAATCATCGTAGCGAAGCGAGACAAGCTGGCCGTCATCGTTCCAGTAGATGAATTCGCGCCGCGGCGCGTCCTTCACCTCACCCTTGAAGAAGGGAATGAGATTGTAGCCGTCGAGATGGACCTTGAAGGTCTTGGTGCCGAACTGGCCGCCCTTGAGGCACTTCTCGACGATATCGGGATCACCGCCTGCGGCTGCGAAAGTCGGCACCAGGTCGTAATGCGCGAAGGTTTCGTTGAAAACGGTTCCGGGCTTGATGGTGCCAGGCCAGCGGATCAGCATGGGAACCCGGTAGCCGCCTTCCCAGTTGGTCGCCTTCTCCCCGCGAAACGGCGTGTTGCCGCCATCCGGCCAAGACATCACTTCCGCGCCGTTGTCCGTCGTAAAGACGACGATGGTGTTGTCAGCCACTCCGAGCTCTTCGAGCTTCTGGAGCAACTGCCCGACATAGCCGTCCAATTCCACCATGCCGTCCGGGTAAGGTCCCAAACCCGTCTTGCCCTCGGATTCCGGCTTCAGGTGAGTCCAGACGTGCATCCGGGTTGGATTGAAGTAGCAGAACCACGGCTTGTCGGCCTTCTGCTGCCTGTCGATGAAGTCCATCGCAGCGCCCAGAAATTCCTGATCCACCGTCTCCATTCTCTTGGTGGTGAGCGGTCCGGTGTCTTCGATCCGTCCGTCGGCAGACGCCTTGATGACGCCGCGCGGCCCGAAGCGTTTGGCGAAATCGGGATTCTTCGGGTAGTCGGGGTTCTCAGGTTCTTCCTCCGCATTGAGATGATAGAGGTTGCCAAAGAATTCGTCGAAGCCATGGTTGGTCGGAAGGAACTCGTCCTTGTCACCCAAGTGGTTCTTGCCGAATTGCCCGGTTGCATAGCCGAGTGGTTTGAGAAACTCGGCGACGCTCGGATCCTCTGCCCGCAGACCGATATCCGCGCCGGGGAGCCCGACTTTCGTCAGACCCGTGCGAATGGGAGATTGCCCAGTGATGAATGCGGCGCGACCGGCAGTGCAGCTCTGTTCGCCGTACCAGTCCGTGAACATCGCGCCTTCGGTCCCGATACGGTCGATGTTCGGTGTGCGGTAGCCCATCATGCCGTGATTGTAGATGCTCGCATTGAACCAGCCTATGTCATCCGCCATGATCATGAGGATGTTCGGCTTGCGCCCACCCCCTGACGACGAGGCCTGTTGCGCTATCGCAAGACCGGGCGCTGACAATGACACCGCACCTGCAGCGAGGGCAGTACCTGCCGCCAGCAGATCCCGTCTACTAATCCCCTGCCGAATTCCACTAGGCGCTCTATTCTTCATTTCATTGACCATTGGCGTGTCTCCCGGCAAGGCAGGTGGAACCTAGGCCCTCAGGCTAGCGACACGTCAAAATGAGGGAAGCACGTTACTGTAAACCTGACGGGGTGTTACAGTAACAACTTCGCGTCGTGGGAAGCCGTGGCGTCGCCGCTCGACGCGATTGGCGGATCAGCGATGTGAATCCAGTCGGAGATCAGGCAACGTAGACGCAGATTGCCGCTACGCGTCCGCGCACCAAGAGAACCTCGTTACCGTTACAATGGGCCTTCCGTTGGATTCAGGTCGGGCAAGGCTGGCTTGGCTGGCCGACGATCGGCGGTCGGCAAGGTAATCGCCGACGCCAGCGCCGCCCGGTCCCACTGCACGTCGCGCGACCTGAAGAGCCGCCGCTCGAGGATAGCCAACTGAACCGTGAGGCGCGGACAGGCCTCCGCTTCCACCCACTCCGACGTTGTCCGGTATCCCAGCTTGCGGCTCCAGTCCTGAAGCCCCCGGTAGACCGCGAGGTCGTCACCTACTCCAATGATCGTTCGTATCCGGCCCAGCCTACGCCGCGGAGAATTCCGGCCCCGCGCGCGCGCATCCGCCACCCAGGTGCGAATGGCCGGTAACCGCCGCCATGCGAAAGCGGCGACCGCCAAATCGATGGCGCACAGCGAGAGGACCAAAAGCCAACCTCTCCGGGCGCGGCTCGCATGGGCATTCACGTCGCCTTGAAGCTCGGGCTGGATGCGTTCCGTCACTGCAGCCTGCGCGACGACGACGTCGGTGGCGGGAAGGGCCGCGGCCGAAAGGACGTGCCCGTCAACGTCGAACCACGGATACGAAATCGCAGGAAGCGGAAAGCGCCCCGTGCTAGGGGCCGTATAGACGACCGTCTCGGTCCGCATGCTGCCAGTTTCGACGCTGCGGCCGATCCCCCGCTGCTCGATGCCGTCTGCAAGTACCGGAGGCTTTTCGTACAGCGACATCCCCGCAGTCGTGCCGAATTCGACCGGAGGTATCAGCATCGCCTGTGTGTCCTCGGCAAAGACGACGACCGTCCTCACCAAAGCGTCGCCTACCTTCAGGCTCGCCGGGTCCCTGTCGAAGAACTGCGTCATCGTCAGGCCGCGTGCGGCGAAGGGAGTAGCGGCCTGGTGGGACGAAGCGCCGACCTCGAAGGAGGGAAGGGCGACCTTCACAATCGCCTTCGTCGAATTGCCATTGGACGAGAAGCCGAGATCGATCTCGACCACCGGAAGCTGGAAGGACCCCGCCTTTTCCGGAACGACCGCATAGCTTCTACGGATCCCGGCATATTGCGTGCCGTCGATCGTCTGCACCAGGTTCTGAGCGCGGTCGGTGGACAGCGTTACAAGCGCATCCGGCACATCGAAGAGCGGAAACTGCGGCGGCGATGTGAAGAATTCCGGCGCGAACACGTCGACGACGACGTGCACCTGCTGGCCGGGAACGATGCCTTCGGCGCCTTCGATCGACGCGCGCCCGAACGGCTCGGCTGCGAAGACGTATGTAGAAGTCAGAAGGCCGATCAGGAGCATGAGCAATCTCATTGCGAATTCCTTCCCGCCTCGATCGAGAACTTGCGGGCCATCAGGTCGGCCGGGCTGACGTTGATGTTCTTCATCCACATCTCGGAGGTCTGTTCGGCGACGTTGATGGTGCCTTCCTTGCCCTGCTTTCCCTTGTCGTCGAACTGGATGCTGTCGGGCGCTTCGCTCGGCTGCTCCGGCTGCTCTTCGTGCTTTTCCTTCTGGGCCTCGAGGAGCTGCTGCGCGACGGCGAGGTTCGCAATCGCTTCCCCCCAGTCCTTTCGCTTCTGAAGCGCCTTGCCGTAGGCGGCGACGGCTTCGTCGAACTTTCCGAGATGAAGAAGGGAGTTGCCCTGGTCGTACCAGCTCTCGGCGGTATCGACGGAAGCAAACGCGTCGACCGCCTCCTGAAACTTGCCGGCTCGATAGAGCGCGACGCCCCTCCACATCGGGTCGGCGAAGTGCCCAGCAGCGGCGTCGAAGTCGCCGCGTTCGAAGGCGATCCGCCCCTGCTGGTCCTGCGTCAGCCACATGTCCATCAGACCGTCGGCACGTGCGCTGTCTGGCGAGAACATATGGACCGCCAACAGCACGGCGCTGGTTCGCACCACCCACCCCTTGCGGAAGGAGAACGCCATTGCGACCGACAAGGGCAAGATCAGCCACCAGCCCAGGTCGCGCCAGCGGTCGCCATCTTTGGCCTGCTTCTGCGTAAAGTTCGCACGCACCCGCTCCGCTATCCACCGCACGTCCGTGTCGTCATCGGTCACCGTCGCGACGTCGGCTCCGGTCTCCTTTTCGGTTTCCTCCAGCCCGGCGAGGTCGAGCTTCGAGAACAGGCGTGATCCGGAAGCGTCGGAAGCGAATCCTCCGTCGTGCGTCTTCACCGGACCGCCGGCCGACGTGCCGACACCAAGGATGATGATGCCGTTCGAATTGGATTCGATCGCCTTCGAAGCCGCGTCTTCGACTCCGTCGGTCAGCAGCAGGATCGTGCCCGACGCCTTTTCCTTTTCGAGGAGCTTGTCCGCGAGCGACAGGGCGGCTGCCGTGTCCTTGCCGGGCCTCGGCATCAGCCGCGTCGCCAGAGCATCGGAGTAACTTTCGAGCAAGGCAGCGTCCTCTGTCGGCGGCAGGACGAGATGGGCGGTGCCCGCATAGGCGACGATCGCAGTCCGGGCACCTTGCCTCGTATCGATCAAGTCCTTGATCTTCAGCTTGGCGCGCTCGATCCGCGACGGGGTCACGTCAATGGCATCCATCGTCTGCGACAGATCAACCGCGATGACGAGAGGCGCGGTGTCCTCGACGAACGGCGGCGGTTCACGCTGCCACGTCGGGCCTGCCGCGCCGACGATCCCGGCGACGAGTACCCCTGCCAGGACCCATGACGGCCGGATCCTCGAGCCTGCCGACCCGTCGACCATCAGATTGTCGAGCAGATGCGGCGCGATCATGCTCTTCCACTGCGACCGGACGTCGCCCGAGCGGGACGCCAGCCACAATATCAGTGCCGGCAACAAAAGCAGGAGCAGCAGCCAGGGGCGAATGAAGTGAAAGTCGGCGATCATGCAATGGCTCTACGGCGAACGAAGCCGACTGCGCCGGCAGACGCATGAAATCCTGCCAGCAGCAGAACGGCTGCCAGCAGCGGCCATTGAAATAGCTCGACCCGCGGCCTCCACGACAGCTTTTTCTGGTCTCCCGGCGTGATCTGGTCGAGCACCTGGTAGATGGACGCGAGCTGCGCCTGGTCGCCGCCGAAGAAGTATCGACCGCCGGTCTTCTCCGCGATCTTCTGCAGCGTCGCCGTGTCGAGCTTGTCCTCGCCTGTTGCTAGCGGGTCGCCGATACCGACGGCATGGACGACGACGCCTTTCGACTTCGCAATCTCGGCAGCCTTCAGCGGCGGCATCCGGCTTGCGGTGTCGTTGCCGTCCGTCAGAACGATCAGCACCTTCTCCGGAACGGTCGTCTTCTCGAACATCTTGACCGCCAGCCCCAACGCGTCCCCGAGCGACGTCCGCGGTCCTGCCATCCCCGGCACGGCGTCGGCGATCATCGTCTCGACCAGTGCGTGGTCCATGGTGAAGGGCGCGAGCGGGTAGGGGGCATCACCGAAGGCGACAAGGCCGATCCGATCGCCGGGCCGCCTGCCGACGAAGTCGGCGACGACCTGCTTGACCGCGTCGACACGGGCAAGCGGCTTCCCATCCGCGCCGGGGAAATCCTTCGTGTCCATCGACTGCGAAAGGTCGAGCGCCAGAAGAATGTCGCGCTGCGGTTCGACCTTCTCGATCGGCGGCTCGACGAATTGAGGACGGGCGAGCGCCACCACCACGAGGCACCACGCGGCTCCTTCGCACAGGATCTGTGGCCATGTCCTGCGGGCGATCACCGAACCTTCGGTCGGTCGCACCCCGGCCGCCTCGGCCACTTCGGTGAAAAAGGGCAGTCTGATCGACGCGGACGTTTCCCGATGCGGCGGGAGCAGCCACCAGACCAGCAGGGGAACGGGGAGCGTCAACAATAGCCATGGGAGATCAAGCTGGTACATGGTGACGCTCGATCCAGTTGCGGGCGGCGGCCACCAGGTCGCTGCAGACGTTCGATGGAAGGTCGGCGACGACCTCCGCACCATGGTATTCGAAGTCGTCCAGCAGCCGCTCGAGGGCATGCCCGGCACCATCCAGATCATGCTCCTCAAGAAAGCGGGTCCAGGCGTTGGCCGAAAGCGAGGCGACTTCAGTACGGGGCCAGGCCGCCAGCGCCGTTCGCTTCAGGACCTCGCAAAGGTCTCGAATGCCATCGCGCCGGGTCGCAGAGTTTCGAAGCTGCTCGTCGATGACGGTCAGGAGGGCCAAGGCTTCGCGCCGGTATGCGTCTGCACGATAACGCAAGATCCATCGGATGCCGGTCAGAGCCAACATCACGAGCAGGGCGCCCGCGAGAACGCCCCACCCCCATGTCTGCGGCATCCATGACACCGGTTCGAGCGTCGCGATGTCGTGCAGTGATCGCAGTGCCGCTTCCGTTATCGGATCAGGTTTCGCCGTCGGCTCCATCAGCGTCTCCTCTGTCGCCAGGCGGACTGCTCGAGAAGTCGCCGAAGCTGAGGCGCAGTCTCCTCGGCGGCAGAGACCGGCAGCATCGCCAGTCCGAGTTCGTGCTGCCATGCACGAAGTTCCCGCCCACGTTTCCGCGCGAAGGCGTCTATCGAGGTGCGGACGCTTGCTGTTCGAAGCGCCAGCTCCGCCTGCGGACCGCCGCCGCTGACGACGATGTCGCCGGAGACCGGCAGCTCCAACAGGAAGGGATCGTAGACGAGAATGCAGACGACATCGTTGCGGGAGGAGAGGCGCAGGAGAAGGTCTCGGGTAAGCTCCGTATGTCCGTCGAAGTCGGAGATCACCACCACGAGGTGGTCGTGATGCGCGATGTTCGAGACGGTTTCGAGCACGGCGTCGAGCTGTCCGGACGCCGCCGCCGAGGCCGCATCGGCCCTCAGTTCCTTGTTCTTTTCGGCGATCCGGTTCGCGAAGGCGATCACGGCGTTGCGACCGCGATGCGGCTTCACCTCGCTGGTCCCACCGTCGCCGAAGACGAATCCGCCGACCCGGTCGCCGGAACCAAGGATACGCCAGGCGCAGAGCATCGCGGCTTCCGCTGCCGTGACCGATTTCATCGAGCGCCTGCTGCCGAAGAACATATTGATGCGCTGGTCGATGATGATCAGAGCCGGGCGTTCCTTCTCTTCGGAATAGACGCGGACCACCGGTCTGCTGGTTCGCGCCGTGACGCGCCAGTCGATGGAGCGGATGTCGTCGCCGGGTAGATAGTCGCGAAGTTCTTCGAAGATCAGTCCCCGGCCGCGCATCGCCGACTGCATGCGGCCCGCAAGCTGCTGGTGGCTGCGCGCCTTCTGGACGAAGCTCAGATCTCGGGCTCTCGCTTCGAGCGCGACCAGTTCGTCCGTCGAAACATAGACGCCCGCATCGCTCATGAGACCGCCACCAGTTCGACGATGCGGTCGATCACCTTGTCCGGCGTGGTATTTGACGCATGCGCCTCGTAGGACAGGATCAGCCTGTGGCGAAAAACGTCGTGGACGATCGCCTTGACGTCGTCAGGGGTCACATAATCGCGCCCCTTCAGCCAGGCATAGGATCGCGAAACCTTGTCGAGGCCGATCACACCGCGAGGGCTGGCACCCACCTGCAGCAACCTCGCGAGATCCTTGTCGTAGCGGTCGGGATAACGCGTGGCGAAGACGAGCGCTACCATGTACTTCTCGACGGGCTCTGAAACGGTAACAGCGCCGATTTCCTTCCGGGCGTCGAAGATGGCCTGTGGGTTCAGCTTCTCCGGCAACGGCGGCTTCGTGCCGCCATGCGTCTGGTTTTCCTCGTCGCGGTTGAGCCGCATAATGGCCGCCTCCGACGTCTCGTCGGGATAACCGACCTCGACATGCATCAGGAAGCGGTCGAGCTGGGCTTCGGGGAGAGGGTAGGTGCCTTCCTGCTCGATGGGGTTTTGCGTTGCCATCACCATGAAGAGTGGCGGCAGCGGATAGCTCTTGCCGCCAACGGTGACCTGCCGTTCCTCCATGGCCTCGAGCAGAGCGGACTGCACCTTGGCCGGCGCGCGGTTGATCTCGTCCGCCAGAATGAGATTGGCGAAGATCGGCCCCTGCTGGAACTTGAATTCGCCCTTGCCGCCCTCGCTGAAGTAGATCTCGGAGCCGGTAATGTCGGCCGGCAGAAGGTCGGGCGTGAATTGAACGCGTGAAAGCTCTGAATCAAGGTTTTTCGCCAGGCTCTTGATTGCTCTGGTTTTTGCGAGGCCAGGCAGCCCTTCGACGAGTAGATGCCCATTGGCAAGTAGGCCGAGCAAGAGCCGCTCGACCATCGCCTCCTGGCCGATGATCGACTTGCCGATGCGCTGGCCGAGCTGAAGGACGTCTTCACGAGCTGACATGGCACTCTCTATGATTGAGGGATAGGCGCGCCGGGACCCGGCGCGTCCATATCGGGCTACTTCTCGATGCCGCGATCCTTGAAGGACTGGTTGATCGCCTTGTCGACCTGGTCGCGCACTCCTTCGATGTTGAAGCTGGCGACGCGCTGGCTCGGTGGATACTTGACGAAGGTCTCGAGGAAGGCAGCGCCCTGCAACTGACCCTTCACAAGCAGGTAGTCGTTACGAACGACGAAGTCGTTATATTGATCCGACACGACGTCCGCCCGTTCGTAGGGATCCATGCGCAGATTGAACAGCTTCGGGATCCGCCAGGTGACGAGCGGGTTCTGCCAGACCGCGAATCCGCCGGGGAGCTGCTGCTCTTTGAACACCACCTTCCAGTCGTCGTAACGCGTCGCAACCAATTCGCCGTCGTCGTCGAAGTAGTAGAAGTCGCTGCGGGCGCTCTTATCGGTCTTGCCGGTGAGGTAGTCGAGCTGATTATAGCCGTCGAGATGGTTGCGGAAGCTGGTGGCGCTGCCCTCCGGCTTCCAGCCGCTCAGGAGGCGGCTTTTAACGTCGGAATCACCGGCGGCCGCAAGCAGCGTCGGGAACCAGTCGAGGCCGGACATCATTCCATTCGAAACCTGGCCCGGTTGAATGCGCCCCGGCCATTTGATCATGGCGGGCACGCGGAACGCGCCTTCCCAGTTGGTATCCTTCTCGCTCCTGAATGGAGTTGTTGCAGCGTCCGGCCAGGACCACTGGTTCGGCCCGTTGTCGGTGCTGTAGACGACGATGGTGTTGTCGGCGATCCCGAGTTCGTCGAGCTTTTTCAAAATCTTTCCGACCATCTGGTCGTGCTCGACCATGCCATCGGCATATTCGTTTCCGACCATGCCGCTCTGGCCCCGCATCGACTCCCGCACGTGCGTGAAGACGTGCATGCGAGTCGCGTTCATCCAGGTAAAGAACGGCTTCTTCGCCTTCACCTGGCGGTCCATGAAGTCCATAGCCGCGGCGCTGGTCTCGTCGTCGATGGTTTCCATCCGCTTCTTGGTCAGCGGGCCGCTATCCTCGATCTTGCCGTCGGCCGACGCCTTGATGACGCCGCGCGGAGAATAAGCTTTCAGAAACTCCTGGTCATCCTTGGGCCAATAAGGGGCTTCCGGCTCCTCTTCGGCGTTCAGATGGTAGAGGTTGCCGAAGAATTCGTCGAAACCGTGCTTGGTCGGCAGGTACTCATCGCGGTCGCCAAGATGGTTTTTGCCGAACTGGCCGGTCGCATATCCAAGCGGCTTCAGCGCCTGGGCGATCGTGATGTCGCCGGCCTGCAGGCCGACCGGAGCACCGGGTGCGCCAACCTTGCAGAGACCGGTGCGCAGGCATGTCTGGCCGGTGATGAAGGTCGAGCGGCCCGCCGTGCAACTGTTCTCGGCATAGTAGTCGGTGAACATGATGCCGGCCTTGGCGATGCTGTCGATGTTCGGTGTCTTGTATCCGACGACGCCGAATGAATAGGCGCTGATGTTGGTCTGTCCGACGTCGTCGCCAAAGATGACGAGAATGTTCGGCTTTGAATTTTCCGTGGTGGCCGACGGAGTGGTCGCCGCTGGCGCGGGCTGCTGTGCGAAGGCCGGCGCGACGATGACGGCCGAGGTCATGGTCATCACGACCGCGGCCGAGGCTGCAAGAAGTCTTCGATGGGTGGGCGTACTCATCACGAGATTCCTTTCTACTAGCGAATGCGTCTGGCTTGTCAGGCGGAGTGCGTAGTTTTCGTCGGGTTCCTATGCGCCGCGATACTGTGCTTCAGGCGCAGCAAGGGGGTAAGCTTGTAACAGTTACATTGCAGGCAGCCGGGGGTAACAATCGGTCCAGGCTGCGGGTCTACTGGGTCAACGGCTTCGACTTTCGATCGCTTTCGAGGTCTTCTCCCACCTCCCTGCCGGACGGCCGCCGCGTCCTCACAGGCTGTTCGACGATCGTCAGCGGGGCGGCGACGGCCGCGCCCGCGACCGTGCCCACCGTGCGCGCCGTCCCGCCCACGACTGCGGCGACGCCTTGACCGAGAGAGACGTTGGAATCCGTCAGCGTCTGCCCGGTCATCAGCCTCTGCCCGATGAGCTGGACGATCTCCGGGCTCTCAGCGAACTTGCCGTGGTGCAGGCTGTCTTCGGTCTTGACCTTCGTAAGATCGATGGCCGTGATTCCGGCTTTCTCCAGCCGCGAGCGATATGGCTCCTTCGACGGATCGATTGCGCCGAGACGCGACACGTTGCCGGTGATGAAGCTCGACGCTGCGAGCGCCCTGTCGTCCTGGGAGACGAAGATCGTGAACTGCGGTTTCGGATCGCCCAACTCGACGAACTGCTTAGCGAACACCTGGATGTCGATGTCGGGCGAGGCGAGGATAACGTTGTGTATCTTGGCGTTGACATGGCCGTCGCGGATGCCCATCTGCCGCAGCGATTCCATCGCCAGCCACGTGCCCATGGAATGCGCGAGGATGGTGATGTCTTTCACTTCAGGATCGGCTGCGAGGACGCGCAGGGATTGTTCGAGCGCCGTGCGCGAATAGTTCGTGCTCTCCTTGTCGTATTCGTATCCGGTGAGTTGCGCGCGTGACGGCCAGGTGAATAGGATCGGCGTCGCCTGCATGCCGCTGTCGTGGACGATCTGGGCTAGGCGGAAGACCGAGTCCTCGTATGTGTTGTTGAACCCGTGGATGAAGACGAGCGCATGCCCGCCCTGGATATGCTGGCGGAACCATGCCCGCCCTTCCGGAATGGTGTCGATCTGCTTCACCCGCGTGACGGCAAAGTCCGTGGCGGGATTGGGCGGCAGCCGCTGCGGCCACTGGACGGTGCCCGCCTCGCGCTTCGGCGGAATGGAAACCGCAACGTCGGTCATGGAGGGCTTCGGGCTACGCTCGCCATTGAACAGCGTCCTCGCGTCGCCAGAAGGCTGCCTGGTCGTCGCCACCAGCATGTCCACCTGCGCCGTGCTCGTTCCTGCCGCCAGCGGAACAGGCTGCATGACGCCGCTCGGGTGCCCACAGCCGGTTAGCGCCGGGAGGAAGCCGATCAAAGCGGCAAGGAGTTTCAGTTGCAAATGCTTCATTTACTGCGCCGCTATGTTCATGGGCTTGGTGATCGACAAGGGCATCGAGATCGTCAGATAGACGACATCTCCCTCGGCGCGGTTTTCGGCGGCGAACTCGTGGAAATACTTGATGCGGGTCGATATCGGCACTTCGCCCGCTTTGAACGTCCAGCCGATGGTCGCGCCGATGGCCGCGACGCGCCCCTTGAAGTCGCTGGACGCGCCGGCGCCGCTGTCGCCGCTCACCTGGTCGTAGTAGTATCCAACGAGACCGGCGTCGAACTGCTCGTTGAAGTGCTGGACGGCCGCCCACTCGACATGGAACTCGTTGCCCGTGCGGTAGTCGGTGGCGGGGTTTTCGGCATTGAACGTCATGCCGACCACCGCCGACAGGTCGAGGCCGATCGTCGGATCGAGCCAGGTCACGCCGGCCGAAACGTCGGCGCCCCAGTGGTGGAAGGCTATGTTCGATATCTCGCCGTCCTGATAATCACCGATCGGCACATTGACCAGAAGGCTGGTCTGCCAATGGAAGTTGCCGGCTTCCCAGCCAAGCAGGGCGCCAAGGACCGGATCGCCGACGGTGAAGACCGGATCGGAGATCGATCCTGACGCCGTTCCACCTCGTGGTCCCGCCAACGTTACGTCGGCGTCGGTATTCTTCCAGCCGACAGGGACGGTGAGCGACAGTCCGAGGTGACCACCGGCAACATCCTCCGGAAGGATCCAGAGCACGGTAGGCACCTCGATGACGGCCGAGCCTTCGACGCCGACCGCCAGTCGTCCACCTGATGGCAGCGCCCGTCCGCCCCCGAGATCGCCCGTGTACATGTAGATGTCGTTCGAGAAGAACACGCCGGGAGGCGGCGTGATCGCACTTGCGGGAAGCTTCGCGCCAAGCAGATAGAAGCCCGCGCCGCCCTCGGCCGCCAGTGCAAGCGAAGGAAGCAACGTTGTCGCTGCTACTAATGCCAGGCGTCTGCCAAATTCAGAGGTCATCGAAGTTCTCAATCTCCAAGATTTCTACGAGGCTCAACGTCTGCGGAAATGTCCGCCGCCACCGCCGTGGAAGCCGCCACCGCCGCCGCGGGAGCCGCTAAATTCACGGCCCCCGCCGCCGCCGATCTGCCGTCCGCCGCCGAACTGTCCGATGTCGCGGCGTCCGTAGCTGCGCGAGAGGTCGCGCTGGTTGCCGAGGTGGCGGGCGACGCGGTCGAGGCCGAGATTGTCCGGAGCCTGTTCGCGGACCTGCTGGCGAGGAGCAGCGTTCTGACCGTTCTGCACGCGGTTCTGGACACGGTCCTTGGCTGCGGGATTTTTCTCCACCCGGTCCTGGATGTTCTGCGCACGCTCGGGAGCATTCTGGCGGATGCGGTCGGCGGCTTCCGCATGCTTGGAAGCAAACTGCTCGCCGACGTTCTTCAAGCCTTCGGTCGAAGGACGATTGACAGGATCCCAGCCGTCGGGCGTGTGCTTCTGCCATTCGCCGTTCTCGCGGCGATAGACGTTGCCGTCGTGCCCCGCATAGATGTCGCCACCCTTGCCGCCGGCGATGAAGCCGCGGTCGCCCGAGGAGCTGTGCCAGTGGAGGCCGGCGGCGTTGCCCGTCGAACCGCCGCTGACGCGGGCGAACTCGCCGCCGTGCTTGACGGCAGCCGTGCCCCACGACCCATAGACGTTGGTGCCGCCGCGCGCCGCGACGGCGTTTCCGGTACGTGGATTGAACGCGGCGACGAAGCCACGCGAACCCGCCGGGCCGGAGACGGCGCCGCCTCTGACGTAGGTGCCGGTGCGAGGATTGTAGGCCGCCCCGCCGGCGATGCCACGATAGGGACCGTAGGCGTAGCCGTAGCGGCCGAAGGTGCCGAAGGCAGGATTGTAGAAGGCACCGACGCCGTAGGTGACGGGCCTGGGATAATAGGGCCAGTAACCGCCCGCCCAGCCGAAGTCCCACCAGGGACGGTAGGCCCATCCGGTTCCCCAGACGAGGGCGTCCCATGCGAGGTAGACCCCGAGATACCCCGCGGTATAGCCGTACCAGACGGCGTCAGGCTCCGTGTCGTAGACCCTGACATAGGTGACGTTGTAGACGGGAGAGGAGGCCGGGATTTTGTAGACTTCGTCCGGAACGGCTTTCGCCACTTCAAAGGGTCCGATCGGCGTGTCGCCGACGAACCAGACCCCATCCTTCAGCACGAAGTACTTCTCGCCGACCTTGATCACCTGTTCGTTCGAGTTCACCGCATAGGAGAGACTGGTGCCGTCGATTGTCTCGAACTTCGGATCGCCGCTGTAGGCGACGTCGACCTTGACGGTTCCGTCGGTCGCGACGCGGGCCATCTGAGGGATGCTCGCCTTCAGGCGCGCCTCGGCGCTTTCCGACGTTCCCGGCACCGACGCCCGAACCGCGTAGTAGGGCGCATCCTGCGGAATGTTCTGGAAGTCGGCAGGCAGGTTCGGCGTCGCAAACGTCCAGGGCCCGTCGAGCGACGGCGCCGAGAACCAGCGACCCGAAAGCAGCACGTACCATGTCGTGTCGAACGGGCGATAGAAGACGTCGCTGGTCGTGTTCGAGGCCCATTCCAGTCCCGTGCCGGGCACCTTCTGCAGTGCGGGCTTTCCTTCGAACAAGAGGAGTTCGGCCGGCACGTCCGAATAGAAGACCCTGGGGACGCCGCTTTCACCGAACTGCATCGCGGGCAGGGCGGCCTTCACGTCCTTCCAGGCGTCGTCGTCGGGCAGGCTGGATATCTCGGGTGGCAGCGCATCTGATTCCGTCCATTCGCTGTCAAGGCTCGACGCCGTCAGCCAGTTCTTCTCGCTCCTGAGATAAAATGCCTTGTCGGCATCGGTCTGGAAAATGTCCCAGTTGGTGTTGACGACGAAGGAGAGGCCCTGCACGCCCTTGACCGGAGAGAGAACCGCCTTGCCGTCGGTCTGCACGAGAATGGCGGAGGTTTCACTCGTGAAGATCGGCGGAGGATCAGCCTTGAGCCCCGAGATATCGTTCAGCCGCTTGTAATCGGCGAGGCTCGCCGCAAGGCGGTCCTGCGAGACCATTATGGGATCCGTCGGCATGATCCTGCCAACGCCGAGCGCCAGTTTCGAAAGCTGCTCCTTGTCAAGCGTCGAGAAGTACACCGCGGTCGTCTGGAAGTCTGTCAGAGCAATGTTGTCGGTCTCGTCATCGGCAACTGTCTTCGCTGTGACGCCGATCACGCCATAGACCGGCTGCGAGTCCTTCGAGAGCTTCAGTTCCGCTGCGATCAGCGCGTCGAGCTTGGTGAAGTTCGGCCAGTCGATCACCTGCGGCTGAAATAGAGTGAGCGTCGCCCCGCTATCCGCCGTGAACGTCTTCGGCCAGGTCGGGGTTTCGGCTGAAACCTGGCTGAGATAGCGCCCGCTGACGAAGCCGTTTTCGCCCCCGAAATCAACCGCGCACCATGCGCCGCTCGCGTCGCATTCCTTGAGGTCGACCTGCGCGCCTTCCGGAACGTTTCCGACCGCCGCGAACCCCGTGCCCGGTCCCGAACGCAGATTGACGGCCGCGGTCATGACCGCGGGATCGGCCAGTACGTTGCCTGCGAGAAAGGTGGAAGCGACTGAGAGGACAAGCAGCTTGCGCATCATGGCGGCCCTTCGACGTCATCGCCCGCGATCTGCGGACCGGTCGAAGGAATGCCATCGGAGCCTTTCGGACAAGAATGTTACTGTTACATTGCACCGTTGCTGGCGAGTTCCGGCATTTTCAGGCCGGCTTCCAGAATGCCTGCGCGCAGCGCGTCTCTGAGATTGCTGTCGTAGCGCGCTCCGGAGAACATTGCTGTGACCGTCCGCTCGAGATCGGGATGCTGCAAACGGGCTGCGGCTATCTCCTGCTGCGTCACCGGCCGGTCGCCGAGGCGAGCGATCGCGGCAAGCTTCAAAACCGTCGTCGGCGCGTCCGGTGCCGGAACCTGCCGTGCGAGGAACACGGCTTGCGCGTAACGTTCCTGGCGATAGTCGTTGAGGATCATGACGAAGCTTGCATCGCGTATGGGCTGCCCGGCGATCTCCGTCGCCTGTCTGGCAAGCTGCACGCCCTCGTCCCAGTGTCCTGTGAGGAACACGACCATGGAAAGCTTGGCGAGCAGGTCAGCGTTTTCAGGGTTTAGCGCGACGCCACGGCGGCCGGCCGCTATCGAGATCTCGTTCTGTCCGAGCTGATACTGCACGCCTAATTGCGCCAGCGCCGCTCTTGGCGAGGAAGGCGAGAGGGTGGCTGCCCGGTTGGCCAGTTCCAGGCCACGGCCGAAATAGCTGTCGTCGCCGGTCGCGCGGCCGATCCAGACATAGACGCGCGCAAGCGTGGCCATTGCGTCGGCATCCGTGGGATCCGAGGCGATCGTGGCCGCCAGGCACGAGCGGGCGGCCTCCAGGCCGGCGGCGTCGCGTTGCTCGACTGCGAACTCGCCTCGGAGGACACACACGTTGCCGATCGTTGATGAGGGCAGGTTGCGCCTAAGCTCGATCGTATTGATGATTCCGGCCGGTCTTGCCAGCCTTCGGGAGACTGCGAAGACCAGGTCGCGCATCGCCTCCTCGCGTGATCCTGCTGCGACCGGACGTCGCTCCTCGTCGGTCCAGACGGCCTCGCCATTGGCGGCGTCGGAAACCTGCCACCACAGTGAGACCGAACTTTCATTCTCGGCGTAACGCATGTTGATTTCGTAGAGACTCTGCTCCATCGCATCGCTAGGCACTCTCGAGCCGGAGGCACCGGACTTCAGACGGACGGTGCCAAAACGTGCGAGCGACACGGCGAGGTCTTCCATGACCGCTTCGCCGGCCGCCTTGTCGTTTTGCGAGGCGTTTATCGACAGCGCGACGAAGGGCTTCTGCGTGTTCAGATGCGCCGCGCTGGCGGCTAAATATGCAAGGCTCCCCGTCAAGCTGACGGCGGCGAGGGCTGCTCCTCCCATGATGGCGTGACGCCAGTTTCTGCCCTCGGGCCGCGAAGCAGCTTGAGTCGGCTCCTCCGTCGGCAGGCCGACGTCCTCAAGTTCGCCGTCCTCCTCGGGGCAGGGCGGGTTATCGCGTTCGACGAACACGGGGACGTAGCGCCCGCGCGGGATGTCGAGGCGGGCACCCGGCTCGTCGGCAAGCTGCGCGTAGTATTTTTGAAGGGATTCCCGCAGACGGGTGGCCTCGATGCGGACGATCGGATCCGAGGAGGGATCGAATGAAGCTGGCCGTTTGAAGACGTCGATCGCTATCGAATAGGCCTTGATGGTGTCGCTCCGGCCTTCGAACCGGGCGTCGACGATGTACCGCAAGAAAGCTCGGTGGCGGTCGGATACGTGAAGCCGTGGATCGGCCAGCAGCCGCTCCGCTTCCGAACGCGCCTCCTCCTCGGAAACTGCGCATGCCCCACTGCTCACGCCGTTCGCTGCCATTCCGCACCTCGCGCCCGTCCGTCCATAAGCAGTGGAGAATGTATGCTGGCGTATTTCCTGTTGCAACCATAAAGCGGCAAATGCGGAGAATTTAAAATCGTGATCGCGCTGTCCGTGTGCGGCATCGAGCTACCACGTCCGATTCCAAGGCCCGACACAAGTTGCGGTACTCGTCGATCAGTTCGTCCTCGCCGTCTCTCGGGGACGTCAGGAGACGGTCAAGCGTGGCCGTCGCGTCCTCGTAGGCCTCGCATAGAGCCTCGAACGAAGCGTCGTTTGGCCAGAGAAGTTGAAGCTCGCCACGCAGAGACGGAAGTCTCAGCATCAGCTTCAGCAATCCGCGATGGGCTGCATCTCTGGGAGTGTCCATGGCGAGCAGGCGATCCTTTCGAGCAGGAGGCGTGCGAGGAGCGCGGATACGCATCGGCCATTCTCGCCTGGGCCAATCGAAAAAAGCGAGATTGTTACAGTTACATTCGATGTCGCCGGGACGGGGCATCGCCTTGTTACTGTAACAATCTGTGCACCCGAAACCTTTCGTGCTGGATTGCCTTCACCGAAACGGGAGATCCTTCGTGCAATTGAATTTCACTCGAATCCTGGCAGTCCTGATGCTGGCGGTCGCCGCACCCGCGGTCGCGCAGGAGGCGCATGACACAGTCAACGAGGCGAACAACCCACTGACCCCGAAGATCACCATCAACTTCCATGACTACTACATCCCAAGCTTCATCGACACGCCCGGAGATCCGGAGGCGAACCAGTTCCTGCTCAGGGGCCTCATTCCGTCGGACATGTTCGGACTGCCGCAGCTTTTTCGCTTTACACTCCCGATCGCGACATCCCCCGATGTTCCAAGCGGATATGTCACGGGGCTCGGTGACCTCACCCTGATGGATCTCTTCATCCTGCCGAAGCAGGGCGACGTCACTCTCGGAATTGGGCCGTTGCTGGTCGTGCCGACGGCGACCGACGAATCCCTTGGAAGCGGCAAGTGGCAGATC
Organism: Rhizobium leguminosarum bv. viciae USDA 2370; assembly: GCF_002008365.1. Classification (GTDB taxonomy): domain Bacteria; phylum Pseudomonadota; class Alphaproteobacteria; order Rhizobiales; family Rhizobiaceae; genus Rhizobium; species Rhizobium leguminosarum. The sequence continues at coordinate 61,125 of NZ_MRDL01000039.1, forward strand.
GGCGCGGCCGGCGTCGTCGTCGCTCCGCAAAGCTGGGGTCTGCTCGGGGGTCTCGTTACCTATCAGACTTCGTTCGCGGGCGTCGAGGACCGCGAGGACGTCAACCTGCTGACCGTCCAGCCGATCCTCAATATAAACCTGTCGGACGGCTGGTACCTGCGGTCCTCCGCGACATGGAACTTCAACCTCGAGAGCGGCAACTCGTACATCCCGGTGGGCGCAGGCGTCGGCAAGGTCTTCCAACTCGACAAGGGCGTGACGATGAACGCCTTCGTCGAGCCCCAGTACACCGTCTGGCACGACGGAGCCGGTGCGCCGCGCTGGCAGATCTTCGCTGGAGTGAATTTCCAGTTTCCGGTCGGTCGCTGATGGTCGCCGCAGAAAGGTAAGATACGCGAGCGTACGCACATTCTCGCGAGCGATTGGTGTCGCGCACCGTCTAGCGCCGCCATCTTGGAGGACGATTTCCAGCCGCCGACTTCTTCCTGGCAACCGTCCAGTTGCTGATCAGCAGAAAATCCGGAGAGACAGATGAACCGATATGCCCGAATCCAAGCAGTAGTGATGTCATCGTTGCTTTCAGCGGCGACTGCCGCAGCCAATCAGTCGGCACCGCAGTTCAAAGCCGAAGTTCCGGCAAGCATCCAGACGCCGAGCACTGTCCAGACCCGAATCGGCACGCTCAATTTTGCCGACGGTCTCCCCGATCAGGCTGCAGTGCAGAAGGTATACGACAACATCGACTTTTCGAGGGGCGTCGAAGCGTTCCTATCAGGAATGCCGGCCGCGTCCGTCTATGCGATGTGCGAGGGGCTCGCTGACGCGGGCGCCGTGAAGAACAAGGGCATTGGCATCACGGAGAACCTCCTGGACGCGCGCTCGTTGTTTCTGACCGCCAACACCACCACCGTTTACGTTTTCTTCTGCGTAGATCTGTCGAACGGTCCCGTGGTTGCACAAGTCCCGCCGGGCGTTCTCGGACCGGTGGACGATGCCTTTTTCCGCTATGTCACGGACGTCGGCATCATCGGCCCCGACAAGGGCAAGGGAGGAAAGTATCTGTTCGTGCCGCCGGGGTACTCGGGCGGACTGCCCGCGGACGGCTACTTCGTCACGAAGTCTTCGACCAACACGAACCTCGTCCTCTACCGGGCCTTCGTAAAGGACGGCGACATCGCGGCAGCGGTCAAGGGCGTCAAGGATCATGCCAGAATCTACCCGTTGTCTGAGGCGACGCCCGCGCCGGAAACCACGTTCGTCAACCTCTCTGGCAAGCAGCTCAACACGATCCATGCCAACGACTTTCACTTCTACGAGGAGCTCTACAACGTCGTTCAGAGCGAGCCCGCCGATGCATTCGATCCAGAGATCGTCGGGCTGTTCGCTTCGATCGGCATCAAGAAAGGACAGCAGTTCGCACCCGACGCCCGCATGAAGACGATCCTGACGGACGCCGTTGCAGTCGGCAACGCGACCGCCCGCTCGATGGTGTTCGCACCCCGCGAACCCCGCGCGAAGTTCTACCCCGACCGCCAGTGGAACAACGGCTTCATCGGCAACAGCTACCAGTTCCTGAACGAGGGCGAACGCATGCTTGACGCCCGTACGATGTTCCATTACGCGGCGACCGGGATCACTCCGGCGATGGCGGACGCGAAACCGGGGACCGGCTCGGCCTACGCATTCGCCGTCAGGGACGGGGCCGGGGAGTATCTCGACGGAGGCAAGACCTACAAGATCACTTTGCCGTCGCCGATACCGGCCGGGCAGTTCTGGTCGTTCACGGTGTACGACAACCAGACGCGCTCGATGCTGGAGACAGACCAGAAGCTCGCGGGCATCGACAGCAATCAGCCGGACATCAAGAAGAACGAGGACGGGTCGGTGACGATCTGGTTCTCTCCCAACGCCCCCGAAGGCCATCAGACGAACTGGGTGCAGACCATGCCCGGCAAGGGATGGAACACGATCCTGCGGCTCTACGCGCCGTTGGAACCGTGGTTCGACAAAAGCTGGAAGCCCGGAGACTTTGAAAAGGTTCAGTAGGAACGAATTTCCGACCTCGGCAACCGCGGAAATCTACCGTTCGTGCGAGGGAACACAGCGAATTGGAGAGATACATGCACACGACACCTCTTGCCATCGCCGCCGCAACCGCAATCACGGCCCTCGTCGCCTCTTCCACGGCGCCATCGGCGGCCGAGCAGGTCACCATCGACAACTTTGTCCGTGCCGAAAGCGATCTGTATTTCGGCAATGTCGCAAAGGACGGAGGCTTCGGGAAGTTCTTTCATCGCCGCGAGCCGGCGACAATCGAAAACCAGACCATCATAAGACTGAACCGCGACACGCTCTATTCGGGCGCGGTTTTCGATCTCGATGCGGGGCCGGTTACGATCACGCTGCCAGAGGCCGGAAAGCGCTTCATGTCGCTGCTGGCCATCAACGAGGACCACTATGTCACGACCGTGTCGTATGGTGGCACCTCGACCTTCACCAAGGAGACAGCGGGCACGCGTTACTTGGTGATCGCCATCCGGACGTTCGTCGATCCTTCCAATCCGAAGGACGTGGAACAGGTCCACGTGCTGCAGGACGCCATCAAGGTCGACCAGCCCGGCGGACCCGGCAAGTTCGAGACCCCCGACTGGGACGCCGCCAGTCAAAAGAAAGTGCGCGACGCCCTCCTAATCCTCGCTACGACCATGTCAGACTTCAACAAGTCCTTCGGGTCGAAGGAAAGTGTCGACCCCATACGTCATCTCGTCTCCAGCGCTGCGGCGTGGGGTGGGAACCCAGACAAGGACGCCACTTATCTGAACGTCACCCCTGAGAAAAACGACGGCAAGACGATCTACAAGCTCGACGTCAGGGACGTTCCCGTCGATGGATTCTGGTCGATCAGTCTCTATAATTCAAAAGGCTACTTCGAGAAAAACCCATACGGGGCTTATTCGCTGAACGATGTCACCGCGCGGAAGAACGCCGATGGTTCGATCAACGTTCAATTTGGTGGTTGCGATGGGAAAATTCCAAACTGCCTCCCGATCATGGCCGGTTGGAATTACACGGTGCGACTGTATCGGCCGCGGGATTCCATCCTGAACGGCCAGTGGAGTTTTCCCGATCTCACGGCTTTGAACTGATCTCATGTTGACAGCGCTGGTGGAGCACGGTCAGGGAGTTTTCTCTCCTCGATGTCTACGCCGTCCGATCGAATTCAGGCTGCCGTAGAAAGTTGCGCCGCCGACCGGGGCGGACATCCTCCCATCTCGGTCTTCCGGAACAGGGCGTTTAAGCCTCCGACACGCTGTTCGGGGAGAACGACTGCGGCCGCACAGCAGGACTGCAGACGCGCTGAAAACCGATCCGTGCGGTCGCTGGCGATCCTGGTTTCAGGATGAGAAGCTGCCGACACCTCGAACTGGCTTCGCGCCGGAAGGACGAGTACCTCACCCTTAGGATGCCCGGCCCTGAAAGAGAGGTGTTCGCCAGGGTGCATCAATTCCAGCAGTAAGGGCGGCCGATCGCAACAGGCGGATTCCGCCTTTCTTGCTGGCGGTCGCCAACCGCGGCCGGATGGCTGATGTAGCCTGAGTTGTTACTGTTACATGCCTCCCTCCCTGCGTGCCGATTGGCAAGCTTTGCGCGAATCATGGGAGGGGAGCAGCGATGCGCATTTACCGATGGTTGTCGGCGTCGGTCGGGCGCCACGTCGGACTGGCGACACTATTTGCGGGGATGGCGTTGTTCCTCGACGCCTACGGCGCCGCCGCGCAGACGTGCGCGGCCGGACCGGTCTTCGTCGACGGAACCTCCTGCACCGTGACGGCGGGCTCCAGCATCACGGTATCGCAGGCGGCCGTGCCGGGGCTGGACGCCCGAAATGCTGGTGCGACCATTACCGCCCAAGGTATAACGGTGCAGCTCGGTCCCGGTGTCGTACCGAGGACCTTCGTCGGCGCGCAGGCGTTGTCCGGAGCTGCCGTCGAGCTGAGCGGCAGTACCATCATCACGTCTCAGGCAGGGACGGGCCAAAGAGGCGTGATTTCCGACGGTTTCGGAAGCAACATCAGCGCCACCGGCTTGACGATCACGCTCGGAACCGGGGCGACGACGGTCAACGACAATCTTGCCGTGCTCGCACAGAACGGTGGCATGGCGAACTTCACGAACTCCGCCATTTCGACGAGGGGCGCAGCCAACGGCATCGCGAACCATGCCGTCACCGCGACGGGATCAGGAAGCACCGTCACGCTCACGGGCGGCACGGTCTCGACCGCCTCCCGTGGCTCCTTTGGCGTCCAGGCGGCGGACGGTGGACGTGTCGTGATCGGCGGCGGCACGCAGGTAACGACAACGGGCGTGCAGGATCTAACTACGACGCCCGTCACCGGCAGCCATGCGCTCATCGCGACCGGATCGGGCAGCCGGATCGACGGTGCAAATGTCACGCTCGGCACGTCGGGCCTGTTTGCAAGTGCCGCCCGCGCCGAGAATGGGGGCGTCGTCGCACTTACGGGCGCGACCATCAACACCAGCAGCAATTCGCAGGCCGACAGCGATCCTTCGTCCGCCACCCGAGTCCTATCGGGCGGGAGCCTCCGTCTGACGAACAGCACGGTGGACACCACGGGGCAGAGGGGGAACGGTCTCTCCGTTCAGGACGCGGGTTCGACGGCCACTGTGACAGGCACGGCCATATCGGTCTCCGGAACCCGCGCGAACGCTGCCTTCGTGTTCGACGGCGGGGAAGCCTCGTTTTCCGACAGCAGCCTGTTTTCAGCGAACTCGACAGCGGTCAATGTCCAGGGAGCAGGGTCTTCCATCGACCTCACGGACAGCAATGTCAGGAGTGGTGGTGCGATTGGATATGGTCTTCGTGTCGGAGATGGCGGAACGGTGACGATGACGGGAGGATCCTCGACGACGACGGGGCGGGACGCTCCCGCGCTTGCGGCCGGAAACGCCACGGTCGTCGCCAACAACGTGACCTTCTCGACTGCCGGGCCGGACAACGCGATGGGTGTCCTTGCCGACCTAGGGGGCAACATAACCCTGAACGGCGGTTCGATCGTTACGACTGGAGACTCCGTGCGCCTGAGCGCCTACCCACATGGCATTGCAGCCCGCAATCCAGGAGGGATCGTGAGAGCCAACGGAACTTCCGTACGGACTGAAGGCCTGACCGCCATGGGAGTGGTCGCAGACGATGGCGGAGTCATCTTGTTGGACCGCAACTCGATCACCACCCTTGGGACGACGAGCATTGGCCTCTATTCCACGGTCGAGCAGTCGGGGCCACAGTTTCCAGCAGGCATCGTCGGCGAGCGCCTCGTCGTCGAGACCTTCGGAACGGGGGCGCACGGGGCGATGGCGGTCGAGCACTTTCTTCCTGCCGATTCGACCATCTTGCTCGACGACTCGCTGCTCACCACCCATGGAGACCTCGCCTCCGGTCTCCGATCGATCATGTCGGCCAGCATCGACGCTCGCAATTCGGTCATTCTGACCCAAGGCGACCGGTCGTCTGGACTGCACTCGAGAGACAACGGCAGCGAGATCAACCTTATCGACACCACTGTGACTACCGAGGGTACGGCGTCGCACGGGGCTCTCGCCGAGGGTGGCGGGCTTGTGAACGGGTTGCGGACCTCGGTGGAGGCGAAAGGGAGTGACTCCTACGCGCTATATGTCGCCGGAGCCGCGGGCTTTGTCTCCGAGGCCCGGTTCGACGCGAGCCGGCTGAGCAACGCCGACGGCCCGGCGATCGCGATAGGCGGGGAGGGCGTCGTCTCGCTGACCGGCTCCGTCGTTTCGTCGAGCGGGCAGTGGCTAAGCGTCGGGACGATCGCCGATTTCCAGCCCCTGACCGTGCCCGACGCTGGTCTCGGGGGCGTAACCGACCCGGAAGGACTGGAAACTTCCCCGGTGTTCACCCCCCCGGCGGCCCTGCCGGTGGTGCCCGGCCTCGCCAACGTGACGCTGTCTCGCTCCGTAGTGACGGGCGCAGCGTTCACAGCGCCGGGAAGCGTATCCAATCTTGTTCTTGAGGACGACAGCCTCTGGAACATGACGGGCAGCTCAAACCTCACGACGCTGCTGAACGACCCTAGTCTGATCCAATTCTCCGCCCCGACGGGCGATCCCACGCTGCTCGCCAGCTACATGACGCTGACTGTCGTCGATTACGTCGGCGAGGATGGCAACATCGGGTTGAACACCTATCTGGACACGGACGGTTCCCCGTCGGACCGCCTCGTCATCGACGGCGGATCGGCCACCGGTTCCAGTGGCCTCATCATCTCCAACACGACCGGCGGCGGAGCGTTGACGACGGGCAACGGCATTCTCGTCGTCGACGCGATCAACGGAGGCGTGACCGACCCGACGGCGTTTTATCTCGCCGCGCCCGCAGCCGCAGGGCCTTACGACTACCTGCTCTTCCGGAGCAGCGTCGACGGCTCAGGTTCGGAGAACTGGTATCTTCGTTCCGAGCTCGACGGCCCACCGGATCCAACGCCGATCTATCGCCCGGAAGTCTCGCTCTATGCGGCAATTCCATCCATGGCCGCGATTTACGGCAGACACATCATCGACACCCTTCATGAGCGCGTCGGCGAGGAGGAGCAGCTCAAGGGACGCACGGATATACGCGAGGACGAGAACTTCAACGGCGTCTGGCTGCGAGGCATCGGCCAGTGGGGTCATCGCGACGGCGACGCCAGAGGCGTCTACGACGGCGCGCCGGAGTTCGACTACAGGTTTGGTGCCATGCAGGGCGGAATGGATTTCTACCGCGAGGAGGAGGATGGGATCACCGACCACGCCGGCATGTATCTGGCGTACGGCCACGGTCGAATGGACGTCACGCAGAACCTGCTGACGACGGAGCGCGACGCGGGCGACAGCGACTTCAACGCCTTCTCGGTTGGGGGCTACTGGACGCGGTTCGGCGAGAACGGCTGGTATCTCGATGGCGTGCTCCAGGCAACCTGGTACGACGTGACGACGCATTCCAACCGGCCGACCCAGATCGGCTTCCCCGACCAGAGCATCGACGGTTTCGGTTTCGCCGCTTCTCTCGAAGGCGGATATCCCTTCGACCTGGGCGACGGCTGGCAGTTCGAGCCGCAGGCGCAGATCATATGGCAGACGATCCGGATGGACGACTTCAACGACGGCGCCGCCGACGTCCGCTACGACAATCTGAACTCGCTTGTCGGCCGGATCGGCGCTCGCGTTGCCCGGACATGGCAGGCGGAGGAGGCGACCGCGACGGACCCGGCCCGGCTGGCGACGGTCTGGGGCAGGGTCAATGTCTGGCATGAGTTTACGGCGAAAGCACAGACGGAAGTCTCTTCGTCCGATGGGTTCGTCCCGTTCTCGTCGAACCTCGACGAGACGTGGATCGAGCTCGGCCTCGGAGCGACCCGACAGGTGTCGAACAACACGTCCCTGTATGGGAACGTCAACTTCAGCACGTCCTTCGATGGAGACAACTACGCGTGGAACGGCAAGCTCGGGTTGAGGGTCAACTGGTAGAAGAGGGGCCTTTCATCGCTCCCGGAACTTCTCGAATCGACGTCCGTTTCCCGGTGATCGATATCATTAGGAGAAATGAAGATGGCAACCACTTCCCGAGGCCGTGCTCTGGATCGCGCGAAGGTCGCTGGCGGACAGGATCACGAGGTCCGCTACGAAGCGAAGAAGGAAGGCGTTTCAAAGGAAACGGTCAAGAAGGCCGTCAAGAGTGCTGGGAACTCTCGCAAGAAGGTCGAGGCGGAAATCAGCCGACACTGATCTCTGTTGACATCGATCATGGTGTTCTCTATATGTTCCCATATGGAACACGATCTTCGAATATCCACCACTGGTTGACACTGAACGCCGTTCCCGCGGCTGGTATCATCGTGTGTTGGATTTTCGAACATGGAAAAGCGTGCTGCTGACCACTCCATTCTCGACGCCGCGTTTCGCGAAGCGTCACAGAACACCTACTTCCCCCTAGCCACCGTCCGCTGCCCGGATCGCCCCGCTTTCAGAAGCCAGATCGCGCGAGACCTTGGTTGTCTGCTGGACGTCGACGAAACCGTCGTCGCCTGGTCCTGCCTCTGCTTCGGCGCTCACGTCGATGATCGAGTGCATGTGGTTGATTTCATGGTCGACCACTTCGACGGAACGCGCGAGTTCCTTGACGTCGCAGAGTTCCTTGGTGATCCCGCGGTGACGGAGACGATCGCTTGCATGAAGCGCCGGCACCGCTTCGTCACCCTGGGGGAAATCTATTCGGGACATCGCCTCCAGAATGCGAAGGACTTGCTCCGTTACGCGCGGTTTCGAACGCCACTGAACGACAGAGTGAGACTGATGGCCGCCCTTAGCGAGGCCGGTTCTATTACGGTCGGCGAAACGTTCAACCTTTTCCGGGAAGTGCCTCCTCTGACGGCGATCGCATGGATGACCCTTCATCGGTTCATCTCTATGGATCTGGACGAGGCGCCGATCGGACCTGACACCTTGATCCGTCGCTCCAGCAACGAGGTGGCGCGATGAACCTCGGGCGCACTACCTCCAAGGTCACCATCGCCTCGGCGACCTACGGCGTCGCCTTGAAGGCCGCGATGCGGCTCGCGGGCGCTTTCTTGAATGGGGCTACCACTCGCCAAACGGTCATCATCTTGAAACTGCCTCCGCAGGCAGACGAAAGAGCCTATGAAGCCGCGGCAGGCCGGCTAGTAAAAAGCAACCCCAATCTTCTTGGTTTTCTGGTTATCAGAGCCGACGTCACCCGGAGGGGCCTACTGGACGTCAAGACGCTGGACGACGCTCTTGTTCTGGGGCGTCCACTCGTCATTCTCTGGCCTCTGGGTATTAAGGTGCCGATCCATATCGTTGCGGCCGCAGACAGAATTGTCGACGTGCGATCGGTGCGGCCCTTCCATCTCGTTTCGGCCGCCAAGGAAGTCGAAGGGAGGCTGCTGGATATCGGCGAGGCGACCAGGCTCCTCGAATATCCCCTTGCCTCCGTGTTCGCTTCGATGCGCGCAGGACGTTCGACCGAGCTCGTTCTGAAGCGGCTCCAGGCTGCGCATCTCTCGTCCGACATCCCCACAGCAGGTCCCGGCCTCGACGAGCTGGAAGGCTATGGCGAAGCCCGCGAGTGGGGATTGGCGTTGGCGGAGGATATCCGTGCGTGGCAGAGCGCAGATATCCCATGGTCGGAGGTCGATCGCGGAATTCTCATCAGCGGGCCTCCGGGATCGGGTAAGACGCTGTTCGCCTCGGCGCTCGCACGTAGCTGCGGCGTCGAGGTGGTCGCGACCTCCGTAAGCCGGTGGCAATCAGCGGGGCATCTCGGCGACATGCTGGGCGCCATGCGCAAGAGTTTTCAGGAGGCCACTGCAAAGAAGCCATGCATCCTTTTTCTGGACGAACTCGACAGCGTTGGTGACAGGGCCACCTTCAAGGGCGACAACGCCCAGTACTCCAGCCAGGTGGTGAACGGACTGCTCGAACTGGTCGATGGGTATGATCGCCTCGAAGGCGTCGTGCTGGTCGGAGCAACCAACTTCCCGGAGAAAATCGACCCGGCCCTCCTTAGGGCCGGCCGGCTGGACCGACACATCGCGATTCCCTTGCCGGACGCGGAAACCAGAAGATCTCTCTGCCGTCGATACATCCGCAACGATATGCCCGAGGGCGAAATTGAAACGATCGTCCGCGCCACTTCCGGCCTCAGCGGCGCCGATTTTGAACGGATTGGACGCGATATCCGTCGGCGGGCGAGGAGGGAACGATCGGAGATCACGGCCTCGCTTGCGCTGCAGGTCTTGCCGCCCGCGCTGAAAATCGAGGGAGAGCGGCGGCGAACGGTGGCCGTGCACGAGGCCGGCCACGCGATCGTCGGCATTCGCGTTGCGGTCGGAAGGTTGGATTCCATCGTGATCGCCCGCGACGTCCCAAGGACCGGATCCGCCGCCGGTTTTGCGCACTTCGTTCTCGACGGCGACGTCGAGCGAAATCGACAGACTTTCCTGAGCCAGATCGCGATGCTGCTGGGAGGAAGACTTGCGGAAGAGGTCATTCTTGGATCGGCGTTCGAAGGATCGGGCGGCGAGGGCTCGGATATCCACAAGGCTACGGACCTCGCGACGGTTATGGAGGTTCAGCTCGGGATGGGTGAATCGCTGGGGTATTTCCGGGCAAGCTCGTCTGCCGACCTTGAGGAACTTCGCCGCCGAATTCCTGCCGTGCGCGAGCGGGTGGAAAAGGTTCTCCTGAAGCAGTGGAAGCGCGCGCGAACCATCGTCGAGGAACATGTCGGCGTCATTGAATTGGTGGCGTCGCAACTGGCCGCCAAGGGCCGTCTCGATGGGAAGGACGTCGAGCAGATGATGTCGGCGAAGCTGCGGGAGAGGTCGTCATGACAGGGGCGAAGGAATCTTCCTGGAAGCTCGTCGTCAAAGGCCTGAAGAGCAAGGTGCTGGCAGGCCGCAAGGAGTTGATCGCCCAAGTGCTGAAGGACGTCGGTGGCGACGCCGCGCCGATCCGACAGGCGAGGAGAGCACTGCTCACGATGTCCGTCGACGCCCTCTCCGGTACGCCACGGTTTATCGACGTATACGGAGAGGGTGAAATCTGCCTGATTTCGTTCGATGATCTTCTGGATATCCTGGCCGATCCTCCGCCAACTCTGGCGGAGGTAATGGGTCGTGTCACGCGCTGATCTCAGCGGACGCTGATACGCCTAACTCCGCGACGTCCGTCGATCGAAAATCCGGGGCGATAGGAGGAGCATCGATGAAGCGCTGTCCAAATGGCTCTTCGATGCAGCCTCGCTCCCGCAGCATGACCGAATAGTCAAATCGCTTCCCGGTCAAAGCCGAGCGCACCGCAAGCCCGATTGCCTGACCGATCACAGGAGGAACCGCATTTCCGACCTGGCGTGCGGTCGAATCCTTACCGCCCACGAAGTCCCAGTAATCCGGGAAGCCCTGAAGCCGGGCACGCATCCGAAGCGTAAGTTGAGGCAGGAACCCTGCGCCGCACTTGTCAGCTTCCTCCTGTGTCGGCGCGGCGTCGGCGACGGTGGCGATGTCGATGCCCTTCTTTGCCCACCGCGCGGCTTCCTTCTCTCGAGAGCCTCCCTTTCGCCCGACCACTGTCGAGGCCAGCGCGCCTCGTAGTTCGATGCCGTTGCGAACGACCAAATGGTTGCGGCGCGCTTCCGCCCAATCCTTGGCGCCCGTCCAGCCGTTGGCGGCCATGAGGTCTCCGAGGACATCGCCCAGGTTCGAGCGCCAGTGAGGGAACGTCGGTGGAGCGCGGAAGGCGCTCATGGCCCCCTGACGCAATCCCACGAAGAGCATCCGGGTCCGTTCTTGGGCCACGCCGTAGTCTTCCGCTTCCATGCGAACGATTTGAACGGCGTAGCCAGATTTCTTCAACTGTTTGAGGAAGTTGCCAAGATGGTCTGCGTGTCTAGCATTCAGGAGCCCGACCACGTTCTCGAAGACGAATGCCCGAGGTAGCATCTCGCGCACCGCCCGCGCACATTCGAGTAACAGATCCCTGGGGTCGTCCTTGCCGAGGCCTTTGCCATCTATGGAATAGCCCTGACAAGGCGGGCCTCCGACGAGGAGATCGACTCCCACAGACCTATAGGCCGTAAAGTCCACTTGGCGGATGTCGCCTTCGACCACGTTCCAGAGCGGCCGATTCAACCGCAGCGTCGCGACGGCATGCTTGTCGAACTCGAAGAGGGCGAGAGGATGATACCCTGCGTCTTCGAGGCCAAGAGACATTCCACCCGCACCTGCGCATAACTCGACGACGTTCAGCTTCTGGGTGGGAAGGCTAGTCAGCGGAGCCGGCTCTTCCGTCACGATGTCGAATATGTCGGGCGCGACGGTCGACGTGATCGGCTGGATGCACTCCTGGAAGTTGGTCGACCATTGCGCTTCAAGGCTGGATCTGTCGAGCGCAAGCCCGAACTCGCCACCGAAGCGTCCTTTGGCCAGAGCGTCGATCGCGGCATTGGCGAGAGCCAGGTAGCGTTCGCTCGCGTGCATTGGCATCCTGAGAATGTCCGCGATAGGAATGTCATACGTGCCATAGGCAGAGATGAAGTTCGGAAGAAGAGCTGCTGCTGACGCTCGGATGTTCGCATGGGCGTCCGAGCGTTGCTCGTCGGTTATACTCTTCGGGCGGTATGCGTGGAGGAGGGCAAGGAGTTCCGTGGCAGCCTTGTCGACTACGCGCACGTTATCGACCGCTCTTCGACGCGCCGCCTTCGACGAGCTCTGGAAGCCGGCCGTGGCATACTGCTCCGCGAACGTCTTTTTCCTATTCCGAAGATTGGCCCGGATGGCGGACACATCCCTCACACCCAATGTTGCGCCACCGGCAATCCGGGAAATGGCCTCGCTCCGCGCTTCGTCGTCCGATGCCGCCAAAGCTTTCAGGACTGGAAACTGGATGCGTGCTTCGCGAAGCAACTCCTCGGAGCTCTTCAAAGTCTTCGTCACCTTCACATATGTGCCTGCCTCGGCGACATCCATTTCGCAGCCGGCATGAAGAAAGTGTACCACATCCTTCGGCGACAGATGCTCAAGCAGTCCTTCGACTTCGTGGGCCATCTTGAACAGGCGGTCGGACATCTGCTGTTGAAGGCTCCGGATCGCCTTCTTCGCCTTGCTGAGGGCTTCGCTTCTCAAATCCTTCATCCGCAATGTCTCGCATGTGAAATTCCCACGTGTCATATCGGGACATTCGTTGCCGAACCGGCAAGCGTGTCATTAAAATTGTTTACAACCTCAAATTATTGGCGGTCGTCCAAATCTCACGATTAGCGCTTATTGCGTCGCGTTTTTGCGGCGTCTACAACCGCGAGATCGAATAAGGATGCGCGATTTGTACAACCTGCTGATGGCCGGCAACGACGACGACTGGGACGTGGATGTGGGGTCCGACCACGAAGCTACATTTCCGCTCTCCCGTTACCTTGAGTATACCGAGGATGAGGTCGAGCAGCGGTTGAAACCTATCGGGTCCGCCGTCGTATCGTTTCTCTCCGAGCTACCGACCGTGTTCATGAGCGAACTCCAGACCGGTCCGCAAAAGCGCCAGTTCGTCAGGATCCGTGTCGGTCGGGTCTGGGGCATCAGGATCGTCGGCAGGGACATCGCCTATCAGTTTCGCATCGATCAGAACTTCGGCGAGGTCGACGTCGCGAACCGCTCCCTCTTCGAGCAGCTATTTGACCTAGGGAACTGGGAGATCTCTCGAACGCACTGGGCGGTCAAGTCGGGGAACTTGGAGTTATCGTTGCGTGACGCTGGCCTTCTTGAGCCGGCCGCAGGTGACGCCGAGCCTCCGCCAGGCACTCCGCCGCCGGAGTCGCCCGATCTTCCGGAAGACGAGCCGGCGCTACCCATCATCACGAACCTTATCGAGTTCATGCAGCACGTGCTTGGCCTTCCATCCGAAGCTGACGAAGAGATCTTCTATCGGGGACATTCGGACCGGCGCTACAAGTTGATCCCGTCGCTCTTCCGAAAGAACGACGGCGGCGACTGGCGCTATCTTAGGAAGGAGGAGACCATCGTCCGGGAACTCCTTACAGCTCAGGCTACGGCCTTCTCGAGCGACGAGTACATGTTGGACAAGCTCGTGAGGATGCAGCACTACGGGCTTCCTACGCGACTGCTCGACGTTACCTCGAATCCTTTGGTTGCCCTCTACTTCTGCTGCGCGGACGCTAAGGTGGACGCAGACGGTCACGAGGTCGACGGCGAAGTCATCGTGCTTTCAACGAAGACTCGCGAAGTCCGCTTCTTCGATTCCGACACCGTGAGCTGCATCGCAAACCTTGCTCTGATGACCGAGGCAGAGAAGGAGGCGCTGGACACGACCGCGAAGGCGAGGGCATTCAACAAGACCGACGAATGCAAGAAGCTCCTGCATTTCATCCGACGGGACAAGCCGTATTTCGAGGCTCGGATCGAGCCGACGGACCTCGAGAGGATCATGTTCGTCCGAGGGCGCAGCACGAACGAAAGGATCACGTCTCAATCCGGCGCCTTCCTGCTGTTTGGGAAGGATTCAGTTCTGCCCGAGACCGGCTACAGCTCCCTTAACGTGCAGCGCATGACGATAAGGAATAAGGGCGCGATCCTGCAGGACCTCGCCAAGCTCAATATCAAGTCGAGCACGATATACCCCGGCATCGAGAAGACGACGGCGGAAATTGCCAGGAAGCATGAGTTGTCGTTTCGCTGAACGCTAGGTATCGTCATCAGCGCTCCTTTCAAAAGCCGTCGGAAGATGGGAGTTAATCACGTCGTCGAACTCGCCCAGGGTTCGAAGAAGTCGCCGCCCGCCCGGATCCTCACCCATGAACGCGCAGATGCTGACGGCGACGTCGTACGGGGTAGGGTTCACGGCCTGGTCGGGGTTGATGAGTGTGCCGGCCGCGCTCAAGGCCGAGAATATCCGTTCGACTCCTTTGTGTTGATCTGCGTGAGCGACCGCGTTGCGCAGGTCGTTGTACCTGGTGAGCGCGTCGGCGAGCAGATCTCCATCTTCGGGTCGCCCACGCCATGCCGCATTGATGACCGAGATTTTGTGCTTGAACCCGAGCCCGCCACCTTGGAGGCGGTCCGGACGTGGAAGCATCCTCGCGATGAGATGGTCCATCTCGAGTTCGAGCGCGGCGTGATAGGTCAGCACTTCGACCACGAATGGGTCGAGTTCTCTTTCTCCGGCGCTGGTGAGCCTAAGGACGCCTTCAAGACTGTCGTAACCTACTTGCGCCATCCGCCTCTCCCATTCCGGCTCCGCTGGTGGATGCTGATTTTCTCAGGGAAAATTTTGCCTATTAGTCCCATCGGTTGGTATTAACTGTGAGCGCCTGATTACGGCCCTGTCACTATGGTACCGAGACGGAAATTCCCGTCAGAGCGAGCCCTTCATAGAATTCCATGAGACGGATGGCGACGACCGCCTCCTTGCTCGGGTAGCCCAAGATTTCACAGAACGGTTTTGGTGCGCCAGAACGATCAAGCGACTCCGATCTGACGCGACGGGTCACGGCACGCGTGACACTCTTGAACTCGTCGTCCGACAGTCTCGTATCAAAATCGAAAGTGTCGTTTGTGATAGGGTTCCGGACCATCATCGCATGCACCGGACTTAGCCTCGCAGCCAAGGCGGCGATGAAAGACTTCCTCATGACCGCACTACTCCTTCGCTTGATCACCGCCGCCATCCGGGGAATATCCTGTGTTCGAATGTTCCGTGCGATAGCCGCCGCCGCGATCGTCTCGAACGCCTCCCCTCCGTCAAGAAGTTGCATCAGAAACCGCAAACAATCGGAAGGCGCCGCTTCGTAAAGTTCATCTACGATATGAAGAGCCGAACTCAACACCTCGATCGGGCTGTGGCTCCCCTTCTTTAGCTCATCGCGCACGAACTGGAGAAATTGTCCGGCGGTCATCATTTTCGACATTGCCCTCATCGCCGTGCGCCGGATGAAGCTGTCCTTGCCCAGCGCGTAGAGAGCGGATGCAGTGGCAAGCTTGCTGGACGCCGGCAAATCTTGTCGCTTAAGTTCTCGCTCGAGGACTATGATCTGATCCGTCCAATAAGAACCCCTGAGGGCTTCATAGATTTCTATGTCCAAGCCTTTCTGGGCAAGGGGGGGAGTGAGGAAAGAGGCGCCGTCCAGCAAGGCGCTGTCCAAAATCGTGGTGCTATCGATGGTGCATTCGCCGGAAACCTCCCGTAGGTCGGCGCCCGTGAAGTCGAAGCCTCGAAGATCGGCATCGCCGAGGTCCATGCCGCGGAAGTTCCCATATCTGAAGTCTACCTTGGGGTCGAAGCCCCCGATTTTCACGAGGTTTGCAAAGCTGGAATCGGCTGTTGTGGCCATCGTCTCGATCGCCGCGAGGTCTGCCGCCGACAGGTCGTCCGTCAGGAACACGCTACTCTTCATCATAGCTCTCCGACGAGGACAGGAGAATGCTCTCTGCCCTCGACGACGGGGACGCGCGTGACAGGCTCTTCGCTATAAGCAGAGCGATCATCTTCTCACGATTCGTCTTCGGGAACTTCACAACCCGCGTATCCGTCACAAGGTTCACCTCGACGTCGCGTTTCCTGACATTGACCGAGACTGCAACGCCCCGACGGTTAGGCCTGCCTTGCGCAACCGTTGTCTCGCATAGGGTCTGCCCATGGAGAAACTTTCCGTGAAGCAATTCCTTCTCGGGATGAAGCTTCCAGCGATCTTCTCCGATAGCTTCGACGAATTGAAAGGATCGGGTCTCGACGCGGGAATCCGAGAGGGTGTAGCCAGCGGTTTGCTTACCGGACAACTGCCCCTTCGCGGATACCTCTACCCCGGCCTTGAGGGGCGAAAGACTTCCCTGGATCGTCGCCTCGACGGCGGCCGAATCTTCGATGGCCCGGCTCAATGTCTCCATGACCGTGTGATCGACGCCGATCTTCGCAGGGAAAGCCATCTCGCCGTATTTCGAACCTTGATCGATCTCCAGTCCTTCTGCCTCAACCGAAACGAACGCTGTTTTAAGGCCGACCTCCACAACCGCCCCCTCAAGCTCAATCTCGTCGCAATAGATGCCCAGGTGGACGTTTATCGCGTGCCTGCCGTCTCCCTCCAGCCGTTCGACCATAGTGTGCAGATCGACGATCTTGCGAAACGCGTTCTTATTCTCAGTTCGGAATGACAAGTTGAGCGGCTCCGAATCCATGAAGTGCGACAGTTGTATTCGCACTTTTAATGCTTTTGGAAAAGCAGCCGAATTTTAGGGGATGTGGGTTGTTAGAAGCATGGCGCGTCTTGGAACGAGACGCCGGCCTTCGCTCCGAACCGTGCCGCGCTCTACAAAGCAGGCGCGCGCTTGGTTCACATGTACGGCAGGATTCGTGTACAGCCTGCTTCCCTTCGACGTTGCCAACGCGAAGCTCGGGGCGGCGGGTCTCGGAGGCGAGCTGGAAATCGAGCCAAGCGTCGACCATACGCCAAGAGGACCTGCGATCATGAGGATGCCCACCAGCGCTTCGCTGAGCGGGTGAAGATACGTTTAGCGCATCCAGCGGCAGGCCAGTACGTCCCTAGGGACATGTCGGGCAAGTTTTCTAGATTCCGGAGCTTCAGGATCGCGAGCACGCACATGGACGAACCACTCCCTCTGCCGTTTCGTCGCTGGGGTGTCCGCCGTCCAGTTCGCTGCGATGGACATCAAGGCCGTCATCGCGAAGACGGCGACCATGCGGGCGGTGTCCCTGTCCCTCTGTTAGATTGGCGTTTCGTGGCACGTGAATCCTGCAAAAGCGTCAAGGTTCGTCCGGCCGTTGGGAAAGTTCGACCTTCACGACCTCGCGGGCCGAACCCGACTGAAAGAAGGTCCTCGCTCCGTCGTCGTCGACCATCATCATCGATAGGCATCCACCTGCACCCGCACCGGTATCGAGTGCGATCCTGCTTCGGCGAATCTCCGGCAGACCAGAGCTCGTCACCGTGTGACCGTGGACAACCATCGCGCCGAAGTCGAAATCGTTGTCCAGGAAACCCGAGCGGATGGTGCGCAAATCCTTCGTAGTCTGCTGCTCGAAAGGGACGCCCGGCCGAAGGCCGGCATGGACGAAGACGTTGGCGCCGTCGTTGATCAGAGAAGCGGCCCGTCGCATCGCGTCTATGTGGTTCTGCCTCCGATGGAGAAGTTCCAGTAAGGACTCGTGAGCCTCCTCAATGCGGCCGTATCGCCCGCCGACGTTCAGTCCGTAGGACGCCGCGGCAGCCAGGCCGCCGTTCCTCATCCAGTGGTCGAAGACGATCTCGCGCTTGTCTGGCCGGTCCAGGAAGAGGAGCATGAATTCCTCGTGGTTACCGAGGATCAGGCGGCTCTCCGGATTCTGGTTGAGTTCTCTCACCACCATCTCCATCGCCTTCATGCTATCCGGACCGCGGTCGATGATGTCACCTAGGAAGATGACCCGGTAGCCGCAGCCATTCGGATCGTTTTCTTCGATATGGGAAAGCAGCGCTTTCAATAGGTCGGCGCGGCCATGGACATCGCCTATGACATAGGTCTTCAAAGGGCATCCTCTCGGTCTTGAGGGCAAGCAATAGCGCCGAAAAGTTTCCGGCGCGCGAATGTCGTGCCTCAAATTGAAACTGACTTGCTGGCATATTCGGTGACTTTTAATGAAACCACGGCGCTTTTCGCAACGAGTGTCAATTAAAGGTTGGCGGCACCGACCAAGCGAATTTGAGGGATACCGAAGCGATGACAGACATGACCTCCAACCATGTGGAACCGATATCGCTGTCACTCTTGGACGTCGCCGAAGAGTCGTTCGGTGTTCTCGTTGCAAAAGCAATGGAGGAGTTCGATGTTTCTTTCGGTCCCGGCAATCTCTGGCGATACGTAGCCACCTACGCCGAAGCTGGCGCAAGGCGGGACGTCGTGCTGAGCGGTCCCGGAAGTGACGACGGTTGGACATTGACGATCAACAGATACCGTGGAGAAGGTACGCAGTTCATCTGTGACGATGCGGAATGGAATTTCGGCATGAGGATCGGTGAGGGGCAACGTCTTTCGTACGAGCGCGCCGTCAGACGTGCCGTCCAATGGTTGTCTACGGGCCTATTCGACGAACGCGATCTTGAAAAGGCTGCCTAGGAAGATAGGGCGATGGTGTCCGCGCCGGCGCTTCATGAATCTTTACCGCCTATTCATTGAGGCAGTTCACGACCAGTTCTGAGAATGTGTCCCAGAGTGCGCAAAGATGCTCGCCGGTGGGCGCAAGGTTCGACGAATGAACATACTTGTTGAGAGTGTCGACGGACACAATAGCGTCCATCGTACGCGCTTTTCTCACGACTTCGACGTAGCGCTTGTCCACCTTGCCACGGGTGTTGAGATCTTCCGCGCATGCCACTAGCTTCTTCACGAGGGCGTCGTTTTCGGCCGCCGTCGTCAGCTTCGTCTGCTTGATGTAATTGTCAACGGACAGCTCGAGCAGCACTCGGCACAGAACCGCGATGGCATTCGGGTGTTCGTTCAGGTCCAGCTTGAACTGAAGCTCCTCCCAGATGGACCTCTGCCGCTGGAGGCGTCCGGTCCACGCGATGCCGTAGTCGTGATGCAGTATCAGCTTGGTTCGTCTTGGAGGTTTGGATGAACGTGAGGCTCCCAAGGAGACCACGTTGCCCGGTGCGGAACTTGCCAAAGGAACAGTTGCAGGGCCTACCGTCTTCACCGCCTTCGCCGATTTTAGCGGTCCCGATGTCAAAAGGTCAGCCGCAGTCGGCAGGACGCCTTCCGTGTCGAGTTCGTTGAGGTACTCGGACTTCTTGTCGACATCCCACACATCGTCGAGCGTCTTTCGGCGGTGAGCAAGATCGTCGGCAATACGGGCGAGTGCCTTCAAGGAGGCTTCTTCCGTCCGGATAAACTCGAAACGTCCCTTCGCCGTGGAAATCCCGACGCGGTTTCTAAATGCTTCGCCCGATAGCAGCCGGTTCAAGTTGCTGCGAGGGATGCGCCCTTTTTTGGGGAGAAGGCCCGCGGCTTTCAGCCTGGTCTCGATCTCGTCGGCGACGTTGAGCTTCCCCCCTTTGCCGGTCCTGTTGACGAACGTGGCCTTCTGCCGGTCGTCCCAAGTGCTCTGGCCGACCCCACCCTGGCTTCCGGTGTGACGTCGGTAGAGGATTTCGTCGATCTCATCGCGGTCGGTTTCGACGCGGCACATGATCCGATCAGGGAAGGCGCCTGTCCACTCGACTCGAAGGTTGACGAAGAACTCGCGTAGTTCCGCATTTGGCGCTCGCTTTGAATCGGCGAGCAGCTTCAGGCAGGTGGTTCGACGATTGCCGTCGTATACGACGAAATGCGATCCCTCCTGGTAGACAAGGGGCGGCTCGTACAGTCCTTTAGAACGAACTATGTCTTCGGCCAACTTTCGCATCTGGCCGAGGTGGTGCGAAAACAGCCATCCGATGGCGGCGGTCTCGTTTTCCAATTCACCATGCCGATCGTTGGCTCGGTTAACCAGCATATCGTCAAGTTGTATAACTCGGTAACTCATAGCCCCTCATCCATAAGTCACGAAAGTTCAATATGATCGCGTCATGGATGCAATAGTCTCGTCACATATTAAAGCTCCAATCCTTAGTTGTGCACCGGAATCTACGAATACGTTGTCAAGGCCCTAAATCTCGTCGTCATCACGAAAGCATTACGGCGGAACCCTTTGAAAGCCAGATGCTGCTCCGGGGCGATCACAGGCAGAGTGTAGGGAGCCGGCGACAGGGAGCCTGTGCGGTCGGGTGAATTGAGTGGCGCCGTCATTGACGTCAAGAGAACGCATGCATACATGGGTAATTCATATCGACCTGTTTTTCGGTTGTCGGCTCGAACCTTAAGGCGCATCTACACGTTCGGTCCGTGTGGTGGCTGCGATCCTCGAAATGCATTGAAATGATCGCGCTAATCGGTTATGAATTGTCGTGAATTATGAGGTGGTTGAAATGGTAGCAGCTCTTCTTAAGATGCCTGTCGATGTTCAGGAAGAGAAAGAGACCCACACCGACCGTCTGCTTCGTATCGCAGCGAGTGCGAAAGACGCGAAGTTGGGTGGGGGAATTAACATTACGAAAATGACCCGTGAAGAACGTAGAAAAGTTCTTTTCGGACGTTAAAGTGTTCACATGAATGACGCACTGAAGCTTCCCCGCATCCAGAGGAAGCCACTAGAAGTTATTATCTCCCCCCTTTACGATTCTAAATCCTACTATCGTGGAAAGCCTCACCTGGAGGACCACGTGCTCGACATCGTTGATGCGATCGCTGAGGGCAGGCCGCTGCCAAAGTGGGCGTATCGAAGCGGCATCGACGACAACTACCCACCTGACACGGTTCTTTCTCGTTACGGCATCATGCATTTGCATCTTGGAAAGAAGAGTTCGAGTGAACTCCTGTTCCTGATGCAGTTCGATGACCACGTCGTCGTTCTCGCGATTGGCAATCATAACCGCTTCGCTGAAGACCCACCCGGAAGCCTCCTTTATAATTTTCATCGAGCAAAAGTAGAAGAGATAAACAGGGTTCGCGATGAGGAGAGGCTTGAAGCCCTTGCTGCGGCTGCGCTCGCCGAAGCAGCCAGGCTTGAAGCCAAGATGGAAAACATCCAAAAGGGCCTCCTCCCGCGTAGGCAGCGGCTCCCTTGAGCCACGTCCGACGTCGTGGCGTCCGCCGACGCCGGGCGAGCCGAAACCGTGACTATGCTGAAGAGCGTGAGCGAGATCCGCGTCCAGCCAGCAATAGTCTCTGAAGGTCGATTCCAAATGATCATCGTCGTAGATCTCTCCGGCCGGAAAAACGACGCCATTTGTTAACGATTGGGCGTCATATCAAGGGTGCTGGCGACCGGTTAACGAAGATGCGGTGGTAACGATAGCGCACAAGTTCCAGGGTGCTCGGGAACAATCCCCAGCTCGCCCGGCTGATCGACATAGCCGAAGTCGCCGAACCGGCTTCCTTGGTCACGCGACGCTCGAGGACGGCATCGAGACGTCGAGGTTCCAGAGACGCGCCGCCCGACGAGAAACTCGACCGACTTAACATCCCGGCATCGGGATCGGGATGTTTCCCGCCGCCTCTCCAGACTCCCGTGTCGAGCCAGTCCTCGTAGAAGACAAGCCAACGGATAACGGCAGGGATGACATGGTCTGCTAGGTAGACAGTCGGATTGAATGGTTCGTCGACCGGGTCCCACGCACACAGAGCGGGACTGTGCGGCGGCTGCCGATGCCTGTAGACATGCGGGGTCAGTTCGCCCGTACCTCGAACGTCGGGCGCGATTAGTGGATCAAGAACCTTTACCGTCGCATAGCGGTGGGACAACGTCACTTCGTCCCACTGAAGCTCCGGGAAGTACCTGATCCAGATCCGATAGGACTGAGCGATCGGGGTGAGGGTTCCTTCCCAGGTCGCAAACCACCCACCGTCGAACGTCAACCGAAATCCCGGATAGACGGAACGGAGACGGGTGTCCTGCTCTGCGATCGAATACCACGCCAGTTGTCAGTCTCCCCAGGGAGAGGTTCTTGGGGTGGGACGGGCATAGGTCGGGGTCGCTATGGACGTCACCGCGGCCACGGTACCCGTCGACGGGATATGTGCGGCAACGCCGCTGCGATCTGCAGACACCTGATTGTCCATAAACTTGCGGACTGAATCTGCTGCCGGCCGTTCGCCGAACAGCTTTTCCAGCGTCTTGCGCATTTCCGGCATGGACAGGCCGCTACGCAGCCGCTGGATGTCGACCGCGAAGGCGCGCAGCTCGTCGATGAGGATGCGTTGAGAATTCAGATCCTCTGGCCATCGGTCTGTCAGGACGTCGTAGGGGTCACATGCAGGATTGACTGCCTTGTAGGTCATTCCCCTGCGTTCGGCCGCTTCGAGTGCCGAGACCAGGGAGACGACCTGATGGAGCAACTCCTCAGACAGGCTCGACGTCCTGTTCGCGTTCACGGCGACGGAGTGGGCGAGAACGACGGACGGCGGCAGGCGCAGCGTGGCATGGCGTGCGTCGTACGCGAGGTTTCTCCAACGTTTCATGAGCTGGAGCGCGATCACAGCCCGAGACTTGCGGTAAGCCGGATCCTGGTCGGGGACCGGATCGGCGTCCGATTCCGCCTTCGTGAAGCGGAGCCGTTCGTACTCCAAGGACTGCCGTTCGAAGAACTGGCCGAACGCGGCTTCCGGCGGCGTCTGCCTCAGAAACCATTCGGCGAAGCCCCACGGGTTGGCGACGAGCCGTGCCTTGTCGAAGCCGGTCGCCGTCTTCTTGGAGTGGAAGATAAAGCTGGTCCTTTCTTCGAGCGACGGGATGAGAACCGCAGGCGTTAAGTCCAGATGTAGGCCGTCGTACTTCACCGTGACGCAACGGCTCTTCCGTTCCGTCTTGTCGTAGTAGCGCGAACCAGGCTCGCCACGGATAGCGGTATGAAGCGTCGAAAGAACATCCTCAGGGTCAGTATCGTGATGCATGGTCACTTGAACCATTGCGTCGATATCGAAGTCGGCGTCTTCCGCATGTCGGGCCGTCGTCGCGCCGATCGAGAACCCACCTTGAGCGTAAAAAGACGCGATGAGGCCCGCGAGCGGACTGCCGTCTCGTTCCAACCATTGATGGATCGCATGGTAGTGGCCGACGGCAAGACGATGGTCTGTCGGTGTAAGTTGAATGCGGACAGCGATGTCTGCGAGCAGGACGTCCAGCGGACTGAAGGCGGCGATCTCGCGAAGGACGGGATCCGTATAGTTCATCGGATGGCTCCTATGCTTGATGAACGATGTCGAGCGTCTGGCGGAAGCCGCCGAGCGCCCAGTTGTGGTCGTAAATGCGCATCGGCAGATGGGCCTTCGGCATCCAGACCCGGCCAAGTTCGACCGCCGCGGAGACGGGCACCGCCGGAAAGATGTGGACGATGTCTGTGCGACCATGGTTGTCCTTGATGGCTTCAAAGATGGCCCGGAGTTCCTTTCGCCACAGTGTGAGATCGCTGGGGGTGCGAAGGATGTCGTTGTGGGCGCCGTTCGCCGAGAGCGACCATATAGACACGTCGTCCCCGAGAACGGACGTGATGCGGTCGTCATCGATCGGTCCGCTGACGCCCAGTTTCAATGCGACTACCGGTCCCTTGGAAGCGGGCTCCTCTCGAACGAGCTCCATTTCTCCAGGTTCACTCTGCCACTCCCAAGTTGTCGGCTCGCGAACACGCTGCCGGACGTGAGCTTCCGAGATGTCCGATAAAAGGCGGCCAAGCTCGATCAGGAGCGGCATTGGGGCGAGGGCGAAGACTGCGAGGCGGTTGATCTCATTCCGCTCGAGCCTGCCCTTGACCCGCTCTTGGTATTTCTCGCGTAGGAGACGCTGATGCAGCGGCCAGTAGCCCGCATCGCTATCCGGGATTCCGAGGTCGGGGACATCAAGATCTATCATTCCGTTTCGGACGGGATAGAACTCCGGAAGCAACGCCTCCTTGACGGCATCCACGTTCACGGGAGACTCGTTCTTGCCAATGCCTGCTGCGAACCGGATGACGTGGCATCCGCGATCCCGAACGATAGACGTGACTGCCTCGATGCGATCCTCATGTTCGGCCTTCATCTCCAGCAGTAGTTGATCGGGATAATCCCTCCACGTTGCCTTGCCGTCGATTAGCCGGTGATGCGGATCGCAGAGCAGCATCAGGTTCGATGGATCTGTCGAGAGCTTTGGCGAAAGAATGTCATCGCCGCGCGGACCGCCGGGAGCATCTGAAACGATGTGCGCGATGTAGGCGGTGTTGAGATCGTCTCTCCCAGTAAGCAGGTCGCCCACCAACACCTTATTGCATCCGCGGAACTCGCAGCGTCCGGCGGCTCGTGCCCAGACAATTGCTTTTACGTTTTGAGGCAGGGAGGGGCGGCGCCTGGCGTTCGCCTGTGGCGCAGGTCGGTCTTCAACGGCATCAGCTTCATCCG
This sequence comes from Rhizobium leguminosarum bv. viciae USDA 2370, assembly GCF_002008365.1. Lineage (GTDB taxonomy): Bacteria > Pseudomonadota > Alphaproteobacteria > Rhizobiales > Rhizobiaceae > Rhizobium > Rhizobium leguminosarum. The sequence goes on from NZ_MRDL01000039.1 coordinate 85,688, forward strand.
ACATGGCTTACATGTCCTCGCTTCCAGCGGCCGAAGGTTGCAGGGATAATATCCTAAACCAAACAGTATCGGCGTGAGAATTTCATCCATCTGCCGTTTGTCTGTGGACCAAGAAAGTCTATCCTGCGTTCAGCTCAGTCGAAATCAATCGTTACTTTCCCGGAGACGGTAGGGTTGCTTGATATGCTGGCATCGTGAAGTTCGACCTAGTTACTAAGATCTTTCCAGCGGTGCCTGTGCGGTAGTCCTTTTCATTCTATGGAGGCCGCAACGTTGTTGCGGCCTCATCATTACTGCGTCGTTTAAGTGGCCAGCCGTCATAATCGCTGGCTGCCTACAAAGAGTAGGAAGAGCCTACTCAGCTGCACCCACTCGTAGCGCCACACGTGTCGCACTTCTCGCAGGTGCCATTCCGCACCATCGTAAAATTCTGGCACTCCGAGCACATGTTGCCGGTATAGCCCTGCATGATCGAGCGCTGGCGGCGCTCGGCTTCCCGCTTCTTGGCTTCGGATTTCGCCGTTGCCGCGTCGGCCGCCGCCTTGTCGGAGAAGAGGGCTGTCGCGTCGCTGGTGATTTCCTCGGTCAGCTCTTCGGCGATCTCTTCCGCCAACTCCTTGGCGCGCTCCTCGTAGTCGCGCTTGAAAGCAACGATTTCGGAGGTGGAGACGGCAATCGTCGTCTCCAGCTTGCGGGCCGCGCTGCCTGCAAAGGCAGTCACGGTGCCGGTGGAGGCGGCGCGGGCAGGGGCTGATGTGGCAGCACCCTTGGGTTCGCCTGCCTGGCGTTCGCCGCCGGTGCCGGACACCAGTGTCGGCTTGTAGCCGCGGGTCCAGCCGGTGGAGAGCAGGTTGGTTTTGCCTTCCTGGATGCCCTTGCCGAGTGCCGTGTTCGAGAAATCAGACGTATCGACATGGGCCAGGTCGTGGCGGCCGAGATAGGAAACGGCAAGCTCGCGGAAGACATAGTCGAGGATCGACGTGGCGTTCTTGATCGCGTCATTGCCGATGACCATGCCGGCCGGCTCGAACTTGGTGAAGGTGAAGGCCTCGACATATTCCTCGAGCGGCACGCCATATTGCAGGCCGAGCGAGATGGCGATGGCGAAATTGTTCATCATTGCACGGAAGGCAGCACCTTCCTTGTGCATGTCGATGAAGATCTCGCCGATGCGGCCGTCGCCGAATTCGCCAGTGCGGAGATAGACCTTATGTCCGCCGACGGCGGCCTTCTGGGTATAGCCCTGGCGGCGGTTCGGCAGCTTCTCGCGTTCGCGGGAAACACGCTCGACCACCCGCTCGATGATCTTCTCGGTAACAGTGACGGCCTGGGCGGCGAGGGGCGCCTGCAGCAGTTCCTCCAGCGCATCCTCGTCGTCTTCGTCTTCGATCAGCGAGGCATTGAGCGGCTGCGACAGCTTCGAGCCGTCGCGATAGAGCGCGTTGGCCTTGAGGCCAAGCTTCCAGGAGAGCATGTAGGCGTTCTTGCAATCCTCGACGGTCGCCTCGTTCGGCATGTTGATCGTCTTGGAAATTGCGCCCGAGATGAACGGCTGGGCTGCCGCCATCATGCGGATATGGCTTTCCACAGAGAGGTAGCGCTTGCCGATCTTGCCGCAGGGATTGGCGCAATCGAAGACCGGCAGGTGTTCCGCCTTCAGGAAAGGCGCGCCTTCCAGCGTCATCGCACCGCAAACGTGGATGTTGGCCGCTTCGATGTCCTTCTTCGAGAAGCCGATATGGTCGAGCAGGCTGAAGCTCATGTCGGCCAGCTGTTCGTCCGAAACCTTCAGCGTCTCCTTCAGGAAGTCGGCGCCGAGCGTCCACTGGTTGAAGACGAACTTGATGTCGAAGGCGCTCTTCAGCGCGGCGTTGACGGCTTCCACCTTCTCGTCGGTGAAGCCCTTGGTCTTCAGCGTCGATGGATTGACAGCCGGCGCCTGGTTCAGATTGCCATGGCCGACGGCATAGGCCTCGATCTCGGCGATCTGGCTTTCGGAATAGCCGAGCGTGCGCAGCGCGTCGGGCACGGCGCGGTTGATGATCTTGAAGTAGCCGCCACCGGCGAGCTTCTTGAACTTGACGAGGGCAAAGTCGGGCTCGATGCCGGTGGTATCGCAATCCATGACGAGACCGATCGTGCCTGTGGGCGCGATGACCGAGACCTGGGCATTGCGGTAGCCATGCTGTTCACCGAGCTCGAGCGCTTTGTCCCAGGCCGACTTGGCGTGGGCGACGAGATCCTGGTCCGGGTTTTCCGAATGGATCAGCGCGACCGGGTTGATCGACAGGGCCTCATAGCCGGAGGTTTCGCCATGAGCGGCGCGGCGATGGTTGCGAATGACCCTGAGCATGCTCTCGCGGTTCGGCGCGAAGTTCGGGAACGGGCCGAGTTCGGCAGCCATTTCGGCCGAGGTCGCATAGCAGACACCGGTCATGATCGCGGTCAGCGAGCCTGCAATGGCGCGGGCCTCAGTGGAGTCATAGGGAATGCCAGACGACATCAGCAGGCCGCCGATATTGGCGTAGCCAAGGCCGAGCGTGCGGTATTCGTAAGAGAGTTCGGCAATGCGCTTCGACGGGAACTGCGCCATCATCACCGAGACTTCGAGCACGACGGTCCACAGGCGAACAGCGTGTTCGTAGTCAGCGATGTTGATGCGCTTGGTGGCCTTGTCCTTGAACTGCAGCAGGTTCAGCGAGGCAAGGTTGCAGGCCGTGTCGTCGAGGAACATGTATTCCGAGCACGGGTTCGAGCCGCGGATCGGGCCGCCGGCCGGCGAAGTGTGCCAGTCGTTCATCGTCGTGTTGAAGTGGATGCCCGGATCGGCCGAAGCCCAGGCAGCGTAGGAAATCGTTTCCCAGAGATCGCGGGCCTTCAGCGTCTTCATCACGCGGCCGTCCTTGCGGGCGGTCAGGTTCCATTCGCCATCATTCTCGACGGCGCGCAGGAAGTCGTCCTTGATCGAGACGGAGTTGTTGGAGTTCTGGCCGGATACCGTGAGGTAGGCTTCCGAGTCCCAATCCGTGTCGTAGGTCTTGAATTGGAGATCCTTGTAGCCCTGACGGGCGAACTGGATGACGCGCTGGACGTAGTTCTCAGGAACCTGGTCCTTCTTGGCGGCGCGGATTTCGCGCTTCAGGGCAGGGTTCTTGTTGGGATCGTAGCAATCGCCGTTGTCACCGCCTTCGCAGTTGAAGCATGCCTTCATGATCGCCTTCAGATGCTTGGCGACGACCTTCGAGCCGGTCACGAGAGCCGCGACCTTCTGCTCTTCCTTGACCTTCCAGTTGATGTATTCCTCGATATCGGGATGGTCGATATCGACGACCACCATCTTGGCGGCGCGGCGCGTCGTGCCGCCCGATTTGATGGCGCCGGCGGCGCGGTCGCCAATCTTCAGGAAGCTCATCAGGCCGGAGGAACGGCCGCCGCCGGAAAGCTTTTCGCCTTCGCCGCGCAGCATCGAGAAGTTGGAACCGGTACCAGAGCCGTATTTGAAGAGGCGCGCCTCACGCACCCAGAGGTCCATGATGCCGCCTTCGTTGACGAGGTCGTCCTCGACAGACTGGATGAAGCAGGCATGCGGCTGCGGGTGTTCGTAGGCCGACTTGGACTTGGTCAGCTTGCCGGTGAAGGGGTCGACGTAGAAATGGCCCTGGCCGGGACCATCGATGCCGTAGGCCCAGTGCAGGCCGGTGTTGAACCACTGCGGCGAGTTCGGGGCGACGCGCTGGGTGGCGAGCATGTAGGCAAGCTCGTCCTTGAAGGCCGAGGCATCTTCCTCGGAGGAGAAATAGCCGCCCTTCCAGCCCCAATAGGTCCAGGTGCCGGCAAGACGGTCGAAGACCTGGCGCGCATCGATTTCGGAGCCGGTCTGCTCATCCTTAGACAGGGTCTTCAGCGCAGCATCGTCGGGAACGGAGCGCCACAGGAAGGAAGGAACATCGTTTTCCTCGACCTTCTTCAGCCGGGTGGGAACGCCGGCCTTGCGAAAATACTTCTGCGCCAGAACGTCGGTCGCGACCTGGGAGAACTGCGCGGGAACGTCGATATTCTCGAGGCGGAACACGACCGAACCGTCAGGGTTCTTGATCTCGCTCGTCGCCTTGCGGAATTCGATATCCGCATAGGCGCCTTGGCCGGCCTTCGTGAAACGACGTTCGATGCGCATGGTCTTGACCTCGTGTTGGCGCCCGGTCCCCGCGACCGGGGCGCAAAATTCCTATCCGGCGGCACTTTGTCGTCGCGCAGCCAGTCTCGTTTCCGTATCGTGACAGGGGTGTCATCCGGAGATGAACTTCCTGTATCTTGTGGTGATGGTGGCTGCAAACACTAAATATAGTATTAACAGCTTATTATCGCCAGCCCCGATGTCACTTTTTTTGGAGGCTGAAAACCGCGCAAAAATCCTGTCAGGCCTGAACCGTTCCCGGTCCATCGCCCTGATTCCGCGTCCTAATTTTCAAAAGGGAACCGGGCTCGTTACCTCCGGTCCTGTCGCCGCCGCAACATCAGAAACAGTAAAGTTTGAAACAGCTGATTCCGTCAAGGGCTGGCTTTTAATTGATTGCTAACCACAACATGTTGTGGATGCGCCTGTGGAGATTGGGGAAAGCCGGGGAGCGCTGATATTACAATGGCTTGCAGGTGTTGCCGGCTAAGGAAAACGTCGGAACGGCAAAAAAGCGTCCCGCGGCAAATCTTGTGATGGCATTTCCGGTGCAAATGGGCATGCCGATTCGCACGGGTGCAAGTGCCTGTCAGAGCGCATCGATGGCGATGGTGACGATGGCGACGCCAATCGGCCTGTTCTCTTCGTCCATGACGACGAAACTCGCCTGCGTTTCGAGATTCTGGGTGGATTCGTTGCGTTCGGCCCGGTCGATGAAGATCTCCCGGGAGCTGTTGGCGAAGGTTCTGAGATATTTCTCCTCGTCGCCCTGCCAATAGTCGGCGGTGACGGTGCTCTGACCGACGTTCAGCCCATGCGAGTCGGTGACGAAAAATTCGAGGATCGCCCCTTGTGAGGTGTCCTGCCTGGCTTTCAGGTAATGCGACACGGATTTGTCGAGCAGCAGCGTGACCATGTGCAGTTGGTGCTGATCGACCTCCGACCGGTAGGTCTCGTCGAGCACCCGCATATCCATTTCGCTGACATTGCCGAATTTCGCATTCTGTTCGGCAATGGCTTTCAGCACCAAGGGCGTTTCCACCATCGGCCGGACCTGCTTCTCGACGTAGTCGCGCACGAGGGGAATGTAGGCTGGCTCAGCGCGGACAGGCGCCAGCGGAAATAGAAAGGTCGCCAACCCGACGGTCACAACCGCCCCGATATGCCCCCACCGCGCCATCTTGCTTCCTTATATCGCATCGTTTGCTGCACGCTTTAAGCGCAATTTGACGCGATTCGCAGCTGCCGAGTTTATGCGAATAAGATAAAATAGATGTGCAGATCCCGATAGCGGATTCAGAAAACCTCGCCGACAAAATCTGGAACAATTTCAAGTGGTAAATGCGAAGGATGCGCGTTGGGATCGGTGGCGATCAGCGCGCGCCCTTGGCGATCGGCTCCTGATAGGTGAAGCCCATGTCCCAAGGGAAGTAGATCCAGGTATCCTGGCTCACCTCGGTGATGAAGGTGTCGACGGTCGGCACGCCCTTCGGCTTGGCATAGACGCAGGCGAAATGTGCCTTCGGCAGCATCGTGCGCACCTGTGCGGCGGTCTTGCCGGTATCCGTCAGATCGTCGACGACGAGCACGCTTTCGCCGCCATTTTCCTGAAGTTCGGGCGCTATGCCCTTGAGCAGCACCATGTCCCCCTGGTTCACATAGTCATGATAGGACGCGACGCAGACGGTCTCGATCAGCCGGATGTTCAGTTCGCGCGAGATGATCGCTGCCGGAACGAGGCCGCCGCGGGTGATGCAGACGATCGCCTTGAACGTCTGATCAAGGCCGGCAAGCCGCCAGGCAAGCGCGCGCGCATCGCGGTGGAACTGATCCCAGGAAACGGGAAAGGCTTTATCGGGAAGGGACATCGGGCTGCTCCGCGGCATGAAAAAACGACACGCCGTTTGCCGGCGACCGGACGGGCTTGAAGCGGCGATTGGCAAAACGCAAATCGCGCAGCCGGAACTGCGCGAGATGGGGCCGAGGCTCGAAGCTGTCATCGGTCGCCGCAATTAGCGGGATTTGCCGGCAAAAGGCAAGAGCAGCCAATCAACGCGATAACAGGGTCAGTGCCGTCATCGATTGCAGCAGGGTCTTGGTCGTGCCGCCGAAGATCATCTGCCAGAGCCAGGAATGCGTATAAGCGCCCATGACGAGAAGATCGATGCTGCTGTCCGATAGCCTGTTTTCGATGACGTGGGACGCACTTTTGTCCACACTTTGCGCCGTCGAAAGCGTCGTCTTCACGCCATGACGCGCAAGCGTCGCGGCGATGTCGGCGCCTGCTGTCAGCGGCGATTGCAGCGCCGTGTCGGCCGGATCGACCGAAAAGATCTCCACCTCGTCGGCGGCTTTGAGGATCGGCAGCGCGTCGAAGGTCGCGCGCGCCGCCTCCTTCGAGCCGTTCCAGGCGATCAGCACGCGCTTGATCGGCTTCGGCTGGCGGATGATAAAGGGGATCATCAGCACCGGCCGGCCGCTTTCGAAGAGGAAGCTGTCGACGTCGACGTGGCTGTCGGAAGGTCTGGCCGGGTCGGCCTGTGAGGCGATCAAGAGGTCGGCGCTACGCGCACTTTCGATCAGCGGTGCGGAGCCGTATCCGGTTGATGTGGCAAAGCTGCGCCACTCGGAGGAGGCGCCTGATGCCTCCGCTTTCGACCTGAAGATGCGCTCAACCGCAATCGTTTCGCTGTGCGCCATGTCCTGCAGCGCCTGCACGGCGACGGGATCGGGGATTTCCATCGGCGCCACCAGCGGCACGGCGGAGATGATTTCGGCATGCAGGCCGATCACGTGGGCGCCGCTTTCAGCGGCGAAGGCAAAGGCGAAATCGGCAACCGCAGCACTATTGTCTGATGTATCGAGAATGGCGAGAATGGTTTTGTAAGACATATCAATTCTCCTTGCGCTGAAATGGCTTGCGCGAGGAAAGGAATGCACCGGACCGTACTCCTGTTCCTTGATGGGGATCAAGGATGGCCCTGAGTTCCGGCGTTTCCCTCAAGCCTCGGCGGAATGGTTTTCGGCGATGTCCTTCCTGCGGCGGATGGCGTCGATCATCGCCTGCACTTCGGCGCCGGCCGCATCGATAACCGCCTGCGAGCGGCCGCGCACGACGATCTCGGTCGAGAATTTCTGGCCGACATAGCGCGGGTAGGAGCCGATACTGGTTTCCGGATGTGCTTTCTGAATCGCGGTCAAGGGCGTGCCGATCTCGCCTTCGCCGTAAGGGCAGGCGATGGCGAGCGAAAGCACCGGCGTGCCGGTTCGAAGCGTCGGCAACACATTGTCGACCATCGCCTGGAAGACCTGCGGCACGCCGGCCATGACATGGACATTGCCGATGATGAAGCCTGGCGCGGTCGAGACCGGATTGGCGATATGCACGGCCCCGCGCGGCATGCGCGCCATGCGCTGGCGCGCTTCGGTGAATTCCATCTCGCGGCGCCGATACATCTCGGCAAGCAGTGTCATTGCCGCTTCGTCATATTCGCAAGGCACGCCGAAAGCCTTGGAGATGGCATCGGCGGTGATGTCGTCATGCGTCGGCCCGATACCGCCCGAGGTGAAGACGTAATCATATTTGCCGCGAAGGGCGTTCAGCGCCTCGACGATCGCCTCCTCGTCGTCGGCGACGATGCGCACCTCCTTGAGATCAATGCCGGAAAGCGTGAGCAGATCGGCGAGATGGCCGATATTTTTGTCCTTGGTGCGGCCGGAAAGAAGTTCGTCGCCGATGGCGAGCATGGCGGCGGTGACGACGATGTTTTGGCTCATGGGATGTTCCGTGATCTGAGGCTGGTGAATAGGTAGTGCCGTTCGGTCGCTTTGCAAACAGCCACGGCATGATGCCCAAAAGTGCAAGTGCTGTTCTGCGATACGTTCATTTTTGCTGAAATGAAAACGCAAGTGAATTTTCGTCTACGGATGTTGAACACTGAGTTCTTCAAGGCATGGCTGTGTTCGGAAATACCCGCTGATAGAACTCCCTCGGTCACGAAATTCAACCAGTGCTCCAAGGGAGATTGAAGATGGCGAAGGTTCTCGTCCTTTATTATTCGGCTTACGGCCATATTGAAACCATGGCCTATGCCGTTGCCGAAGGCGCGAAGTCGGCCGGTGCCGAGGTCACCGTCAAGCGCGTTCCGGAACTGGTTCCGGAAGATGTCGCCAAGGCTTCCTATTACAAGGTCGATCAGGCGGCTCCGATCGCCACCGTCGACGAACTGGCCGACTACGACGCGATCATCGTCGGTGCCGGCACCCGCTTCGGCACGGTCGCCTCGCAGATGCGCAATTTCTGGGATCAGACGGGCGGCCTCTGGTTCGCCGGCAAGCTCGTCGGCAAGCTCGGTTCGGTCTTCACCTCCTCGGCAACCCAGCACGGCGGCCAGGAATCGACCATCCTCGGCTTCCTCCCCACCTTCCTGCACCAGGGCATGGTCGTTGCCGGCCTGCCTTATGCCTTCCAGGGCCAGATGGGCACTGAGGAAGTCAAGGGTGGATCGCCCTACGGCGCTTCCACCATCACCAATGGTGACGGCTCGCGCCAGCCTTCCGAGATCGAGCTGGAAGGCGCGAAATACCAGGGCGCCCACGTCGCCAAGCTGGCAGCTAAGCTCGCCTGATCTTTGACACTGAAATAAATCAAGGTGCGGCAGGCATGGGGCTCGCCGCGCCTTTTCTGTTTTTCCCCGCGACAGACTGGGCAGCCTTCGTCGGCGCGGGCTTTCGCGAGGGAAATGTCTAGCCGATCACTCGTCGGTGCTGCCGGCAAACGGGCACTATTTTTTACGCCTTGCGGCTCTTCCCATCGCCCATGACGCAAGATATTGAAAATGCCGCAAGCGGGCGTGGCGAAACTGGTAGACGCAAGGGACTTAAAATCCCTCGGCCTTGGCTGTACGGGTTCGAGCCCCGTCGCCCGCACCATTTTCATAATGCCGTTGGAATATGCCAGTATTGTATCTGCCTGCATATTGTGCACAAAAGCGAGTTGCCGCTTGACAATGGTATTTTCGATGCAAGTATTGCGCCGCGGCGGCTGAGTAAGTGTTGTCTTGTGGGAGTAAGACGATGGTTTACGATTGGAGTGGGGCGAAGGTTCGGCGCATCCGGATCTTCAAGACCAGTGTCGCACTTGTTCTGGGAACTGCGATGGCTGCGATACCACTGCTCTTCTGGGCAGTGCAATTGCGCGGTTTCTAACCTGGGATAATCAGCGTTCTGCGAAGGGTAGAGCGTTTGGCGCTTTGGTCTCGCGCCATCTATTGATCACCCATCCGGCTAGCAGCCCGAGGGCAGCGCCCATGGCCTTGATGCCTGCATCATGCAGGCGCGGATGCCGCGTCGGCGAGAAGTATTGCAGATATTCGATGGCGAATGCGCCGACGATCAGCAGCATGGCGACCATCTTCCACTGTTTCGGATAGGCCAGCGCAAAGGCGAAGCCAAGGAGAAGATAGGCGACCGCGCGGTCGACATCGACCATCGTGACCGTATTCGGCCTCTCTCCGATCGGCGAAACGGTGACGAAGATGATGAAGGCCAGCAGCAGCCAGGCGAGCGGTCTTGCGAATTTGAATGTCATCATAGCTTCATATTAGTGGCCGTCCTTTTTATTGACAGTTAAAATCAGTTCATGTGCCGCCAATTTCGCTATTGGCTTAAGAAAGGCCTTCCCCGGGAGCAGAACCTGTCCCCAGCGCCGAACCCGGCCCCGCGGAGTGAAACGATGCGGGAGCGAACTGGAAATGGCCCAAACGAGCTTCTTTTGCCGGCCGGCCTGTGCCATAGCGGCGGTGGCTAACGTGAGAATGGACCATACCCGTGACGAGACTTGATGTCGAAAGCGCCGAAGAGGCAATGCGCAGCCTGTTTCCGGCAACGCCGCTGCAGCTCAACGATCATTTGTCGGCCCGCTACGGTGCCGATATCTGGCTGAAGCGCGAGGATCTGTCGCCGGTGCGCTCCTACAAGATCCGCGGCGCCTTCAATTTCTTCCGCAAGGCGATCGGGCAGGGTGCCTCTGGCAAGACCTTCGTCTGCGCCTCGGCCGGCAATCATGCCCAGGGCTTTGCCTTCGTCTGCCGCCATTTCGGCGTGCCGGGCGTCGTCTTCATGCCGGTGACGACACCGCAGCAGAAGATCGACAAGACCAGGATGTTCGGCGCCGAATTCATCACTATTCGGCTGTTCGGCGACTTCTTCGACCAGTGCTACCAGGCCGCACGCGAACATGTGGAGGCGGTCGGCGGCGTCATGGTGCCGCCCTTCGACCATCCGGACATCATTGAGGGGCAGGCGACAGTCGCCGCCGAAATCATGCAGCAGCTGCCTGAGGGAACGGTGCCCGACATGGTCGTCCTGCCGGTTGGCGGCGGCGGACTTGCCGCCGGCATCACCGGCTATCTCGACGGCACCGTGCCGAAATCGGCTTTCGTCTTCACTGAGCCCGCCGGCGCGCCAAGCCTTAAGCGCAGTATCGAGGCGGGCAAGGTGACGACGCTGGCCAAGGTCGACAATTTCGTCGATGGCGCTGCCGTCGCCCGCATCGGCGACCTGAATTTCGCCGCTCTTCGCGATTTCCCGGCAAGCCAAGTGCAACTGATGCCGGAGAACGCCATCTGCGTCACCATTCAGGAGATGCTGAATGTCGAGGGCGTCGTGCTGGAGCCGGCCGGCGCCCTGTCACTGACGGCGATCGCCGCGATGGATCGCCAGACGATCCGCGGCAAGACCATCGTCGCCGTCGTCTCCGGCGGCAATTTCGATTTCGAGCGTCTGCCTGACGTAAAGGAAAGAGCCATGCGTTACGCAGGGCTGAAAAAATACTTCATCCTGCGGCTCGCCCAACGCCCTGGCGCGCTGCGCGATTTCCTCAATCTGCTCGGCCCCGACGACGATATCGCCCGCTTCGAATATCTGAAGAAATCGGCACGCAACTTTGGCTCGATCCTGATCGGCATCGAAACCAAGGCGCCTGAGAATTTCGCCCGGCTGGTCGGAAATTTCGAAGCCGCCGGCATGGGTTACGAGGATATTACCGAAAACGAGATCCTCGCCAACCTGATCATTTGACTTGGCGATAGCGATGCCGTCGTGCTAAAGGCGGAGCATGGCTTCGTTCATTTCAAATCTCTTTTCGATGTTCTCCGGCGGCGGCAAACCGGCCACGGAAGCGGCAGGCCCTTCCGGCGAGCCGCAGCTCTACGGCGATTGCACGATCTATGCCGAACCGCGTAGGGAAGGCAGCCAGTATCGCCTGGCCGGCCGCATCGAAAAGAAGGTCGGCGACGAGGTGCTGGTGCGCAATTTCATCCGCGCCGATCTGTTTACCTCTTCCGACGATGCGATCGAATGCACGGTGCGCAAGGCGCAGCAGATTATCGATCAGCATGGTTCGTCGCTCTTTGGTGACGGCGAGAAGCTTCGTCAGGTCTGAAATCGGGATCCGGGCATAGGTCCCTGATGCCGGCTGTAACTATTCCTGTGTGTGACCCGGGTCCTCTCCAGCGAGCGCGTTCTCACTCACGCAATCTTAAAGGATTGCGGTGAAAGGTATCGCCTGCAGGATTTGCAGGACACCCCCCGTGTTTGACTGTTTCGGACGATTGACCAAAGGATTCGCTGTCGCGATCGCCGCGCCGGCAGGAGGCCGAACGTCCGGCGCCAAGGTCTCATGATGGAGACACTGAACCTCCTTCTCTTCGTCGTCGAAGCCATCGCCTATTTCGTGCTGATGGTAACGCTTCTGCATTTCCGTCATCGGCTTGGTCTCGGGGTTTTCCTGACGGCGCTCGGCGTCATGCATTTCATGGAGACATATCTGGCGGCGGTCTTCTATGTCTCGCTGCCGTTCGGGGATGTGTCGCCGGGTTCATCCGTGTTCTTCTCCGGTAAGCTGATGATGATCCTGATGCTTTACCTGCAGGAGGATGCGGCGACGGTGCGCCAGCCGATCTACGGCCTGTTCCTCGGCAACCTGCTAACCGTCGGTATTGCCTGGGTGCTGCAGATGCACCAGCCGCTGCAGATGTCGACCGGCCACACACCCGACGTCGATTTTCTCAAGGAGATGGGCTGGCTGATGGTCTGGGGCACGGCGCTGCTCTATGTCGATTCGCTCGGCATCATCCTGCTCTACGAAAAACTCGGCGATTTCTTTCGCCGCCGCGTCGTCCTGCGCTTCCTGATTTCGGGATTCGTGCTGCTGACCTTCGACCAGATCGGCTTCTTCGCCGCGCTGCATTACTTCCTGGATGTACCGATCGCCGCATTCTGGGGCGGATGGAAGGCGAAAATGCTTGCCGTCTGCCTCTACGCGGCGATGTTCGCATTCTATGAATATCGCATTCGCCGTATCGGCGCAGCCGGGTCCGCACGTTCGATCAGCGACGTATTCGGTGACTTGACGTTCCGCGAGCGCTACAACGATCTTCTGGAGCGCACTGGCCGCGACATGCTCACTGGCGTCTATGATCGGACGCGCATGGAAATGGAAGCGCCGCTGATGCTGCTCGAGGCACTGAAGCAGGGGCTATTCGCCACCGTCCTCATTATCGACGCCGATCACTTCAAGGATGTCAATGACGGCTACGGCCATCTCCAGGGCGACGAGGTGCTGAAGGCGATCGCCGCCCGATTGGGCACGACGCTGCGCTCCAGCGACCGCGTCTTCCGCTTCGGCGGCGAGGAATTCGTTGCCGTCTGTCCAGGCACCGACCACGAAGAAGGGCTGCTGCTTGCCGAGCGCCTGCGTTGGACGATCGCGACCAGCGTCAAGACGCCGGATGACAGGCCGGTCACGGTCAGTATCGGGGTTGCGACCGCCGATGAGGACGGCGTCGATTTCACCGCCGTGCTGACGGCGGCCGACGGCAGGCTCTACGCGGCAAAGAAGAGCGGCCGCAATTGCGTCGTCGGCCGCTCCGGTGTGGTGAAACTCAGTTAGCTCAGCCAGACCCAGTTAGCCCGAGCAACCCAGTTGGCTCGGCTGGCCCCGATTGAGGCTCTTCTCCATTTGGCTGAACGTGGTCAACCCAATAGGTATTCCTGAGAATTCGCATCGCTGATGGCGCGCGAGGTCGCGGACGTCGGGAGGCGGCTTCCTAATCATCGATCGATGCAGTGCGTCGACCGGGGATGTTGAGGATGTTGCTTAAACCGAAACATTTGCCCGTCTGTCTATGTCTTTTCAATAGGTTATGAGCAATATAAAAACGGCTTGTTCGTAAAATGCAAACGTGATCTCCGTTGCGGAAATATCCCAGATCAGTTTTCCTGCGAGGGGCGTGGAGACATGAGTGATTCAATTGCACGGAAGAAAGTCGATGGCGGCGAGTTCGCCGCTTTGTGTATGGGAGGGTTTCTTCTTTCGATCGCCTATGGCGTGACCTTTCTGATCCCGGTGCTGGTGGGCCAGCGTGGCGGCGACGAGGCGCTGGCCGGCCTGATCATTTCGGCTGCGACTGTCAGCACCGTCATTCTCGTGATCCTGTCCGGGCACATCGCGGATGCCATCGGCTCGGCGCGGGCGGTGGCTGTTTCGGGATTGTTTCTTGCCGCGTCAGCGCTGGGATTTGCCGTGGTTCCCTCAGCTGGGCTGAGCCTGATGACGGTCGGTTTCATCCTCGGCATAGGCTGGGGCACCTTCTATGCGCTCGGACCCATTCTGGTCGCCGCGATCGTCGAACCCGAACATCGGATCAGGTTTTTTGCCCTGCTTTCAGGATCGATGATGTCGGGCATCGGCGCCGGGCCGATCATTGGCCGCATTGCCACAGGCTGGTCGATGCCGGTCGAGGCGGCTTTCGCATTTGCGTTCCTTGCCAGTCTCGCTGGCGGTGCGCTTTACTTGTTGCTCCATATCCGGCTGACCAATGCCGGCAAGATTTTGCCTCATGTCAACAAGATCTCATTTGGCTCAGCGCGTGAGGTGATCGGCTCGCGGGCCGTCTATTCCATCATTATGGTCGGCATCGGCGGCGCGATTTTCGGTGGGCTGTCCAGCTTTCAGACCAGCTACGCCAAGGCGCATGGGTTCGATTACTCCCTGTTCTTCATCGGCTTCATGTCCGCCGCGATTCTGAGCCGGCTGTTCGTGGCGGGATATGTGGTCAAGAAGGACCCACTCTATTCGCTTTTGGTCCTGACAAGCCTGACGCTGGCATCGATCGTGCTGTTCCTGATGCTGACGTCAAATCAGCTTGCCTATCTGGGAGGCGCAGCGATGCTGGGGGTGGGCTATGGATTGACCTATTCGGTCATCAACGGCCTGGCTGCAAATGAGGCTCCAACTGGCCTTATGCCGCAGTCGCTTTTGCTATTCTCGCTGGCCTATATGATCGGCGTCTTCGGCTTTCCGTTGGTGGCCGGCAATCTGATCGTTTCCTCCGGCATCCAGACCATGCTCTGTGTATTGCTTCTGCTTGCCGTCCTGAATTTGGCAATCGTCCTGTTTCGTCTTGCCCACCGCGCGACGCGTCAGAGCTAAGCAGAGCGTCCCAGGAGAGAATAGAAACGAAATTGGCGCGGGGCCGGGCAAGTTTGAGTTGCTCGGACCGGCTCGCTCAGGCGGCGCGGAAGATCTTGGCGCCGGAGGGCGCGCTCGTCATGCCGTCGTCGACGGTGATCTCGATGCCGGTGACATTGGTCGCATCATCCGATGCCAGATAGAACGCTGCCTTGGCGATTTCGTCGGCTTCGCTCTGCGGCCGAGCGGGCTCATGCCGCCGTCGGCCTTGCCAGGATTTCGTCCGATGAGGAACTCTCGGCCGAAATCCTGGTGACGGTCCGGGATTTTGTCGCCGGTATCGACAAATGAAAAACGGCCGGCAAAAGCCGGCCGTTCCATGAAGCGTTGAAAAGCCGATCAGGCGGCCAGTGCGATTTCCTGGACGCGCGACTTGGCGGCGTCGATGGCTTTCTCGGCAGCTTCCGGACCGAAGGCCAGGCCTTCGACATAGATGGTCTCGATGTCGGTGATGCCGAGGAAGCCGAGAACCGACTTCAGGTATGGCACGGCATGGTTCAGGGGGGCGGCCGGTCCTTGCGAGTAGACGCCACCCGAAGCGAGCACGACATAAACCTTCTTGCCGGTTGCGAGGCCGACCGGACCGCTTTCCGTGTACTTGAAGGTCAGGCCGGCGCGGGCGACGTTGTCGATCCAGGTCTTCAGCGACGAATAGATGTTGAAGTTGATGAGGCCAGTGCTGATGACGATCGTGTCGGCGGCAAGCAGTTCGTTGACCAGTTTGTCGGAGGTCTCGACGGCCACGCTTTCCTCAGCGGTGCGGGCCTCGGGCGGCTTGCGGATCGCGCCGGTGAAGAGGTCATCGATATGCGGCAGCGGGTTGGCGGCAAGGTCGCGGCGAACGATGACGCTGCCCGGGTTCTGGCTCTTCAGCTTTTCGGCGAGATCGACGGCGATCGGCGTCGAGAGCGATTCGGCACGCGGGCTGGACGTCAGAAGCAGGATGGACGACATGGTGCATTTCCTTTCGAATGGAATTTAACGGCCCGTTGCTGGGAGGTGAGCCGCAGTCTCGAAGCGAAAATAGGTCTGGCCTGCTATCGAAAAAACGGTGATAATGTCGATCGAAACTATCGATGGAATGGATAGAAGATGCTGCCCAACCCGACTCTGGACCAATTGCAGGTGTTTCTGACCGTTGCCGAGACCGGCAGCTTCTCGGCCGCTTCGCGGGCGCTGAACCGTGCCCAGTCGGTCGTGAGCTATACGATCGCCAACCTGGAGGCGCAGCTTGAAGTGCCGCTTTTCGAGCGCTCCGGTGCGCGCCAGCCGAAGCTTACGGAGGCAGGCAAGGCGATGCTGGAGGATGCGCGACGCATTCTCGGCGACTTGCAGGTCATGCGGGCGCGCGTCAAGAGCCTGAGGGAAGGGCTCGAAGCGGAGGTTTCCGTCGCCATCAGTGTCATGGTGCCTTCGCGGGCCCTGGTGGAGGTCCTGCGCGAATTTCGCGAGATGTTTCCGTCCGTTTCATTGAACCTCAACGTCGGCGAACTTGGGATGGTCATGGATCTCGTCCTCAGCGGCAAGGCGACGATCGGGATCGGCGGCGCAGTTCTAAAGCAGGACGATTCGGTCGTCACAGAGCGGATCGGTCATTCCTTCATGCTGCCGGTTGCTGCGCGCAACCACCCGCTTGTTGCGATCGACCGGCCGCTCATGCTCGGCGACGTGCGCGAGGAAGTGCAGCTTGTCGTCACCGATGCGTCGGGTCTGACAAAGGGGCGTGATTTCAATGTTCTGTCCTACAAGACATGGCGCGTCAGCGATATTGCGACGAAGCATCAGCTCATCAAGGCCGGTCTTGGCTGGGGTGGCCTTCCGGCTTCGCTCATCCGTGATGATCTCGTGAGCGGCGCGCTTGTCCCTCTCGATCTGGATGCCTACGAACAGGGGGAATATGCCATCTATTCCGTGCGCCAGCTCGCTAACCCGCCCGGACCCGCTGCCACGTGGATGATCGATGCGTTCCGCACGAGGCTTTCCGCCTGCCCAAACCACGCCGATTTCAACGCTCAGATCGCCGAACTGCGCGAGCCCGGTATGCCGCTTGCGGCCGAATGACGAAAGCGCAGGCGCAGGCGCCGCGCCTTCGTCGACATATTTTTTCGCCTAAAGGACGAGCCTGAACTTCGAGAAGCCGTCGGCGCCTTCGCCGGCATCCTCGATCTTCACGCTCTTGACCTCGGCGAGGAACTGCTTCGCCTTCGGGCCGCTTTCGAAGGTCGCGGTCGTGCCCGGGAGCGGCTTGAAGGTCCAGTTTGCGTCGGCCGACGGATTGATCGTGCCCTGATCATGGATATAGCGGACGATGACATCGCGGTTGGTATCCGGCGCCTGGAAGATCACCTTATCAGCGGTGATCTCGGGGAAATTGCCGCCGCCGCCAGCGCGGTAGTTGTTCGAGACGACGACGAACTTTTGAGCCGGATCGATCGGCTTGCCATTGAAGGCGAGGTTCTGGATGCGGTTGGCGTCCGGATTGATCGGTTTGCCTGATGAATCATATTTCGGCGGCTGCGACAGGTCGATCTGGTAGGTGACGCCGTCGATGACGTCGAAATTGTAGGACGGGAAATCGTTGTTGAGCAGCGCCGCATCCTTCGAGCCGGCCTCGATGTGATTGAACATGCCGGCTGACATTTCGAGCCAGTTCTTCACCTGGGCGCCGGTGATGGCAACCGCCTGCACCGTGTTCGGGTAGAGATAGAGGTCGGCGACGTTCTTGATGGCGATATCGCCGGCCGGAACGTCGGTATAGTAGTCGGCGCCGCCGCGACCGCCGGCCTTGAAGGGGGCCGCCGCCGAAAGCACCGGCAGGTCCTTGAACTTGGTGTCGGCGAGCATCTGCTTGATGTACCAGGTCTGGGCTTGGCTGACGACCTGCACGGAGGGATCGTCGGCGACCAGTGCGAAGTAGGAATAGAGTGGCGCGGATGTCTTGCCGACGGGGGTGCGGACATAGGTCAGTGTCGCCTCGTGCTCGGCCTTGGCGGCTTCGACCACTTCCTTCTTGTCGGCGTAGTCGGCAACCACCTTCTTCTTGTCGTCGCGATGATAGATCGGTCGTGCTTCCGAGGTGAAATCGACGATCTTCCAGCTGTTGCCGTCTTTTTCGAGCAGCAGGTCGATAAGGCCGAGATGCGAGCCCCAGAAACCGGCCATCACGGTGGGCTTGCCGTGCAGCGTGCCCTTGACGGGATCGGCATTGGCGACGCCGTCCCAGCTCTTCGGGCCTGGGAAGACGAGATGCTGGTGGCCGGTGAAGATCGCGTCGATCCCATCGACGGCGGCGAGATGCAGCGAGGCGTTTTCCATTTTTTCGGACGGTGCGCTGCCATCGATGCCGGAGTGCGAGAGCGCAATCACGATATCGGCGCCGGCTTCCTTCATGGCGGGAACCCAGGCCTTGGCCGCCTCGACGATATCGCGCGTCTGAGCCTTGCCCTCAAGGTTCTTGATGTCCCAGAGCATGATCTGCGGCGGTACGAAGCCGATGAAGCCGATCTTGACGGGGCTTTCGTTGCCGGCGCCGTCCTTGATCTGTTTTTCCAAGATGATGTAGGGCTTGAAGAAGAGATCGTCCTGCTTCGGGTCCGAGGCGAGCTGGCCCTTGGTCAGGTTGGCGCAGACAAAGGGGAAGTTCGCGCCTGATAGGACCTTGAACATGAAGTCGAGGCCGTAGTTGAACTCGTGATTGCCGAGCGTGCCCACAGTATAGCCGAGCGTGTTCATCGCCTTGATCACCGGATGGACGTCGCCGTCCTTCATGCCGTGCTGATAGGCCATGTAGTCGCCCATCGGATTGCCCTGCAGCACGTCGCCATTGTCGATCAGCAGCGAGTTGATGGCCTCTGCGCGGATACCGTCGATGATCGTCCCGGTGCGCGACAGGCCCATCGTGTCGTTCGGCTTGTCGGCATAATAGTCATAGGGAAAGACGTTGACGTGAATATCGGTCGTTTCCATCAGCCTGAGATGCGCCTGGTTGGCGCTGGCGCGCGCGCTGAAAGGGTGCAGCAGCACCAGGGCGGAAGTGGCGGCCAGGCCGCCGAGCAGGGAACGGCGGCTCATTACACCAACATCGAAAATGGAAGACATGGAAACTCTCCTTCAGGATCATGCATCGTCCGGCCCGTCAGAATTAGGACGATTTGGCGAGGAGTACACTGCGAAAATGACAGGACGTCGAAACAATCCGCCGGAAAAGCGTCGTGGCTCTGAAATGCAATTTATGGTGCAGTCACTCGGCGCCCGGCTGCCGCAGACGTAGGGCCACGGTCACCCTCGGCGGTCGGTGTCGATCGCAGCTACTGGAACGATCTCAGCCGCTCCTTCGGCCAAAGGGTGCAGCCTTACGATTTCAGCGTCGATGTCGCCAAGTGAGGCGTCCGCTCGACGTTGGTGGCGGTTCTAACCAGCGGGCGTACCGCCAGCACAGGCCGCATCTCCTTGTGGAAAAAGCGGAAATAGGAGGAGATCTGTGCCCGCGCATTCGAATTCACGTCGAACTGGATGCCGACTCGGCCATTGTGCTTCCAGCGGATGACGCCTTCGAGCAGGCCGAGGTTTTCGGCCTCGATGCGCACCTTGCTGCCGGAGGCGGCATGGAGCGGTCCCTTCATCTCCAGGGCGGCACCGGTCGGCGATAGGTTGAGGATGCGGGCATCCACCTGGCTGTTCAGATATTTGACATGGCCGAACACGCGGCAGTTTTTTCGGTCGGCCTTTCGGGCCGTGATTTTCAAGTTGCGGGTCATACTGTCTCCCTTGGTACAGCCGGGGAGCATAGCGCCGGAAAATTGAAATGGTTTTAGGGGCTTGGCTAAAATTGCAGTGAAACCGTCAGTTGGCGGCGGCCGCTCTGCGTCCCACCACATGTTCGCGCCAGACGGTGAAGATGCCGGCGGCAACCACGATCGCCGAGCCGACGATCATGTTGAAGCTGAGCGTTTCGCCATAGATCACCATGCCGATGATAGAGGCATAGACGAGCGACAGATAGGTCAGCGGCTGGACAGCGGCGGCATCGAGAACATCGTAGGCGCGGATCAGGAAATAATGGCTGGAGATGCTGGTCATGCAGACGAGCGCCATCCAGCCCCAGTCGCCCGGCGCCATCCAGCTCCAGTAGAACGGCCCGACCAGCGTCATCGTGACGCCGCCGACGACGCCGGTATAGAAGAAGCTGGTCATCGACGAATCGTCGCGGCTGACCAGGCGGGTGGCGATAACGTAGAAGGCGAAGTTGAAGCAGGAAATGACGGCGAGAAGCAGCTTCACGTCGAAAAACTCGCCTTCCGGCTTCAGGATCAGCAGTACCCCGAAAAGTCCGGCGCCGATCGCTGCCCACCGCCGCCACCCGACCCGCTCGCCGAGGATCGGCATCGCCAGCAGTGCGATCAGGATCGGCGTCGCGGAAAAGATCGCCTGTGAACGGGCAAGGCCGATCACGGCAAAACAGGTGATGGCCAGAACCACCTGAACCGCAAGCAGAACGCCGCGCGTCACCTGCAGGAAGGGGCGTTTGGTGCGGGCCGTCGTCTTAATCCCGCCGCGCATCTTTGACGCGAGGATGATCGTGAAAAGCGCAAAGGCCCAGTAGCGGATCATCGTCACGAAGATTGGCGGATAGGCCGTCGCCAGATGTTTCGAGATGGCGTCCTGCAGTGAAAAAATGGTGAGCGCCAACAGCGCGAAAATATAGCCTTGGGTGTTCGATGTCATGACTTGCCAATGAGCGGGAAACGCCCGCGCGCATCGAAGTCTGGACAGGCTTTCGGCAAAGATGCAAGGCCTCAAAGGCCGACATTCGGCTTGTCGATGATTTCTCTGAGCGCGAAGCTCGAATTGATCTTGACGACGTGGGGAAGGGCCGACAGCCAGTCGCGGTGGATGCGCTCATAGTCCTCGAGGTCGCGGGCGGCGACCCTGAGGATATAGTCGTATTCGCCCGACATCAGGTAACAGACGAGTACGTTCGGACAGAGCTTCACCGCTGCCTCGAATTCCGCCAGAGTCTTGGCGAACTGGCCGGAGAGCGAGATATGCACGATGGCGATCATCTTGTAGTCGAGCGCCTTGTGTGAAAGCCGCGCATGGTAGCCGCCGATGACGCCGCTTCTTTCCAAGATATCGAGCCGGCGCGAACAGGCCGAAGGCGACAGTCCGATCCTTTCGGCAAGCTCCGCATTGGTCATGCGGGCATTGGCCTGCAGCGCCTTAAGAATCGCAAGATCGATGGTGTCGAGATCGGCCATTCGAAGAACTTTCGAAAAAAGATAGAATGAACGCAATAATCGCCGAAAAATCACCTCTTCGCAAATCGTCTTTGCAAGGACATTTCACTGCCTTGATGGTTGGATTCCTCATCTGAAAAATCCGCGGCCGCGGAGATAAAATTGAGAGGAACGCGCATGCGTGTCGGTTGCCCGAAGGAAATCAAGAATCATGAATATCGCGTCGGTCTGACGCCGGCTTCGGTGCGCGAATATGTTGCCCACGGCCACGAGGTCTGGGTGGAGACCAAAGCTGGCGTCGGTATCGGCGCTGATGATGCCGCCTATGCCGCGGCCGGCGCGAGGATCGCCGCCTCCGCCAAGGATATCTTCGAAAAGTGCGACATGATCGTCAAGGTGAAGGAGCCGCAGCCCGCCGAATGGGCGCAGCTCCGTGACGGCCAGCTTCTCTACACCTATCTGCATCTGGCGCCGGATCCCGAACAGACCAAGGGTCTCATCGCCTCGGGCGTTACCGCGATCGCCTATGAGACGGTGACCGACGAGCGCGGCGGCTTGCCGTTGCTGGCGCCGATGTCGGAGGTCGCCGGACGCCTGTCGATCCAGGCGGGAGCGACCGCGCTGCAGAAGGCCAATGGCGGCCTTGGCGTCCTGCTCGGCGGCGTACCCGGCGTGTTGCCGGCCAAGGTCGCGGTCATCGGTGGCGGCGTTGTCGGCCTGCATGCCGCCAGGATGGCCGCCGGCCTTGGCGCCGATGTCAGCATTCTCGACAAGTCGCTACCGCGCCTGCGCCAGCTTGACGATATCTTCTCGGGCCGCATCCACACGCGTTATTCCAGCATCCAGGCGCTGGAGGAGGAAGTCTTCTCGGCCGATCTCATTATCGGCGCCGTGCTGATCCCCGGCGCTGCTGCTCCGAAGCTCGTCACCCGCGAGATGCTCTCCGGCATGAAGAAGGGCTCCGTCATCGTCGATGTCGCCATCGACCAAGGCGGCTGCTTCGAGACCTCGCATGCAACCACCCATTCGGATCCGACCTACGAAGTCGACGGCGTCGTGCATTATTGCGTTGCCAACATGCCGGGCGCCGTGCCGGTCACCTCGGCGCACGCGCTGAACAATGCCACATTGGTTCATGGCCTGGCGCTTGCCGATCGCGGTCTGCGCGCCATCGCCGAAGACAAGCATCTGAGGAACGGCCTCAACGTCCACAAGGGCCGCATCACCAGCAAGCCGGTCGCCGACGCACTTGGCTACGAAGCCTTTGCGCCGGAGAGCGTGCTGAACGTAGCGTAAGCTAGCTGACTCCAGGTGACGACTTACTGCGCTATTTTCGGCCGGCAGGGCGGTATCCGAAGGGATGCCGCCTTCTTTGTATGACGGCGCACCTGTAATCGAACCGCGACCGTCGGCGGCGTTGGAGCTATGCTTTTCCTCGTCACGCAGCGCGACGAGTTGTGTCCCGCCCGATCAGTTGGCATCGTATCATGCTGATGGGCAGTCGCCATCCAAACGGAGCAGCAATGACGGTTGATAGTCGGGAGCAAACATCGCCGGTTCCGCTTCGAACATCACCTATCGGCCTCGAAACATATATTGCCGGCAGCACACTCGTCAGCGGGGATGGACCAGCCTGGACTGATATATTCGTGCAGGTGTTTTCCCGCCTGAAGGTGCAACATCCCTTTCTTGTCCCAGCGGTCGCCGAGCCTCTCGTTGTTTGGGTGATCTCAGGTCAGGCATGTGTCGAGGAACGCGATCTGGGCGGGGAGTGGGAGGCCAATACAGTCAGAGTCGGGGACTTTTTTCTGACGCGGTCGCCCACGCCATACGAAATGCGCTGGCACGCCGAGGGAGACGAACCTTTCCAGGTAATGCATCTCTATCTCTCCGTTCCGTTGTTTGACCGGGTGGCGGAAGGGGTTCTCGGCAAGGCTGCCAGCGCCATGCGCCTGCGCGACATATCGGGCGGCCGCGACCAACATCTCTCCAGCATGCTGGAACTGATCCATGCTGAACTGACGGCAGAAGGGCAGGGAAGTCGGCTCTTCGTGCAGGGATTGGCGCAGACGCTCGCTGTTCACCTTATCCGACAATATGCAACATTCGACGCAGAGGCACGGCCGTCAAATGCACTCCCGGGCGCCAAGCTACGGCGGGCGATCGCATTCATGGAAGCCAACCTTCAAGAGCCGTTTGATCTCGCACGTCTGGCGCAAACGGCCGGCATGAGCGCTTTTCACTTCAGCCGCCTCTTCAAGAAGGCCACCGGCCTCTCTCCATCCCATTATTTCATTCGCCAACGCATAGCCAAAGCCCAGCAACTTCTGCAGGAAACCAGCACCAGCATCATCGAGATCGGCATGTCCGTGGGGTATTCGAGCCCTAGCCATTTTGCTCAAATTTTCCGCCGGGAGGCTGGCGTCTCCCCCAGCGACTACCGTCGCAGCTAAAGCGCGTCGCGATCTTTTTCAGATTCGCTCATTGCGCTTTAGGTCTTGGTTTCTACGCATGTCGTTGTCGCAAAACCGCTGCACACTTTTGTGCGACATGCTTTAGCATTTCAGCTTGGTCCTTGCGGATTTGAGCAAGATCCCGACAGGTCTCGCAAGGTCCCGAGAGAGGGATCGATCACTCCTCCTTATGTTCCTCCTTGTCGAACACGACCGTCCTTTCGGTTGGAAGGGCGCCCAGTCAAGGAGATAAACCATGACGAATATCAATGGAAAAATCGCGCTGGTCACCGGCGCCTCGAGCGGCATCGGTGCCGCTACCGCGTTGAAGCTCGCCGAGGCCGGCGCAAAGGTCGGTATCGCCGCCCGTCGCACCGACAAACTTGAAGGCCTCCAAAAGGAGATCGCCTCTGGGGGCGGTGAAGCCCTCGTGATCGAAATGGACGTGGTCGATCCAGCCTCCGTCGAAGCCAGCGTCAAAAAGCTGGTGGGTGCCTATGGTTCGATCGACATTCTCGTCAACAATGCTGGCCTGATGCCGCTTTCGGATGTGGATCAGTTTAAAGTCGACGAATGGCACCGGATGGTCGACGTCAATGTGAAAGGCCTGCTGAACACCACTGCTGCAGTTCTGCCGCAGATGATCAATCAACATTCGGGCCACATCTTCAACATGTCGTCGATTGCTGGCCGCAAGGTCTTCAAAGGCCTGTCGGTTTATTGCGCCACCAAACATGCGGTGGCCGCGTTCTCCGACGGCCTGCGCATGGAAGTGGGCCAGAAGCACAACATTCGGGTGACGTGCATCCAGCCAGGCGCCGTGGCGACCGAGCTGTATGATCACATCACGGAGCCTGGCTATTTCAAGCAGATGGACGACCTTGCCAAGCAGATGACGTTCCTGCAGGGCGCAGACATCGGCGACACCATCGTCTTCGCGGCGCAGGCGCCTGCCCATGTGAATGTCGCAGAACTCTTCGTTCTGCCGGTCGAACAGGGCTGGTAACCACACCAGAAGGTCTTTCAGCTTCCCCGCATACATGCGGGGAAGAGACTCACGAAGGAGCCGGACGATGAATGAGATTTCCGCTTCCCAGACCTATCGCCTGCTCGAACCCGGCCCGATCGTTCTTGTGACGACGAGCCTTGAGGGAACGCCCAATGTGATGACGATGGGTTTTCACATGATGATCCAGCATGCGCCGCCGCTGATCGGTTGCGTCATCGGCCCTTGGGACTTCAGCCACCAGACCTTGAAAAAGACCGGCGAATGCGTGATCGCGATTCCAGCGGTCGATCTTGCCGAAACCGTGGTGGACATCGGTAATTGCTCCGGTGACACGGTGGACAAGTTCGAGCGGTTCAGCCTGAGGACTCGTCCAGCAAAGGATGTCGCGGCGCCGTTGCTGGTGGACTGCCTTGCCAATATCGAATGCCGTGTTGCCGATCCGAGCTTCGTCGATCGATACAATCTCTTCATCCTCGAAGCAAAGAGGATCTGGATTGACGAGAGCCGCAAGGAACGACGGACCATGCATCATCGCGGTGACGGCAGCTTCACCGTGGATGGCGGCACACTCGATCTCCGGAAGCGCATGGTCAAGTGGCGGCACTTGCCATAAAGCGCGCCGCTGCACGCAAAAAAACATCCCTAAACTTCACATTGATTGAAAGGATATGAACATGTCCGCCTATCTCGTTGTCGATCTCGATATCCACGACCCCGAAGCCATTGCCGATTACCGCTCCAAGGCCCTGCCTCTGGTGGCAAAGGCCGGCGGCCGCCTCATTGCTCTCGATGACGCGCCGCTCGAACTCGAAGGCTGGCAGGCGACGAATATGCTGATCATCGAGTTTCACGATATGGATGCCATCCGTGGTCTCTTTGCATCGCCCGGATATGCGCCGCTCGCACACCAACGGCAGGCGGCCGCAGGTTCGCGGATCATTGCCTTGCGTGGCGTTTAATAAGATTCGAGGGCGCGCGATCCCGACAGCATTCGTCAGGGGAAACCGAAACTGCCTCGCCGATCACTGCAGAAGGAGCGTGCGGGCGAGTTGACGACTTCCTGTTGCGCTTCGCCCTCCGCCTATCAGGCGCCGGTCTCCGCCAGGGCCGGCGCCTTTACCTTGTCGATCCGGCATTGGAAGCAGTTGTTGCGCGCGGAACGCACATGCACATAGGCGATATCAGATCGTCCCAGCAGCTCTTTGCCATAGGCCGGAATATCGCCGATCTCAGTCACCGCGCCGGTACCGTAGACGATGCGGTCGTTCTCGCTGTAGCCGCGGACGATGAAGTCACGGCTCGTCGTCAGCATCGGCGGCATGATCTCTTCGGCGGCATAGCGTGCGCAAGGCTGCTTGTGCAGGAAGACAGGGCCGGTTTCGGCATAGGGCTGCAACTCGGGGAAGGGCCGGTAGGCAAAGACCAGCAACGCCTGGCCCGCATCGATATTCTGAAGGCAATGGCGGCAGGGATGGCCGGGACCATCGGAGACGATCGTCTCGGGCAGCCTGTCATAGGCGTCGCGGCCGCCGTTCCAGAGGTGTTCGGCGTCGGTCGTCGGCATGGCGACAAAACGAATGGCGGTCATGGCAGATCTCCTTTGTGATTGCCATGAAATGCACCTGGACGAGCGGGCAAGCCACCCGATTCTTGCCTGCGTCTGCATATGAGATCGCCGGAGAGTGAAAAGCGGAGTATCTTCTGCGCGTACGTTGTAAGCCGAAAGGAGAACGCCTTGGCCGACATCGATCTGGCGCTGCTGGCGCAACAGAATGCAGAAATACTGGAAGAGCTCAGGGCTCTGCGCCGGGAAGTGGCGGAACTGAAGGAACAGTCGGGCCGCACGCTCGATTTCGAACGCCGAAACGACCCGCGCCGCCCGAATAGCCTGACGCGGCGTTAGCCACCTCCGCTGACGTCGGGAAAGAAGCCGTCAGCTTTTCCGCGCAATCTCCAGAAGCTCCTTGTCGCTGAGCGGCCGGACGATGCCGGTGCCGGTCGAAACGGGAGAGAAGCCGTACATCTGGTAGAGCTGCAGCGCACGCGGATGGTCGAGATTGTTGGTGGTGGTGGTGACCCGCTTCGGATTGAGCGACCAGATGGCATAGAGCGCCTGCAGCAGGAACCATTTGCCGATGCCGAGACCGAGCGCATGTTCGATCAGGCCAAAATGGCTGAGCTCGATCATATCCTCGTCTTCGCAGAAATATTCGTAGAATCCGGCGGGCGCGCCGTTCACGTAGAGAACGCTGATATTGTTGCGCTTGTCGTTTAGCGTCTCGGCAAGCTGCTCGTCACTCATGCGCAACCGATCCACCCATTGCCAGCGCGCACCCACCTGCCGGTAGAGATAGCGGTAGAAGGGCAATGGGATCTCGGGAGCGCGCATGATCGCCGTCTGGATATTGACGGGCACCGGCATGCTTGCCTTCGGCGGCGCCGTCATTTCGAGCCGGGTGATGTGAGCTTTCAGCGAAGCGGGTGTCTTCCCCATGGCGATTAGGCTTTGACCGGCGTCGGCGGACCGGCGACGATGGGCGTATCGTCACGGCTGCCCCATTCGCTCCACGAGCCGTCATAAAGCTTGTTGTCGTGATGACCGAGCGATTCCAGCGCCAGCGTGATAATGGCGGCGGTGATTCCCGAGCCGCAAGACGTGACGACAGGCTTTGAAAGATCGATGCCTGCATCTTCGATCGTCTGCCTGAGTTCGGGCAGCGACTTGAACCGGCCCTGGTTGGCGAAGACGCCGGATGGCAGGCTGCGGGCGCCGGGCATATGGCCGGAGCGCATGCCGGCACGCGGTTCGGGTTCGGCGGCTGCAAAGCGGCCGGCGCTGCGGGCATCGGCGATCTGCATCGCGGCGCTGGAGACGATGTCGCGCATCGTATCGAGCGTCACCACGCGGCTTTCATCGAAATTCGGCGTAAAGGTCGCCGGCACATGCTTGGGTGCTGCGGTTTCCAGCGGACGGCCCTCGGCCTTCCAGCCGTCGAGACCGCCGTCGAGAACGAAGGCGTTTTTCGCGCCCATCACCCGGAACAGCCACCAGACGCGCGGCGAGGCGAACAGGCCGATGCCGTCATAAACGACGATCCGATCATTCTCGCTGATGCCGAGCCGGCCGACTTCGGCGGCAAAATAATCGGGCGAGGGGATCGTGTGCGGCAGCGACGTTGAATGATCGGCAATCTTGTCCTGATCGAAGCGGATGGCGCCGGGAATATGGCCGGCCGCATATTCGGCATCAGCATCGCGCTTCTGCGCCGGCAGATAGAAGGAGGCGTCCAGCACGCGCAGGTCAGCTTTGCCGAGCTCGGACTGCAGCCAGTCGGCCGAAACGACGAAACGGCTCTTGGTCTCACTCATGATGGTCTCCCTTGATGGTCAGGCTTCGTCGCCGGGCGTGCCGAAGCGGATGCGGAAGCGCCGGTTCTCTTTGCCCTTCTTCTCGATTTTGGCGATATGGATCCGGCCGACTTCCTGAGTCTCGGAGACATGTGTGCCGCCGCAGGGTTGGCTGTCAATCGAGGAGTTCTCGCCGATGCAGACGAGGCTGACGCGCCCGAGCCCCAGCGGCGGGCGCACGTTCTTCGATTTGACGATGTCGGGATTGGCCGTAAGCTCCTCGTCGGTGATCCATTGCAGATAGACCGGATGGTTCTGCTCGACCAGTTCCATCAGTTTGGTCGTCACCTCGTCCTTGTCGATCGTTTCGGCCATATCGAAGTCGACGCGGCTCTCCTCCTCGCCGACGGCAGCGCCGGTGATCGGATAGGAGCAGACGACGGAAAGCAGGTGGCAGGCCGTGTGCATGCGCATCAGCCTGTAACGGCGCGGCCAGTCGACATGCAGCACCAGCGTCTCGCCGACCGCAGGCCGCGGCTCGTTTTCGAGCGGCACATGGATGATGACATCTTTGCCTGGACCATGCTTCGTCTGACCGAGCGCGATCTTGCTGCCGTCGGCACGTTCGAGCTGGCCGGTGTCACCAGGCTGGCCACCTGATGTCGCATAGAAGCAGGTCTGGTCCAGTTCGATGCCCCCGTCTTCGTGAATGGCGGTGACGACCGCCTCGCACGTCGAGAGATAGAAGTCGTCACGATAGAGGGCATTGACCGGCATGGGCTCTCACACGGGTTCGTAGGGAACGTGGATATCGGGCGACTTGGCCATCCAGCCCGGAACGGGCAGCCCCTTCGAGGTGAGGAAATCCGGATTGAAGAGCTTCGACTGATAGCGGTTGCCGTAATCGCAGAGGATCGTCACCACCGTGTGACCAGGTCCAAGATCCCGGGCGAGATTGACCGCGCCGGCAATGTTGATCGCTGTCGAGCCGCCAAGGCAGAGGCCCTCGTTCTCGACGAGGTCGAAGAGATAGGGAAGCGCTTCGGCATCCGAGATCCGATAAGCATAGTCAGGCGTGAAACCCTCGAGATTGGCGGTGATGCGGCCCTGGCCAATGCCCTCGGTGATCGAGGATCCCTCGGATTTCAGCGCGCCGTTCTGGTAGAATTCATAGAGAGCGGCGCCATCGGGATCGGCGATGCCGATCTTGACGTCAGATTTGAAAGCCTTGAGGCCGGTAGCCACGCCTGCCAGCGTGCCGCCGGAGCCGACCGAGCAGATGAAGCCGTCGACCTTACCGTCGGTGTCTTTCCAGATTTCCTTGGCGGTCGTTTCGATATGCGCCTGCCGGTTGGCGACGTTGTCGAACTGGTTTGCCCAGATCGCCCCGTTCGGCTCGGTCTTCGCCAGCTGCTCTGCGAGCCGCCCGGACACCTTCACGTAGTTGTTCGGGTTCTTGTAGGCAACGGCGGGCACTTCGACGAGTTCGGCGCCAAGCAGCTTTAGCGCGTCTTTCTTTTCCTGGCTCTGCGTTTCCGGGATGACGATGACGGTGCGATAACCGAGCGCCTTGGCGACCAGCGTCAGCCCGATGCCGGTATTGCCGGCTGTACCCTCGACGATGACGCCGCCTGGACGAAGCAATCCCTTCCGCTCTGCGTCGCGGATGATGTAGAGCGCGGCGCGATCCTTCACCGACTGGCCGGGGTTCAGGAACTCCGCCTTGCCGAGAATGGTGCAGCCGGTCACCTCTGAGGCGCCCTTGAGTTTGATCAGGGGCGTGTTGCCGATGGCTTCAAGGACGGAGGGGTGGAAGGTCATGGAATCTGCCTCTATTCGAACTCTTACTTTAAGAACGGTCTTTTCCCTTCACAAGGCTGAGTTGGCAAGAAAAGCTATTCCACACCTCTGTCGGACGCGATAAAATTTGGCTTTCCTCCCCAAAATGACTATGGCCCCGCAATCCCGCCGTGTGCGGGGTGATCCGAAGATTGACTTTCCCCGTACGGATGACGACAAAGCGAAAACGGAGCGCGGCAACAGGGCGTGACCGAAACCGAGATGGTTCACGAGCAGATCGACACGATCGATGCATTGATGGCGCATTATGTCGCCGGCTCCTTGCCTGAGCCGGCGCGTGTGCTGGTGCAGTCTCATCTCGAAATGAAACCGGACAATCGCAGCCTGGTAAACAGCCTCGAGCTGCTGGCAGGCGAAGCTCTGGAAAACGCGCCTGAAGTCGCCATTGCCGATCGCGACGGGCGGCTTGCGGCGATCTTTTCCTCTGCATCTCCCGTCCCGGCGGCGCAGTCGGCCACGCGACCGGAAAATTCGCTGTTTCCTCAAGCGTTGCGTGCTCTCTTGGGCTTCGAGGCCGAGGATGTGCCCTGGCGCCGGCGATTGCCCGGTTTCAGGGAATATTCGCTCGACATGGACGGCTGCGAGGTCAGCCTGATGTGGATCCGGCCGGGCCGCGCCTTGCCGGCGCACACCCATAAAGGCATGGAACTGATCCTCATCCTCGACGGCGCCTTCAACGATGAACGCGGCCGTTTCGGTCCCGGCGACATCTCCATTGCCGACGAGACGGTCGACCACCGGCCGGTCGCCGAAAAGGACAGGCCTTGCATCGCCTTTGCCGTTTCGGACGGGCCGGTCAAGCTCACCGGATCCTTTCGTCAGATGATCGGCGACCTGATCGGCTGAAAGCAGCCACAATGGTGTGATAGAGCCCTAAATCCGGGAGGAGCAGAGAAACTTCCGGACCTGTTTTCGTGTTAATCAGGCGGCCCGGAGGAACATGTCATGCGTGATTTCATTGCCCATCCCGAACATGGAATCGTCTGGATTTCAGGCGCGAGTTCAGGCATTGGCCGGGCGCTTGCGTTAAAGCTCGCCGCCGAAGGATACAAGGTCGCCGTCACCGCCAGAAGTCACGAAAAGCTGGTGGAGCTGCAGACCGAAGCCCGCGGCCTTTCCGGCAGCATTGTCGTTCTCGACGGCGACGTCACCGATGCCGAGGATATGGAACATGTCATGGCCTCCATCGAATATGAGCACGGGACGCTCGCCATGGCGATCCTCAATGCCGGCGTCTATCTGCCGGTCCACGCCGAGGACCTGAACCGCAGCGATTTCGAAAAGAGCTTTGCCGTCAATCTCTCCGGCGTCGTCAACTGTCTGTTGCCCGCGATCCGCCATATGAAGGCGAAAGGGCAGGGACAGATCGCCATCGTTTCCTCCGTCACCGGCTATGGCGGCTTGCCGACAGGAGCTGCCTATGGCGCCACCAAAGCGGCGCTGATCAATATGGCCGAAAGCCTGAAATTCGATCTCGACAAGATGGGCATCCGCATCCAGCTCGTCAGCCCGGGCTTCGTCGATACGCCGGCGACGAGGAAAAATGCCTTTCCGATGCCGGCCCTGGTATCGGTCGAGGAAGCCGCCCGGGAGATTGCTGCCGGATTGAAATCGCAGGCCTTCGAGATCACTTTCCCGAAGCGCTTCACCACCATGCTGAAGCTCGCGCGTCTGCTCCCTTATGGCGCTTATTTCACGCTGGTGAACCGCGTGACCGGCTGGCGGGAGCGACCGCCATTGCCTGGTCACCATCCGGTGACGCCGCATGCGGCGGAATGATCAACGACGCGAAAACACGACCTGACGGACATCGATATTGCGAGCGCGGAAGCCGGCCTCGCAATAGAACAGATAGAATTCCCAGAGCCGTTTGAAGCGCTCGTCGAAGCCCATCGGGCGAATGCGCTCCCAGACCGACCAGAAACGCTCGCGCCATTCGGCAAGCGTGCGGGCGTAGTCGAGCCCGAAGCCGAAGTCCTTGACCAGCGACAGATCGACCTTGCCGGCGAGTTCGGCCAGATGGTTGCGCGTCGGCAGCATGCCGCCTGGAAAGACATATTTCTGGATGAAGTCAGGGTTGCTGCGATACTGGTCGAAGGATTCCGGCCGGATGGTGATGATCTGAAGGCCAGCCTTGCCGCCCGGCTTTAGACATTGCCTGAGCTTGGAGAAATAGGACGGCCAGTATTTTTCGCCGACCGCTTCGAACATCTCGATCGAAACGATCCGGTCGTAGAGCCCTGCTTCATCGCGGTAATCCTGGAAGCGGAATTCCACGCGGTCATCAAGGCCGGCCTTGTGGATGCGCTCCTCGGCAAAGGCAAGCTGCTCGCGGCTGATCGTCAGCCCTGTCACCTTGCACTTCAGCTCGCTTGCGGCAAATTCGGCAAAACCGCCCCAGCCACAGCCGATCTCCAGCACATGGTCGCCGGGCCCGATGCCGGTCGCCTCGGCAAGCGCCCGGTATTTGGCGTTCTGGGCCGATTGCAGATCGTTGGCGCCGGTGGAATAGAGTGCTGAGGAATAGGTCATGCTCGGATCGAGCCATTCCCTGTAGAAATCGTTGCCGAGATCGTAATGGGCGGAAATGTTGCGCTTCGAGCCCGTTTTGGTATTGGTGTTCATCCAATGGCGGACGCGCTCGAAGAGGCGGCCAAGACCGCCCTTGCCATGCGCATAGCTGAACGCGGCCTCGCCATTGACGAGGAAGAGTTCGAGGAAGGCGGCGATATCAGGGCTGTCCCAATCGCCGTCCATATAGGTTTCGGCGACCCCGATCGTGCCGCTCGTCAGCGCCCGATAGGCAAGGTTCCAGTTGTGGAGGCTGAGCGCCGCCTTTGGCCCGGCCTTCTTGCCCTCGACCAGCAGCCTGCGGCCGTCGGGAAGGGTAACGGCAAGCGAACCGTGCTGCATGTGCAGAAGTCCGCGCAGCGCCAGCTTTGCTTTGAAGGGCAGACCCTTCACCATGCGGGACATGTTTTCGGCCGTCAGCGTCACTGCATCACGAGCCAGCAGATTCCAGTCCTGCGCCTTGCTCATTTCTCCTCCTCCAGCATTTTCCTGCCGGTTAGGGACGAAGCACCCTTAATGATACGCGCGGCCGCCCCCCGGCCATTGCATCGAACGCTAATGTCATTCCGCCGCTTCCGCAAGCGGGCGAGGCTGGCGGACGCTGACTTCAGGCGGGGGCGCAGGACGCCGGACGTAGCGCGCCCCCTTCAGCCACAACTTCAACGCTTCCCAATGGATGCCGGCGATGATCTTGAAGGTGAGGAAGGGGATGCGCGCCGTCAACCCCAGCAGCAAGGCGCTGGTCAACGGCACCTGTCGTCCGGAAAATGTCGCCGAGAGAAGCGGGCCTTCGCAGTCGTTCTCCAGGATGCGCCAGCGGATTTCGGCGCCGGGCGGCAGCATGCGGAAATGATAGCGCGCCGCCATGCCGATGAAGGGTGAGACGTGGAAGAGCTTGTCGCAGCTCTGGCGAAGCCCGCTTTCCGACATCTCGCCACAGCCGACCGGACAGACATAGCTGTGCCGCTCGCCGAAAGTATTGCGCACCTCGTAGATCATCGCGACGACTGCGCCACCGGCATCATAGGCGTGATAGACTGAAAGCGGATTGAAGACATAGCCGAGAATTCGGGGATAACAGACGAGCAGGATCCTGTCCGCGCGGTCGAGCCCCGCCTTGGCGAGCAGCCGGTCGGCATAGGCACGCAGTGATGTGTCTCTGGTATCGGCATGGTCCCTCTCGTGAAACGAGATGAGATTGGGCCCATTGACGGAAAACAGCACCGATAACCCGCCGGCCTCGTCCAGTCTGTCGAGATCGACAAGCAGCGAAAAGACGCGGTAGCGGAAGCGATGGCCGAACGGTTTCATCCGTTGATGCATGATCTCGCCGACATAGAGCGCGGCGGCGGCATCCGGTGGGACACCATTGGCTACTGCGTTCATGCCAAGTTTTTCGCCGCGCCTTGTCATGCCGCCACGTCCGGTTGAGGTTCCGAGGTTCGGGCAGTCCGCCAGGGTATGATCCCGCCCAAGGCTTCTGCCGCCGCCAGACCGGAAACGAGGCCATCTTCATGGAAACCGTATCCCGTCCAGGCACCTGCGAAATGGCAATGGTTCTCTCCCTGAATGACGGCGAGCGCCTGCTGTGCGGCCATGGCGTCCGCCGAGAATTGCGGATGTTCATAGGTGAACTCGGCAAACACTTTATGGGGGTCCGGCTCGCGGTCGGGATTGAGGGTCACGAATAGCGGGAATTTATCGTCGATGCCCTGCAGCCGGTTCATCCAGTAGGTCACGGCTACGTCGGCCTTTCCATCTTCACGGCTTGAACGGAGATAGTTCCATGAGGCCCAAACCTTGCGCCGCTGCGGCATCAGCGATTGGTCGCGGTGCAGGACGACGCGGTTCGGCTGATAGGGGATGGCGGCGAGCAGCCTGCTTTCCCGATCGGTGGCATCGGCGAGCAGGCGGGCTGTCTGATCGCTGTGGCAGGCGAAAATCACCTTATCGAACGGGTGTTCGATCCCCGTCTCGTCGATGATCGTGACGCCGCGGTCGGAGCGGACGACGCTGCGCACGCCGCAGGAAAGTTTCACGCGTTCGCCGAGCGGCCGCAGCAGCCGGTCGAGATAGGTGCGGCTGCCGCCGGTCACTGTGCGCCACTGGTGCTGCCGGCGATAGATCAGCCGGTGATTGTCGAAGAAATTGACGAAATGCTCGGCGGGAAACTGCAGCATGCGGGTTGATGGTGTCGACCAGATCGCCGCCGCCATCGGCACGAGATAGTTGTTGGTGAATCCGGGCGAGAAGCCACGCCAGTCGAGATAATCGCCGATCGAGCGCGAGGCGAGATGGCCGGCGGCGCGATCTTCGAGGCATCTGCGGTTGAAGCGCAGGATCTCGCGGATCATCCATAGAAACGATGGCCGCAGCAGGTTGCGCTTTTGCGCAAAGATCGAGGACAGCCCGCCGCCGCTCCATTCCAGCCTGCCGCGATCCAGAGAGAGCGAAAAGCTCATATCGCTTGCATGTGTCGCGATGCCCAGTTCGGCAAACAGCGCCGTCAGGTTGGGGTAATTCTGTTCGTTATAGACGATGAAGCCGGTATCGACCGCAATTTGAACCCCGTCGTAATCGGCGTCGACCGTCGCCGTATGGCCTCCGGCCCGTGCTTGGCTTTCATAAAGCGTGACGTCGTGCACCTGACACAGCGCCCAGGTCGCGGAGGCGCCCGAGATGCCGGAGCCGATGACGGCGATCTTCAGCCGGCGTGGAGCTGGACGGAAGTGCGCGTTCATGCGGCATCCCTCGTGGCATTGTAGGCGGCGAGCGCCCGGTTGCGGGCGAGTGCGTGATCGACGATCGGTTTCGGATAGGTCTGGCCAAGCGCGATGCCGGCCTCGTCGAGCATGCTCCTCGGCGCCTCGAACGGCCGGTGGATGTATTTTGCCCCGAGCTCTCGAAGCTCCGGCACATAGGTCCTGACATAGTTGCCGTCGGGATCGAACTTTTCGCCCTGCAACACCGGATTGAAGATGCGGAAAAACGGCGAGGCATCGGCTCCCGAGCCCGCCACCCATTGCCAGCTTGCCGCATTGTTGGCGGGATCGGCATCGACAAGCGTATCCCGGAACCAAGCTTCGCCCCGGCGCCAGTCGATCATCAGATCCTTGATGAGGAAGGAGGCGACGATCATGCGTACGCGATTGTGCATCCAGCCATGGCGCCAGAGCTGGCGCATGCCGGCATCAATGATCGGATAGCCGGTCATGCCGCGGTGCCACGCCTTGAAATCGTCGTCGTCGTTGCGCCATTCGAAGCCGTCGAAACGCTCGTTCCAGTTGTTCGATGCAAGACGCGGGAAGTGGAAAAGCAGGTGATAGGAGAATTCGCGCCAGGCGATCTCCTTGCGAAAATGCACGACATCGGCCACTGCCACCCGTTTCGACAGGCCGCGTGTGGCATCCCAGATGCGGGCAGGGGAGATCTCGCCGAACGCCAGGTGTGGCGACAGCATCGACGTCGCGCGTCTCGCAGGATAGTCTCGGTTTTCCTTGTAGCCGTCGAGCGCGTCTTCGATGAAGGCACGCAGCTTCTCATGCGCGCCCTCTTCGCCGGGAGTCCAGAGATCGGTAAAATCGCCCGCCCAGTCCGGTTTCGTCGGGAGCAGCTTCCAGCTCTCCAGCGCTTCTGATTTCGGAAATTGCGACGCAAGCCGCAGTTTTGCCGGCGCCTCCAGCGGCGGCTCCGGTTCGCCGCCGCCCTCCAGCGCGCGCCAGAACGGCGTGTAGACGCGATAGGGCGTGCCGTTGCCGGTCACCAGCCGGGAAGGGTCGTGCAGCAACTGGCCCCCAAAGCTTCTTGCCTCGATCGCCTGCTTTTCCAATTCGTGCTTGATACGGTCGTCGATGGAGATGCCGGCTGGATCGTAGCGCCGGTTCCAAAAGACGGCTTCGGCCCCGCTCTCCCTGATGAAGGCGCGGAGCACTTCGAACGCCTCGCCGCTTGCCAGCACCAGCCGACTTCTCCGCTTGCGCAGCGATCTGTCGAGCGCTTCCAGCGAATGATGCAGCCACCAGGCCTGCGCAGCGCCCAGCGGACCGGTGCCTGCTGCCTCCGGCTCGCTTATATAGAGGGGGATGATAGGACGCCCGGAGCGATGGGCGGCATCGAGAGCCCGGTTGTCGTCAAGGCGCAAGTCCTTGCGAAACCAGAGGATAACAGGGTTTGCGATGTCCTTTGCCAATGAAGCCGTTCCGTTGGTGTTCTTTTCAACCTGCTACGGATGTACGGAGCGCGCGGATCAAAAGTTTCATCCGGCGGAAAAAGCTTTTCATGGCCTTCGGGATATCAAAAAGGCCGGCGTGAACCGGCCTTTTCTGAGAGCAGCAGTCTGTCGGTTAGTTGTCGTATTCGCGGCAGGCTTCGCTGATCGATGCGCCGCTCTGGCCACCGCGCGTGTCGACGCCGGACATCTGTTGCGGCATGCCGGGGCATTCCATCGTCCTCGGCTGGCCGATGCTCTGTGTCGTCGTCGGATCGACCGGCGAGACGGGTACCGGACGAATGCCGTTGTCATCGTTGGTGTAGTCGGATGAATAGGTACCCGAATTCGGATCAGTCGAGCCGCCATTTGTCGGCCCGATTGGATCGGGGTTCGACTGGGCAAAGGCTGACGATGCCATGCCGATCGCAAGCAGCGAAGCGGCGATAAGGGACTTAGACATGGGATATCCTCCTTGGATTTTCATCTTGGATGACCCAGGCGTAACCGGCTGATGGAATCATTGTTCCGAAATTTGCCGAAAACCTGCATTCAAGCCTCGCTGCGTACCCGGCATGGTTATGCGTAAACCTTAACGGGCGATGGCGCTGGATCGGCGCCGGCGCATGTCCTACTTGCATGCGGAGATACTAAAAAAACCGTGGCATGAGGCCGCTATGTTCATCTCCATTCGCGAAGCCGCAGATCTTGGTCTCCAGATCGCACTTGTGCTCACCTTGACGATGAGTGGCATGGCGGTCGCCTCCTACGCCGTCAGGAATGACAGGGCTAAAATTTCCGCGATCGACGTCAGCCGTCCCTCGCTCTGGACCGCCGCGCCGATGCGCGTCGATCCGGCTACGCAAGCCTACCTGCGCGCCGATGCTTCGGCCGCACTGGAGCCGATGGTGCCAATGACCTCTGCCACGACCCGATTGGCCTCCGGCTTTCCTGCGACTTGATCGTCACCTCGGGTACGGCGGCCTTCTAGGCGAAGGCGGTTCGAAGGCGTCACCGCCATCCTCCCGAAAGCTTGCAAAACGCCATGATTTGCCGTTTCATCGAGACAGCGACCACCGTTCGACTCTTTCCCTGAAGGATTCAGCCTTTTGTCTATGCCGATGCCCCGCGGCTTTGAGAAGCCGTATGCCGCCTTCCTGTTCGATATGGACGGCACCATCCTCAATTCGATCCATGCGGCCGAGCGTGCATGGAGTGACTGGGCAAGGCGCCATGGGCTCGATGTCGCCACGTTTTTGCCGAAGATGCATGGATCGCGCGGCATTGACACGATCACCCGGCTGAACCTGCCCGGCGTTGATCCCGAACATGAATCAAGACTGGTGACCGAGGCTGAAATCGCCGATGTCAGCGATGTCGTTGCCATTCCCGGCGCCGCGACCTTTCTGAGTTCATTGCCCCCGGATCGCTGGGCGATCGTCACCTCCTCGCCGTTGCGCCTTGCTCACCGGCGACTGGAGGCAGCAGGCTTGCCGGTGCCGAGATTTATGGTGACGGCTGAGGACGTCAAGGTCGGAAAACCCGACCCGCAATGTTATATTCTCGGAGCCGAACGCCTCGGCGTCAGCACGCAGGATTGCCTGGTGTTCGAGGATGTCGCAGCCGGCATCACCGCCGGCGAGGCGGCGGGTGCCGATGTCATGGTCATCACGGCAACACATCACCACAAGATGGAGACGCCGCACCCGACTCTCTCATCCTATGACGAGGTCTCGGTCCGCATCGCGGCCGAACACAGGATGCTGATCGTCCCGAACAGGGCCTGACAATGCTCCGGCTGCGTCCTGCTTGCTTTTGTACGGTTCACTCCGCGGCTGCGGCAAGACAGCGATCGATGATCCTGCCGATTTCGCTGCGGCAGGAGCCGCAATTGGTTCCAGCGCTCGTTTCCTTGCCGACCGCCTCGACGCCGTGACATCCGCCGCGCACGGCAGCAGCGATCTGGTTGACCCCGACACTGAAGCAGGAGCAGACGGTTGCGCCCGGATCCGGCCTGCCGGCGCCGGGACGGCCTGCAACGAGCGCAAAGCGTTTCCTGAGGTCGCCATGCGAGGCTGAAAGCTGCGAGATCGCCCAATTGCGTGCGACGGCGACGGGCTCGCGGGCGAGAAACAGCGCGGCAAGCAAGACCTCGCCATCGAAGAAGGCGAGCCTCAGGTCGCCGGATTGCCGGTCGGCATAACCAAGCGGTTCGATCTCTGCCGGAATGGCGAAAACCGCGCGGCACCAGGCCGTCCAGTCTTCGACGTTTTCGCTGAAAGCAAGCTCCAGCCGCCAGCCGCCGGCGGCTTTTGCCAGTGCCCAATAGGCGGCGTCAGGCGTGGCGGGTTTTGTGGCGGAGACGGCGAAACCGTAATGGGTGGCGCGAAACGGCCGGACGGCGACGGCAACGTTCTTCGATGCCGGCTGACCGGAAACAGGATCGGTGATCGGTGCGACCACAGCGTCGATCCGCGCTCTTGCGGCGAACTGGTCGTTCCAGTGCATCGGCGCAAAGATGCCGCCGCGTGCCTGGCGATCGGTGACCAGCGCCCTGACGATTGCCTTGCCGTGTGGGCTGTCGATTTCGACGAGGCCCGCGCTTGATATACCGGTCTCGATCGCGTCGCGCGGATGGATTTCCGCAAAAGGTTCGGCGATATGGGCAGAAAGCCGCGCGCTTTTTCCGGTTCGCGTCATCGTGTGCCACTGGTCGCGGATGCGCCCGGTATTCAGCGTGAAGGGGTACTCGGCATTGGTGCGATCGGTTGCGGGCGGTTTGACCGCGACGAAGCGCGCCTTGCCATCGGGATGGAAGAAACCGCCCTCGGCAAAGAAGCGGGTGACGCTGGGTGCGGTCCCTGCGGCGTGCGGCCACTGAAAGGGCGACAGCTCCTCATAGGCGCCGCCGCTCATGCCGGCGCGCGCGCCGATGTCGAAATCGCGGCTGCCGTTATTTTCGAAGGCCGAAAGCGCGGCATGCTCCGCAAAGATTGCGTCCGGCGCATCAAAATCGAAGGCGCCAGCAAATCCCATGCGGCGTCCGACCTCTGCAAGCTGCCACCAGTCCGCCCTCGCATCGCCGGGAATGTCGAGAAACGGCCGTTGCCTTGAAATGCGCCGTTCGGAATTGGTGACGGTGCCATCCTTCTCGCCCCAGCCGAGCGAGGGCAGAAGCACATCTGCGTGCCGGGTCGTGTCCGTCTCTTTGAGGATGTCCGACACGACGACGAAGGGACAGGCGGCGATCGCGCTTTCGACGCTGTCGGCATCCGGCATCGAGACGACGGGATTGGTCGCCATGATCCAGAGCGCCTTGATGCGCCCGTCGGCCACGGCGCGGAACATGTCGACTGCCTTCAGGCCGGGCTTTGCGGCGATGACGGGCGAGTTCCAGAAGCGCTGCACGCGATCCCGATCGTCGGCATTCTCGATCGCCATATGGGCGGCAAGCATATTGGCGAGACCGCCGACCTCGCGCCCGCCCATGGCGTTGGGCTGGCCGGTCAGCGAGAACGGTCCCATGCCGGGACGGCCAATGCGACCGGTCGCCAGGTGGCAGTTGAGGATTGCATTGACCTTGTCGGTGCCGGAGGAGGATTGGTTGACACCCTGGCTGTAGCAGGTCACGACCTTCGGCGTCGTCTCGAACAGGCGGAAGAACTCCCTGATCTGCATGGCCGGCAGGCCGGTCCGCTCCAGGAGATCGTTGATATCAAGCGCTGCCGCCGCCGCAAAAGCTTCGGCGAAACCTTCGGTATGGGCGGCGATATAATTCTGGTCGATTGCCGGACTGGTCGCGAGATGGGCAAGCAGTCCCATGAACAGCGCGACGTCGCCGTCCGGACGGATGGCGAGATGCAGGTCGGCAATATCGCAGGTCATCGTCCGGCGCGGATCGATGACGACGATCCGCATGTTTGGCCGCGCCGTCTTTGCGGCGGCAAGCCGCTGGTAGATGACGGGATGACACCAGGCAAGATTGGAGCCGGTCAGGATCACCAGATCCGCAAGCTCGATATCCTCATAGGTCCCAGGCACCGTATCGGCGCCGAAGGCGCGGCGATGCCCCGCCACGGAAGAGGACATGCAGAGCCTTGAATTGGTGTCGATATTGCCGGAACCGATGAAGCCCTTCATCAGCTTGTTGGCAACGTAGTAATCCTCGGTCAGCAACTAGCCCGAGACGTAGAAGGCAACCGCGTCAGGCCCGTGTTCGGCGATCGTTTCAGAAAAACGCCGGGCGACCAGATCAAGCGCCTCGTCCCAGTCGCTCCGTTCGCCTGCGATCTCGGGGTAGAGAAGCCGGCCATCGAGGTCGATGGTTTCGGCAAGGGCAGAACCCTTCGAGCAGAGCCGGCCGAAATTCGCCGGATGCTCGGGATCTCCTTTGACGCTGACTGCGCCTGCCTCGTCGATCGTGGCGAGAACGCCGCAGCCGACGCCGCAATAGGGACAGGTGGTTTTGACCTCAGCCGCCATCTATTCCGCCGCCATCATCAGGCTTTCCAAGGCGATGAATAGCCGGCCGTCTTCGTTCAGCACCGGTATCGTCCGGACCTCGCCTTCGTCGGCGCCGAGCGCCCTGCCTGTTTCCAGCGAGATCACCCAGTTGTGCAGCGGGCAGGTGACTGACTTGGCGTGGACGATGCCCTGGGAGAGCGGGCCGCCCTTGTGCGGGCAGTGATCCTCGATGGCGAAGACCTCGTTTTCGGCCGTGCGGAAGACGGCAATCTTGCCCTGCGGCGTCTTCACGCAGCGCGCACCGCGTAGCGGGATATCGGAGATGTCACCGATTGCGATCCAGTTCATATCCATCTCCTTACTCTGCAGCCTGCGGATAGCCGATCGTCGCCATCGGCTTGAACTCGTGCTTGTCCTTGCCGGAGACACGCTCCGACCAGGGATCGACCTGGGCAAATTTTTGGCTGAAGACGAAGCGTTCGTAATAGGCTTTGCGCTTTTCGGCATCGCCCATGATCTGGCGGCGGATTTCCTCCAGGCCGACGCGCTTGGCCCACTTGTAGATCCGCTCGAGATAGCGGGCCTGCTCGCGGTACATCTGCGTCAGTGCCACGATATGCTCCAGCGCCTCGTCCTCGGTCCGGACAAGCCCAAGGACCTCCGTGCCCTTGATGTCGAGCCCGGCTGCACCAGCGAAATGGATCTCGAAACCGGAATCCACGCAGATCACGCCGATGTCCTTGCAGGTTGCTTCCGCGCAGTTGCGCGGGCAGCCGGACACGGCCATCTTCAGTTTGGCCGGCGTCCAGGAGCCCCACATGAACCTCTCGATGCGGATGCCGAGACCGGTGGAATCCTGCGTGCCGAAGCGACACCAATCAGAGCCGACGCAGGTCTTCACCGTGCGCAGACCCTTGGCATAGGCTTGGCCGGAGACGAAGCCGGCCTTGCCGAGATCGGCCCAGACGGCGGGCAGGTCTTCCT
This sequence comes from Rhizobium leguminosarum bv. viciae USDA 2370, assembly GCF_002008365.1. Taxonomy (GTDB): domain Bacteria; phylum Pseudomonadota; class Alphaproteobacteria; order Rhizobiales; family Rhizobiaceae; genus Rhizobium; species Rhizobium leguminosarum. The sequence continues at coordinate 127,528 of NZ_MRDL01000039.1, forward strand.
TCTCGATGCCGAGCAGATCGATGCGCTGGCCGCCGGTGACCTTCACCATCGGAATCTCGAATTTGTCGACGACATCGGCGATGGCGCGCAGCTCGTTCGCATTGGTGACGCCGCCCCACATCCGCGGAACGACGGAGTAGGTGCCGTCCTTCTGGATGTTGGCGTGCACGCGCTCATTGATGAAACGCGACTGGTAGTCGTCGGCATATTCGTCGGGCCAATCGCAGACCAGGTAGTAGTTGAGCGCCGGCCGACATTTGGCGCAGCCGCAGGAAGTCTTCCATTCGAGCTCCTGCATGACGGCAGGGATGCTCTTCAGACCCTTCGCCTTGATCAAGCGGCGGACATCGTCATGGCCGAGTTCGGTGCAGGTGCACATCGGCTGGACCGCAGCCGGGTTGTAGCTGTCGCCGAGCGTCAGTGCCATGAGTTGTTCGACGAGGCCGGTGCAGGAGCCGCACGAGGCGGATGCCTTGGTATGGGCGCGCACGTCGTCGAGCGACGTCAGCCCTTTGCCCGAAATCGTCGAGGTGATTTTGCCCTTGCATACGCCGTTGCAGCCACAGATCTCCGCGTCATCCGGCAAGGCTGCAACGGCCGCCATAGGGTCCAGCGGCGACCCTCCCTGATAGGCCTGTCCGAAGATCAGCGTCTCGCGCATCTCCGAAATATCGGTTGCCTTCTTCTTCAGGTCATTGAACCAGGCACCATCAGCGGTCTCACCGTAAAGCACGGTGCCGATGATCTTGTTGTCCTTCAGCACCAGGCGCTTGTAGACGCCGGCGCTGGCATCGCGCAGCACGATCTCCTCGCGGTCGTCGCCGTCGGCGAAGTCGCCGAGTGAATAAAGCTCGATGCCGGTGACCTTGAGCTTGGTCGGCGTATCCGCGTGAACAAAGGCGGGCGAGCGATCGCCGGAGAGATGCGCGGCGGCGATGCGGGCCATTTCATAGAGTGGCGCAACAAGGCCATAGACCATGCCGCCGACCTCGGCACATTCGCCGAGCGCGAGAATGTCGCCATCCGAGGTCTGCATGCCGGCATCGACGACGATGCCGCGATTGACTGCAATGCCGGCGTCCTTCGCCAGGCCGACACTCGGGCGAATGCCGACGGCCATGACGACCAGCGTTGCCGGGATGATGCGGCCGTCGTCAAGCTCGATGCCCTCGACCTTGCCGTTGCCGACGATCGCCTTGGTATTGGCCTTGCAGATGACCTTGATGCCGCGTTCCTCGACCGCCTTCTGCAGCAGGTAGCCGGCGGCGGGGTCGAGCTGGCGTTCCATCAGCGTCGGCATGACGTGCAATACGGTGACGTCCATGCCGCGCTGGGCAAGGCCGGCTGCCGCTTCAAGGCCAAGCAGACCGCCGCCGATGACGACAGCCTTTTCGCGCGATTGAGCGGCAAGCAGCATCGCCTGCACGTCATCGAGATCGCGATAGGTGATGACGCCGGGCAGATCCTTGCCGGGAACGGGAATGATGAAAGGCACGGAACCGGTTGCGATCACCAGCTTGTCGTAGCTTTCGGTGACGCCGTGGTCGGAGGTGACGGTCTTGGCGGCGCGATCGATGTTGACGATCTTGTGGCCCTTGTAGAGCATGATGCCATGCTTGATATACCAGCCGTCGCCGTGAATGATGATCTGTTCGTAGTCCTTTTCTCCTGAGAGAACCGGCGACAGCATGATGCGGTCGTAATTAACGCGCGGCTCGGCATTGAAGATCGTAACTTCATAGCGACCCGGCGCCTGCTCGAAGAGGTGCTCCAGCATGCGCCCGGGCGCCATGCCATTGCCGATGATGACAAGTTTTTCGGTCATATTTCCAGGTCCTTGATCAGGTTGCAGCCAGGGGCGCCGAGTGCCCTTGGCGCGACAGTTGCTTGACGGACAGGTGCATCCAGATGAGAGAGATCACGACGATCGCGAAGAGCAGCAGGAAACAGCTGGACCAGAGACCGGTTATGTCCTTGAGGAGGCCAAAGGCGATCGGAAGGATGAAGCCGCCAAGGCCGCCCATCATCCCGACGATGCCGCCGACTGCGCCTACGTTTTCTGGGTAGTAGGCCGGAATGTGCTTGTAGACGGCAGCTTTGCCGAGGCTCATGAAGAACCCGAGCACGAAGATGACGACGATGAAGATGACGGGGGTGATACCGAAGGCCGGACCTGTCCCGGCCCCAGAAGCAGCCGGCAGCGAAAGGATGAGGGTGGCCACGGCCGATACGGCAAGCATCGTATACATCACGCTGCGCGCGCCCTTCTTGTCCGACAGCACGCCACCGAAGGCGCGGAAGATGCTGCCCGGGATGGAGTAGGCGGCCGCGATCATGCCGGCGGTTTCCAGGTGGAAGCCGTAGACGCCGACCAGATAGCGCGGCAGCCACAGCGACAGGGCGACGAAACCGCCGAAGGCGAAGAAATAGTAAAGCGAGAAGCGCCAGACCTGAACGTTCTGCAGCGGCGCGAATTCCTCGGCAAAACTCTTGGTGGCGACGCGGCGTTCGCGGCGGAGACGGTAGGCCGGATCATCGGTCGTGGTGAACCAGAAGACGATTGCCATCAGTGCCAGACAGACGGCCCAGATCTCGGCAACCGCCTGCCAGCCCCATGCGAGCAACACGAAAGGCGCCGCGAATTTGGTCACAGCCGCGCCGACATTGCCGGCACCGAAGATGCCGAGCGCGGTTCCCTGCTTCTCAGCCGGGAAGAAAGGCGAGACATAGGCGACACCGACCGCGAAGGAGCCGCCGGCGAGGCCGACGCCAAGGCCGGCGATCAACATCTGCGTATAAGTCTGGGCGTAGGAGAGCAGGAAAGTCGCCAATGCGGCGGCCAGCATGGTGAGCGTGTAAACGAGACGGCCACCGTAGCGCCCCGTCCAGATGCCAAGGACGATGCGCACGAGCGAGCCGGTCAGCACGGGGGTGCCGACCAGCAATCCGAACTCGGCCTCGTTCAGCCCGAGATCCTGCTTGATGCGAATGCCGATGATCGCGAAGATCGTCCACACGGCAAAACAGAGGGTGAAGGCTACAGTGGAGATCCACAATGCTTTGGCTGGTTCGCCGGCCGACATGGGATGTGCTTTCTCGATGACAGACATAACTTCTCCGGGGCCCGACAAGGTCGTGCCGATCCATCGCTGAGGGTTAAAACAAAAAGCCGCTGGTCAGGACGCGCATACACGAGGTGCGCGAAATATCCTGATCAGCGGCTTTGCTGGTGGCGCCCGCCGTTGGACGCCGAATTCTTGGGCCTTCTAGCCCTGTTGCCTGGAAGCAATCCGTGCCGGCTTGCTCAAGCTTAGATTACATCTTCGATCTGAAGGGGTAACCTCTGTGTCTCCTATGAGCGCCTATCGCGCGCTCATTCTGCGCTGATCGCCATTGACCGGTGCAATAATGACAATGCAAACCGCGTGCCAGTTTGTTGTCACTTGTACAAGCCCTTGAATGTAAATCATATTATTCAAAAATCTGACGGATGCATGTTTTTCAGGCCGCCATCAGTCGTGCAAATCTTTTGTGCGCTTGTTGTGAGGCAGGCAGATCCTTGCTGGCGTTTTGTGCAGGCCGGCGTCAATCAGGCCTCGTCGTCGGACATGAAGGGCAGGGCGCTTTTAACGGCAAAGCCTGCGACATAATCAGGCAACCTAGCCGGGTCGAAGACGTGGCCGTCCATGAAGCGGTCGCCCTCGTCGCCGCCTTCGATGCGGATATCGGCATCGTCGGGTGCGTTGCCGTCGCCGAGAGCCGTCCGGTAGAGATCCGGGCGGTAGGCGGATGCTGCGGCCCTTGCCATGTTAAGGCTGACCTCGGCCTGTCCCCAGCGGATCATCTGGCTGTAAATCCACAGCGCATGGCTTGGCCGGGGATAATTGGCGAAGCCGGAATGGAACATGAAATAATCGGTGATGATGCGGCGGTTACCTTTTGCGTCGAGGCTGAATTCGCCGGCGAGCACACGGCGAATAATCTCGACGGGGGCAGCGATATAGCGCGGGTCGGCTAGAGCTGCCGCCAGCGCGTCGTGATTTTCCGGCCGGTCGCACCAGCGGGCTGCCGCGTCGAGGGCCACGATCAGCCGGGAAACGGTTTCCGGATGGCTTTCCGCCCAGTCCGGCCGCATGCCGATTACCTTTTCCGGTGCCGACGGCCAGATATCCTGTTTGGCGGCGACGATGCGGCCGACGCCGCGCTCTGAAGCGACCATGTTCCACGGCGCGCCGACGCAGAAACCGTCAATCGCACCGGCTGCCAGCGCATCCGAAGTCATGGGCGGTGGCACCACGACAAGCCTGACGTCCTTGTCGGGATCGATGCCGCCGGCCGCCAGCCAGTAGCGGAATTCGTAATTGTGCGAGGAGAAGGGATAGGTGACCCCGAAAGTCGGCAGCGGCTCGCCGCGGGCCTTCATTGCCGCCAATATTTTTGCCAGGGCGCGGGCATTGTCGAGCGCGCTTGCCGTTTCCGGCAATCCCGCGTCATTCCGCATCCTGTCGAAGAACCGCGTCGACAGCGTGATCGCGTTGCCGCCGCGCCCCAGCGAAAATGGCGTGATCGTCGGTGAGGGATTGGAGCCGAGGCCGAGCATGGAGGCGACGGGCATCGGCGACAGCATGTGGGCAATGTCGAACTGGCGGAATGCCAGGCGGTCACGCACATTCGCCCAGGAGACGTCCTTGACGAGATCGAGCGTCAGGCCTTCCTTCCGCGCGAAGCCGAATTCTGCGGCGGCAATCAGCACCGATGCATCGACGAGCGGAATGAAACCGGCCCGCAGCACTTTCGGTCCTTCGTTGTTCACCCGCACGGGCGAGGGCAGCTCGCCGCCGGAGTTGGAGGTCGTTGTCATCATATCCACTCCGGTTTCCTCCGGAAATTCATCAGGTCGGCCATTACATCAACAGCCCAGCGGCAGTGACGACGCTCTGGGCGATTTCCGACATCTTCTTCTTTTCGTTCATCGCTGTCTGGCGCAGCAGGGCGAAAGCCTCTTCCTCCGACAGGCCGCGCATCTTCATCAATATGCCCTTGGCGCGCTCGACCAGCTTGCGTTCCTCCAGCGCGGAGCGGGCATCGGCAAGCTCTCGCCGTAGCCGGTTGAAGGCATTGAAGCGGCTGACGGCCATGTCGAGGATCGGTTTGACGCGTTCCTTCTTCAATCCGTCGACGATATAGGCCGAGACGCCCGCATCGACGGCAGCCTCGATCGAGGCCGTGTCGGAGCGATCGACGAACATGGCGATCGGGCGGCTGACCGTGCGCGTCAGCTGGAACAGATGCTCCATCATGTCGCGGTTGGGATTCTCGATATCGATGATGATCACGTCGGGCATCAGCGTTTCGATGATTCGCGCGATGCCGTTGACCTCGTGGACCACGGTGACGCGCACATGCCCTGCCTCGCGCAGTCCTTCTTCGATGATGGAGGCGCGTATGGCATTTTCGTCGATCACCAGAATTGTCAGATCGAGATGAGTCATTGTCTATTCATGACGCACTGCAGCAATTTTGGCAAGGCGTTCGCCTGAAAAGTGTGCACAAATAGGTGTGCGCAAAAAATAATCAAACTGCCGCACTTTCGGGCGAAATCAATGCGCCACGTAGCTTAGCTGGCGAAATTCGGCGAAGAATTGCTGCCGGGCAAGGTCTCTTCACGGCTGCGGTATTTCGGATGTGAAATGAGGAATGGCGTAACCGCGCTTGAGCTGTGGCCGTGCGGCAAGCCTGAGATACCATTGCCTAACATAAGGGAAAGCATTCAGGTCGATCTTGCGTTGACGAGATAGTCGCGGCCTTCGAGCCGCGCGTTCAGCGTCTCGTACAGGCGGCGGGTGTCCCTGCGAAAGAGATCCTCAGCGAATGGCGCTTCGCCGCTGTTGTAGGTCAGGAAATAATGGGCGTGACCGAGCGTCGGCCCGAACCCCCCATCTGCCACATCAGCCATTCGATCGCGTGATGCCGGGCGGCACCCTGCCGGGGTAGGAAGCGGCCGGCCTTTTCGGCGAGGTAGAGCAGGATGGCGCCGGATTCGGCAAGCGTAATGCCGGTCTCGTGATCGATGATAACAGGAATCTTGCTGCCCGGATTGATGGCGAGAAAATCCTGCAGGAATTGGTCCCCCTTGGTGATGTCGATCGCATGGGGGCGATAGGAAAGGCCAAACTCTTCGAGTGCGATGGATACTTTGAGCCCGTTCGGCGTGATCCAAGTATAGAGGTCGATCATCCCAGGTTCAATCGAACATCATTTCGTCGACCGGCAGCTTCGTCATTCCGAAGCGCCCGGTGACATCGTCGAGGCCAGAGAACATGTCCCGCAGAGTTTGCACGATCGTCTCGACGCGCGGGTCAATGACGCGATAGACGATCGCCTTACCGTCGCGGCGTCCTTCGATCACACCGGCCTCGCGAAGCTCGCTCAACTGCTGGGAAAGCGTCGGCTGGCGGATACCGAGTTCGTCCTCCATCGCCGAGACCGGGGCTTCCGTCTCCATCAGATAGCAGACGATCGCCAGGCGGTTGGCATTGGCGATCAGCTTCAGCAATTCGCTGGCTGCGCCGACATCGCGGCAGACTCTTGAGGAAACGGGCTTCGTCAACGGTATCGTCCTTGAAGGTTCTATAAAAAAGTAAAGTGACGGCGCTGAATTTTCAACTCCGGCTCGCTCACTTCGCTCGATCTGGTAAAAGATTTCATTGCCTATCGATTTTATGGGATTTCAAAGGCGATTTTCTCCTGCTGACGACAATCGCTTCCTCGCAATCAATTTATAAAAAAGTAAATTGACTGCTATGAGCCACGTTATCGGTCGCACAGAATGAAAATTGGTGTTCATCCCAATAACCTGCATCTTCGTCTCGCGCGGCTCTGGCCCGGCGCCTTTGTCGATCTGCAGCCGATATTCGTCTCCTATGCCGAAGGCCGCGATACCGCGGCGCTGCTGGAAAGTGGCGACATCGATCTCGGCGGCACCGGCTCGACGCCGCCGATCGAGGCGGATATGCGCGGGCTCGGCGTCGAATATATCGCTGCCTCCGCGCCGCGCCCGGCCAACGGCGCTATCTTCGTCAGGAGCGACAGTCCGATCGGCTCCGTCGCTGAGCTGAAAGACCGCCGGATCTCGCTGGTCGACGGTTCGTTTCACACCTATTTGCTGGCCCGTAGCCTCGAAGGTGAGGGGATGAGCCTGCCCGATGTTGAGCGGGTCGAAAGCGGCGCGCGCGACTCGCTCGCCGATCTGCTCGAAGGGCGTGTCGATGCCTGGGTCGCCATGTCGCCGCGTCTCGAAAAGGCGCTGGAGCGCGACGACGTCAGGTTGATCGTCCGTTGCGGCGCGGCCATTCCCAACCGTTCTTTGTTCTGGACATTGGAGCGGAACGGCCTTTCGGCGGCGGAAATTCGGGCGGTCGTCTCCGAACTCAGCCGGATCGGTAACGAGATCGCTGCCGATCCACGCACTGCTGCCAGACTTCTTGCATCGGGCGACCGCGGCGGATCTGGCGACCGCGGCGGAACGGATATCGATGCCTGGGAAAAGGTGGTGCGCTCGCGCGACTTCACGGTGTTTCCGATCGACGACGAGATCATTGCCGAACAACAGGAAGAGGCCGACACGCTGCTGCGTCACGGCCACTTCGCCAAGCCCATCGTGCTGAAACGCCCGGAAATGACGAAATAACAAGGAATCGGGAGATGAACGTTTTCTGGTACATGTGCGCACCCGACGGCGCCTATCCCTGGCAGCCGGAAGGCTCACGTCAGGTCGACTACGGCTACTACAAGCAGCTTGCCCAGGCCTATGACCATCTGGGTTACACCGGCGCCCTGTTTGCGACCGGCGCCCACGACGTCTGGGTGCTGGCGAGTGCGCTGCTTGCTCACACCGAGCGGCTGCGATTTCTCGTCGCCATCCATCCCGGTCTCGTCGCGCCGACATTGCTTGCCAAGATGGCGGCGACCTTCCAGGAGTTCGCCCGCGGCCGGCTGCTGATCAATGTCGTCTCCGGCGACGCCAAGATGCTCGGCGCTTACGGGATGATGTTGCCGCATGACGAGCGTTATGACATGGCGGACGAATATCTGCAGCTCTGGCACCGGCTCTTTGCCGGCGAGAGCGTTACCCATCAGGGCAAGTATTTCTCGACGGACGGCGCCAAGCTCGCCTTGCCGGTCGGCGAGAGCATCGCACCGCCGCCGCTCTGGTTCGGTGGCTCCTCGGATAAGGCGCTTGAAGTCGCGGCGAAACATGTGGACACCTATCTCTCCTGGGGCGAGACGCCCGCCCAGATCGGCGAGAAGGTCGAAGCGGTAAAGGCGCGGGCCGCCCACTACGGCCGTGAACTGGAATATGGCATCCGTCTCTACGTCATCGTTCGCGACACCGACGAAAAGGCCTGGGAGGCGGCGGCCGATCTCTATGGCCGCATGGATGATGCGGCGATCACCGCCAACCAGCGTTTCGTCGCAAGAAGCGATTCCGTCGGTCAGCAGCGCATGACGGCCTTGCACGGCGGCCTGAAGCCGGAAAATCTGCGCGATCTCGAAGTTGCACCGAACCTCTGGGCCGGCATCGGCCTGGTCAGGCCCGGCCCCGGCACGGCGATCGTCGGCTCTCCGGATACGGTTCTGCGCACGCTCGAAGCCTATCAGAAGGCTGGTGTCGATACTTTCATTCTTTCTGGCATGCCGCTGCTTGAGGAAGCCTATCGTTTCGGCGAAAAGGTGCTGCCGCGGCTCGATGTCAGCAGGGAGGTCTCGAAGGCGCGCAACTACACTTGGTCGACGCTCTTCGATCGCGATCTTTCGACCGTCAAGAATGCCTGATCCTCTCGCCAGAAGGTAAGTTTCGTGGCCACCAGTGAATTTCATCCGATCGAACAGGCCGCTCCGGACACCGGGGTGGCAGCGCGCCTGCTGCGGGCGATCGAGGCGATTCTCGGCATTGCCGCGGCACTTGTTCTCGCCGTGCTGCTTTTTATGGTGCTCGTCACAGTCTGCCTGCGCTATTTCTTCAGCGCCGGCTTCATCGGTGCCGAGGATCTCGGCATCTGGCTGCATGTCGGCCTGATCGCCCTTGGCGCGCCGCTCAGCCTCAACAGCGCGCTTGCCATGCGCCTCGACGTTTTCGTCAGGATACTGCCGGAAGGCCTGCAGAAGGTCTCGCGGATCGGCGCCGATGTCTTCACCGTGCTCTCGGCGCTGATCCTGAGTTTTGGCGGCAGCGAGATCATGACGATGCTCGGCGGTGTCTCGCCGACGCTCGGCGTGCCGGAATGGATCCGCTTCGGCTTCCTCGGCGCCGGCGGCGCGCTGATCCTCGTCGTGCTGCTTCTGCAGCGCATCGCCGAAGGCAAGCTCCTGCCGGCTGCTCTCTCGCTTGCCGTGGGGGTCGCGCTCTATGCCGGTATCCCGCATGTCGCGCTCGATCTCGACTGGCCGCCGAGCATCTTCCTCGGACTTATTGCGGCAATCGGTCTCGTGCTTGCTGCGCCGCTGCCGCACGCCTTTCTTGCCGCAGCCTATGTCGTCATCGCCTTCGGCAGCAGCCTGCCGGAGCCGGCGATCGTTTCCGCGACCGTCACCGGCATCTCGAAATTCCTGCTGCTCGCCATTCCCTTCTTCCTGCTTGCCGGCGGCCTGCTGACGGCCTCCGGCGTCGCCAACCAGCTCGTGCGCTTCGCCGCCGCCATGGTCGGCCATCGCCGGGCAGGGCTGGCGCAGACGACGCTCTTGACCAGCGTCCTTTTTTCCGGCGCCTCCGGCTCGTCGGTCGCAAATGCCGCTTTCGGCGCGTCGACCTTCCAGCCCGAACTGGTCAAACACGGCTATCGGCCGGCGCAGGCGGCGGCGATCATCGCCTCGACATCGGTTCTCGACAACGTCATCCCGCCGTCGATCGCATTTCTCATCCTTGCGACGGCGACCAATCTTTCCGTCGGCTCGCTGCTCGTCGGCGGTTTCTTTGCCGGCGGGCTGATGGCCATATGCCTGGCAGTCGCCATCCATCTGACGGTCAGCGAACAAGTGCCTTTGCCGCGCGCAAACGCGAGACAGCGCTGGCAATCGGCAGTCCAGGCTATCCCAGCCTTCGGGCTCGGCATCATCGTCGTCGTCGGCATCCGCATCGGCATCGTCACGACCACGGAAGCGGCTGCGCTTGCTGCTTTCTACACGCTGCTGCTCGGCATCGGCGCGCGGCTCGGCATTCTCTCGCTCTATGCCGCCTTTCGCCAGGCAGCAGTTGAAGCGGCGGCAATCGGTCTCCTCATCGGCACAGCCGGCCCCTTTGCCTTCCTGCTGGCTGTCGACGACGTGTCCGGGCTGATCTCGCATCTGACGACGGCACTCGGCGGCAGCGCGCTTGCGGTCATCCTGCTGTCGAACGTCATCCTGCTGGTTGTCGGCCTTGTTCTCGATATCGGCGCTGCGATCCTGCTGTTCGGCCCGATCCTGCTGCCGGCAGCTGTTGCCGCCGGCATCGATCCCATTCAGTTCGGGGTGATCATCGTCGTCAACCTGATGATCCACGGACTGACGCCGCCGCTTGGCATGCTGATCTTCGTCGTCAGCGGCGTCACGCGCATTCCCGCCTCGGAACTCTTCCGGGCGGTGGTTCCCTATCTGCTCGCTCTCCTGGTCTCGCTCGCAATCCTTTGCGCCTGGGCCATCATCTTCTCGTAAACAGGACAACCCCATGGATAATTTCAATCGACGCCATTTCCTGAAGACCGCTGCTCTCACCGGAACGGTGCTTGCAGCGCCCGCTTTCGTCCGCACCGCCGCCGCCCGCACGACGACGATCACGATCGCTTCGCTGCTCGGCGACGACAAGCCGGAAACGAAGATCTGGGTGAAGATCGGCGAACTGGTCGAAGCGAAGCTGCCGGGCCAGTTCAAGTTCAATATCGTCAGGAACGGTGCGCTCGGCGGCGAGAAGGAGGTGGCCGAGGGCGTGCGCCTCGGCTCCATCCAGGCCAGTCTCTCGACGGTCTCGTCGCTTTCCGGCTGGGCACCGGAACTGCAGATCCTCGATCTGCCCTTCCTCTTCCGCGATGCCGACCACGTGCGCCGGACCGTTGGTGGTGATGTCGGCGCCGATCTCAAGCAGAAACTGCAGGCGCAGAATTTCGTCGTCGGCGATTTCATCAATTACGGCGCCCGCCATCTCCTGACCAAGGAACCGGTGACGCGGCCGGAGCAGCTCAAGGGTAAGCGCATCCGTGTCATCCAGAGCCCGCTGCACACCAAGCTCTGGAGCGCATTCGGCACGACGCCGATCGGCATTCCGATCACCGAGACCTATAATGCGCTCGCAACCGGTGTCGCCGACGCGATGGATCTGACCAAATCGGCCTATGCCGGCTTCAAGCTCTATGAGGTCGTGCCCGATATGACCGAGACCGGCCACATCTGGGCATCCGGCGTCATCTATTATGCCTCGACCTTCTGGGCCGGCCTCAACGACGAGCAGAAGGCGGTGTTCCAGCAGGCTTCCAGCGAAGGGGCCGCCTATTTCAACCAGCTGATCGTCGACGACGAAGCCAAATCTGTTGAGACGGCGCTTGGCCATGGCGGAAAGCTCTTGAAGCCGGAAGCCTTCGAGGAATGGCAGAAGGGCGCCCAGGGTGTGTGGGACGATTTCGCACCTGTTGTCGGTGGCATCGACAGGATCAAATCCGTCCAGGCCGCCTGAGCAAGAGGCAGGGCGGTTCGCCTGCAGCTTTTGACGGGACCGATGGAAAACCATCGGTCTCTTCATCGCGCGCACTTGCCGGAAAAATAATGCCGGAGCAGGCCGGAAATCGAAAGAGCATGCCTTCGGTGATCGTGATATATAACTTACTAAAATCCAGGAATGGGAAGTCTTTACCTTCGGCCGGTGCGATCCTGTTGACCGCAATCTCTCGACCGCTTCCGGCGGACGGATCCCATGGCCTCGATTTGAGACCAAAAACATTGAACACAAGGCTTTGGAGGGCCGACCATGAGCTTACGCATCAACGATATTGCCCCCGATTTTACCGCCGACACCACCCAGGGACCGATCAGCTTCCATGAGTGGATCGGCAACGGCTGGGCCGTCCTGTTCTCGCATCCGAAGAATTTCACGCCGGTTTGCACGACCGAGCTCGGCGCCATGGCCGGCCTTGCGGGGGAGTTTACCAAGCGTGGCGCCAAGATCATCGGAATCTCCGTCGATCCTGTGGAAAGCCATGCCAAGTGGAAGAACGACATCAAGACCGCCACCGGCTTCGACGTTGAATATCCCCTGATCGGTGACAAGGACCTCAAAGTCGCCAAGCTTTACGACATGCTGCCGGCCGGCGCCGGCGAGAGCTCGGAAGGCCGCACGCCTGCCGACAACGCGACGGTGCGTTCGGTCTTCATCATCGGTCCCGATAAGAAGATCAAGCTGATCCTGACCTATCCGATGACGACGGGCCGCAATTTCAATGAGATCCTGCGCGCTATCGATTCCATCCAGCTGACGGCCAAGCACCAGGTGGCCACACCGGCGAACTGGAACCAGGGTGATGACGTCATCATCACTGCCGCGGTGTCCAACGAAGACGCGATCACGCGTTTCGGCGCCTTCGATACGGTTCTGCCCTATCTCAGGAAGACCAAGCAGCCGACGGCCTGATCCCGGCTCTCGAACCTCTACAAGCCGTCGCGAAAACATCTTCGCGGCGGCTTTTCTTTGTGGTGCTGATAGCGGTGAAGTGTCGGCCGTAACCGATCGAACCTTAGGTGATGGCTTTGCGGGCTCTCACCGCGTCGCCGAATGCCTGAAACAGCGCACGATTCACAGGGTTGGTTTGGGGATCGTATTCGGCGTGCCATTGCACGCCGAGCGCAAATCCCGGCGCGTCTTTGAACCGTATCGCCTCGATCGTCCCGTCCTCGGCAATTCCTTCGGCAACGACCCTCTCGCCAAGTTCGAGGATGCCCTGTCCATGTAGCGAGTTCACCCGGATCGTCTCTCGGCCGAGAATGCGCGCAAACATCCCGTCCTGGATAAGTCGAACATCGTGACGATCGCCGAAAACGATGGCGGGGTCGGGATGGATTTCGCCGGTCTCCAGGCGCGGCATTCGGTGGTTCATGCGTCCTGGCAATTCCCGGATTTCAGGATGCAACGAGCCGCCGGCGGCGACGTTCATTTCCTGAAAACCGCGGCATATACCGAAAACAGGAACGCCTTGCGCAACACAGGCTTCAATCAATGGTAGCGCCAGCCCGTCACGATCTTCATCGTAAGGTTCGTGCTTGGGATCAGGCACCATGTTGAAGCGGCTGGGATGGACATTAGCTCTGGCGCCCGTCAGCAGAATGCCGTCGACGACAGCCAGCAGATCCGCGATATCGGCTAGTTTAGGATTGCCGGCAAACATCAGCGGCAAGGCTTCGGCAACATCGGCCACTGCTCGCAGATTATTTTCTCCGACAAGCTGGGCCGCAAAGCGGCTTTCGACGATGCGGGCGTTCCCGATGATGCCGATTACAGGTCTCGTCATTGCTGGCCACACCCCAAGTCGCAACGCCAGCTGCTGCCCAAACCGTCAAGATCCGCGGGCAGGTGATCTGCAACGACGCGAAGCGGGAACCGGCCTTTGGCTGGCTGCGGGCCCGGTTGTCACTATGGATATCCTTTGCCGCAATGACGGTGCAAGAGCTATCGCAGCCGATGCTCAATCCGGAACGGGAAGGGCGCGCTGGTTGTAGAGGATCTTGCGGATGCGCGCCTGCTCCTCTTCGGAGAGCTTACTGTTGTCGGTGCCAAGATCGGCGCCGACCGCCAGGCCGCGTTGGACACCAGGCCGTGCGCCGACCTCCTCGAACCATCGCTTGAAATGCTTGAACTCGTCGATGTCCTGACCCTGTGCCTGCCAGTTGACGGTCCAGGGATAGCTGACGATATCGGCGATGGTGAATTCCTCACCGGCCAGATAGCGCCGGTCGCGAAGCCGCATGTTGAGAACGCCGTAGAGGCGGTTGGCTTCGTCCGTGAAGCGCCGCACCGCATAGGACTGGTCGCCTTCGCGATCGCCAAGGCGACGGAAATGACCGGCTTCGCCGAGTTTCGGCCCCTGGTTCGCCATCTGCCAGATCACCCATTGCGTGACCTCGTATTTGCCGCGCAGATCCTGCGGCCAGAATTTACCGGTCTTCTCGGCGAGATAGAAGAGGATCGCGCCGGATTCGAACACGCTCAACGGACCGTCGCCATCGGCAGGCTCGTGATCGACGATGGCCGGCATGCGGTGATTGGGGTTGAGTTTGAGATAATCAGGTTTGAATTGGTCGCCCCGGCCGATATTGACCGGCACCAGCCGGTAGGGCGTGCCGGTTTCCTCCAGGAAGATCGAAACCTTCTTGCCGTTCGGCGTCGGCCAGTAGTGGAGATCAATCATCTGCTTATCCTCGTTCGCTTAGATAGTCCTGGTGAAGAGGATGACGCTGCGACCGTGGCAGGTCGAATATATCTGTTCCAAAATTGCTGGCGAAATTAGAAACCTGGTGCAGAGAGGGAAATGGGGGAAGCTTCCTACCCGTATCGATGGTATTGAGAATTCAGCGTCGCGATGGAAGTTCGAACCCGCCGAGATCCGATGATAGGCCGGAAATGTCAGTCCGACATGGGGAGGAGATCGGCGAAAGCCATGCTTTCGCTCTGCCTTCTGTTTTCCCAACTAGACACGGTAAGGGCCCAGCCGGAAGGAAGCGCTGGGGCGCCGGCCTGTCTCTATTCGGGGACTTCGGCGTCGGAATCGGGTGAGACGCTTTGCATCCGTAAGGACAGTTTCAATCGAGACCTTTGCGTCGCGATCGAGCATTTCGCCAGCGCCAATCAATTGCCGCCGGATTATTTCGCCCGTCTCATCTGGCGGGAAAGCACCTTTCGCCCCGATGCAGTCAGCTTCAAAGGAGCGCAGGGCATTGCGCAGTTCATGCCCGGAACGGCGAAACTGCGCGGTCTTGAAGACAGCTACCAGGTGTTGGAAGCCCTGCGGAAATCGGCTCAATATCTCGACGAATTGCGCAATCGTTTCGGCAATCTCGGCCTTGCCGCCGCCGCCTATAATGCTGGCGAAAACGGACTTTCCTCTTACCTAACGTCAGGGAGATTACCTTACGAGACACGCGGTTACGTCCTGGCAATCACCGCGCATACCATCGAGGAATGGAAGGATAATCCTCCGGAAGATGCGGCTGCCCCGCTCGACAAGGACAAGTCCTTCCTCGATGCTTGCGTGGCGCTTGCGGAGAGACGGACGTTGAAGGACACGCCCTGGCGTCAGGAGGGTGAATGGGCGCCCTGGGGCGTCCAACTTGCGGCGAATGCGAATGTCGCGGTAGTCAGGCGCATGTTTCTCGATGCAGTGCAGGATCTGCCCGCGCCCCTGAATGCGGAGCAGCCGCTGATCCTGCGCCAGCGCGATCGCAGCTTTGGTTTTCGCCCGCGTTATGCTGCCCGCATCGGCCGGCAGACACGCCTGGAAGCCAACGACCTCTGCAACCAGATCCGCAAACAGGGCGGCACCTGCCTTGTTTTCAGGAATAGCGGGCCTGGTTGAGCCGAATTGATCACGAAAAGTCTGCTTGCAGGATCAGCTAAGCGCAGCGTATTCGACACGGGAATGCAAAGGGAGGAGCGATGATGCGGGTTTTGGTAATCGGGGCAACGGGCCATGTCGGAACCTATCTCGTTCCCCGTCTGGTGGAAGCCTGCCACGACGTCGTTACGATCAGCCGCGGCACGGCAAAGCCTTATACGGCAAACCACGCCTGGGCTGCCGTCGATCAGCGTCAGATGGATCGGACAGCCATGGAGCGGACGGGTGATTTCGGCCCGGCCGTGCGTGGTGTGAAAGCCGATATCGTCATCGACATGATCTGCTTCTCGCTGGAAAGTGCCGAGCACCTGGTGACGGCGCTGTCGGGGCATGTCGGTCATTTCCTGCATACCGGCACGATCTGGACGCACGGCCAGCCGACAGCCGTGCCGACACTGGAAGAGGCGCCGAAATTTCCCTTCGGCGAGTACGGCACGCAGAAGGCGGCGATCGAAACCTATCTGCTGCAGCAGGCAAGGCTGCGCGGATTTCCGGCAACCATCATCCATCCCGGCCATATTGTTGGTCCCGGCTGGGCGCCGCTCAATCCGGCCGGCAATTTCAACCTGCAGGTCTTTTCGACCCTTGCCCGCGGAGAGGTCCTGGCGCTGCCCAATTTCGGCCTTGAGACCGTTCATCACGTCCATGCCGATGACGTGGCGGCGATGTTCATGGATGCGATCGCCAACTGGAATGCGTCGACGGGCGAAAGTTTCCACGCGGTTTCGGAGCAGGCATTGACCCTTCGCGGCTATGCCGAATCAATGTCTCACTGGTTCGGGCACGAGCCGAAGCTCAGCTTCGCGCCATTCGACGCCTGGGCCGAAGGTCAAACGGCTGAGGATGCGCAGGCGACCTGGGAGCATATTGCCCGCAGCCCGAATTGCTCGATCGCCAAAGCGAGGCGCCTGCTGGGTTACATCCCAAGATACACATCCCTGCAGGCGGTGCAGGAATCGGTCAGCTGGCTGGTCGGGCAGGGGCGGATCAAGACCTGATCCGCCATCGCCGCCGGATCCTAACGGATCAGAATAGCCCTGAAATCATTGACGTTGGTTCCGGTCGGGCCGGTTTCGAAGAGATCACTGGTGGTCGCAAAGCCCGAATAGCTGTCATTGCCGTCGAGCAGCCGGCGCGGATCGAGCCCGGCGGCGCGAAGGCGCCTTGCCGTGCCGCCATCGGCAAAAGCGCCGGCATTGTCCTCCGAGCCGTCGATCCCGTCCGTGTCGGCGGCGAGGATATGAATGCCCTCCTGCCCGTCGATCGCAAGCGCTATGGCGAGCGCGAATTCGCCATTGCGTCCGCCCTTGCCGCCCTTGGCTCTCAGCGTCACCGTCGTCTCGCCGCCGGAAAGGATGACGACCGGCTTGGAAAACGGCCTGTTGCGGCCCGATACCTCGCGGGCAATCGCCGCATGCACCAGCGCCACGTCGCGCGATTCCCCCTCGATCGCATCCGAAAGGATCGCCGGCTCGATCCCCTGCGACTTCGCCAGTGCGGCTGCCGCATCCAGCGAAACGCCGGCGGAGGCGATGATGTGATGCGCGTGCCGTAGGAAGACCGGATCGTCGGGCCGCGGTGCATCGGCCTTCGGAGAGTTCAGATGGTCGAATGCGGCCTGCGGCAGCTGCAATCCGTATTGCCTGATGATCTCGAGCGCATCGTGCCGTGTCGAACCATCAGGGACCGTCGGCCCGGAGGCGACATGGGCCGGGTTGTCGCCGGGAATATCGGAGACGATCAGACTGACGACCCTCGCTTTGGTCGCTGCTGCAAGTCTTCCGCCCTTGATGGTGGAGAGATGCTTGCGCACGACATTCATTGCCGAAATCGGTGCGCCCGAGGCAAGCAGCATTTCGTTGAGCGCAATCTCATCTTCAAGGGTCAGCCCGTCCGGCGGGGCGGGCAGCAGCGCCGAGCCACCGCCGCAGATCAGCGCGATCACCAGATCGTCTTCCGTCAGCCCGTTCACCGTCTCCATCAGCCGCTTTGCGGCGGTAAGGCCAGCCGCATCCGGCACCGGATGGGCGGCCTCGAAGATCTCGATGCCGCGTGTCTCGCAGCCATAGCCGTAGCGGGTGACCACCAGACCCTCGAGCGCTCCGTCCCAGACGCTTTCGAGCGCCCGCGCCATCTGCGCCGCGCCCTTGCCGGCGCCGATCACCACGGTCCTTCCCTTCGGCCTATCAGGCAGGTTCGCCTTGATGCCAGTCAGCGGATCGGCGGCGCGAACCGCCGCGTCGAACAGGCTTTTCAGAAAATCGCGGGGAGCTGATATCGTCATCGGTGGTCTCTGCTGCCTCGGTGTCGATGTGGGATTGTCCGTTATTCTCGGCCTGCAGGATCAGCAGGGTGCGCTGGCCGCACCATAGCCTACGGCATAATTCCTCAAATCGGAATCGATCGAAGGATAAAATTATGCAGCAATTCAAAGTGCTACAGCGTCAGTCGGCGAGGGCCGCCAGGATCCGGACCCAGGATCGTATGCCTTTATGAAAACTGGAGAGATCGTATTTTTCGTTCGGGCTGTGGACGCGGTTGTCGAAGCGGGCGAAGCCGACCAGGAGGGCATCGCATCCGAGCCGGCGTTTGAAGTCGCCGACGATGGGGATCGAGCCTCCGGTGCCGGCAAGGGCAGCTTCGCATTGCCATTCCGTCGAAAGCGCCTGAAGCGTCCTGGTGAGAAACGGACTGTCGATCGGCATGACGGTTGCCGGCGAAAACCCGTAATCCCTGAAGCTGACCGAACAATCCCTAGGGATACGTGCGCGCACGTGCCGCTGGAAGGCATCACGGATCGTCTGAGGATCTTGACCTTCAACCAGGCGAAACGAAATCTTGGCGCTTGCCTTCGCCGGAATGACGGTCTTGAAGCCTTCGCCTGTATAGCCGCCACTCATGCCGTTGATTTCGCAACTCGGCCGCGCCCAGATCTGTTCGAGGACGGAACGGCCTGCCTCGCCGGCCGGATCTCTCAGGCCGATATCGCCGAGAAAGGCCTCCTCGTCGAAGGGCAGTCTTTTCCACAGCGCCTTGATGGCGTCGGGGAGCTCTTTCACGCCATCATAAAAACCCTCGACCGCGACGCCGCCATCGGCTCGCCGTAGGCTCGAAACCACGTCTGACAGCACCTGAAGCGGATTGCGCGCGGCATTGCCGAACATGCCGGAATGCAGGTCTAGATCGGCGCAGGTGACCTCGATTTCCGTGGTGTAGATACCGCGCAGCATCGTCGTGACGGCAGGCGTTTCGCGATCCCACATATCCGTGTCGCAGACGAAAACCGCATCGGCCTTCAACTCGTCTGCCGTGGCATCCAGAAAGGGTGCGAGGCTCGGGCTGCCGGCCTCTTCCTCGCCTTCGAACAGCATGCTCACCTGCACGGGCAGTTTTCCGGTGACGCTCTTCCATGCACGGCAGGCTTCGACGAAGGTCATCAGCTGTCCCTTGTCGTCGGATGCGCCGCGCGCCACGATCGCGGTATCGCCGTTCGGCAAGGCTTCCATGCGGGGCTCGAACGGATCGCTCGTCCACAGCGCCAGCGGATCGACCGGCTGGACATCGTAATGGCCGTAAAATAGCAGATGCGGTCCGGACGCCGCCTTTTCATGGGCGACGACCATCGGATGCCCGGTCGTTTTACGCACCGATGCTTCGAAGCCGATCGCAGCCAGATCCCGGCTCAGCCATTCGGCAGCAGTGCGGCAGTGATCGCGATAGGCCGGGTCGGTCGAGACGCTCGGAATGCGGATCAGCTCGAAAAGCCGCGCCAGGCTACCATCGAGGCTTTGGTCCACATGGGCAAGAACGGCATCGATATCTTGATCCATGGCACTAGTCATCGTCTCTCCTCAGCGTTTCAATCTTCCGGATCGAGAATGCAGCATTGCTCGGCGAGCGGTATCAGCACGGCGGACGACCCCGTTTCCAGCGGGTCGGACAAAGCCCCATTGGCGGTGATCTCTCCCGCTGATGTCGTGCATTTGTACTGATAGGCCCGGCCAAGATAGGTGCGCGTGCCGAGCACGGCCGCGATGCCACCACCGTCACGGCTGACGGCAAGACCGTCTGCGCGGCAGGCCAGCACGAAGTCGTCCTTGATCGGTCCGAACGTTTCCTGTGACAGCTGCAGCCGCGCTCCGCCGGTCGTCTCGGCCATCACAAGCGCGCCGTTGCGCGCGGTCACCTTCATGCGGATCAGGTTCTCGAATCCGACGAAGCGGGCGACGAAAGCGTTGGCCGGCTGGCGATACAGCACCTCCGGCGCGTCGAGCTGCATGATGCGCCCGGCATTCATGATCGCCACCCTGTCGGAGATCGAGAATGCCTCCTCCTGGTCGTGGGTGACGTAAAGCGATGTCGTGCCGTTGGCGCGCTGGAGCTGCCTGATCTCGACGCGCATGTCGATCCTGAGCTTTGCATCCAGATTGGAAAGCGGCTCGTCGAACATCAGAAGCGGCGGCTCGATGACCAGTGCCCGGGCGAGAGCCACGCGCTGTTTCTGGCCGCCTGACAGGGCCGACGGCAGCCGGTCGGCGAAGGCCGAAAGGCCGACGCGGTCCAGCATGGCCATCGTTCTTTTCGCCCGTTCCGGCTGGGGAATACGACGCTGCCTCAGGCCGAAGGCAACATTGTCCTGGACGCTCAGATGAGGAAAAAGCGCGTAGTTCTGAAAGACCAGGCCGATGTCGCGCGCATATGCGGGTAGGCCGGTGAGGTCGCGCTCGCCGAGCTTGATGCTGCCGCTGCTCGGCTGCAGAAAACCGGCGACGAGGCGCAATGTCGTCGTCTTTCCGCAGCCGCTGGAGCCGAGCAGGGACACCAGCTCCCCGGCCATGACTGAGATCGACAGGTCCTTAAGCACCTGGGTACTGCCGTAATGGGCGGAGATGGAATCGATGGTGAGGGATACGGTCAAGAGCGTTCTACTTTGTCAGGAAGGTAAGGCCGAGCGTGGCCTCGACGACGGCCATGACGCCGACTGTCACGAACATCAGCAACACCGATACCGATGCGATCGTCGGGTCGAAGAACTGTTCCATATGCGCAAGGATCTGGATCGGCAGCGTCGAGATGCCCGGCCCGGTCAGGAAGACCGAAACCGACACGTCGTTGATCGAGGTGATGAAGGCGAGGATGAAGGCGGCAATGACCCCGGCCCGAATATTCGGCAGGACCACGGTCAGGAAGGTTTTCAGCGGCGGGCAACCCAGGCTGATCGCCGCCTCCTCGACGGAAAAATCGAAGGCCGCCAGGCTGGCGCCGACGACGCGCACCGAATAGGGCAGGATCAGCAACGCATGGCCGACCAGCAGGCTGATGAAGATCGGAAGCCCGAGGCCAATTGTGACCGATTTCATCAGCGAAAATCCGAAGACGATCTCCGGCACCAGGATCGGCAGGACGAAAATGGTGGAAAGCCAGCGCGGCAATTCCACCCGGTAGCGGTTGATCGCATAGGCCGCCGGGACACCGATCAGCAGGGACAGCGCCGTACCGAAAAAGGCGACCTGCAGGCTGGTCAGCGCGGTCGTGCGGAAGGCCTCGATCTCGAAGATATTGACGAACCAGCGCAATGTCAGGCCCTGCGGCGGGAAGGTCAGATAGGTCGTGTCGCTGAAGGCCGCACCCACGATGATGACCAGCGGTGCGAGCAGGAAGAAGAAAACGCAGGCCGCAAAGGCGGCGAGGATCGGGTGAACGCGCCTGTCCATCATACCGCCATCGGATTGAGCCGGCGTGCGATGCGGCTCATGATGAGGACGACGCCGAGCGTCAGCACCACCATGATGGCGGCGATCGTCGATGCGCCCACCCAATCGAAGGTCACCATGGCGCGCTGGTAGAGGAAGGTCCCCATCATCATCTGCTTTTCTCCGCCGAGCAGTTGCGGTGTCGCATAGGAGGTGAAGCTGCCGGTGAAGACCAGGACCGCGCCGACGATGAGGCCGGGTGTCGCGAGCGGCAGGATCACCTGAAAGAATGTCATCAGTGGTCTCGCGCCGAGCGAGGCGGAGGCGTCGATCAGATCGCGCGGGATGCCTTCAAGCACCCCGACCAGCGTCAGGATCATCAGGGGAACGAAGAGATAGACCATGGCGACGATGACCGAGCCTTCGGTATAGAGCATCGAAAGCGGCTCCCCGATAATGCCGGTCGAGATCAGCATGGCATTCAGGATGCCATTCTTCCCGAGAATGATCAGCCATGCGAAGGATCGGACGACGACACCCGTCAGCAGCGGAAAAACCGCTGCGATGATCATGATGCTCTTTGCGCGACCGGGCATTTGCGCGATCACATAGGCGGTGATGAAGCCCACAGTGAGCGAAATCGCCGTCGTGACCAGGGCGACCTCCAGCGTCCGATAAAGAACCGCCCGGCGAAAACCGCTGCTGAAGAATGTCACATAGGGCGCAAACACGCCCTTCGGCTCCGCGAACGTTGCCGCGATGGTGATGGCGACGGGAACGATGAGAAGCACAACGACGGCAATCGTCGCCGGCATCGTCAATCCCCACCTGGCAAAATGCTTCATCTTAAAACTCGTGGCATGTCCTGATATCACGAGCGCCGCATTTCGGATTCGGACGTGCGGCGCTTCCATGTCTGGCCTAGGTCTGGCCCAGGTCAGGCAATAAACCGGCCTCAGGCCGAGAATATCGCGCAGCTTACTGACCGAAGACTTCGTTCCACCGGTCGATCCAGTCGGCCTTGGCAGCATTCATCTTGGCATAGTCGATGCGGGTAAGGCCTGCCACCATATCCGGGCCATAGGTCCAGATCTTCGCCTGGTCCGGCGTCAGGCTGACCTTTGTCGAGATCGGCGCGTCGACGCCTTGTTCGGCTTCAGCCTGCTGGACTTCTTTGGACAGGATGAAGTTGATGAACTGATGGGCGAGTTCGACATTTTCGGAACCCTTCGGGATGTTCACGGTGTTCAGCGTCGCGATGTCGCCGTCCTTGAGCTTGGCCCATGTCATCGTCGGAACGGCCGCCTGCATCGATGCCAGGGTAAAGTCCTGGGCCAGCGCAACGCGAACTTCGCCTGTTGATATCAGGTTCACCAGCTCCGAGCCGGTGTTGTAGTTCTTGACGACATTGGGCTTGAGTGCCTCGATTTCCGCAAAGGCCTTGTCGGCGTCTTCATAGGCATCCGCACCGCCATGCTTGCCGGCTTCCAGCACGACCAGCGGGCCGGCCGTAGTGGTGATTCCGGGCAAGGAGACGGAGCTTTTCAGATCTTCGCGCCACAGGTCGCCCCAGGCGGTGATCGGTGGGTTGACCTTGGCGGAGTCATAGACAATGCCGACGCGTCCGATCGTGTAGGCAGGCCCGTATTTGCCCTGAGGCGCCTTGCCCAGCTCGTAGATATCAGCGAGGTTGGGGATCTTCGACGCATCGATTTCCTGGAACAATCCCTGTTCGATGCCGAGCTGCGAGAAGCTGTCTGTGAGATAGATGACATCGACGCCCTTGCCGTCGCGCAGTTTCAGCTTGTTGAGCCGGTCGGCATTGTTACCTGTCTCGAACACGATCTCGCAGCCGCAGATCTTCTTGAAGGGCGTGATGATGTTCGCATTCATCTTCTCGCCATTATAGCCCCACCAGGAGATGGTCAGAGTCTTCGATTGCGCATGTGCCGCAACGGTGCTGCCGACGGCGGCAAGCAGCGCTAGAGACAGGATTCGGGCAAAACGTCTGGCCTTCATGAGCAATGTCCTTCTGTGAAAAACGGATTTGATAATCGGGATCAACCCCCTGGATTTGAGGGATACTATTTTTTGATCGGTCAGGTCGCAAGCTCAATAATTGAGCAAATACGCTCTTATGCGGGGAATTTTCCCAGACCGATCCCGTCAGTAACTCCCGGTTGCCGACGCCTTGTCGCCGCTCACAAAACGTGTGGTTCGTCAGCGCTTTACACATCCGGGTGTGGTCTTTACGGTCCGGCGGTTCCAGCTTCTCACGGGCATTTCATTCATGGCCACTTCGCGCACTGCTCTTCCAGATGATCTGCTAATCAACGCGTCCGACGAGGTGCTGACGCGCCAGGATCTGGTGCTGACGGCGCTCGGACGCCGGCCCGCCGACAGGCTGTTGCGCGTGGGCAGGTTGCTCGATGTCCACACCAGGACATGGCTCGACGATCAGGAGATCGTCATCAAGGGCCGCCGCATCGCCTATGTCGGCCCCGCCGGCAGTTACGCAGGCGAGGTGAGCGAGCGCTTATCCGAGCCGGATCTTGCGGCCGTGCCGGGCTTCGGCGAGGCGCATAAACATATCGAAAGCTCCCACCTGACGCCCGAATGGGAGGCGGCTCTGGTGATGCCGCATGGCGTGACCTGGACCTGCGAGGCGAGCCACGAGTTTTCCAACGTCAACGGTGCCCGCAATCTGGAATTCTGGCTGGAAGCGCGCCGGCGCGGATCGCCGATGAAGATCTTTCCCCTGCCTGGCTCCGCCGTGCCTCCGACCGCCTATGAATGGGGTGGCGGCTGGTTCGGTTACGATGAGCAGAAGGCCTTCCTTTCCGAAAGCCTGATGGTCGCCGGGCTCGACGAGGTCATGGACTGGCCGTCCATATCCGATCCCGGCAATCCTTCCTACGATCGGCTATGGGGCATGATCGGCGCGACCTTTGAGCAGCGCGGCGTGGTCGAAGGCCACGGCGCCGGGCTGCGCGACATGGCCTCGATCAATGCCTTCGCCGCAGCGGGTCTCGCTTCGGATCACGAAGGCTGGTTTCTCGATGAGATCTGGCAGAAACTTCTCCACGGTCTTTTCATCGAGCTCAGGCCGCATTCCCTGCCGGAGGTGATCCGCGGCCTGATCGACAAGGGGCTGACGGACTGGTCGCAGATCGCTCTGGTGACCGACGACCGCAGCGCCTCCGACACACTGAAAATCGGCGCGACCGATCACAATGTCCGGCTCGCCATTGAAAACGGCCTTGCGCCGGAGATCGCCATCCAGTGCGTCACCCTTAATCCAGCACGCCATATGCGGCTGACGCCGTGGGTCGGATCGATCGCGCCGGGCCGTTTCGCCGATTTCGTTCTTCTCAGCGACGTCGCCAGCCTGTCGATCGAAAAAGTATGGGCGGACGGGCGTCCTGTGTCCGAGGGTGCGACATTCCTTGGCGTGCGTCCTGAAATCGATTGGCCGCAATGGGCGACGCGCACCGTGAAAATAGACAGGACGGTCACGGCTGACGATTTCCGTATCGAGGCGCCGCCGAACCGGACCACGGTCAACGCAGCACTTTTGCGGCCGTTTCACTGGCACGACGATTTCATCACCATGGAATTGCCGGTGGAGGACGGCGCCGTACAGCGGGATCCCGCGCGCAATGTCACCAAATTCTCTATTGTCGACCGGTTTTCAGGGGAGGCCAAGGTCTCCAGGATGTTCTGGCTGGGCACCGGACCGCGCACGCCGGAGACGGCGCTCGCCTCCACACTCGGGCACGACAAGCATAATATCTGGACGGTCGGCTCATCGGACGAGGCGATGGCGATGGCCGTGAATGCCCTGAACGAACAGCAGGGCGGCTGGGCGCTGGTATCCGGCGGCAAGATTCTCGCTCGTGTCCGCTACGAGGTCGGTGGTCTGATGACGGCGCGTTCGGCTGAAGCGCTGGATGCGGAGATGCAGGCGCTTTATGCGGCCGGCGCCGGGATCGACTGGATGTACGAGCCGACCTTCTCACCTCGATGGTGGCCGGGATTTCCCGAACGCCTGTCATTTGCGACGCTGACCTGCTCGCCCTGGCGCTGGGTCCTGGTCGCGCCGTCGGAGCTGGCGCGGGAGGGGTTCGTGAACGTGCTCACCGGCAAAACCCATCCGATCGTCTGGTGACGTAGTGGCCCGCCAAAATTCCACCTGATTGATCTTCTTACTGCAGCAAATAGAAAGCGTTAACCATAGTCTCGTAGACAACGAACAGGATCAAAGGAACCTGTGTTCGATGGCTACTGAAATGACCCGCCGGCCTGCCGGCGCCAATGAAGGCAGAATTATTGCCTTTCCTGCTGGAACCGGAACTGCGAATATTGAGCGTTGCGCTCGCGAACTCGGCCGCCGGCATGGCGCAGATGCGATAGAATTCTGGAAGGCCGAATGCCGCAGGCTTGCCGATCAGCTTCTGGCGGCCGGGATACCGGAGAGCGATGTCGGTCAGCGGGTGCTGCAGTTTCAGCAAGATGTCCAGAGCGAACTGGTCTTCAGCCATCAAAACGGACCACTGCCCAAGTCTCAAAACCGATAGCGGCAATCTCGCCGATGGCCGTCGTGTGCCTTGCGACTACCGCATTAGCCCGGCGGACCGGAGGGCGTCTTCAATGATTTTTTGAATGCCGCCACGATCGCTGCCCGTGCCAAATGGATCTGCAGCGTTTTCCGGTTGCGTAGCAGGGGCTTTCGTGTTGCGCCGTTTTTCAAATGAGGGCACCAGACCCCAGGACCTGGCAATTTCGACGGTCGAGGAAATTCCGACGTCAAGCATGAAGGGGCCGCTTGCCCCGTAGCCGGTGCCGACATCGAGAGGCGTGCCGTGACCCATTCCGGCAATCGTATAGAGCTCGATCACTTCGACACCATGAGCATCAGTCCAGACCTTTCGCTGATGTCGTCCGATATCTTCGACGCGCCCCGGCGATGCGTCGACGCCGTGGATATTTTTCCATTGCTCCACGATCGCATTCGCATTGGATGGCACGACGGTGCTGTCTGCTGTTCCCTGCCATATTGCTAATGTCGGCCATCGGCCCTTGTGTCCTGAAGCGTTTCTCAACCGCCGTTCCAGCTCTTTGGCAGTCGGGCCGCCATGGCCGCGCATTCGGTCGAACGCCTCGGGAATGGTTGCAGCACTTGCATATGGCAGGCCGGCAATGATCGCGCCACCCGCAAAAACCTCGGGATAGGTGGCAAGCATGGCGGCGGTCATGGCGCCGCCGGCCGAAAGCCCGGTCACGAACACGCGCCTGCTGTCGATACCGTGTTCCGTAACGACCTTTGCGATCATCTGGCGAATGGAAAAGACCTCGCCGTGATCCCGGCGAATGTCCTCCGGGTTGAACCAATTGAAGCAGAGATTTGCATTGTTTGCCCTTCGCTGCTCGGGAAACAGCAGCGCGAAGCCATAGTCCTCGGCCAATCCAGACCAGCCGGATCCGATATCATACCCGGCGGCAGTCTGGGTACAGCCGTGCAGGACAACGACCAGAGCCATATCTTTCCCGCGCTTCGACGGCAAATAGGTGTAGCCCCCCAAGGCGCCTGGGTTTGAGCCAAATGCGTCCAAGGCGACGAGATCGGGGCTGCCCTGCGTGGGTTGGGCGCGAAGGGTTCCTCGCAGCGCAGCAAGGCGTGCGAGGGTGTCTGACATAGATCTCATGAAAGTCTCCGCCAATCAGCAGCCGGGATGGCGGTGATGCTGAACTAAACGCGTCAGTCTACGAAATGGTTGCTGCGGTGCACAATATTTTTCAAGCCACCGGGCTTCTCAATGCATGGACACTTTTCTCATCAGACATCCAGCTTAGCGGCAGTCTTCTCCATGGTGCAAGCAGATGGGCGTCCGACCTCTGGATTGACATCGGCGGCGCCAGGAACTTCGGCCCGGATGTGGAGTTGATGTTGTCGATTGACAGCATTGACGCTGCGACCCAACGAGGCTTTTCAGATGTCGAACAAATCCAACTTCTTCTCTTCCTTTGCTACCGCCGTCGCCGATCTCTCGGGAAAGCCGTTCACCTTCGTAGCGGCTTTGGCGCTCGTGCTTGTCTGGGCGGTTTCCGGCCCTTTTTTCGGCTATTCCGAAACCTGGCAACTTGTGATCAACACCACCACCACGATCATTACCTTCTTGATGGTGTTCGTGTTGCAGAACAGCCAGAACCGTGACGGCAAGGCTCTGCAGGCCAAACTTGACGAACTCATCCTGACGAGTCAGGCGGCCAACAAGTTTGTCGGCATCGAAAAGCTGGAGGAGGGCGAACTCAGGGAAATGAGCAAGACCCTTGCCGAGAAAGCCGAATGCGTCGAGGAAAAGGCGGATGAGAAATCTGCCGCAGAGGCAGCGTCCGCCTAATTCGCCGTCTTTGAAATTTGGTCGTGGTGTTGCCGGCGCATTCCCTCGATTGCCTCGGCGTTTTTCTTCTCGACCGCAATCCAGTGGTTTCCTGCCTTGCTTGATCGGATCAGTTCGTCGAGCTTGGCATGCAGTGCCATTATGTCCCGATTTTGGGAGTTCTGCACCAGCAGCAAAATGAAAAATATAATGAGGGTACCGATCATGTTGGTCAGCAGAAACCACCCGCGTGGAAAGGAGAAGCTGAGACCGACTGCCGTCCATATGACTGCGAATGCGACCAGCGTGACAGGGACCACAGGATGCCCTGCCCATGAGACGGCCCAGTCAGAGATCTGTCGAAAGCGCCAGCGCATACGGCTCTCCACAGCGTAAAACGGAAGACGGAGAGGCTTCCATCACCTCGCCAGAATAGATAGGGCGCCGCAAACGACATAAAACCCGCGTTTCTGAACTGACCCCAATAAGTTGGACGGTTTAAAGGCTGGTTAGATTTAAGGGCTGAGTTCTGTATTGCACAGGGCTCAGC
>NZ_MRDL01000015.1 GCF_002008365.1 Rhizobium leguminosarum bv. viciae USDA 2370
CGAGGAGGCGCCGATCTTCCAGGTCGCCGACTACGGATTGGTCGCCGATCTCTTCGACGCCCTGCCGGAATTGCAAAAGGCGCTCTGACCGCGCCAAATGCTTTTCTTTCGCACTTGCGAATGACTGGAAAATTATCTTTTATCGGGCTACTACTGCTGCCGGGCGATCCTTCGTCCGGCAGTATTGCTAGAAAAATGCGGCGGCGCGGGGGCGAATGCCGTGCGGGGGTTTGGAGATGAATGCGGTGTTGAAGAATATTGGTATTATCGGTGCCGGTCAGATGGGCTGCGGCATCGCGCATGTTTCGGCCGCCGCAGGTTACAGGGTTCACATCTACGATCTCTCGCAGGACCGCATCGAATCTGGCCTTGCCACCATCAACGGCAACCTGGCCCGCCTGGTGACGAACGGCAAGATGACCGAAGAGGAGCGCAAGTCGACCTTGTCGCTCATCACAGGCTCGTCCGATGTCAATGATCTCGCCCCCTCCGATCTCGTCATCGAGGCCGCCACCGAGGATGAAACGGTCAAGCGCAAGATCTATACGCAGGTCTGTCCGGTCCTGAAGCCGGAAGCACTGCTTGCCACCAACACCTCTTCCCTGTCTATCACCCGGCTTGCTGCCGCCACCGACCGCCCCGAGCGCTTCATGGGCATACATTTCATGAACCCGGTGCCGGTGATGAAGCTGGTCGAACTGGTGCGCGGCATCGCGACCGACGAGAAGACCTTTTCCGCCGCCAAGGAATTCGTCGGAACTCTGGAAAAGACCATCACCGTCGCCGAGGATTTCCCTGCCTTCATCGTCAACCGCATCCTGCTGCCGATGATCAACGAAGCGATCTACACGCTCTATGAAGGCGTCGGCACGGTCGACGCCATCGATACGGCGATGAAGCTCGGCGCCAACCACCCGATGGGACCGCTGCAGCTTGCCGATTTCATCGGCCTCGACACCTGCCTCTCGATCATGCAGGTGCTGCATGACGGCCTGGCGGATTCGAAATATCGTCCCTGCCCGCTGCTGGTAAAATATGTCGAAGCCGGCTGGCTCGGACGCAAGTCCGGCCGCGGCTTCTATGACTATCGTGGCGAAGTGCCGGTCCCGACGCGGTAAGCGGCCATCACCTGAAAGGGCGAATAGACCGAGCGCCCGCTAAATGCTTTCTTTGCCGGGAACGGGAGGAAACGCCATGTCGACCGAAACACCCATGTTCCTGCTGCAATGCTGCGTCCTTATCGGAATCGCCGGCGTCTTTCTCATGAGAGGAGATGGGGACTCCTGATCAACGTCGTTACGACCCGATCGCACCCTTGATTAGCGCCTTCGCGTCTTCGCTATCCCACGCGGCCGGGCCGTTCATGGCGGAGATCAGGCAGCCCTTGTCGTTGAGCAGCAGCGTCACCGGAAGGCCGAAGGCAAGGCCTTCCTTCTTCAGGCTGTTGAACACGCCGATCGTATTGTCGCGGTAGAGCTGCAGCGCATCGACGCCGGTTTCAGTCAGGAACGTCTTCGGCTTCTCATCGTCGCCGGTGTCGATATTGACCGGCACGACCTGGAACCTGTCGCTACCCATCTCCTTTTCGAGTGCGTTCAGCGCCGGCATTTCCTCGCGGCAGGGCACACACCAGGTGGCCCAGAGATTGAGGAGCACGGTCTTGCCGGCGAAATGATCGAGCGTCAGCGGCTTGCCATCCGGCCCGTTGAAGGAAACCGCCGTCAGCTTGCGCGGCTCGGTGGCGGCAACCATGGCGGCCACCTGCCCCTTCATGAGCGGTGCCAGATTGGCAGCACGCTCCTTCGCCAGCGAGCATTCGGCCGAAGCGCTGCTGCCGATCCCATTGCCAATCCCCTTCTCCTTCACGTATACCGCTGCCGCACCTGCAACGACACCTGCGACGGCGGCGATTGCGATCAATTTTCCGGACGGCAGGCCGAAGGGTTTTTTCGTCGTCATTTCATTCTCCAGGACGGGCATCTTCCATGGCCGAGAACAACACGGACACCAAATCCTCCAACCAGATGTGGGGTGGGCGCTTCGCCTCCGGCCCGGACGCGATCATGGAGGAGATAAATGCCTCGATCGGTTTCGACAAGAAGCTATTCGCCCAGGACATCCGCGGTTCGATCGCCCACGCGACCATGCTTGCCCATCAGGCGATCATTTCATCAGACGATAAGGACAAGATCGTTCACGGGCTAAACACGATCCTGTCAGAAATCGAAAGCGGCAATTTCGAATTCTCGCGTCAGCTCGAAGACATCCACATGAATGTCGAGGCACGCCTGGCGACGCTGATCGGACCGGCGGCCGGCCGCCTGCACACCGCCCGCTCGCGCAATGATCAGGTGGCGCTCGACTTCCGCCTCTGGGTGAAGGAAGAGCTGCAGAAGACCGAGCAGATGCTGACCGGCCTGATCGCGGCCTTCCTCGACCGCGCCGAAGAACATGCCGAAAGCGTCATGCCGGGCTTCACCCATCTGCAGACCGCCCAGCCCGTTACCTTCGGCCATCACTGCATGGCCTATGTCGAAATGTTCGGCCGCGATCGCTCGCGCGTGCGCCACGCCATCGAGCATCTGGATGAAAGCCCCATCGGCGCCGCAGCCCTTGCCGGCACCGGCTATCCGATCGACCGCCACATGACAGCCAAGGCGCTCGGTTTCCGCGAGCCGACCCGCAACTCCATCGATACGGTCTCCGACCGCGATTTCGCCATCGAATTCCTGTCGATCGCGGCGATTGCGGGCATGCACCTGTCGCGTCTGGCAGAAGAGATCGTCATTTGGTCGACCCCGCAATTCGGATTCGTGCGTCTCTCCGACGCCTTCTCGACCGGCTCGTCGATCATGCCGCAGAAGAAGAATCCGGATGCCGCTGAACTGGTGCGCGCCAAGACCGGCCGCATCAACGGCTCGCTGGTGGCGCTGTTGACGATCATGAAGGGTCTGCCGCTCGCCTATTCCAAGGACATGCAGGAAGACAAGGAACAGGTCTTCGACGCAGCCGAGAGCCTGGAACTGGCAATCGCTGCCATGACCGGCATGGTGCGCGACATGACCGTCAACACCGCGCGCATGAAGGCGGCGGCCGGCTCCGGCTATTCGACGGCGACCGATCTTGCCGACTGGCTGGTGCGCGAAGCCGGCCTCCCCTTCCGCGATGCCCATCACGTGACCGGCCGCGCCGTAGCACTCGCCGAAAGCAAGGGCTGCGACCTTGCCGAACTTCCGCTTTCCGATCTGCAGGTGATCCACCCCGACATCACCGACAAGGTCTACGACGTGCTGACCGTCGAGGCCTCGGTCGCCAGCCGCAAGAGCTTCGGCGGCACGGCACCGTCCGAAGTGCGCAGGCAGATCGCCTTCTGGCGCGCCCGCAACTAAGAGATATCAGGCGTGGCGAAGAGCCGCCACACCCTTCCTGCAGGTGGAAAGACCGTCCAACAATCAGGGTGCACAAGGCGGATAAACTTCGCTATGAAGATGTCCATCATTCGATATGAATGATGCCAGCACATGCCGCAGAAGAGGATATCCATGAAGAGCTTGCCGCATCTCATCCGCCTGACGGCGGTTCTCGCCGTCATCGGCCTTGCCGTTGCCGGATGCGGGCGCAAGGGCGACCTCGATCCGCCGAGTGCTGCGGCAACCAAGGAAGGCGACGTTTCCAAGCCGACGAAACAGCCGGGAACTGTCGACAAGCCCTTCCTTCTCGATCCCCTTCTTTAAGGCATAAGCCCGTGAACCATTTCGAGTACCGTGACGGCGTCCTCCATGCCGAGAACGTTCCCGTTCCCGAGATCGCCAAGGCGGTCGGCACACCTTTCTACGTCTATTCCACCGCGACGCTGGAACGCCACTACCGCGTCTTTTCGGAAGCGTTCGCCGACATGGACTCCATGGTCTGTTATGCGATGAAGGCGAATTCGAACCAGGCGGTGCTGAAGACGCTGGGCCGCCTCGGCGCCGGCATCGATGTCGTCTCGGAAGGCGAGCTGCGCCGCGCGCTTGCCGCCGATATTCCGGCGAGCCGCATCATGTTCTCAGGTGTCGGCAAGACGCCGTCCGAGATGGATTTTGCGCTTGAGGCCGGCATCTACTGCTTCAACGTCGAATCCGAGCCCGAGCTCGAGATCCTCAATCAGCGCGCCGTCAGCGCGGGCAAGAAAGCGCCGGTCTCCTTCCGCATCAACCCGGATGTCGATGCGAAGACGCATTCCAAGATCTCGACCGGCAAGAAAGAAAACAAGTTCGGCATCTCCTGGGAGCGCGCCCGCGCCATCTATGCCCATGCCGCCAAGCTGCCGGGCATCGAGGTTACCGGCATCGACATGCATATTGGCAGTCAGATCACGGAACTGCAGCCCTTCGACGACGCCTTCAAGTTGTTGCACGACCTTGTCGCGACGCTCCGCGCCGACGGCCACACCATCCACCACGTCGATATCGGCGGCGGCCTCGGCATCCCCTACAAGGACGACAACAATCCGCCGCCGCTGCCGGATGCCTATGCGGCAATCGTCAAGAACCAGCTGCGCGGCTTGGACTGCAAGATCATCACCGAGCCCGGCCGCCTGATCGTTGGCAATGCCGGTATCCTCGTGACCGAAGTCCTCTATGTGAAGGATGGCGGCGAAAAGACCTTCGTCATCGTCGACGGCGCAATGAACGACCTCATCCGCCCGACGCTCTACGAGGCCTATCACGAGATCCGGCCGGTAACAATTTCAGCGGCCAACGCCCCCCGCATCCGCGCCGACGTGGTCGGCCCCGTTTGCGAGACCGGCGATTATCTGGCGCTCGACCGCGAGATGGCGATGCCGAAGCCCGGCGACCTGATGGCCGTCAGCACTGCCGGCGCCTACGGTGCGGTCCAGGCCGGCACTTATAACAGCCGCCTGCTGGTGCCCGAAGTTCTGGTCAGGGGCAGCGATTTCCATACGATTCGACCGCGCAGAACCTATGCCGAACTGATCAGCCTCGATTCCGTTCCGGCCTGGCTCGACTAGCGCATCGGCCCGAAAATCGGACGATTTTCAGCACGATGCGAGGATTGAAAGAGTTAGAGCGTCCTTTGTGCGTCCGAAAGGACGCACGGCGCTCTAAGCATGTCGCGCAAAAGTGCGCGGCGGTTTTCCGATCACGACATGGGTAAAACAAAGACCTAAAGCGCGCGAAGCAATCCGAAAGATCGCGACGCGCTTTAAGTCGCATCACTTTTTGGCGAATAACCGTGAAAAGCCAGTATTACTGGCCGCTCGCCCTCGCCTTCGCCACAAAGAGTGTTATCCTTTCGTTCATGAGCGTATTGCCCTGCAATCGCCGGAAGCGCCCTCTGTTCCAGAACGCCAGATCGCGGAGACCGGACCGATGACAAGCCCCTCGAGGCAGAAGAAAGGTGCATTTGCGTTCCGGCCCTCGCTTGCCCGGCTGGTGACGACGAAACGCCTGCTGGCGCGCATCGTGCTCTTTTTCGAGCAGCTGCTGCCGCCTCTGATGCCGGTACTATCCGTCATCGCCTTTTATCTCTCCGCCTCCTGGTTCGGTCTCTTCCGCAGTGTGCCAGACTGGCTGCGCATCCTGCTGCTCATCGCCTTTGCTGGCGCTTTTCTCGTCTCGCTCCTCCCCTTCCGCACCCTGCGCTGGCCGAGGATCGCGGAAGCCGACCGCATGCTGGAGGAGCGCAACGGCCTGCCTCACCAGCCGGTCACCGTCCAGGAAGACGAGCCGGCCTTTGATACGCCCTTTGGCCGAGCGCTCTGGCGCGAGCACCAGACGCGCATGGCCGAAAAGATCGCAGCACTCGATGCCGGACTGCCGCGGCCTGACATCGCCGCGCATGACCGTTTTGCGCTGCGCGCCGTCCCGGCGCTGCTGCTCGTCACGGCCTTCGGTTATTCGCTGTCGATCAACGGCGGCTCGATCCGCGACGCGTTGCAGGCAGCACCCGAGCAGGTGGTCAGCGATCCGGCGGTGCGCATCGACGCCTGGGTGACGCCGCCTTCCTATACCGGCCGCGCCCCGATCTATCTGACGGCTGACGGCAGCGAGCAGGCGCCGATCGGCATTCCGCAGTTTTCGGGCCTTACCGTACGGGTCAGCGGCGGAAAGACGGCCGAAAAAGTCGTGTTCCGCAAGGCCAACGGCGAGGCGCAGGATATTTCAGTACAGGCGGATACCAAACCGCAGCAGACGGCGGCATCCGGAAGCGAGCAGCCGACGGCGGCACCTGCCAGCCAGGCTCTCGTCGCGCAGACGCATATGATGAAGCTCCAGGAGAACGGTGCACTTGAGGTCAACGGCCGGCGCTGGAGCTTCGAGGTGCTCCCCGACAAGGCGCCAGAAATTGCCTTCGACGGCCTGCCGAAGCGCAGCGTCAACGGCGCGCTTGAAATCGCCTTCACGGTCAAGGACGATTACGGGGTCCAGGAGGCGCATGCGGAGATCGTTCCCGTCGAAACCGATCCGACGGCAACGCCGCTCTATCCGCTGCCGGAATACCGGCTGGATATTCCCCGCCGCAACGCCCGCGACGCCAAGGGTGTGACCAGCCGGAACCTGACCGAACATCCGCTTGCCGGCAAGCGCGTGCGCATCACGCTCGTTGCCAAGGATGCCGCAGGCCAGACCGGCCGCAGCCCGCCGTATGAGATGGCGCTGCCGTCGCGGCCCTTCAACGAGCCGCTTGCCGCGGCTGTCGCCGAAGAACGGCAGGTTTTCGCGCTCGATACGCGCAAGATGCCGCAGGCGATCGCACTGAACGAGGCACTGACCATTCGTCCCGAGGAGACGATCCCCAAGCTCACCAACTATCTGCTCTTGGAATCCGCCCTGGCGCGCATGAAACTTGCAAGGGGCGAGGATGCGCTGAAGGATACGGCCCAATATTTGTGGGAGATCGCCCTCGGCATGGAAGATGGCGATCTTTCGCTTGCCGAGCGCAAGCTGCGCGAAGCCCAGCAGAACCTCGCCGACGCGTTGGATCGCAACGCCCCGGACGCGGAGATCAAGAAGCTGATGGACGAGCTTCGCAAGGCGATGCAGGACTATATGACCGAGCTTGCCCAACGCATGCAGAACGCGCCGATGCAGCCGAACCAGAACGCGCAGAATATCCTGCGTCAGCAGGATCTGGAACGGATGATGGACCAGATCGAGAATCTCGCCCGCTCCGGCAATCGTGACGCCGCCCAGCAGATGCTGTCGGAATTGCAGCGGATGATGAACAACCTGCAGGCGGGCCGTCCACAGCGCGGCCAGCAGAGTCAGGAAAACAGCGAGGCCCGCAAGCAGATCGACAAGCTCGGCGAGATCCTGCGCGACCAACAGAAGCTGATGGAACAGACCTTCCGGCTCGACCAGCAGCTCAGGGACCGCATGCAGCGCGGTGAGTCTGATATGGGCGAGAACGATCCGCTGCTCGACGAGATGAACCCCGGAGAGAACGGCGAGCCTCAGGATCAGCAGCAGGGCCAGCAAGGCAAGGAAGGCCAGCAGCCCTCCGACCAGATGACGGCCGAGCAGCTGCGTGAGGCGCTGAAACAGCTGCGCGCCCAGCAGGATGCGCTCGGCAAGCAGCTCGGCGAATTGCAGAAGAGTCTCGGCGAGATGGGCATGAAGCCTGGCCCGGGCTTTGGCCAGGCGCAGCGTGAAATGGAGGGCGCCGGCCGTGAACTCGGCCAGGGCCGCGGCCAACCGGCCGTCGAGGGCCAGGGCCGCGCGCTGGAAGCACTTCGCCAGGGCGCCCGCGACATGATGAACCAAATGATGCAGGCGCAGCAGGGCCAACAGGGTCAAGGTCCGAACGGCCAGGTTGGCCAGGGCGACCAGAACGGCCGCGACCCACTCGGCCGGCCACGCCGGCCCCAAGGGCCGGATTTCGGCGACAACAGCGTGAAGGTGCCCGACGAAATCGACGTTCAGCGGGCGCGAGAAATCCTTGACGCGATCCGGGAAAAGCTCGGCAACAATCCGCCGCAGGAAATGGAACGGCGCTATCTCGAGCGGCTGCTGGACATCCAGTAGCACCGCAACGCGATGGACAGCAGGCGCGTTAGAACAAGATCATTCCAGGCCGAACCGGCCTAAAGCATGTCGCGCAAAAGTGTGCAGCGGTTTTGCGATAACGACTTGCGTAAAAACAAAGACCTAAAGCGCAAGGCGCGAATCTGAAAGATGGCGACGCGCTTTAGAAGCTGAATCGTGATCTCAATCAAAGAAATGGAGCATGATTTCGCCCGAAATCACGCTTTCAGCATCCTGGCTCTAAGCGACAAGCGCTCGGGCGACTGCCTTGCGGATATCGGGAAGCGCGAATGGCTTAGCGACGACGTCGATGATCTTTTCGGCAAGATCGTCGGCCCGTTCGCGCTGTTCGGCATAGCCGGTCATCAGCAGGATTTTCAAGCCAGGAAAAGCGTCTTTTGCCTGATGGGCGAGTTCAATGCCGTCCATCACGGGCATGCGGATATCTGAAAGCAGTAGATCGTAGACCCCGTCTTTGAGCTTCTCCAAGCCCTCGGCCCCATCGGCCGCCTCATCGGTCTCGTGGCCATCAAGCCTAAGGGCCCGGGCTACGAAGGACCGCAGGGAGTCCTCGTCTTCCGTAATCAGAATTCTTGCCATATGTGCATCGCTCCGTATCAGCCCCGCGACGGAAATCACCAGACTTTCCTTTTCGATCGGTAAAGATGACGAAGCGATGGACGAGATGGTTAACAACCCGTCTTGAAGGCAACAGTTCAGGCGTCCCCGGTAACCACGCCGACGAAGGGCAGTTCGCGAAAGGCATAGGCGACATCCATGCCGTAGCCCACGACAAAATAGTCGGGGCATTCGAAGCCGACATAGTCAGCCTCCAGCTTTTCCTTGCGCTTGACGCGCTTGTCGAGCAGCACGGCGATCGTGACGTTGCGCGCGCCACGCTCGAAGAGCAGTTCCTTGGCAAAGAGCAGCGTTCGGCCGGATTCGAGGATATCGTCGATCAGCAGAACGTCGCGGCCATGGACGTCGCTGTCGATATCCTTGACGATGCGCACGCCCTGCGAAACCGTGCCGATGCCGTAACTCGACAAGGTGATGAACTCGACCTCCGGGGCAAGCCCGCTATCATGCAGGGCGCGGATCAGGT
This sequence comes from Rhizobium leguminosarum bv. viciae USDA 2370, assembly GCF_002008365.1. Lineage (GTDB taxonomy): Bacteria > Pseudomonadota > Alphaproteobacteria > Rhizobiales > Rhizobiaceae > Rhizobium > Rhizobium leguminosarum. Next base: position 9,136 of record NZ_MRDL01000015.1, read on the forward strand.
CGGCGGCGAAGATGAAGGAGCCCTTCAGCACGGCGATGACGAGCAGGTCCTTGGTCGGGCCATTGGCGATCTCCCGCGCCATCGAATGATTGCGCTCGGCGATCTGCTCGGCGGTGAAGAGCGGCTCGATGTTTTTTCCGCGCACGACAGGCATAAGGGCTTGCTCCATGAAAAGAAGGGTAAGCCGTTAGCACATATGCGAGCCTGAAACAGCCTCGTCGGCTATGAAATTAACGCGATTGGCGCGACCTGTGGCGGGAAAGTCGGCCATTCCATGTCCTGTTACATCTATGGCAGGAAGGAAAGCCGGACCTCCGGCATTTTTCCGCCGGCATGCTGGACGCGAGCCGAGAAGCCCCGGCTCTGGCCGCTATAGATCACATCCGCCGGCGGGTTGATGACGATGCTTGCGGTCAGCCGCTCGTCGGTCACGAGATCGGCACGGATCGGATGCACCGTCTGCGTCGTGCCACTCTCATTTTCGATGATGCCGTTGATGACGAGAACGCGCATGCCGTTCGCATCACGCGGCGTCACCGTGACATGGGTGAAATGCAGCGGCGCTCCGGAAGTGGCTCGCTCGCCGGAAAAGCCGGAAAAACCACCTGCAAGCCCGAAGACGAGCACGACGAGCGCGAACACCAGCGCTGCGAAGCTCCGCATCGACGCGCGCTGCAGCCAGGATTCCACTGTCCTCAGAACGGAAGCAGCCATCGCCGGCATCAGCGCCGGCTGTGCGGCCTGTGCGGCAGCCATGCGCTTGCGGTTGTCGTTATAACTCCTTGCATTGAATTCCCTGGGCCGCACATTGCCGAGGGTAACGAATTCGGCGTCGGAGATATCGGCAGGTCGCGCCGAGCGGTACTGGCGGTTGGCGGGTTCCGGCGGCAGGAAATCATAGGCCTGGCCCGGCGTCCGGCGACTGAAGGAGGATGCTTCCATGGTGGCTGCCTCGCAGATGTCCACATGGTTTCGTTGCCAGGAGAAATCTGGCATTGAAACGAATCCTGCTCAGTCGTAAATTTTAATGGTTAATGCTTCGCAAAGATCGCCATCAAACGGGCGTCTTTCCAGCAAAATTTACCGGCTGTTAACGGTGTTGGTTAACAAGTCGTGCGGTGAAACCCACAACAGACTGAGCTGCCCGTTGATCCACTTCGAGAATGTCGGTTTGCGTTATGGCATGGGCCCGGAAATCCTCCGGGACCTGACCTTCGACATTCCGAAGAAATCCTTTCAGTTCCTGACCGGCCCATCGGGCGCCGGCAAAACGTCGCTGCTGCGGATGCTTTTCATGTCGCTGCAGCCGACACGCGGCCTGATCCGCATGTTCGGGCGCGATATTTCCGAAATCCCCCGCCCCGAACTGCCGCTTCTGCGCCGCCGCGTCGGCATCGTCTTCCAGGATTTCCGCCTCCTCGACCATCTCACAACCTATGAGAATGTCGCTTTGCCCTTACGGGTACGTGGCAAGGATGAGAGCTCCTACAAGACCGATGTCCTGGAACTGTTGAAATGGGTCGGCCTTGGCGAACGCATCAATGTGTTGCCGCCCGTGCTCTCCGGCGGCGAGAAGCAGCGCGCCGCAATCGCCCGGGCGCTGATGGACCGGCCGGAAGTGCTGCTGGCCGACGAACCCACAGGCAATGTCGATCCACCGATGGCCAAGCGCCTGCTCAATCTTTTCCTCGAGCTGAACCGCCTCGGCACGGCGGTCGTGATCGCCACCCATGACCTGGCGCTGATGGAACAGGTGGAAGCCCGCCGCATGATCCTCTCAGAGGGGCATCTCGATATCTATGACTGAGCCCCCGTCCAGAAACCCCGAGAAGGCGTCGGCCAAGATCCAGCAGAAGCGGCCGGAACTGCGCGTGCGTCCGACGGCGCCGATCCTGCCGCCTTCCAACATCCAGGGCAGTGCGTTGATGGTGGTGATATCAATCATGGCCTTTCTCGCCTGCCTGACGCTCGGCGGCGTCAGCATGGTGCGCTCGACGGCGGCAAGTTGGGAGAGCCAGATCTCCCGCGAGATCACCATTCAGATCAAGCCGGACGACAATCTCGACATGGAGAAGGCGCTGACCCAGGCGCGCGACCTGGCGCTGACCTTCGTCGGCACCAAGAGCGGCCAGATCGTCGACGAGGCGGCGACCGCTCGCCTGCTCGAACCCTGGCTCGGCCCCGGTCTCGATCTCAAGGATCTGCCCGTTCCCCGTCTCGTCATCATTACCATCGACGAGAGCAATCCGCCGGATTTCGATTCGATGCGAGCGCTGCTCAAGGACAGTATCCCGCAGGCCAGCCTCGACGATCACCGCACCTGGGTCGACCGGCTGGTGTCCATGGCGCACACGACTGTGATGATCGGCACCGGCATCCTGCTCCTGGTTTTCACGGCGATGGTGCTTACCGTCGTCTTCGCTACGCGCGGCGCGTTGTCGGGCAATCGTCACGTCGTTGAAGTGCTGCATTTCGTCGGCGCCGAAAGCTCCTTCGTCGCCACCGAATTCCAGAAGCATTTTCTGAAGATCAGCCTGAAGGGCTCGGCGATCGGCAGCGCGCTTGCCGCTCTCTTCTTCGCCACCGCCGGTTTCTGGCAGAGCCGCACCCTCGCCACCCCGGAAACGGACCAGGCGACCGCGCTTTTCGGCACCTTCTCCGTCGGCGTTCTCGGTTATGCCGGCATCTTCGCAACGATGATTGTCATCGCGCTCCTCACCACCTTCACCGCGCGGCTGACCGTCATGCGGACGATCTACGAGATCGATACACTACGCTCGGACCCGACACGCACCGACGGCATCGGAAGTTGATCGTGACCGGGCCGTTTTGCCATGAAAGCGTCTGTTCTGCGCCGCAATCAGCGTATAATCACGATTCATGACCATGGGACATACGACACCCAACCCGATTCATCAGGGCCCGGAGCTTGATCGCCCGGTGGGTCTGCCGCCGCGGCGCGGGCCGATCCGCCGCCTGCTGCGCTGGGGCGGCTTTGCCTGCCTGCTGGCAATCGCCCTGGTGTTCGGCGGTTTTCTGCGTTTTGCTGATTCGGTGACGACGCTCCGGCCGCCGGCCGAGCCGAAGGCGGATGCGATTGTGGTACTGACGGGTGGCTACCAGCGCATCGACCAGGCGGTGGAGCTGTTGCAGAAGGGTGCCGGCAAACGCTTGCTCATTTCCGGCGTCCACCCGACGACGACACCGGCACAGATCCGCAAGATGACGCAAGGCTCGGCCGATCTCTTCTCCTGCTGTGTCGATATCGGCTACGATGCGATCGACACGATCGGCAATGCCGAGGAAGCTTCGAACTGGATCCACGCCAAGGGATACCGGAGCGTTCTGATCGTCACCAACAATTACCACATGCCACGAAGCCTCGCCGAACTCTCCTATGTCGATCCCGACATCGAGTTCATCGCTTATCCCGTGGTCAATTCGGATTTGAAGAGCAGCAACTGGTTCACCGACCCGAATGCGATGCGCGTCATGCTTGCCGAATATGCGAAAGTGCTGCTGGCGGGCGCCCGCAACATCACCGGCTTCGGCCGCCACACCGGGCTGCGCTCGGCAAATGCGTCCGGTCAGCAATAGAGCCGCGCGTCGGATAGGACGCTCCATCGATTTAAAAGTTGCGCATAATCCTTTCGGAAAATCGATTCCGATTTTCGGGGTCATGCGCAATCTTTTGCGTTTGCGCAATTCCGGACGTAAAACCGCTGCGCACTTTTGCTGGAATTGCTCTAGGCTTTTACATCAGGGCGTCATCAAATGCTTTTTATGACCGGCAATATCGTGTAGGCCGGTCGCGTGAGCATGCCTCGGGAAAGTTTCATGATCGCCCTGCGTTCCGTTCTCTTCAACACGATCTTCTATGCCAACCTCATCATCCGGATGATCGTGCTCTCACCCTACTATTTCGTGGTGCCGCGCAAGATCGCCTATGCGATCCCGAAGAACTGGGCGCGCTCCAACCACTGGCTGATGCGAGTGATCGTCGGCACCACCTTCGAGATCGAGGGCCTGGAGAACCTGCCGGATGGCAGTTACATCCTGGCGCCGAAGCACCAGTCTTTCTGGGATACCTACGCGCTGCTGCCCTGGTTGAAGGATCCGGTCTATATCCTGAAGCGTGAACTGATGTGGATTCCCCTCTTCGGCTGGTATGCGAAGAAGCAGCGCATGATCCCGGTCGATCGCGGCGCTCGCGGCAAGGTGATGGTGGAAGTGCTGAAACGCACGAAGGAAGAGCTTTCGACCGGCCGCCAGCTCATCATCTATCCCGAGGGGACCCGCCGCGCGCCGGGCGCGGAGCCGGTCTATAAATACGGCATCGCCCGCATGTACCGCGACCTTAACCTCCCCGTCGTGCCGGTCGCCATGCATCCCGGTCTCTTCTGGCCGAGGCGGAGCATTCGTCGTTATCCCGGTCATTTCAAAGTGAGAATCCTGCCGCCGATCATGCCGGGAATGGATCCGGACGCCTTCTTCGCCCATTTGATCGAGGTATCGGAGCGGGCAAGCGACGAGCTTCTGCTCGAAACCGTCGAGCGAAATCCGCATCTGCCGCTCCCGCCGACGGCGATAGAAAGGCTGGCGGAGCTGCGAAAATTGAACGCTGCGACGGCCTGAGATTGCAGCGCCACGCGTCTCTTCGAGAGCCGCAAAGGATCCTGCAGCACTTTGAATGGCTGCATAACTCCTTAAATCGATACCGATTTAAGGAGTTATGCAGACGGCGCGCAGCCGCTCCACTTCGTTGACGACCTGCTCCAGCCAATGGTCGCGAATGCCCATCTCTTTCAGATGCGTCAGCGTATTGAAGACATAGGCATCATTCGGACCTGACTGGCCTTCTGCTTCGTTCACCACCCGTGCCGCCGCAACCGCATCCAGCGCGCCGGCATATTGCTCATGATCACGATCGATGATGTAGGCGACCGCTTCCACTCGGCGCCGGCCGGCAAGCTGCAGCCGCACCCGGCGTTCCAGGTAGACATTGGTGACCAGCTCGCGGGCGCGAAGATAATCGATCACCTCATCCCATTTTTCAGGCGAAATGCGGAAAGCCATGCCGCGGCAGGCGCCCCCCCTGTCGAGGCCTAGAACCAGGCCCGGATTGTCGCGGGTGCCGCGATGGACAAAGGAGCGGACGCAAAGCGAACGCCTGTAGCCGTAGACCAGGGCCTCTGCCCGCTCCATGAACTCGAAGCCCGGATTCCACATCAGCGAACCGTAGCCAAATACCCAAAATTCGTCCATATCGCACGCCAGACCGGAATCACATTTGCGATTCACCATTGGAGAACATCATGGCAGCGTCAAGCCAATCCGGCAGCAGCCAATCCGGCAGCGGTAAGAAATTCTGGTTGCTGGGTGGAGGCGTGCTCCTGGTGATCGCACTTTACACCGGTGGCTGGTTCTATGCGGCGTCAGCATTGAAGACCACGGTGCTGAAAGCGATTGCACCGCGCGATCAGGCAGGCGTCAGCGGCGAATGCTCCGATATCGAATTCCGCGGCTATCCCTTCCGCATCGGCCTGTTCTGCTCCAAGATCGACGTCGACGACAATGTCAACGGCGTCTCCGCCACCTTCGGCGCGCTGCGCTCGGCAGCACAGATCTACGCGCCCGGCAATATCGTCTGGGAGCTCGATTCACCGGCCGAGATCCGCACCACCAACGGCCTTTCGATCTCGGCTCAATGGACGAACCTGCAGGCGAGTCTTGCAACCAGGCTGCAGGGCGTCGACCGCAGCTCGACCGTCATCGAGGGTCTGAAGGCGATGGCCGTCTCCTCCTACACCGGCCAGACCATCAGCTTCGATGCCGCCCGCACCGAAATCCATCTGCGCCAGAACGGCGCCGATCTCGATGGCGCGATCTCCGTGCAGGATGCCAACACGGCGATCAAGGACTGGCCGCAGATCTTTCCGAAAATGTCTGCCAGCATCGATCTGACCGTCGCCGGCAAGGCCGGCCTGATCGACGGCAGCGACCGAAGCGGCCTCAATGGCACCACCGGTGAACTGCGCCGCATCGTCGCCGACATCGGCGATGGCAAGGTGATGACGCTCACCGGCCCCTTCTCCTTCGACGAACAGGGCTTCCTCTCGGGAAAATTCAAGCTGGAGATCGAACAGCTCGGCCCCTGGGGCGACAGCCTGAAACAGGCCTTTCCGGATATCACCTCGACCGTCAACACGGCAACGAAGCTCTTGAAGGCGCTCGCCGGCGGCGGCGACAAGGTCTCTGTCGATCTCGTCGTCGATCGTGGCAATGCCACCGTCAGTGGTTTCATCCCGCTCGGCCGGATTCCGCCGATCTGAAGCATCTCGCCCAAAAGTGTCCAGCGGTTAACGGGATGCATAGGAAATAGGAAAAAGCCTGAAGCGCGTCGCATGATTCCCGTTCGACGCGATGCGCTTCAGGCTATTCGCTTGATGAAGAAGACTTCCGGCACCGATTGCAGGCCGGGCAGCTCGATCGCGCCGGTTTCGCAAAATCCGTTACGGCGATGCCAGTCCTGAGGTCGGCTTTCGTCGCATTCACTCGACGTCATCAGCAGGCGGGCGCCTTCGCCGCGCATGGCTTCTTCCCAGGCGAGAAGCAGCGCCGTTCCAACGCCCGACCGGCGATGCTCGGGCAGGACGCGGATCATTTCCATATAGGGAACCCTGCCCCAGAAGCGGGAGAATCGCAGGAAGCCGACGATTTCGCCGGCCTGCCAGGCAAGGAGATATTCGCCGAGCGCGACGCAGCGCGATACCCATGCCTCACCGGAGCTGGCGTCCTCGCGAACCAGCCAGTCAATATCCGCCCGGCCGGCACGTGCCACCTCCACCATCGCGGCGGCTACTTCTTGTCCAGCGCATGACGACCGAAATCAGGCGCGTCGACATCCTGGCCGGCCTGGACGATCGAACGGCGGATGGCGCGCGTGCGGGTGAAGAGTTCGAAGATCTTGTCGCCCTCGCCCCAGCGGATGGCGCGCTGCAGATAGGCGAGATCCTCCGAGAAGCGCGCCAGCATTTCGAGGATCGCATCGCGGTTGTGCAGGCAGACGTCGCGCCACATGGTCGGGTCGGAGGCAGCGAGGCGAGTGAAGTCACGAAAGCCAGAGGCGGAATATTTGATGACCTCAGACTCCGTCACCGTCTCCAGATCGTCGGCTGTGCCGACGATATTGTAGGCGATGATATGCGGCAGGTGCGAGACGATGGCGAGCACCTTGTCGTGATGCTCCGCATCCATCTCGTCGACCTTCGAGCCCAGCGCTTCCCAGAAGCTGCGCAACCGCTTCAGCGCCGTCTCGTCGGTGCCGGCGACCGGCGTGAAGATGCACCAGCGGCCTTCGAAGAGGCCGGGAAAGCCGGCATCCGGGCCGGATTTTTCGGTGCCGGCCAGCGGATGGCCGGGGATGAAATGCACATTATCAGGCATATGCGGCAGCATCTGCGCAATGACAGAAGCCTTGGTGGAGCCGACATCGGTGACAACAGCCCCGGGCTTCAGGCTTCCCGAGATCTCCTTCGCCACACTTTCCGAGGCGCCGACCGGCACCGAGACGATCACCAGATCGGCATCCTTGACGGCATCCTGCGAAGACGTCGTGTAGCGGTCGCCAAGGCCGAGTTCTTCCGCGCGCTTCAGCGTATCGGGGCTGCGTGTGGCGACAACGATCTCCCTTGCAAGACCAAGCCGTCTGATGTCGTAGGCAAGCGAAGAGCCGATCAGGCCGATGCCGATCAGCGCAATCCGATCGAACTGCACGCTCATGCCTGATGTCCCATGAATTCGGTGAGCGCGGCAATCACGCCGCGGTTGGCCTCCTCAGGACCGATACTCATGCGCAGCGCATTGGCGAAGCCATAGCCGCGCACGGCGCGCAGGATGTAGCCGCGGCTCGTCAGCAAATCGTCGGCATCCGCGGCCCGCTTGCCGTCGATCTCGGGGAAATGGATGAGGACGAAATTGGCGACAGACGGCGTCACCTTCAGCCCGATCGCTTCGAGCGCCTGGGTCAGCGTCTCCACCCACATCTGGTTGAAGGAGACGGCCTGCTGGATGAAGGCCTGGTCGCGGATGGCAGCGGCAGCGGCGGCAATTGCCGGCGCGTTCAAGTTGAACGGCGCACGCACACGGTTCAACGCATCGACGATCTCAACGGGCGCATACATCCAGCCGACGCGCAGCGCCGCGAGACCATAGGCCTTCGAGAAGGTGCGGGTCATCACCACGTTGGCATTGGAGGATACGACCTCGATGCCGGCTTCATAATCGTTGCGGCGCACATATTCGGCATAGGCGGCATCGAGCACGAGGACGACATGTTTCGGCAGTCCGGCCTGCAGGCGGCGGATCTCGCTGACGGAAACATAGGTGCCTGTGGGATTGCCGGGATTGGCGATGAAGACGATTTTCGTCTTCTCGGTCACCGCGGCAAGGATCGCATCGACATCGACGGTATAGTCCTTCTCCTTGACGACGACAGGCGTGGCGCCCGCGCCCAGGATCTGGATCTTGTAGACGAGGAAACCGTGCTCGGTGATGATGCCCTCGTCGCCAGCACCGAGGTAGACATGGCAGAGCAGGCCGAGCAGCTCGTCGGAACCGTTGCCGCAGAGGATGTTTGCCGGATTGAGACCGTGCACGGCGGCGATCGCCTCGCGCAGTTCGATCGCCTGCCCGTCAGGATAACGCCCCAGATTGTCGGCAACCGTCTTGAAGGCCTCGATTGCCTTCGGGCTGGCGCCGAGCGGCGTTTCGTTGGACGAAAGCTTGTAGACGCGGGCAACGCCCGGCGCATGTTCCTTGCCCGGCACATAGGCTGCGATATCGAGAATACCGGGACGCGGAACGGGCTTGCTCATCTCAACGCTCATGGGTTCGACCTTGGAATTGCCGGAAATCCGGGCTGAAAAACACCAAGTGGCATTAAAGCGGAATGCGATTGTTGTCGAGAGGTATGGGCGTGACACAAGCAGTTGGAGACCGCCGGGAGCGACGTCATCTACTGCATAATTCCTTAAAATCGGAATCGATTTAAGGATAAAATTATGCAGCAATTCAAGGTGCTACAGCGTCCTTTGCGCGTCTCAGAAGACGCGCGGCGCTGTAGTGCGTGTGGTCGGCACGCCATGCGGTGCGAGCACCGGCACGAAGACGCGGCGGGAGGCCCGCGCCGCAACCGGCAGCCCCTGATAGAGCCGCTTCTGCGCTTCGACGATGATGACGCCCGAGAAGGCCGGCCACAGTGTTCGGCCGATCCGCTCGAAGGCGCGGCGAAGGCGCAGGATGGTCCTGAGCTTCGAGGGCGGGAAGAACAGCGCTTCAGCCGTTGCGCCCGGGGTGAAGTTCGTCTCGCGCAGCAGATTTGTTAACTGACCGCGGGAATAGGGCCGGCCCGAACCGAAGGGCGTATGCTCCATGCGCGCCCAGACGCCGCGCCGGTTCGGCACGACGATGACCAGCCGTCCGCCCGGCGCCAGCACCCGCCAGAGCTCCTTCAGCGTCTCGCGCGGGCTTTCGGCGAATTCCAGCGAATGCACCATCAACACCCGGTCGATTGAAGAATCCGGCAGCGGCAGTTCCTCGTCGAAAATCAGCGCCGTCGTCGAGAGCGAGCCCATCGGCCAGTTCACCGCGCCCTGCCCGGCCGGCATGAAAGCGAAGGTGCGCTCGGTATCGGCCTGGAAACGGTCGAGGAAGGGCACCGCATAACCGATGCCGACCAGACGCTCCTGCGGCAGCCGCACCCAGAGCGATGACAGCGCCATGGCGATCGACTGCTCGGCAAGACGTCCAAGCTCGGAGTGATAGAATTGGCGTAGGTCGACGATATCGGCGTGCATTGCGACAAATGTTATCAGCGGGCGGTTGGACTTCAAGGCCGGAACCTCTACATTTCCGCGAGACTCCTGGGATAAGGGATTATTGAACGATGAAACCTTTGGAATTAGACGTTTTTCTCTGCCGCACCGACAATTTCGGCGTTCTCGTGCACGATCCGGAGACAGGTTTTACCGCGGCGATCGATGCGCCGGAGGAGGCGCCGATCCTGGAAGCGGCGACACGTCGCGGCTGGAAAATCACCCATATCTTCACCACTCATCATCACACCGATCATGTCACCGCCAATCTGGCGTTGAAGGAGCAATTCGGCTGCGAGATCATCGGCCCGATCAACGAGGCTATCGCCATTCCCGGCCTCGATCGGACGATGGCCGATGGCGACAGCTTTCATTTCGGCGATCACACGGTCAACGTCATCGAGACGCCCGGCCACACCGCCGGCCACATCTGCTATCACTTTGTCGACGATAAGCTGCTGTTTGCCGCCGACACGCTGTTTGCGCTCGGCTGCGGCCGGCTGTTCGAACGCCCGGCTGCCGACATGTGGCATTCTCTGCAGAAGCTCGCCGTTCTGCCCGATGAAACCGCCGTCTATTTCGGCCATGAATACACATTGTCCAATGCCCGTTTCGCGTTGACTGTTGATCCCGACAATGAGCGCCTCAAGAGCCGCGCCGCCGAGATCGAAGCCTTGCGCGCCGACGGCAAATTCACCATCCCGACGACATTGGGGCTGGAAAAGGAAACCAACCCGTTCTTGCGCGCCGCCGACCCGGCGATCCGCCGCAATCTGCTGATGGAAGGCAAGACGAACGAGGAAGTCTTTGCCGAGATCCGCAAGCGCAAGGACAATTTCTGATGTCGCCCGAGGACATCATCCGCGAACTCGGCATGCAGCCGCATCCCGAAGGTGGCTGGTACGTGCAGACATTCCGAGATACGGCGGGCGGAGAACGCGGCCGCTCGACGGCGATCTATTATATGCTGACCAGGGGACAGCGTTCGCACTGGCATCGCGTCCACGATGCGGCCGAGGTCTGGCATTATTACGCCGGCGCGCCGCTCTCGCTGCACCGCTCGGAAGACGGAACGGCAAGCGAGACCCTGACGCTCGGAACGAATCTTCCTGCCGGCGAGCGGCCGCAGGCGATCATTCCCGCCAATTGGTGGCAATCGGCCGAAACTCTCGGCGATTTCACCCTGGTCGGCTGCACCGTCTCGCCCGGCTTCGAATTTTCAAGCTTCGAGATGGCGCCGCCCGATTGGAAGCCCGGCAGCTGAAGCCTATTCCGCGGCCGCGGACTGCGCCGGAATTTTACGGCGAAACATCTCCTGGGCAGCCAGCACCGCCCCGCCGGTCACGAGCAGGCAAGCCAAGGCAATGCGCCAGCTCGGCTCGGCAAATCCAAACAGCACCAGAATAAGCGTCGAAAGCAGCGGTGCTGCGTAACTTGCCGCGCCGAGGATCTGGATATCGCCGTTCTTGACGCCGTAATCCCAAGCGTAGAAGGCAGCACCGACCGGAAAGAGCCCGAGCCCGGCGATGGCGACCCATTCGAAACTCGTTGCCGGCCAGACGGTCGTCTCCAGGCCGAGATGGCAGAAGAACGACAGCATGGAGGTCGCAAGGCAGAAGCCGGTGACGACATCCGTGGAGACGGCGTCGAAACGGCGCGTCAGCAGCGAATAGCCGGACCACGTGAAAGCGCTGAGAAAGGCCGCGCCGTAACCGACGGCATAGGCGCCGTCGAAATCGATACCGTTGCGGCCGACGATCAGGAAGGTGCCGCAAAGCCCGGCAAGCGCACCCGCCAGGTGATACCAGCGCAGCCGTTCGCCCGGCAGCAGCGCCGAACCGACGACGATCAACAGCGGCCAGAGATAGGCGACCAGCCCCGCCTCCACCGCCGGAGCGTTCCGGAGCGCAGTGAAGTAGAGGAAATGATACCCGAAAAGCCCTGGAATACCTGTCACCCAGACCTTGGCCGGCTGCTTCAGCAGCGCCAGCCGCGCGGGGTTGAGGATAAGCACGACGAGGCCGGGAATGCTGCCGATCGCAAAGCAGATGGTTGAAAGTTGGAACGGCGGCATCTTGCCGGAGGCAGCCGTCAACAGCGCCAGGAACGACCACATCAGGATGGCCGTAAAACCGATCAACGTCGCGCGAAGCTTCACCTGTCCCCCTTCACGGAGACAGAAGCCCCGTCAGCTGTTGCTGCCGTATTTGACGGCAGTGATCGTCACCATTCCATATTCGGTTGGAATGCGCACATAGACAGGAGCGTATACATTTGCCGCGTCCGACTTGGCAAACCAGATTTCCATGCGGTCGCTCTTGCTGAGATAGTCGATGTCCTTGCGGCCCTTCTTGTAGCCCGAGCGCGGCACGAAGCGCACGCCGCAGACAACAGCCTTGCCCTTGAAGCCATTGGTGGAAAAATCCTCGTCGCCCTTCGGCGACAGCACCAGATCCATGCGTGTCTCGCCGTCGAAGATCGGCAGCGTCTGCGAGCAGACCTTGGTATCGCCGGTGAAGACCAGACCGGAGATCGGATCGAGCACCGAGCGCATGTCGCGTGGCGTGACGTCGATCCAGTTCTTCGGACGCTTCGGCATCGGTGTCGTCGTCGCCGAGATGATGTTGCCGTTGCGGTAGCTGACCTCGTAGACGCGGGCCTTCCTCTTGCCGCTCTTGTAGTAGAGTGAGTACTTCAGCGCCTGCAGCCTGTCATTGCGCACGACCCCGGTGACGCTGGTCTTCGCCGAAATCGTCGTGATGAGATCGGCAAGACCGGAGGAATTGATGTCGCCGGCGATCGTGTAGCTGTGATCGTCCTCGATCTGCGTCAGGAACGCCGCGCGCGCGATCGGCAGGCCGGCGAGCGCCACACGGTATTCCGTCCGATGCTGGATTTCGGCCGCAGATGCCGGTATGGCAAGAAGTGCGGCGATGGCCGAAATGAAAATCCGTCTGCCCGAATGAGCCATGGAAAAAAGCCTTGTCTTGCTGCGCGCTGGCAGGCCATTGCTGAGCGCTCTATACTCCTGCCGTGAAGGGAAGAAAACAGCAGCTTTTTGACAGAATTGCGGGAAAGGCCAAGGTTTGGCTTGACGCGCGCGGCCTGTCTGACTATAGAACCGCAACTTTCCAATCATGCCCGTTGGATTGCGCGCCTGGCTTTGCCGGGAATGGCAATTCGATGGCCCGAGAAAAACAAGAATAGGTGTTCCATGTCCCGCGTGTGCGAATTGACCGGCAAGGCCGTCCTGACTGGTAACAATGTCAGCCATGCCAACAACAAGACCAAGCGCCGGTTCCTGCCGAACCTGTGCCAGGTAACGCTGATTTCCGACGCTCTCAACCAGCGTTATCGTCTTCGCGTTTCGGCTGCCGCTCTTCGTTCCGTCGAGCATCGTGGCGGCCTCGATGCCTTCCTGCTGAAGGCCAGCGAGAACGAATTGTCGATGCGCGCGCGCCTGCTGCGCCGTCAGATCGCCAAGAAGACCGCCGAAGCCGCTGCTGCGTAAGCTTCTGCCCTTCTTTCATACGGCTTCAAAAGGCTTGAACGGATAATACCGGACAAGCCTTTTGCTTTGCCGGTTTGCTCCTCCAACTGGTGGCATCACCCAGGATAAAAAAATGCTGAAGAACCGCTATACCATCGCCTATGTCGCGCTGATGACGCTCGTCGTCGTCGCCTCCAACTTCCTCGTCCAGTTTCCGCTGAACGCCGAAGTCGCCGGCATCAACCTTGCCGACATCCTGACCTGGGGCGCCTTCTCCTATCCGATCGCCTTCCTGATCACCGATCTGACCAACCGCCAGTTCGGCCCGCAGGCAGCCCGCAAGGTCGTGTTTGCCGGCTTCGTCGTCGGCGTAACGCTGTCCTTCTTCACCTCGGTGCCGCGCATCGCCATCGCTTCCGGCTCGGCCTATCTCGCCGGCCAGCTGCTCGATATCGCCGTCTTCAACCGCCTCCGCCGCCAGGCCTGGTGGCGCGCCCCGCTGGTCGGCTCGCTGATCGGCTCGGCGCTCGATACGGTGATGTTCTTCTCGTTGTCCTTCGCTGCGTTTTTCGTCCTCCTCGGCCCGAACGATCCCTTCGCGCTGGAAGCAGCCCCTATCCTCGGCGTCTTCGCCACGGAGGCACCACGCTGGATTTCCTGGGCGATCGGCGATTTCGCCGTAAAGATGATCGTCGGCCTCGTCATGCTGCTGCCCTATGGTGCGCTGATGAACGTGCTGCGGCCGATGCAGGCCGCTCGCGCCAGCTGATTTAGATTACGGACGCCGCCGGACTGCACCGGCGGCGATGGCAGGATGCAGCAGCACCTCCGCCGCCAGATCGTCGATACCAAGCGATGAATCGAGCCGCAGCACCGGCGCTGTCTGTGTTTCCAGCCATTGTTCATGTGCCGCAAGGCTGCGGCGCTCGGTACCGGCCGTGTCATAGCTGGCCGCCCATTCCAGGAATTCCCCGCTTTTTGCGGCCATGTCGCCGCCGGGCCCGATTCTGCTGCCGTAGCGGGCAAGCTCCCGCGCAAGAATGCGCGCCATTCTAAGCTCGGGGTCTATCCTGAGGAACACGATCAGATCGCAGAGCGGCTCAATCGGCCTTCCCCATTTCAGCGCCGATCCGGAGAGGACCCAGCCGTCGTGCCGCGCCGCTTCCTCGAGCAGCAGCCGGATGCGCTCGTCGGCATTCCTCGGCGTCGTGAACGGCGGATCGGTCGGCATCCAGAAGAAATCGTCGGTGTCGAGATGGGCGATATCGAGCCTTTCGGCAAGCGCGCGGCCAAGCGATGTCGTGCCGGAACCGGACGCGCCCAGGACGTGGATATGCACCATGAATCTCCCTCCAAAGACTGCTTCCCGATACGGCAGCCGGCCGATTGCGGCGGGATAGCCGAGGCATAGGACATCGGTCTGACGTGAATCTAGGCATCGTGCTTTCCGAAAATCGATTCCGATTTTCGGGCCGATGGCTTGGATCAATTCCGCTTCTGGGAACTCGGCGCTGCCCACGCGGCCTCTTCCGAAAGCCGGAATTCCAGCATCAGATTGCGCTGCAGGATCGAATGATTGTCGTCCGAGACCAGAATGATATGAGTCGTGCCGTCCGCAGTCTGGAAAGCATCGAGCCCTTCCATATTGTCGATCTGCGAGTTGAAATTGCCTTCCAGCAGCAATTCGCCCTCAACGACGGCGCCAGGCCTGATAGCGGCGCCCCGGATGCGCCGAAGACGCATGCCGATGCCTTCGGCCATGTTGAAGCGACGCTCCAGCAGCAGCAGGTCGCCGTTCGGCAGGAAGGCGCCGTCAGTGATGTCGAAGCTGCCGTCCCGCTTAACCGCGAAACGCCCTTTCAGCGGCCCGCTGAGAATGGCCGCCAACCGGTTGCCGTCTTTGTCGAGACCACGTTCGGAGACGATGACCACGCCGCCCCTAAGCGGGCTCGATGCCGGCGCCACGGTGATGGTCTCGATGCCGCGATTGTCGCTCAGCATCTTCCGCGGGATGAGGATCGGCAAAGTGGCGATCGCGCCCGAATCGGCAAAGCCGGGATCGGGATAGACATCGACGCGATGATCCTGCTCGAAGGAAACCAGGATCCGGTCGCCGTCGAGCGCCAGGCCCTCGGCATCCATATGCCCCTTGCCCTCGAAGCTGCGCCCGGCGCTGTTCTTCATCGGCGTGATCTCGACATCCGAAAGACCGGAAAGCCTGCCCTTGACGTCACGTTCGATGCTGCCGGTCAGCCACTGGCCGGTATCGAGCACGACGACGAAATGTTTTTGGTCCTGCCGGAAACGAATGGAGGAGAGCGAGCCGAACAACGCTCTGCTGGAGACCATCTCCAGACCGCCGACAAATTCCAGCGATCCGAATTTCGTCTCCGAAGAGCCGATCCTGAAATCGGAGATTTGTCGGCTAATGACCGGCACGTCGTCGCCGGCCCACGACGGGAAAGCGCCTGACGCGATACAAAGAACAATCGACGCCGTATGGCAGAGGCGCTTGAGCGTCATGCCAGGCATTTCCTTTGAGCGGCGTCAGCCGGCACGGCGTAGCCGGCCGCCGCGCGGCTGGACGGATTGGTCTTCGAACAGCGAAGCAAGCTGCTCGGTCATCGCACCGGCAAGCTCATCCGCATCGACGATCGTCACGGCGCGGCGATAATAGCGCGTCACGTCGTGACCGATGCCGATCGCCAGCAACTCGACAGGCGAGCGCGTCTCGATCTGTTCGATGACGGCACGCAGGTGCCGCTCCAGATAATTGCCCGGATTGACCGACAGCGTCGAATCGTCGACCGGCGCCCCGTCCGAGATCATCATCAGGATGCGGCGCTGCTCACGGCGCGCGAGCAGGCGATTATGCGCCCAGATCAGCGCCTCGCCGTCGATATTCTCCTTGAGTAGGCCCTCGCGCATCATCAGCCCGAGATTGGCGCGCGCGCGCCGCCACGGCGCGTCGGCCGACTTGTAGATGATGTGGCGCAGGTCGTTGAGGCGGCCCGGCGTCTGCGGCTTGCCGCCGGCAAGCCAGTTTTCACGCGCCTGCCCGCCCTTCCAGGCTTTGGTCGTAAAGCCCAGGATCTCGACCTTGACGCCGCAGCGCTCCAACGTACGGGCGAGAATGTCGGCGCAGGTGGCGGCAACCGTGATCGGCCGGCCACGCATCGAGCCGGAATTGTCGATGAGCAGGGTGACGACGGTATCGCGGAACTGGGTGTCGCGCTCCATCTTGAAGGAAAGCGCCTGCATCGGATCGATGATGATGCGCTGCAGCCGGGCCGGATCGAGATAACCCTCTTCCAGGTCGAAATCCCAGGAGCGGTTCTGCTGCGCCATCAGGCGGCGCTGCAGCCGGTTGGCGAGACGGCCGACCGCGCCCTGGAGATGCGCCAGCTGCTTGTCGAGAAAGGCGCGCAGGCGCTCCAGCTCGGCGGCGTCGCAGAGTTCCTCGGCGGTGATGATCTCGTCGAACTCTTCGGTAAAGACGTGATAGTCGACCTTTTCGTTGAAATCGGCGAAAGGCGTGTTTGGACGGCGGGTCTCGCCCGGCGTTTCCGAATCGTCCTCGCCTTCTTCCATCATGTCGTCGTCGGAGATTTCGGCGCCTTCGGTCTCGCCGTCCTCCATCTGCTCGTCGGCGACCTCGCTGTCCTCGACAGGGGCGGCATCCGTGCCGGCATCCTCGTCGACCTCGTCCTGGTCCTGCTCGTCGCCGCTCGACTGGTCTTCCTGCTCCGACTGATCGTCATTGTCGGCATCGCTGTCGTCGTCGCCGTATTCCTCGGCCATTTCCATGGCCGACAGCATGTTGCGGATGACCTTGGCAAAGGCTTGCTGGTCGTTGATCGCGCTCGACAGGTTGTCGAGTTCAGGCCCTGCCTTGTCCTCGATAAAGTCACGCCAGAGGTCCAGCACCTTGCCGGCGGAGCCGGGCGGGCGCTGGCCGGTCAGCTTCTCGCGCACCATCATCGCGACGGCTTCGCCGACCGGTGCGTCTTCCTGGCGCTCGATGCCGGTGAAATTCGCCTTGGAGTATTTCTCTTCCGTCATGGAGCGCAGGTTCGACGCCATGCCCTCCATGCGCAGCGCGCCGATCGATTCGACGCGCGCCTGCTCGACCACATCGAAGATCGCCCGGGCGTCCGAGCCCTGCGGCGCCATCGTCGCATGCACCTTCTCGTCATGGCAGGCAAGGCGCAGCGCCATCGAATCGCCGAGCCCGCGGGTGACCGCCAGCTCATGCGCCGTCGGCCGCTTGGAAAGTTCCGGCAGCCGAATGCGCTCGCCGGTCATCCCCGGCCGTTCATTGGCGAAGGTCACCTCGACATCGCCGTCGCCGGCGATCGAGCGCACGCAGCCGGTTATCGCCCGGCGCAATGGCTCGACGTCGACAGGCGCGCCGGGTTTTGCTTTCGAATTGTCACCGCGAGCTGCCATGATCGGTCGGTCTCAAGCCCCGAGAACGATGTTGGCGGCACTTTCCTTCAGCTCGACGCCGAAGGCGCGCTGATAGTGCTCGGCGACCAACGGGCGTTCCAGCTCGTCGCACTTGTTGAGGAAGGTGACGCGGAAGGCGAAGGCAAGATCGCCGAAGATCTCGGCGTTTTCGGCCCAGGTGATGACCGTGCGCGGGCTCATGACTGTGGACAGATCACCGTTCATGAAGGCCGCGCGCGTCAAGTCGGCGACGCGCACCATCTTCGAAACCGTCTCGCGGCCGTTCTTGTCACTGCCGAAGCTCTTCACCTTGGCGGCGACGATATTCACTTCGTGATCATGCGGCAGGTAGTTCAGCGTGGTGACGATCGACCAGCGGTCCATCTGCGCCTGGTTGATCTGCTGCGTGCCGTGATAGAGGCCGGTCGTGTCGCCGAGGCCGATCGTGTTCGCAGTCGCAAACAGACGGAAGGCCGGGTGCGGCCGAATGACGCGGCTCTGGTCGAGCAGCGTCAGGCGTCCGGAGGATTCGAGCACGCGCTGGATGACGAACATCACATCGGGGCGGCCGGCATCATATTCGTCGAAAACGAGCGCCACATTGTGCTGGTAGGCCCAGGGCAGGATGCCATCCTTGAACTCGGTGATCTGCAGCCCGTCCTTGACGACGATTGCATCCTTGCCGACGAGATCGATACGGCTGACATGGCTGTCGAGGTTGATGCGCACGCAAGGCCAGTTGAGCCGCGCCGCCACCTGCTCGATATGCGAGGACTTGCCCGTGCCGTGATAGCCGGAGATCATCACGCGGCGGTTATGGGCGAAGCCGGCGAGAATGGCGAGCGTCGTGTCGCGGTCGAACAGGTAGTCGGTATCGAGGTCCGGCACATAGGCGTCGCCCTTGCTGTAGGCAGGAACGCGGATATCGGAATCGATGCCGAAGGTCTCGCGGACCGAAACGGTGGTATCGGGCAGTTCGGATATATCAAGGTCGATCTTGCTCATCATGTCTCCAAGGCGGGTGATGCCACCCGGCCATACTGTCTCAGGCCATGTCGCAACCGTGACGCCGCGTTTTTTATTCCGCGCCCGTCCAGGTCGGAACGTCGGCGATGCTTCTCCGGGACTGAAACGAAACCTCGGCGGGATAATGACCGCGTGCGAGCATTCTTGAAAGAGTCCCGGACAAGAAACGCCGCGTCCGGAAGGTCGGCGGAGGCGATGTCGGGAAAACGCACAAATATGAGCCGCGTTTGCCTGCGGCCTCAGCCGATTTGGACCATACCCGATTGAAGCCCAAGAGCAAGGACGGGAATTAACAAAAACCGTTCTGCTTCAACAATTGATAGGCCTGGATGACGGCGCGGAAACGCTCCTCCGAGCCGCGGTCGCCGCCATTGGCATCCGGATGGTGTTTCTTCACCAGCTCCTTGTAGCGGCTCTTGATCTCCGCCGATGTCGCATTGGCGTCGAGCCCCATCGTTTCGAAGGCCTTGGTTTCCAGCGATTTCAGCTTGCGCGCCTGGGGGAAACGCGGCCCGCTGCCCTTGCCGCCTTCCTTGACGAAGCCGAAGGGATCGCGAACACGCGTATAGGCACCGGAGCGCACCTCCGAATGCAGCGGACTGTCCTTCGCCGCCTTGTTGACGCCGACCGTCCATGTCGGCCGGTGGCCGGTGATCGCCTCTTTCTGGTATCGCGCGATCTCGCCGTCCGAAAGACCGGAGAAATAATTGTAGCCCTTGTTGTATTCCTTGACGTGCTCGAAGCAGAACAAAAAGAACTGGCCTTCCGCATTGCGGCCGACGGGAGCGCGATGCGCCCCCTTCTTGTCGCAGCCGTCCCACTGACAGGTAGGCGGCGCCTGCTCTGTCTCCTGCTCGCGTTTGCGGCGTGTTCGGATGCGATCGAAATATTTGGAATCAAGTCTCATGACGGCGCTAATTATGGGGCTGTCGCGAAGCGACAACAAGAATTGACAAACGGGAATGTTGCTGGCTTGGTAGGTACCCTTTTCGCGAACCAGCAAGACCGGATGATGACCCTGCGAACCCGCATCGAAGAAAAACTTGTCGAAGCCTTCGCGCCCGAACGCGTAAGCGTCATCGACGAAAGCCATCTGCATGCCGGCCACCAGCCTGATATCACCGGCACCGGCGAAACCCATATGCGGGTGAGGATCGTTTCCGGAAAATTCGCCGGCATGTCGCGGCTGGCGCGCCACCGGGCAATCACCGACCTGTTGAAACCGGAGCTCGATGCCGGCCTGCATGCGCTGGCCGTCGAACCGGCAGCACCCGGCGAACCGACCCGCTGGTAGCGGCACCAAAGCCTATATAGGCATTGGCGGCCCGCAATCCTACAGCGCCGCGCGTCTTTTCAGACGCGCAAAACACGCTGTAACAATTTGAATTGTTGGGGTCAGGATGACTTTGCGCCGTCTTCCCCGGCAGGACGGATGCGCAGCTTGGTGATGCGGTTCTTCTCCCGTTTCATGACGATAAAACGCTTGCCGTAGAAGGTGAAGGCTTGGCGCTCTTCGGGGATGGTCATCGATTCATGGATGACGAGGCCCGCAATCGTCGTCGCCTCCTCGTCGGGCAGGCTCCAGTCGAGCGCGCGGTTCAGATCGCGGATCGGCACGCCGCCGTCGACGACGACGGAACCATCGGCCTCCTGACGTACGCCCTGTATCTCGATATCGTGCTCGTCGGAAATGTCACCGACGATTTCCTCGAGAATATCCTCCAGCGTGACGATGCCCTGCACTTCGCCATATTCATCGACGACGACGGCGAAATGCTGCTTGCGGCGCAGGAAGGCGTTGAGCTGGTCCTCGAGGTTGGTGCTGTCGGGCACGAACCACGGCTTCTGCGCGATCTTCACGATATCGAGGTTCTGCGGCTCCATGTTCGGCTCGGCAAGTGCCCGCAGCAGATCCTTGGCATGAACGACACCGATGATGTTGTCGATCGTGCCACGCCACAACGGCATGCGCGTATAGGGACTTTCGAGGATGACGCGCACCACCGCTTCCGGCGGATCATCGGCGTTGATCGCCCGCATCGCGGTGCGGTGGACCATGATGTCGGACAGTTCGAGTTCGCTGAGATCGAGCACGCCGCCGAGGCGGTCGCGGTCAGCCTTCACCACCGATCCCTCGCGGTGCAGCAGGTCGACGGCGCCGCGCAGTTCCTCATGCGCCGTCAGCATCGATGTCTCTCGTGACAGATTGATGCCGAACAGCGAAAGAATCTGCCGCACAATCGCATTGACGAAGGAGGAAATCGGCCCGACGACGGTGACGAAGAGCTTGGCAGGCAGCGCGATGGCGAGTGCGAAGCGCTCAGGCGCCGAAATCGCCCAGCTCTTCGGCAGCACTTCCGCGAAGATAACCAGGATGACGGTCATCGCGAGTGTCGCCAGCGCCACGCCGGAACTGCCGAACAGCCCCAGAAAGAGGCTGGTGGCGATCGAGGAGGACAGGATGTTGGCGAGATTGTTGCCGATCAGCAGCGCGCCGATCAGCCGGTCGCGCCGCTCGATCAACTGCCGGACGAGGCCGGCGCGTTCGTCGCCGTTGACTTCGAGTGTATGGATACGGCTGCGCGAAACGGCGGTCAGCGCGGTCTCGGAGCCGGAAAAGAAGGCGGACATGAGCACGAGCGCCGTGATCGAAAGGATCTCCGGCCAGTATGTCTCGAGAAATGCCAGAGCGCCTTCGATCGACATCAGGCGTGTTTTTCCCGGAGAAAGCTGATCGCTTCGGACGCCGGAACATCGTCGGCGACGAAGGACTGACCGATGCCGCGTGTCAGGATGAAGGTGAGCTTGCCGCTCTTGACCTTCTTGTCCTGGGCGATCGCGTCCATCAGCGTTTCGGCCGGCGGCAAGTCGCCTGGAATATCGGACATGCGGGTCGGAAGGCCGACCTCCTTCAGATGCCGCTCGACGCGCCGGGCATCGTCGGGGCTTGCAAGGTTCATCCGTGCGGAGAATTCATGCGCCAGCACCATGCCGATCGAAACGCCCTCGCCATGCACGAGGCGGGAGCTGTCATAGGCGGTCGCCGCTTCCAGCGCATGCCCGAAAGTATGGCCGAGATTGAGCAGCGCCCGCTGACCGTTCTCGCGCTCGTCGGCAACGACGACATCGGCCTTCGCCTGGCAGCTCGCGGCAATCGCCTCGATGCGCGCGGAGCCGCCGGTAAAAACCGCCTTCCAGTTCGCTTCCAGCCAGGCGAAGAAATCCGGCTTGTCGATCAGCCCGTATTTCGCGACCTCGGCGTAACCTGCGCGGAATTCGCGCGCGCTCAGCGAATTCAGCACATCTGTATCGGCCAGAACCAGGTCCGGCTGATGGAAGACACCGATCAGATTCTTGCCATGGCGGGAATTGATGCCGGTCTTGCCGCCGACGGAGGAGTCGACCTGCGACAACAGCGAAGTCGGCACCTGGACGAAGCGCACGCCGCGGCGGACGATGCCGGCCGCAAATCCCGAAAGATCGCCGATGACGCCGCCGCCGAGCGCGATGACGTAATCGTTACGCTCGACGCGGGCTTCGAGCACCTTGTCGCAGGCTGTGATCAGATGTTCGAAGCTCTTGGTCTTCTCACCGGCCGGCAGGACGACCTCTGCCGAGGCGATACCCGCTTCACCCAGACTTGCGACGAGGGCCTTGAGATAGAGCGGCGCGACATTTTCGTCGGTGACAACAGCCGCCTTGCGGCCCTTGAGCCGGGTGGCGATCTCGGCGCCGGCTCGCGCAATCAACCCCGGCCCGATCAGGATGTCGTAGGCGCGCTCGCCGAGCGGCACATGCACCGTTCGGATGGCGGAGGCGGAGGTTATCGCATTCATGACGCTGCACTTTCCTTCTGAGCTTCGATCACGGCCTTTAAGACCTCGTCGGCCATGATTTCCTTGCGCACGTCGCGCGAAAGCACGGTGATATCGGCCTGCGCATAGATCGGATAGCGCGCATTCATCAGGCCCTCGAGCGTCTGCTTCGGATTTTCGGTCTTCAGCAGCGGCCGCGTGTCGCGTTTGTTGACTCGCTCCCACAACACGTCGAGATCGGCCTTCAGCCAGACGGAAAGGCCGCCCTTCTTGATATGCTTGCGCGTCCGGTCGTTGATGAAGGCGCCGCCGCCGGTGGAGACGACACGCGGCCCGCTCTTTAGCAGCCGCTTCACCACCCGCGCTTCCAACGCCCGGAACTCTTGCTCGCCATAGGCGGCGAAAAGCTCGGCGATCGTCATGCGCGACACCCGCTCGATCTCCAGATCGCTGTCGATGAAGGGAATGGCGAGCTGGCTGGCGACGATGCGGCCGACGGAGGATTTGCCGGCGCCCATCAGGCCGACAAGGATCAGATTGCGTGAACCGAGCGCGGCGCGAGCTCTGTCTCTCAAGCTGTCAGCAACGGTCAGCAGTTGTTCACTCATCGGTCCATTCACACTTTGTTTGCAAACGGTATCGACAAATGCAGGTGGAGCGTCAAGTCGCGGACAAGGGAATCATGGCTTGAATACCGCTTCTTGCACTTGCAGATAGGCTTCTTATAACAGAAGCAGAGCATGAAGGAGTTGCTGAATGCCGACCCTGTTCCGTTTCCTGTTCGTCTGCGCGATCCTCGCCGGGACGGTCTACGGAGCGATGCTGGCGCTTGTGACCTTCGTGGAGCCGCAGCAGCGCGACGTGACGATCCGCATTCCGTCCGAACGGGTCAATCCGCCCGCCACGGGTGCGATCGACACGACCAGGAAGTGACCGGCATGGTGGATCTCGGTCGCGTCCATGTGGAATCCTTCCTGGAGATGATGAGCGCCGAGCGGGGTGCTGCCGCCAACACGCTGCAATCCTATGAACGCGATCTCGACGATGTCAGATCCTTCCTGAAGGAGCGCAGCATACGGCTTACCGAAGCCGCCTCCGCCGATCTTGCCGCCTATCTCTCCTCACTCGCCGGAAAGGGCTTCAAACCCTCCTCGCAGGCGCGCCGGCTTGCGGCCATGCGGCAGTTCTACAAGTTCCTCTACGCCGAGGGCCTAAGGACCGACGACCCTACAGGCATTCTCGATGCGCCGAAGAAAGGCCGTCCGCTGCCGAAGACGATGGGTGTCGAGGAGGTCGGCAGGTTACTTTCGCAGGCAGAGGTCGAGGCGGAGGATGCGGCTCCGGGCCAGTTGCACCGCCTGCGCATGCTGGCACTGCTGGAGCTGCTCTATGCCACCGGAATGCGTGTCAGCGAACTCGTTTCGCTTCCTGCCCGCGTGCTCGATCAGGAAGGCCGTTTCCTGATGATCCGCGGCAAGGGCAACAAGGAACGGCTGGTGCCGCTGTCGCAATCGGCGATATCAGCCCTCAAATCCTACGGGCGCCTGCTGGCGACCGAAAATGCAGCAATGAAGGAACCGCCGGAAAGCGCCTGGCTGTTTCCCTCCGCCTCGAAGGAGGGATATCTGCCGCGCCAGGTTTTTGCCCGCGACCTCAAGAACCTGGCGATCCGCGCCGGCCTGACGCCGTCGCTGATCTCGCCGCATGTCATGCGCCACGCCTTTGCCAGCCACCTGCTGGCCAACGGCGCCGATCTGCGCGTCGTACAGGAACTCCTCGGCCATTCGGACATTTCGACCACGCAGATCTACACACATGTCCTCGAAGAGAGGCTGCAGCAGCTTGTCCAGACGCATCACCCCCTTGCCAAACAGGCGAAAAAGCACGAATAGGACCGGCGACATGGGGCGGAGCCAGGAAAACGCCCCGGGCACAAGGAACGGAAACGCACCTCATGCACAATTATCTCGACTTCGAAAAGCCGATCTCCGACCTCGAAGGCAAGATCATCGAGCTGAAGAAGCTCGCAACGGAAGACGAGAGCATCGACACCACCGATGAGATCGGCCGGCTGGAGGTTCGCGTCCGTGAGGCGATCGTCGAAATTTACTCCAAGCTCAATCCCTGGCAGAAGACGCAGGTCGCCCGCCATCCGCAGCGCCCGCATTTCGTCGATTACGCCAAGACGCTGTTCCAGGAATTCACGCCGCTCGCCGGCGACCGAAAATTTTCCGAGGATGCCGCGATCCAGGCGGGCCTTGCCCGCTTCCGCGGTCAGCCCGTCGCCGTCATCGGCCAGGAAAAAGGCAACGACACCAAGAGCCGCATCAAGCACAATTTCGGCAGCCCCCGCCCGGAAGGCTACCGAAAGGCGATCCGCATTCTTGAAATGGCCGATCGTTTTGGTCTGCCGGTGATTTCGCTGGTGGATACGGCAGGCGCCTATCCCGGCGTCGGCGCCGAAGAGCGCGGCCAGGCCGAGGCAATCGCCCGCTCGACGGAAATGTGTCTCGGTGTCAAGGTTCCCCTCGTTTCCGTCGTCATCGGCGAAGGCGGCTCGGGCGGCGCCATCGCCATCGCCACCGGCAACAAGGTCTATATGCTCGAGCATTCGATCTATAGCGTCATCTCGCCCGAAGGGGCAGCCTCCATCCTCTGGCGCGATTCCACCCGCGCCCGGGAAGCGGCGACCAACATGAAAATCACCGCTGAAGACCTGAAATCGCTCGGCATCATCGACGGCATCATTTCCGAGCCACTCGGCGGCGCGCATCGCGATCCCGACAGCGTCATTGCCGCGACCGGCGATACGATCGCCAATGCCCTGGCCGAAATGGCGTCCCGTTCCGGCGAGCAGCTGCGCAACGAGCGTCGGCAGAAATTCCTCGCAATGGGCCGCAATCTCTAACAGACATTCGGCTCTTCGCCGATTGGGGCCAAATCTTGGCCACATTGATGTTATCTGTAACACTCGCGCTTGCGGGGACGTTCGTGGCAAAGTCATAGGCTGGTAAGGGTTTATAAAGTATAAGCCGCCTATGATTCCTTCTGATGCCCGGACTCCATAGGCGGACCGGGTGGCACTATCTTTATGGGCTAGTTTGGATGCGCATACGTCATTTTGCCTATATTTCCCTCATGGCGCTGGCTCTGTCCGGCTGCAATGACGCGTTGGAAACCGCGCAGGTCGATCTTTCCAAGGTCAAGAACAAGGTCGAGCAGCCGCTTCCCGGCCACATCCTCGCTCAGATGTCCGCCAAGGGCATGGACCGCAATTCGCCGATCATGATCCGCATCTTCAAGGAAGAAGGTGCCATGGAGATCTGGAAGGCGAAGACCGACAACCGTTTTGACAAGATCGCCGATTACAAGATCTGCGCCTGGTCCGGCCGTCTGGGCCCGAAGGTAAAGACCGGCGACCGGCAGGCGCCGGAAGGTTTCTACGACCTGACGCGCGCCAACCTGAACCCCAATTCCAAATATTATCTGGCGATCAACACCGGCTTCCCGAACCGCTACGACGCGGCGAACGGCCGCACCGGTTCCGATCTGATGATCCATGGCGCCTGCTCCTCCTCCGGCTGCTATTCGATGACCGACCAGCAGGTGCTGGAGATCTACGCCTTCGCCCGCGACGCTTTCAAGGGCGGCCAGGCGACGGTGCAGCTGCAGGCTTTCCCCTTCCGCATGACGGCGGAAAACATGGTGAAGCATCGCCTCGACAGCAGTTACGACTTCTGGAAGATGCTGAAGGTCGGCTACGACAATTTCGAAGTGACGAAGCGCCCGCCCGAGGTGAACGTCTGCGAGAAGAAATACGTCTTCAATCAGCAGGCAACCGACGGCGGCGCCTTCAATGCCGCCGGCAAGTGCCCTGCTATGTCGACGCCGCCGGCGCTGACCGCAGCTCTCGCCTCCTACGGCAAGACCTACGATGCCGATTATGCCAAGGCGATGAGCAAATTTGACGGCATGGCCTGGTACGATCCCACCGAAGCCGAGCGCAAGGCCGTGGTCGCCAAGACGCGCAAGGGCCGCGAACTTGCTTACGCCCCGACCGGCACCTCGCTGGAAGCCGGCCGCATGGTGAAGGTCGCCGAACTCGAAGACCTGATGGCCAAACGCACCGCGCAGGGCCTCGCCGCCAAAAGCGCGCCTGGCGCCACGCCTGCAGCACCTGCCCAGCCGCAGCCAATGGCCGTCGCTGCCGCGACGCCTGCGGTCGTGCCGGTGCCGATGCAGAACCCGCT
Organism: Rhizobium leguminosarum bv. viciae USDA 2370; assembly: GCF_002008365.1. Lineage (GTDB taxonomy): Bacteria > Pseudomonadota > Alphaproteobacteria > Rhizobiales > Rhizobiaceae > Rhizobium > Rhizobium leguminosarum. The sequence continues at coordinate 36,041 of NZ_MRDL01000015.1, forward strand.
CGCCTACACGGCTCCCGAACCGCAGGAAACGGCAGAGGCCGCGGCAAAGAAGCCGTTCTGGAAATTCTGGGCGCGGAACTGAACGGCTTGACCCCCGTTCTCTACGACCTTCGCGGCCTGAAATGCCCCTTCCCGGTGATCAAGACACGCAAGAAGCTTGCCGCAATGGCGAGCGGCACGCTCATTCGCGTCGACACCACCGATCCGCTTGCTGTGATCGACATGCCGCATTTCTGCAATGAGGACGGCCACGAACTGGTCGAAACGGAAAAGACCGAAAACGGCCACCGCTTCCTGATCCGCAAGCGCTAAAGCGCGTCGCGATCTTTCAGATTCGCTTCCCGCGCTTTAGCTCTTTGTTTTACGCATGTCGTTATCGCAAAACCGCTGCACACTTTTGCGCGACCTGCTCTAAATTCTGAGGCCGGGAATGGCGAGCGGATTGTCGGAGAGCGCCGCACGATCCGGCATATCGATGCGCGGCTTGCCGAGGAAGGCGTCGAAGAGATCCTTCACGAAGGCTTCCGGCAGATCCCTGGTGATCAGCACCATGCGTGTGCGCCGGTCTTCCCCCGGCCAGGCGGGAAGCCGCACCGGCGGATGGAAGATGCTCTGCACCCCATGCAGCACCAGCGGCCGATCCGGCCGGTCGGAGACCGACACGATCGCCTTCATCCTCAACAGCTTCTCGCCATGGGCCGAACGCAGGAGATCGATGAACATCTCGAGCGCCATCGGATCGATCGGCTTCTTCTCAATGATCGAGAAAGAACGGATCGAGGCATCGTGACGATTGACGTCATGCGGATCCTGATCCGCATGAGCGTGATGATGGTGGTGGTGACCAGCATGATCATGGCCATGATCGCCATCACGATTATCATCGTGATTGTGATGTCCATCACGACCGTGGTCGTGATTGTGATGCGCCTCGTGTGCATCCTCGTCCTGCAGCCAGCGGCCAACATCGGCAATCTTCGTCGCCGGATCGTAGAGCCCGTTGACCAGTACTGCGGCACTGCCCGCATCAGTGCTGTCGGCATCCATCATCACGGCACGCGGATTGAGCGCCCGCAGGCGCTTTTCCAGCCCGTCCGTCGCCTCGGCCATCGACTTTTTCGAGACGATCAGCCGGTCGGCGACCGCCGCCTGCTTGCGCGCTTCCTCGTGATTATCGAGCGTCTGCAGCCCATTCACCGCGTCCACGACGGTAACGACGCCGTCGAGCTCGAAATTCGTGGCGATGACGGGATTGCCCATGATCGCCTGCATGACCGGCGAAGGATCGGCAAGCCCTGTTGTCTCGATGACGACGCGCTTGACCGGCTTGACGCGGCCCGTCTGCACCGCGTCCATCAGGTTCGCCAGCGTATCCACCAACTCGCCGCGCACGGTGCAGCAAAGGCAGCCGTCGGACAGCTCGATGATCGAATCGCCGGAACTTTCGACCAGGAGATGGTCGATGCCGACATCGCCGAATTCGTTGATGATAACGGCCGCATCCTTCATCACGGGGTCTTTGAGGATGCGGTTGAGCAGCGTCGATTTGCCGGCGCCGAGAAAGCCGGTCAGGATGGTGACCGGAATCCTGTCGTTGAGCGCGCTCATGTCATCTACCTTAAAAGCTTAAAAGGATGTCGGGCGCGGCATCGGCACCGGCACGTTGGCGAGCGTTCCCGCGGTATCGCCCCGTGCCATTTTTTCCGGCTGCGCAGCCGGCTGCGGATCCTGGCCCGGAATGAGGCCGGCAAAGACGAATTGCGGATCGTGGTCCATCGGCTGGATATAGGGTGACTGCACCCTCATGCGGCCGACCTCGTCGCGCGTTTCGCTGCGCACCTTGGCGCCCTTGGCGCTGCAGATATCGGCGCTGATGTCGGTCACCTGGTCCTGTCCCGACCCGTAGGGTCTCAGCGAACCCAATGTGTCGTTGCTGGCAGGCTGGGTGGTGAAACCCTTCTGCAAAAGGTTCGCCGTCGCATCGGCGCGCGCTGCAAGGCTGTCGGTGCCAAGCACGACGGAGACCAGCGTGCGGCCATTGCGCGTCGCCGACCCGATCTGGTTGAAGCCCGAGGCGCAAATGAAGCCGGTCTTCATGCCATCGGCGCCGGCGAAGCGGCCGATCAGCATGTTGAGGCTCGGCACGTTCTGCTGGCCGGTGGTGAAGCCCTCCAGCGCGAAATAACCGGCATATTGCGGAAAGTCGCGGCGCAGCGCCACCGTCAGCACCGCAAGGTCACGCGCCGTTGTATACTGACCCTTGCCGGGCAGGCCGTTCGGATTGACGAAATGCGAATCCGTCATGCCGAGCTTCAGCGCCTCGCCGTTCATCCGCGTCACGAAGCCTTCCTGCGTGCCGCCGATGGCTTCGGCGACCGCGACCGCAATGTCGTTAGCCGATTTCACCATCAGGATCTTCAGCGCGCTGTCGAGCGTCAGCTTCTGGCCCGGCTTGAAATACATCTTGGCGGCCGGCTGCGCGGCGGCGCGCTTGCTCATGACGATCGGCGTATCGAGGCTGATCTGTCCGGCGCGGATCGCATCGAACACGGTATAGACGGTCATCAGCTTGGTCAGCGAGGCCGGATACCATTTGCGGAAGGCTTCTTCATGCTCGAGCACGCGGCCGGTCTGCACGTCGACGAGAATATGCGGATTGGCCTGGGCAAGCGAAACGGAGCCCAGAAAAACGGCAGTCGCCGCTGATACGAAAGAAAGCGGCCGCAAGGCAGCAAACAAACGGAAGTGGCGCGTCGACACGGTTCGTCCTTCAGATATCAGGAAAATCTCGAAATCTTCCCCTATTTAGCCTATATGGCTATGACATGGCAAAGGTCATTGACTAAGTAATTTCCACAGCCTCACACCCTTGTGATGCGATGAAAGATTGTCGAGATTTCATAACAGGAACGCCGATATGCCGATTTTGAACAGAGCCGCGGAGTTGCAGGACGAGGTCGCCGAATGGCGCCGCCATATTCATGCCCGGCCCGAGCTCCTCTTCGCGGTGGAAAATACGGCCGCCTTCGTCGCCGAAAAACTCAAGGAATTCGGCGTCGACGAGATTGTCACCGGCATCGGCCGCACCGGTGTCGTCGGCCTGATCAAGGGCAAGGGCGAAGGCTCCCGCACGGTCGGCCTGCGCGCCGACATGGACGCCCTGCCGCTCACCGAGATCACTGGCAAACCCTGGGCTTCGAAGACGCCGGGCAAGATGCATGCCTGCGGCCATGACGGCCACACCGCCATGCTGCTCGGCGCCGCGAAATACCTGGCCGAAACCCGCAACTTCAACGGCAATGTCGCCGTCATCTTCCAGCCCGCCGAAGAAGGCGGCGGCGGCGGCAATCTGATGGTCAAGGACGGCATGATGGAGCGCTTCGCTATCGAAGAGGTCTACGGCATGCACAATCTGCCGGGCCTGCCGGTCGGCCAGTTCGCCACCCGCAAGGGCGCGATCATGGCGGCGACCGACGAATTCACCGTCACCATCAAGGGCCGCGGCGGCCACGCCGCCCAGCCGCACCGGACGATCGACCCGATCGCCATCGGCGCCCAGATCGTCGCCAACCTGCAGATGATCGCCTCGCGCAGTGCCGATCCGCTGCGCTCGGTCGTCGTCTCGGTGACCAAGTTCAATGCCGGTTTCGCCCATAACGTCATTCCGAACGATGCGACCTTCGCCGGAACGGTCCGTACCCTCGACCCCGAGGTGCGCACGCTCGCCGAGACGCGGTTCCGGCAGATCGTCGAGGGATTGGTTGCTGCCCACGGCGCCGAGGCCGAAATCAGCTTCCACCGCAACTATCCCGTCACCGTCAACCACCCCGATGAGACCGAGCATGCGGTCGCCACCGCCAGCGCCATCGCCGGCGCGGCGAACGTCAACGCCGAGATCGATCCGATGATGGGCGGCGAGGATTTCTCCTACATGCTGAACGCCCGCCCCGGCGCCTTCATCTTCATCGGCAACGGCGACAGCGCCGGTCTCCACAATCCCGCCTATGACTTCAACGACGAAGCCATCGCCCACGGCATCTCCTACTGGGTCCGCCTCGCCGAACAGCGCCTCGGCCTCTAGCAACAATTAAGGCTTGGCTTCACGCCAAGCCTTTTGTATGCATGGCACTCAAGTGGTCCCGTAGCTCAGCAGGATAGAGCACCAGATTCCTAATCTGGGGGTCGCGCGTTCGAATCGCGCCGGGATCACCAGTCAATCAGATGGTTATCTCCCTTGACCGAACGCACGTTCCTGCAGACATGCAAGAACGCAATAATGATGTCATGAGAAACCGGCCTTTGATCGGCAATAGCGAGGCCAAGTGTCGCGCTGAGGTCGCACACCGAGCTCTTGGGACGAAGAAATTGGCGATCGACTGGACTCATTCAGCTGGCTAGTTTTTCAACATCGGCGTCGATCCACGGTCAGTTCGCTCAAAATTGACGATCGCGTCTCAGCACAGACTGCCCCACCGAACAAGCACCTCGTGCCAGAACCACGGGATCAGCACGATCAACGAATATTTTCGCAATCAGCGTTGAGCCGGGCGCAAATGTGCGCATATCGGAGCATGTTATCGTAATGTGGATACAACCACCCTAAATTGAAAACAGTCGCTGCGAGAGGCGAGCTGCGTAAGCGGTCATAGCCCGCCATGCAGAGCCTTTGGCACGGTTGCCTTCGTACGTTAGCCCATTAAATGGCACGCATCTTGCGTTGCTGGATATGGGGCCGAGCAAAAACATGCTCGGCGGGAAGCCGGCGAATGCCCACAAAAGGTGGATGGGCATTGAGGATAGGCTGATCGACGGCCAGGAGCAGATGACAACATATTCGATCGTTCTAGGACGCGAACGCCATGTCTTTCAGGATCTGAAATCAGTATTGGCTTGCGCTTCGCCGCTGAAATCAGGTGACGTGCTGGCCGGGATCGCAGCGTCGAGCAATGAGCGGCGCGTGGCCGCCCGTTACCTGCTCGCGGATATGCCTCTCAAGACTTTCCTGGAGGATCTCGTCATCCCATACGAGGTCGACGAGGTCAGTCGACTGATCGTCGACCGCCATGATTGGATGGCGTTCGCGCCGGTATCTCATATGACGGTCGGTGAGTTTCGCGATTGGCTTCTCTCCTACGACGCAACCTCCGAAAAACTGCTCGCCATTGCACCAGGCCTCACCCCCGAAATGGTCGCGGCGGTCTCCAAGATCATGCGCAACCATGATCTGATCACCGTCGCCGGCAAATGTAAGGTGGTCACGGCCTTTCGCTCCACGATCGGTCTGCCCGGCCGACTATCGAGCCGCCTTCAGCCCAATCATCCCACCGATGATCCTGAAGGCGTTGCCGGCTCGACGCTCGACGGACTTCTTTATGGGATCGGCGATGCGGTCATCGGCATCAACCCGGCGACCGACAATCTTGAAGCCTGCACAAGATTGATGGTTCTTTTCGACCGGCTGCGCGAACGGTTCGATATCCCGACCCAATCCTGCGTACTGACCCATGTCACCACGTCAATCAAGGCGATCGAGGCTGGAGCGCCGCTCGATCTGGTGTTCCAGTCAATCGCCGGCTCGGAAGCCGCCAACGAGGGTTTCGGCGTCGATCTCGCCATCCTGAGAGAAGGCCAGCAGGCAGCACTTTCCATGAAACGCGGCACGGTCGGAAACAATGTCATGTATCTGGAGACCGGCCAGGGCAGCGCTCTTTCGGCCGACGCCCATCATGGTGTCGACGAACAGACGGTCGAGGCGCGGGCCTATGCCGTTGCACGTGAACTCAATCCGTTGCTCGTCAATACGGTGGTTGGTTTCATTGGCCCCGAATATCTTTTCGACGCCAAGCAAATTATCCGCGCCGGGCTCGAAGATCATTTCTGCGGCAAACTGCTTGGCGTGCCGATGGGGGTCGACGTTTGCTACACGAACCATGCGGAAGCCGACCAGGACGATATGGATAATCTGATGGTGTTGCTGACTGTCGCGGGCGTCAGTTTTCTCATCGCAGTGCCCGGCGCCGACGACGTCATGCTCAATTATCAGAGCCTTTCCTACCACGATATTGTCGGCCTCAGGCACCAGTTCAATCGTCCGCCCGCTCCGGAATTCGAAGCATGGCTTCATCGCATGGGCATGCTTGATCACACGGGTCGTCTTGCGCCGGCCAGCGCCTCGGGTGCCTTTTCCCGCAATCTCTTGAGCTACAGGGCATCGGCATGAGTCCCTTCGAACGAGATCCGTTTGCGCGGTTCCGCAACGCCACACGCGCCCGGATTGGGCTTGGAAGAGCCGGCGACGCCTTGCCGACATCGGCAATTCTCGACTTCCAGCTTGCCCATGCCCGGGCGCGGGATGCCGTACATGGGCACGTGGATTTTGTCGCCCTTGCCAAACAGCTTGCGCCCGTGCCGACGGTGCGGATTCGGTCTCGCGCCAAAGACCGCACGATCTATCTGGCGCGCCCGGATCTCGGCCGCCAGACCAACGCAGACGATCTCCCGAACCCAGGCGATCGTTATGATATCGCCTTCATCATTGCAGACGGGCTTTCGGCCTCGGCGGTCGAGCACCACGCAGTGCCGTTGTTTAAGGCCTGCATGAAGCGTCTCGGAGGCTTCAGCGTCGCCCCGGTGATATTGGGCGAGCAGGCGCGGGTGGCATTTGGTGATGAGGCGGCGGCGGCGTTTGGTGCGGAAGTCGCCATCGTGCTGATCGGCGAGAGGCCAGGACTAAGCGTGCCTGACAGTCTCGGCGCCTACATCACGTTCCGACCGCAATCGGGACGGCGGGACAGCGAGCGCAACTGTATTTCAAATATTCATGCCGACGGGCTCAGCTACGAGATCGCAGCGGACAAGATCGTTTGGATCGTCCGGGAGGCGCTTCGCTTGCAGCTGACCGGTGTCGATCTCAAGGAAAATGCCGAAGGCGCCATAGAAGCGCTGCCACACCAAGAAACATAAAGTTCAATCTACAAAAAAGGGGAACAATCATGTCAAATTCTCAACCGACGCTCGCCAAGAGCCTGACCGGGCTGCATTTATGGGGACTTGCAGTCGGCCTCGTCATCTCGGGCGAATATTTCGGCTGGAGCTATGGCTGGGCGGCGGCCGGCACACTCGGCTTCTTGATCACCACGATCCTGATCGCCGTCATGTACACCACCTTCATCTTTTCCTTCACGGAGTTGACGACGGCTATTCCCCATGCCGGCGGACCGTTTGCGTACGCGCTCAGGGCCTTCGGCCCGCTCGGCGGCTTCGTTGCGGGCTTTGCGACACTAGTGGAATTCGTCTTCGCCCCTCCGGCCATCGCGCTTGCCATCGGCGCCTATCTCAATGTGCAGTTCCCGGGGCTTGATCCGAAAATGGCGGCCGTCGGCGCCTATATCGTCTTCATGGCGCTTAATATTGTCGGCGTTACCATCGCTGCGACATTCGAGCTCTTCATTACCATCCTCGCCATTATTGAACTCCTGGTCTTTATGGGTGTCGTTCTACCCGGCTTCTCCGTCGCCAACTTCGCGGCCAATGGCTGGGCTGGCGCACCTGAATTCTCGGTCGGCGCCATTGGAGGCATCTTTGCCGCCATTCCATTTGCCATCTGGTTCTTCCTGGCGATCGAAGGCGCGGCAATGGCTGCCGAGGAAACCAAGAACCCCACCCGTACCGTGCCGATCGCCTATATCGCGGGTATTCTCACTCTCGTTTTCCTGGCTTTCGGCACGATGATCTTCGCGGGAGGCGTTGGCGACTGGCGCACGCTGTCCAACATCAACGATCCGTTGCCGCAGGCGATGAAGGCTGTCGTCGGAGAATCCTCCGGCTGGCTGCATATGCTGGTCTGGATCGGCCTGTTCGGCCTGATCGCATCGTTCCATGGCATCATCATGGGCTATTCCAGGCAGATTTTCGCGTTGGGCCGCGCAGGCTACCTGCCGGAAGTTCTCGCGAAGATCCATCCGAAATTCCGCACGCCATACCTTGCTATCCTCGCGGGCGGCGTTGTCGGCATTGCCGCGATCTTCTCCGACAACCTGATCCAGATCGGCGGCTTGCCGCTGACTGCCAATATCGTCACGATGTCGGTGTTTGGCGCGATCATCATGTACATCGTCTCCATGGCATCGCTGTTCAAACTTCGTCGCACCGAGCCCGAGCTTGCCCGACCGTTCAAGGCATGGGGCTATCCCGTTGTCCCGGCCATTGCCCTTGGGCTTGCGCTCGTCGCGCTGGCGGCGATGATCTACTACAACTTCCTGATCTTTTTGATCTTCCTTGCGATGGGCGCGGTGGCCTTCGGTATCTGGCGCTTGCTGTCAGGCGGCGTCGCCAAGGAAGCGGCAGCTTCCGCGTAACAAGGCTCTCTGGCTCGATCATCAAGCAGGCAATCGGACGAACTGGTTCCGATCGATATCAACGACCCCCGCCGAGTTTGGCGGGGGAATTCGAGCGCAAAGCCCGGATGGCCTTACCATCACGTTCCCATTCAGATGGGTCAGCCCGCGCGCAAAGTTCTTAAATTCCTCCTTGAGACAAGCTCGAGGCTATTCGATCTTCCGTGCATCAGGTCGCGTTCGCCGTCGTTGGTTTACCGCACCTGACGATGGACCCGTCGCGTCCTCACTGCCCGCCGCGCGCCCAATCCCAGCAGCGCCGCCACGATCCAGCCACCGATAAAACCGATCGCTCCCCAGACGAGACCCGCAAAGCTGACGGGGACGCCGGGCACGAAGTCGCGCCAGGTATTGGCGAAAACGACGTCATCTGCGCCTTGCAGCAGCACGAAAGGCTTGGCGACGGGTGCGGCGGTGCCGAGGTGGAGTTGCTGCGACAGCAGTGTTTCGTAGCGTGAGATCGTGCTTTGCATCGAAACACCGCGGTCGCGCAGGAAATCGTCGGATGATTGCGCATAGGCGTTCAGCGCCTGCTGGCGATCGAGATGGTGTTCGGCCGCCTGGGCATTGAAATCCTCGACGATGACTCGCAATTCGTCGATCGCCCCGCCGATCCGCTGGCGGTATTGCTGCACAAATTCCGGCGCCTGCGAAAAGACCGTGCCGCCGGCAAGCCCGGCGACGACGGCGATGATCCTTGCAATCGGTCCCATGAATGATGCCTCCGGCTATCCCCCTGCGCTAACGATCCGGCGCGTCAAAGGTTTCTGCCTCCGTCACAATCGGTAACTCTATGTGATTGAACCGACTGCGCTTCCAGCGAGTTGATGCCGTGACCAACTCAGAAAGAGAGGCTTGTCATGAGACAGATTATCCTTGCCTGCACGCTCGCTGCTGCGTCCATCTTTTCCGCAATGCCGTCCCAGGCGGCAAGTGTGACCATCACCACGGATGATGCCAGTCCCACTTACCGTCATGCGGAACGGCCCTATTACCGCCATCACATGCGGCCGCGCCACGTCTCCCAGGACTGCTTCACCAAGACGGAAAAAATCCGCCGTCACGGCCATACGGTCGTCAAGGAAACCCGAATCTGCCGATAAGGCAAATCCATGCAGAAAAAGCCCGGCTGATCCTTCAGTCGGGCTTTTCTCATCTGATCTCGCCGATGAGGAACTTCGCAATATCAGCCGCGTTTATTGTGAAACGGGAGCATTCATCATGCGTATCAAGATGATTCTTTTGGCCATCGCTTATGTCGCCGTCAGCGTCGTGCTGCTTGCCATCGCCTACCAGCCGCAGAGTTCGGGCGCCATGCAGAAAACGGATCGCCTGGCCGGCTCGTCCTTCCTTGTCGAACGCTTCGCCGGTTGATCAACTGAGCGCCGGCTTATAGGCGAAGACGTAGAAATATTCCTCGTCCGGCAGGTCTGGCTTCGGAGCTGCCCGTCGTCTGATCAATGCGTACCGTCAAGCGAATATCCGCCAAGCAGAATCCGGTTCTGCACCGAATGCACGCCCTCGACAGCCTTGGCGACCGCGGTTGCCCGTTCGATTTCGCCCACCGTGCCGACTGTGCCGCTCAACACGATATGGTCGTTCTCCATCGTCACTTCGACATCAGACGCATCGATGCCGCCGGCGATCGCCAGCGCATTGGCAACGGCCGCCTCGACGGATGCGCGATTGGCGATTTCGGCTTCCATCTCGGGTTCGAGCCCGTGAAATGTCTGCTCCTTGAAAACCATGATCCATTCCTCCGTGAAACCTGCGGAGGAAACGCCCTTCGACAGAGTTTGGTTTCAGCACCGCTACCAGTTAACGCGATAGCGGAGATTGACGCTGCCGGCCTCATCCCCCGAAAACGGATTGTTCATCGACGCATCGAGGTTGAGGTTCGGCAGGATGGCCTGGCTGACGGCCACCGTACTTGAGAAGTCCCCGGTGGCATTACTGACGCCTGTGCCCGCCGAAAGCGAGGTTCCCGTCCAGGGATGGATCAGTTTCAGCGCCTGCGATGCCGTCACAGAAGCCTGCCGGGCATCGACCGCATCAAATTGAACGCTGATGGACCGGCTCGATTGCATGTCGAGCGAATCGGACAGAATCCAGCTGCGCGAGCGGCTGAGGGTCAGCGCGCCGCTGCCGCGCAGCGTATCGACGCTGACGCTCGCGCCCTGCTGTGACTGGCTTGCCGGGGTGACGTTCGTCCTGGTGATCCTGCCCCAAAGCATTGCCTGTTCGGAATCGGGCAGTGGCGCCCCGCCCTTGGTCGAGGCAAGCGCGATGTCGGCGCCAGCGCTCGTTTCCCATTCCGCCGGCAGGCGAAACCCCATCGTCGCCTTGTAGGACCGGTCCGAAAGCTTGGTCGGCGACCAGATCAGCAGGTCGTCCGCCCGCGTCGCGGTGGTGAGCGAGGGCAGGATGGCGAAAAGAATGCATGCTATTTTGGATGTCGTCATGAAGTAAGAACATTTTGCCTGACACAGGACCGCGGCTCCGAAACCGAAGCAGCAGCACACATGAAGCGCTCGCAGCGAACGCGATGAGGGATCACGGCCAAGCCGCTCATCCCGGTTTCATCCTCGATTTAATGGTTGGCTCGGAAAGCCGGCGGCACTGAGTGCCTGTTCTTCAATAGACGCCTTAGCGCCCCGAATTGCCCATGCGACCGAAACCAGCCGCAGCGGAACCGCAATTCCTCAAACAATGTTATAAGGATCACATCCAACCGCCGTTCTGTAAACCCCTTAAGGGTTGAAATCTGCTGCACCGCACACTTGCCGCCCCCTCCAAAGCCTAGTAGAGCCTGAGCCTACGAGAGAAATTTTCGCGAAATTCCACATGATGACCGGCAAAAGCGCGCCGCGGCGCCTCAGCATCTTCGGTTCGACGGGTTCGATCGGCCAGAATACACTCAATGTCGTCGATCATCTGGGCGGACGGGAGAACTTCGAAATCTCCGTGCTGACCGGCAGCGGCAATGTCGAATTGCTGGCCCGGCAGGCGAAATCATCCGGTGCGCGGCTGGCGGTGACGGCAAACGACCGGCATTACGAATCACTGAAGAGCGAACTTTCCGGCAGCGGCATCGAGGTCGCCTCGGGAAAATCCGGCCTGATGGAAGCCGCCGACCGGGATGTCGACTGGGTGATGGCGGCAATCGTCGGCACCGCGGGCCTGGCGCCGACGCTTGCCGCCACGCGCCGCGGCGCCGATATCGCTCTTGCCAATAAGGAATGCCTGGTATCGGCCGGCGATCTGTTCATCGCCGCGATCCGCGAAGGCGGCGGCAGGCTGCTTCCTGTCGATAGCGAGCACAACGCCATCTTCCAGGTGCTGGAAGAGAACCAGCGTCACGCCATCGAGCGGGTCATCCTGACGGCGTCGGGCGGTCCCTTCCGCACCGCCTCGCTGCGTGACATGGCTGATGTGACGGTGGAAACCGCACGCGCCCATCCGAACTGGTCGATGGGATTGAAGATCTCGATCGACAGCGCCTCGATGTTCAACAAGGCGCTGGAGATGATCGAAGCCCGGCACCTTTTCGGTCTGAGACCCGAACAGATCGAAGTCATCTTCCATCCGCAATCGATCATCCATTCCATGGTCGGCTATACCGATGGGTCGGTGCTGGCGCAGCTCGGCGCGCCCGATATGCGCACCGCCATCGGTTATGCCCTGTCCTTTCCGCGCCGGCCGAACCTGCCGGTCGAGCGGCTGGATTTCGCCAAGCTCGCCAGGCTGGATTTCGAGGCGCCGGATGAAGTGCGGTTTCCGGCGCTGCGGCTCGCACGCTTGGCGATGATGCGCGGCGGCGTTCAGGGCGCGGTGCTGAACGGCGCCAAGGAAGTGGCGCTCGAAGCCTTCATCGAAGGGCGGCTGTCCTTCCTCGCCATGGCCGAAGTCACCGAGAGGGTCATGGACGATCTGGCCGGCCTGCCGCCGGCTGCCGGCATGGACGATGTCTTCGCCGCCGACAGGGAGGCCCGGCAAAGGGCGGCGGAGCTCATGACACTGGCGATCGCCGAGTGAAGATCAGACGGGCCGATCGCCGAGTGGTCGCCCGCCTGTGATCCTCACCACCGCTATTAGCGCAACCGGTTCCCGCTCTCGTCGAACAACCGGCAATCCGACGGTTCAAACAGCAGACTCACCTGCTCGCCCGCCGCGATACTGATCGGTGAGCGATGCTCGACGGTGAGCGACTGGCCATCGGCAAGCTGGCAATAGAGATATTGCGTTCCCCCGAGATATTCTGAGAAATCGACCTTGGCCGTCAGGCTGCCCGATAGATCGGATGCCACCTTCAGATGCTCCGGCCGCAGACCGAGCGTCACCGCGGCACCAACCGGCCGGTTTGCGGGCGGCAGACCGCTTTCGATCTGCCGGCCGGCGACTTCGACCAGGCCTCCCTCACCCCAGCGGGCATTCAAAAGGTTCATCCGGGGCGAGCCGATGAAGCCCGCCACGAAGGTATTCGAGGGATTCTCGTAGATTTCCCGCGGCGTTCCCGCCTGTTCGACGCGGCCGTCGCGCAGTACCACAATCTTGTCGGCGAGCGTCATCGCCTCGGTCTGGTCGTGCGTGACATAGATCATCGTGTTGCCGAGTTCGCGGTGGAGGCGGGCGATCTCGATGCGCATCGAAACGCGCAGTTCGGCATCGAGATTGGACAGCGGTTCGTCGAACAGGAAGACATCGGGCTTGCGCACGATCGCCCGGCCGATCGCCACACGTTGCCGCTGGCCGCCGGAAAGCTGTCCCGGCCGCCGGTCGAGAAGATGGTCGATCTTCAGGATCGCAGAAGCGGCCTTGACGCGCGTCTCTATCTCCGCAGCATTGGTGCGCGCCATCTTCAATCCAAAGGCCAGGTTGTCGCGCACGCTCATATGCGGATAGAGCGCGTATGACTGGAAGACCATGGCGATGCCGCGCTCGGATGGATCGAGATCGGTGACGATACGCCCCTTGATCTCGACCTCCCCGTCGGTCACGTCTTCCAGGCCGGCGATCATGCGAAGAAGCGTCGATTTTCCGCAGCCGGAAGGGCCGACGAAGACGACGAATTCGCCCTCCGCAATCGTCAGGTCGATCCCGTGGACCACCTGCAGATTGCCATAGCTTTTTCGCACGTCCTGGAGCACGACGCTCTTGTTAGCCATACCGTTCGTCATCCCCAAAAGACCTATCTGTCCGACTGGACCCAGACGAGCATCTCTCCGGGCGCGCGGTTGTCCCAGAGATGATAGGGCACGAAACGTGCGGTGGCGACCTGCCTTTCGGCCGGCGCTTTGCGGTAGAGCGGTGTTCCCCAGTTCGACGTTTCCTCGCGCTCGACCCTGAGATCAAGGGCGACGGCATCATTCAGATCCTTCAGCACGACGGTTTCGGCGGCCGGCAGCTCGCGGGGCAGGACGATGGCGTTGAGGTCTTCGCCATTGTCCGTCGTTTCGACGCAATAGACGAGCGGGCCGCGCATCAAGGCGACGCGGCCGGCATCCTGGCGCACCTTCGGGTTGGCATATTGCGGGCGAAGCGCCAGCGGCAGGTAAAGGGCGACACGATCGCCGTCGGCCCACTCGCGATCGATCCAGGCATATCCGTCCCGGAGATTGGCGTTGAGATCGAGCATCCCTCCGTTGACGCTGAGGGTTGCACCATCGGCCCAGTCCGGAATACGCAGCGACAGCGCGAATCTAGCCGGCTTCCCCAGCTTGGTGGTAAAGGCGATCGCACCGTCCCACGGGTAGTTGGTGGTCTGCTCGAGCTCCACCTCGGCGCCATTGGCAAGCTTCAGTCGCGCGGTGCTCTCGCCATAGAGGTGCACGGCGATCTCATTGTCGGAAACGGCGTACATGTAGGAGCCGATCGAGGTCACCAGTCGGGCGATGTTGGGCGGGCAGCAGGGGCAATGGTGCCATTTCCACCGGTGATGTTTGCCGGCACTTTCAAGCGGGTTGTCATAGAAGAACGTCTTGCCGTCTGTGGACAGCCCCGGCAGCGCACCGTTGTAAAGCGCCTGCTCCATGATATCGGCATAGCGCCGATCCGGACCTCGTCCGAGCATGCGGCTCGCCCAGAACACCAGCCCGACCGAGGCGCAGGTCTCCGCATAAGCGGTATCGTTCGGCAGATCGAAGTAGTCGGTAAAGCCTTCGTTGGAGGCCGCCGGCCCGATGCCGCCGGTGATGTACATCTGCTTGGTCGTCAGATCGTCCCAAAGCGTTTCCAGAGCTGCCGTCAGGCTGTCGTCCTTGTATTCGGTGGCGATGTCGGCCATGCCCGAATAGAGGTACATGGCGCGCACGGCGTGGCCGACGACCTTTGTCTGCGCGCGCACCGGCTGGTGCGCCTGCGCATATTCATAGGTCTTCTGGTGGTACTGGGAGACATCGCGGCCGTCCCGGCTTGCTTCCGCCGTGAAGAAATGCGGTTCGGTGCCGCGTTCGTCGATGAAGTATTTCGACAGGTCGAGATATTTCTTCTCGCCGGTCACGCGGGCGAGCTTGACCAGCGCGAGCTCGACTTCCTCGTGGCCGCAATAGCCTGATATCTGGCCTTCGCCATGACCGAAAATCTTGATCATGTAATCGGCATAGCGGCACATGATGTCGAGCAGCTTGCGTTTGCCGGTCGCCTGATAATAGGCGACCGCGGCTTCCATCAGGTGGCCGGCGCAATAGAGCTCGTGATGGTCGCGCAGGTTGGTCCAGCGGCGGCTCGGTTCCACACGCTGGAACCAGGCGTTCAGATAGCCGTCCTCATCCTGCAGCTTCTCATACATATCGATGATCTCGTCGGCGCGCGCTTCCAGCTTCGGATTCGGCCGGCGATAGAGCGAATAGGCAATGGTCTCGATCGACTTGCCGAGGTCGGAATCCCAGAACATCTGCGTCGTCCCGCCCCAAGGCTGAATGGGAATGACGACCCCGGGGCTCGGCTGATCGACGTCGATCGCCTTGAGCATGCCGGCCTCGACGCAGCGGTCGAGCAGGGTCTCGGCGGTGGAATTGCAGACGGCGTCCTGCCATTTTCCCCAGAAGCCGCCGAGCTCCACATCGGGAACGGCGACGGGACGAAACTGGCGGTCATTGCTTGGTTTGGTCATGGGCTCCACTTTCTCTAAGATCATTTCACCGCGCCGGCCATCAGCCCGCGCATGTAGTAGCGTTGCAGGAGCAGGAAGACGATCAGGCAAGGGATCGTCATGACGACGACACCGGCCTGGACCGCTCCCCAGTTGATGGCGCCGAGCCGTCCGGCGCGAACCGCCGTCATCAGCACCGGCAGGGTGTATTTCTCATTGCTGGAGAGCAGCACGAGCGCGGCGAGAAACTCGTTCCAGGCATTGAGGAAGGCAAAGATCGCAACCGTCGCAACGCCGGGAAGCACCAGCGGCAGAAGAACCCGGACCAGAAGTCTGAGGTCGCGCGCACCGTCGATGCGTGCGGCCTCTTCGATCTCCTTCGGCACGGCGTCGAAGGCGTTGCGCATCATGAAGACCGAGAAGGGTAGCTGCAGCGTCACATAGACGAGTGTCAGCCCGAGCAGCGAGTTGTTGAGACCGAGCTTTGCCAGGATAATGAAGAGCGGCGTCAGGATCGACTGGAACGGGATCATCAGCGTCGCGATGATCAGCACGAAGAGCGCATTCTTCAGCGGGAATCGATAGCGCGAGAAGCCGTAACCGGCGAGCAGGCTGACGGCGACGGTCAGCACCACGGTGGCGACCGAAACGAATAGCGAATTGATCATGTGGCGCCAGATGCCGGCGCCGAACGTATCGAGCAGCGCGTAGGAATCGATGCTGACGCCCGAGGTCGGCCACGGCGGCAAAGGCGGCAGGCTGGCCTCCGTGCCATGCCGGAAGGACGACAACAGCGTGATCACGAAGGGGGCGAGAAAGAAGATCGAGATAGTGATGCCGGTCAGATGATAGGCCGACTTCGTTCGGACGGCCTTGCGCGCGCGACGTTCCCTTGAGGTGGTCATGGACGCTCCTCCCCGACGCGAAGCAGCCAGAGCTGCACGATGCTGATGGCGACCAGGATGGCGAGAAGCACGATCGAGAGCGCTGCGCCATAGCCGAGATTGAACGACACGAAGGACTGGTTGAAGATGTAGTAGACCACCGAGATCATCTTGTTCTGCGGTCCGCCTGCCGTCATGATGTAGAACTGGTCGAAGGCAAGGATCGAACCGGTGACGGAGACGATCAGCGCCAGTGCGATCGTCTTGCGCATCAGCGGCAGCGTCAGATGCCGGAAACGCTGCCAGCGGCCGGCGCCGTCGATACGGGCGGCCTCCGTCAGCTCGGACGGAATGGCCTGAAGCCCGGTCAAAAGAATGATCATGGTGAAGCCTGCAATCTTCCAGACGACCATCACCACGATCGTCAGAAAGGCGGTGTCGAAGGTCGCAAGAAGATTGGGGCTCTTTTCGACAAGGCCGAGCGCCTTCAAGGCAGGGCCGATGAAGCCGCTATCGACATTGGCGAGCCAGACCCAGAGCAGGGAGGCTGTGGCAAGACCGACCACGACGGGCAGGAAGATGATCGTGCGGTAGGCGCCGACGAACTGCCGTTCCTTTTCGACGAAGATTGCCAGCGGAAAGGCAATCGCGAAGATCGCGATGGTGACGATCACGGTGTAATAGGCCGTGAAACTCAGCGCCGTCATGAAGCGGGTGTCGTTGGCCATGCGGAAATAATTATTGAAGCCGATCCAGCGGGACGCCCCCATCAGCGGCCAGTTATGCAGGCTCATCCATCCGGTGAAGAGAACCGGCATGATGAAGAAGACGATGACCAGCGCCATGGCCGGCGCAATGTAGGCGAGACCGCGCCAGTTCGATCGGCGCCGTCGCCTGCGCCGAGGCAATAGAATCTCTGAACCGGAACCGGTCATCAAAACGCTCCGCATCTGTCGAGTGGAATTGGCCGGGAAGCTGCCACCGCTCCCCGGCCGCGGCCGGGAGAGAGTTATTGGCCGCTATCGATGATCGATTGCATTTCCGACTGGGCGCTCGAAAACGCGCCGTCGACATCGTCGCCGAAGATCGAGGCGTTGGTGAAACTGGCCCAGGGTCCGTTGGCGCTGTTGATCAAGTCGTTGAACTGCAGCGTATAGGGTGTCTTGGCGACACCGATCGCCTTCAGGCCGACCTGCATGCGCGGATCGAGACCTTCCAACACCTTATCGGCGATATCGCCGCGCGTCGGCAGGCTGCCATATTTCGCCATGATCTTCTGGCCGTCCATCGAATACACATATTCGAGGAACTCCTTCACCGCGTCGATCTTCTTCGTGCCCTTGGTGATCACGAAGTTGTCGCCGCCGGCAAAGGACGAAGGCTTCCCGTCGACGCCAGGAATGAGGGTTACGCCGAAGTTGATATCGGGATGCTCGGTCACCAGCGTGCCGATGGCAAAGGCGCCGAGGCTTTGCTGGCCGATCTTGCCGTTGGTGAAGGTCAGGAAGTTGGCGCCGTTGTCGCTGGCGGCTCCCGCCGGCACGAGGTCCTTCTTGACCATGTTGCGGTAAATATCAACGGCCTTGCGCATCTGCGGCGTATCGAGCGTCGCCGTCTTGCTATCGGCCGACAGGATATCGGCGCCCGCACCCCAGACGAGCGGCGTGAAGGTGAAGATCATGCAGCCGCCGCAGCCGCCGCCGGAGAAATAGAAGCCGTAGGTATCGTCACCCAGCGCCCGGATCTTCTCGGCATTGGCGGTAATTTCGTCCCAATTCGCCGGTGCCTTTTCCGGGTCGAGGCCGGCCTTCTTGTAGAGATCCTTGTTCCAGGCAAAAACGGAGGTTTCGACCGACAGCGGCAGGCCGTAAATCCGGTCCTGATAGGTGCCGAGGCGAACATGCGATGGCGAAAGCGAGTTGAAATAGGGCAGGGATTTTGCCCAGTCCGTCAGGTCTTCCAGCTGCCCGGCCGCAGCAAAGGCAGGGTTATAGATGAGATCCATCGACAGCGCGTCTGGCGCCTGTCCGCCGGCGATCGCCGTCGCATATTTCTGCACCAACTCGGAGAACGGCACTTCGGTCATCACGACCTTGCTCTCGTGACCGGAATTATAGGCTTCGACAACCTTCTTAAAGGCGTCGCCGATCCCCGAGCGAACCCACATTTCGACATTTTCGGCAGCCGACGCGGCCGACACCAGACATAGGGTAGCGATGCTGGTCGCCACCAATAGACGCTTGATCATGACACTCCTCCCGATATGGCGCATCTCCTCGCGCCTTTGCTCATTCACGTGTTCTCATTCCGTGGGGGCTTTCCCCCCGCATGACTGCCGGACGATCAGCCGGCACGGCAATTTCCTCACTCCCGGCTCGACAGGCCGTCCTTCCGCAAGCGCGAGCACCGTCAATCCGGCTTGTCGCCCGAGCTCCTTCAGTTCCATGTCCACCGTTGTCAGCGGCGGCCGCGTCTGGGCAGCGACAATCTCCCAATTGTCGAAGCCGATCACCGAGACGTCCTGCGGCACCTTGACGCCGCGTTCGCGCAACCCATCCACAGCACCGCGGGCGATCTGATCGTTGCCGCAGAAGAGCGCGTCCGGTTTTTCTCCCGGTCTCTTCCAAAGCTGTTCGACCGCCTCATGGCCCCAGTTTTCCGACCAGACGCCGTAGAGCACCGGCTCGCGGTGACCTGCGACCTCGTGATAGGCGCCGGCACGCTCCCGCACCGAGAAGAAGTCCTCCGGACCGGTGATGTGCGCAATCCGCCGCCGCCCGATCTTCACCAGCCATTCCACCGCCAGCCGCGCACCCTGTTCGTCGTCAGACCGGAAGGTAACGCTGTTCTGCGTCCCCTCCGTGAATGCGTAGACGACAGGCACATGCAAATTCGACAGATCGACAGGCAGACGTCTGTCCAGACGTTTTCCTGTCGCGATGATGCCGTCGACCTGTTTGTCGAGCATCGCGTCGACATGGATCTGAGCGAGCGCCGGATCGTCTTCGATGGCGCACAGGAAGACCGAAACGCCGTGATCGACGAGAGCGTCGGAAATACCCGCCATGACAGGCAGCGTGAACCGGCCATAGGTGTCGTTCGTCAGCAGCCCGATAGTGAAGCTGCGTTTGCTGAGAAGACCTCTCGCCAGCGCATTCGGCCGATATCCGATTTCGGCGGCGATCCGTTTCACCCGCTCGCGCGTTTCCGACCCCATCCGGCCGGTATCATTGAGAGCTTTCGACGCCGTCGAGATGCTCACCGCGGCAGCCGCCGCCACCTCGTGGATGGTGATCCTGCCTCTTTTTCCTCCCGATATGTTCAGAACGTCCTCCTTCTGAAGTGACCTGAGAAAAGCTTTTACCAATCTCTATGTCAAGTGAGAAAAGGTTTTCTCACGCGACCCCAGGGCTCGGATCGGCAACGCAGTTTGCGGGAGGACGCAAGCACAGGGAAAGATCCATGCGCATCGGTCGGGCCGATTGCGATGTGCCATCGGTGTTAAGACCAAGCGCAGAGCGGATGATCTTGAACGGGTAAGGGAGGTTTGTTGCAGCGTCTTGCGGGAGCAAGACCGATCGCTGTCAGAACCTCCAGCGGAGGCCCTGAATTACGGTTCGAACCGAGCGATCATCGAAAAATCAGGCGACGTGCCTTGCGAGCGCGCAGCGCGACCACAGCGAATGCAGCGCTTCGACCAGATGGGCGATATCGGCGTCGGAATGCAGCGGCGTCGGCGTGATGCGCAGGCGCTCGGTTTTCTTCGGCACGGTGGGATAGTTGATCGGCTGGACGTAGACGCCGCAATTGTCGAGCAGCAGGTCGGAGATCCACTTGCACTTGGCCGCATCGCCGACCAGCACCGGCACGATATGGCTCGGATTGGGCATATGCGGGATGCCGCGCTGGTCGAGCAGCGCTCTCAGCTTGCGGACACGGTCCTGATGGCGGGCGCGTTCGAACTGGCTGACCTTCAAATGCTGGATCGAGGCGACGGCGCCGGCGGCAAGTGCCGGCGGCAGCGCCGTGGTGAAGATGAAGCCGGAGGCAAACGAGCGGATGAAATCGCAAAGCGCTGTCGAAGCGGCGATATAGCCGCCCATCACCCCGAAAGCCTTGCCGAGCGTACCCTCGATGACCGTCAGCCGGTCCATCAGCCCCTCGCGCTCGGCAATACCGCCGCCGCGCGGGCCGTACATGCCGACGCCATGCACTTCGTCGAGATAGGTCATCGCGCCATATTTGTCGGCGAGATCGCAGATCTCCTTGATCGGGGCGATATCGCCATCCATCGAATAGACGCTCTCGAAGGCGATCAGCTTCGGCGCCTTCGGATCGGCGGCCTTAAGCTTGGCTTCGAGATCGGCCACATCATTGTGCTTCCAGATCACCTTGTCGCACTTGGCATAGCGGATGCCCTCGATCATCGAGGCATGGTTCAGCGCGTCGGAGAAGATGATGAGGCCGGGAATCTTCGCGCCGAGCGTGCCGAGGGCTGCCCAGTTGGAAACATAGCCAGACGTAAAGATCAGCGCCGCTTCCTTGCCATGCAGGTCGGCAAGCTCACGCTCGAGCATGACGTGATGGTGGTTGGTGCCAGAAATATTCCGGGTGCCTCCCGCACCCGCGCCACAGTGGTCGATGGCGTTCTTCATCGCCTCGATCACCTTCGGATGCTGGCCCATGCCGAGATAGTCGTTGGAGCACCAGACCGTGACTTCCTTCTCGCCATCCACGGTGTAACGCGTCGCGCGGGGAAAATTGCCGCGGTGACGTTCGAGATCGGCAAAAACGCGGTAACGGCCCTCGGTACGAAGCCCGTCCAGCTCGTTTTTGAAAAACGCTTCGAAATCCATCATATGCTCCAGTATCACGCGGATGTTCTTGATGACTGGACGTCCGCGCGTCAATGCTTACCCTTTGCTTTAACATCAACTGCGGCAAAAGGCCCAGATTTTTGAATGATTCCAGATAAAAAATATGCGAGCCGCGATCAACGAAATTGATGCCGCATAAGGCCGCCGAGTTTGCGGACCGGGCAAAAGGCGACCCAGCCTGATCGCAAAAAAATCAGCACATCGGATGGACAACCCTTTCTTCCGACATAGTTTTCGGTCTAGCCTGACAAAAAATAAGAAGGGACGGCCTTTGCCCGCTGGGCAACAACCTCGGAGAAAAAAGATGAAGAAAGTTGTCATACTCGCATTGATCGGCCTGTCGATCGCAAGCTGCACGCCGACGCAGCAAGGCGCCGGCATCGGCGCTGCATCAGGTGCCGTCATCGGCGGCGCAGTCACCGGCAACGTCCGTGGCGCGGCAGTCGGCGCCGCTATCGGCGGCGTGTCCGGCGCCCTCATCGGCAGCGTCGCCGAACAGCCTGGCCAGTGCTACTATCGCGACCGCTACGGCCGCCGCTACATCGATAGTTGCCCGCGCTGAGAGCGCTTGGAAATCGGCAAATTCAGGAAATCCCGGACACACGTCCGGGATTTTTTGTGCTAAATTAGCGCGTTGGCAATTTAAAATGGTACACCCCGCGCGATTTTGTCGCTAAGCTGTTCATGGCTGGGCAACGAAGCTTCAATGTAGACACAACCAAAAGCGGCGGATGCGGATCAGAGGGACAGGCCCGAAAACAGGTACTGCGTATCGGCGAACAGGCACCATGATGGTAGTCGCAGCGGCAGCTGCGTTCTCACCGGTCCTGATCGGCGACGCTTATGCCTTCAAGCTTTTCGGCATCACCATTTTCGGCAAAGAAGAAGACGAAGGCGAACAGGTGCCCGATCCGGTGCGCTACCACGTCGACCTCAGGGCCGATACCGCCGATCCCGACCTGAAAGAAGCGCTGGAAAACAGTTCCCGTCTCCTTAGTGACCAGAAGCAGCCGGTTTCCGGCGATCTCGGCATCGTCGTCAAGGCGCGCGACGACCGTGAGCGGCTGATCGCCGCCCTGTATGAAAAGGCCCGTTATGGCGGCCTGGTGACGATCACCATCGACGGTAAGAATATCGACGACCTGCCGCCCAATCCGACATTCGACCGGTCAGGGCCGATCCCCGTCACCGTCGACATTGCTCCCGGCCCCGTTTTCAAGGTCAGGGAGGTACAGTTCGGCGGCGATGCCGCAAACCATAATCCCGCCGATTACGACCTCGCCCCGGGCGCGCAAGCCGGCTCGCTCGCCATCATCAGGGCCGGCGACAAGATCGTCGAACAATTGAAGAGCGAAGGCCGGCCCTTCGCCAAATTGACCGAACGCAAGGTCGTCGCCGATCATAACAGCGACACCGTCGATATCGTCCTTGCTGCCGAGGGCGGTCCCATCGCCCCGATCGGCGATGTCGGCGTCACCGGCGAGAAGACCGTCAGGCCAGGTTTCATCCAGCGCTATTCCCGGCTGAACAAGGGCGAAGCCTACTCCCCGGAAGCGCTGAAGAAGGCCGGCGAGCGGCTTCGCGCCCTCGGCGTCTTTTCGAGCGTCACCATTCACGAAGGGGATGCGCTGGCGCCTGATGGCACCTTGCCGATGACGATCGAGGTTTCGGAAGGCAAGAGGCGCTACTTCGGCGTCGGTGCGCAATATTCCACCACCGACGGCTTCGGCGTTCAGGGCTATTGGGGCCACCGCAACCTGTTCGGCGAAGCCGAAACGCTGAGGATCGAGGGAGCGGTCTCGCGGCTTGGCGAAACGACGGATGTCGGCAGCCTCGACTATTCCGCCGGCATCCTCTTCACCAAGCCCGGCGCCTTCTTTCCCGCCGCCACCCTGAAGGCGGGCATCGTCGCCAAGACCGAAAATCCGGATGCCTATAACGCGACGCTCGTCACCGCCTCGCTCGGCCTTTCCTACGAGCTGACCGACCGGGACACGGTCTCGGCGAGCGGCGAGGTCAGCTGGGAGCGCGACGATGACGCCTTCGGCGAGAACGACTATCTGACCTTCACCCTACCGATCCAATATGATCGCGACGCACGCGACGACAAGTTCAACCCGACGGAGGGTTATCGCGCGACATTCTCGGCAAAGCCCGGCTACGAAATCTTCAACGCCACGCCCTATGCGGCATTCGAGGGCTCGATCTCCGGCTACCTGCCGTTCGGCCAGGAGGACGGCGTGGTGCTTGCCGGCAAGGTTGCCGCCGGCGTCCTGATCGGCGGCGATAGCATCGGGGATATTCCCGCCACGCAGCGCTTCTTTGCCGGCGGCGGCGGCTCCGTGCGCGGATACAGCTATCAGGAAATCTCGCCCTATAACGACAATGGCGATGCCACCGGCGGCCGCTCCTATGTGACCGGTTCGCTGGAGGCCCGCATCAAGATCACCGATACGATCGGCATCGTGCCCTTCATCGATGTCGGCACCGTATCGGACAGCACCTTTCCGGGTTTTTCCGATATTCGCGCCGGTGCCGGCGCCGGAATACGATATGCAACGCCTTTCGGCCCGCTGCGGCTTGATTTTGCCATGCCGCTGAACAAGTACGAAGATGGCACAGATTACGGAATCTACGCCGGCATCGGCCAATCCTTCTAGAATTGCCGATTCCCCCGTGTTTTCCGATCTGTGAGCCGTCATGAAAACGGGGTAGTGTCCGCGCCGATGCAAATGCTGGCAAAAATCGTCAACTGGATCGTACGGCTGACCGGCTATGCCGTCGGCGTGACTTTGATTCTCGCTGTCGCGGCCCTTGCGATCTTCGGCTTCACCAGTTTTGGCGCCCGCATCGTCACCGAAAAGATAGCCTCCACGCTTTCCAACCGCGACATGACGATCCAGGTTCGTGAACCGCAAGGTCTTCTGACCGGCGGGCTTCGCGCCGCCGAGATCTCCTTCTCCGACACCAGGGGCGTCTTCGCGGAAATTCATGGCATCGCGATCGACTGGAATCCGCTGGCGCTGCTGACCGGAACCTTCCACGCCAAACGCTTCGAGATCGAAGCGATCAACGTGCTGCGCAAGCCGGTGCGCACCCTGCCCTCGCGGCCCGGAGCTGAAAATTCCGGCGGATTCGCCCTTCCGATCAAGGTCGATATAGACCGCGTCGCGCTGCCCGATATCAAACTTGCCGCACCCGTTGCCGGCCGCGCCTTTGCGCTCGCCGCCGAGGGCAGCCTTTCGGCGAACGGCGATGGCGGCGAGGCGGTCGTCAATGTCAGCCGTCACGCGGTTCCGGATGCGCGGCTTGCCGCCGACATCGCCTATGCGCCAGCCGAAAACCGGCTGCGGCTGAAGGCGCAGCTTTCCGAGCCGAAGGGCGGGCTGCTGGCGGGCTTTCTCGGCTTGCCGGATAGCCCGGCCGTCAATATCGATCTCGACGGCCAGGGGCCGATATCCGATTGGAAAGGCAAAGTGCAGGCCGCCCTCGACGGACAGCAGCGCGCCGCAATCGAAGCCCGGCATCAGATCACGGCAGACGGATTGCACCACCTCGACCTCAAGGGCGGCGGTGACTTGAGCTCGCTGCTTCCATCGGCATTCCGGCCGCTTTTTGCCGGCCAGACCAATATCGATCTTGCCACCACCTTCGACGACCGCGGCAAGATCGATATCCAGACCGGCAATATCGCCACCGGCAGCGTCGTGATCGCCGCCTCGGGCACCCTCGATCCAGCCGGCAACAACAGCCTGAACGCCAATCTGCTCGGCACGTCGGGGCCCGTCGATTTCCGCTGGCCGCTCGCTGAAGGCGAAGCGCGCTTCCTCATTTCTGGCCTCAACCTGGCGCTAACCGGCGATGCCCAGGCCGCCCGACTGAACGTCAGCGGCTCGCTCGACACCGCAACCCTTCCGCAGGCCAATATCGGCAACATCAAGCTGACCGCAAAGAGCGACGCCTTCAATCTCGCCGCCCGTTCCGGCAGCGTCCAGTTGCGCCTCGTCGCCGGCGATACGACCTTCACCGACCCGAACCTCAATCGCGCCGTCCAAGGCCCGGTCACGATCGCCTCGCCGCTGCAGATCTCGCCCTCCGGCATCGGCTTCAACGGCACCACCGTCGAAAGCGCCAATATCAACGGCGGCCTCAATGGCTCCTACCGGCTGGCAGACAAAGCGCTGACCGGCAACCTCAAGCTCACAGTCAACCCGGCAGCTCTGCCGGCTGCGATGACAAGCAGGTTCGACGGACCGATCTCGCTCGAAAGCCAGGTGGTCGGCACCATCCCGTCAAAATTCGCACTGTCCAATCTCGTCCTGAAATCCGGCACGCTCGAAGCCGCCGGCAACGTCGCGCTCGATGGCGGGATGTTGAATGCCGATCTCTCCGGTCGGCTGCCTGACATCGGCAAGCTCATCCCCGGCGCCAGTGGTGGGGCGGGTTATGCGTTGAGAGTGGCAGGTGAGCTCCCGGCCATCTCCGTGACGGCCAATCTCAAGGCCGCCAGCCTTGAAATGGCCGACCGCACGCTCGGCAACCTCAATATCGACCTGTCGGGTCTCGCCGATCCCAAGGCGCCGCAGGGCAGGATCGCCGCCACCGGCACGATCGATGGCCAACAGATCGGCATCAACGGCGACATCACCTCGCAGGACGGCAAGATAAGCATTCCGGCGCTGACCGCCGATATCGGCGGCAACCGACTGACCGGCAATGCGGAATTCTCGCCTACCCTGGAGCCAACAGCCGCACTGACCTTCGATTTCCCCAATGTCGGCCTGCTCGCCGCACTCGGCGGACAGAAGGCCGAAGGCGATCTCAAGGGTTCGCTCGGCGTCAGCAGCGACAGTGGCAAGATTGCGCTCAAGCTGCTTGCAACGGGCGGCTCGATCCACCGTGATACGCTTGCGATCGTCAAGCCGGATATCGATGTCACGATCAGCGATCTCAATGCCCTTGCCGCAAACGGCACTATCAAGGCCGAGGGGGTAAGCGCCGGAACGAACAAGCTTGCCGGCCTTTCGCTGGGTTTTACCAAGCAGCAGAACCATACCGACTTCGATCTCGATGCTGCCTATGACGGCAATCCCGTGCTGGCCGCGGGCAATATCGAGGCTCAGGACGGCACGATCCACCTGAACCTTGATCGCTTCTCGGCAAGCCCCCGCAATATCCCGATCGAGCTGGCCGCACCGACGCAGGTCGCCATCGGCGGCGGCGCCGCCAATCTGAACGGACTGATGCTGAAAACCGGCACCGGCTCGGTAACCGTTACCGGTTCCGCCGGCGAAACGCTGAAGCTTGATGCAGATATCCGCGAGCTGCCGGCAGCGCTCGCCAACGGTTTCGTGCCCAACCTTTCAGCCGGCGGCACGATCTCCGGAACGATTGCCGTGACGGGAACGCCGGCAGCACCGGTCGCCGACTTCAAGCTCGACTGGAAGGATGCGACGACGGGCCAGACCAAGGGCGCCGGCCTGGCGCCGCTCGACATCACCGCCGGCGGCAAATTCGCCGACAACAAGCTCGATTTCGACACCACGGTCGGCAGCAATGACGGCCTCTCGCTCAAGGCCGCCGGCAATGTCGCGCTCGCCGAGCCGAAGGCACCGGTGCTTGATGTCAACGCTGATATCCTCAACCTGCCTGCCCGCATCGCCAACGGTTTCGTTCCCGATCTCGCCGCCGAAGGCACGATTACAGGAAAGGTGGCGGCCTCCGGCTCCCTCGCTGCGCCGACCGCCAATTTCGATCTCGATTGGAAAGACGCGGCGACGAGCCAGACGAAGCGTGCCGGCCTTGCCAATCTTGGCGTGAAGGCAACCGGAAAATTCGCCGACAACAAGCTCGATTTCGATACGGCGATCGGTGGCGGAAACAGCCTCTCGGTGAAGGCGACCGGCAATGTCGCCATCACGGGCACGACGATCGGCAACGTCAAGGTCGACGCTGCACTGGCAAATGTCCCGGCGAATATCGCAAATAGTTTCGCCGCCGACCTTGCCGCCGAAGGCGCGATCTCAGGAAAGATCTCGGCCAGCGGGTCGCTTTCCGCTCCGAGTGCCGATTTCGATCTCACTTGGAAAGACGCGGCAACGAGCCACACAAAGCGCGCCGGCCTTGCTGCGCTCGGCGTGACCGCATCGGGAAAATTTGCCGACAACAAGCTTGATTTCAACGCGGTGGTTGGCGGCGCCAACAGCCTGTCCTTAAAGGCAAACGGCAATCTTGCCATCAAAGGCACGACGATCGACAACCTCACGGTCGATGCCACACTGGCAAATGTTCCGGCAAATATCGCAAACAGCTTCGTCGCCGATCTCGCCGCCGAAGGTACGATCTCAGGAAGGATCTCGGCCACCGGATCCCTCCCGGTTCCGAATGCAGATTTCGATCTCACTTGGAAAGATGCGGCGACGAGCCACACGAAACGTGCCGGCCTTGCAGCGCTCGGGGTGACCGCATCGGGAAAATTTGCTGAGAACAAGCTTGATTTCAACGCTGCAGTCAGCGGCGATAAAGACCTCTCACTGAAGGCCATGGGCAATGTCGCACTCGCCGGCACGGCGATCGACAGCATCAAGGTCGATGCCGAGATCGCCAAGCTTCCGGCCAGTCTCGCAAATGCCTTCGTTCCCGATCTGGCGGCCGGCGGCACGATATCCGGCACTGCGTCCGCCTCAGGGACACTCGCCGCACCGAAAGCCGACTTCAAGCTCGACTGGACGGATGCTGCGACCAGCCAGACCAGAAGCGCTCATCTCTCGGGCCTCGCGCTCACCACATCCGGACGCTTCGCCGACGACCGGCTCGATTTCGATGCCACTCTCGCCGGCAAGGACGGCCTCTCGCTGAAGGCCGCCGGCAACGTCGCGATATCAGGCAACTCGGTTAAAACCCTCGACGTCAAGGCCGATCTCGCCAACCTGCCGGCAGGCCTCGCCAACGGCTTCGTCCCGGGTCTTGGCGCAGAGGGCACCGTGTCGGGAACTGCATCTGCCTCCGGAGCGCTTCCGAAACCGGCCGTCGATTTCAAACTCGACTGGAAGAACGCTGCGACCGCCCAGACCAAGAGCAGCGGCCTTTCGGGCCTGAGTGCTGCGGCGTCCGGCAAGTTCGCCAACGACCGGGTCGATTTCGATGCCAATCTCGCCGGCAAGGACGGCGTGTTGGCCAAGGCGACGGGCGGCGTCACGATCGCGGGAACGGCCATCCGGGACCTTTCGATCAATGCCGATATCCCGGCGCTGCCGGCAAATATCGTAAATGCCTTCGTTCCCGGTCTCGGTGCCGAGGGCACGCTTTCGGCAAGCGCCATAACGTCGGGAACGCCGGCAAATCCGATCGTCGATTTCAAGCTCAACTGGAAAGATGCCGCGACCAGCCACACCAAGGCTGCCGGCCTTTCCCGCCTTGCGCTGGCGGCGACCGGAAAATACGCCGGTGACAGGCTGGATTTTGATGCCGCGCTCAACGGCAGCGGCGGCATTGCGCTGAAAGCCGCCGGCAATCTCGCCATCGCAGGCACGTCGATCAAGTCTCTCGATGTTACGGCGAATACCACCAATCTTCCGGCCAGCATCGCCAACGGCTTCGTTCCCGGCCTTGCAGCCGAGGGCGCGGTGTCGGCAACCGCAAAGGCCACCGGCACGCTATCGGCGCCCTCCGTCGACTTCAAGGTCGACTGGAAGAACGCGGCGACGAGCCAGACCAAAGGTGCCGGCCTTTCGCCGTTCAGCATCGGTGCATCAGGCAAACTTGCCGGAAACAGGCTGACGGTCGACACCAGCCTTGCCGGTGACGCCGGCATGTCGCTGAAAGGCGGCGGCAGTGTCGTGATCACAGGCAATCGCGCCCTCGACATGCGATTCAACGGCAATCTTCCTTTCGCCGTGCTCGGCGCCCCGCTTGCGCAGCAGGGGCTCGTTGCGGACGGCGTCGCCACCGTCAACCTCCAGATTGGCGGAACGGCCGCAGCGCCTGTTATCAACGGCACTGTCTCGACATCAGGCGCCAAGCTCGTCGACGTCCGACGCAATCTTGCCGTCAACAATCTTGCGGCGACCGTGACCTTCAATGGCAGCCAGGCGGTGATATCGCGCCTCAGCGGCAACCTTGGCGGCGGCGGCACGATTTCGGCCAGCGGTACCATCGGCATCCAGCCGGCCGGCGGCTTTCCCGCTGACATTTCGATCAAGCTCGACAAGGCGGTCTATGTCGATGGAACGCTTGTCGTCTCGACCGTCAATGGCACGGTCGGCCTGCGCGGGCCGATCATGAATGCGACGCTGAGCGGCAAGCTTCGGCTCGACAAAACCTCGATCACGGTCCCGGAAAAATTGCCGACCTCGCTGAGAGAAGTCGACATCCGGCATAAGAATGCGCCGCGGGCGGTGCTTGCGCAGCTGCGCGATGACGGTGAGCGGAAACCCGGCGAGAAATCCTCCGTGATCACACTGGATCTCGAAATCGATGCGCCCTCGCATATCTTCGTACGCGGCCGCGGCATCGATGCCGAGCTTGGCGGCCGGGTGACCATCCGCGGAACAGCGGCTGCACCCATCGTGACCGGCGGTTTCATCATGCGCCGCGGTCGCATGACCATTCTCAACCGCCGCCTGGATTTCTCCGACAAGAGCAGGATCACCTTCGCCGGCGACCTGACGCCGGCGCTCGATATGGAAGCGACCTCGGCCTCCGGCTCGACGACGCTGACCGTCGACGTCGCGGGTCTCGCCACCGACCCCGCGATTACCTTTTCCTCCTCGCCCCAGCTGCCGCAGGACGAGGTGCTGGCGCAGTTGATCTTCGGCCAGTCGATGTCGAAACTCTCGCCGGTGCAGATCGCCCAGCTCGCCGACGCCGTCAGTCAGCTGGCCGGCAACCGCTCGACCTCGCTTTTCGAAGGCCTGCGCAATCAGCTTGGCGTCGACGATTTCGACGTCAGCACCGATTCCAAGGGCCAGACGAGCGTCAGCGTCGGCCGCTATCTTAACGATCGCACCTATTTCGAATTGCAGCAGGGCGGTTCGGC
This sequence comes from Rhizobium leguminosarum bv. viciae USDA 2370, assembly GCF_002008365.1. Classification (GTDB taxonomy): domain Bacteria; phylum Pseudomonadota; class Alphaproteobacteria; order Rhizobiales; family Rhizobiaceae; genus Rhizobium; species Rhizobium leguminosarum. The sequence goes on from NZ_MRDL01000015.1 coordinate 66,325, forward strand.
CGGCGCCAAGGCGGTGATCAACCTCGATGTCGGCCGCGGCGTCAAGCTGCGCGGGGGGGCCGGTGGCAACGGTGAGGGCGAAGCCGGGATTGTCTACGAACGGGAATATTGATCCATCTCGCCCGAAGCTGGCAGCGGCTTTGGACCGATGACATGCAAAAGCTCTAACCCGGCTTAGAAACCGGTTTTGCTGGTCTTGAGAAGGATGTTGGTTTCTGTCGAATTGATGCCATTGATCAGCCGGATCCGGTGCAGCGTCTCGTCGAAGGCAGCAAGGTCGCGATCCTCGAGTTCGGCGACGAAATCCCATTTGCCGTTGGTGCTGTGAAGCGCCCGCACCTGCGGTAGGCCCCTCAACTGATCGGCCACCCTGTCGGCGAGCTTGCCGAGCACCTCGATCATGACGATGGCGCGCACGCCGGCGGACCGCGTCTCATGACCGGTGCGGATAGTGAAGCCGACGATGGTGCCGCTGGCGACCAGCCGCTCGATCCGGGCGGCAACCGTTGCCCGTGATGCACCCGTCAATGCCGCAAGCGAAGAGACGGAAATCCGGGCGTTATGGCGAAGTGCACTCAGAAGTTCAGTGTCGAGATCATCCACGCTGATCACTTTGTCAAAATAGGTTTATCTATCTGCGCAATCATAGTCCATTTCTGACACTTTTCCATCTTTTTGCCGCCAGCCCTTTATCCCACTATCGGCCGAAACAGGCCTCAACACGGAGCCCTCCAAAATGAATACCCAATCGCGATCTGTCACCCTCATCGGCGCGCCGCTGGAAGAAGGCTCCGGCCGCAGAGGGGCTGCCATGGGCCCTGCGGCCCTGCGCATTGCCGGCGTCGACCAGACGCTGATCGAGCTTGGCCATGACGTCGCCGATATCGGCGATCTCAGGATCGTGCCGGCGATGGATCTGCCGAACCACCCGAAGGCCCACAATCTGAGGATCGTCGGCGCCTTCACGCGCGCCCTCGAAAGTAGCGTCTACGACGTGGCCGCCTCCGGCCGTTTTCCGCTGATTCTCGGCGGCGACCACAGCCTTTCCATGGGCAGCGTTTCCGGCATGGCCCGCTATGCCGCCAGCAAAGACCGCCCGCTCTTCGTCCTCTGGCTTGATGCCCATGCCGATTTCAATTCTCCGGCCACGTCGCCGTCCGGCAATATTCACGGTATGCCTGTCGCCTTCTTCTGTGGCGAGGCGGAGTTCGCCGAGATCCTGCCGAAGGGACGTCCGTTCGTCGATCCAAAGAATGTCTTCCAGGTCGGCATCCGTTCGGTCGATGCGCGCGAGCGCGAGGAAATCCACGAACACGGTGTCAATGTCTTCGACATGCGCGCGATCGACGAGCAGGGCATCGGCGCCATCATGCGTGAGATCCTCGATGTCGTGACCAGGGCAAACGGCCTGCTGCACGTCAGCCTCGACCTCGATTTCCTCGATCCCGAGATCGCTCCCGGTGTCGGCACGACGGTCCCGGGTGGCGCGACTTTTCGCGAGGCGCATCTGGTGATGGAAATGCTCTCGGACAGCGGCCTCGTCTCGTCGCTCGATCTCGTCGAACTCAATCCGTTTCTCGACGATCGCGGCAAGAGCGCCCGCATCCTGGTGGAGCTGACGGCAAGCCTCTTCGGCCGCCGCATCTTCGATCGTCCGACACGCGCCGCATAAGAGCATGTCGAGCAAAAGTGTGCAGCGGTTTTGCGATAACGACATGCGTTGAAATAAAACTAGAGGGAGAACGGCCATGAACACTTCGGAAAAACTGATCGCCACGGAACAACGGCTCGGCGCCCATAACTACAAGCCGCTCGACGTGGTGCTGACGCGTGGCGAAGGTGTTTATGTCTGGGATACCGACGGCAACCGTTATCTCGATTGCCTCTCGGCCTATTCCGCCGTCAACCAGGGCCATTGTCATCCGAAGATCCTCGCCGCAATGGTCGAGCAGGCGGGCAGGCTGACGCTCACTTCCCGCGCCTTCCGCAACGACCAGCTCGCCTATCTCTACGAAGAGCTTGCGGCTCTCACCGGCTCCCACAAGATCCTGCCGATGAATTCTGGCGCCGAAGCGGTGGAGACCGCCATCAAGGCGGTGCGCAAATGGGGATACGAGGTCAAGGGCGTGCCGGAAGGCAAGGCGGAGATCATCGTCTGCGCTGATAATTTCCATGGTCGGACGCTGAGCATCATCAGTTTCTCCACCGATCCCGAAGCCCGCGCCGGCTTCGGTCCCTATACGCCAGGCTTCCGCATCATTCCCTTCGGCGATGCCGAGGCTTTCGCCGCCGCAATCAATGCCAATACGGTGGCCGCCCTGATCGAGCCGATCCAGGGGGAAGCCGGCGTCATCATTCCGCCGACGGGTTATTTCACCCGCATCCGCGAACTCTGCACGGCAAACAACGTCACCCTGATCCTCGACGAGATTCAGACCGGCCTCGGCCGTACCGGCAAGCTGCTGGCGGAGGAGCACGAAGGCATCGAGGCCGACGTGACGCTGATCGGCAAGGCGCTGTCCGGCGGCTTCTATCCCGTGTCGGCCGTGCTTTCGAATTCCGAAGTTCTGGGCGTGCTGCAGCCCGGCCAACACGGCTCGACCTTCGGCGGCAATCCACTCGCCTGCGCAGTAGCGCGTGCCGCGCTCAAGGTGCTGACGGAAGAGGGCATGATCGAGAACGCCGCTGTCATGGGCGACTACTTCCTCGAAGGCCTCGGGTCGATCCGCTCGAACATCGTCAGGGACGTGCGCGGCCGTGGCCTGATGATGGCCATCGAACTGGAACCCGAAGCCGGCGGCGCACGGCAATATTGCCATGCGCTGAAAGAGCGCGGCCTTCTCGCCAAGGATACCCACGACCACACAATTCGCCTCGCTCCGCCGCTGGTCATCACCAAAGAGCAGGTGGATTGGGCAGTCTCGCAGATTGAGAAGACGATAGGCTGAGTAAATCGGCGCAATTCTTCTTCACGATCTCGAATATGCATGGAAGATCCCGAAAACCAGAGATCGGCTGGAAGAGATCGACAGCAAACCCGCCTGGTTTTCATCCGAGATTAAAAACCTTCGCAATCGCGTCTCCCGATTTAGATTTGGGCAACACTCTTTCGCTAATGTCGTCGATAACCGTAACGATGCTTCGCCGAGCGCAAAGCCATCGCGTGGTATGAAGGCAAAGCTTGGCCGCGCCAATGGTGGCGCATCCGCTTCTGCCCTGGCTTACGATAGTTGGGAAGAATTCTAATGGCCACGATCAATTCGACTAACTTCAGCGGCGATACGCTCGAAATTATTGCCTTCCGCCTGCATGACCAGGAATTCTGCGTCAAGACCACGACCATCCGCGAAATCCGCGGCTGGGCGCCGTCGACGCCGATCCCGCATGCGCCGGCCGATGTCATCGGTGTCATGAACCTGCGCGGCTCGGTGATCCCGATCATCGATCTTGCCTTCAAACTCGGCATGAAAAGCACGGTCGCCAATGAGCGCAGCGCCATCGTCGTCGCCGAAGTTCACAGCATGGTCATCGGCATGCTTGTCGACCGCGTCTCGGATATCCTCACCATCTCCTCCAGCCAGGTCCAGCCGGTGCCCGAAGTGACCGCCTCCTTCGACCGCGCTTATTGCGAAGGGATCATTGCCTCGGAAAACGGAATGATCTGCTTCCTGAACCTCGCCAAGATGTTCAAGGAAAACGAGACGGATGAACTGGCGGCCTGATCGGCCAATATAATTCTCAATAAAAACCGCCCACACGGGCGGTTTTTTGTTGCGCATCGCAAGCAAGCCTCGGCCGCCACCATCCGCCTTGGCGCGTTTGATTAGAAACAGCTTCTATACCGGAAATTAACCACGTTCCGTCATCATGGGATACTCAAGGATGACACGTATTCCGCCAATCTGGGAATGACAACCTGTACTGTCTGTCTTCTCGTCACCGGCATTCCTTGTCCGATCGGCTTCGCCTTACCAGACGAAGCAGCAGAAAACTGTGCATTCAGAGGGACGGGAATGTTTGGTCTATCTTCCGATTCGAAATATATTCTCAATGCCATTTCCAAATCGCAGGCGATCATCGAATTCGACCTCAAGGGAAATATCCTCACGGCGAACGAGAATTTCTGCAATGCACTTGGTTATCGCCTGAGCGAGATCGTCGGCAAGCATCACAGCATGTTCTGCGAGCCGGCCTATACGGCAACGCCTGAATATCGCGCCTTCTGGGCACGGCTCGGGCGCGGCGAATATGATGCCGGTGCTTACAAGCGTCTCGCCAAGGGCAACAGAGAGATATGGATCCAGGCTTCCTACAATCCTGTTCTCAAGGGCGGCAAGCCATTCAAGGTGGTGAAATTCGCGGCCGACATCACTGCCGCCAAGAAGCAGGCGGTCGAGGATTCCGGCAAGCTGGAGGCGATCTCGCGTTCGCAGGCGGCGATCGAATTCACCCCGAAAGGCGAGATCCTGACCGCGAATGAGAATTTCTGCAAAGCCATGGGATACTCCCTGGCCGAGATCTCCGGCAAGCATCACAGCATATTCTGTGATCCGGCCTATGTCAGCACCGAGGATTACGGCAACTTCTGGCGCCGTCTGGCCAATGGCGAATTCATTGCCAACGAATTCGTCCGTTTCGGCAAGGACGGCCGCGAAATCTGGATCCAAGCTGCCTATAACCCGATCGTCGATGCCGACGGCAAGGTCTACAAGGTCGTGAAGTTCGCAACCGACGTCACCCAGCGCATGAGCGCGATTTCTCTGCTTGGCGGCGCGCTGCGCCAGCTGTCCGAAGGTGATCTGACACGGACGGTGGACACGCCCTTCGTCCCGTCGATGGAACAATTGCGGCACGATTTCAACACTGCAATCAAAGGTCTTGCCGAGACGATGAAGACGATCGGCGAGAATGCCAGTGCGATCGCCTCCGGCTCACGCGAGATTGGCGCATCGGCGGACTCCTTCTCCAAGCGGACGGAACAGCAAGCCGCATCCATCGAAGAAACCGCAGCCGCGCTTGAAGAGATCACCACGACGGTCAACGATTCCAGCCGCCGCGCCGATGAGGCCGGTCGCCTTGTCGCCATGACCAAGCAGGGCGCCGAGCAGTCCGGTATCGTGGTCCGCAATGCCGTCGCCGCCATGGGCCAGATCGAACAGTCCTCCCGCGAGATCACCAACATCATCGGCGTCATCGACGATATCGCCTTCCAGACCAATCTCCTGGCATTGAATGCCGGCGTCGAGGCGGCCCGCGCCGGCGAAGCCGGCAAGGGCTTCGCCGTAGTGGCCCAGGAGGTCAGGGAGCTCGCCCAGCGCTCCGCTAACGCTGCCAAGGAGATCAAGACGCTGATCAACACGTCAGGCGAGCATGTCAGGAACGGCGTCGGCCTCGTCGGCCAAACCGGTAAAGCGCTCGAGGAGATCGTCACCCAGGTCGGCGATATCGACGGCAACGTCGTCGCCATCGTCGAAGCCTCCAGGGAGCAGGCAACCGGCCTCAAGGAAATCAACCAGGCGGTCAATACGCTGGATCAGGCAACTCAGCAGAATGCCGCCATGGTCGAGGAGAGCACCGCTGCCAGCCACAGCCTTGCGAGGGAAGCCGAAACGCTGCGTGTCCTGCTGACGAGGTTCCGTTTGCCAGGCCAGACCCAGACCACAGGCAGGCATGAGGCAAGACAGGCGGGCTCACCGGCGCTGCATCTCGTTTCACGTGTCGCAAAGGCGCAGGGCGCCGCCGCGGCAACCGCCCAGAGCTGGGAAGAGTTCTGATCCCAGTCTCCGTCAGGCAGGTTGCTCCTGCCTTCCCTCCCGCACGGACCGATCCTGTTTTTTTTGACTAAAGCATTGAAATAAAGACCTAAAGCGCGAGGAACGCGCTTTAGTGTGTCACCGGCTCCGGCTTTCGGATCAAAGGAGCGGCCTGAAGCACGAGTGCATCCAGGCCGTTCTCCTCATTCTCCAGAATTTCGAACAATTGCCGCCGCATGCGCGGGTCCCAGAATTTGTTGATATGGGTGGCGACCCCCTGCGCGGCCTCGCTTTCCGGCTGGCTCTTGAAGAAGGTGGCGATCTGGTTTGCCATATAGACGAGCTTGGTCTTGGTATCATGCGACATCGGCAATGCTTCCGGGCGAGATGCGATGAGGGTGAGTGAAGATCTCGAAATCCTCGCCGCGCACCAGCGCGACGAGGGTCATGCCGGCCTCTTCCGCCGTGCGGATGGCGAGAGCCGTCGGCGCCGAAATGGCGATAAGCACCGGGCTGCCGAGGATCGCCGCCTTCTGCACCATCTCAAGGGAAAGCCGGCTGGTGACGACGACGGCGCCGTCGCCACCTCTTTCACCGGCGCGGATGACGGCGCCGCAGAGCTTGTCCAGCGCATTGTGCCGGCCGACATCTTCGCGCACGGCAATCAGCCCTCTGCCGGGAAGATAGAACCCGGCGCCGTGCACCGCCCGTGTTTCGCGATGCAGCGGCTGGGCCTCGTTCAGAAGCGAAACGGCGCGGACGATATCCGCATGCGACAGCACCAGCGGCGATGTCGAAACATCAGGCACCGGCCGTACCGCCTGTTCGATCGATTCGATGCCGCAGAGCCCGCAGCCGACCGGCCCCGCCATGCTGCGGCGCCGTGCCCGCAGCCGATCAGCGACGTCATCGACCAGGCTCACCTGCACATCGATCCCCTGCTCACCCTCGATAACCTCGACGCCCGATATCTCCGCCGGCCCGGCGATGATCCCTTCGGTCAGACTGAATCCGACGGCGAAATCCTCGAGATCCGCAGGCGTTGCCATCATCACCGCATGCGAACTACCGCCATAGGAAAAAGCGATCGGCACTTCTTCCGGCACGATGCGAGAGCTCGTGTGCACAATACCGTTGCGGCGGGCGGTTTCGGGCGCATGGGCAGTGACGGTGAAGGTCATGATGCGCGTTCCTGCTTACAGAGCCGCCCCTGCATTCTCACTCCGCTGCCTCGAGCTTGCCAGCGATGCGGCGTGATTGCCGCGCCTGCTCGTCATATTCCAGCTGCCATTCACTCGGCCCGTTGGAGGGCGAGACCTGCACCGCCGTCACCTTGTATTCCGGGCAGTTCGTCGCCCAGTCGGAGAAATCGGTGGTGATGACGTTCGCCTGCGTATTGGGATGATGAAAGGTCGTATAAACGACACCCGGCGCGACGCGATCGGTGATCAGCGCCCTGAGCGTCGTGTCGCCGGAGCGGCTGCCGAGTTTCACCCAGTCGCCGTCGCGAACGCCGCGCTGCTCGGCATCGTGTGGATGGATTTCCAGCCGGTCTTCCGCGTGCCAGATGACATTCTCGGTCCGCCGCGTCTGCGCCCCGACATTGTACTGGCTGAGGATGCGGCCGGTTGTCAGCAGCAGCGGGAAGCGCGGACCGGTACGCTCGTCGGTCGCTACATATTCGGTGCGGATGAACTTGCCCTTGCCGCGCACGAAGCCATTGACATGCATGATCGGTGAGCCGAGCGGGTTCTTCTCGTTGCAGGGCCACTGCACCGAGCCCATTTTATCGAGATAGTCGTAGGAGACCATCGCGAAACTCGGCGTCGTCGCAGCGATCTCGTCCATGATCTCCGACGGATGGGTATAATGCCAGTCGAGCCCCATCGCCTGGGCAAGCTTCTGCGTCACTTCCCAGTCGCCATAGCCGTTGCGCGGCGACATCACCTTGCGCACGCGGTTGATGCGGCGCTCCGCATTGGTGAAGGTGCCGTCCTTCTCGAGGAAGGTCGAGCCCGGCAGGAAGACATGGGCGTAGTTGGCGGTCTCGTTGAGGAACAGATCCTGCACGACGACGCATTCCATCGCCGCAAGCCCCGCCGCGACATGTTTGGTATCGGGATCGGACTGCAGGATGTCTTCACCCTGGATGTAAATGCCTTTGAAGGAGCCGTCGACTGCCGCGTCCAACATGTTCGGAATACGCAGGCCCGGCTCGTTGTTGAGCTTCACGCCCCAGAGCTTTTCGAAGATGTCACGCGTCGCATCGTCGGAAATGTGCCGGTAGCCAGGCAGTTCGTGCGGGAAGGAACCCATGTCGCAGGAGCCCTGCACATTGTTCTGGCCGCGCAGTGGGTTCACGCCGACGCCGGGACGGCCGATATTGCCGGTCGCCATCGCCAGGTTGGCGATCGCGATGACCGTGGTCGAGCCCTGGCTGTGTTCGGTGACGCCGAGGCCGTAATAGATCGCACCATTGCCGCCCTTGGCATAGAGCCTTGCCGCGCCGCGCAGATCCGCCGCCGGCACGCCGGTGAAGATCTCGGTCTGCTCGGGACTGTGCTGCGGTTCGGCGACAAAGGCCGCCCAATCCTCGAACTCCGACCAGTCGCAGCGCTCGCGGATGAACACCTCGTCAAAGAGGCCGTCGGTGACGATCACATGCGCCAGCGCCGTCATGACCGCGACATTGGTGCCGGGCTTCAGCGGCAGGTGATACGACGCCTCGATATGCGGCGAGCGGACGATATCGGTGCGGCGCGGATCGATGACGATGAGCTTGGCGCCTTGGCGCAGCCGCTTCTTCAGCCGCGAGCCGAACACCGGATGCCCGTCGGTCGGGTTGGCACCGATGACGACGACGACATCCGAATGCTCGACGCTGTCGAAATCCTGCGTGCCCGCCGACGTGCCGAACGTCTGGCCGAGGCCGTAGCCGGTCGGCGAATGGCAGACGCGGGCGCAGGTATCGACATTGTTGTTGCCGAAGCCGGCGCGGATCAGCTTCTGCACCAGATAAGTTTCCTCATTGGTGCAGCGCGACGAGGTGATGCCGCCAATCGCCTCGCGGCCGTATTGATACTGGATGCGGCGGAACTCCATCGCCACATGCGCGAAGGCTTCGTCCCAGCTGACTTCCCGCCAGGGATCGCTGACCTTTTCGCGGATCATCGGATTGAGGAAGCGGTCCTTGTGGGTGGAATAGCCATAGGCGAAGCGGCCCTTGACGCAGGAATGGCCGCGATTGGCCTGACCGTCCTTCCACGGCACCATGCGCACCAGTTCCTCGCCGCGCATCTCCGCCTTGAAAGAACAGCCGACGCCGCAATAGGCGCAGGTGGTCACGGCCGAATGCTCCGGCTGGCCGATCTGGATCACCGATTTCTCCGTCAGCGTCGCCGTCGGGCAGGCCTGGACGCAGGCGCCGCAGGACACGCATTCGGAATCGATGAAATGCTCGTGCATGCCGGGCGAAACGCGTGAGCCGAAGCCACGGCCCTCGATCGTCAGCGCGAAGGTGCCCTGTACTTCCTCGCAGGCGCGCACGCAGCGCGAACAGACGATGCACTTGGAGGGATCATAGGTGAAGTAGGGATTGGATTCGTCCTTCGGCATCCATTTCAGATTGATGTCGCCATTGCTGCGCGCCTTGACGTGGTTGTCGCCCTCATAGCCGTAGCGCACATCGCGCAGGCCGACGGCGCCCGCCATGTCCTGCAATTCGCAATCGCCGTTGGCCGCGCAGGTGAGACAGTCGAGCGGATGGTCGGAAATATAGAGTTCCATCACGCCGCGGCGGATATCCTTCAGCCGCCCCGTCTGCGTGTGCACAACCATGTTTGCCGCCACCGGCGTCGTGCAGGAGGAGGGTGTGCCGTTGCGGCCCTCGATCTCGACGAGGCAGAGCCGGCAGGAGCCGAAAGCGTCGACCATATCGGTGGCACAGAGCTTCGGCACCTTGATGCCGGCCTCCATCGAGGCGCGCATGATGGAGGTGCCCTCCGGCACGCTGATCTGCTGTCCGTCGATGGTGAGCGTCACCATGGCCTCGGACTTCGAAGCCGGGGTGCCGTAGTCGATTTCATGGATGAGAGACATGATTGGTCTCCTTGCTTGAGATGGTGACGTCAGCGCAGGCGTTCCATGAAAAACTCGTCATTCCGCCGCCTCCACCAGAGGTGCCGGCGAAAAATCCTCCGGGAAATGCGTCATGGCGCTCATGACAGGATAGGGCGTGAAACCACCCAGCGCACAGAGCGAGCCGAACTTCATCGTGTTGCAGAGATCGGCAAGCAGCTCCCGGTTCTTCTCCGGTTCGATACCGCGGGCGATCTTATCGGCCGTCTCCACGCCGCGCGTTGAGCCGATGCGGCAGGGCGTGCACTTGCCGCAGCTTTCGACGGCGCAGAATTCCATCGCGAAACGCGCCTGCTTCAGCATATCGGCCGTGTCGTCGAAGACGACGATGCCGGCATGGCCGATAAGCCCGTCCTTGGCGGCGAAGGATTCGTAATCGAAGGGCGTATCGAACAGCGCTCGCGGAAAATAGGCGCCGAGCGGTCCACCGACCTGCACGGCTTTGACCGGCCGTCCCGTCACTGTACCGCCACCGATCTTGTCGACGATATCTCCGAGCGAAAGACCAAAGGCCGTCTCAAAGAGGCCGCCATATCTGACATTGCCGGCAATCTGCAGCGGGATGGTGCCGCGTGAGCGGCCCATTCCGAAATCGCGGTAGAAGGCCGCACCCTTTTCCATGATAACGGGCACCGAAGCCAGCGAGATCACGTTGTTGATGACGGTCGGACAGTTAAACAGCCCCTTATGCGCCGGCAGCGGCGGCTTGGCGCGCACGATGCCGCGCTTGCCCTCGAGGCTGTTCAGCAGCGCCGTCTCCTCACCGCAGACATAGGCGCCGGCGCCGGTGCGCACCTCGATATCGAAGGCGCGGCCGGATCCGAGCACCGATGGTCCGAGGATACCGGCCTGGCGCGCGAGGCCGACGGCCTCGGTCGTGACAGCGATCGCATGCGGATATTCCGAACGCGTATAGACGAAACCCTTGGTCGCCCCGGTCGCCAGCCCTGATATCGCCATGCCCTCGATCAACACGAAGGGATCGCCCTCCATGATCATCCGGTCGGCAAAAGTGCCGCTGTCGCCCTCATCGGCATTGCAGACGATATATTTGCGTTCGCCGGCGGCGTCGAGAACGGTCTTCCACTTGATGCCTGTGGGAAAGCCGGCGCCGCCGCGTCCGCGCAGGCCGGAATCGGTGACTTCCTTGACGATTTCGGCTGATGTCATCGAAACGGCGCGGCGAAGGCCGGCAAGACCGCCATGCGCCTCGTAATCCGCCAGCGAAAGCGGGTCGGTGACGCCGCAACGGGCGAAGGTCAGGCGAGTTTGCTCCTTGAGGAACGGGAGGTCTTCAACCTCCCCGAGACAGAGTCGATGCTCGCCTCCATCAATCATCCCGGCATCGAACAGATCAGCCACATCCTTGGACTTCACCGGTCCATAACCGATGCGCTTTCCGGCTACCTCGATCTCGACCAGTGGCTCCAGCCAGAACATTCCGCGCGAGCCGTTGCGCACGATCTCGGCATCGAAGCCGCGGGCGGCGATCTCCTGGGCAATCGCCTTTGCCACCTTTTCGGCCCCGAGCGCCAGCGCTGCGGCATCGCGCGGAACATATATCCTCACCGTCATCGACGTACCTCCGCGACGAGTTCCGCCGCCGTCTGATCGTCGACCCGGCCATAAACCTCGCCGTCAAGCATCACCGCCGGCGCGCAGGCGCAGAGCCCGAGACAGTAGACCGGCTCCAGCGTCACGCCGCCATCGAGCGTCGTCTGATGAAAATCAATGCCGAGCAGCGCCTTGACGCGTTCGGCCAGCGCATCGCCACCCATCGACTGACAGGCTTCGGCGCGACAGAGCTTCAGCACGTGCCGGCCGGCGGGATGGTCGCGATAATCGTGATAGAAGGTCACCACGCCATGCACCTCGGCACGCGAGAGGTTCAATTCCTCCGCGATGACGGGCATCGCTTCCTGCGGCACATAGCCGAATTCCTGCTGAACCTCGTGCAGAATGGGAAGCAGCGGCCCTTCGAGAAATCGAAGATCGGCGACGATGGCTCGGGTGCGCGCTGCAATATCGCCTTCGGCGATATGAATGGTCATAAGGCAGCCCTCCCGGCGGCTTGCTCGTTGCGGAATAGCGGGCCTCCCCCGGCCGAGTGCTATTCCGGAACTACCATTTCAGGGAAGCAGCCGGCGATCAATAAAGCTATCTCGTTGCTTGATAGGTTTTTTCTATCAGAGTTCTTCGTCTTGCACGAGCACCCTCGCCTCGTGCAGCAAGGCCGATACAAGCGGCGTAAAGGGCTCGCGATAAGGCGCAACAAGGCCGACCAGATGATGCGCCTCCGGCTCGACGATCGGGATCATGCGAATTTCCACTGGGAATCCAAAGGATTTGGCGACGTTGCGCGGCATGATGCTCGCCCAGCGTCCAGTCCTGACATGCGAGAACAGCACGATCATCGAGTTGGATTCGAGCGTCGGATGCGCTGTGGCGCCCGCTTCCGTCAAGTGGCGGTTGATGATCCGACGGTTCTGCATGTCGGCAGTCAATAGACAAAGCCGAAGATCGCCGATCTCCCGCCAGGTCACGTTGTCGCGATCGGATAGCGGACTGCCTGCAGCCGTGATCAGATTATAGCGCTCGGCATAGAGGGGAACGGTCGTGACGCGGCCGAGCGGCTCGTTTTCGAGATAGGTGATGCCGGCATCGATTTCGAGGTTTTCGAGCATGCTCAGCACCTGCAGCGAATTCCGCGAGACGATCGAAAAGGTCACGCCGGGATGCCGCTCCTGAAAAGGCGTAGTAATGCGCGAAAGCATGGCGAGCGCGGTCGGAATAGCGGCGAGGCGGATGTGGCCGGAAAGGCCGCGGCGCGCGGCGCGCATCTCTTCGCGCATGGTGCGGGCATCGCCGACGATGCGTCGCGCCCATTCGAGCACGCGCTGCCCTTCCGGCGTCAGCCCCTGGAACCGCGAACCGCGCTGCACCAGCATGACGCCAAGCTGATCCTCGAGCTGCCGGATGGCAGCCGAAAGCGTCGGCTGCGAGATCCCGCACTCCTCCGCGGCGCGGCCAAAATGCTTTTCATTGGCAAGGGCGATGAAGAATTCCAGCTTGTCGATCATCCGGTCTCCCGATCCGGCATGACATCATCCGGGTCAGTTCATCTTTGACGCAGCAGCCGTGCTCCGCAAGGGCGATCGCTAACTGTTTTCTGCAGCCGGAAAAAGATCGAACAGCGATTCGAGGAAAGCAAGCACGCTGACATTGCCGATGCTGTAATAGACCAGCCTGCCCTGACGGCGCGTATGGACCAGGCCTTCGAGCCTTAAACGCGCCAGCTGCTGCGAGACCATTGCCTGCTGTATGCCGAGGATGTTCTCGATTTCACTCACCGTCCGCTCCTCGTTCGCCAGTATGCAGAGGATCAGAAGTCGGGTCTGGTGCGCTAGCGCTTTCAGCAGATCGCTCGCTTCGTGGGCTTTTCCAGCGAGTTTGTGCAATTCCTGGCCGGTCATCCCCGGCTCGGGTTTGGGCAACGGCATTCGGTATTATCTCGGAAGGGAGGCGATGAGGTAGATCAGCACAATAGCATATTCGCACAAGCGAATTGGTCAAAAGTGATGAAATGCCAAAAAAGGTCCAAACAAATCAGCAGATAAGCTGACCGCCGTTGATCTCGATCACCTGTCCGGTGATGTAGCCCGAGAGCGAGGGAGCCGCCAGGAACAGATAGGCGGGAGCGCAGTCCTCCGCCGTGCCGAGCCGCTGCAGGGGGATGGATTTTCTCGTCTGTTCCAGCTTTTCGCGGGAGGAATAGCGCTCATGGAATTCCGTCTCGATCGTTCCCGGTGACACGCAATTGACGCGGATTCCGTCCGGTGCAAGCTCACGGGCAAGCGCCTTGGAATAGGTCGCAACGAAGGCTTTCGAAGCCGAATAGATCGAGGAGCCGGGGCTGCCGCCGGTCAGCGCCGAAATCGAAACCGTGTTGACGATGGCAGCGCCTTCAGCCGCCTTCAATGCCGGCAGCAGCGCGCGTGTCAGCGCCACCACCGATGTCTGGTTGAGCCGCACGACCGCCTCATATTCTGCGTCGGTGAGCGTGGCAGCGGGAAAACGGCCAAGCATGGTACCGGCATTGTTGACGAGCACATCGACCCTGTCGAAGAAGGCGAGAGCATCTTCAGCAAATTGCGCTGCCCCACCAACTGCGGAGAAATCGGCATGCAGCAGCAGCGCCCGTCTTTCAGATTCAGCCGTCAGCAGGAAATCCGGGAGGTCGCGTCCCGGCTTGCGCCCGGTATGGACGATTACTTTCGCGCCGCAGTCCAGGAACTGCCGGGCCACTTCAAGGCCGATGCCGCGACCGGCGCCGGTCACGACCACATTGCGATTTTCGAACAGTCTGGGATGAAACACGAAGCCGTCCTCCTCGCGGACAGTGCCGCCGGTTGCGTCACTCGCCCTTAACATATGAGCACGCCGACCGAAAGAAAGGCGCGCATCGATCTTTCCCGGGAGAGACTTGGTCTCACCCCGGAAACTGCTCTTCCCAAGAAGTTCCAGCCTTTTAGTTTTCGGTCTCCAGAAGCCGCGCGCCTGGCCCCTCCTTGCCGAGCCGGTCGCAGGGATTGCGCAACGGACAGCTTTCGATCGACAGGCAGCCGCAGCCGATGCAACCTGTCAGACGGTCGCGCAGCAGGCTAAGCCGCCTGATTCGCGCGTCGAGATCATCCTTCCAGCGCGCCGACAGCGTCTGCCAGTCGGCGACGGTCGGCGTGCGTCCCTGCGGCAGGGACTCGAACGCCGCCTGGATTTCCGAAAGCGGAATGCCGACACGCTGCGCCACCTTGATGATGCCGAGCCGGCGAAGCACATCGCGGCCATAGCGCCGCTGGTTGCCGCGGGAGCGGATGCTCGAGATCAGCCCCTTGGTCTCGTAAAAATGCAGCGCCGAGACGGCCAGGCCGCTGCGCTCTGCCACTTCACCGACCGTCAGGAGCTTGCCGAGCGGCGCCGCGGGAATTGTATCCATCACCTCTTGACCTCAATATTAGTTGAGGTTTTATAACTTTGGCTCCTGCAATCGTAAAGTCCAATCGCAACAAGGAGCGACGCGTGAAAACACCCACCAGGCTGGCTGTCATCTATGGGAGCACGAGAGAGGGCCGCATCTGCGACCGGGTGGTCAAATGGCTGACGCAGGAGCTCGTCCGCTTCCCGCAATTTGATATCGACATCATCGACCCGCTGGATTTCGCGCTGCCGGCCAACCGTGACATGACGCACCCCGAAATCGACAGGCTCGCCGGACGGCTTGGCATGGCCGACGCCTTCATCATCGTCACGCCGGAATACAATCACAGCTTCACCGCCTCGTTGAAGTCGATCATCGATTTCTTCTTCGAGCCCTGGCAGGGCAAGCCGGTCGCCTTCGTTTCCTATGGCGGCATATCTGGCGGCCTGCGCGCCGTCGAACAGCTGCGGCTCGTCTTTGCCGAACTCCACGCCGTGACGATCCGCGATTCGGTCAGCTTTGCCGCACCTTGGAACCGCTTCGACACAGACGGGCGGCTCGACAATCCCGCCGAGGCAATGCGTTTGCTCGATCGGATGATGACGAGGCTGGAATGGTGGACGCAGGCGCTCGTCGCTGCCCGCAGCGATCGTCCCTATACCGACATAGAGCGCCGCGCGTCTTTTCAGACGCGCTAAGGACGCTCTATCACTTTGAATCTGCGCATAATCCTTTCCGAAAATCGATTCCGATTTTCGGGGTTACGCGCTAGCCGCCTGAGGCAGAAAGCTCCGGTTCCGTTCCCGGCAGGTACGGAACCATTGGGAACACCCGGACAGGACCTCCGTCCGGGTGTTTCCCGTCACATCAGGCTCATCCCGACCGCGCGGACGGGTTCGCAATTTTGCTGTTGCGGGGAGGAAACCCCGGTGATAGTTTCCGCGCAAATAACAGGGGAGCTCCGTATCGCCGGGGCTGAGATGTGAGGTGCAAGCCTCTGGACCCTTCAAAGCTGATCTGGGTAATGCCAGCGGAGCGAGGTTCAGATGTTCTCAGGCGCACAGGTGTCACTCTATCCGATGTCCGGCAATTTCGACGGCATCATTCTTGATGCCGTCAAGGCGCTCGACGCCTATCGCGACCGGCTGCGCATCGAGACCGATGACATCTCCACGCTGCTGGTCGGCCCGCCTGACATTCTCTTCGCCGCCATGCACGATCTATTCGTTGCCGCTGCGAAGACCGGCGAGCATTGCGTCCTGTCCGCCGCCGTTTCACGTGGCTGCCCCGGCGAGCCCGACGACGTCATCTGCGGCGTCAATCCTTCCCTCGGTCAGGCGGAGCCGCTTGCCGAGCGTATAACAGCCGCACTTGCCGCCGTTGAAACCACCACCGAGACCGGCCAGCCGACCGCTGCGCAATTCTCGCTCTACGTCATGGGAACCGGTACCCATATGGACGAGATTTATGGCTGCATCGACTTCCTGAAGCGCTCCGGCACCTTCGACCGTGCCAAGAATTTCTGCACCAGGCTTTCTGGCGATGCCGGTGCCGTCTTCGCAACCATTCGTGAGGCCTTCTATCGCTTCGGCGACCCCGAGGGACATGTTACCCTCGACATCACGGCGTCTGCCAATAGCCCGACGAAAGCCTGAAATCGAACGCTGATGACACTGCCACAACCATCGGCTTCGCGCCTTGCCGCGCTCCGCGCCGCTCTCTACCGGGGCATACCCGCCTTGCTGGCCGGCTGCGTCTTTTTGGCGGCATGGGAACTCTATGTCGATCTTTCCGGTATCAAACCTTCCATCCTGCCGGCGCCTTCGCGCATCGTCATCCAGGGCTGGCTGAACCGCGAGGCGCTGATATCAAACACCTGGCCGACGCTCGGCGCGACACTCGGAGGTTTCGCGCTGTCGCTGGCCTTCGCCTTCGCCGCCTCGATCCTCATGGATTTCGTGCCCTTTATGCGCCGGGCATTGCTGCCGATCTTCATCGCCAGCCAGACCCTGCCGCTGGTGGCGATCGCGCCCCTCGTCGTCCTCTGGTTCGGCTTCGGCCTGTTGCCGAAGATCCTGCTGGTGGCGCTCGTCACCTTCTTCCCGCTGCTCGTCGCCTTGCTGCAGGGCTATGAATCGACCGACCGCGACATCGCCGAATTGCTGAATTCGATGAAGGCGAGCCGCTGGCGCATTTTCCGCCTGGCACGGCTTCCCTCCTCGTTGCCCTATTTCTTCGCCGGCCTCAGAATCTCGATCACCTACGCCGTCGTCGGCGCGATCTTTGCCGAATATGCCGGCGCCGCCCGCGGCCTCGGCATCTATATCCTCAACGCCAAGAACAATTTCCGTCCCGATCTCGTGCTCGCCGCCGTCGTCATCAGCGCCGTTCTGACACTCTGCCTCTTCGGAGCGACGCTATTGATCCAGCGCCTCGTCATGCCCTGGCAGCCAACCGCGGAGCGGCGCCGATGAGCGATGCAATGGTTGAACTGCACAGTATCTCGAAGTCCTTCGACGGCATGAAGGTGCTGGGCGATATTTCGCTCGCCGTCGCAGACGGCGAGTTCGTTTCGATCGTCGGCCCCTCCGGCTCCGGAAAATCGACGGTGCTGCGACTGCTGACCCAGGCACTGCGCCCCGATGCCGGCACCATGCTTTTTAAGGGCGTGCCGCTGGAACAGGCGCCGCATTCCTTCGCCTTCATGCCGCAACGCGATGCGCTGATGCCCTGGCGCCGGATCATCGACAATGCGGCACTCGGTCTCGAGGTGAAAGGCATGAGCCGCCGCGCGGCCCGCGCCGCCGTCGCACCGCTGTTCGAGAGCTTCGGCCTTGCCGGCTTCGAACACCACTATCCCTCCGAACTGTCAGGCGGCATGCGCCAGCGCGCCGCGCTGCTGCGCACCGTCGTCCAGACCCAGGACATGCTGCTGCTCGACGAGCCTTTCGGCGCGCTGGACGCGCTGACGCGCACGCAGATCCAGGAATGGCTGCAGGGCATGTGGACCGAACACCGTTGGACGGCGCTGCTGATCACCCATGATGTTCGCGAGGCCGTGTTCCTCTCCGACCGGATCTACGTGCTTTCGGCCCGTCCGGCGCGTATCATCCGCGAATTCCGCGTTCCCCTGCCCCGCCCGAGAAGCATTGCCGATCTCGGCTCGCCGGCGGCCCAGGCGATCGAAACCGAAATCCTGCAAACCCTGCTTCATCCGCTAGAACAGGATGATTTTAGGCCGGTCGGCCTCAAATCTGAATCCTGTTCTGATTTAAAGAGTTAGAGCATGATGTCGTCCGAAAACCGCTCACACTTTTCGGCATCATGCTCTAGAGACCTGAGGAGGTCACCATGCTGCTTCTCACCCGTCGCCAGACGATCTTCGCCGCCATCGCGGCAAGCCTCGCCGGCCGTACCGCCCTCGCCCAATCGGCGCCCGCAAAGGTTCGCATCGCGCTCGACTGGACACCCAACACCAACCATATCGGCATCTATGTCGCCAAGGCGAAGGGCTTCTATGCCGATGCCGGGCTCGATGTCGAGATTCTTCCCTTCACCGACACCAGCGCCGGAACGCTGGTGTCCAACGGCGTCGCCGATTTCGGCATCAGCAGCGAGATCGAGACCCTCACGCAGCGCGCTGGCGGCGGTGACGTGAAGATGGTCTACGGCGTCGTCCAGACAGAAACCGCACGCCTGATCTTCAAGGGCGGACGCGACGACATCAAGAGCCCGAAAGACCTCGACGGCAAGACCTATGGCGGCTTTGGCGGCACCTGGGAGAGCGCGCTGATCTCCGCGATGATCCGCAATGATGGCGGCAAGGGCGACGTCAAGACCGTCACTCTCGGCACCTCCGCCTACGAGGCGCTGGACAATGGCTCGATCGATTTCACGCTGGAGATTTACACCTGGGAAGGCATCGCCGCCGAACTGGAAAACCGGAAGATCGGCCGCTTCCACTATTCCGATTATGGCATTCCCGACGAGCAGACGACGGTCATCGTCTCCAGCGACGCCTATCTCTCCGCAAGTCGGGAACACGCTCGCGCCTTCATCCAAGCGACACGAAAGGGTTATGCCTACTCCGTCGACCATCCCGACGAAGCCTGCGAGCTGCTGATCTCTGGAAGCAACGGCGCACTGATGAACACGGAACTGGTAAAGGCTTCTCAAAAGGCATTGATCGAGGGGCACTTCCTGAAATCCGAGGCCGGCGTGATCGGTAAGCTCGACCCGGCAAAGGCCGAGGGCCTCGGCGGCTTCCTGATGGAGAATGGCATTCTGGTCGATGCGAATGGCGCCGCACTCAAGGAGAAGCCGGACTTTTCCACCTATTATACCAACGAACTTCTCGACTGAGCCCACCCCCTGCCTTGCCCGTCGCGGCTTTCCGCTGCAAAATCTCAGATACGGATTCAGATCTTGGGCTGCTCCGGCCTAAGAGCTGAATCCGTATCTAAATCAAGGAAGTGGTGCATGATGTCGTCCGAGCACCGCTCAAACTTTTCGGCATCATGCTCTGGGCAAGGTGGGGAGGCAGGATGCGACAACAGGAGAGACTGGCCGGAGCGGACTTTCTGCGTGCGACGGCATGTCTGCTGGTGCTCGCCCACCACTTCGCGCTGCGGCTGGATATGCGCAGAATCCCTGACGAACTCGGACCGACCGCACATATCCTCCGCTTCGGCAATTTCGGCGTCGCCATCTTCTTCGTGCTCAGCGGCTTTCTTCTTGCCCATCCCTTCTGGCGCGCGCTCGACGCCGGTAGCGCCATGCCGAGCCTCCGCCATTACGCGATCCGCAGGGCGGCGCGCATCGCTCCGGGCTTCTGGTTCGCCGCCACCATCGGCTTCGCTCTCAGCCTGACGCTGCTTGCCCTGCCGCTGACGCCGGAGCTTGTGCTCCGCTACGTCTCCGGGCTGCTGTTCATGAGCCAGTGGCATTGGCGTACCTTGTTTCCTGTCGAAGCCGACGGGCCGCTCTGGTCGATTGCCTTCGAGGTCACCAGCTATGTGCTCCTGCCGATCTGCTTTCTCCTGCTATTTCGTTTGCCCCTCCTGAGGCGGCGCCCGTTGCTTGCCCGCTTCGCCTGGCTTTGCGTCATCGCAGCCGTACTTCTCGCCCATGTGCTGATTCTGGCCTTATTTCCGCTCGACGACATCGGACGCGGCTGGCAGTACGGCCTGCAGGGCGGCGCGAAGGAGTGGATGCCGAGATATAATCCGATCGGCTTCTTTGCCGTCTTCGCGCTCGGCGCGCTTGCCGCGAGCGTCGAGGTCATGCTCCCAACAAGGCGCGCCTCCTGGTTCGATGTTGTATCGCTCCTGGCCATCGCCGTTGCCGGCTACCGCCTCGTCATATCGCCCGGCGGCTCCGACGAGGCTTACGGCTGGCTCGAAATCCCCTACGGTTTTCCGGTCTTTCCGCTGGCGGTCGCAACGGCGCTCGTTTCGCTCAGCCATTCGCAACTCCTGGGCAGGCTGTTCGACAACGCTCCTGTCCGCTACATCGCAAAGATCTCCTTCGGCATCTATATCTGGCAGGAGATCATCCTGATATTGATCCAGAGACTCGACCCGGGCTCGTTTGGCTTTTCCTCGGAAAATGTCGTCGCCGGCTGGCTGCAATCTTGCGGGCTGGCGGGGGCGCTCATCCTTCTGGTCGCGAGCCTCAGCTACTTCCTGCTGGAAAAACCGGCGATCGATTTCGGCAACCGGCTGACATCTCGCCTACCCAATCGGGCTACTCCTTTCAAAGTATAAATTCCCCATAAGTGCAACTACAGGCATTAAGGTTAACGCGAAATACTCCCATTTTTGGCGTCTTTAGGGTTATCAAATTCATATTTATACCGATGACAAACGATACGTGACCATGTATCTGTCTCACTGCTGTTCAGTATCGCATCTAAACTTGTGGACCTTGCGTAATGAATGCTTTTACTTCGAAGACGAATTCACGCTTCGATCCGTCTCAGCGTCAGGACAAAACCAAGACCCTGGTTATAGCGAACTCCAACATTCGCCAGCCGGATAGCTTTTCCCCTGTAGAAAGAAAAATGGCGTTGCGGCTGGCCATGAAGCGGTTGATCGACATCGTCGCCTCAGTCAGCGCCCTCCTCGTGCTGGCGCCGCTTTTTCTGGCCATCGCTCTTTTCATCAAACTCGACGATGGCGGTCCGGTGTTTTTCCGCCAGATCCGCTGGGGGCTGAACGGCCGGAAGATCACGGTCTTCAAGTTCCGGTCGATGCGCGCCGAAGCTTGTGATCCGAGCGGCGTTCAACAGACCGTCAAGGGCGACAGCCGGGTGACAAGCATCGGCGCGGTGCTCCGCAAGACCAATATCGACGAGCTGCCGCAGCTTTTCAACGTCCTCAGGGGCGAGATGTCGCTGGTCGGCCCGCGCTGCCACGCCATCAACATGCGGGCAGCCGGCAAGCTCTACGAAGAACTGGTGCCGGACTACCATCAACGCCACATCATGCGCCCCGGCATCACCGGTCTTGCGCAGACACGCGGTTGGCGGGGCCCGACGGCGCGATCGCTGCAAGCCCGCGCCCGCATCGCTTGCGATATCTATTATGTCAGGAATTTCAGCCTGCTGCTCGACCTGAAGATACTGCTCAGGACGGTCGTCATCGAGCTGCGCGGCGGTACAGGCTTCTGAGATGAACTTTGCGCGTTGCAAAAGCGGCGATATCCACCGCTTGTTCATTTCAAGCCACCAGTGGCGCTGTCTTCCGCCCCCTAAGAGATGGAACGGACACAAAAAAGGCGGCTGTAACAGCCGCCTTTCATCGTCATAGTCAATTGCGATCAGTCCTGTTGAACGATACCGCTCAGATGCGTCATTTCCATGATGAAGTGCTCGAGCTTCGACTTGTGCTCGTGCAACTCGGCATGTTCGAGTTCCCTACGGGCGGCCTCGATACGGCGGGTCAGCTCGTCTTTTTGGAGTTCTTCGACCGGAACTGCAGATTCAGCAAGCAATGTACAGCCGGTCGGCAGGATATCAGCAAAACCGCCGAACACCACATAGTCCTGTTTCTTACCGGAGGCGAAACGCACGCTTACGACACCAGGCTTGATCGTCGTCATCGTCGGAGCATGGTTTGCCATAACCGTCATTTCGCCTTCAGTCGCAGGAATGACGACCTCAGTCACCATCTCCGACAGCAGCAGGCGCTCCGGTGAAACGAGCTCAAAGTTGAAATTGTCAGCCATCAGTGACTTACCTTCTCGGCTATGGCTTTTGCATCTTGCAATTTTGTCCCGCAGAACGGGCAGTGCAGTATCGCTTGATCGAGATAGCCGAGGCCTTCCTCGCTCTGGACAAGACCTACCACCATCATCAGCACGCCGTTATCGGCACGATAGACGGTGGGAGCAGCTGGTTCCGGAAGATCCGCCACGACCCCCCTCAGGGAGTCGCAGCAGAATATTTCGTCTAGCGCGTCGCTCATCAAGCAGCTACGAGCTTCTTGGCCTTCTCGACAGCTTCGTCCATAGAGCCGACCATGTAGAAGGCAGCCTCCGGCAAGTGATCATATTCGCCGTTGACGAGGCCCTTGAAGCCCTTGATCGTGTCTTCAAGAGCAACCAGTTTGCCCGGCGAGCCGGTGAAAACTTCGGCGACGAAGAACGGCTGCGACAGGAAGCGCTCGATCTTGCGGGCGCGGGCGACGGCAACCTTGTCTTCTTCGGACAGTTCATCCATGCCAAGGATCGCAATGATGTCCTGGAGGGCCTTGTAACGCTGCAGCGTCGACTGGACCTTACGGGCGACTTCGTAATGCTCTTCGCCGACGACCAACGGGTCGAGCATGCGTGACGTGGAGTCGAGCGGATCGACGGCCGGGTAGATACCCTTTTCAGCGATCGAGCGCGACAGAACCGTCGTTGCGTCCAAGTGAGCGAACGAAGTTGCCGGCGCCGGGTCAGTCAAGTCGTCGGCCGGAACGTAAATGGCCTGGACCGAGGTGATCGAGCCGGTGGTTGTCGTCGTGATGCGCTCCTGCATCTGGCCCATGTCGGTTGCGAGCGTCGGCTGATAGCCGACGGCCGACGGGATGCGGCCGAGCAGAGCCGACACTTCGGAACCTGCCTGCGTGAAGCGGAAGATGTTGTCGACGAAGAACAACACGTCCTGGCCCTGGTCACGGAAGTGTTCGGCGACCGTCAGGCCGGTCAGAGCAACGCGCGCGCGCGCACCCGGCGGCTCGTTCATCTGGCCGTAAACCAGCGCAGCCTTCGAGCCTTCGCCACCACCGTGCTTGTTGACGTTCGATTCGATCATTTCATGGTAAAGGTCGTTGCCTTCGCGGGTGCGTTCACCGACGCCCGCAAAAACCGAGTAACCACCATGCGCCTTGGCGACGTTGTTGATCAGTTCCATGATCAGAACGGTCTTGCCGACGCCGGCGCCACCGAAGAGGCCGATCTTGCCGCCGCGTGCATAGGGGGCGAGAAGGTCGACGACCTTGATGCCGGTGACGAGGATCTGCGCTTCCGTCGACTGCTCGACATAGGTCGGCGCATCCTGGTGGATGGAGCGCTTGTGGGCGGTAACCAGCGGACCTGCTTCGTCGACCGGCTCACCGATGACGTTCATGATGCGGCCGAGCGTCTCATTGCCGACGGGAACCATGATCGGAGAGCCCGTGTCGGTGACTTCCTGGCCGCGCACGAGACCGTCGGTCGAATCCATCGCGATGGTACGAACGACGTTTTCGCCAAGGTGCTGCGCAATTTCGAGAACGAGGCGATTGCCGTTGTTGCTGGTTTCCAGCGCGTTCAGGATCTTCGGCAGTTCGCCTTCGAAAGCAACGTCGACGACGGCGCCGATAACCTGTGTGACTCTGCCGACAGAGCCTGTCTTGGGGGTAGCTGCCTCAGCCATTTTCTGACCCTCTTTTCCTAACCTCAGAGCGCTTCCGCGCCCGAAATGATTTCAATGAGTTCCTTGGTGATCTGCGCCTGACGCTGGCGGTTGTAGCTCAGCGTCAGCTTGTTGATCATCTCACCGGCGTTACGCGTCGCATTATCCATCGCGCTCATCTTCGCACCCATCTCGCCGGCAACGTTCTCGAGGAGCGCACGGAAGACCTGGACCGAGATATTGCGCGGGATCAGATCTTCGAGGATCGATGCCGGATCCGGCTCATATTCGTAGACGGCGCCTGCATGCGCGGCATCTTCGCTCTGTACTCCGCCCGTCGAAGCCGGGATGAGCTGCTGCGCTGTTGGAATCTGGCTGATCACCGACTTGAATTCGGAATAGAACAGCGTGCAGACGTCAAATTCACCGGCCTCGTACATCTGGATGACGCGCTTGCCGATCTGGTCCGCATTCTCGAAACCGATTCGCTTGACGTCGCGCAATTCCTTGCGCTCGATGATCAGAGAAGCATATTCGCGGCGAAGGATGTCATAACCCTTCTTGCCGACGGTAAAGATCTTCACCGTCTTGCCCTCGGCAAGCAGCTTGCGGACATGCTCGCGCGCAAAGCGTGCGATTTGCGAATTGAAGCCACCGCAAAGACCGCGTTCGGCTGTGCAGACCACCAGCAGGTGAACCTGGTCCTTGCCGGTACCGGTCATCAGTGTCGGCGCGCCATCCGCATCGGTGACGGCCTTGGCGATGTTCGCCAGAACCGCACCCATGCGCTGCGAATAAGGCCGGGCGGCCTCGGCTGCCTCCTGCGCACGCCGAAGCTTCGCCGCGGCGACCATTTTCATCGCCTTGGTGATCTTCTGCGTCGCCTTGACGGAGGCGATCCGGTTTTTCAGATCCTTAAGTGAAGGCATCCGTGATCCGTCCTAACTTAGGGCCCGATTACGAGAAAGACTTTGCGAAGCTATCGAGAGCAGCGGTAAGCTTGCCCCTGGTATCATCGCTGATTGCCTTTTCCGTGCGGATCGCGTCGAGGATGGCGGTGCCTTCCGAACGCAGATATGAGAGGAGACCCTGCTCGAACTTGCTGACCGAAGCAACCGGCAGCTTGTCGAGATAGCCGTTGACGCCCGCGAAGATCACCGCGACCTGTTCCTCCGTCTTCAGCGGCGAGAACTGCGACTGCTTCAGGAGTTCGGTCAGGCGTGCGCCACGGTTCAGCAGGCGCTGCGTCGCAGCGTCGAGGTCCGAACCGAACTGGGCGAAGGCAGCCATTTCGCGATACTGCGCGAGTTCGCCCTTGATCGAGCCGGCAACCTGTTTCATCGCCTTGATCTGCGCCGCCGAACCAACGCGGGAAACCGACAGACCAACGTTCACGGCAGGACGGATACCCTGATAGAAAAGATCGGTTTCAAGGAAGATCTGGCCGTCGGTGATCGAAATCACATTGGTCGGAATGAAGGCCGAAACGTCGTTGCCCTGCGTCTCGATAACCGGCAGAGCGGTCAGCGAACCGGCGCCCATGTCGTCATTCATCTTCGCAGCGCGCTCGAGCAGGCGCGAATGCAGGTAGAAAACGTCGCCCGGATAGGCTTCGCGACCCGGCGGGCGGCGCAGCAGAAGCGACATCTGACGGTAGGATACGGCCTGCTTGGACAGATCGTCGTAACCGATCAGCGCATGCATGCCGTTATCACGGAAATATTCGCCCATGGTGCAGCCGGCAAACGGAGCCAGGAACTGCATCGGCGCCGGATCGGAAGCGGTGGCGGCAACGATGATCGAATATTTCAGAGCGCCGCGCTCTTCGAGCACCTTGACGAACTGCGCGACAGTCGAACGCTTCTGGCCGATGGCGACGTAGACGCAGTAAAGCTTCTCACCTTCCGGACCGTTGTCGTGAATGGCCTTCTGGTTGAGGAAGGCATCGAGAAGGATCGCGGTCTTGCCGGTCTGGCGGTCGCCGATGACGAGTTCGCGCTGGCCGCGGCCGACCGGGATCAGCGCATCGATGGCCTTGAGGCCAGTCGACATCGGTTCATGAACCGACTTGCGGGGGATGATCCCGGGAGCCTTGATGTCGACGCGCGAGCGGCGCGTCGCATTGATCGGGCCTTTGCCGTCGATCGGATTGCCGAGCGCGTCGACGACGCGGCCGAGCAATTCAGGTCCGACCGGAACGTCGACGATGGCGCCGGTCCGCTTGACGGTGTCGCCTTCCTTGATGTCACGGTCAGCGCCGAAGATGACGACGCCGACATTGTCGGATTCGAGGTTCAGCGCCATGCCACGGACGCCGCCCGGGAACTCGACCATTTCACCGGCCTGGACATTGTCCAGACCATAGACACGAGCGATACCGTCACCGACGGAGAGAACCTGGCCGACTTCCGAGACTTCTGCCTCTTTGCCGAAATTTTTGATCTGGTCTTTGAGAATTGCGGAAATTTCCGCGGCGCGGATATCCATCAGCCAACCTCTTTCAATGCGAGCTTAAGGGTAGAGAGTTTGGTACGAAGAGACGTATCAATCTGACGGGACCCGACCTTCACGATCAGACCACCAAGAATTGACGGATCAACCGTGACGGCAATCGTCACGTCTTTGCCGGTAACGCTCTTGAGTGCCACCTTCAATTCGGTTTCCTGCGCTTGCGAAAGCGCATGCGCCGAGGTGACCTCGGCGGAAATTTCACCGCGATGGTTCGCGGCGATGATGCGGAAGGCCTTGATCATGCCCGGCAGGGCAAACAGGCGGCGGTTGCGCGCCACGACCTTCAGAAAATTGGCGAAGAAACCGCTGATGCCGGCCTTCTCGCTGATGGCGACGATCGCCTTCAACTGGTCTTCGGCGGAGAAAACCGGGCTTGCGACGAAACGCTTCAGGTCGGCGCTCTCATCCAGCATCGTCTGGAAATGGTCAAGATCGGCGGTTACGCTGTCGACGGCGCCCTGCTCGAGCGCCAGTTCGAAAAGCGACGAGGCATAGCGCTCGGCAACACCAGAAGTAAGCTGGGACGTGTCTGCCACTGGCACAAATTTCCCTGATTTCAACCCAAAATCCGGCTCTCGGCGGGCGCCGAACCTATGATCTTGAATTCGTTTTGATTTCCCCCAGAAATCACAAGAGAAGCCTCTTGCTTCTTCCGAAATTCGGGGTCCGTCTAACATAGGATGTACGGACTCGCAACACGCGTAACGCCCGAATATGCCTTTCATATGATTTTCTGTTCGCAAAATTGCGCAATGGCCTGGAAGGAGGCCAGAAATGCCGTCTGCCGGCAGAGAGAGTCACGTCTGGATGAAGCCGAAAACGTAGAGCAGCGGTAGCGCGGCCAAAGCAATCTGCACAACCAGGAGTAAATAGTTGACGAGATTACTCCCCTTATCGGACAGGATCGAGATGATACGGGCAAAGGCAGCCATCGCGAAAGAGGCGCCGAGCGCCATGTAGATCCAGTCCTGGGCGAGCAGGATCGCCGACAGGCCGAAACCGAGATAGAAACCGCCCATCGAGCGTCCCTCGCCGAAACCTTCCGGCCGCCCCTCCTGCGCCTGCAGACCGAGAAGACGGAAAGTCTGCCCCGGCGCGAACATCATGATGAAGCCGGCAAGCGCCGTGAAAGCGGCAGAGCAAAAAGCAAGCTGCTCGCCAAGCTCGGTCGGAAAATAAAACTCCATGCGTCAGCCCCAAATCACCCGGATGAATCAGTGTTTTATGGCATGGGCCGAAAAAGGAGGAAATGGCGTCTAGAGAAAACTCTGCGGATCGATATCCAGCTGCACCTGCACCGATCCGCGCTCCTTGGGTGACTGCGACAGCATCGCCCGCAGGAACCCCTGCATGTCCGAGTTCCGCCGGCCGTGCACCAGGAGGCGGAAGCGATGACGGCCGCGTACCAGCGCGAGCGGCGCTTCGGCCGGGCCTAGCACCGAGATACCCGACACCTGCGGTGCGGCGTTGCGCATGCCGCGCGCATGGTTTTCAGCATCATGGCGGGTTTCGGCAGAAACGATGATCGAGGCAAGCCTGCCGAAGGGCGGAAGCACGGCGCGTTCGCGTTCGCTGATCTCGCGCTCGTAGAAGGCGTCGGAATCACCTGATACGATCGCCTGCATGACAGGATGCTGCGGCTGATAGGTCTGCAGCAGCCCATGGCTCTTCAGTCCGGTGCGTCCGGCCCGGCCGGTCACCTGCGACAAAAGCTGGAAGGTGCGCTCGGCCGCGCGGGGGTCGCCATTTGCAAGGCCGAGATCGGCATCGACGATGCCGACCAGCGTCATCAGCGGAAAATTATGCCCCTTGGCGACAAGCTGGGTGCCGATGACGATATCCGCCTCGCCCTTGGCGATCGCTTCCAACTCCAGCCGCAGCCGCTTCACCCCACCCATAATATCCGAGGAGAGAACGATCGTTCGCGCCTCCGGGAAATGCCGTTCCACCTCTTCGGCGATGCGCTCGACGCCTGGCCCGCAGGCAACGAGATGGTCGAGCGTGCCGCATTCCGGGCAGGCCTCCGGCGTGCGCTCGGCATGGCCGCATTGGTGGCATTGCAGCTGCTTGCGGAAACGATGCTCCACCAGCCAGCTCGAACATTGCGGGCATTGGAACCGATGGCCACAGACCCGGCAAAGCGTCAGCGGCGCATAACCGCGGCGGTTGAGAAACAGCAGCGCCTGTTCGCGCTTCTCCACCGTCTTGCCGATCGCCCGGATCAGCACCGGCGACAGGAAGCCGCCCCGCTCCGGCGCGTGCCTGCGCATATCGACCAGATGCAGATCCGGCATCGCCGCATCGCCGAAACGCGTCGGCAGGTGGACGGTGCTGTAGCGTCCGCTCTGCCCGTTGACCTGGCTTTCGACAGACGGCGTCGCCGACACCAGGATAACGGGGAAATCGCCGATGCGGCCGCGCACGACAGCCATGTCGCGAGCATTGTAAAAGACGCGATCCTCCTGCTTGTAAGCGGGATCGTGCTCCTCGTCGACGATGATCAGGCCGAGCTCCTCGAAGGGCAGGAAGAGCGCCGAGCGCGCGCCCGCCACCACCCGCACTTCGCCGGTCACCGCCTGGCGCCAGACCTTTTCGCGCATGCGCGGCGCAAGATCGGAATGCCATTCGGCCGGCTTTGCCCCGAAGCGGTCCTGGAAGCGCTCCATGAAACTGGCCGTCAGCGCGATCTCCGGCAGCAGGATCAGCACCTGCTTGCCACGTTTCAGCGTCTCGGCAATCGCTTCGAAATAAACCTCGGTCTTGCCGGAGCCGGTCACCCCGTCGATCAGCGACACCGAAAATTCGCCCTTGCGGACGTCGGTAACGATCTCTTCGGCTGCCTCCTTCTGCGGCCCTTCGAGACGTGCGGCGGCAAAATCCGGATCGGGCATCGCCACAACCGGCGGCGGCGGCAGGAATATCGCCTCAAAAATGCCGAGCGTGATCAGTCCGTCGACGACGCTCGTCGAGACGCCCGCCGCATGGGCAAGACCGCTGCGTGTCCAGGAAAAGCCGTCGGAGGCGGTATCGAGCACCCGGGCGCGCGCCGGCGTCATCCGTTCCGGTTCGCCGCCGACGAGCTTCAACCCCTCCACCATCGGTTCCGGCTCGAAGGCGTTCGGCGCCCTCAGCGCCATGCGAGCAACGAGCCCAGGCGGCGAGAGCGTATAGGTCGCCACCCAATCGATGAAATCCCGCATCTCCCTGGAAAGCGGCGGGCAGTCGAAGACATGGCTGATCGGCCGAAGCTTCTTCGGATCGACGCCGTCTTCGCCGCCGTCCCAGACGACGCCGATCACCTGCCGCGGCCCGAGCGGCACCTGCACGACCGAGCCGGGCTCGACCGCCATGCCATCCGGCACCGAATAGGAATAGGGTTTGGGCGCCGGCATCGGCACCAGCACGGGAACCGTTCGGTTCGCGGGCGGTGCCTCGAAAAGCGCGCCAAAGAGATCGGACGAATCTGTGCTCATCGCGCGAGACCATGCCCGCAAATCGATGGAATTGAAACTGCAAAGACGGAGCCACGCACTGCGGGTCGCCGCAGCGATTTAAAGAGTGAAGCTCAGAAATTGAGCTTCACCTGGCAAGGCGGTCGCCATCGCCGGAATAGGCTTCATTTGCCTTGCCATTGCGCTGCCGCAGGCGAATGATCGCCGACGCCTCGCGAGGATTGGGCGGCAGGACCGCGTTCTTCAAGGCGATAGAGTAGGCGTGTTTCGGATGTTCCAGCACATCCCTGGCATCGCCGCTCTCCACCACCACGCCCTTGCGCATGATCACCACGCGGTCGGAAATGTAGTAGGCGGTCGCAAGGTCATGGGTGATGTAGACGATCGAGACGTTGAGCGCGTCGCGCAGATCCCGAAAGAGATTGACGATCGACATGCGCAGCGATGCGTCGACCATCGAGACCGGCTCGTCCGCCACGATCAGCTTCGGCTCAGGGATCAGCGCACGGGCGACGGCGATGCGCTGCAATTGGCCGCCTGAAAGCTCATGCGAGAAACGACCTTTTATCTCCGCCATCGACAGGCCGACACGTTGAAGGGCAACGTCGGCAAGCGCCTCTTTCTCGGCGCGGCTCTTCGCGCCCTTGAAGCGATGGGCGGTGGCCAGCAGATACTCGTCGATCCGGGTCAGCGGATTGAAGGCCTCGAACGGATTTTGAAAGACCGGCTGGACCTTGGCCATGAAAGTCTCACGATCCCTACGGGAGCGCACCGCCTTCACATCCGTACCGTCGAAGCGGATGCTGCCCCGATCGGCCTTTTCGTTGCCGAGAATCATCTTTGCCAGCGTCGACTTGCCGGAACCGGATTCGCCGACGATCGTGAAGATCTCGGGCTTGTCGGCGGTGAGGGCAAAGCTGACCTCGTCGACCGCCTTCATCTTCTCGCGCGAGAAGAAACCGCCGATCGGAAAGAGCTTGGTGACGTGGTCGAGTTCGAGAAGGAAATGGCTGCTCATTGAATCTGGTACTCCCCGGCACGGAAACACGCGACCCGCCCTCCGGTCGCGCTCGGCAGCATGGCCGGCACCTCACGTGCGCATTTGTCGATCGCGATCGGACAGCGCGGATGGAACCGGCATCCCGAAGGCGGATCCGAGAGTGCCGGCGGCTTGCCCCTGAGGCTCTTTCGCGTCGAGACATCACCGATGCGTGGCAGGCTGCCGATCAGGTGAACGGTGTAGGGATGCTGGGGATTGTCGAAGATCGCCTGCGTCGGCCCCTCTTCCGCCAGCCGTCCCGCATACATGATGGCCAGCCGGTCGGTGATGGCCGCATGCACCGACATGTCGTGGGTCACGAAGATGACCGAGGACTGCAGGCGCATCTGCACTTCCTTGATCAGCGCCAGCACGTCCTGCTGGACGAGCACGTCAAGCGCCGTCGTCGGCTCGTCGGCGATGATGAATTCCGGCTCGCAGACAGTGGCGAGAGCGATCGTCAGGCGCTGGCGCATGCCGCCCGAAAGCTGGTGCGGAAAGGCCTCGAGCACATGCGGATCGAGATGCAGGCGGGCAAGATGCGCCTCGACGCGCGCGCGGAAGGCATCTGGATCGAGGTTCATGTGGCGGGAAGCGAAATCGGTGAAGGCGTGTTTGACCCTTCTGACCGGGTTCAGCACGTTCATCGAGCCTTGCATGATGTAGGAAAGGTGGCGCCAGCGTGCCGCCTTCATCTTGCTCGGTTCAGCATAGACATCGATCGGCCCGTCGGCAAAATTGAATTTCACCGTTCCGCCGACGACGCGCATCGGCGGCCGGATGGCGCCGGCAAGCGTCTTGATCAGCGATGTCTTGCCACTCGAGGATTCGCCGGCAATGCCGTAGATCTCGTTCCTGCGGATGGTCAGGCTGATATCGTCGACTGCGCGGATCTCCCGCCGCACGCCGAAATAATCATTGACGTAATAGCATTTCAGCCCGTCGATCGTCAGCGCGTCCGTGGCGTTTTCGGCAAGGGTCAAAGGCTGCGTCCTCATCAGGTTCTGCATCTCCTCAAGCTCCCATGCGGGCCAGGCGCGAGCGCGGGTCGATATATTCGTTCACCGACATGGCGAGCATGAACAGGCCGAGGAACAGGATGACGACGAAGAGCATCGGAAAGGCGACCCACCACCATACGCCCGATACCGTTGCGGAATGCGCATTGGCCCAGTAGATCATGCCGCCGATCGTCGGCCGGTTGATGTCGGAAAATCCAAGCACCGAGAGCGTCACCTCGAGGCCAATCGCCCAGATCAGATTGTTCATAGTCGTGAAGAAGACGATCGGCATGACATAGGGCAGATGCTCGCGGATGAGGATCTGTCGTGTCCGCATGCCCGAGAAGACCGCGTGCCGGGTAAATTCCCGGTGGCGGAGAGACAGTGCGACGGAACGGATCAGGCGGCTGTCATGCGTCCATCCGAGCAGCGCCGCGGTGATCGCCAGCATGAACCACGTCATCTGGTCGCGAAGCACGAAGACCAGAAGCAGCAGGATCGGAATATTCGGCAGTGCGCCGAGCGTATCGTTGACCGCCATGATGATCTGGTCGGTTCGCCCACCGATATAGCCGGAGATCAGTCCGACGGCGATGGCGATGATGCGGCTGACGAAGGCGACGATGATGCCGAAGAACAGCGTATTGCGCATCGAGGCGGCGATCTGCCAGAAAACCTCCTGGCCACGCGAGGTGGTGCCGAGCCAGAATTCGGCCGAAGGCGGCATGTCGGGCGCGACGACATAGATGGCATTCTCGTCATAGGGCGAGAAGAACGATGCCGCGATCAGCGCCAGGATGATAGAGATCAGGATGGTACCGAGCAGGAACTCCTTGTTGTAGCGCAGCAGGTCTCTGAGGACTTTGAACATCAAGGATTACCCCAGTTTCACACGTGGATCGATCAGCGGATAGATGATGTCGATCACGAAGACCGCGGCGGCAACCGCGATGATGGCGATTGTGGTGACACCGAGCACGAGGCTGTAATCGCCGGAATAAATGCCGGAAATCAGAAGCTTGCCGATCCCGGGATAGTTGAAGACGAACTCGACGATGACGGCGCCGCCGAAGACATTGCCGAGACTGAGTGCCAGGCCGGTGACCTGCGGCAGCATGGCGTTGCGCGCCACATATTGCGAAAAGATGCTGCGCGAGCGCACGCCACCAAGTTCGGCATAGACGACGTGATCGTCGGTGACGATGTTGGAAACCAGCGAGCGCATCGAGATGAACCAGCCACCAATGCCGACAAGCACGAGGGTCAGGGCCGGCAGGATGCCGTGCTCGATCACCGAGCTGATGAAGGCCCAGTTGAAGGCAGGCGCGAGATTGACCTGCGCCCCGTCGCTGATCGGCAGGATCGGCCAGATGAAACCGAAGAGGATCACCAGGCTGAGGCCGATGATGTAGGTCGGGATCGGCTGCAGCGCCATGATGACGATACCGGCAACCTTCAGCAGCTTGCTGCTGTGGAAATAACCGGCAAGGGCGCCGAGAAAATTGCCGATGATCCAGGAGATGATCGTTGCGAGGGTCAGAAGCCCGACTGTCCAGGGCAGTGCACGGCCGATAACGGTCATCACAGGGGTCGGGAAAGAGGAAAGCGACGGGCCGAAATCGCCGGTCAGGACGCGGCCCCAGAAGGTGAAATACTGCTCCAGCAGCGGGCCGCCGGTGCCGTAGAGTTCACGCAGCGATTCGCGGAGGATCTCGACGGCCTGCGGATCGGTGGAGCCGAAGCTCGTCAACAGCGACACTGTCTGCTCGATCGGATCGACCGGCGAAAAATGCGCGATCAGGAAGGCCAGCGTGATGCCGGTGAAGACCACGAAGAGAAATTGCAGAAAGCGTTTTGCCGCATAGATCAGAAAGCCGTTCATGACATCGACCTTTCAATAGCAGAACGGGAACAGCCGGCGGCCGGCTGCTCCCTCGATATTGCCTCGATCAAGGCTTCGGCGCGTCCGGATTGGCCTTCAGACCGACCACCATGTAGCGGATGTTCGACCAGTTCGGACCCGAGGCCGAATACGGATTGTCCGCGCTTGGATAGTTGGTCCAGTAGGTCGTATCGAGCGGCGCGAACTTGTTGTAGGCCATCAGCGGGATCATCGGCATTTCCTCGACGGCAAGCTTCAGAAAGTCTTGGCCGAGTTTGGCGACATCGGGCGAATCGAAGGCGATCGACCGATTGCGCTCGATGAGTTGGTCGAGACGCGGATCCTGCCAGCGCTGCAGATTGCGCGGCGGCTGGATCTGCCCGACCGGCTTGATGAACTCCGAATGATAGCTGTCGAGGAAGAAGGAGAGATCGGGATGACCGCCCCAGGTCTCGATGCTCCAGTAGATCGCCGTCTCGAAATCGCCGGTGCTGAGGCGCTGGCCATTGGTCGGGCCGGCGACATCGACCTTGGTGGCGATGCCGGCTTGCGTCCATTGCTGGGCGATCACCGTGCCGGCGCGGGCAAGCGTCGGGATGGCATCGCCTTCCACCTGCAGGCGGATCGTAAAGGGCGTGCCGTCAGGCTTCATCCACTGGCGGCCGCTCTTCTTGAAGCCTGCCTTCTGCAGCAGCTCGGTCGCAGCCTCAACGTCCTTCTTCCACCAGCCGAAGCCGAAGGTTCGCTGCAGCTTGGCCGGATCGGTCGGGATCTGATCGGCCCATTGGCTGCGCACCATATTGGCGATCTGCGACGAGATGTTGGGATCGTAAGGCTTGATCTTGCGGGACCCGGTGTCGAGCTCGAAGTTCGTCAGCCAGTCCTGCATCGGTGCGTAATAATCGTCCGGGGCAGAACCCGTCGGCGGCGTGGCAAGGGCGGCGATATTGGCCGCGCCGCGATAGGAGCCAAGCGCCACTTCGCGGATGTCGATCAGCAGAGCGAGAGCCCAGCGCACGTCCTTATTGTCGAAGGGTGCCTTCTTCGTATTGAAGAGAACGGAAGGCAGCGTCGGGTCCGGATGCGCGAAAGGGAAACCCTTCAGCCAGGAGGCCGTGCTCTTGCTGTCACGCATGATCGAGAACATGCCCTCGGGCGCCATGTCGTTGATGACGTCGAGATTGTGGTTGCGTTGCTCGATGACGCGGGCCTCCGGATTGCCGGCGGCGCGATAGACGACGTACTTGACCTCGGGCGGCTGTGCTGCAGCCAGGCCGATCGACGTGCGCTGCCAGTCATCGCGCAGCTTCCAGATCGTCCAGTTGCCGCCCTTGTCATAACTCTGCAGCTGGTAGGGCCCGAGTGAAACCGGCGGGTTGTTGTTGAAGGACAGCGGATCTGCGGCCTTCTCGAAGACGTGTTTCGGCATGATCCAGGCGGCATTCCAGCGCACGGTGAAAAGCGTATGGAAGCGCGAGTTCGGCTTCTTTAGATGGAAGACGACCGTCTGTGGATCCCGATTTTCGATACTCGCGACATTGACGGTGAAGGGCGCGCTCCAGGCCATGCCGGGATGGTCGATCTGCGTCTGCACGGTATAGACCACGTCGTCGCTGGTGAATTCGATGCCATCACTCCAGAAGATGCCCTTGCGCAGCTTCACCGTCATCTCGGTGAAATCGGCGTTGTAGCTCGGCGGTTCGCTGGCCAGCGCATTCTGCCAGGCATCCTTGCCGCCTTCGGGATTGATGAACCATAGCGTATCGGTGGTCAGCTGCTGCAGGCCGTTGAGATTTGCAGCCGCCCCGCCGCCCGGAGCCCAGAGGTTGAACCAGTCGGCATTCTGCTGCGGCGTACCCTGGATGATCAGCGTTTCATTGCGCGGTATGCCGGCAATGAAATCCTGCGCAAATGCCGGAAGGGCCATGAGCGACAATAAGGCAATGGCTGCATATTTACGGAACTTCATCGGATGTTCCTCCTCCTCAACTCGCCGCGGCGAGCGCTTCCCGTAATCGATTGACGATGGCGTCCAGCGAACCCCTGCCTGCGCGTGCCGCAGGGACACATGCACTCCTCGACGGCGGGCGAACTCACGCCACAGTTATCGACAATTTTTTGAGAAACGGCAACTGATAATTTTGTCTGTCATAAAAAATAGCGCATTTACAGGCATTTTTGGCGAACGGCGCCGATCTGATTTTTTATATTATTGACAAAGTGAGCGTTTGGCTTAGCTTTTGCAGCGAGCGCGGCGCCCTCCCAAGAGGCCGCACTTCATCACCAGACAGGTCGGCTGCTTTCGGGAGGAGGCTTTGGCATGACCGTTCAAGAGGACACCAGGATGAGCAGCCCCTATGACGTGACAATCTCCGTTCACGCCAACCGGCCAACCAGCAAATACGAACCCTTGTGGAACTGGTTCGGTTACGACGAGCCGAACTACACCTACTCCCCGCACGGCAGGAAGCTGCTCAAGGAACTCACCGAGCTGAGCCCCGAGCCACCCCGCATCCGTGCGCACAATCTTCTGACCAGCGGCGACGGCCTGCCTGCGCTCAAATGGGGTTCGACCAATGCCTATACCGAGGATGCGAACGGTAATCCGGTCTATGATTGGACGATCATCGACAAGATCTTCGACACCTATGTGGAAGCCGGCAACATTCCGCTGATCCAGATCGGTTTCACGCCTGAGGCGCTCTCCGATTTCGACGGTCCCTATCGCCACCAATGGGAGCCGGCCGACAAATACGCAACGATCACCACCGGTTGGACGGCGCCGCCGACGGATCTGAAGAAATGGGCTGACCTGATCGAAGCATGGGCGCGCCATCTGGCCGAAAGATATGGCGAGGCCGTCGTTTCAAGCTGGCCATGGGAAGTGTGGAACGAGCCGGACGGTCACTACTGGACCGGCACCATACCGCAATTCTGCGAAATGTATGATGTCAGCGCCAAGGCCCTGAAGCGTGCCTTGCCGAATGCCCGTGTCGGCGGTCCGCACACCTGCGGCGCTTTTGCCAACGAAAAGGCCCAGACTTTCCTGCGTGCCTTCCTCAAGCACGCGGTCGACAATAAGTCGCCGATCGATTTCCTCGCCTTCCATGCCAAGGGCAATCCGGTGATCTACGAGGGCCACGTCCGGATGGGCCTGCACAAGCAGCTCCGCGACATCGAGACGAACCTTGCCATCATCAACGAGTTTCCGGAACTCCGACACCTGCCCGTGGTGATCGGCGAATCCGATCCGGAAGGCTGTGCGGCCTGCTCTGCACGCGTCCATCCGCAGAACGGTTATCGCAACGGCCCACTCTACGGCGTCTATGTCGTCGAGAGCATGATTCGCACTTACGAACTGGCGAGACGCGCCAACATCCATATCGAAGGCGCGGTGACCTGGGCTTTCCTCTTCGACGACCAGCCCTATTTCGACGGCTTCCGCGATCTTGCCACCAACGGCGTCGACAAGGCTGTTCTCAACGGCTTCCGCATGCTCGGCAAGCTCGGCGGCGAATGGCTGGAATCGGAAAGCGATTATCGCCGCGATATCGAGGATATCATGAGCCATGGCGTGCGCGGCAAGCCCGATGTCAACGTCGTGGCGACCCGCGACGACAAGGGTGTTTCCATTCTCCTCTGGCACTACCACGACGATGACGAAGCCGGGCCGTCCGCCGAAATCACGGTCAATCTCGACGGCTGGGGCGACAAGTCCGCCTCGCTCAAGCATTTCAGGATGGACGAGGAGCATTCCAACGCCTTCGGCGTCTGGAAGGCGATGGGCAAGCCGCAGAATCCGGCCGGCGAAGACTATGCCAGGCTGGAAACCTCGGGAAAACTCGCCGAGATCGACGGCGAGGCGTCGGTCAAGGTCGACGACGGCAAAATCGCCCTCAAAGTCTCCCTACCGCGTCAAGGCGTGTCTCTCCTGCGCCTCGATTGGTGAGCCGGTAGGCGAAGGGAGCGCAATCGAAAGATTGCGCTCCCTTTCAAGCGGCCGGTTCGCGTCAGTTGTCACTGACATAGGCGAGATAGCGTTTCTTGCTCGGCTGCAGATGGTCGACGCAGAGCTGGGCGAGAACCCAGTTATCCCCACCGCGCAGCATCTCGATCATCAGCCGGTGATGTTCGTGCGAGATACGCAGCGATTCCTTGCTCGACATCGAATTGGCGCGCACCGGCAGGCTGAGCCGCATATAGAGCTCGATCGATTGCACCAGATGCGAATTGCCGCAGGCGCCGAAGAGCGTCAGGTGGAATTTATCGTTGGCCTCGTGCACACCCCTGAGATAGCCGGATTCGATGTGGCGGCCATGCTCCTCGTGCAGCGCCAGCAGTTCCTCGATCAACGCCTCGGGCGCCGGCAGCTTTATCCACAGCGCTGCCTGCCGTTGCAGCAGTTCCCGAACGTCGTAGATTTCCTGGACCTGGCGGGCCGTCAGCGAGCGGACGGTCGCGCCCTTGTTGCGCTCGCGAACCACGATACCCATCGTCTCGAGCTGCACGATCGCCTGCCGGGCGAAATGGCGCGTGACGTGAAAGCGGGCAAGGAGCGTGTCTTCGGTCAGGCGGGTTCCAGGCGCCAGCCGCCCGAAAATGATGTCCTCCTCCAGCGCGCGGGCAATGCTTAGATCATCATGCTCGATGCCGTCTTCGCGGCTTTCGTTGAGCGTCTGCAATGTCATCTCCTCTGAAGCATAACCCCGAAAACCGGATTCGATTTTCGGAAAGGGATTATGCGCCAATCTAAAGTGATAGAGCGTCCTGGACGCGCGGCGCTCTAACGGCGAGCCATGTTACAGTGGATTGCGTTCCGGGTCGAACCGGCTCAAGCGATAGATATCCTCGACCAGAGCAAGCGTCTTGATGTTATCGCCCGGCGATGTCTCCATCGCCACCTTTCCATCGAGGCTGTCGAGGAAATGCGCAATGGTCGCGTCATAGGAACCCTGGTAGGTCTCGTCGGGATCGAAGTTCTCCCGGCACTGCCGCGCACCCTCAGCCGAGAGCAGATTGCCATTAAGTTCGAGCGTGCCGCGTGTTCCGAAGATGCGTAAGTGATCACGCGGCGCCGGCGGCGCGCCATGCACGGCGAGATTGGCGTTGATGGTGACGAGAACACCGTCGCTCGTCCGGCGCAGGACGACGCTTGCGACATCCTCCGCGACTATATCGCGATTGCTCCTCTCAAGCCGCGCACTCACCACCTCCATCTCGCCCAGAAGATATCTCAGCGTGTCGAGATGATGGATCATGACTTCCATAACCAGCAATCGCTCCTGCGTCCGGAAAAAGGGCTGGCGCACCAGCGCCGGCCTTTTTCCTTCCGCATCCGCGATCATGCCGCTGGACAGGAATTCGAACTGCACCTGGCGGATCTCGCCGGCAAGTCCCTCGTCGAGCCACGCCTTCAGCCGCCGATAATAAGCGCGGAACCGCCAGTTCTCATGGATCATCAACCTGCCCCTGCCTGAAAGACCTGCCAGCAGGTCGACAGCCTCGCCGTAGGAGGGTGCGAGCGGCTTCTGACAGATGATATCGAGGCCTTTTTCCGCCGCCAGCCGCACCAGTTCGGCATGGAACTCCCGTGGCGCGCAGATATCCACGGCATCGAGCTGCTCGGCATCCAGCATCGCCTGCGCGCTCGCATAGTGGCGCGCGATATCGAAGGCGGCAAGCCGCGCTTCGACGGCGCTCGGCGACGGGTCGGCAAGCGCCACGACCTCGGCTCTTTCCGATTGCCGCATCCATGCAGGCAGATGGTAGGCGCTGACCCAGCCGGCACCGATAATGCCGATACGCCGTCGTCTCGTTCCCGTCATTGCGCTTCCTCTGCATACAGTCTCATTTTATCAATAATCTATCCATCTCCATCGCAAAAGCCAATCGTTTGATAGTCGAACAAAAGTGCTAATTTCGCTGATTCCCATTGTAATTTATGGTGATCGTCGAAGAAATCCAAAAATACGATACAGTGACACCATCTTATTTATTGACAATCATCCTTATCCCTCTACGCTGACACCACGGCCATGGATCAATTTGGCGAGGGAGGAACAGGTTTGTCGAACGGTCTTCGTCGCAAGCTGACGAGTTACGGCGATCAGGGATTCTCCCTTTTCCTGCGCAAGGCATTCATCAAGGCCATGGGCTATTCGGACGATGCGCTCGACCGTCCGATCGTCGGCATCGCCAATACCTACAGTGATTTCAATCCCTGTCACGGCAATGTGCCGCAACTCATCGAGGCAACCAAGCGCGGCGTCATGCTGACGGGTGCGATGCCCATGGTGTTTCCGACAATCTCGATCCACGAGAGCTTTGCCTCGCCGACCTCGATGTATCTGCGCAATCTGATGGCGATGGAAACGGAAGAGATGATCCGCGCCCAGCCGATGGATGCCGTCGTCCTGATCGGCGGCTGCGACAAGACCCTGCCGGCCCAGATCATGGCGGCCGCCAGCAGCGAGATACCGGCGATCTTCCTGCCGACCGGCCCGATGGCCGTCGGCCACCACAAGGGCGAACGGCTTGGCGCCTGCACGGATTGCCGCCGTTTCTGGGGGCGCTTCCGCGCCGGAGAGATCGACGAGGCCGAGATCGCCGACGTCAACAACAAGCTGGCCAGCTCGATCGGTACCTGCACGGTGATGGGCACGGCGAGCACCATGGCGAACCTCACCGAAGTCATGGGTCTCTGCCTTCCCCGCGCCGGTTCGGCACCCGCCGTCGAATCTGAACGAGTCCGCCTTGCCGAGGAGACCGGCCGTGTCGCCGCGCGTCTCGCCATGGATGAGGCTGCACCGACGGTGCGCGATATCCTGACGCCGCAGGCGATACGCAATGGCCTCGTCGCACTGCAGGCGATGGGCGGCTCGACCAATGCCGTCGTGCATCTTGCCGCGATAACCGGCCGCCTCGGTCTGCGCCTCGACATGGCCGAGCTCGACCGGCTGGGCCGGAGCATTCCCTTGCTCGTCGACCTGCAGCCCTCCGGCCAGCATTATATGGAGCAATTCCATGAGGCCGGCGGCGTTCCGGCTCTGTTGAAGGCGGTGCGTCACGAAATCGACGCCAGCGCCCCGACCGTCTACGGCAGAACGATCGGCGAGATCATCGACGATGTCGTCGATGAGCCGGGCCAGACCATTATCCGCACCGTCGCGAAACCGTTGAAGCCGATCGGAACGATCGCCGTCTTGCGCGGCAATCTGGCGCCGCGCGGCGCCGTCATCAAACAATCCGCCGCCTCCAAGGATCTGCTGCAGCATAGCGGACGCGCCGTCGTCTTCGATTCCGTCGAGGATATGACGCTGCGCATCGACAGCGACGATCTCGACGTTCATGCCGATGACGTTCTGGTTCTGCGCAATGCCGGGCCGAAAGGTGCGCCCGGCATGCCGGAAGCCGGCTATCTACCCATCCCCCGCAAGCTGGCGCGGCAGGGCGTGAAGGACATGGTGCGGATTTCCGACGCCCGCATGAGCGGCACGGCCTTCGGCACGATCATCCTCCATATCGCGCCCGAGGCGGCTGATGGCGGTCCTCTGGCGATCGTCCGCACCGGCGATCGCATTCGCCTCGACGTCGAGGGACGGCGCATCGACCTCGACATCGAGCAGGCGGAATTCGATCGCCGCATGCTTGATGTCGTCAACCGGCCCTCCCCGGCCCCGGCGCGCGGCTATGCCAAGCTCTATCAGGAGCGCGTGCTCCAGGCTGACGAAGGCGCCGACTTTGACTTCCTGCAAAGCGAGGAGCTCGACGCGCGATGAGTGCCGCTGATCGGGAGGCGCCGCTTTGCCTGCCCCGCCGGCAGCTGACGCGGCTGCCGCAGCCGGCGCTGCCGCAAGGCACGGTCGATACGCATTTCCACGTCTTTCGCGCCGGCGCTCCGCTCAACACTCCACGCAGCTACACGCCTGACATCGCGACGATTGCCGACTGGATCGAATTCTCCGGCAGTCTTGGCATCGCCAGGGGCGTATTGGTGCAACCAAGCGTCTATGGCTTCGACAATAGGGTGCTGCTGGAGGCGCTTGCCGCCTATCCAGATCGTCTGCGCGGCATCGTCGTCATCGATCCTGACACCACGGCGACCGAGATGGAGCGTCTGGATCGGCTCGGCGTGCGCGGCGTGCGGATCAATACGCGCAACAAGGGTGGCCTCCCGCTCGCCGCCGCCAAGACACTGGCGGAAAGCATTGCCCCTCTCGGCTGGTCGCTGCAATTGCAGATCAATCCCGAACAACTTCCCGATATTGCGGCAACGCTGTCCGGCATCCGCCTGTCCCTCGTCATCGACCATCTCGGCTTCATTCCACTTGCCAGAGAGACGAGATCGTTGCATGTCGATGCCCTGAAAAGACTGATGGACAGAGCCGAGGCCTACGTCAAAGTCACCGCGCCCTACCGTTTGACGAAGGACATGAATGACCAAGGTTTCGCCGAGGTCGGCCGCGCCCTTGCCGCCAGCCATGCGGAAAGGCTGCTCTGGGGCAGCGATTGGCCGCACACCGAATTGTGGGACGGCATGCCCGATGACGCCGATCTGATCGAGACCATACGGGCCGCCATTGACGATCCCACGATTGCCGAAAAGATTTTTGTTCGAAATGCCGAGGCGCTGTTCTTCGGCCGCTGAATTGGAGAGTACGAATGGCCAGACTGACCGAAGATGCCAAGGGCGTCTATGTGATCGCCGTAACCCCCTTCACCGATGACGGCGCGCTCGATCTCGCCAGTATCGACAGCATGGTCGATTTCTACGAGGGCGCCGGCGTCACCGGCCTGACGGTGCTTGGCCAGCTCGGCGAGGCCCCGAAGCTGACCGCCGAGGAATCGCGGACAGTCGTCCAACGGGTGCTGAAGCGCCTCGAAGGGCGCCTCCCCGTCGTTGTCGGCGTTTCGGCGCCAGGGCTTGCGCCGATGAGCGAACTTGCCGAAGCCGTTATGGGCGAGGGGGCGGCCGGTGTCATGGTTGCGCCGCCCTGGACCGTCAAGACTGACGATCAGGCCTTCGCCTTCTACCAGTCGGTTGGCGAGACCCTGGGCGATACGCCCTTCGTGCTGCAGGATTATCCGCTCACCACCAATGTGACCATCGCGCCTAAGGTCATCGAGCGCATCGTCAACGAGGTGCCGAATTGTGTCATGCTCAAGCACGAGGATTGGCCGGGTCTATCGAAAATCACCGCGCTTCGCGCCGCCAGCGACAAGGGCGCCATGCGGCGTATCTCCATCCTCTGCGGCAATGGCGGGCTTTTCCTGCCCGAAGAGATGGGCCGCGGCGCCGATGGCGCAATGACCGGCTTTTGTTATCCGGAGATGATGGTTGGCGTCGTCGAGGCCTATGCAGCCGGAAATCCCGATCGCGCCCATGCGATCTTCGACGCCTATCTGCCGCTCGCCCGCTACGAACAGCAGCAGGGCATTGGCCTTGCCTCGCGCAAATATGTGCTTGCCAAGCGCGGCGTGATCAAGTCCGCCACCCTGCGCAAGCCGGGCGCCAAGCTCTCCGCACTCGATATTGCCGATGTCGAGCGGCTGTTGGCGCGCCAGGCCATCCGCCTCAAGGAGATCGGGGCGTAACACACTGGCGCAAATCCGAAGCCGCTGGACCACCGTTATGGTGCTGCAGCGCGAGCAGATGGCTATGTCCATCTCGTCCGTGAGGCTGAAGCCCAAGCGACTCCCAGAACCTTGCCGCACCATCGTTTCCCGCATGAACGGTGACGACGGTACAGAAGGACGACGCATGATCAAGCAGAGCCATGGCAAGCATCCGGCCGATGCCGCGCCCGCGCATTGCGGGACTGATGTAGAAACGCCGCATCCGCAGCGCCCCTGACATGGCCGTTTCGACGGTCATGCCGCCGATGCCGGCGAGCACCTCCCCGGCATAGGCGCCAAGCAGCCTTTCGCCGTCACGCCGGAACCTGTTGTCGCCGGTCGACCATTCGTCGATAAGACGGGCGATATGGCGATAGCCTTCTTGCCGGGCCTCGCTTTCGAGATCTGCGATCTCCTGCGGCAACCGATCGCGGAACGTGCGGATATTGATTGTCATGGCAATGCCGGTGGTTCTAGATTGCAGGAACCGGAACCTCGCGGTACATCGCCGCCGGCAGGCCGACCGGGACGAAGGTCGCGTCGCCGTCCCCAGCCATATCCTGCACCGTATGTTTCTCCAGCGCCTTCGTCACCTCGTTGAGGTCGCCGTCTAGCTGTTCGGCGGGAATAAGATTGCCGATCACGAAATCGAAGCGGTCGCCGCGTTTGTTCAACAGTTCGTGGAACACGGTCATGTCGCGAAGCTCCGTCGACCATTTCGCCAGCCAGTAGAACAGCCCCGAATTGCGCGCCGTCACATGGACCGGAAGGATCGGCAGATTGTATTTGCGCGCCAGCCCGACGGCCGAGGTCTTCCACGGCCGTTCGTTCAGCCGGCCGTTCGCCCAGTAGGCAATGCGGCCTGAGGGAAAGAGCACTGTCGCCTTGCCTTCCTTCACCGCATGGTTGGTCAGTTGCAGCGTTTCGCGCGCCTTCAGCTTGCTTTTATGCTCCTCCCGCCATTCGACAGGAATGATCATCTCGGCAAAGCGCGGATTGACGCGGATGGCATCGCGATTGGCGAAGAACATCATGTCCGGCCGGCGCGCTTTCAAGAGATCGAACACGGCAACGCCATCGGCGATGCCTGTGGGATGGTTACTGACGAGGATGAAGCCGCCGGTATCAGGGATGCGTTCGCCATTGGTGATGCCGATGTCGAGCTTCAGCACATCACTCAGATATTCGAACGACTGGAAACCCGGCATCTTGGCAACCGCATTGGCGAATTCGAGCGCCTTGTTGTAACGCAGCAGCGTGTAGAGGAATGGCCGCATGACCGGCCAGAGCGGATTTTTCACGATCCTCTGGCCGCGTTCGGCAATCAGCGTATCGACGATATGACCGGGCTTTCCCTGTGAAACGAGAGCGATCGCTTCCGCGAGCTGTCCGAAAGCCGTCATGGAATCGCGCCGTGCCATGAAAGATCCTGTCTATGGGGTAAAAGCTATCGCAGTACAATATGATCGAAGGATGACAAAGGCTTGGCCGGCATTAGCAATTCCATAACTGTT
The DNA here is from genome assembly GCF_002008365.1 of Rhizobium leguminosarum bv. viciae USDA 2370. GTDB lineage: Bacteria > Pseudomonadota > Alphaproteobacteria > Rhizobiales > Rhizobiaceae > Rhizobium > Rhizobium leguminosarum. The sequence goes on from NZ_MRDL01000015.1 coordinate 111,085, forward strand.
CCTGCTCCAAATTGGCGGACTTGAAGGCAAAATCAAGGCCAGCAACGTGAACGAACTGCTTGTTATCGCCGATCCGCGCCTGATGGCGGAGCGTGCCGCATGGCTTGAAAATCTCGCCCGTGAGCGCCGTCTTTCCGAGCATACGCTCGACGCTTACGAGCGCGACACCCGCCAGTTCCTGACCTTCCTGACCGGCCATCTCGCCGGCCCGGTGACGCTCCGGGACATCAGGGAGTTGCGCCCCGCCGATTTCCGCGCCTTCCTGGCGGCCCGGCGCAGGCAGGGCTCCGGCGCCCGCTCGCTCGGCCGCAATCTCGCCGGTCTCCGTTCGCTGCTGCGCCATCTCGAAAAGAAGGGCCTGGTCAACGCCGCCGGCGCCGGCGCAGTGCGCTCGCCGAAACAACCGAAATCGCTGCCCAAGCCGCTGTCGGACACGCAGGCGATCACCGTCGTCAGCGACGACGCCCAACTGCATGACGAACCCTGGATTGCGGCGCGCGATGCGGCTGTCATGACGCTGCTCTACGGCTGCGGCCTGCGCATCTCCGAAGCGCTTGATCTTGCTCCCGCCGACCTGCAGAAGGGCGCAACGGTGCTGCGCATCACCGGCAAGGGCAACAAGACGCGGCTGGTGCCGTTGCTGTCTGTGGTTTTCGACGCGGTCGAGAAATACCGCGCGCTCTGCCCATACCATCTCGAAAGCGGTGAACCGCTGTTTCGCGGCGCCCGCGGCGGCAAGCTGCAGGCGGCAATCATCCAGCGCACCATGCAGAAGATGCGCAGCGCCTTCGGTCTGCCGGAAACGGCGACACCGCATGCCCTGCGCCATTCCTTCGCCACCCACCTGCTTGCCGGCGGCGGCGATCTGCGCACCATTCAGGAATTGCTCGGCCATGCCAGCCTTTCCACAACGCAGGTCTATACCGGAGTCGATGCGTCACGGCTGCTCGAGGTGTATGATCGGGCGCATCCGCGCGCCTAGCGCATCGGCCCGGAAATCGGAATTGATTTTTGGAAGCACGATGCGTTGATTTAAAGTGCATCGTCATGAATCCGATTTGATGTGATGCACTTTAACTTTCGTTAACGCATTCTCTTAAAGGAATATGCGCAAGCCGGGCGTAGACCATGAAACGCACAAGGCATGTGATCGGAACACCCATCATGACGACATCAATCGGCCGCCGGACGTCTTACCTCGCAGTGCCGGCCAATCTGTTGCTCTGGCTGATCGCAGCCTTTCACATGCTGCTTCTTGCGGCCCTCTTTGTCGCCTTCCTGACTGCAAGGCCGGCGGCGGCCGAAGACGTGGCCTGCACTGGCCGCAACCTGATGGTCGAGTTGCAGCAGAACGACCCTGCCCGCTATGCCGAGGCGCTGAAGGAAGCCGACGCCACGCCGAACGGCAAGGGCATCTTCTGGAAGGTCGAGAAGCCGGGACTTGCACCTTCGTGGCTGCTCGGCAGCATGCATGTTACCGATCCGCGCGTGCTCGCCTTGCCACCGCGCGCCCAGGCAGCCCACGATGCCGCCAGTACGATCGTCATCGAATCCGACGAGATCCTCGATGAGCGGAAAGCGACCGCCGCCCTGCTCGCAAAGCCGGAGTTGACGATGTTCACCGACGGCACGACGATCGACAAGCTACTTTCTCCCGAGGACTACAAGCGCCTCGAAACCGGCCTCAAGCAGCGCGGTATCCCGCTCAGCGCCGTTTCCCGCATGCGGCCCTGGATGATCTCGAGCGCCGTCGCCCTGCCGGCCTGCGAAATCGCCCGCAAGGCAAAGGGCGTGCAGTTCCTCGACCAGAAGATCGCCACCGATGCCGTTGCCCAGGGCAAGCAGGTCAAGGGGCTGGAAACCCTTGCCGAACAGATCCAGGCCATGGCCGATCTGCCGGTCGAATTCCATCTGAAGTCGCTGATCGAGACGCTGGAACTCGGCGACAAGATGAGCGATGTCGTCGAGACGATGACCGACCTCTACCTCTCCGGTGATAATGGCATGACCATGCCGATGCTGAAAACGGTGACGCCTGAAGAAGAGGGCGAAAATAACGATTATGCCGCCTTCGAGCAGCGTGTCATCCTCGACCGCAACAAGGTAATGGCCGAACGCGCCGCCCCCATTCTCGACGGCGGCAACGTCTTCATGGCCGTCGGCGCCCTGCACCTGCCCGGCAAGGACGGCGTCATCGAACTGCTACGCCAGCAGGGCTTCACGGTGACAGCCGTCAATTAGGTCCAACCTCAGTAATTTGCGGTAGCGGCAGCTCTCTGAGATTGACAACCCCAGTTTGCATACGTCACATGGCGGCATTTACAGCCCTTTGTTCCCAAAAGAGTTTCAATGCTCAGCCAGAATATGGTTTTCACCTCGAGAGCGGCCTCGAAAGGTCTTCCCACGTTCGGTAACGGCGCAATGCTAGTGGCGGCGGCGATGCTAACGATATTTTCCCTTTCGCCTGCCTTGGCCGATGACGAACTGGCTTGCCCGGGTCAGAACCTTTTGACCCAACTGGAAAAGGAAGATCCCGTCCGTTTCAGGAAGGCTGTCGAGAAAGCCGAGACGATACCGAACGGCAATGCGATCTTCTGGAAAATCGAAAAGCCCGGTCTCCAGCCTTCCTGGTTGCTCGGCACGATGCATGTGAGCGATTCCCGTGTATTGGATATGCCGGAAGGATTTTACGAGGCGTACGACGCTATCGACACTCTGACTGTCGAGTTAGCGGAAATCGCAGAGCCGGAAAAACTTGTGCTGGAGATCTTCAAGCATCCCGAGCTGACCACGCTCCACGGTGACAAAACCCTCGATCACATCTTGCCCCCTGACGCGACCAGCGAAGTCGCTGCCGGCTTGAAGAAAAAGGGCATCAACGTGAACCTGATGGCCAAGATGCGACCTTGGTTCATCTACGCCAGCCTCCAGACACGTGGCTGCGATATCAAGCGCAGAGCAAGCGGCCTCAGGGTACTGGACGAATCTCTCGCCCTCGAGGCGCTAGATGATGGTGTCAATCTGGTCGGCCTGGAAACGCCAGTCGAGCAAATTAAGGCCCTGTCGGATGTCCCGGACGACCGCATGCTTCAGAACCTGCGGGAGTTGTTGGCGTTTCCGAATGGTATGGATGACATAACCGAGACGATGATCAGCCTCTACGATCAGGGTAAGATCGGAATGATCTTCTCGCTCATGGAGGTCGTCTCGACAGATCTCGCTGCTGAAAAAGCCTTCGAAAACCGTATGATCACGGATCGAAACAAGGTCATGGCGGAGCGGGCGAAGCCCTACCTCGACAAGGGGCGCACCATGATCGCCGTCGGAGCGGCGCACCTGCCCGGCGACGACGGCTTGGTTGAACTGCTACGCCGGCAGGGCTTTACCGTCACCGCGGTGAACTGAACCCGCCGTCGGTCAGCCGAGCGTCATGCGGCGCAGAACATTGCTTTTCCAATAGAAATGATGGACGAGGGCGCCGGCGACATGCGCCGCGATCAGCGCCCAGAGAATGATCTTCAGGACATCCGCGTGTAACGAACCGGCGGGATCGATACCGAAATAGTAGGCGGCGATGCCCGAAAGCGGCATCGCGAAGATCAGGATGTAGAGGCCGGCATGGGCAAGCCTCGCTGCAAGACGGAAGATCGCCGGCTCCTGTGCGGCCTCGTCCGGGACGCCCTTGGTAAAACGCAGCCCGAGCCTGAGGACGGCAAGCATCAGGATGGCGATGCCGACATAGGCATGGATATTCGCCGACGAAATCTGCTCCGGCGTCGGTACCTGGCCTCTGCGCATCAGCCGATGCCAGATATTCATGCCATCGGGAAACAGCAGGTTGAAGAAGATCAGCAGCGCCACGGCCCAGTGAAGAAAACGCTGGCTCAGGCTGTAACTCACGATGGACGGCTGCTGCATTTCTGGACCTTCACGGATGCTGAACTCAACGATAGGCAACAACTAGAGCCTTTCCGGGTTAGATTGAAGCATTCTGTTGGCTCAAACGGAGTCGGATGGTCGACCGGCCGGCGCGCGTCGTAGTCCAGCTCTGCGGCCAAGCCGGCCGGTCGATCAGCCGGCCCGTTTCAGCCAACCCGAAGGGCCGGGCATCTTTGCGCCAGGGCAGAGGCGATCGGCTCGGACGTACCAAGGGGTATGCCCTTCGCCAATCGCCTCTGCCCTGACGAAAACCTGCTCCGGCAGAATGCTTCAATCTAACCCGGAAAGGCTCTAGAACAGCCGCCTGCCTTCCGGCAAGCGGCTGTATGCTTTGTTACGAATATGTAAGATTACATATGGATCGGCTTGAAGAAGGTTGCGAGCGCAGCCTCTTTCACCGCTTCCGACATTGTGGGATGCGCGTGGCAGGTACGGCCGAGATCTTCTGACGAACCGCCGAACTCCATCAGCACGGCGATCTCGTGGATCATCTCGCCGGCGCCGAAGCCGACGATATGGCCGCCGAGCACGCGGTCGGTTTCCTTGTCGGCAAGAATCTTGACGAAGCCGTCCGTCGCCAGCATCGCACGCGCCCGGCCGTTCGCCGTGAACGGGAACTTGCCAACCTTGTAGGCGATATCAGCCGCCTTGAGTTCTTCCTCGGTCTTGCCGACGGAAGCGATTTCCGGCTGGGTGTAGACGACGCTCGGAATGACCTCGTAATTCACATGGCCATGCTGCCCGGCAAGGATTTCGGCAAGCGCCACGCCTTCGTCCTCCGCCTTGTGCGCCAGCATCGGACCTTTGACCACATCGCCGATCGCATAAATGCCGGCAACATTGGTCTTGAAGTGACCGTCGATCTCGACGCGGCCGCGATTGTCGAGCGTAACACCGGCTTCTTCGAGGCCGAGACCCGATGTATAGGGCTTGCGGCCGGTGGCGATCAGCACGACTTCGGCCTCGAGCGTCACCTTGTCGCCACCCTTGACCGGCTCGAAAGTGACCTTGGCGCCCTTGTCGCCCTTTTCAACGCCGGTGACCTTGGCGCTGAGATTGAAATCGATGCCCTGCTTGGCAAGCATACGCTGGAATTGCTTGGAGACTTCGCCGTCCATACCACCAAGGATGGTGTCGAGATATTCGACGACGGTGACTTTGGCGCCGAGGCGCGACCAGACGGAACCGAGCTCGAGACCGATAACGCCTCCGCCGACGACGATCAGCGTTTCCGGCACCTTCTCCAGCGCAATGCCGCCGGTCGAGGAGATGATGGTCTTTTCATCGATCTCGACCTGCACGCCAGGAATGCCGGCGACGTCGGAGCCGGTGGCGATGACGATGTTCTTGCCTTCGATCTCCTGCACCTTGCCATCGTCGGCGGTGACGGAAACCTTGCCGGCCGAGACGACCTTGCCGATGCCCTGAAAGGTATCGATCTTGTTCTTCTTGAAGAGGAAGGCGACGCCGTCGACATTCGACTTCACCGTCGCATCCTTGTGGGCCATCATATTGCCGAGGTTGAGCGTCGGCGCCGGAATATCGATACCGAGCGCGCTCATTCCGTGGCCGGCCTGATGGAACATTTCGGAGGCATGCAACAGCGCCTTCGACGGGATGCAGCCGACGTTCAGGCAGGTGCCGCCATAGGTCGCCCGCTTTTCGACGACGGCGACCTTGAGGCCGAGCTGGGCCGCCTTGACGGCGCAGACATAGCCGCCCGGGCCGGTTCCGATAATGATCACATCGTAGGACATTGCTTCTTTCCCTTTGGATTTTTCGTTTAATCGGCCGCGCGCGACAAAGCGAGGCGGAAGCCGAAGCCGACAAGTGCCGCTCCGGTGATGCGGTTGAACCATTTGCCGCTGGCGATGAAGCGGTCACGGATCGCCTTGACCGTGAAGAAATAGGAGACGCCGGCAAACCAGGAGACCAGCGCCGTCGCCATGCCGATGCCATAGGAGAACTGGATCAGCGCCGGCGTGTCGTGATGGACGAGCGTCGAAAACAGCGACAGGAAGAACAGCACCGGCTTCGGGTTCAGCGCATTGGTGATGAAGCCCATGCCCAGGCATTTCAACATCGAGACCGGCTTGCGGTCTTCCGCCGTCACCTCGATATCCCTCACCTTGAAACCCGGTTCGCGGAACGACTTGATGCCGAGATAGACCAGATAGGCGACGCCTGCCCATTTGATGACAGCAAACAGCATCAGTGATTTGGACACGATCAGGCCGAGGCCGAGGATAGTGTAACTGATGTGGAAGAGCAGGGAGAAGCCCATGCCGAGCCCGGTCATGATGGCGGCGCGTCGCCCATGCACGATGCTCTGGCGCAGGATAACGGCAAAATCGGCGCCTGGCACGACGATGAAGATCGAAAAGACGGCCATCAGACCGAGGAATTCGAGAATATATTGCATGCTGTTTTTCGCCCTGTCGTTCTAGCGGCCGCCGCTCACATTGAGGATCGCGCCGGTTATATAGGAAGCCGAAGGTGACAGAAGATAGAGGATCGCATCCGCCACCTCCTCGGGCGTGCCCGCACGCTGCATCGGAACCGCCGGCGCCATCTCGCGTGCCCGGTCAGGCAGCCCGCCCGAAGCATGGAGGTCGGTCTCGATGATGCCGGGCCTTATCGCATTCACGCGGATGCCCTCGGCAGCGACTTCACGCGCCAAGCCGACAGTGAAGGTGTCGATCGCCGCCTTCGAAGCGGCATAATCGACATACTGCGTCGCCGAACCGAGGATCGCCGCCATCGACGAGATATTGACGATCGCCCCGCCCTGCCCGCCATGCCGGCTCGACATCCGGCGTATGGCCTCTGCGGCGCAGAGGATGGAGCCGGTCACATTGATGCGCAGCATGCGCTCGATTCGCTCCGCCGACATCTCATCGATGCGCTGCGGATAGTCGACGATGCCGGCATTGTTGACGAGCCCGTCAAGCCGGCCGAAATGTCGGTCGACCGCCGTAAACATCGAGACGATATCCGCAGCCTTGCCGACGTCACCCTGGATCGCCACGGCCTCGCCGCAGCCTTCTGTGATCGAAGCCACGACCGCATCCGCGGCTTGGCGGTTGGCGGCATAATTCACCGCAACACGCCAGCCCTGGCGCGCGGCGAGCCTTGAGGCCGCGGCGCCGATACCCCGGCTTCCGCCGGTGATGAGAACAACAGGTGCATCGCTCATGTCGCACACTCCTTGAATGTCAGTACGTCCCAAGGCGCTACCGAAGCCTTGCCCTCGCCCCAGGCACTGGATTCGCGGATGGCGGGACCAAGGCCGGGGAGCACGAGCTTTTCGGCCGCCGCCGCACCTTCGGGCTGCAGATTGTCCATCTCACCCTCGGCATCCATGCCGTAGACCGCGCCCTGCCAGACCGTGCAGGCATCGAGATCGGCGCCGGTCGCATCGCCCTCGGGGCAGTTGAACATCAGGATGCCGATGGCGCGCACCGGATCTTCCGATGGCATGACATAACCTTCCATCACGACAGGTGTCTTAAGCGCGCTGACCTTGAACTGGTTGCTGGCGGCGGCCGATGGAGAATTCAGCGGTGCGAAGCGCAATTCATAGGCACCGTCGCGATCGACGTAGACGGCTTGTTCCTGCTTGCATGCGGCGCCGAACGTGGATGCCGGAACGGCGAAAAACGCGGCGGCTGCGATCGCAGCCACGCCTTTCCGTCCCGCCATGGTCCCGATCCTTCCGCTCATTGCAGCGTCGGCTCCTTCCGCCCGTCGGCGTTTTCGACAACGCTAAAATCCGTCAGCAGCACCAGCGCGCGGCCGTCCTTGTCGAGCCCCCAGAAAACCGGGTAGAAACCGTCGCCCCAGCCGCTCCAGAACACGGCGACATTGCCTCGTCTGCCGGCAACCGGCCGGTGCAGTGCATAGATGCCCTTGTTGGCATTGAGGTCCGACGCCAGCACGTCATCGTAATAATTGACGTCGGCATCCGGTTTCTGCGCCTGTACCTGCCCTTCACGCTCCCCGATCAGATCAAGCGTATCGGCATCCATGTAGCAGCCGAGGCCGGCATCGACGGGATAGCCGAAGATCTCACCGTCCTTCAGCGTCGCCGGGTCCTGCCCGGGCAGGACCGCAAGCTCCCAATGATCCGGCCTGCCCTCAGCAAACCGCATGCTGGCGGCGGCGATGCGCCCGAAGGCCTGGTAGAGCGTCACCGGATAGTCGCCCGGCGCAACCGTTCTTGCGAGCGCCGGACGATCGGGCTGTGCGAGCGGATCGGCGGCGACGATGCGCCCCGAGGTCAGCTCGACATTGCCCATATGGATCGCGCCGATCGACCGGCCGGAGAGTTCGGCATCGCTCAGCGCTATCAGCTCGAAATTGCTGCTTGCCTTGCTGATGTCCCAGCCAGCAGCCGATGCGGAGACCGGAATATGCGCGGCGGCAGCGCAAAGAAGAAGGCGCGCCGCTCGCATGATCCGGTTCCGCATCGAAAGCGCTCCCTTAGAGATCGAGAACCAGACGTTCCGGATCTTCCAGGCTTTCCTTGACGCGCACGAGGAAGGTGACCGCTTCCTTGCCGTCGACGATGCGGTGATCGTAGGACAGCGCCAGATACATCATCGGACGGATGACCACCTGGCCGCCGATCGCCACCGGCCGTTCCTGGATCTTGTGCATGCCGAGAATGCCGGACTGCGGCGCGTTGAGGATCGGCGAAGACATCAGCGAACCGTAGACGCCGCCATTGGTGATGGTGAAGGTGCCGCCCTGCATGTCGGCCATGGAGAGCGAGCCATCACGGGCTGCCTTGGCAAGACGGCCGAGTTCCTTCTCGATTTCGGCGATCGACATCTGGTCGGCGTCGCGGATGACAGGAACGACGAGGCCCTTGTCCGTGCCGACGGCCATGCCGACATGGCAGTAGTTCTTGTAGATGACGTCGGTGCCGTCGATTTCGGCGTTGACGGCCGGCAATTCCTTCAGCGCATGCGTCACCGCCTTGGTGAAGAAGCCCATGAAGCCGAGCTTGACGCCGTGCTTCTTCTCGAAAATGTCCTTGTACTTGTTGCGCAGGTCCATGACCGCCTTCATGTCCACCTCATTGTAGGTGGTCAGCATGGCGGCGGTGTTCTGCGCGTCCTTGAGGCGCTTGGCGATCGTCTGGCGCAGGCGCGTCATCTTCACGCGCTCTTCGCGCGAGGCATCCTCGACCGTCGACGGGCCACGCGCGGCGGCAGGCGTTGCTGCGGGTGCGGCCGCCGGAGCGGAAATGCCCTTGGCGACGGCGGCGATGACGTCGCCCTTCAGCACCTGGCCGCGCTTGCCACTACCGTCGAGCTGGTCGGCGGAAAGATTGTTTTCGGCAAGCATCTTCGAAGCCGCCGGTGCCGGCGGCATGGTGGAGACGGAAGCGCTTGATGAGGACGACGCAGCAGCGGCAACTGGCGCTGGCTGGGCAGCAGCAGCCGGGGCTGGCTGGGCAGGTGCGGCGGCCGGTACAGCAGCAGCCGGCGCGGCAGCGGCAGCTGCGCCTTCGGCGATCTGGCCGAGCAGCGCGCCGAGGCCGACGGTCTCCCCGGCGGCGACGACGATTTCCGAAAGCGTGCCGGAGGCGGGTGCTGGAACTTCGATGGTCACCTTGTCGGTTTCAAGCTCGAGAATCGGCTCGTCGGCCTTGATGGCGTCGCCGACCTTCTTGAACCAGGTGCCGACGGTTGCCTCGCTGACGGATTCACCGAGAGTTGGAACGCGGATTTCTGTGGCCATTGTTCAGATCCTGATTTCGTGTGTTTTCGTTAATGCGTTTCAGACGGCGGGCGGCCGCAAGATGATCGAAGGCATCGGCAGGATATCGAAGCGGAAACCAAAACCGGAAGCGATGATCGGATCGCCGTCGGCAAGAACCTGCGCCGCCGCCTGATCCTCGACCTCGACGATCGCCATGCCCCAAGCGCCTTCACCCTCGAAGACGGGGCCGACGATGATCGCCGATCCCGCAAGGGCGTGCCGATGCCAGTATTCGACATGGCGTTTCATCGCCGCCATTTCCTCCCCGGTCCCGTCATGCGGGAAAGTGGGGCGCGGCGGCTGCAGTCTCAGAAAGAAATAAGCCATTGCGCCCCCCCGTGTTTTAACCGCCCAATGCATCCTCGAGGAATGCGGCGAGCTGCGACAGATGCTTGGACATCAGACCCGTCGCCGGCGAGGCGGCGGCCGGACGGCCGGTATAACGGACGCGCTGGTATTTCGCGTCGATATGGGCGAGCACCCATTCGAGGAAGGGGTCGATGAACGACCAGGCGCCCATGTTCTTCGGCTCTTCCTGGCACCAGACCATCTCGGCATTGCGGAAGCGCGACAGCTCGTTGATGAGCGCCTTTGCCGGGAACGGATAGAGCTGCTCGACGCGTAAGAGATAGATGTCGTCGATGCCGCGCTTTTCACGCTCTTCGAGAAGATCGTAATAGACCTTGCCGGAGCACATGACGACGCGGCGGATCTTGTTGTCCTTCTGCAGCTTGATCGGGCCGTCCTTGATCACCTCGGCATCGTCCCAGAGCAGGCGATGGAAGGCGGATTCACCGGCCATTTCGGCAAGCGTGGAGACCGCCCGCTTGTGGCGCAGCAGCGACTTCGGCGTCATCAGGATCAGCGGCTTGCGGAAGTCGCGCTTCACCTGCCGGCGCAGGATGTGGAAGTAGTTCGCCGGCGTCGTGACGTTGGCGACCTGCATGTTGTCTTCCGCGCAAAGCTGCAGGAAACGCTCGAGGCGGGCCGAGGAATGTTCCGGACCCTGACCTTCATAGCCGTGCGGCAGCAGGCAGACGAGGCCCGACATGCGCAGCCACTTGCGTTCGCCCGACGAGATGAACTGGTCGAAAACCACCTGCGCGCCGTTGGCGAAATCACCGAACTGCGCTTCCCACAGCGTCAGCGCATTCGGACGGGCGAGCGAATAGCCGTATTCGAAACCGAGCACGGCCTCTTCCGAAAGCATCGAATTGATGACTTCGTAGCGCCCTTGCGTCGGCGAAAGATTGGCGAGCGGGATGTAGCGCTCTTCAGTTTCCTGATCGTAGAGAACCGAGTGGCGCTGCGAGAAGGTACCGCGTTCGCAATCCTGGCCGGACAGACGGATCTTGCTGCCTTCGACGCAGAGCGCACCGAAGGAGAGTGCTTCGGCCATCGCCCAGTCGATACCCTCGCCGGTGGCGATCATGTTGGCGCGGTTTTCCATGAAGCGCTGGATCGTCCGGTGCGCATTGAAGCCCGCCGGGATCTCCGAGAGCTTGCGGCCGATATCCTTCAGCGTCTTCATCGGCACGGCGGTCTTGCCGCGGCGCTGCTCGTCGGCATTGTCGGCCGTGCGCAGGCCCGACCACTCGCCGTCCAGCCAGTCGGCCTTGTTCGGCTTGTAGTGCTGGCCGGCCTCGAACTCCTGTTCGAGATGGGCGCGCCAATCGGCCTTCATCTTCTCGACTTCGCCGTCGGTAAGCAGGCCCTCGGCGACGAGCCGGGCCGCATAGAGCTGCAGCACGGTCTTGTGGGCGCGGATCACCTTGTACATCTTCGGCTGCGTGAAGGACGGTTCGTCGCCTTCATTGTGGCCGTAGCGGCGGTAGCAGAACAGGTCGAGCACCACAGGCTTGTGGAACTTCATGCGGAATTCGGTGGCGATCTTGGCGCCATAAACGACCGCTTCCGGATCGTCGCCGTTGACGTGCAGGATCGGCGCCTCGATCATCTTGGCGACGTCGGACGGATAGGGCGACGAGCGCGAGAAGGCCGGGTTCGTGGTGAAGCCGATCTGGTTATTGATGATCACATGCATGGTGCCGGCGACGCGGTGGCCGCGCAGGCCGGAAAGGCCGAGGATTTCGGCAATGACACCCTGGCCGGCAAAAGCCGCGTCGCCATGGATCAGCAGCGGCAGAACCTTGGCCCGCTCGGAAAGCGGGATGATGTCGCCGTCCCAGACGGTGGCGTTCATATCCTGCTTGGCGCGGGCCTTGCCCATGACGACGGGATCGACGATTTCGAGATGCGAGGGGTTCGCCGTCAGCGAAACGTGGATCTTGTTGCCGTCGAATTCGCGGTCTGAGGAGGCGCCGAGATGGTACTTGACGTCACCCGAGCCCTCGACCTCGTCGGGAGCGGCCGAGCCGCCCTTGAACTCGTGGAAGATCGCCCGGTGCGGCTTGCCCATGACCTGGGAGAGCACGTTCAGGCGGCCGCGATGGGCCATGCCGAACACGGCTTCCTTGAGGCCGAGATGGCCGCCACGCTTGAGGATCTGTTCCAGCGCCGGGATCAGCGATTCGCCGCCGTCGAGGCCGAAACGCTTCGTGCCCTTGAACTTGACGTCGAGGAACTGCTCGTAGCCTTCGGCTTCGACGAGCTTGGCAAGGATCGCCTTCTTGCCTTCCGGCGTAAAGGCCACACCCTTGTCCGGTCCCTCGATGCGCTCCTGGATCCAGGCCTTCTCCTCAGGGTTGGAGATATGCATGAATTCGACGCCGAGCGTCGAGCAATAGGTGCGCTCGAGGATTTCGATCATCTCGCGGATGGTCGCGTATTCCAGGCCGAGCACGTTGTCGATGAAGATCTTGCGGTCGTAATCGGCGGCCGTGAAGCCGTAATTCTCCGCCGACAGCTCGCGATAGTCGTCGACGGGAGCGGCAATGCCGAGCGGGTCGAGCTTGGCGTGCAGGTGGCCGCGCATGCGGTAGGCGCGGATCATCATGATGGCGCGCACGGAATCGCGCGTCGCCTGCAGGACCTCTGTGCTGTCGGCGGGCTTGCCCTGAGCTTCAGCCTTGGCTTTGACCTTGGTCTCGATGACCTTCTCGACGATGCCCCAGTCGCCATCGAGAGCCGACACCAGATCGCCGCTTGCCTGAAGCGGCCAGTTCTTCTTGCGCCAGGAAGCCCCCTTGGCCGCCCTCTTCACATCGCTGGGATCCTCCTCCAGCGCCTTGAAGAAGGCACGCCACTGGTCGTCGACCGATGCCGGATCCTCTTCGTACCGCGCGTAGAGCTGCTCGATATAGGCAGCGTTGGCGCCATCCAGAAACGAGGTGACCTGAAACTGCTCGTTGGCTTCTTGCCGTGCCATGGTGATATGCGGACGCTTCCGTCCGCCTCCTGACTTTGATGAATTTGCCGGCTTGATGGCCGGCTGCCGCATTTCGATTGCCGCCTGTCCGCGGCGCATCTGCTGTTCTCGTGCCGTCGAGGCCGGGCGGAAGGCGCAGATGCCGTTCCTCCGCCCGGTCTATATTTAGGTGGCTTAGCCCTTGAGGACTTCAACCAGCGTCTTGCCGAGGCGGGCCGGAGAGGGCGACACCTTGATGCCTGCCGATTCCATCGCCGCGATCTTTGATTCCGCATCGCCCTTGCCGCCGGAAACCACAGCGCCGGCATGGCCCATGGTGCGGCCCTTCGGCGCCGTACGGCCGGCAATGAAGCCAGCCATCGGCTTCTTGCGGCCCTTCTTGGCTTCGTCCTTGAGGAACTGCGCTGCGTCTTCTTCAGCCGCACCACCGATTTCGCCGATCATGATGATCGACTGGGTGGCTTCGTCAGCCAGGAACATTTCCAGGACGTCGATGAACTCGGTGCCCTTGACCGGGTCGCCGCCAATGCCGACGGCCGTCGTCTGACCCAGACCTTCGTTGGAGGTCTGGAAAACGGCTTCATAGGTCAGCGTGCCCGAGCGGGAAACGATACCGACCGAACCCTTGCGGAAGATCGAGCCCGGCATGATGCCAATCTTGCATTCTTCCGGCGTCAGGATACCCGGGCAGTTGGGGCCGAGCAGGCGCGACTTGGAGCGGTCGAGGCGAGCCTTGACCCGCACCATGTCCATGACCGGGATGCCTTCGGTGATGCAGGTGATGAACGGGATCTCGGCGTCGATCGCCTCGATGATGGCGTCGGCAGCGCCGGCCGGCGGAACATAGATGACGGTCGCGTTGGCGCCGGTCTTTTCCTTGCCTTCGGCAACGGTTGCGAAGATCGGCAGGCTTTCGCCCTTTGCGCCGGTCCAGGTTTCGCCGCCCTTCTTCGGATGGATGCCGCCGACCATCTGGGTGCCGTAGTAAGCGAGCGCCTGTTCGGTGTGGAACGTGCCGGTCTTGCCGGTTAGGCCCTGAACGAGAACCTTGGTGTCTTTGTTGACGAGAATGGACATGCGAGGCCTTTGTTTAGGAGAGGTTGGAAGACGTGGAGGACGCGCGACGATAGACGCCGCTGACGACCTCCTGCCAAGTATCGCTGCCTGCAGGCGAAAAGCTGACGCCCATCCGGTAGCAGTCTTCATTTTCAAACGTGAATACGGTGCGCTGGCTGCCGCGCGGCGAAGTCTTCATCAGCACAAGTTCACTGCCGTTCCACTCGCCGGACGCCGGTACGGGCGGCGCAAAACCTGCGGTATCGAACTGGTAGAGTTTGTAGGTCTGGTCCGAAGCATCGAAGCCGAAAACATTTCGCGCCTCGAACGAAACAGCACCATCGCGCGTCTGGCGATAGCGCTGCTCGAGGAAGAAGCCGCCGAACAATACCTCGCCGGAAAACTCAGCACTGGCCCTGCCTTCACTCGTCCACGCCGACGCCGCGACACGCTCGTCCCCTTCCCACACGCCGGCGAAGGCGTTCAGGCGGAAATGAGCAGCGGAGGGCGTGGACTGGAAGGCCATGATCGTTCTCAGCCGTTGATCGCCGCGACGATCTTCTTGGCAGCATCGTCCAAGTCGTCGGCCGCCGTGATCGCCAGACCCGACTCGTTCAGGATCTTCTTGCCGAGCTCGACATTGGTGCCTTCAAGGCGCACGACGAGCGGAACCTTGAGGCCGACTTCCTTGACCGCGGCAATCACGCCCTCGGCAATGACATCGCACTTCATGATGCCGCCGAAGATGTTGACGAGAATGCCTTCGACCTTGGGGTCTGCGGTAATGATCTTGAAAGCCGCAGCAACCTTCTCCTTGCCGGCGCCGCCGCCGACGTCGCAGAAGTTGGCCGGCTCCTTGCCGTAGAGCTTGATGATGTCCATCGTCGCCATGGCAAGACCAGCGCCGTTGACCATGCAGCCGATATTGCCGTCGAGCGCGACATAGGCGAGGTCCCACTTCGAGGCCTCGATTTCCTTGGCGTCTTCTTCGGTCTCGTCGCGCAGCGTCTTGACGTCGTCGTGACGGAAGAGAGCGTTGCCATCGAAAGACATCTTGGCATCCAGGACGCGCAGGTGGCCATCCTTCATCACGATCAGCGGATTGACCTCCAGGAGAGCCATGTCCTTCTCGCCAAAGGCCTTGTAAAGCGCCGGGAAAAGCGACTTGGCATCCTCGGCGGCAGCGCCGTCGAGCTGCAGAGCCTTGGAGATCGCAGCAACGTCGGCAGCCGTCACGCCGGCTTCCGGATCGATGGCGATCGTCTGGATCTTCTCCGGCGTGTCGTGGGCGACGGCCTCGATGTCCATGCCGCCTTCGGTCGATACGACGAAGGCAACGCGGCCGACCGAGCGGTCGACAAGGATCGAGCAATAGAGTTCGCGGGCGATGTCGGCACCGTCTTCGATGTAAAGGCGGTTGACCTGCTTGCCGGCTTCGCCGGTCTGGGCGGTCACCAGCGTGTTTCCGAGCATTTCCTTGGCGTGGGAAACGACTTCCTCGATCGACTTGGCGAGGCGAACGCCGCCCTTGGCATCAGGGCCGAGCTCCTTGAACTTGCCCTTGCCGCGGCCGCCGGCATGGATCTGGCTCTTGACCACGTAAAGCGGACCGGGAAGCGACTTGGCGGCGGCCTCGGCTTCTTCAACCTTGAGAATAGCCACACCTTCGGCAACCGGCGCGCCATAGCCCTTCAGCAGAGCCTTGGCCTGATATTCATGAATGTTCATGGGTGTATCCCTGTTTCGATTACTTCAGCCCGTCGACTACTTGAGGGCCGGCGCGATGTTGATGCAGGCTTCGCAGAGACCGGCAACGGCGCCGACGGACTTGTCGAAGGCTTCCTTCTCGGTCTTGTTGAGATCGATCTCGATGATGCGCTCAACGCCGCCGGCGCCGATGACGGTGGGAACGCCGACATACATGTCCTTGACGCCGTACTGACCGGTGAGGTGGGCAGCGCAGGGCAGAACGCGTTTCTTGTCCTTGAGGTAGGATTCGGCCATCTCGATCGCCGAGGCAGCCGGCGCGTAATAGGCCGAGCCGGTCTTCAACAGGCCGACGATTTCAGCGCCGCCGTCACGGGTACGCTGGATGATCTCTTCGAGGCGCTCCTTGGTGACCCAGCCCATGGTGACGAGGTCGGTGAGCGGAATGCCGCCGACCGTCGAGTAGCGGGCGAGCGGTACCATCGTGTCACCGTGGCCGCCGAGAACGAAGGCCGTGACGTCCTGGACGGACACGTTGAATTCCTTGGCGAGGAAGAGGCGGAAGCGCGAGGAGTCGAGAACGCCGGCCATGCCGACGACCTTGTTGGCGGGAAGGCCGGAAAACTTCTGCAGCGCCCAGACCATGGCGTCGAGCGGGTTGGTGATGCAGATCACGAAGGCGTTCGGCGCATACTTCTTGATGCCGGCGCCAACCTGCTCCATGACCTTGAGGTTGATGCCGAGAAGATCGTCGCGGCTCATGCCGGGCTTGCGGGCGACGCCTGCGGTGACGATGCACACGTCAGCGCCTTCGATCGCGGAATAGTCGCTGGCACCGGTCAGATTGACGTCGAAGCCTTCGACGGGCGACGACTGGGAGATATCGAGACCTTTGCCCTGGGGAATGCCGTCCGCGATGTCGAAGAGAACGATGTCGCCCAGTTCCTTCAGGCCGGCGAGGTGCGCCAGCGTGCCACCAATCATGCCAGAACCAATGAGTGCGATCTTGTTACGCGCCATTTTCGCTGTTTCCTTTGCGATCAAATTCGTCGAACGGACGCGCAAGGCACCGCCCAATGACGCAATCGCATAGACCCAAAGCCAAAAAATGGCAATTCATTATTTTTGATGCAGCGTTTTCAATCGTTTAGATACAAAAATTCTTACGTAAACGTAAGACAACCTGTCACTGAATTGTTACTCTGCGGCGCGTTTCTCATGGTGCAGCGCAAGATATTCCGCACTGCGCATCTCGAACAGGCGCGATGCCGTGCGGTCGAATTCGAAGCCCTCGGTGCCCCGGCGCTGCAATAGCAGTTCCTCCGGCATGGCCGCCGCGGAAATGTAAAGTCGCACGGCATGATCGTAGAACGTATCGACCAAAATGATGAACCGTTTGATCTGGTTCCGCTTTTCCGGCCCGAGCAACGGAATGTGATCGAGGAAGACCGTATCGAAGCGTTCGGCGATGGCCAGGAAGTCGACCGCCCCGAGCGGTTTGTCGCAAAGATCGGCGAAAGAGAACCGCGCCATGCGGTCGACGGCGAGCGGCACGTGGATGTGGCGCCCCTTCATCGGAATATCCAGCGGCTGCGCCTTGCGCCCATGCAGCGCCTGCGTCCAGGACGCGTCCATCGCCATGTCGTTATGCTCGTTGATCGGCACCAGATAGACCGGCTGACTGCTCAGCTTCTCCATCCGGTAGTCGGTCGGCGAATCCAGGGTGACGACATCGACATGCTGCTTGAGCAAGGCGACGAACGGCAGGAAGAGGCCGCGATTGAGACCATCCGTGTAGAGATTGTCGGGCTCGACGTTCGAGGTCGCGACCAGCACGCATCCGCGCGCGAAAAGCTCGGAGAACAGCCGCGACAGGATCATCGCATCGGCGATGTCGGTGACCGTGAACTCGTCGAAGCAGAGCAGTTCTGCCTCGTCGTAAAGCGCTGCGGCGACCGGCGGCATCGGATCGGCCTGCTTCGTCTCGCCGTTCTTGAGCTTCAGCCGGTGTGCCGCGATGCGGTTGTGCACATCCGCCATGAATTCGTGGAAATGCGCCCGCCGTTTCTTCCTGCACGGCGCCATTGCGAAGAACATGTCCATCAGCATGGTCTTGCCGCGCCCGACGCTGCCGTGGATGTAAAGCCCCTTGATGCCGTCGGCGGACTTCTTCTTGGCAGCAAACAGCCAGCCAAGCGCGCTCGATTTTGCCGCCGGCCGCCGCTGCTTCAGCCCGGCAAGCACCCGATCGAGGCTCTTTGCCACGTCCAATTGAGCCGAATCGACCTGGAGCGCGCCCGATGCGGTCAGCGCTTTAAGCTGTTCGCAGACGCTGAGCGCATAATCCGGCATTGGTTGCATGAGGGCATATCCGCCTGTCAGTCATCGCAGGAGACCTGCTGGAACATTTAGCGGCTGAGGTTGATCGACTGGCCCGTGCTCGTCTGTCCCTCAAAGCGGTTGTCGGCCGTCTTGTAGACGCTGCCGAGCTGGTTGCCCGAGCGGTCCTTGAGCAGCACCTGCTTGCCGGCGACCTCCCAGGACCCCATCGCCGTCAGCTCGCCGACGCAACCACGCGTTCCGCCGCGCGAACCGCTGCCGAGATTGGTGAGCGTCAGGAACATGTCGCAACTGCCGTTGACACGCCAGCTTCCGACCATCGATTCCTTGGTGATATCGAGCGCATTTGCGGCCATTGCGCCAGGCTGAGCGCCCGGCATCGGCGCCGTCGTCGTCGGCGCGGCCGGAAACTGCGAGCTGCCGGTCGGCGGAGGAAGCTGCCCACCCTGCACCGAGGGAACCGGCTGCGCCGTCAACGGCGCCGGGTCGGCACTGGCGTTGGAGCTGTAATCATATGCCGTACGCTGACAACCGGCTAGCGACAGAACCACCACCAGACCTGTCATCGCATATCGCAACTGCATCATCATACTCCTGAATTCGGCTATCGCCGTAGAGAAACGGGCGTGAGACAAGTCCGATTATCGTAATTCGATTTGGTTAATCAAGTCGTGCTGCATAAATTGCCCGTGACAACAACTAACCGAAAAACGATACAGTTCAACTGTCCCGCTGCAAAACTTCCTGCACATAGAATTTGTCAGCAAGGTGTTGCGCGCGTTCATCTCTGTCAGGATCGCTGTCGAACTCGCGCAATGTCTCGGAATAGCGCTCCGGTGCATCCTGCAGAAGGATTGCACCGAGCCGACCTGATATAGATGACGGCTTCGGGATCGAAGCCGTCGATTCCGCCATCGGCATGCACGCTGATCAAACCCGGCGCTCGACCATCATCTTCTTGATTTCGGCGATCGCCTTGGCGGGGTTGAGGCCCTTCGGGCAGGTCTGCGCACAGTTCATGATCGTGTGGCAGCGATAGAGGCGGAATGGATCCTCGAGATTGTCGAGGCGCTCGCCGGTCGCCTCGTCTCTGGAATCGATCAGCCAGCGATAGGCCTGCAGCAGAACGGCCGGACCGAGATAGCGGTCGCCGTTCCACCAGTAGCTCGGACAGGAGGTCGAGCAGCAGGCGCAGAGGATGCACTCATAGAGGCCGTCCAGCTTCTGCCGGTCCTCATGGCTCTGCTTCCATTCCTTGGCCGGCGCCGGCGACACTGTCTTCAGCCATGGCTCGATCGAACGATGCTGGGCATAGAAGTTGGTGAGGTCCGGAACCAGATCCTTGACGACGGGCAGATGCGGCAGCGGATAGATCTTCACCGCACCCTTGATATCGTCGAGACCCTTGGTGCAGGCGAGCGTGTTGGTGCCGTCGATGTTCATCGCGCAGGAGCCGCAGATGCCCTCGCGACAGGAGCGGCGCAGCGTCAGCGTCGGGTCGATCTTGTTCTTGATGAAGAGAAGACCGTCGAGCACCATCGGCCCGCAATCGTCGACATCGATGTAGAAGGTGTCGATTGACGGGTTCTGACCGTCATCCGGGCTCCAGCGGTAGACGCGGAATTCGCGGGTGTTCTTGGCACCCGCCGGCTTCGGCCAGACCTTGCCTTCGCGCATCTGAGAATTCTTGGGGAGAGCGAGTTCAACCATGTCCGGTTCCTCTTGAGATCAGTACACGCGAGCCTTCGGCTCGATCTTGTGCGGATCGATGCCTTCGGCGATCAGCTCGGTGTGGACCGGCCGGTAGTCGAGTTTCACGTCGCCTGCTTCGTTCACCCAGGCGAGTGTATGCTTGCGCCAGTTGACGTCGTCGCGGCCCGCGAATGCACCTTCGGTAAAGTCTTCGCGTGCATGCGAACCGCGGCTCTCCTTGCGGGCCTCGGCGCCATAGATCGTCGTGATGGCGTTGGCCATCAGGTTCTGCAGCTCAAGCGTTTCCACGAGGTCCGAGTTCCAGATCATCGAGCGATCGGTGACCTTGATGTCCTTCATCTCGCCCCAGATTGCCGAGATGCGCTGGCAGCCCGATTCCAGCGATTCCTGCGTGCGGAAGACGGCGGCGTCTTCCTGCATGGCGCGCTGCATCTTCTCGCGCAGTTCCGCCGTCGGCGTGCCGCCGCTGGCATGACGCAGACCGTCGAAGCGGTCCATGATCTTGTCGCAGGCTGCGACATTGAGATGCGGGATCGGCGCTGCGCGGTCGATGACCTCGCCGGCACGGATCGCAGCGGCGCGGCCGAAGACCACGAGGTCGATCAGCGAGTTGGAGCCGAGGCGGTTGGCGCCGTGCACCGAGGCGCAGCCGGCTTCACCGACAGCCATCAGGCCGGGGATGATCCGTTCCGGATTGGCACTGTCGGCGTTCAGCACTTCGCCCCAATAATTCGTGGGAATGCCGCCCATGTTGTAGTGTACGGTCGGCAGAACCGGGATCGGTTCGCGCGTGACGTCGACGCCGGCGAAGATCTTGGCGCTCTCGGAAATCCCCGGCAGGCGTTCATGCAGAACGGCCGGATCGAGGTGGTCGAGATGCAGGAAGATGTGGTCCTTGTTCTTGCCGACACCGCGGCCTTCGCGGATTTCCAGTGTCATGCAGCGCGAAACGACGTCGCGCGAGGCAAGGTCCTTGGCCGAAGGCGCGTAGCGCTCCATGAAGCGTTCGCCCTCGGAGTTGACGAGGTAACCGCCTTCGCCGCGGGCGCCTTCGGTGATCAGACAGCCCGAACCGTAGATGCCGGTCGGGTGAAACTGGACGAATTCCATGTCCTGCAGCGGCAGGCCTGCACGCGCCACCATGCCGCCGCCGTCGCCGGTGCAGGTATGGGCTGACGTTGCCGAGAAATAGGCGCGGCCGTAGCCACCGGTCGCCAGCACCACCATCTTGGCGGCGAAGCGATGGATCGTGCCGTCATCGAGGCACCAGGCGACGACGCCAGTGCAGCGGCTGCCGTCTTCCGACATGATCAGGTCGAGCGCGAAGTACTCGATGAAGAATTCGGCATTGTTGCGCAGCGACTGGCCGTAGAGCGTATGCAGAATGGCGTGGCCGGTACGGTCGGCAACGGCGCAGGTGCGCTGTACCGGCGGGCCTTCACCGTAATTCTGCATGTGGCCGCCGAACGGGCGCTGATAGATCTTGCCTTCCTCGTTGCGCGAGAACGGCACGCCGTAATGCTCGAGCTCATAGACCGCCTTCGGCGCTTCCATGGTGAGATACTGCATGGCGTCGACGTCGCCGAGCCAGTCGGAACCCTTGACGGTGTCGTAGAGGTGCCACTGCCAGCTATCCGGCGTCATGTTGCGCAGCGAGGCGGCGATACCGCCCTGGGCCGCGACCGTATGCGAGCGGGTCGGGAAGACCTTGGTGATGCAGGCCGTGCGGAAACCCTGCTCGGCCATGCCGAGCGTGGCGCGCAGCCCGGCACCACCGGCGCCGACGACGATCACGTCGTAGGAGTGGTCGACATACTTGTAGGCCTTGCCATTCTGGGCGGGTGAAGTCGGTGCCATGTCAGCTTATCCTACGAATGCGATTTTCAGAATGGCGAAGAGACAGAGGCCGGCGATCAGGATCGCAAAGAACGTGTTCAGCATCAGGAGAACGATCTTGCCGAACTCGCCATGCACGTAATCCTCGATGATGACCTGCATGCCGAGCTTCATGTGGATGACGCCCGAGATCACCATCAGCCCCATGACGACCGCGACGAACGGGTTCGACAAGGCGCGAACCACATCCGCATACGGCGCACCGGCATAGGCGAGCATGAAGATGACGAAGAACAGGATGAGCGGAACATTGGCGACGGCCGTCAGCCGCTGACGCCAGAAATGGTCCGTGCCTTCCTTGGCGGAGCCGAGCCCGCGAACCTTGCCGAGGGGGGTGCGCATATCCATGAGAGGACCTTCAGAAGCGAATGAGGAAGCCGATCACCCAGACCAGCACGGTCAGACAGAGCGACCCGATGATGTTGGCGATGGCGAGCTTGGTCGAGAACTCTTTCCCGAAGCCATAGCCGAGATCCCACATGAAGTGGCGGAAGCCGCCGAGCATGTGGTGCAGCAGCGCCCATGTATAGCCGAGAAGCACGAGCTTGCCGAGAAGGCTACCGAGCACCCAATTGGCCCAGTCATAGGAGCCCTGGCCGCTTGCCGCCGCGATCAGCCACCAGGCGACGAGCACCGTGCCGACATAGAGCGCGCCACCGGTAATGCGGTGAACGATGGACATGACCATGGTGGGAATAGGCTTGTAGATTTGCAGATGCGGCGATAGGGGCCGGTTATTTGTCACGTTCGCCATCAGAACCTCGCGGCGGCTTCTCTGCGCTCCCGGATTTCGGAGCATGCTCAGTCAACCACACGAATGACAAAATTCTCTGTGTGCGTTGCATCAATTGCGACGTTTAATCACCGGGAACGCCGACGACAAGCACAATCGCTGTCTGCTTTTAATTTAATCGATTCGCGTTACCGGGAAGTTCGCAGGCTAAAGAAACTGGTCTTTTCCGCTCAAATTTTGTGCCGGTTGGCCGACCTGAATGGACAAGCTTCGGCTTTTGGCGCAATCTGGCGTTAACGATTTGTTAGGGATCGGAATTCCGGAGGCCGGCCACCCATGTTTCGCAGTCTGTCCGCAGTCGCCCTGATTGCCCTGTCCGCGCTTGCTGCACTTCCCGCCGAAGCCGGCGACCGCCGCAACGATCATCGCTTTCCCGGCCATCGTCACGCTTTCCACGGCGGATTGCTCCTCGGCGAACGTATCGGCTGGCGCGATCGCGGCATCCGTTTCGACAACGCTTATCGATACCGGAACCGCAAGGAACGGATGCCGTTCCTGAAACAGTTTTCATCGCCGGCGACCAATCGCGTCGCCCGCAACAATCTCATCGTCGTCGTACCCCAGGCGCAGGGTGGTGGTGGCGGCGACACTTATGCCGGTTCTTCCTACGTCTATCAGGCCGATGGCGGAACCTATGTCGGCGGCGACGGCTATGGCTTCTATCCCCCCGCACGGCCCGAGCAACTGGCGCCGAAGGCGAAGGTCATCGATATTGCAGTGCAAGACGATCCCTGCGCCTACGAGGCAAATGTCTGCGTCATCCGGCCTTAGAGCATGATGCCGAAAGTGCGGAATCCTGTAGCAAATTCCGAGGCCGCTCTTCGCCTACCTTACCGGTTACATCATCCCTTGATCACAAAAGGTCGCAAAGCATCCGGCACCTTTGCTCCTGGAGCAATTCCAGGAAAAGTGCGAAGCGGTTTTCCGTCCGGAATTGCGTAAAAACAAAAGCCAGAGCGGTCCTGCGCTTCCGTTAAAAGCCGTACCGCTCTAGCAAGACATAGCCCTCTTCGACGAAATGTAGACCGTCCTGCTTCAAGCACTTCCGGGTCCGGCTTCGCTGACAAGAGTGTGAAGACGACGAATACAGGCGGCTCAAATTTGCCCGGCCTCACTCTTTCGCGACGCGGCTACGTCAATACGGATGGCGCACATCGGCGGAAGATTCTTGTCCTCAAACGTTGCCCGCCGTGGCGTTCCGCTATCAGGCATCCAAGCATCCCAGGCTCTGTTCATTTCCTCGAATGAGGCAAGGTCCCTGAGCCAAATGTTGACGAGAATGATCTCTGACTTGTCGGTACCTTCGCGCAGTAGCATGTCATTGATGCGCTCCAGTATTTCGTTGGTTTGCGCCGTCACGCTCGCTCCCCTCGTGAGGTTTGCGACCTGGCCGGGCAGATAGGCGGCATCTGCGAGAAGAGTTTCGTCAACTTTGGCTTGCCCCATCATCGTATTCGCAGACTTCCATGAATGCTTGAGATTGGGTCGTCGACCCTTCATTCGATCACTGTGGGGCTTCGCTCGCCACTTCGGTAGGGGGAATTAAATTGACCCGATATAATGGAAGCTGAACGCTCCCAGAGCCTTTCCCGGTTAGAATGCTGCAAGCTGACCAAGAAAGGCTCTAGCTCGACAATATGGCCGTATGCCGCGAAATGAAGTCTACAAGATAGCGCGCGCCTTCGGCCGTCTCGGATTGAGCATACAGACCGATTTCAATGCGCACCGGACCGGGCAGGTCCGCCGATCTGTCAAGCGTCCGGCAGCCCTCGGGTTTCGTGTTGAGCATCATTGGCGCGATACCGATACCAACGCGAACCGCGGTCGCCATGGCCACCAGCGTCGATGCGACGCACGCCGTCTTCCACTTGACGTTCCGCTGGGACAGAGCGGCAAGCGTCGGCAGCGTCCAGGGACACTCCTCCTCGAACATAATGATGGGAAGCGGCTTTTCCGCATCCGCCACAAAGTCGGATCTGACCGTCCACATCAAATATTCGGTCCAGATCAGGGTCGGTTTTCGCGCGAGGCAGGTGATGTCGCAAACCACGAGATCCAGCTTCCCGTCTTCAAACAGGTTGGCGAGGCGGCGATTCGGCTCGACAATGATGTCGATATCGACCTTCGGGTTCTGCGCCCTAAAGTCACTAAGAATGTCGATCAGGTGGCCGGCTGCGAAGTCCTCAACGACGCCGAGGCGAATGCGGTCCTCGATCATCTTGCCTGTCAGCCTTTTCTCGACCTCGTCGCTGAGGGCGACCATTTCGCGGGCATAAGCCAGCATGATCTGCCCATGGCTCGTGAGCTCGAGGCCTTTTGACGAACGCGAAAACAGCGTAACGCCGACAAGCTCCTCCAGCTTGCGGATCTGCATGCTCACGGCGGCCTGCGTTCTGTTCAGCTTGACGGCTGCTCCATTGACGGTGCCGATCTCCGCGACGGTCAGAAATGCACGAAGCAGATAGGAATCAAGATCAAGCATCAGAAGCGCATTCCAAAGTTTGGGGCGCTCGAGTGCTGAGTGCCTCTCCGCCTATAAGCGGATATTGGACGAACCATGTCCTTCCGACAACTGGTGACACTTAGTCGGGAATGCCAGCTTATCGCGCGAAGAGAACGCATGCGTCGGGCGGAATGGAAACGCTGATCTCCTGCCCGCGAGCAAAGGCTATGTCTGGACGGTTCGGGCAAGCCGAGATTAAGCGGTCGCCACTGACGAGGTCCAGAACGATATGCCTGAAGGCACCGAGTGTCACAACGTCGGCAACGCGTCCGGGCATGGCCCCGGCACCCGGAGCGCCGGACGATATCTCGACGCTTTCCGGCCTCACGCAAATCTCGGCGGCACCTGAAAGGCTTCCCGTGGACGCAACCGGAAACTCCCAGCCGGATTCGGAGCGAAATTTGCCGGCCGTTCCGCCCGCGGCCGAAATCGAGCCATGAATCCAATTCGTCCGCCCCATGAAATCCGCGACGAAATGCGAGTCTGGACGCCAATACACATCATCAGGCCTGCCGGATTGCATGATGGCTCCACGGTTCATCACGAATATGCGCTCTCCCAGGCTCATCGCCTCCTCCTGGTCGTGGGTTACCACGATTGCGGTCGAGCCGACCGCGGCGAGCACATCCTTCAATTCGGTGCGCAGCTCATGTCGAAGTTTGGCGTCGAGGGCCGACAGGGGCTCATCCAGAAGAACAAGGCTCGGATGGGTGGCGAGCGCCCGCGCAAGCGCAACACGCTGCTGCTGGCCGCCGCTCAACTGGTGCGGCCGCCGCTGTCCGAATCCGACGAGCCGGACGAGCTCAAGCATCTCGGCGATGCGGCGCGGTATTTGCCCCGGCGGATGGTTGCGATGGCGAAGCCCGTAGCCGATGTTCTGTTCGACGGTCATATGCGGGAAAAGAGCGTAGTGCTGGAACAGCAGCCCGACATTGCGCTCATAGGGTTTCAATCCGGCCATCGGCTCGCCGTCGATCAGGATCGAGCCTTTGTCGGGCCGCTCGAATCCGGCAATGAGCCGAAGAATGGTGGTCTTGCCGCAGCCGCTCGGTCCAAGCAGTGCGATTGTTTCACCTGGGTTCACCGAGAAGGAGATATTACCGAGGGCGACCGTTTCGCCGAAGCGCTTGCTGACCCCTTGAAATTCCACGGCAGAAATCATCGTATTGTCCTCATGAACGAAACAGGCCCTGACCGACGACAGTGTCGAAGCCGACGACACGGTCCAGCACAACGATCAGCAACGCGGTGACGGCAATCAGGACCACGGCCGCCGCAGCGATCGTCAGATCGAAAGCCGCGCGCATGTTGCTGACCAGCGTAACAGGCAAGGTCGTTGCCGACGGATCGCTCAGAAAGAGACTGATCGATACGTCATCTATCGAAATTGCGAAGGCGAAGATCGCGCCGGTGACGACGCCGGTCCGCATGAGCGGTAGGGTAGTGGTCCAGAAGGCCTGGCGCTCGGTGGCGCCGAGAACCATTGCGGCTTCCGTCAATCGTTGGTCGCTGCCAAGAAGGCTGGCGAGGCTGGTCCTTATGCAATAGGGCAACGTCACGATCACGTGGCCGAGGAGCAGTCGCGCCATACCATTTGTGATACCGGCCTTGGAAAGGAAAAGCAGCAGACCGAATCCAATGACGACCGGCGGAACGATGAGTGGCGAGAGAAAGGCCGAAGTCAGCGCTGCCTTTCCTGGAAAATTGCCACGGGCAAGGCCGACAGCCGCCGCCGTTCCGATCGTGACGGACAGAACCGTCGTGAGTACCGCCAAGATGAGGCTGGTGCGTAGGCTGGTAAGGATATCCGCCTGAGAGACGAGCCGTTCGAACCAGTGAAGCGACAAGGCAGGTGGCGGCAGTGGACCGAGGTAGGTCCTGGCGTCGAAAGCCATAAGGCATGTTATCACCAACGGGATGGCGAGGAACGCCAATCCAAGGCCGATGACACCGTAGGCGAGGGAAACGGCGATCCGGTCCCCGGTTCGCGCTGCAAGAGATTGTCTGCTCATCGGGAAACCTTCCAGGCCTGCGCAAACGTTATGACAGCGACGACCGCCAAGGCCGCGGTTAGCATGACGAGCGAGATCGCCGCGCCGCTCGGATAGTTGGCGATATCGCTGAACCGGGTGTAGATGACGTTCGATATGAAAAGCACCCGGCCCCTCCCGAGCACCATGGGAATGACGAAGGCGCTGATCGCGAAAGTCAGCGAGACAAGCGTGCTTGAGATCAGAGCCGGGAAGCTCAGGGGAAGGGTGATCGACAAATGGGCTCTCCATCCCGGCGCGCCGAGCGACTGGGCTGCATCGAGCAGACGCGGATCGATCGATTGCATCGCGCCAATCAGCGTTAGCGTTGCGACCGGTATGATCGAGTGAACCAGGCCCGCAGTAACGACGATATTGATATATTCGCGGCTGTTGGGCGAAAGGCCAAGTGTCAAGAGGAGGGGTCGCAAGATGCCGACCGACCCGAAGGTCAGTTCGATCGCGTATGTCTTGATCAGGACGCTGGATAGAACAAGCGTAATCAAAAAACCGAGGGTGAGCGCGCGCATCCGCGGGGAAATGCGCCGCACGATAAAGTAGGCCAGCGGGAATGCCACAAGCTGGCCGATGATTGCGGCAACTCCACCGATCCAGAAGGTCGTCAGCAGGACACTCGCAAACGCCTGGTTTGCAAGCTCGTAATAGTTTTGGACCGTTGCCGCGGCATTTTCAACGGAACCGACGCGCCCCGGCGTAAACTCCTTCAAGCTTTCGATTGCCAGATTGATTAATGGTGACAGAAAACCGAATGCGAACACCAGCAGGGCTGGCCCGAGCGTCAGGGCCGCATCTCGGCGATCAGGTATCGAAATGGCAACGGGTTGCCGCCTTACTTTGGTCATGGTGGAACAGCCTTTTCCTCGCCCTTACGGGCATGAGAAAGGGAGGCCATCGAAGCACGCTGGCGCCTTCGATAACCTGCCGCGAGGTGCCTTAGAGCAACGGGGCGATATCCTGTTCCCAGCGCTTGGACCAGGCATCCTGCTGTTCGAGAACGACATTGTAGTCCGGCACATAGACGAAGCTCGAAAACTCGTCCGATGTGAAGGACAGATGCTTCAGATTGTCGGGCGTGACCGCCTTGCTGTTCAATGGCGCTTCGCCCGCCACCTTGGCGTAGAGCGAGTTCATGTCCGGGCTGATTGCGAAGTTGACGAAATCGAGCGTTGCCTTGGTGCTCGGTCTATTCTTCAGTACGCCGAAACCGCTCTGGTAGAGGAAGGCCTTGAAGTTGCTGTCCTTGGTGAAACGAGTAACCGGGAAGTTCTTCGCCACGGCCGCCCAGCCGGGCTCGGCGAAGAAGCCGACGGAGGTCTCGCCCGACGTCAGCGAATTGGTGAAATCGATATCGGTGATGGCGACGCGGCCGATATTGCCGGATTTCGCCAATTCCGTCATGAGCTTCCATCCAGGTTCCATATTCGTTTCACTGCCGCCAGCGTGAAGGGCGAGCGCGACAATCTGGAGCATCATGCTCTGTGTTGGGCCTGGCCAGCAGATCGCACCCTTAAGATCGGGGCTGAGCAGATCATCGATGGTCTTCACAGCGATCGGGGCCGTGTCGGTTCGGGCGCCGAAATACATGCCGCCAACTGCGCGTGGGACCGCTTTGATATTGCCCTTGCCATCACGAATGATGATTTTCTCGGGAATATTCGCAAGGTTGGGAACATCGGCAGGATTGATGGTCTCGAGCCAATCCTCCTTCACCATGCTGTTGAATGAGCCCTCCCAGCCAGCGACGTAGTCGTAGTCGACATTCGGCCAGACTGCCTTGATCTTTGGCAGGATAGCGCCCGCGCCGCCCTGATGAAGAACCCAGTTGAATGTCGCCGCATTCTGGTCGGCGGCAATCTGCTTCATAGCTTCGACGACCTCGCCGCCCCATTCGACGGCGGTGAGATTGCCGCTGCCGGCTGCGGCGGATCTCGCAAACCCGGTCATCGTGCCGGCAATCCCCGCGGCAGCGGCGGATCCGAGGAAGCGGCGGCGTGTCATATCGTGCAACATGGTAGGTTCCCTTTGTTGTCGGCCCTCTGCTGGACCGTTCGCATCGGAGACTGCTTGGAGGTTACCAACCGCGGTAGTGGGAAAATTCTCGCCGGGTTATAAAGTTTTCTGAACGCCCGGATGAACGCACTACCCGCTTCGCGCAGCCTCGGCCGGCCTGGTCTATCAAGAATCGTTATATCCCCTCTCGAATTTTCGCGGTTCCAAGAGAAGCGGGCGGCGCCGATGATGATGGCAGCATCAATACCGCGGGAGCCTGCCTTGACCATTGACCGGGATTTTCTGGAAGACTTGAGAAAGCGCTTCGGCAGCGCTGCAGGCGGGGAGATGGAAGATCCGCACTTCCGCGCCGTGGCGACGAGCGTATTCAAGGACGGCGACAGCCGCAAATGGCCCTTCGCCGACCCTGCGACCTTTCTGGACGCCCGTTTCATCGAGAACGGCTTGCGGCCCGAGGTGCTTGAGGCGCTTGACGTGGCCCTGATCGGCGTGCCGATGGATCTCGGCGTCACCAATCGTGCCGGCGCGCGGCTGGGGCCGCGGGCCGTCCGGGCTGTCGAGCGCGTGGGGCCGTACGAACATGTTCTGCGTGTCGCGCCGATGGGAGGGCTAAAGGTCGCCGACGTCGGCGACGTGCCGATGCGCAGCCGGTTCGGCCTGGCCGAGTGCCATGCCGACATCGAGGCCTGCTACCGGATGATCGCGGCAACCGGGGTTATCCCGTTGTCGGTCGGCGGCGACCATTCGATCTCCGGCGCCATTCTCAAGGGCCTGGCGGCCAGTCAGCCGGTAGGCATGATCCACATCGACGCTCACTGCGATACCGCTGGTCCCTATGAGGGCTCCAAGTTCCACCACGGCGCGCCCTTCCGCGAGGCAGTTCTGGCGGGCGTGCTCGATCCGAAGCGTACGATCCAGATCGGCATCCGCGGCGGCGGCGAATATCTCTGGGAGTTCTCCTTTGCCGCCGGCATGACCGTCATCCACGCCGAAGAGGTGGCGGAGATGGGCCTCAAGGCTGTGATCGCAAAGGCTCTGGAGGTTGTCGGCGCCGGTCCGACCTATCTCAGTTTCGACGTGGACAGCCTCGATCCGGCCTTCGCGCCGGGAACCGGCACGCCAGAAGTCGGCGGGCTTCAGGAGGGAGGTCCTGACCCTGCTGCGCGGCTTCAAGGGCATTAACCTCATCGGCGGCGACGTCGTGGAAATCGCGCCGCAATACGACAATACCACCAACACCGCGCAGATCGCCGCGCAGGTCCTGTTCGAACTCCTGTGCCTCGCGATGTTCAGTCCCGCGGTCAGGACAAACGTGACCTGAGAACCAGCTCCACACCGGCAGCGTGCCTCGCGCCCGCTGCCTCCATCACCTGTCGCACAACACGTCTCAAAAAGGGGAACGACATGACTGCTCTTATGAAATTGCGCTACACCGCCACCGCGGCAATTGCCGTGTTCGGCATCCTGGCAGGAGCCGCACAGGCCGACGAACTTGCCGATATCAAGGCCGCAGGCGAGATCAACATCGGCATCTTCTCCGATTTCCCACCCTTCTCTTCGGCAAGCGCCGATATGAGCATCAAGGGCTATGACGTCGACGTCGCCCAGAAGATCGCCGACGGGCTCGGCGTGAAACTCAATCTCGTGAGCGTTACTGGCCAGAACAGGATCGCCTACCTGAACGACGACCGCGTCGACCTGCTGATGAGCGTCGGCTATTCGAAGGAGCGCGCCGAGGTTATCGATTATGCCGCCCCGTACGCCCCCTACTATATCGCCGTCATCGGTCCGGCAGCACTGAAGGTGAGCGGCAAGGAAGACCTCGCCGACAAGACCGTTGCCGTCAATCGTGGGACGCTCGAAGACACGTCGCTGACGGCTGCCGCCCCCGGATCGGCTGCGATCCAGCGTTTCGAGAACTACAATTCGGTCATCCAGGCCTTCATATCCGGCCAGACCCAGTTGATGGTGGTCGGCAACGATGTCGGTGCGCAGGTTCTGGCACGACAGGACGAACTGAAGCCGGAGCAGAAGTTCCAGCTCCTCAGCTCCCCCTCGCACATCGCGCTCCGCAAGGGCGAGGAAGGCCTGAAGAAGGCTGTCAATGACAGCGTCGCCGCAATGATCGCCGATGGTTCGCTCGACGCAAGCTCGAAGAGCTGGCTGAAAGCGCCGCTCAACCCTGAAAACCTGAAGGACTGACGAAGACGGCCTGCCACTCACCTGAGCATGATGCCGAAAACTGTAAGCGATTGCGGTGGCATCATGCTCCCATTCTTTGGTTGAGAGGCGGATCGAGATTTCGGGCCGACCCGGCCCAGATCATCCGGCTCCAAAGGACAAACGATGAGATACAGCCTCGATTTCAACTGGCTTTGGGACGGAATGGGAGCTCTGGCTTATGGCGCAGGCACGACGCTTGCGCTGACGGCCTCCACATCGGTCCTCGGGATCGTTCTCAGCGTTCTCGGCGCGGCCGCTCGCCGGGGACCTTATCCATGGTTGCGCAAGGTCGTCGGCCTGTATGTGGAAATCATGCGCAATACGCCATTCCTGGTGCAGCTGTTCTTCATCTTCTTTGGCTTGCCTAGCCTCGGCATTCGCCTCGATCCGATCTCTGCCGCAGTCCTTGCCATGACCCTCAATATGGCGGCCTACACGATCGAGGTGGTCGGGGCCGGGCTCGATGCCATACCGAGAGGCCAGAAGGAGGCGGCGCAGGCACTCGGCCTCAGGCCCCGACTGGTGTTCTTCAAAATCATTCTGCCGCAAGCGATCGCCATCATTTTCCCGGCGCTGACGAGCCAGGTCATCATCATGATGCTGGAATCGGCGGTGGTTTCGCAAATATCCGTCCGCGAGCTGGCGCAGGAGGCCGATCTGCTTCAGTCGCGCACCTTCCGCTCCTTCGAGACCTATCTGGTGGCGACGTTGATCTACCTTTCGATGTCCGCCGCACTTCGCCGGCTCCTTTTCGCCGGGAAACGCCGTTTTCTGGGAGCCGGTCTGGCATGATTGAGTTCACCTTCTGGGACATTTTGCGCAATCTTGTCTTCGCGACACGCTGGACCCTTATGCTTTCGCTCGCAGCCTTTGCCGGCGGCGCCATCGTTGGCCTGGCGATCCTGTCTGCACGGATATCGAAAACGCGCTGGCCGCGCAGCTTCGCGTCCGGCTACATTGCCCTGTTTCAGGGAACGCCGCTCCTCATGCAGCTCTTTTTGATGTTCTTCGGCCTGCCGATGCTCGGTTTCCGGATCGAGTCATGGACCGCCGCCGTCTGCGGCCTGACGTTCTATGCCAGCGCTTATCTTGCGGAAATCTGGCGGAGCGGCGTCGAGGCGGTGCCGCGCGGGCAATGGGACGCTGCAGCCAGCCTGGGCTTGCATCGTCTCCTCGAACTTCGCCTTGTCATCCTACCGCAGGCCTTCCGGATCACCCGCGCGCCGACTGTCGGGTTCTTGGTCCAGTTGATCAAGAGCACCGCACTGGCCTCGATCCTCGGCTTCGAAGAACTATTGAAAACCGCGAACGCCATCAACAACGCGACCTTCGAACCTTTCAAGGTCTACGGTCTCGTTGCGGTGATCTTCTTCGCCCTGTGCTATCCGCTTACGCAATACGCCAGAATTCTGGAGAAGAAAGCGGCGTTTGGCTGAGCGGTGCCGAGTTGCTCCGCATTCCGATCGCAACGGAGTGTCCAAAGGGCCGATGCCGGTTGAAAAGCTAGTGCGCCGCGCAGCGGCGACGTGGCTCAGGCGCTGCCCCCTTCAATCACACAGAACTCGCTTTATCCAGCAGTCAGAACCTCCTGAGAGATCGCTTCAATGACCGACACACAAATCCGTATTCTCGATGCCCGGACAACGGGCGAGCTTCTACCTTTCGGCGCGCTGGTCGCGACCCTGCGGCAAGCATTTGCCGAAGGCTGTGTTGTGCCGGTACGGCATCACCACACGATCGCCAATAGCGGCGAACCTGATGCGACGCTGCTTCTGATGCCTGCCTGGCATGAAACGCACCGGTCGGAGCGCTACCTTGGCATCAAGATCGTCACCGTCTTTCCCGGCAACACGGTACGCGGCATTCCCGGTTTGACCTCGACTTACATGCTCTATGATGGCCGGACCGGGATGCAGCTTGCGCTCCTTGACGGAAACACGATCACCGCGCGCCGCACGGTAGCGGCATCGGCCCTTGCCGCGGACTATCTTGCCCGACAGGACGCGCGCCGCCTGCTGGTGATCGGCGCAGGCCGCGTCGCGAGCCTCATACCCGATGCCTACCGCGCCGTCCGGCCGATCGCGCATGTGGATATCTGGGATATCGATCCCGCCAATGCGGAACGGCTGGCGCAGAGCCTCCGGCTACAGGGGCTCCAGGCCACCGCCGTCACGGATCTGGAAGCCGCGGCGCGGCAAGCCGATATCGTCAGCGCGGCGACGCTGGCGACAGCACCGCTTATCCGGGGCGAATGGCTACGGCCGGGCAGCCATGTCGATCTGATCGGCGGCTTCACCCCGGCGATGCGCGAGGCGGATGACGAGGCGCTTCGGCGCTCCTCGGTCTATATCGACACTCACGAGGCCCTTCACGAAGCGGGCGATCTGGTTCAGCCGATCAGAGCCGGCGTCATTGCTGCAGATGCGGTGCGTGCGACGCTTGACGAGCTGTGTCGCCGGGATATTCCAGCGCGGACATCCAATGACGAGATCACTCTCTACAAGGCAGTCGGAACGGCGTTGGCTGATCTTGCCGCCGCGACGATGGTGTATGAAGCCGCTTTGATCGCCGGCTGACGTCTTCTGGTCCGGCCGATCGCGAATGATCGGAACGGAAGATTCTCGATTTTTCTAAGAAGGACTGATCACCCTCAAGATACGGGCTCCCGGTTTCGACGCTCTCGGCCTGTCCAGGCATTCCATCGCCAGTGCTGCACCCGACCAATGTCCGAGGCCGACCATGTCGGTTCGGTGGGCTCGGGAAGCAATGGGCCGGCGCTGATATTCGTGCGGCATAACGCTTTGTGTGCCATAGTCGGGTGAGCCCCTTGTGCAATCCGATATAGACCCGCAGTGATTACAAATCCGCCGCGCATCGAAATCCAGCAACTGGCCCATTTCGTGCTGGCCTGTCAGAGCCCGACGCTGGCGGAGACCGCGCGCGAGCTTGGGATTGCTCCTTCGGCGCTGACATCCAGTCTGCGTACTTTGGAAAATGAACTTCAACTCAAGCTCTTCATTCGCAAAAGCGGTCACCTCAGTCCTTTACCGGCAGCCTTCTGGCTGTTTCAGCAGGCAACGGCCATCCTGCATCGCGAAAGGTTCGTGCGTCGGATGCGGAATGGGGACACGGACCATCGTCGCATCGATATTCGTCTCGATCTCAGTTTCTCCATCGGCCGGTTTTCGAAGGCGATCGGACGTACCGTCGAAGATATGGAACGCGAGCGGCCCGACCTGCTGATCGACGTGATGTTTGCAGACCAGCGAGGAAAATCCCTTGTTGACGACGAGGCTGCGGACATCCCGGGCAACGCGGGTTCGGTGGAAATCGAAGTCGGCTATATGACCGGCGTGCCATCTGCGAACCTGCCTGCGATGACGCCCTTTTACGATGAGGTCTGGTTTTCCGTCGGAACGGCGGAGGCCGCGGTTGATCTTCGCTCCCCCAATCAGAAATTTGTCGTTCTGAAAATGCGTCAGGCACTTCGCGATGCCGTTATCCGATATGCGGACGAGCATGGCATCCGCGACCGCATGATCCTGATGGATGAGGAGCCGGCAGACCTTCACCGGCTGCTCAACGAGTTTCCGCAGATGCGGTTCCTGATGCCGCGCAGTATGGTCGCCGACCGGCTCGGACTTGCGCGCCTGCATCTGGAGCCCCTCGATCCGCCTTTGTCGAGCACCTTGGGCGTGCGCGCAAACGGGCCGGATCAGGAGGTCGTGTCCGCCATGCTTTGTAGCCTCAAGAAAAATCTGGAGGCAATGGAGGCCAATATCGTCTTTCGACCGCAGTTGACGGCACGTCAATTGCACTACTTCAACCTTGCGCATCTCAGCGGAGGTATTTCGGCGGCGGCGCGCGCGGCGCATGTCACGCAACCGTCCGTTTCGATCCAGATTCAGAAAATCGAGGCAGTTGTCGGGCAACCTCTGTTCGAACGGCGGCGCAACGGTGCCGAGAGCACGAAGGCCGGCAAGGCATTGCTTCCCTTCACCCTGGAGATCGAAGAGCGCATCGATAGCCTCCTTCGGGCCAGTCTGGATATTGCCGCCCACACACAGGCGACCATCTCGATCGGCATGCTGCCGAGTTCGGGGCATGATAGCGTCATGACGGACAAGGTGGCGCAGGCACTGACGGCAACCCGCCTTGGCCATCCCGAATACCGGCTGAGAATCATCGAAGGTTCCAACGCTGTGCTTCACGATCAGGTGCGCGCGGGAGAGCTCAATCTGGCCATTGTCGGTGCCGTCCAGACGCAGATGACCCGGATCCATCTCGGACCGAGCGAGCGCCTCTCGGTCGTTGCCAATCCGGCCTTGAACCTTGCCGGCCGAACGGAAATTCCACTGGCCGAAGTTTGCGGATTTCCGCTGGTTCTCGGAATCAAGCATCTCAGTATCCATCAGGCGTTCATGGCAGCCGCCAGTGCGCGGCATCTGCGTGTCGAGCCGGTCATGGACGTCGGTTCTCTGCCATTGGCCATCGCCATGGTCCGCCGTTTGCCGGTCTGTACGGTCCTGCCGGTGTCCTCGGTCCAGCAGGATATCGGCAGCGGGCGCCTCACCGCGGCGCCGATTACGGAAGACGTGATCGCCGGAAACCTCTCAGTGATTTTCTCCGGCGAAAGGACGCTGTCCGAGGCCGAACGGACGATGATCCAGTCACTCGTTGCCGTCTTCGGCCGACAGGCGTGATCTAAAAAACATATCGTGCCGAATCGTGCTCATGCGCGGAGCATTCTGATTTTCCTATCCCCCAATTCGTGATTTTCGAGCTACCCAGTCTCCGGCCTGCGGCTGATACTTGCCGCATCACAACAGCCCTCGGAAATGACTTTCACAGGATTACCGGATGAATGATCACCCTGATCCGCTTGAAAACGCGGCAATGTCATCCGGGGCGGCCAGCGCAATGCCACGCGGCGAAAGCGATCAGTCGTGTCGAGGCATTCTTCAGGAACTCGACCGACGCGGTCGGCTGCTGGTGATTTCGGAGGAAGTCGACCCGATCCACGACGTATCGGCCATTCTTTCCATCGTCGATGAAAAGGCGGCGGTACGGCTCGACCGCATCAAGGGTCACGACATGCCGATCTTCGGCAACATCCTGTCGGATCTTGATCGTGTCGCCCTGGCGCTTGATGTCGCGAAAAGCGATATCCAGCAGAAGCTGCTATCCTCGATCGCGTCTCCGGTGCCGCCAGTCTTCGTGGACGATGCGCCGGTACAGCAACAGCTCTTCCAGGACGACATCCTGACCCGGCTTCCAGTCCCGACGTTCTTTTCCAAGGAGACCGGTCCCTACATTACTGCGGGTCTGATCGTGGCGCGCGACCCTGAAACAGGCTTGGGCAACGCGTCCTATGCCCGCATCAAGGTGCTTGGTCCGAACGAAGCGATGATCGGTATTGCACCGAACCATCATCTCGCCATCATGGCTCGCAAGGCAGGCGCCAAAGGCGAGCCGCTGCCCTTCGCCGTCGTCCTCGGCGCGCATCCGGCCATTCAGCTTGCCGCCTGCTTCTATCTGGGGCTCGGTGACGATGAAATGCACTGCGCCGGATCGTTGCTCGGCGAGCCGGTGCGGCTTGTCCACTGCAAGTCGATCGATCTTGCGGTGCCTGCAGAGGCGGAGATCGTGCTCGAAGGTCATATTCATATCGACGAGCCGATCCTCGAGGGATTGGTCTCCGAATATCACGGCATGTACGAGGATTACGGCTCCGGGGTGCGCGTCAGATTTGAATGCATGACTTGCCGCTCCGACGCGATGTTGCAGGTGATCGAGCCCGGTTACCACATGGAGCACCTCTATCTCGGCGCGGTGCCGATCGCTGCAAGCCTCAAGGCCGTCATCCGGCGGTCCGTTTTCAATGTCGGCGAGGTTGCCGTCACCGCGTCAGGTAGCGGACGGAACAACGTGGTCGTGCAGATCGATGCGCCCCGCCCGGGACAGGCACGCCGCATCATGTCGATCTGCTGGGGTGCGGTCAGCATCGTCAAGAACATCACCATCGTCGACAGCGATGTCGACCCCTGGGATCTCGGTGCCGTCGAATTGGCAAAGATGACGCGCATGCGCGCGGAGCGCGACATTCTCATCGTCACGGACCTTCCGGCAGACCGGTCCGAGCCTCAGGAAGACGGCGGCGTGATCGCCAAGGTCGGTTATGACGCCACGATGAAGGCGGGCGATCGGAAGGAAGGGTTCGACAAGGCGCTTCCGCCGCTGGAAACCTACGAGCGGATGCGTCAGCTGCTGTCGCGTGTCAAGCCGGAGATGAACGTTTGAGGCGCTTGATCATCGGCATATCAGGGGCTTCCGGTGCAATCTACGGCCTGCGTGCGCTGGAGATGCTGCGGGATTTCGACGATGTCGAAACGCATCTTGTCATATCGCCCGCGGCGATCCGCACGGCACTGGCCGAAGGGACGGGAAAGACTGCGGACGAAATCCGTGGCCTCGCCGACCGGGTCTACAGCCACGGGGATATCGGCGCCTCGATCGCCTCCGGCTCCTTCCTCTGCGACGGCATGCTGGTTGCACCATGCTCGATCAAGACGCTGAGCGGGATCGCGCATTGTTATGCAGACGATCTGATCGTGCGCGCCGCCGATGTCTGCCTGAAGGAACGCCGCCGGCTGGTGCTGATGGTGCGGGAAACGCCGTTGCATGCGGGCCATATCGCGCTGATGGACCAGGCGACACGCAGCGGCGCCGTCATCATGCCACCGGTGCCGAGCTTTTACACGCTGCCGAAATCAATCGCCGAAATGGTCGACCAGACCGTGGGGCGTGCGCTGGATCAATTCGGGCTTCATCATCCGACGGTCCGGCGCTGGACGGAGGATCATAACGACTGAGCCATGAAGAGCAGCGCTGAAAGCTGCAGGGCCATGATGTCAACCGCATGCAAAACAACGACGCACAATCACTCCCCCAGGGGAACTCAAAAAAAGGAGATAGAGTGATGTTGTCAGACAATCGTTCCAGAAGGCTGCAGAGCCTGTTCATGCGTGGCGCCGCCGCCTTGCTGTTGTCGCTGACGACGGCGGCACCCGTGATGCTCGCC
Organism: Rhizobium leguminosarum bv. viciae USDA 2370; assembly: GCF_002008365.1. Taxonomy (GTDB): domain Bacteria; phylum Pseudomonadota; class Alphaproteobacteria; order Rhizobiales; family Rhizobiaceae; genus Rhizobium; species Rhizobium leguminosarum. The sequence continues at coordinate 149,494 of NZ_MRDL01000015.1, forward strand.
GCATCTTACGCGATCGCGCAGACTGAAAAGCCCGTCAGCGGCGGCACGATGACCATTATCAACGGTTCGGACATCAAGAGCTGGGATCCGGCGATCACCGCCGGCACCTATCCCGGCGGTCCGATGGATGTGCTCGACGCCGTCTACGGCTTCATCGTCTACGTCAACGATAAGGGCGTCGTGACCGGTGGCATGGCCGAAAGCCTGACCAGCACCGACGCGGTGGCCTGGACCTTGAAGCTTCGCAAGGACATGAAGTTCACGGACGGTGCGCCCTATGACGCGGAAGCCGTCAAATACAATTGGGACCGCGCCGCCGATCCGGCCACGCTTTCGCCGGCGCAGCCGTTCATCTCTTCCTGGAACAAGGCGATCACCGTCGTCGATCCACAGACGCTGACGATCAAGCTGTCGTCCCCGAACGCTAATTTCGCAGCGCAGATCGCCGAATTATGCCCCTTCATCGCCTCGCCGGCAGCATTGAAGGCCGCCAAGGAAAAGACCGATATCAAGCCGGTGGGCGCCGGCGCCTTTACGCTGACCGAATGGAACCAGGGCATATCGATGACCATGGCCCGCAATCCCGGTTATTGGGATCAGCCGCGCCCCTATCTGGATACGATCAAGTTCGCCATCATTCCCGAAACCAACAGCCGCATCGCCACCGTCGTGCAGGGCGGCGCAACGATGATGGCCGGTTATCCCTATCAGTTCGGCTCGAACGCAACGGCGCCGGGGGTTGCGACCCGCGAGATCCCGATCCGCGGCATCAACCGCGCCTATCTCAACCAGGCCAAGGGCATCTTCACCGATGTTCGCGCCCGCGAGGCCTTCTATTCCGCCATCGACCGCGCGCGGCTGATGCAGGCCTTCACGCAGATGCCCGGATACAAGGCACCCAGCAATTACTTTGGAGAGAATTCGCCCTATTTCGACAGCGTTTCATCGTTGCCCGCCTATGATCCGAAGAAGGCGCAGGAACTGTTCGATGCTCTGAAGGCGGACGGCAAGCCATTCTCGATCAAGATCGTCACCTATACCAACTCGGACCTGAAGCGTCTTGCCGCCTACATCCAGCAGGTGCTGACCGGCTATGAGGGCGCCTCGGCTGAGATCGTCGAAGTCGACCAGGCCTCGCTGATCCAGCGATGCAAGACGCAGCTCGATTTCGACATCTGCGTCGAGGGCGGGGTACTGGTGTCGAACGGTGCCGAGCCGAACATTTCCAACCTGCTGAGCTCCGGCGGTGCTTTCAACTGGGGACAGTACAAAAGTGCCGAGATGGATGCTGCACTGAAGGAGGCCAGCTCCACTCTCGATCCGGCCGCTGTCAAAGCCGCCTATGTCAAGGTTCAGAAGCTCGTTGCAACCGAGATGCCGCTCTACATCTTCGGGGAACAGACGCGCTCGCTGCTGCTGCGCGACAATACCGGCGGCGTCGTTCCCTCGAATGGCGGCATCCTGCAAAAGCAGTTCCTCTACGTTTGCACGGATACCTGCCAGAAATAGAGGACTCCAGATCACGATGCACAAGCTCGTCCGGAAGATCCGGGCGGGCTGGGAAGGGGCCCGGTCGTTGGGCTGGACGACCGTACACGCCAGAGACGTTAAGACGACGGAATGAGCCCTGCGACGCGGGGCGATCGGAAAAGGTGGATGACGATGATCGGCAATCGCAAGAAGGTGAAGTTTCGGGACCTGGTTTCCCGCAAGCAGGTGTTCACGCCCTGCGTCTGGGATTGCTACTCCGCCAAGGCGGCGGAAATGGCCGGCTTCGAGGCGATCCTGCTCAGCGGCGCATCGCTGGGATTCAGCATGTCCGGCGTGCCGGATCTCGGCCTGCACAATCAGGAGGAACTGGTCTACGCGACCGACCGCATCGCCGACTATTCGCCTTTGCCGCTGGTCATCGATGCCGATGACGGCTTCGGCGATGTCGTCCAGACCTTCCGCACCTGTTATCGTCTCGCCAAAGCCGGTGCCGGAGCGATCCTGATCGAGGATACGCCCAATGAACGCGGCTATGCGCGGTTCGGCCGCGCCATGGAGGCGGCGACGCTGGCCGGCAAGGTCGATGGCAACGTGCCGCATGAGGTCGTCTCGCAGGAGCTGTGGCTCGCCAAGATCAAGGCCTCGATCGAAGCCTGCGAAGGCACCGATTGCGTGGTTATCGCACGCACCGAATCCAAGCTCGAGAAAGGGCTGGACGACGCTATCGAACGCTGTGTGCGCGCCGCAGCACTCGGTGCTGAAATGACCTATGTGCATGGGCTGCGCACGTTGGAGGAATGTCAGAAGGTGGCAAAGGAATTGCCCGGCTGGAAGATGTTCGGCGATGTCGCGACAGTCAACGGCGTGCCCTTCGTGCGGCTCGAGGAAATCGAGGCGCTCGGCTTCAACCTGGTGACCATGCATTATCTCGAGAATGGATCGATGTATGGCATGATGGATTACGGGCGGCATGTCTTCAACGACCGCAGCACGCGTTACGCCGACGAGCACAGCATGGGCGGCATGACGCCTGCCGAGCAGAAGGCCGCGCTGGAGCGGGACAGCGGCTGGCTCGATGCCGAGGACAGATGGAAGGCACTCTGATCCCGGAGGCCGGCCGCTCTGCCGTCTCGTTTTGCGAAATCCGGATGCCGGTCCAGTCCGGCATTGGATATTCCACCTGACAATCGGAGTCCGATCGTTGCGAATTGCCAAGCTCTCCTATCTGAAAGCGGTCGGCGTCCGGCTTCTGGCCGGCATTCCGGTCTTCCTGCTGGTGACGTTCTCGGCGACGGCGCTGTCGAGCCTGATGCCGGGGTCGGCGGCGCAGCTGATCCTTGGAGAGAACGCGACGCAGGCGCAGATCGATGCGCTGAACAGCCGTTACGGCTACGATCTGCCGGTCTGGGAACGTTATCTCGGCTGGCTCGGACGGCTTCTTCAGGGAGATCTCGGGCAGACCATGTTCAGCCAGCAGTCCGTGGCAAAACTCCTGGTCGACCGGGCGGCAGTGACGTTCGAGATTGCGCTGCTTGCCATGTTCGTCTCGCTCCTGATCGGCGTGCCGCTCGCCATGTATACCGCCAGCCGGCCGGGCGGTATCGTCGATACGGTGCTGCGGGCGGTGTCCTCGGTCATGCTGTCGATCCCAACCTTCGTCATCGTGGTTCTGCTCGGCTTCGTCTTCGCAATCGTGCTGCGCTGGCTGCCGGCGACCGGCTGGGTTTCCTTCAGCGACGATCCGATCGGCAATCTCTACTACGTCGCCTTGCCGGTGATGTGCCTCAGCGTGCACCAGGCAGCCTATTTCTACAGGGTGAGCCGCAGCGAATTCGTTGCGGTCCTCCAGGAGGATTATGTCCTCGTTGCCAGGGCCAAGGGCCTGCCGACGCGCTATATCCTGATGCGCCACGTGCTGCGTCCGGCCTCTCCCCAGGTGCTGACGGTGATGGGCCTGTCGATGACCTATCTGCTCGGCGGTTCCTTCATCGTCGAGAGCTATTTCGCGGTGCCCGGCATCGGCTGGACCGTTCTCAATGCGGTGAGCAGCCACGACCTGCCCGTCATGCAGGCCATCCTGTCGCTGACGGTGGTGATCTTCGTCGTGATCTTCATCCTGGTCGATCTCGGTTATGCGCTCATCGATCCGAGGGTGGACGTGTCATGAGCCGCCTCCAGCCAACACAAACGGACCTCGTGCCCGGCGAAGCGGTCGCGTTGTCGGAGACGTTGAATGCCGCGATGCCGAAGACCGCGCGCTTCCGCATGCCGAGCGGCCATCCGATGGAATGGTTCGCCTTCGTGTTCCTGGCGGTTCTGATCGTCTCCTCGGTTTTCGTGGAGTTCATTCCGGGTCTCGTCCGGGCAAGCTTCCCCTATGGCGATTTCTCGCAAGGTCCGGAATGGAGCCTGAACGGCCTGTTCGGAACCGATGCGCTCGGGCGCAGCATCCTGTCCCGCGTGCTCTACGGCGCGCGAACGACGCTCGCCATCGTCTCGGTCGCGACGCTGATCTCGCTGGTGATCGGCATGATCCTCGGAATGCTGGCCGGCTTCTATCGCGGCCCGGTCGAGCGGATCGTCGATCTCTATGCCAATTCCATGGCGTCGCTTCCGCCGATCCTCGTCATCCTGGCGCTGATATCGGTGACCGGAAATTCGGTTTTCACGATGATGCTGGCGCTTGGCCTGCTCGATATCGGAACCTATGCACGCATCGCCAAAGGCGGCGTGATTGCCCAGAACGACCGTGACTACGTGTTGGCGGCACGCGCCATGGGCGCGTCGGACATGCGGCTTCTGCTGCGCGAGATCCTGCCCAATCTCGTTCCGGCGCTGACGGCCATCGTTCCGCCGCTGATGGCGGGGCTGATCATCACGGAGGGATCGCTGAGCTTTCTCGGTTACGGCATTCCGGCGCCGGCGCCGAGCTGGGGCGGGATGATCGCCAGCTCGACCGACCTGCTCAGCCGCTTTCCACTGCTGATCTTCGGACCGATCGTCGCCATCGTGCTGACGGTCTATTCGCTCAATACGGTCGGGGATTGTCTGGCCCGTCGCATGAACCATCGCGGCAGGGAACTCTGATATGAATGAGGCAGCGAACACTACCCCGGTCCTCGATTGTCACGAGCTCTCCTGTCATTTCAGGTCGCCGTTCGGGCCGATCCGCGTGCTGCATGACGTGAGCTTCAGCATCCCGCCGCGCACGACGCTCGGCATCGTCGGAGAATCCGGCGCGGGCAAATCCATGCTGGTCAAGACCGTCATGGGGATTGCGCCGGCGGGCATGAAAACCAGCGGCCGCATCCTTGCCGACGGGATTGATCTGTCGACGCTCAACGAGGCGAAACGCCGCGCCTTTCTCGGCCGCAAGTTCGGGATGGTTTTCCAGAATCCGATGACATCCCTTAACCCGTTCGTGCGGGTGGGGCGGCAGATCGAAGAGGCAAGCCGCTTCCATCTGCGGCTCGGAAAGGCGCAGGCGAAGGCGCTTGCGATCGAACTGCTGGCAAGCGTCGGCATTCCCGATGCCGCGGAATGTTACGGGCATTATCCGCATCAGTTTTCGGGCGGCATGAAGCAGCGGATCATGATCGCCACGGCACTTGCCTGCCAGCCGGATCTGCTGATCGCCGACGAGGCGACGACTGCGCTCGACGTCACGGTTCAGAAGGAAATTCTCGATCTGCTGCAGGTTATCCAGCAGCAGCGGCAGATGTCGATGATCCTGGTGACGCACAATCTGGGCATAGTCGCCGGACGCACCGACGACATCCTCGTGCTCTATGGCGGGCATGTCGTGGAATACGGCCCGACGAACACCGTCTTTTCCCATCCGCGCCATCGCTATACCGAGGCTCTGCTTTCGGCGATGCCGCGCATGGACCAGCCGGCTCATACGAAACTGCACACGATCCCTGGCCGTCCGCCTGATCTTGCCAACCCCGCGCCCGGATGCCCGTTTGCACCGCGCTGTCCAGCCGCCGAGGCCCGCTGCCATGCCTCGATGCCGCCGATGACCACCAGTGCGGACGGCAAGCATCGCTTCGCCTGCTATGTGCCTGTTCAAACCGGCGATGCAGCCGACACCGCGGTCGAAAGGAGGGCATTGTCATGAATGACGAGGCTTCCGGCCAGGCCATCGATGCAGGTGCCGCAACGCATGCCTTCGATGCTTTCCTGCGCGACGACGCGCTTTTGAAAGTTCGCGATCTCTCGGTCAGATACCGGCGCGGCGGCAAGATCTTTGTTGCGGTCGACGGCGTCTCCTTCGACGTGGCTCCCGGGGAAACGCTCGGTCTCGTCGGAGAGTCGGGCAGCGGCAAGACGACCATCGGCCGTGCCCTTCTGAAGCTTCTGCCGAAGGCGGACACGCGTGTCGACGGCCACGTCGAATATGACGGCCTGAATGTTGCCGATCTGTCGGCTTCCGATCTTCGCGCCATCCGCAGCAAACTGCAGATGATCTTCCAGGACCCGATTTCTTCCTTCAATCCGCGCCGCAAGGTGCAGGATATCGTCGGAGAAGGCCTCGAGATCCAGGGCATCCGCAAAGCGGAAAGACTGGAAAGGGTCGATCGTGCGCTCAACGATGTCGGCATGAGCCGGACGATGGTGGAGGGCCGCAGGCCGCATCAGTTTTCCGGCGGCCAGTGCCAACGCATTGCGATCGCGCGGGCGCTTGCCGTTGGGCCGGAGTTGATCGTTTGCGACGAGCCGGTTGCATCTCTCGACGTTTCGGTGCAGGCGCACGTGATCAATCTTCTGCAGGATATCCGCCAGAAGCGAAACCTGGCGCTGATCTTCATTTCCCACGATCTCGCCGTCGTGCGCAATGTCAGCGACAGAGTCGCCGTCCTCTACATGGGCAAGATCGTCGAGATCGGAACCGGCGATGCCATCTATCAGCGTCCGGCGCATCCCTATACCCGCATGCTGCTGGAAGCAGTCCCGGTTCCTGATGCCAGCCGGAAGATCGTGCCGAGCGCAACGCCGACGCAGGCCTTGTCGCGCAGCGCGCCGCCATCCGGATGCCGGTTCCGCAGGCGTTGCCCACGCGCTCAGGCGGTCTGTGCTGCTCAGGAACCGACGCTTGCGGCGATGCCCTACGGCCAATTCGCAGCCTGCCATTTCCCTCACGACGAACCGGCGCCCGGAATGAAGACGGCAGAACAAGCGTGATGGAAAAAGCCCCTGATGCATTCGAAGAAAAAACCTTGGCAAGCGACAGCGCTCGCTCAGAACAGGATACCGGAGCTGCGAGGCGCACTGTTTTCTGTGCCAACGTGTTCGATGCCATGGTCCGGCTCTATGGTGAGCCCGGCATCGCGTCCTTGTGCCTCGAAGCCCAGACACGTCATGCGGTGGACGTGCCGTCACTGCTGTTCTTCGCTCTTGCGGATAGTGACGGACACGGCGCGGATGACTGCGCGATGCGGCGGCTTCTGGACCGTGCCGGCGAATGGCGCTCGCTTTTCGTCCTGCCGTTGCGACATCTTCGGCTAACCCTGCGTCAAGGCCGCAGGAACACGGCAGAGATTGAATTTTACGAGCAGATCAAGGCAGCGGAGCTGGAGGCGGAACGGTTGCAGGTCCGGCGTCTGGCCGACGACTTTCTCCCGCTCGAAGGGCCGGGCGGGCTGGCAGCCCGTTATCTCGAAACGATTGCCATGCCGGAACCCAAGGCAGGGGCGTTGATCGGGCGGCTTCAAGACGCCACCAAAGCCGTGTGCCACGGCTTTCCCCGTCACGCGCACTGAGGGTCTGAAGACATCATGAGCGATTTCGGCGCCGTCATGACAGGAACCATCGTCACCGAAGAAGGTGTCGCGGAAAACTACGTCGCCGTCACTGGTGGCATTACCGCTGCGATGGAGACAGGCCGCGCTCCCGGCGCGCGACGTGTTCGATTTCGGCACTTACTTTCTCACACCCATCGAGCTTCAAGGACATCGAGATGAACGCCATAATTTTAGACGGTGACAGCCTGACGATCAGAGATACCGTTCGTATCGCGCGCCAGGGCGCCAAGGTAGCGCTCGCCGATGCAGCGCGCGCCGAAATCATCAAGGTGAGAAACTATATCGAGGAAAACTGGCTGACCGAAAACGCGCCGCCAACCTACGGCTTCAACACCGGCGTCGGCAAGCTCAAGGATTATGCCATCAACCAGGCCGATAACGATCGCTTCCAGCGCAATATCGTGCTCTCGCATTGCTCCGGCATCGGAGAACCGGCGTCGGAAGAAATCGTCCGCGCCATGATGGCCGTCCGTATCAACGCCTTCTGCCTCGGTGTTTCCGGTCTGCGGATCGAGGTGGTCGATCGTCTCGTTGAGATGTTGAACCTCGGGGTTCACCCTGTGGTGCCGATCCAGGGGTCGGTCGGCGCGTCTGGCGATCTGGCGCCGCTCGCACACATGGTTTCGGTGCTGATCGGCTATGAGGAGGCGGAAGCCTATTACCAAGGCGAACGCATGCCAGCGCCGCAGGCTCTGGAAAAAGCCGGCATCTCGCCAATTGCTTTCGATCTCAAGGCGAAGGACTGCCTTGCCCTCATCAATGGCAACAGCCTCTGCGCGGCCATGGCGGTTCTCAACCTCCATGACGCCGAGATGCTGATGAAGACAGCCGATGCGGCGGGTGCGCTCAGTCTGGAGGCGATCCGCGGCGAGCAGGCAGCGTTCGATCCCCGCATTCATCTCGTGCGCAAGCAGCCCGGGCAGATCGCGACTGCGGAAAATATCCGTCGCATTATCGGGGGTAGCCGCCGCACGACCGAGGCGGCGCGAGCGGTACGCCTCGAGGACGATATCCTGCATCCGAAACACACCGCCCGGGTCCAGGATCAGTATTCCTTCCGTTGCCTGCCGCAGGTGCATGGAAGCTGCCGCGACCAGTTGGAGCACGCCAAGGAACTGATCACGCGCGAGCTCAACGCCGCGACCGACAATCCGCTCGTCTTCTGGAACGAACTCGGCGCGCTGGAATTCCTGTCCGGCGGCAACTTTCATTGCGAACCCATCGCTTTCGCCATGGACATCCTGACGATCGCTTTGGTGGAAATCGGCAATATTTCCGAGCGACGCCTGTTCTCGCTCTGCGACACGACATTGAACTACGGCCTGCCGCCGAACCTTGCCGGCAAGCCAATCGGCCTGAATTACGGCTATGGCATCATCTCGACGGCTGCGGCGTCCGTCGCATCGGAAAACAAGACGCTGGCTTTCCCCGCCGTTGCCGATACCATCCCGACCAAGAGCAGCCAGGAAGATCATGTTTCGATGGCGACATGGGCATGCCGCAAGACGCGTCAGGTGGTCGACAACATGCCGAAGATCCTTGGTGTCGAATGCTTGCTTGCGGCCCGCGCCATCTTCCTGACCGATGAGGCACTCGGCGGCTACAAGCTCGGAACCGGCAGCCAGGCGCTCTATGATGCGCTTTGCGAGGCGATCCCGTTCCAGCAGGAGGACAGCTACATGCCCAAGCAGACCACACCGGCTCTCGAGATCGTGCGGTCCGGCGCATTTCTGGAGGCCATCGAGAAAAAGATCGGCGCGCTGAAATAGGCGGGCCGGCTGATTTGGGCTGCGGCCGCATCATGAAGCGCCGGCGTTTCATCGCCGCCGGCAAATCCCTTGACCGGAGAGAACAATGTTCGATGACCTGACAATGCCGCCAGCCGACAAGATCCTGTCGTTGATACCGATTTTCCGGCAGGATAGTCGTCCGAACAAGATCGATCTCGGCGTCGGGGTCTACCGGGACGCCTCCGGTACGACGCCGATCCCGGGGGCGGTGAGGGAGGCAGAAAAGCGAATCCATACCGCGCAGACGACCAAGGCCTATGTCGGCCCGGCCGGAGATCCTGTTTTCTGCGATCTCATCGGCAGGCTTGTCTTCGGCGCGGCCGCGCCGTGGGAGCGAATTCGCGGTATCCAGACGCCGGGCGGAGCGGGCGCTTTGACGGTGCTCGCCGGCCTGATCTGCCTGGCGCGCCCAGGTGCTGCGGTCCATGTGCCCGACCCGACCTGGGTGAACCATGTGTCGATCCTCGAAGACAACGGGCTTCGGACTGTCACTTACCCGTACCTCGATAACCGTACAGGCGAGGTGGATTTCGACGCCCTGCTCGATCATTTCTCACGGTCGAAGCGGGGCGACGTCGTGTTGCTGCACGGCTGCTGCCACAATCCGACAGGCGCGGACCCCAGCCGTTCGCAATGGCAGGCGCTGGCGGAGATCATCGCCGAACGCGGTCTCGTTCCGCTGGTCGATATCGCTTATCAGGGGTTTGGCGACGGGCTCGAGGACGACGCCTTCGTCGTGCGACTGCTCGCTGGCATGGTTCCGGAAATGCTCGTCTCCGCGTCATGCTCGAAGAATTTCGGAATCTATCGCGAGCGTACAGGTGCTGCATTCATTCTCGCCGCCAACGCGGATCGGGCGGATGCAACCAAGGCGCAACTCACGGTGCGAGCCCGTATCGTCTATTCGATGCCGCCGGATCATGGCGCGGCTATCGTCCGCACCGTCCTGGAAGACCCGGCACTTTCGGCCGACTGGCGCGCCGAACTGGACGGTATGCGCTCCAACATTCTGTCACTGCGCCAGGGGCTTGCTGCCTCGTTCCGGCGCTTCACCAATGGCAGCGACTACGATTTCCTCGCCAAGAACAAAGGCATGTTTTCGCTGATCGGTCTGACACCCGGGGAAGCTGTGATGCTGCGCGAGCGCCACGCCATCTATATCGTTGAGGACGGACGCATCAATGTCGCCGGGTTGCAGGCCAGCCAGATCGACACCTTTGCGGAAGCCGTTCTGGCAGTTCGCGGAATCAGCTGATCAGCACCCGTTTGAGGCGTTAACAGGGAGTTCGGTATCTACGCCGTGTGAAACAGCAACCGAGAATCCTCCTGCAGCCAACGTCGAACTTTGCAACGGAGCCAGACTGTGTCGTTTCGACGTTTGGGCAAAGGCTGTGACCTGCCTTGTGCCGGAAATTATCCGGGCGGATGGCGTTGAATAGCCTGCTGCCACCACGGGCCGGTGTCGCCCGCATCCGACCCGTCTTGCGCCGCTCTTCTCCCCGCAAACCGTCCAGAAATTGCCCGGCCGAATTTGCCACGCGCTCTTGCCTGAACAGTGGCCGCATTCGCGCTTTCACATCTCGTAACGAAGACGCCCAAAGCTCAAGTGTCGCCTCAATCGATACACTTGTCATCCATGACCTCCGAATCATGGAGACCTGTGGCTTCAGGTGACACAAAAAATGCAGCAGCAATGCTAAAGGTCAGCGACTTGTAGATGCATTCGGGTAAATGCGATTAAGCTTTCGATGTGGTGGGCGACAGCTCGGCGAGTTTCCTCGACGTCGCCCCGGTCGATCGCCTCGATGATAACGAGGTGTTCCGTGGAGTCCGGCTTCAGGCGATCTTTCAGGCGGTCGATTTCGAAGAGACGCGTGGTCGCCCGAAGCTCCCGCAATACCTTGGCCATTACCGCGTTGCCGCAATGATCGATGATCATATTGTGGAGATTGTCGTCGGAGAACCAGTGCGCGTCCGTGTGATACGCCGTCGCGTCCAGGAGGTCGTGAATTTCCTGCCGGACGCTCATCAAAAGTCGTCGCGGAATAGCGTTGATCGACAGTACGGCTGCGTCAGGTTCGATCAACAACCTCAGTTTCAAGCTTTGAAGATACTCGCCGACATCCACCTGTCGCACGACGTAGTTTCGGCCATCGCCCTTGCGAACCAGACCTTCGCCCTCCAACCTCTGCAGCGCTTCCCGCAGCGGCGTCCTCGAAATCCCGAGTGTTTCGGCAAGCCTTGCCTCAACGATGACATGCCCGCCTTTCAGCCGGCGATGCCGGATCATGTCGGACACGGCCTTGTAGGTCAGCGATGCAAGATTATGCTGCCCTTTCTCCGCAATTTTCCGACCCGGGGCCTCTAAGGCGTCTGTCACCGTTTGCCATTTCCTTGTTCTTTAAGGCGTTGGCCGCTCGACGCGGCATCGTGCTTTCCTTACGCGATCACTTGTTACATATGATAGCCGATTTGGAAAAGGACTGGAACGAGTGCAGATGGACGATGGTCTGAATGAAGTTGGCGACTCCAGCCTTGCTGACGAAACCTACCGTTCCCTGCTGGCCGATATTCTATCAGCCAGGCTCGCCGGGGGGTCGGTCGTCCAGCAACGCCGCCTGGCGACCAAACATGCTGTTTCGCGTTCTCCCATGCGCCACGCGCTGGGACGTCTCGAAGGAGAGGGATTACTTGTCAGAAACGAAAAAGGCGTTCTCTCGGTCAGGGTCATCAGTCTCAAGGACTACCTTGACAGTCTCACCATGAGGATGCTGCTCGAACCAACTGCCGCCGCGCTCGCCAGCCCCCATGTTTCGCGACTTGAACTGGACTCTTTGACAAGGATGCTTGACGAGATCGAGGCCGACCCCGAACCTGACCCTGAGGTGGTCTGGGCGTTTGACGACGCGCTTCACAACTATATCGCAAGCGAGAGCCGCAACCCCTTTATGGCAACCACGATCGGGGAGATGCGACGCTACACAACGATCTTCGAGCGACAGCTGCCTGTCGTGCGCGCGAAGCCGGGCGTGCGAGAACATCGAGCGATCCTGCTTGCCTTGGCCGCCAACGATGCCGAGGCGGCTCGCCGAGCCATGACCGATCATCTCGAAGTCGTCCGCCAAGGCGTCCTTGCGAACTACTGAATCGATGAATTGAGAATGCACTTGCATCCACAGTGAACTTTTGTATAAAAGTGGGATCCCACTTGAATGCAGAGTCGGGATCCAACGATAAAGAACCGAACTCCAGAGGCTCTCCATGCTCCGTTCACACTTCTCTCGCAGCGTTCTTGCCGCGTCCTTCCTGTCGATCACAGCGTCTTTTGCCTTCGCTCAATCCTGCGAACCCAAAGTGGCGGCAGGCGAGTTGATCAAGCCCGGCACGCTCGTCATGTCGACCAATCCAACGCTTCCTCCGCTCCAGTTCATCGACTCCACGGGCGATCTGAAGGGCATGCGCATCGACCTCGGCAAAGAGATCGCTAAGCGCCTTTGCCTTGAACCCGAATATGTCCGGATCGAATTCTCCGCGATGGTTCCGGGCCTGCAGGCTGGCCGTTGGGACATGATCAATACAGGCATTTTCTTCACCGAAGAGCGCGCCAAGATCATGCAGATGATCCCCTATGAAGATCAGGCCATCAGCGTCTCCGTGGCACCAGATTCGAAGAAAAACGTCGCCGCAAAAGATGATCTGGCCGGCATGACGATCGGTGTCGAAATCGGTGGTTTTGAGGAAACAAAGACACGCCTTCTCGACAAGGAACTGCGTGACGCGGGCAAGGAAGGCTTGACCATCCAGACGTTCGATAATTTCGCCCTCGCCTACCAGGCTCTGCGGGCAGGCCAGGTGCAGGGTGTTGTGTCGATCGACGCCGTCGCCAAGGAGTACGATTCTCGCGGGGACTTCAAACGGGCAATCAGCGGCCTCTACCCCGCTCCGGTCTCCGTCGCATTCAAAAGCCCGGCTTTGGCTGATGCCGTGTCTGCGACGTTGAAAGACATGAAGGCGGATGGATCTCTGAAGGCGCTCTTTGACAAATACGGTCTGCCGATGGTCGCGGGTGACTATTCGGTCAAGGGCCCCGGTCGCTGAACTGATTTCAAAGATCGTTTAGAGATGAGGCGGGGCGCGACCTCGTCGCGCCAAACCTCTTGCAGAAAGTCGTCTTCATGTCGCTTTGGAACTGGTCTGGCTTTTTCGGTTATCTGTTCAACCCCTTTATACTTGGCGGGGTGTTCACGACCGTTTGGCTCACCGTCGTCTCGTTGATTGCGGGGCTTATTCTGGGCTTTGCTCTTGCATTGATGCGGCGATCGTCGAGGCGGGTGCCAACCTACATTGCCAAGGCGTATATCTGGCTTTTTCGCGGCACGCCGCTTCTTGTACAGTTGATTGCGATCTACACGGCGCTTCCGCTGTTCGGCATCAAATTCACCGTCATAGAGGCGGCGTTGCTCGGATTGGCTCTCAACGAGGCGGCTTATCTCGCGGAGATCATTCGTGCCGGAATCGAAGCCGTGCCGGAAGGCCAGACCAGGGCAGCACGCGCGCTCGGCATGACTGAGCGTCAGATCATGCGCTACATCGTGATGCCGCAAGCCTTCAAAGTTATCGTTCCGCCTCTCGGCAATTCGGTGAACGGTCTCTTGAAAACGACCTCTGTCACCTCCGTCATCTCGGTCGAAGAACTCCTTCGCCGGACCCAGGTTCTCATCCAGGAGCGGTTCATGGTGCTCGAACTGTTTGCGGTCGCGGCGATTTATTACCTCCTCCTCACAACACTCTGGGACTTCTTCCAGAGCCATATCGAAAAGCGTCTCGGTCAAGCCGGATCTCGGCTTTCCATGAACGAGAAGCGCTAGAACCAGGATTTTCAAATGCAGAAGACGTTCCGCGGTGTCTACACCGTGATGATTACTCCGTTGGATGCCAGCGGCGCGGTCGATCTGAAGGGGCTGGCTGCCTTTACCGACTGGCAGGTCAAAGAAGGTATCCATGGTCTTATCCCTCTTGGATCGACAGGTGAGTTTCTGTCACTCAGCGAGGAAGAGCGCGATGGTGTGGCGAGGACCGTCATCGAAACTGTCGCGGGACGAGTGCCTGTTTTGATCGGCACGGGAGCGGAAGATACGCGGGAGTCCATTCGCCTTAGCGTCAAGGCCGAGGCAATGGGGGCTGACGGCGTCATGATTATTCCGCCGTTCTATTCCACCCCAACGGATGACGAACTCGTTCACCACTACAAGAGCATTGCGTCTGCCGTGGCCATCCCGATTATGGTCTACAACAATCCCGCGACCGCAAACGTCGATCTGACGCCGGAGTTGGTCAAGCGCATCGCCGAAATCGACGGCTGCGACTATATCAAGGAGTCCACCCTCGAAGTGACGCGCGTGCGCGATATCATCCGACTGGCCGGCGACGATATGACTGTGTTCGGGGGCATACTCGGGTTCGAGTCTTTCGTTATGGGTGCGCAGGGTTGGGTGGCAGTGGCTTCAAATGTTGCGCCAGGACCGATGGCGCGGATCTTCGAACTTGTCGCAAATGAGAAAAAGTTCGATGAGGCAAGAGAGCTTTACCTCAAATGGCTGCCTGTCATTCAGGCGGTCGGGGGCCAGGCCTATGTCGCAGGAACGAAGTCACTGCTGACCCACATGGGATTTGGCGCAGGCCTGCCGCGTCCGCCGCGCCTGCCGTTGCCGCCCGCGCAGGATGCCGCCATGAAGAGGCTGGTGGCCGATTTCGGTCTGACGTTCAGCGTCTGAGGAATTCCATCATGCCCGTCGCTTCCATAAACCAGAGTTTGAGACCCGACGATGCGCGGGTCAGGCTCTCGGTCGACGGTCTGCAGATATTTGCCGAAAAGGGCATGTCTGTTGCCGCCGCCATCGAAGCGACGGGGCGGCATGAATTTTCCCGAGGCATCAAAGGCGAGGGCCGTGGCCTCTTCTGCGGAATGGGTGTCTGTCACGACTGTCTCGTGACGATCGACGGAAAAGTCAGCCAGCGGGCCTGCATGACCATTGTCGACGATGACATGCAAGTTCTGCGCCCCGCTGCGCGGCCAGATCTTGCCACTGGTCAGATTGCCGATCTCTGCAGTGTGCCGCATTCCTTGACGACAAGGACGATGGACGTTCTCATTGTCGGAGCGGGCCCCGCGGGGCTTGCCGCCGCGGAGGTCCTTGCTGCGGCCGGCGCCAAGGTGACTGTCATTGATGAACGGCCGTCTGCCGGCGGGCAGTATTTCAAACAACCCTCGACACGGAGCGCCGCCGAGCGATTGAGTGGCGACGAGCAGGCTTTATCCGGCGCAGCGCTTATAGGGCAAGTGCGCGATCACGGCGTGACATTTCTAACCGCTTCAGTGGTGTGGGGTGCCGCACGTGACGACGACGGTTCGCTTATTATCGCCGGCTATGGGTCCGGCCATGCGTTTTACTGCAAGCCGAAAATACTCATCATCGCGACGGGGGCCTACGAACGCCCAACGCCGGTCAGGGGTTGGACACTTCCTGGTGCGATGACAACAGGGGCCGCCCAGACGTTGCTGAGGAGCTATGGAACCGTTCCCGGCCGAAGGATCATTGTCGCCGGAAACGGCCCTTTGAATATGCAGGTCGCAAACGAACTTCGAAAGGCAGGAGCCTCCATAGTCGCTTTGCTGGAAGCAGCACCACCACCGTGGTCTCGCCCTGCAGCAGCCTTCGGCCTTCTGACAACGGATCCCGCTCTCGCCCGTCACGGATTGCGCCAGATATCGACGCTTAGATCCGCGGGCGTCAAGATAGGCTGGAATAGCGTACTCACCTCGATCAACGGTTCGCAGCGGGTGGAGAGCGTCACGTTCGCCGGACCAGGCGGCGAGACCAATCTCGATGCTGACACGGTCCTTATCGGCGGCAATTTCGCATCCTCCAATGAGCTGTCGCGGCTACTCGGATGCGGCCATGAGGTCGTCGGCGGCGATCTGCGGGCGGTGCGGGATCTTGACGGTCAGACAACGCTTGCAAATGTGCATGTTGTCGGTGAAGCGGCGCGTTTCGGCGGCGCGCATGTTGCGATGGCAGAAGGGCAGATCGCCGCTGCGGCGATTGCTCGAAAATTGGGCCTCCTTGTCCAAACCGACGAAAGCCCAATGAAACGGCTCGCCCGCCATAGACGATTTCAGGAAGCTCTTTGGCAGGTCTTTGCGCCGAAGGACGATGCAAAGATAAAGACGGCAATTCTGCCAGATGACGCATTGATCTGCCGTTGCGAAGGCGTGACTTATGGTGTCTTGAGGACGCTCAGCGCAGATAGTGCGCAGGACATTTCGACATTGAAGCGCCTGTCGCGTGCAGGCATGGGGCGGTGTCAGAGCCGCTACTGCGGCAAAGCGATCACTGACGTCGCGAAAGAACGGCACCTCGCTGGCGAAACGAGCGGATTTCTGGCTCCGCAAATGCCACTTCGGCCTATTCCGCTGGCGGCGCTTGCGGTCGAAAAGCCGGAATGGGGCGGCCACAAGCGCGCACTTTTGCCGGAAAAACCCCCAGTGGCGAATCCTCAAGCTTTGCCGGTGGCGGAAACGTCCACGCTGGTCATCGGCGCAGGCATTGCAGGCCTTTCGACGGCGCTCTTCCTTGCCAGGGAAGGCGAGGACGTTGTGGTGGTCGAGCGCACTTTTGCGAACTCGCTGGCGTCTGGAGGGAATGCCGGAAGCCTTCATGCCCAGCTGCTTTCCTTCGACCACGGTGCCCGTGCCGAAGGTGGCGGCGGAGCGGCCGCTCAAACACTTCCCCTCCAGCGTGATTCAATCGCTCTTTGGGCGGCGCTGCAAAGCGAGCTCGGACAGGATTTCGAGATGAAGGTCACAGGCGGCCTCATGGTGGCCGAAACCGATGACCATATGCGTTTTCTGGCGCAAAAGGTCGGGGTGGAGTGCGCGGCCGGGATCGATTGCCGCTTGATCGGGCAAGAGGAACTGCGCTCCCTCGAGCCTGCTCTGTCTTCCCACTTTGTCGGCGCTGCCTATTGTTCCCAGGAGGGCAAGATCAACCCTCTCGTCGCGACGCAATATATATGGGAGGCGGCACGGCGAGACGGCGCTCAACTCTTCGAAAATTGCGAGGTCACCGGAATAAGGACCTCGGACGACGGGTTCGAGGTCAAGACATCGAGGGGCATATTGCGGGCAAAACGGATCGTCAATGCAGCCGGAGCCTTCGCTTCAAGGATCGGCGCGATGCTCGGTGTCGATGTGCCGGTATTCGGTGCTCCGCTGCAGATGGTGGTTACCGAGGCCGCAGCACCTTTGATCTCGTGTCTCGTCGCCCATGCCGACCGCCATTTGACCCTCAAGCAGGCGGCAAACGGGAACTTCATCATCGGCGGCGGCTGGACCGCAGGCCTCGATCCCGTCCATCAACATCCACGCCCGCTACTGTCGAGCCTTGAGGGGAACCTTTGGGTTGCCCAGCACGTCGTTCCCGCTCTGCGCAAACTTCACGTCATCCGAAGCTGGGCGGCGATGAACATCAACATCGACGGTGCGCCGATCCTCGGCGAACATCCGTCAATGCCCGGGTTCTTCAACGCCGTCACTTCAAACGGCTATACGCTCGGCCCGATCGTCGGCCAGTTGACATCTCGGCTCGTTCTCGGTCGCGAGACCGATAGAGCCTTGCAACCCTTTTCCATCGCGCGTTTCCAGAAAGGCCGGACATGATTGAGATCACTGGCGTTACCAAATATTATGGTCAGTTCGCTGTCCTTAAGAACTGCTCGGTGAACGTCGAGCGCGGTGAGGTCGTGGTTGTCTGCGGTCCCTCGGGGTCGGGCAAATCGACGTTGATCAAATGCGTCAACGGGCTCGAGCAGTTTCAGGAAGGTTCGATCCGGGTGCATGGTATCGAAGTCGGTGACCCGAAGACCGACCTGCCGAACCTTCGCACACGAGTGGGCATGGTCTTCCAGAACTTCGAATTGTTTCCGCATCTGACGATCATCGACAATATCATGCTGGCGCAGAAGATTGTCATTGGCCGCAGCGAAACGGCAGCCCACGCGAAGGCCATGGCGCTTCTTGATCGCGTCGGGCTGACGGACCACGCGAAAAAATATCCAAGCCAACTCTCCGGCGGGCAGCAGCAGCGCGTGGCCATCGCGCGGGCGCTCGCGATGGATCCGCTCGCCATGCTCTTCGACGAGCCGACGTCCGCGCTTGATCCAGAGATGATTTCCGAAGTGCTCGACGTCATGACCGGATTGGCAAAGGACGGCATGACGATGATGGTCGTCACCCATGAGATGGGATTTGCCCGCCGGGTGGCGACACGCGTGATTTTCATCGATCAGGGCGAGATCGTCGAGGATCGTCCGAGCGAGGAGTTTTTCGCGGGAAAACACAATCCGCGAACCGAAGCTTTCCTTGGCAAAATCCTGCAACACTGAAGGTCAGGCTTGTGAGCAACTACGATCTCATCATCCAGAACGGCACGGTGGCGACTGCTGCGGATGTTTTCCAGGCGGATATCGGCATTAAAGACGGCAAGATTGTCCAGATCGGGCAGAGCCTGTCGGGTGCTGCGCGCACGATCGACGCCTCGGGCAAATATGTCCTTCCAGGCGGCATCGACAGCCATGTCCATATCTCCCAGCCTTCGGGCGAAGGGATCGAGATGGCGGACGACTTCGAGAGCGGAACGCTGTCGGCGGTGTTCGGCGGCAATACGACCATCATGCCGTTCTGCCTTCAGGAAAAGGGCAAGTCGCTGCGAGAGGTGCTAACGGCCTATCATGCGCTCGCAGAGGGCCAGTGTTATACCGACGTCAGTTTTCATCTGATCATATCCGACCCGAGCGACGCCGTGCTGGGCCAGGAGTTGCCAGCGCTTGTGGCAGACGGCTATCCGTCGCTGAAGGTCTTCATGACCTATGAGAGCCTGCGCCTCGATGACGCGCAGATCCTGAAGACGCTCGATGTCGCGCGACGGACGGGCGCCACCGTCATGGTCCATTGTGAAAACGAGGACGCAATCAGGTTCCTGATCGAAAAACACGAGCTGGCCGGCGACGTTGCCCCACGCGCTCATGCCTCCACCCGTCCGGTCGCTGTCGAACGTGAAGCCACGCACCGCGCCCTGACGCTCGCCGAAATCGTAGACGTTCCTGTTGTCATTGTGCATGTCTCGAACGGCGAGGCGATGGAAGAGATCGCTCGCGCAAGGACGAGAGGCGTCAAGGTCGTCGGGGAAACCTGCCCGCAATATCTGACGCTCACCGCCAAGGACCTCGACGGCATGGATTGGGAGGGCGCGAAACTTGTCTGCTCTCCGCCGCCGCGGGATGAAGATGCCCAGAAAGAATGCTGGCGCGGCATCGAGACCGGGGCATTCGAACTCTTTTCATCTGATCATTGTCCATTCCGCTACAACGACCAGCACGGGAAGCTTAACCCCAAAGGCCGCACGAATTTCAGGCACATTCCCAATGGCATTCCAGGCATCGAAACCCGCCTTCCCATCCTATTTTCGCAAGGGTTCATGGCCGGACGCATCGATCTGCCGCGCTTTGTCGCCCTGACATCAACGAACCATGCAAAGACCTATGGCCTCTATCCACAAAAGGGAACGATTGCCGTAGGGGCGGATGCGGACATCGCGATTTGGGATCCAACCATCCAGCGGACCATTCGCCATGCGGAACTGCATGATGGCGCAGACTATTCGCCCTACGAGGGGATCGAGATCACCGGCTGGCCGATAACGACAATTGTCGCCGGAAAAACTGTCGTCGAAAACGGCGTCCTGGTGGGTACCAAGGGCCACGGGCAATATCGGAAAGCCGCGGCGAGACAAATCAACAAGCAGTCAAATCTAACAAGAGCGACATCATGAAACTGAAAATTACAGCAGGGCCATTCATCTTCGACGCTGTCCTGGAAACTGCCAGAGCGCCCAAAACCTGTGAAGCATTCATCAAGCAGATGCCGTTCGATGGGAAAATCGTGCACGTTCGCTGGTCTGGCGAGGGCGTTTGGATCCCGCTTGGCGACCATGATTTCGGCGTCGGTTATGAGAACCATACAAGCCATCCGGCCCCCGGTCATATCATCCTTTACCCGGGAGGCATCAGCGAAACGGAAATCCTGCTTGCCTACGGAGGCGTCGATTTTTCATCGAAAATGGGCCAACTGGCTGGCAATCATTTCATCACAATCACATCCAATCTCGACCAACTCGCCGAAATAGGGCGCCTCACGCTGTGGGAAGGCGCGCAATCCATTCGATTTGAGGCCGTATCCTGAAGCATGTCGCGCAAAACTGTGCAGCGGTTTTGCGATAACGACATGCGTAAAAACAAAGACCTAAAGTGCGACGAGCGAGGAAAGATCGCGACGCGCTTTAGGCGCAATAGCGCGAGGCGACAGGGTTGACGCCGGCGTGCCAGCAGCGCCTAACGCAGCGGTTGGCACGTTTCCTGCATTCTAGTTTTCGAGATTTTCTTCGAGATTTCCAATGGTGGACGAGGCCCGAAATGTCTTTTGATTTTGACTTCGAACTTGCGAAAAGAGCGGCGCAAGAACTGCCTCCGTCGCAGAAGCAGCCCAAAACGCGTAAGATGTCTCTTCTGCAGAGGCTCATGGCTTCGCCGCCAATTCCTCCTCGCCCGTCTCTCAGCATTCTGCGCCCATATAGAGGTGGTGATGCGCAATGACGCTGTGATACCCCTGTCGAGCAGGTAAGGCGGTGCTGTGCCGATGGTTCTATTCCCGTCGAGGCGGCGTCATTTCTGCGGATGCGGTGCGTGCCACACTTGACGAACTGTGTCGCCGGGATAGTCCAGCGCGGACGTCCAACGACGAGATCACTCTCTACAAGGCAGTCGGAACGGCGTTGGCCGATCTTGCCGCCGCGACGATGGTGTATGAAGCCGCCTTTGATCGCCGGCTGACGACTTGTGGTCCGGGCGATCGCGAATGATCGGAACGCGCCTGTTGCCCCGTTCCAATAGGCCGGCAGCCTCTGCTCCCAACGACTTCAATAGCGCGCATCTTCAAGGCCACAGAAAGGGTCTACCGGGTTGGTGCCGAGGAAGGGCTTGCGACCGAGCATACAATCAACGACGGCTTCCTGGACACTGTCCATGGTGGAGTACGCATTGATATAGGCCGGTACGCGCGGCGCATCGTAAAGGTGATAGGGATGCCCAAATGAGATCATTACGGAGGGAATATTCGTCCACGGTCGGTACATGGCCTTGAACAGGCCCCCACCACCCATCCTATGCCAGTCGACGAATATCCGGCCTCGTACGAGCAGCGACTCATCGCCTAGCGCGTAGAGGACGAGGTCGAAGTCGTCGGGGGTCGGCACGATGTCCGATCGGTCGATCGTGACTTCGAAACCTTCCTTCCGCAACAGGTCGGGTAGCAAGAATTTCAGTGGCTGCGGCATGAGCGGATGAATGATGCCGCCGTCGACCAGTAGCACACGCTTTATCATCGCCGGATCGAGCGGAAAGATACCATTGACGTCCTTCACAAGCGTGGGCGAGCGGCCGATGTATTCCCTTGATGCAGCGACATTGTCTGGATGCGCAAGCAGGCGGCGCGCTTCAGCGGCATCGGGGAGGACATCTGACGGTTGAAAAAGTTTGAGATGCGCCTTGAGCGCCAGCACGCGAAGAACCGCTTCCTCAAGTCGTTCCGGAGTAATTTTCCCATCTTCGACGGCAGCCTTGACCGCCGCCATATCCTCCTCAGGTTCATCGCTGAAGAGGATCATGTCGCAGCCATTTGCGATGATATCAGGCAGCGTATCGAGGTGGTGGCCCCAGGCGGACAGCCCTCCCATGGGTGTCGCGTCAGAGACGATGATACCATTGAAGCCGAGTTCGTCGCGGAGAAGATCAACGTTCAGCAACCGCGAAACCGAGGCCGGTCGGAAAGCTTCAAGCCCGGCATCTGGTATCTTCGATCGAATATAGGCCGGAAGGGAAATGTGCCCACTCATTATTGCCAACACGCCTTCGGTGATCAGCGTTCTATAGAGCCGACCGAAGGTTTCCTTCCACTCGTCCATGGAAAGCGGATTGGTGGTCGTGACGAGGTGCTGATCGCGGTCGTCATATCCCTCGCCCGGCCAGTGCTTTGCGGTGGCGGCAACTCCATTTCGTTGGAGACCGTGAATATGGGCAACCGCGTGGCGCTCAATCTTGTTGACATCGGAGCCGTATGACCGTGTACCGACAATCGGTGATCGGAACGCGGTATTTATGTCGATGACTGGCGTGAAGGACCAGCGCACCCCCATCGCGCGGCCCTCGCGCGCCAAGATTTCTGAACTTCTCTCGGTCGCCTGAACGTCGTCGACGGCGGCAAGGCCAAGTTGACCCAGCACCGGAGTGCCGAAAGCGAAGGAATGACGGCTGCCTTCGAGGTCTGCGCTGATGATGGGCGGGACTTTGCTCTTGGCCACGAGGTCAGAGATGACCCGCCGCTCGAATTCGAGGTCAGCCGTGAAGAAGCGGGTTACGCCGCCCGGCCTGAGTGAAGCAATGCGTTTGAAATCCTCCTCATCCGTCCCGATCATGATCAAGGTGAAGAGTTGGCCGATCTTGTCATCAAGATCGAGCGAGGCATAGGTGTCGTGGAGCCAGGATATCGCAGCGT
This sequence comes from Rhizobium leguminosarum bv. viciae USDA 2370, assembly GCF_002008365.1. Classification (GTDB taxonomy): domain Bacteria; phylum Pseudomonadota; class Alphaproteobacteria; order Rhizobiales; family Rhizobiaceae; genus Rhizobium; species Rhizobium leguminosarum. Next base: position 172,245 of record NZ_MRDL01000015.1, read on the forward strand.
CGTCGAGGTTGAACGGCGCTTTGCGAAGCTCGTCGTAAATCGTCATAAGTTCCCCCCGTTGATCAACGCTCTGCGGATAGCCCGTGTGAATATGCACGCTATCCCGTCATAAGCCAGTTCGGTGATGTCAGGTTAAGTTCGTCGGGAACATTTTGGATATCTCGTGCCGAGCGAAGCGCCACACCGTCGTCTTCTTGATTTCGCTGTCCTCCAGCGCCCGCGTTACCGGCACCTCATAAACCGCGCAGAATTCCAGTCGCTCTCTCGGCAGGTAACTGCGTCCGGGGTCTCCGACCAGCACCCACTTGCCGTCGGCTGCCAGCTTCGCGAACCAGGGAACGAGCGCATCGGCGAAAGCGCGGTCGTAGAAGACGTCGCCGGCAAGCACGATATCAGCGTCGACGGCCTGCCCGATCAGATCGGCGCCGGTAAATCCGAGTGAAACGCGATTGGCCTCGGCATTCAGCCGGACTGCCGTCTCCGCCCAGGGATCGACATCGCTAGCCATGACCTCCCGGGCACCGGCCATCGCAGCCGCAATGCCGACAAGGCCGGAACCGCTGGCGAAATCCAGCACCCGCTTGCCGCGCACCGTCTCGGGATGATCGAGAATGTAGCGCGCCAGTCCCTGGCCACCCGCCCAGGCAAAAGCCCAGAAGGGCGGCGGCAGGCCGATCGCTTGCAGCTCCTCCTCCGTCTTCAGCCAGAGCTCATGCGCCTCGCTTGCCAGATAGAGCGAAATCTCCGGCACATGCGGCGGCGGCATCAGGCTGGTATTGGCGCGGATGAAAGCTTGCGGATCAGTCTTCAACGCGGCGGATTGTCCAGTCCGCCCATGCGGCAGACTTCGAGATATTCTTCCTCTGTCACCGGCTGCACCGAAAGCCGCATCGAGGTGACGAGCGCCATCTTGGCGAGCTTCTCGCTCGCCTTGACATCCTTCAGCGTCACCGGCTTCGGTACGTCCATGACGGCGCGGATATCGACGCAATCCCACTTCGGATCGCCCTTGGCGGAAGAATCGGGATGCGACAGGGCGCAGACTTCGACGATGCCGACGATCTCCAGCCCGTCATTGGAATGATAGAAGAACCCTTTGTCGCCGATCTGCATCGCCCGCATATTGTTGCGGGCCAGATAGTTGCGGACGCCGGTCCATTCCGTGCCCTTTTCGCCGGCAGCCTTCTGCTGCTCCCAGGACCAGGAAGCGGGTTCGGATTTATAGAGCCAGTGCGCCATGCTCACGCCTCCGGTTTGTTGAAGACCCAGTTGTAGGCCTTGACGTCGACACTTTCGAATAGTCCGGCCTTGGCATAGGGATCGGCATCGGCAAGCGCACGCGCCGCCTCTTTCGATTCCGCTTCGACGATGATCAGGCTGCCGCAGGGTTTGCCGTCGTCATCGAGAAACGGGCCGGCGATCTTCAGCGTGCCCTCGGCGTTCAGCTTGTTCAGATGCTCGATATGCGTCGGACGCGTATCCATGCGCACGTTCAGATGTCCCGGTTTGTCCTTGCAGAGAAGGGCGAAAAGCATGTCTGTCTCCTATTCGGTGGTGATCGGACGCGTCATCAGCTGCTCTATCGCCTCCGATATATCGAGCCTGCCGTCGATGATGGCGGAAACGGCATCGGTAATCGGCATGCTGACCTTCAATTCCGCCGCAAGCCGCGAGGCGACGGAGGCGGCAAACGCACCTTCCACCAGCGCACCATGCAGGGGATCGGTCTTGTCGCCGCGCCCGAGCGCTATGCCGAAGCGCAGGTTTCGCGATTGATGACTTGTCGCTGTCAGCACCAGATCGCCGAGGCCGGAAAGCCCGCGTACCGTATCCGCCTGCCCGCCCTTGGCGACGACGAAACGCGACATTTCCGCAAGCCCGCGCGCAATCAGCGCCGCACGCGCGGAATCGCCGATACCACAGCCCTCGACGATGCCGCAGGCGATCGCCAGCACATTCTTCAGCGCGCCGCCAAGCTGCACGCCGATCCGGTCGTTGGAGGCGTAGAGCCGAAAGGTTCGGCCTGATATGGCCTGAGCGAGCCGCTCCGCGGTCTCCATGTCGGCTGCCGCGATTGCCATCGCCGTCGGCAAGCCCTTGGCAATATCGGCGGCAAACCCCGGACCGGAGAGCACGGCGATCGGATGGTCCGGCAGTTCCCGTTCCAGCATGTCGGTCAGTAGATTGCCCGTCGTCCGTTCGATACCCTTGGCACAGGTAACGACGACAGCATCCTTGGAAAGATAAGGTCCATATTGCCGCGCCGCATCGGCCTGCGCCTGCGACGGCATCGCAAAAAGCACGATGGAAGCGCCGGCGATCGCATCCGCCTCGGCGGAAAATTCCAGCGTGTCGGGCAGGAGAATGCCGGGCAGCACTGCATCATGCAGCCGTTCGGATTTCAGATCGGCAATCAGTGACGGATCACGCCCGACGAGCGTCACGGCACTTCGTCCCGCAAGCGCGATCACGGCGGCAAGCGCCGTGCCGAAAGCCCCCGATCCGACGACCGCGATGTTTTCGCTCATGCCTTGGCCCCTCGTTTTCCGAAGCCGATCAGCGTTTCCGCATTGGAATCGAGCGGCCAGCGCGAACGCGGCTGCACGTCGAGCGTATCCGGTGCGGCACCGCTCGCCATCCGTTCCAGTCCTGCCCAGGCGATCATCACGGCATTATCGGTGCAGAGGTGCAGCGGCGGCGCGACGAAGCGGAAGCCGTTCTTGTCGCACAGCGCCTGCAGCGTGCCGCGCAGTTCGAGATTGGCGGCGACACCGCCGGCAACGACCAGCGCCGGCTTTTCGCCAGTAGCAGAGAATATCGTCGGAAATTCCGTCTTGAACCGCTGCAGGCCACGGCCGATACGGTCCTTCAGCGTCCGCGAAACTGCCTTCTGGAACGAGGCGCAGATATCCGCCACGTCCTGATCGCTGAGCGGCGCGATATCCTGCGCCGCCTGCCGCACCGCTGTCTTCAGGCCGGAGAAGGAGAAATCGAGCCGTGCCTCGCCGACCAGCGGCCGCGGAAAATCGAACCGATCGGGATTGCCGTCCCGCGCCATCCGCTCCACCGCCGGTCCGCCGGGATAGGGCAGGCCGAGCAACTTTGCCGTCTTGTCGAAGGCTTCGCCGAGCGCATCGTCGATCGTCGTGCCCCAGCGCTCATACCGTCCGACGCCGCGCACCAGGATGAGCTGGGTATGGCCGCCGGAGACGAGCAGCATCAGATAGGGAAAGGACAGCCCGTCCGTCAGCCGCGCCGTCAGCGCATGGCCCTCAAGATGGTTGACCGCATAGAGCGGCTTGCCGGCGGCTCTGGCGATCGCCTTGCCGGTCATCAACCCCACAAGCAACCCGCCGATCAGCCCCGGCCCCGAGGTGGCGGCGATGGCGTCGACATCGTTGAGCGACACATTGGCGCGCTTCAGCGCCTCCTCGATCAGCTCGTCCAGCGCCTCGACATGGGCGCGTGCGGCGATCTCTGGCACCACGCCGCCATAGGCGCTATGCTCGTCGAGCTGGGAAAGCACGACATCCGACAGCACGTTGGAATGCCCCTCAGCATCGCGCTCGACGACCGCGGCGGCGGTCTCGTCGCAGCTCGTTTCGATGCCAAGGATGCGTAGAAAGGGAACCATGAAGCCTGTTCGTTGATTGCGATGGGATGGAAACCCGTTTACGAGAACTCCGGTAACAACGGAATAGAGCGGATGCAAACAAAACCTTTCCGGATCGGCACGCGAGGCAGCCCGCTGGCGCTTGCCCAGGCGCATGAGGCTCGCGACAGGCTGATGGCGGCGCATCATCTGCCCGAGGAAATGTTCGAGATCGTCGTGCTGACGACCAAGGGCGACCGCATCACCGACCGGTCGCTGGCCGAGATCGGCGGCAAGGGCCTGTTCACCGAGGAGCTTGAACAGAAGCTTACCGCCGGCGAGCTCGATTTCGCCGTGCATTCCGCCAAGGACATGGCGACGAAGCTGCCCGAGGGGCTTTATCTCTCCGCCTATCTGCCGCGTGAAGATATCCGCGACGCCGTCATCGGCCGCACCGCGCGCAAACTGATCGACCTGCCGCATGGCGCCACCGTCGGTTCCTCATCGCTGCGCCGCCAGGCGCTGATCCGCCGCATGCGGCCGGATATCAACGTCATCACCTTCCGCGGCCTCGTCGAAACGCGCCTGCGCAAGCTCGAAGAGGGAGAGGTCGATGCGACCCTGCTGGCGCTTGCCGGCCTGAAACGCCTCGGCAAGGTCGACGTGTTGACCGATATCCTCGATCCCGACACCTTCCCGCCAGCGCCGGCGCAGGGTGCGATCTGCATCGAAAGCCGCATCGGCGATGCCAGGGTCGACGATCTGCTGGCGCCCGTCAACGATGGCCCGACCTTCGACACCGTCTCCTGCGAACGCGCCTTCCTTGCGGCACTCGACGGCTCCTGCCGCACGCCGATCGGCGGTTATGCCGTCTGCGAAGGCGATCTGATCCGGTTCTCCGGCCTCATCATCACGCCCGACGGCCGCAGCCAGCATGCGGTGACGACCGACGGCCACCGCCGCGATGCGGCAGCACTCGGGACCCGCGCCGGCCAGGACGTGCGCGCAAGGGCCGGCAGCGCCTTTTTCGACGACTGGCACTGAAGCGGCCATGCGCGTGCTCGTCACCCGCCCCGCGCATTCGGCGACGAGAACCGCACAACGTTTGCGCGATATGGGCCACGAGCCCCTGCTGCTGCCGCTGCGTCAGCCGCTGCACGACAGCGCCGCCGCCCTAGCCGCGCTTGCAACCACCAGCGGCGCAATCGCCGTGACCAGCGCCGAAGCCATCAGGGTCCTCTCCGCTCTCGGGGAGCAACTTCACCCGCATCTTGCCCGCCCGCTTTTTGCGGTGGGCGAAACGACGGCCGAAGAAGCGCGCAGCCTCGGCTTCCGATCGGTCGCCTCATCCCAGGGCAACGGCCGCGATCTCGCCGATCTCATCGCGGCGGAGAAACCGGGCACGCTGCTCTACCTCGCTGGCACCCCGCGCGCCGAGACTTTTGAAGGAAGATTGCGCGAACTCGGCATCGATTTTTCCGTCGCCGAATGTTATCGTATGCAACCGGTCGTACCCAGCCCGGCCGAGATCGAATCGATTTTCTCCGGCCCTCACGCTCAGGCTATTCTTTTCTATTCCCGGCAGACGGCCGAGGATTTTTTTCGCGCGCCGGAACTGCGATCGGCCGTGCCGGAACACAGCGGAATCCGCCTTCTCTGCCTCAGCGAGGCGGTGGCGCAAGCCATCCCGACGGCTCTGAAAAAAAACGTCGAGATTTCACCGATGGCGGATGAGAAAAGTCTTCTGTCGCTGCTTTGACGGCTCTAACCGCCCAAATTTGATCTAACCTCTTCCCTTAACTGGCATCACTGTCTAGTTTCGTTGCAATGCAGAATAAAGAGGACCTCATGGTATCGGGAAACCCGCCACGCCATTCGAAGAGCGCCGACGAGCCGGTCACGATCGACCTCGATGCACAGGAATTCGCCGCTGCAGCCGATACCGAAAAACCGGTAGACAATGAAACTGCCGACGCCGACAGCACCGCTGCCGCCGATGTCGGCCTGCCGCCCGAAACCGAGACTGCGTCGCATGCCGAATATGAAGAGAAGCCTGTGATGGACGCGCCGGAGGAGGAACCGGCAGCTCCAGAACCCTCCTTCACCCCTCCTCCCGAACAGCCTGCGCCGAAGAGCGCCGGCACCTCGGGTCTCATTGCCGCCGGCATTTTCGGCGGCCTGGTGGCGCTGCTTGGCGCCGGCGCTATCCAGTATGCCGGCTACCTCCCGGGCTCCTCCGCGCCGCAGACGACCTCGCCGGAAACGGCCGATCTTGCCGGCGAGATCGACGGCCTGAAACAGGCCGTCGCCAACCTCGCCGCCAATCCGGCGAGTGCGGATAATGGTGAGCTTGAGAAGCGCGTCGCTGCGCTGGAAACGGCTGCGAAGGCCCCCGCGGTCGCCGCACCGGCCGATTCTGTTAACGTCGAGGCACTCAACCAGAAGATTGCGGAACTAACCGGTCAGGTCGACCAGCTGCGCTCGACGCTTGCCCAGTCATCCGAGCAGCAGACGACGAATGGCGCCGATATTGCCAAGCGCCTCGAAGAGGCCGAAAAGAAGCTGAACGAGCCGCGCGAGGACGTCGCCGTTGCCCGGGCGATCGCCGCTGCCGCCCTGAAGGCGGCGATCGATCGCGGTGGTCCTTTCCTGGCCGAACTCGACACCTTCGCCGGCGTCGCACCCGACGATCCAGCCGTTGCCGATCTCCGAGCCTTTGCCGAAACCGGCATTCCCTCACGCACCGAGCTGGTGGCCGAAGTTCCCGATGTCGCCACCGCGATCGTCGAGGCCGTCAACCAGCCGGATCCGAACCAGAGCTGGTCGGACCGGTTGATGTCGAGCGCCAAATCGCTGGTGAGCGTCCGTCCCGTCGGCAATATCGAGGGCGAAAGCGTCGAAGCCATCGCCGCCCGCATGGAGGACAAGGTGAAAAGCGGCGACCTGCCCGGCGCATCCGCCGAATGGAACAATCTGCCGGCCCTCGGCAAGCAGGCGTCCACCGCCTTCAAGCAATCGCTCGAAGCGCGCATCCGCGTCGAGGAACTGGTCGGCGGGGCGCTGTCGAAAGCGGTTTCCGGCACCGGCAAGGAAGGGTGAGACCATGCTGATCCGCCTTGTCGTCTTCGCCCTCTTCGTGCTGCTTCTCGCCTATGGCTTCTCCTGGCTCGCCGATCGTCCCGGTGACCTCTCGCTGATCTGGGAGGGCCAGATCTACCAGACGAGGCTGATCGTCGCCGCCAGCGCGATCATCGCCCTCATCGCCGCCGTGATGATCGCCTGGTGGTTCGTCCGCCTGGTCTGGACCTCACCGCATTCGGTGACGCGTTATTTCCGCGCCCGCAAGCGGGACCGCGGTTATCAGGCGCTGTCGACCGGCCTGATCGCCGCCGGCGCCGGCAATGCGCTGCTCGCCCGCAAGATGGCCGCCCGCTCGCGCGGCCTCATCCGCGCCGATCAGGAGCCGCTGATCAACTTGCTCGAGGCCCAGGCCGCCCTGATCGAAGGCCGCCATGATGAGGCGCGCGCCAAGTTCGAGGCGATGGCCAACGATCCAGAGACGCGCGAGCTTGGCCTGCGCGGCCTCTATCTGGAAGCCCGCCGTCTCGGGGCCAACGAGGCGGCCCGCCAATATGCCGAAAAGGCTGCCGACAACGCGCCATATCTTCCCTGGGCGGCACAGGCGACGCTCGAATATCGCAGCCAGGCCGGCCGCTGGGATGATGCGATCCGCCTGCTCGAACAGCAAAAGGCCGCCCGTGTCGTCGAAAAGGCCGAAGCCAACCGTCTGCACGCCGTCCTCCTGACCGCGCGCGCCGCCGAGAAGCTGGAAAGCAACCCGACGGGTGCCCGCGACGACGCCCTGCAGGCGCTGAAGCTTGCCGCCGATTTCATTCCGGCCGCCCTCATTGCCGCAAAGGCGCTGTTCCGCGAAGGCGGCGTGCGCAAGGCCGCCTCGATCCTCGAACAGGCCTGGAAATCGGCGCCTCATCCTGAGATCGGACAAGCCTATGTCCGGGCCCGCAGCGGCGATTCCACGCTCGACCGGCTGAAGCGTGCCGAACGGCTGGAAGGGCAGCGCCCGAACAACGTCGAATCCCTTCTCGTCGTCGCCCAGGCGGCACTCGACGCGCAGGAATTCGCCAAGGCTCGTGCCAAGGCGGAAGCGGCGGCCCGCATGCAGCCGCGTGAAGCCGCCTACCTGCTTTTGGCCGACATCGAAGAAGCCGAGACCGGAGACCAGGGTCGCGTGCGCCATTGGCTGGCCCAGGCGCTCAAGGCGCCGCGCGATCCGGCCTGGGTGGCAGACGGCTTCGTGTCCGACAAATGGCTGCCGGTATCTCCGGTGACCGGCCGTCTCGACGCCTTCGAATGGAAGGCGCCCTTCGGCCAGATCGAGGGTCCGCTCGAGGACGGTTCGGCACCGGCCTCGATCGAAACGGCTTTGAAGACATTGCCGCCGCTGCGTGACGTCAGGCCGGAAAGCCCGGTTAATGACCATCGCATCATTGAGCTGGAACGCGCCGCGACGATTGCCGAGGCCGTGCGCCCCACGCCGGCACCGGCACCGACATCGGCAAAACCGAAACCCGCCGAACCAGCCGCGGGCGATAAAGCGCCCGCGCCGAGCGAGGCAAAACCTTTCTTTGGCGGACTGCCGGATGATCCCGGCGTTCGCGATCCCAGGGTGGAACCGGAACCCAAGACACGGCTCCGCCTTTTCTGAAATGGAACGAAAACCGCATGTTCGAACGCTTTCAGGCATTCTTCCAGAATCTCACCGCCGACCACCCGAAGAAAGGTTTTGCCCCTGATGATCCCCGCATCGCAGTGGCAGCGCTCTGCATGCAGGTCATGGAGGCCGACGGTCAGATCAAAGCCAGCGAGAAGAAGCGGCTGCGCAAGCTCCTGAAGGAGCAGTATGCACTCGACGGCAAGCAGCTCGATGCTCTGATAGCCGCCGGCCTTGAGGCCGAAAGCTCCGCCGTCGACTATTATCGCTTCACCGCCGACCTGAAACGTCATCTCAATACCGAGCAACGCCTCGAGCTGATCGGCGTCCTCTGGGACATCGTCTATGCCGATGGCGAACGCAGCGAGATGGAAGACCATGTGATCTGGCGTATCGCCGATCTGCTCGGCGTCTCCTCGCGCGAGCGCATCCAGAAGCGGCAGGAGGCCGCCGCCAGGGTGACGGATGTCCAGGTTGCGCAAGATGATACCGACTGAGCAAAACCAGAACCGCGACGGGCGCCCGATCCTCATCGTCCTGCATCAGGAGCGGTCGAGCCCCGGCCGTGTCGGCCAATTGCTCGTCGAAAAGGGCTACCGCCTCGATATCCGTCGCCCGGTTCTGGGCCAGCCGCTTCCGACAACACTGAAAGACCATGCCGGCGCCGTCGTCTTCGGCGGGCCGATGAGCGCCAATGATCCCGATGACTTCATCAAGAAGGAAATCGACTGGATCGACGTTCCCCTGCGGGAAAAACGCCCCTACCTCGGTATCTGCCTCGGCGCGCAGATGCTGGTGCATCATCTCGGCGGCAAGGTGCAGTCGAATGCCGACGGCTCGACCGAGATCGGCTGGTATCCGCTGCACCCGACCGAGAAGGGCCGCCTGCTGATGCACTGGCCGAGAATGGTCTATCATTTCCACCGCGAGGGCTTCGAGCTGCCGCGCGGCGCCGACCTGCTGGCCGAAGGCGATGCCTATCCGAACCAGGCCTTCCGCTACGACGGCAATGCCTGGGGCCTGCAGTTCCACGCCGAACTGACCCGGGTGATGATGCATCGCTGGGTCGTGCATGGCGCCCATCGCTTCATCCTGCCGAATGCCCAGCAGGGCCGCGAACATCTCGAAGGCCGCATGCTGTTCGACGCGCCGCTGAAAGCCTGGTTGACCGAATTTCTCGACATCGTCTTCGAGGGAAAGACGGCGAAGGCGACGTCCTCTATCGCCATCCGCGCATAGTCGATTCCGACTATGGAGTGGGCGCGTCCAGCGTATCGATCCTGCGCAGCTTGGGGAAACTCGAGGCCCAGATCGCCGCCACGACAAGCGTTCCGATCCCGCCGATGACGACCGCCGGCACCGCGCCGAAGATCGCCGCCATCGTGCCCGCCCTGAATTCCCCGAGCTCGTTCGAAGCGCCGACGAAAACCATGTTGACCGCATTGACGCGGCCGCGCAGCTGATCCGGCGTCCAGAGCGCAATCAGGCTCTCGCGGACATAGACCGACACCATGTCGGCCGCCCCCATCAGCGCCAGCGCCGCGATCGAGACTTCGGTGTTGGTCGAGACGCCGAAGATGATCGTTCCGACGCCGAACAGGGCGACGCCGATGAACATGTAGATGCCGGCGCGATGTTTGAGCGGATAGGCGGCAAGCAATACCGCCATGACGATGGCGCCAAGGCCGGGTGCGGCGCGCAGCAGTCCGAGGCCCCACGGCCCGAGAGTGAGGATATCGCGTGCAAAAATTGGCATCAGTGCCGTCGCGCCGCCGAGCAGCACAGCGAAGAGATCGAGCGAGATCGCGCCGAGCACCACCTTTTCGGCGCGGATGAAACTGAAGCCACCAAGGATCATCGCCCAGCTCTTGGTCTCGCCGGTCGTCTTCTGCACCGGTTTCGGGATCATGTAGAGAAGGGCGGCGCCAAGCACGGAAAAGATCACCGCCACCGTATAGGCGGTCGTTGCGCTGACGCCGTAGAGCAGACCGCCGAGCACTGGGCCGGTGATTGCCGCGAGCTGCCAGGACGACGAATTCCAGGCGATGGCATTGGAGAGCGCCTCCTCCGGCACGAGATTGGGTGCCAGCGACTGCACGGCCGGGGACATGAAGGCACGTTCGATGCCGAAGATCAAAAGCACCGCGAAAACAGGCAAGGGCGTGAATGTCCCCATGACAGTCATAACCAGCAGCGCCAGCGTGCAGAGCGCGCTCACCAACGAGCAGAGTGCGGCAATCGCCCGGCGATTGTACCGGTCGGCCACCGAACCGGTGACGAGGATGAGCAGCAGCGACGGCAGGAACTGCACGAGACCGATCAAGCCGAGATAGATCGCGCTGCCCGTCTGATCGTACATCTGCCAGCCGACGGCGACGCTGACGATCTGCTGCGAGAAGGAAAGCAGGAAGCGCGCGAAGAAGAACCGCGTGTAGGACGAATGCCGGAACGCGGCAAAACGGTCTCCGGTGGGCGAAAACGACATGGAGGTTTTCCGAGGAGACGGGCGCCGGAATAGCGGCAAAGCCGCCCGTTAAACATGATTCACCGTGCGTTTCCACACGGCACTTGCTCGTTTAGTCGCCAATGTCTACATGTCTGTCAACAACGAATTGGAGACGATGATGTTTGCGCTGTTTCAAACCATTGATTTGGCTTTGAATATTTACACCTGGATCCTGATTGCCAGTGCCATTTTTTCCTGGCTCTATGCCTTCAATGTTATCAATTCCAGCAATCAGTTCGTCAATTCGGTCGGCACATTCCTCTATAATGTCACCGAACCGGTGCTGAAGCCGATCCGCCGCCTGCTGCCGAACCTTGGCGGCATCGACATTTCGCCGATCATCCTGCTGCTGATCATCTTCTTCCTGCGCACCTTGCTTTGGACCACGCTGTACCCGCTGGTCGCTTGAGCCGTCCCTGGAGCCTTTTCGATGACCATCTGCGCCTCGCCGTCCGGCTGACGCCGAATGGCGGGCGGGACGCGATCGATGGCATCGAGGCCGACGGCGAGGGTGAAGCGTTCCTGAAGGCACGCGTCACTGCCGTGCCCGAGAAAGGCAAGGCCAACAAGGCACTCATCCTTTTGATCGCAAAATCCCTGCGCATTCCCAAATCCAGCGTCAGCCTCGTCTCGGGTGAGACCGCGCGCAAAAAAATCCTCCGGATCGACGGCGATCCGGAGGATTTGGTAAAAAAGCTCGAGACAGTTTTAGGCTGAGCGATCAGCCTTTCTTCTTGGCGCGCTCGACGGCTTCGAGGATGAGTTCGCCGGCTTCCTTGGAGTCGCCCCAGCCGAAGATCTTCACCCACTTGCCAGGTTCCAGATCCTTGTAGTGCTCAAAGAAGTGCTCGATCTGCTTCAGCGTGATCTCGGGAAGATCGGTATAGTCCTTCACCTTTTCATAGCGCAGCGTCAGCTTCGGCGACGGCACGGCGATGATCTTCTCGTCCTTGCCGGAATTGTCTTCCATCTTCAGGACGCCGATCGGGCGCACGTTGATGACGCAGCCGGGAACCAGCGGGCGGGTGCTGGCGATCAGTACGTCGATCGGGTCGCCGTCTTCCGACAGCGTGTGCGGCACGAAACCATAATTGCCCGGATAGGTCATCGGCGTATAGAGGAAACGATCGACCACCAGTGTGCCGGCTTCCTTGTCCATCTCATACTTGATGGGATGGCCGCCGACCGGAACCTCGACGATAACGTTGACGTCCTCAGGTGGATTGTTACCGATTGAAATGGCGTCGATGCGCATAAGAAACTCCCGCGAGGTTGAATTTGCTGGCAGCCAGATAATCAGTTTCATGTGGCAACGCAACATCGCACAGCGTCAATGCTTAACTGCACCGGCGCCCATTCACATCAAAAGTTTCTAATAGGAGATAGTCGTACGCCGACTCCAGCGCCGCGCGCCTTTTCAGACGCGCAAAGGACGCTACAGCATTTGAAGTGCTGCCTAATATGGGAATGACGCCGCCACTCAGCTCCAGATGAAGCCGATCTTCTTCAACTGCCTGTGGTCGAAACTTTCCATGCCTTCGCAGAAATCGACGCCGCCATGATTGCGGTAGAAGTCGCTGGCGTTCTCGTTTTCCTCGAGGCACCAGACAACCAGCCCGTTGCAGCCGAGCGACTTCAAGAGCCGGCGCGCCTCGCCGAACAGCATCCTCCCGAGGCCGATGCCCTGATACTCAGGCCGAAGATAAAGCTCGTAAATCTCGCCTTCCTGCGGCAGAGCGCGGGCGCGGTTGAGGCCGAGCGTCGCGTAGCCGGCGACCGTCCCGGCAACATCGAGAACCAGCAGCGTTGCCGGGCCGCGCGTTGCCTTGCGCCACCAGCTTTCGCCGCGACGCTCGATCATCTGCGTCAGTGCGCGATGGGGAATGATGCCCGCATAGGTGTGTTGCCAGGCAAGCCTGTGTGTTTCCGATATGGCTCGGGCATCTTGCGGCTCGGCCCGCCGGACATCGATCGACAACGTCTTCATAACGTTTACTCTGGTCCCGCCGAGGGCAATTAACCATATGCACAGAGGCATTGTGATCGATTGCCCACAGACTTGATATGTGGACGACGATCAAAAGTTAACGCTTTTTTAACGATTGTCACAAGATGGAATCGACGCGGCGCACAATAAAAAACCCCGGCGTGAAGGCCGGGGTTTAAAGGATTTCTGAAAGATTGCGACGCGCTTTAGGCTCTCAGAGAGCGGCCTTCGACTTTTCGAAACGCTTGCGATCGTTTGCGTCGAGATACATCTTGCGCAGACGAATATTCTTCGGTGTCACTTCCATCAGCTCGTCATCCTGGATCCAGGAGAGGGCGCGATCAAGCGTCATGCGGATCGGCGGCGTCAGCTTCACCGCTTCGTCCTTGCCGGCGGCGCGGATGTTGGTGAGCTGCTTGCCCTTCAGGACGTTGACTTCAAGGTCGTTGTCGCGCGAATGGATGCCGATGATCATGCCGGCATAGACCTTTTCGCCCGGCTCGATGATCATCGGGCCGCGATCTTCCAAGTTGAACATCGCATAGGCGACGGCTTCGCCGGGAGCGTTGGCGAGCAGCACGCCATTGACGCGACCACCGATCACACCCTTGTAGGGCTGGTAGTCGTGGAACAGGCGGTTCATGATCGCCGTGCCGCGCGTGTCCGTCAGCAGTTCCGACTGGTAGCCGATCAGGCCACGGGTCGGTGCGTAGAAACGCAGGCGGAGACGGTTGCCGCCCGACGGACGCAGCTCGACCATTTCGGCCTTGCGCTCGGACATCTTCTGCACGACCACACCGGAATGTTCTTCGTCGACGTCGATGACGACTTCCTCGACCGGCTCAAGAAGCTGGCCGCTTTCATCCTTGTGCATCACGACGCGCGGACGCGACACGGCAAGCTCGAAGCCTTCGCGACGCATGGTTTCGATCAGAACGGCGAGCTGAAGTTCGCCGCGGCCGGACACGTAGAACGAATCCTTGCCTTCGGCTTCTTCGATCTTCAGGGCGACGTTGCCTTCTGCTTCCTTGAAGAGACGGTCGCGGATGACGCGTGAGGTCACCTTGTCGCCTTCGGTGCCCGCCAGCGGGCTATCGTTGACGATGAAGGACATGGTGACGGTCGGCGGATCGATCGGCTGCGCCGGCAGCGGTGCGGTGATCGAAGGATCGCAGAAGGTATCGGCGACCGTGCCCTTGGAAAGGCCGGCGATCGCAATGATATCACCTTGATGCGCTTCTTCGATCGGCTGACGTTCGATGCCGCGGAAGGCGAGGATCTTGGAAATACGGCCGGTTTCGATCGTCTTGCCGTCAGCGTGGAGAACCTTCACTGCCTGGTTCGGCTTGATGGAACCGGAATTGATGCGGCCGGTGATGATGCGACCGAGGAAGGGGTTGGCTTCGAGAATCGTACCGATCATCGTGAACGGGCCTTCGTGGACGGTCGGCTCCGGAACATGCTTGAGCACCAGGTCGAGAAGCGGCGTAAGACCCTGATCCTTCGGACCTTCCGGATTGACGTTCATCCAGCCGTCGCGGCCCGAACCGTAGAGGATCGGGAAGTCGAGCTGCTCGTCGGTCGCGTCGAGGTTTGCAAAGAGGTCGAAGACTTCGTTGATGACTTCTTCGTGGCGGCCATCCGGACGGTCGATCTTGTTGATCGCGACGATCGGGCGAAGGCCAACCTTCAGCGCCTTGCCGACCACGAACTTGGTCTGCGGCATCGGGCCCTCGGACGCATCGACGAGAACGATCGCGCCATCCACCATCGAGAGAATGCGCTCGACTTCACCGCCGAAGTCAGCGTGGCCGGGGGTATCGACGATGTTGATGCGGACACCCTTCCATTCCACCGAGGTCGCCTTGGCGAGAATGGTGATGCCGCGTTCTTTTTCGAGATCGTTCGAGTCCATCACGCGCTCAGCGACACGCTGATTTTCGCGGAACGAGCCGGACTGCTTGAGAAGCTCATCCACCAGGGTCGTTTTGCCATGGTCAACGTGCGCGATGATCGCGATATTGCGAAGTGCCATATGTGAAATCTCTGAAGCTGGGGCGCACGCTCTAGAGGGCGCGCCTATTAGTTTGGGGCGTCCATACAGTTTTTTTTGCGTTTGCGAAAGGGGGGAACGCGCAAAAGCTGCGGCAAGGCTGTCGCCCCGCCGCATCATCGCATGTCATCAAATTGTCTTAGGCGTCGCTGCCTGTCAATTCCTCGAAGGTCGAAAGTCCTTTTTTGACGAGCATCGCATCCGGGCTCGGCAGCTTGCCGCGGAAGGCCTTGTAGGCGTCCTCCGGATCGACCGAGCCGCCGACGGAATAGATGTTGTCCTTGAGCTTGCGCGCCATCTCGCCGTTGAAGGCGTCTCCCGTCTCCTCGAAGGCGGCGAAGGCGTCGGCGTCGAGCACCTCAGACCACATGTAGGAGTAATAACCGGCCGAATAACCGCCTGAAAAGATGTGCTGGAAGTGCGGCGTCGCATGGCGCATGACGATCGACTTCGGCATGCCGATCTCGGCCAGCACCTCACCCTGCACCGCCATCGGGTCCTCGACGGTCGTTCTCGTGTGAAACGCCATGTCGACCAGCGCCGACGAGGTGAACTCGACCGTATTGAAGCCGGCATTGAAAGTGCGCGCTGCCAGCACCTTGTCGAGCAGAACCTGCGGCATCGGCTCGCCGGTTTCGACATGCACGGCATAGCGCTTCAGGATAGCGGGCACCGTCAGCCAGTGCTCGTAGAGCTGCGACGGCAACTCGACGAAATCGCGCGAAACGCCGGTGCCCGAAACCGAGGGATAGGTGACATTCGAAAGCATGCCGTGCAGCGCATGGCCGAATTCGTGAAACAGCGTGCGGGCATCATCGAGCGACAGCAGCGCCGGCTTGCCTTCCGCCGGCTTGGCGAAGTTGCAGACATTGTAGATGATCGGCAATTCGCCGTGGCGGCCATCCTTCAGTTCCAGCCTGTGCTGCGATTGCAACGAGCTCATCCAGGCGCCGGAACGTTTCGAGCTGCGGGCGAAATAATCGCCGAGGAACAGGGCGACGAGCTTGTCCTCGCGGTCCCTGATTTCGAACACCCTGACATCCGGGTGATAGGCGGCCACGCCCTTCTTCTCGACGGCGCGGATGCCGAACAGCCGGCCGGCCACGTCGAAGCAGGCTTCGATGATCTTCTCGAGCTGCAGATAAGGCTTGAGCTCGGCTTCGGAGAAATCGAACTTCCGTGCGCGGATCTTTTCGGCATAGTGGCGCCAGTCCCAGGGCATCACCTCGTGGTTCCGGCCTTCCTCGGCGATCAATGCGGCGATGTCGACCTCCTCCTCGCCGGCGCGTTTCACCGCCCGCGCCCAGACGGCCCTCAGCAGGCCGTTCACCGCATCCGCCGTCTTCGCCATCGTGTTGTCGAGCTTCAGCTCGGCGAAATTGCCGTAGCCAAGCAGCGTCGCGACCTGATGGCGCAGCGCCAGCGTTTCCCTGATGACCGCGCGGTTGTCCGTCTCCCCGTCATTTTCGCCGCGCGCCACCCACGCCTTGAAAGCCTGCTCGCGCAGATCGCGGCGCTCCGAAAAGGTCAGGAACGGCTCGATGATCGAGCGTGACAGCGTCACCGCATATTTGCCCTCTTCGCCGCGTTCGCGCGCTGCCGCCGCCATCGCGTCACGAAGGAATTCCGGCAGGCCCTCGAGCTCGGCGTTGTCCGAAAGGACCAGTGCCCAGGCTTTCTCGTCGGCCAGCACGTTCTGGCCGAATTGCGTCCCGAGGCCGGCAAGCTTTTCATTGATCGCGGCGAGTTTTTCCTGTTCGGCCTTGTCAAGCTTGGCGCCCGATTTGACGAAGCCTTTCCAATGGCGTTCCAGCACGCGTGTCTGCTCGAGCGTCAGGCCAAGCGTCTCGCGATTCTCCCAGAGCGTGTCGATACGGGCAAAAAGCGCCGCATTCATCCCGATCTTCGAATAGTGGCGCGACATCTTCGGCGAGATCTCCCGCTCCAGCGCCTGGATCACATCATTGGTATGCGCGCCTGCTTTGTTCCAGAACAGCGCCGAGACACGCGACAGTGCGTCGCCGGCAATCTCCAGCGCCACGACCGTATTGGCGAATGTCGGCGCATCGCCGTTTCCGGCGATCTCGTCGATCTCCTTTTCATGCGCGGCAAGCCCGGCCTCGAAGGCGGCGGCAAAATCACCGTCATCCAGGGCATCGAAACGCGGCAGGCCGTGAAGACCGTCCCAGGTCACCAGCGCCGGATTGAAATCATGTGGAGAAGGCATCGGAGAATTCCTTTTGGCATGCAGATGGATCGTCAATATAGGAGAGCCGTCGTGAAATTGGTATGTTGCCGGGTAGGGCCTTTTGCCCCGTCTGCCAATCTGATGGACGTCCGTCAAATCTGGTGGACAACAATTGATACGTGAAAATTAACCAATCGTTAACGATTGACGCGAATCACGCGCAGGCGCTAGTTTTCCGATGTTCTTCTTGTAAGGGGACATGCGCCATGGAAATTTTTTCTGTGCGGTCTTCTCAGAGTTTGCTTTTTAAAAACAATCCGAATAACGCAAAAAGTTCGAAGACCTCTGATATTGAAATCGAGACCAGAGCTGTCGCCCCGGCCTCGTTCCAGATCGAAGACGAAGTTGGCGAAGGCCCGGATTTCACCGCGGTCAGCCCTGGAGAGCTGCGCAATTACGCACGCCAGAGCTTCGACAGCGGCCTGATCGATCAGAATACCTACGCCGCGATCTCCGAACCGCTGCCGATGCATGCGATCGATCCACTCGGCAACGTCATCGATCTCTCCAGCGTCACCGACGGCACCAGCTTCAATTTCCTCGATTATTACAAGAACCAGCTGCAGGTCGCCATGTCGATCGGCGATGCCAACGAGGTCCAGACGCTAAAATCGATCGTCAATTTCCTCGATGGCTGATCGGAGCATGACGCCGAAAAGTGCGCAGCGGTTTTAGGATAGCGACATGCATAACAACAAAGACAAGCGCGTCGCATGATTCAAGTTTGGCGCGACGCGCTTTAATCAGGCCTTGCGCCAGCCGAGCAGGCCGGGCGTTGCGTGCCAGAGCGCCTGGGCGGCAAACCCCATGAAAAGCACGCCGGAGCAGCGCACGATCAATCGCTCATGGGCGCGATAGAAGCGCCGCACCGTACCGGCGCCGATGATGCCGATCAGGATGATGTCGGCAGTCACGAAACCGACGAACGACACGACGAGAAGCACCGGCAACGCCTCGAAATCAAGCGCGCCGGCCGAGCCTGCAACCAGTGCGGTGAAGGTGGCGAGCGCCACCGGATAACCCTTCGGATTGGTGACGCCGAAGATCAGACCGCGGCGAAACGGCCGCTCGACCACAACAAGTGCCTGCCCTTCCGCTTTCGGCTTGGCATTGACCGCGCTCCAGCCGATCCAGGCGAGGTAGAAACCGCAGGCAAGGCCGAGCAGGTCGAAGACGAAGGTTCCGATCGTCTTTGCGCCGACGATCGCGATCAGCGCCAGCGACGACCAGATGAGATCCCCGACCAGATGCCCCATCATGAAGAAGGCGCCGGCCTTGCGGCCCTGCCCGGCGCCGATGCCGAGCAGTTGCAGGAAGGCAGGTCCTGGAATGAGCACGTAGAAGAGCGCCGCCAGAAAGGCGCCGAAGAGCAAAGACTGCGTCATGGAAATGCTCCGGAGGATGATGACGCCAGACTAAGCGATCACAGCCATCCGTCAAGGGTGGTGCACTGCCATGGAGAGTGGGATCTACCGGAGGCGGCTTTCGGCCCGAGGCGGACATCTGTTCGTTGGATGCCGCTGCTTTGCGTCCCCAAGTCGGTCGTCTACGGCGCTAGGCCCATCCCACAAGCCGACATCGTTGGGGTACTTCCGACCGCCACAGGACAGCTTAAATGCAAGCGTTCGAATCGCACCGGTGGCCGCGGTGGTACTGTCGTGTTGCTGGGAACTATCCGACCTCTACCGCCTCCAGCACCCAGGCCGTTCTCTCTGCCAGTTCGGGAATCTTGGCCAGATAGGCTTGATAATGGGGTGTCATGCGATGCACCTCGACGGCGGCGGCGTCCAGATAGAGTTCATCGAGCACGTATCGCTCGCCATGCGCCCGGTCGCACCAGACATCCCAGCGCAGATTGCCGGGTTCGGCCCGGCAAAGCGGTGCCATGCCAACAAGCAATGCTCGTAACTCGACGGCCTTTCCGAGATGAGCTGTCAGGATGGCTGTGATCTTGGTCGGCGACTGTGTCATACAGAACGCTCCTGATGGAATGCATGAGGTAACTTGCTTGGGCGGACGAGACGTCGCGGGCCGGGATAACAGCATAGAAGGCACGCCATCACCTTCCATGCCGTGTTCCATCAGATCACGCCGAAACCGTCACCCGGTTGAGGGCCTCGACCAGTTTCGCCGCAAGAGGATGATCCGATCGCGGATTTTGGCCTGTGATCAGCTCGCGGTCCTCTATCACATGGGGGGAGAAGTCGACCGGGTTCGTCGTGACGTCGCCACCCGCCATGCGCAATGCGTCTGGCATGTTGAAATAGAGCTTGCCATGAAGGACCTGTTCTTCGATCGGTTTCTCCTCACTGGCGGAGAACACCGTCATCTTATAACCGGCATACTGCCAGCCCCTAGCGAGTTCAGACGCTTCGGAAACATCGCCTGCAATCAGGGCAGCCCGATATTCCTTTGCGTGCGGCAGTGCGGCAAGCGAGGCGATCGGCCCGTGGCAAAGAAAGGCCGTGGGTTTCCGGCGAGCATGAAAGCGGCGGAGGATCTCGCCGAGATCGGCATCCTGCATAAGATCGACGGCCGGTGCCTGACCGCCGGGTACGAAGACGCCGGCATAACCATCGATCCCGTCTTCGATGACTGATCTCAATGTCCTGATATCGTTCATCGCCCGATGGTCGTCGAAAAAGGCGCGCCCGCGCTTGTGAGCAGCTTCGTCGCCGTCAAAATGCTGTGCCGCGTCCGACACGGGATCGATGTGCGGCTTGGTGCCGTCGGGCGTTGCCAACACGATCTCGTATCCGGCGGCAACAAGAGCCATGGCTGGCACCACGGTTTCGTTGAGATATTGGCCGGTTGGGCCAGTTCCACCGCCCTGAATTTCAATCCGGGTGGCATTCGACCCAACGACAAGAACGTTACCCTTGCTCATAGAATCCTCCTTATTTGATGTGGTTAATTGGTGCCGTACGGCGGATGGTCACGATGGTAGAGCCCTTCAGGGATGTCTGCAGGCCACCTTGGCTCCGCCTTCCGTAAGCATCCATTTCGCTTCGAAGCGTAAGGCTATAACGAGGGGTGGCATCGTCTTATTCGCCTCTGTCGATCCGGATTTCAGTTGTTTCGCCCAAGCGAAAGAGGCGTGCTCGCCCTTGCCACCTATTGGGCCGCCTTCACAATGAGATCCGCTACCTCCTCGGGATGGGAGAGCATCGCCACGTGGCCGGAAGGTACTTCGATCATCTCCGCCTTTGCAGATTTCACCTGATCCCTTTGCATCTGGGGAGCGATGATCTGGTCCTGCGTCGCCACGACCATGAAAGACGGTTTGTCACGCCAGGCGGCATGGCTGACGGGCATGGTGGTGGCACGCACATGGAAACGTCCCTGCACGACGGCAACGAGCCTCTGCTCGTCCGGGGAGAGGCCGGCCGCGAAGTACCTGGAAATGCCGTCATCGCTTATCTTCAGATACCCATCCTCGTCCTTGACGAATGTCTTCCGGCTTTCCTGGTCAGGGTATTTGGAGGCGACATCGACCAGCGATTGACCGGCATCAGGCGCGTAGGCGGCAACGTAGACCAGGGATTTCACCTTCTGGTCATCACCCGCTTCCGTGATGACTACGCCGCCCCACGAGTGACCGACGAGTACGATGGGTTCTTCGGCATCGCGGATCGCGCGCTTGGTGAAGGCCACGTCGCTCTCCAGGGACTCCAATGGATTTTGGACGGCGACAACTTTCAATCCGGCCTTTTCCAGAAGAGGGATGACTTTCTGCCAGGACGATCCGTCGGCGAAAGCGCCGTGAACAAGGACAACGGTCTTGGCTTTGAGATCCGCAGCGACCGCGGCGGGAGATGTGCTTGCGAACGCCACTAGGGCGCTGAAGATAAGTCCAAGGTTTCGGGACATGCGAGTTCTCCGATCATTGATCTCGATGGCGACACGGGGAATAATCGACCAACCCAGCCTCGGACGCATATTAATTGTGGTTAAATCCTGCGATTTTGCCGTGCTTAGTCGCGTGTTGGACTATTCGGGCTTTTTCTTTCGGATCCTTCGCCTATCGGGAACTGTCGAAGCCTGCGGCAGTCGTCCGTCACCGCCACAAACCCCGGAATTGCAAGGACGGCCTAAGACGCCCGGAGCTGCACCGTCTGTCCGCCATCCGAAGAGACAGCCATGCTTGCGCGGCACTGTTGAGGCGCTTGAACATGGTACAAAGACTGGCGTTGTTCGATGGGTGCGCGCTCCCCGGAGGCAAGGAGCTTGAACGCCGCATAGGCTTTAGCGATGCCCGATAGCTTGAGGTGCGCAGGTCCTGTTCCCGGATGAAGTGAGAGGAGGGACTTGTCGATAAGATTGCCGATCGATTTGATGATATCTGCCTGCTCGAAGTCATCATCTTCCACGACCGCGAGGGCAGCATCAACGGAGAACTCGCCCGGGAATACCGACAGTCGCCTGAATACCCGTTGATCCATGTCGGATAAAAGAGCGTAACTCCAATCCATCATCGCTTCTGCGGTTTGGTGGCGTGGGTTGGCGTATCGGCTGCCCCTCCATCGCAAGGAGAGCTGGTTGTCCAACAGCTCCGCGACCCGATCTAGGCCGTAGGGGGCCATGCGGCTCGCCACAAGTTCTATCGCCAGCGGATTGCCGTCCAATCTCCGGCAAACAGCCGCTATTGCCGCTGCTTCCTCGTCGCCTAACGACTCCAGATAGCCGCCATCGACCGCACGTTCCACGAAAAGCTGAATCGCAGGCCAAAGTAGCGCCTGAGCGGCAGTCAAACGCCCTGTAGGCGGAGGAACACCAAGTGGCCGGAGAAGATATACGGCCTCGCCGGGCAAACGGAACGCTTCTCGGCTCGTGGCGAGAATATGCACACTGGCGGTACGCCTGAGCACCGAACTCACGATATCGGCCACGGTGTCAATAACGTGTTCGCAGTTGTCAAGGATTACGAGGGTGCCTCGTGGAGACAACTGACCGATGATGTCGCCGATGGCATCGCCTGCTGAAAAGGGGATCTCCAGAGCCGAGGCTACCGCTTCCAAGACGGCCGTTTCATCATCGATGATGCCGAGATCGACAAAACACGCATGGTCAAACATGTGGAGGGCGTGCGCCACCAAGATGGCCAGAGTCGTCTTGCCGACCCCTCCTGCACCCACAACGGTCACGAACCGGCGCTCAGCCACCATCTGCGAAAGCTTGGAAATATTCTCGTCTCGGCCGATAGGGTGGCTCAAACGAGGCGGAAAAGAGGTATTCGTTGCGCCGTCAGATCCATTGCAGCAAGCCTGATCGCAGCTCAAGGGCGCATACCTGTCCTCCGGCTCGGACGCCTCTTCCCATATGACGGGGGCGACGAAGCTGTAGCCGCGGCCCACCACGCTGACGATATAGCGATTACCGTTTTCGCCACAGCCGATTTCGCGCCTCAGATGCGTCATTTGCACTCTTATGTTGGAGGCTTCGACGTGGAGACCGGGCCATGCGAATGCCATGAGCTCCCCGTGAGAGAGAACCCGTCCATGATTTTGAACGAGAGCGGCAAGGACGTCGAAGGCGCGGCTGCCTATCGCAAGCAGATCGTCGCCTCGCCGGAGAACTCTTGCAGCCGGATTCAAGCGATATGGTCCGAACCCGAAATAGCCGTTCCCAGCGTGAGTTTCCATATTGGTTCCCCTCAATGGTTTTGCAATCGTAGGGCAGTTAATCCATATATATTCAGCTTCAATATTATGAGAGTTCGCTCCCAATGGGAGGTAAAATCCGGTAAATATTGGCGTGGAATGGTTTGCCGCGGCAGAAACTTCGCGCCGGCGGTCCGAGACTTTACAGGCTGTAAGCAGTTATGCGCGACGGAGGCACTGACCAGCAGACCTGTGCGGCGACGTTGTTTATTGATTTGAAGATCCAAGCATCGGGTGTTCCGTCGAGGAAAGACTGAACGGCGAGCGGTGGGCGCGGCCCTTAAAAATGAGGCAACTGGGGTCAGTTCGTCCGACAGGCCCACAGGCGGAAGGCAGACCCTCCCGTGTTCGTTCGCTTAGAGTGATGTTGAGATTGCCGCGTCCACCCGCGCGATAGTGACATTGATATCATTCTTGCGCCGGGTCGATCATCGGCACGCTAAGAGGAACACATGGTACCGACGGAACCGGATGATGTGGTGGCATTTGGTCCCTTTCGCCTTTACGGGGAGCATCGCCGTTTGTTTTGCGGTGCCGAAGAGGTTCAGCTTGGCGGTCGGGCAATGGAGATGCTCGTGACCTTGGCCCGGAAGAAGGGTGAGTTGGTACATAAGGAGGAGCTGTACAATGCCGCGTGGCCCGGCATCTTTGTCCATGAAGCCAATCTGAAAGTGACGATCGCTTCGCTTAGGCGGGCATTAAGGGAATACACTCCCACAGAAGACTATATCAGGACGTTCGTAGGCCGTGGCTACCGGCTGACCGATCAGGTCATTACCGGAGAAATCCCAAAAATTGCGGATCTTCCCGTTGTGGCAAACACCCGATTTCCCGAATTGGCCACGGTTATCGGACGGGATGCCGAAATCGCTGAATTGCGAGCTAGGATTGCCGCCAACCGGCTGACGACGATCGTTGGCCCCGGGGCATCGGCAAGACAACGGTTGCAGTCGCCACAGTGCAACTGCTCGAAGACGAAGAGGGAGATCTCATCACCTTCATAGATTTCTCCCGAGTGGCCGGCGAGGAATTCGTCATCCCTTCAGTTGCGGCTGCGCTGGGCATCAGTTCAGGTAGCCAGGATCGCCTCGACGCGATCTCATCCATCCTCGCTCGAAGGAAGACCTTGCTGTTGCTGGACACGTGCGAGCATGTGCTCAATGCCGTTGCCCATCTCTGCGACGTCATTGTGGCAAACACAAGTGATGTGAGGATTCTGGCGACGAGCCGCCAGGCTCTCCGCGCGAAGCGAGAAGAGGTCTTCTGGCTTGCTCCTCTGGAAGTTCCGCCGCCTGACCATATCCATACAGCCGAACAAGTCCTCCGTTATTCCGCACCACAACTTCTCGTCGTACGAGCGTCCGAGAAAGGGAAATACAAGACGGAGGATGGGGATGCATCTGCCGTTGCCGAGATCTGCAGGCGGCTAGACGGATCGCCTCTCGCTATAGAACTTATCTCATCCCGGCTCGGAAGCCGAAGTGCTGCTGATGTCCTCGAAGAACTTGACGATCGTTTCGCCACACTGGTCGGACGTGACCAGGAGGGACCGCTTCGTCAACAGACTCTGCTTGCGACGATGCAGTGGAGCTACGCACTCCTTACGAAGAACGAGGCAGCCGTGTTGCGTGCCATCTCGATCTTCATGGGCACGTTCGATATGGATGAGGTTGTTTGCATCGTTGTCCACCATGGTTTGGATCCAACGGTCGTCTTTGATGCCATTGCCGGCCTGCGCGCCAAGTCGATGCTGAGCGTCGAACAGATGTCAGGTGGTATGCGATACCGGCTTCTCGACAGTACTCGAGCATTCGCAGGCAATCTGCTGGAAGCCGCGGGGGAACTGACCGCTGTGTCTCAGGCCCACGCCCGACTTGTGCTGGACATCTTCACTCGTGCGAATGCCGACCAGGCAAGACTTCCGACGCGGCAGTGGCATATCGCCTACGCCAGTCGTGCGGACGATTTGCGCAGGGCCATCGGCTGGGCACTCTTTCTTCGCGCCGATCCGCTGCTTGGCATGCAGTTGGTGGCATCGGGATTGCCACTGTGGCATGAGTTGTCGTTGAGCGAAGAGGCCCGCAGCAACTGCGAACAGGCGCTCGTCGAGTTCGATCGGACTGGCTGCAGAGACACAACCCTGAAGCTCAAGCTGGTCGTCGGGCTCGCCGCAGTGAGCAGCTACATATCACCCAATGCGGAGAAGGCTATCAAGATCTTTGAAACAGCAATTCAGCTATCACGTCAGATCGGCGATAGTCGGGCCGGGTGCCAAGCCTTAGGCGCCCTGGCGAGATATCGGCTCCTGCCTGGCCACCAGACCGAAGCCCGGAAGACTCTCAGAGAATTGAAAGGGCTCGCCATGCGCTCCAATAATCGGGCGGCGCAGTGGGAGCATGAGCATCTTTGTACGGAATGGGAAATCATACGTTGCGAGTACCGGCCGGCGATTGCACGGTTGGAGAAATTGCGTCTGGAGTTGCAAAATACCGCCGATGGCACGGTTTCTCGCTTCGACCTCGATCCAAGGATCAGGACGGATACTATATTGGCCGCACTCTACTGGCTCGGATCGCGCAGGCCTGGGACTGGTTTGAATAGAGTTCAAGCTGCAGCGAGGGAGGCTTTGGAAGCCCGTCATGGATGGACGCTTATTTATTGCTACACTCACGGGGTGCTTTTCGTGCTGTGCGAATGTCAGGAGCATGCTCTAGCCAGGGAATATGCCGCGCTACTAAAGGATACGATCTTCCGTCACGGCATGCCGGCATGGATTCCGGTCGCAAGCTGCTACATTGAGGCGCTTGACGCGCTTTCAGGCGTTCGAAAGGACCCGGATGGACTAATGTCAGCGTTCGATGGGCTCCGCACGGGCCTCAAGCAGATCGGACGTCATGTTTATTATGCGCTTTTGATAAGAGCCCTCTATGCGAACGGGCACATGGATGAGGGCGTACGGATTCTCGACTATTTGTTTGAAGTGGGACCGCAACGTTCGATGGTGCCCGAGCTGCTACGTCTTAGGGCTGTCAAAGAACGATCGGTCGGCCGCGACGAAGAAGCACTTTCCACCTTGCGGGGATCTTTGACAGTGGCGGAGGAAAATGGAGCATGGGCGTGGCAAATTCGCTGCGCAACTGATCTTGCTGCTCTGCTTAGAGACCGATTGCAGATCGATGAGGCCAAGAGCGTTCTCGAGCCAGTGTATGGCCAGTTCATCGATGGGTTCGATACTCCGGACTTGCAGAGAGCCCGAAACCTTATGACGGAGCTGCAGGATCTTGGACGACTTCCGGGCTCATAGCGAGTTGCCAGACGCATCCTCAAACGCCACCGATCGATCCGCTGTTTCGCGGCTCACCGGATTGCTCGCCAGCCAGCCGTGGATCGAGTGGACCACGACTGATCCTTCGCCGACGCTGGAGGCAACGCGCTTGACGGATTTGGCTCGGACGTCGCCGACCGCGAATATGCCCGGGACGCTGGTCGCATAGGGCGAACCGTTCGGTGCGCCGTCGTGGTCGTAGCCAGTCAGGATGAAACCCCGATCATCGAGTTCGACGCAACCGTCCAGCCAGTCCGTGTTTGGGACAGCCCCGATCATCAGAAAGAGGTTCGATATCATATGTTCGGACTCTTCCTTCCCGGGTTGTCCCCATCGAACCGATGAAAGGTAGCCTTCACCGGCAAGCGAGGTGATTTCGCTGCGGGTATGTAGGGTAATCCGCGGGGACTGCATGATGCGACCGACAAGATAGTCCGACATAGCGTCCGAAAGTCCGTCACCCCGGACGAGGAGATGCACATGACGCGCCTTTGCCGACAGGAAGATCGCGGCCTGCCCGGCAGAGTTTCCACCGCCCACCACCACGGCTTCCGTGCCTTCGCAAAGCTGCGCCTCGATCGACGTCGCCGCATAGTGAATTCCCTTCCCCTCGAAGCGTTGGGACTCGGGAATATCCAGTCTTCGGTAGCGAGCGCCGGTCGCGACAACGACAGATCGGCCAAACACCACGTTGCCACCTTCCAAATGCACCCCAAACGGATAGCAAGTGCAATCGAGACGCCGCGCCGCCTCGGCGACGGCGAAACGTGCGCCGAACTTCTGAGCCTGTATTTGCGCTCGCCGGGCGAGATCCTGTCCCGAAATACCCATTGGAAATCCGAGATAGTTCTCGATGCGCGAACTCGTGCCCGCCTGTCTGCCAGGCCCAACCGCCTCTATGACCAGCGTGTTCAGTCCTTCGGATGCGGCATAGACCGCCGCGGCGAGACCGGATGGCCCGGCACCCACGATAACCACGTCATATGCATGCGAAGAGTTCAGCCGCTCCGTGATCCCGAGAGCCTCGGCAAGATCATGGTTGGTCGGCTGAGTGAGTACCCTGACGCCGTTGAGAACAACGATCGGCAGGCTATCGGCGTCGGCATGGAATGTCTCCATTGCAGCCCGTGCATCGTGGTCGACGTCAGTGTCGAGGCAGCGATAGGGATAGCCGTTCCTTTCCAGGAAAGTCTGAATGCGGACCGTATTTCCGGAGCGGCAACTGCCCACGATCACGGTGCCGCCCTCGGCGAATTCCAGAAGTCTGGCGCGCCTCAGTATAAGCGCACGCAAAATGATCTCTCCGATGTCCGGCTCGGCGTTCACCAGCCTGAGAAGCGATACGCGGGAAAGGCGGATGACAGACGTGGAAGCCGTGGTTTGCGCGCATACCAGAACCGCCCGTCCGCTTAGATGATGCAACTCTCCAGTGAATTGATTGACCTGGTGCCTGGCGACAATCGCGTGGCCCCCGTGTCCGTCGCTTTCGAACACGTCGACTGACCCGTTCAGAATGATGAAGAAATCGACCTCCCGATCACCGACTTCATACAAGTATTCACCGCCGTCGAATTGATCCCTCCGTCCGAACGGGGCAATGCGTGCCATCATCTCGGGCGTGAGGCGAGGAAACGCCTCGCCAGGTATCTCCCTTAGTTCGGCGGAAATCGGGCTATTGGCTGTGCTGAAGTCACCGCTATAGGCCATCACAAAACCTCGGAATCGGCCCGCGCCGCGGCGTTTGATCGGGAAGCACGACGAACTCTTCGTCGACGTAGCACCAGCCCCATCCCTCCGGCGGATCGTAGCCTTCGATGATCGGATGGGCCGTGGCGAAATAATGCGCGGTCGCATGTCTACCTGGCGAGTTGTCACAGCATCCGACATGCCCGCAAGACCGGCACAGCCGCAAATGTACCCATGCCATGCCGGATGCCAAGCATTCCTCACATCCCAGGGATTGAGGAACGACATTTGAAATGCCCAGCCGATGATTGCAGGACTGTGACATCTTTTCTCCTAACGACATCCGGCGACTTACTTTCGGTCATCGCCGAGTCATCCAACGGGGAATGCTCGACGAAAGCCTACCTGCGTCCGCCTGCGGCAGCCCGTTAAACAGCGCTTATCATCGTGAAATACTGGGAAACGGCGAAACTGCCGCTGGCCATATACGGAGGACGTTCGTGAAAACAACGGGCCGGCCGGTCGCCTTCAACCTGCATAGTCACAGATAACGGTCGGCAAGTGATCAAAACCGAAGGACCTTTCATCAGCCAC
The DNA here is from genome assembly GCF_002008365.1 of Rhizobium leguminosarum bv. viciae USDA 2370. GTDB lineage: Bacteria > Pseudomonadota > Alphaproteobacteria > Rhizobiales > Rhizobiaceae > Rhizobium > Rhizobium leguminosarum. Next base: position 200,628 of record NZ_MRDL01000015.1, read on the forward strand.
GAAGGACTTTGCTAATTCGAGCAAGGGCGATGAGATGCCAGATTTCGCGCACATTCACCCCATTTAGCGCGCGCCGCCGCGAGCAAATGTTAACCTGCATCCACTCCAAACGACGGGAACGCATCGCCCGGACGCTCCGGCTTGCCGCCCGTGAACATGGAAAGTCCGGCAGGACGGCGCGCTGATCGGCAGCGTCATCATCTTCGACGGCGCGCTCCCCGTCGTCCGCGCACGGCGGTTGATTAGGTGCCGTGGGAGCAAGCGCTGGATCGGTGGAGCAGGACATCGCTGTCGCCGAGGCCGCCATATCCGCCGTCGACCTCAATCCAGCAGATACGCATTTCGCCACTCAGGAAAGGAGCAAACAAGATGACGACCAATATCGAAGGAAAAGTCGTGTTGATCACCGGTGGCGGCACGGGCCTGGGCGCGGAGACCGCCCAGATGCTCGCCTCGAAGGGGGCGAAGGTCGCGATCGCCGCGCGTCGGCGGGGCAAACTCGACGAGGTAACCTCCAGGATTTCCTTCTCCGGCGGCAAGGCGAAAGGCTATGAGCTGGATGTGGCAGACAAGAACCAGTTCAAATCGGTCGTGGACGCGGTTGTATCCGATTTCGGGAAGCTGGATGTCCTGATCAACAATGCCGGGCTGATGCCCATCCGTCCCATGGTGGAAGTGAACACGGAAGAATGGGACGCGATGATCGACGTAAACCTCAGAGGCAGCCTGTATGGTATCGCCGCGGTTCTTCCGATGTTCATCAAACAGGAAGCGGGCCACATCATCAACATCAGCTCCGTCGCGGGGGTCAAGGTCTTCGCGCCGGGTGGCACGGTCTACTCCGGCACCAAGTTCGCCGTCCGGGCCATCTCGGAGGGGTTGCGCCAGGAGGTCGGAAGCAAGATCAGGGTGACCTCGATCGAGCCCGGCGCCGTCGAGAGCGATCTCAAGCACACGACCAGCGGCACGTCGCAGGGCACGGTCATGGAATTCTACAAGTCGGCGATCCCCGCCAGTTCCGTCGCCAGGGCGATCACCTTCGCCATCGAGCAACCCGCCGATGTGGACATCAACGAGATCGTGCTGCGTCCGACGGCGCAGGAATTCTGATCGGCGGATCGAATCCACCGCTGCCGCGACTCTGACGATCCAGACCCCCGAACCGGGTCGCGGTGTGCGTGAACGCGCGTCTCAAGGTTCAAAGACCGGTCGTTTCCGACCCCGATATAGAAAGGAGACTATGACATGGCCTATCAGAGCGTAAATCCGGCGACCGGCAAGGTCCTTAAGACATTCGACAATCACAGCGACGCGGAAATCGAACGCGCGCTCGCCTCGGCGCATTCCCTCTACAAGTCGCCGTGGTGCAAGGGCGGCAGGGCTCCCCGGCTCAAGGTCCTGAGCCGGTTTGCCGAATTGGCGAACGAGCGCGTTGAAGACCTGGCACGCATTCTCACCCTGGAAATGGGCAAGCGCATCAACGAAGCGCGCACGGAGGTGCGCATCATCGCCGATATCGCAAACTACTATGCCGACAACGCGGAAACCTTTCTCGCCCGCGAGAAAGTTGAGACATCGAAGGGCGATGCATGGCTGGAGTATCATCCGATCGGTGTCGTCGTCGCCGTCGAGCCCTGGAACTTCCCCTTCTACCAGTTGATCCGCGTGGCCGGACCGAATCTGGCGATCGGCAATCCCGTGCTCGCGAAACATGCCAGTATGGTCCCACAGGCCGCCGTCGCCTTCGAAGAGCTGCTGGCCGAAGCGGGTGCGCCGGAGGGCGCCTGGACGAATATCTTCGCGACGGGTGACCAGATCTCCAGGCTCATCGCCGATGACCGGGTCCAGGGCGTGGCTCTCACCGGTTCCGAGGGTGCGGGCAGCATCGTCGCGGCCAACGCCGGCAAGAACCTGAAGAAGTCCGTGATGGAGCTCGGCGGAAGCGATGTCTTCGTCGTTCTCGACGATGCCGACATCGACAAGGCGGCCGTCGTCGGCGTCGAGGCCAGGCTCCGCGGATGCGGTCAGGTCTGCAATGGCGCGAAGCGCTTCCTCATCCACGAGAAGGTCGCCGACGAATTCGTGAAGAAGCTCGCTGAGAAATTCACCAACACCAAGATCGGCGACCCCATGGATGAAACGGTCGGATTGGGGCCGATGTCGTCGATCGAGGCACGAGACGACATCGCCGGGCAGGTCCAGCGCGCTGTCAAGGCCGGGGCCAAGGTCCTGGTCGGCGGGGAGGTGATCGAGGGGCCGGGTGCGTACTACAAGCCGACCATCCTGACCAATGTGTCTCGGGACAATCCCGCCTATTTCGAGGAGTTTTTCGGTCCAGTGGCGCAGGTTCATGTCATCAAGGACGATGAGGATGTCGTCAGGATCGCGAACGATTCGAACTTCGGGCTTTCCGGGGCTATTTTCACTGCAAACGTCGAGCGCGCCAAGTCCCTCGCTTCGCAGGTCGAGACCGGCTCCGTATGGATCAACACATCCTCCTTCACCGGGCCGGAACTTCCTTTCGGCGGGGTCAAGAGATCCGGCTATGGTCGCGAGCTCGCGGGCGCGGGTATTAAGGAACTGGTAAACCAGAAGATGGTGCTCGTCGCGCATTGATCGGCCTCCGAAGCCGGGCGCATCACATTGAGAGCTACCGGTGCCACGATGGGCCGCAGCCGAGCGGCCCATTTTGTTTTAGTGCCGAGGGGAGGACTAACATACTGAACCATATAGTTCAGTGTTTAACCTGATCGCGCAGGAAGCGCAAGCGTCCCGAACTTTCCGTGCCGTAGACCGGTCATCCGAGGTCATGCGCCGCGGCGGCGGCAGCAAAATCGTCTGCTGCGGGGCAAAAGCGGACCTTCGAGCTCCTGATGAACCAATGTCAGCTTTCGGCGCCTGCTCCCCGAAAGCCGTCCGCCGGCGGCCCCGTAGCGGTCGTCTATCCAAGCCGAGCCGATATCCGTTGTTGGTGCAATCCGGCCATACCAGAACGCTCTAAGAGTTTGGTCGCGTTTGCTACCTCACTCCGCGAAAAAGCCCGCGCGGCGATGCCGGCGGGCTCATATCCGGTTCGAAGGAGAACCGTGATTATTTCCCGAGGTTGCGCTTGGCGAGCGTGCGCAGGCGCAGCGCATTGAGCTTGATGAAGCCGGCCGCATCCTTCTGGTCGTAGGCTCCCTGATCGTCCTCGAAGGTGACGAGCTTGTCGGAATAGAGCGACTTGTCGCTTTCGCGGCCGATGACCATGACATTGCCCTTGTAGAGCTTCAGCGTCACTTCGCCTTCGACATGCTCCTGGCTCTTGTCGATCAGCGCCTGCAGCATCTCGCGCTCCGGCGAGAACCAGAAGCCGTAATAGATCAGCTCGGCGTAGCGCGGCATGATCTCGTCCTTGAGATGGGCGGCACCACGGTCGAGGGTGATCGATTCGATGGCGCGATGCGCCGAAAGCAGGATGGTGCCGCCTGGAGTTTCGTAGACGCCGCGCGACTTCATGCCGACGAAGCGGTTCTCGACGAGGTCGAGACGGCCGATGCCGTTGTCACGGCCGTAATTGTTGAGTGTCGCGAGCAGCGTCGCCGGGCTCATCCGCACGCCATTGATCGAAACCGCGTCACCTCTTTCGAAGCCGACCTTGATGGTCGTCGCCTTGTCGGGTGCGGCCTCCGGAGAGATCGTGCGCATATGCACATATTCGGGCGCCTCCTGCGAAGGGTCCTCAAGAACCTTGCCCTCGGAAGAGGAATGCAGAAGGTTGGCGTCGACGGAGAACGGCGCTTCGCCCTTCTTGTCCTTGGCAACCGGGATCTGATGCTGTTCGGCAAAGGCGAGCAGGTCGGTGCGGCTCTTGAACGCCCAGTCGCGCCACGGCGCGATGATCTTGATGTCGGGGTTCAGGGCATAGGCCGACAGTTCGAAACGGACCTGGTCGTTACCCTTGCCGGTCGCGCCGTGAGCGATCGCATCCGCACCCGTCTTGCGGGCGATATCGATCAGATGCTTGGAAATCAGAGGCCGGGCGATCGACGTGCCGAGCAGGTAGACGCCTTCATAGACGGCATTGGCGCGAAACATCGGGAAGACGAAATCGCGCACGAATTCCTCGCGCACATCCTCGATATAGATCTCCTTGATACCGAGCATCTCGGCCTTCTTGCGCGCCGGCTCCAGCTCTTCGCCCTGGCCGAGATCGGCGGTGAAGGTGACGACTTCGGCGCCGAGTTCCGTCTGCAGCCACTTCAGGATGATCGAGGTGTCGAGGCCGCCGGAATAGGCGAGAACGACTTTCTTCACGTCTTTGTATGATGCCATGATGATGAGGTCCGTTGCATAAAAGGCCGGCGAAAACCCGGTGTCGCGGCACTTTTAGCGAGATTGGCGCGTGACGCAAGGCCAAGTGCGACGCTGATAGTGCCGATACCGTTTGACAGCGCGAAAGCGGAGCCCATATTCGCCAGCGTCCGCAAATGCTCGAGGAGAGGCTGCCCCGTGACGAATATTCAAGACATTTTCAAGAAGTCCAATGTTGCCGTCATCACCGGCGGCGCCTCCGGCATCGGTCTTGCCGCGGCGAAATATTTCGCCGGACGCGGCATGAGCGTCGCCATCGCCGATCTCGGCGGCGATCGGCTGGCCGACGCCGCCAACGAACTCAAGGCCATTGCCGGCGAGGAAAATGTGATGGCGGTCGAGACCGACGTCGCAGTCAAAGAATCCCTGGAGGCGCTCGAGCGCGCCGTGCTCCAGCGTTTCGGCCGTGTGCACGTGCTGATGAACAATGCCGGCATCGGCCCGGAAACCTCGATCTTCAGCCCGCAGGCGAACTGGGACCATATCTTCGCCGTCAACCTGATGGGTGTGATCAACGGCACACGCACCTTCGGCCCGAAGATGCTGTCGCACGGCGAGCCAGGCCTCATCATCAACACCGGCTCCAAGCAGGGCATCACCACACCGCCCGGCAACCCCGCCTACAACATCTCCAAGGCTGGTGTGAAAGTCTTCACCGAAGCGTTGCAGCATGAGCTTCGCAACACCGAAGGCGGAAAGATCTCCGCCCATCTTCTGATCCCCGGCTTCGTCTTCACCGGCCTCACCAAGGGCGACCGCGCGGAAAAACCGGCTGCCGCCTGGACGCCGGAACAGACCATCGATTTCATGGTCGAAAGCCTCGAACGCGGCGATTTCTATATTCTCTGCCCCGACAATGACGTGGCGCGTCCGGTCGACGAACGCCGAATGGCCTGGGCGGCCGGCGATATCATCGAGAATCGTCCGCCGCTATCACGCTGGCACCAGGACTTCGCCGACAAGTTCAAGGCCTTCCTCGACCAGAAGTAATCGGCACCATCAGAAGGTTTGATTGGTAATTTTCTGAAAGCCGGGTAAGAGATCCCAGATCCTTTCCGGCTTTCAGAGTGTGTCATGGATTTCCTGCCCAGCCTGCCGACCCTTCTCGCCTTTGCCGCCGCGACGCTGCTGCTTGCGGCGACCCCAGGCCCCGACATGACGCTGTCGATCAGCCGCGCGCTGGCCCAGGGCAAGAAGGCGGCCCTCTTCGTTGTCGTCGGCACCAGCCTCGGCATCGTCGTCCACACCATGCTGGTCGCTTTCGGCATTTCGGCGCTGATCACCGCCTCGCCGACCGCCTTCCTGATCCTGAAGACCGGGGGTGCCGCCTATCTGCTCTGGCTGGCGGTGCAGGCGATCCGCTTCGGTTCGAAGCTCACCGTCGCCAAGGTCGAGGAGCAGAAGGGCACGCCACTTTCGAACATCTCGTCGGGCTTCTGGGTCAATCTTCTGAACCCCAAGGTCATCATCTTCTTCATGACCTTCCTGCCGCAGTTCGTCAGCGCCGGCGATCCAGCCGTCACCCAAAAGCTGCTCTTTCTCGGCTTCTGCTTCATCCTGATCGGCATGCCGGTCAATGCCAGCGTCGTCTTTGCCGCCGACTGGCTGGCCTCCTGGCTGCAGAACAACAAGAAAGTGCTGCGCGGCATGGACTACACCTTCGCCGGCGTCTTCTCGGTCTTCGCCGCGAAGATCCTGCTCACCCAGGCGAGGTAAGCCCCCAGACATTTACCCGATCAGCCCGCTGTCGGCCTTAGCCGATCAGCAGGGCGTCATCATCCAGCGTCTGCCCGCGCATCTTGCGGAACATCGCGATCAGATCCTCGACCTGCAATGTCTTGCGGCTGTCGCCGGCGACATCGAGCACGATCTCGCCGCCATGCAGCATCACCGTCCGGTGGCCATAATCGAGCGCCTGGCGCATCGAATGCGTCACCATCAGCGTCGTCAGCCTGCGCTCGGAAACGATTTTCTGGGTCAGGCCCATGATGAATTCTGCCATGCCGGGGTCAAGCGCCGCCGTATGTTCGTCGAGCAGCAGCACTTCCGAGCCCGCCAGCGTCGCCATGACAAGCGAGACCGCCTGCCGCTGGCCGCCGGAAAGCAGGTCCATGCGGTCCTTCATGCGGTTCTCCAGCCCGAGATTGAGTTCGGCGATCCTCTCGCGAAAATGCTCGCGCCGTTTTGCGCCAAGCGCCGAAACAAGCCCGCGCCGCTCGCCGCGCCGCGCCGCAAGCGCCAGGTTCTCCTCGATCGACAAGGCACCGCAGCTTCCGGTCAGCGGGTCCTGAAAGACACGGGCGACAAGTCCGGCGCGCGCCGCCGTCGTCTTGCGTGTCACGTCGGCATTGCCGATCAGCACCTGCCCCTCGCTTGCCAGCACATCGCCGGCGAGCACGCCGAGCAGCGTCGATTTGCCGGCGCCGTTCGAGCCGATGACGGTAACGAAGGAGCCTTCCTCGATCGTCAGGCTGACACCCGAGAGCGCCTGCTTCTGCAGCGGCGTGCCGCGCCCGAAGACGACCTTGATGTTCTTGAGGTTGATCACGACGCGGCACCTCCACGCAAACGGGGAAGGATGAGCGCCACGGTCACCAGCACGGCGGTGACGAAATTGAGATCGGACGCCTGCAGACCGATGACGTCGCTCGAAAGCGCCAGCTGGATCGCGATGCGATAGAGGATCGAGCCGAGCACACAGCCGATCAACGCGATCAGCAGACCGCGCCGCCCGAGCAGCGTCTCGCCGATGATGACGGCAGCGAGGCCGACGACGATCGTGCCGACGCCGGAGGTGACGTCGGCAAAGCCGTTCGTCTGGGCAAACAGGGCGCCGCCGAGCGCCACCAGCGCATTCGAGATCGCCATGCCGAGATAGATCTGCCGGCTGGTATCGACGCCCTGGGCCCGCGCCATCCTTGCATTGGCGCCGGTCGCCCGCATTGCCAGCCCCGCATCGCTTTCCAGGAAACGCCAGACCAGGATGAGGGCAATGACGACCAGAATACCGACGAAGAGCGGCCGCACGTAGAAATCGCGAAGGCCATGGCCGAAGAACGGGCTGATCATCGTGTCGGCATTGATGAGCGCGACATTGGGTTTGCCCATCACGCGCAGATTGACGGAAAACAGCGCGATCATCGTCAGGATCGAGGCGAGCAAATTGAGGATCTTGAAGCGCACGTTGAGCAGCGCCGTCACCATGCCCGCAGCCGCACCGGCCGCCATGGCGATCAGAGCCGCAAGCCAGGCGTTGACGCCGGCAATGATCAGCACGGCTGTCACCGCCGCGCCAAGCGGAAAGGAGCCGTCGACCGTCAGGTCGGGAAAGTCGAGAACTCGAAAGGCGAGATAGACGCCGAGAGCGACGAAAGAATAGACTAGGCCGAGCTCGACGGCCCCCCAGAATGCGATTTGGCTCAAGGCTTTCAGCCCCTTTTTGTGTCCGTTCCGCCCGTCGCGAAACGGAGCCTTTTAATACAAACAACCGCTCCCGTGCAAACGAGAGCGGCTGAATACGACGAAGGCGCTAGACGTACCGGCCGACTATTCGATGACTTTGTTAGCGCGGGAAAGCACGCTCTGCGGCAGGGTGACGCCCATCTTCTCGGCCGCAGCCTTGTTGACGACGAGGTCGCTGCCGGCGGCAGTCTTGACCGCGATGTCGCCGGGGTTCTCACCCTTCAACACGCGCACGACGATGTCGCCGGTCTGCTTGCCGACATCATAATAGTTGAAGCCGAGGGCGGCGATCGAACCGCGCGAAACCGAATCCGTGTCAGCAGTGAAGAGCGGCAGCTTGCTCTCCTCGGCAACCGCGACGGCGCCTTCGAGCGCGGAGATGATCGTGTTGTCGGTTGGAATGTAGATCGCATCGGCGCGGCCGACGAGCGCGCGTGCCGCACCCTGGACCTCGGCCGACTTGGTGGCGGCCGATTCGACCACCTTCAGGCCAGCCTTTTCGGCTTCAGCCTTCAGCACGGCGAGCAGCGAAACGGAATTCGCCTCGCCGGAATTGTAGAGATAGCCGATGGTTTTCACATCAGGCAGGATTTCCTTGATCAGCGCTATGTGCTCGGCGACCGGCGACATATCGGAAAGGCCGGTGACATTGCCGCCGGGCTTGTCCATGTTCTTGACGAGTTGGGCGCCAAGCGGATCGGACACGGCCGTGAAGACGACGGGGATGTCACGCGTCGAGGAGACGACGGCCTGGGCCGAGGGCGTCGAAATCGGCACGATGACATTGGGCTCGTCGCCGGCGAACTGGCGGGCAATCTGGGCTGCCGTCGCCGGATTGCCCTGCGCCGACTCGAAGACGAATTTCAGGTTCTCGCCCTCTTTATAGCCGGCGGCCGTCAGCGCATCGAGAACGCCCTTGCGCGCCGCATCCAGCGCCGGATGTTCGACGATCGCCGTCACGGCGACGGTGACGTCATCGGCCTTTGCGGGCAGGGAAAGGGCCAAACTGGCGGCAAGAGCGAGCAAAATCGGGCGCATGGGGATCCTCCTGAATGATTTTGGCGCCACTTTTAGGAAAAGCACCCCCTGAAATCAATCGCGGAGAATTGTAGCGAGGATCAAACTTGCTGATCAGTCGTCGGCGCCGTGATTGGCGATCATCATCGCCTCGAAGGCCAGACGTTCGGTCTTGCGCATGCGTTCGGATTCCGATTTCAGCTGGCCGCAGGCGGCAAGAATGTCGCGGCCGCGCGGCGTGCGGATCGGCGAAGCATAGCCCGCCGAATTGATGAAATCGGCGAACTTCTCAATCTGCTCCCAGTCGGAACACTGGTAATTGGTGCCGGGCCAGGGATTGAACGGAATGAGGTTGATCTTCGCCGGCACGCCCTTCAGGAGCTTGATCAGCCCCTTGGCGTCTTCCAGGCTGTCATTGACATCCTTCAGCATCACATATTCGAAGGTGATGCGCCGGGCGTTCGAAAGGCCCGGATAGGTCCGGCAGGCCTCGATCAGCTCCTTCAGCGGGTACTTCTTGTTGATCGGCACGAGAATGTCGCGCAGATCGTCGCGCACCGCATGCAGCGAAATCGCCAGCATGACGCCGATTTCCTCGCCGGTGCGGAAGATCTCCGGCACGACGCCGGAGGTGGAAAGCGTCACGCGGCGCCTGGACAGCGACAGGCCGTCACCATCCGTGGCGATCAGCAATGCCTGCTTGACGGCATCGAAGTTATAAAGCGGCTCACCCATGCCCATCATGACGATGTTGCTGACCTTGCGGCCCTCGGCAGGCATGATCGTACCCTGCGGCGCTTCGCGGTCCGGGAAATCCCCAAGTCGGTCGCGGGCAAGCAGCAGCTGCGAAAGAATTTCCTCCGCCGTCAGGTTGCGCACCAGACGCTGCGTCCCGGTATGACAGAAGGAACAGGTGAGCGTACAGCCGACCTGGCTTGAGATACAGAGCGTGCCGCGGCCCTCTTCCGGAATGTAGACGGCCTCGATCTCGACGGGACGTCCGGCGCCCCGCGGCGGAAAGCGCAGCAGCCATTTGCGCGTGCCGTCGTTGGAGACCTGCTCCTCGACGATCTCGGGACGTGCGATGGTGAAATGCTGCTTCAGCATCTCCCGCATGTCCTTGGCGACATTCGTCATATGGTCGAAGTCGGAGACGCCGCGCACATAGATCCAGTTCCAGAGCTGCGAGACGCGCATCTTGATCTGCTTCTCAGCCACACCCTTTTCCCGGAGTGCCGCCCCCATCTCCTCACGCGACAGGCCGATCAACGAGGGTTTCTCGATGTTGGCGGACGTGCGCGCCTGCGGCTTGGTGACAACGATCGCATCCATGACGGACATAGGCATTTATCCCGAATTCGAACATGTGCCGGCTCTGCGAGCCCGCGCGCTTCAGGGGGTAAGCCGGAAGACTTGCGGGCGCATGACGGCACATCGGCAGAAATTGAATGGCGGAACGGCGACTGGTATCGCGATCTGTCCGCTGTTGGCGCCGGCTTTACCATCATTTTGCCCGCGCGTCACTATCAAGCATGTCGCGCAAAAACACGCGGCGGTTTTGCGATTACGGCACGCTCAAACCAAACTCCTAAAGCGCGGCAGGCGGATCTGAAAGACCGCGTCGCGCTTTAGATGGAAACGAGAAGAGCCGGCGCAAGGCCGGCCCTTGAAATTCTGCGGCCGGAAGGACCGCCTACTTGCAGGTTTCGATCTGCTTCAGGGCAGCCGAGATGCCCGAGAGCGAATAGCTGTAGGAGGTGCCGGTGCCCTTGCGCGAAACGGCATTGACCGTCATCGAATGGCCGGTCTTCATCGCCGCGACGAGGGCCGGCTCCTGCGCCGCGTTCTCGACCCAGCCAGCCTTGTCCTTGGTGAACATCACGAAGGTCTTGTTGTCGATGACGACGTTGATCTTCGAATTTTCCTTGACCGTGTAGCCCATCATCGCCTGCGGCTCGTAGGAAATGTTCTGGCCCGGACGCTGCGAGACGATGAAGAAATTGTCGCCGTGGTCGACGCTTGCCGGCTGCTTTGCCGTCGGAACGGAAAGCACGTAGCAGACGGTGCTGCTGCCCGACTTGTAGGAGTAGGCGCCCCATGCCTGGAACTGCTGGATGCGGTTCGGCGCGGCCTGCTGCGCTTCCGCAACTCCGGCCATAACAAGGGTGAGTGCGAGAGCGGATACGATACTTTTTACAAACATGGATTCCTGCCGGTTCTTGCGATTCAAGGCCCGAAGCGATCATAGCGGGCGCCGCATAATCACGATCTGCTTTATTTTGACTTAATTCAGGTTACCAAATGGTCAACAATAGCTGCGATTTGTATCTGCCTGTGTCATTTCAGCTCGAGTGTCAATTTTCGCCCCTTTGACGGTATCGACCGCGACACCGTGCCCCAATGGCACTGATCGTCCGTTCGGCTGAATTTAAGACACAAAGATTCAGGCAAGAGTTTGACCTTTCCCAAATCCGTTGTACCTCATTAAGACTTGGAAATCCGGGACGAAATTGTTGCCGCAGGGGGCTGGTGAGGGGATATGGATGCCGAGGAAAGACAGCGTTTCGCTGCCCTCGCGAAGGCCGTCGCGAACGATCGCGACCAGCAGGCCTTTTCCATCCTGTTCGACTATTTCGCACCCCGCCTGAAGGCCTGGCTGATGCGCCAGAGGATGACATCAGGCGAGGCCGAGGAACTGGTCCAGGAGATCATGATCGTGCTCTGGCACAAGGCAGACCTCTATGATGCCACGCGATCTTCACTTTCGACCTGGCTTTTCCGCATTGCCCGCAATCGCCGCATCGACATGCAACGCCGCGCCAATACCCGCATCTTCGATGAGACTGATCCGGCCCTGCAGCCGCCGGCCGATATCGGCGCGGAAGAACTCATCGCCAATGACGATCGCGACGCCAAGATACGCGCCGCCGTCGGTCAACTGCCGGAGGAACAGCGCGACATGCTGCGCGCCGCGTTCTTCCTCGGTCAATCGCATTCGGAGATCGCCGAATCGACCGGGCTGCCGCTCGGCACGGTGAAGTCGCGTATCCGGCTTGCCTTCGGCAAGCTTCGCAAGGTGCTGGAACGCGAAAACGCCTGACGTATGTCGCCCAGAAGGGCGCAGCGGTTTTGAGATGACGACACGCATGAAACAAGCGTGTCACATCCCGGCTCGATTCGACGCGCTTTAAATCGTCTTCATCGCTTCTTCCGGCCGATCGGCGAGAACGCGGTCGGCTGCTTCGTAATGGCCCGGCCGGATATGGCCGCGCACCATGGCGAAGGCGGCCGAAAGCACGGCGATGTCATCGGAAAAGCCGATGACGGCGAAAATATCCGGGATCATGTCGATCGGCATGACAAAATAGGCGAGCGCCGCAAGCAGCACGCCGCGCACCTTTGTCGGCGTCTGCGGATCGAGCGCGCAATAGAAACCTGCGACCACATCGCGCGAGAACGGGATCTGTCGCACCGCCCGTCGGAACGTCGGCCAGAATTTCTGCCTGACGGTCTTCTCGCGCCGGCTTTGGGTGTCCTCGTCGCCCGGCAAGAGGATTTCGCCGAATTTGACCTCGTCCATCCCTGCATCCCTTTTGTCCATGCGAACATATGGTGACGGCGCCCAGTCTTTCAATCGGCCCCTTTCAATCGGCCCCATTTTCAAACGACACGTCGCGCCGCAGCCTTCTCCATTGCTTTGGCGAGCTTGAAATCCAGTTCCGTCAGCCCGCCGGCATCATGCGTGTTCAGCGTCACATCCACCCTGGAATAGACGTTGAACCATTCGGGATGGTGGTTAAGCTTCTCGGCCGCAAGTGCTGCCTGCGTCATGAAGCCGAAAGCCTCGACGAAATTTGCGAACTTGAACGTCTTCGATATCGAAGAACCCGCATCATTGAGCACCCAGCCCGAAAGCTCCGTCAGTTGCGCTTCGGCCGCCGTCCGTTCCAGTTTTTCCATTTTCATGCCATGGTCCTCTTCTCTGTCCGACAGGTTACCGATGAAACGCATCAGCATCCTCTTCGTTTGCATGGGCAATATATGCCGTTCTCCGCTCGCGGAGGGAATTTTTGGCCATCTCGTCGCCGCGGCGGGGTTGACCGGCGATTTTACGATCGATTCCGCCGGCACCGGTGGCTGGCATGAAGGCGACCCGCCCGACCGGCGTTCAATCGCCATCGCGAAAGGCCACGGCATCGACATATCGAGACAGCACGCCCGCCGCGTCCAACCGAGGGATTTCAAGGATTTCGATCTGATCCTCGCCATGGACCGCGACAACCTGGCGGCGCTCGAAAAGAGTGCGCCGCATGGGGCGAACATCCACCTTTTCGGTGACACGGCGCTGGGAACGGGAGAGGATATTCCCGATCCCTATTATGGCGGCCCGGGCGGTTTCGAGCTGGTCTACACCAGGCTCTTGACCGGCTGCTGCAGCCTGCTCGAAACGCTGGGCGTCGAGCGCGCCTCGTGCAGCGGGAACACTTCCTCGGTCAGGTAAGGCCCGCCACCAACCGATTCGCGCGACGAAAGCAGCACGAAGCGCGGTGCGGTGAAGGTTGTGGTGTGGAAGTTGCCGCGCCCCGCCAGATATTGCACGACATCGTCGAGCCGCGAGGATTTGAGCCGCGCCAGCGTCACATGCGGCATGAATTTGCGGGGATCCGGCGGCAGGCCGATACGCTGGCAGATGCGCTCGATCTCGCCTTGCAGGGCATACATTTCTGGCGATTGCGAGACACCGGCCCAGACCGAATGCGGTTTCTTCGATCCGAAGGAACCGATGCCTTCGAGCCGGAACTGGAATTCCGGCCGGTCGATCCGGTCGAGGCGTTCAACGATTTCATCGGCCGTGCGGCCGTCGACATCACCGATGAAGCGCAGGGTGATGTGGTAATTCTCCACATCGATCCATCGTGCTCCGGGGAGGCCACCGCGCAGCAATGAAAGACTCATCGCCGCATTGCGCGGAATTTCGAGGGCGGTAAACAGTCTCGGCATCACGAGCACTCCCCGAATCTTTTGCAGGTGCTCACACGGAATCACGCAATCAACAACCGCGCAAGCCCCTATTTCTTCACAGAAGAAATCGTTTCGACGAAATTTGTGACAGCAGGCTCCATCTTTTCGACCATGACGTCGACACCTCTCGCGTTTGGATGCATGCCGTCTTCGAGCTTCAAGTCGGCCTCCAGCGCGACGCCGTCGAGGAAGAAGGCATAGAGTGGAAGCTTATGTTTTTCCGAGAGTTTCTGATAGATCGGGTTGAATCGTGCGGCATAATCCGCCCCCATGTTTGGCGGCGCTATGATACCGGCGAGCAGCACGCCAATCCCACGCTCCTTTAGCCGGGTAATCATTTGATCGAGATTCTTCTCGCTCTCCTCTGGCGGGATGCCGCGCAACGCATCATTGGCGCCAAGCTCGAGAATGACCCCATCGGTGCCGTCGGGCACCGACCAGTCGATGCGCGCAAGGCCTGCCGTCGTCGTGTCGCCGGAGACCCCGGCATTGGCAATGGTGACGTCGAGCCCCTTCGCCTTCAAGGCCGCCTGCAGCTTCTCGGGAAAGCCATCGCCGGGCGGCAACTGATAGCCCGCCATCAAACTGTCCCCAAAACCGACGAGATTGATCGTCCGGGCATCGGCTGCAGTGGCAAAGATCAGCGAGACGGCAATGACGGTGAATTGAAGGGCGGCAACTTTAAATCTCATGCTGGCTTCCCTAGATTGGCGAGGTGCCGTTATGCGGCCATTCGATTACGGACTTATATAGGGCGATTTCTGTTGGCAAAAACCATTATCGAGTTGAAGGGCGCCGATCTGACCCTTGGCAGCGCAGCCGCCTCCGTCCATGTGCTGAAGGGCATCGATCTCGATATCGCTGCCGGTGAATCCGTTGGCATCGTCGGCCCTTCCGGTTCCGGCAAATCCACCCTGCTGATGGTGCTTGCCGGGCTGGAGAAACTCGACAGCGGTGAGATCAACATCAATGACACGCCGCTCCATAGCCTCAGTGAGGACCAGGTCGCCGATTTCCGCGGCCGCAACATCGGCATCGTCTTCCAGTCCTTCCACCTGATCGCCAACATGACGGCGCTGGAAAACGTCGCCGTGCCGCTCGAGCTCGCCAATGTCAGCAACGCCTTCGAGATCGCTCATCGCGAGCTGAAATCGGTCGGCCTCGGCGAACGGCTGAGCCACTATCCCGGTCAGCTTTCCGGCGGTGAACAGCAGCGCGTGGCCATCGCCAGGGCGCTCGCCCCGTCGCCGGCCCTGCTGATCGCCGATGAGCCGACCGGCAATCTCGATACCGAGACCGGCCGCCAGATCGCCGACCTTCTGTTCTCCAAGCAGGCCGAACGCGGTATGACCCTGCTTCTCGTCACCCACGACGTCTCGCTTGCAAACCGATGCTCGCGCCAAATTCGCGTCCGCTCCGGCAGGATCGAAGGTGACAGTGCCGCCCACCGCAGCGAAGCGGCGATCGCATGAGGATCATCACGCCACGCGTCTCGCTCGCTTTTCGCCTGGCGCTGCGCGAGCTGCGCGGCGGCATCCGCGGCTTCTACATCTTTCTTGCCTGCATCGCGCTCGGCACGGGCGCCATCGCCGCCGTCAATTCCGTTTCGCAGTCGATCACCGACACGATCGCCTCGCAGGGGCAGGAACTGCTGGCCGGCGACGTCCGTTTCGAACTCAACAACCGCGAAGCCACACCTCAGGAAAAAGCTTTCCTCGAAGGCCTCGGCACCGTTTCGGTGTCAACAGGCCTGCGCTCGATGGCCCGCAAGCCCGACGGTTCCGATCAGGCACTGGTCGAGGTCAAGGCCGTCGATGACGCCTACCCGCTCTACGGCAAGTTCGTGGCCGAACCGGACTATCCGCTTGCAGCACTGCTTTCGGGCCAAGGCGGCACCTATGGTGCGGTCGCAGCCCCGCTGCTTCTCGATCGGCTCGGGCTTGCGGTCGGCGACGAATTGCTGCTCGGCAACGTCAAGCTCAGCATCACCGGCACGGTGAAAACCGAACCGGATGCGCTGTCGGAAGGTTTTGGCTTTGCGCCGCGTCTGCTCGTCAGCCGCCAGGCGCTTCTAGCCTCCGGGCTGATCCAGACGGGAAGCCTGGTCGAACACGCCTACAAGATCCGGCTGGAAGACAAGGCCGCGATGTCGGGCATCCAGGCGCGCGCCTCGAAGGAATTCCCCTCCGCCGGCTGGGCGATCCGCACCAGCGACCGCGCCGCGCCCTCGCTCACCGAAAACATCACCCGCTTCTCGCAGTTCCTGACGCTGGTCGGCCTCACCGCGCTGATCGTCGGCGGTGTCGGTGTCGCCAATGCGGTGCGCGCCTTCCTCGATTCCAAACGCACCACCATCGCCACTTTCAAATGTCTCGGTGCACCGGCGCAGGTCGTCGTTCTGATCTATCTCTTCCAGATCGCCATCATCGCTCTCGGCGGCATCCTGATCGGCCTCGTCATCGGCGCCCTGTCGCCGATGTTTGCCGCGCAATTCCTGGCGCAATTCCTGCCGGTCTCCACGACGCCGACCCTCTACCCCGGCGCCCTGCTGCTCGCCACGCTCTTCGGCATCCTGACGACGCTCGCCTTCGCCATCCTGCCGCTCGGCCACGCCCGCGAAGTGCCGGCGACGGCCCTTTTTCGCGAACAGGGCTTCGAGGCCCGCCACCTGCCCTCCTGGCCCTACATCCTGCTTGCCGCCCTGTTCATGGCCGCCCTTGCCGGGCTTGCCATCCTCACCGCCTATGACCGCTTCATCGCCGTCGTCTTCGTCGGCGCGATCGTTTTTGCCTTCGTCGTCCTGCGCCTGGTCGCCGCCCTGATTGCCTGGCTCGCGCGCCGCAGCCCGCGCGTCAATTCGCCGGCACTGCGGCTTGCGATCGGCAACATCCACCGCCCCGGCGCACTGACCCCCTCGGTCGTGCTCTCGCTCGGCCTTGGCCTGGCATTGCTGGTGACGCTCACCCTGATCGACGGGAACCTGCGCCAGCAGCTAACCGGCCGTATGAACGAGGGTGCGCCGAACTTCTTCTTCGTCGATATCCAGAGCGCCGAGGTCGATGCATTCCGCGATCTCGTCCAGGGCCAAGCGCCGCAGGGCAAGCTCGTCGAAGTGCCGATGCTGCGCGGCCGGATCATCACCTTCAACGGCGAGGATGTCACCAAGATGAACGTGCCGGCGGCCGGCCGCTGGGTGCTGAACGGCGATCGCGGCATCACCTATGCCGAAACCCTGCCGGAGAACGCCGCCCTCACCGAAGGCAAATGGTGGGACAAGGATTACAGCGGCGAGCCACTCGTCTCCTTCTCCTCGGAAGAGGCGCATGAGCTCGGCCTCAAGATAGGCGATAAGGTCACCGTCAACGTGCTCGGCCGCAACATTACGGCGAAGATAGCCAATCTGCGCCGCGTCGAGTGGGAATCGCTGTCGATCAATTTCGTCATGGTCTTCTCGCCGAATACCTTCCGCGGCGCCCCGCATGCGTGGCTCGCGACGCTGACCGATCCCTCTTCGACACCGGCCGAAGATGCGGCGATCCTGAAATCCGTCACCAACACCTATCCGACGATCACCAGTGTGCGCGTCAAGGACGCGATCGATATCGTCAACCAGCTGGTCGCACAGCTTGCGACCGCGATCCGCGCCGCAGCCTCCGTCGCCCTCATCGCCTCGATCCTCGTCCTTGCCGGCGCGCTTGCCGCCGGAAACCGGGCGCGCACCCACGACGCGGTGGTGCTGAAGACGCTCGGAGCCACGCGCGCCATGCTGATCCGCGCCTTCAGCTACGAATATCTGATCCTCGGGCTTGCGACCGCAATCTTCGCGCTGATCGCCGGCGGCGTTGCCGCCTGGTTCATCGTCGCCCGCATCATGCGTCTGCCCTCGACATTTCTGCCCGACGTGGCGGGACTGACGCTTGTGACCGCGCTCGTCCTCACCGTCGGCATCGGCCTTATCGGCACCTGGCGCATCCTTGGGCAGAAGGCGGCCCCCGTTTTGCGCGAGCTCTGACCGGGCAGCGGCACTCAAACCCTTCACCTTACGGCGATTTAACCGGCCGAGGCTTTGCAAGCCTCTTGTTTGCAATGGGCGAAAGCCTCATATTGTTCGCAGGCATGCTGGAGCTCCGCAGCGGCGCCCGGGTCGAAAACCCCGACACCGTATATCCATCGGAGCTTGTAAGAGGAAACTATGGCTGATCTTCGTAACTATCAAAGCCGCGCTCAGACCGGCGAGATGATTGATCAAGGCCTGCGCGCTTATATGCTCAAGGTCTACAACCTGATGGCGCTGGGTCTGGCGATCACCGGTGTGGCCGCATATCTGTCGTTCCAATTCGCCTTCGCCAATGGCGAACTGACCGCTTTCGGTCAGGCGATCTATGTAAGCCCGCTGAAGTGGGTGGTCATTCTGGCGCCGCTCGCTCTGGTGTTCTTCCTGAGCTTCCGGATCAATACCATGACGGTGGCCGCCGCCCAGACGACCTTTGCGGTCTACGCTGCGCTCGTCGGTCTGTCGCTCTCGTCGATCTTCCTGATCTACACGGGCCAGAGCGTCGTTCAGACCTTCTTCGTCACCGCCGCCTCCTTTGGCGCGCTGTCGCTGTACGGCTACACGACGAAGCGTAACCTGTCGGCGATGGGCTCGTTCCTGATGATGGGTCTCTTCGGCCTGATCATCGCTTCGCTGGTCAACATCTTCCTGGCGTCGTCCGCCGTCCAGTTCGCGATCTCGGTGCTCGGCGTCCTGATCTTCGCAGGCCTCACCGCCTACGATACGCAGCGGATCAAGGAATTGTACCTGGAAGCCGATGACGTCGCCGTCGCCGGTCGCAAGGCGATCATGGGTGCGCTGACGCTCTATCTCGACTTCATCAACCTCTTCATGTTCCTGCTGCAGTTCATGGGCAACCGTAAATAAGCAGGGCAGACTGAGATCGAAAAGGCGGCTTCGGCCGCCTTTTTTGTTGCGCAGGCTTTCGCGGGGTGGTTCGACAGCGCCGCGCGTCTTTTCAGACGCGCAAAGGACGCTGTAGCATTTTGAATTGCTGCATAATTTCGTCCTTAAATCGATTCCGATTAAAGGAATTATGCAGTAGGAAGGCCTTACCCACTCCTATGGACCTGCCGCGAAATGTCCTTCCTCCTGCGCGATGCCTCGAACGCCGATATTCCCGCCATTGCCGATATCTATCGCGAATCCGTCCTGAACGGCGTCGCGAGCTATGAGATCGTGCCGCCGTCAGAGGCCGAGCTGGCGCTGCGTTTTTCGGCGATCGTCAGCCACCAGTATCCCTATATTGCCGCAACCGATGCGGATGGAGTCCTGCTCGGCTACGCCTATGCCTCGGCGTTTCGCACGCGTCCCGCCTATCGCTGGCTGGTCGAGGATTCGATCTATCTCGCGCCTGAGGCCCGCGGCCGGGGCATCGGCAAGGCGCTGCTCGCCGAACTGATCACCCGCTGCACCGGACTCGGTTTCCGTCAGATGGCCGCCGTCATCGGCGGCGCCAGCCCCGCCTCGATCGCGCTTCATCGCGCAGCCGGCTTCGAGGAGGTCGGTCTGATGAAGGGCACCGGCTACAAGCACGGCCGCTGGCTGGATACGATGTTCATGCAGCGCGTCCTCGGTGAGGGCATGGGCACCGATCCGGACCCGTCAGCCTATCCCGGCACGCTGTTTGCCGGCTAGCGCATCGTGCTTTGCGCGTTTGGAAAGAGGCGCAGCGCTGTAAGTGCGGCTTACTTGTCGACGAGCTTCAGGGCCTTGTCGAACACCTTCAGCACCTGGTTCAGCTCGTGACCACGCTTCAGGATCGTACCGTTGGTGTTGATGACGGAATAGGCGCCCTGCTTAGCGGCGAGCTTCGGGTTTTTCTCGATGCGGAAGAGCGGCATTTCGCCGGAACGCTTGAAGACGGAAAAGACTGCCCTGTCCTTGAGGTGATCGATGGCGTAGTCGCGCCATTCACCGTCACCGACCATACGGCCGTAGATCCAGAGGATGGCGTCCAGTTCGCGCCGGTGGAAGGTCACCGGAAGCGGGTCCTTGCTTTGCTTGTATTCCCTGAGATCGACGACGACTGAGGAACTGTGGTCGACGGAACGGCTTTCGCCGTGTCGCAAATCCGGCTGATCTGTCATCAGTCTCACAAGGCCTCCACATGTGACAGGAGAGTGACAGTTTGCCCGAGCCGCCGCAAATTGCAAGAGTGCCAGCCGCCACATTCGGCCGCACCACAGCGCCGCGCGTCTCTCGCGCAAGGGCGCTATAGCACTTTGAGTCTGCGCATCATGCCTTCCGAAAGTTGGGTCCGATTTTCGGAAGGCATGATGCGCTGGGCAGGCCAACGCTTTCTCGACAGCGCCGCATTTCAGTCAAAACAGCGCCTCATTTGCAGGAGATTTATGAATTCCAGTTTGGCGCCAGCGCGCCAAAGGGCCCGGCGGAGCGTATCGACCTTAACCCCAGCCCCGAATACGCTCGGCCGGGCCGCCCCAGTATTTCATCCGTAACCGGATGAAATTTCAGATATTTTTTCCAGCCATCACCACGGTTGCGCCAAGGATCGCTGCCGGATCTCCGTCTGCGGTCGCCGATTGCAGCAGAATCGCGCAGCCCTCGAGCTGCGGACGCTGCAGGACGCTGGCCGGCAGCGTCAGACTGGTCGCCTTGCCGTCCCACATGCCGACGGTTTCGACATTGGTGACGCTGTGCAGATAAGAGATCTTCTGGCCGCTGTTCTCACCCTTTTCGACGTCGATTGTCTTTTCCTTGTCGAAATAGACCATCACGACATTGGCTTTGCCCTGTCCGGCGCCGATCTTGATCTCCAGTTCGTCGCCGCGCATCGCGGCGTTGATGGGAACGGTCAGACCGTTGCCTTCGCTGCTAAAGGTGTCGATCTTGCTGTTGATGCCGTTGAGATCGGCGCCGGCCAGATGGCCGCGTCCGTTGACGATGGCCTGCGGCGTGTAGACGTTGCTTCGGCCCATCGTCCTGGCATAGCCGTACTGCCGCTCGGTGTTTTCCTTGGAGCTCAGCGTATCGGCCCAGCCGAGATAGTTCCAGTAATCGACATGATAGGCGAGCGCGATGACATCGCCCTGGTTCACCAGCTTGCGGAAAGCGGCGTCAGCGGGAGGACAGGAGGAGCAGCCCTGCGCCGTGAAGAGTTCGACGACACCTTTCGGCGTGCCGTCCTCGGCCTGCAACGGGCCTGAGAAAACAACGCTAGCGATCAGCGGAATCAAAAAACGGGGGGACATTCACCTGCACCTCTTTTTCAGCGCCGACGGCGTGTTCGAACCGGAGGCCCTGACATATGAACGTACGAATAATCCTTCCGGGTCCAAACGAAAAGTCACGAACGGGTGAGACGTAGCTCGACGGGAACTTGCGCAAAACAAATCATCGTGAGCCCCGCTTAAATGGCGTCGCCGCAAAGAAAAGCCGCCGGAAACTGCTCTCCGGCGGCCATTATCATGTGAGTTTCTTAAAAATCAGGCAGCGAGATCGCGCAGAACCGTCTGCAGGATGCCGCCATTGTTGAGGTAGATCACCTCGTCGAGCGTATCGACGCGCGACAGCAGCGGAACCTCCTTCACGGTGCCGTCGCCATAGGTGATCCTGGCGATCTTTTTCTCGCGTGGCTTGATCTTTTCCAGACCTTCGATGGTGACGAGTTCATCGCCCTTGAGCCCGAGGCTCTGCCAGGTCGTGCCCTCTTCGAAGACGAAGGGAATGATGCCCATGCCGACCAGGTTCGAGCGATGGATGCGCTCGAAGGACTGGGCGATCACCGCCTTGACACCGAGCAGGTTGGTGCCCTTGGCAGCCCAGTCACGCGAGGAGCCGTTGCCGTATTCGACACCGGCGAAGATGACGAGCGGCACGCCTTCCTGCTTGTACTGCATGGCGGCGTCGTAGATCGAGGTTTCTTCCTTCGACGGGTAGTGGATAGTGTAGCCACCTTCCTTGCCGTTCGGGCCGAGCATGTGATTGCGTATGCGGATATTGGCGAAGGTGCCGCGCATCATCACTTCATGGTTGCCGCGGCGCGTGCCGTACTGGTTGAAGTCGGCAACGGCGACGTCGTGGCCGATGAGGTAGGCGCCGGCCGGCGATGCAGCCTTGATCGAACCGGCAGGCGAGATATGGTCGGTGGTGATCTTGTCGCCGAACAGGCCGAGAACGCGGGCGCCCTTGATGTCGGAAACGCCGGTGCCCTTCTTGCCCATCCCGACGAAGTAGGGCGGGTTCTGCACGTAGGTCGAATTGTCGTCCCAGGCATAGGTCTGGCCCGGCGGAACCTGAACGGCCTGCCAGTTGACGTCGCCCTTGAAGACATCGGCATATTTGCTTTCGTAGAGCTCGCGGGTCACGTATTTCAGGATGAATTCCTGGACTTCCTTCGAGGTCGGCCAGATGTCCTTGAGATAGACCGGGTTGCCGCTCTGGTCCTCGCCAATCGGCTCCTTGGTCAGATCCTTCTGTACCGTGCCGGCAAGCGCATAGGCGACGACGAGCGGCGGCGATGCGAGGTAGTTCGCCTGCACGTCGGGCGAGATGCGGCCTTCGAAGTTACGGTTGCCGGAAAGAACGCCGGAAACGATAAGGCCCTTGTCGTTGATCGTCTTCGAGATCGGCGCAGGCAGCGGGCCGGAATTGCCGATGCAGGTGGTGCAGCCGAAGCCGACGAGGTTGAAGCCGAGCTTGTCGAGGTCGGCCTGCAAGCCCGACTTGGCGAGATATTCGCCGACCACCTGCGATCCCGGTGCCAGCGAGGTCTTCACCCACGGCTTCGTCTTCAGTCCCTTGGCAACGGCGTTGCGGGCAAGAAGACCGGCAGCGATCAAGACTGACGGATTGGAGGTGTTGGTGCACGACGTGATGGCGGCGATCGCCACGTCGCCATGGCCGAGATCGAAATCCGTGCCTTCGACGGCATAGCGGTTGTTCAGCTGGCCGGGCTTCTTGTAATCCGTGTCCATCGAGCCGGCAAAACCGGTCGCGATGTTCTCGAGCGAGATGCGGCCTTCCGGACGCTTCGGGCCGGCCATCGACGGCACGACATCGCTGAGATCGAGTTCCAGCGTATCGGTGAAGACGAGCTCGGAGCCGTCGCCGTCACGCCACATGCCCTGCGCCTTCGAATAGGCTTCGACGAGCGCGATACGGTCCTTGGTGCGGCCGGACATGTTGAGATAATTGATGGTTTCGCCGTCCACGGGGAAGAAGCCGCAGGTGGCACCGTATTCCGGGCCCATGTTGCCGATCGTCGCGCGGTCGGCGAGCGGCATGTTGTCCATGCCAGGGCCGAAGAATTCGACGAACTTCGAAACGACGCCTTTCTTGCGCAGCATCTGCACGACGGTGAGAACGAGGTCGGTCGCGGTGACGCCTTCCTTGAGCTTGCCGGTCAGCTTGAAGCCGATGACTTCGGGCAGCAGCATCGAGACCGGCTGGCCGAGCATCGCAGCTTCCGCTTCGATACCGCCCACGCCCCAACCGAGAACGCCGAGACCGTTGATCATCGTCGTGTGGCTGTCGGTGCCGACGCAGGTATCGGGATAGGCGATCGTCTCGCCGTCCTCTTCCTTGGTCCAGACAGTCTGGCCGAGATATTCGAGATTGACCTGATGACAGATGCCGGTGCCGGGAGGCACGACGCGGAAATTCTTGAATGCCTGCTGACCCCACTTCAGGAAGCGGTAGCGCTCGCCGTTGCGCTGGTATTCCAGCTCGACGTTACGGGCGAAGGCCTGCGGCGTGCCGAATTCGTCGACGATGACGGAGTGGTCGATGACGAGATCGACGGGAACGAGCGGGTTGATCTTCTCGGGATCGCCGCCAAGCGACACCATCGCGTCGCGCATCGCGGCAAGATCGACGACGGCGGGAACGCCGGTGAAGTCCTGCATCAGCACGCGCGCCGGGCGATAGGCGATTTCGTTTTCGACCGCACCCTTATTGTTCAGCCATTCGGCAACGGCCAGGATATGCTCCTTGGTGACCGACTGGCCGTCTTCGAAGCGCAGCAGGTTTTCAAGCAGCACTTTCATCGAATAGGGAAGCTTCGACACGCCGGCCAGACCGTTTGCCTCAGCCTTGGGCAGGCTGTAATAGACATAGTCCTTCCCGTTGACGGAAAGCGTGGAACGACAATTGAAACTGTCAAGAGATTTAGACACGAGATACCCCGTTTCTGATAGCCAACACAGTCGTGCGAACGCCTATGCACTTAATGCACATCAGGATGCGGGTACGGCCATTTCCGCTGTCCGCACGTGGAACAGACGCTCCAAGTTCGGCGCAAGGATGAAATTCACGCCGACCGCTGGCGTGGTTGCAGGTCTTATAGATAATTTCCTAAAAACTTGCCATACCCGAGGACAGTCAAAATCGGACATTTTTTGACCCCGCCGGAAGCCGAAACCAAGAAAGAGCCGACGCATGCATCTCACCGCCGAAAATCTGGCTGCAAGGCGCGGTGAGGATCTCATTTTCGTTAACATTTCCTTTCACTTGGCAGCCGGCGAGGCGCTTGTTCTCACGGGTAGAAATGGATCGGGAAAGTCCACTTTGTTGCGTGTGGCCGCCGGACTGCTGAGGCCGGAAAAAGGCACTGTCATCTTCCGCGACGAAGAGGGCCGGGAAGGCAGGCATCCCGGCGAGGTCAGCCACTACCTCGGCCATAGAAATGCGATGAAGAATGAACTTACGGTTGCAGAAAACCTCGATTTCTGGCGTACCTTTCTCGGCAGTACAGGCGGCGACGCCGGCCTCGCCGTCGAGGACGCCGCCGAGGCGGTCGGTCTTTCGGGAATCACTCACCTTCCCTTCGGTTATCTCTCCGCCGGCCAGCAGCGCCGATTCGCCTTCGCCAAACTACTCGTCGCTTACCGCCCCATCTGGATCCTCGATGAACCCACAGCGGCACTCGATGCCAGCGCCGACCGGCTGCTTGCCGATTTGATCTCGGCCCATCTGGCAAAGGGCGGCATCGTGCTGGCGGCAACCCATCAGCCCCTGGGGCTGCAGAATACACAGGAATTGAAGATGACGGGCTTTGCCGGCGTGGATCATGGGGTATGGGGTTGATGTTTCTCGATGTGGCTACCCCGTCCACCGCTGACGCAAAGAGCCGCCGCGCATGACCGCCCTCTTTTTCCGCGACCTCAAACTCTCGATTCGCGCCGGCGGCGGCGCGCTGATCGGCGTACTGTTCTTCCTGACCATCGTCGCCGTCATCCCCTTCGGCGTCGGTCCCGATCTCAAGCTGCTTTCGCGCATCGGCCCCGCCATCGTCTGGATCGGAGCCCTGCTTGCCGCCCTCCTCGGCCTCGACCGCCTGTTCCAGGCCGAGCGCGACGACGGATCGCTCGACTTGATGCTGATGCAGGAAACGCCGCTCGTCCTGACGGTGCTGGTCAAATGCTTCGCCCATTGGACGGCCACCAGCCTGCCGCTGGTCATCGCCTCGCCGCTGCTCGGCCTCTTCATGAACATGGACGAGACGGCGATCGGCGCGACCATGTTGACGCTGCTCGTCGGCTCGCCCGCCATCACCTTCATCGGCGCTGTCGGCGCCGCTGTTGCCGTGGCGCTGCCTCGCGGCGGCCTGCTGGTCTCGATCCTCGTGCTGCCTCTGACCATCCCGGTGCTGATCTTCGGCGTCAGCGCCACCTATGCCGCGGTCGAGGATCCGGCCCCGTTCCTGCCGCCCTTTCTGATCCTCATCGCTCTGACACTCTTCTTCGCGGTCATCGGCCCGGCAGCAGCCGCCCTTGCGCTGCGAAACACGGCGGATTGATTGGTCATTCGATTGCAGGAAAAACCGGATCAAGGTATGGAAGCGACATGAGCGAAACGAGCCTTGCCATCAGCAAATTCAGCGATCTCGCCAACCCGACGCGATTTCTGGCGCTGGCGGCGCGCGCCATTCCGTGGCTGGCCGGCATCACCGCCCTCTGTTTTACCGTTGGTCTCTATCTGAGCTTCGCCACCGAAGGCGACTACCAGCAGGGCGAGACCGTGCGCATCATGTATATCCACGTCCCCGCCGCCTGGCTTTCGATGATGTGCTATACGATCATGAGTGTCTCGGCGATCGGCACGCTGGTCTGGCGCCATCCGCTGGCCGATGTCTCCGCCAAGGCCGCAGCCCCGCTCGGCGCCGCCTTCACCCTGCTCGCGCTCGTCACCGGCTCGCTCTGGGGCAAGCCGATGTGGGGCACCTGGTGGGTCTGGGATGCACGGCTGACCTCCGTGTTCATCCTCTTCCTGATGTATCTCGGCCTGATTGCGCTCAGCCGCGCCATCGATGATCCGTCGAAGGCCGCGCGCGTCAGCGCCGTGCTCATTCTCGTCGGCTTCGTCAACATCCCGATCATCAAATTCTCGGTCGAGTGGTGGAACACGTTGCACCAGTCGGCGAGCGTGCTGCGCCTCGACGGCCCGGCGATCGATCCGGAATTCCTGCGCCCGCTGTTCATCATGGCGATCGCCTTCACCCTGCTTTTCTTCACGCTGCACATCATGGCGATGAGGAACGAGATCTGGCGCCGCCGCATTGCCGCCCAGCGCCGTCTTGCCGCCCGCATGGCGAGCCGGGAGGAATAGCCGTGACGCATGCCTTCTACGCCTACGCCTCCTATGGCTTCGCGGCCCTGGTGACGATCGCCGTCACCGTCTGGACCTGGGCCGACGGCCGCGCCCGTCGCCGGGAACTTGCAGCCCTTGAGGCCGCCGGTATCCGCCGCCGCTCGGCGCGCGCAAGGGACGGCGAATGAACGACACACCGGAAAAGACGACCGACAAACCGCGCGGGCTGGGTCGCTACACCTTGGCGCTTCTGCCGCTGATCGTCTTCGGCGGCATTGCGGCCACGGCCGCAAAAATGCTCTACGACCAGGATTTCCATGGCAAGAACATTGCCGAAATTCCCTCCGCCCTGATCGGCACCAAGGCGCCGACGCTGAACCTGCCGCCGCTCGACGGCGCCAACCTGCCGGCGCTGACCGACGCGGCAATCAAGGGCAAGCTGACCCTCGTCAACGTCTTCGCCTCATGGTGTCTCCCCTGCCGGGACGAACATCCGGTGTTGAAGGAACTGGCGAAAGACGGACGGCTGAACATCGTCGCCATCAATTACAAGGACCAGAGCGACAACGCCCTGCGTTTCCTCGGCGAACTCGGCAACCCCTATCAGGCGATCGGCATCGATCCGAACGGCAAGGCGGCAATCGACTGGGGCGTCTACGGCATTCCGGAAAGCTATCTGGTCGGGCCAGACGGCACGATCCTCTACAAGCGCGTCGGCCCCTTCGACGATATCAGCCTGAAGGAAGGGCTGTTTCCAGCGATGGAAAAGGCGCTCGGCAAGCCGGTTTCGTAGCGATTACTCCACAAAGCCCCCTCCCCAACCCCTCCCCACAAGGGGGATGGACTAACTCGTGGCCCGCATCGAGCAAATATCAGCCTCTCTGCGGATGAAACGATGAAATGAAAAGCGTCGGAGCGGCATCTAAGCCCCTCCCCTTGTGAGAGGGGTCGGGGAGGGTTTATCGGGACAAAGAAGCGCTAAAGCCCGCTCTGCCAGACCTTGATCGCCTCCACCGGCCAGATCAGCATGACAACGTTGAGCGTCAGGTTGTCGCGGATCATATAGCCGGTGAAAATCTCGAAGAAGATGGCGATCGCCACCGTCAGTGCCACCGGCGCGCGCCGCGCGAAGAAGAAGCCGATGCACATGAAGACGGTGTCCATCGCCGAATTCAGGATGCTGTCGCCGTAATAATCGAGCGCGATCGTCGCCGTGCGGTAGCGGTCGATGATGAGAGGTGAATTCTCGAGCAGCTCCCAGCCGGATTCGATGACGAGCGCCAGCAGCAGCCTTGCCGCCAACGGCTTGCCGCGCAGGATAAGATGAGCGAGCCCGTAGAACAGGAAGCCGTGGATGATGTGCGACGGCGTATACCAATCCGAAAGATGCTGCGAATTGCCGCTGGTATTGACCCCGCCCTCCCACAGCTTGACATAACCGCAGGCGCAGATCGGCACGCGGCCCATCATATATTCGGCGGCAATCTGAATGATCAGAACCGCAAGGCAGGCGGCGAACCAAAAGGTTTGGTGTCTTACCCGGTATTCGGCCTCTGCAGCGCTCACTTCTCGCCGTCCGTTTCCAGATTGATGCTATGCTTCAACACCAGCGGCATCTGCGCCAGCGTGAAGATGATGGTGATGGGCATCGTGCCCCAGACCTTGAAGGCGACCCAGGTACCGTCGGAAAAATTGCGCCAGACGACTTCGTTCAGCACCGCGAGGAAGAGAAAGAAGATGCCCCAGCGGATGGTGAGCTTGCGCCAGCCCTCGGCATCGAGCTGAAAGGCCGCATTGAAGACATAGCCGAGCAGCGACCTGCCGAAGGCCAGCCCGCCGAGAAGCGTCACCCCGAACAGTGCATTGACGATGGTCGGCTTCATCTTGATGAAGGTCTCGTTCTGCAGCCAGATCGACAGCGAGCCGAAAATGAGGACGACGATGCCGGACACAAAGGGCATGATCGGCAGATGGCCGAGCACGATCTTCGACACGATCAGCGAGATGATCGTCGCCGCCATGAAGAGTCCGGTCGCGACGAACAGCGGCCCGCCCAATTCGGAAAGAGCAGGAAACGTCTCCACCAGCCACTGGCCACGCAGATTGGCGAAGAAGAAGATCATCAGCGGCCCAAGTTCCAGCGCCAGTTTCAGCAGCGGGTGATGCCGGTCGGCTGCGGTCGGGGTGATATCGCTTTCGGTGCTCATGCGTTCTTCAAACCTGTTTTCCTGGAAACCTGTTTCCGGCCGTGCCTTGCAGGCTTTCGGCGGCATATCTGTGGCATCATTGCCCAAGTCCGGCAATGGCATGGGCAAAGTCCTCAGCCTCGAACGGTTCCAGATCCTCGACGCCCTCGCCGACGCCGATGAAATAGACCGGCAGCTTGTGCTTGGCGGAGATGGCAACAAGAATACCGCCGCGCGCCGTGCCGTCGAGCTTGGTCATGATCAACCCGTTGACGCCGGCGACGTTGCGGAAGATCTCGACCTGGCTGAGCGCATTCTGCCCGGTCGTGGCATCGAGCGTCTGCAGCACGGTGTGCGGCGCATCGGGATCGAGTTTGCCGAGCACGCGCACGATCTTCTCGAGTTCGGCCATCAGCTCGGCCTTGTTCTGCAGGCGGCCGGCGGTATCGACGATCAGCACGTCGCATTTTTTCGCCTTCGCCTGTTCGAAGGCATCATAGGCAAGGCCGGCGGCATCGGCGCCGAGCTTGGTGCCGATGAATTCGGATTTGGTCCGGTCGGCCCAGATTTTCAGCTGCTCGATCGCAGCCGCACGGAAAGTATCGCCGGCGGCCAGCATCACCTTCAGCCCGGCGCCGGAAAGCTTCGCCGCAAGCTTGCCGATCGTTGTCGTCTTGCCGGTGCCGTTGACGCCGACGACGAGGATAACATGCGGCTTGTGCGAGAGGTCGAGCTGCAGCGGCTTGGCGACCGGCTTCAGGACCTTGGCGATTTCGGACGCCATGATCCGGCTCACATCCTCGCCGGTGACATCCTTGCCGTAGCGTTCGGAAGCAAGCGTGTCGGTGACGCGCATGGCGGTCTCGACGCCGAGATCGGCCTGGATCAGCAGATCTTCGAGATCCTGCAGCGTCTCGTCATCGAGCTTGCGCTTGGTGAAGAGCGCGGTGATCTGGCTGGTCAGCTGCGAAGAGGTGCGTGCAAGGCCGTTGCGCAGGCGCTGGAACCAGCTGAGCCTCGGTTGCAGGGCAACCGGCTCCGGCTCGACGACCTTCGGGCCGGTGGCGAAGCCTTTGGGGAGGATGGGAGAGCCAATCTCCGGTTCTGCCGGGGGGCTACCCCCCTCTGCCCTGCCGGGCATCTCCCCCAGAGGTGGGGAGATTGGCTGGGAGGGCGAATCCAGTCCTGCATCATCCTCAGTCGGAATCTCTTCCGGTTCAGTTGGAATCTCTTCCGGAAGCCTTTCGACGATCTCTTCGAGGTCAGCCGGCTGTTCTAGCGCTCCGGTCTCCACATGATCTCCCGCCTCGTGGGGGAGATGTCCCAGAGGGACAGAAGGGGGTATTTCCGCAACGGTTTCGGCGACCGCCTGGATTTCAGTCTCCGCCTCCGCTGCTGCCTCGGCTTCCAGCAATGAAAGCGGCACGACACCCATGTCGCTCAATTGGTCGGCGGCGGGCAGGATTGCGGATTCGACATCATCTTCAGCAACCGGCGCCTCGACCCCGCCCTCGTCAATATCTGAAGCAGGCCCGCCGGCAGTATCCATTTCCTCGGCCAGCACTGGATCGTCAGCAACCGGCAGATCTTCGACGCGCGAACGCGGCTCCAACTCCTTTTCCACGGCCGCAGGCACAGGTTCTTCAGCCGGCTTGCCGAAGGTGAAGACCTTTTTGATGAAACTGAGCGCCATGGGGATTCCGTGAAAGTCAGGCCGCGGCTGCGGCCGTCAATTGCATGTCGAGATGCTTGCCATTGTGGCCGGTGATCGTGACCGGCACAAGTTCGCCGGGACGAAGGCCGGGTGCGGCGACCAGCGTGAAGTTCTCCGTATGCGCCAGGCCGTTGTTTTCAACAAGCAGCCATTGCCGGGTTCCGATCATCCCATCGAGATGGGATTGATGCAGCCTATGTCCAGTGGCGCGCAGCCTTGCGGCGCGATCCTTGACCAGCGACCGGTCGAGCTGCGGCATGCGCGCTGCCGGCGTGCCGGGACGCGGACTGTAGGGGAAGACATGCAGATGGGCGATAGCAGCCTCTTCGGCCAGCCGCACGGCATTCTCGAACATCTCTTCGGTTTCCGTGGGAAAGCCGGCGATCATATCGGCGCCGAAGCTCATCTCCGGGCGAAGGCGACGCGCATCCTCGATGAAACGCAGCGCATCGGCGCGCAAATGCCGGCGCTTCATGCGCTTCAGGATCATGTCGTCGCCATGCTGCAGCGAGAGATGCAGATGCGGCATGAAGCGTAGCTCGTCGGCGATGAGATCCATCAGGTGGGCATCGGCCTCGATGCTGTCGATCGAGGAAAGCCGCAGGCGGCGGATATCGGGGATCTGCTTCAGAAGGGTCTTCGCCAAAAGCCCGAGCGTCGGGGCGCCCGGCAGATCGCCGCCATAGCTGGTGGCATCGACGCCGGTCAGCACGATCTCGCGGTAACCGCCATCGACGAGATTGCGGGCCTGGTCGACGACAGCTCCCATCGGCACGGAGCGGGAATTGCCGCGGCCATAGGGAATGATGCAGAAGGTGCAGCGATGGTCGCAGCCGTTCTGCACCTGGATGAAGGCGCGCACATGGCCATCAATGTGCCTGACCATCTGCGGCGCCGTCGCCTTGACACTCATGATGTCGTTGACGCGAAGTTTCTCTTCGGCCGAAACGCCGAAGTCCGGCAGGCCGCGATAGGAGGCGCTCGTCAGCTTCTCCTCGTTGCCGAGCACGGCATCGACCTCCGCCATCGCGGCGAAGGTCTGCTTTTCCGTCTGCGCGGCACAGCCGGTGACGATGATGCGGGCATGCGGATTGTCACGCCGTGCCCGGCGGATCGCCTGGCGGGCCTGGCGCACCGCTTCGCCGGTTACGGCACAGGTATTGACCAGGACGGCATTGTTGAGCCCGGCCTTTTCAGCCTGCGCCTTCATCACTTCGGATTCATATGTGTTGAGGCGGCAGCCGAAGGTAATGACCTCGATGCCGCTCACTGCGCCTCCGCCTCTCGGTCAGCCTCGCGCGACCAGAGACCGGTCGCAGGATCGAGCCTGCCCGACCATTCCCATTCGGCCGGGCCGGTCATGATCACATGATCGTCGCGCTCGCGCCATTCGATGGAAAGCGTGGCCGGCGGCTTGGCGCTGGCCACATTGATCGTCACCTTGCGGCCGGTACGGCCGGTGCGCGCAGCACTGACGGCAGCAGAACAGGCAGCCGAGCCGCAGGCGAGCGTCAGTCCAGCGCCGCGCTCCCAGGTGCGCGTCGTAACTGATGTCGGCGACGTCACTTGCGCCAGCGTGATATTGGCGCGCTCGGGAAACATCGGATGGTTTTCCAGCAGCGGTCCGAAGCGGGCGAGATCATAGGACATCACGTCCCTGTCCACCCAGAAGATCGCATGCGGATTGCCCATCGACATCGCCGACGGCGAATGCAGCACCGGCTTGTCGATCGGACCGATCTGCAGTTCGATGCGGCTGGTGTCGTGGAATTCTTCCGCCAGCGGGATCCTGTCCCAATCGAACACCGGCCGGCCCATATCGACCGAAATCGTCCCGTCCTCGTGCTCGACGGCGTTGAGGATGCCGGCGACCGTCTGGAAGGTAAAGACCTTCCTGCCGGTCTCGGCGGCAAGCGCCTGCACGACGCAGCGCGTGCCGTTGCCGCAGGCCTGCGCCTTCGAGCCATCGGAATTCAGGATATCGATGAAGGCATCGGTGCCTTCGGCCTTCGGATCATGGATCGCCATGATCTGATCGAACTCAGTCTGCGGATCGGCATTGAGCGCGACCGCCGCCGCAGGCGTCACCTTGTCCGGCCGGCCGCGCATGTCGACGACCAGGATCTTGTTGCCAAGCCCGTTCATCCTCGCGAATTCGACCGTTGCGCTCATGGGATCATTCCGTCTGTCTTTCCGGTGTATATGGCGGAAATGCGAAGGAATTACCAGTGGGTGAGTGCCGGACAGGCGTAGCGGCCTGCTGACCCCTTCGAGGCAGCAGTTCGGCTTTTACCGCTGCGCACCGTCGGGATCGAAGGACGCAGCATGGGCTTCCACAATGGCTGCGGTGATGACCTTTCTCAGCTCGTAGACCAGCGAGCGGGACCGTTTGCGATCCAGATCCTGTGCCGCCTTCGCAAGATTCAAGCCTTCGTTCAGAACAATATGATGGGCCCGCGCCAGCGCCCAACTCTCAATATCAAGATTTATCATTCGATATCTCCGCCGATTCATTCGGCATCAAGGATATTCACGAATCATTTTACAGGACGCACTTAAGTAGAAAGTAGAATCATAAGCAGAATAATTTGCAACTGGCCCCTCCAGCGAATTCGGGTCGCCAATCGGAATTTTTGCCAGCAAAAATCGGAAAAATCAGGCGGAGTGCGGAAGCCAATACAGAGGTCGGCTTGAACACGTACTTTCGTGCGTGTCCAGCGGCACATTCCGGCCGCGCCCATGTCACGCGGCTTTGAAAAGTCGCCATGCGGTCATTTGCCCGCATTCACCTTGACTTTCGCCCGACTTTCCTGTTTATCGCGCCCAATCCGCGACGAGCCACACGACTCCGAGCCGCCGACCGGGACCTGAGATCCCGGAGGTCAACACCCGACAGCGCGATGCGCCCTCGGGTGCTTTTTGGCTTTGCGTCTTGTTTTCGTCAAGGAAAAGCACGACGTTTCCGGGCATGTAAAAACCCACCCGAAACGTATCAAGGAAGAGCCGATGTTTGAAAACCTCCAGGACCGTCTTGGATCCATTCTGAATGGACTGACAGGCCGTGGCGCGCTTTCGGAAGCCGATGTTTCCGCAGCGCTGCGCGAGGTTCGCCGTGCGTTGCTGGAGGCCGACGTCGCGCTCGACGTCGTGCGTTCCTTCACCGACCGCGTGCGTGAAAAGGCCGTCGGCGCCGAGATCCTGAAGTCGATCAAGCCCGGCCAGATGGTCGTCAAGATCGTGCATGACGAACTGATCGAGATGCTGGGTGGCGAAGGCGTCGGCATCGACCTGCATGCGGCCGCCCCGGTCGTCGTCATGATGGTTGGTCTGCAGGGCTCCGGCAAGACGACGACGACGGCGAAGATCGCCCATCGCCTGTCGACGCGCGAGAAGAAGAAGGTGCTGATGGCATCGCTCGACACGCGCCGTCCGGCAGCCCAGGAGCAGCTTCGCCAGCTCGGCGCGCAGGCCAATATCGACACGCTGCCCATCATATCAGGCCAGTCGCCGACGGATATCGCCACCCGCGCCGTGCAGGCGGCAAAGCTCGGCGGCCATGACGTCGTCATCCTCGATACCGCCGGCCGCACGCATATCGACGAGCCCTTGATGGTCGAGATGGCCGACATCAAGAAGCGCTCGAACCCGCATGAAATCCTGCTGGTCGCCGACAGCCTCACCGGTCAGGACGCCGTCAACCTCGCCCGCAGTTTCGACGAACGCGTCGGCATCACCGGTCTGGTGCTGACCCGCATGGATGGCGATGGCCGCGGCGGTGCCGCCCTTTCGATGCGCGCCGTCACCGGCAAGCCGATCAAGCTGATCGGCGTCGGCGAGAAGATGAGCGAGCTGGAGGAGTTCCATCCCCGCCGCATCGCCGACCGCATCCTCGGCATGGGCGACATCGTTTCGCTCGTCGAGCGCGCGGCTGAAAACATCGACGCCGAGAAGGCGGCCGCCATGGCCGCCAAGATGGCCAAGGGCAAGTTCGACCTCGACGACCTCGCCGACCAGCTGCGCCAGATGCAGAAGATGGGCGGCATGGGCGGCATCATGGGCATGATGCCCGGCATGGCGGGCATGAAGGACAAGATGGCCGCAGCCGGCCTCGACGACAGACTTTTCGGCCGCCAGATCGCCATCATCCAGTCGATGACCAGGGCCGAGCGCGCCAATCCCGACCTGCTCAAGCATTCGCGCAAGAAGCGCATCGCCGCCGGCTCCGGTACCGATGCCGCCGCCATCAACAAGCTTCTGAAGATGCACCGCCAGATGGCGGACATGATGAAGATGATGGGCGGCAAGGGCAAAGGCGGCATGATGAAGCAGATGATGGGCGGCCTTGCCGGCAAGATGGGGCTCGGCGGCATGGGCGGTATGGGTGGCGGCATGCCCGATCTCTCGAATATCGATCCCCGACAGCTCGAGGCCCTGCAGAAGCAGGCCGAAGCGGCGGGGCTTGGAAAGCCGGGTGGGGGTATGCCCGGTCTCGGCGGTCTGCCGGGTGGTTTGTCGGGCCTCGGCGGCGCCAAGCTGCCGGGCCTTGGCGGTGGTTTCCCGGGATTGCCCGGATTGCCGAAGAAGAAGTGAAAGGATCGCTTGCCCCATGAATGATCCAAACGTCAAAGCCCAGCTCGCGAGCTATCGTCAGTCGATCGACAATATCGATGCCGCTCTCGTGCACATGCTGGCCGAACGCTTCCGCTGCACCAAAGAGGTCGGCGTGCTGAAGGCCAAATACAATCTGCCGCCGGCCGACCCGGCGCGCGAGGAATACCAGATCGAACGCCTTCGCCAATTGGCGAAAGCCGCCAATCTGGATCCGGATTTCGCTGAGAAGTTTTTGAACTTCGTCATCAAGGAAGTCATCCGGCATCATGAGCAGATCGCTGCGGATCACGCTGAACAAAGCGCCGCGGCCCGATAACCGTACCGCTCAAGAAAGCGGTCAAGAAAAGCCCAAGGAGTAAAGAACATGGCACTGAAAATTCGTCTCGCCCGCGGTGGCTCCAAGAAGCGCCCGTACTACCACGTCGTTCTCGCCGATGCGCGCAGCCCGCGTGACGGCCGCTTCCTCGAAAACCTCGGTTCCTGGAACCCGATGCTTGCCAAGGACGATGAGAAGCGCGTTCAGCTGAACGCCGAGCGCATCAAGCACTGGATCGAAAACGGCGCTCAGCCCACCGACCGCGTTCTGCGCTTCCTCGATGAGGCCGGCGTTGCCAAGCGCGAAGTCAAGAACAACCCGGTCAAGGCAAAGCCTGGCAAGCGCGCCCAGGAACGCGCCGCCGAAAAGGCTCAGAAGGTCGCTGACGCCGCCGCTGCTGCTGCCGACGCCGCGGAATAATCGGGACATTCCCTTCGAGCGGGCGGCATGGCGACATGCCGCCCGTTTTCGTTTCCAATCGCCCGCACTTCGTTTATGAGAAACCTGTCTTTCGGCTTCACATGAAGGAACCCATGACAAAGCTTGAAAACCCCGTTCTGATGGCGACGATCGGTGGCGCGCAAGGCCTCCGGGGCGAGGTGCGCGCCAAGGCCTATACGGCCGATCCCAGCGCGCTTGGCGACTACGGCCATCTCCACAGCATGGACGGCCGCAGCTTCGAAGTCCTCGAGATCCGCGAGATGAAGAATGTCGTCGTCGTTCGTTTCCGCGGCGTCAACGACCGCAATGCCGCCGAGGCTCTGAACGGACTTGAACTCTATATCGAGCGGGACAACCTGCCGGACGAGGAGCTGGAGGACGACGAGTTCTACTATGCCGATCTCGAAGGGCTCGAGGCGCGGGACGACAAGGGTGTCAGTTATGGCACGGTCACCGGCGTTTTCGATTTCGGCGCCGGCGACCTGCTGGAACTCAAAGGTCCGGGCAAACGCCCGGTGCTGATCCCCTTCTCCGAAGCCTCGGTGCTGGAGATCGACCTTGAGGCCGGCACGCTGCTGATCGATCCGCTGGCGGCGGGTCTGGTCGACGATCCGGAAGAGCTTTCGAAATTCACCCCGGACAAGCCGAAAAAGAAGAAGTGACGCCATGGTTTTCCGGGCGAGCGTGCTGACACTTTATCCGGAAATGTTTCCGGGGCATCTGGGCTTCTCGCTCGCCGGCAAGGCGATGGAGCGGGGGCAATGGTCGCTGGAGGCGGTGCAGATCCGCGATTTTGCCACCGACAAACACCGCACCGTCGACGACACCCCGGCAGGCGGCGGCGCCGGCATGGTGCTGAAACCAGACGTTCTCGCCCGCGCGATCGATAGCGCCTCAGAAAACGATCCCCGCCCACGGCTTCTGATGAGCCCGCGCGGCCGGCCGCTGACGCAGCAGCGTGTGCGCGAGCTCGCGGCCGGCGACGGCGTCATCATCGTCTGCGGCCGCTTCGAGGGCGTCGACCAGCGCGTGATCGAGGCACGCGGACTGGAAGAGGTCTCGATCGGCGACTACGTACTATCAGGCGGCGAGCCGGCGGCGCTGATCGTGCTCGATGCGATCGTCCGCATCCTGCCTGGTGTCATGGGCAACGATCTTTCCGGCCTGCACGAAAGCTTCGAAGGCGGACTGCTGGAACATCCGCATTATACCCGGCCGCAGGAATGGGAAGGCCGGGAAATCCCCGCAATCCTCACCTCGGGCAACCACGGCGCCATCGAGAAATGGCGGCATCAGGAAGCGGTCCGGCTGACCCGGGAGCGGCGGCCGGATCTGCTCGAAGAGGGCTAGCCTATCGGCTCAAAAATCGGATCGATTTTCCGAAGGCACGACGTGTAGATTCAAAACGGTACAGCGTCCTTTGCGTGTCAGAAAAAGACGCGCGGCGCTGTAAAGTGAGAAAAACGGCTGATTTCGCAGCCCTTTTCACAAAAATGCCGCCCAAGGGATGACAAGCCCTGGCCTTTCGTGTATTGGCGCACGCGGAAATGGGGTTTATCCCCGTCTGCCAGCAAACAAAGAATGGCGAATCCGCTCCCGCCCTTGATGGGCAAAGTCCTGAGGCCAGTTCCGAAGGATCAGTGTTGAGCGCTCTGGCTGTTTCAGAAGAACCAAAGGTTAAGACGATGAACATCATTCAGCAGCTTGAGGCCGAACAGGCCGCCAAGATCGAAGCCAAGCGCACGCTTCCCGAATTTTCCCCGGGCGACACCGTCCGTGTCAACGTGAAGGTCACGGAAGGCAGCCGTACCCGCGTTCAGGCCTATGAAGGCGTCTGCATCGCCCGCTCCGGCGGCGGCCTGCAGGAAAACTTCACGGTCCGCAAGATCTCCTACGGCGAAGGCGTCGAGCGCGTATTCCCGGTCTACTCGCCGATGATCGAAAGCGTCGACGTCGTTCGCCGCGGTAAGGTCCGTCGCGCCAAGCTCTATTACCTCAGAGATCGTCGCGGCAAGTCTGCCCGTATCGTTGAAGACACCGGCGTCCGCGCCCGCAAGCTCAACGACGCCGAGCGCGCCGCTATTGCCGAGGAAAAGGCACGCATCGAAGCTGAAAAGGTCGCAGCAGCTCAGGCGCTCGCCGCCGAGAAGGCAGCAGCCGAAGCTGCGGAAGCCAAGGCCGCTGCTGAAGCAGCTGCTGCTGCCGCCGCAGCGGAACCGGCAGCTGAATAAGATCTGCGCTACGCAAAATTCTTTGCTTGGAAAGGCGGCCTTCGGGTCGCCTTTTCTATTTTTTGTTTCGGCACGCAGCCGGCGGCCTTGCCTCAGGCCCATCTTCCGTGACAGTTTTTGCCGTTCAATTTAGGGGAACCGTTCAATGTTGTTTCGCCGTACCGTTCTTGCGAGCTTCGCCGCCCTTGCTCTTCTGCCCCTGGCCGCATCGGCCGCCGAACTGCCTGATCTCGGCGGTAAGAGCGTCGTCGTCGTCACCGAGAATGCCTATCCGCCGCTGCAGTTCGTCGATCCGAAATCCGGCAAGGCGATCGGCTGGGAATATGATGCGATGAACGAGATCGCCAAGCGGCTGAACGTCAAGGTCGAATACCAGAACACCAGCTGGGACGCGATGATCCAGGCGGTTTCCGACGGCCAGTACAACATCGGCATGACCGGCATCACCATCAAGGAAGACCGCAAACAGAAGGTGGATTTCTCCGACCCCTACATGCGCTCGCAGCAGTTCATGCTGGTGCGCGGCGACGAGAAGCGCTTCACTGACGCCAAGTCCTTCGGCGAATTCAAGGACGGTCTGGTGGGCGCGCAGCCCGGCACCACGCCCTTCTACACCGCGGTCTACGAAGTGCTTGATGGCAACGAGCAGAACCCGCGCATCAAACTCTTCGAAACCTTCGGCGCCACCGTCCAGGCCCTGAAGGCTGGCGACGTCGACGTTGTGCTGACCGACGGCACAGCCGGCAAGGGCTATGTCGATGCCTCGAACGGCGCCCTGAAGCTGATCGGCGAACCGCTCGGCACCGAGGATTTCGGCTTCATCTTCCCGAAAGGGTCCGATCTTGTCGCCCCGGTCAATGCCGCCATCACCGCACTCAAGGCCGACGGTACGCTGGATGCGCTGAACAAGAAGTGGTTCCTCGACTACAAGATGGGCGAATGACGCCGAGCTGCAACTGATGGCCTTGCGACCATCTCCCGACAGATACGTCAAGGATGACTATCCCTGGTGGCTGGTCGCGCTTGTCGCGATCGGCCTCGTCCTTGCCGCCGTCATCGTCACCAACGATATCTATGCCCAGGTCTTCCGCACCGTCGTCAACGGTGTCGGCATCACCGTCTTCGTCACGCTGGTCGCCTTCGTGCTCGCCACCGTGCTCGGCCTCGGCATCTGCCTGCTCGGCATGGCCGACAGCCAGGTATTGCGTCAGATTGCACGATTCTACATCGAGATCATCCGCGGCATCCCGATTCTCGTACTGTTGTTCTACGTCGCCTTCGTCGGCGCGCCGGCCCTGGTCGCAGCCTATAATTTCCTGATTTCGCCGCTGGTGACATCAGGTGTGACCGAGCCCATTCTGGTGCGCGACCTCTCGCTGATGTGGCGAGCGATCATCGCCCTGACGGTCGGCTATTCCTCCTTCATCGCCGAAATCTTCCGGGCCGGTTTCCAGTCGGTCGACCTCGGCCAGATCGAGGCGGCAAAGGCCCTCGGCCTCTCGCGCTACCGGCGCTTCCGCTCGGTCGTCTTCCCGCAGGCGATCCGGGTGATCTTCCCACCCCTCTCCAACGATTTCGTCTCGATGGTGAAGGACAGCTCGCTCGTCTCCGTCCTCGGCGTCGCCGACATCACCCAGATGGGCAAGGTCTATGCCGCCGGCTCCTTCCGCTTCTTCGAAACCTATTCGATCGTCACCTATATCTATCTGATCCTGACGATCGGTCTGTCGCTGGCGCTGCGGCGGACGGAGAAATGGATGAAGTCGCGGTGACGGCGCCAATGCCGCATCACCGAGGGGTCTCAGAAGGCCGCCTGATGATTCAAATTGAAGCCGCCGCGAAAAATCGCTATATGCAGGGCCATGGAATCCAAGTTCAGATGCATTGGTGCGCATATTTTCGTGCTGCAGGACCATTATCGCCTGCCGGCGCGGTTTTTTGCATGCGTGTCCGGTGCGCTCAACAGCCGACTTCGTTGATCGAATGACGGCCGGCGGAGCCTGATCTGCCATTTCTCGATTTTCCAAAAGCTTTAGAAAAACGGACTTAACGCCATGAGCGCACCGCGTACCCTCTACGACAAGATCTGGGACGATCATCTGGTCGATGAACAGGCAGACGGCACCTGTCTTCTCTACATCGACCGCCATCTGGTCCACGAAGTCACCTCGCCGCAGGCTTTCGAAGGCCTGCGCATGACCGGCCGCAAGGTTCGCGCGCCGGAAAAGACGCTCGCCGTCGTCGACCATAACGTCCCGACCTCGCCCGACCGCCATCTCGGCATCAAGAACGAGGAAAGCCGCATCCAGGTGGAAGCGCTGGCCACCAATGCCGCCGAATTCGGCGTCGAATATTATTCGGCAAGCGACAAGCGCCAGGGTATCGTTCACATTGTCGGCCCGGAACAGGGCTTCACCCTGCCCGGCATGACCATCGTCTGCGGCGACAGCCATACCTCGACGCATGGCGCCTTCGGCGCCCTGGCGCACGGCATCGGCACCTCAGAGGTCGAGCATGTGCTGGCGACCCAGACGCTGATCCAGAAGAAGGCAAAGAACATGCTCGTGCGGGTCGACGGCGTGCTTCCGCCGCACGTCACCGCCAAGGACATCATCCTTGC
This sequence comes from Rhizobium leguminosarum bv. viciae USDA 2370, assembly GCF_002008365.1. Taxonomy (GTDB): domain Bacteria; phylum Pseudomonadota; class Alphaproteobacteria; order Rhizobiales; family Rhizobiaceae; genus Rhizobium; species Rhizobium leguminosarum. The sequence goes on from NZ_MRDL01000015.1 coordinate 241,208, forward strand.
CATCATCGGCGAGATCGGCACGGCCGGCGGCACCGGCCACGTCATCGAATTTGCCGGCGAAGCGATCCGCGCGCTGTCGATGGAAGGCCGCATGACCATCTGCAACATGACGATCGAAGGCGGCGCCCGCGCCGGCCTGATCGCCCCTGACGAAAAGACCTTCGAATATATCAAGGGCAAGCCGCGCGCGCCGAAGGGCGAGGCGCTGGAACAGGCAATCGCCTACTGGAAGACGCTGCAGACCGACGAGGGCGCTCATTACGATCGCGTCGTCGTACTCGATGCCGCCAGCCTGCCGCCGATCGTTTCCTGGGGCTCTTCGCCCGAGGATGTCATCTCCGTCCAGGGCATCGTTCCGAACCCCGACGACATCCAGGACGAAACCAAGCGCACCTCTAAGTGGCGCGCGCTCGATTATATGGGCCTGAAGCCGGGCACGAAGATGACCGACATCACGCTCGACCGCGTCTTCATCGGCTCCTGCACCAACGGCCGCATCGAGGATCTGCGGGAAGTCGCCAAGGTCGTCGAAGGCAAGACGGTTGCCCCAACCGTCGACGCGATGATCGTGCCGGGCTCCGGCCTCGTCAAGGAACAGGCGGAAGCCGAGGGCCTCGACAAGATCTTCAAGGCCGCCGGTTTCGACTGGCGCGAGCCGGGCTGCTCCATGTGTCTTGCCATGAACGACGACCGCCTGAAGCCGGGCGAACGCTGCGCTTCGACCTCGAACCGCAACTTCGAAGGTCGTCAGGGCTTCAAGGGCCGCACGCACCTCGTCTCGCCGGCAATGGCAGCCGCAGCCGCGATCGCCGGGCACTTCGTCGATATCCGCGAGTGGAACTGATCTGATCCGGCCAACGGATGAGATTGAAAGCCGCCCGATACGCATCGGGCGGCTTTGCATTTTATGGCGTCTGTCGCTTCGACACCCACATGTTGCGATCCGCACAGCTCCGCGCCTTCTCCCACGCGCAAGAGCTCTGCAGCCCTCTGAATTGCTGTGCTAAAGCGCGTGGCGGGCGAGCCCGTTTGTGCATGGCCCGCCTTCCCAATTTCATCCTTTCGGGCAATCGACATCGATAAATTCCTGTGGCCTCATCGATAATCAGGCGCGACACGCGACAGATACCGTTCAGGCTTCGGCGAACACCGCGCCATCGGGGAAGCGCCATGAGGCAGAAATTAGTAGTGAGTTTACTGCGAGCCAGCCTGATCATGTTTGCACCGCTGGCATCGATCGACGCCGTCGGCGCCGCGCCGATGCATCCAGCCATACCGACAGTCACGGTCGCCTCGGACCAACCGCTGCAGGTCGCGCAGAAGAAGATACCTTCACTTAACGGATATCGCGGCTACAGCAGTGGCCGGCCCGGCTATATCAAGAGCGCCAATGGTTATTGGTATCCCTCACGCGCCTTCGACGATTATACCGGCTCAATTGGAAGACCGCAGAGCCTGGGCAATAGCTGCAGTTACGGCTTCGCGCCGACCAACGGATCGTCCAATTGCAATTATTGACTGAAGGCTGCATGCCTCCGTCAAGTGCGGCCGCCCGGGTGATCTCTCCTCCGGGGCGACCGCTGATGCCCTCGATAGTGCTCAGAAGGCGGCCGTCATCGGATCCGGTCCCATGCGGGCGCTGGCGCTGTCGAGCTTGGCGATCGCGGCCATGTCGTCGGCATCGAGCTTGAAGTCGAACACCTGGAAGTTCTCCTCGATGCGCGACGGCGTCACCGATTTCGGGATGACGACAAGACCGGTATCGATGTGCCAGCGAATGATCACCTGAGCCGGCGTCTTCTGATGCTTTTTGGCGATCTCGCCTATATCAGCGTTCGAGATGAACTTGCCCTGGCCGAGCGGGCTCCAGGATTCGGTGGCGATACCAAGCTTCTGATGAGCCTCCTGCGCCGCCTTCTGCTGGAAATCGGGATGCAGCTCGATCTGGTTGATGACGGGAACGACGCCGGTTTCGCCGATGATACGCTCGAGATGTTCAGGATAGAAATTCGACACGCCGATCGAGCGGGCGCGACCCTCTTCCCGGATGCGCACGAAAGCCTTCCAGGTCTCGGTATAAAGGCCGCGATGCGGCGACGGCCAGTGAATGAGATAGAGGTCGACATATTCGGAACCGAGCTTCTTCAGGCTGCCGTCGAAGGCGCGCAGCGTATTGTCATAGCCCTGATCGGTATTCCTGAGCTTGGTGGTGACGAAGATGTCCTTGCGGTCGAGGCCGGAAGAACGGATGCCTTCGCCGACGCCCTCTTCGTTGTCGTAACCGGAAGCCGTATCGATGTGACGATAGCCGGCGGCGATCGCAATGCGCACGGTGGGAGCGGCAATATCCTGCGGCGTCTGCCAGACGCCGAGGCCGACTTGTGGAATGGAATGTCCGTCATGGAAAGTGATGATAGGTTGAGCGGTCACAATATATCTCCGGGAGTTTGAAGAATTGGACGAGGCATGAATTGCGCCCGCGCTTACGGACGTCCCTGAACGCATTTCAGCCGGAGCGTTCGGTCACCGGAAGCATATAGGCGACCGCATCCGGAAGACAATCAGACGACGCGGACAATCGTTCCCTTTCGAAGGTGGGGCAGCAGGCGGCGCATGTCACGCAGGCTTACCGCCACGCAGCCTGCCGTCGGCTCGTAGCCTGGCCGGATGAGATGGAAGAAGATCGCCGAGCCGCGATTGCGCGCACGCGAGGAAATGTTCCAGTCCATTACCAGGCAGATATCGTAGAGCCCGTCGCTGCGCCGCATCTCCTCATGACTTGCCCGGAACGGCGCCCTGACGAGGCGGTTGTAGCTGGCATTGCCAGACTGATCGCACCAGAGCATGTCAGGACGGATGCGGCGGATGGAAAGCGGGGTGACGAGCCGGCCGTTCCGGTCGCCGCGCCGGAAGCCTGATATCAGCCTCATCGAGGCGATTGGCGTCGCGCCGTCACCCTCGCGTTTCATCACCGTGCGGCCGGAGCGGCCGATCGCAGCGGGCACGGTGATGGCGCCGAGCCGGACGATCGCCCGGCTCTTGCGCCCCGGCGCAGGACGCACCACGATCGTCGACGCCGTCATACTCGGCCTCTGCCTTGCTTTTTCCATTTTTCTCGCATGTCGTGCCTTGTCTGGGGCTTCGATTGAAATCATATCGAAACTGGCCCGGCAACAGCCCGTTGCCCGATCCTTGCCAAACCAGGAATTTGGCGTAGGACTAGGGGACTTAACATGAGGACGCAAACGGCATGACCGCACGCACCATTCTTCTGGTGGATGACGACGATGACCTTCGACAGACGCTGACGGAGCAATTGTCGCTGTACGAGGAATTCACGGTTCTGCAGGAAGCCAACGCCGGCAAAGGTGTAGCGACCGCCCGCTCGACGCCGGTCGACCTGCTGATCATGGATGTCGGCCTGCCCGATATGGACGGCCGCGAGGCGGTGAAGCTGCTGCGCAAGGGCGGCTTCAAGGCGCCGATCATCATGCTGACCGGCCACGATACCGATTCGGACACGATCCTCGGTCTCGAAGCCGGCGCCAACGACTATGTCACCAAACCTTTCCGCTTCGCCGTTCTGCTCGCGCGCATCCGCGTGCAGCTGCGCCAGCATGAGCAGAGCGAGGACGCGACCTTCACCGTCGGCCCCTATCTCTTCAAGCCGAGCCAGAAGCTTCTGACCACCGATAACGGCCAGAAGATCCGGCTGACGGAAAAGGAAGCGGCGATCATCCGCTATCTCTACCGCGCCGAACAGAAGGTCGTCACCCGCGACGTGCTGCTCGAAGAGGTCTGGGGCTATAATTCCGGCGTGACGACGCATACGCTGGAAACCCACGTCTACCGCCTGCGCCAGAAGATCGAGCGCGATCCGTCCAATGCCGAAATCCTCGTTACGGAAAACGGCGGCTATAAGATCATACCCTAGAGCATTTCCGTTTTTCTCCGAATCACGGAAATGCTTTATCTCTTTGTTTTCACGCAATTCCCGGCAAAAGCGTTTCACGCTTTGCCTGGCAAAACCGCTAGGCACTTTTGCTGGAATTGCTCTAAGGCGAAAAGCCCGCATGGCGCTGACCGACGACATCCACATGCTCGCGCAGCTTCCTCTGTTCAAGGACATGAACGAGGATCAACTGCGGTTGATTGCCTTCGGCGCCGACCGGCGCATGATCGCTGCCGGCCAGATGCTGTTTCGCCAGGGCTCACCCGCCGAGAGCGCCTATGTCATCCTCAGCGGCAGCCTGGAGCTGAGCGCGACGAGCAGCGACGGCATGCAGAGGACAGAGGGGATCGCCGGTCCCGGAACCCTGGTTTCCGAGCTGGCGCTGGTGACGCTGGTGGAGCGCAAGTTCACCGCGGTAGCGCGCGAGGACACCAGCATCATCCGCATCACCCGCGCCCTCTTCCACCGGCTGATCGAAGAATATCCGGACGCAGCCCGGCTGATCGAGAACCGGATCCGCGACAATCTCGCGGAGCTTGCGGCAAAGGCCGCAAGCCAGTTCTACCGCTTCAGCTGATCTTGATAGAGGCCGCGCCTCCGAGAGGATGCGCTACAAATCGAAATGCGCCGTCACCGGCACGTGGTCGGAAGGACGATCCCAGCCGCGCGCCTCCTTCAGGATCTCGATCCGCTTCAGATGCGGCCCGAGATCCGATGACGACCAGATATGGTCGAGACGGCGGCCGCGATCGGCGGCCTCCCAGTCCTTGGCGCGGTAGCTCCACCAGGTGTAGAGCTTCTCGTTTTCAGGAACATGCTGACGCATCAGATCGAGCCAGTCGCCGCGTTTCATCACCTCGAGCAGCCCTTCGGTTTCGACAGGCGTATGGCTGACGATCTTCAGAAGCTGCTTGTGCGACCAAACATCATGCTCCAGCGGCGCGATGTTGAGGTCGCCGACGAGGATGGCCGAGGTGTTGGCCTCGCCGTTGGCTTTCAGCAGCTTCATCTCCTCGATGAAATCGAGCTTGTGGCCGAATTTCGGATTGATCGTGCGATCCGGCTCGTCGCCGCCGGCCGGGACGTAGAAATTATGCAGCCGGACGCGACGATTGCCGTGCTCGAAGATCGCCGAGATGTGGCGGGCGTCGCCGACGCCGCAATAATCCTGCCGGTGATCCTCGGTCAGCGGAATGCGCGAGGCGATCGCCACGCCGTGATAGCCCTTCTGGCCATGGATGATGATGTGATTGTAGCCCATCGCCCGCAGCGGTGCCGCCGGAAACAGGTCGTTCGTCACCTTGGTTTCCTGCAGGCAGAGGATATCGGGCCTGTGCTTGAGAACGAGCTGCTCGACAATCGGCATGCGCAGCCGCACCGAGTTGATGTTCCAGGTGGTGATCGAAAAGCCCATGCCCCATACCCTCTTGCGTCCAATGCCAGCGTGCCGGCCGAGCTGCAGTGGCTCGACGCGACGCGCTTTCATGAAAGGGCTTTAAAACAAAGGCGGACGCGAGGGAACCGGCCGCGTGTGAAAGCGGCCGGCGATCAACCGAAAAGGTTTCAATCGCGCGACTGAGGCGTGCCCGGAATGGTTTCATAGGGCACGCGGAAGACGCGATCGTCGAACTGCACGCCGGTTTTGACGTTGAAGATCATCACCGAGGTGTCCTTGCCCTGATTGTCGGTGATCGTCCACTGACGCAGGTCGTAGGTCTTCGGATCGAACATCATGGTGATGGTCGAGTTTCCGAACACCGTATTGTTGCCGAGCGCGATCGTCGTCAGATCAGACTCTTCCTTCACGCCCTTCACCATGCCGGCCGAAAGGTCGATATGCTGCGCCAGGAGCAGGCTGAGCGGGGTCTTGGAGAGCGGATAGAGATCCCAGGTTTTGAGCTTCGTATTGCCGATCGCGACATTCTTGCCGTCAGCGATCACCCGCATCGGCGACGGATCGTCATAGTTGAAACGCAGCTTGCCGGGACGCTGGATGAAGAACTTGCCGCCGGTCTGTTCGCCGCGCGGGCCGAACTGCACGAATTCACCCTGCATCGTCGTGACGCCGGAGAAATGATCGGCGATCGCCTGCGCCGTGCCGGAGGCGGGAGCTGCCGCCTGCGCGTAAGCGCCGAGGGGAATGGCGCTCGCCATCGCAGCTACGGCGAAGGCGCCGAGAAGGTCGCGGCGCGTTACCGTCAGGCCGGAGAGGAAGGTATCGGAGTGACTCATCTAAATCTCCTTTATGCCATCTGCATGCTGCCGAAAGGCGGCGTCTTCAAGGCGTTGCGATCGGCCTGCGAGAGGTAACGGCTTCGATGCTATCAGGTTTCCGCAAAAGCGGCTGCATCGGAAATATATGCCTGTTCTGTCAGCGGTCGAGGATGTCGCCTTCTGTGGGAACGAGAATCTCGCGCTTGCCGGCGTGGTTGGCCGGCCCGATGATGCCCTCCTTCTCCATGCGCTCGACGAGCGAGGCGGCGCGGTTGTAGCCGATGCCGAGCCGGCGCTGGACGTAGGAGGTCGACGCCTTGCCGTCGCGCAGCACGATGGCGACCGCCTGGTCGTAGGGATCTTCCGATTCGGAAAGATTGGACGTGCCGGCCGGACCGCCGCCACCGCCGCCATAATCGCCGTCCTCGTCGTCATCGGCGGTGATCGCGTCGAGATATTGCGGCGAGCCCTGGGTCTTCAGATAGGAGACGATCTCTTCCACCTCGACATCCGAAACGAACGGGCCGTGCACGCGCTGGATACGCCCGCCGCCCGCCATGTAGAGCATGTCGCCCATGCCGAGCAGCTGTTCGGCGCCCTGTTCGCCGAGAATGGTGCGGCTGTCGATCTTCGACGTCACCTGGAAGGAGATGCGGGTCGGGAAGTTTGCCTTGATCGTGCCGGTGATGACGTCGACCGACGGACGCTGTGTCGCCATGATCACGTGAATGCCGGCGGCGCGCGCCATCTGCGCCAGACGCTGGACGGCGCCTTCGATATCCTTGCCGGCGACCATCATCAGGTCGGCCATCTCGTCGATGATCACGACGATATAGGGCATCGGCCGCAGATCGAATTCTTCGGTCTCGTACATCGCCTCGCCGGTATGGCGGTCGAAGCCGGTCTGCACCGTACGCGAGATCGCCTCGCCCTTCGACAGCGCCTGCTCGACGCGGGTGTTGAAGCCATCGATGTTGCGCACGCCGATCTTCGACATCTTCTTGTAGCGCTCTTCCATCTCGCGAACGGTCCATTTGAGCGCGACGACGGCCTTTTTCGGATCGGTGACGACAGGCGAAAGCAAATGCGGGATACCGTCATAGACGGAGAGTTCGAGCATCTTCGGGTCGATCATGATCAGCCGGCACTGTTCCGGCGTCATGCGGTAGAGCAGCGACAGGATCATCGTATTGATGGCGACAGACTTGCCGGAGCCGGTGGTGCCGGCCACCAGCAGGTGTGGCATCTTGGCGAGATCGGCGATGACGGCTTCGCCGCCGATCGTCTTGCCGAGCGCCATGGCGAGCTTCGCCTTGCTGCCTTCGAAATCCCTGGAGGCGATGAGTTCACGCAGATAGACGGTCTCGCGCGTCTGGTTCGGCAATTCGATGCCGATCGCGTTGCGGCCGGGCACGACGGCAACACGGGCGGCAATGGCGCTCATCGAGCGGGCGATATCGTCGGCAAGGCCGATGACGCGCGACGACTTGATGCCGGGCGCCGGCTCCAGTTCGTAGAGCGTGACGACGGGGCCTGGACGGACGTGGATGATCTCGCCCTTGACGCCGAAATCTTCCAGCACGCCTTCGAGCATGCGGGCATTTTGTTCCAGCGCATCGGCTGAAAGCGTGGAGTCGCGCACGACATTCTTCGGCTCGGCGAGCAGATGCATCGACGGAAGCTGGAAACCCTCGGGACGGATGAACGAGCCCTGCGCCTCCCGCTCGATGCGGGCGCTGGGCTTCGGACGTGCGACCACCGGGACGACGCGCGGTTCCGGCTTGCCGGCCGCCTTTGCCGGCGCGCGGATCATCCAGTCGTCGTCATCGTCGTCGGGCAGGATATCGGCCGGGCGCGGCGGCATGTCGCTATCAAAGGGCAGGTCGTCGTCATTGTCGTCGTCGTCATCGATCGACAGCGACGGCGCGGAAACGATGCGCCGCGGCGAAGCCGCCCTTGCTCCCATCGACGGTTCCATCGAGGGCTCCATGCGCTCGCCGCGGACGGTCTGCGCCTTGGCGCGAACGGGTTCGTTCAGCGTGCCGAACTCGTCATCGTTGAAATCATAAGGTGATTCGTAATCGCCCTGACGGCGCTTGCGCGGTCCCATGCCGAAGAGCCGGCGCAGCCGGCCCTGGCTCATGTACCAGGCATGCGTCACGGCCCCGCTGAAAGCGACCCAGCGGGACTCATCCTCGTCCTCGTCCTCGTCTCCGACGACGCGAGCCTTGCTACGCGTATCGACGTAATCTTCCTCGACCTCCTCGTCGGTGTCGCTGCGACCGACGAGGCCGGAGGCAAAGAGCATCATCCAGGCGGTCGGCGCGGCAAAGATGCAACCGACGATCATGGCGAAGGTGCCTGTCGGATAAGCGCCGACAAAGAGTGCCGGAAAACGCAGGATCATGTCGCCGACGACGCCGCCGATGCCGTTCGGAATCGGCCAGGTGAGTGGCGGCGGAAAACAGCCGATGACGGCGGAAGAGAGTACCGAACCGGCAAACCAGGCGCCGATGCGGGCAGGAATACGGCTGAAGCGGCGGCCCGAGATCAGCGTCAGCGCCCAGGCAACGATCGGCAGCATCGAAACAACACTGGCAAGGCCGAGGAATTGCATGACGATATCGGCAAAAGCGGCACCGCTGTAACCGAGAATATTGGTCGGCAGATTGGCGGTGGCATAGGAATAGCTCGGATCCGCAACATTCCAAGTCGCCAGTGCCGCGACGCAGAACGCCAGCAGCAGAAAGATTGCAAAGCCGATGAGCGCCTGGATCTGCCGCAGCATGAATGCCGAGAAGGAAAACCGATCCGGACGGCCATCCATTGCCGGCGACGTGCTTCTTGCCATGTGTCTAACCCGTCCAATGCCTGAGGACATGCGAATCGCTAAAGCTTCGCCGTGCCAAAATGCGTCCGCTCTACCTAATCAGAGCCGGGTTAAAGCGATGTTAACCATGCATGCTAGGACGTGCATTCCGAACCGGGAAATGAAAAAAGCCCGAACCTTGGAAGGTCCGGGCCAAATGCGGTCTATGGTTAGATAGGCCGCGACGGGCCGTGCAGCGGCGCCCTTCTGCCGGGCGCCGCAAACCCTGTGATCAGGAAGAGTGATAGGCGGCTTCGCCGTGGGTCGAAAGGTCGAGACCTTCGCGTTCGGCTTCAACGGTTACACGCAGGCCGATGACAACGTCGACGATCTTGTAGAGGATCGCCGAGCCGATGCCCGACCACAGCAGCGTTGTCAGCACGCCCTTGGCCTGGGCCCAGACCTGGGTTGCCGTGCCGGCATAAGAGGCTGCGAAGTCGGCCGTGGAATAATCGACGATGCCTGCACCGCCGAGCGCCGGGTTGACGAGGATACCGGTGCCGAGAGCGCCGATGATGCCGCCGACGCAATGGACGCCGAAGACATCGAGGCTGTCGTCGTAGTTGAACTTGTTCTTCACGACGTCGACGAAGAAGTAGCAGACCGGCGAGACGATGAGGCCGAGAACGATCGCGCCCATCGGGCCGGCAAAGCCTGCCGCCGGGGTGATGGCAACGAGACCGGCGACGGCGCCGGAAGCACCACCCAGCATGGAAGCCTTGCCGCGGGTGAGGGTTTCGACGATGCACCAGGACACAGCGGCGGCAGCCGTTGCGACGAAGGTGTTGATAAAGGCAAGCGAGGCGTAGGCATTGGCTTCGAGGTTGGAGCCGGCGTTGAAGCCGAACCAGCCGACCCAGAGCAGCGAGGCGCCGACCATGGTCAGCGTCATCGAGTGCGGAGCCATGATTTCCTTCTTATAGCCCGTGCGCTTGCCGAGCATGATGGCGCCGACGAGGCCCGCAATACCGGCATTGATATGAACGACCGTGCCGCCGGCGAAGTCGATTGCGCCATAGGAGAAGATCAGGCCGGCCGGCGAAGTGTAGGAGCTCGGACCGCCCCAGAACCAGACCATGTGCGCCATCGGGAAGTAGATGAAGGTAACCCAGAGCACGACGAAGAGCATGACGGCCGAGAACTTGATGCGCTCGGCGAATGCGCCGACGATCAGGCCGGGCGTGATGCAGGCGAAGGTCATCTGGAACACGATGAAGGTGTATTCCGGAATGGCGACGCCCTTCGAGAAGGTTTCGGCGAGCGACGACGTGTTGACGCCGGCCAGAAACGCCTTGGAGAAGCCGCCGACGAAGCTGTTCAGCGAGCCGCCGTCGGTGAAGGCGAGCGAATAGCCATAGGTCACCCAGATCAGCGCCACGACGGCCGTGATCATGAAGACCTGCATCAGCACCGAGAGCATGTTCTTGGCGCGGACGAGACCGCCGTAGAAAAGCGCAAGGCCGGGGATGGTCATCAGAAGGACGAGCGCCGAGGAGACGAGCATCCAGGTATTGTCACCCTTGTCCATGGTGAAAGCAGGAGCAGCAGCGGCGGTGGCCGCAGCTGGTGCAGCCTCCTGCGCGAAAGCGACGGCCGGCGCCAGAAGGGCGGCCGAAGCTGCGCAAAGCCGCGCAAAGGTGGAAGAAAACTTCGAAATTGACATTGGATAAAGCTCCTTGATCTGCCGTTCTTACAGCGCTTCTGAGTCGGTTTCGCCCGTACGGATGCGCACGGCATGGTCGATCGAATAGACGAAGATCTTGCCGTCACCGATCTGGCCGGTCTTGGCCGATGCCGCGATGGCCTCGACCGCCCTGTCGACGAGTTCCGATGCAACCGCGATTTCGATCTTGAGCTTCGGCAGGAAGCTGACTGCATATTCGGTGCCGCGATAGATTTCGGTGTGCCCCTTCTGGCGCCCGTAGCCCTTCACCTCGGTTACGGTCAGCCCCTGAATACCGATCGCCGTAAGGGCTTCGCGGACCTCATCGAGCTTGAACGGCTTGATAATGGCCATCACAATTTTCATCTGGTTTCCCATCCTTCGTTATCCTCGGCGCGGAGCCGACTCTCCTTGCCGCTGACGTTCCTGAACAGCGACCGGCGATACACATTCAAGGGGCGTGCCAGATTCGAGGCAGATCGTAAGTTATTGAAAAGTAAAGGTTATAATAAAGAGTGCCAATAAACAGGCAAATGATCGGCCAATAAGCGCACAAATAACGCGCAAATTTACAAAGTTGCACAATTTTTATTCATTTGCCTTTTTCCGAATCAGGCCTTCCTGCGCGACCGATGCGATTAGGCGGCCCGATCGCGTAAACAGGCTACCCCGGGTTAATCCTCTGGCACCTGAAGCCGACGGACTGTCCTGCGTATAAAGCAACCAGTCCTCGAGCTTGCAGGGTCGGTGGAACCACATGGAGTGATCGAGGCTCGCCACCTGCAGGCTCTGGTCGAAGATGGACGTTCCGTGCGCATAGAGCGACGTATCGAGCAGCGTCATGTCCGAAAGATAGGCAAGCACCGCCGCCTGATAGAGCCGGTCGTCGGGAACCGGGCCGGTGGCGCGCACCCAGACGTCCTGTTTGGGATCGAGCTTCCTGTCGGAAAAATAATGGGTCAGCGAGACGGGACGGATCTCGATCGGCCGCTCACGTTGCCAGTATTTTCGGATCGCCTCCGGCGCATGCGCGAGATACTGTTCCTTGATCTGCTGCTCGCCGAGCAGCGCCTCCGGCATCTCGACCTCGGGCATCTCAATCTGGTGCTCGAAGCCCGGCTCCTCCACCTGGAAGGAGGCCGACAGCGCGAAGATTGCCTTGCCGTGCTGGATGGCGACGACACGCCGCGTATTGAAGCTCGATCCGTCGCGAATGCGCTCCGCCTGATAGATGATCGGCACCGAGGGATCGCCGGGACGCATGAAATAAGCATGCAGCGAATGGACGAAACGTTCGCCCTCGATGGTGCGCTGCGCCGCCATCAGCGCCTGGCCGATCACCTGGCCGCCGAAGACCCGCTGCCAGCCGACCTTGGGACTGCGGCCGCGGAAGATATCGACCTCGATCGGCTCGAGGTCGAGCGTCGAAAGCAGCGTCTCCATCGCCGAAGGCCCGGTCGTCTCGCCTGTCATTTCTATGTCTCCCAGCGGTAGGAAGTGAAGTTGCGATGATCTATATAGATCACATCTGAGGCATAAGGTACGGGAGCGGCGCGATGCTGGACATGCTGGTTGTGGGCGGGGGTTATGTCGGCCTTTCCGCCGCTGTCGCGGTCAAACAGGCGGCACCCCATCTGAATGTCGCCGTCGTCGAGGCCGCCCCCGAACATGTCTGGAAAAACGATACGCGCGCTTCCGCCATCATCGCGGCGGCGGCGAAGATGCTCGAGGTCTTCGGCATCTGGAACGAGATTGAACCGAAAGCCCAGCCGATCACCAAAATGATCGTCACCGACTCCAAGACCTCCGATCCGGTGCGTCCGGTTTTTCTGACCTTCGACGGCGAAGTGACTGAAGGCCGGCCCTTCGCCCACATGATCCCGAATGTCACGATGGTGGCAGCACTGCGCGGCGCCTGCGAACGGCTCGGCATCGACATCCGCCACGGGCTCGGCGCCACGGAGCTGAAGACCCACGACACCCATGTCACCGTCACGCTTTCGGACGGCAGCGCGCTGGAAACCCGGCTGCTGGTTGCCTGCGACGGCGTGCGCTCGAAACTGCGCGATCTCGCCGGCATCAGGACCGTCACCTGGGACTACGGCCAGTCCGGCATCATTGCAACAGTCGAACACGAGCGGCCGCATGACGGATGCGCCGAGGAACATTTCCTGCCGGCCGGCCCCTTCGCCATCCTGCCGCTCAAGAACAACCGCTCCTCGCTCGTCTGGACGGAGCGGACGCCGGATGCCAACCGTCTGGTTGCCGCCGACGACTTGATCTTCGAGGAAGAGCTCGAACGCCGCTTCGGCCACAAGCTTGGGAGCCTGAAAGTCATCGGCGACAAGCGCGCCTTCCCGCTTGGCCTGACGCTGGCGCGCTCCTTCGTCGCGCCGCGTTTCGCGCTGGCCGGCGACGCCGCCCACGGCATTCACCCGATTTCCGGTCAGGGCCTCAATCTCGGCTTCAAGGATGTGGCGGCACTTGCCGAAACCATCGTGGACGCCGATCGCCTCGGCCTCGATATCGGCTCGATCAATATCCTCGAGCGCTACCAGACCTGGCGGCGCTTCGACACTTTCCGCATGGGGGTGACGACCGACGTGCTGAACCGGCTCTTCTCCAACGATGCGACGCCGGTCCGCATCGCCCGCGACGTCGGCCTCGGCATCGTCGACCGGCTGCCGCGCCTCAAATCCTTCTTCATCGGCCAGGCGGCCGGAACGACGGCAAAGGACAATCCGCGCCTGCTTGCCGGAGAGACGATTTAATCTTTGTTTTTACGCAATTCCCTGGAATTGCTTTAGTCGTCGAGGCGGCGGGCCTCGGACACCAGCATGATCGGAATGCCGTCGCGGATCGGATAGGCAAGTCGTGCCTTTTCCGAGACAAGCTCATTCTGCTCGCGATCATAGGAAAGCCGGCCCTTGGAGAGCGGGCAGACCAGGAGATCGAGCAGCTTTGGATCGACGCGGCTGAGTTTTTCATCCATGGCTGAAGTCTACTGCAGAACCGTGTCGGAGTCACCGAAGACGCGCGCCAGCACGATTTCAGTAATGGCGATCAGCGTCTCGGCCCGCGTCTTCAGGTCCGGCGCCTCCAGCAGCGCTTGTTTTTCTGCCGGCCCGAAGGGCGACATCATCGCCAGCGAATTGACGAGCGTCAGATTGCTCGCCCGCTCGACGCTCTCCCAGTCGGCCTCGAGCTTGTTGGCATCGAGATAGGCCTTGAAGGCGGTCAGAAGTGCTGCCCGGTCGACCGCCTCCTCCTCGTTCGCAGCCGAGAGGTCGGCGATGAACGGGGCGATACGGAAGATGCGGAAGGGATCGCTGGTCGTTTTCTCCTCCAGCAGCCGGAAGCGGCAGACGCCGGTCAGCGATACGATATAGCGCCCGTCGCCGGTCTCCGCGAAGGAGGTGATGCGGCCGAGGCAGCCGACAGCGGCAAGGTTGGGCTCGCCGCCCTTGTCCTCATGTTCGCCAAGCGCCGGCTGCACCATGCCGATCAGCCGGTTTCCGGTCAGTGCTGCATCCAGCATCGCCAGATAGCGCGGCTCGAAAATGTTGAGGGGAAGCTGCCCGGCCGGCAGGAGGAGGGCGCCGGTCAGGGGGAAGACAGCGATCGCATCAGGCAGATCGCCCGGCTTCAGGTATCTGGCATTCCCGACTTGCATGAAACCGTCCCGCATTCTTGTAACGGGCATGCCCGTTCTGACGAGAATGTGGTGCCCTCGTCCGAAAACGCAAGGGCAGATGCTCGAAACTTAACGCATACCCTGAAAATCAGGATCGATGTTCGAGTAGGATTATACGTGGATTGAATGCGATAGCGCGCGGTTAGCGCGTCCTGTTGGACGCGCGGAGCCGGGAGCAATTCCGGGAAAAGTGCGAAGCGGTTTTCCCGGAATTGCGTGAAAACAAAAGGCTAGAGCGGTGCTGCGCTTCCAGGAAAGCTGGATCGCTTTACGAGAACAGCATGGCTGAAAGCTTGCGGCGCGCTGCAACCGTCGCCGGATCCTTGAAGCCCCAGACTTCAAAGAATTGAAGCAATTGGCGGCGGGCGCCATCATCGTCGAAGGCACGGTCCTTGCGCATGATCAGAAGCAGATGGTCGGCCGCTTCGTCGCGCCGGCCTTCGACATTGCGAATCTTGGCGAGCTTCAGACGCGACTCGTGGTCATCGGGATTGGCAGCCAGCTCGCGCTCAAGCGCAACGGGATCGCCGAGCTTGCGGGCCTCTTCGATCTGCTCGAGCTTCATCAGCACGGCCTGGATGCCGGCGTCTTTCGCCAGCTCTTCCGGCAATTCCGTCAGGATTTCGCGCGCCCGTTGATGCTGGTTTGCGGCGATCATGCATTCGGCCATTCCGGCAAGCGCCTTGGCATTCTCGGGGTCGGCCTGCATGACGGCGCCATAGAGCTGAGCAGCCTCGTTGATATTCCCGGCAGCAAACAGTTCCGCCGCTTCCGCAAGCACGGCTTCGATTTCCGCCGCCTCGTCGGCGCCGGCCGGACCGGCGATCCGGTCGATGAACTGCAGGATCTGGCTTTCCGGCACCGCGCCCATGAAGCCGTCGGCGGGGCGGCCGTTGACGAAGGCGATGACAGCAGGGATCGACTGGATGCCGAGCTGGCCGGCGATCGAGGGATGATCGTCGATGTTCATCTTGACCAGCCGGACGCGGCCCTTGGCTTCGTTGACCACTTTCTCCAAGACCGGCGTCAGCTGTTTGCACGGACCGCACCAGGGTGCCCAGAAATCGACCAGCACCGGCTGCTTGCGCGATTCCTCGATCACATCCTTGCCGAAATTCGCGGTCGTCGTATCCGCGATGTAGCTGCCGGCAGCAGCCGCGGGTTCCGGTGCCCCGCCGAAGCTTGTCGTCGCCGTCATCTGATTTCCGAAGGAACCGCTATAGGGGTTGTCGCTGCCGCTCATAGGTATCTCCCGCCGCGCCGATCCTTCCGGCGTCTTTGCTAAAGCATCTCGCGCAAAACTGTGGTGCGGTTTTGCGATAAAGACATGCGCAAAACCAAAGACTAAAGCGCGGCAAGCGAATCTAAAAGATCGCCACGCGCTTTAGCGCTAAAATCGTATGTCAGGACGTCACTTTCAAGACAAGTGGCTTATGTCCCGTCGCTTCCATGAAACGGATGAGGTCGCTGCTCGCAATCGAGGTCGTCGCATCATTGGATAGCGGATGGCAGTTGACGATCTCCTCGCGCATCAGCTCGGCATCGAGCACGAAGGTGACATTCTCCGCAGTATCGTTGATCGCGCCGAACGCCGTGACCGAACCCGGAGGCACGCCGAGATACTCCATCAGCTTCTCCGGTCTGCCGAAAGAGACCCGGCCGGACCCGCCGATGGCATTATGCACCTGCTTGAGATCGACGGCAGCATTTTCCTCCACCGTCAGCAGAAAATACTTGTCCTTCTTGTCCTTGACGAAGAGATTCTTGGTGTGGCCGCCGGGGATCTCGTCGCGCAGGGCCACCGATTCGGCCACAGTGAAGACCGGCGCATGGTCCACCGTCTTATGGGCGATGCCGAGCCCGTCGAGAAAGGCAAACAATTCTTCTCTGGTCTTGGGGGCATTTTCGGACATGGGGCAATCCATTGGACGGGAAGGGAAAAAAGCGAGGCGTCCTGATTAAGTCCGTCCACATCGTTTGGCAATCTTTGCGACCGACGCTTTGCCCCGCATTTGCGGCCTTTCCGCCCGAGCTCTGCGAACACCAGAATTTTTCTTCGCCTCACCGTCATTTCCCTGTTGCATTTGAAAACCCGTTAGGCCATATAGCGCCGGTCGCCGCGAGGCGGCGCCCACGGTCCAACAACTACCCCGGACCGATGCGGATTGAGCGGGTGTAGCTCAGGGGTAGAGCACAACCTTGCCAAGGTTGGGGTCGAGGGTTCGAATCCCTTCGCCCGCTCCAGTTTCTCAATTGCCCATACCGAAGACATAGGTAACAGATTGTTCCTCAGACATGGGTGACAACCTCGTGCCGAACGGGTTGTCGGTGGTTTGCAAAGTCCTCTGCTCCAGGTCGATATATCCCAGATCATAGTCCACCGACAGCTTCGACAGGTTGTAGAGCCCGTTGGGCTGGCAAAGGGCAGGCCGTTTAAGCCAGGGTCATGCCGCCATCGACATGAAGCTCGATCCCGTTGACAAAGCTTCCTGCGTCGGAGGCGAGGAAGAGTGCGGCGCGCGCCAACTCTTCCGGTCGGCCGAGACGGCCGGCAGGGATCAGGGAAGCCATGTAATCTTCGAATGCCGGCCGCTCGGCCTCCGATACGCCCAGCTTGGCGAGGATTTCCGTCTCGACCGGTCCCGGGCTCAGGATGTTGACGCGGATCCGCCGCGACTTGAATTCGATCGCCCAGTTTTTCGCAAAGGCGGCGGTTGCTGCCTTTGAACCGGCATAGACAGTATGGTCCGGGAGGACCTTCGTGGCCGCGAGCGAGCTCGTAACGATGATATTTCCGCCGTCGCGGATCAGAGGGGCGATCGTCTGCACGCCGAAGAACACGCCGCGCGTATTGATTGCGAAGTGCCGGTCATAGTCTGCCGGAGTCACCTCGGCGGAGGGGGTGAGGTTGATGATCCCGGCATTGGCCATGTAGATGTCGAGCCCGCCGAAGCGGCTCTTCACGGTGTCCGCCAGCCTGCGATGATCTTCCAGGTCGGCGGCATCACCCACGAAGCCGATGGCCGACGGACCGATTTCTTGCACGGCGCGGTCGACAGCATCCTGCCGGCGCCCGGAAATGATGACCTGCGCTCCTTCTTCCGCGAACAGCCGAGCGGTCGCTTTGCCGATGCCGCTATTGCCGCCGGTGATGACGGCGACCTTGTCTTTGAGGTGTTGCATTGTTTATCTCCTTTCAACGAGAAATGAGATAAACGCTGCCACTGTTCGTCATTAGATCATGGGCGGGCACATGATCTGTGCCGCGGAGGTGCAAATGCCGAATCTGCTCAACGAGATGCCCGGGTTGATGGCTTTTGTGCGCACGGTAGAGGCCGGATCGTTCAGCGCCGCGGCCCGCGATCTGGCGACGACACCGTCAGCGGTGTCGAAGAGCGTGGCGCGGCTGGAAAAGAAGATTGGCGCCCGGCTGTTCCTGCGCTCCACGCGCGCCCTGATGCTTACCCAGGACGGGCAACTTTTCTTCGACCGCGTTGCGCCGCTGTTGCGAGACCTGGATGCAAGTGAAGAGGCGATCAGGTCCGACGTTGCGCCCTCGGGTCGCTTGCGCATCAGCATGCCTAGCGAAATGGCGCCTCTACTGCTGCCGCGCCTCTTCCGAAGCTTTGCAGCCGACTATCCGAACCTGCATCTCGAAGTCGGGCTTACGGATCGGTTCGTCGATCTGATCAGGGAGGACTACGACGTTGTGCTGCGCGTTGGAAATCCCGCGCCGGGGGACCTCATGGTTCGTCACCTGGCCGACCTGCCGATGACGATCGTCGGGTCTCCGACCTTTCTGAAGACCTGGGGCAATCCTGCAACTGCCGAAGCGCTGGCGGCTCTGCCCTTTGCCCGCTATGCACTGGGTGGTGTCACGCAGCCTCTGCGCCTGCCGGACGGGACGAGCTTCATTCCCTTCGGGCGCGTCGATTGCGACTCAGGGGCCGCACTGATTCAGGCTGCGCTGAGTGGGCTGGGAGCGGCCTATCTTCTGCGATGTCTGGTCGCGAAAGACCTGGCAGACGGCACGCTTGTTACACTCGCGGCGGGGTTTGCGTTCCCTAGCGCTCCCTTTAATGCGCTGCACGCCTTTGGTCGCACCGTGCCATTGCGCGTAAAACTGGTCTGCGATTTCATCGCCCGCGAGGCAAAATCCCTCGAAACCATCTGAGCTTGACCGTGACTTCGCTGATGCCGAGGTCGAAAGCGATCTGTTTGTTGAGGCGTCCGCGCGTCACCACCTCGCGTAGGATCTCACGCTCGCGATGCGTCAGCATCCCTAAACATTCAAGATTGC
This sequence comes from Rhizobium leguminosarum bv. viciae USDA 2370, assembly GCF_002008365.1. GTDB lineage: Bacteria > Pseudomonadota > Alphaproteobacteria > Rhizobiales > Rhizobiaceae > Rhizobium > Rhizobium leguminosarum. The sequence continues at coordinate 259,900 of NZ_MRDL01000015.1, forward strand.
GCCAGACGACGATAGCTTCCGTGCGCCGGGGCCATCCAACGCGATACCGGCCCCACTGCAGCGAGCAGCGTCTGGTCTGACACCGGCTTGGTGAGGAAATCCATAGCGCCCGGCTTCATCGTTTTGGCACCGTTCCGCCCGCTTGGGAAAGCGCGCCGAGCTTCAATCAACGGCCCCGAGATGTTGATGGCGAGGCCTGTTGGAAAGGCCGCAGCACCAGCTTGCCAGACGAGTGACGTCTCGTTGCTATCTCAGATGGGGCGATGGTGTTCCAACTCGTTATTGGATGCCGACCCTAAGGTCGAAGCAGTCGAGAACCACGTAAACGACGATCCCGAAGGCCAGGATGTCTTTGAGGATCATTGCGGGACGTTTCTCTCGCGGCTGCATCCAACAAACCGGCGAAACCCCGGGCGACTGCCGCATGCACATGCGTCAACAGCAATTGCTCTGCAGCGGCAGCAATCGTTCTGGCGCAGCCGCAGATCGGTTTCGCTAGATCATTAGAGGACACGCCAGCAGTGAGTGTGTCGCCGACCGCTAAAGACTTCACCCGCATTGACCGCGCTTCCCGTCCAGGAAGCGTAAGCCACCCAGGATTAGCACCAGGATAGAAAACAGGAGTTTTCAAAGATGAACCAGATGATCAATGACGCTCAGAAGGCAAGCATGAAACTGGACAACAGCTCACATCCCAGCAGACCGGCGCCCGAAGAGCTGGTTCCGTCGCGCTATGCGGTACGGATCGGCGAGATTGACGTGCTGGTGATCAGCGATGGGGTGCTACCGCTCCCAACCGCGATGTTGGGACACAACGCCGAGCCGGCCGCCCGGGCCGCCTGGCTGGGCGACATGTTCCTGCCGCCGGACGCCTTCGACTGGGCACTGAACGTGGTCGTGGTGCGCAGCGGCGGGCAGACCATACTCATCGACGCCGGGTTAGGATTGGACCCGGACTTGAACTTGCCGCGGGCCGGGCAGTTGATGAAGCGACTGGAGGCCGCCGGCATCGATCTAGGATCCGTGACCGACGTGGTGCTGACACACATGCACATGGACCACGTTGGCGGGCTGCTCGTCGACGGGGTGAAGGAACAGTTGAATCCGGACCTGCGGATCCATGTGGCCGCTGCCGAGGTCAAATTTTGGGAGTCGCCCGATTTCTCCCACGTCTCGATGCCGGCGGGCTTCCCCGACGCGCTTCGGGCGGCCGCCAAGCGGTTCGCCAAAGAGTATCGCAGCCATCTCAGGCTGTTCGAGGATGAGCATGAAGTGGCGCCCGGCGTGGTCGTCTCTCGTACCGGCGGGCACACCCCTGGGCACAGCGTGGTCCGCGTGGCCTCAGGCAACGACCGTCTGATGTTTGCCGGCGACGCCGTGTTCGCGGTCGGGTTCGACCACCCCGACTGGTACAACGGCTTCGAGCATGACCCCGAGGAGGCTGCCCGCGTTCGGGTCCGGCTTTTGCGGGAGCTTGCAGCGACCGGCGAACTGCTGGTGGCAACGCATATGCCGTTTCCTTCCGTTGGCCATGTCGCGGTCGACGGCGACGCCTTTCGTTGGGTCCCGGTCTTTTGGGACTACTGACCGCCTGTTGAATTAAGGCCGAACCAAAGCGTGCATCCTTGAAGGCCGTGCCCAGCCCGGCCTTCAAGCCCGCGCTTCAACCAGACCTTCACCTATCCACCTATTGAACCACGCGCACCGCATGGGCGCGCAGCAAATGGAGCGTCTTATGAAAATCGTGATTATCGGCGGAACCGGCCTGATCGGTTCCAAGACCGCAGAGCGCCTGCGCAAGAAAGGGCATGAGGTCATTGCCGCTGCCCCGAAAACCGGCGTTAATACCCTTACCGGGGAGGGCTTGGCGGAAGCACTGAAGAATACCGACGTGGTGATCGACCTCGCGAACTCGCCATCCTTCGAGGATAAGGCCGTGCTTGAATTCTTTCAGACGGCGGGCAAGAACCTGATGGCAGCGGAAATCGCGGCCGGCGTGAAACACCACATAGCGCTTTCCATCGTCGGCACGGATCGGTTGCCGGATAGCGGCTATCTTCGAGCCAAGGTCGCCCAGGAAAAGATCATCCGGGAAGCCGGCATTCCCTACACCATCGTGCGTTCCACACAGTTCATGGAATTTCTCGGCGGCATCGCCCAGGAGGGCACGGTTGGCGACACGGCCCGCTTGTCGACAGGTTCCCTGCAGCCGATCGCGTCCGACGACGTCGCCGATTTCGTGACGGACGCGGCGCTTGCCGCGCCGGCTAACGGCATTATCGAAATCTGCGGCCCCGAGCGCGCGCGTCTCTGCGATTTCGCCGCGCGCTACCTCAAGGCGATCGGAGATTCCCGCACCGTTGTCGCAGATCCGGATGCCCGCTATTTCGGCACCAAACTGGAAGACGGTTCACTCGTCTCCGACAATCATCCTCGCATCGGCCGCATCGGTTTCGATGATTGGTTTGCGACAATGCCCAGAAAATAACGAGTTGCGCATTGGCCGCCTGATAAGCGGCCCATGCGCCCGCAGCATTACATTTTGATGGCCATGTCAAACATCAAAAAGATGGATAAAAACAATATGTTATATAGAAACCGTGCTCGACTCCAAGTCATGAAAGGACGATAAACATGATCAAGTCATTGGCTTTTGCCGTCGCATTGACGGCTCTCCTGTCAGGTTCGGCTCTTGCGCATGATGCGCCCGGTGGCGGAGAGGGCGCAAAGGTTACGCTGGTCTATGACCACAAACTGCCGAACGTACCCGGCAAGAGCATGAAGGGCGTTCTCGTCGAATATGCTCCGGGTGGTTTCTCGGAGGGCCATACACATCCAGCGTCCGCCTTCATATACGCGACCGTTCTCGAAGGCGCGATCCGCAGTCAGGTCAACGATGGCCCCGTCACTGTCTATAGCGCCGGTGAAAGCTTTTCGGAATTTCCGGGCGATCGTCACGGTGTCAGCGAAAACGCCAGCAAGACTAAGCCGGCAAAGCTGCTTGCTGTCTTCGTGGTCGATACCACTGAGCAGGAACTGACCTTCCCGATCAAGAAATAGGCGATCTGGCCGGGCACGATGCCGTGCCCGGCAGTTCATTGACACAAACCATGATTGGTGAACTCAGCTATGTCCGGTGAAGACAACTTCCTGCCGGTCGTCCTGATCAAGACTCTGGGAATTGCCGGGATCGTCGTGTGGCACACAGGGCGGAAACCGTCCGACAGGTCGCCTGATCGTCCAGATCCTTTTCTTTACCGGCATGAGTCTCGTGCCTTTTATGGCAAGCATCGCGCCGCACCAGCCCGATGGTATCGCACGCCTTCAAAGATTGCTTACGAGCCGAAAGCGCTCGGGAAGAAACGATCGATGAAAGATGAGTTGCGTCAGGAACAAGCCGGAATATGGCAAGCTGCGCTCTTATTCAGAGCGCAGCCTCATCTCGGGATCCGATCACAGTTTGGTCACATGCTCTGGATCAGCTGAGGCCAGCGCAGCGGCGCGCTCGGGCTTCGGCGGATAGATCCAGACGGTATTGATCTCCTGCTTGGTCGCCTTCGCTTTCTCGCCGACCATCTCCACCTTGCGATCCCATCCTCGCGTAAAGAGGGCTCCGGCATCGCCGAGGTCGAGGCAGGTGACATAGGCTTCCTGATGATATTGCCGTGCCGGCACGCCCAACAGTTCAGCGGCGGCGTTGTTGCCCGCGAAGGCACCCATGCGTGTGGCGTGCTGGCACGACATCAGTGCGTAGTTGCCCCAGTCGTCGCAAGCGGCGCGCGCCGCATCCCCGGTGGCGAAGACGCCGGGTACGGACGGCACGCGCAGGCAGCCATCGACCAGCAGCCGGTCGAACTTGTCACGCTCGCCGGGAATTTTGGTGGTCAGCGGATTGGCCCGTATGCCTCCCGCCCAGATCGCGGTCATGGTTTCGATATGCTCACCGGTACTCAGCGTAACTCCAGATTTATCCAGCGATGAAACGCCAGCATTGAGCCGCATTTCCACGCCGAGCTTGCGAAGTGCTTCCTCGATGATCGGGCGCGGACCTTCGCCCATGTCGGGGGCTACCGCGCTGCTGCGGTCGACGATAATGACACGCGGATTGGCGGTTTGGTCGAACAGGGCCCGCAGTCGCGAAGGCATCTCGGTCGCCGCCTCGATACCTGTGAAACCGGCGCCGGCAACAACGATTGTGTCGCGCGCGGCCGAGGCCGGCATCTTCGCAAGCTCGTGCAGGTGGCGATCAAGGGCAATGGCGTCATCGATGTTATCGACGCTGAAGGCGTACTCGGCGAGGCCGGGAATATTCGGACGGAACAACCGGCTGCCGGTGGCGAGCACAAGGCGATGATACTGAAGGGACTTTCGTTCGCCTTTGGCATTGACGACGTCTACGGTGCAGGCCTTCGTGTCGACCGCTTCAACGCTGCCCTGCACGTAGGCGACATCGACGGCATCAAATACATCCTGCAAAGGTGCCGTCAGACTCTCGGGTTTCGGCTCATAAAGGCGGGGGCGGATGACGAGCGTCGGTTCCGGGGACACCAGCGCGATTTCGAGCTCTTCGGGCGAAACGCCTTCGATATCGCGCAGGCGGGCTGCGGAAAGTGCGGCGTACATGCCGGCGAACCCGGCGCCTACAATCACAAGTCTCATGTTATTCACTCCATGATTTTTAGTTTCAAAGGGCCGCGCGTCACCGTTGCCGCTCCCGATGGGCGGCGAGATGGTCGGTAACGATGGCGCGCGGATTGGTGAAGCGAGTCGCTCAGGCGGTGATGAAGGCCAGCATGTCGGCATTGACGACATCTGCATGGGTCGTGCACAGCCCATGCGGCAGCTTCTCGTAGATTTTCAGCGTACCGGCCTGCAGGAGCTTCGCCGACAATGGAGCGGCAGCACCGATGGGAACGATCTGGTCGTCATCGCCATGCAACACCAGCGTCGGCACGGTGATGCTCTTCAGGTCCTCGGTGAAATCCGTCTCCGAGAATGCCTTGATGCCTTCGTAATGCGCTTTCGCGCCGCCCATCATGCCCTGGCGCCACCAATTTGAGATCACCGCCTGCGACGGCTCGGCACCCGGGCGGTTGTAGCCGTAGAAGGGGCCGCTCGGAAAATCGCGATAGAACTGCGAACGGTTGGCGGCAAGCTGGCCGCGCAATCCGTCGAATGCCTCGATCGGCAAACCGCCGGGATTGGCGCCGGTCTTCAACATCAATGGCGGCACGGCCGCAATCAGGACCAGTTTGGTAACGCGACCCTTGCCGTACCGCGCGACATACCGCGCGGCTTCACCGCCGCCGGTAGAGTGGCCGACATGGATCGCGTTGCGAAGATCGAGGTAGTCGATCATCGCGGCAACATCAGAGGCGTAGTGATCCATGTCATGACCGTCGCTCACCTGGCTCGATCGGCCGTGGCCGCGGCGATCATGAGCGATCACGCGAAAGCCTTTGCCGAGGAAGAAGAGCATTTGATTATCCCAATCGTCGGAGCTGAGGGGCCAGCCATGGTGAAAGACAATCGGCTGAGCGGACTTCGGTCCCCAGTCCTTGTAAAAGAGCTGAACACCGTCGCTGGTTGTAATGGAGGTCATTGTGCTGATCCTTTGGAATATTTGTTTCGGCGCCCGTCCTCGCCGGACGGACAGTTGCTTAAATCGGGTATGCAAGCCGCTACGGGTCGCTTCGTTGCGACCGACCCGTAATCGGTGTCCCAGACCATCCCTTGTCTCCGCAGGATCCATCGGAATGGGCGCAATGGTGGTTTAGCGAAACACGTCTACGGCTGCGCCAGAGGGATTGGCGCCATTGCAGAGCAATTGCGGTTTAGCGGGTGCGCCGCAGTTCATCGCCCGGCGTTTTATCGGTCAGCTTTCGAAATGTGGCGGCCAAGGCTGTTTGCGAGACGCAGTCAAGTGAGGCTGCGACCAACGCCATGCCAGGGGGATTGTCGCGTGCTCGAGCCGATGGTGTGGAAGCGAAGAACGGGACGGTCCGGAATCTGAGGCGAGGACCAAGGGAGATTACGGTCAGCCGTGGCGGCGGCGCCAATCAGTCGGTGTTTCACCGGTCAATTTTCGGAATGCAGCTGCAAATGCTGTTTGCGAGGCATAGCCGAGGGAGGCGGCGACCAACGCGATCGAATTTTGAGGATCGCGCAGCATGTTTATGGCTTGCTCGAGCCGATATTGACGCAGCCAGTTGTGAGGTGAAAGCCCCGTGCTTTCCTTGAAAGCGCGACAGAAATGAAAACGCGACAGCCCGGAATCGGCAGCGAGGGCCCCGAGGGAGACGTCCGCGTCGGCGTCCGACCGCAATCGTTCGATGGCCCGGCGCAGCACGCTCGGCGCGAGGCCGCCGAGCGCCGGCTGATAGCTCGGTGCCTTGCCTGTGTGCGCAGCCAGCAGGCGCGTGGCCAGAAGGTCAGTCAACTGCTGCCTGAACAGTGTATCCAGTGCCGTATTGCCTTCCAGGACATCGGCTGCGCTCAGGAGCAATCGGGATGTAATGAGGTCCGGATGCGCCGTTCGCTCCAAGAGATCGGTCGGCGTGAACGTATCGGTTTCGTCGGCAATGCGCGTCAGTGTCGTGCGGGGAAGATAGAGCTGAACGACATCAACCGGTTTTGGAATATCCCATCGGGAGCTTGATCCAGCCGGGATGATGATCACAACCCCGCGACGAAACGTTCCGCTCTCGACCGATCGTCCGGACCGCCGTTCCATGCGCTGTACCACGCCGTTGTAAGCCATGATGACGTGGTCGGTCATGGGCTCGACGACATCATGCAAGGGGTCGTGATTCCAGTGGGCGATTGCACCGCCGGAGGGGTCTGCCGCAAGATGGATTGGCGCAGTCCTCAGAACGCGCGACATCTCGTTTGCAGGATTCTGGTCAGCAGCCGGCATTTCGTCCCGGCGCGCCTCGATTGTCTCAGCCGGCGAGCTCTCGAGAGGATCGCTGGAGCAAGGCACGCTCATGGTCGCCCGCTCGTTGACGAGCGATGCTTATGTGCGGTCCCGGCAACAATCGCGGGATCACTAAGCATCCGCCTATGCTGGCCGACGTTGTCAGTCCTACTACCCATGACATGCCCCAATGTCGCGAGCGATTTCGCCGTTCTTTTGGTTATTCGCGGTGTCTGATGCAGGGTAAATATCAAAAGCTTTCGAGGGGGAAAACCTATTCTCCAGGATAGGTTGCCTTCGCCATTGGACCTCGTTCTCAACCGATTACATGTTTGCATGGCGCCACGATTGATGCCCTTGCGCCGTGCGGCAAGGGACCATATTCGTTCCGAAACTCATGGCAGGAGCTGATTTGACGCCTTGCGCTACGTTTCCGAGGTCATTTTGGCAGGAATCCGTGAGCTGGTACCCATTCTCGAAGAATACGACGGATAGCCTCCGAGTGGGCAGGCGCATCGACTTCCTGTTCGCTGAACCTGTCGAGCGCTTCGCTGAATTCATCGGCCAGCCAGACCCCCACCATAATCTATATAGCACTTCGGAATCCCGAAATTGGTTGCGGTGTTGAAATCATTGGATGTTTCCCCGCAACGACACCGCCCAAAACGCGACGAATTTCGGAATCCCGAAGCGGGGGAATTTCGGGATTCCGAAGTGGGATTTTTTCTTCGTGGCGACGCTGACGCGTTTGTCGACAGCAATCGGCCCGCAGCATCCGACGGAAAAAACCGAGTCGGTCGGAGGCTCATCGATTAAGGCACCTTCAACCTCGACGCCGGCTTAGAAGATCAAGTTTGTAATTATTTTGGTTGATTGGTTCGTTTGTAAACTTATTGTCGAGGCAAAAAGGACGCGTCTTCGGATCGGACCCTGAATGTTCAGTTTATCGCAGCACAAACGCCTTCGAGCGACACCGATCCGCACCCAGCGCGTCGATGCCGGCGCTCGGGCCAGGGTGCCAGCATCGCCGTCAACACCTTCCTGATCGCTCCCAACATCAACTGAGGTTTCCCATGCGCATCGCCGTCGGTGGCATTCATACCGAATGCAGCACATACAATCCCGTCCTGAACGAAGAGAAGGATTTTCGCGTGGTGCGTGGCGAGTCGCTGCTGGAAGCACCGTATTTCGCCTTTCTCAAGGATTATGACGCCGACTTCTTGCCGACCATCCATGCACGCGCCATTGCCGGCGGTCCGGTTTCGCGCGCCACCTACGAGGCCTTCAAGGGCGAATTCCTCGAGCGGCTGAAGCCGATGCTGCCGCTTGACGGTCTCTATCTCGCCATGCACGGCGCCATGTATGTCGAGGGCATGGAAGATGCCGAAGGCGACTGGATCAGTGCGGCCCGTGCGCTGGTCGGCAAGGATTGCACGGTCTCGGCCAGCTACGACCTGCACGGCAACGTCACGCAGCGCATCATCGATGCGCTCGACATCTATTCCACTTATCGCACCGCGCCGCATATCGATGTGGAGGAGACAATGCGCCGCTCCGTCTCCATGCTGGTCAAGAGCTTGAAAACCGGCGTGAGGCCGACCCTTCTCTGGGCGCCGATCCCGGTCGTGCTGCCCGGCGAGCGCACCAGCACCGTCGATGAGCCGGCAAAGAGCCTCTATGACATGCTGCCCGGGATCGATGCGATTGATGGCGTCTGGGACGCATCGCTGATGGTCGGCTATGTCTGGGCCGACGAACCGCGCACCACCGCCGCCGCCATCATGACCGGCACCGACAGCGCCGTGCTGGAGCGCGAGGCCAAACGCCTCGCCAAGGCCTATTGGGATGCGCGCCAAGACTTTGTCTTCGGCTGCGAGACCGGCTCGGTCGAGGAATGCGTCGAAAGGGCGATCGCAAGCCCGACCGCGCCAGTGGTACTTGCCGAATCCGGCGACAACCCCACAGGCGGCGGCGTCGGGGACCGGGCCGATGTACTGGCCGAGCTGATCGCCAGGGATGCCACCGGCGTCGTCTTTGCCGGCATCGCCGACAAGGCGGCGACCGAGGCCTGTTATGCCGCAGGCATCGGCGCGGAACTGGAGCTCAGCGTCGGCGCCTCGCTCGACACCAAGGGCAGCAAGCCGGTCATCGCCCGCTTCACGGTCAAGTTCCTGCATGAGACATCAGATCCTGCCGACCGCCAGGCGGTGGTTTCGGTCAGTGGAATTGATCTGGTGCTCTCCGCCAAGCGCCGGCCCTATCACAATATCGTTGATTTCACCCGGCTCGGCCTCGACCCGCACCGGGCGAAGATCATCGTCGTCAAATCGGGCTATCTCTCGCCGGAACTGGCGCCGATTGCCAATCCGAACCTGATGGCGCTGTCGACAGGTGTCGTCGACCAGTTCGTCGAGCGCTTGCCGCGGCTGCGCAAGCAGCATCCGACCTATCCTTTCGACAAGGATTTTGCCTTCGAGCCACAGGTCTTTCTCTCCGCACGCTCGACGCCGGCCTGAGCTCACCCGAACCAATTGCATTTTTCTGAATAACATTGTCGATCGCGCCGCCCGGTCGCCGCGATCGACTGTTTTCCGTATCGCGGCAATAGCGGGAATTGAGCAAAAAACAAGCAGATTTGGATTTGCACAAAAAAGCGCTTGACGCTCGGCGCGATTTGGTTTGCACTGAACCAATAGAAAATTGGTACGGACCATTTCAGCGAATGCCGATGGATGAGACGCAGGGCAATTCGAATTATGCACTGGAGAGGCTGAGGGCTCTGCTGCGGTCCGACAGTCTCGACGCCGACGGCAAGCTGCCGACCGAGCGCGCCCTTTCGGAAGTGCTTGGCGTCGGCCGCCGTGCCGTCCGCCGCGCCCTCGAAGTGCTGGAGGCCGAGGGCCGCATCTGGCGCCGCCAAGGCTCCGGCACCTATGCCGGCCCGCGCCCCGACGGCTGGAGCGATCATGTCGGCTCGATCGTTGCCGGCACCGATCTCATGGAGGTCATGGAAGTGCGCCTGCGCATCGAGCCGCAACTCGCCCAGCTTGCCGCCATGCGCGCCAAGGCCGCCGATATCGAGCGCATGTACGATCTGGTGAAGAAGATCTACGAAAGCACCGATGCCGACGGACGCGAACTCTGGGACGGGGCGCTGCACCGCCAGATCGCCCAATGCGCCGGCAACGGTTTCTTCCTCACCATCTTCGACGTCATCAACCGGGTGCGCCAGGACGAGGCCTGGCAGACGATCCGTGAGCGCGCCCGCAGCGCCAGCCGGACGCGGCCCGTCACCTTCGGCCAGCACACGGCAATCGTCGATGCGATCGCCGCTCGTGATCCTGCCAGGGCGGGCGAAGCCATGCGCCAGCATCTGCTGACACTGCAGGAAAGCCTCATCCGCATCACCTCGCTCGATCATAGCGAAACGGAGGTCGACAAGACCCTCGCCTGACCGGGGTGAGCAGGAGAAAAAACACGGACTGGCCATAACCGCCGGAATGGAAGCAAAAACCAAACAAAACAGAACAGAGGAGAATGGAATGAAGATCGCCAAATTGCTGACCGCCACCGTTGCCGGCGCGCTGTTTGCGCTTCCTGCCTTCGCCGTCGACCTGAAGATCGGCCTGCAGGACGATGCCGACGTGCTCGATCCCGCGCAGTCGCGTACCTTCGTCGGCCGCATCGTCTACACCGCGATGTGCGACAAGCTCGTCGACGTCTCACCGGATCTGAAGATCGCGCCGCAGCTTGCCACCGAATGGAGCTGGTCGGCGGACGGCAAAGAGCTCACCATGAAGCTGCGCCAAGGCGTCAAGTTCCATGACGAGACCCCCTTCAACGCCGAAGCCGTCGTCGCCACGATCGAGCGCAACATCACCCTGCCGGAATCACGCCGCAAGAGCGAGCTCAGCTCGGTCGCAAAGGTCGAGGCGACAAGCGAATACGAGGTCAAGTTCACCCTCAAGGCGCCTGACGTCACCCTCCTTGCCCAGCTTTCCGACCGCGCAGGCATGATCGTCTCGCCGAAGGCCGCCAAAGAACTCGGCGCCAAGTTCGGCGATCACCCGGTCTGCGCCGGTCCGTTCAAGTTCGTCGAGCGCGTCCAGCAGGACCGCATCGTGCTCGAGAAGTTCCAGGACTACTGGAACAAGGACAAGATCTTCATCGACAAGCTGACCTATCTGCCGATCCCGGATACGACGGTGCGCCTCGCCAATCTGCGGTCCGGCGATCTCGACATGATCGAGCGCCTGGCGGCGACCGACGCTGAAGCCGTGAAGGCGGATTCGAGCCTCGTCTATGCCGACGCCGTCGGCACCGGCTACATGGCGCTCTATACCAATATCGGCAATGGTGCGCGTGCCGACAATCCTTTCGGCAAGGACAAACGCCTGCGCCAGGCCTTCTCGCTGGCGATCGACCGCGATGCCGTCAACCAGATCGTCTATGAAGGCACAGCCGTCTCCGGCAACCAGCCCTTCCCGCCGAGCAGTCCATGGTTCGACAAGGATATTCCCGTCCCCGCCCGCGATCTCGAGAGGGCCAAGGCCCTGATCAAGGAAGCCGGCTTCGACCGCGTGCCGATCGAGCTGCAGATCCCGAATAATCCCGTTGCCATGCAGATGATGCAGATCATCCAGTCGATGGTCGGCGAAGCCGGCTTCGACGTCAGCTTGAAATCGACGGAATTCGCCACACTGCTGAGCGAGCAGACCGCCGGCAACTATCAGCTCAGCCGTTCCGACTGGTCCGGCCGAGTCGATCCCGACGGCAACATCCACCAGTTCATCACCTGCAAGGGCGGCATCAACGACACGAAATACTGCAACCCCGAGGTGGACGAGCTGCTGAACGAAGCCCGTGCATCGACCGACGATGCCGTGCGCAAGCAGAAATATGATGCCGCCGCCGTCATCCTCAACGATGATCTGCCGATCATCTATCTCGGCCATCAGTCCTGGATCTGGGCGCTGCACAAGAACATCACCGGCTTCATCCCGTCGCCGGATGGCATGATCCGCCTCGTCGGCGTCAAGAAAGCCGGCTGATCATAAGCAAAATCATGCGGCGGAAATCTCCGCCGCATGATTCTAAAGCGCGTCGCAATCTTTCAGATTCGCTTCACGCGCTTTAGCTTTTTGTTTGCGCATGTCGTTATCGCAAAACCGCTGCACACTTTTGCGCGACATGCTTTGGTCGTGTCAGGATCGCCCATGTATACCTACATCGCCAAACGGCTCTTGGTCGCCATACCGACGCTTTTGATCATTTCGGTCTTCGTCTTCTCGCTGCAGAAGCTGCTGCCCGGCGATCCGATCCTCGCCATGGCCGGCGAGGAACGCGATCCGCAGGTTCTCGAATTCCTGCGCGAGAAATACCGGCTGAACGATCCCGTGCCCTATCAATATGTCCGCTGGCTGGGTGCCGCCCTTCAGGGCGATCTCGGCATTTCGCTGCGCACCAACCAGCCGGTTCTGCAACTCGTCGGCGAAAAGCTGCCGGTCACCATCCAGCTCGCCATCATGTCGATGATCTTCGCCTTTGCGATCGGCGTGCCGATGGGCATCCTGGCGGCCGTCAAGAAGAACACGATGATCGACTATCTCGCCAACATCATCGCGCTGACCGGCCTGTCGATCCCGAATTTCTGGCTCGGCATCATGTTGATCCTCCTGGTTTCGGTCAATCTCGGCTGGCTGCCGGCATCAGGCTACGAACCCTTCTTCAGCAACCCACTGCGTTCGCTGGAAACCATGCTGATGCCCTCCTTCGTGCTCGGCAACGCGCTGGCTGCGACGCTGATGCGGCATACCCGCTCGGCAATGCTCAGTGTGCTGAGCGCCGACTACATCCGCACCGCCCGCGCCAAGGGACTGCCGGAAAGCACTGTCGTGCTCGAACACAGCTTCCGCAATGCGGTGTTGCCGATCGTGACGCTGACCGCCCTGCTCTTCGGCGAACTGCTCGCCGGCGCCGTGCTGACAGAACAGATCTTCACCATTCCGGGTTTTGGAAAGCTCATCGTCGACGCCGTCTTCAACCGCGACTACGCCGTCGTCCAGGGCGTGGTGATCTGCACGGCGATCGGCTTCATTCTGATGAACCTCTTGGCCGACATCCTCTACGTCCTGCTCAATCCGCGCATGAGGGCCGCCCTATGACCGTGATCGGAGAGACCGGCATTCCCTCCGCGGTCGACCGCACGCCGAGCCGCGCCTGGCGCAAGCTGAAGGCCAACAAGGGCGCCCTCGTCGGCCTTGCGATCATCGCCTTCTTCGCCATCCTCGCGGTAACCGCCCCCCTTCTTCCGATTCCCGATCCGAACGCCACAAGCTGGTCGGCGATCCGCAAGGCCCCCTCCGCCGCCCATTGGCTTGGCACCGACGACATCGGCCGCGACATTCTTTCCCGGATGATCTGGGGCGCGCAGGCTTCGCTGATGGCAGGCGTCTTCTCGGTGGCGATCGCCGTTGTCATCGGCGTGCCCTTCGGCCTTATCTCCGGTTATTTCGGCGGCTGGATCGACATGGTCATCTCCCGCATCACCGAAGCCTTTCTGGCCATGCCTTTCCTCATCACCGCGATCGCGCTCGCAGCCTTTCTTGGTCCGAGCCTGACCAATGCGATGATTGCGATCGGCCTTTCGGCCATGCCCGTCTTCGTGCGGCTGACGCGTGGCCAGGTGCTTTCGGTCAAGACCGAGGAATATGTCGAGGGCGCCCGCTCGATCGGCCTCCGGTCCTCGAGCATCATCACCCGCTATATCCTGCCGAACGTCTTTGCGCCGATCCTCGTGCAGGCGACGTTGACGATCGCAACGGCGATCATTGCCGAGGCGAGCCTCTCCTTTCTCGGCCTCGGACAACAACCGCCGGCGCCGAGCTGGGGCTCGATGCTGAACGTCGCCAAGAATTTCCTCTCCCAGGCGCCATGGATGGCGATGTGGCCGGGTGCAGCGATCTTCCTCGTCGTCATCGGTTTCAATCTTTTAGGCGATGGCCTGCGCGATGCGCTCGATCCGCGCGAAGCATGATTTCTCGAAAGGACATTTGACATGACCGCTTTCACGACCCGTCCAGAAATCCTCGGCACCTTCGGCGTCGTTACCTCGACGCACTGGATTGCCTCGGCGGTCGGCATGAGCATTCTCGAAAAGGGCGGCAACGCCTTCGACGCGGCGGTGGCGACGGGCTTCGTGCTGCAGATCGTCGAGCCGCATCTTTGCGGCCCGGGCGGCGACCTGCCGGCGGTGATCTATTCGAAGAAGAAGGACAAGGTCGAGGTCATCTGCGCGCAGGGGCCTGCCCCCGCCGGCGCAACGATCGAACACTACACGGCGGAAGGCCTGAGCCTGATCCCCGGCGACGGGCTGCTTGCGACCGTCATCCCCGGCTCCTTCGACGGCTGGATGCTGATGCTGCGCGACTACGGCTCGATGAGCGTGCGCGAGGTGCTCGAGCCAGCAATCTACTACGCCGAACACGGCCATCCGATGCTGCCGCGCGTCTCTGCCACCATCGAGGGGCTCGCCGCCTTCTTCGAGAAGGAATGGCCGACCTCCTACAAGACATGGCTGCCCAATGGCAGCACGCCCGAAGCGCATGCGAATTTCAGGAATCCGGTGCTTGCCGAAACCTGGAAGCGCGTCATCGCGGAGGCCGAGGCGAAAAGCGGCCGGGAAGCGCAGATCGAGGCGGCCCGCGACGCCTTCTATCGCGGCTTCGTCGCCGAGACGATCGATGACTATCTCAAAACTGCAGAGGTGATGGATGCGAGCGGCAACCGCCACAAGGGCGTTTTGACTGCCAACGACATGGCGAACTGGTCGGCAACCATCGAGGAGCCGCTGACCTATGATTATCATGGCTGGACCATCGCCAAGATCGGCCCCTGGGGCCAGGGTCCGGTCTTCCTGCAGACCCTGTCGATCCTCAAGGGCTTCGATCTCGCCGCGATGAACCCCGTTGGCGCCGATTTCGTCCATACCGTCGTCGAGGCGATGAAGCTCGCCTTCGCCGACCGCGATGTCTATTACGGCGATCCTGATTTCTCGGAGATCCCTGTCGCGCACCTGCTGTCGGAGACCTATGCAGCCGCGCGCCGCAAGCTGGTCGGCGCAGACGCCTCCTTCGATCTTCGCCCCGGCATCGTGCCTGGCTTCGAGGCGCAGCATGATCTGACGATGACGATGCTCGGCGCGGATTCGAAAACCGGCGCCGTCTACGAGCCGACCATGGCGCATCTTTCCGAAAAGCGCGGCGACACCGTGCATATCGACGTGATCGACCGCGACGGCAACATGGTCTCCGTCACGCCATCAGGCGGCTGGCTGCAATCCTCGCCGACCGTGCCCGGTCTTGGCTTTTGCCTCAATTCCCGCGCCCAGATGTTCTGGCTGAAACCAGGCCTGCCGACGTCGCTTGCCCCCGGCAAACGGCCGCGCACGACGCTGACGCCGTCGCTCGGCCTCTACGAGGGCCGCCCGACGCTGGCCTTCGGCACACCGGGCGGCGACCAGCAGGAGCAGTGGCAGCTCTCCTTCTTCCTGCGTTATGCGCATCACCAGCTGAACCTGCAGGCGGCGATCGACCAGCCGCTGTTCCACACCTCGCATTTTCCAGGCTCCTTCTATCCCCGCACCCGCGAACCCGGCAGCCTGATGGCGGAGGCGAATTTCGGCCCCGAGGTCCTTGATGCCCTGCGCCGCAAGGGCCACAAGCTGACGGTCGCCGATCCCTGGACGATCGGCCGGCTGACCGCCGCGAGACGCGATAGCGACGGACTGTTGCGCGCCGCAGCCACCCCGCGCCTGATGCAGGCCTATGCGATCGGACGATAACCATGACCTGGTCCATCGTCGCCCGTGATCCCTCGACCGGTCATCTCGGCATCGCCGTCGCGACCCGCTTCTTCGCCGTCGGCGCCCTTGTGCCGTATATTCGCGGCGGCATCGGCGCCGTCGCCACGCAAGCCTTCGTCAGCCCGCTTTACGGCGTCGACGGCCTGTCGCTGCTGGCCGCCGGCAAGGCGCCGGAGGAAATCATCGCCGACCTGACCGCGCGTGACGCCGGCCGCGATCAACGGCAGCTGCACCTCATCGATGCGAAGGGGCGCAACGCCGCCTTCACCGGCACCGCGTGCATCGACTGGGCGGGGCATCTGATCGACGAAAACGTCTCGGTCGCCGGCAACATGCTCGCGGGTCCCGACGTCGTCGCCGAGACGCTTGCCACCTACAACAAGGCGATGGACAAGCCGCTGGCCGAACGCCTGCTGCTGGCCATGCAGGCAGGCGAGGATGCCGGCGGCGACAAGCGCGGCAGGCAGTCCGCCGCCCTCGTCATCCATCGCGATCAGGATTATCCCTGGCTGAGCATCCGCGCCGACGATCATCCCGATCCGCTTGCCGAACTTGTCCGCCTCCATGCAGTGGCGGGTGAACGTTACCTGCATGTCGCCGAGACGATGGCCACGCGGCAAAATCCGAACGGCATGACCGACAGGCGCGAGATCGACGAAAAGATCGCGACGCTGGAAGCGGCCCGCATCACGGCAGGCAGGCCTTCCGCCTCCTTCGCCACACCTTTGAAGACGTGAATCAGATAAAACTAAGGGAACGACATGCGTGATGTTTCTTCGGCCCCCGCCTCTCCGGTTCTCTCCGTCCGGAACCTGACAACCTCCTTCCTCGTCGATGGCGACTGGAAGCCGGTGGTGCGCGACGTCTCCTTCGACGTCATGCCTGGCGAGACGGTGGCGATCGTCGGCGAAAGCGGCTCGGGCAAGAGCGTCACCTCCCTTTCGATCATGCGGTTGCTCGCCAAGGGATCGAGCCGCATCGATGGCGCCATCACCTTGAACGGCAAGGATGTTCTCACCCTTTCGGAAAAGGAGATGCGGCAGGTGCGCGGCAACGACGCGGCCATGATCTTCCAGGAGCCGATGACATCCCTCAACCCGATCTTCACCATCGGCCGCCAGATCTCCGAAGCGCTCACCTGCCACGGCGAGATCGGCAAGGCCGAGGCGCGGGCCGAGACCGTGCGCCTGCTGGAAAAGGTCCGTATCCCCAACGCCGCTTCGCGCTTCGACGAATATCCGCACCAATTCTCCGGCGGCATGCGCCAGCGCGTGATGATCGCCATGGCGCTCGCCAGCCGGCCGAAACTGTTGATCGCCGACGAGCCGACGACGGCGCTCGATGTGACGATCCAGGGCCAGATCCTCGACCTGATCAAGATGCTGCAGGAAGAAGAGGGCATGTCCGTTCTCTTCATCACCCACGACATGGGCGTCGTCGCCGAAATCGCTGACCGCACCATCGTCATGTATCGCGGCGAGGCGGTGGAAAGCGGCACGACCGACGACATCTTCCATCGCGGCAGGCATCCCTATACCCGCGCTTTGCTCTCGGCCGTGCCACGCCTCGGCTCGATGGCCGACCGGAAATGGCCGCTGCGTTTCCCCGTCGTCGATACCACGACCGGTGAACGCCGCGAGCCGGTCGAGGTGGCCGATACCGTCGACCGCCGCCGGACGCCGATCCTCGAAGTCAAGAACCTCGTGACCCGTTTCGATATCCGCGGCGGCCTGCTTGGCCGCACGACGGGCGCGATCCATGCGGTCGAGGACGTCTCCTTCGATCTCTTCCAGGGCGAGACGTTGTCGCTGGTCGGCGAATCCGGCTGCGGCAAGTCGACCACCGGCCGCTCGATCACCCGCCTCGTCCAGCCGAACGGCGGCAGTGTCAGCCTCGACGGCTATGACGTGCTGAGCCTTGATGCGGTCAGTCTCCGACGGATGCGCCGCAGCATCCAGATGATCTTTCAGGATCCCTTCGCCAGCCTCAACCCACGCATGACCGTCGGCGCCGCCGTCGCCGAACCCATCACCGAGCATGGCCTCGGCACCGGCGCCCAGGCCCGCGACAAGGCCGCCGATCTTCTCGAACGCGTCGGGCTGAAACCCGACATGATGAAACGTTACCCGCACGAATTTTCCGGCGGTCAGCGCCAGCGCATCTGCATCGCCCGCGCGCTCGCACTCGATCCGAAGGTGATCGTCGCCGATGAAAGCGTTTCGGCCCTCGATGTCTCGATCAAGGCACAGGTCTGCAATCTGCTGATGGACCTGCAGCAAAGCCTCAACCTCGCTTTCCTGTTCATTTCCCACGACATGGCGGTGGTTGAGCGCGTCAGTCACCGGGTCGCGGTGATGTATCTCGGCGAAATCGTCGAGATCGGCCCGCGCGCGGAATTGTTCAGCAACCCGCAGCACGCCTACACGAAGAAGCTGATGGCAGCCGTGCCGGTTCCCGACCCCTCACGTCGCGGCATCAAGCGCAACCTCGGAACCGACGAGCTCAAGAGCCCCGTTCGCCCGGTTGGCTACGTCGCCCCGCCGCGTCGATACCGGGAAGTGACGGCGGGCCATCTGGTGCGGGTCGATGAAGCCGCCTGAGCGTGAAATCCTCTCTTCAGAGCACCCGATAAACAAGTATTGCGGGAAAATAACCCGTCCTGGTGGCACGCGGGCCGTCTTTTTTGCTGCACCGCTTATATGACTTCTGCTAGATATTATTTTACCGATAATTATTAACGACCGATTCCACCCTTTTGTGTTCTCTTATCCTTGCGAATCAAAAAGGTTTGATTTGCCCGGGGACGGCCCCCATGTTCAAGCATGGGGCGATGCAACAGTTGGGTAGGAGCCTATGCTGCAACGGATTGAAGACATTGATGCAGCGCTCGTCGACAGGCTGCAGCATTCGGCGTTCAAGTACTTCCTGAAATATACCAATCCCGAAAATGGCCTTGTGGCGGACACATCGATCGGCGGGGTTCCGTGCAGCATCGCAGCCGTCGGCTTTGCGCTTTCCTCCTATCCTGTTGGTGTCGAGCGTTTATGGATCAGCCGCGAGGAGGCAGCCGAACGCACGGTCAATACGCTGCGGTTCTTCGCCGAGGCGCGCCAGGGCGAGGAACGCCACGCCACCGGCTACCGCGGCTTCTTCTACCACTTCCTGCACATGGACACCGGCCATCGCGCCTGGAACAGCGAGCTTTCGACCATCGATACGGCGCTGCTCGTCGCCGGCATCCTCACGGCCGCACAGTATTTCAATCGCGAAGACGACGAGACGGAGACTGAAATCCGTGAACTCGCCACCTTCATCTACGAGCGCGTCGACTGGCGCTGGGCGCTGAACAAGGGTGACACCATTTCCATGGGTTGGAAGCCCTCTTCCGGCTTCCTGCGCTGGCGCTATCATGGCTTCGACGAGGCGATCATTCTCTATACGCTGGCGCTCGCTTCGCCGACGCACCCGATCCCGCAATCGAGCTACGACGCCTTCACGTCAAGCTATTCCTGGATGCTGCATGGCGAGCAGTCTTATCTCTATGCCGGGCCGCTCTTCATCCACCTCTTCTCGCATGCCTGGATCGATTTCCGCACCATTCAGGACAAGCCGATGGCGGAGCGAAACTGGGACTATTTCCGCAACACGCAGGTGATGATTGACGTCCAGCGTGACTATGCCGAGCGCAATCCCGGTCAGTTCGTCGGCTACAACAGGAATATCTGGGGTTTCTCTGCCTGTGACGGCCCCCCGCCGACACGACGCATGCGCGGCGGCCGCCAGCCGAAGGTTCTGGGCTATGCTGCACGTGGCGCACCGCTCGGCCCGGATGACGGCACGATCGCACCTTGGGCAGCACTTGCCTGCCTGCCCTACGACCGGCAGGCGGCTCTCGACGGCACCAAGGCGCTTCTGACCACCTATCCGAACCTGCTCTTGGAAGGCGGCTTCCCTGGTGGCTTCAACCCGACCGTCAAGACCAAGCGGCCGGAAGGCTGGGTCGACGACCGCACCGTCGGCATCGACCAGGGTCTTGTCGTCATGACCATCGAGAACGAGCGCTCCGACTTCATCTGGAAGCTGATGCGGCAATCGCCGGTCATCCGTCTCGGCCTCGAGCGCGCCGGCTTTACCGGTGGCTGGCTCGAAGGCATCGAGCCGGAAGAAGTGGTGCGCAAGTTCGGCTAGCGCACAAGCCCGGAAATCGAAGCGGATTTCCGGAGAGGATGACGCGAAAACGAAAACAACAGAGCCCGCGCGTCCGATAGGAGGTGCGGGCTCTTGGTTTAGCTCTCGAAGACATGCGCCTTGCCGGCGATGTCGAGGCGAACGAGGTCGCCTCGCGCCGGAAGCGCGACGCTCGAGGTCTTGATCAGGATTGGCGGCAAGGCGACGCCGTCGAGCGAAACCGCAACAGTGCAGACCGCACCGCCGAACTCCACCTCGACGACACGTCCGCCATAGTTGCGATCGCCGTCATCGGCAACGACACGAATCTGCTCGGGCCGCAGCATGATCTCGGCCTTGCCCTGACGACTGCCCTCGACGGCGACGCGGCCGAGGGCGCAGTCGGCAAGGCCGTTTCGGATGATGGCGGGAAGCAGCACGGCATCGCCGAGAAACAGTGCCGTCTCGCGATCGCGCGGATGCAGATACAATGATTGCGGCGATCCGGCCTGGATCAGCCGTCCTTCCCTGAGCACTGCGACCTGATCGGCAAAGGTCAACGCCTCTTCCTGGTCATGGGTGACGAGAATGGTGGTGATGCCGGCCGCCTGCAGCACGCGCGCAACCGCCTTGCGCATGTTTTCTCGCAGGCCGGTATCGAGTGCCGAGAAAGGTTCGTCGAGCAGCATCAGCCGCGGCTTGCGGCCGAGCGCGCGGGCCAGCGCCACACGCTGCTGCTGCCCGCCGGAAAGCTGATGCGGGCGCCGCGCCAGCATGCCGCGGTCGAGCTCGACCATGTCGAGCAACTCGACGATGCGCTTCTCGCGATCGGCTGCGCCTCGTTCGAAGCCGAAGCCGATATTCTCGGCAACGCTTAAGTGCGGAAACAGCGCGCCGTCCTGCGAGACGATGCCGATACCGCGCTTGTGTGCCGGTACTGTCGCCGGACCGTCCGCGAGCAGGTCGCCATCCAGCGTCACTCTGCCGACATCGGGTTGCTCGAAGCCGGCAATGATGCGCAGCAGCGTCGTCTTGCCCGAACCGGACGGGCCGACGACGGCCGTGCGGCTTCCGGCCGAGACCTCGAGCGAAATATCCTTCAGCGCCTGGACGGGGCCATAGCGCTTGCTGATGTTCTCGATCGTGAGCAGCGTCATTGGCCGGCGGTCCGTTTCGATTGGGTATAGAGCATCAGGGTGAGCGGCAGCGACAGCACGACCATCATGAAGGCGTAAGGGGCGGCCGAGACATAGTCTATCTCGCTGGTCAGCGACCAGAATTTCGTCGCCAGCGTATCCACGCCATTGGGCGACAGCATCAATGTTGCCGTGAGTTCATTGGTGATGCCGAGTGCGGCCAGCGCGACGCTGGCGGCCGCTCCGGGTGCGGCAAGCCGCATGGTGATCTGCCGCAACGCCTGGCCTGGGGTGCGGCCGAGGCCCATCGCGGCGCGCTCCAGCTCCACCGGGGCCTGGGCGATGCTGGCGCGCAGCCCGACCATGGCCCGCGGCAGGAAAAGCATCACATAGGCGACGAGCAGCGTTGCGAAGGTCTGATAGAGCGGCAGCACGAGACGCACGGTGATCGTCACCAGCGCCAGCGCCACGACGACGCCCGGCAGCGAGCCGACATAATAATGGCAGGCTTCGAGCACGCGCTGGAGGCGGCCGGGCGCCCGCACGGAAAGCCAGGCCATCGGTGCTGCGGCAATCGTCGCCAGCACGCCGCCGACAATGGCAAGCACGATCGTCTGCAGGAAAGCGTTGCCGACTTCGATGCGCCAGATATCGGTGCCGCCGAGATAGAGCCAGCGGCCAAGCGTCACCAGCGGCACGCCGAGCGTCAGTACCGCCAGGATGACAGGTAGCAAAACGGCGGGCACCACGAACCAGCCCAGCCGGCGGCGGTCCGTGGGGCGTGGCGAGCCCGAGCCGACGCGGGCATAACGTTCGTTGCCGCGCACCAACACCTCGAAGCCGAGCAGAAAAAGACAGCAGGCGACGAGCACGCCGCCGAGCATGTTGGAAGCCGGGCTGTTGTAGGAGGACTGGAACTGGTCGACGATCGCCGTCGCGAAAGTGTCGAACCGGATCATGACGAACAGGCCGTACTCCGAAAGCAGATGCAGCGCGATCAGCAGCGAGCCGCCGCAGATGGCGAGTCTGAGCTGCGGCAACACGGCCCGGAAGAAGACCCGCCACGGATTGAGCCCCAGCGAAGCCGCGGCATCCTCGATGGCCGGATCGAGGCGGCGCAATGCTGCTGCGACCGGCAGGTAGAGGAAGGGATAGTAGGCGATGACCGAGACGAAGACGCCGCTCTGCAGGCCGCGCATGCCGGGAACCAGGCTGACCCAGGCATAACTGTGCACGAAGGCGGGCACGGCGAGCGGAGCGATCGCCAGCCAGGCCCAGAGCCGGGCAAAAGGAATGTCCGTCCGCTCGGTCAGCCAGGCGAGCGTCACCGCAAGCGCGATCGACACCGGGATGGTGATCGATTCCAGGAGAATCGTATTGACGAGAAGTTCACCGACGCGCGGTCGGAAGACCAGGGCCTTCACCGTTTCCCAGCCGACATCGTAGGTCACCCAGCCGATGAAGCCGAGCGGCACGAGACTGAAGATCGCGACGATGGTTGCGAGGAGGATCACGGAAGCGTGCGGCATGCGTCCGCGTGGCAAAGCCATTCGCGTGGCCCTCGGCGCGACCGGCGCCTGGTTGCCGGATGCGAGCAATCTGTTGTCCTGCAGCAAGGCCGATGCCTTTACACGCTGAAAAAGGAAGGCAACCGCCTTGGAAAGGCGGTTGCCGGATATCGTCATGCCCTAAGGTTTTCTTGAGCTAAATGCAATAGTTTTGGCCGGATGACGCCTGCGGCAGAAAGGTCTAAGCATGTCGCGCAAAAGTGTGCCGCGGTTTTGCGACGACGACATGCGGAAAACGACAGATCTAAAGTGTGGCGCGCCACGCTTTAGATCAAGCCGGCGGCCGTCATCAGCTCCACGACCTTCTTGCTGTCGAGGGTCGAAGCTTCGACCTTCGGAGCATTGAGATCGGCAAGCGGAGTGAGCTTGTCGTTGGAAGGCGCATCCTTGCCGATGGCATATTCATAGGAATCGCCGTCCTTGAGGACTGCCTGGCCGGCCTTGCTGGTTAGGAACTTCAGGAAAGCCTGGGCTTCCTTCATGTGCTGCGTGGACTTCAGGATGCCGCCGCCCGAAACGCTGACAAAAGCGCCCGGATCCTGGTTCTTGAAGTAGTGCAGGCCGACATTCTTGCTGTTCTCACCGGTTTTGGCCTGATCGCCGAACCAATAATAGTGATAGATGATCGCCCCTTCGACTTCGCCGGCGTTGACCGCCTTCATGGCGACGCTGTTGCCCTTGTAGGGCGTGGCGTTTTCCTTGAGAGCCTTCAGCCAGTCGGCCGTCGACTGCTCGCCCTTGAGCTGCAGCAGGGCGGCGACGATGGCCTGGAAGTCGGCACCGGCAGGTGCTGCTCCCCAGCGGCCCTTCCAAGCCGGATCTGCGAGGTCGAGCATCGACTTCGGCAGCTTCTCTTCGGTGAGCTTGGTCTTGTCATAGGCAAAAACGGTGGTACGGGCGGCAATGCCGGTCCACATGCCGTCGGCCGGGCGATACTGATCCGGAACCTGATCCAGCGTTTCCTTTTCGATGGGGGCGAAGAGGCCCGCGCCATCGACCAGCGTCATCGCCGGCGAATTCTCGGTCAGGAAGACATCCGCGGGAGAGGCGTCGCCTTCCTGGATGATCTGGTTGGCGAATTGCATGTCGCTGCCCTGGCGCATGGTGACCTTGATGCCGGTCTCCTTGGTGAAGGCATCGATCCATTCACGGCCCAGGCTTTCGTGCTGGGCATTGTAAACGACGAGACCTTCGTCCTGCGCACTAGCGCTGCCAGCGAGCGCAGTGGCGGAGAGAAGCGAAGCGGCAAGCGCGAGGGAAAAACGGTTAAGAGCAATGTTCATGATGGCCTCCGTGACGATGTCACCCGAGCTCTCCAAGGGCGATGAGAGGCGTATATTTTTCCTGACTGCGAATTTCAAGTTTGGCTTGGCCAGAAAAGCCATCACAATATCTTGACTAAATATTTCATATTACAGGGGAATAAATCTCGATTTGGCAAAAAAGGCGACGCTTCCCGAGCGCCGCCTCTCTTTGCAGACTTTTGCAGCCGGCTTATTCGACGTCGAACTTGACGCCCTGCGCAAGCGGCAGCGTCCTGCCGTAATTGATCGTGTTGGTGGAGCGGCGCATATAGGCCTTCCAGGAATCCGAGCCGGATTCGCGGCCGCCGCCGGTTTCCTTCTCGCCACCGAAGGCGCCGCCGATCTCGGCACCGGATGGTCCGAGGTTGACGTTGGCGATGCCGCAATCCGAACCGCGGGCGGACACGAAGGTCTCGGCCTCGCGCATGTCGTTGGTGAAGATCGACGACGACAGTCCCTGCGGCACGGCATTGTGTAGCGCCAGCACCTCGTCGAAATCGCTATACTTCATCACATAGAGGATCGGCGCGAAGGTCTCGTGCTCGACCGGCCCGGTCTGATCGGGCATTTCGACAAGCGCCGGGCGAACGTAGTAGGCGTCAGCCGAACCGCTTTCGACGCGGTCACCGCCGGTCACCGTGCCGCCGGCCGATTTCGCCTCGCCAAGCGCAGCCTGCATCTTTTCGAAAGCCTGGCCGTCGATCAGCGGTCCGACAAGCGTACCGCTTTCCAACGGATTGCCGATGGTGACGGAGCCGTAGGCCTTCTGCAGGCGCGGCACCAGCTGGTCGTAGACGCTGTCATGAACGAAGAGACGGCGCAGCGTCGTGCAGCGCTGGCCGGCCGTGCCCATGGCGGAGAAGGCGACGCCGCGCAGCGTCAGGTCGAGATCGGCCGTCGGGCAGACGATCGCCGCATTGTTACCGCCGAGCTCGAGAATGGCGCGGGCAAATCGCTGCGACAAGCGCGGACCGACGGCGCGGCCCATGGCCGTCGAGCCTGTGGCGGACACCAGTGGGATCTTCGGATGATCGACCAGCACTTCGCCGACCTCGCGACCGCCGATGATCAGCGTCGACAGATTGGCCGGTGCGCTACCGCCCTCGGCGACGAAACGCTTCAGCGCTTTTTCGAACAGCGCCTGCACCGCAAGCGCCGTCAACGGCGTCTTTTCCGAAGGCTTCCAGACGGTGGAATTGCCGCAGACCATCGCAAGCGCCGCATTCCACGACCAGACGGCAACAGGGAAGTTGAAGGCGGAGATGATGCCGATCACGCCGAGCGGGTGCCAGCTTTCCATCATCCGGTGCTCGGAGCGCTCGGTGGCAATCGTCAGGCCGTAGAGCTGACGGGAAAGGCCGACGGCGAAATCGCAGATGTCGATCATCTCCTGCACTTCGCCGAGGCCTTCGGAGGTGATCTTGCCGACCTCGATCGAGACGAGACGGCCGAGCGCCGTCTTTGCGGCGCGCAGCTCCTCGCCGAGCAGGCGGACCAGTTCGCCGCGCTTCGGCGCCGGCACGGCACGCCATTCGAGGAAAGCCTGGTGCGCCGCTTCGATCGCCGCTTTCGTCTCGGAAACGGAATCTTCCCTGAGTTTGCCGATTTCCTTGCCGGTGACCGGCGAGGTGACGGAAAGCGTGCCGCCGTGATAGCGGCTGGCATCGACGCCGAGTTCGGCAAGCAGCTTGGCGGTTTCTGTGGCGAGATCGAGGACGGCGATGGTCATTGTCGTGTTTCCAATCTTATTGTGCTTAGAAGCGTGCATCGGCGAAATGGGCGACCTGAGCGCCGGCTTCGTACCATATTTCCTTGAGCGCACGGAAGCTCGGTTCGCTGAGCGCGGTCAGCGGCAGCGGCAGATCGGCTTCGCCAATCCGGCCGAGGATATGCTCCGCCAGCGTGCGGCCAAAGACCGTGCCAGGCGCAATGCCGCGGCCATTGTAACCCGAAAAGCCGACGACATTCGGGGCGAATTTGTGGAAGCGCGGCAGCGCATTGTCGGTCATGCCGATCTGGCCATACCATTCGCACTCGAATTCGACATCGCCGATAATAGGGAAGAGCCGCTTCAATGCGCGTTTGGCCCATCCTTTGTGCACGGCAAGCCCGGTATTGCGCAGCGCCCCGACACTGCCGAAAACGAGCCGGCCGGCCTGGTCCATGCGGAAGGAGGAGAGGATTTCCTTGGTATCCCAGGCGCCTTCGCGCCCAGGCAGGATCGACTGACGCAGATTGTGGCCGAGCGGCACGGTGGCAAAATTGAAATAGGGCAGATGCACCTGTTCGCTGCGCACCTGCTCCCATGGGCCGGTGCTGTAGGCATCCGTTGCGACGATGATCCACTCAGCGCTGACTTCGCCGCTTGCCGTCTTCACGGTCCAGCGGCTGCCGTTACGCTCCGTTGCGATGACCGGACTGGATGTATGAATGGCGACGCCGGCCTTGACGGCGGCATGGGCAAGGCCGCGCGCATAGGCAAGCGGCTGCAGCGTGCCGGCGCGTTTGTCGAGCAGCGAACCGGTATAGGCATCGCTGCCGATGCGTTTTGCCGTTTCCGCCGCATCAAGCAGCGTCACGGCTGCGCCGCGGGCGGACCATTGCGCCGCGCGATCCTCGATCTCCTTCAGCCCGTCCGCGCCGACCGCGCAATGCAGCGTGCCGTTCCGTTCGAGTTCGCAGGCAATCTGATGCTTGTCGATCAGCTCCATGACGAGCTTCGGCGCATTGCCGAGTAGATCGAGCAGACGTTCGCCATGCACCGGGCCGAGCACGCTGGGCAGATCGTTGGGCATCACCCACATGCCGGCATTGATCAGCCCGACATTGCGCCCGGCACCGCCGAAGCCGATCTCCTTGGCCTCCAGCAACACCACCTTCGACCCGGCTTCGGCAAGATGAAGGGCGGAAGAGAGGCCGGTGTAACCGCCGCCGACGATGACGACGTCGGCCGAAATCGCGCCATCGAGAGGCGAGGTCGTCGGCGCTTCGGGCGCTGTCTTTTCCCAGAGGCCGTGGGAGCGCGGATCATTCAGCATGGCTCAGTCCGATCAGAGCGAAATCGCGGATACTCTAATGCATAAGAGAAAGTGTTGAACCTGCCATTTCACGCAACGGTCTTCAGCGGCAGGCCCGCAAGGTCGAGCGCGGCCAGCGCCGATTCCAGCGATGCGGCCTGGCGTTCGGCGTAAAGTGCCAGCTCGTCCTGAACGGTAGCACCCAGTGCTGCCTCGAAGGCGTCACGGTTCGAGCGGGTCGCGTAGTTCTGCTGCTGGTCGGTGCCGAGGTTCGACTGGAAGATGCCGGCCGCGCTGACGGGCAGGAAGTCTTCGTAGACGATCGGGGTGAAGGCAAGGTAACCCTTGGCGATCAGCGCCTCCGGATCGCCAGGCAGCATGCTGCCGGCCGCGGCGGCAATGCCCGCAGGCGTCGCGGCATAGCGGAAGAAGGCCAGATCCGCCCTGCGCAACTCATCCCAACTGTCCGGGAGTGCCTTGAAACGTGCGGCGAGTTCGTCGTCGTAGGCGCCGGCCTTGGCGCCGCCGGCGCCCACCTGCACCTCGCCGCGAACCGAGGCGAGCAGCCGGTCGTAGAGCGCCCGGCCCTTCGCCGTCAGCGCCACGCCGCGCTGTTCGATCTCCCCGAAGCGGGCGGTATGCGTCCCTTGAATCGCACCGTCATCACCGGAAAAGGCGATCGTTTCCTCCAGCGCCTTGAAGCTCGTCTGTCGCAGCAGGATATCGCAATGACGGCGCGGCGGCCCTTCGATGACAGCCTTCGGCGTGATGCCGCGTTCCGGCATGCGGGCCTGGACCGCGTCGATATCGAGCGTGCGCGGCGTCAGATGGTTGATGTGCGGCCCCTTGAAGCTGACGACGTCGGCGATCAGCCGATGCGCATCATGCAGCCGCTTATAGGTTTCGGCGCTGACTGTCGCTTCGCCATGCCAGCGGAAGGTTTCCAGCGCCCCGGCGACGAATTCCGTCGCTTCCGCCTCGGTCAGGCCGCCGTTCTGCTCGTGGCGCTCGATCAGCGCGACGGCACGCGGCGTGTAGATCCGCCGTTTCGCCAGAATGGCTTCGGCTTCGCCGCGCAACCCCTCGTCCTCGATCAGCTCCAATCGCAACAGCGAGGTGAAGACGCGGAATGGATTGACGTTGAGCGCTGCCTCGTCGATTGGCCGGAAGCTGGTGGAATGAACCGGCACGCCGGCGACCGAAAGATCGTAGTAGCCAACCGGCTGCATGCCCATGACCGCAAACAGCCGGCGGATGGTGAAGAGCTCGTCAGCCGTACCGAGCCGGATGGCACCGTGGCGCTCGACATCGATGCGCTCCAGCTCGCCGGCTTGGGCCAGACGTTCGCGCAGATCGGGATCGTTTTCGAGGCAGCCGGCATTCACATCCGCCACCAGTTCGATCAGCGTGCCGTATTGCGGCACCTCCGCCCGGTACATCTGCGACATCGCCTCGGTGAACAGCGATCGGATGCGGTCTGGGGAAACGAAGGCTTGCGGCATTGGGAAACTCCGGCTCATTCCGTTTTTGCAGGATGAACCTCTTTACACGCGCGACAAAGCCGCAAATATCGCTATTTCGGAAATAGCCCATTCTGAAACGGAATGACCATGCTGACGTCAAGACGTTTTCTGCCATCGATTTCGCATCTCGCCGCCTTCGAGGCGGTTGCCCGCACCGGCAGCGTGACCGCAGCGGCGCGCGAACTCGATCTGACGCAGAGCGCCGTCAGCCGCCAGGTAAGTGCGCTGGAGGAGCAGCTTGGCGTCGAGCTCTTCCTGCGCGAACGCCAGACCATGCGGCTGACGCTTGCCGGTGACGGATATGCTCGCGAGATTCGCGAGGCGCTGCGGCGGATATCGAGCGCCTCGCTGAACCTGCGCGCCAATCCGCATGGCGGCACGCTCAATCTCGCCATCCTGCCGACCTTCGGCACGCGCTGGCTGGCGCCGCGCCTGGGGCGCTTTCTCGCCGCCAATGCCGGCGTGACCATCAATCTGGTGACCCGGCTTTCGCCGTTCGATTTCCGCCTCGATTCGATCGACGCCGCCATCCACTTCGGCCATCCGCACTGGCCGGGCGCCGAACTCGCCTTCCTGATGTCGGAGCGCACGGTGCCGGCCTGCAGTCCGGATTTTCTGCAGCAATATGCGATCTCAGGACCGGAGGATCTGCTCGCCGTTCCGCTTCTGCATCTGACGACACGTCCCGACGCCTGGGAGCAGTGGTTCGCCAGCAACGGCGTTTCCTTCGAAAACGTCCACGGCATGCTCTTCGACCAGTTCGCCACCGCCGCGCAGGCGGCGATCGCCGGCCTCGGCGTCGCCCTGCTGCCAACATTCCTGATGCAGGAGGAGATCCGGCGCGGCGATCTCGTCGCCGCAGTCGACCGTGAAATGGAAAGTCGCGAGCGCTATTATCTCGCCTTTCCGCCCGAGCGCGCCGATTATGCGCCGCTTGCCGCCTTTCGTGACTGGATCGTCGCGGAAGCCACCACCAACCCGGCTGTGTGACGAACGGCTTGCATCGGCATGGCGCTTTCGACCATTATGCGCTCCAAACAACTTTGCAGGAAATCTCCATGAAGCCGATCTTCGTCCAGCTCCAATGCGCACCCGGCAAGACCTATGATGTCGCCGACGCCATCTACCAGACCGAACTGGTCTCGGAGCTCTATTCCACAAGCGGCGACTACGATCTGCTGCTGAAGGTCTATATCGAGGAAGGCCAGGATATCGGCAAATTCATCAACGACAACATCGCCAATATTCCCGGCATCGTCCGCTCGCTGACGACGCTGACCTTCAAGGCATTCTAGAGCAATTCCAGCAAAAGTGCGCAGCAGTTTTGCCAGGCAAAGCGTGAAACGCTTTTGCCGGGAATTGCGTGAAAACAAAAGAGATAGAGCGTTTCCGTGATTCGAGAAAAACGGAAACGCTCCAAATTGCCGTCAGACACGGTTAACCCTTTTCGCGAAGATTGGCCCTCGCAGGACGTCGCCTAAACCGCGCCTTAACGCCGGGCATATCTGGTCGTTGTTATCACAGGCCCGCATCAGCGCGGGCCGGCACGTGCAGCGATAGGTGGAAAATGTCGATCGTCGAGGCAGATAGGGTACGCGCGAAGCCGCAGTTGGAAACAGCTCCGCTGATCGTCCATGTCGTGCGCCAATTCCTGCCCAATCGCGGCGGCCTGGAAGACGTGGTCGCCAATCTCGCCCGCCAGACTGTACGCCGTGGTTACCGCGTGCGCGTCGTCACGCTGGATTCGCTCTTCACCGCGCCTGAAGACAAGCTGCCGCTTCGCGAAGATATCGACGGCATCGAGGTGGTGCGCATTCCCTGGTCCGGCTCCAGCCGCTATCCGCTGGCACCGCAGGTTTTCCGCCATCTCGCCGATGCCGATCTCGTCCATGTCCACGCCATCGACTTCTTCTTCGACGCGCTCGCCTGGGGCCGGCTGCTGCACGGAAAACCGATGATCGTCACCACCCATGGCGGCTTCTTTCACACGCGGAAATACGCGGCAATCAAGAAGATCTGGTTCCGGACGCTGACCCGCGCTTCGGCGATGGCCTATCGCCGCGTCGTCTGCTGCAGCGCCTCCGACCTCAAGCAATTTTGCGAGATCGTGCCCGACAGTCTCCTGATCGAAAACGGCGCCGATATTGGCAAGTTCGCCGACACCGCTGCGCGCCGGGCAAAGCGCCGCATCGTCACGATCGGCCGGTTCTCGGTGAACAAGCGCATCGACCATCTGCTCGATGCGATGGCCGGGCTGAAGACCCGCGACCCGGAATGGCATCTCGACATTGTCGGCGCCGAATCCGACCTGAACCGGGCGGATGTCGAAGGCGCAATCGAAAGCCGTCATCTTTCCGGCCGCGTCACCCTGCATGTGTCGCCCGACAACGACACCATCCGGCGCATCATCGCAGAATCCTCGATTTTCGCCTCCGCCTCGGAATATGAAGGTTTCGGCCTGGTGGCGCTGGAGGCGATGAGCGCCGGCCTCCTGCCGGTGCTGAACGCCAACGATGCCTTTGCGACGCTTGCCGCCCGGCATCCCGTTCTCATGCTTGCCGATTTCACCAATCCTGAGGCCGCCGCCACGGCGATCGAAACGGCCTATGAAGACCTTTCGCGCCAACCGGACGTGGTGCGGGCCGGGCTTCTCGAAGCCGCGCGCGGCTATTCCTGGGATATCGTCGCCGAACGCTATATCGATCTCTACAGATCGCTTGATGTCGTCGCCGCGGAAAACATCTGATCCCCTGCCTAACGGGCATCGCGATCTTTCAGATTCGCTTACTGCACTTTAGGTCTTTGCTTTCCGCATGTCTTCGGCGCAAAACCGCTGCACACTTTTGCGCGACATGCTTCAGAGCAATTCCAGGAAAAGTGCGAAGCGGTTTTCCGTCCGGAATTGCGTAAAAACAAAAGGCTAGAGCGGTCCTGCGCTTCCGTTAAAAGCTGAACCGCTTTAGCTGAAATCCCGGTCACGCTCTGGCGAGACGGATGATCTCGTCGAGCACGAATTTGCGCGATTGCGGCGGCGTCAGATTGTGGTCGGCATCCGGCAGCATCAGCAGCCGTACGTTCGGATAGCGAGAGAGCCTGGCGCCGCGCGGCCCGAAGTGGAAATAGACGTGGTCGAGCCCGACATCGCCCTCGCTGTAGATCAGCGTCAACGGCACCCTGCGCTTGCCGAACAGCGCGAAGGAGTGCCGGACCTCGCGGGCGATATGGCGCCGGTCGGGAAGCAGCTCGAGCACCGGCGCGATCCACGGCGACAGCCGGCGGCCGGCGGCGATGACGATATTCTGCAGCGCCGCAACGACATCCACCTGGCCGCGCAGCAGCCGCTTCAGCGTGTCGAGCCGCGCCAGGCGCTGGCTGTAATCATCCAGACTGCGGGGAACGGAGACGACATGCTCCCTGCGCACCGGCATGTCAGGATCCCAGTAATAGACGAAGGGATTGATCGACACGACAGCCTTCAAGCGCTCGTCGGCGACGCCGGCGCGGAAGGCGACATAGCCGCCGCTGCATCGACCGGCGACCATGACGGGACCGGCGACGACGCCTTCGAGCAG
This sequence comes from Rhizobium leguminosarum bv. viciae USDA 2370, assembly GCF_002008365.1. Taxonomy (GTDB): domain Bacteria; phylum Pseudomonadota; class Alphaproteobacteria; order Rhizobiales; family Rhizobiaceae; genus Rhizobium; species Rhizobium leguminosarum. The sequence goes on from NZ_MRDL01000015.1 coordinate 291,966, forward strand.
ATCGAGCGCGGCGACCGCATCTCCGGTCTGCGTATCCGAATAAAGTACCTGTTCCGGTGCATCCGGCCGCGGCGGGCTGTCGCCGACATTGGCGGAATCGAAACGCAGCGAAACGACGCCTTGGCGGGCGAGCTCGCGCGCCATGTCGACCGTCGTCCGTCCCCAGCCGGCATGCCGGTCATAGGCTGTCGACAGGAAGAGCACGGCATTGCCCTTGATCTCGCCGAGCGGCCGGCTGACGACGCCGACCAGATGATTATGGCTTCCGAAACGGACCGGCGTTTCCGCAAAATCATCGCCGGCAAGCAGCGGGTTGTCGATCGCCGTCGGCGAATGGGCGGCGGATGTCTCTGTCGTCGTTGCCTCCAGCCACGTCGTCAGCAGCGCGACGACAGCCATCGGCGTCTTGGCAAACAGCGGATTGGTGGCGAGTTCGTCATAGCCTTCGAAGGCCTTCTGCTCGACATCGGCGCCAAGCGCTATCAGCGCATCGGCAAAGCCGGTATCCTCGGCCTTGGCAGGACGTTCGAGGATCAGATAGCGCGAGGCTGCGAGCCCCTGCGGCGAGGTGATGTTGAGCTTGCCGAGCTCGGCAGCGATTTCCTCGGGCATGACGAGCCCGGCGATCTGCACCTTCGCGGTCTGGACGTGCTCCTTGCCGAGGCCGAGATCGGCATCGATGATCTTGGACCACATGTTGAGTTCGCGCAGATAGGCCCTGCCGCTCAGCACCGGCGCCAGCATGACGAGGCTGTCGACGCCTTCGATCGAAGAACCGACGCGGTGGGCAAGCGTCGCGCCGAGGCCCTGTGCGATGAGGATGATACGGTCGCAGCCGCTCAGCGACTTCAGCTTGTCAGCGGCCGCACGGATCGAGTTTTCCCAGGTTTCCAGCCTTGCCGGCAGCACCCCGAAATCGAGCGCGTCACCGGTGCCGCGATAGTCGAAGCGCAGGCTCGGCACGCCGATATCCGAGAAATGCTCGGCCGCGACGCGGAAGAATTTGCGGCTGCACATCTCCTCGAAACCCCAGGGGCTGACGAAGAGCACGGCGGCCGAACGTTTCTTCGTGAGAGGATTCTCAGGCATGAACAGCCCGATCGTGCCGTCGAAGACGACAGGCAGGGCAGCGTTGCGTCCCGCCCCCTCGGCCGGTTCCAGCGAGAATTCGCCGGGCGCGACCTTGGCGCGATCGGGATCGCCGGGAAGCCGCGGCGCGATGAAATTGATCGCGTGGCCAACCGGTCGCCGCAGCAGGGACGGCATCTTGTCGAGAATGGAGCGCATGACTTCGACATCCTCGCCCGGCACGGCGCGCAGCACTCGGAGCGCCGCGAAATAGGCGAATGCGCCGGCGATGATCGCGCCGACCAATCCGGCCGGACCTTGGACGAATTCCAGCACGGAAATCGCTCCGCAAGCACAGAGGACGGAGGCGAGCGTCACCTTCGTCAGGCTTGCGTAGAGACCCGAAAGCTGGGATCCGAATCCTGTCTGTCTGATCATCATCACCGACATCGCAACGAATACGAGGATGCGCACAAGTGCAGCACCCTCGGCCGCAAGCCTAGGTACGATCAGTAAACAACCCGCTACCATCAGTAGGCCACCTATCACACTGATGTTCAGGCGGGAGCGGGCCCTGTCCATCGACAGCAGGTAGAGGCTGAGGATCTGCATGAAAGTATAGGCGGGAGCGACGAGCGCAAGCAGCGCCACCACCGTCCCGCTGCGGCGGAACGCTTCGCCGAACACCACGAGCACCAGTTCGCTGGAGATCGCGGCAAGCCCGAGGCTCATCGGCAGCACGATATAGGCCATGCTGCGCGTGACGGCAGCGAAGACCTCGACCGGCAATGTCGAATCGTCGCTGCTGTGGCGCCGCTCGGAATAGTAGGGCAGCAGGCTGCCGGTCATCTGGATCGGCAATTGCAGCGCGATATTCGCGATCGACAGGCCGACGGCATAATAACCGACCATCTCCACCGACCAGAACTGCTGCAGGAAGAGCAGCTCGAGCCGGTTGAGGAAAATGGAATCGATGATGAACTGGATCGACAGGATGACGGAGGAAGAGGCGAGATACTTCAGCGAGACCCCGCACCAGTCGCGCCGTGCCAGAAGGATCGGCAGCGTGGCGAAAAACAGCACCAGCTGGCCGAGCGCATAACCGACGAGAACACCCTCGACGCCATAGAAAACGGCGCCGACGGCAACGCCGGCAAGCTGCACGATCGAGACGGCGACCGTCAGCTTAAAGAAAGCGCCAAGCTTCTTTTCGCCGATCAGGTAGAATTTGACGAAGGATCCGATCGCCTGGATGAAGAACAGCACGCCGGTGACCAGAGCGACGGATGGCGCGGTGTCGGCCCAGTGCATCTTTTCGGACGTCAGGAAAAACAGCGCGTAGAGCGCCAGCAGCACGACGGTCGAGAACATCATGAAGCTGACGAGGATGGCGGCAAAACCCCGCCGACGGCGCGCATCGAAACCCTCCGCCGAAAGTTGCGGCAACGTCTTCAGCAGCGTGATGCTGGAGCCGAGCTCGGCGATCGAGGCGCCGGTCACCACCAGCCAGAGCGAAAAGGCGACGATGCCGTTGGCTTCCGGCCCGAGCAACCGCGCGGTTATGATCGAGGAAACGAAGCCCGTCAGAAGCAGCAGCATGCCTGCCGCCGCGTTCATCACCGAGTTTGCGATAATACCCTTCGACATCTGTCCATCCGTCAGGATCGGCCTAAAGCGCGTCGCGATCTTCAGATCGCTCCTCGCACTTTAGGTTTTTGTTTTTACGCATGTCGTTATCGCAAAACCGCTGCACACTTTTGCGCGACATGCTCTAAAGCCGCATACCCGCCATCTCTAATGCGAAAATGTTAAAATAAAGCGGAGTGACGACCTCAGCTTAGCTGGCCTGCATCGCCGTCAATGTCTGAAGCGCCTTCTCGTAGCTGTTTTCCGCAAGGTAGCGCAGCAGGAACTCCCGCGCCTTCCCGGCCTTCTCTCGTGCACGCTCTGGCGCGCGGAAAATTTCCCTCAAGTACCCGGCCGCCGCCTCGGGTGAGGGGTCGGCCCAGACTGCACCCTCGAGCCCGGCAAATTCGGGATGGGTATCGACCACAGGAATAAGGGGAGAGCCAACCAGCCAGCTATTGTCGGGATCGCAGAAATCTACTGTTCCCGACCAGGCCGTGGAAATGATGGGCGTATGCTGCATGATCGCCTCGGCAACCGTCAGCCCGAAACCTTCGGAACGATGCAGCGAAAGATAGGCGTCGGAACAGCGGATGAGGCCGTTGATATCGGAGTTCGATAACCTGTCGGTGACGATCCTGATCCGGTTGTCGCCCTTAACCGAAGCGACCAGTTCGCGCAGGCCTTCGTCCTTGCCGATATCGCCGCTGGCCTTCATCAAGAGGAAGGCGCTGGGGCATTCGGCGGCGAATATCCGGAAGGCCTCGATGACGGCCTGCGGATTCTTCCGGTTGATCGAGGAGCCGGCGCTGAAGATGAAGCTGACGAGAAAGGCGTCTTCCTCGATGCCGAATTTCTGGCGCATGCCTTCGGTCGCCGGCTTCTCGGTGACGGGATGCGGAACGACGATGACGGGCGCCGTGGTGAGAGGCGCAATCGCCCGCCTGGTGAATTCCGACGGCACGAAGACGGCATTCATGTAATGCATCGCATTGCGCCACTCCGCCGGCACGACTTCGAGCTCCCAGGCGAAATAGCCGATGTTGAAAGCGCGGCTGAAATTCGCAACGCCCTTCTTCAGGATGGCGCGCGGCAGCATCGGCGGATTAAGATGCCAGATCCGGCTTCCCGCCGGTTCGGTGGAAAGATGCGACGGCGTCCATCCGGCGAATGAATTCTCGTCAGGATGCGTGCTGACGTCGGAGTGTGAAATCGCCAGCCCCGCCTCCGACAATGCGTCGGCGCAGAGCCTTGCCGATTCGCCGACACCGACCGCCATCGAGAGATAACCGACGACTTCCACCGGCCTGCGTGGGTTGAAGGCAACACGCGACCGCGGGATCAGCCGCTGCAGGACATGGGCGCGCAGAAGGCGGTATATCGTTCTCAAATCACGGTCTTTCCCAATGGATCGGCAACATTCTTCGCAGGGGCATCAGCCCTCGATTGCGACGCGATGCGAACTGCCTAGACTTCTGATCTCTCCCGCAGGCGGAGTATCGCTTTCCGCGCCGGACAGCGGGTGGAGCTTCACCCGCCGCATCGCGCCGGGGGCAAGGTGGAACCAGTCGTCGTCGGCCCGATAGCCCTCGACGTCGATATGCACCGATTGCGCCAGCCGGTCGGTCCTCAGATCGACGAACCAGTCGTCGTCTCTGCCGAATGATGCTTCGATCCCTGCGTCATGCAGCGCCCTCCCCCGTCCGCAGGGGAAGTGGAAGCTCTCGGCGAGAATGGCGCCGTCTACCAGCGAGCGCAGGCGTGCGACGCTTGCATCATGCGCCGGCGGCCCGAAACGGAAGGCATAGGTCGTATCGAAGAAGGCGCCGAACAGCGCGGTGCAGGCAAGGCGCTCCGTGTCCCTTGCCGCCAGCTTGAAGGCCCTGCTGCCGCTGACGACCTGCTGTTTTCCGTCGCGCAGGCAGACGACCTCGAGCTCGACGTCGAGCGCGGCATCCGTCTCGTTGACGACATGCACGTCGAGACCGTTCGTTCCCTCGTCGGTGAAGATTGCCTGAACCGGCCGGAAGGCACGGCGCATCGCATACCAGACGGGCTTCGGCTCTCCGGTGGAATCGATCACCCCCCAGCCGGGGCCGGGCAGCAGGTCCTGCAGCGTCCAGACAAGCGCGCCATTGCAGGCCGAGCCCTTGCGCCGCCATTCGGCAAAAGTCTCTTCGATCACCTCGCCGGTGACGGCGCGGGAGAGATCGAGATAGCGTTCCGGATCTTCGCGGCGCAGCTGGGCCGGATCGAAACCGTAGAGAAGCTGCAGGTAGAAGTCGCGGACATCCTCGAAATCCCACGATGCGCTGCGGTCGCGGGGCACGCGAGCCTTCCATAGCGGGCTGTGGACGGCGGGCACGTCGAGATGACGTTGCAGCGTCCTCTGCTGCGGCACATGCGCGAAGGCGAGGCTTTCGGAGGCAAAACGCACGTCGGCGCGGCGCGCATCGGCAACCGGCAGCATATAGGCGCCGACGCCGTAATAATGGGCGATACCGGCATTCGGCGAAAAGGGCATTGCCCCGCCATAGGGCGAGTTCGGGACATAGGGCACGTCCGGGCGCATGCGCGCGACGACCGCCGGGATGATTTCATCGGTGACCGGTCCGCTCCAGAATTCCGCCGGCAGACCGAGCATTGCCGCCTGCTGGTGGATTTCGCTGCCGCCGCAGAGCACGGCCAGCGAAGGCGACGCCTGCACGCCGTGCAGAAATTCCTCGACCTCCGCATGCACGTGACCGAGAAAAGCCTTGTCGTTGCGCGGATAATCGAAATTGGCGAACATGAAATCCTGCCAGACGAGCAGACCGAGCTCGTCGCAGAGCGCGAAGAAATCAGGCGTTTCGTAGGCCATGGTGCCGCCGATGCGGATCATGTTCATGCCGGCTCCGGCGGCAAGCCGCAGGAACGGCTCATAATCCGCCCGCCCGCCCGGTAATCGCGCGATATCGGCCGTCGTCCACACGGCGCCGCGGCAGAAGATGCGTTCGCCGTTGACGAGGAGCGCGAAGTCATCGCCATCCGCACCACGGTCGACGTCGATGCGCCGGAAGCCAGTCCTGCCGAGCGGATATTCCACCCCGTCGGAAACCAGCGTCAGCTCATAGAGACGCGCAGCGCCATGCGTGTGCGGCCACCAGGGCTCGATATCGGAAAGCTTGAGGATAGCCGAGTAATGACTGTCGCCGACCTTCTCGAAGGGCTGCTCCATCCCGCCGCAGCGAAGCAGCATTGAGGGATTCTCGGCATTGCTATGCAGGGAAACGCTGAGACGGCCGACACCACTCTCCTCGAATACGGCGCGGATGGAGACATTGTCGATCGAGACGGGATTGCGCCGCACCATCGAAATCGGCCGCCATGGCCCGACGGCATGGATATCGGGGCACCAGCCCGGCATATGACCGAGCAGCGTCGTGCGAAAATTCTTCAAGCCCGCCGGCGTGATCATCTGCGGCCGCCAGCGCGCACGGGGCCCCGGCTCCGACAGGCGGGGACCGAGCGCCCGGAAGCACAAAGCCAGTTCATCGCCACCCGAAAGCGTCACCGGAATCTCATGCGCCGTGAACATGCTCTCGGAAAACAGGATTTCCTGGCCGTTCAGGAAGACATGGCAGAGCGTCGCCAGCCCTTCGAAACGCAGGATCGCGTCGCCGGGCTCGGCATCGAAAAGCCGGCAGAGATACCAGGCATCCCGTGTGTTCAGCGGCTCGGGATTTTCCCGGTCGAAGAGCCCGGCTTTTTCAAGCGCGGCGGCGACGGTGCCGGGAACCGGTGCTGGAATCAACTGCGCCGAGAGCGGGATGTCGTGCGGCACGGCGCAGGCGCCCGGCTCCGTCAGGATCAGGTTCCAGCCTTCGGAAAGTAGACTTTCCTCGGCACCGATGCTCGCCAAACGCCCCCGCATGGTCAGATCTCCGGCCTCAGATTCGCCCCGCAAGCGACGCCATCATGGAATCCCATGCATCGGCGGCCGGATCAAGAGCTGCCTGCAACGGCTCGAACTTCTTGCGGGTGACAGCGCGGGCAAGCTGGAACTGCACCGATTTCGCCACCTCCGAAATGCGCCTGGCATGCTCGGCGGCAGCCGCAAATTCACCAGGGGAGAGCCAGGTGAGATGATCGGCCGCCAGCTCGAAATTGGCGCCGACCTGGCGAAGCGTGTTGAAGGCGTATTTATGGAAGAAGCCGAACGGCCGTTCCGCCACCGCCTCGACCTGTTGCGGAAAGATGCTTGCAAAGGCGCGGATCGGGTTTTCGCGGGGACGCCTGATGAAGTGAAAGCCGGCCAGCCGCCGCGCGGTCGATCGCAGATGCTCTTCATCAGCCGGTCTTTCCGGGAATCGGGCAAATTCCGTGTAGGGCAGGAACGGCGGGTCGTTTTCCGTCAGCTGCAGCTGGAACAGACCGTCGAAATCCTCGCCTTCGAGACGGAAATAACCGGCATTGTGGAAATAATCGACGCGCTTTGCCGAAACATCCAGCCGGTTGATCGCAACCGTCGTCTTGCCATGCTCCTGCCGGTAGGCGGTGCCGCGCGTATCCGGCATGTAAAAGGAATCCATTTCGATCAGGCAGAGACGGCCCCGCGCGATCTGAACCTCGGCATGGCGTTCGACACGGTCGTAGATGGCAAGCTCAGTCGCACGAATGCCGTAGAGCGCTTCGAGATCCTCGAGCGGCACCTTGAAGAAGGTGAACTGGTCGCCCTCGAAATCCTGCGTCAGGGTAAAACCCAGCATCGCCTCTGGTGCAACGCCTGATGTCGCCAGTACTTCGATCCAGAGATCGACATAGCAATTGGTTTCCGGCCAGGCGCGCTCGCCGGAATGCAGCGCATGCGCCCGGTAGGTTTCCGGGTCGATTCCCGAAAATACCGATGTCATCGATTTGCTCAGCCCCACAACGCTTTCCGTACGCTGGCCGGCCATTGCTTCACATCGAGCCCGTGATGATGGAAGAGGGCAAGGGCGATGCGCTCCAGTCCGAAGCCGACGCAGGCGGTGTGCGCGACACTGCCGTCTTCGAGATTGAGACCCCATTTCGTGCCGAAGGCATCCTGATGGTAGTTGAAGCTCATGCAGGCGGTCGGATTGGCAGCCGAGGTAATCGGGATCAGCAGCTCGAACTTCAGGTTCTGGTCGCGCTGATTATTGGCGAGCATCTTGCCGGCGCGGCCGAAGAACGGATCATTGGCGACGTCGATCGTCACGTCGAGACCGACGGCCTTCATCATCTCGACGCCACGATCCATCCAGCGCTGGCGGAAATCGGTGACGTGCAGCTCGGTACCCATGCAGACATATTCACGCATGCGGAACAGCTGCTGGCGGGCCGGGTCTTTCGACGGCTCATGGCGGAAGCAATAGGATTGCAGGTCGAAGAGGCCGCCCGACTTCGGCAGGTTGCCGCGTTTGGCGATCGTCGGATAGAGCGGATAGCAGGCAGCCGGCGTCAGCACGATGTCGGTCGCCTCCTGCCCCTTGGTCCAGTCCTCGCCGACTTCCATGCATTGCAGCAGGCTGACATGATCAAGCTCGCTGCCGCAGAAGCTGTGCACCGTGCCGGCGAGCTGCGGAAAGCTCTTCATGTAGCCGCTCTTTTCGAAGAAGGCGCGGTTCATGCCCGGCGGAAAGCGCATGGCTTCGGCACCATCGGCGCCGCCGAACGTATCGATCAGGCGCTCGAAGGCAGCGATCACGTCTTCGAACTGGCCGCTACGGCCGTAGAGCCCGTCGATGCCGGTATCGATCAGCAGACCGGATTCGAAAAGCCGGTCCAGAAACGAGGTCTGCATATCCATGACTGTCACCCCAGTAGGCTAGTGTCCTGCTTATGGACAAGAAGCATGCTCGACGTGTTGCCGAGGATGCGGTCATTCGAGATCATGAGCTGTGCGGAATGCGCGTCGCGCAAATGGCGTCCGAGGCTGAAGGGCGTGCCGTTCTTGTAGCCCATGATGCCGCAGATCAGCATCGCATGGTTGACGATCTCCAGGATCGTCTCGGACGAGGCGATCTTGACGTTGTTCATCGCCACCGCAAATCCCATCGAAGAGAGCCTGTCGGCATCGGCCTTGGCATCTTCGTAAGCCTTGAGGCCGGCAACCACGTTGGATTTCACCATCTGCAGCAGGTTCGAAACCTCGGCAAGGCGCAGCGCGCCCGGCGGCTGGGCATCCGGCGCCTTGCGGGCAGCGGCGCGCACGAAAGCCTGGGCGCGCACAACGGCATCGACGGCGATGCCGTACCAGACGCCGCTCCACAAGAGGTGCGAGGAGGCAAGCATGGATTGTGCCGCGATCTCCGCGAAAGGCTTCGGCAGGATCTGATGGGCCGGCGCTTCGCCCTTGAACAGGAAGCCGTCCGAGCAGGTTCCGCGCATGCCGAGCGTATTCCAGACATGCGTTTTCTCGAGCGTGTACTGGTCCTTGAGGAAGGCCGTCAGCACCTGATCGGAGGACGCCGCCTGCGCGTGGGCACGCGAGGTGATGAGAATGGCGTCGGCATGCGAGCCATAGGAAATGACGGTCGCATCCTTTTCGAGACGGCACGTGTCGCCATCGACCTCGACCGCACAGATGCTGTTGCGCAGGTTTCCGCCGATACCGCCTTCGGTGGTGGCGGATGCGATCAGCAACTGCTCGGCGGCGATGCGGCGCATGAAACCGCGATGCCATTCGCTGTCGGCGCCGTGTTCAACGAGGCTCGACAGCTTGATGTGGTGCATGGCGAAGACCATGGCGCTCGCGGCGCAAACCTGGCCGAGCAGCGAGCACAATTCGGCGATCTCGGTGATCGAGGCGGATTCTCCGCCGAGATGGCGCGGCACCTGGATGCCGAGCAGCCTTTCGGCCTTCATCGCATCGACGGCTTCCCGGGGGAAGCGGGCTTCGGCATCAACGGTATCCGCGTGTTTCGTCGCGATTTCGGCGACGCGGGCCACCCTTGCGACAAGACCGTCCTGCATGATCTTGACGGGGAAATTCATCAGGCGACCTTCCGGCTGTCCCGGATGAGATCGACTGTCCTGGCGATGGCCGAGATGCTCGCGAAGGATTTGCGGTTCAGGAGATTGTCGGGAAATTCGATGTCGAAGGCCTCTTCGAGGCCAAGCATCAACTGCACAGAAGCAAAGGACGTCAAACCTGCCGCATAAAGATCGGCGTCGTCGGCGACCTGGTCGATCGACCCAGGAAGCTTGCCGAATTTGGCTACGAGGTCGCGGATTGCCTTATTCATCCCATCACTCCAAGATTCTCATGATCCCGAACCGGCGTTCATCGCCTTGTCATGAGCGTTCTTTTAGTGCGGAAAACAGAACATTCCGCTAATTAATTGAGTTAAATATGACTGAGGCTCATAGTTAGGATTTTAGCGATCCTTTCCGCACTGTCGTAAACAACCATTTTATATCAGTGACTTATGATAATTTCGACGCTGCGACACACTCTAGCGTCTGGCGTGGCGAGTACAGAAATGACACGCAAAACGCCGACTTTTGTCTCAATCAACGGGCGGATAGGAATGCTCGCCACCGCGATAATCGGTGACGGAATAACATCCGTCGCCGGTCGCCCGGATCGCGCTCCCACTGACGACGGCCTTGCCGTGACCGCCTGGGATATCGAGGATGTAGGCCGGCTGGCAGAGACCGGAAATCCGCCCGCGCAGCGCCGCGACGATCTCCTGCCCCTCTTCGATCGTCACTCTGAAATGGCCGGTGCCAGGCGCCAGATCTGGATGATGCAGGTAGTAGGGTTTGACGCGGATTTCGACGAAAGCCTTCATCAACTCCGCAAGCACGGCGGGATCGTCGTTGACACCCTTGAGCAGCACCGACTGGCTGACCATGGCGATGCCGGCATCGGCGAGGCGGGCGCAGGCGGCCCGCGCTTCCGGCGTCAGTTCTCTCACATGATTGGCGTGCAGCGCCACATAAACCGTCTTGCCGCTTGCCCTCAGCGCGTCGATCAGCGCCGCATCGATCTTTTCGGGATCGACGACCGGAACGCGGGTGTGGAAACGCACGATCTTCACATGCGCGATCCCGGCAAGCGTCTCCATGATCTCGTGGAGCCGGCGCGGAGAAAGCACCAGCGGATCGCCGCCGGTGAGGATGACTTCCCAGATCTCTTCGTGACCGCGGATATAGTCGAAAGCGGCCTGCATCGCCGCGGCATCGAGCGTGCCGAGGCCCTGCGGCCCGACCATTTCGCGCCGGAAGCAGAAGCGGCAATAGACCGGGCAGACATGCACGGCCTTGAGCAACACACGATCGGGATAGCGGTGAACGATGCCTTCGACGGGGCTGTGGGCATGATCGCCGATCGGATCGGCGCGTTCTTCGCGAGCGACAGTGAGTTCGGCTGCATCGGGCACGAATTGCCGAGCGATCGGATCACTGGGATCGCTGCGGTCGATGAGCTTGCTGATCGCAGGCGTCAGCGCAATCGCGTAACGCGCGGCAACCTCCTCGAGGGTTGCGCGAGCGGCAGACGCGACCAGCCCTGCCTTTACAAGATCGTCGACGCTCTTGATCGGTTTGACGGCATTCATCTTCCGTACTCCGCAACCGGCGCCCAGAGCACCTGGTCGATGCGTGATGCTCCCGTTGCCAGCATCACCAGCCGATCGAAGCCGAGCGCGATGCCGCTTGCCTCAGGCATCAGCGCCAGTGCGGCAAGGAAATCCTCGTCGATCGGATAGGTCTCGCCGTAGATCCGTGCCTTCTCGGTCATCTCGATCTCGAACCGTCGCCGTTGTTCGGCAGCGTTGGTAAGTTCGCCGAAGCCGTTCGCCAGCTCGACGCCGCAGGCATAGAGTTCGAAACGCTCGGCAACCCTGGGGTCGCGTGCCGAGGGACGCGCAAGTGCTGCCTCCGAGATCGGATATTCGTCGAGGATGGTGATGCGGCCGAAGCCGAGATACGGCTCGATCTTTTCGACCAGCACCCGGCTGAAGAGATCGGCCCAGCCGTCGTCATCGGCAACACGCATGCCGACGCGCCTGAGCTCGGCCGCCAGATGGTCGCGATCGGTCGAACCGTCGGCGGCGACCGAGGCGAGAAGATCGATGCCGGCATGACGCTCAAACGCTTCGGCAACGCCGATCCGCTCCGGCCCGGCAAAGGGATCGCTCTCGGCGCCGCGATAGGCAAGCTTCCCGGTCTTCACTGTTTCGGCTGCAAGCGCCAGGATCCGCACGCAATCCATCATCAGGCTCTCGTAGCTTTCGCCGGCCCGATACCATTCGAGCATGGTGAATTCGGGATGGTGCAGCGGCCCGCGCTCGCGGTTGCGATAGACATGGGCAAAACACGAGATGCGTTCCTCGCCCGCCGCAAGCAGCTTCTTGCAGGCGAATTCCGGCGAGGTGTGCAGGTAGAATGGCGCCTTTTGCCCATCCGTCGTCAGTGCTTCCGTGGCGAAGGCATGCAGATGTGCCTCGTTGCCGGGCGAGACCTGCAGCACAGCCGTATCCACCTCGACGAAGTCCTCGCGCGCGAAAAACCCGCGCAACGCCGCCTGGATCGCATTGCGCCCGATCAGAAACGGACGGCGGTCGGCATGCACGGACGGGGTCCACCAGGGGGACGCTTTCGCCGAAGAGTTCATTCCAAGCTTTCTTCGCCGGAGAAGCCGGTATAGGGGGTGGCTATTTCCCGGATTTTAGGTTAGTTGCGCCCCAAAGAAAAACATTTGCGTCTTCGGAGCGTCTCGGCAGTCATCTACGACGCCGAAAGCCGAGTTACAAGGAAGTCTTATGGTCAAGGTCATCGCCTCTTCGGTCCGCAAGGGCAACGTTCTCGATGTCGACGGCAAGCTTTACGTCGTTCTCACCGCCCAGAACTTTCATCCGGGCAAGGGCACACCGGTCACCCAGGTCGACATGCGCCGCATCGTCGACGGCGTGAAGGTTTCCGAGCGTTGGCGCACCACCGAACAGGTCGAGCGCGCCTTCGTCGAGGACGTGAACCATCAATTCCTCTACGAGGACGGCGAAGGCTTTCACTTCATGAACCCTGGAAACTACGATCAGGTCGTCGTCGATGTCGACACGATGGGGGACGACAAAGCTTATCTGCAGGAAGGCATGACCTGCGTTCTGTCAATGCATGAAGGCATTGCGCTGGCGATCCAGATGCCGCGCCACGTCACGCTCGAAATCATGGAGACGGAACCGGTCGTCAAGGGCCAGACGGCATCGTCCTCCTACAAGCCGGCCATGCTGTCGAACGGCGTCCGCACCCTGGTGCCCCCGCACATCAATGCCGGCACCCGCGTCGTCATCGCCACGGAAGACAATTCATACGTCGAACGCGCCAAGGACTGATCCTGGTTTTCATCCGTTCAGGAGGCCGGCTCACACCGGCCTCTCACTGAGATGTGGAATTCAGGCAGGTGTCGATGCCGAGTCCACTCGCAGCACGAGATCGTTTCGGACGGCTCATTCTGCCGGAAATATCTTCGTTCAGCTGAAGCTGCATCCAATCCCCAGATCCGAATTCAGATTACCTTCCGGACCTCGCTCTCAAAGCTCATGACATGAGCCATCGCGATCTTTTCGGCCTCATCTGCGTCACCTCTGCACACCGCCTCAAGCATGAGGACCTGATCATGCAAGACGTCCTCAAGGCGCGGCACCAAACTTGGAAACCGTTTCATGGCGACGTACAGGATTCTCAGCGACAGATTGTGGTAGTGATCCAGCGTATCGGACAGGAAAGGGTTTTTCGCCACTTTGTAAATGAAGCGGTGAACCCGGCGATCGAGAGCAAGTATGTCCTCCAACGCCATCGGACCGGTTGTTTGCTTGAGCTCATCGATCAGTTGCCGCGCTTCTTGCCGCTCGAACTCGCGCAGCCTTTCCGCAGCTAGTCGGGTCGCCCAGGACTCGATCCGTGCTCGCGCCTCATAAACCGCAGTAAGATCATTGATATCGATCTTGCTCACAAATGTGCCGCGCCGCGCGCTGACGACAACGAAACCATCATATTGCAGACGCTGAATCGCCTCCCGGACCGGCGTGCGCCCGACGTCCATGCGTTTCATGATTTCGGCTTCGCGCAGAAGTGTGCCCGGAGGAAGCAGCGTCGTAATGATGTCGTCGCGCAGCCGAATGTACGTCCGTTCCGCCAGTGTCGATTCCGCCGCTTCGTAATCCACTTCGAATGCCGACATATTCAGCGTTTTCCTCTCTCTGCCCGTTTCCGCATAGCTAGACGCTTTTCCGCCTAGAAAAAAGCCGCTCAACGAATCTGCTTGACTCCATATCATGTCTGCATATTCTTAATATATCAGCAATATATAACCACAAAGAGGGGTTCCAATGAAACATGCTGAATTGACGAAAAAATCGCAGGCAAACGGGATTATTGCCTTGGCGGTCTTGGGTTTGGGGCTATTCGCGACGGCGGTGCCATCCACTGCAAACGCCGACGATCTGGAGCTGATGAAGCCGGGCACGCTCGTCGTTGCAGTGCAGCCTTACATGCCCTATACGGCGGTCAAGGATGGAAAGCTGGTCGGTCTCGACAGCGACATCCTGACAGCCGTGGCCGATAAGCTCGGCCTCAAAATGGAAATCAACGTCACCGACTTTCCAGGCATGCTGGCTTCCGTCCAGACGCAGCGGGCTGATATAACCATTGGCGGAATTGCATGGTCCGACGCTCGCCAGAAGGTCGGCCTGTTCACGGACCCTCCGTACTATTCGCCGCCGGCCATGGCGGTGAGCGGCACGGCGAGCTTTCCGGATGTTGCGAGTCTGGAAGGCAAAAATCTCGGCACTGTGACGGGGTATGTCTGGGCGAAATCGATCGCGCAGGTCCCTAACGCATCACCACATACGTTCCCGAACGCCGAAGGTGTGTTCCAGGATATTTCTTCCGGACGTCTGGACGTTGGCTTTCTTGATCCGCTGCTGATCACCTATCAACAGCAGCAGCGCCCCGACATGAAGGTCCGCATCGAATATCTGAAGCCGCCGACAAACGAACAGGTGGCCGCACACCCCGATTACAAATATTTTCAAGCCTACATGACCGGATTCTACCTTCCCAAGCAGTCGCCGAAGCTGGCCAAGGCTGTATCCGATCAGATCGACGGCATGTACAAGGATGGATCCCTTGCGGCTTTGATCACGAAATGGGGCGGCGATCCCAAGCAGTTCCTGGTTCCATCGCCCGAGATGGCGGCACAGCGGCGCGGCGTTGACCGTCCCGCCGACTGGAACCCGCCTTCCATCGCGAAGTGAGATCGGGGCATGACGGCGCTGTCATCCTTCACCGATGTTTTCCAGGTTCCCTGGAATGACTACGTCGGAAGCATTGCCGGGGGTCTGCTCAGGACCCTCGGCTACACCGTGGCCAGCTTCATTGGCGCGACGATTCTTGGTCTTGCACTTGCGTTGATGAGGCTCAACCGGCTGCGGCTCGTCCGCGTCCCTGCAGCGTTCTATACCGAGCTCTTTAAAAACGTACCGCTTCTGGCGATCATATTCCTCACATACTTCGGCCTGCCTTCCGTAGGCATCAGGCTGGAGGTTTTCGAGGCTGGAGTGTTGAGCTTGGTGCTCTTCTACGCCGCTTACCTGTCCGAGATCTTTCGGGCCGCTATCGCCGGCGTACACCAAGGACAGCAAGAGGCGTCTCAAGCTCTCGGGCTAGGGCGCGGCAAAACGTTCACCCATGTCGTCCTGCCGCAGGCAGTGCGGCTCGCGCTTCCCGGTACGAACACAATGTTCGTCGACCTGATCAAGTCGACCTCGCTGCTTGTCACGATCTCCGCCGCCGAACTGATGACGCAGGCACAGTTGATAGCCTCGGAAACATTCCGAGCGCTTGAAGTGTATCTCGTGATCTCTACGGCCTATTTCGCTATCTGCTACCCGGTGTCACAATGTCTGCTTCTGCTGGAGCGCAAGATCCATGCGGGCGTGCCATTGTCCTTGGCCAGAAGGCGCCGGCTGAAATTAGCGAGGACCTACCTCGCCGAGGGGAAGATCTGCCCATGACGACCATCCCTGCCAAAACTCCTTTCGTGTCACGGCAGCCGGTCGGACGCCCGGCCGTCAAAATGAGCGGATTGCGCAAGTCTTTCGATGGGCGCCTGGTGCTTGACCGCGTCGATCTCGAGGTTCCCGCTGGCAAGATCGTGAGCATCATTGGCCAGAGCGGCGGAGGAAAGACCACCCTCATGCGCTGCGTCAATTTGCTTGAACGTCCCGATCAGGGAACGATCACTGTCGGCGATGAGACGCTCTTCGCCAATGGCGAGGTGACCTGCCGCAACCTTGCAAAGCTTCGGCAACGTGTCGGCATGGTGTTTCAGCGCTTCAATCTGTTCCCGCATCTGACGGCCGTGGAGAACGTCGTTCTCGCTCAGATGCATGCAGCCGGGATCGGCGAGAGAGAGGCTGTGGAACGGGCCGTGGAACTTCTGACGAGAGTAGGCCTCGCCAAACGGGCGATGGCTTATCCGGAACAGATGTCGGGCGGCGAGCAGCAGCGTGTGGCGATCGCACGCGCCCTGGCGCTAGAACCAACGGTGTTGCTGTTCGACGAGCCGACATCGGCGCTCGATCCTGAATCGACCGGGGAAGTGCTACGCGTCATGCGGGAACTTGCGGCCGACGGCATGACGATGATCCTGGTCACGCATGAGCTGCCCTTCGCGAAGGAAGTGTCCGACTGGGTCGTGTTCATCGACGGTGGTCTTATCATCGAGCAGGGAACCGCCGGAGATGTCCTTGACCGTCCAACCGAAGCACGCACGGCGGCTTATGTCGCGCGCTACGCTTCGCCAGGCTAAAGCATGTCGCGCAAAAGTGTGCAGCGGTTTTGCGGCAACGACATGCGTAGAAATAAAGAGCTAAAGCGCAAGGAGCGAATCTGAAAGATCGCGACGCGCCTTAGTCCTCGATTGAACCGAACCGGCCCGGCGGCGCATGGCGCCGCCGGGTTGGCGAATTCACATAACGGATCGCGGCATCACAAGGCGCCGAGGTAGATACATAATTTCATGGACAAACTAACGACAGATATCGCCGTCATCGGCGGCGGTGTGATCGGCGTGGCAACCGCGCTGCGGCTACGTGCAGACGGTCGCGATGTCGTAGTGATCGAACCTAACAAACCCGGTTCGGGAGCATCTTACGGCAATGCTGGAACGATCGCCGACTATGCAATCATTCCCGTCGGTACGCCCGCCGTCCTCAAAAACCTGGCCTCGCTGCTTCTCAATTCCGACAGCCCGCTGTCCATCCGCAAAACGGCATTGCCCACGCTGTTTCCTTGGTTGATGCGTTTTGCCTACGAATCTCTCCCGCACAGATACAGAGACAATACGAGCCGCATCGCCGACCTTCTGTCCGACGCTTCATCGGAATGGCTCGAACTCGCGGCAGAGATCGGCGCATCCGATCTTTTGAGCGCGAAGGGATGCCTCTATCTCTACCAGACGCCCGAGGCCTTCAAGGCAGCCGCTTCGGATGTCGAGCTTCGCCGAACCTATGGGATAGCGCAGCAGCTTCTCACACCCGACCAAGTGCAAAGCCTGGAGCCTCGGCTGCCGCAGGTCCATGGCGGAGGGCTTTTCTTTCCGAAAGCGATAAACTTCACCGATCCCGGCCAGGTCATGAGCGTGATGGAAGCCGCCGCCAAACGAGCGGGCGTCGAGTTCGTTCGAGACTCGGTGACGACTATTTCGCGTGAGCGGAGCGGAGTGAGGATGATGGCTTCGGCCCACGGCATCCATGCCCGAGCGGCGGTGATCGCTGCCGGCGCCCATTCCCGCGGTCTGGCTCTGCAGCTCGGAGAGCGGGTCCCCCTGGATACCGAGCGGGGTTATCATCTCGAATTCGATATGGAAACATTGCCGGTGGAACGACCGGTATGCCCGACGCATCACGGATTTTATTTTTGCCCGATGCGCGGCCGCCTGCGGGTGGCCGGCACTGTGGAACTCGGAGGCATCACCGCGCCTTCGAACCCAAGGCGCCTCGAAGTGTTGTTGGCAAACGCTCGCAGGATTTTCCCGACGCTTGGCGAACCAAGCCGCAGTTGGATGGGCTTCCGCCCTTCCATGCCCGATTCCGTTCCGGTCATCCGGCCTTCAAGAGGAGGAAGGGACGTGGTGTTTGCTTTTGGACACGGGCATATCGGTTTGACGCTGGCGCCGCGGACGGCTCGGATGGTCAGCTCCATTCTTGCCGCTTGATCGCGTCAGGAGCATGTCGTGACATACGGAACTGTGAATTGCGACACCGCTTCGCTCCCATCATCAGAGATGCGGGTTGCGCGGCCGGTATTTCCGCACGAGCTTCTGGTTGATCTCGGCAGCACCCGGCATGTTGGCGCTGAGATAAATTGGCGCATCGCCGGATTTCGAAAGTTCCGAGGCGACTTCGGCGAAGATCGCATTGATGACCGTCACGCCGACTGCCGTCGAGACCGGCCCGACCCGAAGCCCCGTGCCTTCGAGATCGACAACGGCATCACCCGGCGGCAGCCCGTTATCGAGCACCACATCGGCCACGTCGGCGAGCCGCCGGCGGCCATTGGCGATCGCTGAGGAATAGGCGATCGAGGTGATGGCGATCACCTTTGCGCCGATTTCGCGCGCATAGTCGGCGGCCTCGATGGGCGCGGCGTTGACGCCGGAATTGGAGGCAATGATGATGACATCGCCCGGCTGCATGCCGTAACGCTCCAGCATCGGCCGCACCAGGCCCTGTGTGCGCTCATAGACCGAGCTGATGACCGCACCCTCATGCAGCATGGCCGAGCCGACGAGCACCGGCACGGTGAAAGCGAGCCCGCCGGCACGATAGTGCACCTCTTCCGCCAGCATGTGCGAATGGCCGGTGCCAAAGACATAGACGCGCTTGTCGCCGTGGGCAGCATCGAGGATGACGGCTGCTGCCTGCGCCATCGGCTCGGCAAGCACCTGCTTCAGCTCTTCCAGCCGGCCGATCAGGTTGGAGAAATAGGCATCGGTAATGTCGGTCATCCCACTTCTCCTAGAGCATGTCGCGCAAAAGTGTGCCGCGGTTTTGCGATAACGACATGCGTAAAAACAAAGATCTAAAGCGCCAAGAGCGAATCTGAAAGATCGCGACGCGCCTTAGCGTTCAGGCCGCTTCGCCGCCGAGCCAGGTGGCGGTGACGGCAAGCGCATCGGTCAGATGCACGAGATCGGCGCGTGTCCCCGGCGAGAGATGGCCTCGATCAGCAAGCCGGAGGAACCGGGCGGGATAAAGGGTCGCCATGCGCAACGCCTCGGCGAGCGTCAGATCGAGATAGGTGACGCCGTAACGGATCGTCGAGATCATGTCGACATCGGAACCGGCCAGCGTGCCGTCGGAAAGCACCAGCTTCGAGCAGAAGCCGCCTCTTTCGCGCCGGACGGTGCGCCCGTTCAGCGTGAACGAATCCTTCTCCGAGCCGACAAGCGACATCGCGTCGGTGACGAAGAACAGCTTGCCTTCGCCGCGCTTGGCGCGCAGTGCCGTGCGCAAGGCCTTCGGATCGACGTGATGGCCATCGGCTATGATGCCGCACCAGGTCGAGGGATGATCGATCGCCGCGCCGACGAGACCGGGCGCACGGTGTCCCAGCTGGCTCATGGCGTTGAAGAGATGCGTGACGCCCCGCGCGCCGGCATCGAAACGTTCTTCCGCCGCCTCGCTCGAACAATCGGAATGGCCGATGCTGATGGTGACACCGGCTTCCGCAAGCTCGCGCACCTGGGCAACCGTCACCTGCTCGGCCGCCATTGTGACGAGCAGCGTGCCGATCGCCTCGCGTGCCTGGATGAAGGCCTTGACGTCGCGGTCCTCCACCGGTCGCATCAGTTCGGCCAGATGCGCACCCTTCCTCGCAGGCGCCAGATGCGGACCTTCGAGATGCAGACCGGCAACGCCGCGGTTCGCCTTGACAGCCTCCTTGGCCGCCTCGATGGCGGCAATGGACGCTTCTGATGTATCGGTAATCAGTGTCGGCAGCAGCGACGTCGTGCCATAGGGCCGGTGCCCGCCGGCGATAATGTCCATCGAGGCAGCGGAAGGCTCGTCGTTCAGCATCCGCCCGGCGCCGCCATTGACCTGCGCATCGATGAAGCCGGCCGACAGAATACCGCCCGCAAGCGTCACCACCTCGCCGTCCGGCAGATCATCTCTGGCAGCGATCGCTTCGACGCGGCCATCGGCAACGATGAGCGCCTTGTCGTCATGGAAGCGCTCGCCGTCGAAGATGCGGGCGCCGAGGAAGACCTTGCGGACCATCAGACCGTCTCCGTCACCTTGAGCAGGTTCGCCGGCTTGTCGGGATCAAAGCCCTTGCGGCGCGTCACCGACTCGATCAGCCGGTAATAGACGAGCAGCGACACCAGCGGATCGATGAGACCGTTGCCCGTCGTCGGCACGCGCAGATGGACGCCGGAAAGCGGCTGCGCCGAGAAGCCGACAGTGGTGGCGCCGAGTTTCTGCAGGCGCTCCAGCGCCTGGACATTGTTGGCGAAGGCCGCATCGTCGGGTGCGAAGGCGACGATCGGGAAGCCCGGCTGCACCAGGCGCATGGGGCCGTGCATCAGTTCCGCCAGCGAGAAGGCCTCGGCATGAAGGCCGGAGGTTTCCTTGGCCTTCAGCGCCGCTTCGAGCGCGATCGCAAAGGCCGGGCCGCGGCCGGCGGTATAGAGCGAGGTCGCATTGAACAGCACCTCCTCGGCTGCCGCCGTGTCGATCCCGGCGGTCGCCGACAGCGCCTCCGGCAGCTTGTCGAGCGCCGCCTGCAGGTCGGACGCGCCGCCGATCGCAGCCGTCACACCGGCAAGGGCGGCGACCGAGGCGATGAAGGATTTCGTCGCCGCGACGCTCTTTTCCGCGCCGGCATTGAGGCCGAGAACGATATCGGCCTGTTTCGCAAGCGGGCTGTCGGTGACGTTGACGACGGCGATCGTCGTCGCTCCGCCCTTCTTCGCCGCATCCTGCAACGCGACGATATCGGGGCTGGCACCCGACTGCGAGACGGTGAAATGGACGCCGCCCTTCAGATGCAGCGCCGCACCGTAGACGGAAGCGATCGACGGACCGACCGAGGCGACCGGAACGCCGCAGGTAATCTCGAAAAGATATTTGAAAAAGGTGGCGGCGTGGTCCGAGGAGCCGCGCGCCGCCGTCGTCACCACGCTCGGGCGGGCGGACGAAAACAGCCGGGCAATCTCGGCAAAGACCGGTTTTTCCTTTTCGAGAAGCGTAGCCACCACCTCTGGCGATTGGCCGGCTTCTTGCAGCATCAGTGACTGGTTGTCATTCATAGGTCATCTCCGATTCTCAATTCGGCTACGAAATCATAGGCATCGCCGCGATAATGCGAGCGGGTGTATTCGACGACGCGCTGGTCTTCCAGGCGCGAGACACGTTCGATCAGGAGCGCCGGCGCGCCTGATTTGACGTTCAGGATTGCGGCGGAGGACGGGTCGAGCGTGACCGCCGTCAGCCGCTGCAGCGCGCGCACGGGCCTGTGGCCGCTGGCCGTCAGCGCATCGTAGAGCGATCCCTCGCCGCCGGCATCGTGCCCGAGGAACTTGATCGGCACCACGGCGCGTTCAATCGCCAGCGGCAGGCCGTCGGCAAGGCGCAAGCGGTCGAGCCTCAGCACCGGCTCGTCGCCGCCGAGGCCGAGCAGGAAGGATTCTTCCGGCGACGGCGTATTGACCGCCCGCGACAATATCCGTGCGGCCGGCAGACGCCCGCGTGAACGCATGTCGGCGGAGAAGGAGGAAAGCCGCCAGAGCGACTGTTCCATGCGCTCCACTCTGCTCGACACGAAAGTACCGCTTCCGTGGCGCGATTCCAATGCGCCGGACGCCATCAGATCGCGATAGGCGGTGCGCACGGTGACACGACCGAGCTTCAGAGCTTCGGCAAGGTCGCGCTCGCCCGGGAGTGCGGTGCCGGGCTTCAGCAGCCCTTCCTGAATGAGGCCGGTCAGCGTCTGCGCCAGCCGCTTGTAAAGCGGCCCGGTCAATGCCTCGTCACGCAGGCCGCGGCTATTCAATTCCGCTATCAGACTGGTTCTATCCATGGACGCACAATAGAACCTATATAGGACCAATCGGCAAGACAGAATCGAGTGCCGAAAGAAAAAACCCTCGCCGGCGGGCCGGCGAGGGTTTCATAGCGACCAATTTTGACAACCGTGCGTCGACAGCGCCCCGCGTTAGAAACGCGCGGCGCTGGAGGACGCTCAGTTCTTGGTGAAGATATAATCCGTCTCCTGGCGCAGCACTTCGCCGGGGCGCAGAACCGCATTCGGAAAACCTTGGTGATTGATGGAATCCGGCCAGACCTGGGTCTCCAGGCAAAAGCCGGCGAATGGACCGTATTTGCGCCCGCCGATGCCGGGAGCCCCGGTATCGAGCTTGAAGCCGGCATAGAACTGGACGCCTGGCTCGGTGCTGCGCACTTCCAGCGACACACCGGAATAAAGGCTGCGGGCGAGCGCGACACTCCGCTTGGCGGTGCGCTCGGCGGACAGGCAGAAATTATGGTCGTAGAACGCCTGTTCGCTGCCGACGAAACGCTTCATCGGCGCCATCTCGCGGAAATCGAATTCGGTGCCCTCGACGGAACGGATCTCGCCGGTCGGCACCTGCTTCTCATCGGTCGGCAGATAATGATCGGCGGCAATCATGATATCGTGGCCAAGCGCATCGTCGCGACCGTCGAGATTGAAATAGGCGTGCTGGCAGACATTGGCGAGCGTCGGCTGGTCGCTGGTCGATTCGTAGGTGATCGACAGTTCACCGTTGCCATGCACCCAGAAAGTCGCCTGGATGGTGCAATTGCCGGGATAGCCGGCGCGGCCATCGGGATCGACGATCTTCAGCACCACGCGGTCGACGTCATGCTCGACGATCGTCCAGTTGCGTTTGGCGATATTGTCGCTGCCGCCATGCAGATGCGTCACGCCGTTTTCATTCAGTTCGAGCTGATAGTCCTTGTCGTCAAGCGTAAACCTGCCGCCGCCGACGCGGTTGGCGCAGCGGCCGGGTGTCGCGCCGAAATAGGATGAATAGAGGGGGTAGCTGTCGAAATCGTCGAAGCCGAGCTGCAGCGGCGCGTCATGTCCCTCGAGGCGCAAATCCTGGATGACTGCGCCCCAGCTTATGATCTTGGCCGTCAGCCCACCGCCCTTGATCACGACGCGATAGACGGTTTCGCCCGCCTTCGTCTGCCCGAAAACGTCCCGCTCCAACTTATCCGACATGATCGACCGTCCATTCTATCTCTGATGCGAATTCCTCAATTCGGAATCGATTTGAGGAATTTGCAGCGATTCAAACTGTGCATTGCACGTCCGATGAAGACGCGCGGTGTGGTAGGGTTCGGGACAGGAACCTGCCCGCATTTGCTTCATTCCGCAACCGGCGGATCAGAAAGAAAATGCCGCAGCAGTGAGGCGGCGGCACCGGCTCGGGGCGCGATCGGCAAGGTCAGAGGTCCGTGCCGATCTCTTCCACATCAAAGGGCGTCGTCTGGTAGATTTCGTTGATCCAGTTGCCGAACAGGAGATGCGCATGGCTGCGCCAGCGGTTCTGCGGCGCAAGCGCCGGATCGTTATGCGGGAAGTAATTGTGCGGCATCTTGATCGGCACGCCGGCATCGACGTCGCGAAAATACTCGTCGGAAAGCGAGGTGGAATCATATTCGACATGGTTGAACATGTAGAGCCGCCGGCCCTTCTTCTCGTGCACGAGACACACGCCCATCTCGGGTGATTCCATCAGGATCTCCAGGTTTTCGGACTTCTCGATATCGGCGCGGCGCACTTCGGTCCAGCGCGACACCGGCACTTCGAAATTGTCGGAAAAGCCGTTGAGATAGATCGACGAAGGCTTCAGGTTGCGGTGGCGGTAAACCCCGAAGGCCTTCTCTTTGAGCTCGTATTTCGGAACGCCGTGGAAATGATAGATCGCCGCCATCGCGCCCCAGCAGACGTTCATCGTCGAATGGACATTCGTTTCCGTCCAGTCGAGAATCTGCTGCATCTCCGCCCAATAGGTGACGTCCTCATAGGGCAAGAGCTCGATCGGCGCCCCGGTGATGATGAAGCCGTCGAACTTGCGGTGTTTTACCTCCTCCCAGGTCTGGTAGAAGGCAAGCAGATGATCTTCTGACGTATTCTTCGCCTTGTGGCCGCCGATACGGATGAGCGACAGTTCCACCTGCAGCGGCGAGGCGCCGACGAGACGCGCCATCTGCAATTCGGTCTTGATCTTGTTCGGCATGAGGTTGAGCAGCCCGATCTGCAACGGTCGGATATCCTGACGGATCGCCAACGTCTCGGTCATCACCCGCACACCTTCCTGAACCAGGGTTTCGAAGGCGGGCAGCGTATCGGGGATCTTGATGGGCATTGCGGTCACTCGATCAAAAACAAAAACCGGCGGCGAAAAAAATCGCTACCGGTCCGCACGCGGCCCTTTAGCGATTTTTTTAACGTGGCTGCAAGCCGGCCGGCCAAATCACCACGGAGCGCTTTAATTAGACCCAGTCGGGTCGCGAATCAACTGTCGACTGCAGTCAAGTGACCTCTGCCGCATCATCACAGTTTAATGAATGATAGAATCTGTTGATAGACCCGTAACGCCACCATGTTATTTATAGGGGCATGGGCGATTTGGAAAAGCGTAATGGCAGATAAGATTGAGGGGAGGCCGGGCATCCGGAGGCAGGATAGGGTAGGGTATGATTTCAGCCTGACATATCGCCTCGGCGTCATGTTCTCAGCATTCTGGAATTCGGAAGTGCGTGGCAGGGTGCTGTTTCTGGCGACCGTGCTGATCCTCGTTATCCTGGCGACGTCCTACGGCCAGGTCATATTGAACGAGTGGAATGCGCCCTTCTATGACTCGCTGGAGCGCCGCGACCTCGGCGAATTCTTCCACCAACTCGAAATCTTCGCGATGATCGCCGGCACGCTGCTGCTGCTCAACGTGCTGCAGGCCTGGCTGAACCAGATGACGGCGCTCTATATGCGTGAAGGCCTGTCACGCGATCTCGTCGACCAGTGGCTGAAGCGCAAGCGGGCACTGCGGCTTGCCTCCAGCGGCCTGATCGGCGTCAATCCGGACCAGCGTCTGCACGAGGATTCCCGCAACCTTGCCGAAAGCACGACAGGGCTCGTTCTCGGCCTGCTGCAGTCGACCATCCTCCTGGTGAGCTTCATCGGCGTGCTCTGGGAGCTTTCGAGCGGCTTCATCTTCCGCATCAGCGGCCACAGCTTCTCCATTCCGGGCTACATGGTCTGGGCGGCGATTTTCTATGCCGCTTCCGCCTCGGTGCTGAGCCAGGTCGTCGGCCGCAAGCTGGTCAAGCTCAATGCCGACCGTTTTTCGAAAGAAGCCGAGCTTCGCTTCACGCTGATGCATGCCAATGAGAACATGCCGGCGATCACCGTTGCCCGCGGCGAGGAGAACGAGCGCCGACGTATCAACACCGACATCAGCTCGGTACTGACAGTCGTCAAGCGGCTCGCCATGGCCAATACCAATCTCACCTGGGTTTCGGCCGGCTACGGCTGGCTGGTAATCGTCATCCCGATCATCGTTGCCGCCCCCGCTTATTTCTCCGGCGGCCTCACCCTCGGCCAGCTGATGATGTCGGTCGGCGCCTTCAACCAGGTCAACACGGCGCTGCGCTGGTATGTCTCCAATTTCGGCCCGATCGCCGAGTGGCGCGCCACGCTGATGCGCGTCACCGATTTCCGCCAGGCGCTGCTCGACATGGACGAGGACTTCGACCTGAAGGACAGCATCGCCTATGAAAACGCCGCGCCCGACACACTGACGTTGAAGGATGTGGTGATCGTCGCCAAAGTCGGCGAAGATATCGAGGAATGCGGCGGTTTCCGACTGCGTGAAACCAATGTCGTGATCAAGGCCGGCGAAAGGATCATGATCAACGGCGATCACAGCGTCAACCGCAAGCTGCTGTTCCAGGCGATGGCCGGCCTCTGGCCGTGCGGTAGTGGCACGATGGGCCTGCCGCCAATCGACGACATGCTCTTCGTTCCGCAGGTTGCTTATGTTCCCGGCGGCACGCTGCGCGAGGCGCTGGCCTTTCCCGAACGTCCCGAAGCCTACGAGAAAGCCGCCGTCGAGGCGGCCCTCGACAAGGTTGGCCTGCATTCGCTGATCGCAAGGCTCGATACCCGCGCCCGCTGGGACAAGCTGCTCGACGGCGACCAGCAGAAAGCGATCGGATTTGCCCGCCTCCTGCTCGTGCGCCCGCGCTGGATCATCTTCGACGAAGTGCTGGAAGGCATGGAGCCGGAACTGCAGGAAACAATGGCCAACCTGCTCGTCTCCATGCCCGAAAGCGGCATGATCTATATCGGCCGCTCCGAGGCCTATCTCGAGGCGCTGAAGCCGCGCGTGCTGCATCTGCAAGCGCTGCCGTCAATTTCCGAGGAGCCGCCTGTCGCCCAGACCGGCGCCAGCGCCAGTGCGGGCGCTGCCGCCGTGCCCGCGCCGGCGCTTTAATACATGCCGCCCAAAAGTGTGGAGCTGTTTTGGGATGACGGCCTGCATAAGGTAAGGATTTGAGCCGCTGGTCACATCGGCGGCGTGATGCCGTTGAGGCCGACGGCGATCTGGCTGGCCGAGATGCTGCCGTCCGCCGCCTTTTCGCCGGTGACGACGACGCCGGCGCCGGGCTTCAGATCATCCTTGGTCGCAGGCGCCAACGTCACGATCGGCGTGCCATCGGCAATCGCGATCGTCTTTTCCTTGCCCTGATAAGTCAGCGTGATCGTGTGGCCGTCCACGGATTTGACGGCGTTGCTGACGGTCGCATTGGTCATCTGGCTGTTCGGCTGCGCATCCCAGGGACGGTTGCCCTCGCCGGTTCCCTTCATCGACGCCGGAAAGATCAGCACCTCGATCGCCCCGTCCGGGCCCGTGCCCTTCGGAAGTGAAGCGACGCCGACGAAATCGCCGGGCTTGATATCCTCGACCGAGGCTTTCTTGATGCCGCCGACCTTCCAGCCGGATTTCAGCGCGATCGTCGCATCGCTGCCCTCGCGCGTCTTGACGACGAGCGTATCGCCGCTGAGGCTTTCGATGGCGCCGCGAACACGAATGCGCTGGGCATCCTGCGCCTGCGCGGCTTGCGACAGGGCAAGGGTCACGAGGCTACCGGCGACAAACGCCGTGAAAATTCCGGAATAGGGCTTGCGAGACATCTGACTTTTCCTTGTCGCCATTGCGATCGGCAATATCCCCGGCTGCCGGACGGCACCTTATGCCGCAGGACGACACACTGACGAATCAAGGAAAAGTGAGCCTTCAGCCTCGAGAAAATCTCAGCCTTCCAGCTCTTCCCGCAGCATTTCGAGCTCCAGCCACTCCTCTTCCATCTTTGTCAGGCCGGCGCGCAGTTTTTCCATCTCGCTGGCAAGTCGGTTGAAGGCGGCAGGATCGCGCGTGAAAAGATTGGGATCTGCCATCACCTGTTCGCGCTTGGCGATTTCGGCTTCGGCCTTCGCCATTTCCTTCGGCAGGTTTTCCAGTGCGAATTTCTGCTTGAAGGAGAGTTTGACCTTCGAGCTGCCTGGCGCTGGTGCCTCCTGCGTCTTCGGCTTCTCCGCCGCCTTCTCGGCTTTTCTGCGCTCCTCGAGCGCGCCCTTGCGTTGCACAAGCATGTCCGAGTAGCCGCCGGCATATTCGATCCAGCGGCCATCAGGCGCATCCGGCACGGCGGGTGCGATCGTCGAGGTCACGGTGCGGTCGAGGAAATCGCGGTCGTGGCTGACGAGAATGACAGTGCCGGGAAAGCCGGCGACAATCTCCTGCAGGAGATCGAGCGTTTCGATATCGAGATCGTTGGTCGGCTCGTCGAGAATCAAGAGATTCGTCGGGCGCGAAAGGATGCGCGCCAGCATCAGCCGGGCGCGTTCGCCGCCGGAGAGGTTTCTGATCGGCGTACGCGCCTGTTCCGGCTGGAACAGAAATTCCTTCATATAGCCGGTGACATGGCGCTGCTCGCCGTTGACGAGCAGGTTTTCGCCGCGCCCGTCCGTCAGATAATTGGCAAGCGTATCCTCGGGGTCGAGATCCTCGCGCTTCTGGTCGAGCGTCGCGATCTCCAGATTGGTGCCGAGCTTCACCGTGCCGCTATCAGGCGCAAGCTGCCCGGTCAGCATCTTCAGCAGCGTCGTCTTGCCGGCGCCGTTCGGCCCCACGAGACCAATGCAGTCGCCGCGATGTACGCGGATCGAAAACGGCGTGACGATTGCCCGCTCGCCGAAGCTCTTGGTGATCTTGTCGGCCTCGATGACCAGCTTGCCGGATTCCTGCGCGTCCGAAACCGTCGCCTGCACCGTGCCCTGCGGCCCCTTGTGGCCGCGATAGTTCGAGCGCATCGTCTGCAGCTCACCGAGACGGCGCATATTGCGCTTGCGCCGCGCCGTGACGCCATAGCGCAGCCAGTGCTCCTCGCGCTCGATCGACTTGCCGAGCTTGTGCTGCTCCAGTTCTTCGGCCTCCAGCACCTGGTCGCGCCAGGCTTCGAAATGCGCAAAGCCGCGGTCGAGCCGGCGTGAGGTGCCGCGGTCGAGCCAGACGGTTGCCGTCGAGACCTTTTCGAGAAAACGCCGGTCGTGCGAGATCAGCACCAGGGCGCTGCGCGTCTTTTGCAGCTCGCCTTCCAGCCATTCGATCGTTGGCAGGTCGAGATGGTTGGTCGGTTCGTCGAGCAGAAGAATGTCCGGCTCCGGTGCCATAACCCGGGCAAGGGCAACGCGCCGCGATTCGCCACCGGACAGCATTCTGGGGTCTTCATCGCCGGTCAGCCCGAGATGCGACAGCAGATAGGTGACACGATAGGGGTCATCGCCCGGCCCGAGGCCGGCCTCGGCATAGGCCTGCACCGTATTGAAGCCGGCAAAATCCGGCGCCTGTTCGAGATAGCGCACCGTCGAGGACGGATGGCGGAAGACCTCGCCGGACTGTGCCTCGACCAGGCCGGCGGCAATCTTCAGCAGCGTCGATTTTCCCGAGCCGTTACGCCCGACGAGACAGATTTTGTCACCGGCCTCGATCTGCAGGCTAGCACCCGCCAGAAGCGGTGCGCCGCCGAAGCTCAGGAAGATATCGTCGAGTTTTAGAATGGGAGGGGCCAAAAATCAGACTCCGGAAAGATCATAGGGCCGGGCGAGCACGATTGCCCGGCCGCTGCGGAGCGAAAAGCGAACGGTGCCTTCCGCAACATTGGAAATGGTGCGCGACGAGCCGAAAGGCAGATGGAAATCCGCCAGCGGATAACGCGCATTCTCGATGGAAAGCCCTCTCAGCTCGCTGAATCCGGGCACGGAAAACAGGCTGCCCTTGGGAAGGTCCAGTTCGATCGTACCGGCAACCAGCGGCACTGCCTCTTCCTTGCCCGAGGTCAGCAGCAGGTCGAAACCCTCTTCCGCCAGGCTGACGGCCGACACCAGGTGCTGAAGCGCGTGGTCGGAGCGTTCACCGCCGAGCGCGCCGGCGAGGATGAGCCGCCGCGCGCCCCGCGCGATTGCTTCCGCCACGGCGATTTCGCCGTCCGTCGCCGCCTTCGCTGCCGGATAAGGCTGTTTCGGCACATTGGGAAATGCATTCGCGAGATCGGCCGGTGTCGAATCGAAATCACCGACCCAGAGCTCCGGCTCGATGCCGAGTGCTGCCGCATGCCGCATGCCGCCATCGGCCGCAATGAAGCGGCTGTCGGCGATGGCATGGCGCAGGCGCTCCGTCAGGCTGAGTTCGCCGCCAAGGAGAATTGTGAAGGTGGATTGGCTCATGGGCATTGCCCTTAGCGCAAACGGGGGGTCGAGGGGAAGGGGCGCCGCTTGCCTGAAAGCGCCGCGCGTCCAACACCAACAGGACGCTCGATCACTTTGAACTGCCGCCTAGCCCGGCGTATCCTTGTCGCGCGACAGGAAGACCGCCTCGTAGCCGCCGATGAAGCGCTCGAAAAGCGCTGCGAAGCGCTCGACATCTTCCTGCGGCCAGTCGGAAACGATCTCGGAAATGATTGCAAGCTTCTGCGCGACGATCTCGGCAAGCAGGTCCTGGCCGACCTCGGTCATGACGACGACGATCCGCCGCGCATCGGCCTGCGAGGCCTCGCGGCGCAACACGTTACGCCCGACCATGTCGGCGACCACCCGGCTTGCCCGTGACGGATCGATGCGCAGCATCTCCGCGATCAGGCCGACCGTGACCTCGCCGGCAGGCTGCGCCCTCCGCACGGCATCGAGCACGTCGAGATGCGAAAGCTCAAGGCCTGGTGCAGCACTCTGGATCGCCAGCCGGCCGATCAGCCGACGCCCGGTCATCAGCCGCATGCGTGCCATGCTCCGGCCGATACGCGGCACGTTTTCACGATCCGGCTCGGCCGGCTCCGCAGAAAGGGTCTTGGTCAGGACGTCGCTCATCACTGGACCATAACAGAGCCGATTCGAAAATTGAATATGCCGACGTCATTAATGTGCCATTGACAACTATATGCTGTTAGCACATAAAAGCACATCAACCCGGAACGATGCCTCCCATGGACATGCAACTCGCGCCTGCGCCGCTCGTGACGGATCCTCGTCGCCGGCTTATCCTCTTCCTTTTTCTGATGACCGCCATGTTCATGGCGACGCTTGATAATCAGATCGTCTCCACGGCTCTGCCGACGATCGTCGGCGAATTCGGCCATCTCGAGCGTTTCGGCTGGATCGGCTCGGCCTATCTGCTGTCGCTGAGCGCCGTCATGCCGCTCTATGGCAAGCTCGGCGACTTGTTCGGCCGCAAATATGTGATGATGACGGCGATCATGATCTTCACCGTCGGCTCGGCGGTCTGCGGCCTTGCGGTCTCGATGAATACGCTGATCGCCGCCCGCGTGCTGCAGGGCCTTGGCGGCGGCGGCATCATGGTGTCGATCTTCGCCGTCAACGCCGATCTGTTCGAGCCGCGCGAGCGGGCTCGCTACCAGAGCTATTCCAGCCTCGTGTTGATGGCATCGGGCGCGATCGGCCCTGTGCTTGGCGGCACGATGAGCGATCTTTTCGGCTGGCGCTCGATCTTCCTCGTCAACGTGCCGATCGGCTTCATCGTGCTCACCGGCCTTGCTTTCATGCTGCCGTACCGCAAACCGCATCGCCGCCCCAAGATCGATTATACCGGTGCGCTCCTGCTTGCCATGACGACGACAAGCATCGTGCTTGCCACCGACAGCAGCGAACTGTTCGGCGCATTGATCTCGCCGCAGAGCATTGGCATCGTCGCCTTCGGCGTCATCTGCGCCGTCACCTGGGTATTCACAGAGCGTCGCGCGCCGGAGCCGATCGTTCCCCTGCAGCTGTTTCGCAATTCGACCTTCAGCCTGCTCCTGGTGATCTCGATCATGGGCGGCGCCATCGCCATCGGCATGGTCAATTATCTCGCCCTCTTCCTGCAGACCACGACCGGCCTTTCGCCGTCGGCCGCCGGCCTGCTCTTCATCCTCCTGACCGGCGGCCTCGTCTGCGGATCGCTGACAGCAGGGCGGATCATCTCGAAGACGGGGCGCTACAAGCCCTTCGCCATCGCAAGCCTCACCTGCAGCGCCACGGCCTTTGCGCTGATGTCGCAGATCCACGCCGGAACGCCGATCGTCTTCATCGGCGCGATCATGATGCTGCACGGCATCGGCATCGGCCTTGCCCAGCAGGTTCCCGTCATCGGCGTACAGAATGCAGCACCGGCCCGCGACGTCGGCGCCGCCACCGGCTCGGTGACGCTGTCGCGCATGGGCGGCGCCTCGATCGCTATTTCCATCTACGGCGCCATCATCGCCTCTGAGCTCGGTAAGGTCGGCGTCTCTATTCCCGGCGTCGCCGATATCGAGCAGTTGACGCCGAAGATGATGGCCGCCCTTCCCGAAGCGAGCCGCCAGGCCGTTGCCGATACCTATGCCGCCGCCTTCTCACCGCTCTTCATGACTTCCTGCGCCATTGCGCTGATCGGCCTTGCGGCCGCCATCATGCTGAAGCCGGTGCAACTGCCCCGCGCCAGCGAAACGACGAGGCCGCAACCGGCGACAGCGGAAGCTGCCGAATAGTCGAATCGCCCCGCGGAAATGCCTTACCAAGAGGCGTCTCCTCACCGAGAACATATTTCTGGTTGCAATTTTCACGCATGGCTGTCGCTATCGGGCTGGTTATTTCAATCGGTCCGTTCTTTTTCCGCGCCGTCGACGAATCTCCGCCTTGTGACGGAACTTTCGCCATAATTTCATCCGAGCGAAGGGAGGCCTTAATGCCTGAGGCTTGCCAAAATGCAACGGCGCCACATTTAAGCAGAGTCTCGCTATGCAACCGATGCGTAAATCAGCTACAGCAAAGACTTGTATCGGCCGATTGTGCAGCGCGAGATCAGGGGTGCGCACCTGTTGAATTCCCTTTGCCATGGTCGGTCCGAATCTCAGGCAAACCGGCAAAACAACGACATGATGCGGAGAAACAGACTGGACAGCTTGACGACGTGGAAATCGCCCGCGCTTTCCAGTGATGCCATCTCCGCGCCGCGGCGCTTCGCGCGTCGCCTGATCCTGCTTTCGGCCGTCGCAATGGCGCTGAATGGCTGCCAAACGCTGATCGACCAATCCTATCAGCCGAGTGTTTCGCCTTCTTCCAATCCACAAATCGTCGACGAGGTGCAGAAGAACGACCCGCGCGCGGCGATGGGCGCCCGCGAGCATCCGCGCATCGTGGCAAGCTACGGCGGCGAATACAAGGACGCCAAAACCGAGCGCCTCGTCGCCCGCATCGCCGGCGCGCTGACGGCGGTGTCGGAAAATCCGAGCCAGTCCTACCGCATCACCATCCTGAATTCGCCGGCGATCAACGCCTTTGCGCTGCCGGGCGGTTATCTCTACGTCACCCGCGGCCTGCTTGCCCTTGCCAACGACGCTTCGGAAGTTGCCGCCGTGCTGTCGCACGAAATGGGCCATGTGACGGCAAACCACGGCATTGAGCGGCAGAAGCGCGAAGAGGCTGAGGTCATCGCCAGCCGCGTCGTCGCCGAAGTCCTTTCCAGCGACATCGCCGGCAAGCAGGCGCTTGCCCGCGGCAAGCTGCGGCTCGCCGCCTTCTCCCGCCAGCAGGAGCTGCAGGCCGATGTCATCGGTGTGCGCATGCTCGGCGAAGCCGGCTACGACCCCTATGCCGCTGCCCGTTTCCTCGACTCCATGGCCGCTTACAGTCGCTTCATGTCGGTTGATCCCGAAGCCGACCAGAGCCTCGACTTCCTGTCGAGCCATCCGAATTCCGCCCAGCGCATAGAGCTTGCCCGCACCCACGCCCGCGCCTTCGGCCAGGAAGGCTCTGTCGGCGACAAAGGCCGCGATTATTATCTCGATGGCATAGACGGACTGCTGTACGGCGACAGCCCGGAAGAAGGCTATGTGCGCGGCCAGACCTTCCTGCATGGCGGCCTCGGCATCCGCTTCGACGTGCCGCCGGATTTCCACATCGACAACAAGGTCGAGGCGGTGATGGCCACCGGTCCGAACGACATCGCCGTCCGTTTCGACGGCGTCGCCGACAATCAGAACCAGAGTCTCACCAACTATATCTCCAGCGGCTGGGTAACCGGCCTCGACCCGTCGACCATCCAGCCGATCACCATCAACGGCATGGAAGCAGCCACCGCGCGCGCCAGCGCCGACCGCTGGGATTTCGATGTCACCGTGATCCGCAACAATTCGCAGATCTTCCGTTTCCTGACCGCCGTGCCGAAAGGCAGCGACGCCCTTGAGCCAACGGCCAATGTGCTACGCGCGAGTTTCCGCCGCATGACGCCGGCAGAGGCGGCCTCGCTAAAGCCGCTGCGCATCCGCGTCGTCACCGTCCGGCCGGGTGAGAATATCTCGACGCTCGCTGCCCGCATGATGGGCACCGACCGCAAGCTCGATCTCTTCAAGCTCATCAACGCCCTGCCCACGGGTGCGGCCGTTTCAACGGGCGATCGCGTCAAGATCATCGCCGAATAAAAAAGGCCCGGCTTGCGCCGGGCCAGTCTGTGCTGCTGGAGGGGACAAGCATGTCGCGCAAAAGTGGGCAGCGGTTTTGCGATAACGACATGCGTAAAAAAAACACCTAAAAGCGCGACCGGCGAATCTGAAAGATCGCGACGCGCTTTCGGTTCAGGCGTAGGCCGCCATATGCGGATCGGCGCTGACGAGGGCGCTGCGGAGTTTTTCCATCGCCCGGCTTTCGATCTGACGCACACGTTCCTTGGAAATGCCGAGATCGGCACCGAGTTCTTCGAGCGTGGCACCGTCTTCCGCCAGACGCCGGGCGCTGATGATCTTCATCTCGCGTTCGTTGAGATGTTTCAGCGCCGAAGCGAGCCAGACGCGGCGACGCTCGCCGTCGATCATGTTTGAAACCTGCTCGTCCGGCAGGGGATCGTCGCTGACGAGGAAGTCCATCTTCTCTGCGCTCTCGGCATCGCCGGAGACCGAAGGCGCCTGCAGCGAAGCGTCGTTACCGGAAAGCCTGGCATCCATCGTCTGCACATCGGCGAGGCTCACGCCGAGGGCCGCGGCGATTTCCTGGTGAATGGATTGCAGCGTCAGCTGTGTGTCACCCTTGGCGAGCTTGGCGCGCAGACGACGCAGATTGAAGAACAGCGCCTTTTGCGCTGAACTCGTGCCACCACGAACGATCGACCAGTTGCGCAGGATATAATCCTGGATCGAAGCCCGGATCCACCAGCTTGCATAGGTCGAAAAGCGCACGTCGCGTTCCGGCTCGAAGCGTGCGGCGGCCTCCAGCAGGCCGACATAGCCCTCCTGCACGAGATCGCTCATCGGCAGGCCGAAATTGCGGAACTTGCCAGCCATGGATATGACGAGGCGCATATGGGCCATGGCGATCTGGTTGCGCGCGCCGCGGTCGTCGTGATCCTTCCAGCGGGTGGCGAGATCGTGCTCTTCCTGACGGGCAAGATAGGGGGCGGCCATCGCGATTTTGATCATGCGCCGATCTGCAGACATGTTCTTCATTTCGATCTCCCAAAGCAGGCCTCTCGCCCTGAAATGAACAATAAAACTCGTGTTCCGGAACATCGCTGTCCGGATTGAATGGGTTCTGAATGCATAAAAGCCTCGCCCCTGGACTTTTCAGGGGGAGGCCCTATTTCTCATCATGTGCCGGTAAGACGGCTGGGCTGGACCTGTTTCTTCACTTTGCCGGATGGGCAATATAGAAAAGGCATGATCCGCTCCTCATCGAACATTGACGGAATAGCAGTTCGCTCGTTGAGGCCATTGCCTGACGAGCAGTCCGCAATTACGTGTGATAAACGCGGCAGTCGGGAAAAAGTTCCAATAAAAAAACCCGGCACGAAGGCCGGGTTTTTTGACAGAAAAACAGGGTCGCTTTACGCGGCTTCGTCCTGCGAATCGTCTTCTTCAATCGCCTTGCCGCGCTTCGGACCCTTGTTGAGATTGGTCTCGACGAGACGGACGGCTTCGGTTTCCGACATCTTGTTGACAGCGGCGATTTCGCGCGCCATGCGGTCGAGCGCAGCCTCATAGAGCTGGCGTTCGGAATAGGACTGCTCAGGCTGGTTCTCGGCACGATAGAGATCGCGCACAACTTCAGCGATGGAAATCAGGTCGCCGGAATTGATCTTGGCATCATATTCCTGGGCGCGGCGGGACCACATGGTGCGCTTGACACGCGCCTTGCCCTGCACGACCTTCAATGCACGCTCGACGAAATCCGTTTCCGAAAGCTTGCGCATACCGATGCTCATTGCCTTCGCAACCGGAACCTTCAGACGCATCTTGTCCTTCTCGAAATCGATAACGAAAAGTTCGAGCTTCATGCCGGCAACTTCTTGCTCTTCGATAGCGGTGATGGTACCGACGCCATGAGCGGGGTAGACGATCGATTCACCGGTCTTGAAGCCGTGACGTGCTGTAGAAGGCTTTTTCTGCTGAGTCGTCATTCTATTCAAAAACTCCCTGTTACGCTTCCGGCGGCGGCCGGAGCCGGGTCAGTCAGGCCCGGGTGAGACGGTAGTATCCGTCGGGTGACTTCACTCTGGTCCCATCGGGCAAAAGCAAAGACTTCTTGCGCGCGATCTTGGGACCCGGCGCTCAAAGCGTTGATATGTCACGGAAACCGCGTACGGATTGGTTTTGCTTTCGTGATGGTTTTGGGCATGCGTCATGCCA
Organism: Rhizobium leguminosarum bv. viciae USDA 2370; assembly: GCF_002008365.1. Classification (GTDB taxonomy): domain Bacteria; phylum Pseudomonadota; class Alphaproteobacteria; order Rhizobiales; family Rhizobiaceae; genus Rhizobium; species Rhizobium leguminosarum. The sequence goes on from NZ_MRDL01000015.1 coordinate 327,926, forward strand.
CAAATGGAACAGTAACCGAAACCTATCATAAAAATATGAGGAAATCAATAATTTGCTTCGCTTGAGTCATGCGGGCAACACATGTCACCCATATGCCTCACGCAGCTTTTACAACGTTTCGGCCCGCGGTCGCCCGAATCCGGCGACCGAATGTGGACACTGTTTCAATCGCCGGAACCAGGCTTCTCGGAAAAATATTTCTCGAATTTTCCGGACTCGCCATCCATTTCCTTGGCCTCAGGCAACGGCTCCTTCTTGACCGTAATATTCGGCCAGATCGTCGCATATTCGGTGTTGATCTTCAGCCATTTGTCGAGGCCCGGCTCGGTATCGGGCTTGATCGCCTCGGCGGGACATTCCGGTTCGCAGACGCCGCAATCGATGCATTCGTCGGGATGGATGACGAGGAAATTCTCGCCCTCATAGAAGCAGTCGACAGGGCAGACTTCCACGCAATCGGTGTATTTGCACTTGATGCAATTGTCGGTCACGACATAGGTCATGAAGAACTCCAGGATTTCCATGCGGATGGGGCCGGGCAACCTGGAACGTCGCGCCTATCCCCGTGCCGGAGGAAAAGCGTGAGCAGGCTTGGGAGGCAAGCACGCTTCCGGCAGGTTGTCAGTGACGTATCGGCTTTATCGCCGGATTTCAAGGATAAACGATCTGCAAAAGCCGCCGCCGCAGACAGAGTTTTCTAATCCTCGTCCGACATCAGCCTGTCGATTGCACGTCTTTCCTTTTTGGTCGGACGGCCGGTGCCGGTCGCCCGGATTGCCTGCTCGTAGGGCGTGAGACGTTTTGCCTCATCGGGCGGCGGGGATTGGTCGTCGTAAAGCAGGCGCGCCTGCTCGTAAGGCCCCCGCCGCTCGCCGGCAAGACGCACGACGAGAACGACATCGCGCCGCTCCAGCGTCAGCTCGATACGGTCACCTGGCTTGACCATCTGGCTCGGCTGGCTGCAGCGCTCGCCGTTGATGCGCACATGGCCTGATTGGATATGGCTCTGCGCCACCGAGCGTGACTTCGCCATGCGCGCGAAGAACAGCCACTTGTCGATGCGCTGGCGCGAACCGCTTGTCGGCTGTGTCTCCCCGCTCATGACTACTTCTTCATCTGCTCCTTGAGGGCCGCGAGCTTGGCGAAAGGCGAATCCGGATCGATCGGCTTCTCCTTGCGCGGCGGCTTGGCCTCAAAGCGCAGCGGCTGCGAGCCGCCGCGATTGTTGTTGCGGTCGTTACGATCGTTGCGGTCACCGCGATCCTTGCGATCGCCACGGTCCTGCCGGTCGCCGCGCGGCTGGTCGCCCCGTGGTTGGTTGTTGCGGTCGCCCCTTGCCTGCTGCGGCCGGCCGCCATCGCGACCGCCGCCTTCCTTGCCGCGGTTCTGGCGATTGTTGTCACGGCCGTCGCCGCCGCGATTGGCCTCGCCGCCTTCACCGCCGCCGGGCCGGCGATTGCGGTCGCCGCGTTCCTGGTTCTGACCGCGCTCCTGGCCCTGGCCGCCACGGCGATCGCCATGCCCGCCGCGCGCCTGGCGCTGATTGTCGTTGCGGCCGCCGAGACGCCACAGAAGAACCGGCTTCGGTTCCACCGGCTCGCCGGCTTCCCCAGCAGCAGGTGCTGCTTCCTCGGGAGCGGACACCGCTTCCCCAGACGCTTCCACCGGAGCCGATGTCTCGATCGCTTCGACCGGAGCGGGGGTCTGGACCGCTTCGGCTACGGGCGCGTCAGCAACCGCCGGAGCCGTCTCGGTTGCAGACGCTTCGGCAGCAGTCTCTTCCGCCGCTCCGTCGGCATCGTCGTGATCGGCCTTTTCGGCTGTCTCTTCCGCAGGCGTTTCCGCAGTGGCAGCAGGCACTGAGGCCGCATCCTGCGTCGCAAGATGTACTGATGCCTCTTCCGCCTTCACGGCATCGGCGCGATAGCCGAGACCCTTGAGGATTTCTTCCATGTCCTCGAGCGTCGCACCGAGGATCGACAGCATCGCCGTCGTCGTCGTGAAGCGGCGGCCGTCATAGGCGCCCTCCGGACGGTTGTTTTGACCGGGCTTCCATTGCAGCAGCGGTCGGATGATATCGGCAAGCCTTTCCAGAATGTCGATGCGCACGGCACGCTTGCCGAGGAAACGGAAGCCGGCGAGCTTGTAGAACATCCGCTCGAAGCTCGGATCGGTGACGACGGAGGTGCGGCCGGCGGCAAGCACCGGAATGAGATCGCCATAACCCGCCTTGTCGAGGCCGTCATTCTTCAGCGCCCAGAGCAGCGTGATGAGCTCGGCAGGCGCCGGCTTCAGAAGTGCCGGAACGAAGATATGATAGGCGCCGAAACGCACGCCGTAACGGCGCATGGAGGCACGGGCCTCCTGGTCCAGCGACTTCACCTCCTCGGTCACGTCGCGACGGAAGAGCACCCCGAGATTCTCGACGAGCTGGAAGGCAAGCCCCTTGGCGAGACCCTGCAGGTCCTCGGCGCGCGACAGATCATCGAGCGGCTTCAGCACCGTGCTGATATGATGATTGACGAAGCGCTCGATGCGGGCGGCGACGTGATCACGGGCATTGCCCGTCAGTTGTTCGTCGGCCAGCAGGATCACGCGCGGACGCATGATGTGATCGCTGCCCGAAAGCCGCGCCACCGGGTCGCCCAGCCAACGGATCAAACCGTCCGAGCCGATCACCAGATCGCTGTTGCCGGCGGCATGCATCCGCGCCGCGCGGGCTTCGAACTCGAGCCCGAGCGCCTTCTGCGACGCAGCCTGAACCGCCTTGGCATCCGGTCCGTCCGTTCCCGCCACCGGCGTGAAACGGAATCCGCTCAACTGCCCTACATGATGTCCTTCAACGAAGACATCGCCATTCACACTGATTTCAGCTTCCAGCATCGCATTCTCTCTCAGGCGCTTCATGAGCACAGATGTCCTGCGATCAACAAAGCGTTTCGTCAACCTTTCATGTAACGCGTCGGACAATCGATCTTCGATTTCCCGCGTCTTTTCCTGCCAGTGTGTCGGATCGGCAAGCCAACCGGGCCGATTCGAAACGTAGGTCCAGGTCCTTATCTGCGCGATTCGCGCCGAAAGCGTGTCAATTTCCCCATCTGTTCGATCGGAGCGATGAACCTGCTCCGCCAGAAACTGCTCGTTCACCGTGCCATAGCGGACGAGATCGGAAAAGAGGGTCGCGATAAGATCGGCATGTTGTGCTGGGGTGATACGCCGATAGTCGGGAAGCGCGCAAGCCTCCCAGAGTTTTTCGACGCGCGCCGGCCTGTCGGCGAGATCGATGACCTCGGGATAGCGCGAAAGCTGTTCCAGCGCCTGCTGGTCGACCGCAGGCAGCGCCCGCGTCAGCCCCGGTACGCGCGGTCCCACCTCAAGGCTGGCGCGCAGCGATGCGATTGAGGAGAAGTCCATCTCCGTCGTCCGCCACTGCAAAACCTTGACGTTGTCGAACTCGTGCCCCTCGATGCGCTGCACCAGCTCATCGTCGAAGGGCGAGACCTGTCCGGTGACGCCGAAGGTCCCGTCCCGCACGTGTCGCCCGGCGCGCCCGGCGACCTGGCCGAGTTCGCCAGGATTGAGATTGCGGAATTGGTAACCGTCGAATTTCCGGTCCTGGGCGAAGGCAACGTGATCGACATCGAGGTTGAGGCCCATGCCGATCGCATCGGTCGCCACCAGATATTCGACGTCGCCTGCCTGATAGAGCGCCACCTGCGCATTGCGGGTGCGCGGGCTGAGCGCGCCAAGCACGACCGCGGCGCCGCCGCGCTGCCGGCGGATGAGCTCGGCGATGGCATAGACCTCGTCGGCGGAGAAGGCGACGATGGCCGAACGCTGCGGCAGCCGGGTGATCTTCTTCTGCCCGGCGTAGAAAAGATGCGAAAGCCGCGGCCGCTCGACGATATTGATGCCGGGCAGCAGCTGCAGCAGAATCGGCCGCATCGTCGCCGCACCGAGCAGCAGCGTTTCCTCTCGGCCGCGAAGATGCAGGATGCGGTCGGTGAAGATATGGCCGCGCTCGAGATCGCCGGCGAGCTGCACCTCGTCGATCGCGACGAAGGCGGCCTTAGTCTCGCGCGGCATCGCTTCGACGGTGCAGACGGAAAAACGCGCATTGGGCGGCGAAATCTTTTCCTCGCCGGTGACCAGCGCCACATTCTGCACGCCGACCTTCTCCACCACCCGCGTATAGACCTCGCGCGCTAGCAGCCGGAGCGGCAGGCCGATCACGCCCGTCCCGTGCGCAACCATGCGCTCGATGGCATAATGGGTCTTGCCGGTATTGGTCGGCCCGAGCACCGCGGTCACACCGCGCCCACTCAGAATCATCGGCTGCGAAGTCAGAGTCATGAGTCCATGCAAATGAGGCGGGTGGCCCCAGGAAAATCTCGGCTCCTCGATGGAAGCCAGTGAACACATGGACAGCTGCCGCCGCAAACGCAAGGGCAGATTTCAAAATGCCTCGGGGATTACGACCTTTGCGAGTCCCGTGGAGCGCCCGAATTGCCGATTCGGAACAGCGTGAGAACGAATCAGCGACGAATCGGTGACTCCAGCTGATTCAGCTTTTGTTCACGGCTAAGTATTGATTTTGAATCACTTTTTCCCACTAGATGCTGAATCGTGAGACTCTCTCTTGTTCGTATTTTCGCTATCGTGAGTGACCGATTCCCGCCTGATCTTGAACAAGCGAAAATCCGCCCGAAATTAACCTCTCGACCAAAGCCGGAACGAATCGGAGACGAATCGCTGACTCCGTCGTTTTCGCCTTTCGTTCACGGCCACATCTGGTAGCAGCTTCAGGTCCGGGCGCTAGATGCGGATCGGCGGCAGGGGCCTTCGTTCCACCTCATCGCACCGGCATTAATCTTTCGGGAGCCGGATTCAGATCGCGTTAAACTGCGGCAGCCGATACGGGTGCCGAGTGCAGGCGTTGATCAAAGAGGGAACGAATCGCTGACGAATCGGCGACATCACGATTTTCCCGCTTTGTTCACCGCAACATATTGTATTTAAAGGAGTTTTTAACCATAGGGGTGATTTCCCGGGATGGTCGAATTCGACCGATGCTGCCGACCGTTCGTGAAAGCGGCCATGCTCCTCAGAAAACCGCAAACAAGGTTTCGTCACATTTCGAGAGCTTAGCCGGGAACAAAAATCGCCAATAAGTGTTTCTCGTCCATTCGAATTGCAGATGAAATGAAGGGAACACACTATGCTCGGCACGATACTTCTTGTTATCCTTATTCTGCTTCTGATCGGAGCCCTGCCGAATTGGGGTTACAGCCGTGGCTGGGGCTATGGACCTTCTGGCGGTTTGGGGCTAGTTCTCGTCATTATCATTATCCTTGTACTCATGGGCCGCGTCTAAAGGCCTACAAACCTGGGGAGTTACGACATGATGAAGAAGATTGTTCTTATTGGTGCGCTCGTCGGCGCTCTGGCATCCTGCACGGCGACCGAGCAAGGTACGGCGATCGGCGCCGGCACCGGTGCGGTCATTGGCGGTGTCGTCACCAACAGCTGGGGCGGCGCAGCCGTCGGCGCCGTTGCAGGCGGTCTGACCGGTGCTCTGATCGGTCATTCGGTCGAACGCCGCGGCTACTGCGTCTATCGCGACCGCTACGGCCGCCGCTACGAGGCTCGTTGCCGCTAATCGGCAAAGGCATATCGGACTCCCGACGGGCGCTTCGGCGCCCGTTTTCTTTGCCGCTCACACCCGTCAACGAGTCGTTGACACTCGGTTGCGAAAGTCAAATCTACCGCCGCCCGACGGGCAGGCCCATATCTCCTTCACGAACGGACAGGCAGAGCCGCCCGGCGCACCGGAAAGGAACGTTTCCATGATCCAGATTTTCCTGAATTCCCTCGTCGCCGCTCTCATCGCATCGGCTTTCCTGACGACCGCGATATCAGCCCTCTGCAGTGGCGACCGCTCGCTCGCCAAAGTCCCAGCCAGAGTTCGGAAACAGCGACATCCAAACACCGACCGCCGGTCTTGATCCAGCAAATGAAATAAGCGATGGCGCGTCTCCCGGCGCGTCATCGCTTTGAATCTGCCGATAATCCGTATTACCGACTCGAGGAATGGAATTGCCTAGGCGAAATACTGTCCACCATTGGCCGTCAGCGTCGAACCGGTGATGAAGCCGGCATCGTCGGAGACGAGGAAGGTGACGCAGCGCGCGATCTCTTCCGGTTCGCCGAGACGGCCGACGGGGATCTGCGGAATAATGCGTTCATTCAGCACCTTCTCCGGCACGGCAAGCACCATTTCCGTTCCGATGTAACCGGGGCAAATGGCGTTGACGGTGATGTTCTTGTTTGCCCCTTCCTGCGCCAGCGCCTTGGTGAAGCCGAGATCGCCCGCCTTGGCCGCCGAATAATTCACCTGGCCCATCTGGCCCTTCTGCCCGTTGATCGACGATATATTGACGATACGGCCGAAGTTGCGGTCACGCATGCCGGTCCAGACCTGATGCGTCATGTTGAACAGGCCGGTGAGGTTGGTATTGATCACCTCGTGCCAATGCTGCTGCGTCATCTTGTGGAACATCGCGTCGCGGGTGATGCCGGCATTGTTGACGAGGATTTCGACAGGCCCGATCTCGCTTTCGATCCTGGCAATTCCCTCGCCGCAGGCGAGGTAATCCGAAACATCCCATTTGAACACCGGAACGCCGGTGACATCATGGAAGGCTTTGGCCTTCTCGTCGTTGCCCGCATAGCTGGCCGCGACCCTGTATCCGGCGTTTTTCAGTGCCATGGATATTGCCGCGCCGATGCCGCGTGTACCCCCAGTGACCACAGCCACTCTGCTCATGTTCCGCTCCCCTTTTGTTTTTCGCCCCGCCGCGTGGCGGGATCTTCAATCAAACATGGATCGTATGCTATTTAAAGCGCTTCAAAGCACATGGCCACACCCATGCCGCCCCCGATGCAAAGCGTGGCAAGACCTTTCTTCGCGCCGCGGCGCTTCATTTCGAACAGCAGCGTGTTGAGAACGCGCGCGCCGGAGGCGCCGATCGGGTGGCCGATCGCGATCGCCCCGCCGTTGACGTTGACGATCGACGGATCCCACCCGAGATCCTTGGTGACGGCGCAGGCTTGCGCCGCGAAGGCCTCGTTGGCTTCGACGAGATCAAGATCGTTCACCGACCAGCCGGCCTTCTCGAGCGCCTTGCGCGAAGCCGGGATCGGTCCGGTGCCCATGATCTGCGGATCGACACCTGCCGTTGCCCAGGAAACGATGCGAGCGAGCGGCTGGATGCCGCGCCGGACTGCCTCCGCTTCACTCATCAGCACCGCCACAGCGGCACCATCGTTGAGGCCGGACGCGTTCGCGGCCGTGACCGTGCCGTCCTTGTCGAAGGCCGGGCGCAATTTCCCCATCGCCTCGAGCGTGGCGCCGTGACGGATATATTCGTCAGCATCGACGGTAACGTCGCCCTTACGTGTCTTGATGACGTAAGGGATGATCTCGTCGACAAAGCGGCCGGCCTTCTGCGCTGCCTCCGCCTTGTTCTGCGAGCTGACGGCGAATTGATCCTGGTCGTCGCGCGAAAGCTGCCACTGGCGCGCAACATTCTCGGCGGTGATGCCCATGTGGTAGCCGTGGAAAGCGTCGGTCAAGCCGTCCTTGATCATCGTGTCGATCATCTTCATGTCGCCCATCTTGACGCCGCCGCGCAGATGCGCGGCATGCGGGGCCATCGACATGGATTCTTGGCCGCCGGCAACGATGATCTTGGCGTCGCCGGTGGCGATCTGCTGCATGCCGAGCGCAACCGCGCGCAGCCCCGAGCCGCAAAGCTGATTGACGCCCCAAGCGGTCGCCTCCTTCGGAATGCCGGCCTTCATCGCCGCCTGGCGGGCCGGGTTCTGGCCCTCGCCGGCGGAGAGCACCTGGCCGAGGATCACCTCGTCCACCTCGCCGGGATCGACGCCGGCGCGCTCGAGCGCGCCCTTGACGACGGCCGCCCCGAGCTCATGCGCGAGAACCGTCGCGAAAGCGCCGTTGAAAGCGCCGACTGCTGTTCGCCCTGCACTGGCGATGACGATGGATGGATTGCTCATGGGGACGCTCCTCGTTTTCGTCTCACTTACATAAGTGGAAACTGGCAAAGCTTGGAGCACAAGTCAAACGCGAAGACCGGCTGCCGTCATTTTTCGGCAGCAGCCCGCGTAAGCCCGATTCATCTGCTCTGTGAAAGGTTTGCCGCATCGCACAAAGAGATTGTCACCGGCCTTCTTTTGCGTTTACAGTCTCAACTGGAGGAATATCCATAAATCAGACGGGGGTTCAGGAGACTGATATGGCGAAGCATGAGGGTCAGATTGTTATCAAGAAATACGCCAATCGCCGCCTATACAACACGGGCACCAGCACTTACGTGACGCTGGAAGACCTGGCGGAGATGGTGAAGAAGGGCGAAGAATTTACCGTACAAGATGCAAAAAGCGGAGATGACATCACCCATTCGGTGCTGACCCAGATCATCTTCGAACAGGAATCAAAGACCGGAAACACACTGCTCCCCATCTCCTTCCTGCGCCAGCTCATCACCTATTACGGCGACCAGATGCAGATGGTCGTGCCGAGCTTTCTCGAACATTCGATGCGCTCCTTCACCGAACAACAAGCCCAGATGCGCGAGCAGGTGACCCGCGCTTTCGGCGAAACGCCGCTCGGCAAGAACCTGCAGTTGCCGATGCAGATGGTCGAGGACCATGTTCGCCGCAACACCGAGCTGTTTCAGCAGGCGATGCAGATGTTCTCGCCCTTCATGACGCCGCCTGCCAAGGAAAGCCGCAAGGCCGAGGCCAAGGATATCGACGAGCTGAAGGAACAGCTCCGCGCCCTTCAGAACAAGCTCGACAACCTATAGTCCGATCGAGACATCCCGCCCGGCGCTTCGGATCGACACGGCAAAACCGCCGATGACATCGATCAGAGCGATCGTCATCAAAATGAAGAATACCTGCGTCGCAGCATCCCGGACGAGCAAAAACTCGACCAGGAAGGCGATGAAGACCAGCATCGACAACATGTGGTTGACGAGATTGCCGGGACCGGTTCTGGTCGCTTTGAGAATTTCGAAGAACAGCACGACAAGTGCGATGACGATGAAAAGATCGCCGAGCGCCATGCTCCAGATCGCGCCCGAGATCATCGACAGCACGATGATATCATGCTGCAGTGCCGGAATGCCGCCATCGCCCATCAGGCCCAGCATCGCCAGATTGTAAAGAATAAACGGGATAATCATCAGGGGCATGGCGGCTATCATCGGCAATCTCCCAGCGCATCATGCTTTCCGAAAATCGGATGCGATTTTCGGAAAGCATGATGCGTAGCTTCAAAGTGCTACAGCGTCCTTTGCGCGTCTGAAAAGACGCGCGGCACAGTAGCGCGCAAGAAGAATACTGCCGCAAACCGTTGTCTAACTGCAAGTCATTGCAAATATTATATTGTCGAAATGCAAAAGGCCGGCATGACGCCGGCCTTGAAACTTCGATCGGACAAGCCGGATCGGGAAATTATGCGCTTTCCTTCGGCGTCAGGACCTGGCGGCCGCGATACATGCCGGTCTTCAGGTCGATATGATGCGGGCGGCGCAGTTCGCCGGAATTCTTGTCTTCGACGTAGGTCGGAGCCTTCAGTGCGTCTGCCGAACGGCGCATACCGCGCTTGGACGGGCTTGTTTTTCTCTTCGGTACAGCCATTTCACTTACTCCACTTGCGGGCAAAACATTCCCACGGCCAGACTGGCGGCCGAAACGGACATGTCGCGATTTCGGAATTTGGCGCGCTTATACATGCAAGGGGTGGCCTTGACCAGTCCCCATACGTATTTTTTGCGAAGCCGATGATTCCAGGCTCAGACTTCGTCTTCCGGCACGATCCAAGGCTCGGCGCGGGCCGCCTCTTCCCATTTCCGCCAGGCCGGATGCGCCTTCATGGTCTCCATATAGGCCAGGATATCGTTTCGGCTGACGAGATCGTAGATGTCGAACCGGTTGACGACAGGCGCAAACATCGCATCCGCCCCGCTGAACGCGCCAAACAGAAATGGTCCGCCGGATTGCTGCAGCAGGTCGCGCCAGATCGTCTCGATGCGGCTGATATCGGCGTCGACACCATCCGGCAGCGCGATCTTGCCCTTCGGCCGGCGGATATTCATCGGGCAGGCGCTACGCAGCGCCCGGAAGCTCGAGAGCATTTCCATCGAAACCGAACGGGCGAGCGCCCGCTCGGCACGATCCCTCGGCAGAAGGCCAGCGTCCGGATAAAGCTCGGCGACATACTCGATGATCGCCAGCGATTCCCAGATCTTCAATGCGCCGTGCTGCAGGATCGGCACCCGCCCGGTCGGCGAAATCGCCTTGATATTGGGATTGCCACCAGGATAGTCGAAGGGGATCAGGACTTCCTCGAAATCGACGCCGGCGCCGTCAGCGCCATCCAGGGCCGGAACGACCAGGAAGAGTAGTTCTTGTTGGCAATGTACAGCGTCGGTTTATCCATGGGCCTCTCCCGTTCAGGCTTCGAAATCGAAAATCAGCAATTCGTGGAAATGGTTCATATCCTCGAACACGCAGAATGCCGGCGGGGTCAGCTCGAGAACAGGGGCCTTGCGGCGGATATCGTCGGCCACCTCATCGAGCATCGCCTGCCAGCGCGGCAAGGCTTCATCCTCCAGCCGTTCGATCGCATAGGCAAAGGTCATGTGGAACTTGTATTCCTCATGGCTCGGCTGGCGATAGCCCAGAAGATCAGCCAGCGCATTGCGCCAGGCGCGCATGACCCTGCGGTCGTTCTCCGTCGCCCCGTCGACGAGCAGGCCCGATGGGCGAGCGTCGACGATGGCGACCTTGAAGGGATCGAACATCGAGAAACCTTCGAGCCTGGCCGCCATCAGCGCGGTCATGTCTTCGATCGGCGTATCGAGTGGGAGGTCGCCCGGCCAGGAATCCTGCCGGCGCCTGGTCTCGATGACACCTTCGAAAAGCGTCATGTGAATGCTTGATATCGGCGTGAAGAGGAACTGCGGGGCCTCGGGCATCGCCAGATATTTCTCACGCGCCTCGATCAGCGCCGTCTGCGTCTGCGAGCCCTTCTCGAGATGGCAGACGATGGTGTTGCCGGCTTCCGGCAGAAAGCCGCCGACCTTGCGATAGCGGCTGCCGAGATGGACGGGCGGGGTCGGATTATGCCTCTTCGAATAAAGGAGGAGTTCGGGCGAAAACGTCGTGGTGGTCATGGGCGACTCGGGGGCTCTGGTTGGACTGCATTCGCCCATATGGCAGAACCAAGAATGTCAGATGACACTTGCCGCTTATAGAGCATGATGCCGAAAAGTGTGAGCGGTTTTCGGACGACATCCTGCTCTAACGACAAGTTCTGATGTCAATCATAGATGCACCTGATGTAGTCGCCTGAACCTTGTGCGCGTCTCTCGATGACGCCGGCCAGCCGGCGAAGGCCTCGTCCAGGCTTGCCGGCATTGCGGTCGATCGGGTTCGGCAGCGAGACGGCAAGCAGTGATGCCTGGCGCCGCGTCAGCTTCGAGGCCGGCACCTTGAAATGATGCTGGGCCGCGGCCTCGATGCCGTAGATGCCGGGACCCCATTCAGCAATGTTGAGATAGATTTCCATCAACCGCCGTTTCGACAGGACGAAATCCGTGGTCACCGCGAGCGGAAGTTCCAGCGCTTTGCGCACGAAGGAGCGGCTGTTCCAGAGGAAGAGGTTCTTCGCCGTCTGCATCGGAATGGTACTGCCGCCGCGTGTCGCCTGACCTTTCAGCGTATCCTCGACCAGCATGCGCATTTCCGCCCAGTCGACGCCACCGTGAAAGCAATATTGCCCGTCCTCCGACATCATCACCGACTGCACCACAACCGGGGCGATGTCATCAAGAGACACCCATTGCCTGTCGTAACCACGCAGCAGCACGAGATCGCGCAGCATCAGCGTCGAGACGGGGTGAATGAAGGGCAGCAGATAGAAAAAGATCAGTGCATAGGGAAGGATCAGCAAGATCAGCACGGCAAGAACAATGCGTTTCAACACACGCCGGTCTTCGAACCATCGCCGACGAGCCGGCATGTCGACGCTGTCCTCTCTCTCTGGCGCTATATCCAATGTCCCCAAGTCCGATTTCGCTCCTGTCGTTCTCATAACGCCTGTGCAGAGCTTATGCCAGAGTGCGTGGCGAATCTTGCTGCCGCCATCGACAATTCCGTTGCAAGCCCGTGGGCGCTCATGCCAAACAGCGCCCATGGACGCGAACCGGGACACTTTCGAGACGAGGCTGAAGAACAACGCCCACGAGATCGAGGCGCTGCTCGACCTATTGCTCTCGCCGAGCAGCCTTTCCGATGAAATCGCCAGGCCCGAGACGCTGCGCGATGCCATGCATTATGCCGTGCTGAACGGCGGCAAGCGGCTGCGCCCGTTTCTCGTCGTCGAAAGTGCAGCCCTTCTCGGCGGCGACGCAGAGGCGGCACTTCGCGTCGGCGCCGCCCTTGAATGCGTTCACTGCTATTCCCTCGTGCATGACGACCTGCCGGCCATGGACGATGACGACCTGCGCCGCGGCAAACCGACGGTACACATCAAGTTCGACGAAGCGACGGCAATCCTCGCAGGCGACAGCCTGCTGACCTACGCCTTCGACATCATCGCTGCGCCGGAAACGACCCTTCCCGATACCAGCAAGGCATCGCTGGTGCTGGCCCTTGCCCGCGCAGCCGGTCTCGGCGGCATGGCCGGCGGCCAGGCGCTCGATCTCGCGGCAGAAAAGCAGGCCCCCGACGAAGCCGGCATCATCCGCCTGCAGGCGATGAAAACCGGTGCGCTGATCCGCTTCGCCTGTGAAGCCGGCGCCGTCATCTCGGCAAGCCCGCCGGAAGATCGCCGCCGCCTGCGCGCCTTCGGCGAAAAGATCGGTCTTGCCTTCCAGCTTGCAGACGACATTCTCGACCTGACCTCGGACACCGCGACCATGGGCAAGGCAACCGGCAAGGATGCGGCCCGCGGCAAGGGAACACTTGTAGCTCTTCGCGGCATGGAATGGGCCGAAGCCCAGCTCCGTGAGCATGTCCGCGATGCCGAGGCGCTGCTTGCCCCCTACGGCCCTCGCGCCTCGATCCTCACCGCCGCGGCGCATTTCATCGCCGACCGGAAGAGCTGACATCCCCAGGCCCGCCTCCGGCGTTGGGGAGCTTTGACTGTTCCCCGACGCCGATGATCCGATCGTTCAGGCGCCGGCTAAAACAGGCGCCTGAACCGCAGCGGTTCGCCGCCCCAGGATCGCAACGATCATCAGACCGCCGACGACGCTCAGATGCTCGATCGCAAACAGCATCTCGAGAAAGGCGGCTTGGCCGCTCATCGACCAGAAGGCGTGCGCGATCGGGATCGTCAGCACGGTAAAGACGCCGAGAGCGCCCGCCCCGAGCCAGATATGCCGACCGGAGATGACAAGGGCGGAGCCGGCTAGCTGCACGAATATGACGGCAATCGCAGTCGGCGCAGCAGGCGCAAGGCCGTAGTGCTCCATCTCTGCGATCGCGGTCGGGAAGTCGAAGAGCTTCGCAAGCCCGCTCGACCAGAAGACCAGCGTCAGCAGAATGCGGGCAAAGATCCGAAAGCTGCTCGATGCCAGCAGGCGATCGACATGATGCATTCTCATTGTTGATTCCTCGATAGTCGAAAGGATTGGGATCGGCGTCGCAGCGCTTGCTCCCCGGGGCCGCGGGCTCACGCCTGCGGCGGCGGCGGAATGTCGATGCCGAAACGGGCGGCCGTCGCGACGATCTTCTGAACGTCGGGCGCGCTCATCGGCGGAAAGGCTGTCGTGCCGGGTGCGACCGGCTCGCCGATCGCCATGAAGAACTCCTCATGCAGATCGCCGGGGAAATTGATCAAAAGCAGCCTCGAGGGCGTCTCGGCAATATTCCGGAAGGAATGCAGCGTGCCCGGAGAGACGTGGACGAAATCGCCGGGGCCGCAATGCTTGGTCTCGTCGCCGACGACGATCTCGTAACGGCCTTCGAGGATGAGAAAGGCTTCCTGATCCGTCTGCGTGTGCGGCGGCGGGCCGGCGTTCGGAGCCGTATAGGCTTCGATGACGGTGAAGCTGCCTTTGGTATCCGCGTAGCGGGCACGAAAGGTGAGGATATTGCCAAGAAAATGGACGGTCATCGGCGCAGCGGCGTCGGACCGGCCGGAAAGGGGAGCGGAATTCATCGACTTGTGCCTTGATTTGATTGTGATACACTAAACTCTTAATGAGACATAAATCTCATAACGAGGCATGAATGGACAGTCAAGAAAAAAGATTCGAGAGGGTCAATCAAAAGCGTCGCACGCGTGTCGAGTTGCTGCGTGCCGCGCGCGAGATCATAGAGAAAGGCGGCCACCCCTCGGTCGCCGAAGTGGCCGATCTCGCTGGCATTTCGCGCGCGACGGCCTACCGATATTTCTCGACGCCGGATGAAATCATCCGCGAGGCGGTCCTCGATGGCGTTGCGGATGTGATCAAGATCCCGCCAGCGCGGAACGACATGGGCGATGCGGAGGTCGGCCATCGGCTCGACGACCTGGTTTCGCAGATCTTCAAGATGGTCATCGACAATGAGGGCGTCTTTCGCGCGCTTCTCGGCAGCTCGGCTGTCGGCCAGGCGCAGGTCCGCCGCGGTGGCCGCCGCATCGCGTGGCTGAAAGAGGCGATGTCACCGCTGCAGGCAACCATGCCGCCGAAGAATTTTCAGCGCCTCGTCCACGCACTGTCGCTGGCGGTTGGCATAGAGGCACTGCTGGTGATGCGTGACATCTGCGAGCTGGAGCCCAAGGAAGCGGAGAAGGTTCTGCGCTGGACCGCAAAGACCTTGCTTGCCGGCGCCATGGCCGAAAGCTGAGGAAATCGGTGGGCTGCTCAGGCCGCCAGCATGTCCTTGAGAGCGGAAATCAGGCGCGCACTCCTCGTCCGCGCCGATGCTGATGCGCAGGAAATCCGAAATACGTGGCTTGGCGAAATGCCGGACGAGAATGTTCCGCTCCCGCAAGCCGGCTTGAAGCGCTACACCCGATTGTCTCTCGTGCCTGGCAAAAACGAAATTGGCCTGGGACGGCAGGACCTAGAAGTTCAGCGTTTCGAGTTCGGAGACGAGGCTTTCCCGGCTGGCGATGATTTTCCTCCGGCATGTCTGGAACCACGCCTCATCCTTGATCGCCGCCGTCGCGGCGAGCTGCGCCAGACGATCGAGCGGATAGGAATTGAAACTGTCCTTGACCCGCTCCAGCGCCTCGATCAGCGGCCGCTGTCCCGGCGCGAAGTCGATGCGCAGACCTGCAAGCGAACGGGATTTCGACAGGGTCTGAATGACAAGCAGATTGGGATGCGTGGATATCAGCGGGATGGCGCTTTCACCGCCGAAATCGATATAGGCCTCGTCCATGACGACGACTGCATCCGGATGGGCGGCAAGAAGTGCCTCGATGCCGGCAAACGGCAGGCCGATGCCGGTCGGCGCATTCGGATTGGGGATGATGATTGCGCCGCATGGCCTGTCGTAATCCGCCAGCCGGACCTCGAACCTGTCGTCGACCGGCACCTCGATCGCCCCGACACAGTATAGCAGGCGCTGACGATTGGCGACCAGTACTGGCTCATCCGAACCTATGGGCGCTCATTCCGCCGCCGTCCGCTGGCCGAACCGTTTCTCGATATAGTCGACAACCAGCGCCTCGAAGTCGGCGGCGATATTGGGACCGCGCAGCGTCAGCGCCTTCCGCCCGTCGATGAAGACCGGGGCCGCCGGCGTCTCGCCGGTGCCGGGAAGCGAAATGCCGATATCAGCATGTTTGCTTTCGCCCGGCCCGTTGACGATGCAGCCCATGACGGCGACGTTCAGCGCCTCGACGCCAGGATATTTTTCGCGCCAGACCGGCATGTTCTTGCGGATGTCGTTCTGGATGTTCTGGGCAAGCTCCTGGAACACGGTCGACGTCGTGCGTCCGCACCCCGGACAGGCCGCAACGACGGGTATGAACTGGCGGAAGCCCATGACCTGCAGGATTTCCTGCGCCACCTGGACTTCGCGCGTGCGGTCGCCGTTCGGCTCGGGCGTCAACGATACGCGAATCGTATCGCCGATGCCCTGCTGCAGCACGAAGCCCATCGCCGCCGACGAGGCGACGATGCCCTTGGTGCCCATGCCGGCTTCGGTCAGGCCGAGATGCAGCGCATGATTGGAGCGTTCGGCGAGCATGGAATTGACGGCGATCAGGTCCTGCACCTGGCTGACCTTGGCCGACAGGATGATGCGGTTGCGCGGCAGGCCGATTTCTTCGGCAAGGGCTGCAGAAAGCAGCGCCGACTGCACGATCGCCTCGCGCGTCACCTGCCGGGCCGAAAGCGGCGATCCGGCTTCGGCATTCTGGTCCATCAGCGCGGTCAGCAGATCCTGGTCGAGCGAACCCCAATTCACGCCGATGCGCACCGGCTTGTCATAGCGGATCGCCATCTCGATGATCTCGGCGAACTGCTTGTCCTTCTTGTCCTTGAAGCCGACATTGCCGGGGTTGATGCGGTATTTCGCCAGCGCCGCGGCACAATCAGGATGATCGGCGAGCAGCTTGTGGCCGATATAATGGAAGTCGCCGATCAAGGGCACGTCCATGCCGAGGCGCAGCAGCCGCTCGCGGATCTTCGGCACGGCGGCCGCACTCTCGTCGCGGTCGACGGTGATACGCACCAATTCCGAGCCTGCGCGGAACAGAGCGGCGACCTGCGCGACGGTCGAATCGATATCGGCCGTATCGGTATTCGTCATGGATTGCACGACGACCGGCGCCCCGCCGCCAACGATGACACCGCCGACATCGACGGCAACGGAAGCGCGGCGCGGTTTCGGATCAAAATCGGCGGCTGAAGACATGAAGAGTTCTTGCACCCCTATAAACAGTGCTTTTCAGGTGGATCAAGGCCGGCTGCTTGTCAACCGCCCCTGATATCACTTTTGTTGGGAGGCGGCTCAGTGACCGCCTCCGGAGGTCCCATCGGCATAGTGGGCCAGCTTGGAGAGCAGGAGAACGACGAGCAGCAGCACCGGCAGCGCCATGAAAACGACGGCAAAGCCTATATGCTCGGCGACGAAGCCGATCAACGATGGCGCAACCAGCATGCCGGAATAACCCATGGTCGTGACCACCGAGATGGCGATGCCGGGCTTGAGACCGGGTATGTTGCCCGCCGCCGAGAAGGCGATCGGCACCATGTTGGAAATGCCGATACCGCAAAAAGCAAAGCCCAGGATGGCAAGCTCGGCATTGGGCGCCAGGCCTGCAAGCAGCATGCCGACAATGGCAAACAGCGTGCAGATGCGCAGCGTCTTGACGCCGCCCAGACGGTCGCGCACCAGGTCGCCGGCAAAGCGCATGATTGCCATGGTCGCCGAAAAGGCTGCGAAACCAAGGCCGGAAAGTGCCACGGATGCATCCATTTCCTGCCGAAGATAAAGCGCGCCCCAGTCCAGAACCGCACCTTCCGGCACCATGCTGAACAGCGCCATCAATCCGAGCAGCCACGGCAGCGGCACCATCGGCAACTTCGTCTTTTCCTTCTTGGTGTCGGGATGCGGCGGATCCGCAAGGACCATCGGCCAGGCGACGGCAACGAAGATTGCCGCCAGCAACGTCGCCAGTTGCGCATGGCCGAGAATGCCGAGCTTGGAGATCACGATGCCGCCGAGACCGGAACCGATCAGTCCGCCAAGGCTCCAGAAAGCGTGGCAGGACGACATGATGGCGCGGCGCATGGATTTCTCGACCGACACCGCATTGGCATTCATCGCCACGTCCATTGCGCCGATGAAGCCGCCGAACAGGAAGAGCGAGATTGCCCCGGTGAGCACATTTGGCGCGAGCGTCAATGCCAGAAGCAACGGCAACACGCAAAGGGCCAGTACCTGGACGACGACACGCGAGCCGTGTTTGGCGATCTGCGCACCGGCGAGCGGCATCATGACCAGCGAGCCGACGCCGAAGACGAGGATCATCAGCCCAAGCTCGAACTTGGTCAGCGCCAGACGCTCGGCAAAATCGGGGATCTTCGGCGCCCAGCAGCCGACGACAAAACCGTTCATGAGAAAGAGCAGAGAAACCGCCGCCCTGCTTCTGGTAACGAAGCCGCTCCGGGCTCCCGGCTTACTCACATGAGTATCCATTTTCCGATCTTTCCTCATTGCCGGGCTTGCTCGCGCCCGGTTTCCCTAAACTCTGTGATGGGGCCTCAGTTCGTTTTCTCGGCGAGAACAGTCCTGCATCCGCGCTCGCGGTAACGGGCGAGAATGGTCGGATCGGCATCGTGCTCAACGACCAGGCATTCGCAATGCGCAACTGGCAGGATGCTATGAGGGGCAGCAGTGCCGAATTTCTCCGAGGTTGCAGCCACCAACACCCTCTTGCTCCTGGACGTCGCAAACCGCTTGAACTCCGCATCCTCGAAGCCGAACACCGTGATGCCGGCCTCGAGATCGACGCCGCAGGCGCCGAGAATGCAGAGATCTGGCGAAATCTGCTCCATATCCCGCAACGCCTTGGCGCCTAGCGCACCGCCCGTCTGTCGGTCCACCATTCCGCCGATCAGGATGACGTTGACGACCGGCTTGTCGATCAGCGCTGCGGCAATCGCCGGCGCATTCGTCGCAGCCGTCAGTGCAAGTTCGGCCGGCAATGCGTTGGCAATCGCCAGATTGGTGCTGCCAGCGTCGAAGAACACGGTCGAGCCGGCGGCAATCTGCTTTGCCGCAGCGCGCGCCAGCGCTTGTTTCCGGTCTGCGGCAAAGCCGATACGCTGCGTCAGGCTTCCATGCGCCGGCGAGACCGGCAATGCACCGCCATAGACCCGCTCGCAGAGCCCTGCCGCTGCCATCTCGCGTAGGTCCCGACGCACCGTATCCTCGGAGACCCCAAATTCGAGCGCAAGCTCCGTCGCCAGTACGCGGCCATTCAGCCGCAGCCTCTCGGAAATCACGCCTTGGCGCTCTCGCAACAGAAAATCCTGCATGTTCCTACCGAGTTCGTAGCTTACAAATTAAAAACGTGCATAAACGCTTATGATCATGCAGGCAATATGCACGGTTACACGTTTTCTGACGTTTGGAAATAAAGCTCCACTACCGGAAGGAATAAGGCCTATTGACCGGTCCGAGAGGCGGGAATATCGATTGGTCATTCCCGATTCCCGCCGGCATATCCGCCACCTGGTGCGTTCCCCCGTGAAAAACTCCGTCAGCCTGGGCATCCTGCTCACGACCGTCGCCTATATGGCGTTCACCTTCCATGACGCGATCATCAAGATCCTGGCTTCCAGCATTCCCGTCTGGCAGATCCTGTTTTTCCGCAGTCTCACCATCCTCGTCGGTTGTCTTGCCTATGGCCGCGGCAAGCTCGTCCATCAGACGATGACATCGCCGATCATCAAGCCGATGATCGCCCGCAGTATCCTTCTGCTCTGCGCCTGGCTTTCCTATTATTCCGCCGCAAGCCGCCTGCAGCTTGCCGAAGTGACCACGCTTTATTACGCCGCCCCTGTCGTCGGCACCTTACTTGCTTGGCTCATCCTGAAGGAGAAGGTCACGCCGACACGTTGGCTGGCCGTCGGCGTCGGTTTCGTCGGCGTCCTTATCGCCTGCAATCCGATCGGCCTCACCATCTCCTGGCCGGTCTATCTGGCGCTGCAGGCGGCCGTGCTCTGGGCCTCTGCCATGGTGCTGCTGCGCAAGACCTCGCTGCACGAGAAGACCATTATCCAGCTCACCGTTTCCAACGTCTTTTTTCTTGCCATGACCGGCATTGCCGTGATCTGGACATGGCAGACCCCCGATATGACGCAGCTCGCGCTCCTCATTGCCACCGGCGTCGTTGCCGGCTGCGCGCAGTTCGCCCTTTTCGAAGGCATGCGTCAGGCGCCCGTCTCCGTGCTTGCGCCATTCGAATATACATCTCTCGTCTGGGCCTTCCTGTTGGGTTATCTGATCTGGGCCGACATCCCCACGCCCAATGTGGTTGTCGGCGCAGCGATGATCCTCGGCGCCGGATTGATCATCATCGTCAGCGAAAAACTGCGCCGCCGCATCACCGCCTGATGCCTGTTTCTGCAGGATTCTCGGTTCGAGCGGCCGTTTGAGAAAAATATTTGCAGTTGCTGCTTTTATTCGCAGTTTTCTACGCTTCCGGCGCCATGATTTTCTGCCAACTATCCCCATCCGAAACACCTCCCAAGGATGGATGAAACAATGAACTGGTTGAAAACCGCCGCTGCCGCCGCCCTCATTCAGGCTGCAGTCCTCCTGCCTGCCCATGCCGGTGAAAACCTCGCCGCCATCAAATCGGCCGGCGTCTTCAAGATCGGTACCGAAGGCACCTATGCGCCCTTCACCTATCATGACGAAAGCGGCAAGCTCGTCGGCTTCGACGTCGAGATCGGCGAAGCGATCGCCGCCAAGCTCGGCGTCAAAGCCGAGTTCGTCGAAGGCAAGTGGGACGGCCTGATCGCCGGCCTCGACGCCAAGCGCTACGACACCGTCATCAACCAGGTCGGCATCACCGAAACCCGCAAGCAGAAGTATGATTTCTCCGAGCCCTATATCGCCTCCAAGGCGGTGCTGATCGCCCGCGACGGCGACGACAGCATCAAATCCTTCGCCGATCTGAAGGGCAAGAAAGCCGCCCAGTCGCTGACCAGCAACTTCGGCAAGCTCGCAACCGAAGCCGGCGCCGAGCTCGTCGGCACCGACGGTTTCGATCAATCGATCCAGCTCGTATTGACCAAGCGCGCCGACGCCACGATCAACGACAGTCTCTCCTTCCTCGATTTCAAGAAGCACAAGCCGGACGCGCCTGTGAAGATCGTCGCCGAGCAGGAAAATGCCGATTACTCCGGCGTCATCATCCGCAAGAACGAGCCGGAGCTTCTCGCCGAAATCAACAAGGCGCTTGCCGACATCAAGGCCGACGGCACTTATAAGAAGATCGCCGACAAGTATTTCGGCCAGGACGTTTCCAAGTAATTTGAACTGAAGAAAAGTCCCCTCCCCAACCCCTCCCCACAAGGGGGAGGGGCTTAGCCGGCGGACCGCCTCATCTCCAAATAATCGTTTCGGCCTGCCGCTCGGTCGCTATTTCTTGCGAGGCGACACCTAGATAAGTCCCTCCCCCTTGTGGGGAGGGGTTGGGGAGGGGTATTTCGAGTATCACGACCCAACCGACGAGAGAGAACTCCCTTGGCGCACTGGCTCCAACTGATGGCGGAATCACTGCCCTCGCTCCTGTGGGCGGGGCTGATCTTCACCATTCCGCTGACCCTGTTATCCTTCGTCTTCGGCCTGGCCCTCGGGCTCGCCACCGCAATCGCCCGGCTCTTCGGGCCGATGCCGCTTTCGGCCATCGCGCGCTTCTATGTCTGGGTCATCCGCGGCACGCCGCTGCTCGTGCAGCTCTTCGTCATCTTCTATGGCCTGCCGAGCCTCGGCATCCTGCTCGATGCCTTTCCAGCCGCCCTCATCGGCTTCACGCTGAATATCGGCGCCTATAGCTCCGAGATCATCCGCGCGGTCATTTCCTCAGTACCGAAGGGCCAGTGGGAAGCCGCCTATTCGATCGGCATGAGCTGGCGCCAGGCGATGAGCCGCACCATCCTGCCGCAGGCAGCCCGCGTCGCCGTGCCGCCTTTGTCGAACACCTTCATCTCGCTGGTCAAAGACACCTCGCTTGCCGCCGCCATCACCGTGCCCGAGCTCTTCCAGGCGGCGCAGCGCATCGTCGCCACCACCTATGAGCCGTTGATCCTCTATATTGAGGCGGCGCTGATCTATCTCGTCCTGAGCTCCGTCCTCTCGCAGTTGCAGGTGCGGCTGGAACGCCGCTTCGCGCGTTATGGCGGCATGCTGGAGGCAAATGCATGATCGAGCTTTCCAACATTGAAAAACGCTTCGGCGACGCCGTCATCCTCAAGGATATCAGCATCCGTATTCCTGAAGGCAGCGTCACCGCGCTGGTCGGGCCTTCGGGCGGCGGCAAGAGCACGCTGTTGCGCTGCATCAACCTGCTCGAAATTCCGACCGCCGGTTCCATCCGCCTCGGAGAGGAAAGGCTGGCCTTCGCACCGGGCAAGCGAACGAGCTGGCCGGCGATCCAGAAGATCCGCCGCCAGACCGGCATGGTCTTCCAGAATTTCCAGCTCTTCCCGCATCAGACCGCGATCGAGAATGTCATGGAAGGCCTGGTGACGGTATTGAGATGGCCGAGGGAAAAGGCCCGCGAGCGTGCGATGGAATTGCTGACCAAGGTCGGCATGACCCATAAGGCCGATGCCTGGCCTTCGACACTGTCGGGCGGCCAGCAGCAGCGCGTCGCGATCGCCCGCGCACTGGCGCCGTCGCCGCGCGTGCTTCTCTGTGACGAGCCGACATCCGCCCTCGATCCCGAGCTTTCGGCCGAAGTGGTCGATGTGCTGGGCCAACTTGCCAGCGAAGGCACGACGATGGTGATGGCGACCCACGATCTCCGACTCGCCTCTAAGATCGCCAATGACGTGGTTTTCCTGGAAGCCGGGAGCGTCGTCGAAACGGGCAGCGCCAGAGCGATCTTCAGTGCGCCGGAGCGCGAACGCACCAAACGTTTCATTTCGACGATCAACGCCGCCCATACTTACGATATCTGAGCTAGAGCATGATGCCGAAAAGTGTGAGCGGTTTTCGGACGACATCATGCTCTATTTCTTTGATTTAGATCCGGATTCAGATTTTAGGCCAACCTGGCCTAAAATCATCCGGATCTAATGCCGGGATGCGAACATCCCGGCATTGCTGGAACTCCAATCAGGAGGCCGTGACGACCGAGCGCGCCGCCTTCAGCGCATTGCCCCACCAGGTGAGCTGGTCGAGCTGGTTCTTCGCCGCTTCGTTGAGATGCGCGTAGTCGCTGAGGCTCTTGCCTTCCTTGAGGACGCCGAGATATTCGCCGAGCGCGATATGCACGCCCGTTTTCACCGACGCCGCACCCATTTCCACGAAGATCAGGCGAAGATGCTCGACCGCACGTGCGCCGCCGACGCCGCCGTAACCGACGAAACCGACCGGTTTGTGGATGAACTCGCCGAGGTCGATGGCGTTCTTCAGAACCGCCGTCGGAGCGTGATTGTACTCGGCAGCGGTGAAAATGAAGCCGTCGAATTCACGCAGCTTCTTTTTCCAGCGCTCTGCCGTTTCGCTTTCAGCGGTCGTCGCACGCTGCTCACCGAAAAAATGCATGGGGTAGTCGAGCAGGTCGAGAACCTCGACCTCGATGTCCTGGCGCTCGGCGGCGATAGCGGCAATCCACTTGGCCGGATGCTCGGCAAAACGGCCGATACGCGTGCTGCCGACGATGACGGCAATCTTCAATTTGCTCATGGAGATGATGTCCTGATGGGTCTTGGGGGCAGGTGGTAAGAGTGCAAGTCTATGAGAAAGCCTCCGCGCCGGGCAAGGCGCGAAGGCTGCGGACATTCGAAAAATCAGCTTTTTGACAGGCCGATCGTACACAATCGAGTGAATGGAGCCGGCTCGCAAAGTCGGCTGATGGGCGTCTTTGCGAGGATGGCAGCCATTCAACCTGCGTAAACGACGAGCAGGTCCTTGGCGTCGATCTGGTCGCCGGCCCGCACCAGCACCTCGGAAATGGTGCCGTCCTTTTCCGCATGCAGCGCCGTTTCCATCTTCATCGCCTCGATCGAGACGAGCACGTCGCCGGCATTGACGGCCTGGCCGGGTGAGACGAAGACACGACTGATGACACCCGGCATCGGCGCGCCGACATGAACGGCATTGCCCGGCTCGGCCTTGCGGCGGACGGCCGCACCCGTCGCCCCATGCGCCCGGTCCGGCACCTTGATACGGCGCGGCTGGCCGTTGAGCTCGAAGAAGATGGTCACCATGCCCTGGCTGTCGGTGGCGCTCATCGCCTGATTGACGATGACGAGCGTTTTGCCGCGCTCGATATCGGCAAACAGTTCCTCGCCGTCCTTGAGACCGTAGAAATAGGCGGGTGTCGGCAGCACCGAGACTGGGCCGTAGGTATCGGAGGCGAGCGCGAAGTCGGTGAAGACCTTCGGATACATCAGGTAGGAAGCGAATTCGAAGTCGCTGATCTCGCGCTCCAGCTTCGTCTCGATGACTTTACGCTCCGCATCGAGATCGGCCTCCTTGAGCAGCGAACCGGGACGCACGGTATAGGGCTTGTCGCCCTTCAGCGCCTTCTTCTGCAGCGCCTCGGGCCATCCTGAAGGCGGCTGACCGAGATCGCCCTTCAGCATCGAGACCACCGATTCCGGGAAGGAGACTTCCTTCTCGGGGCTGACGACGTCTGCAACCGTCAGGTCCTGGGACACCATCATCAGCGCCATGTCGCCGACGACCTTGGAAGACGGCGTCACCTTGACGATATCGCCGAACATCTGGTTGGCGTCGGCATAGGCCTGCGCCACCTGATGCCAGCGGGTTTCGAGGCCGAGCGAGCGGGCCTGTTCCTTGAGGTTGGTGAACTGGCCACCCGGCATTTCGTGCAGATAGACTTCGGATGCTGGTCCCTTCAGATCGCTTTCGAAGGCGGCGTATTGGTTACGCGCCGCTTCCCAATAGAAGGAGATACGGCGGATCCATTCCGGATCGAGGCCCGGATCACGCTCCGTACCGCGCAACGCCTCGACGATCGAACCGAGACAGGGCTGCGAGGTATTGCCGGAAAGCGCATCCATGGCTGCATCGACGGCATCGACGCCGGCATCGACAGCGGCAAGAACGGTTGCGGCTGCAATACCCGATGTATCATGCGTGTGGAAATGGATCGGCAGGCTGGTCGCCTCGCGCAGTGCCTTGAACAGAACCTTCGCAGCCGCAGGCTTGAGGAGACCTGCCATATCCTTGAGCGCAATGATATGTGCGCCCGCCTTCTCGAGCTCGACCGCAAGATCGGTATAGTATTTCAGATCGTATTTCGGACGGGCCGAGTTCAGGATATCGCCGGTATAGCAGATCGCCGCCTCGCAGAGCTTGTTCTCCTCGGCAATGGCATCCATCGAGACGCGCATGTTCTCGACCCAATTCAGACAATCGAACACGCGGAAGAGATCGATACCGCCCCTGGCCGCCTGGCGGACGAAATATTTGACGACATTGTCGGGATAATTGGTGTAGCCGACGCCGTTGGCGCCGCGCAACAGCATCTGCAGCAGAAGGTTCGGCGCGCCCTCGCGGATCAGCGCCAGGCGCTCCCACGGGTCCTCGGTCAGAAAGCGCATCGAGACGTCGAAGGTCGCTCCGCCCCAGCATTCGAGCGACAAAAGCCCTGGCAGCGCATGTGCATAGGTGCCGGCGATGCGGGCGATGTCATAGGTGCGCATGCGGGTGGCGAGCAGCGACTGGTGGCCGTCGCGCATCGTCGTGTCGGTCAAAAGCACGCGCTTCTCGTTGCGCATCCATTCGCCGAATTTCTTCGGGCCGAGCGTGTCGAGGAGCTGCTTCGTGCCATCCTTGACCGTATTGCCGTTGGCGTAGGGAACCACCGGCTCGGCAGCATTTTCCAACGGCTTCGGCCTGTCCTTGGCCTCGGGATGGCCATTGACGGTGACGTCGGCGAGATAGGTCAGGAGCTTCGTGGCGCGATCCTGGCGCTTCACCTGCTGGAAGAGCTCCGGCGTCGTGTCGATGAAGCGTGTCGTGTAGCTGTTATCCCGGAATTTCGGATGGCCGATGATCGCTTCGAGGAAGGTCAGGTTGGTGGCCACGCCGCGAATACGGAATTCGCGCAACGCACGATCCATGCGGGCGATCGCTTCGGACGGATTGGGCGCCCATGCCGTGACCTTGACGAGAAGGGGATCATAAAAACGGGTGATGATGGCGCCCGAATAGGAGGTGCCGCCATCGAGGCGGATGCCGAAACCGGATGCTGAGCGATAGGCGGTGATGCGGCCGTAATCCGGAATGAAATTATGCTCCGGATCCTCCGTCGTGATGCGGCACTGCAGCGCATGGCCGTTGAGGCGGATATCCTCCTGGCGCGGCACGCCGGATTCCGCCGTGCCGATCGCAAAGCCGTCGAGGATGTGGATCTGCGCCTTGACGATGTCGATGCCGGTGACGACTTCGGTCACGGTATGCTCGACCTGGATGCGCGGATTAACTTCGATGAAATAGAATTTCCCGGTATCGGCATCCATCAGATACTCGACGGTACCGGCGCCGATATAATTGGTCGCGGCGGCGATCTTCAACGAATAGGCGGCGAGTTCCTGGCGCTGCGCCTCCGAGAGATAGGGTGCCGGCGCGCGCTCGACGACTTTCTGGTTGCGGCGCTGGATCGAGCAGTCACGCTCGAAGAGATGCACGACATTGCCGTGCGTATCGCCGAGAACCTGGCTTTCGACATGGCGGGCGCGCTCGACGAGCTTTTCCAGATAGACCTCGTCCTTGCCGAAGGCGGCCATCGCCTCGCGTTTGGCTTCCGTGACCTCGCGGGCAAGATCCTTTGGATCGCGGATCGCGCGCATGCCGCGCCCGCCGCCACCCCAGGAAGCCTTCAGCATGACGGGGTAGCCGATTTCTTCCGCCATCTTCGCCACTTCGGCCATGTCCTCCGGCAGGGGCCCGGTGGCCGGGACTACAGGGACGCCGACCGAAATCGCCAGGTTGCGCGCCGCGACCTTGTTGCCGAGCTGGCGCATCGTATCGGCCTTCGGGCCAATGAAGATGATGCCGGCCTTGTTGCAGGCATCGACAAATTCGGGGCTTTCCGACAGCAGGCCGTAGCCGGGATGGATGGCATCGGCGCCGGAGAGTTTCGCGACGCGGATCACCTCCTCGATCGACAGATAACTCTCGATCGGACCCATGTCCTTGGAAAGATGCGGGCCGCGACCGACCTGGTAGCTCTCGTCCGCCTTGAACCGGTGCAGCGCCAGCTTGTCCTCTTCCGCCCAGATCGCCACGGTTTTTATTCCAAGCTCGTTGGCCGCGCGGAACACGCGAATGGCAATTTCGGAGCGATTGGCAACGAGAATCTTGGAAATGGGCAAAACGGTCTCCTCAGACGTTCAGGCGCGGGCAATGCTGCACCCGCGAAGAAAATTCTTAACTTCTTGTTACAGAAAGTTCAATTTCTCTTGCGACTGCGAAATGCAATTTCTCGCCATGCTGAGCAACTCCAGGAAAAGTGCGAAGCGGTTTTCCGTCTGGAGTTGCGTAAAAATAAAAATCAGAGCAATTCCGCTTCGATGAGAAGCGGAATTGCTCTAACTTATCAGGCCGTGGCGGAAGGCAAGCGCCACCGCCTGCTGCCTGTTTTTCGCCTTCAGTTTATCCTGCAGACCGTTCATATACCAATCGACCGTGTGGTTTGAGATCTTCAGCATCTTGCTGATCTCCATCGAAGTCATGCCTTCGGCGAGATAATGCAGGATTTCCATCTCGCGCCGCGTCAGCGGCGTGTCGGCCGGCAAACGGTTTCCAGCGCCGGCGCCTCGCCTTTCAGATCGAGCAACCGCCAGAAGGCCTTGCGCGCCACCGCCTCCAACAATGCGATCTCCACCGGCGACAACTCGATCGGCTTGCCGGCGAGACTGAGGCTGGCGAGAGTACCGTTGCGTCCGTGGATCGGAAAGATGTAGCCGTCCTCCAGTCCGTGGCCGAAGGCATCGACCATCATCTGCTCCATGCGGCGCTGATGCGCATCCTTGTGGAAGGCCGCCATCGCCTCCCGCCAGCGGAAAGGCCGCTGCGCGTGGCCGAGATAGCGCACCATCGGATCGATCAGAGCATATTTTTTCGCGGCATATATCCGCGGCCAATGCTCCGGCCAGCGGCCGGCCAGCGCCGCAGCCCAGGACTCTGGATTCTGCTGCACCGGGTTCTGCGGCAAATGACGCAGCAGGCCGTAATATTCGAAACCGCAACCGTGGAGGATCTGCTCCAGCTCGGTGACGACAGCTTCAGGATTTGAGCATTCTTCCAGAATTACAAGCAATTGAATTAACGAATTAATATTCACAAAAATGCCCCTTGCCCGGACCTGTTGCCCGCATGAGGCCGTCGGCGGCTGGTCAAACTGGTCGCGAAACGGTCTTCTTTAATAAATGCAGTCTGTAATTTAATGCTGTGCTAAACATTTAATAAAATGCAAGCGCAAATTGTTGCGAGATATGGCCAGGCGGCAATTTCGGCGTCATGGCCACTCGTCGCTCCTGCGATAATACGATCGCGGCAATCATCACATCGATCGAACCCTGACTACTCCGTTAATCGCCCGTTCAGGTAGGCTTTTGTAGCATCGCATCATCCCGTTTTCGCAGATGCACAAGAGGTTCGACGTGACGCTATTCAAGGTCTATGCAAGAGCTCTGCGCTATCTTGGCGCCTACAAGCTGCGCGTATCCCTGGTCGTTGTCGCAAACATTGTTCTTGCGACGATCACCATCGCGGAGCCGATCCTGTTCGGTCGCATTATCGATGCGATTTCGGGCAAGGGTGAGGTCAAGCCCATCCTCTTCATGTGGGCGACTTTCGCCGTCTTCAACACCATTGCCTTCGTCCTGGTGGCCCGCGAGGCCGACAGACTGGCCCATGGCCGGCGAGCGACGCTGTTGACGGAAGCCTTCGGCCGCATCATTTCCATGCCGCTCGGCTGGCACCATCAGCGCGGCACCTCCAACGCGCTGCATACATTGCTGCGCGCCTGCGAGACGCTGTTCGGCCTCTGGCTGGAATTCATGCGCAACCATCTGTCGACGGTCATCGCGCTTGCCCTTCTGATACCGACCGCAATGTCGATGGACCTGCGCCTTTCCGCCGTACTCATGGTGCTCGCCATCGCCTACTGGCTGATCGGCCGCGTCGTCATGAGCCGCACCAAGGACGGCCAGGCTTCGGTCGAGAACCATTATCACACCGTCTTCTCGCATGTCAGCGACTCGATCAGCAACGTTTCTGTCCTGCACAGCTACAACCGCATCGAGGCCGAAACCAGGGCGCTGAAATCCTTCGCCGACCGTCTGCTCGAAGCGCAGTATCCGGTGCTCGACTGGTGGGCGATCGCCAGCGCACTGAACCGCATGGCGTCGACCATCGCGATGATGGTGGTCCTGATCATCGGCACCATGCTCGTCCAGGCCGGCCAGCTGCGCGTCGGCGACGTCATCGCCTTTATCGGCTTCGCCAACCTGTTGATCGGCCGCCTCGACCTGATGCGCCAGTTCGCTACGCAGATTTTCGAGGCCCGTTCCAAGCTCGAGGAATTCTATGCGCTGGAAGACTCGGTGCGTGAACGTGAAGAGCCGGCCGGCAACGGCGAAATCAAGGACGTCAGGGGTGCGATCGAATTCCGCGACGTCTCCTTCGGCTTCGGCAACAGCTCGCAGGGCCTGCATAACGTCTCCTTCTCGGTGAAGGCAGGCCAGACGGTCGCGATCGTCGGCCCGACCGGCGCCGGCAAGACGACGCTCGTCAACCTGCTGCAGCGTGTCTATGATGCCCAGGGCGGCAAGATCCTCGTCGACGGCACCGATATCACCAAGGTGACCCGTAAGTCGCTGCGTCGCCACATCGCCACCGTCTTCCAGGATGCGGGCCTGCTGAACCGTTCGATCAGCGACAATATCCGCCTTGGTCGCGAAGGCGCCAGCGAAGAGGAAATGCGCCGTGCGGCCGAAGCCGCCGCCGCCGCCGACTTCATCGAGACCCGTGAGGAGCGCTACGATACGCATGTCGGTGAACGCGGCAACAAGCTCTCCGGCGGCGAGCGCCAGCGTATCGCGATTGCTCGCGCCATTCTGAAGGACGCGCCAATCCTGGTGCTCGACGAGGCGACCTCGGCGCTCGACGTCGAAACCGAAGCCCGCGTCAAGGCCGCAATCGACAACCTGCGCCAGAACCGCACCACCTTCATCATCGCCCACCGCCTGTCGACGGTCCGCGAAGCCGATATGGTGCTCTTCCTGGATGACGGCCGTGTCGTCGAACAGGGCAGCTTCGACGAACTCAGCCACAGCAACGGCCGCTTCGCCGCCCTGCTGCGCGCCAGCGGCATCCTGACGGACGAAGAAGTCCGCAAGGCCCATGCCACCGAAGCCGCCTGATCGGTTCGGGTTTCAAGATAAAGGCCGGAAGGGTAGCTCCTTCCGGCCTTTTTGTTTGCTCTGAGACCTGGCAGGCTTTCCTGGTCAGATTGAAGCATTCTGTTGGCCCAAAGGAGTTCAATGATCGAGCGGCCGACGCCCGTCGTCGCCGACGGCGGCAAAGGTCCAGAGATCCTGCGGCCGGCGGGCGATCTTGCGAGCCCCCAGGCCGGATGCTCGTCCCGGATATCAAGCAACCGCATGTTCGAGATCGGCTCCCGTGCGCCATGGGCTGGCATGCGGCCGGCGGGAGCAGTCCTCCACCGGCTCGCCCGCCCGCAAGCGCCGCAGCCAGACGTAGCCGGTCTGTCGGCTGATGCAGTGGCGCTGGCAAAGCTCAGATACGTTCTCCCCCTCAAGCTCTGCCAGCCGGCAGAATTCCAAATATTCGTCCGCAATCGACCTCGGCCGCTAGAGCCTTTCCTGGTCAGATTGAAGCATTCTGTTGGCTCAAACGGAGTCGGATGCTCGACCGGCCGGCGCGCATCGTAGCCTGGCTCTACGGCCAAGCCGGCCGGTTGAGGCAAACTGCAAGACCTAGAATCGCCGGAGGTACCCCATTGCTTCGTATGGCGAAGCAGTGCGGCCGGTGGGCGAGCATCTTTCCACCAGGGCAGAGGCGATCGGCTCGGGCGGAATGCTTCAATCTGACGAGGCTCGAAACCATGCCGACCTCCCGAGAAATCATCACGGAAGTGTCAGGCATGTCTCCGAACATCTGTCAGTATTGCATCAAGGCCGTGGGGGAGATGCCCGGCATGGCCGAGGGGTATCCGACGCCGCAACGTCTCCGCGGGACTTGGACGATTGATCCCCTCGCCGATCTTTCCTAGAGCCTTTCCGGGTTGGATTGAAGCATTCTGCCGGAGCAGGTTTTCGTCAGGGCAAAGGCGATTGGCGATGGGCATACCCCTTGGTACGTCCGAGCCGATCGCCTCTGATCCTGACGGAAAGATGCCCGGCCCTTCGGGTTGGCTCAAACGGAGTCGGAATGCTTCAATCTAACCCGGAAAGGCTCTAACCTCCGCCAGTCGAAGAGCAACGGGGAGCGAAGCCATGAAGGTCCTGCGCATCGTCGCCAATATTCAGGCACCGGATATCACTCTGGCCCGGCGCTTCCATCAGGATATCCTCGGTCTCGACGTCATCATGGATCACGACGTTCGGCACCCCGCGCTCGATGAACGTTCAGCTCAGCATCGCCAGCGAAGGCGGTTCCGGAACGGAGGTGCCCGCCCTCTCGATCGAGGTCGACGACCTCGATGCTGCTTTCGCGGCAATGTCGGCCTCAGGCTTCCCGATCGAGTACGGCCCGGCCGACGAGCCTTGGGGCGTCAGGCGCTTCTATGTGCGCGATCCCTTCGGCAAGCTGGTGAATATCCTCCTTCATGTCGGGCAAATCCGAGCTCTATTTCCGATCGTTCTGGCGATAGACATTTGCCGTTCTGCCAATGCGGACAGGAACAGGGATGGTGGCGGTATCGGCGACAAGTTTCCCCTTGAGCCTGCCCTGCTGGCGCTTGCGTTCGAGATAATAGGCATAGGCGAATTGTGTCGCGACCCCAGCGATCACGAAGAGCGGACCGATCAGTTGGTCCTTGTTGGTGATGTAGAGCACCACCTGACCGATCATGGCGAGGATCGTGCCGGCGACGAAGATGTTCAGCGAGTGGCGGCCGAGGATCGTCAGCGGATGGTCCGCAGGACGGCGCAGGATACGCGACAGTGCCGGGATGCTGATAACGAGATAGGTCAGCGCCAGCACATGCAGCAGCCGCGGCAGCGACAGGAAGGTCTTGTCGAAACCGGTGATGACAGGCGGCAGGCCAAGTGCTGCCAGCGAGTTGCCGAAAATCCAGAGATGGCCGGTCACCCAGATGAAGGACAGCATGACGTAACCGGCAGCAACCGTCAGCAGCAGCGGATGCTGCGGGATCGTGCCGCCGCGCTTGATATGCAGCATCGAGACGATGCCGATCGTAAACAGGAACTGCCAGGAGAGCGGATTGAGGAACCAATAGCCCTCGATCAGCATGTTGTGCGGCGCCACTTCGTAGATGCCCGCAAGCAGCCAGACCGTGCCCGAGACACCGAGCGCCAGCCAAGGGCTTCGCGCATTCAAGAGCAGGATGACCGGCACCATCAGCATCAGCGCCCCGTACATCGGCAGGATATTGTTGTAGCCGATCTGGTGGCCGAGCAGCAGCAGCGCTGGAATGCCTTCCTTCAGGTTCATCAAAACCGCCAGGATATTGATCTCGACCAGCAACCCCGGCCTATGAAACAGCCACGCACCGCAGAGAAAGAGCGCCAGCGTCATGAAGGTGGTGATCATATGGGCGAGATAGAGCGTGAAGGCGCGCTTTGCCGACTTGATCGCCACCGTGAGCCGGTTGCCCGGCTGGAAGCGGCCCCCATAGGCAAGGCCGACGGCAATGCCGGAGATCAGCACGAAGGCCTCGGCGGCATCGGAGAAACCGAAATTCTTCGTCGTCACATATTCGAAAATCTGTCCGGGAACATGATTGATGAAGATCATGATCAGGGCCACGCCACGCAAGACGTCGAGCCTCGTGTCACGCACTGACGCAGCTGCGGATAGGGAACTGCGCCCCGTGACGATGGCTTGGGTCGGCGTGCTTGCCATTGGTCTCTCCTTATTATCCGATTTGCAAACGCGACGACGGCCAAAAGGGTTCCCTTTTGGCCGTCGCGAATCGCCGTCTTTTTCAGCGTGGAGAACGCTGTTATCCGAGCGGATATCCCTCTTCGGGATCGGTGACTTCGCAGCCGTTGATTGACAGAGTGTAGCCGCTGCCATTGGACGCTTTTGAGACCGAAATGCGGTATTTGCCGCCGCCTTGCTCCACCTCTGCCGCAAAACCGTCCCATTCCGAAGGGAGCGACGGGCGCACGTAAATCCGGCCGTCCTTCAGCCGGATACCGAGGATGCCCTCGACGGCGGCGCGATAGAGCCAGCCGGCTGACCCGGTATACCAAGTCCAGCCGCCGCGCGACGTACAAGGCTCGTTTCCGTAGACGTCGGCCGCCACGACATAGGGTTCGACGCGGTATTGCTCCGCTGAAGCCTTGTCGAGCGCATGGGTGATCGGGTTGAGGATCTGGAAGCAGCGGAAGGCATCGTCGCCCCGCTTCAGCTCCGCCAGCGCCATCACGACCCAGGTCGCGGCATGGGTATATTGCCCGCCGTTTTCGCGCACGCCCGGCGGATAGGCCTTGATATAGCCGGGATCCCTGGCGGAATTGACGAAAGGCGGCGTGAACAGCCGGATGATGCGGGCATCCTCGTCGACCAGCTGATCGAGCACCGCATCCATCGCCGTGACCGCGCGGGCCGGATCGCCCTCGCCCGACAGCACGCTCCAGGACTGCGCGATCGAATCGATCCGGCATTCGAGGCTTTCCCTGGAGCCGAGCAGCGCACCGTCGTCGAACGTGCCGCGGCGATAGTAGCCGCCATCCCAGGCCGCAGTTTCCAGCGCCTTCTTCAGCTCGGTGAGATGCGCCGACCAGCGCTCTGCACGGGCCGTGTCGCCGCGCTCTTCGGCATAGGGAATGAAGGAGCGCAATGCCCCCGCCAGGAACCAGCCGAGCCAGACGCTGGTGCCGCGCCCGCCGACGCCGACGCGGTTCATGCCGTCGTTCCAGTCGCCGCCAAGGAACAGCGGCAGGCCGTTGGCCCCCTTGCGAGCGATGGCGAGATCGAGCGCCAGCGCCGCGTGTTCGTAGACGCTCGCCTTGTTCTCGGAGATCTCCGGCTTGTAGAACGAGTCGTGCTGGCCTTCGAGCAGTGCCGGCCCTTCCAGGAAGGCGATCTCCTCGTCGAGCACGTTTTTGTCGCCGGTGACGCTGCAATAGTGGTGGATCGCGTAAGCGAGCCAGACGACGTCGTCGGAGATCAGCGTACGCACGCCCGCACCCGTTCCCGGCAGCCACCAATGCTGTACATCGCCTTCGCGGAATTGCCGCGACGCGGCATTCAGGATCTGGCGGCGGGCAAGCGAGGGCTCGTGCAGCACGAAGGCCAGCGTGTCCTGCAGCTGGTCGCGGAAGCCGAAGGCGCCGCTTGCCTGGTAGAAGGCGGTGCGGGCCATGATGCGGCAGCCGAGGCTCTGATAGGGCAGCCAGGTGTTGACGAGATTGTTCATCCCGCGATCTGGCGTCGATATCTGCAGCCTGCCGGTGAAATCCCGCCAGAAGGCGCGGTTTGCCTCGACGGTCTCGTCGAACGAAGCCTTGCGGATGTCGGCGATGACAGTGCGCGCTTCTTCTTCCGTCGGCGTATCGCCGAGGAAGAATGTGAAGTCGCGCTCTTCGCCGGCGCCGAGCTCGATGTCGATTGCAAGCGCCGCGGCCGGATCGCCATCGAGTTCCGTCGCGCCGGAAAGAGCGGCGGCGGAGGTGACGGCCTGCGGTGCCTGGATCGTCCCCGCCTTACCGATGAATTCGCGCCGGCTTGCCGAGAAACTCGAAAGTGTCTCGCTCGCAGCGAAGAATGCAGTGCGGTTCGAAAAATCGATGCTGTAGGGATTGGTGGCAAACAGCGCCCCCGTCTCCTCATCATGGCTCGACAGGATGAAAGGCACCGTGCGTCCCGGATTGCTGCCGAGAATCCATTCGACATAACCGTAGAGACGCAGCTTGCGGCCAGTCGAACCGGTGTTGCGCAGGCGCAGGCGTTGCAGTTTCACCGGCTTTTCGCGGTCGATCGTCTGCGTCAGCTCAAGCGCGATATCGTGCTGAACGCTGGAGAAGACGGAATAACCGAGCCCGTGGCGGGCTTCGAAACGGATGTCCGGCCGGCGGGAAAGTGTTGCGAACGGCGTCATGACGGCACCGCTGTCCAGATCGGTGAGATAGAATGCCTCGCCCGAACGGTTGACCACCGCATCGTTCGACCAGGAGGTCAGCTGATAGTCGCGCGAATTGACGCTCCAGGTGAAACCCGAGCCCTCGGCCGAAACGTGGAATCCGAAGCTGTCGTTGGAAATGACATTGATCCAGGGCTGCGGCGTCGCATGACCTCCAGGCAGCCGAACGACATATTCGCGTCCGTCGCGGGCAAAGCCGCCGATGCCGTTCCAGAAGTCGAGATCGCCTTCCTCCTCGATGATGACGGCGGGCACGACAGGTGGCGGCACCGGCGCAACACGCTTGACGGGGGCCTTGTTGCGCTCGACCCGTTCCATCTCCTGCAGTTCCTCCTTGGAGGGTGCAAACAGCGCGACGGCGCGGTTGATCTGGTCGACCACCTTGCCGTTCTTGGTGTGTAGCGTGACGCGGGAAGCCGCGATCAGCGCATGATAAGTTGCTTCTTCCATCAGGTCCTTGCGAACCGCAAAGATATGCTGGCGCAACCCGTCGGCCTGGCCCATGCGGCGCACGTTTTCGCACATGGCGTCGAGCGCATGCTGCATGTCCTGCGCATAGGACGAAGCGCGTTCGTTCATGATGACGAGATCGGCGGTGACGCCGCGCGAGCGCAGATATTCCTGCGCCAGCAGCGCCTCGCGGGCGATGTCGAGGTCCATGTCATCGTTGATGCGCAGCGTGAAGATCGGGAAGTCGCCAGAGATCGCCAGCGGCCAGAGCGCCGATTGCGACTGCAGGCCGGCCTCGACGGTCGCCTCGTCCTTGCGCAGTTGCATGTCGGGATAGACGAGGTAGCGTCCGAGATGCTGGAAGGCGGCCGCCTGCTGGGAGGTGACGCCGACATGGCGCATCTGCACCTGCGTGCGTGTCCAGGCCTGGACGAGCTCGTGGGTGAAGGCATCGGGATGACGGTAGCGATTGACCGCCTTGTCGACTTCCTCGCGGCTTGGCGCCGCAATCGTCCAGAAGATCACGCTGACTTTCTTGCCGGCCGGTACGCGGACGGTGCGACGCAGCGACATGACGGCATCGAGCATGAAGCCATCGCTGCCGGAAAGCGTGGCACCCGGATCGAAGGCCGCCGCATCGGCAAGGCTGCGGCCACGGCCGATGAACTTGCGCCGGTCGGTCTCGAATTCGGTATGGCGGGTGTCGCCGGCATTGTCGACGATCAGATGTGCGATGCTGATATTCGGCTCGTTCGGGTCGCGCTTGTTGCGTTCGGCGCGGATGACGTCGCCGCGCTTGCCGATCTCTGTCTTGACGAACATGCGGGCGAATGCCGGATGCGCATTGTCGGTATCGTCGGAGGTGATCACCGGTTCGAGATAGGAGGTGACCTCGATGAAACGGTCTTCCGTGCCCATGTTGAGCAGCGTGACGCGACGGGCCTCGGCATCATGCTCGGTGGCGACGATGCATTCCACCTCGCTTGTGAGGTCGCCGACCATCTTGGTGAACTGCGCCTTCTCGTCGGCGAATTCGACCTTGATCTTTTCGCCTTCGACGCCCTTCGGCTCTGATGTCGCCGACCACCATTCGTTGGTGGCGGTATCGCGCAGGAAGATGAAGCTGCCCCAGCGGTCTTCAGTCGGATCAGGCTTCCAGCGGGAAACGGAAAGATTGTTCCAGCGGGAATAACCGGCGCCCGTCGCCGTCAGCATCACCGAATAATGACCGTTCGACAGGAAGACGAGTTCGCGGTCACGGGAAGCCGGATCGCTGATCTTCCTGAGCTCGGGCCGCAGGAGATCGTCCTGGATGCTGGCCGGTGTGTCGGATTCATGCTTGCCGCTCATGACAGGAATGTCGCGAGGCGCTTTTTCCTGCAGCAGCAACTCCGCCGCCTCGATGACGGGATCGGCGTGGAAGAGCTCGCGCAGATGACCATTGAAGGCGACGTTGGCGACCGCCGCGATCGACATGCCGTGATGGTGGGCATAATAGTTGTAGACCACCGCGCATTTCTTGCCTTCCGGCACGCGCGTCGGCGTGAAGTCGACGGCGTCGTGGAAGCCGAACTTGCCGAGTGCGCCGAGCTTGCGCAGCTTTTGCAGGTTTTCCAGCGCGGCCGGCGGATCGTACTGGCTGGCAAGCAGCGAGGCATAGGGCGCGATGACGGCATTGTGGCCGAGGCCGCGCTTCAGACCGAGCGTGGGCACGCCGAAATTCGTGTACTGATAATTGAGGTTATGGTCGCGGGCATTGAAGGCCGCTTCCGAAATGCCCCACGGAATACCGAGTTTGCGGGCGTAATTCATCTGCTCGACGACGACCAGATTGTTGGTCTGGTTGAGAATACCCCCGCCGCGCTCCTGCATGACGAGCGGCGGCATCAGATATTCGAACATCGAACCGGACCAGGAAACCAGCGCACCGCGCGACCCCACAGGCACGACCTGGCGGCCGAGGCGATACCAGTGTTCCGTCGGCAGGTCGCCCTTGGCGATGCCGAAGAGGCTGGTCAGGCGGCATTCCGATGCGAGAAGGTCATAACAGGCCTGGTCGAGTTCACCGCTTTCGACGCGATAGCCGATCGACAGCAGACGACGCTCCGGCCGGAACAGGAAGCCGAAATCCATCGAGAAGGCGAGATCGCGCGCCTTGTCGCGCAGCGCCACCAGGCGCGGCCGCAGCGCATCGACTTTGGAAAGGTCGAAGGTGCTGTCGGAAATATGCGCCTCGCAGACCTTCACCAGGGATGCCGCCCATTGGGTGACCTCTTCGCTCTGCTTCGACTTGACCTCATGGTCGAGATTGGCGGCGAGCTTCTCGATGTCGCGCGCGAGAACCGCAAGGTTGATGATGCGGATCGAGGCGAATTCGTGCTCGCGTTTGACGGCGGCAAGCGCGTTCTGGAAGCCGACGATGCGCTCCTCCAGGCGCCGACGCAGCGGGCGCACGGTCTTGCGGTCATCGGGCAGGTCCGCCAGCACTTCTCGGAGAATGCCGGCCGTGTCGCCGACGCCGTCGAGATTGCCCTGCATATGGGCGGACGGCGCCTCGGCCCAGTTGCGGCAGGCCGACGAAATGGCGATCAGATGGCCGGCGAGATTGCCGCTGTCGACGGCCGAGACGTAACGGGGGCCCAGCGTCTGCAGCGTATCGGTGTGATACCAGTTGAACAGATGGCCGCGGAATTTCTCCATTCTGTCGATCGTCGCGATCGTCTGCTCCAGCCGTTCGAGCGTCTTCTCGAAGGAGAACCAGCCAAAATGCCGGCCGGAAACGACGGAAAGCAGATAGACGCCGATATTGGTCGGCGAGGTGCGCGCCGCGACAATCACATGCGGCGTTTCCTGGATATTGTCCGGCGGCAGATAGTTCTGCTCGGCCGTCGTGAAGGTCTCGAAATAACGCCAGGTGCGCCGGGCGATCTTGCGCAGTTCGCTCGACACGGAATCGGCGACCTCGAGCCGGTCCTCGGTCTCCGCCGACTGGCTGACATACCAGGCGACAACCGGCGACAGGATCCACAGCAGCGCGAAGGGAATGCCGACAAGGAAGGCGTTGTCGCCGGGAAGAGCTGCGAAACCGAGCGCCAGCAGCGCCAACGCCGGTGCATGCCACATCGCCTTGTAATAGGAGATCAACGTGCCCTGGCCGCCGGCCTGAACGCTGGCAGCGGTCCGCCACTGCAGCATCAGCTTGCGGCTGACGAACAGGCGATAGAGCGAACGGCCGATCGCATCCGCCATCATGCAAGCCGAATCGGCGATGAAGACGATGCGCAGCGCAACCTGGGCGTTGGCGGCCGTGATATCGGACCAGACCGTATAGAGATGGGCGCGGGCGATGATATCGCTGGTGCGCGGGATGATGCCGTTGATGAGCGACAGCGTCGGCGCGACGAAGAGGCAGAAGATCAGCAGAATCTGCCAGATCAGCGCGCCGAGCGGACCCATGAAATACCAGCCGAGCACGGAGGCGAAGAACCAGGCGATCGGCGTCAGCGAGCGGCGCAGATTGTCGAACATCTTCCAACGGCCGAGTGCCGTGACGCCGTATTTCGGATTGAACATGTAGGGGAGAAGCTGCCAGTCGCCGCGCGCCCAGCGATGCTGGCGCGAAGTTTCCACCTCGTAGCGGATCGGGAAATCCTCCACCAGTTCGAGATCGGTGACGAGCGCGCAACGCGCCATCGAGCCTTCGAGAAGATCGTGGCTGAGCACGGAGTTCTCGTCGATCCGGCCCTTCAACGACGCTTCGAAGGCATCGACATGGTAAAGGCCCTTGCCGGTGAAGGTGCCTTCGCCGGCGAGATCCTGATAGACGTCGGAAACGGTGAAGACGTAAGGATCGAGGCCACGGTTGATAGAAAAGACGCGCTGGAAGACCGACGCGTCCTTGCCCGTCGTCAGCGACGGGGTGACCCGCGGCTGCAAGACGCCATAGCCGCTTTCGACGCGGCCGGTTTTCGGATTGATGACCGGGCGGTTGATCGGATGATAGAGCTTGCCGACGAGCTTGGTGACAGCATCGCGCATCAGGCGCGTATCGGCATCGAGCGTCATGACATATTGCACATTGGCCGGCACGGTATTGGCGCCCGGCAGGTAGGTCGTGTCGCGGTCGCCGCGCAGAAGCATGTTCAGCTCGTGCAGCTTGCCGCGCTTGCGCTCCCAGCCCATCCAGACGCCTTCCGCGGGATTGTAGAGGCGGCGGCGATGCAACAGATAGAAACGCGTCTTGCCGTCATAGGCATAGCGGGCGGAGAGATTGGCGATCTCGCGCCTGGCATAATCGAGAACCTCGAGATCGGCAGGCGTTTCCTCGACCTCGCTGTCCGGCCAGTCGCTGAGCATCGCGAAATAGATCTCGCCGCGCGGATTGGCGAGATAGTGAACCTCGAGATTGCGCACGTGATCGTCGACGCTGTCACGGTTCGAGATCAGGCAGGGCACGACGAGCAGCGTGCGCGCATCTTCCGGAATGCCTTCCTTGAACTCGTAGCCGACGAGGCGCGCCGGCGTCACGAAGAAGGATAGCAAGGTGTTGAAGAGACCTGTCGCCCCCTCCGACGCCGGCACCGAGAACATGATCAGCAGCAGGGCGATTTCAAACGCACCCATGCCGGCATTCGCCATGAACTTGCCGACGATCGCCATGGCGATGATGGTCAGCAGCATGACGGGCACGGCAATCGCCAGCCAGTTGAACCGGCGCACGGCGCGCACAAAATGCTGGATGACCGTCGGGCGATAGTTCGCCCGTGCTTCGAGCTTCGGCCGCTGCGCGCCGGACAGGAAGCCGCCGACATTCGGTTCGTGCGGCTGCGGCTCGTCGGAGGCCTTGGCGGCGTCAGTCATGTCCAGCGCCAGCTGGGCGATTTCCATTTCCGTCAGCGGCGAGCGCTTGGCCAGCTTCTCGATCTGTTTGCGATATTTGTTGCGCGAGCCGGAATCGAGGATGCCGTAATCCGAATGCTCCCAGAGCAGCTTGTCGACATGGCTGACCTGCTCGACCCAGACCGACCATTCGGCATCATCGATCTCGCGAAGGCTGCGGATGATGTTGCCCATCGTCACGTTGCCGGAAGAGAGTCGGCTGTGTTCGGCTGTCGTCGTCTCTTCGGTGTTGCGGCCGAGCTCTTCCAGCCGCGCGTCGAGCCAGGTGATCGCCAGGCTCGACGTCTGCGAGCCGTCGCGCAGGCGATAGAGGAACTGCGTCGAGAAGGTATTGTCCTCGGCAAGCGATTCCAGCGTCTTCAGATAGGCGGTCGCCCCGGCTGGATCCGTTAGGCGCACCAATTCATCGGCCGCCTCGTTGGCGCGGCGACGCAGGCGGCGGCTTGCTTCGACACGGCTCGAAATGCGGCGAAGGTTTTCGACGAGCACATAGCGCACGAGGGAGGGCAACGCCCAGAGTTCGCCGATCCTGAGCGTCTCGCTGGCCTGGAAGCCATCGACCAGCGCCGTCAGGCTTTCCTGCGAGATCGTGCTGTGGGTATGAGCGACATAGAGCCAGGCAAGCACGAGGGTGCGCGGCACCTCGACGCCGCCGACGACCATGGTCGGCAATTCGCGATAGAAGCGGCGAGGGAAGTCGCGCCGCACCTCCTGGATCGCCTCTTCGACGATATAATGATTGTCCAGCAGCCATTCTGCCGCCGGCGTGATCGTCTCGCCGGCTTCGACGTCAGTCGCCGTGGTCCGGTAGACACGCAGAATTTCCTTCTCGTTTTCCTTATGGCGGGCGAAGAAATCGAAGGGAGCGAAAGCCGGCAGCTTGTCGACGCCGTTGCGGGCGACCGCATCGCCCATCGCCTTGATGTCCTCGATGGAAAGATAGGTCGAGCGGATCGAATCGTTATGATCGATCTGCTTCGTCTCGGGTTCGCGCGAAAGGCTCGGAGAAAGATTGGAAATAGACATGGGTTCGGTTCTGGATCCAAACGAAGTTATGGCTGTTTTGCTCAGCCTTTTGCACTGCTTATCATGACTGCTACATGAACGGAGCCCTATTCTTCAAAGATCGATGAAGTGGGGGTGAACGACACTTGGCAAGCGATGCAGACGGGCTAAGCCCTGGTTCAGGACGCGGCCCGACAGGATCGAGACCATCGATACCTCTCCGCGAAAGCCATGTCGAAAATTTGGACACTATCGGGATAATTCAAGTCAAGAGGCGTTCACCGCTTGCCCGGCGAGCTTGTCTGGGCGGTGGGAATGACGAAAATGCCGGCCCCTGGTCCCGGCGATCAACGGCTTCGATTTCAGAAAAAGAAAAGAAGACGATCGCCAGATCCTACGCCTGACAGCGATTTGGGCGAGCTTGCACCCCGCGCTTGAGCAAGTTCGCCGTGGCGCGCTTTGGATGGCGTGAAAAGAATAGAAGAATGATGATGAGTGGGAAAGCCGAGACAAATTAATGTTCGGAATTCAATAAGGGCGGAAACCGCCGCAGCGCCGGCACCTGCCGACGCTTAATCATCCACCGGATTACCCGACGACGCCGCAAACCATGGCCACGACGAACAGGAACGCCGCGGTGAAGATCGCTCCATGAAGCACCGTCTGAAGCCTGTGGCGCGTGGTGAGCGGCTTCTTGGTCGGTACGGAACCATACTGGTTCACGTGAGCATGCGAAATACCCAGATCTGCCATATGTCGCCTCCGTTGTTCTCGTGCGGCCGGTTGTGCGGCTCGCGCTTATATTCTTATTTTCTCTATCAAGTAGGTAGAGATAAAATTCCGTCTAGAGCGAACGGAAGAGAAAATTCAACCAGCCCTTTTAGCAGAGCGTGCGCCATGCCCAGATCAACGAGCGCTCGACGGCACTCTCCTTCTCAGGCGGGTTGGAGGAAGCCTCGATCAGCCGGCGGTCCTTTTCCGCGGGAAGGGATACCGAAATCTGTTCCCGGCGATCGGTTTTCACCGGAGGATCGAGGTAGCCCATGGTCATCCCACCGAGAAAGAACATGCTTCAACCTCCATCGATCACGAAAGCTAACAAACGTTAACGGGATCATGACAGAAGCAAGGCAGCTGTCAATAGTCTAGTTGAATGGTCGTCTTTTAGGAAAACATTATCCTTAACAGCGCCGCCGATCTTTTCTTTTCAAAGGTTTGAAAAGATTGGCCTTCAGGCTTTGACGAAACCCTTGCTCGCGATCATCAAATTTCTCGTATAATCCTCGTGAACCGCACCCGCCGCCAGTTCCTGCGAGCTCAACCGCTCGACGACGGCGCCGTTGCGCATCACGGCGAGCCGCTCACACATATGGGTGACGACACCGAGATCATGGCTCACCATCACGAAGGTGAGCTTGCGGTCGCGTCGGATCTGCTCCAGCAGGTTCAGCACCTCGGCCTGCACCGAGGCGTCGAGCGCCGATGTCGGCTCGTCGAGCAGCAGGATTGACGGTTCCACGATCAGCGCCCGGGCGATCGCCACACGCTGGCGCTGGCCGCCGGAGAGCTGGTGCGGGTAGCGGAAACGGAAACCATTGCCGAGGCCGACCTCGTCGAGCGCCCGGGCGATGCGCTTCTCGCTGTCGGCGATGCCGTGGATTGCAAGCGGTTCGAGCAGAAGCCGGTCGATGGTCTGGCGCGGATGCAGCGAACCATAAGGATCCTGGAAGACCATTTGCACGCGCCGGTAGAAGACTTTGCTGCGCTTCGAACCTTTCAACACTTCGTCGTCGATGTGGATCGCGCCGCCGCTGATCGGCGCAAGCCCGGCAACGGCCCGCAGCAAGGTCGATTTTCCCGAGCCGGACTCACCGACGAGGCCAAAGGATTCGCCGCGTTCGACGGCGATGCTGACATCCTTCAGCGCATGAAAATGGTCGTAGACGACGCTGAGATTGTCGACTTGAAGAGCTGCGCTCATGCCGCCCACTCCGGCTTGCGGTCGAGCACCGGCAGCGGATGGCGGTTTGCACCGATCTCGGGCATGCAATTCAGCAGTCCTTGCGTATAGGGATGCTGCGCATGTTTGAGATCGGCCGCCGCCAGTTCCTCGACGATCTTTCCGGCATACATGACGATGACGCGGTCGCAGAAGGAAGAGACCAGCCTCAGATCGTGGGAGACGAAGATCAGCCCCATGCCACGCTCGGACACCAGCTTGTCCATGATCCTCAGCACGTCGAGCTGCACCGTCACGTCGAGCGCCGAGGTCGGCTCGTCGGCAATCAGCAGTTCCGGTCCGGCAATGAGCATCATGGCGATCATCGCCCGCTGCCCCATGCCGCCCGAAACCTCGTGCGGATGCAGGTCGAAGACACGTTTCGGG
The DNA here is from genome assembly GCF_002008365.1 of Rhizobium leguminosarum bv. viciae USDA 2370. GTDB lineage: Bacteria > Pseudomonadota > Alphaproteobacteria > Rhizobiales > Rhizobiaceae > Rhizobium > Rhizobium leguminosarum. The sequence goes on from NZ_MRDL01000015.1 coordinate 371,782, forward strand.
TCGCGGATCTGCACCGCTTCCAGCATGGCGAGCGCGCGCTCGCGCGCCTCCGCCTTGCCGACCTTCTCATGTGTGCGCAGCGTCTCGCAGATCTGCCGTCCGATCGACATGACGGGATCGAGCGAATATTTCGGATCCTGCAGGATCATGGCGATGCGCTTGCCCCGCAGCCTGCGCCTTTCGCCGGCAGACGCATTGATCAGATCGATGCCGTTGAAATTAAGCCTGTCGGCCGTGACGATGCCGTGTTTCGGCGTCAGGCCCATGATCGCCCGTCCGGTCTGCGACTTGCCGGAACCGGATTCGCCGACGATGCCGAGCCTTTCCTTGCCGAGCGTGAAGGAGACGCCGCGCACGGCCTCGATCACGCCTGTGCGCGTGGGGTAGCTGACCTTGAGCTTGTCCACCGTCAGAAGTGTCGTCATTGGCCGCTCTCCTTGGGATCGAGCGCGTCGCGCAGGCCGTCGCCGAGGAGATTGAAGCCGAGGCTGACGATGAGGATGGCGATTCCGGGCATCGCCGCGACCCACCATTGATCGAGGATGAAGCGCCGGCCCGAGGCGATCATCGCACCCCATTCCGGCAGCGGCGGCTGCGCCCCGAGGCCGAGGAAACCCAGACCGGCCGCCGTCAGGATGATGCCCGCCATGTCGAGCGTCACGCGCACGATCAGCGAGGAAATGCAGAGCGGCATGACATGGCGCACGACAATGCGAAGCGGCGAGGCGCCCATCAGCTTCACCGCCGAAATATAGTCGGAACGCCGGACCGCCAGTGTCTCGGCACGGGCGATGCGCGCATAGGGAGGCCAGGAGGTGATCGCAATCGCGATGATCGCGTTCTGGATGCCGGGACCGAGAGCGGCGACGAAGGCGAGCGCCAGCACCAGCTTCGGAAAGGCAAGGAAGATATCGGTGATGCGCATCAGCGTCGCATCCACCCAGCCTCCGGCATAACCGGAGACGGTGCCGACGATCAACCCGATCGGCGCCGAGATGATGGCGACGAGCGCGACGACAAGGAGCGTCAATCGCGATCCGTAGATCAGCCGGGAATAAATATCACGGCCCTGGTCATCCGAACCGAGCCAGAATTCCCCCGTGCCGGGCGGCAGCAGGCGGGCGTTGCGCAGATCGCCGACAACGGGATTATGCGTGGCGATCACATCGGCAAAGGCGGCGATGAAAAGCAGCGCCACGATGATCAGCAGGCCGACGACGGCGAGCCTGTTTGCCGTGAACTGCCGCCAGGTGACATAGGTGCGGCCGAGGCGGGCCTGCATGCGCGATTGCGGCCGGTCGGAGAGCAGCCATTCGCGGCGGCTCATCGCAGGAGATGGGCTGGCATTGGCCGTCATCGGTTTCGCGTCCTCGGGTCGAGCGTCCGGTAGAGAAGATCGGACAGAAGATTGATACCGATGAAGACCGTACCGATGACGATCGTGCCGCCGAGCACGGCGTTCATGTCGGCGTTCTGCAGCGAATTGGTGATGTACAGCCCGATGCCTGGCCAGGAAAAGACGGTCTCGGTCAGCACCGATCCCTCGAGCAGGCCGGCATAGGAAAGCGCAATGACGGTAACGAGCGGCACGGCGGCATTGCGCAGCGCATGGCCCCAGATCACCCGCGTTTCCGAAAGCCCCTTGGCACGTACGGCGACGATATATTCCTGGGAAAGCTCGTTCAGCATGAAGCTGCGCGTCATCCGGCTGATATAGGCAAGCGAGAAGTAGCCGAGCAGGGATGCGGGCAGGATGATGTGGCGGAACACATCGTAGAACACATCCCATTGCCCCTGCCAGGCACTGTCCAGCAGGTAGAAGCCGGTGATCGGCGTGAACGTGTATTCGAAGACGATGTCGATGCGGCCGGGAAAGGCCACCCAGCGCAGTTGCGCATAGAAGATCACAAGCGAGATCAGCGCCAGCCAGAAGATCGGCACCGAATAACCGATCAAGCCAATGACCCGCACCACCTGGTCGACGATGCTGCCGCGGCGCACCGCGGCGAGAACCCCGAGCGGCACGCCGACGAAAGCGCCGATCAGCGTTCCGAGCGTCGCGAGCTCCACTGTCGCCGGAAATGCACGGCGAATATCGACCATTACCGGATTCGTCGTCAGGACCGAATTGCCGAAATCGCCGGACAGGATGCCTTTGATATAGATGAAGAACTGCTGGTAGAGCGGCAGGTTGAAGCCCATCTCCTGGCGCACGCGCTCGACGACATGGTTGGGCGCGCGATCGCCAAGGATGGCGAGCACGGGATCGATCGGCACGACGCGGCCGATGAAGAAGGTGACGGCCAGCAGGCCGAGATAGGTGGTGACGGCGGCAAACAAAAACCGCCCTAACGCCTTTGCAAAGGCGCCGGCACGGCCCTTTCGGGGCCGCGCCTCCTGCGTTGTTTCGACGGTGCTCAAGTCACTCAATCCTGCCGGATTATTCCTTGGCGATCGGACCGACGAAATTGGTGTCGAAGCTCGGACCCAGTTTGAAGTCCTTCAGGCTCTTGCGGTAGCCGGCCACTTCGATCTGCTGGAAGATGAAGACGAAGGGGCTGTTTGCCAGGTACTTCTTCTGGATATCCTGGTACATGGCGGCGCGCTTGGCGCCGTCGCGTTCCAGAAGTGCGGCCTTCGCTTGCTTGTCGAGTTCCGGCGCTTCCCAGGTGTTGCGCCATGCGAGCGTCTTCACCGTGCCGGCATCAGAATTGTCGGGGTTGCCGGTGAATGTGTCGGCATTGGAATTCGGGTCGAAATAATCAGAACCCCAGTTGCCGATATACATATCGTGGGTGCGGGCACGATATTTGGTCAGCGTCTGCTTGCCGTCGCCGGGGATGATTTCCATCTTGACGCCGGCCTGTGCCAGCGTCTGCTGCATGGATTCGGCAATGCCGGTCACCGGCTGCGTGTTGCGCACGTCCATGGTGATCGAGAAACCATCAGGTACGCCGGCCTTGGCGAGCAGTTCCTTGGCCTTGGCGACATCGAGCTTGTAGGGATTCTCGTCGAGCTCACCGAGCTGTCCCTTCGGCAGGAAAGTCTGGTGGATTTCGCCGATCCCTTTGATCAATGTCGCACCGATCGCGTCGTAGTCGACCAGATACTTAAAAGCTTCCTGGACTTCCGGCTTCTTCAGGTTCTCGTTCTTGTTGTTCAGGCTGACATAATAGATCGTGCTTTTCGGCGCACTCGTCGTGGCCAGATCGGCATTCTTCGCAACGGCGTCGAGGTCGCCCGGCTCGAGATTGCGGGCGATATCGATGTCGCCAGCTTCGAGTGCCAGCCGCTGCGCCGAACTTTCCTTCATGTAGCGGTAGATGACGCGGTTGAGCTTTGGCTTGTCGCCGTAATAATTGTCATTGCGCTCCAGCACGACGACTTCGTTGGCGCGCCATTCGCGCATCTTATAGGCGCCGGAACCGGCATAGCCGGTCTTCAACCACTCATTGCCGAAATCATTGTCGTATTTGTGCTCGGCATCCGGCGTCACCGCCTTCGTATGCTCCAGCACCAGCTTCTTGTCGACGACGGACGCGACGGTTGCCGTCAGGCAGTTGAGCACGAAGCTCGGCGCATAGGCCTTGTCGACCGTGAAGACGAAAGTGCCGGCATCGGCAGCCTTGGCTTTTTCCGTGACATTGTCGCCGGTCAGGCCGAACTGGGTGAGGATGAAGGCCGGGCTCTTGTCGAGCTTGACGGCGCGTTCGAACGACCAGGCGACATCTTCGGCGGTGACCGGGTTGCCGGAGGCGAATTTCAGGCCTGACTTCAGCTTGAACGTATAGGTGAGGCCATCATCGGAAACGCTCCAGCTCTCGGCCAGATCGCCCTTCACCTTCGACGTATCATCCATGTCGAGACGAACAAGCAGGCTGTAGCTGTTGGTGGTGATTTCAGCCGTCGAAAGCTCGAAAGCCTCGCCCGGATCCATCGTGATGATATCGTCGATGGCGAATCCTTCGACCAGCGTATCCTTCGGCGTCTCGGCGAAGGCGGCGGGTGCCGCCATCATCAGGAGCGAAAGCGCGGCTCCGGCGGAAAGCATGCGAAAATTGCGGCTGAGTTTGGTCATCATCATGGTCTGTTCCCCTGTTTTTTGATTGGATTAGGAAAGGCTTAGGCGCGGTCCTCCCGCCAAGCTTGGGCCAGAATGCGAAGCCAGTTTTCACGGGCAAGTTTTGCGAGGTCGGCATCAGCATAGCCAACCTCCTTGAGAGCGGCAATCAGCTTCTGATTGCCAGCCGCATCACCGATTTCCTCTGGAATGGTGGCCCCGTCGAAATCCGATCCGAGCGCCACGCAATCGATGCCGATGCGGTTCACGAGATAGTCGATATGGCGGATCATGTCGGCAAGCGGCGTATCGCTGTCCGAGCGGCCGTCGGCCCGCAGCATGGCGGTGGCATAATTGATGCCGACGAGCCCGCGGCTTTCGCGGATCGCATCGAGCTGCCTGTCCGTCAGGTTGCGCGCGACCGGCGTCAGGGCGTGGGCATTGGAATGAGTGGCGACCAACGGCTGATCCGTCGTCTTCGCCACGTCCCAGAAACCCTTCTCGGTTATATGAGCAAGGTCGATCAGGACGCCGAGGCGATTGCATTCCCTGACAAGCGCGAAGCCGGCATCGGTCAGGCCGGGCGCCGTGTCCGGCGACATTGGGAAGGCGAAGGGCACGCCGTGACCGAAGACATTGTGCCGGCTCCAGACCGGCCCGAGCGACCGCAGCCCCGCCGCGTAGAACACCTCGAGCGCCGAGAGATCGGCGCCGATCGCCTCGCAACCTTCCATATGCAAGACGGCGGCAAAAATGTTATCCGCCATGGCGCCGCGGATATCTTTCACCGTCCGGCAGAGCCGCCAGGCGCCAGCCTGGTCGAGCCGCAGCGCGATCGCCGCCATTTCATTGGCGATGGCAAGGGAAGGCAGCGGATCAAGAGGTGCCGCCATCGGCGTGATATAGCGACCGTTAGCATCCGGATCGGCAAAGACGAGATCGCCCGAGGGAATGTAGATGGCGCAGAGACCGCCCGAAAGACCGCCCTCTCTGGCGCGACGCGCATCGATATGGCCGACCGTCGTGCCGTCTGCGAATTCCGCGATCGGGTCGCTGCCGTCTTTTGAATGTGTCCAGAGTCGAAGGAGAACGTCGTTGTGACCGTCAAATACGAATTGCATCTGTCTTCCTGCGCTGCCCGAGCGGGCGAATGAAGCGGCAGAATAGAAAAGCTGACGGAATTCGCCACCTCTTTTTTTAAAAATCCGTCATCGACGCTGGAACAGGATGATTTTCGGCCAGTTCGGCTTAAAATCTGAATGCTCTTCTAAGTTAAATAGTTAGAGCGTGATGTCGTCCGAAAACCCCTCACACCCCTCGGCATCATGCTCTCAAAACGGAACGGGGGCCGAGGCCCCCGCAAAACTATCGGATCACGCTGCCGGAAATTAGTGCTTGCGCCGTTTCTTCTGTCTGTAGACGTCGATGACAACAGCCGCGACGATGATGAGGCCCTTGACGATCTCCTGGTAGTAGGCGTCGATCCTGAGGAAGGTGAAGCCGGAGGTCATAACGCCGAGAATGATGGTGCCGATGACTGTGCCGGTAATGCGCCCGACACCGCCGGTGAGCGAAGTGCCGCCGATGACGGTCGCGGCGATCGCGTCAAGTTCATATCCGACACCCATGCTGGCCTGCGCGGTTTCAGCACGTGCCGCCGTGACGATACCGGCAAGGCCGGCAAGCAATCCCGCAATCACATAGACCTTGACGAGATGCGCCTCGATGTTGATGCCGGAAACACGCGCGGCCTGTGGATTCGCGCCGATGGCATAGGTGAACTTGCCGTAGCGGGTGTAGCGCAGCGCGATATGAAAGATCAGTGCAACGACCAGGAAGACGACAACCGGCCAGGCTTTCGTTCCGATGAAATGAAACTGCTCGGTGATCCCGGAAACCGGCTGTCCCTTCGTATACCACTTCGCCACGCCTCTGGCCGAAACGAACATGCCAAGCGTGGCAATGAACGGAGGGATCTTCGTGTAGGCGATGAGCGCGCCGTTCGCGAGGCCGGCCGCCGCCCCGATCAGCAGACCGACGACGATGGGCACGAAAGCCGGCAGGTCGGTCAGCGAGGGAAAGACGGCCCGTCCCCAGGTCGAGGACTGGGCAAAGCTCGTTGCGATCATCGCCGTCATGCCAACGACCGAACCTGACGAAAGGTCGATGCCGCCGGTGATGATGACCTGCGTGACGCCGACGGCGATGATGCCGATGACGGAGACCTGCAGGATCATGATCGTCAGACGCTGCGAATTCATCAGGAAGCTTTGGCCGATGAACATCCAGCCGAGCACTTCGTAGATGAGTGCGATGCCGACGAGCACGAGGAAAATGCTGAGTTCCGTCGGTATGCGCCGCCGCCTTTGCCGGGTTGCGAGCGGAGCCGCGCTCTCTGCTGCCTTGGTAGTCATGTCAAACCTCCCTTGGACGATCGCCGTCGACGCATCACTGCGCAGCCAGCTCCATCACCTTTATCTGCGTTGCTTCGTCGCGATTGAGGAAACCGGTCACGCGTCCCTCGTGCATGACCATGATGCGGTCGCTCATGCCGAGAACCTCGGGCATCTCGGACGAGATCATCACCACCGCCACGCCGTTTCGCGCCATCTCCACGACCAACCGGTGGATTTCCGCCTTGGCGCCGACATCGATGCCGCGCGTCGGCTCGTCAAGGATGAGGATGCGCGGATTGGTGAGCAGCCAGCGGCCGATCAGCACCTTCTGTTGATTGCCGCCCGAAAGATTTTCCACCCGCTCGTAAAGATTGGGCGTTTTCACGCGCAGCTTTTTTGCCATGTCTTCGCAGGTTGCCTCGACTGCGCCCTGCTGCACGAAGCCGCCCTTGACGTATCTGTCCTGCAGAACGGCGATCTGCATGTTCTCGAGAATATCGAGGATCAACAGGCAGCCGGTATCTTTCCGGTCTTCGGTCAGGAACGCCATGCGATTGCGGATGGCCTCGGTCGGCGAAGAAATGGTCACCGGCTTGCCGTAGAGCTCGATCGAGCCGGAACTTGCCGGCGTCACGCCAAACAGCGTTTCGGCGACGTTCGACCGGCCGGAGCCGACCAGGCCGGCCACGCCGAGGATTTCGCCGGCCCTGACCTCGAAGGAGACGTTCTTGAAAACGCCGTTGAGACACAGATCCTTGACGGAGAGCATGACCTCGCCGATCGGCACCTCTTCCTTGGGAAACATCTGGGTGATCTCGCGCCCGACCATCATCCGGATGATGTCGTCGCGGGTGACGTCGGTCGAGGCATGCGTGCCGATATATCGGCCGTCACGGAAGACGGAGAACTCATCGGCGATCTCGAAGAGCTCGTTCATCTTGTGGGTGATGTAGACGATGCCGATGCCCTGGGCCTTGAGGTCGCGGATGATACGGAAAAGATGCTCGACCTCGCGCTCCGTCAGCGCCGAAGTCGGTTCGTCCATGATCAACACGTCGGAATTATAGGAAACCGCCTTGGCGATCTCGACCATCTGCCGGTTGGCGACCGACAGGAACCGGACCTCGATATCAGGATCAATTGCGATATTGAGCCGGGTAAACAACTCCTCGGTCATGCGGTGCATCACGCCGTGATCGATGAAGCCGAGGCGGTTCTTCGGTTCGCGGCGAATCCAGATATTTTCGGCAACCGTCATGAACGGCATCAGGTTCAGTTCCTGATGGATCATGGCAATGCCGTTCTCCAGCGCGTCGAGCGGAGATTTCAGCTGGATTTCGATCCCCTTCAGGCGAATATCGCCCTTGTCGGGCGTGTAGATGCCGGCGAGGATCTTCATCAACGTCGATTTGCCGGCGCCGTTTTCGCCCATCAGCGCATGCACGGAGGCGCGCTTCAGTCGGAACTGCACGTCGTCGAGTGCGACGACACCGGGAAATTCCTTGCGGACACCCTCGGCGCTCAAGAGATATTCCGCATTCGGAACTGCGCCGCTCGCGCGCACTGCGGCCATGGTTGTCGGGCTGACGGCCATATCATCTCCTCCGGATACGGGTAGGCGAAAAGGATGCGGGCAAAGCCCGCATCCTGCTTGGCCTTCGCCTCAGTTCTTGGTGACGAAGTCCTTGACGTTGGCAGGCGTCACGAGCTGGAAGGGAATGTAGACCTTCTTGTCGATCTTTTCGCCCTTGGCGAGCTTGAGCGCTGCATCGAGCGAGCCCTTGCCCTGGCCGGCGGCATCCTGGAACACCGTGACGTCGAGATCACCCGCCTGCATGGCGGCAAGCGCGTCCTGCGTGGCGTCGACGCCGCCGACGACGACCTTGGTCATATCCTTGCCGGCTGCCTTCAGCGCCTGGATGGCGCCGATCGCCATTTCGTCGTTGTTGGAAATCACGGCGTCGAATTCGATGCCGCTGGAGAGCCAGTTGGTCATCAAGTCGGCGCCCTGGGTGCGGTCCCAGTTCGCCGTCTGCTCTTCGACGATCTCCAGACCCTTGCATTCATCCGTCTTGATGACGTCGTGGACGTCCTGGGTCCGCATGCGCGCAGCCTGGTTGGAGAGCTCGCCCATGATCACGACGGCCTTGCCCTTGCCGCCGAGAATGCGGCAGATTTCCTTGGTTTCCAGCGTGCCGGATTCCTGCTCGTTGGAAGCGACGAAGGCCTGCTTGTCCGGCAGCGTGTCGACGTTGACCGGCTGACGGTTGACGTAAACCAGCGGAATGCCGGCATCGGCCGCGAGCTTCGACATTGCCGTGGTCGCATNGCCCCAGGCATTTGCTCTGAAGCCGCAATTCCCCGCGCCACCTCTCCCGCGGCGCTCCACAAAAACGGAACAAACAAACCGTCAAATCCGCTCTGCGGAATATTCATTCCATTTTCTGGGAGCGGCGTCAAGTATCTTTAGCGGCGTCAAGATATGGATGAGAGCGCAATGCCATGCGGGCTTCAGGACCGAGGCCCGCATTGCCGGTGTTGTGAAAGACGAAACGAGCATCCATCTATGCAGGGTCGAAGACAGGCTCACGGCCGCAGACGCCTTCGACCTCTCGCCGCGACCCAATCATTTGAAGATTTTGGAGACAGGACAGATGTCCATTTCGATGTATCGCCTCACCGTTCCGATGTTCCAGCGCGGTCTCGCCAGCCTGAAAACCTACCTCGACAAGGCCGAAGCCTATGCGAAGGAAAAGAATATTGATCCCGTCATATTGGTCACCGCTCGCCTTGCGCCCGACATGCTGCCGCTCTCCGGCCAGTATCAGCGCGCCAGCGACACCGCCAAATTTGCGCTCGCCCGCCTGACGGCGACCGACGCCCCGAAGTTCGAGGATAACGAAACGACGTTCGACGACCTGCGTGAGCGCCTGGCAAAGACCGAAGCCTATCTCGCCGGCTTCTCGGCGGAAGCACTGGAAGGCACCCAAACCCGCCAGATCACCCTGCCGGGAAAGAGTGGTATCGTGCTGCCGGGTGACGAATACATCGCCACCTTCGCCCTGCCGAACTTCTACTTCCACGTCGCGACGGCCCACGCCATCCTGCGTAGCCAGGGTGCTCCGATCGGCAAGCGCGATTATCTCGGCTGAACCCTAGTTCGGCTCGGCTAGACTAACATCAGGGCCGGTGGGTCACCGGCCCTCTTTCCGTCAGTTCGGTATAAGCGAGCGTCTGATCGAGATGCCGTGCTCGGAGCGACAGCAGCTTCTCGGCATAGTCGAGCCTTATCGCCGCATAGGCCGGATCCGCCGCGACATTGTCGAGCTCCATCGGATCATCGGCAAGATTGAAGAGGAGCGGCGGCAATGCGGTAAAATGCACATATTTGAACCGCGCGTCGCGGATCACCGCGAGATTGCATTCATTGGACCGCAGCCGGAAATGCCGCTCGGCCTCGCCATGCGCAATGTCGCGGAAATCGAACTCCCAGAATGCCGCGTCCCGCCAGCCCTGTCCGCTCCCACCCTTGACAAACGGCATGAGCGACCGGCCGTCGAGCCCGTTCTTCGCGTCGACGCCGAGCCTTTGGCAAAGTGTCGGAAAAATATCGACAGCGCTGGTGAATTTGTCGACGACCCCACCCGCAGCACTGCTTGCGGGATCGCGAATGACAAGCGGAATATGGTAGCTGCCGTCGAAGTAACCGCCCTTGCCGAGCGTCCAGTGATCGCCCGCCATCTCGGCGTGGTCGGAGGTGAAGACAACAAGCGTATCGTCCCAGGCATCCGCATCCTTGAGGGCCTGCCAGATACGGCCGAGCTGCGCATCGACCTCTGATATCATGCCGTAATAGATCGCCCGGATCGCAGCGAAATCCTCGCCGTTCCAGTCGCTAAGCGGCCCCGTTGCACCGTGAATGAAGCTGCCCTTGTCGGAGCGTGGCATGGCATAGGCGAGGTAGGGATGACTGTCCTGTTCGGCTTCGCAGTTTGCCGCGCGCGCAAAAACCGGCCCGTCCCCCGGCTTGAACATTCGGTTGAACGGCTCCGGCACGGAGAACGGCGGATGCGGACGCAAGAAGGAGACATGCGCAAACCACGGCCTGTCCTGTTCGCCCACCCAGCGAATGAACTCGCCGGCCAGGAAAGCCGTCTGGGTCTCGTCGCGCGAATAGGCCGGCGCTGCATTTGAAATTTCTCCCGCTCCCGCACCGACGGGAATGTGAATATCGCGGCTGACGGCATCGGCATGGCCGCGGGACCGTAGCCAGGAGAGCCATTGTCTTTCGTGCTCGGGCAGAAGCTGGCGGGCCGTAAAACCCGGCAGCACGCCTTCGTAGGTCGTCAGATGCGGATCGCCGGCATCCATCCCGCGCGGATCGGGCGCCGTATCCGTGTAACCGAACAGCGCCGGGTCATATCCCGCCCGCCGGGCCGCCAGCGCCAGATTGTCAAAGCGGGCATCGAGCGGCGAACCGTTACGGCAGACGCGGTGGTTCATTTGATAGAGGCCGCTATAGAGCGTGGCCCGCGCCGGCGAGCAGGGTGCCGCGCCGGCATAGTGCCGCCGGAAGAGCGTGCCTTCCCGCGCCAGCGCATCGACACCAGGCGTCTTTGCACAGGCGTGACCGACGGCTGACAGGCAATCGCCGCGCCACTGATCCGCCGTGATCAGCAGGACGTTCGGCCGGCGCGCCTTCTCAATGCTGGTTGGATTTTGCATGCCAATCCCAGGCGGAGCGGATGATCTCAGACAGATCATACTGCGGCACCCAGCCGAGCACGTCGCGCGCCTTGTCGTTATTGGCCACCAGCGTGTGCGAATCGCCTTCGCGCCGGCCGATATATTCGACCGGGAAAGGCCGGTTCGACACTTCTTCGATCGCGCCGAGCAATTCCTTCACCGTCGTGCCGGTGCCGGTGCCGAGGTTGAGCGCAACGGAATCGCCGCCCTTCAGCAGATATTCGACGGCGCGCACATGCGCATCGGCGAGATCCAGCACATGGATATAGTCGCGCACACAGGTGCCGTCGCGTGTCTCGTAATCGCTGCCGAACACCTTGAAGCCTTGGCGGCGGCCGAGTGCCGCGTCGATCGCCAGGGGTATCGCATGCGTTTCCGGCTGGTGCCATTCGCCGATCCGGCCCTCAAAATCGGCGCCGGCCGCATTGAAATAGCGCAGCACCACCGAGCGCAGGCTCCTGTACTGGTCGTAATCGGCAAGCGCCTGTTCGACGATATATTTCGTTCGCCCGTAGGGATTGATCGGCACCTGCCGATGGGTCTCGTCGAGCGGCACGCTCTGCGGCAGGCCGTAAGTGGCGCAGGTCGAGGAGAAGACGAAGGCGTTGATGCCGGCCGCTTGTGCCGCCGAAAGCAGCGTCAACGTGCCGATCACATTGTTCTCGTAGAAGGAAACCGGATCCTTGACCGATTCGCCGACTTCGATCAGCGCGGCGAAATGCAGGATCGCCGCCGGCTTGTGCTTGGCCAACACCTCATCCAGCCGGGCGCGATCGCGAATATCGCCCTCTTCGGCCGGCCCCCATCTGACGAACTCACGATGACCGTTCGAAAAATTGTCGAAGACGACAGGCCTATAGCCCTTGTTCGCCAGGTCGAGGCACGTATGCGAGCCGATATAGCCGGCGCCGCCGACGACAAGAACCGTTTCACCTGCCATACACCACCCTATTGTTCACGAGAGATGGGAGAAGCCTAAACGAGATACACGTCAATAAAAAGAAGGAACTGCGATCGGCGCAAACGGACAATACGTCAAATGCCGAAGCCGCCCGTCAGGGCGATTGGTGCCGGACCCGCAATATTCATGAATTATTCGCGTGATTTGCATAACCGCGCGATCTAAGGGGCTTCTACCACCATGTGATGATCAACGGTCTGCAGCCATCAGGCAGGGAGAGCGCGAATGAGGAAGGCATTGGTCGTTTGGGGCGGCTGGCAAGGTCATGAGCCGGAGCAATGCGCTCATATCGTCGCCGACCTTCTGCGCGAGGACGATTTTGCGGTCGAGGTAACCGGCGATCTCGGCATTTTCGGATCTCCGACGCTGGCGAAGGCCGATCTGCTGGTGCCCATCATTACCGGCGAAACGCTCGAAAAGCCTCATGCTAGCGCCTTCGTCGAAGCGGTGCGCGGCGGGCTCGGGCTTGCCGGCCATCACGGCGCACTCGCCACATCCTTCAAGGAGAGCGCGCCTTTCCGTTATGTCTCCGGCGTCACCTGGGTCGCCCATCCCGGCAATATCATCGACTTCCGCGTCGCCGTCACCCGCCAGGACGATCCCGTCATGGAGGGCATTCCCGACTTCGACTATCGTTCGGAGCAATATTATCTCCACTATGATCCCACAGTCGAAATCCTTGCGACCACCACCTTCACCGGCGCCTACGATCCGGCAGCCCGCAATGTCGTGATGCCCGTCGCCTTCAAGCGCCATTTCGGTGCCGGCCGCATCTTCTATTCCGCCCTCGGCCATGTCGCAGCCGAATTCGACCATCCCTATATGCCCCTCATCCTGCGGCGTGGCCTGAGCTGGGCCGCCCGCCAGTAGCGTCAGGGCGAGCCGCACGCCGGCGAATGCCGACCGGCGGCGACAGCCGGACGACGTCGGCCGCTAAAGAATAAGCATTTCAAGCTGGAGGGCCGCCGCGGCTGATCGGCCGGCACGGGCGACTGCTTGCCGATCACCCGCCCGCGCCATAATTTGCCCGAATGCAGGATCGCTTCTCTTTCTTCCCCGCAACCACCGACCGCCTGGCCGATATCGAAGCGGTCTTCGACGATTGCGCCGACGGCCGGAATTGTCGCTGCGCCTACTGGTATCGTCCGAATGCCGACTACAAGGCAGGATGGGGCGAGGGAAATCGCAACTGGTTCCGAAGCCTCGTCGCCGAACGGCGCCCGCCCGGTATTCTCGGTTATCACGAGAATGAACCGGCCGGATGGTGCGGTGTCACGCCACGCGCCGTATTCGATCGGCTGCGCCGCTCAAAACCCTTTGCGCCGGTGGATGACAAGCCGGTCTGGTCGATCAATTGCTTCATCGTCCGCAAGCCGTTCCGGCGGCAGGGTCTGTCGCGATTGTTATTGAAACACGCCGTCGAATTCGCAAGCGCGAACGGCGCCGAATGTCTCGAAGCCTACCCTGTCGATCAGGCACCCCGTGCTTCGAACGGAGCCGAGCTCTATCCGGGAACGCTGTCGATGTTTCTGGATGCCGGTTTCGTCGAGGTGGCAAGACGCCTGCCGGCAAGGCCGATCGTCCGCCTGGAATGCCGCTGAATATTTCGGCAACCCAGGGATTGAAAAATACGGCCTAGCGAACCGCCTTGATCTGCCGGTCGTTCTCAACGGCGGGCGCCGCCTCGTCATAGATCCGCATCAGCCGCCCGGCTGCCTTCAGCTTCTCGATGAGATCGTTTCCATCAGGCGAGGCCTTCGTCAGCTCCAGCTGCTCGAACTCCCTCAGCGCCTGCGCCCAATGGCTTTCCCCACGCCCATCCGGCCTGCCTTCCGATTCCCATAGTGAATAAGCGCGCTGGCTGACCCAGGCGTCTTTATTATGACTCATAATCAACCCCAGCGAGAAATTTGGAAGCAATATTCGACAGGCAACAAGGTGCCAAAACCGGCTTTAGGAGTCGTTACGAGGCAGCGTTAGTTTTTAGCTAATAGCGAGGCACAGAGGATTATCCCTGTGCACATTCCCGGACCTTGGCCTCGTACCGCCTGCAGGGTAGGGTCATCGCAGAAACGATAGCGATGACCGATGGCAGCCAAGACAACACTCAATGCGAAGAATCTTGAATCCCTTGGTGCGCAGCGCCTTGCCGAGTTGCTGGTCGAGATCAGCATGGGCAGTGCTGCCCACAAGCGACGGCTTCGAATGGAGCTTGCCGGCAATCACGGCAGCGCCGAGGTCGCGCGTGAGGTACGAAAACGGCTTGCCAGCATCGCCCGGGCTCGAACCCTCATCAACTGGCGCAAAGTGAAAGCACTGAAGAGCGACCTGGAAACGCAGCGCAAGACAATCACAGAGACGGTTGCCGCCGATGATCCCCAGGAGGCTTTCGAACTGATATGGCAGTTCCTCGCCCTGGCGAATTCGATCTTTGAGAGATCCAACGAGAGCAGCGGTTCTGTCATCCAAAGTTTTCATCGGGCTTGCGAGGATGCTGCCGCAATCGCCGCGTCCGCCAGGATCGACGCCAATGTCCTGGCCGAGAAGGTGTTCAAAGCCGTGCAAGACGATGGTTACGGCCAGTACGACAACCTGATTGCGGCGATGGCGCCAGCTCTCGGCAAAGATGGTCTCGATTGCCTGAAAACCCTCTTCATCCAATGGTCCAAGGAGCCGAAAGACAAGCCGGCGGAGGACAAGCGCGAGATCATCGGCTGGGGCAGCGCAGGCCCCCTTTACGAAGATGAGATCGACGGCACTCAGCGAGATCTGACGGTGCGCATAGCCTTGCAGGAAATTGCCGACGCCCAGGGGGATGTTGATGCCTACATTGGCCAACACCCCGAGGACGCGCGCAAGGCGCCGATGATAGCTGCCGACATCGCCAATCGTCTGGTCTCGGCCGGGCGGGCGAAGGAAGCGCTTGAGACGTTGGATGAGGCCGACAGGAGAGGCTGGGCCGACATGCCATTCGAATGGCAGCGCGCGCGCGCCGAGACGCTCGAGGCCCTGGGGCGTGCAGAGGAGGCGCAGACCTATAGATGGACATGTTTCGAGCAGTCACTGCATGGCGAGCACCTCAAGGCTTTCCTCAGGCGGCTGCCCGATTTCGACGATATCGAGGCCGAGGAGAAGGCATTTGTCCATGTTCGGGCTTTTCCTGACGTCCACCAGGCACTTGCGTTTTTTCTCAACTGGCCGGCGCCTGCCGAGGCGGCAAAACTTGTAGCGAGCAGGAAGGCGGAACTGGATGGCAATCTCTATGAGCTGATGACGCTGGCGGCCGAAGCTCTGGCGGAGAAACATCCGCTGGCGGCCACCATTGTCTTGCGCTCCATGATCGATTTCGCGCTCGATAGCGGCCGGTCCGGCCGCTATAAGCATGCGGCGAGGCATCTGGCGGACTGTGGATCCTTTGCGCCTCATATCGATGACTTCGGCAACACCAGGTCCCATGACCTCTATGTCGCGGAACTCAAACGTCGGCACGGCAAGAAGCATGGCTTCTGGAGCCTGGTGACCTAAGTTGCTCCGGATACCTTACCCTCAGAGAGGAATTCCATGACGACCGCTTCCTGGCATGCAGATCCGCTGACTTGGGGCACTGGACCCCGCATCTTCGAAGCCTTTCTGGAGCCGACTTGCCCCTACTCGGTCAGAGCGTTCAACAAGCTCGAAGAACTGCTGAGCCAGGCCGGCGAGGACAAGATCACCGTGAAGATCCGCTTGCAGTCGCAACCTTGGCATATGTATTCGGGCGTCCTCGTCCGCTGCATCATCGCGGCCTCGACGCTGGAAGGCGGCAAGGAGACTGCAAAGAAGGTGATGGCCGCCGTTGCGGCTCACCGGGAGGAGTTCGAATTCGAGCGCCATGCCGGCGGCCCGAATATGGATGTGACGCCGAACCAGATCATCGAGCGCCTGGAACGCTACAGCGGCGTCAAGCTGAAAGAAGTCTTCGCAATCCCGGATCTCGACCGGGAGATCAAATGGCATTGTAAATATGCCAGGCAGAACGGCATCCATGTCTCGCCGACTTTCATGATCGACGGGCTGGTGCAGGCAGATATGAGCAGCGGTGATGAGGTTGGCGCCTGGGTGAAGAAGGTGCTGGGTAACTGACGAGATCCCGCACCAAGAGCCACCCAGGTATATTTGTCTCCTGCCTGTTTCGCTCAATGGATATCGGGCAGAATCAGCGCAAGCAATGCGCGATGTTTTGATTCGGGAACGGCTCTGGTGCGGCCGTGGAATGCATGCGATTCTGACCGCCGGTCACGGCAATCTCCCGGTAATCTCAAACGTTAATAATCCCGGGAAATTTATGGCGGAGAGGGTGGGATTTGAACCCACGATACCCTTGCAGGTATGCCGCATTTCGAGTGCGGTGCATTCGACCACTCTGCCACCTCTCCGCGGTCTGGTCGGCGCTTGTTCGGCGCGGGCGTTCTCATAACGGGCAAATGACAGGCTGGCAAGCCGAAAAGTCGAACCATTCCATCCTTTTGCCTTGACAGCTTTTTGTCACTCGCGTATCTCGGCTGCGCAATAGGTTTGGAGAAATCCGTGCCTAGCTCGTCCTGCGCTTGCGTAGGGCGCTTCACCGGCAGGAAGAGTTCGAGGATTAGACCTCTGAAATCCCTGCTTAACTTCGACTGATAAAAAGACGGCCACCTTGCTCAATCGGCGAGGAGAGCTGGAACGAACATGAAAGGATAAAAAATGTTCGCAGTCATCAAGACCGGCGGTAAACAGTACCGTGTGGCAGCCAACGACGTGCTGACCATCGAAAAGCTGGAAGCCACCGCTGGCGATTCCATTGAATTCACCGAAGTGCTCGTGATTGGCGAAGGCGCCGACGCTGCGATCGGTGCGCCCTTCGTAACCGGCGCCTCTGTCAAGGCAGAAGTCGTCGAACAGAACCGCGGCAAGAAGGTCATCGCCTTCAAGAAGCGCCGCCGTCAGAATTCGAAGCGTTCGCGCGGCCATCGTCAGCATCACACGGTCGTCCGTATCACGGACATCGTGGCTGCCAAGTAAGATCAACGGGACAAGGTTTAAAGGAGAACTCCAATGGCACACAAAAAAGCTGGCGGTTCCTCGCGCAACGGTCGCGATTCCGAATCCAAGCGCCTTGGCGTGAAGAAGTTCGGCGGCGAAGCCGTCATCGCAGGCAACATCCTCGTGCGTCAGCGCGGGACGCAGTGGCATCCGGGTTCCAACGTCGGCCTCGGCAAGGATCACACGATTTTTGCGCTTACCGCCGGCAATGTGAACTACCGAACGAAGGCCAACGGTCGCGTCTACGTGTCTGTCATGCCGAAAGCGGAAGCAGCGGAATAAGCCGGTAGCGCTCAAAAACAGCCGGCGTCTCATCGACCCGGCTGGCCGTATCAGGTTCAGTCTAGAAAACAGGGGAGATGGGGCGCCATCTCCCCTTTTTCTTTACCCCTCAAGGAGGACTGAACCATGCAAGGCGAATTGTTAAGGGCAGACCAATCACGGTCGCCCCGGGAAGACCAGCGGTCTTCCGAAGAACGGCTGAGGCCGGAACGGTTAAGGAGCGATTGCCCTGTCTTGTTATCGGAAAGGCTCGTCATGCGCGCGCCCCACGAAGAAGACATCGACGCCCTTGCCCATCTCGCCAACAACGCCAAAGTCGCCACCATGGTATCGCGTATGCCGCACCCTTATACCGCCGATGATGCTGCTGACTTCGTGCGTCGCACGAAAAATGGCGATATTGGCAAGTGCGTCTATGCGATCACCAAGGCCGAAAACGGCGCCTTTATCGGCTGCTGCGGCGTCGAGCCGCATGCGGACGGCAGAACCGTCGAGATCGGTTACTGGCTGGGCGAGCCCTATTGGAACAAGGGTTATACGACCGAGGCCTGCCATGCCCTGGTCGATATGGTGTTCAGGACCCGCCAGGACGTCGATCAAATCGACGCCCGTTGCCGGGTAATGAACGTCGCCTCGCGCCGCGTCATCCAGAAGTGCGGCTTCCAGTTCCAGGGATCGGGGCTCGCCGCCTCGCTGGCGCTCGGCAGCAACGTGCCGGTCGAATGGTACAGGCTCGACCGCAAGACCTGGATGTCCCTCCGAAGCTGGGGGAACATCGCATGAGCACGACTGCGCTGCAAAGGCCAGAGGTCAAGCCGATGATGCCCGGCCCCGCGCCTGTTATCTCGACCGCCCGGCTGACGCTCCGCCCCCACAGGCTGAGCGATGCGCCTGCGATCGCGGAATCGCTCTCCGATTTCGCGGTCACGCGCATGCTGTCCCGCGTACCCGCGCCGTTCGACCGGCAGGATGCGCTGGACTGGCTGATCCCGGTCACCTCGGGCACCCTGCCCGACTGGCCGCTGGCGATCACCGATAAGGACGATGTCCACATCGGCAACGTCTCGATCGAGCTGCGCCACGGCCGCTGGCACCTCGGCTACTGGCTGAACCGCTATTACTGGCGGCGCGGCTATATGAGCGAGGCGGTGGCGGCGATCATCGAGCGCTTCTCGCGCCGCATGCCGGAGACGCCGATCCATTCCGGCGTCTTCGCCGACAACCCCGCTTCACTGCGACTGCAGGAGAAGCTCGGTTTCCACATGACGGGTTGCGGCGAAATCTATTGTTTCTCTCGCAACACGATGGTGTCGCACATCGAAACCGTGCTGCAGCCGGGCATGCTGCAACCGCGAAAGGTTGCCTGATCAAAATCGAGACGTCGCCGCACCGGCGGCGTCTCAATCAACGATTTCGACCCATAGGGGGAAGTGATCGGAGCCCTCGGATTGCGTATCGATCCGGGCGGATTTCAATCGGCTCTGCAAGCCACAACTGACGAAACAATAATCGAGATGCATGCGTTTGCCGTGATCTTCGGGATCCATCCAGCTGTAGCTCCCCGGGCGATAGGCCTCGAGCGCCGCAAAGGCGTCCATCGGCGTGCCGATCCTGGCGACACGTCCATAATATCCGCCGCCAGCACCGGCAAGCGCGCAATATTCCGGCGATTCCGGCTCCATGTTGAAATCACCCATGATAATATAATCCTCCGGCAGCGGCGGCTCCGGCAGGTCGAATTCACCACCCCCCGTCAGCGACCCACCCTCCTGGACGAAGGCATTGATATGCGCGTTCAAGAATTGCAGTTGGCGGATGCGCTCGTCGGCGGAGACATGGTCGAGATGCACGGAGTAGACGCGGATCGCCCCGCCGGGTGCTGCGATTACCGCCTCGGTTGCGCCGCGCTGCGGGTTGATCTTGCCGATCGTGCGGCTGCGCGGCAGAAGCAGCGTCCGGGTCGAGACAACAGGCCAGCGCGACAGCACCATGTTGCCGAACTGAAAACGGGTGCCCGGCACCGGCTGGAGCCCGCCTTCATCAGCTTCGACATGCATGTCGCAGGCCGGTCCATACACCCAGAAATAGTCGGGAAAGAAGGCTGCAACATCGGCCACCATGTCGGCAAAACCGTTGCGGGAGAAACCGCGGGTCACCTCCTGCAGCGCGATGACATCGGCTCCCTCGAGGCTCCGGGCAATCCGCGCCAGATCGTATCTGCCGTCGAGACCGAAGCCGTACTGTATGTTATAGCTCGCAAAATTCACGATAATCTTTGACCTCCGTCGGAACCGCCTATATCGAATGGGCCAAGCCGGGCCGTCCAACTGCCACTGAATATTGGAAGTAAAATGAAATTTCTCGACGAAGCAAAGGTCTATATCAAGTCCGGGGACGGCGGCGGCGGCAGCGTTTCCTTCCGACGCGAGAAATTCATTGAGTTCGGCGGCCCGGATGGCGGTGACGGCGGGCGCGGCGGCGACGTCTGGGTCGAGGCCGTCAACGGCCTGAACACGCTGATCGATTTCCGCTATCAGCAGCATTTCAAGGCGACGATCGGCACCCATGGCATGGGCAGAAACCGCACCGGCGCCAATGGCAGCGACGTGACGCTCAAGGTTCCGGTCGGCACCCAGATCTTCGAGGAAGATCAGGAAACGCTGATCTGCGACCTGACTGTCGAAGGCCAGCGTTACTGTCTCGCCCATGGCGGCAATGGCGGCTTCGGCAACGCCCATTTCAAGACTTCGGTCAATCAGGCGCCGGATTGGGCCAATCCCGGTCTGCCCGGCGAGGAAAAGACCATCTGGCTGCGCCTGAAGCTGATTGCCGATGCCGGCCTCGTCGGCCTGCCCAATGCCGGCAAGTCGACCTTCCTGGCTGCCGTCACCCGCGCCCGGCCAAAGATCGCCAACTATCCCTTCACCACGCTGCATCCCAATCTCGGCGTCGCCACTATCGACGAGCGCGAATTCATCCTTGCCGACATTCCGGGCCTGATCGAAGGCGCCCATGAAGGGGTCGGCATCGGCGACCGTTTCCTCGGCCATGTCGAGCGCACCCGCGTGCTGCTCCACCTCATCTCGGCCCAGGAGGAAAAGGTCGGCAAGGCATATAAGACGGTCAAGCACGAGCTCGAAGCCTACGGAAACGAGCTGACCGACAAGGCTGAGATCGTGGCGCTGTCGCAGATCGACGTGCTCGACGATGCCGAACTGAAGAAGAAGACCAGGGAATTGGCCAAGGCCTGCGGCAAGACGCCGTTCCAGATTTCGGCCGTCACCGGCAAGGGCATGACCGAGGTGCTGCGCGCACTCCGCGATATCATCGTCGAAGCCAATACCGAGGAGAAGCCGGCCAAGGTGCCGAAGCTGCGCCATCGCGACATGGTCGTCACCGATGAGGGCGAGGACGATGACCAGCCGTAAGCCGCTTGGCCGCTACCGCCGCATCGTCATCAAGATCGGATCCGCGCTTCTGGTCGACCGCAAGGCCGGGTTGAAGAAGGCCTGGCTTGACGCCATGTGCGCCGATATCTCCGACCTGAAAGCCAAGGGCATCGACGTGCTCGTCGTCTCCTCGGGCGCGATCGCGCTCGGCCGCTCGGTGCTCGACCTGCCCTCGGGTGCGCTGAAGCTGGAGGAAAGCCAGGCGGCGGCGGCCGTCGGCCAGATCGCGCTGGCGCGCGCCTGGTCGGAAAGCCTGTCGCGCGACGAGATCGTCGCCGGCCAGATCCTGCTGACGCTCGGCGATACCGAGGAGCGCCGCCGCTATCTCAATGCGCGCGCCACCATCAATCAGCTCCTGAAAATCGGCGCCGTGCCGATCATCAACGAAAACGACACCGTCGCCACCAGCGAGATCCGCTATGGCGACAACGACCGGCTGGCCGCCCGCGTCGCGACGATGACCGGCGCCGATCTGCTCATCCTTCTCTCCGATATCGACGGCCTCTACACCGCACCACCGCATCTCGATCCGAACGCGACGTTCCTCGAGACGATTGCCGAAATCACCCCCGAGATCGAGGCGATGGCCGGCGGTGCCGCCTCCGAGCTTTCGCGCGGCGGCATGCGCACCAAGATCGATGCCGGCAAGATTGCCACGGCATCAGGCTGCGCGATGATCATCGCCTCCGGCAAGACCGACAATCCGCTGTCGGCGATCGAAAACGGCGCGCGTTCCTCCTGGTTCGCGCCATCGGGCACACCGGTTACCGCCCGCAAGACCTGGATTGCCGGGCAGCTGCAGCCGGCCGGCGAACTGCATGTCGATGACGGCGCCGTCGTTGCCCTCGGGGCCGGCAAGAGCCTGCTTCCAGCCGGCGTGCGCAGCGTTTCCGGCCTCTTCAGCCGCGGCGATACGGTGGCGATCATCGGCCCGGCCGGCCGCGAGATCGCCCGCGGCCTGGTAAGCTACGATGCCGACGACGCCCGTCGGATTGCCGGCCGCAAGTCGGCGGAGATCGCGGCCATTCTCGGTTATGCCGGGCGCGCCGCCATGGTCCATCGCGACGACATGGTAATGACCGCGCAGGTCGGTTCGAAATCGGAAAGGCAGAAGAAGGACGCGAGCTATGCTTGATACCGTTGCGCCAAGCCCTGACATTGACGCGCTGATGAACGACATCGGCCGCAAGGCAAGGGCTGCAGCACGACCACTGAGCTTTGCGTCCACCGAGGCCAAGAACAGCGCGTTGAATGCCATGGCCGATGCGATCCTGGCGAACAAGGCGCATATTCTTGCCGAGAACGCCAAGGACCTGAAGGACATCGAAGGCACCGAGATGCTCGCTTCCTTCGTCGACCGGCTGACGCTGAACGACAAGCGCGTTGCCGAAATGGCCGAGGGAACCCGCGCCATCGCCGCCCTTGCCGATCCGGTCGGCGAAGTCATCGCTGCCTGGGACCGGCCGAACGGGCTGAAGATCGAACGGGTCCGCACCCCGCTCGGCGTCATCGGCGTGATCTTCGAAAGCCGGCCGAACGTCACGGCGGATGCCGGCGCCCTCTGCCTCAAGGCGGGTAATGCCGTCATTCTGCGTTGCGGCTCGGATTCGCGCCGTTCATCGCAGGCTATCCATGCCTGCCTGGTCGAGGGCCTGAAGGCGACGCGACTTCCAGAGCATGCTATCCAGCTCGTGCCGGTCACCGACCGCGCTGCCGTCGGCGCCATGCTGCGCGGCCTCGACGGCGCGATCGACGTCATCGTGCCGCGCGGCGGCAAGAGCCTGGTCGCCCGCGTGCAGAGCGAGGCCCGCGTGCCGGTTTTTGCCCATCTCGAAGGCCTTTGCCACATCTATGTCGATGCCTCGGCCGATATCGAAATGGCGAAGAAGATCGTCGTCAACGCCAAGATGCGCCGCACCGGCATCTGCGGCGCGGCCGAAACCCTGCTCGTCGATGGCGCCGCGATCGGCACGCATCTGACGCCGCTGCTCGAGGTTCTGACCGAGGCCGGCTGCGAAATCCGCGCTTCGCCGACGGTGCTGAAGGTCGCGCCCGGCATGAAGCCCGCGACCGAGGAGGACTGGTCGACGGAATATCTCGACGCGATCATTTCGGTTGCCGTCGTCGACGGCATATCGGGCGCCATCGCCCATATCCAGACATATTCCTCCAACCACACCGAGGCGGTCATCGCCGAGGACCCTGAGGTGGTCGCGCGTTTCTTCACCGAGGTCGATTCGGCGATCCTGCTGCACAACGCCTCGACGCAATTTGCCGATGGCGGCGAGTTTGGCATGGGTGCGGAAATCGGCATCGCCACCGGCAAGATGCATGCCCGTGGCCCCGTCGGTGTCGAACAGCTCACCTCTTTCAAATATCGGGTGCATGGTGCCGGACAGACGCGGCCCTGACGTGACGACCGAGAATGTGGACCGGCACTATCTCCGCATGCCGCACAGCGAGCGCGGCATGGTCGTCGGTCTGTTCGGTGGTTCGTTCAATCCGCCGCATCAGGGCCACGCGCTCGTCGCCGAAATCGCCATCAAGCGGCTTGGCCTCGACCAGCTCTGGTGGATGGTCACCCCCGGCAATCCGCTGAAGAGCCGCAACCAGCTCGCCCCGCTTGCCGAGCGCATTGCCGAAAGCGAGCGTGTTGCCGCCGATCCCCGCGTCAAGGTCACCGCCTTCGAACAGCCGTTCGGCGTCAGCTACACCGCCAACACGCTTGCCCGCGTCAAGGCGCGCAATCCGCATGTGCATTTCATCTGGATCATGGGCGCAGACAGCCTGCAGACCTTTCACAAGTGGCAGAAATGGCAGGAGATTGCCCGCACTTTCCCGATCGCGGTGATCGATCGGCCGGGCGCGACGCTCTCCTTCCTCTCCTCGAAAATGGCCAGGACCTTCGATTTCGCCCGTGTCGATGAGGATGACGCGCGTGTTCTCTGGAAGAAGCGTGCGCCGGCCTGGACCTTCATCCACGGGCCGCGCTCCGGCCTGAGTTCGACGGCAATCCGCAACGGCTCGTCGCACGCCGACGCAGAATAGAGCGCCGCGCGCCCAGCAAGACGCATGTGCCGGCCTGATTTCAGAAGATCCTGGAAACGAGAAAGCCCGACGGGGGAGGAGATCCGTCGGGCTTATAAACTCGATCGACAACTGGGAGGAGGAGTGTTGTCGACCCTATCGAACGGCTATGGGAGGAGGAGAAGCCGTGTCGATGAGTATGTTTTATCATATTCGACAAAAAGGTGAATATCGATTGGTGCATTGCAGCAATGCATAGGATGCAAGTCTCGAGGTGAATTTGGCTTCCCCATTGCCGTTTTTATTAGCAGAAATTAAGAAACTGGTCCGGCCGCCGGGAGTCCTTGCGGTTTGCAAACTGACTCTCCGGTATTTTCACCCTGCTGATCTCACTTTCGGCGGAAGCCATGCACCTCACGAATGCGTGAACATTGCGCCGCTGCGAACGCGAGCGCCCAATACGGTTATATTTTCTTGGATATATCCCTAGCCAAGACGTGCGGCCCGTTATATTCGTCGCAATATTTCGAACCCCGGGGAATAATCATGCAAAACCGTCGCCAATGGATGAAGCTGGCAACCGCCGCGATCTCGGCCCTCTGGCTTGGCGCGACAGCGCTTCCGACGCCTGCCGCCGCAGCCGAAAAGCTCACTATCTTTGCGGCGGCGAGCCTCAAGAATGCGCTCGACGCCGCCAATGCCGCCTGGACAAAGGAAAGCGGCAAGGACGCCGTCGCTTCCTATGCGGCGAGCGGGGCGCTGGCCAAGCAGATCGAAAACGCGGCTCCTGCCGATGTCTTCATCTCGGCCGATCTCGACTGGATGGATTATGTCGCCAAGAAGAGCCTGATCAAGGCCGACACCCGCTCCAACCTGCTCGGCAACAAGATTGTGCTCGTGGCGGAAAAGGACAAGGCAAAACCGGTCGAGATCAAGCAGGGCTTCGATCTCGCAGGACTCCTCGGTGGCGGCAAGCTTGCCATGGGTGAGCCGAAATCGGTTCCGGCCGGTAAATACGGCATGGCCGCGCTCCAAAAGCTTGGCGTCTGGAAATCGGTCGAAAGCAAGGTCGCCGGCGCCGAAAGCGTGCGCGCCGCCCTTGCCCTCGTCGCGCGCGGCGAAGCGCCTTATGGCATCGTCTATCAGACGGATGCCGCAGCCGATAAAGGTGTCGCCGTCGTCGGCACTTTCCCCGCCGATTCCCACCCGCCGATCATCTATCCGATCGCAATCCTCGCCGAGAGCAAGAACCCGGATGCATCCGCCTATCTCGACTTCCTGAAATCCGACAAGGCGGCCGCCTTCTTCACTGCGCAGGGTTTCACCATCCTGAAATGATCTGGGCTTCCAAGTGATTGAGGGCTGAAATGATTGCGGAATCGTCGGCCGCAGCTTAGCGTGAGGGCTCGCCTCGGCGAGCCTTCGATTTTCCGGGGAGACCGTAGCATTTGGACATGTTGGGCTTGAGCGATGAGGAATGGACGGCGATCCTGCTCAGCCTGCGCGTCTCGATTGTCGCCATGCTGGCGAGCCTGCCCTTCGGCATCCTCGTCGCCCTGCTGCTTGCACGCGGCCGCTTCTGGGGTAAATCGGTGCTGAACGGCGTCGTTCACTTGCCGCTGATCCTGCCCCCGGTCGTCACCGGTTTTCTTCTCCTCATCCTGTTTGGCCGCCGCGGTCCGATCGGCAGCCTGCTCGACCAGTATTTCGGCATCGTCTTGTCTTTCCGCTGGACGGGTGCTGCACTGGCCTGCGCCATCATGGCCTTTCCGCTGATGGTGCGCAGCATCCGCCTGTCGATCGAGGCGGTCGACCGCAAGCTGGAAGAGGCGGCTGGAACGCTCGGCGCCGGCCCTCTCTGGGTCTTCCTGACGATCACTTTGCCGCTGACCCTGCCCGGCATCATCGCCGGCATGATCCTTTCCTTCGCCAAGGCGATGGGCGAATTCGGCGCGACGATCACCTTCGTCTCCAACATTCCAGGCGAAACCCAGACGCTGTCGTCGGCGATCTATACCTTCACCCAGGTGCCTGGCGGCGATGCCGGCGCGCTCCGCCTGACGCTCGTCGCCATCGTCATTTCCATGGCTGCCCTGCTCGCCTCCGAATTCCTTGCCCGTCTCGCCGGCCGGAGGATCGATCCGGAATGACGCTGATCGTCGAGGCAAAACAGAGGCTCGGCGCCTTTTCGCTCGATGCCGCCTTCACCTCCGAGCGCGGCGTCACCGCGCTGTTCGGCCGCTCCGGCTCCGGCAAGACCTCGATGATCCGCATCATCGCCGGCCTCGCCCGCCCGGACGAAGGCCGCGTCGTCCTGGACGGCGAACCCCTGACCGAAACCGCAACCGGTATCTTCGTCCCGAAACATCGCCGCCGCTTCGGTTATGTCTTCCAGGAGGCCCGGCTTTTCCCGCATCTCAGCATTCGCGCCAATCTCTCCTATGGCCGCTGGTTCGCGGCGAGACCGGCACACGGCGAGAGTTTCGACCACATCGTCGACCTGCTCGGCATCGAGACGCTGCTGGAGCGCAGCCCCGCGAAACTCTCAGGCGGCGAGAAGCAGCGCGTCGCCATCGGCCGCGCGCTTCTCTCCTCGCCCCGCCTGCTGTTGATGGACGAGCCGCTCGCCGCCCTCGATGATGCGCGCAAGGCCGAGATCCTGCCTTATCTCCAGCGATTGCGCGACGAAACCGACATCCCGATCGTCTATGTCAGCCATTCGATCGCCGAGGTGGCGCGGCTGGCAAACCAGGTCGTCGTCATGCGCGACGGCAAGGTGGAAGCGACAGGCCCCGCGATCGACATATTGAGCCGCCCCTCCGCCGCCTCCGAGCGGCGCGAGGCGGGCGCGCTGCTGGAAGGCACGGTGGAAAGCTTCGATGCGCTTCACCGCCTGTCGACTATCGCTCTGAAATCCTGCCAGCTCCATATTCCCGGTGCCGCCCTTGCGCCCGGCAAATCGGTCCGCATCCGCATTCCCTCCCGAGATGTCATGCTGGCGACCGCAAGGCCCGAGGGGCTCAGCGCGCTGAATATCCTGGAAGCAAGGATAGAAGCAATGTCGTCGACCGAGGACGGAACGGTGGAAATCCGGCTCGATTGCGGCGGCGATATCATTCTTTCCCGGATCACCACACTGTCCTGCGAGCGTCTGGATCTTCGACCGGGAAGGGCGGTCTTCGCCGTCATCAAGACAGTTGCCCTGGAGGCCTGATCAGCCGCGCTCGCCCTGCTGCAGGTTACGCTTGCCCTCGAGCCAGGCGAGATCTTCGGCAAGGCTGGTGCGCATCGTCCTTTCCATCCGGCGGAAACGCGCCAGCAATTCCTCGCCGAACGGCGTCAGCGCCGCGCCGCCGCCCTTCTGCCCGCCGCGCTGCGATTCCACCACCTGTTCAGAGAACATCCGGTTCATCTCGCTGACCAGCAGCCATGCCCGGCGATAAGACATGTCCATCGCCCGCCCCGCCGCCGAGATCGATCCGGTCTGGCGGATATGCTCCAGCAGTTCCATCTTGCCATGGCCGAGGCGATCCTCATCCGGGAAGCTGATTCGCAGGACGGGCACGAGTGTTTTTGCGGCTGAGTCGGTCATTGAATCTGGAGATCGTGGAATTTGCCACACTTTACGCTGCGGCATGGAAACTGTACACCGCCCGCACGAGGCCGCCCCGAGCAGCCAAATACTTCAATTCGAACGGCAGATCGGTTTTTCGGCCGTTCCGTACCTTAGCATGTCTTGAAACATTAATGGTTTGATGCCTATCTTAACCATGATCCGGTCTCGATCGGATCTGTGTTGTGCCTAGTTTGTCATTCCAGGAAAGGGAAAGCACTGACAACAGTACACGCCAAGGGAAAAACGTTCGCCGTTATCCCGAAGAGTGCGGAACGTGGCGCCGATGCCGCCGCCCGTGCCCTAGAAACCGTCCTCGCCAGCCTCGAGGACTCCAAAGCTGAAGATATCGTCACCATCGACATTGCCGGAAAATCGGCGCTGGGAGACTACATGATCGTCGTCTCCGGCCGCTCGAACAGGCATGTCATGGCGATCTCGGATCACCTGCTCACCGACCTTAAGGACGACGGCCTCGGTACGGCCCGCGTCGAAGGTCAGGAAGGCGGCGATTGGGTCCTGATCGACACTGGTGATATTATCGTGCACGTGTTTCGTCCCGAAATCCGCGAGTTCTACAACATCGAAAAGATGTGGGCGGCTCCGGATATGGATGAAGAAACACGGCACTGACAGGCGTGCCGGCATCTTGTCCGGCGCCTGAGACGTGGCATTGGCTGGCCGGAAAACATCACAAACCGGCCGGTGGCGTAGTGTGCGCCCGAAGTGCCGCATGAGCGGGAGCGGATGAATGCGAATAGGTCTTTTTGCGGTGGGACGGCTGAAGTCCGGCCCCGAAAAGGATCTTGTGGCCCGCTACCTGGACCGTTTTGCCAAGGCCGGCCCTGCCGTCGGCCTCGAATTCACCCGTGTTGCCGAAGTTGGCGAAAGCCGTGCCTCCAATGCGGAGACCCGCAAGCGCGAAGAGGCAGCGATGCTTTTGAAATCGCTTGCCGATGGCAGCATCCTCATTCTTCTCGATGAACGCGGCAAGGCGCTTGATAGCGAAGCCTTCGCAAACCTGCTCGGCTCCTATCGCGACCAGGGCAAACGAGAGCTCACCATCGCGATCGGCGGTGCCGACGGCCTCGATCCTTCGCTTTACGACCGTGCCGACGCCACGCTGTGCCTGGGCAAGATGACCTGGCCGCACCAGCTCGTGCGCACGCTGATCGCCGAGCAGCTCTATCGTGCCGTCACCATCCTGTCTGGTCACCCCTATCACCGTGTCTGATGCCGCATCGGCCCGATGTGTCGGCAAAGCGTCGGCCAATGCGTCGCAATGTCACGCAGCCGTGTTTGCTTGGCCACCCGTTCTCCTGCAAACGTTATGGCAAAGCGCATCAAATCAGCTTAGTCTCCGCGCGATTTGAGAAAGTGCCCCAACACGCATGACGAGAGCATCCACCAGGCGATACCGCATGATCCTCCCGGCTATCGCGGCCGGCGTCGGTGTGGCGGTGATTGTCGTGTCGGCAAATCCGTTCGTCGTCCGGGCGCAGGAGGCCGCGCCCGAGGCGGCACAATCTGCCCTGCAGCCGGCAGCCGAGCCGGCGCCACCCGATCCGGCCGCCGAACTTGCCGCCAAGCGTGATCAGACCCGTGCCGAACTCGAAACCCTGTCGAAAACGATCAGCCTCTCCACCGACAAGGTGAGCGCGCTTCAGCAGAGCATCGCCGATCTCGAAAAGAGCACCGAAAGCATCCGCCAGGCGCTGATTGATTCCGCCGCCCGCCGCAAGGCGCTCGAAAAGCAGATCCTCGAAAGCGAGAAGAAGCTTGCCGATCTCGGCGTCAAGGAGGATGGCATCCGCCGTTCCCTACACGAGCGCCGCGGCCTGCTGGCCGAGGTGCTGGCAGCGCTCCAGCGCATGGGCCGCAACCCGCCGCCCGCTTTGCTCGTCACCCCCGATGACGCGCTCGCCTCCGTGCGCAGCGCCATTCTGCTCGGCGCCGTTGTGCCTGGCATCCGCAAGGAGACCGACAAGCTTGCCGCAGACCTCGCAAGCCTCGCCGCATTGCAGACTGCAAGCGCCGCCGAGAAGGCCTCCCTGACCGGGACGATGACTGATGGCATCGAGGAAGAGCGGCGCATGGACCTGCTGCTTGCCGAAAACGACAAGCTCAGCCGCAACAATGCCGCCGAACTCGCGGCCGAAAGGAAACGTTCCGAGGAGCTGGCAGGCAAGGCGACCAGCCTTGAAGGCCTCGTCGCCTCGATGGAATCCGAGATCGCTTCGGTGCGGGATGCTGCCGCTGCCGCCCGCCAGGCGGAGGAGAACCGCAAGCTTATGACGGACGAGCAACGCGCTCAGGCCAAGGCTCTCGCCGACAGCGGTGTGCCCGATAAAAACCGCATTGCGCCCGCATATCCCTTCGGAGAATTGAAGGCGAAATTGGAGGTGCCCGTTACGGGCGATATCCTGCGCCAGTTCGGCGATGCCGACGGCACCGGACACGAGGCCATGGGAATGACGGTCGCCACCAATCCGGAGACGGTGGTGACGGCGCCTGCGGATGGCCTGGTGGTTTTCGCCGGCGCATTTCGCAGTTACGGCCAGATGATCATCCTCGACGCGGGCGATGGGTACCACCTGGTTCTCTCGGGAATGGATACGATCAATACCCGTCAGGGAAAATTCGTTTTCTCCGGCGAGCCACTTGCCGTGATGGGCGCGAAAAGAGTGGCAAGCGCAACTGCATTGGCGCTGGAAACGAACCGGCCAACGCTTTACATTGAATTTCGAAAGGACGGTAAACCGGTCGATTCCCGGCCGTGGTGGACCGCCAAAGACACTGGAAAGGCACGCAATGATTCGTAGGGCTTCTCTTGTTCTGGTCGGCGCATTGATGGGTGCGACCGCAATGAGCGTCATTTACTCGGCGGGTGTGCCGGCAGAAGCGGCCGGATCCTCGACCTACAAGGAACTGTCTGTTTTCGGAGATGTCTTCGAGCGTGTGCGTGCGCAATATGTGACGCCGCCTGCGGAAGACAAGCTGATCGAGAACGCCATCAACGGCATGCTTTCCTCGCTCGATCCGCATTCGAGCTACATGAATGCGAAGGACGCCGAGGACATGCGCACCCAGACCAAGGGTGAGTTCGGCGGCCTCGGCATCGAAGTCACGATGGAAGATGAACTCGTCAAGGTCATCACCCCGATCGACGATACGCCCGCCGCCAAAGCCGGCGTTCTCGCCGGCGACTATATCTCCGAGATCGACGGCCAGTCCGTGCGTGGCCTGAAGCTGGAAGACGCCGTCGAGAAGATGCGCGGCGCCGTCAACACGCCGATCAAGCTGACGCTGATCCGCAAGGGTGCCGACAAGCCGATCGAGCTGACGATCGTCCGCGACGTCGTCGCCGTCCAGGCAGTCAAGTCGCGTGTCGAGGACGATGTCGGTTATCTCCGCATCATCTCCTTCACCGAGAAGACCTATCCTGACATGGAAAAGGCGATCAAGAAGATCAAGGACACCGTTCCGGCCGACAAGCTGAAGGGTTATGTTCTCGACCTACGCCTCAATCCGGGTGGTCTGCTCGACCAGGCGATCAACGTCTCCGATGCCCTGCTGCAGCGCGGCGAAGTCGTTTCGACTCGCGGCCGCAATCCGGATGAAACCCGCCGCTTCAATGCCGGCCCGGGCGACCTGACGGATGGCAAGCCGGTGATCGTGCTGATCAACGGCGGCTCGGCTTCCGCATCGGAAATCGTCGCCGGCGCGCTTCAGGATCTGCGCCGTGCCACCGTTCTCGGCACGCGCTCCTTCGGCAAGGGTTCCGTCCAGACGATCATCCCGCTCGGCGAAAACGGCGCGCTGCGCCTGACCACGGCGCTCTATTACACGCCGTCGGGCCGCTCGATCCAGGGTACCGGCATCACCCCCGACATCAAGGTCGAGGAGCCGCTGCCGCAGGAACTGCAGGGCAAGATGGTGACCGAAGGCGAATCCAGCCTGCGTGGCCACATCAAGGGTCAGAGCGAGACCGACGAAGGTTCGGGCTCCGTCGCCTATGTCCCGCCGGACCCGAAGGACGACGTTCAGCTGAACTACGCGCTCGACCTTCTGCGCGGCAAGAAGACCGATCCGGCCTTCCCGCCGAACCCAGACAAGGCCGTCGTCGCCAAGTAGTCGATCACATCAAGGCCGGGCACCTCGCCCGGCCTTGACCCTTTCTGCTGTTTCCCGGTTTTGGAGCGGGCGAAAAATTGGGAACGGACCTGCATACGCCCCTGGGCCGCAACCGCAAAGCCGGCCGCAAGCGTCCGGGTTTTCTGCGCCTGGGCCGCATCGCCGCCAGTCTTTGCCTTTTCGCCATAGGCGGCTTTTCCCTCTATACGGCATTTCGCGGCGATGGGCTCGAACGCACCAAACCGCCGGCCGCCGAACAAGCCGCAACGCCCCCTGCCAATACGCCTCAGCCGCCGACGGCCACCACGGGCCAAGCGGCCGACGGCATGCCACGCGCCGACCCGCGCTCGGGCGCCAATGTCGAGCAGATGGTCACCGGCGACGGCTCGGTTGTCACCAAATACAGCCCCCGCCCACGCGACGGCGGCGGGCCGGTACTGGTCGACGCCATGCAGATCGGCCAGGATCCGCGCATGGCAGCCCAGCCCAATGATGCGCTGCTCGAAGAAACGCCTTTTGGCAGGCTGCCGATCGTCGGCCCCGATGGCCGGCGGCCGATGGATCAATATGCGCGTCCCTCGTCCGGCGCGCGCGGCGTCCGCATCGCCATCGTCGTCAGCGGCCTCGGGCTAAGCCAGACCGGAACGCAGCGCGCCATCGCCGAACTGCCGGAAGAGATCACCTTCGCTTTCGCCGCAAGCGGCAACAGCCTGCAGCGCTGGATGCAGGAGGCCCGCCGCGGCGGTCACGAGATCCTTCTGCAAGTACCGCTCGAACCTTTTGATTATCCGGCGAACGATCCAGGCCCCGAAACGCTGCTGACCACGAAGTCGGCCGCCCGCAACATCGAGAACCTGCACAAGGCGATGGGCGAGATCACCAACTATACCGGCGTCATGAATTATCTCGGCGGCCGTTTCCTGTCTGATCCCGCCGCCATGGAGCCTGTCATGCGCGACATCGGCAAGCGCGGGTTGCTGTTTCTCGACGATGGCACATCAGCGCAGTCGAAGACGGCGGCGATCGCCAAGGGAACCGAACTGCCCTATGCCTTCGCCGACCTGCAGCTCGACGGCCAGCTTGATATCAATGCCGTCCTGAAGAAGCTCGACGAACTCGAGCGCATCGCCCGCAAGAACGGACAGGCGATCGGCGTCGCCTCGGCTTTCGATGAGAGCGTTGACGCCATCGCCAAATGGAGCGAGGAGGCTGCGATGCGCGGCATCGAGATTGTCGGCGTTGCCGCCCTTTCCAACGACCCCAGGAATCCTTGAGAGAATCCCTGAGAAGAATCCTGAACGGAGAAGAAGATGAGTCAGGCGACCGTGAAAGCCGAGGATCTGCCCTACCGCCCCTGCGTCGGCGTGATGATCCTGAACCGCGATGGCCTCGTCTGGGCCGGGCGGCGCATCTCCGACGGCAATTCCGAATATGACGGCTCGCCGCAGCTCTGGCAGATGCCGCAGGGGGGCATCGACAAGGGCGAGGATCCATTGGACGCCGCCTACCGCGAGCTTTACGAGGAGACCGGCATCAAGACGGTGACCCTGCTTGCCGAAGCGAGAGACTGGATCAACTATGATCTGCCGCCGGCCCTGATCGGCATAGGGCTGAGAGGAAAATTCCGCGGCCAGACTCAGCGCTGGTTCGCTTTCCGCTTCGATGGCGACGACAGCGAAATCGCCATCAACCCGCCGCCTGGCGGCCATGAACCGGAATTCGATGCCTGGGAATGGAAGCCGATGCAGCAACTGCCGGAGCTGATCGTGCCCTTCAAGCGCGCCGTCTATGACCAGGTGGTGGCCGAGTTCCAGCACTTGGAAACACTTCAATCGGAAGACTGATTGCCGCTGGATGATTGCTACCGTTTGTGCTCGGCAGCAGGAATAGGGTCACCGGCCGCCATCGGCGGCCGGCATCTCGTTCGAATCTTATTCGGCTTCGTTGGCGGAATCGGCGTTGAGCTGGCCGTATTTGCTCTCGCCGATTTTCTCGAGCAGGTCGATCTGTGTTTCGAGGAAGTCGATATGACCTTCCTCGTCCGCCAGCAGCTCCTCGAAAAGTTTCATGGAAACGTAGTCGCCGGCGTCATGACAGATATCGCGCGACTTCTTGTAGGCCGTGCGGGCGTCGTACTCGCCGGCAAGATCGGCTTCTAGAACTTCCTTGACGTTCTGGCCGATGCGCAGAGGTGCGAGGGTCTGCAGATTGGGATGGCCTTCGAGGAAGATGATGCGTGCAACTAGCCGGTCGGCATGGTGCATCTCTTCGATGGATTCGGCGCGCTCCTTCTTGGCGAGCTTAGTGTAGCCCCAGTCCTCAAGAAGACGATAGTGAACCCAATATTGGTTGACCGCACCGAGTTCGAGGAACAACGCCTCGTTAAGCCGCTCGATGACCTTTTTGTCGCCTTTCAATGTCCGCTCTCCTGTTTTCCTCATGGAATTGTTTCAAGCGGGACATGAAATCAAATATTTCGGTCTCCGTCGAGTGGCGACGGGCGTGATATTCCTCGGTCGTCTGGATAATGATGTCGACGACATTGGGGAAGCAACCGCAGCAGCGGCCGCGTTTTTCCATGGCGTGATAGACCTTCGCAGGCACGATAAGCTGCCAACAATCTTCATCGAGAAGATTGGTGATAACCTCCCGGATTTCCTTATCGGTTATATAATTGCAGCTGCAGACAAGCACGTCTTCATTCCAAACATGACACTGACTATCGTGTTTTCTGCTAAAGAAGATGGTGGCTGTCAAGAAAAAATTCGAGTCCCGCAGCATTGAACAACGGTGTGCGAATGAGGCCTCATGCATATCGTCCGGGATTATGCAGCGGTTTCAGGATGATGACGCCATAAGGCAAATGAAGACAACCTGCATGGTCCTGATCGCTGCGACGTACTTCAATGGAAGTTGCGTCCGCGCGGCATCACCTCAGCGGTTTCCCCCGCGCCGGCATGGCGGCCTGTGGCAACCATCCGTTTTTCCAGCTCCGCCCGCTCCTGCGCATTCGCAGCCTTTTTCTGCCGCTGATCGACACCCGGCCTCAGCACCTCGTCTGCCCGCTCGCAGACGCCGAAACGCCGGGCCTCACGTTGCAGGATACCGAGCGCCGGCGTCATATCCTCGATATGCTCGACGACGGTATGGATCACTCCGCTCTGGCTTTGCAGCCTGCCGCGGATTTTCACCAGCCGGGCGCCCATCACAACTGAGCGGTATTTGTCGAATATCTTGTTCCAGACGATCGCATTGGCCACCCCGGTCTCGTCCTCCAGCGTCATGAAGATCACACCTTTTGCCGAACCAGGTCGCTGGCGCACCAGCACGAGGCCCGCAATCGTCACCCTCTGCCCGTTCGCGACCTTCAACAGATCGACATTGCGCGTCACACCCGCCTTGCGCAATTCCTCACGCAGGAAGGAGACGGGATGCGCCTTCAGCGACAGTGAGAGATAACGGTAGTCCTCGATGACCTGCTCTCCCGGCAGCATTTCCGGCAGCTTCGCTACAGGCTCGATCTGGAGGTCGACATGACGGACCTGCTCGAAGAGCGGCAGCTCCTCGGCCGCGCTCTTCACATCCAGTGCCCGCACCGCCCAGAGTGCGTCGCGTCGTGACAGTTTGAGGGACTGGAACGCATCGGCATCCGCCAGTCGCTCGATGACGGATTTCTGCAGACCGGACCGCAGCCAGAGATCGCGCACCGAACTGTAGCCTTCGCCTCGATTGCTGATGAGCCGTTCCATATCGCCTGTCGAAAGGCCCTTGATCTGCCGGAAGCCGAGCCGCACCGCATGCCGGGTCTTGATGATCTCGCGCATCTTGTCATGCCGGAAATCGATGGCATTCCGATCGAAGGCAGCCTCTTCCAGACCGCAATCCCAGTTTGATTCATTGATGTCGACCGGCAGGATCTTTACCCCGTGCTCGCGTGCGTCCCGCACCAGCTGCGCCGGCGCATAAAATCCCATCGGCTGGGAATTCAGCAGCGCCGTGCAGAAGATGTCGGGATAATAGGCCTTGAGCCATGAGGAAGCATAAACGAGCAGCGCGAAGGAGGCGGCATGGCTTTCCGGGAAACCGTATTCCCCGAAACCTTTGATTTGGTTGAAGCATTGCTTCGCGAACTCCGGATCATAGTCTTTTGAGACCATTCCTTCGATGAACCGCTTTTCGAAGTTACCGATCGTACCCGTTCTCTTGAATGTCGCCATCGCTCTGCGAAGCTTGTCGGCTTCCGCCGGTTTGAAGCCGGCGGCGGTAATGGCGATCTGCATGGCCTGTTCCTGGAACAAGGGCACGCCGAGGGTTCTTTCCAGAACCGTTTCCAGCTCCTTGCTCGGATATTTGATCGGAATGTTTTTGGCCCGCTGCTCTCGGCGCTTCAGATAGGGATGCACCATGTCGCCCTGGATCGGTCCTGGCCGCACGATCGCCACCTCGATGACGAGATCGTAGAACACCTTCGGCTTAAGACGCGGCAGCATGCTCATCTGCGCCCGGCTTTCGATCTGGAAGACGCCGAGCGTATCGGCCCGGCCCATCATCTCGTAAACCGGCTCGCCTTCGTTCCCATGCTCCTTGTTGCCGAGGTCTGCGAGCGTCTTCTTCACGTCGTAATGCAATTCGAGCAGCGAAAAGGCCTTCCGCAGACAGGTCAGCATGCCGAGCGCCAGCACATCCACCTTGAGGATCTTGACGTTATCGAGATCGTCCTTGTCCCACTCGATCATGTAGCGATCCGGCATCGCCGTCTTCATGATCGGCACCACCTCGTCGAGCCTATCGCGCGTGATGACGAAGCCACCGACATGCTGGGTGAGGTGGCGCGGGAAGCCGAGAAGTTCGGACGCATACTGAAGAACGTTTCGGGTCACCGGATCCTTGACGTCGA
The DNA here is from genome assembly GCF_002008365.1 of Rhizobium leguminosarum bv. viciae USDA 2370. Classification (GTDB taxonomy): domain Bacteria; phylum Pseudomonadota; class Alphaproteobacteria; order Rhizobiales; family Rhizobiaceae; genus Rhizobium; species Rhizobium leguminosarum. Next base: position 408,408 of record NZ_MRDL01000015.1, read on the forward strand.
GACCCGCCGCCTTCGCGTCCCGCTCCGAGAGATTATCCTCCGACCAGCCCCAGACGAGGCTGCTGATCGCCGACTGGACATCCTCCGAAAGCCCAAAGGCCTTGGAGACCTCACGGCCAGCCGAGCGCGTACGGTAGGTGGTCACCCCCGCCGTCAGCCCAGCATGTTCTATGCCGTATCTTTTATAGATGAACTGGATGACCTCTTCGCGCCGGTCATGCTCGAAATCGACATCGATATCCGGCGGTTCGTCGCGATCCATCGAAATGAAGCGGTCGAAGAGCAGTGTGCTTTTTTGAGGATCGACTTCCGTTATTTCAAGGCAATAACAGATGACCGAATTTGCCGCCGATCCGCGCCCCTGGCACAAGACCTTAAGTTCATAGCGGGCGTGCTGGATGATCCCGTGAACCGTCAGGAAATAAGAGGCATATTTCTTTTTTTTAATGAGATCGAGTTCATACTCGATCTGTGGCGCCACCTTGGGCGGGATACCCTTGGGATAGCGTCTTGCCGCTCCCGCTCTCGTCAGCCTTTCGAGAGTCTCCTGCGGCGTTTCACCAGGATCGTTTTCCAGCGGATAATTGTGCTCCAGTTCCTTCAGCGAAAAGGTCAATTTGCCGAAAAGGGCCTGCGTATTGTCGATCGCACCAGGATAGTCCCGGAATATCCGGGCCATTTCACGTGAATCCTTGAGGTAACGCTCGGCATTCGGCGCCAGAAGGAATCCGGCTTGGGATATCTGCACATGCTCCCGGATCGCGATCACGATATCCGAAAGCGGCCGGCGTTCAGGATGATGGTAAAGCGGCTGGTTGGTTGCAACCAGCGGCACACGGTTTCGAGCGGCAAGCATGGCAAGCACCGCAAAGACCTGCCTGTCGCGGCCATCATAGGCTGGCGACAGCGCCATGAAAAATGCCTTGCGGAACCGTCTGCGGAACCGTTCCAGATAATCTTCCAGCGTCGACTGACCCGCCTGACGGTCGACAAGGGTGCGATCGGGAACGAGAGCAAGCATCATCTCATCCCCCCATTCCATGAGTTCCGCTTCCGTCAGAATGCAGCTTCCCTTGACCGCTTCTTCTTTCAGGTTGCCAGCGCTCAGAAGACGGCAAAGGTTCGCCCAGCCCCGCCGGTTCCGGGGATAGGCGAGGATATCAGGCGTTCCATCGGAAAAGACGAGACGCGCGCCCGGCTGAATCCGGATAGGATCGAGGATCTCCTCCTCTTTTCCTTCCTTCTTCGCTTGGGCTATAATTTCATCCCTGTTCTTATATCTCTCCTCAAGCTGCTCCGCCTGCGCATGCGCCCGCACGACGCCGGCAACCGAATTCCGGTCCGCAATGCCGAGACCGCCGAGCCGTAGACGAGCAGCCTGCACGACCATCTCCTCCGGGCCAGAGGCGCCTTCAAGAAACGAGAAGTTCGTCCTTGTGCCAGTCTCGAAGAATGCGCGCGCGATTGTCATGCGAACACGCCATGCATGAACCAGCGAGGATCAAGCGCCTGACCATAAAAGCCCCGCCGATAGATCCAGAAGCGATGTCCGGTCTCATCCTCGATGCGAAAATAGTCACGCGCCTCGGCGTCATTCCCATCGATCCACCATTCCATCGCAATCCGTTCCGGCCCTTCGCTTCTTGCCACCTGATGCTGCATGCGCCGCCAGCGAAAGATCTGCGGCGGACCATCTGGCACTTCGGCAAGTATGGTCTCGACGGGCTCCGGCGTTGCAAAGAGCCGCAGCGGACGCTCTTCGCGGAAAGGAAGCTGGATGTCCTGCGCTGCCTTCCGCTTGGGAAGGCTCTCCATCACAGGAACCGTGATGACGGCGCGTTCCGGAATATGGCTCTCGCGGAGCTGGAAGCTTTGCAGGCAATCCGCGCCAAGTCGGGCCGAGACCCGGTCGACGAAGGCCGAAAGCGAGATCTCTCCCTGCCGGTCGCCCTCGAAATCACCCTGCGCTTCGTTGAAGGGATCGTGCCGCAACACATTCAACCGCACGATCTCGAAACCATAGCCGGCATCGAGATCGTCATAGACCGCCTGCAATCGCTCGGAAAAAAGCCCGGCAATGAACTTTGGTTCGCGAAGCGGCTGCGAAGCACCGACGGAGGTGCGAAAGACCCTGCCGTCGACGCGGAACAGGACCAGTTCGAACACCCGTCCGCCAGCCCCCCGCGCCTCCAGCGACGGCTGCAGCGATAAGGCGACCTGCCTGGTGACGGTAAGGATCTGCTCTTCGGTCCCGATGGGCTCGATCAGACGGCTTTCGGCCGAAAGGCTGGCAACAGGACGCCGGGGCGAGACCGGCTCCTCTTCACGTCCCAGCGCCTGGTCGAGACGCAGAAGCAGCTCCGGGCCGAACCGGCGGGTCAGCGGCGCCCGCGGTGCATCGATGACGTCGCCGATAAATTTCAGACCGAGCTTGTTCAGGGCATCGACGGTTTGTCCCTCCAGCCGCAGGGCTGCGACCGGCAAGGACATCAGCACATGTTCCGTCTCTTCGTCCTCGATCACGCCGCCTTGCCCGAAGCGGGACGCGGCCCAGGAAAGGCCGGGCGACGATGAGACTGCGCCCCGCGCATCGAACCCCATATGGAAAAGCCGCGACAGCACATCCCGAAGAAGCGCCTTTTCACCGCCGAAGAGATGGGCGCAGCCGCTAATGTCGAGAAACAGACCGTCCTTGCCGTCGAACGCCACCAGCGGCGTATAACGGTCGCACCAGTCGGCAATTGCCTCCAGCAACCGGCGGTCGGCCGCCGGATCTTCTTCCGCGACTTCGAGCATGGGGTACATGGCGCGCGCTTCGGCAACGCCCAGCTCCTTCCTCAACCCCAGCCTCTCGGCCAACTCGTCCAGTGCCGTCAGCCGCATGGCATTGTTGAGCTTGCCGGAACAGACGATAGGCGGCGTCTCAGGACGCCCTTTCGAACGCCAGGAGAGCCCCCATTGCTTGCGGGCGATGCGGTCCGTTGGCAGATGCGGGAAGCTGAGCGCCAGAATGCGCTGACTGTTCGCCTGGAGGACGAACGAGGTTTGGTTCGGCGATAGGGAGAAATTCGCGTTCATGGGGGTTCCACTCCAGAAGAATGGAGAGCGGGGCCGGATTGCGGCTCTTCTCCAGCGTGAGACGGAAAATGGGATTGCCGATGCTGCCGGAAAGTTTCGATCCATCCGGCAACGGCCGCAGACCGGACGGGGCTGGTTCGACATGCAGACGGAAGGCCGCACTGCTTGCCTCCTCCGCCCCGGCCTGGCGGACAAGAAAGAGCGGACGGCGGGCAGCATGCGCCCTGAGACTGAGCCTGCGGCTTTCGGTCAGGCCGAAATGGGCGGGATTGCCTCGCACTTCAAAGATGACGGCCGAGAAGGCAGCGCTTTCCACTGCCACCTCCGCCAGCCAGAGCGCCTCGTCCAGCTTGCGCGGCGCCGCATGGAGAAACCGCTCCGGGCTCAGCCCGAAATCCCGAAGCCCGGGGGCATAGGGACGACCGGCCTCCAGCGTGCCGACGGCATCGCCGATCCAGAGCAACGGCAGAAGGCGGCCGGCATCCGCTTCCTGTTTTTGCAGTCGCGCGGCAACAGCCATCGCCAGCCCGCTTGCAGCACCTGCATCACGAGACAGAGCCGAGCGGAATTCGGTGATCGCATCGAGCGGCAGGCCGCCTTCCAGCGCCCCGTCGAGAAACTCCACCCCAAACGGCAGGGGCGGCAGAATGCGCTCCTGGCGGGTCTTGCGTCCTTCCGCCAGGGCTTCCTGCTCCGCTGCGGCAAGCGCCGGCGCGGGCCTTCCCTCCAGTCGGGCAATGGTTTCGCGGAGCGCAAAAAGCCGCTCGCGCGCCAGGGCGTGCTGCGCCATGGCGTTCTCCGATCCGTCTTGTTCCTGTTATGTTCTTATAGATTCCAGAGAGCTAATGAAGAGTCAACGGCCATTTTCTATGAATTTATTCCTGCCTTTGATTCCGCACTCGAAAATCGGCGATAAAGGTTCTATATGGGCCCGCAAAGGAAGGAATATTCATGGCCCGCATAGACCAGAGCGATGATTGGCGGGACCGCCATGCGCCGACGATCAGCACCTTCGAGTCGCTGGCCATGGAGGCCTATAGCCATCTGCCGGATGAATTCCGCCAGCTGACGACCAACCTCACGATCGAGATCGAAGATTTCCCCGATGACGACGTTTTCGAGGACATGGCGCTGGAAACCCCTTTCGATCTGCTCGGCCTTTTCGAGGGCAGGGGCATTTCCGAACGTTTCACGCTGGAAACCGGCGAGATGCCGAACCGCATCCGCCTCTACCGCCGCCCCATTCTCGATTACTGGGCTGAGAACGACGAGACGCTCGGCGATATCATCACCCACGTCCTGATCCACGAGATCGGCCACCATTTCGGGCTGAGCGACGATGACATGGAGCGGATCGAGGCAAGCGCCGAGGAAGCCGCCGAGCGCTAGAGCGCCGCGCGTCCAAAGGACGCGCTAAGGACGCTCCATCACTTTCAATCACGCATAATCCTCCGAAAATCGATTACGATTTTCGGGGTTATGCGCTGAGCCTCACTGCTCGGAGAGCTTCATCTCAGGATGGTAATCCTTGCCTTCGACATGCTTGACGACGGCCTGACCGCACTGCATCGCGCCGGTTGCGGCATTGAAGGCATAGGTCGGCGAGCCCTCCAGCGACCAGCCCTTGTTGAGGGCGGCAGTGACCTTGTGGCAGAAGGAAGCATCGTCGGGACCGGTCAGGAAGCGGTAGAGTTTCATCACATCGTCTTTCGTGCTGCAGCCTGGCGGGCTGCGATCAGGCGGGCTTTATGGACCAGACTTTCCGCCTGGACAAGATGCAACCGCTCGACCATCCGCCCGCCTGCGTTGATGACGTTCAGCCCGTCGGAGGCGGGATCGGCAAAGGCCGCGATGATCGCCTCCGCTTCTGCAATCGCTGCCGGATCCGGGCCGAAATGATGGTTGGCGGGCTCGATCTGCGCCGGATGGATCAGCATCTTGCCGGCAAAGCCCATCGCCCGGCCCTGCAGACATTCGGCATCAAAACCCTGTTCGTCCCTGAAATCGTTGAAGACGCTGTCGATCGCATCGAGCCCGTAGGCGCTGACCGCAAGGACGACCTGCATCAGCCACGGCACGAGATAGTTCCGCCCCGGCTGTGGCAGCACGCCGGTTTCCTTGCGCAGGTCGTTGAGCCCGACGACGAGGCAATCGAGCCGCGAGCCCGGCGTGCGCCCGGCTTCGGCGATAACAGCCGCATTCAGGATGCCGCGCGGCGTCTCGATCATCGCCCAGATACGCAGATCTTCCGGTGCATCCGCCTCGGAGAGAAGGTCGCCGACCGCCATGACATCCTGCGGTTCGTCGACCTTCGGCAGCAGCACGGCGTCGGGATTGAGCGCGATTACCAGTTCCATGTCCGCCAGGCCGAAATTGGTCGACAGGTCATTGATGCGGATAATCCGTTCCTTGCCTTCGAGCGGCCGAGCCAAAAAGAAATTCCTCAGATTTTCCCGCGCTTCCGCCTTCCTTTCCGGCGCCACGGAATCCTCGAGATCGAAGATCACCGCATCGCAATCGACCGCATGGGTTTTTTCGAGGGCGCGGGGATTGATGGCAGGCACGCTCAGCACCGAACGGCGCAGGCGGGCGGAGCGGGTCGCGGGGTTTCGGCTCATGGCGAATTAGTGCCAAGCTTTGAAAGCCGAAGCAAGCAGCCCACCCCAGAACATCGAGCAGAACAACAAAAAGCCATGCTTGCCTTGCAGAGAGGAAAGAGAAGGACCACATTCCTTTCCGAAGAAAGGTCTCTAACCATGCAGAACATTCGTTCCATCTTCCTCATGCTTGCCGGCGCCACCGTTTTCGTGGCCATGCTGCTTCTCACCTTTTCGGTGACGCTGGCCGTCGGCGGTATCCTGACCGTGCTCATGGTCGGACGCGCGCTTTCGATGAAGATGAAGCCCGCTCCGGTCCGCGCCAAGGCGAACAACGGTAAGCCGGAGATGCGCGTGTGGAACGACGGCCGCGGTACGATCATCGATCTCTGATCACCGAATTTTCCAAAAATTTTGACCGACACTGTCGGCGTGAGATTCCATCATGCGTCCTTGAAACAGCCAGGCATTCTGCCGGCTCGTGAAAAACGTATGGAGGACGAGCATGGATACGACGACAGAGAGCAACCCGACGAAGATGCCACCGGTCAAGAATGGCTTGCTGCCCTATCTGACGGTCGACGGCGCGGTGAAAGCTGCGGAATTCTACAAGAAGGCTTTCGGCGCCGAAGAGGCATATCTCGTGCCGGTCGACGAGAGCGGCCGAACGATGCATGTGCATCTTTACATCAACGGCAGCTCCCTCATGCTGTCGGATGCCTATCCCGAATACGGTCATCCCTTCAAAGGCCATGAAGGCTTCGCCATTCAGCTGGTTATCGACGATATCGATTTCTGGTGGGATCGCGCGGTTGCTGCCGGCGCCGAAGTCGTCATGCCGGTCGAACTGATGTTCTGGGGCGACCGCTACGGCCAGCTTCGCGATCCGTTCGGCGTCCTCTGGGGCCTGAACGCACCGTCCAAATAAGGGGACAGGCGCAATCGGCGGATCGCGCGAAACGTCGCGTGGCCGCCGTCTGTGAAAGATTCTCCTTCATTTCGGCGAAAAACTGGACTAGATGCAAATTCAGAAAGTAGATTTGCTGAAATGGAGCATGGATCATGGATAAATTCGTGAAGCTCACGGGCGTTGCAGCACCGCTGCCGGTCGTCAACGTCGACACCGACATGATCATTCCGAAGGATTATCTGAAGACGATCAAGCGCACCGGCCTCGGCACCGGCCTCTTCGCGGAAGCCCGCTACAATGAGGACGGCTCAGAAAACCCGGATTTCGTGCTGAACAAGCCGGCCTATCGCGATGCCAAGATCCTCGTTGCCGGCGACAATTTCGGCTGCGGCTCCTCGCGCGAGCACGCCCCCTGGGCGCTTCTGGATTTCGGCATCCGCTGCGTCATCTCGACCAGCTTCGCCGATATTTTCTACAACAACTGCTTCAAGAACGGCATCCTGCCGATCAAGGTCAGCCAGGAAGATCTCGACAAGCTGATGGACGACGCCTCGCGCGGCTCCAACGCCATCCTGACCGTCGATCTTGAGAATCTCGAGATCACCGGCCCCGATGGTGGCTTGATCAAGTTCGATCTCGACGAATTCAAGCGCCACTGCCTGCTGAACGGTCTCGACGATATCGGCCTGACCCTGGAAAAGGGCAAGGCGATCGACAGCTTCGAAAAGAAGAACGCCGCTTCGCACCCCTGGGCAGCCTGAGCCTCTCCAATCGGTTACCGATCAAGCCGGGTTTTTGCCCGGCTTTTTCTTTTGCGGCACATCAGAGAAATTTCTCTTTCCAGGCCTCAAGCTTTTCGAGCGACACGCCGATGCCGCCGCAGACTTCGATAAGCGGATTGTCGAAGCGCTGAAGCAGCCCGGCATGCACATCGGCAACGGCAAGGGCCGCACCGCAAGCCGGCTCGACCAGAATGCGCTGCGCATCGGCAAATTTCAGGCAGGCGGCAACGGCATCGGCGTCGCTGACGACAACACTTTCGATCGGATGCTGCTTCGGCAGGTCGAAGACATGCTGCGCCACCTGCCGCGCCCCGAGCGAATTGGCAATCGAGGTAATGGCGGGAAGGGTGATACGCTCACTCGCCTTGAGGCTGGCATTCAGCGAGGCCGCCCCTTCAGTTTCGACGGCGATAACAGGCACATCGGAAAGCCCGTTTCGCTTCAATCCCTCGACAATGCCGGCAAGCAGCCCGCCGCCGCCGACGCTGGTGACGACGCAATCGAATTTTGCACCTTTCGCCACCACCTCGTCGATCAGCGTGGCATGGCCATCCCACAGAAGCGGATGGTCGAAGGGGTGAACATAAGTCGCCTTTCGGCTCCGGGCGAGGTCGACTGCATGGGCATTGGCCTCATCGAAAACCGAACCGTGAACGAGGACATTCGCGCCCGTCGCGGCAATCGTCTGCCGCACATCGGCCGCCGTCGTCTCCGGCACGACGATCGTGACCGGCACACCAAGCGCCCGGCCGGCATAAGCCGCGGCAATGCCGGCATTGCCGCCGGAAGCACAGAAGATCTCGCGCGCCCCATTTTCCACCTCGTGCTGGCAAAGCCGTCCGACGCCGCGCAGCTTGAAGCTGCCGGAAGGCTGCAGCGCATCGAGCTTCAGCCAGAGCGGTTTGCCGCTGACGCTGTAGCCAGGTGCCGTCTGGACCAAGGGCGTGTCGAGATGGAGAGGCGCGAAAGGTATGGGAACCATCCAGGGAAATAAAGGTCGGGGCTGCCGTTCTAATCTGTTTGCGGGCGCAGGAGCAACCATCGCTGCTCAGAGCGAAGCGTACCGATTCACCGCTTCCGTCGCTTGAAATGCCCATTTCCGGGGTCTAAGAAGCCGCAACTAGTTTTTCCCAGGAGGGTTTCATGACAGCGCGCAATCTTTTCCTGTTGCCGGGTGACGGCATCGGTCCCGAGGCCATGGGCGAGGTCCGCAAGATCATCGCCTATATGAACGAGGCGATGAATGCCGGTTTCGTCACCGACGAAGGCCTTGTCGGCGGTTGCGCCTATGATGCACATGGCGCTGCGATCTCGGAAGCCGACATGCAGAAGGCACTTGCCGCCGATGCCGTTCTCTTTGGCGCCGTCGGCGGCCCGAAATGGGATAGCGTGCCTTACGAAGTGCGCCCGGAAGCCGGTCTGCTGCGCCTGCGCAAGGATCTGCAGCTCTTTGCGAACCTGCGTCCTGCCATCTGCTACCCGGCCCTTTCTGCGGCCTCGTCGCTGAAGCCGGAGCTGGTCGAAGGCCTCGACATCCTCATCATCCGCGAGCTGACGGGCGGCGTCTATTTCGGCGAACCGAAGGAGATCATCGACCTCGGCAATGGCCAGAAACGCGGCATCGACACGCAGGTCTACGATACCTACGAGATCGAGCGCATCGCCGGTGTCGCCTTCGAAATGGCCCGCACGCGGCAGAATCGCGTCTGCTCCATGGAAAAGCGCAACGTCATGAAGTCGGGCGTGCTTTGGAACCAGGTGGTGACCGAGACGCACAAGGCGAAATATTCCGACGTCCAGCTCGAACACATGCTGGCCGATGCCGGCGGCATGCAGCTGGTGCGCCAGCCCAAGCAGTTCGACGTGATTGTCACCGACAACCTCTTCGGCGACATGCTCTCCGACGTCGCCGCTATGCTGACCGGCTCGCTCGGCATGCTGCCGTCGGCCTCGCTCGGCGCGCCTGACGGCAAGACCGGCAAGCGCAAGGCGCTCTACGAACCGGTACACGGCTCGGCCCCCGATATCGCCGGCAAGGGCATCGCCAATCCGATCGCCATGATCGCCTCCTTTGCCATGTGCCTGCGTTACTCCTTCAATCTGGTGAAGGAAGCCGACGATCTGGAAAAGGCGATCGCCAACGTGCTCGACAAGGGCATCCGCACCGGTGATATCATGGCCGATGGCGCAAGGCAGGTCGGCACCGTCGAGATGGGCGATGCGATCCTCGCCGAGTTCAAGACGCTTTCCGCCTGATATTTCACGTGAAACAGTTCTGGCCCTTCGCAGGATTCTTGCGGAGGGCTTTTTTCTCAAGGCCGCGAGCCGCATCGGCTTGGTCGAATTATCCCAAACCGACTATCCTCGGCCACAATCTCGTGTATTTTTGCGCCGGATTTTAACGAGCGCATAACTTCGACATTGGAAACGATCTTCCAATGGATTATGCGCCAATTCAAAATAATAGAGCGTCCTTAGCGCGTCGTGGCACTTTAGGGCAAATTCGAACGGACGACGGAATGCGGGCATTTTGGGCTTCCCTGAACAGGCGCTGGCGCCGGAGTAGCGCCGGCATGCCGCCTTTGCGTTGGCAGGCCTGCCTCTTCATCACGCTCAATGCGGTGATCCTCTCCATGCTGCTCTTCGACGCGCCGATCGGCGCCAGCGAAGCTCCTGCGCCGGTGAAGCACCTCGGCGAGATGCTGACCGGTTTCGGCGATTCCGCTTGGCTGATCTACACCAGCATCTTGCTGTTCTTTCAGGGCCGGGCAGGCTACAAGCTTGTGAAGACGGCGCGATCCAAGGCGCAAGCGCTTTATGTCAGCTGGATCGGCGCTTATCTCTTCATCACGGTTGTCTTCTCTGGGCTTCTCGCCAATCTGCTGAAGCGGGCAATCGGCAGAGCGCGTCCCGATCATTTCCATGACTACGGCATGTTTTCCTTCACGCCCTTTTCGGGCCATTCCGCTTTCGAAAGTTTCCCGTCCGGCCATTCCACCACGGTCGGCGCCTTCTTCGCTGCCTTCGCCCTGCTGTTTCCGCGCTATCGCGTTGCCTTCATCGCCTGCGCCATCTGGCTCGGCATGACGCGTGTCATGGTCGGCGCCCATTATCCGAGCGACGTCATCGCCGGCCTTGCCTTCGGCGGCTGGTTCTCGCTGCTGACGGCGATCGTCTTTGCCCGCTGCGGCTTGCTCTTCAAACTGGCGCCGGATGGCTGGCCACTCTCGAAGCGCCTGTTTCGCACTGCATAATTCCTTAAATCGGAATCGATTTAAGGATAAAATTATGCAGTAATTCAAAATGTTACAGCGTCCTTTGCGCGTCCGAAAAGGCGCGCGGCGCTGTAATATGGAAAAGCCCGGCGCCTTGTGAGCGCCGGGCCTTTTTCTCAAGCGCGGATTGTCCTCAATCCGCCGCTCAATCCATGGCGTGGATATCCCTGTTCTTCGTTTCCGGCAGGAAGATCAGGCCGATCACCAGCGTGATCGACGCAAAGACGATCGGGTACCAGAGACCGTAATAGATATCACCCGCGGCAGCGCTCATCGCGAAGGCTGTCGCCGGCAGCAGGCCGCCGAACCAGCCGTTGCCGATGTGATAGGGCAGCGACATGCCGGTATAGCGGATGCGGGTCGGGAAAAGCTCGACCAGCAGAGCGGCGATCGGGCCGTAGACCATCGTCACATAGAGGACGAGGACGAACAGCACGGCGATCGTGCCGATCCAGTTGACCCGGGCGGGATCGGCAACCATGGCGAAAGTGCCGCCATTGGCGATGTTATAAACCGCCATGTCGGTGACTCCATTGGCCTCATCCGCCGTCAGCAGCTTGGTCTCGACCAGCTTGGCCGCTGGTACGGTTTCCTTCTCGCCGGCGCGCACGGCATCGGCATTGAGCGACAGTTCCGGATTGGCTGCGATGAAAGCATCGAGCTTGGCATCCGGCACCTTGACAGCACCGCGGTTCAGCGGGTAGCCGGCATCATGGAGCGCAATGTTGACGCCCTTTTCGAAGGCGGCGGTCATGCCCTTGGCCTTGTCGCCGGCAGCGACGACATCGAAGCTTGGGATCGTTGCGTTGCCGACCTTCACCGTTGCCGGCTGTCCGGCGGTACCGGGCACGACGTCGTAAGGCACCGAATTCCTGGTCAGGAACGCCGTTGCCACGTCGCAGGAGCTGGTAAACTTCGCGGTACCGGTCGGGTTGAACTGGAACCTGCAATCGGCCGGATCAGCCGTCACCGTTGCCCGGATCGAAGCCTGCGCTTCGGCCAGTGCCGGGTTCGCTGTCCAGGTCATCGCCTTGAACAGCGGATTATACGTCACCGCCGCAATGAGAAGGCCTGCCATGATGATCGGCTTGCGGCCGATCTTGTCGGAGAGACCGCCGAAGATGACGAAGAACGGCGTGCCGAGGAGAAGTGCGATGGCGACCATGACATTGGCCGAGAACAAGTCCACCTTCAGCACGTTCTGCAGGAAGAACAGCGCATAGAACTGGCCGCCGTACCAGACGACCGCCTGGCCCATGGTGGCGCCGAGAAGCGCGATGATCGCGATCTTGGCATTTTTCCATGTCCCAAAGGCCTCGGTCAGTGGCGCCTTGGAGCCTTTGCCTTCCGCCTTCATACGCTGGAACGCCGGCGATTCGTTCATCTTCAGGCGGATCCAGACGGAAATGCCGAGCAGGACGACCGAGACCAGGAACGGAATGCGCCAGCCCCAGGCGGCGAACTGGACCGCACCCATCAGATATTGAACCAGGACGATGACGATCAGCGACAGGAACAGGCCGAGTGTCGCTGTCGTCTGGATCCATGAGGTGAAGTAGCCGCGGCGCCCGTTCGGCGCATGTTCGGCGACATAGGTTGCCGCACCGCCATATTCACCGCCCAGCGCCAGACCCTGGAGCAGGCGCAGCCCGATCAGGATGATCGGGGCTGCGATGCCGATCGTGGCGGCACCCGGCAGGACGCCGACGAGAAAGGTCGACAGACCCATGATCATGATCGTCATCAGGAAGGTGTATTTACGGCCGACGAGATCGCCGAGACGGCCGAACACCAGCGCGCCGAAGGGGCGCACCAGAAAGCCGGCGGCAAAGGCGAGCAGCGTGAAGATGTTGCGCGTTGCCTCGGGATATTGGGTGAAATAGGTCGCGCCGATATAGGTGGCGAGCGAGCCATAGAGATAGAAATCGTACCATTCGAAAACGGTGCCGAGCGAAGAGGCGAAGATGACCTTCTTCTCCTCGCCGGTCATCGGACCGGCCTTCGCGCCGTCGATGCTTGCGACATTTGCCATTGTCTGTCCTCCACAGAGTGATGATCACGCGCGCGACCTACTCTCCTCAAAGCATACCCCTGGCCGCGACACGCCTGACGAGAGTGTGCCAGAAACGACAGATCAAAAAGAGAGATGCTTTGGGATTATGACTTTAGTCTAAGAGTGGCGCGGTTTCTCGCGCACATCAGGCCGTCCGTGACGATTGAGCTGCCGGAGGTTTGAAAGCAGGTTTCACTGCGGTTTGCGACGTGGATCCGTTATGCTCTCAGCGCCTGTGCCGGCGATTGCCGATAGGCGAGCACTGCCGGCAGTGCAGCGAGAATTGCGGCAAAGGCAAGCAGCACTGTTGCAAGCCCGGCGTCTTCACGCGTGAAGACGACCGGCATGGCGACCCCGCTCGTTTGCGAGAACATGCCAGACAAGATGAGGGCCGCGGTATAACCGAGCGCGAATCCGAGTGCGATGCCAACCGCCACCAGGAAGAAGAATTCCAGCCAGACGATGCCGAAAATCGCGCCACGTGGGGCGCCGAAGGCTCTCAGTGCGCCGATCTGGCGGCGGCGCTGGCCGATATGGATAACCGTGACCAGCACCAGCGAGGCTGCGACGAGAACTTGCGCGCCGGAGGCGACCGCGACGAGGATCTGCTTGGCATCGCCGAGCGTGGCGTAGAGATTGGTCAGCACCTCGCCGGGAAAGACGGCGACGGTATTGCCGCTGCGATATTCCTGCCGCAGCTTGTAGGCATCGGCGATCGTCTTCGGCTTGACGAGAATGGCGGGAAGGCCGGGAGCGCCCGCAGTCCAGGTCTCATCAAGCGCGGCATCCGGATCGGCTCTCCCGTGATGCTCATGCCGATCGTGATCAGCGCCGGCCTTCTCATGTTCATGGCCATGTTCAGCGCTATCCGTTCCGGACGCCGCTTCATGTTCGTGCCCACTGTCCTCCTCATGTTCCTCCGCCTCCATGCCATGAATGTGCCAGACCGCTTGGATGGGAACGAGAATGGCTCGGTCCCAGGCGGTGCCGGTCGGCCGCAAGCGGCCGGCGATGTGATAGACGAGCTCGGTATGAGTCTCGCCGCCCTCTTCCAGCGACCCATGCATCGGCTTGATCTCGCCGCCGAGCGACAGCTTGACGGCAGCGCCGATCACCGCCTCGCCCTCGCGCGCGAAAATCTTGCCTTCGGCTAAGCCGCCGGACAGGTTCTGCGGCAGCGTGGTCGTTGTGCCGATGATCGGATAGCCGGAGAAGGAATCGCCGAAGCCGATCGGGGCTGCCCAATCGACCCGCGGATCTGCGGCAAGCTTGCCGAGCACCTCGCCCGGCATCAGCGGCAGCGGCGAAGGCTGCAGGAAGACGGAGGACAGCACGAGCTGCGTCTCGCTGCCGCCGGCGCCGATGACAAGATCGAACTTGTCAGCGGCGCGCGCGCTGCCGAGACGAAGCGCCCGCTCCTGTAGGACGACGCAAACGCCGAGCGCGGTCGCAAGCGCCACCAGCAGCACGACCACCAGCGATCCCGCCCAGAGACGACGAAGATCGGAAAGGATGAAGCGGATCATGCAGCCTCTCCCGCCGCTGCTGCGGAATCTTCGCTGATCCGGCCGGAGCCGAAGGTGATGCGCCGGTCGAGGCGGCCCGCCAAGCGCTGGTCGTGTGAAACGACAATCAGCGTGCTGCCTTCGGCAATGGCAAGATCGAGGAGGAGATCGCCGACCGCCTCGCCGCTTTCGGCATCGAGGCTTGCGGTCGGCTCGTCGGCGATGATGACGCCGGGCTTGCGCAGCAGCGCCCGGCCGATCGCCACGCGCTGCATCTCGCCGCGCGACATGGTTTCGATTTTCTGGCCGGGTCGGGAAAGACCGACCGTGCCCAAAAGCGCATGCCCCCGCTCGATGACATCGACTGTGGCAGCGCCGGCAAGCCGCGCCGGCAGGAGTACGTTCTCCAGCGCCGACAGGCCGTGGAAGAGATGGAACTCCTGCATGACCAGGCCGATATTGGCGGCACGGAACCGGTCACGCCGGCTTTCTGAAAAACTCGCTATATCCTCGCCGTTCCAGCGGATACGGCCTTGCCGTGTGCGCTCCAGTCCGGCAACGATATTGACGAAGGTGCTCTTGCCGGAGCCGGACGCCCCGGTGATGGCGACCCTGCTGCCTGCATCGATCGACAGGCGGCCGATCGCCAGTGCCGGCGAGGACAGGCCCGGGAAGGCAACGGTCAGGTTTTCGATATCGAGAGAGAGCATATCGGTTTAGACGGCGGAATATTCGCCCTGGCGGATCCGCAGCAGGCTGACGAAGCCAGTGTCCGGATCCGTCCACGAACCGTATTCCAGCGTGCCGCGCACTTCGATCGTCTGGCGCGGCTGCACGAAGGTCTGTTTCTCCAAGAGATAGACGACGACGATATTGTCCGGCCAGTCCGCATCCGAGGAGCAGAAGGGGCAGAGGGACATCGGCACCTCGGTGAGCACGAAGAACCGGGCCTGAGCCTTCAATGGCGGCGCCATGAAACCTTTCATGCTGACGTCTTTGCCGGCAAGGCGCTTCACCTTGTCTGAAAATTCGAGGCCGAGCACGCCGAACTTGCCGTAAAGCTCATCAAAGCTGATCAAGGAATCCGCAGCAAAACCCGGGCGAGCAATAGCGGCGAAGGCCAGCGTACCGATGGCGCCGATCAGGCCGCGGCGGCTGAGATGCAGCGAAGGGAGCTTTTCCATGGCGATCTCCAAGAATGAAATCCCGGCCGCTAACGGCCGGGACCATGATCGGTGAAAGAGGCAGGGCCGGCAAGCGGCCTAGCCGGATGGGCCAGAGCATGATGTCGAAAAGTGTGCGCGGTTTTCGGACGACATCATGCGCTATTTCTTTGATTTAGATGCGAATTCAGATTTTAGGCCGAGCTGGCCTAAAATCATCCGCATCTAGAGATCAGTTCGTCTGCTTGGCGCCGAGAGCGAAGGTGTCGGCGAGCACACGATAGACGTCGCTCTGTTCCATGTAACCGTGGAAACCTTCAGCGCCCGGACCAGCCGATTGCAGGACGACGTCGTCGACGGCGTGGACGCCACTATCGCCGCTCTTCGGGATATTGCCCTGAACGAAGACCGCGCCGGGAACATCCTTATACTGCTCGTTGGCGACATATTCCTTCTTTTCGTTCTGGACAGCCGGAACGAACGGACCATCGAGCTTCGGACGGAAGGTCTCGTAGTGATCGGGGCCGTTATTGGCGCTCAGGAACAGCCGGCGGCTGACGTCGACCTTATCGGGATAGCCGTCGCCGTTTTCGTCCTTGTAGTTCGGGAAGCCGGCCTCGGCATAGGTCCCGACCTTTTCGCGCATTTCCGTGCCGGGCTTTTCATCATCGACAGTGCCGATGATGGATACGCCATGCGTGTGGTCGCCGGTGACGACGATCAGCGTGTCCGGATGGGCCTTCTGGAATTCGCGGGCAACGCCGATGGCCTGGTCGAATTCGATGGTTTCGATAACGGCACGATCCCAATCGAGCGGATGGGACATCTTGTCGATCGAGGAGCCTTCGACCATCAGGAAGAAGCCATCAGGATTCTTGGAAAGGCGGTCGAGCGCAACTTTGGTCATGGCGACGAGACCCGGCTGGTTCGGGAACTTGTCGACGGTGCCTTTCTTCAGGAACTCGCGATCAAGCGTGACGTCCATATTGCCGGTGTGGAAGAGACCGAGGAGATTGCCTTCAACCGATGCATTGGCTGCGAGCTCGTTCTTGTCGGTCGCAAGCTTGTAGCCGGCATCCTGGAACTGCTTGATGTAGTCCTGGTTGTCCTTACGCTTGGAGCCGGCGACTTCCTTGCCAAGGAAATAGGCCGAGCCGCCGCCAAGGAGGACTTCCGGCTTGACGTCGAGCAGCATGCCGACGACGTCGGCCTTGTCGTTGCGGTTGCGGGTGTGGGAAACAACCGCCGCCGGCGTGGCGTCCTCAACCTCGGCCGTTGCAACGATGCCGATCGACTTCTTGGTCAGGCGGCGAACGGCTTCTGCGAAGGTTTCAACACGCGGGTCATCAAGCGAGGCCGGCGTACGGTCCGCGTAAACGCCGATCGCATTGACGGCCGTCTTGTGACCCGTCATGTAGGCCGACATGGTGTTGGCCGAATCCGTATCGACGGCATTCGTCGCCGACGTGCCGATAAAAGCCATACGCTCGAGATCGTCCATATTCAGGCGGCCATTCGCCTTCCCTTCAATCATGCCCTTGGACATGATGCGGGCAGCGGTGCGATGCGCAACGGAAAGCCCGTCACCCAGCAGGAAAATGATGTTCTTGGCCTTCGGCTGGGCTGCTGTTTCGTAAACGTTCCAAGTGACGGACTTCGTTTCGTCTCCGGCCGCGACTTCGATCTTGTAGTCGCCCGGAGCGGAAATCTTCAGGCCGCGCAACAGGATAGCGGAGCCGAGGGCCTTGTCATCCTTGCCTTTTTCCAGTTCGACGAACTGCGCCTCGCCCCCAAGCACGGTCTTGTAGTCCTGGCCATTGACCGTGATCTTTACGTCTTCAGGCTTGACCTGCTTGTTGAGCTCGACCTTGAAATCAAACGGTGAACCGGCAAGAATCGTGGCGCGATCAAGCGGATAGACCGTCGTCGCCTGAGCGGCGCCCGCAAGGATGGTGGTGGCCGCAAAGGCGGCAAGAAGCGTACGCATGGAAAACCCCCGTTTTCGTTGCAGACATTAACAACCGGGCCGGGATACCTCCCGAGGATGACAGCGGCATGACAAAACGTCGCAGCATTGCGGCGGCAGCTTTCGCCTGCGGGCTCTAAGCGCAAAAACCTTGACTCCTGTGGAAAACCTTCTAAGAGCAACATCGGAAAAGGAATCTCCATGGTTCGCGACGAACACGCCATTGCCGAATGCAATGACCGGGCACGGGTTGCCGGGGTGGACATTGCCGTTCCGGTTTCTGCCAAAACCAAGGCCAAAACGACGACGAAAACCGTCTGACGTCTCTGGCCTGCCGCTCTCTCCCCGGCTCGGCTGGGGACAGGAAGACGCGATTAATCGCGCCTTTCCCCTCACCGGACAAGAGGAGAGAAGAGAAAGAGAGCTTGAGAAATGGGTTTCAAAGTAGCAGTTGCGGGAGCGACCGGAAATGTCGGCCGGGAGATGCTCAACATCCTCTCCGAGCGAGGCTTCCCCGCCGATGAGGTCGTGGCACTC
Source organism: Rhizobium leguminosarum bv. viciae USDA 2370 (assembly GCF_002008365.1). GTDB lineage: Bacteria > Pseudomonadota > Alphaproteobacteria > Rhizobiales > Rhizobiaceae > Rhizobium > Rhizobium leguminosarum. The sequence continues at coordinate 426,274 of NZ_MRDL01000015.1, forward strand.
GCCTCCTCGCGTTCGCAGGGCACCGAGGTTTCCTACGGTGACCGGACGCTGAAGGTCTCCAATCTGGAGAATTACGATTTCTCCGATACCGACATCTGCCTGATGTCGGCCGGCGGCGAGGTCTCCAAGAAGTTCTCGCCGAAGATCGGCCAGCAGGGCTGCATCGTCATCGACAATTCCTCGGCTTGGCGCTACGACGCCGACGTGCCGCTGATCGTGCCGGAAGTGAACCCGGATGCCATCAGCCAGTTCACCAAGCGCAACATCATCGCCAATCCGAATTGCTCGACCGCCCAGCTGGTGGTGGCGCTGAAGCCTTTGCACGACTTCGCCAAGATCAAGCGTGTCGTCATCTCGACCTACCAGTCGGTCTCCGGCGCCGGCAAGGACGGCATGGACGAGCTATTCAACCAGACGCGCGCCGTCTTCGTCGCCGATCCGATCGAGAACAAGAAGTTCACCAAGCGTATCGCCTTTAACGTCATCCCGCACATCGACGTCTTCATGGAGGACGGCTACACCAAGGAAGAATGGAAGGTGCTGGCCGAGACGAAGAAGATGCTCGACCCGAAGATCAAGGTCACCTGCACGGCGGTGCGTGTGCCGGTTTTCATCGGTCATTCGGAATCGGTCAACATCGAATTCGAAAACGAGATCACTGCCGACCAGGCCCGCGACATCCTGCGCGATGCACCAGGCTGCCTCGTCATCGACAAGCGCGAGGACGGCGGCTACATCACGCCATATGAATCGGCGGGCGAGGATGCGACTTACATATCGCGCATCCGCGAGGATGCAACGGTCGAAAACGGCCTCAATATCTGGGTAGTCTCCGACAACCTGCGCAAGGGTGCTGCGTTGAACGCCATTCAGATCGCCGAGCTGCTCGTCAATCGCGGCCTTGTCAAGCCGCGCAAGCAGGCCGCCTGATACCATTTGTAAACCATAATATGCTAAAGCCCTGCTGATGAAGGCAGGGCTTTTTGCCGAGCCGTAGGCGCCCTCTATCCATAAGCGCTTACTAAAAGGTGATCGTGACAAAATCGCCTTCGGCTGGCATTCTGCCCGGCGTCAAGCCAAGCTATGCCGCCCGAGACCGTGTAGCGGTTTTGGGGCAACGACATGAACAGAACGAAGATTTAAAGCGCGTCGCATGGTCCCGATCGGCCGCGGCGCGCTTCAGCAGACCGGAGCGGGGTTCCTCATGCGCATGACAACATTCCTTCTGGCGGCGTTTACGGCAGCCGGCGTTCTCCACGCGCTGCCGGCAGCGGCCCAGAGCGCCCAATGCGGCAATAATAGCAGCGGTTTCACTGCCTGGGTCGCCGATTTCAAGCAGGAAGCGGCGGCAAACGGCGTCAGCCGCTCGGTCCTCGACCGCGCCTTCGCCAACGTCAATTACAACAAGCCGACGATCGCCGCCGACCGCGGCCAGAAGAGCTTCAAGCTCTCCTTCGACGCTTTCATGCAGAAACGCGGCGGCGCCACGGTCATCTCCCGCGGCCGCAGCATGAAGGCCGCCAACCAGGCGCTTTTTGCCTCGATAGAGCGTCGTTTCGGCGTTCCGGCCGGCCCTCTGATTGCGATCTGGGGCATGGAGACCGGTTTTGGCAGCTATATGGGCAACCAGCATACGCTGTCGGCTGTTTCGACCCTGGCCTATGACTGCCGCCGTTCGGAATATTTCACCGACCAGCTCTATGCCGCGCTCCAACTCGTCTCCGAGGGGTATCTGAGCCCTCAGGCCAAGGGTGCCGCCCATGGTGAAATCGGCCAGACGCAGTTTCTGCCGCGCAATGTCGTGCGCTTCGGCGCCGACGGCGACGGCGACGGCCGCGTCGACATGGTCGGTTCCCGCGCCGACGCGCTGGCCTCGACAGCGAATTTCCTCAAGGGCCATGGCTGGCGCGCCGGCGCCGGCTATCAGCCTGGAGAGCCCAATTTCGTCGCCATCCAGGGCTGGAACGCCGCCAGCGTCTACCAGCAGGCGATCGCCTATATCGGCCAGGAGATCGACGGCAGGTAGGCCTTCTCGGTAGATAAGCCTTCATCGACACCCATACCCGAAAACGCCGCTGCGACATGCGGCGTTTTTCATTTGCGGAAATCAAAGCCGCCGCCCGACGCCGCCTTGCGTCGCTCCTCCTGGGCCGGGGCCGGCAGGGTCGGTCCCGAGACGATGCAGTTGCGGCCGGAGGCCTTGGCGGCATAAAGCGCCAGATCGGCACGTTTGACCAGATCCTCGAAGTTCCGGTTGGAGGCTTCATTTGGCCGTCCGGCGCACCCGAAACTCGCCGTCACCTTGAGAACATCGCCGCTCGGCAACGGGATTTCCGCCGCCTCGATTGCCAGCCGCACGCGCTCGGCAACGATTGCGGCATCGTCAGGCGTCGAATCCGGCAGAAGCGCCAGGAACTCCTCGCCGCCATGGCGCACCAGCAGATCGAAGGAACGAAAATTCTCACGTGCAACGCCCGCGACCTGCCGGAGCACCGCATCGCCGGCGTCATGCCCGTTGATATCGTTGATCTTTTTGAAATGATCGAGGTCGAAGAGCACAACGGAAATCCAGCGTGATCCATGCTCGGCCTGTGTGAGAAGCGCAGATGCAGCGACCTCGAAGCCGCGCCTGTTGTAAAGACCGGTCAGAAGATCGGTCTGGGCGGCGCTACGCAACTCGCCCACCAGCGCCTCCCTATCCTGCGTCAGCCGGTCGATCAGCCGCAGCCCCTTTGCCGCCAGCACCATCACCAATGTGGCGAGAATCAGCAGGCCGGCACACAGCGCCAGGATCCGCGTCAGGTGAATGTGCGAGCGCATGGAAAGATTTTCGCCGGTCTCGTGAATATCTTTTGCGGCCTCGATCATCTTCTGCTGCAGGAAGGTCATGCGTTCGCTCTGCGCAGCGGCCCAGACGTCATGCACGGCGCCTGTCGGCCGCGATCCGGCGAGAATGGCATCGGTGATCGCATTCGCCTTCACCTGGTTGCTGCGGCCGAGATAGGCAACGATGTCGCGCACGATCGGCGCGGAGGAATGGAAGACCATATGATCCATGCCCTCGCCGAGCATGACCTTGCCCTGCACGAAGAGCTCTACCGGCAATCTGGCGGAAACACCGTGATCGAGGTAGCGGGTGCCAACGCCGGTAATTAGCCTTTCGCCGTAATAGGTCAGCAGGATGCCCATCAGCTGGTTGGATTTCTCAAGCAGCACCGGATCGCTGATCAGCGGTGAGAGCGCATCGACGACAGCAAGCTGCTTGAGAGCCGCATACCAGTAGATGGAACCGGGATCGCTGCCGGTATAACGCCCCTGGTCGACGGCGCTGCGCGCAGCGATGATGCGGCTGTAGGCAAGGCTGAGAATCGATAATTCGCCGACGAGCCCCTCGTCGAGCGCATCGCGGGAGGGCAGGCTGGCATAAAAGGCGCGGCGTTCCCGATCGAGCGTCACCCGGCTTTGCAACATGTCGGCGGCAGTCCGGCTGTTGGGACGTGCGAGGTAGCGGCGGGTGGCGCCGATTTCACTCAGGATCTCGGTGGCGGCGATGGACCCGCCACGGGCAAGCACATCGGCGAACTGCCGGTCCTTTTCGAGGTTCCTGTATTGTGTGACCGAAGAACGTATGACGACGACGCCTTCGATGAGCATGAAGACGAAGGGCAGCATGATAGCGGCCAGGATAACCCTTTTGATGGTTTCGAACTTCATCGCCAATCGCCACGGTGATCAAAACCTCGGTCGTACCCGACCAATTGACGGCGAGCTTAACAACAATCCTTAAAAAAGTGATAAACCGGCATGTCCCTAGATTTCGGGACGAATGAAGTCGCGTGTCTCGGCGTCCATGACCCACAGTTCGCCGGTCGAAATGTCGAACCAGGCGCCGTGGAGATGAAGGTTTCCCGCTTCCTCGAGAGCCTTGATATCGGGGAAGCTTCTGAGATTGTTGATTGAATTGCGGATGGAGACACGCTCCAGCGCCGTCTGCCGCTCGGCGGCCGTCATCACGTCGTTGCTCTGGATCTGCTCGGCGGCAGGTTTGACCAGCGACATCCAGCGGCCGATGAAGTCGCCAGGCGACAATGGCTCGGCATTCGGATCGAGCGCAGCGCGGATGCCGCCGCAGCGGCCGTGACCCATCACGACGATATCCGAGACCTTCAGAACCTGCACGGCAAATTCGAGTGCGGCCGACGTCGAATGAAAATGGCCATCCGGCTCGTAGGGCGGCACCATGTTGGCGACGTTGCGAATGACGAAGAGCTCGCCCGGGCCGGCATCGAAGATCAGCTCCGGTGCCGCGCGAGAATCCGAACAGGCAATGACAAGCGTATGAGGACTTTGACCGTTTTCGGCAAGCTGCCGATACCTGTCGCGGGCGTCGGAATAGCGCCCGTTCATGAAGTTGCGATAGCCGTCCAGAAGAGGGTTTGGAAAACGCTGCATGCTTCTGGATTAGCGCGCGCGGACGACAAGATCAACTGCTGCACCGCAAAATGAACATATTGGCAGATGCGTCACTTTTTCCGCCGCTGCGCCGGGTGCACAAGCCGGCGCATCTGCACCATGGCCATCGGCGTCGAAAGGCTGGAAGCATCGCTTGCCAGCATCAACTCGTTGCTGCCGCGCTTGACGGCCCGCGCAAGCACCTCGAAGACGCTGGCGGTGGCAAGCTGCAGCGCCTTTTCGTCCTCGAGCCCGGAAAGCAGGCGCGACAGGAAGACGGCGGCGAGCAGGTCGCCGAGACCATTCGGCGGATTTTCGACGACACGGTGCTCGGCAAGAAGCGCGTGGCGACCGGAAAGATAAAGATTGCCGGTACCGCCCGCCATCATCGGCACGGCTGAAGTGACGAGCATGCGCGATGGTCCGAGCGCGAGCGCCGCCTCCATGATCGTACTGTTGTCTTCGAGGGCCGCCCCCGAAAGCCATGCAAGCTCGTACCGGTTCGGCGTCGCGAGCGAGGCAAGCGGAATGAGATGATCGCGAATAGCCTCTGCAGTTGCTTCCGGCACGTAAAGGCCGCCGAGATCGCCCATGACGGGATCGCAGACATAGAGCAGCTCGGGATTGTTTTGCCGGAGCGCACCGATCAGCCGAGCGACGGAGCGCGCCTGGGCGGCATTGCCGAAATAGCCCGAAAGCACCGCCTTGACTTCGCCGATCCAGGGCGCGCGGATCAGATCGTCGATCGCCGCGTCGAAATCCGTTTCCGCAAAAGTCAGCCGCGTCGAGCGGCCGTGGCCGGGATGCCAGGGCAGCACGATGGTCGGCATGGCCCAGACCGGATGACCGAGCGTCTCCAATGCAAAGACGGCTGCCCGGTTTCCGACCGAGCCACGCACCACATGGCTGGAAATGACGATGACTGCGCCCGCTGCATTTTCCGACATGATACCCAAGATCCGAATGATGACCGCGTTTGATGATCTTTTTGACGCCACGCTGTCAACCATTCTTCATGCGAGCGTGGAAATGTTCGCCGGGACGAAAAACCGGGAGACGGGACTTTCCCTTTCGTTTGGCGACGAAAGCGGAAAATCTCTTACAATTTCTCATTTCCAGCGCCAAAAAAGCATCAAAACAATCCTTCGGACCGCTCTTTTAGAGATTTTTTCGAAGAATCTTCTGCTAGCTTGCGAAAAATCAGACATTGAGGGAGGCGATCCATGGCTGCCAGAAACAATCCGAAACGGGAAAAGCAGATCGAAAGCGCGCGCAAGATCGCCAAGGCGACGGGTGAAGCGCATCTCGATCCGGAAATTCTCTTCGGCCGGGCAAGCAATGACGATCTCGAACTCTACACGCCTGAGATGCTGGCACTCTCCGCCGTGCATTCGGCAAAGGAGCTCGCCGCCTGGAACGGTAAGGTGCCTCGTGTCGGCATCGACACCATTGCCGATGTGACGCCGGATGGCATCGCGGTCTCGGTGCTTTCAGTCACCGACCAGAACATGCCTTTTCTTTTTGAATCGGTCATGGGCGAAGTGACAAGCACCTATCGCGACCTGTTCATGGCCGTGCATCCCATCCTGATCATGGAGAAGGGCAAGGCGCCGGCGCTTTATTCCGCCGATCACCCAAGCGATCCGGCCAACCGCGTCAGCCATATCCAGCTTCATATTGCGCCGCTCAATTCCGCCCAGGCCGCCGATCTCGTCAAACGCATCGAAAAAGTGCTCGAACAGGTCCGCCTGTCGGTTTCCGACTGGAAGCCGATGCTTTCCAAGATCGACGGAGTGATCGCAGAGCTTGCGGCCAATGGCGCCAGCCGGAAGAAGGCCGATCGCGACGAAGCCGTCGCTTTCCTGACCTGGCTGCGCGATGAGAATTTCACGTTCCTCGGCATGCGGGAATATGTCTATTCCGGCAAGGGGAGCGATGCCAAGGTCGAGCGGGACAAGGGTGCTGGCCTCGGCATTCTCTCCAATCCCGATGTTCTGGTGCTGCGCACCGGCAAGGACGCCGTAACGACAACGCCTGAGATCCTTGCCTTCCTCGACGGCCCCGACTTCCTGATCGTCACCAAGGCGAATGTGAAATCGATTGTCCATCGCCGGGCCTATATGGATTATGTCGGCGTCAAGCGCTTCGACACTGAGGGCAACGTCACCGGCGAACTGCGCATCGTCGGCCTCTTCACCTCGACGGCCTATACGTCGCTCGCCTCCGAAATCCCGCTGCTGCGTTCCAAGATCGAGAAAGTGAAGGAACATTTCGGCTTCGACCCGATGAGCCATTCCGGCCGCATGCTCGACAACACGCTGGAATCCTATCCGCGCGACGACCTTTTCCAGATCGACACGACGCTGCTTGCAAGTTTTGCCGAACAGATCAACGACTTGGCCGATCGGCCACGCGTGCGCGTCCTGCCACGAATCGATCATTTCGACCGCTTCGTCTCGGTGATCATCTACGTGCCGCGCGAGGAATATGACTCGATCGTACGCGAACGGATCGGTACCTATCTGAAGACTGTCTATGACGGCCGTGTCTCTGCCTATTACCCGGCTTTCCCGGAAGGGGGCGTGGCGCGCGTGCATTTCATCATCGGCCGCTCGGGCGGCAAGACGCCGCGCATCCCGCAGGCAAAGCTCGAGCAGGCGATCCGCGAGATCACGGCCCGCTGGGACGACCGTTTCGAGGCGCTGGCCGGGGCCAAAGCGCCGAAGATATCCGTCGACCAAGCCTTCCAGGATTCCTTCACCCCGGAGGAAACCGTGGCCGACCTCGCCGATATCGGCGCCTGCGCCGCCGGCGAGCCGCTTCGCATTCAGTTCTACCATCGCCAGGAGGCACAGGGCCGCACCCTTTCCTTGAAGATCTTTCACGCCGGCGGCCAGCTAGCGCTGTCGCGCCGAGTGCCGCTCCTCGAGAATCTCGGCTTCAATGTCGTCAGCGAACGCACCTTCGACATCGGGGTGCCTGCCGCTGATGGAGAAACCAAACTCGTCGTGCTGCACGACATGGAGCTCGAGGCCCGCAACGGCGGCGAAATCGACCTGCAGCGTTACGGCGCCGCCCTCGAGGAAGCCTTCGTCGCCGCCTTCGCCGGCACGATCGACAATGACAGCTTCAACCGGCTGATCCTTTCGGCCGGGCTCTCGGCGCGCGAGACGAACGTTCTGCGCGCCTATGCGCGTTATCTCCGGCAGGCCGGCATCGCCTATTCGCAGGATTATATCGCAACGACTCTCGACAAATATCCCGGTGTCGCCGCTGCTATCTTCCGTCTCTTCCATGACACCCTCGACACCAGGCTTTCGGAGAAGGCTCGCGTGAAGAAGCTTGCCGAATTGCATCAGGCGATCGAGACCGAGCTTGCAAACGTGCCAAGCCTTGACGACGACCGTATCCTGCGCCGCTACGTCAATATCGTCGATGCGACGCTGCGCACCAATTATTTCCAGAAGAACCCGGACGGCTCGCCGAAGCCGATGCTGGCCTTCAAGCTCGATCCGCATCTGGTGGACGGATTGCCGCAGCCAAAACCCTTCCGCGAGATGTTCGTCTATGGCGTCGAAGTCGAAGGCGTTCACCTGCGTTTCGGCAAGGTGGCGCGCGGCGGCCTTCGCTGGTCGGATCGCGCCGAGGATTACCGCACCGAAGTGCTCGGCCTCGTCAAGGCCCAGCAGGTCAAGAACGCGGTGATCGTGCCGGTGGGCGCCAAGGGTGGTTTCTATCCGAAGAAGCTTCCTGTCGGCGGCAGCCGCGACGAGATCTTCAATGCCGGCCGTGAAGCTTACAAGACCTACATCCGCACGCTGCTTTCAATCACCGATAATATATCGGGCGCCGATATCGTGCCGCCGAAGGATACGGTCAGGCTCGACGGTGATGACCCCTATTTCGTCGTCGCCGCCGACAAGGGCACTGCGACCTTCTCCGACACCGCCAATGCACTGGCACAGGAAGCCGGCTTCTGGCTGGACGACGCCTTTGCCTCCGGCGGCTCGGCCGGTTACGACCATAAAAAGATGGGCATCACTGCCCGCGGCGCCTGGGAAACCGTGAAACGCCATTTCCGAGAAATGGACATCGATATCCAGACGACGCCCTTTACCGTCGCGGGCGTCGGCGACATGTCGGGCGACGTCTTCGGCAACGGTATGCTGCTCTCTCCCAAAATCCGGCTCATATCAGCCTTCGATCACCGCGACATCATCATCGACCCCGACCCCGATATGGAAAAGACGCTGGCCGAACGCCAGCGGCTCTTCGACCTGCCGCGTTCAAGCTGGCAGGATTTCGACAAGAGCGCGCTGTCGAAGGGTGCGATGATCATTTCCCGCGCCGCGAAATCGGTCACGCTGACGCCGGAAGCGGTTGCCGCGATCGGCATCGACAAGGCCGTAGCCACCCCCTTCGAGATCATGATGGCGATCCTGAAGAGCCCGGTCGACCTGCTCTGGTTCGGCGGCATCGGCACCTATGTGAAAGCGCCGTCCGAAACCGACACCGAAGTCGGCGACCGCGCCAACGACCCGATCCGCATCACCGCGGTGGAAGTGCGCGCCAAGGTGATCGGCGAAGGCGCAAACCTCGGCGTTACCCAGAAGGGCCGCATCGCCTACGGTCTGAAGGGCGGGCGCTGCAACTCCGACGCCATCGACAACTCGGCCGGCGTCAACACCTCGGACGTCGAGGTCAACATCAAGATCGCGTTGGCAGCCGCCATGCATGACGGGCGCCTGACGCGCGCAAAACGCGACCAGCTTCTTTCTTCGATGACCGGCGAAGTGGCAACCCTGGTGCTGCGCAACAACTACCTGCAGTCCCTGGCGATCTCACTGACGGAACGCAAGGGCACGGCAAACGGTCTGCAGCTTGGGCGCTTCATGACTGTGCTCGAGGGCGCCGGCCAGCTGAACCGCAAGGTCGAGACGCTGCCGGACGACCAGACCCTTGCCGAACGCTATACGGCCGGCAAGCCGCTGACGCGGCCGGAAATCGGCGTGCTGGTATCTTATGCCAAGATCGTGCTCTTCGACGCGCTGGCCGCAAGCGATCTGCCGGACGATCCCTATTTCATCGCGACGCTTTTGAATTATTTCCCTGTGAAGATGCAGAAGTCGAATGCCGGCGATATCACCAGTCACCGCCTGAAGCGCGAAATCGTCGCGACCGTGCTTGCCAACGAAGCGATCAACCGTGGCGGACCAAGCTTCACCGTCGCCATGATGGACGCGACGGCAGCTTCGGCACCGGAAGTGGTGCGCGCCGCAATCGTTGCCCGCGACGGTTTCGACCTGACCCGGCTCTGGGCCGAAACCGACGCTCTCGACGGCAAGGTTTCCGGCGATATGCAGAACCGGATCTACGAGGAGATCAGCCATAGCTTTACCGTTCTGACGCGGCTGCTCTTGAAGACCGGCATGACCAAGGCGGATATGGCAGAAGTGATTAGCCGGCTGCAGGCCGCTCTGAAGAAACTGAAGCCTGCCTTCGCCGAACAGTCGGCTGGCGATGCCGCCCCGCGCCAAGCGGAATATAGCCAGGCGGGCGTGCCCGAGAAACTCGCGGCCGAGATCGCCAACCTGCAGAGCTTCGCGCTGGTGCCTGAGATCATGCAGATTGCCGAACGCACCGGCGAGCCCCTGGTGCGCGCCGCCGAAAACTATTTCGCGGTGTCGCAGACCTTCCGTATCGGCAGACTGCTGGCGGCCGGCGGGCGGATCCTCACCTCAGACCATTACGAGAATTTGGCGCTTGCCCGCAGCATCGACCAGATCGCCAGCGCAAGGCGCGACATCGTCATCTCGGCCCTTTCCGATCACGGCAAGGAAAAGCTTCCCGTTCAAGCCTGGCACGCGCAGGATCGCATCCGCATTAACCGCATCCTCGAGGAGCTTTCAAGCCTCAGCGACGGCGGCGATCCCAATCTCGCGCGTATTACCGTTGCTGCAGGTATCCTGACCGATCTTGCGCGCGACCGGGCGAGGTGAGACAGTCCGCGTCAAAAGAAGGAGCGGATGTTGAATCGCATTGACTGGACAGGAACGCAACCGCCGAAGGCCACGGAGAAGGGCATCTGGGGGTGGATGTTCTTCGATTGGGCAGCACAACCCTTCTTCACCGTGGTCACAACCTTTATCTTCGGACCCTATTTCGTTTCCCGCCTGACCGATGACCCGGTTTCCGCGCAGACGACGTGGAGCAATATGGCGACGATCTCCTCGGTGATCATCGCCCTGCTCTCACCCGTCCTCGGCTCGATCGCCGACCAGTCCGGCGCACGCAAACCCTGGATCGGCTTCTTCGCGATCATCAAGATCGCCAGTCTCTTCTGCCTGTGGTTCGCAGCCCCCGGTTCGCCTGTTGTCTATCCCGTCATTTTCATGATCCTCGCCTCGATCTCGGCTGAGTTCTCGATCGTCTTCAATGATTCGATGATGCCGCGTCTGGTCGGAAAGCACGAGGTCGGCAAGCTCTCCAACACCGCCTGGGGGCTCGGTTACCTCGGCGGCATAATCGTGCTCATCGCCGTCGTGACGCTTTTGGCGGCGAGCCCCGAGACCGGCAAGACCATCCTCGGTCTCGATCCGCTATTCGGTCTTGATCCTGAGACCGGCCAGGATGCACGTATCACCGGGCCGATCTCAGCCGTCTGGTATCTGATCTTCATCCTGCCGATGTTCTTCTTCACGCCGGACGTCGGCAGGGGTCTTCCCTTCGGCACCGCCGTCCGCTCCGGCTTGCGGGAACTCAGAAACACGCTTGGCGAACTCAGAGAACGCCGCGGCATCCTGACATTCCTCATTGCCCGCATGATCTATCAAGACGGCGTCAACGGCCTGCTGATCCTTGGTGGTATCTTCGCGGCCGGCATGTTCGGCTGGGCGACGATCGAGATCGGTATCTACGGCATCATCCTGAATGTTGTCGCGATCTTCGGCTGCCTGATCGCCGGCCGCGTCGATAGGAGCGTCGGTTCGAAGGTGACTGTCGTCATCAGCCTCAGCATGCTGCTTCTCGCCACGATCGGCATCATCTCGACAGGACCGGGTTACACCCTGTTCGGACTGATGCCGCTGCCGACGGCCGATTCCGGCGGCCTTTTCGGTACTGCGGCGGAAAAGGCCTATATCCTCTACGGTCTGCTGATCGGGCTCGCCTTCGGGCCGGTGCAAGCCTCGTCGCGCTCCTATCTCGCCCGCAGCGTCAGTCCGGAGGAAGCCGGCCGCTACTTCGGCATCTATGCACTTTCGGGCCGCGCCACGAGTTTCATGGCGACGCTGCTCTTCTCGCTGATGACCTATATGAGCGGATCACCGCGGCTCGGGATGGCAACGCTGATCCTGTTTCTTGCCGGCGGACTGGTGCTCTTGTTCCGCACACCCTATCCGGCCGATCGGGCATAGCAATCAGCTCTGCCCTGGCCGGCGGCTACAGCGCCGGGCGTCTTTTAAGACGCGCAAAGGACGCTGTAGCACTTTGAGTTGCTGCATAATTTCATCCTCAAATCGATTTCGATTTAAAGGAATTATGCAGTCACAATCACTCAGTGCCGGAAATGGCGCATGCCGGTAAAGACCATTGCGACGCCGTGTTCGTTGGCGGCATCGATGACTTCCTGGTCGCGCATCGAGCCGCCCGGCTGGATAACCGCTGTCGCCCCTGCGGCGATCATCGACAGAAGACCGTCGGCAAAAGGCAGGAAGGCCTCGGAGGCGACCGCCGAGCCGTGTGTCATCGGCACTGCAAGGCCAAGCGCCTTGGCTGCCTCTTCGGCCTTCAGCGCGGCGATGCGGGCGGAATCGACGCGGCTCATCTGGCCGGCGCCGATACCGGCGGTCTGGCCGTCCTTGGCATAGACCACGGCATTCGATTTTACATGTTTGCCGACCTTGAAGGCAAACTTCATGTCATCAAGTTCCCGTGCCGTCGGCGCGCGTTTGGTGGCGACCTTGAGTTCCAGATCCTCGACCATGCCGTTGTCGCGGCTCTGGACGAGCAGGCCGCCGGAAACGGTCTTCGCCGTCAGGCCCGCCGCACGCGGATCGGGCAGGCCACCAGCGGACAATAGCCGCAGGTTCGGCTTACGGGCGACGATCGCCTTTGCCTCCTCCGTGACATCGGGCGCGATGATCACTTCGGTGAAGAGCTTGACGATCTCCTCGGCCGTTTCGGCATCCAGCGTCCGGTTGAGCGCGATAATGCCGCCGAAGGCGGAAACGGAATCGCAGGCGAGCGCCCGCTGATAGGCCTCGACCAGGCTGGATCCGGTGGCGACGCCGCAGGGATTGGCGTGCTTGATGATCGCGCAGGCCGGCGCCTTCTCAGGCAGGAACTCGGCGACGAGTTCGTAGGCGGCATCCGTATCGTTGATGTTGTTGTAGGAGAGCTGCTTGCCCTGGAGAAGAGCGGCCGTCGAAACACCCGGACGCTTCTCGCCGGTCACATAGAAGGCAGCCTTCTGATGCGGGTTTTCGCCGTAGCGCATCTCTTCCTTCAGCGCGCCGCCGATCACCCGGTGACGCGGCGTGTCGATCGACAGCGCCTCAGCGAACCAGTTGGAGATCATTGCATCATAGGCGGCGGTGCGGGCATAGGCCTTGGCGGCCATACGCTGACGGAAGGCATAGGCGGTCTTGCCGTCATCTGCGGAAAGCTGCTCCAGCAGCTCGGCATAATCGGCCGGATCGGTCAAGGTAGTCACATAGGCATGGTTCTTGGCCGATGCGCGGATCATCGCCGGACCGCCGATGTCGATATTCTCGACGGTCGTCGGATAGTCGCCGCCGGCCGCGCGCACCTCCTCGAAGGGATAGAGGTTGATGACGGCGAGGTCGATGCCCTCGATGCCGTGTGTTTTCATCGCATCCTGGTGTTCGCCGTCGTCACGGATCGCCAGCAGGCCGCCATGCACCATTGGGTGCAACGTCTTGACGCGTCCGTCCATGATCTCGGGAAAACCGGTGATTTCGGAGACATCGGTGACGGCAAGTCCGGCCGCAGCGATCGCTTTATAGGTGCCGCCGGTCGAAAGCAGGCGCACACCTCTGGCAGACAAGGCGTGGGCGAGTTCGACGATCCCGGTCTTGTCGAAGACGGAGATGAGCGCGGTCTTGATTTCGACCTTGTCGGGGGCGGGGATCTTCTTGGAAATGACGGCCATGAAACCTTCTCCGTTCGGGCTTCGGGAGGACATCCGCAAGGGATGTTCGCATGCTGGCGCCGCGTTAGCACAGGTTTGCCGCCGCGCAAACAGGCGTCAGAGCAGATGACGAAAAGCACGAGCCATTTTTGGATGGCATCATACCTTGCTTCCTTGCTGTGATCCCAATCTTTGGCCACTCGGCCTAAAATCCTCCGCCTCTAGCTTTTACGAGATAGGAACCAGCGGATTTCCGTCTTTTCGGCAAGATCGAAGTCGATTTCGATCTGGTCCGAACCGCAGATGCCGGAGCTGTCGGCAAAGAAGATGTCCTCAGCGATCAGCACCTCATTGCCGGGCGCCGAAAACAGCCAGCTTTCGCCGTCCGGCGCCGTCAGCAGCACGGACTCCCCGTCACTCTGATGCAGGACGATCGAGGGATGGATATGAAAACGGGCGACAGCCTTCAGAGGTTCGTCATGCTCATATCCTTCGCGGACAACGAGCCGGTCGCGGCCTGTCACGATCGAGCCTGCGGCATTGAGTGTCAGCTCACGCTCGTGCAGCACCCCGAACACCCTGAGATAGCCGTCATGGGTGAGCTTGATGCCGTCGCGTCCGTCCTCGGTTTCGGCGCGCTCGACAGTGATGGTTCTCACCGGTTCGGTGATCGCGTGACTAAGGAAGGGTGAGGGCGAAAAACGGCTGGACGACGTGTCGTTGAGGATGACGGTGGAATGCGCCGCCGTCGTGCGCGCCATCTGGACATAACGATGCCCGGCAAATTTCGGCGAACCGGAATTGACGATGAACCGATGACGGCCGGACGACATCTCGAAGGAGAGGCTGCCGGCATGCACGGTCCGAAGTGCGCCTCCCGAAGGCGGCGTGCCGGTATCGGCAATAATCACCGTCTTTCCCCCGGAAAGCCGCTGATAGCGCGACTGCGGCAAAGCCTTGAACGGCTGACCGGCGGTCTCGTCATATCGCAGCACCGACATCAGCTCGTTTGCGAGCGTCGAGGTCGCCCCGTTGAACAGCGCCAGGTCCCCGTCCTGATGGCGAAAGAACCGCAATGCCGGATACATCCGGTCTATGCCGGAGATCAGCTTCTGCGGCAGGTCATGGCCGAGATTGACATAGGTCTGCCTGAGCGGCAGCAGATCGAGCAGCAATTCCAGCCCGACGCGCGGATTGCGCGAGACATGGCCGCCATCTGATAGAATCTGGCTATCGAATTCGCGGTCGAGTGCCTGCGCCGCCCTTCTCAGCGTGGAGGCGCGCGCCGGCATGGCGACGGAGGCCATGGCGAGCGCGATACGCAGCCGAAACAGCTCCAAGCCGCCGAGGGTGAACGGCGCCATGCGGTGCAGGAACCTCACCTGGAACGCCAGCGACTTCATGAAGCGGCGATAGAAGCCGCGGTCGGCGTTCTGCAGCACCACCGGCGAATGCGACAGCCAGGCGATAACGCGTTGGGCGGTGACGTCGATCTCCCAGGCAATCCCCTCCATGCGACCGGCATGGATAGAAAGCCAGCTGTCGACGATCGCGCGGGCCGCAGCCGAACTACGCTCCGTCTTGTTCGCCCGCATATGCCGCAGCCAGCCGAAGCTGTGAAGACGCGTCGCGAAGGGGCGCGAGGGCAGGGTGAAGGTGAAGGGCGACTTTCCGTTCGTTTCCAGCATGCGCCCGGCCAGGAGAAACCGTCCGTTGAGGATTTCGTCGGCCACATGTGGATCGATGCTGCGGAGATCGGTCGGCGCGACGATCAGACGCTCGGGCACCTTGATCGAATGACGAAAGAGCTTCAGGCGCAGCAACGCGACGCGGCGCAAGGCGCGCCGCCAAGCCTCCCGAACATACATGCTCGCAAAACGCCGACCGGACTGCATATTCTATTGTCTATTGACCCTCGTGGTTAAGAATAGGTGAAAAGCGGCCGATTTCATCGTCCACAATGAATTAATTCGTGACAAGGTTCGAATATACGCAAATTAACGCGTTTCGCCTGAAATCGTGGGGACGGTTTTGCAAAAGGGCATGCGTGACCCGAGGCTATGAAGCACCTCGTATAATGCAGGCTCGCCGCGCGCGCTCAAGCCTTGCAATCAGGCCACGCGCCGCAGCACAGCCGCATAGAAGCCGTCGAGGCCGGAGCCGATGCCATCAGGCATTTTCAGCATGGTGGGAAGCGTACGGAATTCGCCGAGCGGCGTAATCGCCGCCTCAAGGCCGGGCCAGTCGCCGGCGCCGATCGGAACGCGCTCGACCGCATCCGTATCGGAAAGAACACGGGCGACGACTTCCTCACCCTCGACAGGATCGAGCGAACAATTCGAAAAAACCAGTGTGCCGCCCGGCTGCAGCAATGTCAGCGCATGACGCAGCAACCGCTCCTGCAGCGCCGCCAGCCGGGCGATATCCTCAGGCCCCTTGGTCCACAACACGTCAGGGTGCCGGCGTGTCGTGCCGGTGGAAGAGCAGGGAGCGTCGAGCAGGATCGCATCGAAGCGTTCCGCCGGCTCGAATGTCGTCAGGTCTGCCGCAATCGTCTCCGCCTTGAGGCCGAGCCGGTCGAGATTCGAGCGCAGCCGTCTCAGCCGGCTTTCCGACTGGTCGAGTGCGGTGACTGCGCCGCCGGCCAGGATGAGCTGCGCCGTCTTGCCGCCGGGCGCAGCACAGAGATCGGCGGTGCGTTTGCCGGAGAGATCGCCGAACAGCTTGGCCGGGATGCTTGCTGCCGCATCCTGCACCCACCACGCGCCCTCATCGAAGCCTTCGAGCGAAGGAATGCCGCCGTCGAAGGCGGCGAGCCGCACGCCGCCCGTGGGCAGGACGACGCCGGTAAGCCGCTTCGCCCAGCCTTCCGGGTCGGACTTGACGGTCAGATCGATTGCGGCCGGTTCGAGCTGGGATTCCGAAATCGCCAGCGCCGCGTCCCGGCCATAGGCCTTTTCCAACCTGGCGATGAACCAGGCCGGCATCGGCGCGACCTTGCCGATCGCATCAAGCACCTGCTCCTTCTCGCGGCCGAGCCGGCGGAGGATGGCATTGACGAGCTTGGCGAAACGGCGATTGCGTGGATCCAGATTGGCCTGCTCGACGGCAAGATCGACAGCCGAATGATCCGGCACATCGAGATAGAGGATCTGCGCCGCCCCGATGGCGAGCACGTGATGCAGCGCCCTTGCCCCCTCCGGCAGCGGCGAATCCAGCAACGCGGCAATCGCGGCATCGATGCGCGGCAGATGGCGCAGCGTCGTGTTCAGGATGGCGCGGACGAGCGCCCGGTCGCTTTCGCCGAGCGCCCTATAGGCCGGATTGCCGTGTTCATGATCGAGAGCGCCGTCGAGCGGCAGCTTGCGGTCGACGACGGCTGCAAGAATTTTTGCCGCCGCTGCCCGGGCCTGCAGGCCTGGCTTATCAGGCGCAGATCGCTCGGTGGCGGGCTTATGCTTGCGGAATGGCTTCTTCGTGCCGTCTGAATTCAAGACCACGGACCTTTTGGCGGTTGCGAACCACCGCGACCAAGACCCGTATCCGGAACAGAGCGCGATTTGCGCGACGGATTAGCAGTACGAGCCTGCGACGTCGAGACATTCATGCCGCCTTGCGCCATGTCGTGCAGCGCAGCGATGCGGTTTTCCGTATTCGGATGGGTGGAAAACAGATTGTCCATGCGCTCGCCGGAGAGTGGATTGATGATGAACATATGCGCCGTCGCCGGGTTGCGCTCGGCATCTTCGTTCGGCACGTGAGCAGCGCCGCGCGCGATCTTGCCGAGCGCCGAAGCGAGCCAGAGCGGATTGCCGCAGATCTCGGCGCCGCGGCGGTCTGCCGAATATTCGCGCGTGCGGCTGATCGCCATCTGCACCAGCATGGCAGCGAGCGGCGCCACGATCATCGCGACGATGACGCCGACGAAGCCGAGGGGATTGTTGTTGTTCTCACGGTTGCCGCCGAAGAAGAAGGCGAAGTTGCCGAGCATAGAGATCGCGCCGGCAAGCGTTGCCGTGATCGTCATCGTCAGCGTATCGCGGTTCTGAATGTGCGCCAGTTCATGCGCCATCACGCCTGCGACTTCCTCAGGAGACAAGGCGCTGAGCAGGCCGGTCGAGGCGGCGACGGCTGAGTTATCGGGATTGCGGCCGGTGGCGAAGGCATTCGGCTGCGGGCTGTCGTAGAGATAGACCTTCGGCATCGGCAGGCCGGCATTGCGGGCGAGATCGCGCACGATCCGGAAGAATTCCGGCGCATTGCGCTCGTCGACCTCTTGCGCGCGATAGGCCGAAAGCACCATCCGGTCGGAATTCCAGTAGGAGAAGAAATTCATGCCGGCGGCAATGACGAATGCGATCATCATGCCGGCCCGACCGCCGATCAGGAAGCCGACAAACATGAAAAGCGCCGTCATGAAGGCAAGCAACATGGCAGTGCGAACGAGGTTCATTGCGGATCTCCATCTCCGATTTCGGCGTCACAAGCTTTTAATCCCGGCACCGGCACATTATGATTTGGTTATTCACCAGCCATTTTCAATATTTCCGGCAGGAGACGGCCATGCAGGACGCCGATAACGACAATAGCGAAACGCCGATGGCCGAGGGAACGGAGCCGCCGCGTAGGATGCTGTCCCCGGCTGCCAGACGCGCCCTTGCCGAAGCCGAGGAGCGGCGAAAGAGCCAGAAGCCGCTGGAGCTGCCGGCGGAGATCGGCGGCCGCGGCGGAGCCGAGCCGGCGCGCTTCGGCGATTACGAAATCAATGGCCGAGCGATTGATTTCTAAGTCAATATTCCAATTGGCGTCTTACGATCGGAATAGCCGAGAATCCGGCTAACTAACGAGCGAGCCGCTCCGGACGGGCCGGAGCGGCTCGATATGTCAGGCGGTGGCCTTGTTTTGCCGGTTGGCGATCAGATCGTCGACGACGGCCGGATCGGCAAGCGTCGAGGTGTCGCCGAGAGCACCGAAATCGTCTTCGGCGATCTTGCGCAGGATGCGGCGCATGATCTTGCCGGAGCGGGTCTTCGGCAGGCCGGGCGCAAACTGGATCTTGTCAGGCGCAGCGATCGGGCCGATTTCAGCACGAACATGTTTCACCAGTTCCTGGCGAAGCGTATCCGATCCCTCGTGACCGGACATCAGCGTCACGTAGCAATAAATGCCCTGGCCCTTGATCGGATGCGGATAACCGACGACTGCGGCTTCCGAAACCAGGTTGTGAGAGACAAGCGCGGATTCCACCTCTGCCGTACCGAGCCGGTGGCCAGAGACGTTCAGCACGTCGTCGACGCGGCCGGTGATCCAATAATACCCGTCCGCATCGCGCCGGCAGCCGTCACCGGTGAAATACTTGCCCTTGTAGGTGGAGAAATAGGTCTGAATGAAGCGCTCGTGATCGCCATAGACCGTGCGCATCTGACCTGGCCAGCTGTCGGTGATGCAGAGATTGCCGTCGGCCGGGCCTTCCAGCACCTTGCCCTCATTGTCAACAAGCTGCGGCTTGATGCCGAAGAACGGGGTTGTCGCCGAACCGGGTTTCAGATCGGTGGCGCCAGGCAGCGGCGTGATCATATGGCCGCCGGTTTCCGTCTGCCACCACGTATCGATGACAGGGCAGCGCTTGTCGCCGACGACATTGTAATACCACTCCCAGGCCTCGGGATTGATCGGTTCGCCGACCGTGCCGAGCAGGCGCAGCGAAGAACGCGAGGAGCGCGTGACAAATTCGTCACCGGCACCCATCAGCGAGCGGATTGCCGTCGGCGCAGTGTAGAAGATGTTGACCTTATGCTTGTCGATGACTTCCCAGAAACGGCCCTGATCCGGGAAATTCGGCACGCCCTCGAACATCAGCGTCGTCGCGCAGTTCGCGAGCGGCCCGTAAACGATATAGGAGTGACCGGTGACCCAGCCGACATCTGCCGTACACCAGTAGACGTCACCGTCGTGATAGTCGAAGACATATTCATGCGTCATCGCCGCATAGACGAGGTAACCGCCCGTCGTGTGCAGCACGCCCTTCGGCTTGCCGGTCGAGCCTGACGTATAAAGAATGAAGAGCGGATCTTCCGCCTTCATCTTCACCGGCGGGCATTCCGCCTTCACCGTGGCGATCTCCTGATGATGCCAGAGATCGCGGCCCGGCGCCCAGCCGGTCTTGCCGCCGGTGCGGCGAACGACCAGCACCTTGCTGACCCTGACATGCTGTCGAGCGGCGATATCGATCGCCGTATCGGTATTGTCCTTCAGCGGCACCGGCTTGCCGCCGCGCACGCCTTCGTCGCAGGTGATGACGAAGGTGGATTCGCAGTCGACGATGCGCCCCGCCAGCGCCTCCGGCGAGAAGCCGCCGAAGACGACCGAATGCACCGCCCCGATGCGGGCGCAGGCAAGCATCGCATAGGCCGCTTCCGGGATCATCGGCATGTAGATGGTAACGCGATCACCCTTCTTGACCCCGTGCTTCTTCAACACGTTCGCCATCCGGCAGACATGCTCGTAGAGCTCGTTATAGGTGACCTTCTTGTCGATATAGGGGTTGTCGCCTTCCCAGATGATCGCCACCTGGTCGCCATTCGTTTTCAGATGGCGGTCAATGCAGTTGTAGGAGACGTTTGTCTGACCGTCCTCGAACCACTTGATCGAAACCTTGCCGGTAAAGGAAGTGTTCTTGACCTTGGTATAGGGCTTGAACCAGTCGATCCGCTTGCCGTGCTTGCCCCAGAACTTGTCCGGGTTCTCGACGCTTTCCTCGTACCATTTCAGGTACTTTTCCTTATCGATCAGGGCGCGCGCCTTCACCGGCTTCGTGACCGGATAGATCTTCTCGGACATGCAACTCCTCCTCATGGGACATGCGACGGGCCGCGTGAGCTAGGAAGGGCCCGGACTTGAAATCACGGCAATTCATAGCAGTTCGCATCGCCACGGCAATTAGACAAAGGTCATTTCATTTCGGAAGAATTGCAATTATGCGACAGTGCGGTTATATAGCGGCATATTTCCCGGACATTGTGGTGACAATCCACGGACCGCGACCGGCGCGGACGATAGAAGGACTATATCCATGGCTCAAACACTGCTCATGCCGAAGGCGACCGCCATCTGGCTCGTCGACAATACGGCACTGTCTTTCGATCAGATCGCGCAGTTCTGCAAACTGCATCCGCTCGAAGTCAAGGCGATCGCCGACGGCGAAGCGGCGCAGGGCATCAAGGGCCTCGACCCGATCTCGACAGGACAGCTTTCCCGCGACGAGATTGCCCGCGCCGAGGCCAATCCGAACCACAAGCTTAAGCTTTCCGAACCGAAGGTGCGCGTGCCGGAATCCAAGCGCCGCGGTCCGCGTTATACGCCGGTTTCCAAGCGGCAGGACCGCCCGAACGCCATTCTCTGGCTCGTTCGCAACCATCCGGAGCTGAAGGACGCGCAGATTTCCCGCCTGGTCGGCACGACCAAGTCGACCATCGAGCAAATCCGCGAGCGCACCCACTGGAACTCCGCCAACCTGGCGCCGATGGATCCAGTAACGCTCGGCCTCTGCAGCCAGATCGATCTCGACATGGAAGTGGAAAAGGCCTCCAAGGGCCGTCCGCTGCCGACCGCCGCCGAGCTTGGCGCGACGCTGCAATCGGCACAGGAGACCGAGCGCCTGACCCCGAGCTACGAGCGCGAGGAGGAAAAGGAAAAGGAAATCGACGCCGATGCCGTCTTCCGCAAGCTGAGCTCACTGCGCTCGGCCCCGAAGGACGAGGACGACGATCAGTACTGAGATATCAGCGATTTCATGAAAAACCCCGCCGGTATGAGCTGACCGGCGGGGTTTTTTGTTGCAAATTGCCTGTTTCGAATTAGCTGCGGAACAGGGTGAGAATGTTCTGCGCCGAGCTGTTGGCGATCGAGAGCGACTGGACGGCGAGCTGCTGCTGCGTTTGCAACGCCGAGAGCTTGCTTGATTCCTCTTCCATATCGGCATCGACCAGGCGGCCGACGCCGGAGTCGATCGAATCGTGAAGGCCGCTGACGAAAGTTTCCTGCAGCTGAATACGGGTCGAGATCGAGCCCAATGCCGAGCCCGCGGCGGTCATAGCGCCGAGAACCAGTTCGACACCGGTCAGGGCTGCGTCAAGCTGACCCTGGGTGAAACCGGTGATGTCGAGATCATATATTGACGCCATGACGATGACGGTGCCGCCATAGGTTCCGTTGAAGGCCGTGCCGATGATGCCGCTTGATGTCTCGATTGCACCGGTGCTCGTCATGCCGAAAAGCACGTTTCCAAGCGAGCCTGAATCGAGCACATAGTCCGTCATCTTGACGGAGACGGCATTGCTGCCGTCGCGAACGAAGGACGAAACGACGCTCTTCGTGCCGGAGGCGCCGGCAACCCAGTTTTCGCCGGAGAAGGACGCCGATTGTGCGATGCTGAGCAGCTGCTCCTGCAGCTGGTCGAGTTCTTGCTGGATCTTCGTCTTGTCGACGCCCTTTTCCGTGGCGGCGACGATCTTGGCCTTGATGTCGCTGACAACATCGAGCGCGCTGTCCATAGCCGAATAGGCCGTGTCGACCTTGGCTGCGCCGAGACCGAGCGCGTCGGAGACGGCCGAAAGCGCCTTGTTGTCAGAACGCATGGTCGTAGCAATCGACCAGTAAGCGGCATTGTCAGCCGCCTTTTCGACACGATAACCCGATGAAACGCGACCCTGGGTGTCCTTGAGGCTATCGTTTACGCCGCGCAAAGTCTGCAGCGCTGCCATGGCAGCGTTGTTGGTAAGGATGCTTGTCATGATCCGTTCCACAATCGTTGAGAAAGGGGCAATCCGGACTAGGCCGGTAACGGCGACCGCGTCATGCAAAGCCTGCTATGCAAGCCATTGCCGTTAACAAATGCTTGCATCAACATGGTTAACAATTCCTCAATTAGGCTTAGCGAAAGTTTAATTCACATCGGCAGGGAGCCGAAACCACGCCCACGCAGCGCCTCGGCAATTTCCTCTAAAATCGTTGGATCATCAATGGTTGCAGGCATTTTCCAGGGTATGCCGTCGGCGATCTTCTGCATCGTGCCGCGCAGGATTTTGCCGGAGCGTGTCTTCGGCAACCGGTTAACGATGATAGCCGTCTTGAAGGCAGCAACAGGCCCGATCGAATCACGAATCATCGCCACCACCTCTGATTCGATCGCCGTTGCGTCACGGGAAACATGTCGTTTCAGCACCAGGAAACCACAGGGCGCCTGACCCTTCAGCACATCGATCACGCCGATGACAGCGCATTCGGCGACATCGGGATGGCGCGCACAGACCTCCTCCATCGCCCCGGTCGAGAGCCGATGACCGGCGCAATTGATGATGTCGTCGGTGCGCGACATGATGAAGAGATAGCCGTCCTCATCGACGTAGCCAGCATCGGCCGTCTTATAGTAACCGGGAAACTCATCGAGATAGGCCGATCGGAAACGTTCGTCGGCGTTCCAGAGGGTCGGCAGGCAGCCGGGCGGCAAGGGCAGCTTGACGACGATATTGCCGAGCGTTCCCGCCTCGATCGGATGACCGGCATCATCGAGCACCGCCATATCATAGCCGGGCATCGGCAGTGCCGGCGAACCGTGCTTGATGGGAAGGGCGCCGAGACCAAGCGGATTTGCGGCGATCGGCCAGCCGGTCTCCGTCTGCCACCAATGATCGATGACGGGTATGCCAAGCATACGCTCCGCCCATTTCAGCGTCTCCGGATCCGCTCTCTCGCCGGCCAGAAACAGCGCGCGTAGATCCGGCATGGGATACTTGTGCATCAACTCGCCGTCACCATCCTCCCGCCGGATGGCGCGAAATGCCGTCGGCGCCGTGAACAGCACCCGCACCTTATACTCCGAAACGATGCGCCAGAATGTGCCGGCATCCGGAGTGCCGACCGGTTTTCCCTCGAAGATCAGAGTGGTTACGCCGGCGAGCAGCGGGGCATAGACGATATAGGAATGTCCGACGACCCAGCCGATATCCGAAGCCGTCCAGAAGACCTCTCCCGGCTTCAAGCCGTAGATATTCCGCATCGACCAGTTGAGCGCGACCATATGGCCGCCATTGTCGCGCACGACGCCCTTCGGCTGGCCCGTCGTGCCCGATGTATAGAGGATGTAGAGCGGATCGGTCGCCTTGACGGAGACGCAGGCGATCTCGGCGCCACGATGCTGCGCCACCGCCGCCTCGAAATCCTGATCCCGGCCGCTGACGAGATCTGCCCGAAGCTCCGGTCGCTGCAACACCAGACAGCGCCCCGGTTTCGAACGCGCGATCTCGATCGCCTGATCGACCAGGGGCTTGTAGGCGACGATGCGACCAGGCTCGAGCCCGCAGCTCGCGGTGATTACCAGCTTCGCACCGCAATCATCGATGCGCGCCGCAAGTTCGCTGGCGGCAAACCCGCCGAAAACGACGGAGTGAACCGCACCGATGCGGGCGCATGCGAGCATGGAAAAGACCGCCTGCGGCACCATCGGCATATAAAGGATGACACGATCACCTTTGCCGATGCCGCGCTCGACCAACGCTGCTGCGATGGCCATCACTTCCCGAAGCACCTCATCATAGGTAAAATGGCGTTTCTCGCCGTTCATCGCGCTGTCGAAGATGACCGCTGTCTCGCCGCCGCGGCCGGCAGCCACATGCCGGTCCAGGCAATTGTGGCAGGTATTGGTTTCCGCGCCGGAGAACCAGCGGCCATAGACGCCCTCATTGGGCGACAAAATCCGCTCCGGCGGCTTGAACCAGTCGATGTCATTGGCCGCTTCGCGCCAGAAGGCTTCGGGATCACCTTTCCAGGCCGCATAGGTCTGATGATAGCCGTTCTGCATCTGCTCCTCCCCAGGACATGCAAACCTCGATATCAATCTAGGCGGCATTAAGGGGAACAGGAAGCCCGACCAAAGCAGCGTTTCAGCGCGTGCCGAAAATTGCGGATCCCACACGCACGCTGGTGGCGCCGAAGGCGATTGCCGTCCCGTAGTCACCCGACATGCCCATGGAAAGTTTTCCGACGCCGCATTTGAGCGCGAGCTTTGCCAGCAGGGCGAAATGCGGTCCGGGATTTTCCTCGGCCGGCGGAATGCACATCAAACCTTCGATGGAAAGGCCGAGCTCGTCGCGGCAAAGGGCGACGAAGGCCGGCGTGTCGTCAGGAGCGATACCCGCTTTCTGCGGTTCGAGCCCGGTATTGACCTGGACATAGAGCCGCGGCGTCTTGCCCTGCCGCTTCATCTCATCGGCAAGCGCGCGGGCGATCTTTTCCCGGTCCACCGTCTCGATGACGTCGAAAAGCGCTACCGCATCCGCCGCTTTGTTCGATTGCAGCGGCCCGATCAGATGCAATTCGATGTCCGGACGCTCGGCTTTCAGCGCCGGCCACTTGCCCTGGCTTTCCTGCACCCGGTTCTCGCCGAAGACGCGCTGTCCGGCTTCGATGGCCGGACCGATCGCGTCCGCCTCGAAAGTCTTCGACACCGCTACCAGCTGAACGGAACCCGCCGGACGACCTGCCGCGCGTTCCCCGGCCGCAATCCGTGATCGCACGTCGTTCAACCGCTCTTGAAGTTCCATTGTTCTGCCTCGACATACCAGCATGAAAGGATTGGCAATGAACTAACCAGCCAACCTGTGCTTGCCAAGACCCGCCTTCGCGAAATCGCTTGTGCGTGATCAAGATCAGACGCTTGCAGCGCCTGCAAAACTTGACGCTACGGTGGTTTCATGGTGAAGGTCTCGACCAACTCCCCTGATTTTCCGGAAATACGAATACTATGGCCACCGAACGTTATAATCCGCGCGATGCCGAGCCCCGCTGGCAGCAGAAATGGAATGAAGACAAGGTCTTCGAGACCGACAATGCCGATCCGCGCGAAAAATATTACGTCCTCGAAATGTTCCCCTATCCGTCGGGGCGCATCCATATGGGCCATGTCCGCAATTACGCCATGGGCGATGTCGTCGCCCGCTACAAGCGCGCCCGCGGCTACAACGTGCTGCATCCGATGGGCTGGGACGCCTTCGGCATGCCGGCGGAGAATGCCGCCATGGAGCGTGGTGTTCACCCCGCCTCCTGGACCTACCAGAATATCGGCTCAATGAAGGCGCAGCTGAAGGCCATGGGGCTTTCACTGGACTGGAGCCGCGAATTCGCCACCTGCGACGTCGAATATTACCAGCAGCAGCAGCATCTCTTCCTGGATTTCCTGGAGAAGGGGCTGGTCTATCGCAAACAGTCGAAGGTCAACTGGGATCCTGTCGATAACACCGTGCTGGCCAACGAACAGGTGATCGATGGCCGCGGCTGGCGTTCCGGTGCGCTCGTCGAGCAGCGCGAACTGACGCAATGGTTCTTCAAGATCACCGACTTCAGCCAGGATCTGCTGGACGCGCTGGATACGCTCGATCAGTGGCCGGAAAAAGTGCGCCTGATGCAGAAGAACTGGATCGGCCGTTCGGAAGGCCTGACGATCCGCTGGGAGATCGTGCCGGAAACGGCACCGGCCGGCGAGAGCGAAGTCACGGTCTATACCACCCGACCGGACACGCTCTTCGGCGCCTCCTTCCTGGCGATCGCCGCCGATCATCCGCTGGCAAAGGATGCCGCCGCGAAGAACCCGGCTATCGAAGCTTTCTGCGAGGAGTGCCGCCGCGCCGGCACGTCGCTCGCAGCACTCGAGACCGCCGAAAAGAAGGGCATGGATACCGGTATCCGCGTCAGGCACCCGCTCGATCCCTCCTGGGAGCTGCCGGTCTATATCGCCAATTTCGTCCTGATGGATTATGGCACGGGCGCGATCTTCGGCTGCCCCTCGGGCGACCAACGCGACCTTGATTTTGCTCGGAAATATGGCTTGCCGGTGGTGCCCGTCGTCATGCCGAGGGATGGCGATGCCGCAAACTTTTCCGTCGTCGACACCGCCTATGACGGTGATGGCGTGATGATCAACTCCCGCTTCCTCGACGGCAAGACGACCGAGGAAGCCTTCAATATCGTCGCCGACCGGCTGTCGGCCGCTTCGCTCGGCAATGCGCCGCAGGGCGAGCGCAAGGTCAATTTCCGTCTGCGCGACTGGGGCATTTCCCGCCAGCGTTATTGGGGCTGCCCGATCCCGGTCATTCATTGCGATGATTGCGGTGTCGTGCCGGTGCCGAAGGAGGATCTGCCGGTCAAGCTGCCCGATGATGTCACCTTCGACCAGCCGGGCAATCCGCTTGACCGTCATCCGACCTGGCGCCATGTCTCCTGCCCGAACTGTGGCAAGGATGCACGCCGCGAGACGGATACGATGGACACCTTCGTCGATTCGAGTTGGTATTTCACCCGCTTCACCGCGCCCTGGGAAGAAAAGCCGACCGATCCGCAGGCGGCAAACCGCTGGCTGCCGGTCGACCAGTATATTGGCGGCATCGAGCACGCGATCCTGCACCTGCTCTACTCCCGCTTCTTCACCCGCGCCATGCGCGAGACCGGTCACGTGGCCGCTACCGAACCTTTCAAGGGTCTCTTCACCCAGGGCATGGTGGTCCACGAAACCTATAGCCGCGGCGCAGGCGCCAGCCGCGAATGGGTGGCACCCGCCGATATCCGCATCGACGAACTCGACGGCAAACGCCGGGCTTTCTTGCTGACGAACAACGAGGAAGTCGCGATCGGCTCGATCGAGAAAATGTCGAAATCGAAAAAGAACGTCGTCGATCCCGACGATATCATCGCCTCCTACGGCGCCGATACCGCTCGTTTCTTCGTTCTGTCCGACTCCCCGCCGGAGCGTGATGTCATCTGGTCCGAGGCAGGCGTCGAGGGCGCTCATCGCTTTACCCAGCGTCTGTGGCGCCTGATTTCCGAAGCCGCGGACGCGCTCTCCGCCGTCGCACCGGCGCCGGCAATCGATGGGGACGCGTTGTCAATCTCCCAGGCTGCCCACAAGACGCTGAAGGCGGTCCAGAACGACTATGACAAGCTCTGGTTCAACAAAGCCGTTGCCCGAATTTATGAACTCGTCAACGCGCTGGCCGCACCGATGACGAGGGTTGCAGCAGGCGAGGGTGATGCCACCTATCGCGCGGCCGTACGCGATGCCGCCGAGATCCTGATTCAGCTCGTCTCTCCGATGACGCCGCATCTGGCTGAGGAATGCTGGGCCGCGCTCGGCAATGCAGGACTGCTTGCCCGGGCAAGCTGGCCGCAATACGACGAAACACTCGTCATCGAAAACGATGTCGTCCTGCCGGTACAGATCAACGGCAAGAAGCGCGCTGAATTGACAATTTCTCGCGATGCAGATCAGAATGCCGTCACCGACGCCGTGCTGGATCTGGATGCGGTGAAGAACGCGTTGAACGGACAGCCACCGAAGAAGATCATCGTGGTTCCCCAAAGGATTGTAAACATTGTCGTCTGATATCGCTTGCAAGCTGGCTCGCAATGCCGGCATCGCCATGATCCTTGCCTCCGCGGCTTTTCTCTCCGCCTGCCAGGTTCGCCCGCTCTACTCCGAGAATTCCGGTGTCACTGAAAAGCTTTCCTCGGTCGGCTTTTCCCCGGCAGGCAGCCGCATCGAGCAGCAGGTTCGTAACCACTTGATCTTCCTTGCGTCGCGTGGGGCCGGCGAGCCTGAAAAACCGGAATATCAGGTCGAAATGCACGCCTCATCCACCGTTGCCGATACGCTGCTTACGGAATCCGCCGATACTTCGCGAGCCGGTCGTGTGACCGTCAGCGTCACCTACACGCTGCGCGCGGCGACCGACAATCACGTCATCAAGGCCGGCAGCCGGGCGACCACGGCGCTGGTTGATTTCCCTGACCAGGAATTTGCCAAGCAGCGGGCAATCCGCGATGCCGAAAACCGAGCGGCGGATCAGGTGGCGGAATTCGTAGGAGCCGATATCGCCGCTGCTCTCAGCCGCTGAGGGCGGAGATGTGGCAGAGATAAAATCCCACGAATTCGAGACTTTCCTGCAGAAATCGGTGCGGAACTATCGGATTTTCGTCATCTACGGGCCGGATCGCGGCCTCGTTTCCGAACGAGCAGGCTTGCTCGCCGGTAAGACTGGTGTCGCGCTCAATGATCCTTTCTCGCTGACGAAACTCGATATCGGCGACCTGCAGAAGGATCCCGGGCGGTTGGTCGACGAGGTCCAGTCGATCGGGCTGTTCGGCGGTGAGAAATTGATCTGGATCCGCGGCGCCGCCAACGAGAAATACCTCGTCGATTCCCTGGCGCTGCTGGCCGAAAAACCACTCGAAGCCGCCTATCTGATCATCGAGGCCGGCGACCTGAAGAAGGGCTCGTTGCTCCGCAAGACCGCCGAAGCCGCACGATCTGTCATGACGATCCCGTCCTACGCCGATGACAGCCGCGCTCTCAATGCCTTGATCGATACTGAGCTCGGGGCAGAGAAGCTCGGCATTACGCCGGCCGCGCGCCAGGCGCTCATAGCCTTGATCGGCGGTGACAGGATCGCTTCCCGAAACGAGGTTCGCAAGCTTGCTCTATACTGCCGCGGCTTCGATACAGTCGAAGAACATCACGTTACCGAAATAATCGGCGACGCCAGCGCCATCTCGGTTGACGACGCCGTCGATGCCATTCTCGGCGGCGATCTCAACGCCTTTTTGCACGCCATGCAAAAAATCAGCAGCTCGAAAACCGCGATCTTTCTCGTTCTGCAGGCATGCCTGAAGCAATTCCAGCTTCTGGATTCGATGCGCGCCGAGATGGATGAAAAACGGCTGCAGCCGCCCCAGATCATGCAGACGATGGGGCGGCATCTGCATTTTCGCCGCAGACCGATCATCGAACAGGCATTACGCCAATGGACCGCGGAAAGCATCGCGCGGGAATCCAATCGGCTGCAGGCCGCTATTCTGCAAAGCCGACGGAGACAGGTGCTAGAGGACAGCGTCGCAATGCAAACGCTTCTGTCCACCACCCTTCAATCCGGCCGGAAATCCGCCTGAGTAGCATCAGGCCGAGAGTCGGAACCGATTTTCGGCCTGCACGATGCGAGGATTGAAAGAGTGGTGAGTGCGTCCTTTGCGCGTCCAAAAGGACGCACAGCGTTTTAGCGCCTCTCGAGCAAACGGCAGATTTCCTCCAGCTGCTCCAGTGACTTATAGGAAATTTTGATCTGGCCACCGCCCGCCTTGTGATTGATCGCAACCTCAAGACCGAGTGCATCGGAAAGTGTCCGCTCCAGCGCCAGTGTGTCGGAATCCTTCTGATCCCGTCGTAAGGCCGCCTGCTGTGGTTCCGACTGAGCCTTTATATTGTTCTGTGCCAGCTTTTCCGCGTCACGCACCGACATGCCCTTGGCAACGATCGTACGCGCAAGACTTGCCGGGTCAGATGTCGAAACCAGCGCACGCGCGTGCCCAGCCGATAGGCTGCCAGCGGCCAGCAGATCGCGAACCGGATCCGGCAGCTTCAACAAGCGCAAAGAGTTGGCAACGTGGCTGCGGCTTTTGCCAATGATTTCCCCAAGGTCGTTCTGGGTGTAACCATATTCAGCAATAAGCTGCTCATAGCCCAATGCCTCTTCGAGGGCATTGAGATCCGCGCGCTGCACGTTTTCGACAATAGCGATTTCGAGCGCCGTCTTATCATCCACGTCACGGACGATGACAGGAATCTCGATCAGCCCGGCAAGCTGAGCTGCGCGCCAACGTCGCTCGCCGGCGATGATTTCATATCGATCCCGCGACATAGTCCGCACAACAATTGGCTGAACGATACCGTGTTGGCGAATGGAACTTGCGAGATCATGCAGCTCAGCATCATCGAAGAAACGACGAGGATTGCGGGGATTACGGCTAACGAACTCGATCGGGATCATCCTGTCGGCACTGATAATCCGCTCGGCTTCCACCGGGACAGGCTGATCCATTTCACCAATCAGCGCCGCAAGGCCACGGCCCAATCGCCTCTTCGATACATCGTCATTCATGATCTACACTCACCTACACCCCGAAAATGATATTACGCGGCCAGCCTTTGGCGCTCTCGCTGGATGACCTCGGAGGCCAGCTGCAGATAGGCCTGACTGCCCGCGCACTTCAAGTCATAGAGAATAGCCGGCTTGCCGTAGGACGGAGCTTCAGAAACCCGGACATTGCGCGGAATTAACGTGTGGTAAACCTTGTCGCCGAGATGCGTGCGCACGTCATTGACAACCTGCTGTGCCAGATTGTTGCGCGCATCGAACATCGTCAGGACGATCCCCTGAATATCCAGACGCGGGTTAACCGTCCGCCGAACCTGGCTGACGGTCTCAAGCAACTGACTCAACCCCTCCAGCGCAAAGAATTCACATTGCAGCGGAACCAAGACCGAATGAGCTGCTGCCATGGCATTCATTGTCAGCAGATTGAACGACGGCGGGCAGTCCAGAAGAATATAAGAAAACGCCATGGCTTCGGGCGAAGACAACGCTTTCCGCAGTTTGAAGACCCGATCGCTTTGCTGCGAGATCTCCATCTCGATGCCGAGCAGGTCCATCGTCGACGGGACGATAAAGAGATTGGGAACCGCTGTCTCGAGAGTTACGTCGGGGATCCCACGATCACCAACCATCAGATCATAGGAGGAAAGCTTGCGATCACGACGATCGATACCGAGGCCGGTGCTGGCATTGCCCTGCGGATCGAGATCAACGATCAACACACGCTCACCAATAGCCGCGAGCGCCGTTGCCAGATTGATTGCTGTGGTCGTTTTACCAACGCCACCCTTCTGATTTGCGATGGTGATAATCCGATGTCGTTCGCCAGCCATTGCCGCAATATCCCATCTGTTAAACCAAGCGCCGGAGATTTGATACTTCCAAGATAACGGATTCCTGCTCGACGGCGCTCTTATGTTCTAACAGATCGAATTCCCACCGACCACGGGCTTTGTCGATTTCCCTCAGGTAATCCCGGCCTTTGTGAAAAAAGCCACGACAATTTTCCTTGCCAAGCATCCAGGGGGCTGAATAGCCGAGGAGCCCGTCAAGATCGGCAAGGGCGCGCGCTGAAATCGCATCACCTTCGCCAATCTCCGGATAGGCATCTTCGATTCGAAGGATATGCACGCTGCCGCGCGCATTGGTCTCCCGCAACGCTGTCCGCAGAAACGCCGCCTTTTTATGGTTGCTTTCGACCAGATGTACCCATCCGTCCTGCAATTCGGCCAGAAAAATCGCCGTAATGACGCCGGGAAAGCCACCGCCACTTCCGAGGTCGACCCAGCTTATCGGTTGCGGATGAATCTGAAAAACCTGGCTGCTATCAGCGATGTGCCGGTCCCATAAGTCTTCAAGGGTCGACGGCGCCACCAGATTAATAGCTTTCGCCCACTTCTGAAACAGCGCAGCGAAGTGTCGAAGCCGTTCCTGTGTTTCACGTGAAACACGCAAGCCGTTTAATTCCATTCTGAAAGACTCTCAAATCTTGTAATCAGGCCCGATGACGCTCAGGCGAGGGGAGGCGACGCAAGTGCACAAGCAGCAATGCGATTGCCGCGGGCGTCATTCCTTCAACGATTGCAGCCTGGGCAATATTGAAAGGGCGAGCAGCATTGAGCTTTGCCTTAAGCTCGTTGGAGAGTCCGGAAAGTGCGTCATAATTGAAAGTAAGTGGTATCTGTCGGTCTTCGTCGCGCTGCTGATCAGCAATCGCCGTCGCTTGCCGATCCAGATAAACCGAATAGCGCGCCTCGATTTCCAACGCTTCCGCAACTTTCGGCCTCATCGCGCCGAGCGTCTCTGGCCAGACATGCCGGAGCGCGGAAAAATCGTAATTTGGATAAGATAGCAAATCATAGGCGGTTCGGCGCTGCCCATCCAGATTGATATTTAGGCCGGCGCGTCGCGCCTCATTCGGTGTAATCGTCAGCGACTGCAACAGCGCCCGACCACTTTCAATTTCTGACTGATAGGATGTGAATCGCTGCGCCCGCTCGCCACTTACACATCCAAGCCGCATGGCCAGGGGCGTTAAACGCATATCGGCATTGTCAGCGCGCAAAGTCAGTCGATACTCTGCACGCGATGTAAACATACGATACGGCTCCGTAACGCCGCGTGACGTGAGATCGTCAATCATGACGCCGATGTAGGAGCTTGTCCGACTAAAATGAAACGGATCCGAATCATTACTTCGCAAAGCAGCATTCAACCCGGCTGCGAGCCCCTGAGCGGCTGCCTCTTCATATCCGGTGGTGCCATTGATCTGCCCCGCGAGAAACAGGCCTCTCAGCCGTTTGACCTCCAACGATGGCGTCAACTCTCTCGGATCGACATGATCATATTCGATCGCATAGCCCGGTTGCAGTATTCTTGCCACTTCCAGACCCGGGATCGTTTTAATGAATTCGGCCTGTACTTCCGCCGGCAAGGAGGTGGAAATCCCGTTGGGATAAACTGTGTCATCGTCCAGCCCCTCGGGCTCGAGAAAGACCTGATGTCCATCCCGCTCTCCAAATTTCACCAGCTTGTCTTCGATAGACGGGCAATAACGGGGCCCGACGCCTTCGATCTGCCCAGAATACATTGCCGAGCGCATAATATTGTCGACGATGATGCGATGGGTCGCTTCGGTCGTTCTGGTGACGCCGCATTCGATCTGCGGGGTGGTAATCGCATCGGTCATGAAGGAGAAAGGAACAAGCTCCTCGTCAGCCCCTTGTCGACCGACGGATTGCCAGTCGATCGTCTTTCCATCCAACCGCGCTGGTGTTCCGGTCTTCAGACGTCCCAACTGCAATCCCAAGCGGCCGAGGGTAGCAGACAAGCCGATCGACGGTGGCTCACCGACACGCCCGGCCGGTGTCTTTTCCGAACCGATATGAATAAGGCCGCGCAGAAAGGTACCAGTGGTCAAAACCACCGCCGGCGCTTTCAAGATCCGACCATCCTTCATGATCACGCCAGCGACGCGACCATCGACAACTTCTAGATCAAACGCATCGCCTTCGATGATATCCAGGCCAGGCGTCGCTTCGATCGCCGCCAGCATTGCCAAGCGATAAAGCTTTCGATCGGCCTGGGTCCGCGGTCCTCGGACAGCGGCGCCTTTCTTCTTGTTCAGCATCCTGAACTGAATGCCCGCGGCATCGGCGACGCGTCCCATCAGACCGTCCATCGCGTCGATTTCCCGAACCAGATGGCCCTTGCCAAGCCCGCCGATCGCCGGATTACACGACATGACGCCGATCGTGTCTCGTCTATGCGTAATCAGGCCGGTTTTCGCCCCGAGGCGCGCAGCTGCGCTGGCAGCCTCCGAGCCCGCATGGCCGCCACCTATCACAATCACATCGAAGGCATTATCCGTCATTCAAGACTCCACATCCGGCGGACGTTTCACGTGAAACCAGGGCAAGCTGACGCCCAGGGTTTCACGTGAATCATTTGCCGATACAAAACTCCGAGAAGATCACCCCGAGCAGATGTTCGACATCCACTCTTCCGGTAATTCTGCCCAAATACTCTGCGGCAATTCGCAGCTGCTCGGTCCGCAGTTCGAGATTCACATCTGTTTGCGATAACGCCGCCTCGAGCGCTGCTAAACATTTCGTTAGCGAATCTTTATGCCGCTGCCGGCTGGGAATCGCCATGGACAGACCGGCGAAACGTTTCTCGACGATATTGCCGATCAACCGTCGTAGTTCCGGCAAACCGACACCCGTCGCCGTCGAAATCTCCAGATCATACCGATCCGAGGCGATGTCGATGAGATCCCTCTTTGTCCCGACAGTAACATGTGGAGAGGTCTGATCCAAGTCATCGGGTATCAGAGGATTCGCCATGTCAACCAGCAGCAGAACAAGATCGGCATCGCGAAGCGCAATACGCGCCCGCCGCACGCCCTCCATTTCGACACGGTCATCCGCCTGCCGAAGTCCCGCAGTGTCATAAAGCTTAATCAGATAGCCATCAATATCGAGATCAACCTGCAGGACGTCGCGGGTGGTTCCGGCAATCTCCGTCACAATTGCGACGTCACGACGCGCCAAGGCGTTCAACAGACTTGATTTCCCGGCGTTCGGAGCCCCGGCGATGACCACCTTGAAGCCATCCCTGATAATTTCGCCGGCCGAAGCTGCGGCCAGGTGATGCTGGATATCGTTGCGCAGCTTCTCCATATCGGCCCAGACCATATCCGATACTGACCCCGGAACGTCATCCTCGTCGGGGAAATCAAGTTCGGCCTCGATCAACGCTCGGGCGCGTGTTAATCGTTCCGCCCACGAATCGTAAATTGTGGAAAGCCCGCCTGCGCTATGTTCGACCGCAAGGCGTCGCTGCATTTCAGTCTCGGCGCCGATGAGATCGGCCAGCCCCTCCACCTCGACGAGATCAAGTTTGCCGTTCTCAAAAGCCCGGCGGGAGAACTCACCTTCGACCGCCATCCGAACACCTGGAATTTCGCCAAGCGCGTGAAACAGCGCCGCCAACACGGCTTTGCTGCCATGGATCTGCAGCTCGGCAACATCCTCACCGGTAAACGAATGAGGGGCAGGAAAAAACAGCACCAGGCCGCTATCGATCGGCTGATTGTTACGAGTCCGAATCGTTCGGTGAGATACGTGCCGGGCAGCCGGAACTGATCCGACGAGCCTCGCCAAAATATCTCTGGTCAGGGGACCGCTGATACGAATGACTGACACGCCCGAAGGTGGAGCACCGCTCGAAAGCGCATATATGGTATCATTCAACATGGCCATATCGCCTGGTCCGTCGGTTGGAATCGAACGTGATTCCTCTCAAATAGAAAAGCTGGCGACATCATGACGATGCCCCCAGCTCTTATAGAATGAATCCGACTAAGGATTACGTATTCATCGAATCGAAGAAGTCGGAATTGTTCTTCGTCTGCTTCAGCTTGTCGATAAGGAATTCGATCGCATCGGTCGTGCCCATTGGAGCAAGGATGCGGCGGAGCACAAAGATCTTCTGCAGATCCTGGCGTGGAACGAGAAGATCTTCCTTGCGCGTGCCGGACTTCAGAATGTCCATAGCCGGGAAGATGCGCTTATCGGCGACCTTGCGATCGAGGACGATTTCCGAGTTGCCCGTGCCCTTGAATTCTTCGAAGATCACTTCGTCCATGCGGCTACCAGTATCGATCAGCGCGGTCGCGATGATCGTCAAAGAGCCGCCTTCTTCGATATTACGCGCCGCGCCGAAGAAACGCTTCGGCCGCTGCAGAGCGTTGGCGTCCACACCGCCGGTCAGGACCTTGCCTGACGAGGGAACGACGGTGTTATAGGCACGGCCCAGGCGCGTGATCGAATCGAGCAGGATGACAACGTCACGTCCGTGTTCGACAAGACGCTTGGCTTTCTCGATGACCATCTCGGCCACCTGCACGTGACGCACGGCCGGTTCGTCGAAGGTCGAGGAGATAACCTCGCCGCGAACCGAACGCTGCATATCGGTCACTTCTTCGGGGCGTTCATCGATCAGCAGGACGATGAGATAGCACTCCGGATGGTTGGCGGTGATCGAATGCGCGATGTTCTGCAGCAACACGGTTTTACCGGTA
This sequence comes from Rhizobium leguminosarum bv. viciae USDA 2370, assembly GCF_002008365.1. Lineage (GTDB taxonomy): Bacteria > Pseudomonadota > Alphaproteobacteria > Rhizobiales > Rhizobiaceae > Rhizobium > Rhizobium leguminosarum. The sequence continues at coordinate 462,434 of NZ_MRDL01000015.1, forward strand.
CGCGGCGGCGCGACGATCAATCCACGCTGGCCCTTGCCGAGCGGCGCCACCAGGTCGATCACGCGCGGCGACAGATCCTTGGTGGTGGGAATATCAAGTTCCATCTTGAAGCGCTCGTTCGGATAGAGCGGCGTCAGATTGTCGAAGTGAACCTTGTGACGGATCTTTTCCGGATCGTCGAAATTGATGGTGTTGACCTTGAGCAGCGCAAAATAGCGCTCGCCTTCCTTCGGCCCACGGATCGGGCCCTCGACCGTATCGCCGGTTTTCAGCGAAAAACGCCGGATCTGCGATGGAGAGATGTAAATATCGTCCGGGCCCGGCAGGTAGTTCGCATTGGCCGAACGCAGGAAGCCGAAACCGTCCTGCAGCACTTCGACGACGCCTTCACCGATGATTTCGACATCCTGGCTGGCAAGCATCTTGAGGATCGCAAACATCAGCTCCTGCTTGCGCATCGTGCTTGCATTCTCGACCTCGAGCGATTCGGCAAATGCCAGCAGATCCGTCGGGGATTTACTCTTAAGTTCCTGAAGCTTCATTTCAGCCATGAAGTGACCAATACTCTTTTCAATTTCAAAGGGGAAAGGCGATGTTGGGTCGTATTCGGTACCGCGAAAGGGCTCGCAGACGACTGAACTCTACACACATGCCACGTAGATGAGATGCGCGGAAAATAGCGACTCGCAATCGCTGCCGCAAGAGGGCTGCTTAAAATGAAGCAAATTTAACCCTGAGGACGATTTTCCTCAGAACGGCTTCACCACGACGAGGACGACGATCACGATCATCAGCACCGTCGGCGCCTCGTTCATGAACCGCCAATAGCGCGCCGAGCGGCGATTTTCATCCCGCTCGAACGCTCTGACAGCGCGGCTGAAGAACATATGAACACCGGTGAGCAACACAACGAGACCGATCTTGGCATGCAACCAGCCGCCCTGGAATCCATAGACCGACCAGGCGAGATAGAGGCCGAAAATCCACGTCAACATCATCGCCGGCGTCATGATGATTCGAAGTAATCGGCGCTCCATCACCTTGAAGGTTTCCGATTGCACCGAGCCCGGCTCGGCATCGGTGTGATAGATGAACAGCCGCGGCATGTAGAACAATCCGGCCATCCACGAAATGACCGCGATAATGTGCAGCGCCTTGATCCAGAGGTAGAGATTATCGGGGTTCCAGGCAAAAAGCCCGATCGCCATCAGCGCGAAGAAAGCCAGCGCGAAATGAGCCCGACGCCGGGCGTAAGCGCCAGATCTCCGATCGGTCTGTTTTTCCATCGTCACGGCCCGCCTCGTACGCGCCCACCTCGCACGCGATCGACCAGCAGACGCACATGCTCGGGGTCAGCCTGCGGCGTTATGCCATGACCGAGATTGAAAATCAGCGGACCATTGCCGAGCTGCTGCAGAATATCGTCGATGCCGTCTTCCAACGCCCGGCCGCCGGCAACGACGCGCATCGGATCGAGGTTGCCCTGAACCGGTCCATCCTTTTGAAGTTCGGCTGCAAAGGCCAGCGGGACCGACCAGTCGAGGCCGATTGCATCTGCGCCCGTCTTCTGGCGATAGGTTTTCAGCTGATAACCGGCGCCCTTGGCAAAAGCGATGATGCGAGCATGTGGCCGTTGCGATTTGACCGAAGCGATCATCCGCGCAACCGGCCTGATCGCGAACGCCTCGAATTCCTTCTCGCCGAGAACGCCAGCCCAGGAATCGAAGATCTGCACGGCATCGGCGCCGGCATCGATCTGGGCGACGAGATAATCGGCCGATACGTCGGCAAGCAGCATCAGCAGATGCTCGAAGGCGCGGGGATGCCTGTAGGCGAAGAGACGGGCAGGGGCCTGATCCGGCGTGCCATGACCGGCGATCATGTAAGTCGCAACCGTCCATGGCGCGCCGCAGAAGCCGAGCAGCGTCGTCTCGACTGGCAACTCCTCCCGCAGCCGCCGCACCGTTTCCAGAACCGGCCTGAGATAATCGACAACCTCTTCGCCATTCAATCTGCCGATACCCGCTTCATCGATGGGATCCATCTCCGGACCGTGGCCCTCGGTGAACCGGACATTCCGTTTCATTGCATCGGGAATGACCAGGATATCGGAAAACAGAATGGCGGCATCGAAACCATAGCGGCGGATCGGCTGCAATGTCACTTCGACGGCGTGGTCAGGCGTGTAGCAGAGATCGAGAAAACTCCCGGCCTTTGCCCGCGTCTCCCGATATTCCGGGAGATAACGTCCTGCCTGTCTCATCAGCCAGAGAGGAGGAGGGGAGAGGCTCTCGCCACTCAAAACCCTCATGATCTTTCGGCGCGTATCGCTCAAGCGCTTCTTCCCTATAAAAAAACAAAGATATTTTAAAAGGTTTCTATTTCTTAGAGTCGGTGACTATCAAGGATTAAAATCCATCCACCGCCGATGCCATTTGTCGCGCGGCTGCAAAAGAACATCGGAAAGATTGGTCGATCTCGTCCAAATTTCGGGGAGAAGCCGAATCCGAAAATGATTCCAAATCCTTCCAGCTCGGCAATTTTTTTCATAGCTGTGGATAGGCTGTGGACGAGCATTCAAGAAGCCTAGCCCTTCCCCGTCGTCCACAGGGCCAACCAAAACCGATCGGCAGAATCCGAAATGTGGATAAAGAGGCATGTTTTCCCTTGCCGGAGACTGCCTCGCCGCCGTAGCTCTGTTTCATCCAGTCTTTTCAACAGGCAGCGGAAAATAGCGTGGAGAACAGAACGAACTTCTTTCATCTGCATCTGATTTCTGACTCAACGGGAGAGACTCTGATCTCCGCCGGGCGCGCCGCGTCAGCGCAATTCAGATCGGCGCAACCGATCGAGCATGTCTATCCACTGATCCGCAATCGCAAGCAGCTGCTGCCAGTTCTGCAGGCGATCGATGACGCCCCCGGCATCGTGCTCTACACCATTGTCGACCGGGAGCTTGCAAGCCTGATCGATGAGCGCTGCATCGAGATGGGCGTCGCCTCCGTGAATGTGCTGGAGCCGGTGATGAATGCCTTCCAGATCTATCTCGGAGCCCCGTCGCGTCGTCGGGTCGGCGCCCAGCATGTGATGAATGCCGGTTACTTCGCGCGCATCGAAGCGCTGAATTTCACCATGGATCACGATGACGGTCAGATGCCCGACGACTACAACGACGCCGATGTCGTGATCATCGGGATCAGCCGTACGTCGAAAACACCGACCAGCATCTACCTCGCCAACCGAGGCATCAAGACGGCGAACATTCCGATCGTCTATGGCGTGCCATTGCCGGAGAGCCTCTTCGTCGCGAGCAAACCGCTGATCGTCTGCCTGATCGCCACCACCGACCGCATTTCCCAGGTGCGGGAAAATCGTGTGCTCGGGGTGACGCAGGGCTTCGACCGCGAACACTACACCGATCGTGCCGCGATTTCGGAGGAGCTGAAATATGCCCGCTCGCTTTGCGCCCGTCACAACTGGCCGCTGATCGACGTCACCCGCCGCTCAATCGAGGAAACAGCCGCGGCAATCGTTGCCCTGCGCCCGAAGCTGCGCTAAGCGCTGACGAAAAGCCGGCACTCCGAGGAACCCATGACGCCAAAACTCATCCTTGCATCGTCGAGTCCCTTTCGCCGGATGCTGATGCAAAATGCAGGTCTGGCCTTCGAGGCGCATGCCGCAAGGATCGATGAACGAGCCGTCGAAGCGCCGCTGGAAAGAGCCGGCGTTAGGCCTGATGCCGTGGCCCTCGTTCTGGCCAGGGCCAAGGCCGAGGAAGTGAGTAGCCGTTTTCCGGATAGCCTGGTCATCGGTTCGGATCAAACGATGTCGCTCGGTGACCGCGTCTTCCATAAGCCGAAGGACATGGCCGACGCAGCCAGTCATCTTCAAGCCCTTTCGGGTGTAACCCATCGGTTGAACAGCGCTGTCGCCATCGTCAGTGATGGCGTGGTCTTGTGGGAACATCTCGCCCATGCGGAACTGACGATGCGGCCGCTGACGGCGGAGTTCATCGCCAGACATCTGGCGCGGGTTGGCGGAAAGGCGCTTTCCAGCGTCGGCGCCTATCAATTGGAGGGGCAGGGCATCCAGCTCTTCGAAAAGATCGAGGGTGACTATTTCACCATTCTTGGCCTGCCGATGCTGCCGCTGTTACAAAAACTGCGAGAACTCGGAGCGATCGATGGGTGATTCACGTGAAACATTCGGGCCGAAAGCGTTTGTCACGGGCTTTCCCATCAAGCATTCGCGCTCGCCGTTGATCCACGGATATTGGCTGAAGACGCTCGGCCTGCCGGGCAGCTACCGCGCTCATGAAGTGGCGCCCGAGGCCTTTGCCAATTTCATTCAGTCGCTGAAGGACGGCAGTTCCGGCTTTGCCGGAGGCAACGTCACCATTCCCCACAAGGAATTGGCGTTCCGGCTCGCCGACAAACCGGACGCGCTATCGCACGAGCTCGGCGCCGCGAACACGCTCTGGCTGGAGGATGGTGCGCTACATGCGACAAATACCGACGGTCGCGGCTTCATCGCCAATCTCGACGAACGCCATCCGGGCTGGGACCGGCATGGCACGGCCGTCGTCTTTGGCGCCGGCGGCGCCAGCCGGGCGATCATCCAGGCGGTCCGCGATCGCGGTTTCAAGGAGATCCATGTCGTCAATCGTACCGTCGAACGCGCGCGTGAACTCGCGGATCGCTTTGGCCCGCGTGTTCAGGCCCACCCGGCCGGGGCGCTTACTGAAGTGATGAAAGGCGCCGGCCTCTTCATCAATACCACCTCGCTTGGCATGGACGGCGAGACGGCGCCGCAACTCGATTTCTCGCCTCTGGCAGCCGATGCCGTCGTCACCGATATTGTCTATGTGCCCTTGAAGACGCCGATCCTGGCACAGGCGGAAGAGCAAGGATTTCCGATCGTCGATGGTCTCGGCATGCTGCTGCATCAGGCCGTGCCCGGATTCGAGAGATGGTTCGGCCAGCGTCCCATCGTCGACGCGGCGCTGCGCGCCCTCATCATCGCGGATATGGAAGCACACTGATGCTGAAGATCGGTCTCACCGGCTCCATCGGAATGGGAAAATCGACAGCGGCAAAGCTCTTCGCCGATGCCGGAATCCCGGTGAACGATTCGGATGCCGTGGTCCACCATCTCTATGCCGGCGAGGCTGCACCCCTGGTGAATGCCGCCTTCCCCGGCACGATGAAGGATGGAGCAGTCGACCGACATGAACTTGGCCGCCAGCTTGCTCTTCATCCTGACGGCTTCAAACGCCTGGAAGCGATCGTCCATCCGCTGGTTCGCAAACGCGAGAGGGAATTTGTGAAGCGACAGCGCGCCACCGGCGCCGACATGGTATTGCTCGATATTCCATTGCTTTTCGAAACCGGCGCCGAGGCAAGAGTGGATATCGTCGTCGTCGTCAGCACTGATCCACAGATTCAGCGCCAGAGGGTGCTTGCGCGCGAAGGCATGACCGAGGAAAAATTCAACATGATTCTGTCCCGCCAGACGCCGGACGCGGAAAAACGGCGGCGGGCCGATTATCTGATCGACACCAGTCATAGTGTCGCGGTGACGAGGGAACGGGTGCTCGAGATCGTCGCCGACCTGAAAACGCGGATTGCCAAGGGAGATTTCCGGAATGCGTGAGATCATCTTCGATACGGAAACCACCGGCCTCGACAACCGCGCCGACCGCATTATCGAAATCGGCGGCATCGAGCTCTTCAATCATTTCCCCACAGGCAACACGATCCACATCTTCATCAATCCTGGAGATCAGAAAGTTCATCCGGATGCGCTCGCCGTGCACGGCATCACCGATGAATTCCTGAAGGACAAGAAGCCTTTCGGGGAGGTTGCCGAACAAATCCTTACCTTCTTCGGCGATGCGAAGTGGATTGCCCATAACGCCACTTTCGATATGGGCTTCATCAACGCGGAATTCGCGCGAATCGGTTTGCCGCCAATCCTGCCGGAAAGGGTGCTCGACACCCTGTCGATGGCGCGGCGCAAACACCCGATGGGACCGAATTCGCTCGATGCGCTCTGCCGGCGCTACGGCATCGATAATTCGCACCGCACCAAACACGGCGCGCTGCTCGACTCCGAATTGCTCGCCGAAGTCTATATCGAGATGATCGGTGGCAGACAGGCAGCCCTCGGACTCGGCATGGCCGGCAAATCCAACCAGGCAGCTCGCGGTGACATGGCGATGGAAGACGATGTGGTGATTGCCGCAGTGCTCGAGCGGCCCCGGCCGCTCACGCCGCGCCTCAGCCAAATCGAGGAGCAGGCGCATGAGGCGCTCGTCGGCAAGCTCGGTGAAAAAAGCGTCTGGGCGAAATACGCCAACCTCGATTAAACCGGTCCTCAATTGAAAATGCCCGGGACCAGCCCGGGCATCCGCATTTCAGACAAGAAAGATCCGATCAGTTCGGAACGGCCTGAACCTTGGCGCGGGCCTGTTCTTCGGCAACGCGCTGAGCGAACATTTGCGTGAAGTCGATCGGGTCGATCATCAGCGGCGGGAAACCACCGTTGCGGGTGACGTCGGCGATGATCTGACGGGCGAAGGGGAAGAGCATGCGCGGGCACTCGATGAAGAGAACCGGCAGCATGTGTTCTTGCGGGAAACCGGCAACGCGGAAGACGCCGCCATAGGTGAGTTCGGTATGGAAAACCGTCTTGTCGCCGTCCTTGGCCTCGGCATTCAGCGACAGCACGACATCGAAATCCGTATCGGAAAGCGGGTTGGCGTTGACGTTCACATTGATGTTGATCGTCGGTGCCTTGTCGCGGGCCTGCAGCGAACGCGGCGCACCCGGATTTTCGAAGGAAAGATCCTTGGTATATTGCGCAAGGATCGAAAGGGTGGGGTTGGTCGCACCGTTGCTGTTGTTATCGTCTGCCATTGGCTTTTCCTCGAGGGGCATGGGAATGGTGCCGCCATCTAACATTTCAGGGAAGGGCTTACAACCCTGGGCGCTTGGCGCGGTTGATCAGCCGCAGTGCCTCAATCGCCGAGATGTTTGCCGGACCACGGCGAGTTGCGATCCGGCTCTCTATGATAGTCCTCTTCGTCGAGATCGACCACCTTCGAATTCGGCTTGCGGTCGCGGAAATCGGGTTGCGGAGCGGAGGAAAAACCGCCCTTGGCATTGACGACGACGAAGCGTTTGGCGATCGCCCGCCAGACGAGATCGCGCACCGGCGGAATGAGAATAAGGATCGCAATGATATCCGTGAGGAAGCCGGGAATGATCAGGAGCAGCGAGGCGATGACATTCATGGCCGGCCGCAGCAGGTCGCGGCCCGGCATCACCCCGTTTCGTCCTTCACTCGACATGCGGCGCAAAATACCAATGCCCTGCCGGCGCAGCAGGACCACGCCGATAACGAAACCCAGCATGACGAGCGCGAGCGTCAGCCACAATCCGATAGCCCGACCGACGACGACGAAACCGGCAATTTCGGCGAGCGGCAGCAGCAGAATGAAGGCTGGCAGGATCGAAAAACGCATGTCGGTCATGTCCCGGGCTCGCCGGTCTCCTCTTGGCGCTGGCGAAGATGCCAGCCATCATTTGAATCATCTGTATAGGCAGACTATATGGGAGTACAAATCAGAGATGTTAACGGCGGCTGCGATACGATATGAGTTCGAACGACTTCATCACATTATTTTTCCTGGTGGCGGCTGTGCTGATTTTCTTTCAGCTCCGCTCCGTGCTCGGGCGCCGCACAGGAAATGAGAAGCCGCCGCGCGATCTCTATACGCCGCGGGATGCGGCTCCGGCTGAAGCCGCCGATGCCGGCAAGGTCGTGACTCTGCCGCGGCGCGATGCGACGACGGAGGACGAGGATCGCTTCGCCGCCATCGATGCTTTCGCGGCACCCGGAACGCCGCTCAACGAATCGCTGCGCGCGCTGAACAAGGCCGATCCCGCCTTCAGCCCGAAGGAGTTTCTGAACGGCGCCCGCATGGCTTACGAGATGATCGTCATGGCCTATGCCGATGGCGACCGGAAAACGCTGAAGAACTTGCTGTCTCGCGAAGTCTATGACGGGTTCGATGCGGCGATCGGCGAGCGCGAAGCCCGGGGCGAGAAGGTGAAGTCCACTTTCGTCGGCATCGACAAGGCCGAAATCACCCATGCGGAGACGAAGGGAAGCGAAGCGCAGATCACCGTGCGCATCGTCAGCCAACTGATATCGGCCACCTACGACAAGGCGGATGTGCTGATCGAAGGCGACGCCGAAAACGTCGCCGAGGTCAACGACCTCTGGACCTTTGCCCGCGACACACGTTCGCGCGATCCGAACTGGAAACTCGTGGCGACCGAATCGGAACATGAGTGACCACGCATCGGACTTCGTCCTGCAGGCCATAAACTTCGACACTTTGGAAGGCTGGAAGGATGATGATCCCTCCGGCCTTTTTGAAGTCATGCGAAGCTGCCGGCGGATCACCGATGTCAAACCGTACCGCACCGGATCGCTTGGCCTGAGCTCGGAAGACCTGCTTCCGCTTCTCGCCGCCGCCGAAGATTTCACGCCGTCATCTCCGGCATCGGCGCGCGCCTTTTTCGAGACGCACTGTCGGCCCTTTCTGATTAGCCGCAAGGATGGCAATTCCGGCTTCGTCACCGCCTTCTACGAACCTGATATCGACGTGTCGGAGCGGCCGGACGAAATTTTCCGTTTTCCTTTCTACAGGCGCCCGGACGATCTGATCGATCTCGACGACGCCAATCGTCCCATCGAGCTCGACAAGGCCTATGCTTTCGGCCGTCTGCATGACGGCCGCGTCGCGGCCTATCCGGACCGCCGCGCCATCGATCAGGGTTTTCTCGAAGGCCGCGGCCTCGAAATTGCCTGGGCGAAGTCGAAGGTCGATGTCTTCTTCGTTCATGTGCAGGGTGCTGCCCGCCTGCGTTATAAGGATGGTCGTATCGGCCGCATCACCTATGCGGCGAAGGCCGGCCATGTTTTCTCCGCGATCGGTAAGCTGCTGATCGATCGCGGGGAGATCGACCGGGCGGAGATTTCGATGCAGGCGATCCGTGCCTGGCTGGCGCGCAATCCCGAGCGCGTCGACGAGGTGTTATGGCATAACCGCTCTTATATTTTTTTTCGTGAAGCGCCGGTTGCCGATCCGCAGGCAGGTCCGATCGCGGCCGCCAAGGTGCCGCTTCTCGCCGGGCGCTCGCTTGCGGTCGACCGGATGATCCATACCTTCGGCTTTCCGTTTTTCATTCACGCCAAAAGCCTCACCCATCTCGACCCGGGCCGGCCGTTCAGCCGGCTGATGCTGGCGCTCGATACCGGCTCGGCGATCGTCGGGCCGGCGCGGGGTGATATCTTCACCGGCTCGGGGGATACGGCCGGAGAAAGTGCCGGCACCGTTCGCAATGACGCCGATTTCGCCATCCTCATTCCCAATGCCGCCGCCGGAAGATTCGACTGATGGCCAGGGATCGCAAGCTGAGCGCGGATGAGAGGATCCTCTGGGGCAAGGTTGCCCGCAGCACGCGGCCGATGCCCGGCAAGGCGGGGGCGTTGACCGAACTTGATGCTTTTCTTGCCGAAGCCGAAGCTGCGGCTGAACGGGAACAGGAAAAGCAGACGCCCGTCACACTCATGCCGCCGCAGCCGACAGCCCCGTCAACGGCGAAGCCATCGGCCGGGGTGCATCATCCGCTGGAAAAGCCGGTCAAGCGTAAGATCGCCAAGGGCCGGCTGGCGCTCGAAGCGCGGATCGACCTGCACGGGCTGGTGCAGAGCCAGGCTCATGCCATCCTTCTCGATTTCCTGATCCGCGCCCACGAGCGCGGCATGCGCCACGTGCTCGTGATCACGGGCAAGGGCAGCTCGATGGGCAGCGAGGGCGCGCTGAAGCGGGCCGTGCCGCTTTGGTTCTCGAAGCCCGAATTTCGCTACCTGATCTCCTCCTATGAGCCGGCCGCACAGCACCATGGCGGTGAGGGCGCGCTCTACATTCGCCTGTCGCGCCGGCATGGGGAGAGGCCATGACACCCTTCGGAGAGGCGGTTCGCAGGCTACGGGCGCGCAAGGGCGTCTCGCAGAAGGAGATGGCGGAAGCCCTGAATGTCTCTCCCGCCTATCTCTCGGCGCTCGAACATGGAAAGCGTGGTTTGCCGACCTTCGATCTGCTGCAGCGCATCGCCGGCTATTTCAACATCATCTGGGATGAGGCCGAGGAACTGTTCCTGCTCGCCCGCTCGTCCGACCCGCGCGTCGTGATCGACACCTCCGGCCTGCCCCCCGAATATACCGAATTTGCCAACCGGCTGGCCCGGCAGATTCGCAACCTTGACAGTGCAGAGATAGGCCGGCTATCGGCTCTTCTCGAAAATGGCGGCAAAGGCGACGGAAAAGCGTCATAATCCCCTGTTTTATGCCTTGTTTTAGGGACTTGCCATTGGGAAGTGGGTTCAAAAAACCTATATACGAGAGTGAAGAAAGCCGGTGATTCGCAAGGCACGCCGCAGCTTTACGACAACAGGGAAAATCTCGACAGAATGAGCGATACATCCGCGACGGAAAACGGCGTAAGCACCGAATATGGCGCAGATTCCATCAAGGTTCTGAAGGGCCTCGATGCGGTGCGCAAACGCCCCGGCATGTATATCGGCGATACCGACGACGGCTCCGGCCTTCATCACATGGTCTATGAAGTCGTCGACAACGCGATCGACGAAGCGCTTGCCGGCCATGCCGACATCGTCACCGTCACCCTCAATCCGGATGGCTCGGTGACCGTCACCGACAACGGTCGCGGCATCCCGACGGACATTCACACCGGCGAAGGCGTGTCGGCTGCCGAGGTCATCATGACGCAGCTTCATGCCGGCGGTAAGTTCGACCAGAATTCCTACAAGGTTTCCGGCGGCCTGCACGGCGTCGGCGTCTCCGTCGTCAACGCGCTGTCCGTCTGGTTGAAGCTGAAGATTCGCCGTCAGGACAAGATCCATGAAATGAGCTTCACCCATGGCGTCGCCGATGCTCCGCTGAAGGTTACGGGCGACGCGCCGAATGAGACCGGCACGGAAGTGAGCTTCATGCCGAGCACCGACACCTTCACCATGACGGAGTTCGACTATGGCACGCTGGAGCATCGCCTTCGCGAGCTCGCCTTCCTGAATTCAGGCGTCCGCATCCTGCTGACCGACAAGCGCCATTCCGATATCAGGCAGGAAGAACTGCGTTATGACGGCGGCCTCGAGGCTTTCGTCGCCTATCTAGACCGCGCCAAGAAGTCGCTCGTCGACAAGCCGGTTGCTATCCGCGGCGAAAAGGACGGCATCACCGTCGAAGTCGCGATGTGGTGGAATGACAGCTATCATGAGAACGTGCTGTGCTTCACCAACAATATTCCCCAGCGCGACGGCGGCACGCATATGGCCGGCTTCCGCGCAGCGCTGACGCGCCAGGTCGTTTCCTATGCCGACAGTTCCGGCATCACCAAAAGGGAAAAGGTGACGCTGCAGGGCGAAGACTGCCGCGAAGGCCTGACGGCAGTTCTGTCGGTCAAGGTGCCCGATCCGAAATTCTCCTCGCAGACCAAGGATAAGCTCGTTTCCTCGGAAGTCCGTCCTGTTGTCGAAAGTCTCGTCAACGAGGCGCTGAACACCTGGTTCGAAGAACATCCGAGCGAAGCCAAGATTCTCGTCGGCAAGGTCGTCGAGGCAGCCGCCGCCCGCGAAGCGGCCCGCAAGGCACGCGAGTTGACCCGCCGCAAGGGCGCACTCGATATCGCTTCGCTGCCGGGCAAGCTCGCCGACTGCTCCGAGCGTGATCCGACAAAATCCGAAGTCTTCCTCGTCGAGGGCGATTCTGCCGGCGGCTCGGCCAAGCAAGGCCGCTCGCGCGAGAACCAGGCGATCCTGCCGCTGCGTGGCAAGATCCTGAACGTCGAACGCGCCCGTTTCGACAAGATGCTGTCGAGCCAGGAAATCGGCACATTGATCACCGCGCTCGGCACCGGCATCGGCAAGGACGAGTTCAATGTCGAAAAGCTGCGCTACCACAAGATCATCATCATGACGGACGCCGATGTCGACGGCGCCCATATTCGCACCCTGCTGCTCACCTTCTTCTTCCGGCAGATGCCGCAACTGATCGAGCGCGGTCATCTCTATATCGCCCAGCCGCCGCTCTATAAGGTTTCGCGCGGCAAGTCGGTGCAGTATCTGAAGGATGAGAAGGCGCTCGAAGAATACCTCATCAGCCAGGGCCTGGAAGATGCTTCGCTGAGGCTTGGTAGCGGCGAGGTTCGCGCCGGCCAGGATCTGCGCGAGGTCATCCTCGATGCCCTGCGCATGCGCGCCCTGCTCGACAATCTCCATTCGCGCTACAATCGTTCCGCCGTCGAACAAGCGGCGATTGCCGGAGCGCTCAACGCCGAGCTCGCCAGCGACCCGGTTAGAGCGCTGGCGCTGGCAAACGAAGTGGCAGGGCGGCTCGACATCATCGCCGAGGAAACCGAGCGCGGCTGGCAGGGCGATGTGACAACCGATGGCGGGCTGCGCCTGGAGCGCATGGTCCGCGGCGTCAGGGAAATCGTGGTGCTCGACATGGCGCTGATCGGTTCCTCGGATGCCCGTCACATCGACCAGCTGACGGCACGACTCAAGGAAATCTATCAGACGCCGCCGTCGCTGCATCGCCGCGAAGGCGACGTCGAAATCTCTGGTCCGCGCGCCTTGCTCGACGCGATCTTCGCTAGCGGCCGCAAGGGCCTCACCATGCAGCGCTACAAGGGCCTTGGCGAGATGAATGCCGAGCAACTCTGGGAAACGACGCTCGATCCGAATGTTCGCTCGCTGCTGCAGGTCAGGGTCAATGATGCCACGGACGCCGATGGCCTCTTCGCCCGCCTGATGGGTGACGAAGTCGAACCCCGGCGCGAATTCATCCAGGACAATGCGCTGAGCGTTGCAAACCTTGATATCTAATTGATATGTCGAAAGTAAAAGCCCCGCCGTCCCTGGACGCGGGGCTTTCGTTTGCCTAAGGGCTCAATTCGCGACGAAGCGGCCGTTGAAGGCGACCTCGGAGAGCGGCTTGCGTTGGCTGGGGAATTCGCGCGCCTGATTGCGTTCGGAAAGAACGCTCTTGTCGGCCAGGCGGCCGACAGCGACTCCTGCTTCGACCCGGTATCCCTCGGGAATGGCGAAAGCCTGCCTGATCTCATCATGCTTGATGCCGCCCATGCCATGGGCATAAAAGCCGGAGAGGCGCGCCTGGATCGCCAGATGCCCCCATGCCGCGCCGGCATCGAAGGAATGGGTGTAGCTCGGCTTTTCCTCGGCTGAGCCGGCAGCCCCGGTGAAGGCGCGCGACACGACGAAGATCAGCGCCGATGCATTCCGGGCCCCCTGGTTGGAATCGTTGAGCAAGGCGACAAATTTCTCCCAATGCTCCGAACCCTTGAGGCCATAAATGAAGCGCCAGGGCTGGTGGTTGGCCGAGGACGGCGCCCAATGGGCGGCGTCGAGCAGACCGAGCAGCTGCGTTTCCTCGATGATTTCGCCGGTGAAGGCGCGCGGCGACCAGCGGTCGAGAAACATCGGATCGACCGGATATTCGGATTCGCGGTGATTGCTCTTCGTCATGCTTGTTCCAGGGTTTGGGGCAGGAAAATTTGGATCGTGGGCTGGGCTTAGTCCGTCCAGACGATGTCGAGATCTTCGCGGAAGGCGAAGCGCTTCAGATGATCGTCGATGACGTGCTGCATCCTTCCCTGTTGCGAGGGATCGGCGACGGAAAGCGTCATGGTCAGAGCCACGTCTTCGGCCACAAACGTCACCTCGGCCGTATCGCTGAACGGCACGCGCCCCTTCAGAGGATCAAAATCGACGCTGAACTTGTGGCTCCAGTGTTTGCAGAGCTGCTGCAGGTAGCGGCTTGCATGTTCGGTCCGCACGATGGCCTTCGAGAGATGCATTTCGAACTCCACGTCATCTTGACTAAAGCATGTCGCGCAAAAGTGTGCAGCGGTTTTGCGATAACGACATGCGGCGAAATAAAAAACTAACAAGCGAGGAGCGAAGCTGAGAGATTGCGACACGCTTTAGCGCAGTCATATTTCCTGCTTCACCGGCTTGGCAAGCGCAGCATCGTCGCAGTTTGGGTGTACAGACTGTCTTCATAAAAGCGGCCTCACGCCGGCGTCGAAGCAGGATAATGAACCGTTTTAGTCAATTGATCGGGGAGTACCCATGCTGGTGAACGGAAAGTGGACGGAAGACTGGCAGCCTGTTCAGGCTAAGGACGAGAAGGGCGGCTTTCTCCGTCAGACCTCGAGTTTCCGCAATTGGGTAACTCCGGATGGCAGCGCCGGGCCGACGGGCGAAGCTGGCTTCGAAGCCAGCGCCGGCCGTTACCATCTCTATGTCGCCTATATCTGCCCCTGGGCCTCGCGCACCCTGATCGGCCGCAAGCTCAAGGGCCTGGAAGATGTCATCTCCGTCTCGGTCGCTGAACCGCTGCTGGGCAAGCAGGGCTGGCGCTTCGGTGATTATCCTGGCGCGACGGAGGATCACGTCAACGGCGTAACCTATATGCATGAAATCTATACCAGGGCGGCGCCGGATTTCACCGGCCGGGCCACCGTGCCGGTTCTCTGGGACAAGCAGAGAAACACCATCGTCAACAATGAATCCGCCGATATCCTGCGCATGCTGAACGGCGGCTTTGGCGCCCTGGCAAAAAATCCGATCGATCTTTACCCGGCGGAGAGGCGCACCGAGATCGATGCGTTCAACGACCGCATCTATCCCGATCTCAACAACGGCGTCTACCGCGCCGGTTTCGCCACCACGCAGGTCGCCTACGAAGAAGCCTTTGCCGATGTCTTTTCCTGCCTCGACTGGGTCGAGCAGCAGTTCGAGGACCGGTCTTTTCTCTTCGCCGATCATCCCACCGAGAGCGATATCCGGCTTTTCGTGACGTTGGTGCGCTTCGACGTCGCCTATCACGGCATCTTCAAATGCAATCTGCGCCGGCTTTCCGACTATGCCAAGCTGCGCGCCTTCTGCCGCCGCATGCTGGATTGGCCGGGCATCGCCGAAACGGTGAACCTCGATCACATCAAGCGCGGCTACTATTCGATCGAAAGCCTCAATCCGACGAAGATCGTTCCCGTCGGCCCTGATCTGGCGGAAATTTTTAGAGCTTGATGCCGAAAGATACGGGCGGTTTTCGGCAGAAAATCACCCAAATCGCGGAAAGCCGTACCGCTTCCCGGCAAAGCCGTAATGACACCGATGAATAATTCGTTCATAGGTGGTTGCAAATCCGTTTTCGATGAGGAGGAATTCCATGAAGCTGATGCGTGTTGGCGAAGCAGGCGGTGAAAAACCCGCACTTCTCGATGCCGATGGCAAGATCCGCGATCTCTCCGGTCATGTCGCTGATATCGGCGGCGAAGCGATCACACCGGCAGGCCTTGCAAAGATAGCGGCCATCGATCCGAAGAGCCTTCCGGAAATCGCGCCCGGCCGCATTGGCGCCTGCGTCGCGGGCACTGGCAAGTTCATCTGCATCGGCTTGAATTATTCGGATCACGCTGCCGAAACCGGTGCGACCGTGCCGCCCGAGCCGATCATCTTCATGAAAGCAACATCCGCAATCGTTGGACCGAACGACAATGTCATCATTCCCCGCGGTTCGGAAAAGACCGATTGGGAAGTCGAGCTCGGCGTCGTCATCGGCAAAACCGCCAAATATGTGACAGAAGCCGAAGCGCTGGATTATGTCGCCGGTTATTGCGTCTCCAATGACGTTTCCGAGCGCGCTTTCCAGACCGAGCGGTCCGGTCAATGGACCAAGGGCAAATCCTGCGACACCTTTGGCCCGATCGGCCCCTGGCTCGTGACCAAGGATGAAATTCCGGAACCGCAGAACCTCGGCATGTGGCTGACGGTCAACGGCCAGAAGATGCAGAACGGCTCATCGAAGACGATGGTTTACGGGGTTGCGTTCCTCGTCTCCTATCTTAGCCAGTTCATGTCGCTGCATGCCGGTGACGTGATCTCGACCGGCACGCCTCCGGGCGTCGGCATGGGCCTCAAGCCGCCGCGTTATCTCAAGGCGGGAGACGTGGTCGAACTCAGCATCGAAGGTCTCGGCACGCAGAAGCAGACCTTCGTAGCGGATCGTTAACGACGCTTCTTGCTGAGAAACTTAAGTTTTCAGCTCGATTATGATGCCGGAGGTCAATTCTCCGGCATTTCTTGTGTGGGTTTGGTTCGTCCATGTTGCTGTGCAACAGAAACCTGTTAGTCTGCGTTACGTGCCCGCATTACGGAAAGACTCGATGCCTCTCAATCAGCGTCATCTTTTCGATAGAGAAAGGTGGCGCCTTCCATGTTTTATCAGCTTTATGAATTGAACCATGCCGCCATGGCGCCGTTTCGCGCCGCGGCCGATATCATGCGATTTGCCTATGCCAATCCGCTGAACCCGTTCTCCCATACGCCGTTCGGCCGGACGATGGCGGCAAGCCTCGAAATGTTCGAACGCACGACACGACGCTACGGGAAGCCGGAATTCGGACTGAAGCAGACGACGATTGGTGACCGGACGGTGTCCGTCCGCGAAGAGGTCGTCTGGTCGCGACCCTTCTGCAATCTCCTGCATTTCGCGCGCAGTGTTCCCGCCGCGCGCGGCAATGATCCGCGCATCCTGATCGTCGCGCCGATGTCCGGCCACTATGCCACGCTGCTGCGCGGCACGGTCGAGGCGCTGCTGCCGAGTGCGGATATCTACATCACCGACTGGATCGACGCCCGCATGGTGCCGATGACGGAAGGCACGTTCGATTTCGACGATTACGTCGACTATGTCATCGAGATGCTGCATTTCCTCGGTCACGACACGCATGTCATCGCCGTCTGTCAGCCTTCTGTTCCGGTGCTCGCAGCCGCTGCGGTGATGGAAGAAGCCAGGGATCCGCTTTCGCCGGCGTCGATGACGCTGATGGGCGGCCCGATCGACACGCGCATCAACCCGACGGCAGTCAACAAGCTCGCCCAGGAGCGATCGCTGCAGTGGTTCTCCGACAATGTCATCATGAACGTGCCCTGGCCGCAGCCGGGCTTCATGCGCCCGGTCTATCCGGGATTCCTGCAGCTCTCGGGCTTCATGTCGATGAATCTTGATCGCCACCTCGTCGCGCACAAGGAATTCTTCATGCATCTCGTGAAGAACGACGGCGAGCCGGAAAGACATCGCGATTTCTACGACGAATATCTCGCCGTTATGGATTTGACCGCCGAATTCTATCTGCAGACGGTGGAGGAGGTCTTCATCAAGCATTCACTGCCGAAGGGCGAACTGATGCATCGCGGCAAACGCGTTGATCCGGCGGCAATTCGCAATGTGGCGCTTCTGACCGTCGAAGGTGAGAATGACGATATCTCCGGGGTCGGTCAGACAAAGGCGGCTCAGACCATCTGCGTGAACATTCCCGAAGATATGCGCATGCACTACCTTCAGCCGGATGTCGGCCATTATGGTGTTTTCAATGGTTCGCGTTTCCGCCGCGAGATCGCGCCGCGCATCATCGATTTCGTCCGCCAGCATTCGCGTTCTGCCATTAAGCCTCCGGTCCCGCGTGTCATCAAGGGCGGCCGGGCGGGCTGAATCAGGGATAGCTGAATTAGCAAAACGGATTCAAGGCCTTGTCCGATTTCGCGGGCAATCGTCTTGAAGGCGGTTATTGCGGTAACCACATCGATTTCAGCGTTCGGTATTCTGCCGGGCGCGGAAAGCGAGGGATACCCGCACGATGAACCAGTCAGCATTGCTTCGACCGGATTGGACTCCGGCTACCATTGCCCTGATGATTCTCGGCTTCATGGTTTTCTGGCCTCTGGGTCTTGCCATGCTTGCCTACATCATCTTCGGCGACCGTCTCCGCGGCTTCAAGCGTGACGTCAACCAGGCGACCGATGGCTTCTTTGCCTCCTGCCGCCGCCCGCATGGTCGTCACCGCCCGCATTTTTCGACCGGCAACGTCGCCTTTGACGACTGGCGCAAGGCCGAACTCGACCGGATGGAGGAAGAGCGCCGTAAGCTTGACGAAATGCGCGAGGAATTCGACTCCTATCTGCGCGAGCTCCGTCGCGCCAAGGATCAGGAAGAGTTCGACCGCTTCATGCGCGACCGCAGGAACGCCAAGCGCGATGATAACGGCCCGGTCGCTGAATACCAGACGCCGTAAACACCTGAACGATGAATTGATGACCGGCATCTCGCGATGCCGGTTTTTCCATGTCCGCCTGTCCGGCGATCATTTAGATTTGCCGGCGAATCGTATAGAAAACACGCATGTTCTCGCTTCTGAAAACAAGGTCGAAGGCGCGAAAGCCGGCTCCGCCCGAAAAGCGGACGCTCGACGTCGCTGGCCGGCTCATGCCGCTGACGATCAAGCAGCATGACCGGGCGACACGCATCACGCTGCGCATCGAACCGGGTGGCCGCGCCTTGAAGATGACGGTGCCGAAAGGCCTTGCGGCGCGTGAGGTCAATGCCTTCCTCGATCGTCACCAGGGTTGGCTCCTCACCAAGCTTGCGAAGTTTTCGACCGATGCCGGCCTGCGTGACGGCGCCGAGATCCTTGTTCGCGGCGTTTCCCATCGCATCCAGCATAGCGGCAGCTTGCGCGGGCTGACCGAGGCGGTGTCCATAGATGGCAGGGCGGTGCTGCGCGTCAGCGGCATGCCGGAACATGTCGGACGGCGCATTGCGGCCTTTCTCAAGAAGGAGGCGCGCGCCGATCTCGCAAGACTGGCGACGATGCATGCCGCAACGATCCGGGCGCCGATCCGCTCGATCTCGATGAAGGATACCCGCAGCCGGTGGGGCTCGTGCTCGTCGGAAGGAAATCTGAGCTTTTCCTGGCGTATCGTCATGGCGCCACCTTCGGTGATCGATTATCTCGCCGCCCATGAGGTCGCCCATCTCAAGGAAATGAACCACGGCCCGCACTTCTGGGCCCTCTGCCGTAAGCTTTGCCCCGGTATGGAGGAGGCGAAGTCCTGGCTCAAACGGCATGGAAGCCAGTTGCATGCCATCGATTTCGACTAGCGCATAACCCGAAAATCGGAATCGATTTTTCGGAAAGGATTATGCGCAGATTTAGAGTGATAGAACGTCCCTTGCGCGTCGTTTGGACGCGCGGCGCTCTAGCCGAGAGCCGCGCTAAATTCAGTGTCCGTCGCAAATTGGCTCGACTCTTTCCGCATTTCGTGTCACTTCGCTGCCATGAGACCGGATATCAAGATCTGTGGCTTGAAGACGCCCGACGCAGTCGATCGCGCGCTGAAACGCGGCGCGACCCATATCGGTTTTATCTTCTTCGAAAAGAGCCCGCGCTATATCGAGCCGGACCTGGCGGCAAAGCTTGCCGAACCTGCGCGTGGCAAGGCGAAAATCGTCGCCGTCGTCGTCGATCCGACCAATGACGAACTCGACGAGATCGTGTCGTTGTTGAAGCCGGATATGCTGCAGCTTCACGGCAACGAGAGCCCCGAACATGTGCTGACCATAAAGGCGCTCTATGGTCTGCCCGTGATGAAGGCCTTTTCGGTCCGCACGGCAGACGACCTGAAGCGCGTCGAGGCCTATATCGGCATCGCCGACCGTTTCCTCTTCGACGCCAAAGCGCCGAAGGGTTCGGAACTGCCCGGCGGCAACGGTATTTCCTTCGATTGGAGCCTTCTCAGCTGGCTTGACGGCAACGTCGACTACATGCTTTCCGGCGGGCTGAACAAGGACAATGTCGCAGAAGCGCTTTTCATCACCAAGGCACCGGGTATCGATGTCTCCTCGGGAGTCGAAACTGCGCCTGGCGTGAAGAGCGTCGCGAAGATCGATGAATTTTTTGACGCGGTCGAAAAGGCGAATGCGCCGATGATGGCCTCAGGGAGTTGAGAGTGAACGAGACGCCTAAACCGAATTCCTTCCGTTCCGGCCCCGATGAAGACGGCCGTTTCGGCATTTATGGCGGTCGTTTCGTCGCCGAAACATTGATGCCGCTGATCCTTGATCTGCAGGACGAGTGGAACAGGGCAAAGAACGATCCGGCATTCCAGGCCGAATTGAAGCATCTCGGCGCGCATTATATCGGCCGCCCGAGCCCGCTCTATTTCGCCGAGCGGCTGACGGCCGAACTCGGCGGCGCGAAGATCTATTTCAAGCGCGAGGAGCTGAACCATACCGGCTCGCACAAGATCAACAACTGCATCGGCCAGATCCTGCTCGCCAAGCGCATGGGCAAGACCCGCATCATCGCCGAAACCGGTGCCGGCCAGCACGGCGTCGCCTCCGCAACCGTTGCGGCCCGTTTCGGCCTTCCCTGCGTCGTTTATATGGGCGCCACCGACGTCGAGCGTCAGGCGCCGAACGTTTTCCGCATGAAGCTGCTCGGTGCGGAGGTCAAACCGGTCACGGCAGGCAGCGGCACGCTGAAGGACGCCATGAACGAGGCGCTTCGCGACTGGGTCACCAATGTCGAGGATACCTATTACCTGATCGGAACGGCAGCCGGTCCGCATCCCTATCCTGAGATGGTCCGCGATTTCCAGTCGGTGATCGGTATCGAAGCGAAAGAGCAGATGCTGGCAGCCGAAGGCCGCTTGCCGGATCTCGTCATCGCTGCGGTCGGCGGCGGCTCGAACGCCATCGGTATTTTCCATCCTTTCCTGGATGATCCCTCTGTGAAGATCGTCGGCGTCGAAGCCGGCGGCAAGGGTCTGCAGGGCGACGAACATTGCGCCTCGATCACCGCCGGTTCGCCAGGCGTGCTGCACGGCAACCGCACCTATCTGCTGCAGGATGGTGACGGTCAGATCAAGGAAGGCCATTCGATTTCGGCCGGTCTCGATTATCCCGGCATCGGCCCCGAACATTCCTGGCTGAACGATACCGGCCGCGTCGACTATGTGCCGATCATGGATCACGAAGCGCTCGAGGCTTTCCAGACCCTGACTCGCCTCGAAGGCATCATCCCGGCGCTCGAGCCCTCGCATGCCATTGCCGAGGTGATCAAACGCGCACCAATGATGGACAAGGACGAGATCATCCTGATGAACCTCTCCGGGCGAGGCGACAAGGATATCTTTACCGTCGGCAAGATTCTGGGAATGGGACTGTAAGACATGACCGCACGCATGGACAAACGCTTTGCCGAGCTGAAGGCCGAGGGCCGTCCGGCGCTTGTGACCTATTTCATGGGCGGCGATCCTGATTATGACACTTCGCTCGGCATCATGAAGGCGCTGCCGGAGGCGGGCTCCGACATCATCGAGCTCGGCATGCCTTTTTCCGATCCGATGGCCGACGGCCCGGCGATCCAGCTGGCTGGCCAGCGCGCCCTGAAAGGCGGCCAGACGCTGAAGAAGACGTTGCAGCTGGCGGCCGATTTCCGCAAAACCAACGATGCGACGCCGATCGTGATGATGGGTTACTACAACCCGATCTATATTTATGGCGTCGAGAAATTCCTCGACGACGCGCTCGCCGCCGGCATCGACGGCCTGATCGTCGTCGACCTGCCGCCCGAGATGGATGACGAACTCTGCATTCCGGCCATCCGCAAAGGCATCAATTTCATCCGCCTGGCGACGCCGACGACCGATGAGAAGCGCCTGCCGAAGGTACTGAAGAACACCTCCGGCTTCGTCTACTACGTCTCGATGAACGGCATCACCGGTTCGGCGCTGCCTGATCCGTCGTTGGTTTCGGGCGCTGTCGCCCGCATCAAGCAGCACACCAGCCTGCCCGTCTGCGTCGGCTTTGGCGTCAAGACGGCGGAACATGCAAAGGTCATCGGCGGTTCGGCCGACGGCGTCGTCGTCGGCACCGCGATCGTCAATCAGGTCGCAACCAGCTTGACGAATGACGGAAAGGCAACGGCGGACACGGTGCAGGCCGTTGCCACGCTGGTGCGCGGCCTTTCCACGGGAACCCGTTCGGCGCGCCTTGTTGCTGCCGAATAGTTTGCCCACATTGGCGCTAAAGCATGTCGCGCAAAGGTGTGCAGCGGTTTTGTGGCAACGACATGCGGGAAACCCAAGACCTAAAAGCGCGGCAGGCAAATCTGAAAGATCGCGACGCGCTTTAGTCAATCAGGAGTATTCGAGTTGAACTGGATCACCAACTACGTTCGCCCGCGGATCAATTCCATGCTGGGCCGTCGCGAAGTGCCGGAGAACCTCTGGATCAAGTGCCCGGAAACGGGCGAGATGGTCTTCCACAAGGACTTGGAAGGCAACAAATGGGTCATTCCAGCGTCCGGTTATCACATGAAGATGCCGGCCAAGGCCCGGCTGGCCGATCTTTTCGACAATGGCGAGTTCGAATCGCTGCCGCAGCCGAAGGTCGCGCAGGATCCGCTGAAGTTCCGCGATTCGAAGAAATATAGCGATCGCCTGCGCGACAGCCGCCTGAAGACCGAACAGGAGGATACGATCCTCGCCGGTGTCGGAAAGGTGCAGGGACTGAAACTCGTGGCCGTCGTACATGAATTCAACTTTATCGGTGGTTCGCTCGGCATGGCCGCCGGCGAGGCGATCGTTAAGGCTTTTGAGCGTGCGACGTCTGAAAAGTGCCCGCTGGTGATGTTCCCCGCTTCCGGCGGCGCGCGCATGCAGGAAGGCATCCTGTCGCTGATGCAGTTGCCGCGCACGACAGTTGCCGTCGACATGCTCAAGGAATCCGGCCAGCCCTATATCGTCGTGCTGACCAATCCGACGACCGGTGGCGTCACGGCCTCCTATGCCATGCTTGGCGATATTCATCTGGCAGAACCCGGCGCCGAAATCGGCTTTGCCGGCAAGCGCGTGATCGAGCAGACGTTGCGTGAAAAACTGCCCGAAGGTTTCCAGACCTCCGAATATCTGCTGGAGCATGGTATGGTCGATATGGTCGTTAAACGTCACGATATTCCGGAAACGCTGGCGCGCCTCTTGAAGATCCTGACGAAGAAGCCGGTTTCTGCGGCGAACGACATGAATGGCGGCGCGATTGCTCTGGCGGCGAGCGCCTGATAACCGACAAGCAGGCGGGGTGCCGAATTGATACCCAGAGGCCAAACCGCGGTGAGTGAGGCAGCACAGGAGATCGACAAGCTCATGGGATTGCATCCCAAGGGCTTTGATCTGTCTCTCGATCGCATCACTCGTCTTCTCGATGTGCTCGGCAATCCGCACAGGAAGCTGCCGCCGGTGATCCATGTCGCCGGCACCAATGGCAAGGGGTCTGTCACCGCCTTCTGCCGCGCCCTGCTCGAAGCCGGCGGCTACAGCGCCCATGTCCACACCTCGCCGCATCTCGTCAATTGGCACGAGCGTTATCGCATTGGCGTCAAGGGCGGACGCGGGCAGCTTGTGGATGACGCCGTCTTTGCCGAGGCCGTGCGTCGCGTGGCCGATGCCAATGCAGGACAGCACATCACCGTCTTCGAAATCCTGACGGCGGTCACCTTCATCCTGTTTTCCGAACATCCGGCCGATGCCGCGATCATCGAAGTCGGTCTCGGCGGCCGGTTCGACGCCACGAATGTCATTTCCGACCCGGCCGTCTCGGTCATCATGCCGATTTCGCTGGATCACCAGCCCTATCTCGGCGACAGGGTCGAGCTGATCGCGGCCGAAAAGGCCGGTATCATGAAGCCGGGATTTCCCGTTGTCATCGGTCATCAGGAATATGACGCAGCACTCGACGTGCTGATGTCGACGGCCGAGCGGCTGCATTGCCCGAGCGCGGTCTTCGGGCAGGATTTCATGGCGCATGAGGAATATGGCCGGCTCGTCTACCAGGACGAATTCGGTCTTGCCGACCTGCCGCTGCCGCGCCTTCCCGGCCGGCATCAATATGCCAATGCCGCCGCCGCCATTCGTGCCGTCAAGGCGGCGGGTTTCACGGTCACCGAGACGATGATGGAAAAGGCGATGAGTTCGGTCGAATGGCCGGGCCGGCTGCAGCGTCTGAGCGAGGGCCGGCTGCTGTCGCATGCGCCCGCCGGCGCCGAGATCTGGATCGATGGCGGACACAATCCCGGTGCAGGCGAGGTGATCGCCGAAGCCATGGCCAATTTCGAGGAACGCCAGTCTCGGCCGCTTTTCCTGATTACCGGCATGATCAACACCAAGGATCCGGTCGGCTATTTCAAGGCCTTTACCGGCCTGGTCGAGAAAGTTTTCTGCGTGCCGATCCGCGGCAGCGAAGCGATGATCGACCCGGTGATATTGTCGAATGCCGCTTATGATGCCGGTTTGGTTGCCGAACCGATGTTGACGGTCGGCGATGGGCTGGAAGCAATAAAAGCCGTTCTCGATCCAGAGGCTTTGCCGCCGCGCATTTTGGTCGGCGGCTCTCTCTATCTTGTCGGCGATGTCCTCGCCGACAACGGCACGCCCCCGAAATGAAGGCGGTAAGATGAAAAAAAGCCCGGTCGAACCGGGCTTTTTTCATTGTGATGCAAATTGAGCGATATCAATCAGGCAGCGTTCGAAATCCAGTTCGAAAGGGCCGTCTTCGGCTTTGCGCCAACCGAGATGTCGGCAACTTCGCCGCCCTTGAAGATCGCAAGCGTCGGAATGGAGCGCACACCGAACTGTGCAGCGAGTTCCGGGTTCTCATCGATATTCAGCTTGGCCACCTTGACCTTGCCTTCCATCTCGACGGCGATTTCTTCGAGGCTCGGAGCAATCATCTTGCACGGGCCGCACCATTCAGCCCAGAAATCGACGACGACGGGTTCTGCGGATTCCAGAACTTCTGACTGGAAGTTATTGATATCGACTTTCACGGTAGCCATGGGCTGCTCCTTTAACCGAATTGGGTGTTGAACCACATGTGATGGTGCGGTGCCGAATTTTCAATGTCCGGTATTTCACTTTGTCTTGACCGCTGCAAGCGCCAAACCTAGCGCCTTTTCGCTCAGTGTGAAGAGCGAGGCGTTCTCGGTATAGACAAGCATGCAATCGATACGCTTCTCAGGATAGAGCGGCGCCAGGATCTCGCGATAGATCGCCAGCTGCGCCCGGTGCGCGAAGGGGATGGTCTCTTCTGTTGTCGGCGGCACCCGATTGGTCTTGTAGTCGAGAATGACGACGCGATCGGCAAGGACGGCAAGCCGATCGATACGGCCGGAGACAGCATAGCGCCTGTCTTCCAGCGTCAATGTTCCCATGATCGAGACCTCTGGCTGGGCCTGCGCACCGAGGACGACCTGCAGACCCTCCTCGTCCAATAGTTTCAGAACCGAATCGACAAGCTTGCGCCGTTCGGCTTCCGGCCAGAATCGCGCCGCTCGTTCGGCATAGCGGCTTGCCGCATCAGGCCGTTCGCCAAGTGGAATTTCGGGAAGCGCCTGCAGCATGCGATGGATCAGCCTGCCCTTCTCCAGTGAACGATCGCTGCGCTCCTTCTCGCCGAACAGCGGCGAAATGACGAGCAGACTGCCCTCGTCTTCATCGACGATCGTCCCGGCACCGGAAGGGCTGAGCGGCCGAGGCAGCTCAGCCTGCGGCGGCAATGGCCGCAACAGGCCGTCCGGCAAGGTCTCCTCGCTGTCGCGCTCTTCGTTGCGATCGGTACGCTCGAAGCTTCGTTCTACCCGCGGCACGCGCCATTTGATGCCCGGCCATTCACCATCGGGGCCGGAGAATGTGGTCGCCTCCACATGCGGATGGTCGTCGTGCAGTGCCGTCGAAATCATCATATGCCAGGTGTCGTTGTTCACCCGCACGCCACGATAGCCGCAGACGACCAGCCGGTCGGCCGCGCGCGTCATGGCGACATAGAGCAGCCGGCGATATTCTTCTTCCGCCAGCATCTGGATACGCGCCGCATCGTCCTGGGTCAGCGAATTGGCGAGATCGGAGACAGGAACCCAGACGGGCATCGGCGGCTCGTCGGGGTCGGTCTCGATCAGGCGAAGCTTCGGCAGATGGGTATGGGTGAAGGCCTTTGAACCGCCGTCGACGAGGAAAACGATCGGTGCTTCAAGACCCTTGGAGGCATGCACCGTCATGATCCGCACCTCGTTGCGCCCCTTATCCTGCTCGCGTTTCATCACGGGTGCTTCGAGCTCCAGCGTCGAGATGAAGGATTGCAGACCGGGAAGACCGGAGCTCTCGTGGTCGAGCGTGAAGGTCAGGAATTCGTCGAGAATATCGCTGACCTCGGTGCCGAGACGGGCAAGGAATTGCCGCCGCCCGCCATAACTACCCAGCACGCGCGCATAGAAATCATGGACCGACAGGCTCCTGGATTGCCGGAGAAACAGCTCCAGCCTCTCGACGGCAGCACGGAAACGTTCGGTGCCGTCGGCGGCGAAGCTTTTGAGATGGCTCCAGACGCTCTGATTGTCGCCGCGCAATGCGGCGATCGCAAAGATGTCGTCTTCGGAGAGGTCGAAAAGCGGACTCTTGAGCACGGCGGCGAGCGACAGGTCGTCTTCCGGCAGAAGCAGGAAACGGCCGAGCGCCAGCAGATCCTGCACGGCGATATGGCTGGTCAGCACCAGCCTGTCTGCGCCGGCGACCGGAATATCGCCGCGGCGTTTCAGCGCCCGCGTCAACGCATTGACGAAGGCGTCGCGCTTGCGCACCAGCACCAGGATGTCGCCGGCCTCGATCAGGCGCTCCTTGCCTTTGTCGACGATCGTTTCGCGGCCGACGAGCGTGCCGACCGAATGGGCGATCCGCCGCGCGAGGATTGCGGCCGGCGCGCTTTCCGGCGTCGCGTCGAAGGGCGCCGTCCAGTCTTCCTCCTTCACCACGGCTTCCGGCGCGACCATCTCCCAGAGGTCGACAGCGCCGGGATGTCCGATGCGGCTGGAACGATGCACGACCGGTTCGCCGAGCGCGCTCAGGCCGCGCGCGTTGTCGGGTGCCTTGAAAATGTGGTCGACGGCCTCAAGCACGTCGGCAGTCGAGCGGAAGGAAAGCGGCAGGCGCACCGAGGAAAAGCTCTGCCCGCTGTCGGAAACGCGCCGCCGCGTCCGGTCGCTCTCCTCGGAAAAACGCTCAGGCCGCGCCCCCTGGAAGGAATAGATCGACTGCTTTTCGTCGCCGACGGCAAAGAGCGTGCGCACGATCGGCCGGGCGCTTTCGCCGGAGAAAAAATCTTCGGCGAGCGACTGGATGACGCTCCACTGGATCGGGCTGGTATCCTGCGCCTCGTCGACGAGGATATGATCGATGCCCCGATCGAGCTTGTAGTGGATCCACGGACCGACGCCACTTTTCGTCAGCAGGTCGGCGGTGCGGGTGATCAGGTCCTCAAAGTCGAGCTGGCTGCGTTGCTTCTTCAGCTCTTCATAGTCGTGATTAAGTCTGTCGGCGAGCACGAGTGCTGCATGCGTGGCGCCGTACATCCGCATCAGTTTCAGCCGGTCGCGGCTTGTTGCGACATGCGCGCGGGCAATGGCGATGGCGCTCGCCAGCTGCGGTGCCTCGGCAAGCATGGCCTTGACGAAGAATTGCGAGTCCGCCTTGGGCTCGCCCTTCACGGTCAGAAAGATTTTCTCGAGAAACTCAGCGCGCCTTGCCTCATCGCGCTCCCGCCCGGCGAGCCTGAGGCCGTAGGCAACCTCCTGCGCCTTCGCACCGCCCTTCTGGTCGGCAAGCGAGAGATAAAGCTCCAGCGTGCCGCCCGAAAGCTCCGGCAAAGGCCAATATTGCGCTGCGATCCGGCTTTCGGTGTCACCAGCGGCGAGACCCAGCCTCTTGCGCAGGACCTTCTCCACACCGCCCTGCTGTTCAGCCGTCGCCGTGAAACGACGAATGGCGTTGCGGTTGGCGACGATGTCGCCGAGCAGGTTCTCCAGTCCGGATTCGTCGCCGAGATTGAGTACATAGGCGAATGCCTCGGCAAGCGCGCTGTCTTCCTCCGGCGCTGTTGCCGTCAGCAGCGCCCGGCGCGCATCGGAAAGCAGCGCCACCGCCGCGCGATCGTCGAGAACCGAGAAATGTCCGGCAACGTTGGCTTCCAGCGGGAACTGATGCAGCAGCGCCTCGCAAAAGGCATGGATCGTCTGGATCTTCAGTCCGCCGGGTGTCTCCAGCGCCTTGGCAAACAGCCGGCGAGCTTCGGCGAGCTTCAGTCCGTCGGGAGCCGTACCCTCGATCTGCGTTATCCGCCGGCCGAGGTCTTCATCGTCAAGCACCACCCATTCCGCCAGCCGTTCGAAGACGCGGTTCGACATTTCGGACGCCGCGGCCTTGGTATAGGTGAGGCATAAAATGGCGGAAGGCCGCGCACCGGCAAGCAGCAGCCGGATGACCCGCTGTGTCAGGACATGCGTCTTGCCGGAACCGGCATTGGCCGAGACCCATGCCGAACGCAGCGGATCAGAGGCAATCGCCTGCTGGATCGTCGTCCAGCCGATCCAGGCGCCCGGATCGTCGTCGTTGGGAAGGGCGGTCACATCACTCATCACCGCCCTCTTCGGTTTCGGCCGTTGACCATTCGGAGACGCGGGCAAGATGATCGTAGTCGCCGCCGAAATCGAATTGCTGGGCCGGGATCAGCCGGGAGGTAAAGCCCCTTTCGTTGGATTGCAGCAACCCCACGAATTTGACCAGCTGATCGATCGATTCGGCCGCGAGATCCATCGCCGATTTCGCCTTGTCGCTGCGGGCAGAGCTCTCGTTGTTGACCGTATCGACCTGGAAGCGGCTTCCCGGACGCAGACGCACATAGAGAAGGTCCTGCGGCACGAGGCTGCCGGCATCGCGGAAGGCGCCGGCGCTCAAGGCCGCCGCTTCGAGCGCAAGCTGCGGATCGAGAAGCACGCGTGCCTGCGCCGGCGAGGGATTGTAGCCGGTCTTGTAGTCGATGATATCGGCGGCGTTTGGTCCGGTGACGTCGATCCGGTCTGCGACGCCGGTGAGCCGGATATTGATCGACTCCAGCTCCATGCCGCCCCGCACTTCCGTCAGCGTTTTCCGGATGCCATGTCGCCGTCCGGCCTCCCATTCGAGGAAGACGCCGGCCACCGCGCGAAAGCGCGGCCGCCACACGGCATCGATATGCGGCGGCAGCTGCTCCATGTCGAAAAGCTCGGAAAGGATGGCCTCCATGGCCGCTGCCGCATCCGGCGTGCCGGCGATGTGTGCCTCGCGGATGAACCGGTCAATGATCTTGTGGTAGAGCGTTCCGCGTTCGGCCGCGCCTGGATCGCGATTGAACGGGTCGACGGGGTCGAGCCGCAGCACACGGCGGGCATAGATGGCATAGGGATCACGGCGCAGCCGACCAACTTCGCTGAAGGAATAGGATTTCGGTTGCAGGGCCAGCGGCGGTTTCGGCGAAGGTCGCAGCGCCGGCGCCTGACCATCTCCCCGATCGATGAGACCGGCCCATTGGAGAAACCGGTTGCCGCGTCCCTTCAATTCCGCTTCGAACGCCTCTCCGCCAAGCGCCAGCAGCCGCTGCAGCCAACGCGAGGCGACGGTCGGCGTCGAGCCCTGGCGCAGCGCGCGCGCATAGATCAGATGGCGCGTGCCGTTTGCCATCTCGAAATCATGCGCCAGCTGGCCGATGCGCCGCTCCGGTGGCTCGAGGCCGATCTCCGTCTTCATCATTCGCGGAATGAAGGGATTGTTGGCGGTCTGCCCCGGCCAGGTGCCTTCGATCAGGCCGCCGAGGATCAACGTATCGACGCTCTGCAGGCGGGCTTCCAGCGTGCCGAAGATGAAGAGCCTGGGATGGCTGAGCGCCCGCGGCTTCACCGCATGACCGGCCGCAAGGGCTGCCATGATGTCGATCCATTGCGACCCGTCGGCCTCCATCTGGCCGTCCGTGTCGATCACTTCACCGAGCAGGGCAGCGAGTGCATCTCCTGCTTCACCAGACCAGAGATCGGCGAGATTGCCTTGCGGATCGACCGCGACCGCTTCAAGCGAACGGCCGGTGCGCTCCGCCCATTCGGACAATGTGAAGCGCACTGTTCTTCCGCGATCTTCCGGCCGGTGCCGGATCAGCGCCGAAGCCAGCGGCTCGGTCGCTTGTGCGACCCGCCGGGCGAGGCCGTATGCGGCGTCGGCGGCCTCAGGCGAAAGCGCTTTTCGCCATTGCGGCGCATGCCTGTCCAGGGCCTGTTCGGCAAGTTGGCGAGTGAGCAGCGGTTCCAGCGTGCTGATATCAACCTCTGCCACGCCGCCGCGCAGCGCCAGCAGCTCGAGCGCCTCGGTAGCGGAAATCAAGGCGTCGCGTTCCAGGCCGAAGCGGGCAAGCGGATGTTTGAGCAGCGAGATGATCGCCACTGGATCGCCCGGCCGCAGCGCTGCCTCCAGCAACAATTGCAGCAAGGTGCCCTGCGGCATGGCCGAAAGTGGCGTGCCCGCCGAATCATCGGCGAGGATGCCGAAGCGGGAAAGCTCGGCCATCACCCGCCGCGCGAGATTGCGGTCCGGAGTGATGAGTGCTGCCCGGCTTTCGCCATCCTGTCCAGGTCTTTCCAACGCCAGCCGGAGTGCGATGGCAATTGCGGTTGCTTCCTCTCGCTCATTGGCGGCTTCGATCAGCGAGACATCAGAGAAGGCCGAAGATAGCGCACGTGCCGGCAGGTCGTTCTTCCATGCTCCCCAGTCGCTGGTCGCCTCCGCCGGGGCAAGTGCCCGCGACAGGATTTCGGCGCGCCGGTCGAGATCGGCCTCCGGCCTATCGAGGAGCGTGACGTCGGCCCGCGTCAGCTTCAGCCGCTTGAGCAGCGACGACAGACCATACTGCGGATGGCTCCGGCTTGCCGGATTGGCATGTTGGCCGGGCGTCAGTTCCGGCGCGACCATCTGCCAGTGCCTTTCGGGCATGGAGAGATCGAGACCCGGAAGCACGATCACGCCTTCAGGCAGATGGGCGACGGCGGCGATGAGATCGGCGGTGGCGGGAACGGAACCCGTCGAACCGGCGATGATGATCGGTCCGCCCGGTTTCGTCGCCGAAAGCCGGCTTGCTTCGGCCCGGAGAATGGCGTTTCTGTGCCGTGCCGGCGAGGATTTGCCGAGTTCAGACAGCCGCTCCGGCCAGAATGCGCTGGCGATCTGCAGAAATTCCGCCGTCAACTGCCACCAGGCGGCATAGTCGCCGGTGTCGAGTTTCGACAGTTCGGACCAGTCGAGATCCTCGGTCTCGATGGAATCGATCAGCTCCGCAAGGTTGCGGGCGAGCCAGATCGCATCCGCCGGACTTGCCGGCGCAACGAGCGGCGAGTCCGAATGAATGTGGCGGACGATCTCCGGCAGCTTGTTTCGCCAGGCAAGGATCAGGCGCCCCAGCTCCAGCAGACGGGCGGTATTCGACAGCGGCTGGGCGAGATCGATCGTTGCCGGCAGCACCTCGTCGAAATAGCCGCTATCGTCGTCGGTTTCGCCGAGTGGACGGATGACCGGCAGGATGGCTGAGCGGCCGCCGAGCAGGTCGACGAATTCCGAGCGCAGCACACGCACGGCGCGCCGGGTCGGCAGGTAGATCGTCACCTTGGCGAGCGACAGCGGATCATCGGCCTCGTGCCGGAAAAGCGTCGTCAGTCGGCCATCGCAAAGCGTCGTCGCCAGCATTTTCAGGAAGGGGAGGCCCGCCGGGATTGTCAGGATGCGTGGCTGGTGCCGCTCTGCCATGGCTCAGGCAAACGCCCGCAACCTGCGGATCGTTTCCTCCGCCTCGCCGATTGCCTCCGGCGTTCCCACAGTCAGCCAATGGCCTTCGAGCACCATGCCGAAAAGCCGTCCGCGCGCGATCGCCTTGTCGAAATAGATATTGAGGTTGAAGGCATCCTTCGGTGCATCGTCGAGCAGCGACGGGTTCATGACGATCGCTCCGGCATAGACGACGGGATTGGATGGATCGTCGCGATAACGCGTCAGCCGGCCATCGGTTGCAAGGCTGAAGTCGTTCTTGCCGTTGTGACCTGTCGTATCCTCGATCCCAACGCAAAGCAGCGCCATGTCCATGCGTTCACTATCGAAGAATCCGGCTAAGCGTTGCAGGTTGGTCGGTCGCCCCGGCTGCTCGCCGATCCAGAAGAGATCGGCATTCATGACGAAGACATTGTTGCGGTTAAGCAATGTCAGGCCCTTCGCCAGCCCGCCGCCGGAATTCATCAGAGCTTCCTGCTCGTCGGAAATGATGATGTCGAGGCCGCGGTAGTTCCTGAGATGGGCGAGCATCTGGTCGGCGAAGTGGTGAACATTGACGACGGCGCGTTCGACGCCGGCCGCAACCAGGGAATCCAGCGCGTAGTCGATCATCGGCTTGCCGTCGATCTTCACCAGCGGCTTCGGGATCGTATCGGTGATCGGGCGCATGCGGGTTCCGAGACCCGCGGCCAGTACCATGGCTTGTCTGATGGTCATTCTGATCCGGAACTTATGATTCGCTCTGGCCTATTCCAGCCCTTGTGCACCAATCGCGCAAGGGGGCAAGCGTTTCATGCTCTAGCGCGACGTTCAGATAGGCAAGCGTGCGCGGCATGTGTTTCAGATAGCCCGGCTTGCCGTCGCGCTGCAACAAGCGCACCCAGAGACCGGCAAGCTTGCAATTGCGCTGCGCCGACATGATTGCCCAGGCCCTCATGAAGCCGGCTTCGTCGAAACCGCCCTGTGCGCGGCGAAGCCCCAGATAATCATCCATCAGTTGCCGGAAGAGGCCCGGCTCGATCGATACGCGCGCATCCTGGACGATCGAGGCGAGATCATAAGCCGTGGGGCCGATCATGGCGTCCTGGAAGTCGATGAGGCCGATCCGTTCGACGCCCTTCGCATGCGGTCTCCAGATGATATTCGGCGAGTGGAAGTCGCGCAGCAGCAGGTTCTTCTCGGCCGTTGCGAGTTCGTCGATGAGTGTATCCCAGATCGCCAGATAATCCGCGCGTTCGGCTTCGGTTGCGGGTGCGCCCTGGCGCTTCCAGGGCAGGTGCCAGTCGAGCACCAGCCGCACCTCCATCTTCATCGCCGTACGGTCGAAATCAGG
Source organism: Rhizobium leguminosarum bv. viciae USDA 2370 (assembly GCF_002008365.1). Lineage (GTDB taxonomy): Bacteria > Pseudomonadota > Alphaproteobacteria > Rhizobiales > Rhizobiaceae > Rhizobium > Rhizobium leguminosarum. Next base: position 495,449 of record NZ_MRDL01000015.1, read on the forward strand.
AATATGATGGACATGCCTCTTTCCAACTGGGATGTCGTGCGGAAATTTCAGAGCGTGCAGTCTGGCCAGGCAGGCAACGCTTTCGCGATAGCGTTCGATAATAGGCTGTCCGTGGGCGTCCAGCACGCCGTCACTGCCGAGATCTTCGATGAGCAGGATACCCTTGTTATAATCCACCTTGTAGACTTCGGGCGCCGCAAAGCCGTCCTTGCGCAGCGCATCGGCGATCGCCACGAAGGGATAGGCGTTTTCGGCAAGATGCGCGACTTTGGGATAGGGTTTACCGTCGAGAACTGGCGGGCCTTCGGCAAGAGGCGGCCAGTCCATCAGGATGATGCGCTGGTTCTCGGCCTTCGGATAGATCGCCTCATAGGCGCGCAGCGAGGCATCGCCGGTCAGGAAGCGGCGTTTCGCTGCGGGGTAACCTGCAGCGTCAAGGAAATCGCGGATCGCCAGGACACGGCGGATGCGTGTAATTTGCGCGCCAACGGCTTTGATTGTTGCCCGGCGGCCCTCGCCCTCATGTTCCAGCGTCAGTGCGATGCGCTGAGTGGGCAGCTCGCTGTCCGCCATCTCCGGCCATTCGACGAGACCGATGCCGTTCTGCAGAGCCTCGTCGAAGCCGAGTTCGGTCAGTTCGGCGGGGTCGCCGAGCCGGTAGAGATCGAAATGCGAAATGGGGATGCGCAGATCGTAGGACTGGACCAGCGTGAAGGTCGGGCTCGGGACCTCGAGCTCTTCGTCATCGGCCATGGCGCGCAGGATCGCCCGGGCGAGCGAGGATTTCCCCGCGCCGAGATCGCCGGAAAGGGCAAGGCAATCGCCGGCCTTCAGGGCCAGTGCGAGATCTTCGCCGAGGCGGATGGTAGCCGCCTCGTCTTTCAGGAAAAGCGAGATCGCATGGCTGGTCGTCATTCGGCGGCGGCGGAATGCGGTACATCGACCGAGGGGATACGGCAGACGACGGTCGTGCCCTTACCCGGCTCGCTGTCGATCGTCACGTCGCCATGATGCAAACTGACGAAGCTGTCGACGATCGAGAGGCCGAGGCCGGCGCCGCCGCGTTTGCCGCTTTTCGCCCCCGTGGCAAAACGGTCGAAGACGGTCGCGATCATATCAGGTGAGATGCCGGGGCCGCGATCGCTGACCGAGAAGACGAAATCCGTGCCTTCGCGATGGCATTCCAGCGAGATCGAGGTGCCTTCGGGCGAGAAATTCGCTGCATTGGAAAGAAGCTTCAGAAGGATCTGCTTCAGCCGCTGCGGATCGGCAATGATCGAGCCGAGATAGGCGGGTGCGGTAATTTCAAGCGCCACGCCGCTTTCGTGGAGGCGATCGGCGATCTGCATCGAGACGTCGTCGAGCAGATCGTTGAGATCGATATCCGCATAGTTGAGGCGCATGATGCCGGCGTCGACGGTCGCAAGGTCGAGGATATCGTTGACGAGCGTCAAGAGAACCGAGGACGAGGTCGAGATGTGGTCGATATATTCGGCCTGCCGTTCGTTCAGCGGCCCGACACCCGGTGTACGCAGGAGATCGGTGAAGCCGATGATGTTGGTCAGTGGCGAACGCAGTTCATAGGAAACGTGCTGGACGAAGTCGTTTTTCAGCTCGTCGGCTTTGCGCAGTGCTTCGTTCTTCTCGGTCAGCGCGCGCTCGGCACGCACGCTGTCCGTCATGTTGACGAAGGTCAGCATGGTCTGCGCGTTCGGCAGCGGGATGACGGCGTAGTCGAGCACGAGGCCGGAGAAGAGTTCCAGCGTTCCCTGGCCGGAGCGGCGTTCGTCGTCAAAGCTGGTGATCAGTTCCGCGAAGGTCTTCCAGCCGTCCGGCCGGTCATAGGACGGCGCGCAGGCCTCGCCTAGCGCACGGATATGGGTGCCGGGCTTGGCTTCGGTTTCGGTGATCCCCCAGAGCGCGCGGAAGGCCGGGTTGGAAAGGCGGATGCGTCCATCAGGGCCGAACACCGCCACACCTTCGGAAAGATGGTCGATCGTTTCGCCCTGCACCTTGACCAGTGTGTTGTAGCGCGTTTCGAGATCGACCTGCTCGGTCAGGTTTTCGAACACCCAGGTGGCGCCGCCCTGCGGATGGGCGGTTGCAAAGACGCGCAACGTCTGTCCGTTCGGCAGGTGCCAGAGATCGGATTGCGTGTCGAGCGCGCGATAAACGGAAAGTGCGGCTTCCTTCCAGCTTTTCCAGTTGAGCTGGTCCGGTAGCTTCTTGGCCGCCCGCAGCCGCTCGAGCAGCTCGCTATTGTCAGGTCGGCCTTCGAGGAAGGCGATATCCAGCTCCCAGAGCGCGACGAAGGCCTGGTTGTAGAATTGCAGCCGGCGGTCGCCGTCGAAGATGGCAACCGGCGTGGCGAGATGGTCGAGCGTTTCGGCATGGCTCTTCAGCGTCCGTTCCAGCTCGGCGCGCACTGCCTCTATGTCGGACACATCGATCGCGATGCCGGCCGAGCCGCCGGGAACCCTGACGTCGACGACGTCGAAGAAGGTGCGGTTGCCGTGCACGACCGTCGAAATCTTGTCGTGGAAGGGCGATTCCGGCGTCGTCGTCGCGCGAATGCGTTCGCGCGCCACGGTCGTCAGCATCTCGCGGCCTTCATTGATCGCCTGCTGCGGCGATCGCGCCTCGACCGCCTCGCCATAAGCCTGGTTGACCCAGGTGAGGCGGCCCACCGGGTCACGCTGCCAGGCCGGCATGTCGATCGCGTCGAGCATGGTCTGGAAGGCCGAGATCGAGGTCATCAGCCGGTCGCGCTCGATCCTGAGCTCTGCGAGCTCGGCGCGCAGATTGTTGAGCGCCACGAAACGGACGAAGGCCCGCCCGCCGGAAACCCGGCCCTGCGCCTCGAGGATTTCGTCGCGGATGGTTTCGACCACCATGTCGAAGCTCTGCGCCTCGTCGCGCAGCCGGTCGATCGCCTTTTCCAGCTCGGAAGCCGAACGTGACTTCAGCCACAGCCCGAAGGCCAGGAATTCGCCGTCCTGCGGCGCGCCGGTCTCAGGTGGAAGTTGGCCGAGCAGTTCGGGGCGCGCATTGCCGTCCCAGATGACGATCCGCCGGTTCTTGTCGGCGATCAGAGCCTGGTATTGCGAAATACGCTGCTGAGCATCGGAGAGCGCCGAGCGGATTTCCCGGCTCTCGTTTTCCAGGTTGCCGCGCTGGCGCACGAGCCACAGCGTCGACAGCAATGCTGCCGATATGACACCGATGACGACGGAAACACCGATCACCTGCGAGGATGTGAAGAGGTGAGCCGAAGCCGCCGCCTGCTGCTCCGCCTGCGCCAGAGCCGGCCGCGCCAGCGCGGCAAGCGCCGTGCCGGCAGCGCAGCTTTTAAGAAAGCGCGCCAATGGTCCGTGCTCTTGCTTTGCGGCCTCGTGTGCCGTTGCAGATTTATATCCTTGGCCTGCCATAAGCGGGCGGCGATCGGCGCGAGCGCCATCATCCGCCTGACCGGGCAGGCTGCTTTTCATTTCCGACATCCGCGGTATGTCTCCGTCCTTCAATGTGCCGCATTACGACAAGACATCCCATTTTCGGAGCGGTCGGACAGAGTCCGGCGCCACGAATCAAGTCTTAAAACAATACTTCGGAAGGGAATCGGCGGGAAGGGAGCGTCCAAAAAATAAGCCGCGACATTTGTCAATGCCGCGGCTTCTACATCTTGTGGATATTAACGATCAGATCAATATCTGTAGTGGTCGGACTTGAACGGCCCCTTCGGCGAGACGCCGATATAGGCAGCCTGTTCCTCAGAAAGCTCAGTCAGCTTCACGCCGAGCTTGTCGAGATGCAGGCGTGCGACCTTTTCATCGAGATGCTTCGGCAGGATATAGACCTGGTTGGAATACTGGTCGGGCTTGGTGAAGAGCTCGATTTGCGCCAGCGTCTGGTTGGTAAACGAAGCCGACATCACGAAGGACGGATGGCCGGTGGCGTTGCCGAGGTTGAGCAGACGGCCTTCGGAAAGAAGGATGATGCGGTTGCCCTTGGGGAATTCGATCAGGTCGACCTGTGGCTTGACGTTGGTCCACTTGAGATTGCGCAATGCAGCGACTTCGATTTCGTTGTCGAAGTGACCGATATTGCCGACGATGGCCATATCCTTCATCGCCCGCATATGGTCGATCCGGATGACGTCCTTGTTGCCGGTGGTGGTGATGAAGATATCGGCCGAGGAAACGACGTCCTCGAGCAGAACGACTTCATAACCGTCCATCGCAGCCTGCAATGCGCAGATCGGATCGGCTTCGGTCACCTTGACGCGGGCGCCGGCGCCGGAGAGCGAAGCGGCAGAACCCTTGCCGACGTCGCCGTATCCGCAAACGACCGCAACCTTGCCGGCCATCATGACGTCGGTGCCGCGGCGGATGCCGTCGACCAGCGATTCCTTGCAGCCATACTTGTTGTCGAACTTCGACTTGGTAACCGAGTCGTTGACGTTGATCGCCGGGAAGGGCAGCAGGCCCTTCTGGCTGAGCTGGTAAAGTCGGTTGACGCCGGTCGTCGTTTCCTCGGTGACGCCCTTGATCGCGTCGCGCTGCTTGGTGAACCAGCCCGGGGAAGCGGCGAGGCGCTTCTTGATCTGTGCGAAGAGGATTTCCTCTTCTTCGGAATGCGGGTGAGACAGCACGTCCTCGCCGGCCTCGGCGCGGGCGCCAAGCAGGATGTACATGGTGGCATCGCCGCCGTCATCGAGGATCATGTTGGAAAGGCCGCCATCGGCCCACTGGAAGATCTTGTCGGTGTAGACCCAGTAATCCTCGAGCGATTCGCCCTTGATGGCGAAGACAGGCACGCCGGAAGCGGCGATCGCGGCAGCGGCATGATCCTGCGTCGAGAAGATGTTGCACGAGGCCCAGCGGACTTCGGCGCCGAGCGCGACCAGCGTTTCGATGAGCACGGCCGTCTGGATGGTCATGTGCAGCGAGCCGGTGATGCGCGCGCCCTTCAGCGGCTTAGTCTGGCCGAATTCGGTGCGGCAGGACATCAGCCCCGGCATTTCGGTTTCGGCGATCGTAATTTCCTTGCGGCCGAAATCCGCAAGCCCGATATCGGCGACGACATAATCTTTTTCAGTGCTCATAGAGGCCTCCAGGCTGAAAACGTCTCAAAATTGGCGCAGGCGCGAAGATGACCGCGTGCAAGCGCACGGCATGTCCGCCGTTTAGCAGGCTTCGCCCGGGATGGCAATAAGGATATAAAGAAGTCTTTATATGTTTATATGAGCTCGCCGGCGCTCACATTTCTTCGCCGAACCTATTCTGGATCAGTTGGTCCAGCGCCTCCAGCGCTTCCTCGGCCTGGCTGCCGCTCGCCGAGACGACGACGCTCGAGCCGGGGCTTGCCGCAAGCATCATCAGTCCCATGATGGAGGTACCGCCGACCGTCATCCCGTCCTTGGAAACGGTGATCGCGGCATCGAAGGTCTCGACCATCTGCACGAATTTGGCGGAAGCGCGCGCGTGAAGACCGCGCTTGTTGATAATGAGGAGTTCCCGGGAGAGCGATGTCATGAAGGCTCGTTATTTTCCGCTGAGCACACGGCTTGCGACATTGATATATTTCCGCCCGGCTTCGGAAGCCTCCACCAGCGCCTTCTCCATGTTGTTCTCGCCGCGCACGCCGGCAAGCTTGATCAACATCGGCAGGTTGACGCCGGCAATGACTTCGGTATGGCCGCTGCTCATGACTGATATGGCAAGATTGGACGGAGTGCCGCCGAACATGTCGGTCAGGATGACGACGCCATGGCCATCATCGGCACCGGAAACGGCTTCCAGAATATCCTGCCGTCTCTGGTCCATGTCGTCTTCGGGGCCAATACAGACCGTCTCGATAAATTTCTGAGGACCGACGACGTGCTCGACAGCATGACGAAACTCTTCAGCCAGCTTGCCATGAGTGACAAGCACAAGTCCGATCATGATATTACTGCTCCCATAGACGCAAACGGTGGACCCAATATCGCAATGCAGCAATTACGTCCACCGGTGGGGGCACATCTTGGCTATGAAAAGCCGAAGTGCAAGATAAAAATGCGACTATATAAGGCAGATTGACCAATCCGGAAGGCCCTAGCGCCCGATATCCGGCACTTTTGCCATCAGGACCGCAAGGGGTGAGGAAACGCCTGCGAGCAACCGCAATGCGGGAAGCGACAAACCGGCGGCAAGGCTCACCATTTCGCCCTCGGGAGGCACCCGGGTTTCGCCGGTGGCACTGCCCGGAAACACGGCATAATGCATGGCCGCCCTGGGAATATGCTCCTGATGAACGATACCGGTGCCACGAAGCTCCATCAGCCCGGTGATCGACGGCGGGCACGCGGCAATCACCGCGCCGGCCTCTCCTGAGAGAAGAACTTGGTCGTCGGCGACAAGCGCCGTGAACAGTCCGAGGCGGCGCGCCTCCGTCATGCAGGTGAAGGCCAGCATCGATTTGCCCCAGCCGGAAGGCCCGCTGAACAGCAGTCCCGTCTTGCCGACCACGATCGCCGTCGCATGGATGTTGAAAGCTGCCTCGGTCATGCCGCTGTGCCGACTGGCAAAGAGAGGATGAAGCGCGCGCCGAGCACATGCCCGCCTTCGGCATCGGTGATGTTTTCGGCTCTCAGCGAACCACCATGCGCTTCGGCGATCTGCCGGCTGATCGAAAGGCCGAGCCCCGAATTCTGGCCGAAGCCTTCCGATTCCGGCCGGTCCGTATAGAAGCGTTCGAAGATGCGGTCGATATTTTCCGCCTGGATGCCGGGGCCGTTGTCTTCGATAGTGGTGACGCAGCGCGAACGCGTCCGCACCAGCCGCACAGTAATCTTGCCGCCCTTTTCCGGCACGAAAGAGCGGGCATTCTCGATCAGGTTGGCGATGATCTGGCCGATGCGCAGATCGTGGCCATTGACGACGAAGCGCGTCTTGATGTTCGGCTTGCGCTCGATCGCATATTCGATCTCCACCTGCTTCTTGCTGCTCCTGACCTGGCGCGAAACCTCGATGAGGTCACGCAGCAGCACCTCCATATCGACGGAGCCGGCATCGACGCGTGCGAGTTCGGCATCGAGACGGGAGGCGTCGGAAATATCGCTGATCAGCCGGTCGAGGCGGCGGACATCGTGCTGGATGACGTCCATCAGCCGCTTCTTGGAATCGTCGGATCGGGCAAGCGGCAGCGTTTCCACAGCGCTTCGCAGCGAGGTCAGCGGATTCTTGAGCTCGTGGCTGACATCGGCCGCGAAACTCTCGATTGCATCGATGCGGTCGTAGAGCGCCGTCGTCATCTCGCGCAACGCGATGGAAAGGTTGCCGATTTCGTCCTGGCGGGCGGAGAAGTCGGGGATCTCCTCGCGTGCCTTGGCCCCGCGGCGCACACGGATGGCGGCCGCCGAAAGACGGCGCAGCGGATTGGCGATCGTCGATGAAAGCACCAGCGAAAGCAGCACGTTGACGAGAGTCGCGACGCCGAAGACGCGCATGATGGCAAGCCGCTCGGCATGGACGATATTGTCGATGTCGCCCGCCTGCGTCGACAGCAGCAAAACGCCGAGCACGGCACGGAAACGCTGGATCGGCACGGCGACGGAAACGATGAGCTCGCCTTTCTCGGTGGTGCGCACGACCGCGCCGCGCACGCCGGTGAGCGCATTCATCACCTCGGGATAAATCGAGCCGTCGCCGCCCGGCGCTTCCTTGTAGAGCGGCAGATTGCCGGGCTGCAGCGCCTTGTTGAACAGGGTGGCGAACCACTCGCTCCAGGTCTGTTTCTCCTCTTCAACAGGCGGCAGGTCGAAGCGCAGCACCTGGCCGCGCGAATAGAGATGGCGCGAATCGAGCAGCAGATTGGCGTCGGCATCGAAGATGCGGGCGCGTGTGCGCGTCGGAGAGATCAGTCGGCGCAGGACGGGCGCGACCTTCTCGGGATCGATCGGGAATTCGAGATCCTCGTCATTCGGCACCGGGGTGATGCTCTGGCCGGCCTGCAGCTCGAGCAGTTTCTGCGGATCGATGGTGATCGAGTTGGTATCGACCGAAGCGGAGGCCGAAACGGCGCCGGCAATGATCTCGCCCTGCGTCAGCAGGCTCTCGACGCGGGCGTCGATCAGCCCCTCGCGGAACTGGTTGAGGTAGAGGATACCGCCGACGAGCACCAGCAGTGCGGCAAGATTGAAGAACAGGATGCGCCGCGTCAGGCTCGAAAAGACCGCATTGCCGAAGATGCGGCGGATCAGGGTGAAGGGATGCGACCAACGCCGGCCCCGGACGCGACGGGTGCTTACGCCCTCCGCATCGTCCAGATCCCTTTCCTGCACCAACTGTGCCAACGACAGGCCCTTTCGAAGGGCGGGGCCGGATGAACCGGCCCGCAGCCCTTAATATTTCCGACAGCGCCGCGCGTCTTTTCAGACGCGCAAAGGACGCTGTAACATTTTGACTGCTGCTGCGCCGCTTGGGCTCAGGCTGCTTCGCGGAAGCGGTATCCCACTCCGTAAAGTGTTTCAATCATATCAAAGTCGGTGTCGACCATCTTGAATTTCTTGCGCAGCCGCTTGATGTGGCTGTCGATGGTTCGGTCGTCGACGTAGACCTGTTCGTCATAGGCCGCGTCCATCAGCGCGTCGCGGCTTTTGACGACGCCGGGGCGCTGCGCCAGCGAATGCAGGATCAGGAATTCGGTCACCGTCAGCGTCACCGCCTCGCCCTTCCAGGTGCAGGTGTGGCGTTCCTGGTCCATGACCAGCTGCCCGCGCTCCAGCGAGCGGGCCTGCTGCACCGCGCCGGTCTTCGGCGCGCCGGTAGGGCTGGTGCCGGCGGCGGCGGCTTCACGGCTTGATGCGCGGCGCAGGACGGCGCGCACGCGCTCCACCAGCAGACGCTGCGAAAAAGGCTTGGTGATGAAATCGTCGGCGCCCATCTTCAGACCGAAGAGTTCATCGATCTCCTCGTCCTTGGAGGTGAGGAAGATGACGGGAATATCCGACTTCTGCCGCAGGCGGCGCAGCAGTTCCATGCCATCCATGCGTGGCATCTTGATGTCGAAGATCGCCAGCTGCGGCGGTCGGGCCAGAAGGCCGTCGAGCGCCGAGGCACCGTCCGTATAAGTCTCGACCTTGTATCCTTCGGCCTCCAGCGCGATCGACACCGAGGTGAGGATGTTGCGGTCGTCATCAACGAGCGCGATTGTCGGCATGGTGTTGGTCTCCGTCATCAGTGCGCAATCTCCCGGATTTTGCTCTCCCCAGGCGGTCTCAATGACCGGATGCGCTTATGGAGGATAAAGGTGGAACAAATTGTGGCAAAGATAAAGGGGGAGGATTGTCGTAAAATTCGCAAAGCAATCTCAGGTGGCATACCAAAATAGTTAAACGCAGACTTTTCAAACGATTTAAAATTGAGGGTATAAATTTAAATCGATTAATTATTTGATATCACTGCATTTTCTCAAGTTTTCCATCTTGTGTTTTAAAATTTCTGCCCGTATTTTCGTGCTCAGTTTTAACGGCAACGAGCCTGAGCGAAGGGAACTAGCCATGGAAATGTTCGGAGTTCATAACCCGGCAATAGAGCTGGCAACGGTGGGATTGGGCGGCGCAGCCAGCGTTCGTTACAACTTTTCCGCCGCCGCGCTCTATGAAGAAGCGATCCGCCGGGGCGAAGCCGAACTGACCGCTCAGGGCGCGCTGCGGGCTATCACCGGCCAGCACACGGGCCGTTCGCCGCGCGACAAGTTCGTCGTTCGCGACATCAATACCGATGGCGAAATCTGGTGGGACAACAACAAGCCGATCTCGCCGGAACATTTCGCCTTGTTGCGCGACGATATGCTGGCGCATGCCGCGGGCAAGGAGCTTTTCGTCCAGGACCTCGTCGGCGGCGCCGAGGAAGGCCATGCCCTGCCGACCCGCGTCGTGACCGAGTTCGCCTGGCATTCGCTGTTCATCCGCAATCTGCTGATCCGCCCCGACACCGCAGCGCTGTCCAGCTTCGTCCCGAAGCTGACGATCATCGATCTGCCGAGCTTCAAGGCCGATCCGGCTCGCCACGGCTGCCGTTCGGAAACGGTGATCGCCTGCGATCTCACCAATGGTCTCGTCCTGATCGGCGGCACGTCCTATGCCGGCGAAATGAAGAAATCGGTCTTCACCGTGCTCAACTACCTGCTGCCGGCCAAGGGCGTGATGCCGATGCACTGCTCGGCCAATGTCGGTCCGGACGGTGACGCGGCGGTCTTCTTCGGCCTTTCCGGCACCGGCAAGACGACGCTTTCGGCCGATCCGGCACGGACGCTGATCGGCGATGACGAACACGGCTGGAGCGAAAACGGCATCTTCAACTTCGAAGGCGGCTGCTACGCCAAGACGATCCGCCTCTCGGCTGAAGCCGAGCCGGAAATCTATGCGACGACGCAGCGCTTCGGCACCGTGCTGGAAAACGTCGTGCTGAACGAAAGCCGCGAGCCGGATTTCAACGACGGGTCGCTGACCGAAAACACCCGTTGCGCCTATCCGATGGACTTCATCCCGAACGCTTCGGAAACGGGCCGCGCCGGGCATCCGAAGACGATCATCATGCTGACCGCCGATGCCTTTGGCGTCATGCCACCGATCGCCCGCTTGACGCCTGACCAGGCGATGTATCACTTCCTCTCCGGCTACACCGCCAAGGTGGCCGGCACGGAAAAGGGTGTCGTCGAACCGGAAGCGACCTTCTCCACCTGCTTTGGCGCACCCTTCATGCCGCGGCATCCGGCCGAATATGGCAATCTGCTCAAGGAGCTGATCAGCCGTCATGGTGTCCAATGCTGGCTCGTCAATACCGGCTGGACCGGCGGCGCCTACGGCACCGGCAAGCGTATGCCGATCAAGGCGACGCGCGCACTTCTCGCCGCCGCCCTGACCGGCGAACTTGGACAGGCCGAATTCCGTGCTGACACGAACTTCGGCTTCGCCGTGCCCGTCTCCGTCGACGGCGTCGACAGCAGCATTCTCGATCCGCGCTCGACCTGGGCCGACAAGGCAGCCTATGACGCGCAGGCCGAAAAGCTGGTCTCGATGTTCATTGCGAACTTCGCCAAGTTTGAAAATCATGTCGACGGCGGTGTTCGCGATGCCGCCCCCGGCGTGAAGGTCGCCGCCGAATAAGGGCGAGATTTCTGACTCACGTGAAACCCGGCATCGCAGGATTGCCGGGTTTTTTCTTGATCATGGCCTATATTTTCAATTCGCCGTTGATGTGAGATAGAACGCCGCATGGCCAGCGACGCGCTCTATATCGATGACAGGATCACCATCGCGGGATGGGAGCTGACGGAACAGTTCGTTCTGGCGGGCGGCCCCGGCGGGCAGAATGTCAACAAGGTCTCGACCGCGGTCCAGCTGTTCTTCAACATCCCGAATTCGCCGTCCCTGAATGATCGTGTCAAAACCAATGCGATCAAGCTGGCCGGCCGGCGCTTGTCGAAGGACGGCGTGCTGATGATCGAGGCGAGCCGGTTTCGCAGCCAGGATCGCAACCGCGAGGATGCGCGCGACCGGCTGAAGGAACTGATCCTGGAGGCCGCCAAGCCGCCACCGCCGCCACGCAAGAAGACCAAGCCGACCAAGGGTTCGGTCGAACGCCGCCTGAAAGAAAAATCCGGCCGCTCGGAAGTCAAGAAAATGCGCGGCCGCCCCGGCGGTAGTGAATGACATGGTCGCGCTCTTGAACGGCATCCGCCATCTCCCGGGCTATCTCGACCGCGCGCGTCAGGAGGCATTGGTCGAGGTGATCCGCACCATCGTCGCCGAAGCGCCGCTTTACGTGCCCGTCATGCCCGGCACCGGTAAGCCGATGTCGGTGCGCATGACCAATTGCGGGCCGCTCGGTTGGGTGACGGACAAAGAGCGCGGCTATCGCTACCAGCCGACGCATCCGGCAACCGGCAGGCCCTGGCCTGATATGCCGCAGCAATTGCTCGATATCTGGAATGACGTTTCGGGTTGCGACAAGCTGCCGGAAGCCTGCCTCGTCAATTTCTACTCCGACGAAGCCCGCATGGGCCTGCATCAGGACAAGGACGAACAGGATCTCAAGGCCCCGGTCGTCTCGATCTCGCTCGGCAACAGCTGCCTCTTTCGTGTCGGCGGCCTCAGCCGCAATGATCCTACGCTGTCTTTCAAACTTTCAAGCGGTGATCTGGTGGTGCTGGGCGGCGAGGGGAGGCTTTGTTTCCACGGCGTCGACCGTATCCATCCGGCGACTTCGACGCTGCTGAAGAATGGCGGCCGCATCAATCTGACGCTGCGCCGCGTCAATTCCTGAAATATGGACGCCGCTATAGTTTTCGCAGCGCGACCTGTTCGATCAGATGATCCTTGCCCTTTTTCAGGATGAGATCGGCGCGCGGACGCGTCGGCAGAATGTTCTGGCGCAAGTTTTTCAGGTTGATGTTTGCCCAGAGATCCTCGGCGATTTCGAGCGCTTCCGCGTCGCTGATCGAGGCATAGCGATGGAAATAGGAATTCGGATCGCGGAAGGCGGTCTCGCGCAGCCGCATGAAGCGCGTGACATACCAGTTGTGGATCTCGTCTTCCGCGGCATCGATATAGATCGAGAAGTCGAAGAAGTCGGAGACCATCGGCACGATCCTGCCGCCGGCAGGCAGGTCGCGCGACTGCAGCACGTTGATGCCCTCGAAGATCAGGATGTCGGGTCGGTCGACGATCTTGTATTCGTCCGGCAGCACGTCGTAGACGAGGTGCGAATAGCTGGGCGCCTTCACATCCGGCTGTCCGGCCTTGATGGCCGAGAGGAAGCGCAGGATCGCAGCCGTGTCGTAGCTTTCCGGAAAGCCCTTGCGCTGCATCAGCTTTTCCCGCTGCAGCACGGCGTTCGGATGAAGGAAGCCGTCGGTGGTGACGAGATCGACCTTCGGACTGGAAGGCCAGCGCCCCAGAAGCTCCTTGAGGATGCGGGCGGTGGTCGATTTTCCCACAGCGACCGAGCCGGCGATGCCGATGACGAAGGGCGTCTTCGTCACATCGGACAGGCTGAGGAAGCGGTTGCGCTGTTCGAACAGCATCTGCGAGGATTCGACATGCGCCGACAGCAGCCGCGACAGCGACAGGTAGATGCGCCGGACCTCGTCGAGATCGATCGGATCGCCCATCGAACGCAACCGTTTGACCTCGTCGCTCGTCAGCGTCAACGGCGTGTCGGCGCGGAATTTCGCCCATTGTTCGGAAGAGAAGAAGTGGTAGGGGGAATAGGATTCCGACTGGAAATGATCCAACGTTTCCGGCACCCCGATAATCTCAGTCGCGATACTCATGAACTCTGCCGGCTGGCCTTTTCCTTGAGGCCGGACTGCGCGGTTCTGCGCTCGAGCTCGGCCATGACATTCTCTAACGGTATTTCAGCAATCTTCAATACGACCAATAGGTGATAGAGCACATCGGCAGCCTCATAGGTCAGATTGTCGCGGTCGCCCGTCACCGCCGCCATCACGGCTTCGATCGCTTCTTCGCCGAGCTTCTTTGCCGCTTTCGGCTGGCCGGCGGCCACGAGCTTGGCGGTCCAGGATTGCTCCGGCGAGGCTTTCGATCGCTCTTCGACGATGCTCTCGAGATCGGAAAGGGAAAATCCGCTCATAGGTCCGCTTTCAAGGTTCAGTCGAGACGCATGTCGATGCCGCACTTCGACATATAGTGCTTTGCCTCGCTGACGGAATAGGTGCCGAAGTGGAAGATCGACGCGGCGAGGACGGCATTGGCATGGCCCTCCTTTACCCCGGCGACGAGATCGTCGAGATCGCCGACGCCGCCGGAGGCGATGACAGGCACACGCACCGCATCGGCGATCGCCCGCGTCAGTTCCAGATCGTAGCCGACCTTGGTGCCGTCGCGGTCCATCGAGGTGACCAGCAGCTCGCCGGCGCCGCGCGCCACCATCTTCTGGGCGAATTCGACGGCATCGATGCCGGTCGCGTTGCGGCCGCCATGGGTATAGATTTCCCAGGCGCTGAGATTGTCGCCGCCGACCGCCTGGGTGCGCCGGCGCTTGGCGTCGATCGAGACGACGATGCACTGGTCGCCGAACTTGTCGGCCGCCTCAGTGACAAAGTCGGGATTGCTGACGGCCGCCGAATTGATCGAGACCTTGTCGGCACCGCACAGCAGCAGCTTGCGGATATCGGCGATAGTACGCACCCCGCCGCCGACCGTCAGCGGCATGAAGCACTGGTCGGCCGTGCGCGACACGACATCGAAGATCGTCTCGCGATTGTCCGAGGAGGCGGTGATGTCGAGGAAACAGAGTTCGTCGGCACCGGCCGCATCATAGGCCTTCGCGGCTTCGACGGGATCGCCGGCATCGACGAGGTTGAGGAAGTTGACGCCCTTGACGACGCGGCCGTCCTTGACGTCGAGGCAGGGGATGACACGGGCCTTGAGGGTCATTACGCGGTCTCCTTGGTCCGGGCCGCCTTGATCAGCGCCAGCGCTTCCTTGGGGTCGATACGGCCGTCATAAAGCGCACGGCCGGAAATCGCCCCTTCCAGCTTTCGCGCATCGGGCTCCAGCATGCGCCTGACATCGTCGAGAGAGGCAAGGCCGCCCGAGGCGATGACGGGAATGGAAACGGCGTCGGCAAGTTCCAGCGTCGAGGTCCAGTTGATGCCGGCCAGGATGCCGTCACGGTCGATATCGGTGTAGATGATCGCGGCGACGCCGGCCCCCTCGAATTTTCTGGCGAGCTCGATGATACCGAGTTCGGAGGCCTCCGCCCAACCCTCGACGGCCACCTTGCCCCCCTTGGCATCGATGCCAACGGCGACATGACCAGGAAATTTCCGGCAGGCCTCGATGACCAGCGCCGGATTTCTGACCGCCACGGTGCCGAGAATGACGCGTCGCAGCCCGCGCGACAGCCAGGCCTCGATATGATCGAGCGTGCGAATGCCGCCGCCGAGCTGCACCGGATTGTCAGTTGCCTTGAGGATCGCTTCGACGGCATCGCCATTGGCCGAATGTCCCGCGAAGGCGCCGTCGAGATCGACCACATGCAGCCATTCGAAACCCTGATCTTCGAAGGATCTCGCCTGGGCGGCCGGATCGGTGTTGTAGACCGTCGCCTGCTGCATGTCGCCGAGCTTCAGGCGGACGCATTGGCCGCCTTTCAGGTCGATCGCGGGAAAAAGGATCATGTCGTCTTACGTCCGTAGAGTGGTCGGTACCATCAGCGCATTCCACGCATCTACGATATCCGAGCGGAAAAAGACAGCGGCAATGGTAGCCGCGCCGAAAAGCAGAAGAAGCAGCAGGATGACGGCAAAGCCGGCCCGGACCTGACGCCAGAAGCCCAGGCGCCTCTTGATCGATTTCTCGATGTTTCGCACCTGGCGCAGCGCATCGTTGTTGACGGCAGTGAGCCGGATCTGCGGCTCCATCGCCTCGACATAGGTTTCGGCATAACTCGAAAGGATCTGCGAGGCGCGGTCGCGCAGCGTATTGCGCAGGTCGGTCGAGAGATAATTGCTGTTGACGGCGGCAAGTTCGGCCTCATCGGGCGAACGGCCGGCATTTCGCTTGCGATGGCTGAGAACAAAATCGCGCTTTTGACGTTCGTAGAGTGCGTAGGCGAGCAGGCCGATCAGATCGTCCTCACCTTCGATATAGAATTCCAGCACGGCCTCGGCGATGTCGCTGGCGCTGACCCCGTTTTGCCGCCGGCTCGCACTGTCGTTTGCGGGGAACGATTCATGGATCATCGGTCCAGCCTTTCTTTCAGCGCCTTGGCTGCATTGGAAAGCGCTTGTCTGTGGATGGCTTCGTCGACACGGCGGATGATAGTGCCGCCGGGAAGCTTTATATCAGAAAAGGCAGGCAAGCCTTCCCTGGAGGGCCGCAACGTGTAGAACACCTTGCCTGATTTCCGTGAAGCCGGCATCGAGTGCGCTCCTGTTCCGCCGTTTCCATACAGAGGAAATAAGGCGGCTGTATTAAAAGCCAGCCCTTGGAGCAATTCCAGCAAAACTGCACAGCGATTTTGCGTCCGGAATTGCGTGAACTATGGGTTCCAGCGCAGGAAATTGCCGATCAGGGCCAGGCCGAGCTTCTGGCTCTTTTCCGGATGAAACTGTGCGCCGACCATGTTGTCGCGCCCGACGAAAGCGGTCATCGGTCCGCCATAGTCGGCCGTCGCAATGACATCCTCGGCGTTTTCGGCAGCAAGATGGTAGGAATGCACGAAATAAGCATGTAGCCCCTGCGACCCTGTCGGAATTCCCTCGAAGAGCGGATGTTCGCGCTTCAGGTCGAGCGTGTTCCAGCCGATCTGCGGGATCTTCAGCGCGGGATCGTCAGGCGTCATCTCGACGACGTCACCGGGAATCCAGTTAAAGCCGTGCGTCACGGTTTTCTCAAGGCCGCGCGAGGACATGAGCTGCATGCCGACGCAAATGCCGAAGAACGGCCGCGCCTTCTTCTCGACAGCCTCGATCAACACCTCGGCCATCCCAGGCACGGCATCGAGGCCGCGCCGGCAATCGGCATAGGCGCCGACACCGGGAAGCACGATACGATCGGCCGCGGCAACATCCTCCGCCCGGTCGGTAAGATCGATATGGGCATCGATGCCCGCCTCGCGGGCGGCACGCTCGAAAGCCTTGGTCGCCGAGCGCAGGTTACCGGAGCCATAGTCGATAATCGCGACGCGCATCGTCAGCGTCCTCCATCAAAACCAAAGAGACCAAGCGATGTGCCGTGGCCGCGCGGGCTGTTCGGACGGGCCCTGTTCTGCCAGTCCGGTGCCGCGGCGTCGTCGCTATCCGCGATTACAGCCCTGTCCGAGAAATAGACCTGCTCTGCAATGCCGATCGTATCGGCCGCAATGAGTGCGTCTTCGTTCCAGCCCTTGGCGGCAAGCTTGCGGACACGGAAATTCTGGCCCTCGAGACCGACCAGCATATTCACGCCCAGGAGGATTGCCGCTCCCGCCGGCCCGAGGCCCGGTTCGTCCATCAGCGCACCACCAATCCCCTGCAGCAGAAACGCGGCGGCGGCGTGCAGCCAAAGCCGATGCGCCAACAGCCACGCCCATGGAAACAGGAAGCCGAGCAGCGTGAAGCCGTCGCGGATGGTTCGTGTTTCGTCGGCCGTGGCGCTCGTGCTGCCGGGCGGTGTCAGGAAGATATAGCTGGATGTCATTGTCGCCGCTCCCTCTAAGGGCTCAGACGAGCGTGCCCTTGGTCGAGGGAACACGGCCCGCCTGTCTCGGATCGATCTCTGTCGCCGTGCGCAATGCGCGGGCAACGGCCTTGAAGCATGTCTCGGCAATATGGTGGTTGTTGGCACCATAATGGTTGAGAATATGCAAGGTGATGCCGGCATTCTGGGCGAGCGCATGGAAGAATTCGCGAACGAGTTCGGTGTCGAAAGTGCCGATCTTCGGCGCGCTGAAGGCGACATTCCAGACGAGGAACGGCCGACCGGAAAGATCGACAGCAGCCTTGGTCATCGTCTCGTCCATGGCGAGATCGATCGAGGCGTAGCGGGTGATGCCGCGCCGGTCGCCGAGCGCCTTGGAGATCGCCTGGCCGATGGCGATGCCCGTATCTTCGACCGTATGGTGGTCGTCGATATGCAGGTCGCCCTTGGCATCGATCTCCATGTCGATGAGGGAGTGTCGCGAAAGCTGGTCGAGCATATGGTCGAAGAAGCCGACGCCCGTCGAAATCGTCGATTTGCCGGTGCCGTCGAGATTGACGGAAACGGAAATCGAGGTTTCGTTGGTCTTGCGGGAAACGCTGCCCGTGCGGCTTGCTGCGGTCTCGGCCATATGGCCCTCCATCGGGAATAAGGCCGTTCCTTATCAGGCGCATCGGGAAATATCCAGAAGCCGGGCAAGAGAAAAGCCGGCCCATTTGCAATCTGCCTCGGCCCACTTACATAGGGCTCAACAAGGCCGGTGTGCGGCTTAGATCCGGATGATCTCAGGCCCTTCGGCCTAAGATCTGAATCCGGATCTAAATTAAAGAAATAGAGCATGATGTCGTCCGAAAACCGCTTCACACTTTTCGGCATCATGCTCTAGCGTAACGGCCCGCGTCATGGGCGGACAGGTGTTTTATGACAACAATCATTACAGTTCGAAAAGGCGGCAAGGTAGTGATGGCGGGCGACGGCCAGGTGAGCCTCGGCCAGACCGTCATGAAGGGCAATGCCCGCAAGGTGCGCCGTATCGGCAAGGGCGAAGTCGTCGCCGGTTTCGCCGGCGCCACTGCCGATGCCTTTACCCTGCTCGAAAGGCTCGAAAAGAAGCTTGAGCAATATCCCGGTCAATTGATGCGTGCCGCCGTCGAGCTCGCCAAGGACTGGCGCACCGACAAATACCTGCGTAATCTCGAAGCCATGATGCTCGTCGCCGACAAGTCGATCACGCTGGCGATCACCGGCAACGGCGACGTCCTGGAGCCTGAGCATGGCACGACGGCGATCGGTTCGGGCGGCAATTTTGCCTTGGCCGCCGCCCGTGCGCTTATGGATACTGACAAATCGGCCGAAGAGATTGCTCGCCGCGCCCTCGATATCGCAGCCGACATCTGCGTCTACACGAACCACAATATCGTGGTGGAATCCTTGGATGTTGAAGGCTGAACCCCATGCCTTCCGGCCGCTTGGCCTAGACGAACAGGCCTTCGAGGACTTGGCGAAACAACGACGAATTACGGCCGGGCGCTGCTAATGGCCCTGGACCGCCAGGAGAATAACACCCAATGACGACCTTTTCCCCCCGCGAGATCGTTTCCGAACTCGACCGCTACATCATCGGCCAGCATGATGCGAAACGCGCCGTCGCAATTGCGCTGCGCAACCGCTGGCGCCGCCAGCAGCTCGACCCGAGCCTGCGCGATGAAGTCATGCCGAAGAACATCCTGATGATCGGCCCGACCGGTGTCGGCAAGACCGAGATCTCCCGCCGCCTGGCAAAACTCGCCGGAGCACCCTTCATCAAGGTGGAAGCCACCAAGTTCACCGAAGTCGGCTATGTCGGCCGCGATGTCGAGCAGATCATCCGCGATCTGGTCGAGGTCGGCATCGGTCTGGTGCGCGAGAAGAAGCGGGCCGAGGTGCAGGCCAAGGCGCATGTGAGCGCCGAGGAGCGTGTTCTCGATGCGCTGGTCGGTACGACAGCATCGCCCGCCACCCGCGAAAACTTCCGCAAGAAGCTGAGAGATGGCGAGCTCGACGACAAGGAAATCGATATCGAGGTGGCCGATGCCGGTTCCGGCATGGGAGGCTTCGAAATTCCTGGCATGCCGGGCGCCAATATCGGCGTGCTGAACCTGTCGGAAATGTTCGGCAAGGCGATGGGCGGCCGCACCAAGAAGGTCCGCACCACAGTCAAGGCCTCCTACAGCGACCTGATCCGCGACGAATCCGACAAGTTGATCGACAACGAAGTGATCCAGCGCGAAGCCGTTCGCTCCACCGAGAATGACGGCATCGTCTTCCTCGACGAAATCGACAAGATCGCCGCCCGCGACGGTGGCATGGGCGCCGGCGTTTCGCGCGAAGGCGTCCAGCGCGACCTCTTGCCGCTCGTCGAAGGCACGACGGTTTCGACCAAGTACGGACCGGTGAAGACAGACCACATCCTCTTCATCGCCTCCGGCGCCTTCCATGTCTCCAAGCCCTCGGATCTTTTGCCGGAGCTGCAAGGCCGCCTGCCGATCCGTGTCGAATTGCGTCCGCTGAACAAGGATGATTTCCGTCGAATCCTGACCGAGACGGAAGCGAGCCTTATCCGTCAGTACCGCGCACTAATGGAAACCGAAAGCCTGAGCCTCGAATTCACCGACGACGCGATCGACGCGCTTGCCGATGTCGCCGTGCATCTGAACTCTTCCGTCGAAAACATCGGCGCACGCCGTCTGCAGACGGTCATGGAGCGGGTGCTCGACGATATTTCCTATAACGCGCCGGATCGGGGCGGGACGGCCGTGACGATCGATGCCGCCTATGTGCGCGAGCATGTCGGCGATCTCGCACAGAACACCGACTTGTCGCGCTTCATTCTGTGATATCGGCGCACCGGTTCATGTCTTTCCCGGTATGAATGCCGGATTGTGACGAACTCGACTCTCGACAGCGGGCCTTTTACTTTCTAGTGAAGGCCCGTTTTGTTTTCTGCTCCGGCTTTATTCGGCCAAGATTCTGGTCCAGGCAGCCGCATCGCAAACAGGACGATGGAACGGACGGGATAACGGATCGTGCGACGCCTTTTGACAAGCCTTATGATTGCCGTTGCCCTGGTGAATTCGGCGCCTGCCTTCGCAATGCAGACGGTGCCGGCGGGCAATCGTCACGCTGAGCAGCCCGATATTCCGGGCGCTTCCATCAGGCGCACCAAGGGCACCAAGAGCAGCTTCGATCTGAAATACGAAAAGGTTCATGAGCTTCTGGCGACCGACCGCGAGCTAATGGGCAAGATCCGCAAGATCTCCAGCGCCTACGGCATCAATCCCATCCATGTCGTCGGCGCGATCGTCGGCGAGCACACCTATAATGTCGACGCCTATGACCGGCTGCAGGCCTATTATGTCAAGGCGGCCTCCTATGCTGGAGAAAGCTTCCGCTTCGCCTATGACGGCGAAAGCGTCGACGAATTCGTGGCGCGGCCGCAATTTTCCGAATGCAAAGGCAAGAGCGATTCCTACACGCTCTGGTCCTGCCGCGAAGATGTCTGGGAAAGCGATTTCCGCGGCAAGACGTTAGGCGGCAAGAGTTTCCCCAACAACCGCTTCAGCGCGGTCTTCTTCCAGCCTTTCTACGCCGGCCAGACCTTCGGCCTCGGCCAGGTCAATCCGCTGACGGCACTGATGCTCTCCGATCTCGTGACCCGCGTGTCGGGTTATCCGAAGCTGAATGAGAAGGATGCCGGCGCCGTCTACAAGGCAATCATGGATCCCGATATCTCGCTCGCCTTCGTCGCGGCTTCGATCCGCAGGTCGATCGACGACTACAAGGAGATCGCCGGCATGGATATCTCGGGCAATCCCGGCCTGACGGCGACGCTTTATAATGTCGGCAATTCGCGCCAGCGCGCCGCAGCACTTGCTGCGAAGAACCGGGGCGCCGGTACGACCGTCTGGCCGGAAGAGAATTATTACGGCTGGCTGATCAACGACAAGCTGGACGAACTTAAGGGCCTGCTCTAGCTTCAAGCTTGCCGGGAAGCTTAGATCTTCCCCGAAAGGCTTTTACGATGGACATGCGTCCGGACCCCTTCGTTCCGCCAGCACCGCTGCCGCGTACCGTGCCGCCGAGCCGGCTGGAAATCATTCGCATCATCCTGCGCAATCCGCTCGAACTCTGGGGCGAGCCGTCCTACACGCTTCCCTGGATCTGTACCAATTTCTTCGGGCAGCGGACGCTGATCGTCAACGATCCCGGCCTTATCAAACATGTGCTGGTCGACAATGCCAATAATTACCGCATGTCGGATGTGCGCCAACTCGTCCTGCGACCGATCCTCCGCGACGGCCTTCTGACCGCCGAAGGTTCGGTCTGGAAAAGATCGCGCAAGGCGGTGGCGCCTGTCTTCACGCCTCGCCACGCCCAAGGCTTCGCCGGGCAGATGCTGCGCCAGTCCGAAGACTATGTCCGCAAATATGAAAGCGCAGACGAGGCAGGCGCAATTTTCGATATCAGCACCGACATGACCGAGCTGACCTTCGCGATTCTCGCCGATACGTTGTTCTCCGGTGAAATCGTCACCTCGAGCGGCCGTTTCGCCGACGATGTCAATGAACTCCTGCATCGCATGGGCCGCGTCGATCCGATGGATCTGATGCGCGCTCCGTCTTGGGTTCCACGTGTGACACGCATCGGCGGTCAGAAAGTGCTGGAGAAATTCCGCGCCATCGTGCGCAACACGATGGATATGCGGCTCGCAAAGATGAAGGCGAATCGCAGCACCGCGCCCGAGGATTTCCTGACCCTGCTCCTGGAACAGGCCGGCCCTGAGGGGCTGACGAAGGAGGAGATCGAAGACAATATTCTGACCTTCATCGGCGCCGGGCATGAGACCACAGCCCGGGCATTGGCCTGGACGCTGTATTGCGTATCAAACAGCCCGCATATCCGCGAAGCGATGGAAGAAGAAATCGACGCGGTGCTCGCCACCCGGGCTGAACCCGTGGAATGGCTGGATATGATGCCGCAGACGCGCGCCGCCTTTGAGGAGGCTTTGCGCCTCTATCCGCCGGCGCCATCCATCAATCGCGCCGCCATATCGAATGATTCCTGGACAAGCCCCAAGGGCGAGCGGGTCGAGATCGAGGCCGGTGTCACGGTGCTGATCATGCCCTGGACGTTGCATCGCCACGAACTTCACTGGGACAGGCCACGTGCCTATATGCCCGAACGCTTCCTGCCGGAAAATCGCGGCTCGATCGGCCGTTTCCAGTTCCTGCCTTTCGGCGCCGGTCCGCGTGTCTGCATCGGTGCAACATTTGCACTTCAGGAGGCGGTGATCGCCCTTGCCGTCCTGATGCATCGCTATCGTTTCGATTCCACCGATCAGACCAACCCCTGGCCGGTGCAGAAGCTGACGACGCAGCCGCAGAATGGCCTGCCGATGCGCGTGACACCACGCATAATTTCCACGAAGGCATAAATCTTTCGAATTATTGCAGAATTGACTGTGAATGAAAGCCGGGCAAAGTGGCAGCATTCAAAGTCGTTGCCAGGGAGAATGTCGCATGAGCCGCGTTGATAAGAACGGTCTTGCCATCGAAACCGTCCTTCATGATTTCCTCGTCAAGGAGGTGCTGCAGGGTCTGGCGGTCGATGCAGACAAGTTCTTTGCCGATTTTTCGGCGATCGTCCACGATCTCGCCCCGAAAAATCGTGCGCTGCTGGCAAAACGCGACGACCTGCAGGTGAAGATCGACGACTGGTATCGGCGGCATGGCGCCCCGGCGGATATGGACGACTACCAGTCCTTCCTTCGCGAAATCGGCTATCTCCTGCCGGAAGGCTCGGACTTTCAGGTTTCGACCCAAAATGTCGATCCGGAGATCGCCTCGATCGCCGGCCCGCAGCTCGTCGTTCCCGTCATGAATGCCCGCTATGCTCTGAACGCCGCCAATGCCCGCTGGGGCTCGCTCTACGATGCCCTCTACGGCACGGACGCGATTCCCGAGAGCGACGGCGCCGAGAAGGGCAAGGGCTACAATCCGAAACGCGGCGAGAAGGTCATCGCCTGGGTGCGCGATTTCCTCGATACATCAGTGCCGTTGCAGGACTGCCGCTGGAAGGATGTCGGAAGCTTCGCTGTCAAGGATGGAGCGCTGGTCGTCAGATCGATCGATGGCGAGCAGGCAATGCTGACGGACGACAAACATTTTGCCGGCTATCGTGGTGACGCCGCCGCTCCCACGCATCTTCTTCTGAAGAACAATGGTATTCACATCGAAATCGTCATCGATGCGACGACGACGATCGGAAAAGCCGATCCGGCCGATATTTCCGATGTCTGGCTGGAGTCGGCAATCACGACAATCATGGACTGCGAGGATTCGATTGCCGCTGTCGATGCCGAGGACAAGGTCGTCGTCTATCGCAACTGGCTCGGCCTGATGAAGGGCGACCTGCAGGAAGAGGTGGCAAAGGGCGGAACAAGCTTCATCCGCAAGCTCAACCCGGATCTGCAATATGCCGGTCCGGACGGCACCTCCTTCGAGGTGCATCGCCGCTCGCTGATGCTGGTGCGCAATGTCGGCCACCTCATGACCAATCCGGCGATCCTCGACCGCGACGGCAACGAAGTGCCTGAAGGCATCATGGATGCTGTGATCACCGGCTTGATAGCGCTTTACGATATTGGCCCGGCCGGCAGGAAGAAGAATTCCCGCACCGGCTCCATGTATGTGGTCAAGCCGAAGATGCATGGGCCCGAAGAGGTCGCCTTCGCCGTCGAAATCTTCTCGCGGGTCGAAGATGCGCTTGGCCTGCCGCGCAATACCATCAAGATGGGCATTATGGATGAGGAACGCCGCACGACCGTCAACCTCAAGGAATGCATCCGTTCTGCCCGCGAGCGCGTCGTCTTCATCAATACCGGCTTCCTCGATCGGACCGGTGACGAGATCCACACCTCGATGGAAGCCGGTCCGATGATTCGCAAGGGCGACATGCGTCAGGCGGCCTGGATTTCCGCTTATGAGAACTGGAACGTCGACATCGGCCTCGAATGCGGTCTTTCCGGCCACGCCCAGATCGGCAAGGGTATGTGGGCGATGCCCGATCTGATGGCGGCGATGCTCGAACAGAAGATCGCCCACCCGAAGGCTGGCGCCAACACCGCCTGGGTGCCGTCGCCGACGGCCGCAACCCTGCATGCCACCCATTATCACCGGGTCAATGTCGCCCGAGTTCAACAGGGACTGAAAGACCGCGCTCGCGCCAAGCTCTCCGACATTCTCTCCGTGCCGGTTGCGGTGCGGCCGAACTGGACGCCCGAGGAAATCCAGCGCGAACTCGACAACAACGCCCAGGGCATCCTCGGCTACGTCGTGCGCTGGGTCGATCAGGGTGTCGGCTGCTCGAAGGTGCCCGACATCAACAATGTCGGCCTGATGGAAGATCGCGCGACGCTGCGCATTTCGGCCCAGCACATGGCGAACTGGTTGCATCACAAGGTCGTCACCGAAGCTCAGATCGTCGAGACGATGAAACGCATGGCCGCCGTCGTCGACGGGCAGAATGCGTCGGATATCGCCTATCAGCCGATGGCCGGCAATTTCGACAATTCGATCGCCTTCCAGGCTGCCCTCGATCTCGTCCTGAAGGGTAGGGAGCAGCCGAACGGTTACACCGAGCCGGTGCTTCACCGCCGTCGCCTCGAGCTCAAGGCGAAACAGGCCGCCTGATGGCGTGAGGGAGGATGCGAAAAGGCCGCCGGGACGACAGTCCGGCGGCCTTTTTTATACCGAATTCGGCAATTAGCTTACTGGATGACGACGACCTTGGACGTGCCCTTGCCGGGACGGACGCGGCTGTACAGGTCGATGACATCCTGGTTCATCAGGCGAATGCAGCCCGAGGAAGCGGCGGTGCCAATCGAGGCCCATTCCGGCGTGCCGTGCAGGCGGAAGAGCGTGTCCTTGCCGTCTTCGTTGAAGAGATACATGGCGCGTGCGCCGAGAGGATTGGTAAGGCCCGGGCCCATGCCGTCTTCGACGTACTTGGCGAGATCAGGCCGACGGACGGCCATTTCCTTTGGCGGGTGCCAGTTCGGCCATTCCTGCTTCCAGGCGACGTAGGCGGTGCCGGCCCATGCGAAGCCCTGCTTACCGACGCCGATGCCGTAGCGCATCGCCTTGCCGTTGGCCAGGATGTAATAGAGGAAGCGTTCGCGCGTGTTGACAATAATCGTACCGGGGCGCTCGGTGGTCTCGTAGCTGACGACCTGGCGGCGGAACTGCGGCTTGACCCTATCAATCGGGATCGCCGGCAGGGAGTATCCGGCATCCTTCGTCACGCCGTAGGCGTCATTGAAGATCTGTGCTGTCTGTACCGTTGGGCCTGCGCCCTTGTCGTCGACGGATGCGCTGTCTGATGTCGTGGAGCAACCGGCCAGAGCGAGCGTCGCCAGCAGGCCAAATACAGGGAATGCATTGCAGATGCGCATGGATGACTCTTGAAGTTTTGGGGCAAGGAGAACGGTCTTTCGACCATCGTTGATTATGGTTTATTTTCGATTAACTTGCGCTTTGCAAGGCTACTGCAGCGCGACAAATCCGTCTGCCGCGCAAATTAGAAGCGCATGGTTTTTTTGCAACAACACGCCAGCCCCTCTGATGGTTATCCATGACGATTTTGAGCGTTTACAATAACAATCCGTTAATCGATGGCCGGCAATCGGACAGGGCCATGATGGTACGGCGCGGAACGCAGATATTGCTGCATGAAATGCGCCACGCCGTGCTGCCCGAACTGCCGCTAGCCAGCGGCCGCCGCGCCGATCTGATCACTCTTTCGGACAAGGGCGAGGTCTGGATCATCGAAATCAAGACGTCGATCGAGGATTTCAGGGTCGATCGCAAATGGCCGGAATATAAGCTGCATTGCGACCGTCTATTCTTTGCGACTCACAAGGATGTGCCGCTGGAGATCTTTCCCGAGGAATGCGGACTGTTCCTGTCGGATGGTTATGGCGCCCATATGATTCGCGAGGCGCCGGAACACCGCATGGCGCCGGCCACGCGCAAATCCGTCACGCTCAACTTCTCGCGTGCCGCCGCCCAAAGGCTGATGATGGCCGAATGGGCGAGCGGAAAACCGTTCACTGTGGACGACGTCTGATTATAAGCGCGCGACGTGTTCGGCTATTTCGGCGCGCGTTTGGCAAGGATGCGCTGCAGCGTCCGCCGGTGCATGTTGAGCCGGCGCGCCGTTTCGGAAACATTGCGCTCGCACATTTCATAGACCCGCTGGATGTGTTCCCAGCGCACGCGGTCGGCCGACATCGGATTTTCGGGAAGCTCAGCCTTTTCGCCCGGCCGCTGTGTCAGCGCCGAAAACACGTCGTCGGCATCTGCAGGCTTTGCAAGATAATCGACGGCGCCGAGCTTCACGGCCGTTACCGCCGTTGCGATATTGCCGTAGCCGGTCAGCACGATGATCCTGGTGTCGTCGCGCCGCTGACGGATCGCCTCGATGACGTCGAGCCCATTGCCGTCGCCGAGCCGAAGGTCGACCACCGCATATTTCGGCGGCCTGCCTTTCGATTTCGCAACGCCCTCCGCCACTGATTCGGCCGTCTCCACCTGGAAGCCGCGCGTCTCCATCGCCCGTGCCAGGCGGCGCAGGAACGGCCCGTCGTCGTCGACGATCAGTAGGCTGGCGTCGGGACCGATATGATCCTCGTCCGACGCGGCGAAATTGTCATGATTCTGTTCTGTCATCGTCTCGGTCCCGGCGGTTGAGCGCCCGATCTGCGTCAACCGCTATATCCTGTTTATGCCGACAAAGTCATTTTGTCGAATTTGCGTCAATCAGCATGCGCGGCCATTCGATTCGGATACGCGCGCCCGCACTTTCCGGATCGCGGTTCTCGAAAACCAGCGATGCGCCGGAGCGCTCCAGCAGCGTCTTGGCGATGAAAAGTCCAAGCCCGAGGCCGCCCGCCGTATCCTCCTTCTGCCGCTTGGTCACATAGGGTTCGCCGATCCGCGTCAGAATGTCAGGCGCATAACCGTTGCCATCGTCCTCGATGACGATCAGCACTTTGTCGTGATCGTGCTCGACAGTAACGATCACTTTCTCCCGCGCATAATCGACGGCGTTTTCGATCAGGTTGCCGAGCCCGTACATGATGCCGGCATTGCGGTCGGTGACCGGCTCACCCTTGCGCGGGCTCTTTTCGATGAGCTCGAGAGCGATACCGAATTCCCGGTGCGGGGCGACGATCTCCTCGATCATCGACGAAAGCGGCAGGCGGCGCATATGCGCCTCGCCTTCGGAGGAAAGCGTCGTCAGCCGCCGCAGGATGTCACGGCAGCGTTCGCTCTGGCTGCGCAGCAGCATCACGTCCTCGCGGAAACGATCGTCGTTCTTGAGTTCCCGCTCCATTTCCTTGGCGACGACGCTGATCGTCGCAAGCGGCGTACCGAGCTCATGGGCGGCCGCAGCCGCCAGGCCGTCGAGCTGCGACAGATGCTTTTCCCGCTGCAGCACCAGTTCGGTCGCAGCCAGCGCATCGGCAAGCTGGCTCGCTTCCATCGAGACCCGGTAGGCATAAAAGGCGGCAAATGCCATCGTCGAGGCAATCGAGCACCAGACACCGAACTGCATGACGTTGTGCACGTTGATCTCGACCCCGTCGAACCAGGGCAGCGGAAAGGGCGAAAAGGCAAGCACCGTGATGCAGACCATCGCAAAGCCGATCAGCGCGGTGCTGTAGCGGATCGGCTGCGAGGCAAAGGAGATGATGACGGGCACGCAGACGAGCGCCGCGAAAGGATTGGCAAGGCCACCGGTGATGAAGAGCAGAGCGCAGAGCTGCAAGAGATCGAAGCCGAGCAGCGCAAAGGCGGCTGGCGGTTCCAGCCGATGCGTCGGCGGATAGCGGATCGTCAGGTAGAAATTCACCCAGGCAAGGGCGGCGATCAACGAAGAGCTGGCAATCAACGGCAGAGGAAATTTCAGCCAGAAGGCAACGATAAAAACCGTCAGCGCCTGTCCGCCGACGGCAAGCCAGCGCAGCCGCACCAATGTCTGCAGACGCAGCCTGCGGCTGTTGTGCCGGTCCTCCAGCGTATAGCCTTCCGTGTTGTCGATCATGCTAGGCTTGTCGATCATCCGGGGGCTCCTTGAATGGCCCTCATGTACCACGCGGTTTTGCCCGTGTCGTCGGCAACGCATCCTCCGGCCGCTCCGGCCAAGGATGCCGGGGATAGCGGCCGCGCATATCAGCACGCACATCCCTCCACGAGCCGGCCCAGAAGCCCGGCAGGTCGCGTGTCGTCTGGATCGGCCGGTGCGCCGGCGAGGTGAGCTCGAGCAGCAGCGGCAGGCGGCCACCGGCAATGGCTGGATGCTGCTTCAGTCCAAACAGCTCCTGTACGCGGATCGTCAGCACCGGCTCCTCACCCTCATACTGGATCGGATGCCTTTGGCCGGTCGGCGCTTCGAAATGCGTTGGCGCAAGCCGGCTAAGGTCGCGCTGCAATTCGTGCGGTACCAGCGCTATCAGCCCGTTCGAAAGGCCGGCTGCGGAAATCTCGGAAAGGCCGCGGGCCTCGGTCTGAAAGGGTGCGAACCACTCGTCCAGCCGGTAAAGCAGGGCGCTGTCGCTGACATCAGGCCAGGGCTCGCCGATCGTCCGATGAAGGAATCCGATCCGCTCGCGAAGCTGCACGGCCTCTTTCGAGAAGGCAAGCTGATCGAGCCCGAGCTCGCGCACTCCCTCCACCAGTGCCTGGGTGACTGCTGCCCCGGAAGGTCGTGGCAACGGCGTCTCTTCGAAGACGATCGCGCCGAGTCGGGTTGCCCGCCGCGCTCTGACTTGCCGGCTCTGTCGGTCGAAGAATATCTGGTCCCCGGTTTTGATTTCGCCGGGCAACTCGGCTTCGATGTCGCCGCGTGTCACCTCGGCAGCTGCCAGAATCCGGGCCTGGGCTGCCCGTCCGGTCAGGTCGGCAATCACCAGCATCTGGCTGCCGGCCAGCCTCTCGGTTGCCGGTAGCTCCGCTCCACGCCCGTTCGCCATTACGAATCGCCCGCGCCCGCCGCGCTGAAGTGCGATTCGATCTGGGAACGCATGCAGCAGCTGCTGGCCTGCAAGCGCCGGCGCCGTTGAGGCAACGCTGTCGAGACCGCTTGCCAGCCGTCCTGCCAGCCGCCTTGAAGCCTCCGCTCTCTCGCCCCGCTCGGCCTTGAAGCGTCGCAGCCGCTCCTCGATATCGATACTCGTTCCGCCAAGCCCCTGCTCGGTGAGAAGCACGGCGATCATCGCCGCATCCCGTGCGTGTCCCGCTTCTCCGGCCGAGACGACCATGGCGGCAAGCCGCGGCGGCAAAGCCAGATCGCGCATGACCTTGCCCCGCGCTGTCAGCGCTCCGTCCTTGTCGAGCGCTCCGAGCTGGCCAAGCAGAACCCGCGCCTCCCTCAGGGTCGTTTCCGGCGGCTGATCGACGAAGGCAAGCGATGCAGGATCTTGAACGCCCCAATGCGCGAGGTCGAGCACCAGCCCCGAGAGATCGCTGGAAAGGATCTGCGGCGGTGTGAAGGCCGGCAATGCCGTCGTCTGTCCCTGGTGCCACAGCCTGACCGCGATGCCCGGCTCCGTTCGTCCGGCACGGCCCGCCCGCTGATCGGCGGAAGCCCGCGACACGCGCACCGTCTCCAGCCGCGTGATTCCGGTCGACGCCTCGAACACCGGCAGACGCTGCATGCCGCTGTCGATCACGATCCTGACGCCGTCGATGGTGATCGATGTTTCGGCGATAGACGTTGCAAGCACGATCTTGCGTGTCCCCTGGGATGCCGGCCGGATCGCCGCATCCTGCTCCTTCTGGCTGAGATTGCCGTAGAGCGGCGCAATCAGCGTCCCGGCTCCGAATCGTCCCTGCAGGCGTTCTACGGTTCGCGTGATTTCCGCTTGGCCGGGCAGGAAGGCAAGGATCGAGCCGGCCTCATTGGCATGCGCATCGAGTATTGCCCGCGTGACCGCATCCTCGATGCGCTCGCCGCCCGGCCGATCCTGGTAACGGATATCGATCGGAAAGCTGCGCCCGAGGCTTTCGATCACCGGTGGGTGGTCGAGCAGGGCGGCCACGCGTTCGACGTCGAGGGTCGCCGACATCACGAGGATACGCAGATCGTCGCGCAGCGCCGACTGGACGTCGAGCGCCAGTGCGAGTCCGAAGTCTGCGTCCAGCGAACGCTCGTGGAACTCGTCGAAGATGACAACCGAGACACCGGCCAATTCCGGATCGTCGAGGATCATCCGGGCAAAAACTCCTTCGGTCACCACCTCGATCCGTGTCGCTGGCGATATCCTGTTGTCGAGGCGCATGCGGTAGCCGACCGTCCCGCCGACCTGTTCGCCGATCAGCGATGCCATCCGACCTGCCGCGGCCCGCGCCGCCAGCCGACGTGGCTCCAGCAGGATGATCTTGCCGTCGCCGCGCCAGGCCTGACCAAGCAGGTGGAGCGGCACCAGCGTCGTCTTGCCGGCGCCGGGCGGGGCGGAAAGAACGGCGCGCATTTGCTTTTCCAGCGCAGCAGCGACGGCCGGCAGGACATGTGAAACCGGAAGTTCCGGCAAGGATGCACTGATTGTCACTTTCGGCCCGTCACTGTCTCATAGGCAAGAATGGCGCCGGCGAGATCCTCCAAAGCCGCGCCGACCGACTTGAACAGCGTGATCTCCTCGTCATGGCTTCGTCCGCCATGGGCACCGCTGACGAGTTCCGCAAGCTCAGCCCTGATGTCGCCTTCCTTCAGCACGCCACTTTTCAGCGGCTGGACGATGTCGCCCGCCTCGCTGATGGCGCCGGCGCGGGTATCGACATAGACCGAAGCACGACGGATGGCCTCGTCGTCGCTTTCGCGCATGCTCGGCTTGAAGGCGCCGACGAGATCGAGATGGGCGCCGGGCTTCAGCCATTCGCCTGATATCAGCGGCTCGTTGGAAAGCGTGGCGCAGGAAATGATGTCCGCTGTCCGCGCTGCGGCTTCAGCATCCGCGACCGCCTCGGCATTCAGCCCGAGCGCCCGTGCCTCGGCTGCGATCTTTTTCGCCGCTTGGCCGTTGCGGCCCCAGACCCGGTACCTCTTGATCGGCCGGGTCGTGCCGTGGGCCAGCATCAGGTTGAGCGACAGCCGCCCGGTTCCGCAGACGAGCAACTCTTCCGCGTCGGGGCGGGCGAGATGACGGGCCGCCAGCGCCGATGCGGCCGCCGTCCGCCGCGCGGTCAACTCGCCGCCGTCGATTGCAGCAAGCATTTCGCCGGTAGCGCCGGAGGAAAGAAGATAGGTTCCGAAGATCGCTGGCAGGCCCCGCCGCACATTGCCTGGAAAGACCGAGACCGTTTTCACCCCGGCATAGCGTCCGGGAACCCAGGCCGGCATTAGCAGCAGTGTGGCGCTTTCCTCATCCGGCACGTCCATTTCATGGTGATGGCGCACCGGCATCACGCATTCGCTCTGGAACATGCGGGCGATCGCCTCGATCAATTCCGGCCAGGGCAGGGCCGCGCGCGTCTGTTCTTCATCAAGGACAAGCATTCTTCACTCCGCCGCATCGTTCTTCATCGCCAAACTAGCGAGTGAGGCGTGGCATAGGCAAGCGCCCTGGAATTCCCTGCCAAGCGCCCCATATAAGCCTTGTCTCCCTCGCCGAAGCCGTTCTTCGGGATTCGGCGAAAACGAATCTCAAAAGCCACCCATTCGGGCGCTGAATTTCGTCGTTTTTGGAGATGAGAGCTAAAAGCCCTTCATTTTCAACCTGTTACAAAAATGTCAAAAAACTTTTGTTTGGTGTGTTGACTGTTTGGGAGGGTTAGTTCTATAAGCCCACTCAC
>NZ_MRDL01000019.1 GCF_002008365.1 Rhizobium leguminosarum bv. viciae USDA 2370
ACGCTTGCAACAAATCGCTCATAACCACGGTGAATCATCGACGATCATCACCGTCAAGACTAAGTTAGCGCCTATGGGGTCGAGCCCGAGGATGACGGAGTGTGTGGGAAACTACGCAGCAGATACCGCGAACATGACAAGATAGGCGCCTAACGCCGTAGGACTTTTCCAGCGCTGCCTAGCCGCCAATACTGATGACAGCCTTGATCACCCATTCTTCTCATGCGCTTATCACTCGCGATCATGGACGACGCCCATGATCTCACCCCTGCGGGAGACACTCACGAGGAGATCGTCCCCGTCTCGCCATGCTCTGATCAGATATCGTTCACCCACGTCCCTCACATCTCTGACGCGATAACCACGCCGTTCGAGGAGGCGAACCGCATCGTCTGGCCCGAAATTGTCCCGACCTGGGCGCCATCCGCTTCGCTGGTCGTGGTGGCGATTCCATCGCTGCAGAAAATCCGTTTCCGTCTGGTTGTCGTCAGGATCAGCATAGAATTCCGATCCCTGGCCTTCCTGGATGACCACCTGCGCACGGGCAGGCACCACAAGCGGCATTGTCAGCGCAATAGTCATTGCCAAGGAAGCAATTCGCATTTTCATCGCCCGACCCTTTCCATCACTCAATTGATGAACATCTGCCGAGTATCCGGCGGGCCCTACTTATGGACACTTCCGTTTTCGTCTGTGTGCTTTTTGATTGAGAAATGTTGCGCGAAATCGCGGGCGCCGGTCTGAGTCAGAACCGCGTTGTTTCCGGGCTCACCCATTAGAACGTCTTGTGGAAAGACCAAGGTCCAACGGCTCCCGACGAGATTTGCCGGAAGCGTTCAAGGCAATCGCTATGCGACTTCGTACCTTGGGATTGCCCTAAGCACCAACACTGATCACCGCCTTGATCAGCCCATTCTTCTCATGCGCCCAGCGCGCGAGATCGCGCGGTGCATCGGCAAGCGTCGTGCGGTGGGTGATGAGTTTGTCCACCGGCACCAGCCCTTTGGCGATCGAATCCGCCACATGCTCGAAATCGACGCGGGTGGCGTTGCGGCTGCCGATCACCATCATCTCGCGCTTGTGGAATTCGGGATCGGAGAAGCGGATATCGTCCTTGACGACGCTGACCAGCACCAGCGCGCCGCCATGGGCGACGAAGGAGAAGGCCTTTTCCATCGAAGGGCCGTACCCCGTCGCATCGAAGACCACGTCGAAACCGTCGCCATTGGTCTTTTCCCGTACGGCTTCCGCTGTCGCCTCGTTGGCAACGATGCCGGAAATGAAGCCGAAGCGCTCGGATGCCATCTGCAGCCGCTCGGTGCTGGTATCGAGCAGCGTCACCTCATGGCCGGCAATGCGCGAGAAGATCGCCGCCCCGAGCCCGATCGGCCCGGCGCCGATGACGAGCGCCCGCTTTCCCGCACCGGTCATCGAACGGCGCACCGCATGGGCGCCGATCGCCAGAAACTCGGTGGTCGCCGCCGCCTCGAGGCTTACACCTTTGGCGGCATAGAGGTTCTCGGCCGGAACCGAAATCTCCTCGCAGAAGGCGCCATCCGTATGGACACCGAGCACCTTGATATTGGTGCAGCAATTCGGCTTGTCCTGACGGCAGGCGATACATTGCCCGCAGGAGAGATAGGGATTGACGATGACGGGCGTGCCGACCGCCATGGCAACGCCGTCGCCCGCTTCCAGCACCGTCGCCGAGATCTCATGCCCCATCACCCGGGGATATTCGAGGAAGGGATGTTTGCCCTCGAAGATGTGGTAGTCGGTGCCGCAGATGCCGACATGGCTGACGGCAAGCCGCACCCAGCCGGCGGCGGGAGCCGCTGGCGAAGGACGCTCGACGATATCGAGCACGCCGGGCTCCCGGCAAAGAACTGCTTTCATGACGGGTCTCGCATTCCTGAAATGGAAGAAGCCGGCTGGTTCAGGCCGGCTGTCTCTTGCTCGCCTCTTAATTGCTCTTGCGGCGGCGCAGCTGGTCGAAGAACACGATCACGATGATCAAGAGACCGGTGATGATACGCTGCCAGAAGGAGTTGACGTTCAGAAGGTTCGCGCCGTTGTTGATGGTGGCGAGAATGAAGGCGCCGATCAGCGGGCCGTGCACCGAGCCGACCGCGCCGAACAGGCTGGTGCCGCCGATAACGGAGGAGGCGATCGCCTGCAGTTCCCAGCCGTCGGCCTGTGTCGCATTGCCGATCGCGATGCGCGAGGCCAGCAGCACGCCGACGAAGGCGGCGAAGGAGGCCGAGAGGATATAGGCAAGGTAGATCATGCCCTTGACGTTGACGCCGGAAAGGCGCGCCGCCTCGGCATTCGAACCGACCGCGAAGAGATAGCGGCCCCAGCGGCTCAGATGCAGGAAGATGAAGGAGGGGACCGCCACCAGGATGACCATCCAGAACAGGCTCGGAATACTGAGCAGATCGGCGCGGGCGAAATTGCTGAAGCCCTCATTGGTGATGTTGATCGTCGAACCGTTGGTGATCAGCAGGCCGATGCCGCGCAGCGATGTCAGGGTTGCCAGCGTGATGATGAACGGCGGCAGGCCCATATGCACGATGCCGAAGCCATGGAAGGCGCCGATCGCCACACCCATGAGCAGCGTCAGCGCGATCGCACCCCATACCGGTACGCCGGCCTGCAGCAGCCAGGCGATGATCACCGTGCAGAAGCCGACAATGGCGCCGACCGAAAGGTCGATGCCGGCGGTGATGATGACGAAGGTTTGGCCGAGTGCGAGGATCGCCGTCATAGCGCCCTGACGCAGCAGGTTCGAGATGTTGAGCGGCGTCCAGAAGCTCGGGGTGACAACGGCGAGCACGATCCAGAGGAAGATCAGCAGGCCGATCAGCGTCAGGCCGAACAGGATGTTCATTTTCCGGCGCGGCGGCGGTGCGACGATTTCTGTGGGGGTGGCAGTCATGAATTTTCTCCCTCTTATTCTTTTGGCTCAGACGCCGATCGCTTCGCTGAGCACTTGTTCATGCGTCGCCGCGTGGAAATCATGGCTCGCGACGATTTTGCCGGCGCGGAAGACGTGCAGCCGGTCGGCCAGTTCGTAGACCTCGGGCAGGTAGGAGGAGATCAGGATGATGCCCGCGCCGTCCTTCAGAAGCTTGGCGAACAGCCGGTAGATTTCCGCCTTGGTACCGACGTCGACGCCGACGGTCGGCTCGTCAAAGATGAAGAGCCGGGCGCCGTGGCTCAGCCACTTGCCGATGACGATCTTCTGCTGGTTGCCGCCCGACATGCTGGAGGCCGGAACGCGCCGGCTCGGCGTCTTGATGCTGAGATCGCGGATCTGCTTGTCGGCATTGGCCGATTCGCGTGCGTGATTGATGACAGGACCGTGGCTGAGGCGCCCGAACACCGGCAGGTTGATGTTGAGGCCGATCGGCAGGTTGAGGCAAAGCCCCTGGTCGCGCCGGCTTTCGGGCGCGAGCGCAATGCCGAGTTCCATGGCGGTGCGTTCGTTGCGGATATCGACACGTTTGCCCCTCCAGTGGATTTCGCCGGCGCTGATCGGCTGGCGTCCGTAGAGGCCGAGCGCGAATTCGCTGCGGCCGGCGCCGATCAGCCCGTAGAGGCCGACGATCTGTCCTGCCTTGACGCTGAGCGACACATCTTCGAAGCCCGGGCCGGAGAGGCCCTTGACCTCGACGATCGTCTCGCCGATCGCAATCTCTTCCTTGTGGTAGATCTGCTCGATCGAGCGGTTGATCATCAAAGCGATCAGTTCGGCATCGTTTGTCTCGCCGATCAGCCGCGTGCCGACATGCGTGCCGTCGCGCAGCACCGAGACACGGTCGGCCAGCTCGAACACTTCCTCCATACGGTGGCTGATATAGACGATCGTGACGCCTTCGCCCTGCAGGCGGCGGATCAGCTTGAAGAGCTGCGCCGATTCCTGGCGCGTCAGATAGGCCGTGGGTTCGTCGAAGATCAGGAACTGCGTGCCGCGCATCGCCGCGCGCGCCGTCGCCACCAGCTGCTGCTGGCCGATCGTCAGCGAGCTCAACAGCGCACCGGCCGGCAGGCCGAAGCCGAGATCGTCAAGCACGGCCTGCGCCATCTTCTCCATCTGCTTCTTGCGCATCAGGCCGTAGCGGTTGACCTCGTCGCCGAGGAAAAGATTGGCGGCAACCGTCAGGTGCCGGCACAGCACGACTTCCTGGTGGACGGCGTTGATGCCGCGGGCGATCGCCTCGTTCGGCGTCGACAGCCCCACCGGCTGGCCGCACCACAGCACTTCGCCTGCCGTGCGGGTAATGACGCCGGTCAGCAATTTGATAAGGGTGGATTTGCCGGCGCCGTTTTCCCCGACGATGGCGTGGATTTCACCGGCAAGGAAGGTCAGCGTCGCTGGCTTCAGCGCCTGCACATGACCATAATTCTTCTGCAGGCCCTTGAGTTCGAGGATAGGCGATCCGGCGGGAATTCGATTGGCTTCTTTCAGCGTCGCGCTGTCATCATGGCGATGACTGACCTCTTCCAGTCCGATCATGGACCTCTCCTCCTTGTGTCGCCTCTGCTCTCCATCCCGCACAAAACATACCACGGATGGAAAAGGCCGCGCCGGTTTTTGAAGCCGGCGCGGCCTGTCTGTTTTTGTTACTTGATCTTCGGGTTCAGAAGTGCGTCGATCTTCGGATCGGCCATATTCGCCTTGGTGACGAGATTGGCACCGGTATCGACATTTTCCGGAACCTTCTCGCCCTTGGAGACGGCAAGCGCGGTCTTGATGCCGTCATAGCCCATGCGATAGGGGTCCTGAACGACGAGGCCGGCGATCGCGCCATCCTTGAGGAAGCCCACCGTCTTGTCGTCGCTGTCGAAGCCGATGACCTTGATCTTGTCGCCGAGCTTGTTTTCGGCGATCGCCTGGCCAACGCCCTGCGCCAGGATGAGGTTCGAGGCGAAGACGCCGACGAGGTTCGGGTTGGCCGTGATCAGGTCGGTCATCATGTTGAGGCCGGTCGTCGCCTGGCCGTCGCCATACTTGTCGGCGATGACCTTCAGGCCGGGATGCTTGGTCTTGATCTGATCCAGGAAGCCTTCGCGGCGCTGCTCCAGCGAGCCGACGCCGGGAAGATTGGTGAGGATGACGATATCGCCTTCTTCCTTGCCGGTCATCTCCTTGATGGCGGCGGCAAGACCGTCGGCGGCGATGCGGCCGCCCTGGACGTTGTCGGTCGTCAGGAACGACTTGAACGCCTTGGAGTCGGCGCCTGAGTCGATGCCGATGATCGGAACCGACTTGGCGGCTTCATCGATCGGCTTGCCGAGCGCCTTGAATTCGGTCGGCGAAATGACGACGGCGGCCGGCTTGCCGGCAACGGCGTTCTCCAGAATGCTGATCTGGCCGTTGACGTCGGATTCGGCCTGTGCGCCGAGTTCCGGCACGTTGACGCCGAGATCCTTGCCGGCCTTGCGGGCGCCGGCCAGAACGATCTGCCAGTAGAAGGACGTCGTGTCCTTGACGATGATCGGGATCGTCACGTCGGCGGCAAACGACGTTGCCGGCATCGCCGTGGCGATGACTGCGGCACCTGCAAGCGCGGTAAAGGCGCGGCGGGACAGAAGGGATTTCACGATACTCATAAGGGTTCTCCTCTCAGGGTGCGTTCTCCTCCAAATAAATCGGCCGCTGAACGCAGGCGGACGATTTTTATCGATAAAAAACATTTGCCGGGTGAAGCTAGCCGAGGCGCAATCAAATTGCAAGAGCGCCAAACCGGCTTTTTTTCTTTGGCAAACTCCCGCCAAGCAACTGATTTTATTCCAATACCACGATACCCTAAAATAGGGATCAGGCCATGTCGACCTCATCAGGATGGACTACGCCTTTTTTCAAAATCAGGTTGCCGTACAGCCGGAATTCCGTCGTCGCGACGATGTAGGTGGCCTTGCGAGCCATCGCGTAGAAAGCAAAACGCTCTACCGGCACGATGCGGAAATCGCCGGCGTGCTTGGAAACGATCTGCTGGAATTCGGTGCAGACCTCCGGCATCGCATCGGGATCGCCGACCACCTCCATCCGCCACGCCGCTTCCGGCACGAACGTGTCGAGCGGCATATGCGTCAGGATGGCCTCGGCCATCGCAGTGGCGCTGACGCCGTCGGCGCGGATGACCGGCGGACCCATCGAGCCCGAGGGAAAATTGGCGTCTGATATGACGATGTCGTCGCCATGCCCCATGGTCTTCAGCGCATGAAGCAGGTCGGGTCCAAGCAGCGGATGAATACCCTTGAGCATAGTCTCTCCTCAGACTCGGACGGCTTCGGCGCCGAGCGGCGGCGCGACCAGCGTATAGGGTTCGAATTCGGCATAGATCTCGTCGGCAAGCCGCGGCTCGACGATCTCCATATTGCGCGTCAGGCTCGACGGCTTGGCTGTGCCGATCAGCACCGAGGCGACGATCGCCTCGCGTAGCGGAAACTGCAGGGCGGGCGCTGCCAGCGGCACTCCGTGGCTTTTGGCGATCGCTTCCATCGCGCCGACCTTGGCAAGCACATCGTCATCAGCAGGCATATAGTCGAAATGCGAACCCGGCACCGGGCCGGTGGCGAGGATGCCGGAGTTGAAGACGCCGCCGACGACGAGCGACGTACCCTTCTGCCGGCAGAGCGGCAGCAGTTCGGCGACGGCCGAGCGGTCGAGCAGCGTGTAGCGGCCGGCAAGCAGGATGCAGTCGAGATCGGAATGGCGCATGACGTCGAGGCAGACGGGCACTTCGTTGACGCCGAGGCCGAAGGCGGAGATCGCGCCAGACGACTTGAGTTCCTCCAGCGCCTTCACGCCGGAATCGAGAAACTGCTTCTGGTGGACCGCGTTTTTCGCCGCGCCATGTGTGTAGACGCCGAGATCGTGCACATAGAGAATATCGATGCGGTTGAGGCCGAGGCGCGCATAGCTGAATTCGACCGAGCGCATGATGCCGTCATAGGAATAGTCGTAATCGGCGTCGAAGGAGAGCGGGTCGACATAGCTGTAATCAGGCACGGTGCCGGTCGGCACCGGCCGAAGCAGCCGGCCGACCTTGGTGGAAAGCACGTAACTGCCATCCGGCTGGTCGCGCAGGAAGTCGCCGACCCGCCGTTCGGCGAGGCCGAGCCCATACCAGGGCGCCACGTCGAAATAGCGGATGCCGCTGTCCCAGGCCGCCTGCAGCGTATCCATCGCCTGCTCGCGCGGGCAGGCGCGGTAGAGACCGCCGAGAGCGGCGGCACCGAAACTGATTTCGGTCACCTCCAGCTTGGTCTTGCCGATCCGTCTCTTCTTCATCATGCCTCCTCGCGAAGAACTTGAGCTTGGTCTATGGAGCAATCCCAGGAAAAGTGTGAAGCGGTTTTCCGTCCGGGATTGCGTACTTCAAATCAATCGGAAAAGTGTGAAGCGGTTTTCCTGGGATTGCGTCAAAGCAAAGGCTAGAGCGTCGCGCCCAGATGCCAGGGCACGAATTCATTGTCGCCATAGCCGAAGAGCTCGCTCTTGGTCTTCTTGCCTGATGCCGTATCGACGATGAGATCGAAAATTTCGCGGCCCTTGCCGCTGATCGTCGCATCGCCGGTGGCGATCGTGCCGCAATCGATGTCCATGTCCTCTTCCATCGAGGCATAAAGCGCCGAATTGCTGGAAAGCTTCAGCGACGGCGCCGGCCGGCAACCGAAGCAGCTGCCGCGGCCTGTCGTAAAGGCGATCATGTTTGCCCCACCGGCCACCTGGCCGGTCGCCGAGACCGGGTCGTAGCCGGGCGTGTCCATGAAGACGAGGCCGGGGGCCGTGACCCGCTCGGCATAACCATAGACCGCCGTCAGCGGCGAACGCCCGCCCTTGGCGACCGCGCCGAGCGATTTTTCAAGGATGGTCGTCAGCCCGCCGCGCTTGTTGCCGGGCGACGGATTGTTGTCGAGCGAGGCGCCGTGCAGCGCGACGTAATCTTCCCACCAGGCGATCTTGTCATCGAGCTTCTTTGCCACCTCGTCGCTGACGGCGCGGCTGCGCAAAAGGTGCTCCGCACCGTAGATTTCCGAAGTCTCCGACAGGATCGCCGTGCCGCCGGCCGCCGCCAGCAGGTCGGCCGCGACGCCGAGCGCCGGATTGGCGGTGATGCCGGAAAAGCCGTCCGAGCCGCCGCATTGCAGGCCGATGATGATCTCACCGATCGACATCGCCACGCGCCTTTCCTTGCCGACATCGGCGGCTATCTCGCGCAGCATGCCCATGGCGCGCTCGACAGCGCGGCGCGAACCGCCGGCATCCTGGATGTTGAAATGCCGCTTCGAGGCGCCGGCGCCGCTCTGGCCGTACAGCGTCAGCTGGTTGACCTCGCAGCCGAGGCCGATCATCAGCACGCCGCCGAAATTCACATGTCTGGTGTAGCCGGCGAGCGTCCTATGCAGCACGTTCATGCCGTCGCCGGTCGAGCTCATGCCGCAGCCCTGGTCGTGGACGATCGGCACGAAACCGTCGATGCCCTCGTAATGCGGCAGTATCGTCCGGTTCGCCTCGTCGGCGATCGCCCGGCAGACCGTGGTGGAACAGTTCACGCTGGCGATGATGCCGATATAGTTGCGCGTCGCCGCCCGCCCGTCGGCGCGGCGATAGCCCATGAAGGTGCGCGCCTTGTCATCGGTGGTCGCCGTTTCCGGCGCCGAATTGGCGGTCGCCGCCAGCCGGTCGTTTTCGAAATGCAGGTTGTGGCTGTGCACATGGTCGCCGGCCTTGACCTCGGCCGTCGTGCGGCCGATCGCCTGTCCGTATTTGACCACGGGTGATCCGAGCGGAATATCCGCAATCGCCACCTTGTGGCCGGGGTCGATCTTCTCACGGGTCTGAATGCCGGCAACCGTCGAACCCGGCGCAATTGCCGCCGTTGCGACCGCGACATTGTCGCCGGCCGAAAGGATGATCCAAGGCAGTTTGTCCAAGTCTATATCTCCCTGGGAAAGGCTCGCTACATCGGCGAAAGCGCATTGATTTTGTTTTTTATCTACAATAAACATTTTCAAGTCAACGGGAATATTGATCCTGTGGACGAGGGAGGCAATGAGCCGCAGGCGACCGGAATTAAGCTAAAGGTCGTTTGAACAAGCCCCGGTCCGCTCCGTCCTGCTTTGAAGCGGGCGACGGTCACGAGGGCGGAAAGCGGGGTCTGGTGGCAAGGCAGAATACGGTCTTCAAGGAAGCCTACAACAGGTATGCCGCAGCCCTGCGCACGGATACGGCGCTGCCCTCGGAACCGGAGATCGCCGCCCAGCTCGGCGTCAGCCGCTCGACGGCGCGCGCCATCCTGACGCGGCTGAGCGAAGAAGGCATCATCCGCTGGAACAAACGCCAGAAGATCGTGCTGCGCCAGCCGACTGACCACGACCTCTTTCCCTCCGAAGAAACCGATTCCCTGCACGATATTATCGAGCGCAGCTTCATGCAGCGCATCCTTGCCGATGATGCCGCGCCCGGCATGCAGATCAACGAATTGGAGCTTGCCCGCGAGATCGGCACCGGCACGACCAGCGTACGCGAATTCCTGATCCGTTTCTCCCGCTTCGGCCTCATCGAGAAACGCCCGAACAGCCACTGGACGCTCAAAGGGTTCACCCGCGAATTCGCGCTTGAGCTTGCCGATGTGCGCGAGATGTTCGAGCTGCATTCCGCCGCCGAATTCGGCCGGCTTTCCAGGGATAATCAGAGTTGGGCCGATCTTGCCGCCATCCGCGACGAACATCACGCCATGCTTGCCGACATCAACCAGCGCTTCAAGGATTTCTCCGTCCTCGATGAGCGCTTCCATTTGCTGATCCACCGTGCCTCGAAGAACCGCTTCATCGCCGATTTTTACGACGCGATCGCCATCGTCTTCCACTATCACTACCAGTGGAACAAGACCGCCGCCCGCCAGCGCAACGAGCGCGCCATCCACGAGCATCTGGATTATATCGCAGCGCTGGAATCCCGCGACCAGGCGGCAATCGAAACCGCCTGCCGCGCGCATCTGCACTCCGCCCGCCAGACCCTCCTGCAATCCCTGCCGCAGATCGCCACCGAAACCGCCTGAGGTGGCGGGGGCAACGCCAGGAAAGCGTTGTCTTACGGAGCGGATGCCAGCCCTGGCACGTTTCGGCGCGACGGGGACATTTATAAATCCGTCACGATATGTCGGCAAAACCTCTGGGCTGGTCCGGATGCCGCGTCAAAGCTATTGAAATAACCTCCTCGATGCGCATGGTCGACGCATCCACCGTTTGCGATGCGCGATGATCATGAATGGAGAGCAAGTTTCACCGATGGAAAACACCTTTGCCCCTTCCAGCAACATCGAATGGACGCTGGCTGATTTCCTGAGCACCTATCGCTATTGGGCTCTGTTTTTTTCCTCGCTTCTTTTGGCAATCGGCGGACAAGGTTTCAGCACGGTCCTTCCCTTGATCTCGCAAATGACCGGCAGCAGCGCTCAGACGATCGGGATCTTCTATTTCGGCTCCACTCTTGGCTGGGTTGCCGGCGCCTTCCTGGCGTTTATCGTCGCGAGCCGCCATGGTCGGTCGGCTT
The DNA here is from genome assembly GCF_002008365.1 of Rhizobium leguminosarum bv. viciae USDA 2370. Classification (GTDB taxonomy): domain Bacteria; phylum Pseudomonadota; class Alphaproteobacteria; order Rhizobiales; family Rhizobiaceae; genus Rhizobium; species Rhizobium leguminosarum. The sequence continues at coordinate 10,568 of NZ_MRDL01000019.1, forward strand.
TGATTTCGCCCATTCTCGTCTGTGCCATTGTCGCCATCAGTTTTCTGCCGGCGCCTGCATTGTGGGGATCGCCGGCGTTTCTGTTTTTGTTTGGTGTGGTGTTCGGCACGGTTCGGGCCGTTTTCCCTCTCGCGATCGCGATATTTCTGGTGGGCGGGCAACCGGGCAAAATCGACTTCGGCTGCGCCCTCACTCTCTTGTCGACGACGATCCTGATCTCAGCCTTTGCTCCGATCGGCGCGTCGTGGTTATACGGCCTCGATCTAGGCGCCGTGCCTGTCGTTTCGGCTTTCCTGGCCTGCCTGCTTCTTGCTGTCATATTGCTGGTGCCGGCCGGAAACCTGGCCTTCGATGAAGCTCCGCGTCCGCGACACACGCCGCTTGCGCCGCGCCGGCGATCCCCTCTCCTGGTCGCTGTCATCCTGTTCACGCCGCCGATCCTGATTCTTCTGATGGCGTTCGGCGTCCATCTGTTTCAAGCGAATGATGCCGACGTCACCTCTTCCCCCGTCACGCTGCTTTTAGCACTTCTGGTCTTCGGCATTGCTGTGGCCGCCTTTATCTATCTGGCCTATTGGGTTTATCGCACCCATGGGGAACTGGCGGGCGCCGCACGGTCGCAGCGCCTGCTGACGCCGCTTGCTGGCATGCTGATCGCCATCCTCGTGCCGCTCGGATTGCCGGTTCTTGTCATGACCCTTGGTGATCTCCTCAATGATCGCGCACGCGACAGAGGCCATGGAAGTTTGATTTCGATTGCCTGGCTCGGGATCTGGAGCTTCATCTTGCCGCCGGTCGCGATCGGAATGATCCAGAACGCGGCAAACGAAAGCTATGGCATGGGCTCAGACGCGGCGTAATAGCGACAGCACGGTCGCGGTCTTCCGGTGATTGCCTGATTTTCTCGACAAGCCCTCTGATGCGATGTTCGCCACCGGCATCATGAAACATTTCGATGTGTAAGCCGTTATCGCGCTTATGGCCGACGCTAAACTCAAACCGAAATCGGTCGATGGCACCGAACCGCACGGTGCCGAGAAGTCGCGCCAGGAGACGGCATCGACTGCAGAAGTCGCGCTGCCGCCAGATGCCATCGACCCCGATCCGGAGTTGACGCCTGAGGAGGCCGAGCAGGCGCGCAGGCGGTATTTGCTGAAGCGTTTCTGGATCAGCGCGCGCCGCTATTGGGGCCGTGGCGGTGACAAGCTCGCCTGGCCATGCACCATCGGGCTATTGACCCTGATCGGCATGAATGTCGGCTTCCAGTACGGAATCAATCTCTGGAACCGCGCGATTTTTGACGCCCTGGAGCAACATAATGCCCGCACCGTGTATTTCCTGAGCGTCGTATTCCTGCCACTGGCGCTCGGAACTGCAGCCCTTGTCACCACACAAGTCGCCCTTCGCATGATGATCCAGCGCCGCTGGCGTTCCTGGCTGACGACCGCAGTCATCGCGCGCTGGCTCGCAAGCGGTCGTTACTATCAGTTGAACCTCATCGGCGGCGACCACAAGAACCCCGAAGCGCGCATCGCGGAGGATTTACGGATTGCCACCGAAGCGCCTGTCGATTTCATCTCTGGCGTCATTGCCGCCTTTCTGTCGGCCTCGACCTTCATCGTGGTGCTCTGGACGATCGGCGGGGCCCTCACTGTGACGATCGCCGGTTGGACCGTCACCATTCCCGGCTTTCTCGTCGTCACTGCGGTCCTCTACGCCGCGATCACCTCCAGTTCGATGACGGTCATCGGCCGCCATTTCGTCCGCGTCTCCGAGGCGAAAAACCAAGCGGAAGCCGAATTTCGCTACACGCTGACGCATGTGAGGGAAAACGGCGAGAGCATCGCCTTGCTCGGCGGCGAGGAGGAGGAGCGGAACGACCTCGGCAAGACCTTCGCCAACGTGCTCAGGCAATGGGCGCTCCTTGCACGCCAGCACATGCGCACAGCCCTTGTGTCGCAGGGATCGAGCCTGTTTGCGCCGGTCGTCCCGGTTCTGCTGTGCGCTCCAAAATTTCTCGAAGGCAGCATGACGCTTGGGCAGGTCATGCAGGCTGCCTCTGCCTTCGCCATCGTTCAGAGCGCGTTCGGATGGCTGGTCGACAATTACCCTCGTCTCGCCGATTGGAACGCCTGTGCCCGGCGTATTGCTTCGCTGATGATGTCGCTCGACGGGCTCGAGCGCGCCGAACAGAGCAACGCGCTCGGACGCATCAAGCGCGGTGAAACGGAAGGCGATGCGATGCTCAGCCTGAACGATCTCTCCGTGTCGCTTGACGATGGCACCGCCGTGGTCAAGGAAACCCAGGTCGTGATCGAACCAGGCGAGCGGGTGCTCGTCGCCGGCGAATCCGGTTCGGGCAAGAGCACGCTGGTGCGCGCCATCGCAGGTCTTTGGCCGTGGGGTGAGGGCAGCGTCAATTTCCACGCCGACAGACGATTGTTCATGCTGCCGCAACGGCCCTATATTCCGTCCGGGACGCTTCGCCGTGCCGTCGCCTATCCCGGTGCCGCCGATAGCTGGACGCCGGATGAGATCAAGGCGGCGCTCGACAAGGTGGGGCTCGACTATCTGAACGACAAGATCGAGGAAGACGCGCCCTGGGACCAGACATTGTCCGGCGGTGAAAAGCAGCGGCTCGCTTTTGCGCGTCTGCTGCTCCACCATCCCGATATCATCGTACTGGATGAAGCAACCTCAGCACTCGATGAGAAGAGCCAGGATAAGATGATGCAAATGGTGATCGATGAATTGCCTGAAGTCACTATCGTCAGCGTCGCGCATCGGGCTGAGCTCGAAGCCTTCCATAGCCGCAAGATCACGCTGGAGCGGCGCGAGGGCGGCGCAAAACTTGTCAGCGACATCGATCTCGTCCCGCGCAAGAGAAAACGGAACTTGCTGTCACGCGTTTTGAAGAACCCCTCCTTGCCGAAAAACAGCACGACCTCGAATAAAGACAGCGCAGTCCCCGAATAGAATTGTCCGTTTGGCCACAAAACCATCAATCGCCTGACGAAGCCTCTGCGTTCGCAATCTGATCCAGATTTTCGATCAGCCGCTTGAGCAGATCGACCAATTGTCCCGCTTCCGCACCCGTGAACCCGGTCAATGCCTCACGATTCCCTTGGAATAGGGTCGTAATTGCCTCCGGCATGCGTTCCTGTGCGGTTCTTGTCAGCACGATGCGGCTGCTGCGACCATCAGCCGGGTCGCGTGTCCGCTCAATCAAGCCATCCCTCTCCATGCGTGCGAGCATCTGCGCCATCGGCGGTTGCTCGATCCTGGCAAAGCGGGCGAGGTCGCGCTGTGTGCTTGCCTTGCCATTTTGCAGCGCGACGAGGACAGGCAACTGACCGACACCGAAGCCGAGCGGTTTAAGCCGTGACTCGCTGAGGCGGGCAAACCCCCGCGCCGCAAGACTGATGAGATGGCCAGGCGTAGAAAGCACGTCTTCATTCATTCGCTCACCTCTTGCCTGCGCTTGACCGCGAGATATATATGTACGTATGTATCTTGACGCGCGGCAGGAGGCAATGCCGTTTCGATGCCGCCCAGAGAAAGTTTCAATCTCCACTGAGGAAACGAAATGTCCAACAATGACGTCGAAATGATCAAGCGCATCTATGCCAGCTTCAACGCCAGAGACATCGACGCTGTCCTGGCCGTCCTTTCCGATGACGTCGCCTGGGCCAATGGCATGGACGGCGGCCACATCAATGGTCGTGAGGCCGTGCGCGACTATTGGGGACGTCAGTGGGCTATGATCAGTCCACACGTCGAGCCGGTCGCATTTGAGGAAACCGAAGAGGGCGCTGTCGCTGTCGAGGTCATCCAATCGGTGTTTGACCTCGATGGCCGGCCGCTGGAGGGGCAGGCCCATGGCCTGAAGGACAAGACCGTGACGCATATTTTCCGCATGGAAGGCGATAAGATCGTTCGCTTCGATATCCAGGATGCCCTGTAAGCCCAGCGTGCTCTGTAAGCTGGTACTCGCTATTCACGGATGACCGCTCCTGTTGCAAAGCGCCATTGTCAGACCCGCCTTTCGCCCGTCGGGCCGCTTGGCTTGTGCGTTCAGTTCGCGCTTAGCCGGCGGTATCGGTTCAGAGCCTGCGAGCTTCCAGACGCCGCTTGTCGCGCTCGACATAGTCGGAGCCCAGCTCTGTCAGACGAAATTGCCGTTTCTGGAATTCCCCGCGGATCAAGATGAAACCTTGCTCTTCGGCTTCGCTCAATGTCTTCAGGCTGGTGCCTTTAGGGGGAGACTGCCAAGCCATGCCATCGGCGCTGTGCAGTAAGACCATGATCTTTATAATTTTGTTTCTCCATGGCTGATGCATGCAGCCGGGCTGCATCGCATCAGCAATCCGCTGGTTCCGTATTCTTGATTTGGCACCATCCAGGAGAAGCCCATTGATTTAAAAGGATTATTTTTGGCTAGTCCGGAGTTTCGCAAAAGCTATCGTATAAAAGCTCCAATAGGCTTGGTCAATTCAATCACTCCGTCCCAACGGGTTTGGTCGCGCCTGGCGATTGGCCCGATGGCGTTTATTTCCATTGAATCCCGACATCAGCGGCGCATAGTGCCGACGTTCCCGGCTTTGCCGGTTGAACGGATGGGGGAGCCGGTGCATGTCAGCAAATCTCGACGATATCCGTAACCAGCAACGTGAGACATGGGACAAGTTTTCGGCCGGCTGGAAGAAATGGGACAGCTTGGTTCTCGGTTGGCTCGCCCCGTTTGGTGACGCCATGCTTCGGCGCGCCAATCTCTCCAACGGCTTTAGCGTGCTTGACATAGCCGCCGGCACTGGCGAACCCGGCCTGACGGCGGCGGCGGCAATCCCCGAGGGTCAGGTTGTCGTCACCGATCTCTCGGAAAATATGCTGACTGCTGCCGCCGAAAATGCGGCCAGACGTGGCCTCAAAAACTTCGAAACTCGCCTATGCGATGCGGGAGCGTTGCCTTTTGCCGATGCCAGTTTCGACGCCGTCCTATGCCGGTTCGGGTTTATGTTCTTCCCGGATATCGCTGCCGCCGCCAGGGAGATGGCGCGCGTCGCAAAGCCCGGGGCGCGGGTCTGTGCCGCAGTCTGGAGCGCGCCTGCCAAAAATCCATGGGCGACCACGATCATGGGCACGATCGCCCGCCACGTGGACATGCCCCCGCCGCCCTCCGGTTCTCCGGGCCTGTTCCGCTGCGCGGGGGAAGGCATGATGGTCGAGACCTTCAAAGAGGCGGGCCTTCTCGACGTCGCCGTGGAAGAGGTGTCGGCGATGATGGTGCACGATGCCCCGGCGAGCTATTGGGACTTCATGACCGAGATCGCCGCGCCTGTTGTCGCCGGACTATCCAGGGCCGACGCGGCAACACGGGAGAAGATCTGTCGTGAGGTCCTGGAGCTCGCTCTCCAATCCGTCAGCGACGGCAAGGTTCACCTTCTCTCAACAGCAACTGTGATCACAGGCACGCGATAGCCTCAAAATCTCGTCGACAACGACGGCGAGCGGGAGCGTGGCGTCGATGACGACACCACACTTCGGAATATCCTCTTTCATTGCATGCAATCGCACAATTAGCTCCCGTTCGGCAGGCAGGTCACAACATGATCCCGTATTGCCGCAGCACTTTCCAAAGGCGACGTGAACGTCACATCTAGGGTTAGCGCGTGCTGGTGCGGGATATCAAGAACCACGGCCTGTTGGCTTCGGTTTCTTGAAGTCTCGACGTCGGTCGTTTTCAAATAGTCGCGCCTTGCGGGGGAGGAAACGCGACGCGCCAATTCTTCTTCGGCACAAAGCAATCTCACCGGAACGAAGACCGCGGCGCGCTGTCTGGCGGCGTCAACAAACTGTTGGTACGTCCGCGTGCTCCGCTCATCGCCTTCGACGCCGGCATGGGTGAAGATGAAATTCGCCGACGGGCCGCTATAGGTGGCGATTGCATCCAGGACGGCCTGCCGGACCCTGCCGGTGTACTCCCAGACACCCTTAGGCAGCGGAGCGGTCTGATCCTCGTCGAGGAGGCGCAAGATCGGGTTGTTGAACCAGTGATTGTCAATGATCTTTGCTGATAGAAGCGAGCCGAGTTCTTTGGCGATTGTCAGCTTCCCGACGCCCGGAAACCCCAAGAGCAAAACGAAAACACCCATCGTCCGACAACTCTCCCAATACAATCCACCGGCAACAACGCAGTGCAGAACATTGTCTGGAATCTACCAGAATTTCCACCATGGACGCTTTGGATCGGGAGGCATCGAAGGCTCGGGCGCGAGTATGGCTTTCATCACGATCATCTCGCCATCATGGTCATAATATTCTCCCTCTTCCCCCTGGACTTTGGCTTCGAGAGATTGGGCGATAAGCCACATTTTCCGACGGATTTCTTGATCAGGATTTTTGACAACGATGTTGTCTCCGCTCCACCAAAGCCATGCGGCGTTTTTTCGATTTTCGCCGCGGGAGTATCCTTTCCACACGCATATGCCCGCCTGTTCCACCCGTAAAACACCCCCGTCGGCGGCGGGAGTTTCGGCAAAACCGTCATGCTGAATTTCGGGATCACTGGCAACGTACTCGAGCCATTCGTCGAGAGCGATCGATGGAGAGGCATCGAACCAATTTGCCTTACGGGTAATGTGAAGATCGTAACCCATCAGAGCCTATTACCTAAGTCGCGCCGAACGGCTGAGCCGCCTAATGCGAAGCCGCCTCGCTTGCGACGGCCGCCCCCTCACGCTTCTGACTATGCCCGACCGGGATCAGCCAGGTGGTGAAGAAGGTCAGCACCGCAACAACGACCACGCCCCAGAAGCTCCAGTGCAGCGCCGCATTGAAGACGGCGCGGATCGCCGGATCGGCGGCGAGCGCCGAGAGCCCGGTCGGCTGGTTCAGTGCGTCATGCAGTCCTGCCGCCGCTTCGCCGCTCGCATAGTGATTGATGCCGGCATTGAGGATGGCGCCGAGCACGGTGGCGCCGAGCGTATTGCCGAGGCTGCGGGCAAAGATGATCGAGGCGGTGGCACTGCCGCGCATCGACCATTCGACGCTGTCCTGCACCAGCACGATGCTGGTGAGGCTGATGAGACCCATGCCGAAGCCCATGAAGAAGGAGCCGGCGCCGGCAACGACCGGCGAACTCTCAGGCGTCAGGAACAGAAGAAAACAGGCGCCGAAGGGAAACAGCAGGCTGCCGACGCGCAGCGTGCGGCGAATGCCGAAGGCCTTGTAGAAGCGGCTGGAAAGCATCACCGCCAAAGGCCAGCCGACGACGAGCATGGTGAGCGTGAAGCCGGCAACAACAGGCGAACGGCCGAGAACGCCCTGCACATAGATCGGCAGGATTGTCGAAAGCCCGATCAGCGCCATGCCGGCAAGCAGTGTTGCCGCATTGCTGGTCGCAATCAGCCGGCGGCTCCAGAGCGGGATTGAAATGATCGGCTCCGGCGCCCGCTTCTCCTGGGCGAGGAAGAGGATGCCCGCGACCACGAAGACGGCAAAAAGCGAAAGCAGGATCCAGGCGCTGGCATCGGTTTCCGTCAACATGACGAGCAGTGCCACGATCGAGATCGAAAACAGCACCGAGCCGAGGTAATCAATCTTTGCCTGCTTGTGCGCCACGTCCTCCTTTAGGAAGATCATGAAGGCGATGATCGAGATGATGCCGATCGGCAGGTTGATCCAGAAGATCCAGGCCCAGGAGATGTTGTCGACGATGATGCCGCCGGCAAGCGGCCCGACGACGGCCGAGGTCGCCCAGACGGTCGCCATCGCACCCTGCACGCGGCCGCGTTCTTCGAGCTTGAAGAGATCGCCGATAACAGTCATCGTCACCGGCTGGATGGCGCCGGCGCCCAGCCCCTGCAGCAGCCGGAACAGCACCAGCGACATCATCGACCAGGCAAGCCCGCAGAGCAAAGAGCCGACGAGGAAGATCAGGATGCCGCCGATCAGCACCGGCTTGCGCCCAAAAATGTCGGAAAGCTTGCCGTAGATAACAGTGGTCGTCGACTGCGCCAGCAGGAAGGCCGAAAACACCCAGCTGTAATAGGAAAAGCCGCCGAGCTGCCCGACGATGCGCGGCATCGCGGTCGCCACGATCGTCGCCTCGATCGCCACCATGAAGGTCGCGAGCATGATGGTGGCGACGATAAGCACGCGGTTCGAGCGTTGCGCTACATTCGACATGACGATCCTCTTCGGGTGCTCCGCAGATGCCGGAAATATCGGCAGGCTGGCTTTGGTGTGGGGCGATGCGCCGCTTGCGGAGTGATACCGTCCTTTTACGTCCTCAAGCCCGGCCGGTAAAGCAGGCCGCGCCCGGTTTCTCATGATGGCATTTGTTTTCGCGTCGAGGGAAGGTGGGTCGAAAACGGAGGCCCCGCGCCATTCCGCCCGGGCCTCCGTTCCATCAGGGGGGAAGGCAACTAATCACCTTATCCTCATTGCGGGCATGCCTCAGTGAGCGAGCCGCTGTCCGCGCTTCCCCCGGTGCAACCCCGCGTCTGCTGCAGGTTGGGATTGACCCCGCCGGGATTGATCGTGCTGCGGCCGCTGTTGAGGTCGACGCCGCCATTGCCGGTCGTGCTGCCGGTGGTGCCGGGATCGATTCCGACAGAACCGGTTCCCGCCGAGCCTGTGCCGACAGACCCGGTGCCCGCTGCACCGCCGCTGACAGACCCAGTGCCAGCCGACCCGGCCCCGGCGGAACCGGCTGCGCCCGAACTCCCTGATCCGCCGATGATCGGCGCCACCGATAGCCGCCCATTGGCATCCGCGCCACCGGCCGTCTGGGCCAGCGCCGAGCCGGCGAGACCGACCGAAAGCAGCGATATCGCGATGAACTTGCAGGACATGATTTTCTCCATGCTGGTTGTCTCAGGGAGAAAACCAGCTGGTCGGCGGCATTGTTCCGGGATGGATTGGGCTGGTTGGCCCTATTGCGCCGGAGGCGGTGACCTCGGCCTGGCCTCTTCAGCCCTGACGATCACTGCGGGCGGGTACCGTTATTCCCCTGGTTACCGCGAAAATCGCTCCAAACATTCCGCCAACGACGATCCCTGCAGAGCCGCCCGCCAACGCTGCAATGAGGCAGTAGACGATCCAGGAGCCAACACTGGATGCATCGGCCTGGAACAAGGTGGATACGACGCCGATTGCTCCGCCAAGGATACCCAAGACAATGGCAACCCCCGTCACAGCCTCCGATGGATCAATGGTAGGGATGCGTGACGCTTGGGCGGCATCATGTTCAACCGGCGGAGACTGGCTATCCGTGTCTTCCATTCGACCCTCCTTCAAAGCATTTACAATCGATCCTTCAGCCGCTGAGAGGCTTGTCGTTCTTTTCGGACAATATCCTTTCTGCTGCGCCATCCAGATCTTCGTACTGACCGGTGCGCAGGGACCAAAGGAAGGCGCCAAGCCCGGCGATGCCCATGAACAGAGCTATGGGTATCAGAAACGACAATGCGCTCATTTATCCCACTCCCGCCAACTTTTTTATCCGCCGCATTTCCCGCTCTGGCGGCGTTCCGTCAATCTCAAGCCTCATCGCATTCGCGACGACCAATATCGACGACGTCGACATCGCTATCGCGGCGATGAGCGGGTTGGCATAACCCAACAGCGCGAGAGGAATGCTGCACGCATTGTAGACGATAGCCAATGCGAAATTTTGGCGGATCAGCACGGCCGCACGACCCGCCGTCGTCAGCGCGACCTTTATTCCGTCCATGTCTCCATTGAGCAGGATGAAATCGGCGGCGCTGCGACCGATGTCGCTTCCTGACGCCGGAACCATGGAAACATGCGCGGTCTTCAGCGCGACCGCGTCGTTTATTCCGTCACCAATCATCATCACCTTGCGTCCGAGACCACGCAACGCATCGATCGCCTCGGCCTTGTCCTTGGGGAGGGCGGCTGCTTTTACGGAGTCGATTCCGACTTCCCGTGCCACTGCAAGAGCCGCTTCGGGGACATCGCCCGTCAGCATTTCGACAGCGATGCCGCGGCTCTTCAAGAACTGCACCGCCATCGCCGACCCGGCTCGAACCTTCTCTCCAAAAACGAAAGAGGCGAGGATTTCTCCCTGTCGCGTCAGGACGATAGTAGAAGCTGCAGCAGTCCGGTCGTCTGCATCGCCGCTCACCGCCCATGCCGCTCGCCCAAGTCGATAAACTTCCCCTCGGAAAGACGCCTCGAGACCGTTGCCTTGTATCTCCCTGACGTCATCGAGCGCGAGAGCCTCCCACTCACGCCGTGAGGCGTAATCCGCGATCGCTCTCGACATCGGATGGCTCGAAAACCGCGACAGTGACACAGCCAGTGAAAATTCCCGTGGTCCGGTCCAGTTCCCGGTCAACAGCGTCGGCTCGTATTGCGTCAGCGTACCGGTCTTGTCGAAAACGACGGTGTCGATTTCCGCCAAACGTTCCAATGCCGATCCGTCCCGTGCCACGATGCCGTGGGTGAACAATCTGCGTGCTGCAACGACCTGAACCATCGGAACCGCCAGTCCCAGCGCACAAGGGCAGGCAATGATCAGGACCGAGATCGAAATTGTCAGGGAGAGGTGGATGTCCTGTGTCACCGCAAACCACGAAAGGAATGTCAGCACCGACAGTCCGTGGATAACCGGAGCATAGAGACGCGCGGCCCTGTCGGCGAGTATCTGGTATTGAGACCGGCCGTCCTCGACGGCTTCCAGCATCCTATGCAGCTCGGCGAGTGTCGAATCTCCTGGTGCGGCGGTGGCTTCGACAGTCAGGGGATGGCCGACGTTCAAATCTCCCGCGCGAACCTGTCCGCCTGGTCCAACCGCTTCCCAGCGGCTCTCTCCCGTCAGCAATGAACGGTCAAGTTCCGACTGGCCGGAGAGAATCGTCCCGTCAGCTGGAATTCTATCGCCGGCTGCAATCAGGGTGCGGGTGCCGGAAACGATGTCGCTCAGTGGAACATATTCGATCCGTCCATCCGCGCGGATCACATTAGCGCCTTTCGGCATCATGTCGGCCAGAGACGCCGCCGCCGATCGCGCCCGCCGTCGCATCAGATGGTCCAGCGTGCGTCCGACGAGCAAAATGAAGATCAATGAGGTACTGGCCTCGAAGTAAGCTTGCCGTCCTTCGGCGAACGTGTCGTATACGCTGAGACCGAACGAGAGCAGGACGCCGATGCTGACCGGCACATCCATGTTTGCCCGACCGTGCACGAGCGCCCGCCACGCCGACCGGTAGAATGTCGCCCCGGAGTAGATCACGGCCGGTAGTGCGAGCGCGGCCGACATCAGGTGGAGCGTCTGACGTGTTGCCGGGTCTGCGCCCGCCCAGACCGATACGGACAGCACCATGATGTTCATCGAGCAAAAGCCGGCAACTGCCAGCGCGCGCAGCAGCCCTGATATCTCACCGTCCGGTTGATCGCGGCCTTCCATCGGCAAGACGGCCGTGTACCCGATCGTTCCGATCAGGGCGGCAAAATCGGGCGGCGAACCATTTTCCGCGTGCCAATGGATGGTCACACGCTTCGCCGTCAGATTGGCGCGCGCCATGTGAACTTCGGGGTGCTTGCCAAGCGTCGATTCCAAAAGCGCCATGCATGCGCCACATCGCATGTCCGGGACGGACAGGGTGATCTGCCTGAGACCACTGCCCAAATCCTTGCTTGCCAACGCAACCTCGTCCACGCCCGGCCTTCTTGGTCCGGGCTCGGGGAGCGACGACGCAATTGACGCGCAGCAGGTCATTGTCCCTTCCTCGCTACCTCATTGCCTTGTAGGCATGCCATGTGGCGTGGCCGAGCAAAGGAAAAACGACGATGAGTCCGACAAGTCCCGTCAGCAGGCTGGCGAGGAAGAGGGCGAGCACGATCGCACCCCAGACCATTGACGGTCCCATGTTGTTCCAGACCATGACAACGCTGACGCCCATCGCTGTGAAGGCGTCTATGCGCTTATCCAGAAGCATCGGAATTGAGAACACCCCGATTGCAAAAGCGAATCCAGCGAACAATGCGCCGACACACAAGCCGACGATCAGCATGCCCCAGCCCGAGGGGGTGGTGACCAATAGCCTTGCTACGCCACCAAGGCCGGGGAACGGATTAACGCCGAAAAAGAGCGCGTAGATAATGACCGCGGCCCTCATCCAGAGCAGCATCACCATGCACAGCAGCATCCCCGTGAAGAACACCTGCCCTCCAGCTCTCGGCCGGACGAATAACATCTGACGAAGCGAGATGCGCTCGCCGTTCGCCAAACTCCTGCTCTTGACATAGAGCCCTGCGGCAAAGAGCGGGGCGACGATCAATATGCCCGCCAATGCAGGAAAGAGAAGATAGTCGCGCTCGAGCCGAAACAGCATCACGGTGGCCGCCAACGCAAGTAAGAACACCACGAACCCGTAGGCCAGACTTGGCCAGGGTTGCCGGATCAAGTCCTGCCAGCCTTGGCCAAGCCAACCGAGAGGAGCGCCGAGGGGCAGATGCCGCTGCCACTTGGGATTCATCGTCTCCTGTATCCCTGATACCTCGCTCCGATATCGGCCGGAAGTGTCGTCCTGCGGCATCTGATCCTCCTCGCGCATTCAGCAAGCTGAAGCGGCGGCCCTGAATTGGTTGGGTTGCTGGCCTTTTTCCTTGATATGCTCGATGCAGGCGGGCTGAGTGGTGATCGCCATGTAAACAAAATGGGCGTTGGCGCCGACAAAGATCGCGCCGGTCAGTCCGATCAGCAGCCACTTGAAAACGCGGGGTATGGGGCTCTTCGCTTCGGGCGTCACGGCTGACCCCCACCCAGCTTGTTCACATAAAGCGCGAGTATCTTTATCTCAGCTGGACTTAGGCGTTCGTCCCAGGTGGGCATATGTCCCTGCCGTCCGCCATGGATCGACTGGACGATCCGTTCGATACCCCCGCCGTAAATCCAGCGGCCGTCGGTCAGGTTCGGCGCACCGACATCCTGTTTGCCTTTGGCATCTTCGCCGTGGCATGCCACACAGCTAGCCATGAACACTTGGCGGCCAGCAGCGATCTGGCTGGCGTCTACGGATTCGGTGGACGTATTGCTCAACGAATAGACATAGGCGGCGACGTCGCTCACCTGTTTTCGGTTGAGCATTTCATCTGTTCCGAACGCAGGCATCTGCGACACGCGGCTTTGCGAGTGCGTCGTATTGACGCCCACCGTCATGGTCTGGACGATTTTTTCTGGTCCTCCACCCCAAAGCCAGTCGTCATCGGTAAGATCGGGGAAGTCTCGTCCGCCCTTGCCGTCCCTTCCATGACAGGCGGCGCAGTTGTCTCCGAACAACTGGTGGCCGCTGGAGGCCACCTTCTCCATCAGCTTTTCGTCGGCACGGATTTCATCAAAGGAACTGGTCTCGATCTTCTCGATCCAGGGCGCGCGCGAAGCATCGGCTTCTATGATCTTTCGCTCTACCGCCTGTTTTTGACTCGTGCCGATCAGGCCCCTCGTATATGTGCTTCCAAGCGGCCAGGTCGGATACAGTATCCACCAGAGAGCGGCGAACAGGTGGGTGATGATCAGGAAGAGCAGAACCCCGCGCGGTACAGGAGTATCGAGCTCCTTGATGCCGTTCCAGATGTGTCCCGTCGTCTTCCTGCCTGTTACGGGATCGACTTCCTCTATCGCCATGGGGTGTCGTCCTTATCGAATATGTCCGTTTCCGCCCGATCGAAGCGCGCCTTGTTGGAAGGCCAGAAGGTGTAGATGATCACCCCGATCGAAAACAAAATGAGATAGAACAGGCCCCAAACCTTGGACAGTTCCAACATGGTTTCGTGGGTAAGATCCATTTCAAATCCCCTGAGGAATCAATTGTTGGGGTTCGGCATCTGCTCCGGTGCCGCAGTGTTCTGGTAGGCAGCCTTTGTGAGCCGGCCAAGCACCTGCAGATAGGCGACCATGGCGTCCATTTCCGTCACGCTGGTTTTTACGCCGTCAAACGCAGAGACCTGCGTGTCTTGCCCATAACGTTCCGTGACGCCTGAGGACTGTTCGCTATCTGGATTGGCTTGGCCGAAGGCATCGGCAGACGCGTTTGCGACCATGTCATCCGTATAAGGCACTCCCACGCTTCTCAGGGCCGCCAGTTGGTCACGCAGATCGCCCAGATCGAGCGGGGTTGTCGCCAGCCATTGATAGGACGGCATATTGGATTCCGGGACGACCTCGCGAGGGTTGATCAAATGGGCCACGTGCCAGAGATCGGAATACTTCCCGCCGATGCGCGCCAGATCGGGACCCGTGCGCTTTGATCCCCACAACATGGGATGGTCGTACTTGGATTCGACCGCAAGAGAATAAGGACCGTACCGCTCGACCTCGTCCCGCAGCGTTCTGATCATCTGGCTGTGGCAGGCGTAACAGCCTTCGCGAACATAGATGTTCCGGCCCGCCGCCTCGAGGGGTGTGTACACTCTCATGTCGGGGGCGTCCTCGACCGTCTCGTGGATCGTGAACAGCGGGGCGATCTCGACGAGCCCGCCGACGCTTCCCGCTACAACGATAGCCAGCATAAACCCGACGGCCGTACGTTCCAGTCTTCCGTGCAGACGTTCGCTCATCTCTCACTCCGCCGGTGCGTTTTCGAGAATGCCCGAAGTCAGGGGCGCATCGTGAACTGCTCCCGCGGCGGGAGCTGTTCGTACGGTCATCCAGATATTGAAGCTCGCCACGATCGCCCCAAGGAGGAAAAGCAGCCCTCCGAAAGCGCGTGCGATGTAGTAGGGATACATCGCCAGCAGACTGTCGACGAATGAATAGACCAAACTGTTGTCGGCGGAATAAGTGCGCCACATCAAGCCTTGGATAATGCCGGAATTCCACATGGCGAAAACGTAGATGAGCGTGCCAGCAAGCGCCAACCAGAAGTGGACTTCGACCAGGGCTGCAGAATACATCCTTTCGCGTTTCCAGATCGATGGAACGAGTGTGTAGAACGCGCCGAACGTTATCATGGCAACCCAGCCCAGCGCACCGGCATGAACGTGGCCGACCGTCCAATCGGTATAATGAGACAGTGAGTTGACGGGTCTGATTGCCATGAAAGACCCTTCGAATGTCGACAGCCCATAGAAGAACGCCGCCATCATGATGAAGCGAAGAGTGGCGTCGTCACGCACGCGATGCCAAGCCCCGTTCAACGTGAGCAACGCGTTCCCGGCCGACGCCCACGACGGAACGAGCAGCATGACCGAGAACGTCATTCCAAGGTTTTGCACCCAGATAGGCAGCGCGGTGTAATGGAGATGGTGGGACCCCGCCCACATGTAGAAGAAGGTGATCCCCCAGAAGCTGAGAATGGACAATCGATAGGAAAAAATCGGCCGCTCGGCGCGGATCGGCAGATAATAGTAGAGCATCCCCAGGAAGCCCGACGTCAGAAAAAACGCCACGGCGTTGTGCCCGTACCACCACTGGACCATCGCATCCTGTACACCGGACCAGACCGTGTAGCTTTTGGCGTGTCCGAACGATACCGGCACTGCCAGGTTGTTGACGATGTGGAGGATCGCCACCACGATGATGAAGGCGAGATAATACCAGTTGGCCACGTAGATGTGGGGTTCCTTGCGCCGCGCCAAGGTGCGTACGAAGAGCGCGAAATAGGCGATCCAAACGATCACGAGCCAGAGGTCGGCATACCATTCCGCTTCCGCGTATTCCTTGGACTGGGTAACGCCCATGAAATACCCGCTGACCGCGATCAGACAGAAAAGGTTGAAGCCGAAGATCACGAACCAGGGCGAGAGTTGATCGGCCAACCTTGCGCGCGATGTTCGCTGAACGACATGGAATGATGTCGCGATCAACGCGTTTCCGCCGAAGCCGAAGATCACCCCTGTCGTATGGGCGGGCCGTATACGGCCGAAGCTCGACCACGCCGTATCGAAATTCAGGCTCGGCCAGGCAAGCTGTGCAGCTGCCCAGACGCCGATGAACATGCCAAAGATCGCCCACGCCAATGTGAAGGCCACGCCGACCTTGATCGGATCGTCATAGTAGCTGGAAAAGCGCGAAGCATCCGGTTCTTCGTCGAAAGCCGAAGTCAGGATGTAGCAGAACAACGCGCCGCAATACACAAGGACGATAGCGCCGTGAATGCCGATGGGATCGAAGCGGCCAGCGGCCGCCATCGCGACACCGACAACCATCAAAGCGATAAGTATAGCTGCCGCGAACCCCCGTTCGCCGGTCGTGAGTTGTCCCATTGTTCCCCATCCCCCCGGCTATGTCGATGATGGTGCGCCACAAAGCGTTGAAAGGCAATCAGTTCTGCGAGCCTGCACACGCGAAGATAGACATAGATCGTCCATCACAATCGCCGTTGGACCGATTTGTGCCTGAAACAGAAGACCGTGTTATTCGCTCATGGAGCGAACGTTCCCGTTGTCATTTGAACGCGGGATGCGCTTCACCACTGGCCAAGGCGCCGCGCGTCTTTTCAGACGCGCCAAGGACGCTGTAACACTTTGAATTGCCGAATAATTTTATCCTTAAATCGATGCCGATTTAAGGAATTATGCAGTGGGATGAAAGCAGGAAAACTGAAGCCTACCTAAGCGCCGAAAGAAAATGGTGCCGCTTGCAGGACTCGAACCTGCGACCCCATCATTACGAATGATGTGCTCTACCACCTGAGCTAAAGCGGCCCCTCGCGGCCGAAGCATGCGGCCCGCGATTTGCATGGCGCTGATACAGCCATTGTTGGAAGATTTCAAGCGCCCTGTCATGGCTTTGGCAAAAAAGAGGGGAGGGCGCCTCAGAGCGCCAGCCGGGCGCGTGCCGCCCTGTATTCGTCCTCCAGCCGGTCGACGAGTTTGGCCACCGGCTCGACCGCCTTGATCGCGCTAATGCCCTGGCCGCTGCCCCATATGTCCTTCCAGGCCTTGGCGCCGCCGACAGCCTGCTCGAAATCCATCTTCGAAACATCGGCAAGCGGCAGGTTGTCCGGGTCCATGCCGGCAGCCAAGATTGAGGGCTTGAGGTAGTTGCCGTGCACGCCGGTGAAATAGTTGGAATAGACGATATCGCTGGCAGCGCCTGCGACGATCGCCTGCTTGTAGGCGTCCGCGGCGCGGGCTTCCTCGGTGGCGATGAAGGGCGAGCCGATATAGGCCATGTCGGCGCCCATCGCTTCTGCGGCAAGGATGGCGCCGCCGGTGGCGATCGCGCCGGCCAGCAGCAGCGGCCCGTCGAACCATTCGCGGATTTCCTGGACGAGCGCAAAAGGCGAAAGCGTGCCGGCATGGCCGCCGGCGCCGGCCGCCACCGCGATCAGCCCGTCAGCCCCCTTGCGGATTGCCGAATGGGCGTGGCGGTTGTTGATGATGTCATGCAGCACGATGCCGCCATAGGAATGCACGGCGGCGTTGACCTCCGGCACGGCGCCGAGCGAGGAGATGACGATCGGCACCTTGTATTTGACGCAGAGCGACAGGTCGTGCTCCAGCCGCTTGTTCGACATGTGGACGATCTGGTTGACGGCAAAGGGGGCGGCCGGCCACTCCGGATGGGCGGCGTCGTGGCGGGCAAGCTCCTCGGTAATCTCCGCCAGCCATTCGTCGAGTTGGCTTTCCGGCCGGGCGTTCAGCGCCGGAAACGCCCCGACGATGCCGGCCTTGCATTGCGCCAGCGTCAGCGTCGGATGCGAGATGATGAACAGCGGCGAGCCGATGACCGGCAGTCTCAATCTGTCCTTGAGGATCGGGGGCAGGGCCATGGTTCGTCGCTTCCATTGACGTTTACGAAAACGTCAATCTCATAACAGAGATGAAAAGGCGATAAAAGAGCGGCTGCCATGCCTTCGTCGATTTCAGCCCGAATATATACGTCCGAGAAAGCTAATAGAATAAGGCCCGCAAGCGGTGAAACCTGCCGATTATCCCCGCCGATCAACGGCGGCCCGCCCTCGCAAGGCTTGCGGTTTGCCGCACTTGACGCTACCGAATTTTGATGGAGAACGGCGGGGATTGCAGTCCGATGCCGAATTCAAGGTGAAGGACTGAATGTGAGCGGATTAGAAACGGCCATCAGAACTGCGCTCGAGAATTCCGATCGCGATAATCCGGAGGTTCGAGCGAGGATCTATCAGTCCGCCCGCCAGGCGCTGGAAGCTGGCCTGCGCAAGCAGGATATCACCGACACCGAGGTCGTCGCCCATCACCGCCATCGCCTGGAAAGCACCATCCACGCCATCGAGGGCGAGGAGCGCGACCGCCTTCACCCACGCCAGAGGCCGCCTGAAGTGCCCGTGCCGCCCGTGGTGGAAATGCCGGCGCCGCCGGTTCACCAAGCCGAAATCGATCAGTTTGACGGTCCCATGGTCTCAGGCGAGACCCGTGCGCCCGACGTGGCCCCAAGCCGCGGCGACGAGTCCAGCCTCGACGACGTGCATGCCGGGAGTGCCGATCATCTGGCTGCCGCCCCCGTCGGCGAGGAACGCCTTACCCGCGGTCAGCGCGCCACCAATATGGATTTCCGTCCGGAGCGGGCGGCAGGCCGCCGCAAGCCGCGAAAATTCTTTTCGAGACTGCTCGTCTGGTGCGTCCTGCTGGCCTTCATCGGCATCGGCGCCTGGTGGGCGCATACATCAGGTCTGCTGATGTCGGCGGCAGAGCGCGACACCAGCGTTGCCAACCCGCCGGCAAGCACCCAGCCCGAGGATTTCACCGGCAATGACGATGGCGACGGCAATGCCGCCTCCCACACTGATCAGCCGGTGACCATCGATCCGCAGAACAGCTTCTCGGCCGATTGGATCCCGCTGTTCAAGCCTGAAGACGCCGACAAGATCCAAAGCGGCCCGCGGGCGCGCACTGAAAAAATCGCCGAGAATGACGGCCCTGCCGTGCGGTTGATTTCCGAGAGCGGTACGGCCGATGGCAACATCTCGATCAGCGTACCCCCCTCGGTGCTGCAGCAGCTTGCCGGCAAATCCTCGACGATCGCGCTGACACTGCAATCCACCACCGACGAGCCGACCCAGATCACCGTCGAATGCAATTTCCAGACGCTCGGCAATTGCGCCCGCCATCGCTTCAACGTCACCCGGGAAAAATCGGATGCGCTGCTGCAGGTGAAGTTCGACCGCTCGCTGGCGCCGAATTCGCCGGGCACGCTGACGATCAACAGCGATCTCGACGGCAAGGCACGCGGCATCAATCTCTTCGCCATCCGCATCCTGCCGGGGCAATGATCTCAGCCCCGGCGGAGCCGGTGGCTCAGCCCCGGCGGAGCCGGTGGCTCAGTCCCGGCGGAGCCGGTGACCCCGGTCCCGATGCAATCGGTGGCCTTATTTCAGAAAGCCCTATTTCAGGAAGCCTGGGCCTGAGCCGATGATCTCTGCGTCGACCGTTCCCAGCGCCTTTTTGTCCTTGCCGTCATAATCCATCTTGTTCAGCATGTGGCGGATCAGCTCGAGGCGCGCCCGCCGCTTGTCATTGGCGCGGATCACCGTCCAAGGCGCGAAATCCGTATGGGTTTCCTTCAGCATCCGGTTGCGCTTGTCGCTGTAATCGCTCCATTTCGTCAGCGCCGCGATGTCCATCGACGACAGTTTCCAGACTTTCAGCGGATCGTGCCTACGGTCATGGAAGCGCTTCAGCTGCATCTCGCGGCCGATATCGAGATAGAATTTGAAGAAGAAGATGCCCTCATGGGCGATGATCTTTTCGAGCTGCGGCGTCTGCTTGAGGAAGTCTTCATATTGCTGCGGCGTGCAGAAACCCATGACCGGCTCGACGCCGGCGCGGTTGTACCAGGAGCGATCGAACAGCACGAATTCGCCGGCCGTTGGAAACTGCGCGACATAACGCTGGAAATACCATTGCCCCTGCTCGCGCTCGGTCGGCTTGGTCAGCGCCACGACGCGCGCAAGGCGAGGGTTCATATGCGCGGAGGAGGCGGAGATCGCGCCGCCCTTGCCGGCAGCGTCCCGTCCCTCAAACAGCGCCATCACCCGCTTGCCGGTCGCCTGCAGCCAGAACTGCACCTTGACGAGTTCGATCTGCAGCTTTTCCAGCTCCTCCAGATAGTCCTCTTCCTTGAGCTTCTTCTTGTAGGGAAAATCGCCGGATTCCAGCGCATGTTCGTCCACCCAGTCCGGCAGAATGGGATCGTCGACATCAAAGGTGCGTTTCTTTCCGCGGATCTCCAACTCCACGGCCCTGTTTTCGACGTCCTCGTCCATATGCTCCTCCTCGGCCTGATCGTTTCTCTCGTGCAGGCGAACATAGTTACCGTTGAAAATCAAATCTTTCGCGGCCGGCCGGTCATTTTTCTTAAGCTTCGGCTGCGGCCTTTCCCATCTCAGAGGGCCAGCCGAAAACTTCTGTCATGAATTGCCGCTATCAGGCAGAGTTCAATATAAAGAAAAACGAATCGACGCCGCGAGGGCACTTGCCAGACGACACTCCATGGAGAAAAAGCCTGTTGGCGCGCATAAGGCGCGAGCGGCCGGTGCTGCTTGCGGCGATCCTCAGCGCGCTCGCCGCGCTTGCCGCCGGCATGAACAAGTGGGTGGTGCTTGTCCTGCTGCTTGTGATGATCCTCGCCGCGCTTTTCAACGAGGCGCCCGTCATCGCGACCGAACCCGCCCCGCCGGTGGAGATCAAGCCGGAGGCGCCGCCAAGCCGCCTGCCGGAGGTTTCCGCCACGCTCTCCGGCCTCGATTTTCCTGTCATGCTGCTGTCGGACGATGCCTCGGTGCTCTTCCAGAACCGCGCTGCCGAAAAGGCCTTCGGCGAGGTGGCGCTCGGCGCCCATATATCGGCCCGCCTGCGCTCGCCGGGTGTGCTCGACATGGTGCGCGAAACCATCGCCACCAACGCGCCGAACCAGATCGAGCATTCCGAGCGGCTGCCCTCCGAGCGCGTCTATATCGTGCGCAGCGCGCCCATTGAATTCGCGGCCGATGACGGCCCGCATGAGCGCTATTTCATCCTCTCCTTCCGTGATATTTCAGAGGTCCGCCGCATCGACCGCATGCGCTCGGATTTCGTCGCCAATGCCAGCCACGAGCTGCGCACGCCGCTTGCCTCGCTGCGCGGCTTCATCGAGACCATCCAGGGGCCGGCAAAGAACGATCTGAAGGCGCAGGCGCGTTTCCTCAATATCATGCTCGATCAGGCGACGCGCATGAGCAGGCTGGTCGACGACCTTTTGTCGCTCTCTCGCCTGGAGCTGAAATCGCACATCGCGCCGGATGAGAAGATCGACCTGGTGCCGTTGCTCGGCCATGTCAGGGATTCACTGGTGCCGCTTGCAAAGGATGTCGGCGTCGACATCAACCTGCATCTGCCCGACGGCAAGGTCGAGGTGTTGGGAGACCGCGACGAGCTTGTCCAGGTGTTCGAAAACCTGATGGAAAATGCCTGCAAATACGGCCAGGAGGGCGAGATCGTCGATGTCTGGCTGAAGAACGGCACCGGCCAGCCGGTCGAGGTCAGCATCGTCGACAAAGGCCCGGGCATTCCCGCCGAGCATGTGCCGCGCCTGACCGAGCGCTTCTATCGCGTCAGCATCGAGGACAGCCGCTCGAAGAAGGGCACCGGCCTCGGCCTTGCCATCGTCAAGCACATCCTCACCCGCCACCGGGCGCGGCTGATCGTCAAGTCGGAGGTCGGCAAGGGCACCGACTTTACCGTCCGTTTCTGACAGATATGTCGCGTGAGGAACGGAGAGGCTGCCGCAAATATCTTTTCTCCTCGGGGAGAAGGTGCCGGCAGGCGGATGAGGGGGCCACACGGCACACCCTCACGTAAAACCTATTCCGCGACACCGTGCCCAGGGCCTTGACGATGGTCGAGACGACGCCTGCACGGGAAAGACCGGCTTCGCTGGGCCCCCCCATCCGCCCTACGGGCACCTTCTCCCCGAGGGGAGAAGAGGGAGTCGAGACGCTGCGGCATGTCCCTTCGCCCCGTCTACGAGGGTCCGAAGGGCGGTGACGGCAGCCGGATGCAAATGAAGCGGAACGACCTTGATGAAAGAGCGCAAGCCGGAAAGCCGCNATGCAAATGAAGCGGAACGACCTTGATGAAAGAGCGCAAGCCGGAAAGCCGCCACTTCGCTATTCGCCACCGATATGCAGCCGATTTTTGCAACGCAAGGTGGATTGACCACCGAACTTTGCTGGCCGCCCGACATGATCGATCGGCCTATTTAAAATATATTATTATAAATCAATTGCTTAACATGTCACAAATGTTTCACGCCTTTGACATAAAAGGACGGTGCTTACAGCGCTAAGAGAGTCTCGCCGATGAAAAAAGGCACTGCGAGGGCCTCTCTAAAGGCCGCACTCACACAAGCCCAATGCCGGGAGATTTACATGAACACCTTCAAGCTCACCGTTGCCGCGCTCGCTGCAACCGCCGCTTTCGCTGGCGCTGCCGTCGCCCGCGACCAGATTCAGGTTGCTGGTTCGTCCACCGTCCTGCCTTACGCAAAGATCGTTGCCGAGTCCTTCGGCGAAACCTTCACCAACTTCAAGACCCCGGTCGTTGAATCCGGCGGCACGGGCGCTGGTCTGAAGGAATTCTGCAAGGGCGTTGGCGAAGACACCATCGACATTGCGAACGCCTCGCGTCCGATCAACAAGAACGAAGCCGAAGCCTGCAAGGCTGCCGGTGTAACCGACATCCAGGAAGTCAAGATCGGCTACGACGGCATCGTCTTCGCAACCGACGCTTCCAATCCTGACGTCGCCTACGTTCCTGCCGACATCTACAAGGCCCTCGCAGCCCAGGTCGTCGTCGACGGCAAGCTCGTCGCCAACCCCTACAAGAAGTGGTCGGAAGTCAACCCGAAGCTTCCGGCTGTTGATATCGCTGCCTACATCCCGGGCGAAAAGCACGGCACCCGCGAAGTCTTCGAACAGAACGTTCTCGCCGCCGGCTGCAAGGCCTCTGGCGCAACCGACGTCATCGCCAAGGAAATCGCCGACAAGGCTGCCCAGGGCAAGGCCTGCGTCGCAGTCCGCAAGGACGGCGCTGCCGTTGACATCGACGGCGACTATCCGGAAACCCTCGCACGCATCGCCGCCAACAAGACCGGCGTCGGCGTATTCGGCCTTTCCTTCTACGAAAACAACGCCGACAAGCTCAAGGTTGCGAGCATGAGCGGTATCGTTCCGTCCACGGAAACGATCGCTAACGGCACCTACCCGGTTTCCCGCCCGCTGTTCTTCTACGTCAAGAAGGCACATCTCGGCGCCGTTCCGGGTCTGAAGGAATACGTCAACTTCTTCGTATCCGACCAGATGATCGGCCCCGACAGCCCGCTCGTCGAATACGGCCTGGTTGCCGCTCCGGATGCCGAACGCGACGCGATCCGCAAGGACGTCGAAGCCGGCAAGTCCATGTAATGACTTTGCCGGCGCGGCGCCTTTCAGCCCGCGCCGGCATTGCCTTATGTCCCTGCGCGCCGGCGGTTCTGGAGCTGCAGGGTTGGAATTCCTTCTCCATGATTGGAAGCTGAAGGCAGGCTGATGAAGCTGCCGGGCTTTTTGGGGGCTATGGGCCTGGGGACGTAACGAATGAGCACATCCATCATACTTTTGTGCCTTGTGGTGATCGGAGCCGCCGCCTATCTGGTCGCGCGCAGCCGGGCCACGGCGCTTGCCGGAGGCCGATCCTCCGCATTGCATTCACGGCCGGCCTATTACGGCGCCTATGCGGCGATCTGGGCGGTTCTTCCTGCCCTCATCGTCCTCTGCCTCTGGCTTTCCATCAGCCCCGGCATCATCCAGTCCTCGGTTCGCGGCGCTGTCCCCGACGACATCAAGGCGCAAGCCTCGGTCGAGCAGGATCTTGGTTATTCGATGGTGGCGACGGTCGCCCGCGGCCTGACAATGCTGACCGCGGATGAAGCTGCGGCGGTCTCCAGCGATCCGGCAGCCCTGCAGGCCAAGCTCCTCGAAAAGGGTGTGCCGCTTGCCGGCCAGCCGCTGCCTTACATGCTCGACGCCGCCAAAAAGCTCAACACCATGAGCATGACGAGCCGCATCGCCATGACGGCTGTTGTCTTCGCTCTCGCCATTGCCGGCGCCTTCTATGCGCTGCGCTCCATCGCTCCGCGCTTCCGCGCCCGCAACCGGGTCGAGCGCGTCATGCTCTGGGGCCTACTGCTCGCCTCCTCGATCGCCATTCTGACGACGATCGGCATCGTGCTCTCCATGCTGTCGGAAGCTGCGCGCTTCTTTGCGGCCGTTCCCGCCATGGACTTCTTCTTCGGCACCGTCTGGGATCCGCGCTTTGCCGGCGCCGGCAGCTCGTCCTTCGGCCAGTTCGGCCTCATCCCGTTGCTGCTCGGCACGATTTATATCGGCCTGGTGGCGATGCTGGTCGCCGTGCCGGTCGGCCTCTTCGCCGCCATCTACATGGCCGAATACGCTTCGCCGAAGGTGCGCGGGGTCGCCAAGCCGCTCCTCGAAGTGCTCGCCGGCATTCCGACGATCGTCTACGGCTTCTTCGCGCTCGTCACCGTCGGCCCGTTCCTGCGCGATTTCTCCGCCCAAATCAGCGGTCTTCTCAGCGGCAACTATAGCAACTTCATCCAGGCGCAGAGCGTTCTGACGGCCGGCATCGTCATGGGCATCATGCTGATCCCCTACGTGTCCTCGCTGTCGGACGACATCATCACCGCCGTGCCGCGTGCCCTGCGTGACGGTTCGCTCGGTCTTGGGGCCACACGCTCCGAAACCATCAAGAAAGTGGTTCTCCCCGCCGCTCTTCCCGGCATCGTCGGCGCATTGCTGATGACGGCTTCGCGCGCCATCGGCGAAACCATGATCGTCGTGCTGGCCGCCGGTGTCGCCGCCCGCATCCAGATCAACCCCTTCGAGCCGATGACGACGGTGACCGTCAAGATCGTCAACCAGCTGACTGGTGACCTTGAGTTCACCTCGCCGCAGACGCTGGTTGCCTTTGCCCTTGGCATCACGCTGTTCTGCATCACGCTTTGCCTCAATATCTACGCGCTCTACATCGTGCGCAAATACCGGGAGCAGTACGAATGACGGATATTGTTTCTCCCACTTCAGGCGTCACCGTTTCCAAGGCGCCAGTGCGCCGCGATATCGGCATCAAGCGCCGCTACGCCGCCGAGCGCCGGTTCCAGGCCTATGGCATCGCCGCCATCACCTTCGGTCTCGTCTTCCTCTTCATCCTGCTGTGGACGGTGATCGGCAAAGGCTACACCGCCTTCCAGCAGACGGCGATTACCCTGCCGATCGAATTCTCCGAGAAGACGATCGACCCGAACAATAAGCGTGCGACCGACCCTTCGGTGCTGATCGCCGCCAACTACCCGGTTCTCCTGCGCGACGCGATCGTCAAGCAGCTGAACGTCAATGCCGCAAGCCGTCCCGATGTGCGCGATGCATCCGCGATGCTCTCCAAGGGGGCGCCGGTTCAGCTGCGCGACATGGTCGTCGCCGATCCGTCGATCATCGGCAAGACGGTCAATGTCACGGTGCTCGCCGACGCCAATGTCGACAGCGCCAACAAGGGCCAGATCGACCTGTCGGTCGACGAGAAGAACCGCAAGGTCAACGACAAGCAGGTTGCCTGGATGAACGAACTGAAGGCGAGCGGCGCTCTCCACAAGCAGTTCAACACCGGCCTCTTCGTCAACGGCAATTCCAGCCGTCCGGAGGCCGCAGGCCTTGGCGTCGCGCTGATCGGCTCGCTCTACCTGATGCTGATCGTGCTCGTGCTCGCCCTGCCGATCGGCGTCGCCGCCTCGATCTATCTCGAGGAGTTCGCGCCGAAGAACAAGCTGACGGATCTGATCGAGGTCAACATCAACAACCTCGCCGCGGTTCCTTCGATCGTCTACGGCCTGCTCGGTCTTTCCGTCTTCATCAACTTCGTCGGCCTGCCGCGCTCGGCTTCGCTGGTCGGTGGCCTGGTGCTGACGCTGATGACCCTGCCGACGATCATCATCGCGACACGTGCGGCTCTGCGCGCCGTGCCGCCGTCGATCCGCGCCGCAGCGCTCGGCCTCGGCGCTTCGAAGATGCAGATGGTGTTCCACCATGTTCTGCCGCTCGCCATGCCCGGCATCCTCACCGGCACGATCATCGGCCTGGCGCATGCGCTCGGCGAAACCGCGCCGCTGCTCTTGATCGGCATGGTCGCCTTCGTCGCCAACGCGCCGACGACACCGCTCGATCCCTCGACGGCTCTGCCCGTGCAGGTCTATATGTGGGCCAACGAGGCCGAACGTGCCTTCGTTGAGCGTACTTCGGGTGCCATCATCGTCCTGCTCCTGTTCCTGATCGTCATGAACATGGGCGCCATCCTCTTGCGTCGTCGCTTCGAGCGCCGCTGGTAAACGGAGTTAAACATCATGAATATGTTGACGGAAGCTGCAGTTGAAAAGGCGCTGGATCACAAGATGAGCAACGTCCCGTATAAGATGATCGGAAAGGATGTCTCGGTTTACTACGGCGAAAAGCGCGCGCTTTTCGATGTGAACCTGAACATCCGCGAAAACACCGTAACCGCCCTGATCGGCCCGTCTGGCTGTGGCAAGTCGACCTTCCTGCGCAGCCTCAACCGCATGAACGACACGATCGACGGCTGCCGCGTCACCGGCAAGATCACCCTCGACACCGACGATATCTATGATCCCGATATCGACGTCGTCGAACTTCGCGCCCGCGTCGGCATGGTCTTTCAGAAGCCGAACCCGTTCCCGAAGACGATCTATGAAAACGTCTCCTACGGCCCGCGCATCCATGGCCTTGCCAAGTCGAAGGCCGATCTCGACCAGATCGTCGAGACCAGCCTGCAGCGCGCCGGTCTCTGGAACGAAGTCAAGGACCGCGTGCACGAATCCGGCACCGGCCTGTCGGGCGGTCAGCAGCAGCGCCTCTGCATTGCCCGTGCCGTTGCCGTCAGCCCTGAAGTCATCCTGATGGACGAGCCCTGCTCGGCGCTCGACCCGATCGCCACCGCCAAGGTCGAGGAGCTGATCCACGAGCTGCGCGAGAACTACACGATCGTCATCGTCACCCACTCCATGCAGCAGGCCGCGCGCGTTTCGCAGCGCACCGCCATGTTCCACCTCGGCAATCTCGTCGAGGAGAACGACACCGACAAGATGTTCACCAATCCCGACGATCCGCGCACCCAGGACTACATCATGGGTCGCTTCGGCTGATTTTGGCGACACCAAGCCTTCCCGTTATTCGAGGATAAAGCCCCATGGCATCGACACATATTTTTTCTGCTTATGATGATGATTTGAAGTTCCTGTCCAGGCGGATTTCCGAAATGGGCGGCCTGGCCGAGCAGATGGTCAGCGAAGCCGTGCGCGCCCTCGTCAATGGCGATACCGCGCTGGCGCAGAAGGTCATCTCCGACGACGTGATCCTCGATCACGCCGAACGCGAAATCGGCGACAAGGCGATTGTCACCATCGCCCGCCGTCAGCCGATGGCTTCGGACCTGCGCGAAATCATGGGTTCGATCCGCATCGCCGCCGATCTCGAACGTGTCGGCGACCTCGGCAAGAACACCGCCAAGCGCGTCATCGCCGTCCAGAGCACCGGCGTTCCCCGCAAGCTCGCTCGCGGCCTCGAGCATCTGTCCGAGTTGGCGCTCGTTCAGCTCAAGGAAGTGCTCGACGTCTACACCAATCGTTCCGCCGACAAGGCGAATGCGATCCGCGAACGCGACAACGAGATCGACGCGATGTACACCTCGCTGTTCCGCGAGCTCCTGACCTACATGATGGAAGATCCGCGCAACATCACCAGCTGCACGCATCTTCTCTTCTGCGCCAAGAACATCGAGCGCATCGGCGACCACGCCACCAACATCGCCGAGACGATCTATTACATGACGACAGGCGCGCAGCCGGAAGGCGACCGTCCGAAGGACGACAGCGCCAACACCGTCGGCGCGGTCACCGAATAACCGCCCACACCCCGCCACTTGCGTGCGCGCCCGTCCGGGCGCGCAAGAGGTCGCAGCCAATTTCTGAATTTGCGCAGGATGCATTGCTTAAATCACCCCCGGTTTAAGGATCATGCGCGAGGAGACCGACACGCATGATCCCGAGAGTTGCAGTTGTTGAAGACGAGGAAGCCCTCAGCGTGCTTCTTCGCTACAATCTCGAAGCGGAAGGCTTCGAGGTCGATACCATCCTTCGTGGCGACGAAGCCGAAATGCGGCTTCAGGAGCGCACGCCCGATCTGCTCATCCTCGATTGGATGCTGCCTGGCGTCTCCGGCATCGAGCTCTGCCGGCGCCTGCGCATGCGGCCGGAAACCGAGCGCCTGCCGATCATCATGCTGACGGCGCGCGGCGAAGAGAGCGAGCGTGTTCGCGGATTGTCGACGGGCGCCGACGATTATGTCGTCAAGCCCTTCTCGACCCCCGAGCTCGTTGCCCGCGTCAAGGCGATGCTGCGCCGCGCCCGTCCCGAGGTGCTGTCGACGGTGCTGAAATGCGGCGATATCGAACTCGACCGCGAGACCCATCGCGTCCATCGCAAGACCCGCGAAGTCCGCCTCGGCCCCACCGAATTCCGCCTGCTGGAATTCCTGATGTCGTCGCCGGGCCGGGTCTTCTCCCGCTCGCAGCTTCTCGACGGCGTCTGGGGCCACGATATCTATGTCGACGAGCGCACCGTCGACGTCCATGTCGGCCGCCTGCGCAAGGCGCTGAATTTTTCCAACATGCAGGACGTCATCCGCACCGTCCGCGGCGCCGGTTATTCGATGGAAGCCTGAGGGCTTCCGTTCTGGTTGCTGACAAAGTCGCTCGTCCTGACGTCTGCCCCTCACCCTCACCCTCTCCCCGTAAACGGGGCGAGGGGACGTGCCCCGCGAGAGTCTGGTGGGGAACCGAGAAGGGGTGCGGCATATCCCCTTCGCCCCGCGGGCGGGGGTCCGAAGGACGGGTCGAGACCCATGGCGCTCGACCCCGGTGGTGCCGGCAGCCGGATGAGGGGCAGCCATCGGCACGAACCAAAATTGCATAAAAAAACGGGCCACTCGGCCCGTTTCTGCATTCTAACGATGGTCAGACCGCTCAGCTGGCCCGCGCTGCCGCCCGGCGCCGTTCGTTGACCGGCTGGTAGGCAAGCTTCTGGTGATAGCTGCAATAGGGCGAATTGTCGGGGGATTCGCAGCCGCAGAAATGGAAGTCGTCCTTCAGCGGATCGCCGACCGGCCACTTGCAGGTGCGTTCGGTCAGTTCCGTCAGGCCGAGGCGTCGGGAAATCGGCACGACCACGTTGCCTCTCGGCACGTATTCCATTTCCTCGATCGTTTCGATCTCGATCTCTTCCTTCAGCATGGTCGCGCCCTGCTGGCGGGTAACGGTGCGCGTGGCGACCCGTGAGGTGTAGTTCGGTGCGCGCGGCGCCGATGTATTGCGCTTCGGCGTTCGTGCGGCGGTGTTGGTGCCGCCGGCCTTGGCACGGCCTGGAAGGCTCAGCCGGTGCACTTTGCCGATGACCGCATTTCTGCTGACTCCGCCAAGCTGCGCAGCGATCTGGCTGGCGCTTAGTCCTTCGGCCCAAAGTTTCTTGAGTTTCTCGACCCGCTCGTCTGTCCAGTTCATGCCCTGTCTCCACCTTTTGCGTTGGTGATGGCAGAATCCCTCACCGTTGTCCCGGGAGCTCCGAAACAAGAAACGCTTGATCAATTTTGGTGACTAGTTCCGCCGCATGCAGTCTAGTAATTGATCTTTAACCTAGTGTGAGGCTGACTCCGTGACAAGAGTCGCATGAATCCGGATGAATCGAATTCGTAGTTTTCCCCAACTTGCTGCCTCTGCGTGGCATTTCTGCAATAATGCCTGTTGAAGACTGAAAATGCCGCTGTACACCCTTGCTGCATACGCTAAGGGCGCAGTTTTGTTGACATTGCAGCGCGAAAAGGAAATAGTGCCCCTCGCCGCCGCAAGGCGGCATTTTTGATTTTTCGGGCCTGGTTTCCTTAGCCGGAGTCATTGCCCGGCAACTTTGATGGAGATCGCGCCATGGCTGAAGCCGCGCCGCTTTATGACACCTATTCTCGTGCCCCGCTGCGGTTCGAGCGAGGCGAGGGCGTGTGGCTGATCACCGAAAGCGGCGAGCGATATCTCGATTTCGGCGCTGGCGTTGCCGTCACCTCAGTCGGCCACAGCAATCCGCATGTTGTGGGCGCACTGAAGGAGCAGGCCGACAAGGTCTGGCACCTGTCGAACATCTATGAGATCCCCGGTCAGGAACGTCTGGCAAAACGGCTGACGGACGCCACCTTCGCCGACAAGGTGTTCTTCACCAATTCGGGTGCCGAGGCGCTCGAATGCGCGATCAAGACGGCGCGCCGCTATCAGTTTTCCAAGGGCCGTCCCGAGCGCTTCCATATCATCACCTTCGAAGGCGCCTTCCACGGACGGACGCTGGCGACGATCGCCGCCGGTGGCCAGGAGAAATATCTCGAAGGCTTCGGCCCCAAGGCGCCGGGTTTCGATCAGGTGGCTTTCGGCGACATCGAAGCGGTCCGCGCCGCTATCACCGATGCCACGGCTGGGATTCTCATCGAGCCGGTGCAGGGCGAGGGCGGCGTCCGTCCTGCCACCACCGAATTCATGAAGGCGCTCCGCCAGCTCTGCGACGACAACGGCCTGCTGTTGATCCTCGACGAGGTCCAGACCGGCGTCGGCCGCACCGGCAAGCTCTTCGCCCATGAATGGGCGGGCGTCACCCCCGACATCATGGCTGTCGCCAAGGGCATCGGCGGCGGTTTCCCGCTCGGCGCCTGCCTTGCCACTTCAGAGGCCGCCTCCGGCATGAAGGCCGGCACGCATGGCTCGACCTATGGCGGCAATCCGCTCGCCATGGCCGTCGGCAGTGCCGTGCTCGACATCATCCTTGCCGATGGCTTCCTCCAGCATGTGCGCGACGTCGCACTGGTCTTCCGCCAGGGCCTCGCCTCGCTGAAGGATCGTTATCCCGATGTGATCGAAGATATCAGAGGCGAGGGGCTGTTGCTCGGCATCAAGGCTGCCGTTCCCTCCGCCGAACTGCTGCAGGCGATCCGCGCCGCCCATCTGCTCGGTGTGCCCGCCGGCGACAACGTCATCCGCCTTCTTCCGCCCCTCGTGGTCACCGCCGAGGAAGCCCGCGAGGGCCTTGCCCGCATCGAGCGCGCCGCCGAAAGCATTCGCGCCTCCAAGGTCAAGAAGACGGCTTGAAGAGATTGCCGCCTTCGGGCGCAGCACAGGTAAGAAGACGATATGAGCCCTAAACATTTCCTCGATCTTTCGGCGGTCACATCAGCCGATCTCAGAACCATCATGAACGATGCGCTCGCCCGCAAGCAGGCCTTCAAGGCCGGCAAGGGCGACAAGCCGCTCGCCGGCAAGATGCTGGCGATGATCTTCGAGAAGCCGTCGACGCGCACCCGCGTCTCCTTCGACGTCGGCATGCGCCAGCTCGGCGGCGAAACGCTGTTCCTGTCCGGCACCGAGATGCAGCTCGGCCGCGCCGAGACGATCGGCGACACCGCCAAGGTGCTGTCGCGCTATGTCGATGCGATCATGATCCGCACCACCGAACATTCGCGGCTGGTCGAGCTTGCCGAGCATGCGACCGTGCCTGTGATCAATGCGCTGACGGATGACACCCATCCCTGCCAGATCATGGCCGACATCATGACCTTCGAAGAGCACCGCGGCCCGATCAAGGGCAAGACCATCGCCTGGACCGGCGACGGCAACAATGTGCTGCATTCGCTGGTCGAGGGTGCCGCGCGTTTCGGCTACCGCATGAACATGGCCGTACCCCTTGGCTCCGAGCCCAAGGATCACTATCTGAACTGGGCCCGCAATGAGGGCGCCGAAATCATGCTCTGCCATGATGCCGACCGTGCGGTCGCCGGCGTCGATTGTGTGGTGACCGATACCTGGGTCTCCATGAATCAGGAACATCGGGCCCGGGGTCACAATGTCTTCCAGCCTTATCAGGTCAACGCGGCCTTGATGGCCAAAGCCGGCAATGATGCATTGTTCATGCATTGCCTGCCCGCCCATCGCGGTGAGGAAGTGACGGACGAAGTGATCGACGGTCCGCAATCCGTGGTCTTCGATGAGGCGGAAAACCGTCTTCATGCGCAGAAGTCGATTCTTGCTTGGTGCCTGGGCGCGATCTGAACCATAATCGGATGTCGCGAGTCACAGACTCGCGACCGCGTGAGCGAAGGGCACGCTGGCCCATCGCTCTGAAAACTAGGAGTGAAAGCCATGGCAGAAGCTGCAGCCGCCCTCGGCCAGTTTGATTTCGCCGGCGATGACCATGTCGTCCCCTTCCAGGTGGAGGGGCTGGATGTGCGCGGTCGCGCCGTCCAGCTCGGCCCGATGCTCGATGCGATCCTCGAGCGCCATCATTATCCCGCACCCGTTGCCCGGCTGCTTGCCGAAGTCGTCGTGCTGACGGTGCTGCTCGGCACCTCGCTGAAGTTCGACGGCAAGTTCACGGTGCAGACCAAGGGCGATGGCCCGGTCGATCTCCTCGTCGCCGATTTCTCGACGCCGGAAAACGTCCGCGCCTATGCCCGTTTCGATCAGGCGCTGCTCAACAAGGCCATCGAGTCTGGTGAAACCGAGCCGGAGCAACTGCTTGGCAAGGGCGTGCTCGCCTTCACCATCGACCAGGGCAAGTTCAGCCAGCCTTACCAGGGCATCGTCGCGCTCGACGGCACCACGCTCGAGGAAATTGCCGGCGTCTATTTCCGCCAGTCGGAGCAGATCCCGACGCGCGTCCGCCTTGCCGCCGCTGAACTCTTCGATCGTGACGATGCCGGCAAGCCGCGCCATCGCTGGCGGGCAGGCGGCCTCGTCGCCCAGTTCCTGCCGGAAGCGCCGGAGCGCATGCGCCAGCCGGATCTCCACGGCGGCGACGGCGACACCGGCAACCGCCCGCATGGCGAGGACGATGCCTGGGTCGAAGCCCGTTCGCTGGTCGAGACCATCGACGCCGATGAACTCACCGACCCGCTTGTCGGCACCGAACGGCTGCTGTTTCGCCTGTTCCACGAGCGCGGCGTGCGCGTCTATGAACCGCGCGCCGTCTTTGATCGCTGCAGCTGCTCGCGCGACAAGATCAAGGGTGTGCTGAAGGGCTTTTCGGCCGAAGAGATCGAAGCCAGCCAGGAAAACGGCGAAATCGCCGTCACCTGCGAATTCTGCTCGACCACCTACCGCTTCGAGCCGGCCGAGCTTCAGCCGGCCGAATAGTTCTGAAAAGAGGCGGTGCGCTATCGCCTCAGTTAAGCACGCGCAGCAGCCCCGGGGAATCCAGCGAGAAGGCGGGGATGTCGACATCGAACATCTCGCCTTCGTCCGTTTCCATCTGGTAATGGCCGAACATCAGCCCTGAGGGCGTGTCGAGCGGGCAGCCGGAGGAATATTCGTAGGTGTCGCCGGGGCTGAGCCGCGGCTGCTCGCCGACGACGCCGGGACCGGTGACCTCGTCCACCTGTCCGTTCTGGTCGGTGATGTTCCAGTAACGGTTGACCAGCCGAACGGCGATGCCGGAATTGTTGCTGATGACAATCCGGTAACCCCAGACATAACGATCGTCGTCCGGATCGGATTGCTCCTCCAGATAGAACGGTTCGACTACAACTTCGATGTCTCTTGTGAGGGCGCGATACATGCCTTGCACCTTAGTCAAGATATGTTACCCGTATCTTATAAGAGGCCCTGTCCGTCAAGAAACGGAACAATTATCATCGCTGAAACGGCTGTGATCCGAAGGGTTTCGATCGTTAAGCCTAATTGTCAGTGTTAATTCCGTTTCGGAACGCCGCGGCGGGCAATCTTGTTCCCCCGGCCTCACCTTGGTGAGGTCCGGCACGGCCGAACCCCAAATGAGGTCCGGCCGCCTTTATCCTAGATCAGGCCGAAACCTTGGCAAGCGCCCGCGCGAAATCCTCGATCAGGTCGTCGGTATCCTCGATGCCGGCCGAAAGGCGGACCGTACCAGGCGAGATGCCGAGTTCGGCGCGCGCCTCTTCCGTCAGGTTCTTGTGCGTCGTCGTCGCCGGATGGGTGATCAGGCTCTTGCTGTCGCCAAGATTGTTGGAGATCTTGACGATCTCAAGCGCGTTCTGCAGCGCGAAGGCCGCATCCTTGCCGCCCTTCAGCTCGAAGGCGACCAGCGTCGAGCCGCCGGTCATCTGCTTGGCGATGATATCGGCCTGCGGATGGTCCTTGCGGCCGGGATAGATCACCTTGGCGATCTTACCTTGCTCGGCCAGGAAATCGGCGATCTTCGCCGCATTCTCGGTCTGCTGGCGCACGCGCAGCGGCAGCGTCTCGATGCCCTTCAGCAAAGTCCAGGCGTTGAACGGCGACATGGCCGGGCCGGTATGGCGGAAATAGTCGTGCAGGTTCTCGTCGATCCATTCCTTGTCGGAAAGGACGACGCCGCCGAGGCAGCGGCCCTGGCCGTCAATATGCTTGGTGGCGGAATAGACGACGATATGGGCGCCGAGCTCCAAGGGCTTCTGGAAGAGCGGTGTCGCAAAGACGTTGTCGACGACGACCTTGGCGCCGATCTGGTTGGCGAGCTTGGCGACGCCTGCGATATCGATCACTTCGAGCGTCGGGTTGGTCGGGCTTTCCAGGAAGAACACCTTGGTCTTCGCCGTGATCGCCTTTTCCCAGTTCGCAAGATCCCGGCCGTCGATCAGCGTGCAATCGATGCCGTATTTCGGCGCCAGCGTCTCGACGACCCAGCGGCAGGAGCCGAAGAGGGCACGTGCCGCGACGATATGATCGCCGGCCTTCAGCTGGCAAAGGATCGCCGCGGTGACGGCGGCCATGCCGGAAGCGGTGGCGCGGGCGTCTTCGGCGCCTTCGAGCATGCACATGCGCTTTTCGAACATGTCATTGGTCGGGCTGCCGTAGCGGGCGTAAATGAAGCCCTCCGTCTCGCCCTTGAAGCGGGCTTCGGCTGCCTCCGACGTCTCGTAGACGAACCCTTGCGTGAGATAGATTGCCTCGGACGTCTCGCCATATTGCGAACGCAGCGTGCCGCCGTGGACGAGTTGGGTTGCCGGGCGCCAGGTCTTGCTCATGCCATCACCTTCACATAACAAAAAAACCGGTCGCAAAAGCAGACCGGTTTCAACCCGGTCTTTTTAGCCACTTGTTTAACGTGGCTGCAAGCCGACCGGCCAAATCACCACGGGATAATTCTGCAATACTGCTGTTAGCTGCTTGCGTCAATTCCCCGAGTTTGGTTTTGTCGGCGGCAAATGATGGATGAGGCATGATGGCTCGTGAAACGGGAATTCTGGCGGATCGCGCGATCTCCGCGCTGTTCGAAACGGAGCGTCTGATCTCCGAACGGGAGCTGGACCGTGACCAGATCCAGCCGGCAAGTCTCGACCTGCGCTTGGGCGCCAAGGCGTTTCGCGTGCGCGCCAGCTTCATGCCCGGCCCCTCGCATCTGGTGTCCGACAAGCTCGACCGGCTGAGCCTGCATGTGATCGATCTCTCCGAGGGGGCGGTGCTCGAAACCGGCTGCGTCTATATCGTGCCGCTGATGGAGAGCCTGGCGCTGCCGGCCGACATGTCGGCCTCGGCCAATCCGAAGAGCTCGACGGGGCGCCTCGATATCTTCACCCGCGTCATCACCGATTACGCCCAGGAGTTCGACAAGATTCCATCAGGCTATGCCGGCCCGCTCTATCTCGAAATCAGCCCACGCACCTTCCCGATCGTCGTGCGCCGCGGCTCGCGCCTGTCGCAGATCCGTTTTCGCGTCGGCCAGGCTCTGCTCGGCGAGCCGGAACTGTTGAAGCTGCATGAAAGCGAGACGCTGGTCGCCAGTAAGCTGCCCAACGTTTCCGGCGGCGGCATCGCGCTGTCGATCGACCTCGCCGGAGACAAGGAAGGCCTGATCGGCTATCGCGGCAAACATCACACCGCCGTCGTCGATGTCGACAAGAAGGCCCAGCACGACATCTATGATTTC
Organism: Rhizobium leguminosarum bv. viciae USDA 2370; assembly: GCF_002008365.1. Taxonomy (GTDB): domain Bacteria; phylum Pseudomonadota; class Alphaproteobacteria; order Rhizobiales; family Rhizobiaceae; genus Rhizobium; species Rhizobium leguminosarum. The sequence goes on from NZ_MRDL01000019.1 coordinate 46,581, forward strand.
TGGGAGCCGCTCTACAGCCGTGGCCGCAACGAACTGATCCTCGATCCGGACGAGTTCTATATCCTCGTCTCGCGCGAGGCCGTGCACGTGCCGCCGGATTATGCAGCCGAGATGACCCCCTTCGATCCGCTGGTCGGCGAATTCCGCGTCCATTATGCCGGCTTCTTCGATCCTGGCTTCGGCCATGCTCCGGCCGGCGGCCGCGGCAGCCGCGCCGTGCTCGAAGTGCGCAGCCACGAGGTGCCCTTCATCCTCGAAGACGGCCAGATCGTCGGCCGCCTCGTCTACGAGCACATGCAGGAAAAGCCCGCAAGCCTCTATGGCTCGGGTCTCGGCTCGAACTACCAGGCCCAGGGCCTCAAGCTCTCGAAGCACTTCCGCATCTGAGCCTTCCCGGCGGCCGCGACTTGACAGCGGCCCCCATCTGTTGGAAATCTCGCATCAACGCGGGTGTAGCTCAATGGTAGAGCAGCAGCTTCCCAAGCTGAATACGAGGGTTCGATTCCCTTCACCCGCTCCAGCTCCCGCAAACTATACCTGATGCGCCTAATCCCCGAAAAACCGGATCGGCTTGTACCGACGATGCGCGATCATCAGGCTTCTGTCGGGCTGGATGATGTAGGTTTCCTCCACCTGCTGGCCGTACTGGTCGATGAAATCATGCGGAAAGGCGGAACCAACTGGTGATTTGGTGAGCTTGGTGCGCGGTTGGCCACTATAGGTGATGCTTCCCGGTATGGGTTCGAGGCCGGGGCCGCCATAGGTGACGGTGCTGCATCCAGCGAGAACGAGCGTGCCGATGAGGCCGATGATTGCAGGTTTCATGTCCATCCCTCCCAATGCCGTGAATAGTATCACTCTACGCCTTGCCGGAGAGAGTTCACGACACGAATGCCCATGCCGCTCTTCAACCCTTCGGGAAGCGTCGCCGGGGACGCTGTGATCGAGTGGCCGACGGCCTATTGATATTAGGGTGACAATCCCGTTCCACCAGTGGTGCACCGACGCATCCATTGCCGAAACCGGTGCCGTCTGCTAGATCGGCACCGTCGAAAAAGGCAGGATCGGTTGAGGTAAGCCCGGTCCCTTCCGCTGGAGCGTTAAGCGCTCTGGGGAAGCTCTGCTCCGTGCCATGGCACGAGAACCCGCGACGTGATCCGCATGAAGATGCGGGATCCCGGCGGCGTGCGGAGACGGCAAAAAGGCAGTCCCGGGATTTTTTTCGAACGGAGACTGTCATGCGCCTGAACCATCTCGATTTCCACGTTCCCGATATTGCTGCCACGGCGGATTTCTTGATCCGTCATTTCGGCCTGAGACTTAAGGATATGCGCGGCCAGTACGGCCTCGCGATCCTGGAAGACGATGCCGGCCTCGAAATTGTCCTCAGCCACGCCATCGCCAAGTTCGGCACCGCCGATCAGGTGGAGATCGGGCGCCAGACCTATCATATCGGCTTCATTTTGCCCGAAAGGGCGGATGTCGATGCGGTCCATGCCGGGCTTGCGGCTGCCGGTGCTGCGCTGTCCGGCCCGCCGGCCGCCATGCGCGGCGGCTGGCTTTTTTATTGCACGGCGCCCGGAAACATCCTGGTCGAGATCGGCTGGCGACAGGGTTAGGTCCCCAAATAGCAAGGGCGGCCGCAGCCGCCCTTGCCAATGCCTGTTTTGACCGGCTCAGAATTCCGTCCAGTCGGGATCCTGGCTCGGCGACGTGCTGCCGCCGGCGCCGAAGGCGTTGGCGATCTTCTGGCCGAGCGCACGGGCCGGCGAGGCGGCCGGGCGGGCGGTGCCTTCCCTAGCGACGCGGATCGGGGCTGCCCTTGCTGCCGGGCGGGCGGGCGCGCGTGGTGCTGCTGTGGCGATAGGCGCGCTGGCGGTGAAGCCGCCGGTGCCGGTCAGCCTGAATTGGCCAAGCAGATTGTTGAGCGCTGCCGCTTCGGTGGCGAGGTTGTGGCTGGCGGCAGTGGATTCCTCGACCATCGCCGCATTCTGCTGTGTGCCCTGGTCCATGGAATTGACGGCGGTGTTGATCTCCTGCAGGCCGATCGACTGTTCGCGGGAGGCCTCGGCGATCGCGTGGACGTGCTGGTTGATCTCCTGCACCTCGGCGACGATCGCGTCGAGCGCTTTGCCGGTTTCGCCGACCAGCGAGACGCCGGTCTGCACATGCGTGCCAGAGGTGCTGATCAGCGCCTTGATCTCCTTGGCCGCCTTGGCCGAGCGCTGGGCGAGCTCGCGCACTTCCTGGGCGACGACGGCAAAACCCTTGCCGGCTTCGCCGGCACGCGCCGCTTCGACGCCGGCGTTCAGAGCCAAAAGGTTGGTCTGAAAGGCGATGTCGTCGATGACACCGATAATGTTGGAGATTTCGCCCGAAGATTTCTCGATCTGCTGCATGGCGGAGACCGCCTTGCGGACGATCTCGCCCGATTTTTCAGCGCCGAGGCGGGTACGGGCGACGAGCTGGCTCGCTTCCTCGGTCCTCTTGGCGGCGTCGCGCACCGTCGTCGTGATCTCCTCCAGCGCCGCTGCCGTTTCTTCGACGGAGGCAGATTGCTGTTCCGTCCGCTGCGAAAGCTGGTCTGCGGAAGAGCGGATTTCATTGGCGCCGGCGCCGATCGCCCGGGCATTGGCGCCGACCGTATGCAGGGTTTCGTTGAGCTTCTCGACCGAGTTGTTGAAATCCGTACGCAGCGCATCGAGATGCGCGACGAAGGGTTCGTCGATATGCGAGGCGAGATCGCCGGCGGCAAGGCGGCGCAGGCCGTCGCCGAGTGCGGTGACGGCGCGTTCCAGTTCGGATGCTTCGCGGACCTTCTGCGCTTCGCGTTCGCGGCGCTCGCTGTCGCTGACGTTGCGGTCGGCTTCGGCGCGTGCCTCGATTTGGGCCCGCTCGATCGCATTGTCACGGAAGACCAAAACGGCCTTTGCCATCTGTCCGACTTCGTCGCCGCGGTCGAGGCCGCTGACATCGCTTGTTGTGTCACCCTCGGCAAGCCGCGTCATGCGCTGGCGCAGCTGTGCCATCGGGCCGGCGATGCCTATCTGGGCGACGAAAACGCTGAAGCCGACGGCGGCGAGAACGGCGATGCCGATCAGCACGAAACAGAAGACGATCCGCCCGTTGACGGAAGCCGAGAGCGCGTCGCCGCCATCGTTGAGCATCGCCATCATCGCATCATTGTTGGCGATCATCTTCGGCGTCAGCGCATTGAGCTTGGCATTGATCAGGGCAACATTCGAAAGCGCGCCGGCGCTGTCCTTGGCTTTGCTCTGTTCGGTGATCTTGTTCGCCAGGGTTTCGATCTCATCGATTCCGGCCTGGATTTCATCGATCGCCGGTTTGCGGCTCGGCACCAGCGCCAGAGCCTGCTTCATGCGGTCACGCGCCTGCGGCAGCTTGCTCGGTGTGGCGAGCGCCGTCTGGAATGCCGGCGTATCGGGCTTCATGTCGGCAAGCAGGGTGACCTGCAACACCGAGGCCACCGCCGATGCGCTGGCGCGCGCGCTCAGCATCGAGGCCTGCGCCTCATGATCGATGAAGGCGCTATAGGCGGCGTCCGCACGGCGGAACTCGGAGATGACATAGATCAGCCCGGCCATGGTGATCAGCCCGAGCAGCGCCACGACCGATATGATTTTTGTGCGGATTTTCAGATGTTTCAGCATGGAAATGTCACCCGATTGACGGGGCGTGTCGCGCGCCCGGTGCTTTTGAAATCAATTGTTGCAGAAAAAACGCTGCTTCAATATCGCGGTTTAGGATTACGTTTGGGCTGACGCTTGCATCATGCGATCGGCTGGCGGGGTCCGATGTCGTCGCGACAAATAAAAGGCGATATTCTTTAATTCCGCGCTAACACCGGGCGGCGGATGACTGTGATTTTTAGGGGCTGAATTGTCGTCTCAGGTGCGTTGCCACGGCTGTCGGTCCACGCCGGCTGCCCTCACCCTAACTCTCTCCCCAAACGGAGCGAGGGGACGTGCCCTCAGCACGATCCGGCTCACCTCCACGCATATTCCCCACCACGCATGACTCTGATACATCTCGCCGACGCCGTAATGCTTCGCGCTTAACCCAGAGACCAAGATCACGATGATGCAATCCAAGCTGGCATCCCTGACTCTGAAGGGTTTTCTCGCGTTCGGCCTGTTTCTGGGCGTGCTTCTTTCGAGTTTGGCCGCAGCCGCCCAGCAGGCGTCCCCCTCGCTGCCGCTGCTCTTCGATGCACGCGAACGTCTTGCCAGGCCCGATCTCTCCTCGTTGGTGCGCTTGCGCTTCCTGACCTCGGTCGACTTCCCGCCCTTCAATTTCACCGATCAGAACGGCAAGCTCTCCGGCTTCAATGTCGACCTCGCCCGCGAAATCTGCAGCGAGTTGGAGATTTCAGACAAGTGCCAGATCCAGGCACTCCCCTTCGCCGACCTCAGGGACGCGCTCGCCGCCTCGCAGGGCGATGCCGTCATCGCCGGTTTTGCCGTGACCCCGGAGTTGCGCCGGCAATTCGTCTTCTCCAGACCTTATCTGATGCTGCCGGCGCGCTTCGTGCGCAATCTCGCCGTGCCGCTCGACGGAAAGACCGCTGCCGCCCTGTCGAAACATCCGGTCGGTGTGGTCAGGGGTACGGTGCACGAGGCAATGCTGGCAGCCTTCTTTCCGGCGATCAAAGCCGAGCCATTCGACACAAAGGACGCCCTGCTGGCGGCGCTCAAGGATCGCAAGGTCGATGCCGCCTTTGCCGATGCGCTGCAGCTTTCCTTCTGGGTTTCTTCGCCGGCCTCGGCAAAATGCTGCGCGCTGTTCGACGGCCCCTATCTCTCCGAGCAATTTCTCGGCGAGGGCATGACGATCATGCTGCGGCAGAAGGACAGTGTGCTGACATCCGCCATCGACCACGCGCTCGCCACGCTGTCGCGCAACGGCCGCCTCCAGGAAATCTATCTGCGCTACTTTCCCTACGGGCTCTATTGAAGCCGCTAAAAGACGCGAGACGCGCTTTAGCCCCTAGCCCTTGCGGAACCGGGCAATCGCACTGCGCTCGATTGCCGCGCAGGTGAGCTTGTCGAGGCCGAGCCGGTCACGCAGCAGGCTGAGCAGCCGCAACTCCTCCGCCTTGACCGAGAGATCGGCCGATGCCACCTCGACGGCCAGCGCATAGGCCGTGTCGTAAAGTTTTGCGGGCAGGGTGTCGCGCACGGTTTCGAGCACGACGTCGAGGCCCTCCGGCCCGGCGAGCAGAGAGGCGCAGTCGCGCGCCACCGCAATCAGCTTGTCGTCATCGAAATCCCGGAAAACAGGCATGAATCCGATCAGTTGGCCGATCCTTTCCAGTTCCCTGTCGTTCATCGTGCTGTCGACGGCGGATGCCATCACCATCACGTAGATCAGCGCATCATGGGCGGAAAGCGGCTTATTCATCTCTGATTCCTTTTTCGATCAGCCCAGATTAGGAATTGGCGACAGCCATTACAAGGGATCGGCCCGATCCGGGCCGTCCGATCGCTTGCAATGGCTGCCGGTTCATTTGCGGCGCGGATCGTCGCCGTAAATGCCTTTTCTTGCCTGCCTGGCCGTCTCGGCGATCTCCGCAAGCGGCGAACCCGCCGCTGCTTCCGCCCAGCCGTTTTCGGCAAGCCATGAGCCGAGATCCTGTGTGCCGAGCCGGCAGGCAGTTGTCGCCGTTTCCTTCCATTCCGCACTGTCGAGATCGCAGGTGACGCTGCGGTTGCGCAAAAGCAGGCGCAGCGCCGTCTTCGCCATCATGCCGCAGGGCCATTGCCGGTCTGCCGGCCCGCAAATCCTGTCGACCGGCGTCGGCACGATGCCGGCAAGCTGAAGCCTGCGCTCGCCAAAGGAAAGGATGCCGGCATTGTCGACGGCCGGCCGCGCCAGCTCCATCGCCTTTTTCGTCGTCGGACCTCCCGTTTTCCCGGCTGCCGTCTCCGCTTGTTGCTGCAGATCGGCCGGTTTGGATGTCACCCCGTCGCCCGGGTCTGGAGCGGGTGGGGCCACCGGTTCTACCGAGCGAGCAATCATTTCGGCACGGTCGTCCGACATCGTCGCGGGTTCGCCGGCCTCGGGGGCCGCATCCGCTGGTGCTGTCGCCGTCTCCCCTGCGGACGCCGTCTCTTCGCCGGCCGTGCCGCCGCCAAGCCTTGCTTCGCCCGCCATCAGCAGGCCGACCACCACTACCATCCCCGTGATACCTGTAATGAAGGCGGCAGGGCGCATGGAATATCTTCCTATTGGCTGGCCCAGATGATGCGGGCGATCCAGGCGACGTCGGAAAGCTCGAGGATGCGGTTGGGATGTTCGGGATTGAGCGACATCAGCTCGATCGATCGCGGGCTCTGGCGCAGCAGCACCTTGGCCATCACCTCGCCCTCGTTTGTGCGCACGACGACGCGGTCATTGCGGCGCACCTGCGCCCCCGGCTCGACGATCAACACATCGCCGTCGCGGTAGAGCGGCATCATGCTCTCGCCCTGCACCTCCAGCGCATAGACACCTGATTTCTGTGCCGGGGCCGCCGGAAATTCCACCACGTCCCAGCCCTGGCCGGCCGGAAAACCGCCATCGTCGAAGAAGCCGCCCGCGCCCGCCTGCGCGAAGCCGAGCAGCGGAATGGAGCCGCCTCGCTGAGGAAATGCGCCTTCCTGCTGTCCCGAGCCGGCATCCGGCCGCATGAAGGCCATAAACTGCTCCATGCTCGCGCCTGTGGCGTCGAGCACCTTGGCGATCGATTCCGTCGAGGGCCAGCGCAGGCGCCCATCGGCGGAAAGCCGTTTCGATTTGTTGAAGGAGGTCGGGTCGAGGCCGGCGCGGCGCGCAAGTCCGGATGGCGTCAGCTCGTGCCGTTCGGCAAGCCTGTCGAGCGCTTCCCAGATCTGGTCGTGTGACAGCATGCGCGATTCCGTCGCGGCTCATTCAACGCCGCGCTCCAACCCGCCGGAATATTAACCGACCGCGCCGCCTGAGTAAAGATAGAAGAGGAATAAAATCCTGTTATCGCATGCAGCGCTCAGGCGACCATCGCCATGTTGATCTTGCCGAGCTGGATCACCGCCTGCGTCCGGCTGTCGACATCGAGTTTCAACAGGATCGCCGAGACATGCGCCTTGATCGTTGCCTCGGAGACGCCGAGTTCGTAGGCAATCTGCTTGTTCAGCAGCCCCTCGCCAAGCATGGTCAGCACCCGGCTCTGCTGCGGCGTCAGCGTATGCAGGCGGTGGATCAGGTCGGCGACATCGGGATCCTGCTCCTGGCCGTCGCGATAGCTTTCCGGCGTGGCGATGTCGCCGGCAAGCACCGTCTGGATGCTGCGGCGAATATCCTCGATGCCGGAGGATTTCGAAATGAAGCCGGAAGCGCCGAGTTCCAGCGCCCGGCGTATCGTCGTCGCGTCATCGGTTGCCGACACAATGACGATTGGCAGGCTGGCAAATTCTGAGCGCAGCGCCATCAAGCCGGAAAAGCCGCTGACCCCGGGCATGGCGAGGTCGAGCAGCATCAAGTCGGCGTCCGCATGGGCGCCGGCGGCCCGGCGTGCGGCAGCGAAATCGCCGGCCTCGACGATCGACTGCCGGCCTTCCATGCCGATCACTGCCTGGCGCAGCGCGTCGCGGAAAAGCGGATGATCGTCCGCAATGATGATGGTCTGTTCCTGCATCGAAAACTCCCTCCCAAGAGCCCGATCATGCCTTGCATGCGACGCCATCCCTCCGCGTTGCATGCCGGCTTGCTGACATGACTATATCAGATCAGGTCTTCTGCGGAAGGGGATTGGTGTTTTCCTCAGCCTGGAACTCCCTCACCATCCCCATGAAACTCTTCATCATCCGCTCCATGATGCTGATCGAACGGTCGACCTCGGCGTCGCTCGGCAGCGCGCGCTGGGCGACATTGCCCTGTTCGAGCGCCGTCACCCGCTTTGCCAGCCGGTCGAGTTCGTCCTCATAGGCCGCCCGCTCGTCGGCTGCCATCCGGCAGACGAGGGCGCCGTCCTTGTCCTGGCAGATCGACATGGCCCCGGTCTGCCGGTCGAGCCGGACGAAATGATCGCCGCTCTTCTCCAGCTGGAAGCGGCCGGCATCGGCTTCGGCCGCCGCGGCCGCCAACGGCATGAGAAAAACGCCAAGCGTCAGAATCAAAACCTTCATCGTCTCATCCTCCGGATTTTGCTTGTGGCGGTCCCGTTTTTCGCGCCGGGGCGTGGACATCGCCGCCTCTTTCCGGCAAAGCCCTCGTGACCAAGGAACAGCCCATCGTGAGGCCATGATGACCCTGACACCGACCCTTTACAAGATCGTGACGGAAACGCTCTGGCAGCAAGCCAGACAAACCGGCATTTTTCATGGCGCTGGCATCGATCTCCAAGATGGCTTCATCCATTTCTCGACGGCGGACCAGGTGAAGCAGACCGCTGCCCTGCACTTTGCCGGCCAGTCCGGCCTGCTGCTGATTGCCGTCGATGGCCGCGGCTTTGGCGACAAGCTGGTCTTTGAGCCCTCGCGCGGCGGCGATCTCTTCCCACATCTCTACGCCGATCTGCCGCTTGCGGCCGTGCTCTGGGAGGCGCCGCTGCCGCTCGACGAAGTCAGCGCCCATATTTTCCCGGAGCTGCAGCCATGATCGATCCCTTCAAGCGTCTCGCCCGCAAGGGTCTCTTCCTGTTCGATCCGGAAACGGCGCACGGCATGTCGATCGCCGCCTTGAAATCCGGCCTCGTGCCCGCCTGCCAGCTCACGCCCGATCCCCGCCTGCGCCAGACCGTTGCCGGCCTTACCTTCGAAAATCCGCTCGGCATGGCCGCAGGCTACGACAAGAATGCCGAGGTGCCGGAGGCGCTGCTGAAGCTCGGCTTCGGCTTTACCGAGATCGGCACGGTGACGCCGAAGCCGCAATCCGGCAATCCGCGCCCGCGCATCTTCCGCCTAGTGGAGGATGAAGGCGTCATCAACCGTCTCGGCTTCAACAATGAAGGCCATGATGCCGCCTTCGGGCGCCTCGCCGCGCTAAGCGGCGGTGGCATGATCGGCGTCAATATCGGCGCCAACAAGGACAGCGAGGATCGCATCGCCGACTATGTCGCCGGCATCCGCCGCTTTTATTCCGTCGCGCGCTATTTCACCGCCAACATCTCCTCGCCGAACACCCCCGGCCTACGCGACCTGCAGGGGCGCGAAAGCCTTGCGGTACTGCTGTCCGCAGTGCTTGCGGCGCGCGACGAGATGACGGCGACATCCGGTCGGAAGATCCCGGTCTTTCTGAAGATCGCGCCTGATCTGACCGAGGAAGGCATGGACGATATCGCCGCGGAAGTGCTCTCGCATGCGCTTGATGGTCTGATCGTCTCCAACACCACGCTGTCGCGCGATGGCCTTAGGGATCAGCGGCAGGCGAAGGAGGCGGGCGGCCTTTCCGGCGTGCCGCTATTCGAAAAGTCGACGGCCGTGCTCGCCAGGATGCGCAAGCGCGTCGGCCCTGATCTGCCGATCATCGGCGTCGGTGGCGTCTCGTCGGCCGAGACGGCGCTGGAGAAGATCAGGGCGGGTGCCGATCTGGTCCAGCTCTATTCCTGTATGGTCTATGAAGGCCCCGGCTTGGCCGGCGATATCGTCCGCGGCCTCTCGAAACTGCTGGACCGCGAAAAAGCCGCCTCGATCCGCGACCTGCGCGATACCCGGCTGGACTATTGGGCGGCGCGGAAGGTCTGATCGGCCCTCGACCGCACCAACATCGCCAGGAAGATGCCGCGGAAGAGCAGGAAGGCATTCATCGCCAACCACAGGCCGTGATTGCCGAAGAGCGGCACGAAGACCGCGAGCATCAAGAGATAGCCGGCAAAAGATATCAGCATCCGGTTGCGCATGTCGGCCGACCACGTGGCGCCGATGAAGACCCCGTCCATCAGGAAGGCGAGCGCGCCGGTCAGTCCCGTCACCGCCGCCCAGGGCAGATAGGTTTCGGCCGCCTGCCGCACCTCCGGTGAGGTGGTCAGCACCGAGATCAGCCAGGGGCCGGCGAGGAAGAAGAAGGCCGAGCCGAGCGCCGCCAGCCCGAAGGACCACAAGGTCGTCAGCTTCAGCCCGCGGTCGAAGGCCGGCCGGTAATGCGCGCCGATCGCCCGGCCGATGATCTGTTCGGCGGCATTGGCAAGCCCGTCGAGATAATAGCCGGACAGCAGGAAGAAATTCATCACCACGGCATTGGCGGCAAGCGTCACCGCGCCGAAGCTGGTGCCGATCCGCGTCATGATGGTGAAGGCGCCGATCAGCACGAAGGTGCGGATCAGGATGTCGCGATTGAGCGCAAAAAGCTCGGCCAGCCGGTGCCGGGAAAAGACCTCGGACCATGCCGGCCGCGCTGCCTTGCCGAAGCCGCGCAGCACGATGAAAAGCCCGGCGAGCGCGCCGACGGTTTCGCCGGCCATCGTTCCCCAGGCGACCCCCGCCACGCCCCAATCGAGCGTCAGGCCGAGATAGATCGAAAGCAGGATGTTGATGCCGTTGATGATGGCCTGCAGCAGCAGTCCGATATTGCCCTGTCCGCGCCCGAGCACGAAGCCGAGGATGGCGTAATTCGCCAGCGCCGCCGGTGCTGCCAGCATGCGGATCGAGAAATAGGTGCCGGTTGCCTCGGCGATCGCTCCTTCCGCCCCCATCAACCTCAACCCCGCCGCCATCAGCAGCGGCGAAAGACAGAGCAGCGCCAGTCCGCAGCCGAGCGCCGAAATCATCGCCCTGGAGAAGACCGCCTGCTGCTCGTGCTGATCCCGCCGGCCATAGGCCTGCGCCGTCAGGCCTGTGGTCGAAGCGCGCAGGAAGTTGAAGCTGCCGAGGATCAGATCGAAGAGCATGGCGCCGATCGCCAGCCCGGCCAGCGCTTCCGCATTGCCCATACGGCCGACCACGGCGGTGTTCGTCAGCCCGAGCAGCGGCGTCGTCATGAAGCCGAGCGTCATCGGAATGGCGATCGCCAGCACCAGCCGGTGCGTCACGTCAAAAGCAAGCGCGTTGTTATTGCTGCGTGTATCCATGCCGGCCTCGTCGCGGCAGCGCCAAGCGTCGTTAGACGCGCAAAAGACGCTGCATCACTTGAACTGCTGCAGGCGGAATCACCTCAGCTGGAAAGCACCATGGCCCAATAGGGCAGGTTCCTGGAAGATGTATTATGGGCGACGGCGACGCCAAGGCCGTCATAACGTCCGAGCATGTTTTCCAGGTGATGCGGCGAGTTGATCCAGGCCGTCACCACGGCATCGACGCTCTGCTGGCCGGAGGCGATGTTTTCGGCCGCCGGTAGCCGCACGCCGCTCGCCTTGACGCGCGCGCCGAAACTGTCGGTCATCCCCATCAGATGTGCCATCTTGCCGGCGCTCGCCATGCGTTTCGCCTGGAACAGGGCGGCAGTGCTCGCCGCCGGATCGGCGGCAAGCGGCGGCAGGCCGTGCTTCGCCCGCAGCTGGTTGACGAGCGGCAGCACGCTCGCCGTCTCGTCCTCGCCGTCGGAAGGCGTGCCGGCCATCCGCGGGGTCGTGGTGCAACCGGCGATGCCGGCGGCGAGTGCAAGTCCGGAAAGGCGCAGCAGACCACGCCTGGAAAGATCGATGGATGTCATGTTACCGGCGGTAGCTGAAAAGACGAAGGATGACGAAGAGCGGGATGACGATCGTCGCGCCGAGGATGAGATAGTCGCCGACGCGCCCGAGGGCCGAGAAGCCCCGATGCCAGATTTCCAGGACGAAGTCGCGGACGCCATCGATGATGCTCCACGGCGTCAGGCCGAAGACGGTCATGGCGAAACCGACGATCAGCGACACCACGACAAGCTTTATCAATGTACGGCCGATTGAATCGCCGAGGAACCTGTTCGCCTGATCGGACATAAGCCATCTCCTGTTTGCCCTTGGAATAAGGTCGCGGCGTGCCGCCCGCAAGCCCTTTCCGGAATTGGCCGCTTCGCCTCTGAAATAGGACTTGAGTTTTTTTGTGGCCGCCGCCAAATGCGGGCCAACCAATTAGGTCCATTGATGCAGCCCCACCAGCTTTCCTCAGGCGACGTTATCGCCGACCGCCGCGCCGATTATGCCAGGATGCTTGAAGAAGGCGGCGAGCCGGAAGCGGCCGCTGAGCTGATGGAACAGGCCCTCGAACTCGTACCCGCCTGGGCCGCCGGCTGGTATCGCCTCGCCACCTATCGCGAAAAGGCGGGCAGGGGCGAAGCCGCGATCGAGGCCTATCGCAAGACGCTTGCCCTCGATCCCGACGGCATGTTCGGTGCCGCCCTCAAGCTTGCCCTTCTCGGCTACGCGGCCACGCCCGACCGCCCGCCGAGCCGCTATGTCGAGCGCCTCTTCGACGACTATGCCGATCGGTTCGAATCAGCCCTTGTCGACAAGCTCGACTACAACGTCCCGCAGAAGCTCGCAGCGCTCGTCGCCTCCACCGGCAGGCGCTACGAACACGCCGTCGATCTCGGCTGCGGCACCGGTCTGCTCGGCCCGGAGATCCGCGCCAATGTCGACCGCCTTGAAGGCTTCGACCTCTCGCAGAATATGCTCGTGAAGGCTGCCGAGAAACGGGTCTATGACAGTCTCGCCCAGGCCGATCTCTCGCTCGCGCCCGAGCTCTCCGGCCTGTTTGCGGAGGCCGCGCGCCATCGCGCCGATCTGGTGACGGCAGCCGATGTGCTGATGTATCTCGGCAATCTCGAGAGCGTCTTTGCCATCGTCGGAGAACTCGCTGCATCAGGCGCCGATATCGCCTTTTCCGTCGAGGATGCCGGGGACGGCGAGGGCTTTCATCTTGCGCCGTCGCTGCGTTATGCCCACTCGGAAAGCTACGTCAGGATGCTTCTTGCCCGTCACGGCTTGCAAATCCTTGCGACCGTCAAGTCGGTCATTCGCAAAGATGGCGGAAAACCGGTTTCCGGCATTCTGTTCCTTACGCGCAAACCAGAGTGAGCGAACATTTCTTGCGATTTTTTAATAGGTCAGCATTGCTTACCTATTTTGCTTGATCGGAAGACCGAAAAACCCGATACTGTGCCGCATCTGCAGAGATGCCCGGCAATTATCGCCGAGGCGCTCCGGCTTCTTTCATTATGCAAAATTCCGTTGCGCCCGGGCCTCTCCCAGCGCGTTTTTTAAAATCGTCTGCCGTGGAGACTGGCGACATGACACAGCTCATCAATGCCCTTGGCTTCTGGAATACGACTGCGACGCGCCACACCCCGATCGAAGATGTGCAGGGCATATTCTCCGGCAGCCTGGTTGCCGCTCTCGGCCTCTATGTGCTCGCCAGCGCCGGCCTTCTCACCGGCAGCACCGCCGGCGTGGCCTTCCTCCTGCATTATGCTTTCGGCGTCAATTTCGGCCTTGCCTTCTTCCTGCTCAACCTGCCGTTCTTCTATCTCTCGTGGAAGCGCCTCGGCATGGCCTTCACCGTCAAGACCTTCATCGCCATCGGCCTGACCTCGGTGATTGCCGATGTGCAGTCGCGCTTTCTGTCCATTTCGAGCATCCATCCGGCCTGGGCGGCCCTTCTCGGCGGCTTGCTGCTCGGCTTCGGCCTGCTGGCGCTCTATCGCCACCGCGCCAGCCTCGGCGGTGTCGGCATTCTCGGCATCTACCTGCAGGAACGTTTCGGCATCCGAGCCGGCCTCGTCCAGCTCGCCATCGACATGTGCGTGCTCGCCGCCGCCTTCTTCGTCACCACGCCGCCTGTCGTCTTCTATTCCGTGCTCGGCGCCGTCGTCCTCAACCTCTTCGTTGCCATCAATCACCGGGCTGATCGCTACATCGCGCTTTAGCTTTACGCATGTCGTTATCGCAAAACCGCCGCACACTTTTGCGCGACATGCTCTAACATTACCAATCGGTAAGCCATTCTAAATAAAACGTAACTTGCCTGTGATCGGTCTCGGCGCGAAACTCATCTCGCGCCGGATTTGATGAGGTGAACTATGTCAGATTTGGAAAAACTTGTCAGACGCCGTATGCAGGAAGAATACGCCAAGGGCGCTTCCGCAGAAGAGATTGCGAAAGTCGTCCGAGACATATTCAACAGCATCGACCTCCCGGGCAATCGGTTTGACGCCGTTGCCGTACGGGCCACTCGGGATCACGAATGATCCGATATTCGACCGACCCGAGATTTTCGGGTCGGTTGCAAGGATGATTTCCCTCTCAGCAGATATCTCAGGCTGCCTTCGTTGCGGCATCGAGCGGATGCTGTGAGCGGAAGCCGACGGCAAGCCGGTTCCAGATGTTGATGGCGCCGATCGCCACCGTAATCTTCGTCATCTCTTCCTCGGAAAAATGCCCCTTCAGCGTCTCGTAGTCGGCATCAGGCGCGCCTGTTTTGGCGATATTGGTCACCGAATCCACCCAGCCGAGCAGCGCCCGTTCGCGGGCGTCATAGACCGGCGATTCCCGCCAGACGCACATCAGGTTGATCCATTGTTCGCTGAGCCCATCATGGCGGGCTTCCTTCACATGCATGTCGACGCAATAGGCACAGCCATTGATCTGCGAAGCGCGCAGCTTGATCAGGTGGATGAAGCGACGCTCCAGCCCGGAGGACTGGACATATTGCTCGAGCGCGGCGACAGCCTTGTAGGCATCGGGGGCGGCTTTGGCGAAATTGAAACGTGGTTGCATGATCTTTCTCCAATGAAAGAACGCAAGGGGCAGAACACCAGCATTTGGCGGCTTTTCCTTGGGTTCGGTTAAGTTTTGACCGGCAT
>NZ_MRDL01000032.1 GCF_002008365.1 Rhizobium leguminosarum bv. viciae USDA 2370
AACTGCTTCCATGGAACTGGACACCGCCGACCATCGACGCTCAAGCGGCGTGACCAGCGGCCTTCACCGTATGCTTACGAAGGAACTGCGGAGAGCGAGTCTGAATGATTTTGCGCAATGGAGCCGGTCTCGTCACTATATCAGAAACAAAAACAGCCGGGCTTTGCAGCCCGGCTGTTCTGTTTCCGCAGGAGCGGAAGATTAAGCGGCGACAGCCTGCTCTTCGGCAGCGACCCGGGCCTTGTCGGCTGCGCCCTTGGCATAGGCATCGCGATCCACGAATTCGATCACAGCCATGGCGGCATTGTCGCCCTGGCGGAAGCCGGCCTTCATGATGCGCAGGTAGCCGCCGTTGCGGGTGGCGTAGCGCGTTGCGATCGTGTCGAACAGCTTCGAGACGACAGCGGCATCGCGGATCTGCGAGATCGCCTGACGGCGAGCGTGCAGGTCGCCGCGCTTGCCGAGCGTGACGAGCTTCTCGACGATCGGACGGATTTCCTTGGCCTTCGGCAGGGTCGTGACGATCTGCTCGTGGGTAATCAGCGAAGCCGCCATGTTGGCGAACATCGCCTTGCGGTGGCTTGCAGTTCTATTCAGCTTGCGGCCGGCTTTACCATGGCGCATTGCTATTCTCCTTTAATGCAGGTGCCCTTACGCTAAGTGGGCCTGCCGTTTCCTGGCACATGCAGGCGATCGGCCTGCTGTTTGACGGGGAAAGGCAGCCGAAAGAGCCTGCCTTTTGTTTTCTCAGTATTGGTCTTCGTAACGCTTGGCGAGATCTTCGATGTTCTCGGGCGGCCATGCCGGCACTTCCATACCGAGGTGCAGGCCCATGGAAGCGAGAACTTCCTTGATTTCGTTCAGCGACTTGCGACCAAAATTCGGTGTGCGGAGCATTTCTGCTTCGGTCTTCTGAATGAGGTCGCCGATGTAGACGATGTTGTCGTTCTTCAGGCAGTTTGCCGAACGGACCGACAGTTCGAGTTCGTCCACCTTCTTCAGGAGAGCCGGGTTGAAAGCGAGTTCGGTGACTGCTTCCTCTTCGGTTTCCTTCTGCGGCTCGTCGAAGTTGACGAAGACGCCAAGCTGATCCTGGAGGATGCGCGCCGCAAAAGCGACGGCGTCTTCGCCGGTGATCGAGCCATCGGTTTCGATGGTCATGTTCAGCTTGTCGTAGTCGAGAACCTGTCCTTCGCGGGTATTTTCAACCTTGTAGGACACCTTCTTGACCGGCGAATAGAGGCTGTCGACCGGGATGAGACCGATCGGAGCATCTTCCGCACGATTGCGTTCGGCCGGAACGTAGCCCTTGCCGTTGTTGACGGTGAACTCCATGCGGATCTCGGCGCCCTCGTCGAGCGTGCAGATGACATGCTCGGGGTTGAGGATTTCGATATCGCCGACCGTCTGAATGTCGCCAGCCGTGACAACGCCCGGGCCCTGCTTGCGCACGACCATGCGCTTTGCATCATCGCCATCCATCTTGATGGCGATTTCCTTGATGTTGAGCACGATGTCCGTCACGTCTTCGCGGACGCCCGGGATCGAGGAGAATTCATGCAGCACGCCATCGATCTGCACCGCCGTGACGGCAGCACCGCGCAGCGAGGAGAGCAGAACGCGGCGAAGCGCGTTGCCGAGCGTGAGGCCGAAGCCGCGCTCCAGCGGTTCGGCAACAAGCGTCGCCCTGGTGCGCGAGCTCGAAGAGAACTCCACCTTGTTCGGCTTGATCAGTTCCTGCCAGTTCTTCTGAATCATGAGTTTGCCTTCCGTTCGTTGCCACCATCCAATCGTGGCAACCGAGCTTGAAAACCACCGGGAGCGCGAAGGCGCTCACCGGTGACGAGAGCGATGATCAGACGCGGCGCTTCTTGCGCGGACGGCAGCCATTGTGCGGGATCGGGGTCACGTCGCGGATGGACGTGATCATGAAACCTGCAGCCTGGAGCGCGCGCAGAGCCGATTCACGACCCGAACCCGGACCGCAAACTTCGACTTCCAGCGACTTCATGCCGTGCTCCTGGGCCTTCTTGGCGCAGTCTTCGGCAGCGATCTGGGCGGCGAACGGGGTCGACTTGCGCGAGCCCTTGAAGCCCTTGGCGCCAGCCGACGACCAGGCGATCGCATTGCCCTGCGCGTCGGTGATGGTGATCATCGTGTTGTTGAAGGTCGAGTTGACGTGAGCGACACCCGACGAGATGTTCTTGCGCTCGCGACGGCGAACGCGGACGGCTTCCTTAGCCATGGTATTCCTTTCGTTGATCTCTTCACCGCCGTAATGCCAGCGGCTACACCGGAACGGCGCCTATATGGTCCCGCTCCAAACTCAAAAGAGGCCGGCGCAGACCGCCAGCCTCCCCACCCCGGTTTCCCGGAAATTACTTCTTCTTGCCAGCGATTGCCTTTGCCGGACCCTTGCGGGTGCGGGCATTGGTGTGCGTGCGCTGACCGCGAACCGGAAGGCCGCGGCGATGACGCAGGCCGCGGTAGCAGCCGAGGTCCATCAGACGCTTGATGTTCATCGCGGTATCACGACGAAGATCGCCTTCAACCTGATAGTCGCGGTCGATGGCTTCGCGGATCTGAAGGACTTCTGCGTCCGTCAGCTGATGCACACGACGTTCGGCCGGGATACCGACCTTTTCGACGATTTCCTGTGCGAATTTCGGACCGATCCCGTGAATGTAGGTCAGCGCGATAACAACGCGCTTCGCAGTCGGGATGTTGACGCCAGCGATACGTGCCACGCCTGTTCTCCTTGCATTCCAGTTGCCATCCGGCAAGTGGGCTTCGTTATGCGGCTCTTGAGAACCGCCCGTTCAGATTTACGTCCGTAACATGTCAAAACGACCGCACCCGGACTTCCCTGGGAAATCCGCGCCGATCGCATGGAATGTCGCGAGTTGGCGCGGTGTTTAGCGGAATCACTGCTGAAAAGCAACCGTTCCGCCAAGTTTATTTTCAAAGCCTTAAAGCTTGGAAAGAATGCTTTCGACCTCGGCCGTCACCTGATCGATCTCTGCCATGCCGTCCACGGACTTGAGCTTGCCCTTGGCATGGTAATAACCGATCAGCGGCGAGGTTTCCTTGTAGTAGACCTGCAGCCGAGCCGTCATGGTCTCCGGGGTGTCATCGGGACGGCGCTTGAAGTGCGTCGAACCGCACTTGTCGCACACGCCCTCAGCAGCCGGAACCTTATCGGTATCGTGATAGACGCTGCCACACTGTGCACAGGAGTAGCGACCGGCAACACGTCGGATCAATTCGTCATCATCGACACGGAATTCAATGACAACGGAGAGGCCGAGACCCTTTGCCTTCAGCATCGCCTCGGTGGCATCAGCCTGGACGAGCGTCCTGGGGAAGCCGTCGAGAATGAAGCCGTTGGCGCAATCGGGTTGATCGATTCGCTCGGAAACGATGGCAATGACGATCTCATCCGAGACGAGCTTGCCGGCGTCCATAACCGCCTTCGCGCGCTTGCCGACATCCGTGCCGGCGTTAACCGCTGCACGCAGCATGTCCCCCGTGGAAAGCTGCGGAATGCCGTGCTTTTCCACGATCCGCTGGGCCTGGGTTCCCTTACCCGCGCCCGGCGGCCCCAAAAGGATAAGTCTCATCGCCCCCTCTTTCCTCCACGCAACTTCGATTTCTTGATCAGGCCTTCGTATTGCTGCGCGATCAGGTGACCCTGGATCTGTGCAACCGTATCAAGAGTTACGCTAACCACGATCAAAAGCGAAGTCCCACCAAGGGCTAATGGAATGCCGGTTTGCGACACCAGAATCTCTGGGAGAATGCAGACGAAGACGAGATAGATCGCGCCGATCACCGTGATGCGGGTCAGCACGTAGTCGATATATTCGGCAGTGCGCTCGCCCGGGCGGATGCCGGGAATGAAGCCGCCATGCTTCTTCAAATTGTCGGCCGTGTCCTTCGGATTGAAGACGATAGCCGTATAGAAGAAGGCGAAGAAGGCGATCAGCGCGCCGTACAGCACCATGTAGAGCGGCTGGCCATGACCGAGGGCCGCGACGATCGATGTCGCCCAGGAAGGCATTGCCGTGGTATTGGCGAAACCCGCGACCGTTGCCGGCAGCAGCAGCAGAGACGACGCGAAGATCGCCGGAATGACACCTGAAGTGTTGAGCTTCAGCGGCAGGTGCGAGGTATCGCCCTGGAACATCCGATTGCCAACCTGCCGCTTCGGATACTGAATCAGCAGCCGGCGCTGGGCGCGTTCGACGAAGACGATGATGCCGATGACGGCGATCGCGACGATGATGACGAGCAGGATGAGGAAGGTCGACAGCGCACCGGTGCGGCCGAGTTCGAGCGTGCCGGCAAGAGCAGTGGGAAGGCCGGCGGCGATGCCGGCGAAAATGATCAGCGAGATGCCGTTGCCGATGCCGCGCGAGGTGATCTGCTCGCCGAGCCACATCAGGAACATCGTGCCGCCAAGCAGCGTCAGAACGGTGGAAACACGGAAGAACCAGCCTGGCTCGACGACGAGGCCCTGACCGCTTTCAAGGCCGGCGGCAATGCCATAGGCCTGGAGCGCACCGAGGATGACGGTGCCATAGCGGGTATACTGGTTGATGATCTTACGGCCCTGCTCGCCTTCCTTCTTGAGGTTTTCGAGCGCCGGCACGACCGAGGTCATGAGCTGCACGATAATCGAAGCGGAGATATAGGGCATGATGCCGAGCGCGAAGATCGCCATGCGCTGAACAGCGCCGCCCGAGAACATGTTGAAAAGGCCGAGAATGCCGCCTGACTGGCCGCGGAAAGCCTGGGCATAGGCTTCGGGATTGAGACCCGGAAGCGGAATATGCGTGCCGAGTCGGTAGACGAGGAGAGCTGCCAGTGTGAACCACAGGCGCTTCTTCAAATCCTCGGCTTTGGCGAAGGTCGAAAAATTGAGGTTGGATGCCAATTGTTCCGCTGCAGAAGCCATGCGTTTCTCCGCGCTACCAATTCCGGCGTCTCTGGGGGACAGACCGGACCCGGAATCAGTATGAAATTATTCAAAACCGGGCTCAGGACGGATTGCGGCGCAACCCCTTGCCTCACCCTTGTTTTCGAGTCTTACCGGCATGACGCGGGCGCGCCAGCCAAGTTTTTGTGAGGCCCACATATGGGAGCAAAATCGCCCGGTGTGAAGCACCCCGGGCGATATATCATCAGATTATTTATTCGGCTGCAGCCGGAGCCGAAAGCAGCGTCACGGTGCCGCCGGCCTTTTCGATCTTCTCGACAGCAGGCTTGGAGGCGCCTGCAACGACGATGGTGATCTTGGCCTTGATCTCGCCGTCGGCGAGAACGCGAACGCCGTCCTTGACGCGGCGGATGACACCAGCAGCCTTGAGGGCAGCTGCGTCAACGGTCGTCTTGGCATCGAGCTTGCCGGCGTCGATCGCCGTCTGGATACGGGCCAGCGACACGACAACAAAATCGGAAGCGAAAATGTTGTTGAAGCCGCGCTTCGGCAGGCGACGATAGATCGGCATCTGGCCGCCTTCGAAGCCGTTGATGGCGACGCCCGAACGGGACTTCTGACCCTTCACGCCGCGACCACCTGTCTTGCCCGAGCCCGAACCGATACCGCGGCCGAGGCGCTTGCGGCTGTGGGTCGAGCCTTCGTTGTCCTTGATTTCATTGAGTTTCATGAGCGTTTCCTCCGTCTCACTTCTCGTCGACGACGCGAACGAGATGCTGGACAGCACGGATCATGCCACGAACCGAAGGAGTATCCTCCAGCGTGCGGCGACGGTGCATCTTGTTCAGTCCGAGACCGATCAGCGTGCGCTGCTGGACGTCCGGACGGCGAATCGGGCTGCCGATCTGTTCGATCGTGACAGTCTTCGCTTCAGCCTTCTTGGTAGCCTTGGCCATCTGTCAAACTCCTCTTATTCTTCAGAGGCGTTGCCGGAGGCGCCACGACGAGCCTGCAGCGTTGCATACTTGATGCCGCGCTGAGCTGCGATGTCCTTCGGGTGAACCTGGTGCTTCAGAGCGTCGAAGGTGGCGCGAACCATGTTGTAGGGGTTCGACGAACCGGTCGACTTGGCGACGACGTCGTGCATGCCGAGCGTCTCGAATACGGCGCGCATCGGACCGCCGGCGATGATGCCGGTGCCGACCTTGGCCGAGCGCAGCAGAACCTTGCCGGCGCCGTGGCGGCCATGAACGTCGTGATGCAGCGTACGGCCGTCACGCAGCGGTACGAAGATCAGCTCGCGCTTGGCGGCTTCGGTTGCCTTGCGGATGGCTTCCGGCACTTCACGTGCCTTGCCATGGCCGAAGCCGACGCGGCCCTTCTGGTCGCCAACGACGACGAGTGCTGCGAAACCGAAACGACGGCCGCCCTTGACGACCTTGGCGACGCGGTTGATCGCGACAAGCTTGTCGACGAATTCGCTATCGCGCTCTTCACGGCTCTGGCGGTCGTCCCGCTGCGGCCTTCTTTCCTGTGCCATTGTCCTCTTCCTTTTTCTTTTCCGGGTGCAATCGGCAAACAAATGTGGACCGCATCAGCCTCCCCTTTCGGAGAGTGCCTGCGGTCCGGCGAAAATCCGGCCGGCGCTTGAGCGTCCGGCCGGAAACTGATCAGAAGGTGAGACCGCCTTCGCGGGCCGCTTCGGCGAGAGCCTTGATGCGGCCGTGATAGATGAAGGCGCCACGGTCGAACACGACTTCCGTAACACCGGCCTTGGAGGCGCGCTCTGCGAGGAGCTTGCCCACAACGGCAGCGGCGGCGGTATCGGCACCGGTCTTCAGAGAACCGCGCAGATCCTTCTCGAGAGTGGAGGCAGACGCAAGCGTCTTGCCGGCCACATCATCGATGACCTGGGCGTAGATGTTCTTCGAGGAGCGATGAACCGACAGGCGCGGACGGCCATTGGCCACCGACTTGAGATGACGGCGCACGCGGTTGGCACGACGTGCAAGTGCTTCTTTCCTGCTAGCCATTTCGCGTGATCCTTACTTCTTCTTGCCTTCTTTGCGGACGATCCGCTCGTCAGCGTACTTGACGCCCTTGCCCTTGTAAGGCTCGGGACCGCGGTATTCGCGGATTTCGGCGGCAACCTGACCGACCTGCTGCTTGTTGATGCCGCTGACGACGATTTCCGTCGGCTTCGGAACAACGATCGAGATACCGACCGGCGGCTCGTAGATCACGTCGTGGCTGAAACCGAGAGCGAGCTGCAGGTTCTTGCCCTGCATGGCGGCGCGGTAACCGACGCCGTTGATTTCAAGCTTGCGCTCGAAACCGTCCTTGACGCCCTTGAAGATGCCTTCGATCATCGTGCGGGACATGCCCCACTTTGCGCGCGCATCCTTGGTCTGGTTCACCGGCGTCACGACGACGGCGTTATTTTCAAGCTTGAGGCTGATTTCGTCGTTAGCAACGAAAAACAGCTCGCCCTTCGGGCCCTTTGCAGTCACCTTCTGGCCATCGACCGTAGCCGTGATCCCAGCAGGCACCTGAACGGGCTTTTTACCGATACGAGACATGTTTCAATCCTGTCTGTTCGCTATGGAGATCCCTGCCCGATCTTAGAAGACCGAGCAAAGAACCTCGCCACCAACGTTCTGTTCGCGAGCCTGGTGATCGGCCATCACACCCTTCGGAGTCGAAAGGATGGTGATGCCGAGACCGTTCGCGACCTGCGGAATGGACTTGACCGAGACATAAACCCGGCGGCCCGGCTTGGACACACGGCCGATCTCACGGATCACCGATGCGCCTTCATAATATTTCAGCTCGATGCTGAGTTCCGACTTGCCATTGCCGAAATCGACAACGGAATAGCCACGGATGTAGCCTTCGGACTGCAGAACATCGAGAACACGTGCACGGAGCTTCGAAGCAGGCGTCGAGACCGACGACTTGCGGCGGGAAGCGCCGTTACGGATGCGAGTGAGCATATCGCCCAACGGATCAGTCATTGTCATGTAACCTGCTCCTTACCAGCTCGACTTGACGATACCCGGCACCTTGCCGAGATTGCCGAGTTCACGCAGCGCAATACGCGACATGCGCAGTTTGCGGTAATATGCGCGCGGACGCCCCGAAACTTCGCAACGGTTGCGAATACGGGTCTTCGATCCATCACGCGGCAGGGATGCCAGCTTGATCGAGGCCTTGAACCGCTCTTCGATCGGAAGAGCCTGGTTCATGATGATCGCCTTCAAACCAGCCCGCTTAGCGGCCTGGTTGGCGACCGTAGTACGGCGGCGCTTGTTCTTTTCAACTGCGCTTGTCTTCGCCATGTCAGGTTCCTTTTCTACGCTCGTCGTTACGGTTATTGACGGAACGGGAAGCTGAACTCTTTCAGAAGAGCCCGTGCTTCGTCGTCGGTCGTCGCCGTCGTGCAAACGATGATGTCCATGCCCCACATCTGATCAACCTTGTCGTAGTTGATCTCAGGGAACACAATGTGCTCCTTGATGCCCATGGCGAAGTTGCCACGGCCGTCAAAGCTCTTCGGGTTCAGGCCGCGGAAGTCGCGAACGCGCGGGAGCGCGATGTTCACGAGGCGGTCCATGAACTCGTACATGCGGGCGCCGCGCAGGGTGACCTTCGCGCCGATCGGCATCTGTTCGCGGACCTTGAAGCCTGCGATAGAGTTACGTGCGCGGGTGATGACCGGCTTCTGGCCGGCGATCGCAGCGAGGTCGGCGGCAGCTACCGTCGGCTTCTTCGAGTCAGCGGTCGCTTCGCCGACACCCATGTTGATCACGATCTTGTCGAGCTTCGGGATCATCATCTCGTTGGCGTAGGAGAACTGCTCCTGCATCGCCTTGCGGATGCGCTCGACATATTCCTTCTTGAGCCGCGGCTCATATTTTGCCTCAGCCATCGATCACTTCTCCAGAACGCTTGGCCACACGGACCTTCTTGCCGTCAACAACCTTGAAACCGACGCGGGTCGGCTTGCCGTCCTTGTCGATGATTGCAACGTTGGACAGGTGAACCGGGGCTTCCTTGTTGATGATGCCGGCTTCCTGGGTCTGCGTCTGGCGCTGGTGGCGCTTGACGACGTTGACGCCACGAACAACGGCACGATCTTCCTTCGGCATGACCTGGACAACTTCGCCGGTACGGCCCTTGTCCTTGCCAGCGAGCATGACGACCTTGTCGCCCTTACGAATCTTCTGCATCGCTTCGCTCCTTACAGTACTTCGGGAGCCAGCGAGATGATCTTCATGTGGTTCTTGGCGCGAAGTTCGCGCGGAACCGGTCCGAAGATACGGGTGCCGATCGGCTCTTTCTTGTTGTCGATGAGGACTGCTGCGTTGGTGTCGAAGCGGATGACGGAGCCATCCGGACGACGGATATCCTTAGCGGTGCGAACGACAACCGCCTTCATCACGTCACCCTTCTTCACACGGCCGCGCGGGATCGCTTCCTTGATCGAAACGACGATGACGTCGCCGATCGAGGCATACTTGCGCTTCGAGCCGCCCAGCACCTTGATGCACATGACACGACGTGCGCCGGAATTATCCGCGACGTCGAGGTTTGTTTGCATCTGAATCATATCAGGTCGCCTTCTTGGTTTACCGGAATGGTTGGGCTAGCCCCCTACTCCGGCTTATGAAAATTTTCGCCGGCCGAGCTGCCATGACGGCAGCACAGACGCGGCAATAGCTGAATAGCGCGGGATCGATCGTGCCAGGGTGGTTTCCCGAACGGGACCTTCCGTGCGCTCAAAGCAAAAGAACGCCCGGCATTCGAGCGTTCTGACGCTGCTTCATACAGATATTTCGGCGAGACGCAAGGCCTCGCGCAAAATTCTGTTACTTGCCCTGGGCGGAAATCACCGTCCAGCGCTTGTCCTTGGAAATCGGCGCGCATTCCTCGATGGATACGGTATCGCCGATCTTGTACTGGTTGTTCTCGTCGTGGGCCTTGTACTTCTTGGAACGACGAACGGTCTTCTGGAGCAGCGGGTGAGCGAAACGACGCTCGACACGAACCACTACCGTCTTCTCGTTCTTGTCGCCAACGACGACGCCCTGCAGGATGCGCTTCGGCATATTTTTCTTCCTTTAGGCCTTAACTTCTGCCGCCTTCTGGCGGGCAATGGTTTTCACGCGGGCGATATCCTTACGGACTTCGTTGATGCGCGAGGACTTTTCGAGCTGGCCGGTTGCCTTCTGAAAGCGCAGGTTGAACTGCTCTTTCTTCAGCTTGGCAAGCTCGTCCTTGAGTTGGTCAGCGCTGAACGCGCGAACGTCTGAGGCTTTCATGAGCTCAATCCCTTACTCTGCAATGCGCTGAACGAAGCGCGTCTTGACCGAGAGCTTGGCAGAGCCGAGGCGAAGCGCCTCACGGGCGATTTCTTCGCTGACACCGTCGATCTCGAACATCATACGGCCGGGCTTGACCTTGCATGCCCAGTATTCAACGGAGCCCTTACCCTTACCCATACGGACTTCGGTCGGCTTTGCGGTTACCGGAACGTCCGGGAACACGCGGATCCATACACGGCCGGCGCGCTTCATATAACGCGTGATCGCGCGGCGGGCCGCTTCGATCTCGCGCGCGTTGACGCGGTTGGGTTCCTGTGCCTTCAGGCCGAATTCGCCGAATGCCAGGTCAGAACCGCCCTTGGCGACGCCCTTGATGCGGCCCTTGAACTGCTTGCGGTACTTGGTACGCTTTGGCTGCAACATTTTCTTATTCTCCGAACTTCTCTGCCACGCGCGCTATCAAGCGTTGTCGCGGCGACGGTCTCTGTCGCGGTCACGATCACGGCTTGCCGGACCCTGGGCGTCACCTTCCATCGCACGGCGCTCGGAAGCCATCGGATCATGCTCAAGGATTTCGCCCTTGAAGATCCAGACCTTGATGCCGCAGATGCCGAATGCGGTTTCTGCTTCAGCCGTGCCGTAGTCGATGTCGGCGCGCAGCGTGTGCAACGGCACACGACCTTCGCGGTACCATTCCGTACGGGCGATTTCAGCACCGCCGAGACGGCCGGCGCAGGTGATCTTGATGCCTTCGGCGCCAAGACGCATCGCCGACTGAACGGCGCGCTTCATGGCGCGGCGGAAAGCCACGCGACGCTCGAGCTGCTGGGCGATCGACTGAGCGACCAGCGTCGCATCGACTTCGGGCTTGCGCACTTCGACGATGTTGAGGTGCGTTTCCGAATTCGTCATCTCCGACAGCTTCTTGCGGAGCTTGTCGATGTCTGCGCCCTTGCGGCCGATGATCAGGCCCGGACGTGCCGAGTGGATCGTGACCCGGCACTTCTTGTGCGGACGCTCGATGACCACCTTGGAGATCCCGGCCTGCTTCAGTTCGCTCATGACGAACTTGCGCATCTTCAGGTCTTCGTGCAGCAGTTGGCCGTACTCGGCATTGTCCGCAAACCAGCGGCTATCCCAGGTACGGTTGATGCCGAGGCGGAAACCGATTGGATTGATTTTCTGACCCATTATGCGGCCTCCTCTGCTGCCTGCACTTCACGAACGACGATCGTCAGGTGCGCGAAGGGCTTTTCAATGCGCGACGCACGACCGCGGCCACGAGCGTGGAAACGCTTCATGACGATCGACTTGCCCACATAGGCCTCGGCGACAACCAGCGAGTCGACGTCGAGATCGTGGTTGTTCTCGGCGTTGGCGATCGCAGATTCGAGCGTCTTCTTGACGGCGCCTGCGATGCGCTTGCGGGAGAACTCCAGCTCAGCGAGTGCGCGCTCGACCTTCTTGCCGCGGATAGCCGCAGCAACCAGGTTGAGCTTCTGGGGGCTGACGCGGAGCGTGCGGGCGACTGCTTGCGCCTCGTTGTCCTTCAGCCGGCGTTCGGCTTTTGCCTTGCCCATTGTTACTTCCTCTTCGCCTTCTTGTCCGCGCCGTGACCGTAGTAGGTGCGGGTCGGAGAGAATTCACCGAATTTGTGGCCGACCATGTCTTCATTGACGCTGACCGGGATATGCTTGCTGCCGTTGTAGACGCCGAAGGTGAGACCGACGAACTGCGGCAGGATCGTGGAGCGACGGCTCCAGATCTTGATCACTTCACTGCGACCGCCTTCACGAACCTTCTCAGCCTTCTTGAGAAGATAGCCGTCAACGAACGGACCTTTCCATACTGAACGAGCCATTGGAGACTTCCTCTCTTACTTCTTACGCTGATGACGCGAGCGCATGATCATCTTGTCGGTCGACTTGTTCGACCGGGTGCGCTTGCCCTTGGTCGGCTTGCCCCACGGTGTCACCGGATGGCGACCACCAGAGGTGCGGCCTTCACCACCGCCGTGCGGATGGTCGACCGGGTTCATGACAACACCGCGGTTATGCGGACGCTTGCCGCGCCAAACGGTACGACCGGCCTTGCCGTCGTTGATGTTGGCGTGGTCAGGGTTGGAGACGGCGCCGATCGAAGCAAGGCAGGAGCCATGAACGAGACGCTGTTCACCGGAGTTCAGGCGAAGGATCGCCATGCCCTGGTCGCGGCCGACGAGCTGTGCGTAGCCACCGGCGGAGCGAGCGATCTGACCACCCTTGCCCGGCTTCATTTCCACGTTGTGGATGATGGAGCCGACCGGGATGAACTGCAGCGGCATGGTGTTGCCGGGCTTGACGTCGACAGCCTTCTCGGAAGCGATAACCTTGTCACCGGCAGCCAGGCGCTGAGGAGCGAGGATATAAGCCTTTTCGCCGTCAGCATAGTTCACCAGCGCGATGAAAGCCGTGCGGTTCGGATCGTATTCGATACGCTCGACCGTGCCTTCGATGTCGAACTTGCGACGCTTGAAGTCGATCAGACGATAGGTGCGCTTGTGACCGCCGCCGATGAAGCGGGCAGTGATGCGACCGAGGTTGTTACGACCGCCGCTCTTGGTCAGACCTTCCGTCAACGCCTTGACCGGCTTGCCCTTGTAGAGGGCCGAGCGGTCGACGATGACCAGCTGGCGCTGGCTCGGGGTGATCGGATTGAATGTTTTCAATGCCATTTTCTTATACCTCAGAGACCGGTGGAGACGTCGATCGTCTGGCCTTCAGCCAGCGTCACAACAGCCTTCTTC
Source organism: Rhizobium leguminosarum bv. viciae USDA 2370 (assembly GCF_002008365.1). Classification (GTDB taxonomy): domain Bacteria; phylum Pseudomonadota; class Alphaproteobacteria; order Rhizobiales; family Rhizobiaceae; genus Rhizobium; species Rhizobium leguminosarum. Next base: position 13,049 of record NZ_MRDL01000032.1, read on the forward strand.
ACGTCCTTCTGCTTGCCGACGAAACCGCGGAACCGCTTGGTCTTGCCCTTGCGCAGCAGAGTGTTGACAGCCGTGACCTTGACGCCGAACAGCGCCTCGACCGCAGCCTTGATTTCCGGCTTCGTCGCCTGCTTGGCGACATTGAAAACAACCTGGTTGTTTTCGGATACCAGCGTGGATTTTTCGGTGATCGCCGGAGAGACGATCACATCGTAGTGGCGAAGATCGGTCACTTGAATCGCTCCTCTAGCGCTTCAACCGCAGCCTTGGAAAGCACGAGCTTGCCGCGGCGCACGATGTCGTAAACGTTGATGCCCTGGATCGGCAGAACATCGATGTTCGGGATGTTCTGAGCTGCGAGCTTGAAGTTGCCGTCAAGCTCTGCGCCGCCGATGAAGAGGGCGTTGGTCAGGCCGAGCGTCTCGAAAACGGACGCGAGAGCCTTGGTCTTGGCTTCGGTGGCAACCAGGTTGTCGATGACGATGACGTCATCGGCCTTGATCTTGGCCGAAAGGGCGTGGCGAAGGCCGAGTGCACGAACCTTCTTCGGAAGATCGTGCTCGTGGCTGCGGACGACCGGGCCGTGGGCCTTGCCGCCGCCGCGGAACTGCGGAGCGCGAGCCGAATGGTGGCGGGCGCGGCCCGTACCCTTCTGCTTGTACATCTTGGCGCCGGTGCGCGAAACTTCAGCGCGGCCCTTAGCCTTATGCGTGCCCTGCTGCTTCTTGGCAAGCTGCCAGCGAATGACGCGGGCGAGAATGTCTTCACGGGGCTCGAGGCCGAAAATCGCGTCCGAAAGGGAAACCTTCCCGGCGTCTTTTCCCTCGAGGGTCTTGACGTTGAATTCCATTGATCTGGCTCCCTTACTTCGCGGCCGACTTGACGGCGTCGCGCACGATGATCCAAGCACCCTTGGAACCAGGAACAGCACCCTTGATCAGGATCAGACCACGATCTTCGTCGGTCGAAACCACTTCCAGGTTCTGCGTCGTGACGCGCGTCTGGCCCATGTGACCAGCCATCTTCTTGTTCTTGAAAACCTTGCCCGGATCCTGACGCGAGCCGGTCGAACCGTGCGAGCGGTGAGACACCGACACACCGTGCGTGGCACGCAGACCGCCGAAACCGTGACGCTTCATGGCGCCGGCAAAACCCTTACCGATCGTCGTGCCCGTCACGTCGACGAGCTGACCGGCTGCAAAGTGACCCGCCTTGATCTCAGTGCCGATCTCGAGCAGCTGATCTTCCGATACGCGGAATTCAGTGAGCTTGGCCTTCGGCTCGACGTTGGCAATGGCAAAGTTGCCACGCATCGCCTTCGACGTGTTCTTCACCTTCGCCTGGCCGGCACCGAGCTGAACTGCGGTATAGCCATTCTTTTCGACAGTGCGCGTGGCTACGACCTGGCAGCCTTCCATACGCAGTACCGTTACCGGGACATGCTCGCCGGCGTCGTTATAGACGCGGGTCATTCCCACCTTCTGTGCAATCACACCTGAACGCATCGGTTCAATCCTTCTCACTCAGCCCGAAGACCCGAGGTCTCAGAGCTTGATCTCAACATCGACACCGGCGGCGAGATCGAGCTTCATCAGCGCGTCTACCGTCTGCGGGGTCGGGTCAACGATATCGAGAAGGCGCTTATGCGTGCGCATCTCGAACTGTTCGCGGCTCTTCTTGTCGATGTGCGGGGACCGGTTGACCGTAAACTTCTCGATGCGGGTCGGAAGCGGAACGGGGCCCCGGACGCTTGCACCGGTGCGCTTAGCCGTCGATACGATCTCGCGCGTGGAGGCATCGAGAATCCGGTGATCGAACGCCTTCAGGCGGATGCGGATATTCTGGCCGTTCATTCGACTTTATCCTTGTGTCTGTTATCCGCGTGTCACCACTTAGGGACACGACTTACCTTCAGTTACGTTAGCGGGCCACCGGTTTCAAAGATCGAGAGGGACACCGAGATCGGCGTCCCTATCCTTTCCTTGGGCCTGGTGGCCCAGCCGCCAATTACTCGACGATCGACGCGACGATACCGGCGCCGACGGTGCGGCCGCCTTCGCGGATGGCGAAGCGCAGCTTTTCTTCCATCGCGATCGGAACGATCAGCTCGACGGCAACCGTGACGTTGTCGCCCGGCATCACCATCTCCGTGCCTTCCGGCAGCGTCACAATGCCCGTCACGTCGGTCGTGCGGAAGTAGAACTGCGGACGGTAGTTGGTGAAGAACGGCGTATGACGGCCACCCTCTTCCTTCGTCAGGATGTAGGCTTCTGCCATGAACTTCTTGTGCGGCTTGACAGAGCCGGGCTTCGCCAGGATCTGGCCACGCTCGACGCCGTCACGGTTCACACCGCGGATCAGCGCACCGATGTTGTCGCCAGCCTGGCCCTGATCGAGCAGCTTGCGGAACATTTCAACGCCGGTCACCGTCGTCTTCGAGGTCGGACGGATGCCGACGATCTCGACTTCTTCGCCAACCTTGACAATGCCACGCTCGACGCGGCCGGTCACAACCGTGCCGCGGCCCGAGATCGAGAACACGTCTTCGATCGGCATCAGGAACGGCTGGTCGATCGGACGCTCAGGCGTCGGGATGTAGGCGTCAACAGCAGCCATCAGTTCGCGGATCGCGTCTTCGCCGATCTTCTTGTCCGAGTCTTCAAGAGCAGCAAGTGCCGAACCCTTGACGACCGGGATATCGTCGCCCGGGAAGTCGTAGGACGACAGCAGTTCGCGAACTTCGAGCTCGACCAGCTCGAGAAGCTCGGCGTCGTCAACCTGGTCGACCTTGTTCAGGAACACCACGATTGCCGGAACGCCGACCTGGCGGGCCAGCAGGATGTGTTCGCGCGTCTGCGGCATCGGGCCGTCAGCGGCCGAGCACACCAGGATCGCGCCGTCCATCTGGGCAGCACCGGTGATCATGTTCTTGACGTAGTCGGCGTGGCCGGGGCAGTCGACGTGCGCGTAGTGGCGGGCCGGCGTCTCATACTCGACGTGCGCCGTCGAGATGGTGATGCCACGGGCCTTTTCTTCCGGAGCCGCGTCGATCTGATCGTACGCCTTGTACTCACCGAAGTACTTCGTGATCGCTGCCGTCAGAGACGTCTTGCCGTGGTCAACGTGGCCAATCGTGCCAATGTTGACGTGCGGCTTGTTGCGCTCAAACTTACTCTTTCCCATTTTCGGGTCTCCATTTTGCTAGTCCCCGAAGGGATCTAATTCTTGTTATCGGTCAATTGGTATTCCGGTCACTTCTGACCGGAATACTTTGCCTGGATTTCAGTTGCGACGTTCGACGGGACCGGCGAATAGTGATCGAAGGTCATCGTGTACTGGGCGCGGCCCTGGGACATGGAGCGCAGGTTGTCGACGTACTTGAACATGTTCGCGAGCGGGACGTTCGCGTTGATGACGACGGCGATACCGCGGCTTTCCTGGCCCTGGATCTGACCGCGACGGGAGTTCAGGTCGCCGATAACGTCGCCGACGTAATCTTCCGGGGTGACGACTTCGACCTTCATCATCGGCTCGAGCAGCTGAGCGCCGGCCTTCTTGGCTGCTTCACGGAAGCAGGCACGCGATGCAATTTCGAAGGCGAGAACCGAGGAGTCAACGTCGTGGAAGGCACCATCGATGAGGGTCGCCTTGACGCCGAGCATCGGGAAGCCTGCCAGCGGACCCGAAGACAGAACGCTTTCGATGCCCTTCTGGACGCCGGGGATGTATTCCTTCGGAACGGAACCGCCGACGATCTTCGATTCGAACTTGAATTCGTCGCCGTCCGGGTTCGGTTCGAAGACGATCTTGACGCGCGCGAACTGGCCGGTACCACCGGACTGCTTCTTGTGCGTGTAGTCTTCTTCATGCGTCCGGGTGATGGTTTCGCGGTAGGCAACCTGCGGCGCGCCGACAGTTGCTTCGACCTTGAATTCACGACGCATGCGGTCGACGATGATGTCGAGATGCAGTTCGCCCATGCCGGCGATGATGGTCTGGCCGGATTCCTGGTCGGTCTTGACGCGGAAGGACGGATCTTCAGCAGCCAGGCGGTTGAGCGCGAGGCCCATCTTTTCCTGGTCGCCCTTGGTCTTCGGCTCGATGGCGATCTGGATGACCGGCTCCGGGAATTCCATGCGCTCGAGGATAACCGGCTTCAGCGGATCGCAGAGCGTGTCGCCCGTCGTGGTTTCCTTGAGGCCGGCGAGAGCGACGATGTCACCTGCGAAGGCTTCTTCGATGTCTTCACGCGAGTTGGAGTGCATCTGCAGCATACGGCCGACGCGCTCGCGCTTGTCCTTGACCGTGTTGATGACCGACGCGCCCTTTTCAAGCTTGCCGGAGTAGATGCGAGCGAAGGTCAACGAACCGACGAAGGGGTCGTTCATGATCTTGAAGGCGAGCATGGAGAGCGGCTCGCTGTCATCGGCATGACGCTCGATTTCAGCTTCCGTCTTGAAGTCGATGCCCTTGATCGCCGGGATGTCCATTGGCGACGGCAGGTAGTCGACAACGGCGTCGAGCAGCGGCTGCACGCCCTTGTTCTTGAAGGCGGTGCCGCAGAACATCGGGTGGAACTTGACGTCGATCGTGCCGCGGCGAACCAGTGCACGGATCTGCTCGTTGTCGGGCAGAATGCCTTCGAGGTAAGCTTCGGTGGCGGCTTCGTCGATGTCGACAACCGTCTCGATCAGCTTTTCGCGATATTCTTCAGCCTTAGCCTTCATGTCCTCGGGGATCTCGACGACATCCCACTGGGCGCCGAGCGACTCGTCGCGCCAGATGAGTGCGTTCATCTCGACCAGGTCGATGACGCCCTTGAATTCGGTTTCTGCACCGATCGGCAGCTGCATGACGACAGCCGTTGCACCGAGACGGGTCTTGATCATCTCGACGGAGCGGTAGAAGTCGGCGCCGGTCTTGTCCATCTTGTTGCAGAAGATCATCCGCGGGACATTATACTTTTCGGCCTGGCGCCAGACGGTTTCCGTCTGCGGCTCAACACCGGCGTTGGCGTCGAGCAGCGCGATGGCGCCGTCGAGAACGCGCAGCGAACGCTCGACTTCAATGGTGAAGTCGACGTGGCCGGGAGTGTCGATGATGTTGAAGCGGCGCATTTTGCCGTCACGGCCCTTCCAGAAGGTCGTGGTGGCAGCAGAGGTGATCGTGATACCACGCTCCTGCTCCTGCTCCATCCAGTCCATGGTGGCTGCGCCGTCGTGGACTTCGCCGATCTTGTGCGACTTGCCGGTGTAATAAAGAATACGCTCGGTGGTCGTGGTCTTGCCGGCGTCGATATGCGCCATGATACCGAAATTACGGTAGTCTTCGATCTTATATTCGCGAGCCATTGTGGACTGCCTTTCGATACCGTTCGGAATTACCAGCGATAGTGCGAGAACGCGCGGTTGGCGTCAGCCATCTTGTGCGTGTCTTCGCGCTTCTTGACGGCGGAGCCGCGGTTGTTGGACGCATCGAGCAGTTCGCCGGAAAGGCGGTCAACCATAGTCGTTTCATTGCGCTTGCGGGCAGCAGCGATCAGCCAACGAATAGCAAGAGCCTGGCGGCGCTCCGGACGAACATCGACGGGGACCTGATAGGTCGCACCACCGACACGACGCGAGCGAACTTCAACGTGCGGGGCAATGTTCTCAAGCGCAGAATGGAAAACCGTGAGCGGCTCCTGCTTGGACTTGCCATGAACAACGTCGAACGCACCGTAGACGATGTTTTCAGCAACGGACTTCTTGCCGTCGAGCATGATGGCATTCATGAACTTGGTGACGACGAGATCACCGAACTTCGGGTCCGGATTGATCTCGCGCTTTTCTGCTTTATGACGTCTGGACATAGTTTTGTCTCTTCAACCGTTAAGGCGCTTCATGACGCGGAGGACCTCGCGCAGCGCCGGATTATTCAAAAGCCGAATTACTTCGGACGCTTCGCGCCGTACTTGGAGCGGCGCTGCTTGCGGTTCTTGACACCCTGGGTATCGAGAACGCCGCGGATGATGTGATAACGGACACCCGGAAGGTCCTTAACGCGGCCGCCACGGATCATGACGACGGAGTGTTCCTGAAGGTTGTGACCTTCGCCGGGGATGTAACCAATGACTTCGAAGCCGTTGGTCAGGCGGATCTTTGCGACCTTACGCAGAGCCGAGTTCGGCTTCTTCGGCGTCGTCGTGTAGACGCGCGTGCAAACGCCGCGCTTCTGCGGGTTCTCCTGGAGTGCGGGAACCTTGTTACGCTTTACGTTCGCCTGGCGAGGCTTGCGGATCAGCTGGTTTACGGTAGGCATTCAACCATCCCTTACGTTTTATCTCAGTACCCTTGCGGGCTTGAACTCGCGCCGTCTCCGGCAGTGACGCACTCTCCGTCAATGCGCAAAATATGGCCCGATCCGCTTCCGCAGATGGACCACAAGGAGCAGAGGACGCATAAAACATGCGTCGTGCGTGCAGCATCATGACTTCAACGTGCGTTTAGAACCTTGTTTGAGGTGAACTTCAGGGCGCGTCGCCCCGAACAGCCAAGCCTCACATGGGATCTGATGGCCGGGGTACTACTGGTTTCCACCCGTCTCGTCAAGGCCGGTTAAGAAATAAACTCGCCGTATCGCCTTGATATGGCGGCCCAACGCCCTGTTTCATCCTTCTAGACGAATTCACGGCTATGCACCAAGATAAAAACTTGGGCATTGCAGCAAAAACAGCTAAGGAATCAGCAATTGCGGCGTTCGGCCCTCACAGCAGGATTCGAGCGACCGAATCGTCAAAGAGCCGAAGGACAGGCGATGATCACGACACCTGATAACGACAATAATTTCGACGGCCCGATGATCTTCATCATTATCGGCAAGGGCTACGAGTCCGACGCCGGCGAAGGCATCGACCTGCACATCATGCTGAAGGCGCCTGACGACGACACCGCCGTACGCGAGGCCTTGAACGCCCTTGCCGAGGAAGGCTTCATCGAGGCCGATCTCGACCAGATCGGCATGCTGACCGAGGTCCCGGCCGAAGAGCCGCACGCCTCTGCCTATCAGGGCGCCGTCGAAGGCGAAGTCGCGATCATCCGGTTCAACTGAAAGGAGCCGCCGCTGACGCTGTCAAGGCAGCCTAAGCGAAGCAGCGCCTCCCTCCCCGCCAGACCAGTCAGAGCAAATAAAACAAAAACCGCCCGGATCGCTCCGGGCGGTTTTTCAATTCGTCGACTTCAGCCGCGGATTATTCCGCAGCCGGAGCCTTTTCGGCCATGTCCTGCAGCATCGGCGTGGCAACGGCAGCACCCGTGCCCTTGCGGCGCTCTTCGAGGATCATCTCGTCGCGCGACGTGGCGATGCGGCGGATCTGGGTCATGGTACCGCCGGTACCGGCCGGGATGAGGCGGCCGACGATGACGTTTTCCTTCAGACCCTGCAGACCGTCGGTCTTGCCGGCGATTGCAGCTTCCGTCAGCACCTTGGTCGTTTCCTGGAAGGATGCGGCCGAGATGAAGGACGGGGTCTGCAGCGACGCCTTGGTGATGCCGAGAAGAACCGGATCGCCGTAGGCTGGCTTCTTGCCCTGCTCGATCAGATGATCGTTGACGTCTTCGAGCTCGATCCGGTCGACATTGTCGCCGACGATATAGGTCGAGTCGCCTGCATCGGTGATTTCCACCTTCTGCAGCATCTGACGGACAATCACCTCGATGTGCTTGTCGTTGATGACGACGCCCTGCAGGCGGTAGACTTCCTGGATCTCGTTGACGAGGTAGGAGGCCAGAGCCTCCACGCCCTTGATCGCCAGGATGTCGTGCGGAGCCGGGTTACCGTCGAGGATGTAGTCACCCTTTTCGATATAGTCGCCTTCCTGAAGGTGGAAGGGCTTACCCTTCGGGATCAGGTATTCGACAGGCTCGACACCGTCTTCCGCCGGCTCGATGATGACGCGACGCTTGTTCTTGTAGTCGCGGCCGAGACGGATCGTACCATCGATCTCTGCGATGATGGCGTGGTCCTTCGGACGACGGGCTTCGAACAGCTCGGCAACACGCGGCAGACCGCCGGTGATGTCCTTGGTCTTGGCGCTTTCGAGCGGCGAACGGGCGAGAACGTCACCCTGGGAGACCTTCGTGCCCGGCTCGACCGACAAGATCGCATCGACCGAGAGCAGGAAGCGGGCATCACCACCACGGGACAGCTTGGCGATATTGCCGCTGGCATCCTTGATGACGATCGCCGGCTTGAGGTCCGAGCCGCGCGGGGTCGAACGCCAGTCGATGACCTGACGCTTGGTGATGCCGGTCGATTCGTCGGTCGCTTCCAGAACGGAGAGACCGTCGACCAGATCTTCAAACTGAACGGTACCGGCCACTTCCGTCATCATTGGACGGGTGTAGGGGTCCCACTCTGCCAGACGCTGGCCGCGCTTGACCTTGTCGCCTTCGTCGACATGCAGCTTCGAACCGTAGGCCACACGCTGCGACGACCGCTCGACACCACGTTCGTCCAGGATCTGGACGGTCATGTTGCGGCCCATGGCAACGAGATTGCCATCGGAGTTGCGCAGGATGTTGCGGTTCTTGATCTGCACCGTACCTTCGTACGAGGCTTCAAGGAACGACTGGTCGACCACGGTTGCCGTACCGCCAAGGTGGAAGGTACGCATGGTGAGCTGGGTGCCCGGCTCGCCGATCGACTGAGCAGCGATGACGCCGACGGCTTCGCCCATATTGACCGGCGTACCGCGCGCGAGGTCGCGGCCGTAGCAGACAGAGCAGACGCCCGTCTGGATTTCGCAGGTCAGTGCCGAGCGGATGCGGATCGACTGGATGCCGGCCTTTTCGATTTCGACGACGTCGGGCTCGAGGATCATCTTGCCGGCATCGACGATGCGCTCACCCGTGACCGGATGATCGATGTCGTCGAGCGCCGTGCGGCCGAGGATACGGGCGCCGATCGAGGCAACCACCTGGCCGGCATCGACGATGGCGGTCATGGTGAGGCCCGTCTGCGTTCCGCAGTCGACATGCGTGACGATGCAATCCTGCGCGACGTCGACGAGACGGCGGGTCAGGTAGCCGGAGTTGGCGGTCTTCAGGGCGGTGTCTGCCAGACCCTTACGGGCGCCGTGCGTCGAGTTGAAGTACTCGTTGACGGTCAGGCCTTCCTTGAAGTTCGAGATGATCGGGGTCTCGATGATTTCGCCCGACGGCTTGGCCATGAGGCCACGCATGCCGCCCAGCTGGCGCATCTGGTTCGGAGAACCGCGGGCACCGGAGTGGCTCATCATGTAGATCGAGTTCATCGGCTTCTGGCGACCGGTCTTCTCATCGAATTCGACCGCCTTGATGCGCGCCATCATCTCTTCGGCGACCTTTTCGGTCGCCTTGCCCCAGGCGTCGACAACCTTGTTGTACTTCTCGCCCTGGGTGATGAGGCCGTCATTGTACTGCTGCTCGTATTCCTTCACCAGATTTTCGGTGTCGGCAACGATCTTGGCCTTGGCATCCGGAATGACCATGTCGTCCTTGCCGAACGAAATGCCGGCGCGGCAGGCGTGGGCGAAACCGAGCTGCATGATGCGGTCGCAGAAAATGACCGTGTCCTTCTGGCCGCAATGGCGATAGACCGTGTCGATCATCTTCGAGATGTTCTTCTTGGTCATTTCCTGGTTGCAGATATCGAAGGGCACCTTGCCGTTCTTCGGCAACAGTTCACCGATGAGCAGACGGCCAGGCGTCGTCTCGTAGATCTTCGAGTAAGGCTTGCCATCCTCGTCGACCGACTTGAAGCGGCCGCGGATCTTGGTGTGCAGCGTCACGACCTTGCTTTCGAGAGCGTGATGCAGCTCGCCGAGATCGGAGAAGGCCATGCCTTCACCCGGCTCGTTCTGGTTGAGGATCGACAGATAGTAGAGACCGAGAACCATGTCCTGCGAGGGAACGATGATCGGCGCGCCGTTGGCCGGGTGCAGGATGTTGTTGGTCGACATCATCAGCACGCGGGCTTCGAGCTGGGCTTCGAGCGACAGCGGCACGTGAACGGCCATCTGGTCACCGTCGAAGTCGGCGTTGAAGGCCGTGCAGACGAGCGGATGCAGCTGGATCGCCTTGCCTTCGACCAGGGTAGGTTCGAAGGCCTGGATGCCCAGGCGGTGCAGCGTCGGTGCGCGGTTCAAGAGAACCGGATGCTCGCGGATGACCTCGTCGAGGATATCCCAGACTTCCGGCTTTTCCTTTTCGACCAGCTTCTTGGCCTGCTTGACGGTCGAGGAGTAACCCTTGGCGTCGAGGCGGGCATAGATGAACGGCTTGAAGAGCTCGAGCGCCATCTTCTTCGGCAGGCCGCACTGGTGCAGCTTCAGTTCCGGACCGGTGACGATGACCGAACGACCGGAATAGTCGACGCGCTTGCCGAGCAGGTTCTGACGGAAGCGGCCCTGCTTGCCCTTCAGCATGTCGGAGAGCGACTTCAGCGGACGCTTGTTGGCGCCGGTGATGACGCGGCCGCGGCGGCCGTTGTCGAACAGCGCGTCAACGGATTCCTGCAGCATGCGCTTTTCGTTGCGGATGATGATGCCAGGCGCACGAAGCTCGATCAGGCGCTTCAGACGGTTGTTGCGGTTGATGACGCGGCGGTAGAGATCGTTCAGATCCGACGTCGCGAAACGGCCGCCGTCGAGCGGAACCAGCGGACGCAGGTCCGGCGGGATGACCGGAACGACCTTCATGATCATCCATTCCGGACGATTGCCCGACTCCATGAAGTTCTCGACGATCTTCAGGCGCTTCATCAGCTTCTTCTGCTTGAGATCCGACGTGGTGTCGGCAAGCTCAGCGCGCAGGTCGCCAGCGATCTTCTCGAGGTTCATCGAGGCCAGCATCTCGTAGATCGCCTCGGCGCCGATCATCGCGGTGAACTGGTCTTCGCCGTATTCGTCGACGGCGAGCATGTACTCTTCTTCCGAGAGGAGCTGGTGCTCCTTCAGGGCGGTCAGGCCCGGCTCGGTGACGATGTAGTTTTCGAAGTAGAGGACGCGCTCGACATCCTTCAGCGTCATGTCGAGCAGCGTCGAAATGCGGCTCGGCAGCGACTTCAGGAACCAGATATGGGCAACGGGAGCGGCGAGCTCGATATGGCCCATGCGCTCACGGCGAACGCGCGACAGCGTGACTTCGACGCCGCACTTTTCGCAGATGATGCCCTTGTACTTCATGCGCTTGTACTTGCCGCACAGGCATTCGTAGTCCTTGATCGGCCCGAAGATGCGCGCGCAGAACAGACCGTCGCGTTCCGGCTTGAACGTACGGTAGTTGATGGTTTCCGGCTTCTTGATCTCACCGTAAGACCAGGAGAGGATCTTCTCCGGAGACGCGATCGAAATCCGAATAGAATCGAAATTCTGTGCAGGCACCTGCGGATTGAAAAGATTCATGACCTCTTGGTTCATGCCTGTCTCCTTCATGGGCTAAAGCGCCCTTAAAATGCGATGGTCGGCGGCAAATTCCCGGGAGCCGCCTCCCTCGCTTAAACGAGAATAACCGCGAGATGCGGCGAAACTTCCCTTCCGGGCCGACACGGATACGGCGCCCGGCGGGACCGGCGTGCGCCGCATTGGCAGCGCACGCCCTATCAAGTGCTTACTCGGCCGCGTCGGGCAGCTGAGCTGCCTGCGCCTCGTCAAGCTTTGTGTTCTCGAGCTCGACGCTGAGGCCTAGCGAGCGCATTTCCTTGACGAGAACGTTGAAGCTTTCCGGAATACCGGCTTCGAACGTGTCGTCTCCGCGAACAATGGCTTCGTAGACCTTGGTGCGGCCGGCGACGTCGTCCGACTTCACCGTTAGCATTTCCTGCAGCGTGTAGGCCGCGCCGTATGCTTCGAGCGCCCAGACCTCCATTTCGCCGAAGCGCTGACCGCCGAACTGCGCCTTGCCACCCAGCGGCTGCTGGGTCACGAGCGAGTAAGGACCGATCGAACGAGCATGGATCTTATCGTCGACCAGGTGGTTGAGCTTCAGCATGTAGATGTAGCCCACGGTCACCTGGCGGTCGAACTGCTCGCCGGTACGGCCGTCATAGAGCGTCGACTGACCGGTATCCTTGAGACCTGCCAGACGCAACATGTCGTTGACGTCGGCTTCGTTCGCACCGTCGAAAACAGGCGTCGCAATCGAAACGCCACGCTTCCACTGGTCGGCGAGACGCAGAACCGAATCATCGTCGAACTCATGGACCTGTTCGGCCTTCGGGCCGGTACCGACGACATCGCCGATGGTCTTGCGCAGCGGCTCAATGTTGCCATTGGCCTTGTATGCATCGATCAGTTCGCCGATCTGGCGACCCATGCCGGCGCAAGCCCAACCCAGATGGGTTTCGAGGATCTGGCCGACGTTCATGCGCGAAGGCACGCCGAGCGGGTTCAGAACGACGTCGACATGCGTGCCGTCTTCGAGGAACGGCATGTCTTCCACTGGCACAATGCGCGAGACGACGCCCTTGTTCCCGTGGCGGCCGGCCATCTTGTCGCCCGGCTGGATCTTGCGCTTTACGGCGACGAAGACCTTGACCATCTTCATGACGCCAGGAGGCATTTCATCGCCGCGCTGGACCTTTTCGACCTTGTCCATGAAGCGCTGTTCAAGGCGCGACTTGGATTCGTCGTACTGACCACGGAGCGCTTCGAGCTCGCTCTGGACCTTTTCGTCTTCGACCGCGAACATCCACCACTGCGAGCGGGGATATTCGGAGACGACGGCGTTCGAAAGCTCGCTGCCCTTCTTGAAGCCCTTCGGGCCGGCAATGGAAGCCTGGCCGCGCAGCATCTCGATCAGACGGCCGTAGACGTTACGGTCGAGGATCGCCTGCTCGTCGTCACGGTCCTTTGCCAGACGCTCGATTTCTTCGCGCTCGATCGCCATCGCGCGCTCGTCTTTTTCAACGCCGTGGCGGTTGAAGACGCGAACTTCGACGATCGTGCCGTAAGTGCCGGGCGGCATGCGCATGGAGGTGTCGCGCACGTCGGAGGCCTTTTCGCCGAAGATGGCGCGCAGAAGCTTTTCTTCCGGCGTCATCGGGCTTTCGCCCTTCGGTGTGATCTTGCCGACGAGGATATCGCCCGGCTGAACTTCAGCGCCGATATAGACGATGCCGGCTTCGTCGAGGTTCTTCAGCGCTTCTTCCGAAACGTTCGGAATATCGCGGGTGATTTCCTCAGGACCAAGCTTGGTGTCGCGCGCCATCACTTCGAATTCCTCGATGTGAATGGAGGTGAACACGTCGTCGGCAACGATACGCTCGGAGAGCAGGATCGAGTCTTCGTAGTTGTAGCCGTTCCAAGGCATGAACGCGACGAGCGCGTTGCGGCCGAGCGCCAGGTCGCCGAGATCGGTCGACGGGCCGTCGGCGAGGATGTCGCCGCGGTTGACCTCGTCACCGACGGTGACCAGCGGGCGCTGGTTGACGCAGGTGTTCTGGTTCGAACGCTGGAACTTCTGCAGGCGGTAGATATCGACGCCGGATTTGCCGGCTTCGAGGTCTTCCGTGGCGCGGATAACGATACGCGTCGCGTCGACCTGGTCGACCACGCCGCCGCGGCGGGCGCCGATGGCGGCACCGGAGTCACGGGCGACGACCGGTTCCATGCCGGTACCGACGAACGGAGCTTCGGCACGCAGCAGCGGCACTGCCTGACGCTGCATGTTCGAGCCCATGAGCGCGCGGTTGGCGTCGTCGTTTTCCAGGAACGGGATGAGCGCGGCCGCGACCGAAACGACCTGCTTCGGCGAGACGTCCATCAGGTTCATGCTGTCGCGCGGGGCGAGCATAACTTCACCGGCATGACGGCAGACGACGAATTCATCGACGAAGGAACCGTCAGCGTTCATCTCGGCGTTGGCCTGTGCGACGTAGTACTTCGCCTCTTCCATGGCGGAGAGGTAGAGCACGTCGTTCGTCACCTTGCCGTCGACGATGCGGCGGTACGGGCTTTCGATGAAGCCGTACTTGTTGACGCGGGCAAAGGTCGCAAGCGAGTTGATGAGACCGATGTTCGGGCCTTCCGGCGTTTCAATCGGGCAGATGCGGCCATAGTGGGTCGGATGCACGTCGCGGACTTCGAAACCGGCACGCTCACGGGTCAGACCGCCCGGGCCAAGAGCCGAAAGACGGCGCTTGTGGGTGATTTCCGAGAGCGGGTTGACCTGGTCCATGAACTGCGAGAGCTGCGAGGAACCGAAGAATTCGCGAACGGCAGCGGCGGCCGGCTTGGCGTTGATCAGGTCCTGCGGCATGACCGTGTCGATCTCGATCGAGGACATGCGTTCCTTGATCGCGCGCTCCATGCGCAGCAGGCCGAGACGGTACTGGTTTTCCATCAGCTCGCCGACCGAACGGACGCGGCGGTTGCCGAGGTTGTCGATGTCGTCGATCTCGCCCTTGCCATCGCGCAGTTCGACCAACATCCGGACCACGGCCAGGATGTCGTCCTTGCGCAGGATGCGGACGGTGTCTTCGACGGTCAGGTCGAGGCGCATGTTCATCTTGACGCGGCCGACGGCGGAGAGGTCGTAACGCTCCGCATCGAAGAACAGCGAGTTGAACATGGCTTCGGCCGATTCCATGGTCGGCGGCTCACCCGGACGCATGACGCGATAGATGTCGAACAGAGCGTCCTGACGGTTCTCGTTCTTGTCAGCTGTCAGCGTGTTGCGGATATAGGCGCCGACATTGATGTGATCGATGCCGAGAACCGGGATCTCGTCGAAACCATTCGCCAGGATGACGCCAAGCGTCTTCTCGTCGATTTCGTCGCCGGCCTCGAGGTAGATCTCACCCGTGGAGTAGTTGACGATGTCGCCGGCAAGGTAATTGCCGTAAAGATCGTCGTCGGCGGCCTTGAGTGCCTTCAGGCCCTTGTCGGAAAGCTGGCGCAGCAGGCGCGGGGTCAGCTTCTTGCCGGCTTCCACGACGACTTCGCCGGTATCGGCGTCGACCATCTCGGTGATCGCCTTGGCACCCTTCAGCGTTTCCGGCTTGAAGGGAATGCGCCAGCCTTCGCCGTCGCGCTTGTAGAGCGACTTCGTGTAAAAGGTGTCGAGGATTTCCTCGCCGTCCATGCCGAGCGCCATCAGCAGCGACGTCACGGGGATCTTGCGGCGGCGGTCGATACGGGCGTAGACGATGTCCTTGGCGTCGAATTCGATATCGAGCCAGGAACCGCGATAGGGGATGACGCGCGCAGCAAAGAGCAGCTTGCCGGAAGAATGGCTCTTGCCCTTGTCATGGTCGAAGAAGACGCCCGGCGAACGGTGCATCTGGGAAACGATCACGCGCTCGGTGCCGTTGACGATAAACGTGCCGTTGTTGGTCATGAGCGGCATGTCGCCCATGTAGACGGACTGTTCCTTGATGTCCTTGATCGACTTCGCGCCGGTATCCTCGTCGATATCGAACACGATGAGGCGCAGCGTCACCTTCAGCGGCGCGGCATAGGTCAGGTCGCGCTGACGGCATTCGTCAACGTCGAACTTCGGCGGTTCGAACTCGTAGGACACGAATTCCAGCATCGATGCACCGGAGAAATCGGTGATCGGGAAAACCGACTTGAAAACGGCCTGAAGACCTTCGTCGGGTCGGCCGCCCTTCGGCTCTTCAACCATTAGAAACTGGTCGTAGGACGCCTTCTGAACCTCGATGAGGTTCGGCATTTCTGCGACTTCGGGGATCTTACCAAAAAACTTGCGTACGCGCCTGCGACCATTGAACGAAAGGGTCTGAGCCATCGTCGCTCCTTCAAAATCTTGCACCCGGGCCTGCAACGGACGGGAACCGATGGCCAGTCGATCCCGTCAATCAATGAGTAGTTCAATCTCGTCCGACTCCAGAAAACGCTCAGCTCGGATTGCTGTGCTGCCCTCGGTGCGAGACCATCCTTTTGAAGAACCCATTACCCAAAAGCCGTTTCGACGCGGCTTTTGGGTAATTCGTTCAGAAAAACGGCAAATGGGAGGCAGTAGAAATACTGCCTCCCAAAGCAGTTCAAGATTACTTGACGTCGGCCTTGGCGCCAGCGTCTTCAAGCTTCTTCTTGATGTCAGCGGCTTCAGCCTTGTTGACGCCTTCCTTGACAGCCTTCGGAGCGGCTTCGACGAGGTCCTTGGCTTCCTTGAGGCCGAGACCCGTGATGGCGCGGACTTCCTTGATGACGTTGATCTTGTTGGCACCAGCTTCGACGAGGATGACGTCGAATTCGGTCTTTTCTTCTTCAACGACAGCAGCAGCGCCAGCACCGCCGGCAGCGGCAGCAACAGCTACCGGAGCAGCAGCGGAAACGCCCCACTTTTCTTCAAGAAGCTTCGACAGTTCTGCAGCTTCCAGAACGGTCAGCGAGGAGAGGTCGTCAACGATCTTTGCGAGATCAGCCATTTTACTAGTTCCTTTTGTTCGGTTCGAACCGGTTGATTATAAACAGCGAAAAACCGCCTTACGCGGCTTCGTCCTTCTTGGCGTAGGCCGCAAACACGCGGGCAAGCTGGCTTGCCGGTGCTGCAACAACCCCAGCGATGCGGGTAGCCGGTGTCTGGATCATGCCCAGCAGCTTCGCACGCAACTCATCGAGCGAAGGCAGGGTCGCAAGCGACTTGACTGCATCGGCGTTGAGCGTGGTTGTTCCCATGGCGCCGCCCAGAACAATGATCTTGTCATTGGTCTTGGCGAAATCCATGACGACTTTCGGAGCGGTGATCGGATCGGTGCTGTATGCAATCAGCGTCTGACCCTTGAAGAGATTGGACATCCCTTCCGCTTCCGTACCCTGAAGGGCGATCTTGGCCAGGCGGTTCTTCGCGACTTTGACGGTGCCGCCAGCTGCGCGCATCTTCGAACGAAAATCGTTCATCTGCGCGACTGTAGCACCAGCATAGTGGGCCACGACAACTGAGCCCGAAGCCTTGAAGACTTCGTTCAGTTCCGTGACGAATTCGCGTTTTTCCGCTCTTTCCACTGCCTATCTCCAGTTGGCGGGACCAAAAACGGGCCCGCCGGTTGCCTTTTGCCTCCTGGGATCATGCGAGATCCCAAGCGACGCTTGAGGATCCTGTCCCCCCGCGCTCTCGCGCCAATCAAGGCTAAAGAGGCACAAGGCATCCAAGGCTCGAACCGAGTTCCTAGAAGCGAACTTCATGCAATTCGGGTCTTACCCGTCTCATGCAGGCTAAGTGATTAAGGGAAAACCACCTGCAATCTCGGACAGGATTCCGGATTTCTCCGGAATATTCCGGCCCCTTGCGAGGCCGGAAATTCAGTCGCCGGATTTAAAGCCCGGCAGTAACCTTATGCGGCCGGCGCACCGGTGACCGAGCCGGGCTCGATCTTGACGCCCGGACCCATGGTCGAGGAAATCGCCACGCGCTTGACGTAGTTGCCCTTGGCGCCTGCCGGCTTCGCCTTGATGACGGCGTCAGCAAAGGCGCGGATGTTTTCTTCCAGAGCCTTGGCGTCGAAAGAGGCCTTGCCGATGCCGGCATGGACGATGCCAGCCTTCTCGACGCGGAACTCGACAGCACCACCCTTGGAAGCCTTGACAGCTCCGGCGACGTCCATGGTGACGGTGCCGACCTTCGGGTTCGGCATCATGCCGCGGGGGCCGAGAACCTTACCGAGACGGCCGACGAGCGGCATCATATCGGGGGTGGCGATGCAACGATCGAATTCGATCTTGCCGCCCTGGACGATCTCGACAAGCTCTTCGGCGCCGACGATATCGGCACCGGCGGCCTTGGCTTCGTCAGCCTTGGCGCCACGTGCGAAGACGGCAACGCGAACCGTACGGCCCGTGCCGTTCGGCAGGTTGACGACGCCGCGAACCATCTGGTCCGCATGGCGCGGGTCAACGCCGAGGTTCATCGAGACTTCGATGGTTTCGTCGAACTTGGCGACAGCCCGTTCCTTGACCATGCCGATGGCCAGGGTCAGAGCGTAGAGCTTGGTGGGATCAACACCTTCGTTGATCTTCTGCGTGCGCTTACCAGCCATGATCTTAACCCACCACTTCCAGGCCCATGGCGCGGGCAGAGCCCTCGATCATCGCCATTGCACCTTCGATATCCGCTGCGTTCAGATCCTTCATCTTGGCTTCTGCGATCGACTTGATCTGAGCCTTGGTGAGGGAGCCGGCCTTGGCGCCCTTGCCGGGCGTCTTGGAACCGGATGTGATCTTCGCTTCCTTCTTCAGCCAGTAGCTGACCGGCGGCTGCTTCATCGCGAAGGTGAAGGACTTGTCCTGGTAATAGGTAATGACGACCGGGATCGGCATACCCTTTTCCATTTCCTGCGTGGCGGCATTGAACGCCTTGCAGAATTCCATGATGTTAATGCCACGCTGACCAAGCGCCGGACCAATCGGCGGGGACGGGTTTGCCGATCCTGCCTTGACCTGAAGCTTGAGCTGGCCTGCAACTTTCTTAGCCATATCTCTCTGCCTTTCATGAACGGCCAGTCGCCCGGCCCGTGATGCCGGATCTCTCCGGCGGCTGCGGTTGCGTGGTACGGATCATCAGGGTCCGGCTAAGACCCCCTCACCTTCCACGCGGGTGCGGACAAGGTCCGCAGGAAACAGGCCGCAAGGGCCAGATTCCGGTTTCTGCAATCAGACCTTCTCGACCTGAGCGTATTCCAGCTCGACCGGCGTTGCGCGGCCGAAGATCGACACTTCCACCTTCAGGCGCGAACGCTCTTCGTCCACATCCTGAACCGTGCCATTGAACGACGCGAATGGGCCGTCGGAAACGCGGACCTGCTCGCCGATCTCGAAGGTAATGGAAGCCTTCGGCCGCTCGACACCTTCCTGGACCTGACCGAGAATGCGCTCGGCTTCGTAGTCGGGAATCGGAACGGGCTTATTGTCGGAGCCGAGGAAGCCCGTGACCTTCGGCGTATTCTTGATCAGATGGTAGGCTTCGTCCGTCAGATTGGCACGAACCATGACATAGCCCGGGAAGAACTTGCGCTCGGAATCGACCTTGCGGCCGCGACGCACTTCCACCACCTTTTCGGTCGGCACGAGGATCTTCTCGAACAGGTGCTCAAGCCCCTTCTGGCGAGCCTTGTTCTCGATATCTTCAGCCACCTTCTTTTCAAAATTAGAATATGCGTGGACGATGTACCAACGTGCCGCCATTTTCATCTCCACCCGTATCAGTTGCCGGTATTCAGCACGAAGCTCAGAGCCCAGCCGATCAGCTGGTCAGCGGCAAAGAAAAACAGCGCGGCGAAAACCACCATCACCAGCACCATGACCGTCGAGATCATGGTCTCGCGGCGCGATGGCCATGTAACTTTGGACGTCTCGGAGCGAACCTGCTGCAGAAACGCAAACGGATTGGATTTGGATGCCATCGACTGCCCACGCAATTACGGCGCGTAAAGCTGAAACTATCAGCCCCACGCACCGCGTGTCTGTTGAACCCTAAATAAACACCGATTTCCGAATACACAAGAGGGAAACCGAAGTTTAACGAAATTACTTACCACCAATCAATCCTCGGCCGGAAATGCCGCGAGCATATCCGCGCTGTCCCGCATCAAGGAAAATGGCAGGGGCAGTAGGGCTCGAACCTACGACCTGCGGTTTTGGAGACCGCCGCTCTACCAACTGAGCTATACCCCTTCATACCGATCATTCAGCGCCTGAGCCAAGGCCCGCAAATCGCTGCTGAAAAGCATGGCGCTCCCTTTAAGACGACGACACGGGATTGGCAAGCACGATTTTCGATTTTCAAAGCCATTCTCCTGATATGCGAACGATCGGCTTTTCAATCGCGTGACCAGATCCGTTCAGACCTTCACATATTTCCGCCAATCGTGCTCCTCCCTGAAGCCCAGCACCTCGCGGATCTTGCGGTTGGAGAGCAGGCTCTCATATTCGCCGATCTCGCGAGTGAAAGGCACGTTCGGAAAGAATCGCTTCGCAAGCTCCTTCGATGGCGTATTGGCCGATACGGTGTCATTGGCGGCATTGAAGACCTGATAGCCGAGGCCGTCCTTCTCGATGCAGAGATGGCAAATCTGTCCGAGGTCGCGGGCGTCGATATAGCTCCAGGCGATGCGCTTGCGCATCTCGGGATTGGCGAAATAGGTCGGGAACTTCTCGTAGTCGTCAGGCTCGATGACGTTGCCGATGCGCAGCGCATAGATGTCGAAGCCCGAACGTTCGGCAAAGGCGCGCGCCGTCTTTTCGTTGACCACCTTCGAAAGGCCGTAGGAATCCATCGGATTGACGTCGTAATCCTCCTCCAGCGGGAACTGGTGGAAATCGCGGTGGCCTTCGGCGAAGCAGACGCCGTAGGTCGTCTCGCTCGATGCGACGATGATCTTCCTGATGCCGAGCTTCACCGCCGCCTCGATGACATTATAGGTGCCCATCGTGTTGATCCTGAAGGTTTCGTTATCGGGCTTGATCAGGATGCGCGGGATGGCGGCGAAATGCACGACGGCGTCGAAGGGCTGCACGCCCCTGCCCGCGTCGAGATCGGGAAAATCGCGATGCATCGAGAGCGCGTTGAACACCTGACCGCTATCGGTGATGTCGGCGATGAGATTGGTGACGCCGGGGCTATCCAGCGGCACAAGATCGAGGTTGTGAACCTCGTAACCGGCATTGACGAGCCATGGCACAGCATGGCGACCTGCCTTGCCAGACCCGCCAGTGAACAGAATACGTCTTTTCATGGAATATCCTCCGCGTCATGAAATCGGAGGCATAGATAGACGCTTCCGCGCGAAGAGCAAGCGAGCGTCCTGCAAGGGTTCACCCCCGCGTCGCCAGGAGCATCCTATCCGGGAGCACCTGGCCGATCATTTCCGATCATCGCAGAACCCTGCGATGCTCGGCAAAGGTCGTCACTTGACGACACTTACCTCGCCAATCTGCACTACGGCAGACTGAACAACTTCTTGCGGAATTGCAGCGATGAAAAACATCGTGAAAACATACATCGCGAATATCGTCGCAGCGAATGTGGCCTTTGGAATCATCCGGGCTCTCCTCTTTGCAAGAAGGAGTCTGGACTACAATGGTCCAATCACAAACCGGTTTCTGAACGTGAGATGAACAAAATACTGTGACAGGCCAATTTAACGATATTTTTACAACACCTGTTAAGCCTACAGGAAGCCATGAAAATGAAAAACCCCGCTGTTTCCAGCGGGGTCTTCATAATTGCGGATAACTCGAAAGTTATTCGACGATCGACGCGACGATACCGGCGCCGACGGTGCGGCCGCCTTCGCGGATAGCGAAGCGCAGCTTTTCTTCCATCGCGATCGGAACGATCAGCTCGACGGCAACCGTGACGTTGTCGCCCGGCATCACCATCTCCGTGCCTTCCGGCAGCGTCACAATGCCCGTCACGTCGGTCGTGCGGAAGTAGAACTGCGGACGGTAGTTGGTGAAGAACGGCGTATGACGGCCACCCTCTTCCTTCGTCAGGATGTAGGCTTCTGCCATGAACTTCTTGTGCGGCTTGACTGAGCCGGGCTTGGCCAGGATCTGGCCACGCTCGACGCCGTCACGGTTCACACCGCGGATCAGCGCACCGATATTGTCGCCAGCCTGGCCCTGATCGAGCAGCTTGCGGAACATTTCAACGCCGGTCACCGTCGTCTTCGAGGTCGGGCGGATGCCGACGATCTCGACTTCTTCGCCAACCTTGACAATGCCACGCTCGACGCGGCCGGTCACAACCGTGCCGCGGCCCGAGATCGAGAACACGTCTTCGATCGGCATCAGGAACGGCTGGTCGATCGGACGCTCAGGCGTCGGGATGTAGGCGTCAACAGCAGCCATCAGTTCGCGGATCGCGTCTTCGCCGATCTTCTTGTCCGAATCTTCGAGAGCAGCAAGGGCCGAACCCTTGACGACCGGGATATCGTCGCCCGGGAAGTCGTAGGACGACAGCAGTTCGCGAACTTCGAGCTCGACCAGTTCGAGAAGCTCGGCGTCGTCTACCTGGTCGACCTTGTTCAGGAACACAACGATTGCCGGAACGCCGACCTGGCGAGCCAGCAGGATGTGTTCGCGCGTCTGCGGCATCGGGCCGTCAGCGGCCGAGCACACCAGGATCGCGCCGTCCATCTGGGCAGCACCGGTGATCATGTTCTTGACGTAGTCGGCGTGGCCGGGGCAGTCGACGTGCGCGTAGTGGCGGGCCGGCGTCTCATACTCGACGTGCGCCGTCGAGATGGTGATGCCACGGGCCTTTTCTTCCGGAGCCGCGTCGATCTGATCGTACGCCTTGTACTCACCGAAGTACTTCGTGATCGCTGCCGTCAGAGACGTCTTGCCGTGGTCAACGTGGCCAATCGTGCCAATGTTGACGTGCGGCTTGTTGCGCTCAAACTTACTCTTTCCCATTTGAATGCTTCCTGTGAACGAAAATGGTGGCCCCGGCGAACCGGTTTAGTGCCGCCGTTTAAGGCTTTCGGCGACATTGCGCAAGACTTAATTGCAGACGCCATTCTTGGCCTGAGAGCGCATATGGGAGACAATTCGCCGCCTGCAAGGCGATTCGCCAAAGCCCCCTCGAAAATCGCTGAAATCTTAAAGAAAATCGCATTGACCGCCGAAGACACACCATAGCCGTTCAGCGTCGAGCGCCTTCCCTGCCAGTCGATAATCGCAATCGTCAGCTTCTCCGCCCGCGCCGGAGACATCTCGGGGACTACGGCAGCAGCGGTCGAATAAAGTAGCGTAACGGAAACTGGAGCGGGTAGCGGGAATCGAACCCGCGTATTCAGCTTGGAAGGCTGCTGCTCTACCATTGAGCTATACCCGCGGGGTGGTCCGATCCGATGACGAATGGTGGAGAGAGTTGGATTTGAACCAACGTAGGCTGAGCCAACGGATTTACAGTCCGTCCCCTTTAACCACTCGGGCATCTCTCCAGTTTTCGTCCGGATCGCAAGACCAAGTTCGTCAGACTTCGAAGCGTTGCTGCCCGTCGTCTGCGCCGCGTATATGACCGGAGCATTTCAGTCTGTCAACACGATGACAACGGAAAAAACACGAAAAATTTCATTCGCCACCGAAAGCCGGCATATGAAAGAAAGCCTATGCGGCAGCGAGCGCCATGGCTATAAAGCTGCATGAGCAAAGACAACAAATCCGGCGGCAAGACCGCGACAGACCCATCCGCCAAGGATACGCATTACGCCACTCTGCGGCGCGCCCACCGCGACGCCAAGCGCGAACGCGGGGAGATTCCGACGCCTCAGCCGCAGAAGCGAAAGCGCGGCGGCGAAGACTGGAAGCCGCCGGCGCTTGCGCCCGACCAGGTGCATCTCTATGGCCTACATACGGTGCGCGCGGCGCTCGATAATCCCGAGCGCAAGAAGATCAAGCTGTTCGTGACGCAGAACGCGCTCGCGCGGCTCGAAGTCGACGTCGAGGCGCTCGGCATGCCCTTCGAGATCGTCTCGCCGCAGGATATCGACAAGGTGCTCGGCCCCGAGGCGATCCATCAGGGCGTGATGCTGGAAACAAGGCCACTCCCGGTACGCCGGCTCGAAGCTCTGAAGGACAGCCCCCTCCTGCTCGTCCTCGACCAAGTCACGGATCCGCACAATGTCGGCGCGATCATGCGCTCGGCCGTCGCCTTCAATGCGGGTGCGGTGATCACCACGCAGCGACACAGCCCGACCGAATCGGGCGTACTCGCCAAGTCCGCCTCCGGCGCGCTGGAACTGATACCTTATATACAAGTTACCAATCTCGCCGATGCGCTCGGCGAATTGCACAAGCTCGGTTTTTCCACCATCGGCCTCGATTCGGAAGGGCCGGCGCCGCTCGAAGGCACCTTCTCCGGCGGGAAAGTGGCGCTGGTGCTTGGCTCGGAGGGCAAGGGGCTTCGGCAGAAGACGCGGGAAACCGTCAACGCACTTGCCCGTCTCGACATGCCGGGCGCGATCAAATCGCTCAACGTCTCCAATGCGGCGGCGATCGCACTTTACGCGGCGCGGCTCCACCTGAAGGCATAGGCCGGCCCAAGCAAGGGCAGCCGGTCGGGTCCGTCCATCGGCCCGCGCCGTATCGCCTGCATAGGCCACTTCGACGGGATAGGCGATCATCCGTGACATACCGGCGTCGCGCGTCTTTTCTGACGCGCTATCGATTCGGATTTAAGGAGTTATGCAGGAGCTCGATCCGGCGCGACAAACGGAAACGGACACGCACAACGCTCGTGCAACGCCCGACCGATGCCAGAAAAATCCACTTTTGCCTTGGAATGACGCCCTGGGGCACTATGATCGGCCAATGATCGGTCGTAGCGACCGGCTCAGAAGCAAGAAGGAACGATCCCTATCATGGCCATTCGACCGCTGATTTTCGGTATCCTCTTCATCGCGGTCTTCGTCGTGATTATCATCAGTATCATCTGGGTGGACACGTCGCACCCCATCCACCAGCCCGATCCTCTGTCGCCGACGGCGCCCGGCCCAGCAACGCCGGGACAGGTGCAATAAGACCGGCAGGAACGCCGGCGGCGATCATGCGTTAATCCCGGAATCGAACGAGGATTGAACGCTTATGCGCATAATGATCGCCGTCGTCGCCTTCATGGTCGCCTCCGTGCTTAGCATCGCAATGATGTCGCCCTCCGGCGCCGGACAGACCGGCAATAGCGACAGGATCGAGGCGAGCGTCAACGAACCCGTCACTCACTAAAATAACGGCCCGGGTGATCCGGGCCGTTATTGTCAACCGCGGTAGAGCCAGAACGGCATACCGCGATCGCGATCACGCCACTCGCGGCGCTCCTGCCAACGCTCGGCACGCCACCGCCGCCAGTGACGGCGATCATCGCGCCAGTCGGACCGGCGCCAATCGCGCTCATCGCGCCAGCCACGGTCGTCACGGTCGCGATCACCTCGCCAGCCACGGTCGTCGCGGTCGCGATCACCTCGCCAGCCATCACGAATTTGAACGATATCGCCCTGCGCCGTCACCGCCGGCCGCTCGGCCGGCATGGCGGCAGCCGGTGCGACGGACGCGAAAGCCGCACCGACGGAAATGGTTGCGGCGAGAAAGAGATGTGCGAGCTTCATGGCTGTTTCCTCATTGCTGATGAGGCGAAGATAAGCGGTCGCGGCTGAATTGGCGGTGAAGCAGCCCTTCAGACGCGGTTCATCAAGCGATACGTGCCATCTGAAAAGCCGGTGCGATTGAGCGAGGCAGCCGTGAACCCAGGCTCTGTTTAGAAAGACGGTATCGTGGGGAAAGATAGTGCAGCTAACCGGAGCATTCTCGAACCAGTCCGCCTTCGCTTAGTTGCTCTCTTCGGCTCGCCGAGCCGAAGCTCACAGAGCGTAGGCTGGTGCCCCCGCCAGGGTTCGAACCCGGGACCCCCTGATTACAAATCAGGTGCTCTACCAACTGAGCTACAAGGGCAATAGTTGCCCAACTAGCAGATTCTGTGATTCTGTAAAGGGAAAATCCGTGCCTGCGCGGACAGTTCGGCTGCAGCTCAAAACGCTTCGCGATAGAAAACGTCCTTGTCGCGCAAGGCCTTTATCCTTTAGCTAGGGCAGCATCATAAAGGGCATTGCATGGGCCGTTCATTTCAGACGCTTTCCTTTCTCGCCTCACCAACGACGGAGGCGCTTGCCGCGCGCGAGGAGTTGATTCGCATCTATGGCGACGTCCCGGCTGACGAAGCCGACGTCATTGTCGCACTCGGCGGCGACGGTTTCATGCTGCAGACGCTGCACAACACCATGAACTCCGGCAAGCTGGTTTACGGTATGAATCGCGGCTCGGTCGGCTTCCTGATGAACGACTATCGCACCGACAAGCTTCAGGAGCGCATCTGCGTCGCCGTCGAAAACGTCTTCCGGCCATTGCAGATGACGACGGCCAACGCCGACGGCACCAACTCGACGGCGCTCGCCATCAACGAGGTCTATCTTTTTCGCCAGTCGTATCAGGCCGCGAATCTAAGGGTTATGGTGGATGGGCGCGTCCGTCTGGAAGAACTGATCTGCGACGGGCTGATGGTGGCGACACCTGCCGGATCGACGGCGTATAATCTTTCCGCCCATGGCCCGATCCTGCCGCTCGAGGCGCCGCTGCTCGCCATGACGCCGGTCAGCGCTTTCAGGCCTCGGCGCTGGAGGGGCGCTCTGCTTCCGAACAAGGTGACCGTCGATATCGACATTCTCGAGCCGGAGAAGCGACCGGTGAACGCAGTGGCCGACAATACCGAGGTCAAGTCGGTGCTGCATATTCGCATCGCCCAGTCGGAGCATGTGACGGCGCGCATCCTTTCTGATCCCGACCGCTCTTGGTCCGACCGGATTCTAGCCGAGCAGTTCAAGGATTGAGACGATGGCAATGCGACGGATATTGATGACCAGCCTCCTGCTTGCGGGATGGAGCATTGCAGCGGCGGCCGGCCCGGCGCAGGATGCCCTCCTGCCGGCATCGGTGATTTTCGCGACCAGTACCGGCTACTGGGAGGACGATGGCAATGCACCGGCGGTCGAGCGGGTGCCGACGAGCGCCGAGAGCGTCGCCAATCCCGAGGGAAAGGCCGCGCAGCGCCACGGCTACTACAAGCTCTTTGCCGTCCGCCAGCCGGACAGGACCTCGAAGATCTATCTGCAGCAGATTGCCCAGACCGAGACCGGCCCGGCGATCGCCTCGACCATCGAGCTGCAGGAGT
Organism: Rhizobium leguminosarum bv. viciae USDA 2370; assembly: GCF_002008365.1. Lineage (GTDB taxonomy): Bacteria > Pseudomonadota > Alphaproteobacteria > Rhizobiales > Rhizobiaceae > Rhizobium > Rhizobium leguminosarum. Next base: position 39,751 of record NZ_MRDL01000032.1, read on the forward strand.
TCAGCGACCTGAAGCCTTACGTTACCGATATACGCCCCGAGAATTCGAACGGCATCATCAAGGAACCGGGGCTCTTCGCCACGGTCTATCTGAAGACCGACCCTGCCGCGGAGCCGGATGGCTGGACCGTGCTGATCGACGAATTCGGCGACATCACCGTGGAGAAGGCGACGAATTGAACGGCTGGGACGTGTTCAAAGGGCATTCAAGAGATGAAACTGGGCTTTCGCGACGGCGTCCTCTACGACGAGAAAAGGTCGAACTGGGACGCAGCCGGCCCTAGACCGATCAGTTGGTCCCTCTGGTACCCCGCCGCCGATGACGCACAAAGCGACGTCCCGGAAAGAAGCTGGTTCCAGAGGGCGGACGTCGCCCGCGATGCACCCATCCGGCCGGAGGCCGGCCCCTATCCCCTCGTTCTGTTGTCGCATGGCACCGGCGGATCCGCGGCCGGACTGGAGTGGCTGGCGCGACGCCTGGTCGATCGCGGGTTTGCAGCGCTCGGCGTCAGCCACCACGGCAATACCGGCATCGAGCCCTATCGCGCTGAAGGCTTTGCCTGCCTTTGGGAGCGGGCGCCTGACCTAAGCTACATGCTCGACCACCGCGATGCATGGCTCAGCGATCTATCTGGCGATATCGATACGAACAGTGTCTTCGCAGCCGGATTTTCCGCCGGAGCTTATAGCGTGATGCTGCTTCTTGGGGCTGTTGCCCAGTTCTCGCAGTTCGAACCGTCCAGGATGAAGCCGGGTGGCGCGCGCGGACCGAGGGAGTTTCCCCACCTTGCCGATCATATCCCGGCATTGCTGCGCACCAGCGATGTGTTTCGCGATTCGTGGTCCCGGATGTCGAACTCCTACCGAGACGACAGAATCAAGGCCGCACTCATCTGCGCGCCGGGCCGGTCGGTTCTCGGTTTCAGCGAGGAAAGCCTGAAAGCTGTCGATGCACCTGCCCTTATCCTGGTCGGTGACGCCGACAGGGCGGCACCGGCCGAAGAATGTTCGTCGTGGCTGCATGCGCGGCTCCGGCGCAGCGCCCTTAAAATCTTCAGCGGCGGCCTTGGACATTATGTCTTCGTGGCAGAAGGCACGGCGCTCGGCCTTGCCTTTGCGGCAGAACTCTTTACCGATCCCCCGGGCATCGAGCGCGCGGCTATTCATGAAGAGATTGCCGATCTGTCGGCAGCGCTGTTTCAAGTCAGCGGTATAAGCGCGATGGCCTGAGCAAAACAAAAGCCCCGTCTCCGGGGCTTTTGTTATCTCAATGCATCGATAATCCGATCAGTCGACATCATCGACGACCGCGTCGGCGGCGCCGCTGATGCGATGGGCAAGTGCTGCTTCCATAAACTCGTTCAGGTCGCCGTCGAGAACGTCGTCCGGCGCGCTGCTGGCGACACCAGTGCGAAGGTCCTTGACCAGCTGGTAGGGCTGCAGCACGTAGGAGCGGATCTGGTGACCCCAGCCGATCTCCGTCTTCGAAGCGGCTTCGGCGCTAGCGGCATCCTCGCGCTTCTTCAGTTCCGCTTCGTACATGCGGGCGCGCAGCATGTCCCAGGCCTTGGCACGGTTCTTGTGCTGCGAACGCTCCTGCTGGCACTGCACGACGATGCCGGTCGGGATATGCGTGATGCGCACGGCCGAGTCGGTGGTGTTGACGTGCTGGCCGCCGGCGCCCGACGAACGGTAGGTATCGATGCGGCAGTCGCTTTCGTTGATCTCGATCTGGATCGAGTCGTCGACAACCGGATAGACCCAGATCGACGAAAAGGAGGTGTGGCGACGCGCATTGCTGTCGTAGGGCGAGATCCGCACCAGGCGGTGCACGCCCGATTCCGTTTTCAGCCAGCCATAGGCATTGTGGCCCTTGACGAGCAGGGTCGCGGACTTGATGCCAGCCTCTTCGCCGTCATGAACTTCGAGAAGCTCGACCTTGAAACGCTGGCGTTCAGCCCAGCGGGTGTACATGCGCAGAAGCATGTTCGCCCAGTCCTGGCTTTCGGTGCCGCCGGCGCCGGAATGGACTTCGAGATAAGTGTCGTTGCCATCGGCTTCGCCGGAGAGCATGGCTTCCACCTGGCGGCGTGCAGCCTCGGCCTTCAAGGCCTTCAGCGTGTCCTCGGCTTCCTTGACGACGCTCTGGTCGCCCTCTTCCTCGCCAAGCTCGATCAGCTCGATATTGTCGTTCAGCTGCTGTTCGAGCTGCTTGACACCGTTAATGCCGTCATCCAGCTGCTGGCGCTCGCGCATCAGCTTCTGCGCTTCGGAAGCGTCGTTCCAGAGGTTCGGATCCTCTGCCTTGTTGTTCAACCAGTCCAGCCGTCTTATCGCCTGGTCCCAGTCAAAGATGCCTCCTCAGCAGGGTGATAGCCTGCTTGGTTTCATCGACCACGTTTTCGATTTCCGCTCGCATTTTCCTGCTTCTCTGTCGGTCTTATTCAGGTGCTGGTGACATAGAGACGCCCGCCGCGGATGTAAAGGGCCGCGGCGGGCGTGCAAAATTCAGGCCTCGGTCAGAACAGGCCGGGCGTGCCGGTCTGGACGGCCTGGTTCGCCTGCGGCGAGGTCTTCAGGATCTCTTCCGGCGCCATGGTGCTGTCCATGCCGATCACGGAGAAGCTGTCGGCCGGGCCGGTGCCGGGCTTGAAGGCCTCGACGATGGTGTTCGGATCGCCGTCGCCAGCCGCCATGCCGGTTTTGCGGTCGATCGAAATCAGGTTCATGCCTGATGGAATGACGAACTTCGATTCGGGCGTGTCCTTGACGGCAGCCTGCATGAATTCGTTGAAGATCGGGGCGGACAAGACGCCACCGGTGCCGCCGCGGCCGAGCGGGGCCGGCGTATCGAAGCCCATATAGAGGCCTGCAACCAGATCCGGCGTGAAGCCGACGAACCAGGCATCCTTCTCGTCGTTGGTGGTGCCGGTCTTTCCGGCGACGTCGCGACCGCCGAGATCAATCTTGCCGGCAGCGGTGCCGCGCTGGATGACGCCCTGCATCATCGAGGTGATCTGGTAGGCGGTCATCGGGTCGAGAACGGTTTCGCGATTGTCGACGACATTCGGCTCTTCCTGGTTCTGCCAGTCGCCGGCATTGCAGCCCTCGCACACACGCTCCTCATGTTTGAAGATCGTCTTGCCGTAGCGGTCCTGGATGCGGTCGATCAATGTCGGCTTGATCTGCTTGCCGCCATTGGCGATGACCGAATAGGCCGAGACCATGCGCAGCACAGTCGTATCGCCGGCGCCGAGCGACATGGAAAGAACCGGCAGCATGTGATCGTAGATGCCGAAGCGCTCGGCATATTCGGCGACGATGTTCATGCCGAGATCGTTGGCGAGGCGCACCGTCATCAGATTGCGCGAATGCTCGATGCCCGAACGCAGCGTCGACGGGCCGCCGGATTCGCCGCCGTAGTTTTCCGGCCTCCAGACCTGGCCGCCCGAGACGATTTCGATCGGCGCATCCATGATGACGGAGGCCGGCGTATAACCATTGTCCATTGCCGCGGCGTAGACGAAGGGCTTGAACGAGGAGCCTGGCTGGCGCATCGCCTGGGTGGCGCGGTTGAATTCTGACTGGGCGTACGAGAAACCGCCGACCATGGCGAGCACGCGGCCGGTCTTCGGGTCCATCGCGACCAGTCCACCCTGGACCTTCGGTGGCTGCTGCAGGCGGTAGGAAGTCGACGCGTCGTCGCCGAGCTTTGCGACATAAACGACGTCACCAGGCGCTACGGCTCCGACCGGCGATTTCGTGGTCTTGCGGGCGCCGTCGGCCGAACGGAAGGCCCATTGCATGTTCTTGGCGTCGATGGTGCCGCGTTGACGGTCGGCCGCAACCTTGCCGCTTCCATCCTTGGCCGGCTGCAGGCCGATGTCGACGGTCGAGTCGGACACGGCGAGCACGACGGCGAGCCGCCATTCCGGAACGTCGGACAGGGTGGGAATATCGGCTAGCGCCTTGCCCCAGTCACCGCTTGCATCGATCTGCTTGATCGGGCCATGGAAACCGCGGCGCTCATCATAGGTGACCAGACCGTCCTGCAGCGCCTTGCGGGCAGCAAGCTGCATCTGGGGGTCGAGCGACGTGCGCACCGAAAGGCCGCCCTCATAGAGGACCTTTTCGCCGTATTGGTCGATCAGCTGACGACGCACTGCTTCGGCGAAATAATCCGAAGCGAAGAGCGAGGGGCCAGTGGTGCGGGCGGTGACGCCGAGCGGCTGCTTCTTGGCTTCCTCGCCGTCGCTCTGGCTGACATAACCGTTCTCGACCATCCGGTCGATCACCCAGTTACGGCGCTCGAGCGCCGCCTCGGGATGACGGAACGGATGATAATTGGCAGGCCCCTTCGGCAGCGATGCCAGATAGGCGGCTTCGGCGACGGTCAGTTCGGTGACGGATTTGTTGAAATAGGTGAGTGCTGCGCCGGCGATGCCATAGGAATTCAGACCGAAGAAGATCTCGTTCAGGTAGAGTTCGAGGATCTTGTCCTTGCTGTAGGCCTGCTCGATACGGAAGGAAAGGATCGCTTCCTTGATCTTGCGGTCGATGGTCTGGTCCGAGCTCAGAAGGAAATTCTTGGCCACCTGCTGGGTAATGGTCGAGGCACCGACCGGGCGGCGGCCGGAACCGAAATTCTGCAGGTTGACGAGGATGGCGCGGCCGAGGCCGGTGAGATCAACGCCCGGATGATTGTAGAAATTCTTGTCTTCGGCCGACAGGAAAGCGGCCTTCACGCGATCCGGAATGGCCTGGATCGGCAGGAAGAGACGCTTTTCCTTGGCGTATTCGGCCATCAAAGCGCCGTTGCCGGCATGGACGCGGGTCGTCACCGGTGGCGCATAGCTGTTCAGAACGGCATAGTCCGGAAGATCCTTCGCGACATTGGCGAGATAGATGGCAATACCCGCCGCCGCGACCAGAAACAGGACGCAGGCCATTCCGAAGAAATATCCAAAAAGTCTAACCATATTTCAGCTACCGGTCTTTTCGATCTTCAATCGGCGCAGCCGCAACGATTGTACAGATCAAGGCAATTTGCACGTTGCGCGGCTTACTCCATGAGCGTTACCGCCACAAGCCGATTCCGCGCTCAAGGCTTACGAAACATAAGCCGGAGTAACGGCGCGAATGTGAGCAAAATAGGGCTGTCTGCGCCGCATTCACCACTGCCGCCGCGTTTCATTAGAACTGTCACATCCAAGCAACGCCTGTCGCCGCCGCCAATCTGAGGTATCTTCCTCAGAATTTGATTCATGCGGCGCACTTAAATCTTTGTTTTTATGAATCTTTGTTTTTATGCGGCCGCCGTGCCGCAACCGCTACAGATTTTTAGGCGGTGACCGTCAGCCGCCATTCGCCATGACGGCGGCACGGTATCGCTTGACTGCGTCGGTCAAGAGACCGGCGATCTTGCCGCGCCAAGCCTCGTCGAGCAGCAATTTCTCATCCTCGGCATTCGAGAGGAACCCGATCTCGAGAAGGATCGAGGGCACGTCAGGGGCCTGCAGCACACGGAAGCCGGCATGACGATGCGGATTGTTGATGGTGCCGACCTGATCCTTGAAAGAATTCAGAACGCTCTCGGCCAGCGAGATCGAGAAGGCCTGCGTCTCGCGCCGCGTCAGATCGAGCAGGATGTCGGCGACCTCGGGCGGCTCGGCAACCGTCTCCTTGCCGGCGATCTGGTCGGAAAGGTTTTCCCGTTCGGCAAGGTCGGCGGCGAGCTTGTCGGATGCCTTGTCGGAGATCGTGTAGACGGTGGCGCCGCGGATATCCTTCTGCTTCAGCGTGTCGGCATGCAGCGAAATGAAAAGGCCGGCATGGTTCTGGCGGGCGATCAGCACACGCTGCGAAAGCGACAGGAACTCGTCATCCTCACGCGTCAGGAAAGCCTTGATGCCCGGCTCCTTGTTCAGCCGCTCGGTCAAAGCCTTGGCGAAGGCAAGCGTCACCTGCTTTTCCTCGGTCTTGGTGTCGACGCCGATCGCGCCGGTATCGATGCCGCCATGGCCTGCATCGACGGCGATGACGAAATCGCCGGGAGCAGCTTTTTCCGGTGCCGGAATGGCGCTGGTCGTCTGAGCCGCATCACCTCGATCGCTCCAGGATTGCGTCTTCACCAGTTCGGCAAAGGCCCGCTTGTCGATCATCTCGGCATCGAGCACGAGGCGATGACCCTTGCCAGCCTCGTCGGCCTGCACTTTGGCAAGCGCCAGCTTGACCGGCCCTGCCGTCGTCAGCACGATACGGGCGCTCTCCTCGTCCATCTTGCCGTAGCGGATATCCTTGAACAGGCCGCGGGCGGCAAGATCCTTGGCCGGAAAACCGAAGGCGGTCGCCGGAAGGTCGACGACGATGCGTTCCGGATTGGCGATATAGTGGACCGAGAAGCGCGGCTCGCGATCGAAATCGATGACGATGCGCGTCCTTGCATCGTCGCCGACGATGCGCGCGCCATAGGCAAGCAGCGGATCCCCGGCCTCGACGGAGCTGGCAGCGACCGGCAGGAGACTAGCGGCCAAAAGCGCCGCCAGAACCCGCCTTGCGATTGTCGATCGCCGCGCTGCGGATTTCGCCGCGATCCGAGCCCTCTTAAACAATAAACCGCACACCCTATTTGTATTGCGATGGACCCGACGCAGCTGCGGCCAGCGTCCCTGTGACGAAACACCCGCTGTGGCCTGCCGAATCGCGATCACTTTATCCCCAGTTTCTATGCGTTGCGAAATCCATCAATATTATGGCACATTTGGCTTTTCCCTTGCTATTGTGACACAGAAAACATACAACGAATTTCAGGGTAAAGTGTTGACGGGATAGAGTCGCCGCAAAGGCTGCCAGCCAGATCAGGACCTGGCGCCACACCGGTCATCGTCCGCCGTCTCATGCGCTTAATCCCTAGAACTGGATCCTGATTTTCCGGCTCATTGTCGGAATTCATTGGTGGATCAGCCACCACGCTCTCAGGGAGCAAACTCATCGGACCCGAACGGGTCTTCGTATTTGTCGATCACGCTTGGTTGTTGATGGTTTCGCAGCAGGTTTTATCTGAAGTGTACAGGCCCCGGACCGAAATGGTTCCGGTTGCGGTCTGGCTGCTGCCCTCCCCCTCGCATCAGGCGCGACTTTCATTATCCGGCGCGGCCACTGCGGACCGCATTCTTTCTGTCTCAACAGCAGTCGGGAATGCGCTCTCGCGGCCACGCCGAGGAGCACAGCTTACATGGCAGACAAAATGCTTATCGATGCGTCTCACGAGGAAGAGACGCGCGTCGTTGTTGTTCGCGGGAACCGCATAGAAGAATTTGACTTCGAGTCCCAGCACAAGAAGCAGATCCGCGGCAACATCTATCTTGCAAAGGTAACGAGGGTCGAGCCCTCGCTGCAAGCCGCCTTCGTCGACTACGGCGGCAACCGGCACGGCTTCCTGGCCTTCGCCGAAATCCATCCCGACTATTATCAGATACCGCTTGCCGACCGTCAGGCATTGCTTCGGGCCGAAGCCGAGGAGCATCGCCGCGACGAGGACGTCGAGCATGTCGAAACCGCACCGATGGTCGATCTTTCCAAGCAGGATCAGCCAGATGTCGGCATCGTGCCGGCAGAGGCGCCGGAAACGGCTGCCGTAACGGAAGAGACGGCAGCGGTAGAAGCCGCAGCATCTCCCGCGGCCGCCGAGGAAGCGCCGGCGAAGAAGGCAAGGCCGCGTCGCAGCCGCAAGAAGGCCGTAGAACCGGCCGCCGAAACGACCGCGACCGAAGACGCTGTTCCCACAGACGTTGAAGCCGAAGGCGCGTCGAGCGTCGACAACGAGGATGACGGCTCGACCGGCGGCGCGATGGCCGCGATGGTGGAAACCGACTCGATCTCCGAGGACGTCGATACCAGCAAGCGTCGCCACGATGATGACGACGATGATGACGATCACGGCGAAGAGGAAGTCATCGAATCCGTCGGCGCCGAAGACGCCATGGAAGAAGTGCCGGACCGCGTGCAGCGCAAGCCGCGCAAGCAGTACCGCATCCAGGAAGTCATCAAGCGCCGCCAGATCCTGCTCGTGCAGGTCGCCAAGGAAGAGCGCGGCAACAAGGGTGCAGCCCTTACCACCTATCTCTCGCTCGCCGGCCGCTATTCCGTCCTGATGCCGAACACGGCGCGCGGCGGCGGCATTTCCCGGAAGATCACCAATCCTGCCGACCGCAAGCGCCTGAAGGAAATCGCGCGCCTGCTCGAGGTGCCGCAGGGCATGGGCGTCATCCTTCGCACCGCCGGTGCCAACCGCACCAAGGTCGAGGTCAAGCGTGACTTCGAATATCTGATGCGCCTGTGGGAAAATGTGCGCACGCTGACGCTGGCGTCCACCGCTCCCTGCCTCGTCTATGAGGAAGGCTCGCTGATCAAGCGCTCGATCCGAGACCTCTACAATAAGGATATCAGCGAAGTCATCGTTTCCGGTGAAGAAGGCTATCGTGAAGCGAAAGACTTCATGAAGATGCTGATGCCGAGCCATGCCAAGGTGGTTCAGCCTTACCGCGACATCCACCCGATCTTCTCGCGCTCCGGCATCGAAGCTCAGCTCGATCGCATGTTGCAGCCGCAGGTGACGCTGAAGTCCGGCGGCTACCTGATCATGAACCAGACCGAAGCGCTGGTCTCGATCGACGTCAACTCCGGCCGCTCGACCCGCGAACATTCGATCGAAGACACCGCGCTGCAGACGAATCTCGAGGCTGCAGACGAAGTCGCCCGCCAGCTTCGCCTTCGCGACCTTGCCGGCCTGATCGTCATCGACTTCATCGACATGGAAGAGAAGCGCAACAACCGCGCTGTCGAGAAGAAGCTGAAGGAATGCCTGAAGAACGACCGCGCCCGCATCCAGGTCGGCCGGATCTCGCATTTCGGCCTGCTCGAAATGTCGCGACAGCGCATCCGCGCGTCGGTTCTCGAATCGACCACGCAGGTCTGCTCGCATTGCGGCGGCACCGGGCATGTGCGCTCGCAGTCCTCCGTCGCCCTGCATGTCCTGCGCGGTATCGAAGAATATCTGCTGAAGAACACCACGCACAACATCACCGTGCGCACCACGCCTGACATTGCGCTCTATCTGCTCAACCACAAGCGCCAGACGATCATCGATTACGAAAGCCGTTTCGGCGTCGCTATCGTCATCGATGCGGACGGTTCGGTCGGAGCACAGCATTTCGCGATCGATCGCGGCGAGCCGGTGGAAAACCCGGTCAAGATCGAAACGCTCTTCAACTTCGCAGCCATTCCCGAGGATGACGACGACGACATCGTCATCGAAGTGGATGAGGAGGAAGACGAGGAACTCGAGGAAAAGCCGGCCGTTGCCGAACGGCCCGTCGCAGCACGCTCGGAAGGCGAAGCTGACGGCAACCGCAAGCGCAAGCGCCGCAGGCGCCGCCGTGGCCGCAACGGCAATGCCGAGCAGCCGGCATCGGCAGCAGGCGAAGCCGGCGACGAGGATGAGGACGGTGACGACGAGGGCAGCGAAGGTGATGAAACCACCGAAGCTACGCCCGAGACACGCGCTGAAAGCGAAGAATCGCAGCGCCGCAAGCGGCGCCGTCGCGGCAAGCGTGGCGGCCGTCGCAATCGCGCCGAAGATGGCTCCGAACTGACAGCCGGCGAAGCCGGTGAAGACAATGGCGGCGACGAGGACGAAGGCGACGGCGCTCCGAGCGAAGCCGTAGCGGTCGAGGCGATTGCCGAGCCGGCCGACGAAGGCCAGGCCGCGATGGCAGCCGTCGAGAGCGCAACCGTCATAACCGAAGATGTGAAGCCCGCCCGCAGCCGCGGCCGCCGCAAACCGGCCGCAGCGCCGGTCGAGGAACCGGTTGCCGAGACTTCACCTGTGGCCGAGGCCGAACCGGAATTGGTTGAAGCCTCCGCCGATCTCGAAACATCCGTTCAGGAAGAGGCAAAGCCGGTTCGCGCCAACCGCGAATCCAACATTTCCTCCTCCGAGCCGACGGTGAAATCCACCCGCGTCGAGAATGGCGAAGGCGATGACGGCAAGCCGAAGAAAGCCGGCTGGTGGCAGCGCCGTGGCTTCTTTTGAACGCTGATTTTCGGACGTAAACACTGAAATCCGGCCGCGGCGACGCGGCCGGATTTTCGTTTATGGCGATGACATCGTCGCCGAGCTTGGACCGCCGTGACGTGGATGTGTATCTCTTATGATGATTGCACTTGGGGCGCGATCATGCGGACGAATATCGATATCGATGATGCCTTGCTCGACGCGGCAATGACCGCCACGGGGATTGGCGACAAAAAAGGCCACCGCCGACCGGGCCTTGCGAAGTCTCGTTGAGAGGCACCGCCGGAAAATGCGATCGCAGATCTCGCAGGGATAGATTGGGAACGCGACCTCGGCGCGATACGTCGCGACCGGCCGGAGACGATCTGTGATCGTCGTCGACAGGGCCCGATGGTCGAGCGTCGCGGCCTCGGGACCGCCTCAGCGCACTTGCGATCAGGCCGCCGGCGGATAGAGCAGGTCGACGATGTAGCTGGCGTCGAAGCGGGAATCGAGCATGCCGTAGGTGGAGCGCCAGCCGCCGGCAAGACGCGTCTCGATGAAGGCATCGGCAATGCGCCCAGCGCCCAGCCGATAGAGTTCGGCGGCACCGGCGGCGAGCGCCAGCTGCTCGACGAGCAGGCGGGCGGCGCCCTCATCCTGTTCACAGAGCGCGATTGCGGCGCGCAGCACGTCGATCGTCTTCTTGCCGGCAGGGCCGAGATCGCGGGCTAGGCCGGCGAAGACCGTTTCGAACAGATCCTTGCCGCGGTTGAGCACGCGCAGCACGTCGAGCGCCATGACGTTGCCGGAGCCTTCCCAGATGGCGTTGACGGGAGCCTCGCGGTAATGGCGGGCGATCGGGCGTTCTTCGATGTAGCCGTTGCCGCCAATACACTCCATCGCCTCGTAGATCAGCGCAGGCGCGATCTTGCAGCACCAATATTTGGCGACCGGCGTCATGACACGGGCATAGGCCGCTTCCTCGGCATTGCCGCGCGCCTTGTCGAAGGCGTCGGCTAGACGGAAGGACAGTGCCGTCGCGGCGGCGACGTCGAGCGCCATGTCGGCGAGCACCCTCGTCATGATCGGCTGGTTGACGAGCATCTTGCCGAAGACGCTGCGGCCGCGGGTGTGGTGCACGGCTTCGGCGAGCGAGGCGCGCATGATGCCTGACGAGGCCAGCGCGCAGTCGAGCCGGGTGAGCGTCACCATATCGAGGATCGTGCGGATGCCGGCATCCGGACCACCGAGCAGGAAACCGAACGTGTCAGTAAACTCGACCTCGGAAGAGGCGTTGGAGCGGTTGCCGACCTTGTCCTTCAGCCGCTGGAACTGCAGCCCATTGGCGGAACCATCCTCCAGAAGACGCGGCACGAGAAAGCAGCCCATGCCCTCCTTCGTCTGCGCCAGCATGATGAAGGCATCGCTCATCGGCGCCGACATGAACCATTTGTGCCCGGACAGCCGGTAGATGCCCTCGCTGACCTTTTCGGCAGCACTCCTGTTGGCGCGCACATCCGTGCCGCCCTGCTTTTCCGTCATGCCCATGCCGATGGTCACGGCGGATTTCTGCATGGCGGGCTTGTTCGACGAATCATATTTGCGCGAGAGAATTTTGGGCGCCCAGTCCTTCTGGACCGCGGGCGAGGCCGAGAGTGCCGCAACGGAGGCGCTCGTCATCGTCAGCGGGCAGAGATGGCCGGATTCCAGCTGCGACGTCAGATAAAACCGCGCGGCGCGAACCTTATGGGCCTCGTCCTTGGCATCGGTATCGGCCTGGGGATCCCAGACGGAGGAATGCAGGCCGACCGACATGGAGCGGCGCATCAGCGCATGCCAGGCGGGGTGAAACTCGACGACGTCGACGCGCTCACCGCGCGGACCGTGGGTGCGCAGCTGCGGCGCGCCCTGGTTCGCCATGCGCGCCATCTCCTGCGCCTCCGGCGAGGTGACGTAGCGGCCCATGTTTTCCAGGTCTTCGCGGATGCCGCGTGGCAGGGCCGCCGTCAGGTCGACGATCAGCGGATCGGACCGATAGGCGTTGATGCCGGACCACAGGCTCGGCTGGTTCAGTTCTGCGAGTTTGTCGTCAGTCCGGTTGGCGGAGGTCATAATTCGCTTCTAGTGTAAGAACCCGGCAAAGGGAAACCGGAAGTTATGATTCGGTTCATTCTGCTCTATCGGAATTCGGGCGAAAATGCATGGGGACATAAGCCTTTGCCCACAGCACATGCTTGCCCCGGCGGGCAGCACTCTTTATAGACCCGCCAGAGACAGCAAGAGGCAGGGTCATGGTCTTTTTCCCCCACCGCCACCTCATCGGCATCAAGGGCCTCACCGAGCAGGATATCACCTATCTTCTCGACAAGGCGGACGAGGCCGTCAAGATCAGCCGCCAGAGAGAAAAGAAAACGTCGACGCTGCGCGGGCTGACGCAGATCAACCTCTTCTTCGAGGCATCGACCCGCACGCAGGCCTCCTTCGAGCTTGCCGGCAAACGGCTCGGCGCCGACGTCATGAACATGTCGGTCGGCAATTCCTCGGTGAAGAAAGGCGAAACGCTGATCGACACGGCGATGACGTTGAATGCGATGCGCCCCGATGTGCTGGTGATCCGCCATTCAAGCGCCGGTGCGGCCGCCCTTCTCGCCCAGAAGGTCTCCTGCTCGGTCGTCAATGCCGGTGATGGGCAGCATGAACATCCGACCCAGGCGCTGCTCGACGCGCTGACGATCCGCCGCGCCAAGGGCAAGCTGTCGCGCATCATCGTGGCGATCTGCGGCGACGTGCTGCATTCGCGGGTGGCGCGCTCCAATATCCTTCTGCTCAACGCGATGGGCGCCCGCGTGCGTGTCGTCGCGCCTGCGACCCTCCTGCCCGCCGGCATCGCCGAGATGGGCGTCGAGGTCTTTCATTCGATGCAGGAAGGGCTGAAGGACGCCGACGTCGTGATGATGCTGCGGCTGCAGCGCGAGCGCATGTCCGGTGCCTTCGTGCCTTCGGTGCGCGAATACTATCACTTCTACGGGCTCGACGCCGAAACGCTGAAAGCGGCGAAGGACGACGCGCTGGTCATGCATCCCGGCCCGATGAACCGCGGCGTCGAAATCGCTTCGGAAGTGGCGGACGGGCCGCAGAGCGTGATCGCCGAACAGGTGGAGATGGGGGTCGCGGTGCGCATGGCAGTCATGGAGACGCTGCTCGTCTCGCAGAACCAGGGTCCCCGAAGCGATGGAATGATGGCATGAGCAACCCGATCGTCCTCAAGAACGTCCGCATCATCGATCCGTCGCGCAATCTCGACGAAGTCGGGACGATCATTGCCGAAAACGGCGTGATCATTGCCGCCGGCGGCAAGGCGCAGAACCAGGGTGCACCGGAAGGCGCCGTCATCCGCGACTGCACGGGCCTTGTCGCCACGCCCGGGCTCGTCGACGCGCGCGTCCATGTCGGCGAACCCGGCGGCGAGCACCGCGAAACGATCGCCTCGGCGAGCCGGGCGGCGGCGGCCGGCGGCGTCACCTCGATCATCATGATGCCGGACACCGATCCTGTTATCGACGACATTGCGCTCGTCGAATTCGTCAAGAAGACGGCGCGGGATACGGCCGCCGTCAACGTCTATCCGGCGGCCGCCATTACCAAGGGCCTTGCTGGCGAGGAGATGACGGAGATCGGCCTCTTGATGCAGGCAGGCGCCGTCGCCTTTACCGATGCCCATTCCAGCGTCCACGACACGCAGGTGCTGCGCCGGATCATGACCTATGCGCGCGAATTCGGCGCCGTCATCTCCTGCGAAACGCGCGACAAATATCTCGGCGCCAACGGCGTCATGCATGAGGGGCTTTTCGCCAGTTGGCTCGGGCTCTCCGGCATTCCAAGGGAAGCCGAGCTCATCCCGCTCGAACGCGATCTCAGGATCGCGCAGCTGACGCGCGGCCGTTATCACGCCGCAATGATCTCGGTGCCAGAATCGGTCGAGGCGATCGAACGCGCCCGCAGTCGTGGCGCCAAGGTGACCTGCGGCATCTCGATCAACAATCTGGCGCTCAACGAAAACGACATCGGCGAATACCGCACCTTCTTCAAGCTCTATCCGCCGCTGCGCCCGGAAGATGACCGGGTGGCCATGGCCGACGCCCTTGCGAGCGGCGCGATCGATATCATCGTCTCCTCGCACGACCCGCAGGATGTCGATACGAAGCGCCTGCCCTTTGGCGAGGCGGAGGACGGCGCGATCGGCCTCGAAACCATGTTGGCGGCAGCCCTCAGGCTTCACCATGGCGGCCAGGTGAGCCTGATGCGCCTGATCGACGCCATGTCCACCCGCCCCGCGCAAATCTTCGGCCTGGCGGCCGGCACGTTGAAGCCGGGCGCTGCGGCCGATATCGCGCTGATCGATCTCGATGAGCCTTGGCTTGTCGCCAAAGACATGCTTCTCTCCCGCTCGAAGAATACGCCGTTCGAGGATGCGCGTTTCAGCGGGCGGGCGGTCGCGACGTACGTCTCGGGAAAGCTTGTCCACGCACTCTAGAGCAATTCCTGATTTCTCTGAGTGACGGAAATGCTCTATCTTTTTGTTTTTACGCAATTCGGCACGCAAAACCGCTGCGCAGTTTTGCTGGAATTGCTCTAGAATTGGATGATTTTGGGCCTGGTCGGCCTAAAATCTGAATCCTGTTCTAAATTAAATAGTTAGAGCATGATGTCGTCCGAATACCGCTCACAGTTTTCGGCATCATGCTCTAGGATCGACACCATCGCCGTCCATCCCCCAGCGGGAGAAGGTTGACTCGAGGATAGGCCACGGAGGGGCTGAGGGGGCATATGTTATCCAATCTCATGTCATGGCAGATCACGCTGCCGATCGCGCTTGCCGCCGCCGTTATCGGCTATCTCTTCGGGTCGATACCCTTCGGCCTGATCCTCACGCGTGCCGCCGGCCTCGGCGACGTGCGCAGCATCGGCTCCGGCAATATCGGCGCAACCAATGTGCTCAGAACAGGAAACCGGACGCTCGCCGCGGCGACGCTGCTGCTCGACGCGCTGAAGGCATCGGCCGCAGCCTGGATCGTCGGCTATTTCCTCGGTGAGGAGGCAGCGATCATCGCCGGCTTCTTCGCCTTCATCGGCCATCTCTTCCCGGTCTGGATCGGCTTCAAGGGCGGCAAGGGTGTCGCCACCTATATCGGTACCCTGCTCGGCGTCGCGCCGATCATGGTCGTGCTCTTCGCCGCCGTCTGGCTAGCGGTCGCTTTCACCACCCGCTACTCCTCACTGTCAGCGTTGGTTGCCATGCTTGTCATTCCGGTTGCACTGTGGATACTGGGCAACGAAAAGGTTGCGGCAGTGATGGCGATCATGACCCTCATCTCCTACTGGAAGCACAAGGCGAATATTTCGCGCCTGATGAGCGGGACGGAAAGCAAGATCGGGGCAAAGGGATAATGGATGCGCTGAGCGCCGGACCAAAAGGCGTTGTTCTGACCGAACGGCAAAGAATTGCCTGGTTGCGCCTCATCCGTTCCGACAATATCGGCCCTGCCACCTTTCGCGACCTCATCAATCATTTCGGTTCGGCCGAGGCAGCACTTGCCGCACTGCCGGAGCTATCGGCGCGTGGCGGCGCCACGCGGGCAATCCGCATCGCCAGCGAGGCCGAGGCACATCGGGAACTCGAGGCGGCGCGTCGCTTCGGCGCCCGCTTCGTCGGCATCGGCGAGCCGGACTACCCGCAAGCTCTGAAGCAGATCGACGGCGCGCCGCCGCTTCTGGCCGTCAAGGGCGCGCTTGCCGCCGCCAAGCGACCGGCCGTCGGCATCGTCGGCTCGCGCAACGCCTCGATCGCCGGTGCGAAATTCGCGGCGATGGTGGCACGCGACTGCGGCCGGGCTGGATATACCGTGGTCTCCGGCCTGGCGCGCGGCATCGATACATCAGCCCACCGGGCGAGCCTCGACACAGGCACGATCGCGGCGCTCGCCGGTGGCCTCGACCAGCCCTACCCGCCGGAGAATGTCGGCCTACTCGAAGAGATAACCGACGGCAACGGCCTGGCGGTGAGCGAGATGCCCTTCGGCTGGGAGCCCCGCGCCCGCGACTTTCCGCGCCGCAACCGGCTCATCGCCGGCATCGGGCTCGGCCTCGTCGTCATCGAAGCGGCATCGCGTTCGGGCTCGCTGATCACGGCACGGCTTGCCGGCGAGTTCGGCCGTCTGGTGTTTGCCGTGCCCGGCTCACCGCTCGATCCGCGTTGCCATGGCACCAACGGCCTGCTGAAGGACGGTGCTTCGATCGTCACCGCACCCGCCGATGTCATTGAGGCCCTGGCGTCGCTTGCGCAATTCGACCTGTTCCCGTCATCGATGGCGGAAGAGCCTGCGCGTGACGGCAAGTCGATATCGGTGCCACCCGGCGATTCCGATCGAAACCGCATCATCGATGTGCTCGGGCCGACGCCGGTCGAGATCGACGACGTCATCCGCCATACGGGCCTGTCGGCATCCGCGGTCTATCTGATCCTTCTGGAGCTTGATATTGCCGGCAGGCTGCACCGGCAGCAGGGCGGCCTCGTCTCGCTTTCCGATTGAACCTTGCGCGACATCAGGCGGCGGCTACGCGAATTGCCGAACCCTGTATCGAAAAACCTTTGATAACCTATCTAAAATTGTATTTTCCCGATAATCTCCCCTCGGCTGCAACAGATGCAAGAGGTAAAATTGTAGCAAACCCCTTGACCGCGGCGATTTCCCTGTCCATGTCGGAGGGCCGATATCCAAGTTGCGGTATGTGTTGCGCTGGTTTCAACGCTGGCGTCGCTTCCTTTTTAGAGAATCATCATGAATGTTGTAGTGGTGGAATCGCCTGCCAAGGCCAAGACGATCAATAAGTATCTGGGTCCGGGATACAAAGTGCTCGCCTCCTTCGGTCATGTGCGCGATCTGCCTGCCAAGGATGGCTCAGTCCTCCCCGATCAGGATTTCGAAATGCTTTGGGAGGTCGACAGCGCCTCCGCCAAGCGGATGAAGGACATTGCCGACGCGGTGAAATCCGCCGATGGCCTGTTTCTCGCAACCGACCCGGATCGCGAAGGCGAAGCGATTTCCTGGCACGTTCTCGACATGCTGAACAAGAAGCGCGTGCTGAACGGCAAGCCGGTCAAGCGCGTCGTCTTCAATGCGATCACCAAGAAGGCGGTGCTCGACGCGATGGCCGATCCGCGCGACATCGACGTGCCGCTGGTCGACGCCTATCTCGCGCGCCGCGCGCTCGATTATCTCGTCGGCTTCAATCTTTCGCCAGTGCTCTGGCGCAAGCTGCCCGGTGCGCGGTCGGCCGGCCGCGTTCAGTCTGTGGCGCTTCGCCTGGTCTGCGACCGCGAATCCGAGATCGAGCGCTTCATTTCCGAGGAGTACTGGAACATCTCGGCGCTTCTGAAGACGCCGCGCGGCGACGAGTTCGAGGCAAGGCTGGTTTCGGCGAACGGCAAACGTCTGCAGCCACGCGCGATCGGCAACGGCGAAGATGCCGGCCGGCTGAAGGCATTGCTCGAAGGTGCGAGCTATGTCGTCGATACGGTCGAGGCGAAGCCGGTCAAGCGCAACCCCGGACCGCCGTTTACGACCTCGACGCTGCAGCAGGCCGCCTCCTCCAATCTCGGCTTCTCCGCCTCACGCACCATGCAGATTGCCCAGAGGCTCTATGAGGGAGTCGATATCGGCGGCGAGACGGTCGGTCTCATCACCTATATGCGAACCGACGGCGTTCAGATGGCACCCGAGGCGATTGATGCGGCGCGCAGCGCCATCGTCGACCAGTTCGGCGAACGCTACATGCCGGAAAAGCCGCGCTTCTACTCGACCAAGGCGAAAAACGCCCAGGAGGCGCACGAGGCGATCCGCCCGACCGATTTCTACCGCTCGCCCGACCGTGTGCGCAAATTCCTCGATGCCGACCAGATCCGGCTCTACGAGCTGATCTGGAAGCGCGGCATCGCCAGCCAGATGGCGTCTGCCGAGATCGAGCGCACGACGGCTGAAATCACCGCCGACAACAAGGGTGAGAAGGCCGGGCTTCGCGCCGTCGGCTCCGTGATCCGCTTCGACGGCTTCATCGCCGCCTATACCGACCAGAAGGAGGATGGCGAGCAGAGCGACGATGGCGACGAGGATGGCCGCCTGCCGGAGATCATTGCGCGCGAAACGCTCGCCAAGCAGAAGATCAATTCGACCCAGCATTTCACCGAGCCGCCGCCGCGTTATTCGGAAGCCTCGCTCATCAAGAAGATGGAAGAGCTCGGCATCGGCCGCCCCTCCACCTATGCTGCGACCCTCGCGACGCTGCGCGACCGCGACTATGTGACGATCGACAAACGCAAGCTGATCCCGCAGGCCAAGGGCCGGCTGGTGACGGCTTTCCTCGAAAGCTTCTTCACCAAATATGTCGAATACGACTTCACCGCCGACCTCGAGGAAAAGCTCGACCGGATTTCGGCCGGCGAGCTGAACTGGAAGCAGGTGCTGCGCGATTTCTGGAAGGATTTCTTCGCCCAGATCGAGGACACCAAAGAACTGCGCGTCACCAATGTGCTCGATTCACTGAACGAGGCGCTGGCACCACTCGTCTTCCCGAAACGGGAAGACGGCAGCGATCCCAGAATCTGCCAAGTCTGCGGTACCGGTAACCTGTCGCTGAAGCTTGGCAAATACGGCGCCTTCGTCGGCTGTTCGAACTATCCGGAATGCAACTACACCCGCCAGCTCTCTTCTGAAAACGGCGGAGACGCAGACGGCGCAGCACTTAACGAGCCGAAGAACCTCGGCACCGATCCGACCACCGGCGAGGAGCTGACGCTGCGTTCCGGCCGCTTCGGCCCCTATATCCAGCGCGGCGACGGCAAGGAAGCCAAACGCGCTTCGCTGCCGAAGGGTTGGAAGCCCGAGGACATCGACTATGAAAAGGCGATGGCGCTGATCTCGCTGCCGCGCGATATCGGCAAACATCCAGAATCCGGCAAGATGATCTCGTCCGGCATCGGCCGCTATGGGCCGTTCCTCCTGCATGACGGTTCCTATGCCAATCTGGAAACCGTCGAGGACGTGTTCTCCGTCGGCCTCAACCGCGCCGTGACTGTTATCGCCGAAAAGGCAAAACAGGCCCCGGGCCGGGGCGCGCGCGGCACGCCGGCGGCGCTGAAGACACTCGGTGATCATCCAGATGGCGGCGCCATCACCGTGCGCGACGGCAAGTACGGCCCCTATGTCAACTGGGGCAAGGTCAACGCCACACTGCCGAAGGGCAAGGATCCGCAGGCGATCACCGTCGAGGAGGCGCTCGCGCTGATCGCCGAAAAGGCCGGCAAGGCACCTGTGGGCAAGGCGGCCAAGGCGAAAGCCAAGCCGAAGGCGGCAGCCGCCGACGCCAAGGCCACCAAGACGGCCGCCAAGCCGAAGGCAACGAAGGCGAAAGCGCCCGCGAAATCGAAAAAGAGCTGACGTGAGCAGGATACCGCGCGATAGAACGAACCCTGCGGGCAAGCGTCCGGGCAAGATCGGCCGCGCCGGCAAGGATGCCCCCGCCGTCGAGCCGCTGAACATCGTCCATGGCGCGCTGCCTTCGCGCGAGGTGATCCTGCGCTTCATCGCCGATCACCCGCAGAAAGCGTCCAAACGCGAACTCGCCAAGGCTTTCGGCCTGAAGGGCGACAACCGTGTCGAACTCAAGCACATGCTGCAGGAGCTCGAGCAGGAAGGCATGCTGCAGAAGAACCGCAAGTCGCTGATCCGTCCCGGTGCGCTGCCGCCCGTCACGGTTCTCGATATCACCACGCGCGACAAGGATGGCGATCTGATCGGCCGGCCGGCGGAATGGCCGGAAGACCAAGGCGTAGCACCCGCCGTCAGCATCCGCCAGCAATCGCCCGCAGGCCGCCAGGGCAAGGGCAAGGCGCCCGTCGCCGGGCTCGGCGACCGCATCCTGGCGAAGATCTTCCCGGCCGTCGATCGCGGCGGGCCAGCCTATACGGCGCGGATCATCAAGGTGATCGACAGGCGCCGCGGCGCCTCGATGGGCGTTTTCCGCACGGCACCGGGCGGCGGCGGCCGTCTGCTGCCGATCGAACGGCGCGGCGAGGAGATGGTGATCGATCCCGACTTCACCGGCGGCGCCACGGACGGCGATCTGGTCGAAGTCGAAATCGCCCGTCTCGGCCGTTTCGGCCTTCCGCGCGCCAAGGTTCTCTCCGTCGTCGGTTCCGTCGGTTCGGAAAAGGCGATCTCGATGATCGCGATTCATGCGCACGGCATCCCGCATGTCTTCCCGCCGGCCGTCATCGCTGAGGCGGACGCCGCAAAACCGGCCAGCATGTCGCATCGCGAGGATTGGCGCGACGTGCCGCTGATCACCATCGACCCGGCCGATGCCAAGGACCATGACGACGCCGTCTATGCCGAGCTCGACCCCTCGCCCGACAATCCCGGCGGCGTCATCGTCACTGTCGCGATTGCCGACGTCTCCTGGTATGTCCGCCCCAATTCACCGCTCGACCGCGAGGCGCTGAAGCGCGGCAACTCGGTCTATTTCCCGGATCGCGTCGTGCCGATGCTGCCGGAGCGCATCTCCAACGATCTCTGCTCGCTGAAGGAAGGCGTCGACCGTCCGGCGCTCGCCGTGCGCATGAGCTTTTCCGGCGAAGGCCGCAAGATCGGCCACACTTTCCATCGCATCATGATGAAGAGCGCGGCCAAGCTGTCCTACCAGCAGGCCCAGGCAGCGATCGACGGCAAACCGGACGATCAGACCGGACCGATGCTCGAGCCAATCCTGAAGCCGCTCTGGCACGCCTATGAGGTGATGAAGCGCGGACGCGACCGGCGCCAGCCGCTCGAACTCGACATGCCGGAGCGCAAGATCCTGCTGAAGCCCGACGGCACGGTCGACCGGGTCGTCGTGCCGCCACGGCTCGACGCGCACAAGCTGATCGAAGAGATGATGATCCAGGCAAACGTCTGCGCCGCCGAGACGCTGGAAAAGAAGCGGCAGCCGCTGATCTATCGCATTCATGACGGCCCGACGCTTGCCAAGCAGGAGATCCTGCGTGAGTTCCTGGCCACGCTCGGCATCTCGCTTGCCAAGGGCGGCAACATGCGCGCCAACAACTTCAACGGCATCCTGGCGAAGGCGGACGGCACGCCGCACCAGACCATGGTCAACGAGATGGTGCTGCGTTCGCAGAGCCAGGCGATCTACGGCCCTGAGAATATCGGCCATTTCGGCCTCAATTTGATGAAATACGCCCACTTCACCTCGCCGATACGCCGCTATGCCGATCTCATCGTGCACCGCGCGCTTGTCGGCTCGCTCGGTTTCGGCGAAGGCGGCATCACACCCGACGAAGAGGCGGCGCTCGACGATATCGCCGCCGAAATCTCGACCTTCGAGCGTCGGGCGATGGCAGCCGAGCGCGAGACCGTAGACCGGCTGATCGCGCATCACCTCAGCGGCCGCGTCGGCGAGGAGTTTGCCGGACGGGTCTCGGGCGTGACGAAATCGGGGCTTTTTGTCGCCCTGCCAGACTATGGCGCCGATGGTTTCGTCCCTATATCGACGCTCGGCACCGATTATTTCATCTATGACGAGGCGCATCAGGCACTCTCGGGTGAACGAACAGGGCTCGGTTATCGCCTGGGCGATAGCGTTGCCGTGAAGCTTGCCGAAGCGATCCCGCTTGCCGGCGCGCTGCGTTTCGAGATGATCAGCGAGGGCCGCGAGATGCCTGCAGCGGTGCGCTCCTTCCACAAGGCGGGCCGCCGCGACAGAGGCCAGGTCCGCAAGAAACCTGGAACAAGGCCGCCACGCGGACGCCACTAAGCAT
Organism: Rhizobium leguminosarum bv. viciae USDA 2370; assembly: GCF_002008365.1. Taxonomy (GTDB): domain Bacteria; phylum Pseudomonadota; class Alphaproteobacteria; order Rhizobiales; family Rhizobiaceae; genus Rhizobium; species Rhizobium leguminosarum. Next base: position 61,679 of record NZ_MRDL01000032.1, read on the forward strand.
CGCGCCGAAAGCGGACGCTGGTTTTCGGCAAAACGCTGCAACAACGAAGATCGCCGGCGTTGGACGTGGTTCACAAGACGAATCCGACGCTTTCGGTCTGAAAGAGGAACATGCGATGAGCACACCGACCGATCCGGTTGCCCGCTACGGGGATGCGCCCGAGGTCGAGCGTCCGCTTGGGCGCTCCATCATGCGCGGGCTGATGAACCGGTGCCCGGCCTGCGGCAACGGCAAGCTCTTTCGTGCCTTCCTGAAACCGATCGATCATTGCGCGGCCTGCGGCGAGGCGATGCATCACCAACGCGCGGACGACCTGCCGCCTTATATCGTCATCCTCGTCCTCGGCCACGTCGTGGTCGGCGGCTATATGCTGACCGACATGACTTTCGTGCTGCCGGTCTGGGTGCATATCGCCATCTGGGCGCCGATCACCGTCATCACCGCGCTTGCCTCGATCCAGCCGATCAAGGGCGGGGTCATCGGTCTGCAATGGGCGCTGCGCATGCACGGCTTCGGTGGCGAGAGTGACGGTCCGGACGATTATGACATCCCCGGCCGGCCGAATTAGCGCCTTCACCTTCCAGACATATTTAACGTGTAGTGCCAGCCCTCCACCGACCACCACCCGAATGCGAGAGCCGAAGATCCTCAAGACCTGACATGGTAAGCATTTCTTGCCCCAACGGGCTTTACATTCCGCAGATGGTCACTCACATCGGAAATACTGCGAAGCGGCATCCGTCACCTGGATTTGGCACGTCTGTGTCTATCTATCTGACGGGAATCGGCCGTTTCGTTCGCGCAGCTTTCTAAGGATGGATAAATGTCTCAGCCGAGAACCGGCACACCGGGCGATGTCGAAGAAATCCATTGGCCTTCTCTGGTGGCAGCCATCTCGTCCATATCTGCCGTTGGCATAGCAATCGGCCTCGGTCTCCCGCTTCTCAGCATCATCCTCGAAAAACGCGGCATCTCGTCCACCCTGATCGGGCTCAACACGGCGATGGCCGGGGTCGCGGCGATGGCCGCCGCACCGATCACCACCAAACTCGCCCATAAATACGGCGTTGCGCCGACAATGCTCTGGGCCGTGCTGATTTCGGCGCTGAGCGCGCTCGGTTTCTATTACGCCCAGGATTTCTGGATGTGGTTTCCGCTGCGCTTCGCCTTCCATGGCGCGACGACGACGCTGTTCATCCTCTCCGAATTCTGGATCAACGCCGCTTCGCCGCCTTCCAAGCGCGGTTTCGTGCTCGGCATCTATGCGACGGTGCTTTCCCTTGGCTTTGCGGCCGGACCTCTGCTCTTTTCGGTCCTCGGCAGCGACGGCATCTTCCCATTCCTGATCGGCGCCGCCGCCATCCTGCTTGCGGCCATCCCGATCTTCATCGCCCGCGACGAGAGCCCGGTGCTCGAGGAAAAACCGGAGCTGCATTTCATGCGCTACGTTTTCCTGGTGCCGACGGCGACGGCGGCGGTCTTCATCTTCGGCGCGGTGGAGGCCGGCGGGCTGTCGCTTTTCCCGATCTTTGCCGTGCGCGCCCATTTCACCGAATCGCAGGCCGCGCTGCTGCTCACCATGATGGGCGTCGGCAACGTCATCTTTCAGATCCCGCTCGGCCTGCTTTCCGACCGCATCGCCGACAAGCGGCCGCTTCTGGCCGGCATGGCGCTGATGGGCTTCATCGGCTCGATGATGTTGCCGCTACTGCTCGACAACTGGCTTCTGATGGCCGGGCTCCTGCTTTTCTGGGGCGGCTGCGTCTCAGGCCTCTATACGGTCGGCCTCAGCCATCTCGGCTCGCGGCTGACCGGCTCCGATCTTGCGGCAGCCAATGCTGCCTTTGTCTTCTGTTATGCGATGGGGACCGTGGCCGGTCCGCAGGCGATCGGCGCGGCGATCGATGTCGCTGGAAATAACGGGTTTGCCTGGGCGATTGCCGCTTTCTTCGGTCTTTACGCCCTACTTTCGGGCATCAGACTGATGTTCATTCGAAAACGGGCTTGACTTTTCGGGCGGGATTCGTAGTTTCGCGCCAGGATTTGCCGTGGAGCCCATCCGGCTTCCACGGCTTTCATTTTCTTAAAGGCAGGACGACCATGGCCAAGGCTACAACAATCAAGATCAAGCTGCTGTCGACAGCCGACACCGGTTTCTTCTACGTCACCACGAAGAACAGCCGCACGATGACGGACAAGATGACGAAGACGAAGTACGACCCGGTTGCAAAGAAGCATGTCGAGTTCAAGGAAACCAAGATCAAGTAATCACTTGGCCTGACGGATTTCACAAAAGCGCGCGCTTTCGGGTTGCGCGTTTTTTATTGTCCGGCTTTGTGGTTTTCAAGATGATAGCGCAAACAGACAAAACGCCGCCCTTCCATCGTCGGGAAGTGGCGGCGTTTTCTTGAAAGGGGGTCGGCCAGCATGCAAAACGGCACGAGGAACCGCTATAACTTGCCTACTAGCCGACCGACCCCACGACCCAGGAGATGCGGCGGACCTGAGCATCATGGGGTATCGACAACTCCTCAACGGGAGCGCTTCTCTTATGAGCCGATAATTTGCGCAAAAATGAAAGAAAATCAACAAATTCTTAATGATGAATTTTCTCATCTTGATTCTATGGTTAAAAGTCCAGATTTGGGACATACAAAGATTTGTCGTCTCTGCTTTGGATCGAAGCGTAGCACCTGCTCTTTCCAAGAAATTCGACAATATAACTTAATAACTTACGCCACCCCTCCCCTTACGTGAGGTGACGCCGCCGCAATCTATTTGACCCTGTCGGCGGCAGGCATTTTTTATAGTCTTCATTTCATTTTGAGCTACGGCCTGACGCTCTCAAGACTATCGCGCGGCGCCACATCCGCGGCAACGCGGCGAGTCCATTTTTGAGCTATTGAGCTGCAATTTTTTCGCCCCGCAGTGCACAGGCGAAGATTAAAAATCGGTAACAATTCGCTTACCGCAGTGGAAAACCCGCAACTGGCGCATATGGCGGCAAGTGATTCGTCAGGCGGCTGCGGCGACCACACGGTTGCGGCCGGTATTTTTGGCCTCGTAAAGGGCCAGATCCGCCTGTTTCATCAGCTGGTCCGGTGTCAGCACCGACGTAATGCGCGAGGCGATGCCGAACGAAGCAGTGACATTCAGCGCTTCTCCGGCGTGTTTCAGCATGAAGGGAGCGTTTTCGATCGCCGCACGCAGGCGCTCGGCGACGCCGGCGGCAATTTCCGGCGAGGTGTCGGGCATCACAACAACGAATTCCTCTCCACCGTAGCGGCAGGCGAGATCGGCACCGCGGATGGTCGAACGGACGCGATTTGCGAATTCCCGCAGCACCTCATCGCCGCCGTCATGGCCGTAGGTGTCGTTCACATGCTTGAAGCGGTCGATATCGGTGATCAGCACCGAAAGCGGCCGGCCCCGCGCCATAGAACGGTTGAAAAGCACGTTCAGGTGATTGTCGAGATAGCGCCGGTTATAAAGGCCGGTCAGCGGATCGGTCACGGCAAGCTCGATCGTCTGCTTGACGCTGGCGCGCAGCCGGTCGTTGTAGCGCTTGCGGCGGATCTGCGTCAGGCTACGGGCGACCAGTTCGTTGGGATCGACCGGGCGGATGATGTAGTCGTTGACGCCGAGATCGAGCGCGCGCACGACCATGTCGTCAGCGCCTTGCTCAGTGATGATCAGGACCGGCAGAAAGCGCGTGCGCTCCAGCGAACGCAGCTGCGAGCAGAGGCGAAGCGGATCGTAATCGTCGAAGTTGGCATTGACGATGACGAGATCGAAGGCGCTTTCGGCCGCCTCGAAGAGGGCGGCCTGCGGATCGGAGAGGGCAAGCACGTCGGCGACGGGCTTCAGCGCCTTGATGATGCGCTCCTGCGAATTGGCGCGGCCGTCGACGAGCAGGACCTGAGCGGTCTCGTCGGCGCGGCCCTCGCCTGCCCGCGTGAGGTCGTCGATGCCCATCGTATGGGCGGTGTCGGCGCGGATGCGCAGCTCATCGCTCAACGTCTTCAGCCGCAGCAGGCTCTTCACCCGGGAGATCAGCTGCAGATCGTTGACCGGCTTGGTGAGAAAATCGTCAGCGCCGGCCTTCAGGCCGCGTACGCGATCGGTCGGCTGGTCGAGCGCGGTGACCATGACGACTGGAATATGGGCGGTCTTCTGGCTGGCCTTCAGCCGCTCGCAGACCTCGAAACCGTCTATGCCGGGCATCATGATGTCGAGCAGAATGAGATCGACTTGATTGCGCTCGCAGATCGCCAGTGCCGTGTAGCCGTCCGCTGCGGTCATCACGTCGAAATACTCCGCAAGCAGCCGCGCTTCGAGCAGCTTCACGTTGGCCGGAATATCGTCAACCACCAGTATTCGCGCAGTCATAAGCGTCTTTCCGATGCGTCAGGCATCGCCCAGATAGGTCTTGATCGTCTCGATGAATTTCGGAACCGAGATCGGCTTTGAAACATAGGCCTCGCAGCCGCCTTGGCGGATCCGCTCCTCGTCCCCCTTCATCGCAAAAGCCGTAACGGCGATGACGGGAATCACGTGCAGCTCGTCGTCTTCCTTCAGCCACTTCGTAACTTCGAGGCCGGAGACCTCGGGAAGCTGAATATCCATCAGGATGAGGTCGGGACGATGCTTGCGCGCCAGATCGAGCGCCTCCATGCCGTTTCTGGTCTGGATCGTCGTATAGCCGGACGCCTCGATGAGGTCGCGAAAGAGCTTCATGTTGAGCTCGTTATCTTCTACAATCATCACCTGTTTGGGCATGACAAGCTGTCCCTACGTCCGTTCGCGCAGCGGTTCGTCCCATGACAAAGGCACATGCGGACAAATAGCTCCGTGAAACCGATAGCGCACGCTACCGGTATTTGGTTGAAGAAAAGGTAACTTACCCAGCGAAATGCAAAGCAACTTCAAGACTTCGAAACAACAGGCTGCCGACCCGCACGAGACGGCGATCGCCGTGCTCGGCTGGCTTGCCGATGATCCCGAAATGTTCGGCCGCTTTCTCGCCCTGACGGGTGTGGCGCCCGGCCAGGTGCGCAACGCCGTCAACGATCCCGGATTCCTCGCCGGCCTGATGGATTTTCTGATGAACCACGAACCGACAGCCATGGCCTTCTGCGCGGCGAGCGGCATAAGCCCGGAGACGGTGACCGGCGCCTGGCAGCATTTCTCTTCGCCGGGCCTCGATTCCGGAGAATACTGATCGTGGCCTCCGAAGAATTCGATATCTCGCACATCCACCTCGGCGAGCGGCCGTTGATCGTCTGTGACGTCGACGACGTCGTGTTGCAGTTCATCGGTCCCTTCCAGCTTTTCCTTCAGAGCCGGGGCCACACGTTTCTGCCGCGATCGTTCCGGCTTCATGGCAACATCGTCTCGCAAGCCGACGGCGTGGAGATCGAAGATCATGAGGTCAGCCGGCTGATCGAGGAATTCTTCGAGGCCCAAGAGCTGTGGCAGACGCCGCTCGACCGCGTGGTCGAAACGCTCGACCGACTTTCGGAAGAGGCCGACATCCTTTTCCTGACAGCCATGCAGCCGCGCTTCCAGGACCAGCGCCGTCGGCTGCTCGACAGGATGGGCCTGCTGTTTCCGCTGCTTGCCACCGAACAACCTAAAGGGCCGATCGTTCACGCATTGCATGCCAGCCGCTCCCTTCCCGTCGTCTTCATTGATGATATGGCGCGCAATCTGCATTCCGTTAGGGAACACGTCGCCGATTGCCTGCTGATTCATCTGATGCCGAACTCGCCCGTCCATCGTTTCGCGCCAGCGGCGGCCGACGACATCACCCGCGCCACCGACTGGACGCACGCGGCCGAGCTCATCGAGGCGCATTTTGTTTCCGGCACGTTCACGCGCGCAGTTCCAGCCGCATGAGCGGACGACCGTCCTTGCGCCGCGCTACTGTCTCGAAACCGGCCGCATCGAAGATCGCCGTCGAGCCGATGCAGAGCGTCACTGATTTCGACTGCTTCACATGATCGATCGGACAGGCTTCGAGCAGCCGTGCTCCCTGGCGCCGCGCATGGTCGATCGCGCAGGCGAGCAGGCGGTGGCTCATTCCCTTGCCGCGCAGTTTGGGCAGCAGGAAGAAGCAACTGACGGCCCAGATAGATGGATCCTGCGCATCGCCCTCTTCCAGCGGCCGCGAGACGGTGCGCGGCGAATTGAACTGCGCGGCACGTCGTGGCGCGGCCCGACCTGCACCCAGGCGACCGGCGCGCCCTCGGCATAACAGAGGATGCCAGGCGGCGGACCCGCCTTGATCCGTCCCCGCATATGCGCCTTGCGTTCGTCGGCCGCCATCTCAGTCCTTATCGCATGCGGCAGGCGCAGCGCCACGCACCAGCAATTATAGAAGGCACCCTGCGGCCCGAAGACGATTTCGAAATCGTCCCAGCGTTCTGGCGTTACCGGCTCGAAACGAAGATCGTTATCCAAAGGCAAAGCTCCCGCCCTCTCTTGAGACTCGGAAGCTTAAGGCGTAATGTCCCGGCGTTCAATCTTTGTTCTCATCATGACGCCCGCGCCTGACAAGACACCCGGCTTCTGTCGCGACTGCCTTGCCGAGCAGAAGGGCGAGGCGCGCCGCTGCGTTTCCTGTGGCAGCCCCCGTCTCGTGCGCCATCGCGAACTCTACGCATTGACGCTTGCACATATCGATTGCGACGCCTTCTACGCAGCAGTGGAGAAACGCGACAATCCGGAGCTTGCCGACAAGCCTGTCATCATCGGCGGCGGCAAACGTGGCGTGGTTTCCACTGCCTGCTATATCGCCCGTATCCACGGCGTGCGTTCGGCCATGCCGATGTTCAAGGCGCTGGAGGCATGCCCTGAGGCGATCGTCATCCGCCCCGACATGGAGAAATATGTCCGTGTCGGGCGCCAGGTGCGCGCCATGATGCAGGATCTGACGCCGCTGGTGCAGCCGCTATCGATCGACGAGGCCTTCCTGGAGCTCGGCGGTACCGAGAGGCTGCATCACGATCCGCCGGCGCGTACGCTGGCCAAATTCGCTCGTCGCATCGAAAGGGAGATCGGCATCACCGTTTCGGTCGGGCTTTCCTACTGCAAATTCCTCGCCAAGGTCGCCTCCGACCTGCAGAAGCCGCGCGGCTTTTCGGTCATCGGCCGCGAGGAAGCGGTAGAGTTCCTGGCACCGCGTCCCGTCACCACGATCTGGGGCGTCGGCAAGGCCTTTGCGGCGACGCTGGAGGCGGACGGCATCCGCACCATCAGCCAACTACAACAGATGGAGGAGAACGACCTGATGCGCCGCTACGGCAGCATCGGTCAGCGGCTCGCCCGGCTGTCGCGCGGCATAGACGACCGCGAAGTGCATCTCAACGATGCGGCCAAGAGCGTTTCGTCCGAGACGACTTTCTTCGACGATATCTCACGTTATGACGATCTGGTGCCGATCCTGCGCAACCTCTCCGAAAAGGTCTCCTGGCGGCTGAAGAAAAACGGCATTGCCGGCCAGACCGTGGTTCTGAAGATGAAGAGCGCCGATTTCAAATCGCGCACCCGCAACCGCAAGCTCGAAGACCCGACCCAGCTTGCCGACAAGATCTTCCGCACCGGGCTCGAGCTTCTCGAAAAAGAGACTGACGGTACGAAGTTCCGCCTGATCGGCATCGGCGTCACCGATCTCGGCGATGCCGCCCGCGCCGATCCGCCCGATCTGATCGACCAGCAATCGGGCCGGCGAGCGGCGGCCGAAGCGGCGATGGACAAGCTGCGCGACAAATTCGGCAAGCGGACGGTCGAGACCGGCTATACGTTCGGCAACAGCAAGCGCGATCACTAGCGCATAACCCCGAAAATCTGCATCGATTTTCGGGGTTATGCGCAGATTCAAAGTGATAGAGCGTCCTTAGCGCGTCAGAAAAGACGCGCGGCGCTCTAACGCGTGAGGCCTGCCAGCCAGGCGGCCTATAAAATCTTCCTTAAACTTCGTCCCATAATGTGCCGGGCAAGTATTGCGTATGGTTGGGTATCATGTTCTCGCGTCTCGTCTTCGGCCTCGGCTTGCTGTCGGCCACCGCACTCGTGCACCCTGCTCTTGCCGCGGATGCTGCGCGCACGCTGCAGATCTTCGTCTCGAAGGACAAGCAGTCGCTTGCGGTCTATGACGGCACCGAGGTCGTCGCGACCTCGAAGGTCTCGACCGGCAAGGACGGCCACACGACGCCGAGCGGCATCTTCTCGGTGCTGGAAAAGCAGAAATACCACGAATCCAATCTCTATTCGGCGGCCCCGATGCCGTTTATGCAAAGGCTGACCTGGTCCGGCATCGCGCTGCACGAATCCAATTCCGTGCCGCGTTATCCAGCCTCGCATGGCTGCGTGCGCATGCCTGGCGCCTTCGCAAAAATGCTCTATGGGATGACCGATCCCGGTGTCCCCGTCATTATCAGCGACGGTGAACTGGTGCCGCAGCCAATCGATCATCCGACCCTTTTCCATCCGGATGCACCGGCGGCGATGCCGCTGCTTTCGGACGTCGAACTGCGGCCCTCCATGCCCGACAGCCCCGAGAAGCCGGTGCAGGTGGCGATGAACGATACCGCTGCGATGCCGATGCCGGCAGCGCAGCCGATTGCGGCGCCCGAACCCGAGCCGCCGTCCGAGCCGATCAGCATGCTGATTACGCGCCGAACGCTCCGCGAGACGGTGATCGACATCCAGACCCTGCTCAACCAGCTCGGTTTTTCCGCCGGCAATCCGGACGGCCTGCTCGGTCCGTCGACCGTGCAGGCGATCAAGGCTTTCAAGACGCTGCGGCCGGCGGAATTTGCCGCCGACAAGAGCCTGGTCTCCGACACGCTCCTCAGAGAAGTCTATGCCGCGGCTGGCAAGGGCGAGCCGCCGAACGGCGTCATCATGGTGCGGCAGGCCTTCAAGCCGATCTTCGAAGCGCCGGTGACGATCACCGATCCGGGATTGGCGCTCGGCACACATTTCTTCACGCTGCATGCAGTCGATGAAAGGGCCGGCACGGCCGACTGGCTCGGCATCACGCTCGAGAACAATCTGTCTCGCGAGACGATGAAGCGGCTCGGCATTACCAATCAGGAAAGCTCGATCATCACAGGCAAGCCGATCGCCCGTTCGCTCAGCCGGATTACCATCCCCGATGAGACCCGCCGCAAGATCGACGCCCTCATCGCGCCCGGCTCGACGCTGACAATCTCCGATACCGGCCTCGGCCGGGAGACCGGCGAAGGCACGGATTTCATCACAATAACCCGCGGGTGATGGCCATCACGCTAGAACAGGATGATTTTAAGCCGGGTCGGCCTAAAATCTGAATCCTGTTCAACACTAAATAGTTAGAGCATGATGTCGCCCGAAAACCGCTCACACTTTTCGGCATCATGCTCTGATGCGTGTCGCCCAAAAGTGCGCAGCGGTTTCGTGATAAAAACATGCACAAATCAAAGACTTAAAGCGCGTCACATGAATCCGGATTGTCGCGGCGCGCTTTAGGCTGATCAGACAAGCTCGACGTCGACGACGCCGGGGGCGGCGCGAAGGGCGGCGGCGATCTCCGGCGTGATGCGGTATTTCTCCGGCAGCGCCACTTCCACCTCGCGTTTGCCCTCCTCCTTGATGACGATGAAGGAAACGAGGCCGTCGCCCTTGGCGTTCAAATGGCCGGCAACCATTCTCAGCGGTCCGGAATCGCGGACATAGACGCGCAGCGCCTTTTGCATCTGCAGCGACTTTTCCTCCAGCGACTGGATCGTCTGGATGCGCAGGCCGATGCCCTCCGGCCGCTCCTCGCCCGTCGCCGTCAGCACGAAGGATTTGCCTGACTCCAACACGTCGCGATACTGGTTCAGCATTTCCGAAAACAGCACCGCTTCGAACTGGCCCGAAGAATCGGAGAAGACGATGATGCCCATCTTGTTGCCGGTGCGAGTCTTGCGCTCCTGTTTGGAGATGACGGTGCCGGCAAGGCGCGCATTGGCCGCGCCCTGTTTGATGGCGGCGGAAAACTCGGCAAAGGTCTGCACCCGCATCTTCTGCAGGATGTTGTTGTAGGAATCGAGCGGGTGGGCTGTGAGATAGAAGCCCAGCACCTGGAATTCCTTGAGCAGCCGCTCGGAGGGGAGCCAGGGCGAGAACGGCGGCAGGGAGATCTTCTCAGGCCCCGACGTCAACGTACTGCCGAAAATGTCCGACTGGCCGCTCAGCTTGTTCTCCTGGGCGCGCTGGGCATAACCGAGAATGCGGTCGAGGCCGGCTGCTAGCTGGGCGCGGTCCAGGTCGAAACAATCGAAGGCGCCGGCATAGATCAGGCTTTCGAGCACGCGGCGATTGACCTGACGCGGATCGATGCGCAGGCAGAAATCCTCGATGCTGGCAAAGGGCTTGTCGCCACGCACCTCGACGATATGGTCGACGGCGGATTCGCCGACGCCCTTGAGGGCGGCGAGCGCGTAATAGATGCGGTTGTTGCCGGTCTCGAAATGGCGGAAGGAGGTCTGCACCGAGGGCGCGATCACCTCGATGCCGAGGCGCTTGGCATCCTGGCGGAAATCATTGACCTTTTCCGTGTTGGACATGTCGAGCGTCATCGAGGCGGCGAGGAATTCGACCGGATAATGCGCCTTCATGTAGGCCGTCTGGTAGGAGACGATGGCATAGGCGGCGGCATGCGACTTGTTGAAGCCGTAATTGGCGAACTTCGCCAGCAGTTCGAAGATATTGTCGGCCTGCGGCTTCGATACGCCATTCTTGACCGCGCCAACGACGAAGCGTTCGCGCTGCTGGTCCATCTCGGCCTTGATCTTCTTGCCCATGGCGCGACGCAGAAGGTCGGCTTCGCCCAGCGAATAGCCGGACAGCACCTGGGCGATCTGCATCACCTGTTCCTGGTAGACGATGACGCCCTGGGTTTCCTTGAGCAGGTGGTCGATCATCGGATGGATCGATTCCAGCTCTTCGTCGCCGTGCTTGCGGGCATTGTAGGTCGGGATGTTCTCCATCGGGCCGGGACGGTAGAGCGCCACCAGCGCGATGATGTCCTCGATGCAGTCCGGCTTCATGCCGATCAGCGCCTTGCGCATGCCTGCACTTTCCACCTGGAACACGCCGACCGTCTCGCCGCGCGACAGCATCTCGTAGGTCTTCTTGTCGTCGAGAGGAATGGCTGCGAGATCGACCTTGACGCCGAGCTTGGCGACGAAATCGACCGCAACCTTCAGCACCGTCAGCGTCTTCAGGCCGAGGAAGTCGAACTTGACGAGGCCAGCCTGCTCCACCCATTTCATGTTGAATTGGGTGACCGGCATGTCCGAGCGCGGATCGCGATACATCGGCACCAGCTTGGAAAGCGGCCGGTCGCCGATGACGATGCCGGCGGCATGGGTCGAGGCATGGCGGTAAAGCCCCTCGATCTTCTGGGCGATGTCGAGCAGCCGCGCGACAACAGGTTCTTTCGCCGCCTCCTCCTGCAGCTTCGGCTCTTCCTCGATCGCCTTGGACAGCGGCGTCGGATTGGCGGGATTGTTCGGCACGAGTTTGCAGATCTTGTCGACCTGGCCATAGGGCATTTCCAGCACGCGGCCGACGTCGCGAAGGGCGGCGCGCGCCTGCAATGAACCGAAGGTGATGATCTGCGCCACCTGCTCGCGGCCATACTTGGCCTGGACATAGCGGATCACCTCTTCGCGGCGATCCTGGCAGAAGTCGATGTCGAAGTCGGGCATCGAGACGCGTTCCGGATTGAGGAAGCGCTCGAACAGCAGCGAAAAACGCAGCGGATCGACGTCGGTGATCGTCAATGCATAGGCGACCAGCGAACCGGCGCCCGACCCGCGGCCGGGACCGACCGGAATGTCATGCTGCTTGGCCCATTTGATGAAGTCGGCAACGATCAGGAAGTAACCGGGGAAACGCATGCGCTCGATGACGCTGAGCTCGAATTCCAGCCGCTCGCGATAATCCTTCTCCTCGTAACCCGGCGACATGCCCAGCGTCGAAAGCCGCATGTCCAGCCCTTCGACCGCCTGGCGGCGCAACTCGCTCGCCTCGGCGCGCTCGGCCTCCTCGGCATCGTCGGTGGCACCGGTGAAGCGCGGCAGGATCGGCTTTCGCGTCTTCAGCACGAAGGAGCAGCGCCTCGCGATCTCGATCGTATTTTCCAGCGCTTCCGGCAGGTCGGCGAAGAGCTTGGCCATTTCGGCCCGGCTCTTCAGATAATGATCCGGCGTCAGCCGGAAGCGGCTGTCGTCGGAGACGATGGCGTTGTGCGCGACCGCCATCAGCGCATCATGGGCGTCGTAATCGTCGCGTGTCGGAAAGAAAGCCTCGTTGGTCGCAACCAGCGGCAGGTCGTGGGCATAGGCGAGCCCGACAATCTTCTGTTCGTGCCGCTTGTCGTAAGTGCCGTGCCGCTGCAGCTCGACATAGAGCCTGTCGCCGAAGAGACGCTTCAGCGTGAGCAGCCGGGCTTCCGCCTGAGCGGGATGGCCTTCCTTGATCGCCACGTCGACCGGCCCGGTCAGGGCGCCGGTCAATGCGATCAGCCCTTCCGTGCCTGCCTCCTCCAGCCAGGAGGCGCTGATATGAACGGCCTGATTGCTCTCGCCGCCGAGATAGGCGCGGCTGACGAGATCGACCAGCCTTTCGTAACCGGCATCCGTCGCAGCGAGAAGAACGATCGCCGGCAGCTTGACCAGGGCCTGCTGGCCACCGCGCTTTTCCGTTTCCAACCCGTCTTCCATGTCGATCGAGACCTGACAGCCGATGATCGGCTGCAGGCCGTCCTCCATCGCCTTCTGGGAGAATTCGAGGGCAACGAACAGATTGTTGGTGTCGGTAATCGCAATTGCCGGCTGGCTGTCGCCGGTCGCCTTGTAGAGAATCTTCTTCAGCGGCAGTGCGCCCTCGAGGAGCGAATAGGCGGAATGGACCCTCAGGTGGATGAAGCCCGGCGTGCCGCCGGTCGCCTCACCCGTTGAACCCTTTGCCGTATCCGCCATGACATGCCTTCCCAATCACCCGAATGAATCGGACGCATTGTCGGCATAGAGGGCGATGATGTCCAGAAGAAGTCCCGCATCCGGACCGCATGATGACCATGCGGTCCCCTGAAAACTTTAGAGCGCCATGACGATGAGCGAGAAGCTGGCAACGAACATTGCGATGGAGGTGAATGCTGCGATATCACGGATCATGTCAGTCATCGGGCTCTCCTTTACTCGTTATGTTTTCACTTTGTTCCATGTATGTTCTATTGTCAACAGGAATCTTTTCCTTCTTTCTTGTGTTTGAAAAATGCCGGGATGCGCACCTTCGAATCGCTGGGAGCCAGTACCCGATGATATGGGCGGCAGCTGTCCCTTCTGGCCTGCCACAGATCGGTCATGGCGCCTAGACGGCCAGCCTCCTCGAGGCGACCCGTTTATTTCAAATCTTTGTTCCTCTTTTGTTCTTTACACCTCGCAGCATATTTGCCAGCATCCAGCCAAGAAGAGGAGAACGAGATGTTCGATATTCCGATGCTGAACGAATTCGTCGTGGAGGCGAAGGCTGCGACCTATGTCGGCGGCGGCGTGGCGCGCGTACCCTGCCGGCCGAGCTCCCACGATATCGGTTACGAACGCGGCGACTGGCGCTATCTCGACAGCTATTTCGGCGGCACCGATTTCGCTGGACAGGAGGTGGTGTGGCTTGCCGACGAGCCCATCTGGGCGATGAATTATTTCGGCTGCGTCATCGCGCCGAAGCTCATCGACGGCACAGTAGCCGGGACGGTGATCAAGGCTGCACTTTCGGCGATGTATCGAGAGGGCCGATTTCTTGGCGGAATGGAATTCGACCATCCGTTCGGCCGCTATCTCGATCGCAACGAAGGCGGCTGCGAGCGGTTCAGCGGCCACGAATGCATCATGGTCGGCGGCCAGAAGGCCTATGCGCTTGATTATCGCGGCGGGCTGATCGTGCCCTGATCACAGCCTTAAAGCGCATCGCGTCAATCTGGATTCATGCGATGCACATTAAGTCTCTGATTTATGCATGTCGTTATCCCAAAACCACTGCAGGCTTTTGGGCGACATGCATCAGAAATCGACGATCTTGCCGTCGGAGATCGTCACGCGCCGGTCCATGCGGCGGGCGAGCTCGTGATTATGGGTGGCGATGACGGCAGCAAGGCCGGACTGGCGCACCAACGCTTCCAGCGCATCGAAGACGTAGCTTGCCGTTTCGGGATCGAGATTGCCGGTCGGCTCGTCGGCAAGAAGAAGAGTCGGCGCATTGGCGACGGCACGGGCAATCGCAACACGCTGCTGCTCGCCGCCGGAAAGCTCGCCCGGGCGATGCGAGCCACGATGGCCGATGCGCATATAATCGAGAAGCTGGCCGGCCCGCTCTCCGGCTTCCTTCCAGGACAGCCCGGCGATCAGCTGCGGCATCATGATATTTTCGAGCGCCGAGAATTCCGGCAGCAGGTGATGGAACTGGTAGACGAAGCCGATTTCACTGCGGCGGATCGCAGTGCGTTTCTCGTCGCTCAGGCCGTCACAGGCATGGCCGTTGATGTTAACTTCACCGCCGTCCGGATGCTCCAGCAGGCCGGCGATATGCAGCAGCGTCGATTTGCCGGTGCCGGAGGGCGCGACAAGAGCGACGATCTCGCCCTTCGACATCGAAAAATCCGCGCCCTTCAGGATCGGGAGCAGCGTATGGCCCTGCCCGTATTGGCGCTCGACGCCGGTAAGCTTGAGAACGACGTTGCGATTCATGAAGGCGGCATTCCTTATTCGTAGCGCAGGGCCTGCACCGGATCGAGCCTGGAGGCACGCCAGGCCGGGAAAATGGTCGCGATGAAGGAGAGCGTCAGCGCCATGACGACGATCGAGATCGTTTCGCTGAGATCCATCTCGGCCGGCAGCTGGCTGAGGAAATAGACCTGTGGATTGAAGAGCACGGTGCCTGAGATCCAGGAGAAGAACTGGCGGATGGATTCGATGTTGACGCAGACGAGGACGCCGAGCAGAACACCGGCAATGGTACCCACGATGCCGATCGCCGCCCCGGTCATGAAGAAGATGCGCATGATCGCACCGGCGCTGGCGCCCATGGTGCGCAGGATGGCGATATCGCTGCCCTTATCCTTCACCAGCATGATGAGGCCGGAGATGATGTTCAGAGCCGCCACGAGCACGATCAGCGTCAGGATCATGAACATGACGTTGCGCTCGACCTGCAGCGCCGAGAAGAAGGTCTGGTTGCGCTGGCGCCAGTCGGTGATGGCGATCTGGCGGCCGGCTGCCTCCTCCACCTTGGGCCTTAGATTGTCAATATCGTCGGGGTTGTCGACGAAGAGCTCGATCGACTGCACCAGTCCCTCGGCATTGAAAAAGAGCTGCGCTTCCTCGAGCGGCATGAAGATGATCGAGGAGTCATATTCCGACATGCCGATCTCGAAGAGCCCTGAGATCTTGTAGGACTTGATGCGCGGATTGACGCCCATCGGCGTGATGTCGCCTTCCGGCGAGGTCAGCGTGATGAGGTCGCCGACGCGCAGACCGAGCTGGTCGGCCATGCGGGTGCCGATCAGCACGCCTTCGCCGGAGGCATAACCCACCATGTCGCCTGATTTGATGTTGTCGGAGATCGTCTTGAGCTTGGTCAGGTCCTCGGCGCGCGCGCCACGCACCAGCGCACCGGTGCTGCCGCCGGCCTGGGCGGAGGCGAGCACCTGGCCTTCCACCAGGGGTAGCGCCATCTTGATGCCGGGTACGGCGGCGAGCTTGCCGCTGAGGACAGGATAATCGGTGAAGGGGCCGTCGACCGGCTGGACGATCATGTGGCCGTTGATGCCGAGAATACGCGAGACGAGTTCGGTGCGGAAGCCGTTCATCACGGCCATGACGATGATCAGCGTCGCAACACCCAGCATGATGCCGACGAAGGAGAAGCCGGCGATGACTGAAATGAAGGCCTCCTTGCGGCGGGCGCGCAGATAACGCCACGCCACGAGGCGTTCAAAGGTGGAAAATGGCTTGCCAGCCGGACCCAAGCCGGATTTTGAACTCCGGTCCACTGCTGCCTCTGCCATTTCGCCTCCGTTTCCTAAGCCACAAACCGATTGATCGCCGCTTCGATGGTCATCGTTTCGCGGGCGCCGGTCTTGCGGTCTTTCACCTCAACTTCGCCGTTTGCGACCGCGCGCGGGCCGGCGATGATCTGGACAGGCACACCGATCAAGTCGGCGGTCGCGAATTTGGTGCCGGCCCGGTCGTCGGTATCGTCGTAGAGCACATCCTTGCCGGCCTTGGTCAGCGCGGCATAGATCAGCTCGCAGGTATCGTCGCAGGCCTGATCGCCCGCCTTCATGTTGATCACAACGATATCGAAGGGCGCGACCGATGCCGGCCAGATGATTCCGTTATCATCATGCGATGCTTCGATGATGGCGGGAACAAGGCGTGTCGGGCCGATACCGTAGGAACCCATGTGAACGAAGTGTTCCTTGCCATCAGGTCCCTGCACTTTCGCGCCCATCGGCTCGGAATATTTCGTGCCGAAATAGAAGATATGGCCGACCTCGATGCCGCGTGCCGACAGGCGGTCGCCTTCGGGAACGGCGTTGAAGGCCGCCTCGTCGTGCATTTCCGAGGTCGCCGCATAGAGCGAGGTCCACTTGTCGAAGATCGCCTGCAAACCCTCGACACTGTCGAAATCGGTATGTTCACCAGGAATATCGAAATCGACGAAATCCTTATGGCAGAAGACCTCGGATTCGCCCGTGTCGGCGAGGATGATGAATTCATGGCTGAGCTTGCCGCCGATCGGGCCGGTGTCGGCGCGCATCGGTATGGCGCGCAGGCCGAGCCGGTCGAAGGTTCTGAGATAGGCGGCGAACATCTTGTTATAGGAATGCTCCGCCCCTTCGCGCGTCAGATCGAAGGAATAGGCATCCTTCATCATGAATTCGCGCGAGCGCATGGTGCCGAAGCGCGGACGGATCTCGTCACGGAACTTCAGCTGGATATGATAGAGATTAAGCGGCAGGTCCTTGTAGGACTTGATGGAGGAGCGGAAAATATCCGTCACCATCTCTTCGTTGGTGGGGCCGTAGAGCATCGGCCGATCCTGACGGTCCTTGATGCGCAGCATCTCCTTGCCGTAGGCGTCATAGCGGCCGCTTTCCTGCCAGAGCTCGGCCGATTGCAGGGTCGGCATCGAAAGCTCGATGGCGCCGGCACGGTTCTGCTCCTCGCGGATAATGGCGTTGACCTTGTCCAACACGCGTTTGCCCAGCGGCAACCAGGAATAGATGCCCTGTGACTGCTGGCGGATCATGCCGGCGCGCAGCATCAGCCGGTGCGAGACGATTTCCGCCTCCTTGGGATTTTCCTTGAGGATGGGCATGAAATAACGGGACAGACGCATGGCGGATTCCGGAGCAGTTGAGATCCCGCGGCAGGCGGAATCGAAGGCGAGTGTTGATGTGGGAGCGTTCATAGCCGCTTCGCGGCAGGAAGGAAACCCGCAACGGATGTCGGCAACCTCCCGGAAGCGCATGTTCGCACCCGCAAAATGGAAGGGCGTGAAAAAGCGCGTGTTTATAAGGACTTGAACGAAAATCTTGTCAACAGAAAAATTTTGCTAGAGTGTAGCAAAAATGCAAAAAAAGCTGATGACAAAGCCCAATGTTTGAGCTAGTTTTAGCTCACAAAACAGGCAGGGAGTTAAATTCTTGCCGAATTCGCGGTCAAGTCTTGGGAGGATCAGATCTTAGGCGCGCTCGTCGCAGCCCCGGCAACGGTTACAGATCACGCGATACTTAAAACAAGGCTTTTAGCCTTGTTTTTTTTTGGCATTTCGGCCTCGCCCCATCCAAAAGTCCCGCCGACTTCCGTAACGGGATGATCCTCATTCCGTTACGCGAGCTCTTTGCCGCAACAGCATGACGCTGGTATGACGAAGTTCGCTTTCATTAAGCTTGCATCTGCTCAAAGTTTGAGCAAAAGCCACAGTTCAATAGAAGCTGGGGCCGAGTTGCGGCAGTGCGTCGAAGCCCCAGCCGAAATAGGTGTCGCAGACATACCATAGGCCGTAGATCAGAGCCGAAATCAGCGTCGTCAGTGAAAACACGAAAGCAGCGCGAAACCGGGTGGGCGCGCTCGGAACGGTGCCGAGCACCACGTCGTTGTCGTCCGCCTGGGTGCGCAGGCCGATCGGCAGGACGGCAAAAAGCGTCATCCACCAGATGATGAAGTAGACGGCAAATCCCTGAAGAAAGATCTGGAGCATTATGGTTCCCGTTGATGCCGCGCTGATATCGCGTCCTTATACGGCGGAATGGCGACCAACTCAAAGCAGGCGAAGCGTTTAACCGCCTTCTGGTCACTCTGCCGCAGCAGGGCTATCACTCTGCCGCAGGCTCAGGCCTGTTCGAGTTCGATCAGCGTGCCGAAGAAATCCTTGGGATGCAGAAAGAGCACCGGATTGCCATGCGCGCCGGTTTTCGGCTGGCCGTCGCCGAGCACCCTGGCACCCGCCTCTACCAGTCGGTCACGGGCGAGAAGAATATCGTCCACCTCGTAGCAGATGTGGTGCATGCCGCCGGATGGGTTCTTTTCGAGGAAGGCTGCGATCGGCGAAGTATCGCCGAGCGGCTGCAGCAATTCGACCTTGGTGTTCGGCAATTCGACGAAAACGACGGTGACGCCATGCTCCGGCAGAGCCTGCGGCTGCGATACGGCAGCACCCAGCCTATCGCGATAGGCCGCCGTCGCCGCGGCCAGGTCGGGCACGGCGATGGCGATATGGTTGACCCGGCCGAGCATGGTCAGACCCTGGTGACGAAGGCGGTGACGACGGGCTTCTTGCCCCAGGCCTGGTTCGCAGCAGAGCGAATGGCGCGGCGCACGGCCTCCTGCAGCATATCGATATCCTTGCGACGGGCGCGCGGAATGCTCTCGATGGCGCTGATCGCGGCGTCGAAGAGGGTGTCCTCCATCTCCTCGCCCTCGTCGTCATATACCGGCAGGCCGATCGAAACGAGATCGGGATCGCCGACGATGTCATAGCGGGCGTCGAGCACGACGTTAACAGCGACATGGCCGACATAGGAGAGCTTCTTGCGCTCGCCGATACCCATCTCGTCGAAATCGCCGATCAGCGTGCCGTCCTTATAGATGCGGCCATGCGGCGCCTCGCCGATCACCTCGACGGGACCGGGCGCCAGCCGTAGGATATCGCCGTTGCGCACGCGCGGCACCACGGCGATGCCGGATTGCTCGGCAAGTTCCTTGTGCGCCGTCAGATGCGTCGCCTCGCCGTGCACCGGCACGACGATCTTCGGCCGCGTCCACTCGTACATCCTCTGCAACTCGTTGCGGCGCGGATGGCCTGAAACGTGGACCAGCGCCTCGGTATCGGTGATGATGTGCACACCTTGCTCGACGAGGCCGTTCTTGATGTCCTGGATCGCCTTCTCGTTGCCGGGAATGGCGCGCGAGGAAAAGACGACGATATCGCCTGCCGCAAACGCCACATTGCGCATCTCGTCGCGGGAGAGCTTGGCAAGTGCTGCCCGCGCCTCGCCCTGGCTGCCGGTCAGGATGACGACCACCTTGTCGCGCGGGATATAGCCGTATTCGTCCTCGGAGATGAAGGGCTTCACGCCTTCCATCAGGCCGATGTCCTGGGCGACGTTGACGACGCGCTTCAGCGAACTGCCGAGCAGCAGCACTTCACGGCCTGCCGCCTCGGCAGCCTCGGCAACGGTACGGATGCGCCCGACATTCGACGAGAAGGTGGTGATCGCCACCCGGCCCTCGGCATTCTCGATGATCTTACGCAGGCTTTCGGACACATCCTTCTCGGAGGGCGAAACACCGTCGCGCAACGCATTGGTGGAATCGCACATCAGCGCCAGCACGCCCTCGTCGCCGAGTTGGCGGAAACGTGTCTCATCGGTTAGGGGGCCGAGCGAAGGCTCGTGGTCGATCTTCCAGTCGCCGGTATGGATGACATTGCCGACCGGCGTGCGGATCATCAGCGACATCGGCTCGGGGATCGAATGGTTGACGGCCACACCTTCGATGCTGAAGGGGCCGACATTGATCGTATCGCCTGCCTTGAACGGCGTCACCGGCACTTCGCCGATCGTCGCCTTCTCGAAATTGCGCTTGGCTTCGAGCAGGCCTGATGTAAAGCCAGAGGCATAGACCGGCACGTTGAGGCCGGGCCAGAGGTCGGCGAGCGCACCATAATGGTCTTCATGCGCATGGGTGATGATGATCGCCTTGAGGTTCTTTCGTTCGCTGGCGAGGAAGCGGATATCGGGCAAAACGAGGTCGACACCCGGCAGGTCAGGCCCCGGAAAAGTGACGCCACAATCGACCATGATCCACTGGCGATGCTCGGGCGGGCCGTAGCCATAGAGAGCGAGATTCATGCCTATCTCGCCAACGCCGCCCAGAGGCAGGAATACCAGTTCGTCCTGTTTCGCCATAATTTTCGTTTGTTCCGCTATCCAAAAAACACATCACCGGCAGCAATGGGCATTATCCTGCCAGCGCCGGTATCGAGCATCAACAAGCCATTATCATCAATTCCCGCGAATTGTCCGGAAATCGATCTGTCCGGCAAATTCACCGTAATCTTTTCGCCGATGCCGCAGGCGATCGCGCGCCAGAGCGCCGTGATCTCGCCGATGCCGCGGCCCTGGTCCCATATTTCAAGCACTTCCGCCGTGGCGGCGAAGAGGTGCGCGAAGAGTTCCTCCGGCGAAGCCGCGCTTCCCTGCTGGCGCAGGCAGGTGACCGGGTAAAGCGGATTGTCCGGCATCACAGAGATATTGATGCCAATGCCGACGATCAGCGCGTAACGTCCGTCCGGCAGCCCCTCACCTTCGACGAGAATGCCGCAGGTCTTCTTTCGACCGATGAGGATATCGTTCGGCCATTTGACCTCGAGCGGTTCGGCACCGGGCGGCAGCACCCGGCGGATCGCCTGATGAACCGCAACGGCGATCGCCAGCGGCAGAGAGCCCAGGCGCTCCATCGGGGCCGGGTCGATCAGAAGAAGAGAAGCGTAGAGATTGCCGCGCTCGGAAACCCAGAGCCTGCCGCGGCGGCCGCGGCCGCCCGTCTGCCTCTCGGCGGTCACCCAGAGATTGCCGCCATCGCCCGCCCGAGCCCGGGCGAGGCATTCGCTGTTGGTAGACGATGTTTCCGACAGAGCCTCGTGCCTGAAATCGCCGAGCGATATCCGGCGCCGTCTGTCGGAAGCCATCAAAAGAGCGTCGCAGCGGCAAGCTCTGCCGCGCCACCGATCGGGCCGCCGATGAGGACATAGGCGGTGACGAAGAGACCGGAGAGACCGAAGACCAGACGCAGCGTTCCGGAGACACGGGCGAATTCGCCGGTCGCCTCATCGAACCACATCAGCTTGATGACACGCAGATAGTAGTAAGCGCCGACGACCGAGGCGAGAACGCCGATGATGGCGAGCGCATAGAGCTTGGCCTCGATGGCGGCAACGAAGACGAAGTACTTCGCGAAGAAGCCGGCGAGCGGCGGGATGCCGGCGAGCGAGAACATCAGCGCCGTCAGCACCACGGCCATGAACGGGTTCGTTGTGGAGAGGCCGGCGAGATCGTTGACCTCCTCGACGACGGTGCCGTCCTTGCGGCGCATCGACATGATGATCGCAAAGCTGCCGAGCGTCATGACCATGTAGATGACCATGTAAAGCATAACGCCGGTGACGCCGGTCTGGTTGCCGGCGGCAAGGCCGACCAGCGCATAACCCATATGACCGATCGAGGAATAAGCCATCAGCCGCTTGATGTTCTTCTGGCCGATCGCCGCAAACGAGCCGAGCAGCATCGAGGCGATCGAGATGAAGACGACGACCTGCTGCCAGTCCGCCAGAACCGGCTGGAAGGCAGTGATGACGATGCGGGTCATCATCGCCATGGCGGCGACCTTGGGTGCTGCGGCAAGGAAGGCGGTGACCGGTGTAGGCGCGCCTTCATAAACATCCGGCGTCCACATGTGGAAGGGAACGGCAGAGATCTTGAAGGCGATGCCAGCGAGGATGAAGACCAGGCCGAAAATCAGGCCGAGCGAACGCGCACCCTCGACGGACAGCGCCTGGGCAATCTCGGAGAAGTGGGTGTGGCCGGTGAAGCCATAGACCAGCGACATGCCGTAGAGCAGCATGCCGGAGGAAAGCGCGCCGAGGACGAAATATTTCAGGCCGGCTTCGGTCGACTTCAGGCTGTCGCGGTTGATCGCGGCGACGACATAAAGCGCCAGCGACTGCAGTTCCAGCGCGAGATAGAGCGAGATCAGGTCGTTGGCCGAGATCATCAGCAGGATGCCGAGGGTCGCAAGCACCAGGAGAACCGGGAACTCGAACTTGTCGAGCTGATTTTCGCGGGCGTGGCCGATCGACATGAACATGGCAACCAGCGAACCGATGAGCGCCACCAGCTTCATGAAGCGCGAGAAGCCGTCGGCCATGTAGACGCCGCCATAGGCAAGGCCTTCTGCCGGCACGAAGAGCAGCCACAGGCCGGAGGCCAGGAGCAGGACGATGGCCAAGCCGGTGACGACAAGGCCCGACCGCTCGCCTGAGAAGACGCCGACCATCAACAGGACAAGGGCGCCGACCGCGAGGATGAGCTCCGGCGCGGAAAGATGCAGACTGAGGAGAATTGTTTCAGCGGTCATGTCCAATAAGTCCCGTCATCATTTCATAGACAGCGCAACATTCTGCGCTGCGTGCACGGCGGCCGTGTAGTTGTTGACCAGCAGATCCACCGAGGCGGCCGTCGCATCGAAGACCGGAGCCGGATAAACGCCGAAGAAGATGGTCAGCGCGACCAGCGGGTAGAGGATCAACTGTTCGCGTCTGGAAAGATCGAGCAGCGCCTTCAGCTTCTCCTTCTCCAGCGCGCCGAAGATCACCCGGCGATAAAGCCAAAGCGCGTAGGCGGCCGAGAGAATGACCCCAGAGGCGGCAAAGAGCGCTACCCAAGTGTTGACCCGGAAGACGCCGATCAGTGTCAGGAATTCACCGATGAAGCCCGACGTGCCGGGAAGCCCGACATTGGCCATGGTGAAGACCATCATCGCCACGGCATATTTCGGCATGTTGTTGACGAGGCCGCCATAGGCGTTGATCTCGCGGGTGTGGGTACGGTCGTAGACGACGCCGACGCAGAGGAAGAGCGCGCCGGAGACGATGCCGTGCGAGAGCATCTGGAAGATCGAGCCCTGGACGCCCTGCATGTTGGCGGCAAAGATGCCCATGGTCACGTAGCCCATGTGCGCCACGGAGGAATAGGCGATCAGCTTCTTGATATCGTCCTGCATCATCGCCACCAGAGAGGTATAGATGATGGCGATGACAGACATGGCGAAGACGAGCGGCGCGAAATAATCGGACGCCACCGGGAACATGCCGAGCGAGAAGCGGATGAGACCGTAGCCGCCGAGTTTCAGCAGCACGCCGGCCAGGATCACCGAACCTGCCGTCGGCGCCTGAACGTGGGCATCGGGAAGCCAGGTATGGACCGGCCACATCGGCATCTTCACCGCGAAGGAGGCGAAGAAGGCAAGCCATAACCAAGTCTGCAGCGCCGGCGGGAACTTGTAGGCAAGCAGCGCGGTGATATCGGTCGTGCCGGCCTGCCAGTACATCGCCATGATGGCGAGCAGCATCAGCACCGAGCCGAGCAGCGTATAGAGGAAGAACTTGTAGCTCGCATAGACGCGGTCCTTGCCGCCCCAGACGCCGATGATCAGGAACATCGGAATGAGGCCCGCCTCGAAGAAGACGTAGAAGAGCACGATATCGAGCGAGACGAAGACGCCGATCATCATCGTTTCGAGGATGAGGAAGGCGATCATATATTCCTTCAGGCGCTTCTCGATCGAGAGCCAGCTCGCCAGCACGCAGAAGGGCATGAGGAAGGTCGACAGGATGACAAACAGCATCGAGATGCCGTCGACGCCGACGTGGTAGCCGATGCCGGTGCCGAGCCAGTCACGCTTTTCGAGCATCTGGAAGCCCGGATTGGCATTGTCGAAGCCGGTCCAGATGAAGAGCGAAACGACGAAGGTGAAGACGGTGGTGATCAGCGAGATCCACAGCACGTTCTTCCGGCCGGTTTCGCTCTCACCGTTCATCAGTAGCAGGAGCACCACGCCGACCAGCGGCAGGAAGGTGACCGTTGAAAGAATAGGCCAATCGGTCATCAGAAGGAACTCCCGAGCATCATCCAGGTAACGAGCGCCGCAATGCCGATCAGCATGGCGAAGGCGTAGTGATAGAGGTAACCGGTCTGCAGGCGAACCACACGATCGGTGACGGCGACGACGCGGGCGGCGACGCCGTTCGGGCCGTAGGTGTCGATGACGCCGACATCACCCTTCTTCCACAGGAAGCGGCCGAGCGCCTTGGCGGTGCGGACGAAGAGGAAGTCGTAGAGTTCGTCGAAATACCACTTGTTCAGCAGGAACTGGTAGAGCACGCGGTGCTGCTGCGCCAGGATACGCGGCGTCTGCGGCGAGCGGATATACATGTACCAGGCGGTGACGAAGCCGAGCACCATGGCGATGAAGGGGCTCAAAGCCACAAGCGCCGGCACATGGTGGAACTCTTCGACCAGTTCGTTCTCGGCGCCGGTAAAGAGCGCACCCTTCCAGAACTCGGCATATTCCTCGCCGTAGAACCGGCCCTCGAAGAAGTAGCCGGCGAAAACTGCTCCAATTGCGAGGAGATAGAGCGGCACCAGCATGACCTGGGGCGACTCGTGGACGTGGTGCATCACCTCGTGCGAGGCGCGCGGCTTTCCATAGAAGGTCATGAAGATCAGGCGCCAGGAATAGAAGCTGGTGAACAGAGCCGCGATAACCAGCAGCGAGAAGGCAAAGCCCGAGACCGCCGAATGCGAAGCATAGGTCGCCTCGATGATCACGTCCTTCGAATAGAAGCCGGCAAGACCGAATGGTGTGAAAGGAATGCCGACGCCGGTGATTGCCAGCGTACCGACAATCATCATACGGAACGTCCACTTAATATGCGGCCGCAAGCCGCCCATGTAGCGCATGTCCTGCTCGCCATCGACGGCATGGATGACCGAACCGGCGCAGAGGAAGAGCAGCGCCTTGAAGAAGGCGTGGGTGAAGAGATGGAAGATCGCCGCGCCATAGGCCCCTACCCCGAGCGCCACGAACATGTAGCCGAGCTGCGAGCAGGTGGAATAGGCGATGACGCGCTTGATGTCGTTCTGCACGAGGCCGACGGTTGCCGCGAAGAAGGCGGTGATGGCGCCGATCACGGTAACGACAACCAGCGCATCCGGCGACAGTTCGAAGAGCGGCGACATGCGGGCGACGAGGAAGACGCCGGCGGTGACCATGGTGGCGGCATGGATGAGAGCCGAGACCGGGGTCGGGCCTTCCATGGCGTCAGGCAGCCAGGTGTGCAGCAGGAACTGCGCCGACTTGCCCATCGCGCCCATGAAGAGCAGCAGGCAGATGCCGGTCAGCGCATGCGCCTTGTCGAGCTGCATGCCGAAGAGATTGAGGAACACCTCGCCCGCTTCGCCGCCGCCTTCATGCGGAGCGAAGTTCGAGGCATTGGCGAAGATCGTGTCGAGATTGATCGAGCCGAACAGCACGAAGACGCCGGCAATGCCGAGCACGAAGCCGAAGTCGCCGACGCGGTTGACGATGAAGGCCTTCATTGCCGCAGCCGTCGCCGACGGCTTCTTGAACCAGAAGCCGATCAGCAGATAGGAGGCGAGACCGACGCCTTCCCAACCGAAGAACATCTGGGCAAGGTTGTCAGCGGTCACCAGCATCAGCATGGCGAAGGTGAAGAGCGAGAGATAGGCGAAGAAGCGCGGGCGATGCGGATCGGTATGCATGTAGCCGATCGAATAGACATGCACCAGCGTCGAGACCGTGTTGACGACGATCAGCATGACGGAGGTCAGCGTATCCACGCGCAGCGACCAGGAGACGTCGATGCCGCCGGACTGGATCCAGCGCAGCACCTCGACCTTGATCGGGCCACCTTCGGCATGGCCCATGCCGACGGTGAAGAAGACAACCCAAGACAGGATGGCGGCGATGATCATCAGGCCGCTGGTGACATATTCCGAAGCCTTGGCGCCGATCGAGCGGCCAAAAAGGCCGGCGACGATTGCACCGATCAAGGGAAGAAAGACGATAGCCTTATAGAGGAACATGAGCCACTCAGCCCTTCATCATATTGACGTCTTCGACCGCGATCGAGCCGCGGTTGCGGTAGAAGACAACGAGAATTGCAAGACCGATCGCCGCTTCGGCAGCCGCGACCGTCAGGATGAACAGCGCGAAGACCTGCCCGACGATGTCGTTCAGGAAGGAGGAGAAGGCGACCATGTTGATGTTGACGGCGAGCAGGATCAGTTCGATCGACATCAGGATGACGATGACGTTTTTCCGGTTCAGGAAGATGCCGAAGACGCCGAGCGTGAAGAGGATGGCGCTGACCGTCAGGTAGTGGGAAAGTCCGATGACCATGTTCTTTGTTCCTTGACCTGCCTTTAGACGCCCTGCCCGGGCTTGACCGAAACCACCTCGACGGCGGTGGCGGGCGTGCGGGCAACCTGCCTGGGAATATTCTGCCGCTTGATGTTGGTGCGATGCCTCAACGTCAGCACGATCGCGCCGATCATGGCGACCAGCAGCACCAGACCGGCGATCTGGAAGAAATAGACGTAGTTGGTGTAGAGCACGTCGCCGAGAGCGGCGGTATTGGTGCGCTCGCTCAGCGCCGGGATCGGCATGGCGACTGATTTGGCGATCTCAGGCGAGATGACGCTGCCACCGATGACGACGATCAGTTCGGCTGCGAGGATCACCCCGATCAGCCCGCCGATCGGCGCATATTCGAGAACGCCGGCCCTCAGTTCGGTGAAGTCGATATCGAGCATCATCACCACGAAGAGGAAGAGCACGGCGACGGCGCCGACATAGACGACAAGCAGGATCATCGCCAGGAATTCGGCACCGAGCAGCAGGAAGAGGCCAGCCGCATTGAAGAACACCAGGATCAGGAAGAGAACCGAGTGAACCGGGTTCTTCGCCCAGATGACCATGAACGCCGACGCCACCGCGACAAAGGCGAAAAGATAGAAAAATAGAGCCTGCAGACCCATGTTGGTGCCTTTTTCATCTTCCCCCGGGCAGCCGGGAGTTTCCCTGCCCGATGGAGCTTTCCCTGGCGCTAACCGGTAAAGCTCCTGTGCATGTTGACCGCGACAGGAGCACCTGTGCTCCATCGCGGCATTTCAAAATCTCAATCAGCGGTACGGCGAGTCGATCGCGATGTTGCGAGCGATTTCGCGCTCCCACCGGTCTCCGTTATCCAGAAGCCGCGCCTTGTCGAAATAGAGCTCTTCGCGGGTTTCCGTCGCAAATTCGAAATTCGGGCCTTCGACGATCGCGTCGACCGGGCAGGCTTCCTGGCAGAAGCCGCAATAGATGCACTTCACCATGTCGATGTCGTAGCGCACCGTACGGCGCGTGCCGTCATTGCGGCGGGGACCCGCCTCGATGGTGATCGCCTGGGCAGGACAGATCGCCTCGCAGAGCTTGCAGGCGATGCAGCGTTCCTCGCCGTTCGGATAACGGCGCAGCGCATGCTCGCCGCGGAAACGCGGGGAGACCGGGCCTTTTTCGAAGGGATAGTTGATCGTCGCCTTCTGGCGGAAGAAATAGCGCATCGACAGAAAGAACGCGCCGACGAATTCCTTGAGAAACAGCGAGCTGATGGAGCCGGACAAGCTTGCCATCTTCAACCTCCAATTTTGCCGGAAACAAGAGCGGGCATGATCATGCCCAACCCGTCAGTTTCAGCACGAATGCAACGATGACGACCATGGCGAGCGACAGCGGCAGGAAGACCTTCCAGCCGAGGCGCATGAGCTGGTCGTAGCGGTAGCGCGGAACGAAGGCCTTGACCATCGCGAACATGAAGAACACCAGGCAGGCCTTCAGCGTGAACCAGATGATGCCTGGGACCCAGTTGAGGATCCAGATATCGACCGGGGGCAGCCAGCCGCCGAGGAAGAGGATCGTCGTCAGCGCGCACATCAGGCAGACGGCCGCATATTCGCCGAGCATGAACATCATGTAGGGCGAGGAGCCGTATTCGACCATGAAGCCGGCAACGAGTTCCGATTCAGCTTCCGGAAGGTCGAAGGGCGGACGGTTCGTCTCGGCGAGTGCCGAAATGAAGAAGATGATGAACATCGGGAAGAGCGACAGCCAGTGCCAGTCGAGGAACGACGCCGGCAGGCCGAGCATGGTGCCGAGGCCGGTATGCTGCGCATTGACGATATCGGTCAGATTCAGCGAGCCGACGCAGAGAAGCACGGTGACGATGACAAAGCCGATCGAGACTTCATAGGACACCATCTGTGCCGCCGAGCGCAACGCGCCGAGGAACGGATACTTCGAGTTCGAAGCCCAGCCGCCCATGATGATGCCGTAAACCTCGAGCGAGGAGATCGCGAAAATATAGAGGATGCCGACATTGATGTTGGCGATCACCCATCCGTCGGCCAGCGGCACCACCGCCCAGGTGGACAGCGCCAGAAGCACCGTCACCAGCGGGGCAAGCAGGAACACCGCCTTGTTGGCGCCGGCCGGAATGATCGGCTCCTTGAAGACGAACTTCAAAAGGTCGGCGAAGGACTGAAACAGGCCGAAGGGACCGACGACGTTCGGCCCGCGGCGCAGCTGCACGGCCGCCCAGATCTTGCGGTCGGCGAGCAGCACGTAGGCGATGAAGACGAGCAGGCAGACGAGCAGCAGCAGCGACTGACCGATCATGATGATCGCCGGCCAGACATAGGTCGAAAAGAAAGAATCCATAGTCCCCTGCCCTTACTCTGCCGCGACTTTGAAGTTGTTGCGGGCCAATGCCGAGCACTCCGCCATGACAGCCGAGGCACGCGCTATCGGGTTCGTCAAATAGAAGTCTTTCACCGGCGACGCAAACCCGGATTTGTTCATCTTGCCGGCTTTTTTCGCAACTGCGGCAATTTGGGCGCTATCGGTTTCGGCGATCTCGTCGATGGCGGCGAAATGCGGGAAAGCGGCATAGAGGCGGACACGCAATTCACTCAACGAATCGAAGGGAAGCTTCTTGCCGAGCACGTCGGAAAGGGCACGGATGATCGCCCAGTCCTCGCGGGCGTCACCCGGCGCAAAACCTGCGCGATTGCCCATCTGGACGCGGCCCTCGGTGTTGACCCAGGTGCCGGACTTTTCGGTATAGGCTGCCGCCGGCAGGATGACGTCGGCATGGTGTGCGCCGTTGTCGCCATGCGAGCCGATATAGACGGTGAGCTTGGCCTTCTTGGCGGTGAAGTCGAGTTCGTCGGCACCGAGCAGGAAGAGCACGTCCATCGCCGTCAGCATCTCGGCAGCGTTGACGCCCTTGGTGCCCGGCACGAAGCCGAGATCGAGGCCGCCGACACGCGAGGCAGCGGTATGGAGGACGGCAAAGCCGTTCCAGCCTTCGACGACCGCGCCGACCGAACCGGCGAGCTTGGCAGCACTGGCGAGAACGCCGGCGCCATCGGTGCGCGACAGCGCGCCCTGGCCGATGATGATCATCGGCTTGGCAGCGTTCTTCAGGACTTCGGCGAAGGCGTGGGTGCCGTCGACCAGATCCTTCAGCGTGTCGGGACCGCCGCCGAGGTAATCATAGCTGTAGCGCAGTTCACCCGGCTCGCCGATCACGCCGATCGGGAACTTGCCGCGGCGCCAGCGCTTGCGGATGCGGGCGTTGAGGATGGCGGCCTCGAAGCGCGGATTGGCGCCGATGATCAGCAGCGCATCGGCCTGGTCGATGCCCGATATGGTCGGGTTGAACAGGTAGCTTGCACGGCCGAGCGACGGATCGAGTGCCGCCCCATCCTGGCGACAGTCGAGATTGGCTGACCCCAGCGACTTCACCAGTTCGGAGAGCGCATACATCTCCTCGACGGAAGCGAGATCGCCGGCGATAGCGCCGATCTTGTCGCCCGAGGTCGCGCCGACCGCGGCCTTGATGGCGCCGAAGGCTTCGGCCCAGGTAGCGGGCTGCAGGCGGCCGTCGCGGCGAACATAAGGCCGATCGAGGCGCTGGGTCTTCAGGCCGTCCCAGATGAAGCGGCTCTTGTCGGAGATCCACTCTTCGTTGATCGTCTCATTGACGCGCGGCAGGATGCGCATGACTTCGCGGCCGCGGGTATCGACGCGGATCGCCGAACCGACGGCATCCATGACGTCGATCGATTCGGTCTTGTTCAATTCCCACGGGCGCGCGGTGAAGGCGAAGGGCTTCGAGGTAAGCGCGCCGACCGGGCAAAGGTCGACGACGTTGCCCTGCAGCTCGGAGGTCATCGCCTGTTCGAGATAGGTGGTGATCTCGGCATCCTCGCCGCGGCCGATCAGGCCGAGTTCCGAAATGCCGGCGACCTCGGTCGTGAAGCGGACGCAGCGCGTGCAGTGGATGCAGCGGTTCATCACCGTCTTGACGAGCGGGCCGATATACTTGTCTTCGACGGCGCGCTTGTCTTCCTGATAGCGCGAGGTGTCGATACCAAAGGCCATCGCCTGGTCCTGCAGGTCGCATTCGCCGCCCTGGTCGCAGATCGGGCAATCCAGCGGATGGTTGATCAGCAGGAATTCCATCACGCCTTCGCGGGCCTTCTTGACCATCGGCGTGTTGGTGAAGACCTCAGGCAGTTCGCCGTTAGGGCCGCCGCGGATATCGCGCACGCTCATGGCGCAGGAAGCCTGCGGCTTCGGCGGTCCGCCCTTTACCTCGACGAGGCACATGCGGCAATTGCCGGCAACCGACAGGCGCTCGTGGAAGCAGAAGCGCGGAACCTCGGCACCGGCATCCTCACACGCCTGCAATAGCGTGAAATGATCCGGAACTTCGATCTCGTTGCCGTCAATCTTCAGTTTTGCCATCGTCGCTCAGTCCTGTTTCCCGTTTGCCTGATGACGGCAAACAAACCTATTTTTGCAACACTCTCATTGCCAAGCCGGATCTTTCGTCCTGCCGACATCTGATGTCGCCCAAATTCTCTGTCGCGCATTCCAGACCCGGAACCCGCACCGGCATCTGCAGCTTGAGGTCCCCGCCCGTCCGCCGATCTGCCCATCCTTCCGGCCGATTGCACGGCCGGACAGTTCATTTCTTCCTGCGGCCCCGTCCCGCCAGAATTTTCGCCTGACCGGTCCAGTCGTCACGGCCGATGCGGCCGTTAAAGCCGAGTTCGGCGTCGAGCCGGGCGATTTCCTCGTCGGTCCAGGCGGCGATCTCAGCGAAGTTGCGAATGCCCTTGGCATTCAGCACCTGCTCCAGCTTCGGGCCGATGCCGGCGATCAGCTTCAGATCGTCGGCCTTCCTACGCGCAACCGGTTTTGCCTTCACAGCCGGCTTTGGTTGGCTGGTCTTCACTTGGCTTGCTGGCTTCGTGTGGCTGGCTGGGGTCGGCTCGCTGACCGGCTTGACAACAGTCAGGGTCGGCCTTGCCTTCTTCTCGGTCGGCGGCTTAGTGAAAGCCCTGACATCCGGGCGAATATTCTCCGGCCGGATATCGACATCGGGCTTCAGTTCGTCCGGCGGCGTGTCATCGAGGGCGGCCGCGACCTTGCCGGTCGTTTCCAGGGCGCTCTGGAAGGCGCCGAAGAAGGCGCCCGCCATTTGGGTCGAGAAACCGAAGCCGATCGCCGTTGCGGCAGCAAAGGCTGCAGCGGGATGCGCCATCAGCGGATGCACCGGCATCGCCCGTGCATTTTCCAGCATCTCGGCGGCAAGACGGCCGAAACCGGCCGCGAAATCGGTGACTTCTTCCTTCTTCCCAACCTTGGATGCGTTGTCCGCCATGATTATTCAGCCGCCTCCAGAACCGCACCGTGATCGAGGGCGCTTGCCGTATACTGGTCGATGCGCTTTTCGATCTCGGGACGGAAGTTACGGATCAGACCCTGCACCGGCCATGCGGCTGCATCGCCCAGCGCACAGATGGTATGGCCCTCGATCTGCTTCGTCACCTGGAACAGCATGTCGATTTCGCGCTTCTGGGCATTGCCCTTGGCCATGCGTTCCATCACGCGCCACATCCAGCCGGTGCCTTCGCGGCAGGGCGTGCACTGGCCGCAGCTCTCATGCTTGAAGAAGGCGGAGATACGGGCGATCGCCTTGATGACGTCGGTGGACTTGTCCATGACGATCGCGGCGGCAGTACCGAAGGAAGAGCCGACGCCGCGCAGGCCGTCGAAATCCATCGGGCAATCGATGATGTCCTTGGCCGGAACGATCGGGCAGGACGCCCCGCCCGGAATGACGGCAAGCAGGTTGTCCCAGCCGCCGCGGATGCCGCCGGCATGGCGGTCGACCAGTTCGCGGAAGGTGATACCCATTTCCTCTTCGACCGTGCACGGCTTGTTGACGTGGCCGGAGAGCATGAACAGCTTGGTGCCGACATTGTTCGGGCGGCCGATGGCCGAGAACCAACCGGCGCCGCGGCGCAGGATCGTCGGCGCAACAGCGATCGATTCGACATTGTTGACCGTCGTCGGGCAGCCGTAGAGGCCCATATTGGCCGGGAACGGCGGCTTCAGGCGCGGCTGGCCCTTCTTGCCTTCGAGGCTTTCGAGCAGCGCGGTTTCCTCGCCGCAGATATAGGCGCCGGCGCCGTGATGGACGAAGATGTCCATGTCCCAGCCGAGCTTGTTGTTCTTGCCGAGCAGGCCATAATCATAGCATTCGTCGATCGCCGCCTGCAGCGCTTCGCGCTCTCTTATATATTCGCCGCGCACATAGATATAGGCCGCATTGGCACCCATGGCGAAGCTC
Source organism: Rhizobium leguminosarum bv. viciae USDA 2370 (assembly GCF_002008365.1). Lineage (GTDB taxonomy): Bacteria > Pseudomonadota > Alphaproteobacteria > Rhizobiales > Rhizobiaceae > Rhizobium > Rhizobium leguminosarum. Next base: position 94,607 of record NZ_MRDL01000032.1, read on the forward strand.
GCGATGACACAGCCTTCGATCAGCGTATGCGGATCGTGGCGCATGATATCGCGGTCCTTGCAGGTGCCGGGCTCCGATTCGTCAGCGTTGACGACGAGGTAATGTGGGCGGCCGTCGCTTTCCTTCGGCATGAAGGACCATTTGAGACCTGTGGGGAAACCGGCGCCGCCACGACCGCGAAGACCAGACGCCTTCATCTCGTTGATGATCCAGTCGCGGCCCTTTTCGAGGATCTGCTTGGTGCCGTCCCAGTGGCCGCGGCTCATCGCGCCCTTCAGGGATTTGTCCTTGAGGCCGTAGATATTGGTAAAGATGCGGTCTTTATCTTGTAACATGCTTCACCTCTTACCGCGGCTTCTTGCCGAAGACCTTGATATATTCCGCTTCCCCGCCCTTGGCGAGCGCCTTGGCCTGCTTGACCCAGTCATCGCGCTCGATGCGGCCGCGGAAGTTCAGGTAGCCGTCGACCCATTCGCGTTCGGCCTTCTTCCAGCCTGCGACCTGCGCAAAGGTGAAGATGCCGATTTCGTTCAACGTCGCCTCGATTTTCGGGCCGACACCCGAGATCATCTTCAGATCATCCGGTGCGGCAGGCTTTTCGACGCCGGCCGGACGGTTCTTGTCGGTCAGAGCAGGCTTTGCCGCAGGGGCAGCTTCAGCCTTGACGGCAGCTTTCGGCGCCGGTTCGGCGGCCGCAGTGCCTGATATCGGCTGCTGCTCGGCAGCCTTTGCGTTTTTCGCAGCCGCCTTCGGCGCCGTTGCCGGCGTCTTCAGGGCAGCATTGGTCTCGGCATCGGTGCTCTTCGGGCGGGCGGCCTCGGAGGGCGGAACCGGCGCGGCGTCGACTGGAGCCGACACGGTTTCGGTATTGGCCTTCTTGGCGCGCGTCCTTGCCTTCGGCTCTTCCGTCGTCAGCGAGGTCAGGCCGCCTTCAGGCGCCGAAAACACGCGGTCGATCTGGGTGCCGGGCTTGATGCTGGCGCCATTGCCGGCGGCAAAGACGTCGATGATCTCTTCGAGACGCTCGGGCGTCAGGTCCTCATAGGTGTCCTTGCCGATCATCACCATCGGGGCGTTGACACAGGCCCCGAGACATTCGACCTCTTCCCAGGACAACGTTCCTTCGGCGTTACGCTCGAAGGCATGGGCATGGATCTTGCTCTTGCAGACCGACATCAGCACTTCCGAGCCGCGCAGCATGCAGGGCGTCGTGCCGCAGACCTGGACATGGGCGCGCGTTCCCACAGGGTGCAGCTGGAACTGCGTATAGAAGGTCGCGACCTCGAGCACTCTTATATAGGCCATGTCGAGCATGTCGGCGATCTTTTCGATCGCCGCGCGCGTGACCCAGCCGTCCTGCTCCTGCGCCCGCATCAACAGCGGAATGACCGCCGATTGCTGGCGGCCGGCGGGGTATTTCTGGATCGTCTTGTCCGCCCAGACCGCATTCTCATCGCTGAAGGCGAATGCGGCAGGCTGGAATTGATCTTCGGCTAATCGACGAACGGACATTCTTCCTCACGCCTTGTCAGTTTAGGGTTCCACACCGCGAAGCGGTCAAAGACTGCATTTCGCAGGCATAGGCCGACTGGTCTTTTTGCATAAACACTACGAATTTGCTGCCGTTCGGAATGGCAGCCTTGATCTGATAGCCCTTGGACAAAAGCTCGCCCATGGACGATTGCTGCGCCGGCGGCGTCTCTTCCTTACGGCCCAGCGGCGTGCCGAGGCCATCGGACTCCTGAGCCGAAACCCCGGATGCCGAAAGAAGGATTACGACGGCCAGCGGCAGAAGCTGCATCAGCGGTCCACCTCACCGAAGACGATGTCGAGCGAGCCGAGGACGGCCGCGACGTCGGCAAGCTGGTGGCCGCGGCACATGAAATCCATGGCCTGCAGATGGGCGTAGCCCGGGGCGCGGATCTTGCAGCGATAGGGCTTGTTGGTGCCGTCGGAGACCAGATAGACGCCGAACTCGCCCTTCGGCGCCTCGACGGCGGCGTAAACCTCGCCGGCCGGCACGTGGTAGCCTTCGGTATAGAGTTTGAAGTGGTGGATCAGCGCTTCCATCGAACGCTTCATCTCGCCGCGCTTCGGCGGCACCACCTTGCCGTCAATCGACGAGAAGGGACCGGTCTTGGCATCCGAGAGCAGCCGGTTGACGCATTGCTTCATGATGCGAACCGACTCGCGCATCTCGATCATGCGGATCAGATAGCGGTCGTAGTTGTCGCCATTCTTGCCGATCGGAATGTCGAATTCGAGATCGGAGTAACATTCATACGGCTGGGCGCGACGCAGATCCCAAGCCGCACCCGAACCGCGCACCATGACGCCGGAGAAGCCCCAAGCCCAGCATTCCTCCAGCGAGACGACGCCGATATCGACGTTGCGCTGCTTGAAGATACGATTGCCGGTCAACAGGTTGTCGATGTCGTCGAGCGCCTTCAGGAACGGGTCGCACCAGTTGCCGATATCCTGCACGAGCTGTTCGGGCAGATCCTGGTGGACGCCACCCGGACGGAAATAGGCGGCGTGCATGCGTGAGCCGCTGGCGCGCTCGTAGAACACCATCAGCTTTTCACGCTCTTCGAAGCCCCAGAGCGGCGGCGTCAGCGCGCCGACGTCCATGGCCTGCGTCGTGACGTTCAGAAGGTGCGAGAGTATACGACCGATTTCCGAATAGAGAACGCGGATCAGCTGGCCGCGAATCGGGATCTCAATGCCGAGCAGCTTTTCGACGGCCATCGCATAGGCATGTTCCTGGTTCATCGGCGCGACGTAGTCGAGACGATCGAAATAGGGCACGGCCTGAAGATAGGTCTTTGTCTCGATCAGCTTCTCGGTGCCGCGATGCAAAAGGCCTATATGCGGATCGACACGCTCCACAATTTCGCCGTCAAGCTCCAGGACAAGACGAAGAACGCCATGCGCCGCCGGATGCTGCGGTCCGAAGTTGATGTTGAAGTTGCGGACGTTATGTTCTGTCATGGCGATGGGCTCGCGTTCTCAGATAACCAGTGAATGGCGGGCTAAGCCCACCAGCCGCCTTGAATTTATTGCTTCGCTTTTTCGTCGCCGGGCAGCACATACTCCGTGCCTTCCCAAGGCGACATAAAGTCGAAGTTGCGAAATTCCTGCTTCAGCTCGACCGGCTCGTAGACGACGCGCTTTGCGGCGTCGTCGTAACGCACTTCGACGAAGCCGGTGGTCGGGAAGTCCTTGCGCAGCGGATGGCCTTCGAAGCCATAGTCAGTCAGGATGCGGCGCAGGTCCGGATGGCCGGTGAAGAGCACGCCATACATGTCCCAGGTCTCGCGCTCGAACCAGTCGGCACCTGGATAGACGGGGCAGGCCGACGGAACCGGCGTATCCTCGTCGGTCGCGACCTTGACGCGGATGCGCAGGTTCTTCTTCGGCGACAACAGGTGGTAGACGACATCGAAACGCAACTCGCGCTGCGGCCAGTCGACCCCGCAAATATCGATCAGGTTGACGAAACCGCATTTGGCGTCGTCGCGCAGGAAGGTCAGAAGCGCGACCAGGTTTTCACCCGTCGTCGTCAGCGTCAGCTCGCCATACTTCATCTGCGATGCGGCGATCAGGTTGGCGCGCGCTTCGCCAAGGTAGGACGCAAGCTCAGTCAGGGCTTCACTCATATGCCTTGTCCTTAACCCTTAGCGTTCGATCGTGCCGGTACGCCGGATCTTCTTCTGCAGCAGAAGCACGCCATAAAGCAGCGCCTCTGCCGTGGGGGGACAGCCCGGCACGTAGATGTCGATCGGCACGATGCGGTCGCAACCGCGCACCACCGAATAGGAATAGTGATAATAGCCGCCGCCATTGGCGCAGGAGCCCATCGAGATGACATAACGCGGCTCGGGCATCTGGTCATAGACCTTACGCAGCGCCGGCGCCATCTTGTTGGTCAGCGTGCCGGCGACGATCATCACGTCGGACTGGCGCGGCGAGGCGCGCGGCGCAAAACCAAAGCGCTCGACGTCGTAACGCGGCATCGACAGCTGCATCATTTCGACGGCGCAGCAGGCAAGGCCGAAGGTCATCCACATCAGCGAGCCGGTGCGGGCCCAGTTGATCAGCTCGTCGGTGGAGGTGACGAGAAAACCCTTGTCGGCGAGCTCGTTGTTGATCTCACCGAAAAATGGGTCGTTGCTGCCGATCGGCTTGCCGGTCGAAGGATCGATGATCCCTTTTGGCTGCTGTGCGACGAGCGGCTGATTGCTCACAGGGGCTACTCCCATTCCAGGGCTCCCTTCTTCCATTCATAGATAAAGCCGATGGTCAGCACGAGAAGGAAGACCATCATGGACCAGAAGCCGAACCAGCCGATGGCGCCGAAGGAAACGGCCCAGGGGAAGAGGAAGGCGACTTCGAGGTCGAAGATGATGAAGAGGATCGACACGAGGTAGAAGCGGATGTCGAACTTCATGCGGGCGTCGTCGAAAGCGTTGAAGCCGCATTCGTAAGCCGAGAGCTTTTCCGAATCTGGCGCTTTGAAAGCCACGGCGAACGGCGCGATGAGCAGCGCCAGACCGATCACGAGCGCAATAGCAATGAAGATAGCGATTGGAATATAAGAACTGAGTAGTTCAGTCATCATGTTCATCCCTGCTTGCCGGAGACGCCAGGTGGCGCATTTGGGCAAATGCCCGGCAAGCGAACGTGCGTTGCAACAAGCCGTGGTTAGCGCAGCCGAAGCCCCGGCGCAAGACTTTTACAGAAGCAATTCGACGAGTAGCCGAGGGACACTATCAAGCACATGCAATGATGTCGCGACAAATCCGCGCAAGCCGCTTCAGCGCGCATGCCTGACCACTGGAAACTGCATAGCTTTCAAGAGAAATGGCGCGAGTGACGGGGCTCGAACCCGCGACCTCCGGCGTGACAGGCCGGCACTCTAACCGACTGAGCTACACCCGCGCATTGATCGGCCATTTTGCGGCCGCGAGGAAGAAGAGAACCGGACAAACGACAAATCGCATTTGCGTTTTACAAGACTTGAAATGGCGCGAGTGACGGGGCTCGAACCCGCGACCTCCGGCGTGACAGGCCGGCACTCTAACCAACTGAGCTACACCCGCAATTCATTTCAAGCAGTCCGGATGCCTTCGCACCCTCTCCAAAACGGCTGCCCGTTTCGATGAGCGGCTAACTACGGGGTTCGCCTTTTAGTGTCAAGCAGGTTTGGAGACAAAACCATGACAGTCCGTGAAATGTTTCTGCGGGTTGGGTGCCAGACGAACAAAAGCCGGCACTTCCGTCTTCCGCAGCGATGCTCAGGCGCAGACGCAGCGCCTTCGAAACGGAGATGCTCGCCGCCCTCCCCTCACTTTTCCACAGCCGAGCCAAACCTAAGCGGCATTGAAGACACGGGACCACCGCCAAAAAAATCAAAAAATCTTCACAAACACTCTTGCGGTTTTGCCGCGATCCGCATAGATCACGGCCACCAACGCGGCAGGCCGATCCGGCTTCGTTTGCGATGGGCGATTAGCTCAGTTGGTAGAGCGCCTCGTTTACACCGAGGATGTCGGGAGTTCGAGTCTCTCATCGCCCACCATTTTCAATCTTTCCTGCTGCTTGTTCATCGGAATTAGACTCCCGAATTAGCTCGCTAATCCGATCAGGATCTGCGCAAGGTGTTTTGTCAGGAGACACCTCATGAAAACCGTTGCCATCATCTCTACGCTGCTTCTCGCCAGCGTGGCTGCGCCGCCGTGCATTGCCAGAGAGCCAGCGCAAGAGGTGTTCCTGTCTGCCGGGGATCAGGCGATTACAACCTCGGGAGAAACCCCGGCGCGTGAAGCCAGAACATATCTGCTGAGAATGCAGTCCGATCTGCCGATTAATTTTTCGGTCGATGCCGACAATTCAGCCTGCAGCTTGGAAATCAGCAAGGCCAGCCAGCGCGGCGTCTTAAGCACCATCAGCCGATTCCCCGCGTCTTTCAGAGACAGCGGTCAAAGTGGCGACAGATATACGTTTTCGTTTTTCCAAAATCGCGTTTCATTTATGAGCGGCGCCCGGTGCGCCTTCTCATTTTCTCTCACGCAGAAGTGACTGTGGGGTGATGGGCATCCCTCGCCGTTTGGAGGACGCCCATCGTCTGCCATTTCATGGCGATTACATCCACGCCGAAAACCCACCCGCTGCCTATCGCTTCGTCACGACTCTCCGTATCCGGTGAACTGGCTGCCGATGCCCCCGTTCGGCGGCACACCACGGTCCGAGTTCTGGGCAGGACTGCGTTCTCGAGGCAGCATGCGGCAAGACGTTCCGGCGCAGCAAGGCGTACATCCCGGCAGCTTCAGATGCGCGCCGTCCCGCCAGCGCTCCGTAAAACGGACTACTCCCAGCCACCGCGCCACCTCCTATTGGGCGAATGGATAGGGGCCGGCAAAAGTGGGAGAATTCGCCGCCCGGAAAGTCTCCGCGCTTGAAGGTTCATCACGCCTGGAGGTGTGCCATGAGGACCCTGCGCTCCGTATTGATGCTGTGCATCGCGATTGCCCTTGGCACGCCAAGTGCCACATACGTCGCCCTGCCCGGATATGCATTCAAGACGAATCCGACATGCCAGCGCCACGAACCAAAGACGAAATTCGACAAGAGGTGCGACTGGCCGAGGGTGGGCTTCAAGAACTTTACGCCCCCGCTTGTGACCGTGCTTGGGATCTGAGGATCTTGGAACGGCGCCGGATGCGCTTTCTCATTTTCTCCGACTGAGATGTGAGAGCGTGATCGGGGTAATGAGCATCCCGCTGTCCGGTGGGTGCTCATGGCCCACCATTCATCCCTTCGCCAGTTCTTTATCCACAGCGGAAACCAGCCGCGAATCGTCCGCCGTCACGTCAGGCGCGAAACGGGCGGCGACTTTGCCGTCGCGGCCGATCAGGAATTTCTCGAAGTTCCAGAGGATGTCGTCCTCATCTCCGCCTGTCATGCCATGGGATTTCAGGCGTTCGCGCATCGGGCCGTCACCCGTCGTCGCGACACCCGACTTGGTCAGCTGCCGGTAAAGCGGGTGCTGGGCCTCGCCCTTGACCGAGATCTTCGAGAAGATCGGGAAGGTGACGTCATAGGTGCTGGTGCAGAAATCGAGGATCTCGGCGTCGGTGCCGGGCTCCTGACCCTTGAAGTCGTTGGCGGGGAAAGCTGCGATGACGAAGCCGCGCTCGCGCTTTTCCCCATAGAGCTTTTCCAGCCCCTCATATTGGACGGTCAGCCCGCATTTCGAGGCGACATTGACGACCAAGAGCACCCTGCCCCTGTATTCGTTGAGCGTGGTCTCACGACCATCCACAGTCTTGACCGGGATATCCAGCACGTTGCCCGTCACGGGAACCTCCAATTTCGTAAGGATATGTTTCGCCCAAGCTTACCGATATCGCCGCCGTTGTCATCAGCGTCGGGATCAACTTGGCTTCCACAGGACGCCGGTGCGGCTTCCGGCCGCACCGGGCCTTAGCACCTCAGGCGGGAGACGTTTCCTTCACGTCGTCGAGCAGGAAGTGCACGACGAGATAATCCGTCTTGTAATGGCGGCCACTGTCCGACACGGAATCGACGCTGCCGCCGTCCTTCGGGTGCCACGCGTGGTAATGGGGATTGGTGGTGATCAGCGTGATGGCCTTGCCATCTCTTTCACCAAGCCGGAAGCGCATCTCGGCGAGCGGCCAGATCCGCTCGTAATCCTGCATGGTGATTCGCGCCTTCAGCGCCTTGCGCTGCAGCGGCGCTTCGCCGGCCTCGGCTGGTGTTTCCAACATCACCTCCTCAGCTCCGCTGATGATGGCGTTGAATTCTTCAGGCCACATGCGTCTCATGAAATCGCTCCTCCCGAGGCTTTTTCGTCAGTTCACAGATGGAACTTAGCGGTTTGTCCGAAAGAAGCAAATTCCTGTCATCCGGTTGTCATCGGTGCCGGCTGCTCCTACCTTCCCGTCAAACCGCATCAGGGCTGTCAGTCGCCCGCAATCCCGAGATCAGAAATGAAGACACGTGAAGAAAGGCAGGTGCTCCGGGCGAGCATGCCGCGCACTCCGCTCAGCGCCTATCATATGGAAAACGCCCGGCTGCTGCCGGATCGCGGCGAATTGCTTTATCGGATCCCGAACGGCGGCATCGGCGTCGAGGTCGGGGCAGCCTTTGGCGAATATACGGCGGAGATCCTGGAAAAGAATCGGCCGGCGCAGCTCTACCTCATCGATCCCTGGTCAATGGATCGCTACAGCTCCGGGCTCGATGCGATCCACACGAATTTCGCGGCCGAGATCGCGGCCGGCCGGCTGCATCTGATGCAAGGCACATCGCTCGACAAGCTTGCCGAATTCGAGGACGATTTCCTCGATTGGGCCTATATCGATACCGACCATTCCTTCGAGCTCACCTGGCAGGAACTCCTGCTCTGCGAAAAGAAGGTGAAGCGGACGGGGCGTATTGCCGGGCATGATTTCTGCACCGGCAATACGGTCAAGCCGATCGTCTATGGTGTCGTCGAGGCGGTCACCAAATTCTGCAAGGATTACGGCTGGCAATTCGAGTTCCTGACGGTCGAATCGCACGCGCATTTTTCCTATTGCCTGAAACGGCTCTGATCAGCTCACATTTTACCGGAATATTGCTCGTCGCTGACCTTTTCCATCCAGTCGACGTGGCTGCCGTCCAGCGCTTCATGGATGGCGATATGCGTCATCGCCGTGTCCGGGGCAGCGCCGTGCCAATGTTTTTCGCCTGGCGCGAACCAGACGGTATCGCCGGGGCGGATCTCGCGGATATCCTCGCCCCAGCTCTGGGCGAGGCCCTTACCTGATGTCACGATCAGTGTCTGGCCGAGCGGATGCGTATGCCAGGCCGTGCGGGCGCCGGGTTCAAAGGTGACGGAGACCGCCCTCGCCCGTGCCGGCGCCGGCGTTTCCATCAGCGGATCCTGGCGAACGGCGCCGGTGAAATAGTCGGCCGGTGGCTTCGTCGAAGGGCGAGAGCCGGCGGGTTTGATCTCCATGATCTTTCCTTTTCCATTCATTGCGGTTGAAGCCTTATATCGCGACGATATTTCATCGAGGCGACCAATCAAAGCCGGATCGGCAATTGCCGCGGACTCACCCGCCTGATAGTTCCAGTGGCTTTCATCACCAAAGCGCGTCACATCGTGCTTGATTCATGCGACGCGCTTTGGCTCTTTGTTTTTATGCATGTCGTTGTCCCTGCACACTTCCGGGCGACATGCAGTAGGGAGGATTTTTCATGAAACACCATGCTTTTGGCCGCATGCCCTTCACCGTCACCAATGTCGGCTTCGGCGCCTGGCAGATCGGCGGCTCCTGGGGCGATATCAGCGAGGCGGACGGGCGCGCTGCGCTCAATGCCGCGCTCGATGCCGGCATGACCTTCATCGATACGGCTGACGTTTATGGCGACGGGCGCTCGGAAAAGATCATTGCCGACGTGCTGAAGACGCGCGGCGGTGTGCGTCCGATGGTCGCTACCAAGGCGGGCCGCCGCCTCAATCCGCATGTCGCGGAAGGCTACACCAAGGCTAATCTCGAAGGTTTCATCGACCGCAGCCTGACGAATCTTGCCGTCGACAGTCTCGACCTCGTGCAGCTCCACTGCCCGCCGCGTGAGGTGCTTTACCAGCCGGAGGTCTTCGAGGACCTGAACGAGCTGCAGAAGGCCGGCAAGATCAAGGGTTACGGCGTCAGCGTCGAGAAGGTCGAGGACGGTCTGAAGGCGATCGAATATCCCGGCGTCGTCAGCATCCAGATCATCTACAACATCTTCCGCCAGCGCCCCGACCATCTGTTCTTCCAGGAAGCACGCCGCAGGAACGTGGCGATCATCGTCCGCGTACCGCTCGCCAGCGGTCTTCTCTCCGGAAAGATCACCCGGGACACACATTTCGCCAGCGACGACCACCGCAATTTCAACCGCAACGGTGAAGCCTTCGATGTCGGCGAGACCTTTGCCGGCGTGCCCTTCGAGATCGGCCTGCAGGCGGTGGAAGAGGTGCGCAAGCTGGTGCCCGAGGGCGCCACCATGGCCGCCTTCGCGCTCCGCTGGATCCTGATGAGCGACGCCGTCACCGTCGTCATCCCCGGCGCGCGTAACGCCGAGCAGGCCAAGGGCAATGCGGCGGCTGCCGATCTGGCGCCGCTTTCGGCCGATGTCATAGCGGCAACGCGCGAGATCTACGAGCGGCTGATCGCGCCGCATGTGCATCAGCGCTGGTAGGCCGTCCGACATTTCGAAACGAAAATGGCCGGGCGAATACCCGGCCATTTTCGTGTCATCGATCCGTCAAGGTCAGTTGGTGGGCTCAGTTCGTGCCGACGAGATCGACCGGAAAGAACAGGGTCTCGCCGGAGGAGTCGCTGACGCCGTCATTGTCGGTGACCGTGTAGGCCTTGCCCGATGCGTCGAAGCTGAAGCCTTCAAGCTTGTCCAGCACATAGCCGTTAGTCGCGGTCTTCAGCTCACCGAGGAAGTCGTGGGCTTCGGTCTTCTTGACGACCGGTAGCTCGCCGCCGAGCTTGGCGGGCTTCAAGTCTGAAATCGCGACCTTGTAGAGCTTCTTCAGCCTGGCGGCATCACCGACGAGGTTGTCGCGCTCGATGATGTAGACGCTGTCGCCCTGAGCCGAGATTTCCGACAGGCCGACCCAGCCGCTTTCCGTCTTGTCGAGCGGATAGCGCACAGCACCCCATTCCTTCTTCTTCGGATTGTAGGAGACGAGCTTGACGAAGCCCTTCTCGTCATCGCTCCACTCACGCTGGACCGCCATCCAGAGCGTCGCATCGTCGCCGGTGCCGACAATGGTCACGCCTTCGAAGCCGTAGCGGATTTCGTTGGCGACGAGCTCCTTCGGCAGGGCAATCTCGGCCTTGATGTCGCCCTTGGCATTGACGTTGTAGAGGGCATGCGGAACGAGACGCTCGCTGTAACCTTCCGAGGCGAGCCAGAAGGAGCCGTCGGCAGCAGCCGCGATGCCTTCGATGTCGAGCTTCTGGGCCGGGGCGCCGTCACGCTTGACGACGAGGGCGTCGGTGATGACGGCCGGCTTCTTGCTGGCATCGATCGTGTAGATCGTCGGCTGCGAGCCCAGAACGCTGTCGCTGACGGCGTAGAGCATGCCCGGCTTGCCCGGAACGGCTGCGAGACCCGAAAGGGCTGCAAAGCCGATCGGATTGCCGTCCTTCTCGGCGGAGACGATCTGCGGATAGGCCTTTTCGCCTTCCGAGCGCTCGTAGATCATCACATGCGAGCGCGCGCCGCCATCCTTGCCGAGGTCGAGTTCGTTGGCAGTCGCGAGGAGATTGCGCTTAGGGATGGCGATCGCGCCTTCCGGCGAAATGCCGGACGGCAGCAGCTGGACAAGCTCGGGATCAGCGCCGGTATCTTTGTAGACGCCGACGACCGAAGCACGCTCGGCGAGCAGGAAGAAATACTGATCGTCCCCGAACTTGGCGGCTTCGAGGCCTTCCGGCTCGACGCCCTTCGATCCTGACCGGCTTTCCGGATAGTGGCCGATATGGGCGACGGCGCGTTCGAAGGATGCGCCCGATTCGTAGAGAAGCTTGCCCGTCTTGTCGAAGATGGTGAAGCCGCGCGAGCCGCCCTGGTAGTCGCCTTCATTGGCGACGACAAGGCGGTTGTCGTCCAGCCACTTCACGGCGTCGGGTTCGCGCAGCACGCCTTTGGCTTCGCCCGAGAATTTCAGGGCGCCGTCACGCTTGGTGTCGATACCGGTGAGATCGACGCTGCCGGCGGAGAAATGCGTCTTCACTTCAGCCGTGTTAGCGTCGATGATGACGATCTCATTGTTTTCCTGCAGCGTCAGAGCAATCTCGTTCAGGCTGTTGAAGGCGACGAATTCCGGCTCCGGATCCTCCGGGGCGACGCCGGCAAGCCCGGTCAGCGCCACGTGCTTGATAGTGCCGCAATCGACGGTGCCGTTCTTGACCTGGAAGACGACGAGGTCGCCAGCCGGCATTTGCGGGATCTTGCCGTCATTGACCTTTTCGTCGCGCTCGTTTTCGATCGCGATGGTGCCGAGCGTCTTATCCTTGTTGAGGGCGATCGAATCCGGCTGGCCGCCGAGATCACAGCTGTTCTCGATCTTCTTGGTCGCCACGTCGACGATGGCGAGACGGCCCGAGGGCTTCGCCTTGCTTTCGGAGGTGTTGACGGCAACGAGCGCATTGTCGGCGCTGGAGGTGACCGATGTCGGCTCGCCGTCCATGATCACCGCGCCGCCGGCCTTCGGAGCCTTGGCATCGGTAATGTCGATGAAGCCGATCGCGCCGAGCGGGCTGTCGCTATAGATCAGCGTGTTGCCGTCGTCGGTCGCGGTGATGATTTCGGCGGAGCTCACCGAAAGCGTGTCCTTGTCAGCCGGCAGGTTTTGCGCAACCGGAAAGGAAGCGATGCGGTTGAAAACCGGTTCGGCCGTGGCAGGAAAGGCAACGGATGCGAGAAGCACGGCAGCAAGCGCTGCCTTGCGCGATGAAATTGTCATGAAATCCCCCATGTGTCGAACATTCGAAACAGGAGTTTTCTGCGGGAGCGACATGACAGAGGCATGACAGAATCGACATTTTGTACCTGAGCGCGTCAGGCTGGTTTGCGCTCCCGGCGCATCTCGTTTCGCATGATGAAGAGCGAGGCACACAGGATGAGAGCCGCTCCCAGCCAAAGGTAACCCGCCGGCGCATAGCCAAAGAACAGCCAACCGGCCAGCACGTTCAACGGCAGCTTCAGATCGTCGAACGGCTGGACGTAGGCGGCATCGGCTGCGGCATAGGCAAGCGTCAGGAAATACTGCGCTGCGGCGGTCAGCAGCCCCGCCAGCAAGAACAGGGCAAGGGTTGCGCCCGTCGGCACTGCAAAACCTGCCGCAAGCGCCAGCCCGCCGTTTATCGGGGTCAGCAGAACGAGCAGCCAGACGGTGATCGTCTCCGGTCGTTCAATGCCCGTCAGGCTTTTGGTGATCAGCGACGAGGCGCCCCACAGCATCGCCGAGAGCACAGGCAGGAGTGCCGCCCAGCCAAAGCCGTCCGACCATGGCTGCAGGATGATCATCGCTCCGGTGAAACCCGCCGCCGTCGCGGCCCAGCGGGCCGGGCCGACGCGCTCACCGAGGAAAAGCCGGGCACCCAGAATGATGAAGAAGGGCGAGGTCATCACCAGTGCGATCGCCTGCCAGATCGGCACGGCGGCAAGGCTGGCGACCCAGGCCTCGACGCCGAGCGCGGCAAGCGCGACGCGCGCGAGGTGACGCCAGGGATAGTGCGTGCGCATCGCCGCAAGGCCGAGCCTCTTAAGGAACGGCACCGAAAACAGGAAGGCGAAGCCATATTGCCAGAAGGCAGCCGACGCCGAGGGAAAGGCAAGCTTCATCGTCAGCCATTGGGTGACGACGTTGAGAAGCGAAAAAGCAATGCCGGCAAGCACCATCCAGAGTGCACCGACAACGGCGCGGGACGGCGAGACTGCAAGGGAAGTCTGATTCATGTCTTTCATCCAAAACAGGGACCAACATAAATCAGGACGCATAAGCCACGACCAAGCGACACAGGACAGACCCCTGCCCTTCGCACGACCGACACTCATTCTCTTCCATCCGGACTTTAACCGTCGGCTCCGGAATCGCACCGGATCTGCTGACCCTTCCCCCGCTTGGACACGAGGGAAGGCGCTCGCGGGCTCGAGCCGAAACTCTTACCGCCGGTGGGGAGTTTCACCCCGCCCTGAGAACAGAAATGTCGTAGATCAAAGCCCGCGCGGCGGCAAGAGTGCTCCTAGAAGCAAAAGGGGTCCGGCAAAGCCGAACCCCTCTCAAATCCTTCACAACCGGTCTCGTTTCCGGCTGACGGATAATATCATATCAGCCGTTGACGGCGTCCTTCAGGCCCTTGCCAGGCGTGAATTTGGGCACGTTGCGAGCCGGAATGTCGACTTCAGCGCCCGTCGACGGATTACGGCCCTTCGTTGCGGCACGATGAGAAACGGTGAAGCTGCCGAAACCCGCGAGGCGGATGTCGCCCTTGTTCTTGAGTTCAGCCTGGACAACGTCGAAAACCGCGTCAACAGCGGAAGCCGCGTCAGACTTCGTCAGTCCTGCCTTTTCGGCTACTGCGGACACGAGTTCATTCTTGTTCATGTTTCCACCCCTTTCTAAATGGTATGAAACGACTCAAAAGTAAGCTAGGCGCAGAATAGGTTTCATCAGGCCCGCCGAAAACCCAAAAGCCCTGCAAATCAAGGAAAAGCAAGCGTCTACATGACGTTTTCACAAAAAAGGCTGGCGTTTCCGCCAGCCTTTTTGCGTGTTTTGCCCCAATTGGGCGTAAATGTGGCAAAGGCCACTCAATGCGCTATGGTTGCGCCTGTCTCATCGAGGCCTTCGACCGTTGCGATGACGGGCGTTTCTACCGTGCCGTCCCATTCGATCGGCTCCGGTCGCCGGATCAGCGCATGCTTGATCACCTCGCCCATGCGGGATACCGGGATGATCTCCATGTTGTTCTTCACGTTATCGGGAATCTCCGCCAGGTCCTTGGCGTTTTCCTCCGGAATCAGCACCTTCTTGATGCCGCCGCGAAGCGCTGCGAGCAGCTTTTCCTTGAGACCACCGATCGGCAGCACACGACCGCGAAGGGTGATTTCACCGGTCATGGCCACATGCCTGTCCACCGGGATGCCGGTCATGATCGAGACGATCGCGGTTGCCATGGCGACGCCGGCCGAGGGGCCATCCTTCGGCGTCGCGCCTTCCGGCACGTGCACGTGGATGTCGCTCTTGTCGAAGCGCGGCGGCTCGATGCCGAAATCGACGGCGCGCGAGCGGACATAGGAAGCCGCTGCCGAGATCGATTCCTTCATGACTTCCTTCAGATTGCCGGTGACCGTCATGCGGCCCTTGCCCGGCATCATCACGCCTTCGATGGTCAGCAGCTCACCACCGACTTCCGTCCAGGCAAGACCGGTCACGACGCCGACCTGATCCTCGCCCTCTGCTTCGCCATGGCGGAAGCGCGGGACGCCCAGGTAGTCGGAGATGTTGGCAGCCGTCACATGAACGGCCTTCGTCTTGCCCTTGATGATCTCGGTGACCGCCTTGCGGGCGAGTTTCATCAGTTCGCGTTCGAAGTTGCGGACGCCGGCTTCGCGGGTGTACTGCTGGCTGATCGCCATCAGGGCGTCGTCGCTGACCGAGAATTCTTCCGGCTGCAACGCATGTTCCTTGATGGCCTTCGGCAGCAGGTGCCGCTTGGCGATTTCGCGCTTTTCATCCTCGGTGTAGCCGGCGATACGGATGATCTCCATGCGGTCCATCAGGGGCGCCGGAATATTCAGCGTATTTGCCGTCGTGATGAACATCACATCCGACAGGTCGTATTCGACTTCCAGATAGTGGTCCATGAAGGTCATGTTCTGCGCCGGATCGAGCACTTCCAGCAGGGCCGAGGACGGATCGCCGCGATAATCCTGGCCGAGCTTGTCGATCTCGTCGAGCAGGAAGAGCGGGTTGGACTTCTTCGCCTTCTTCATCGACTGGATGACCTTGCCGGGCATCGAGCCGATATAGGTGCGGCGGTGACCGCGGATTTCAGCTTCGTCACGAACGCCGCCAAGCGCCATGCGGACATACTCACGGCCGGTCGCCTTGGCGATCGACTGGGCGAGCGAGGTCTTGCCGACACCCGGAGGACCGACGAGGCAGAGGATCGGGCCCTTGATCTTGGTGGCACGGGCCTGTACGGCCAGATATTCGACGATGCGCTCCTTGACCTTGTCGAGACCGAAGTGATCGGCTTCGAGGATCTTCTCGGCATTGTTGAGATCGGCCTTGATCTTCGACTTCTTGCCCCAGGGGATGCCGAGCAGCCAGTCCAGATAGTTGCGCACGACGGTGGCTTCCGCCGACATCGGGCTCATCTGGCGCAGCTTCTTCAGTTCCGCATCGGCCTTTTCACGGGCTTCCTTGGACAGTTTGGTCTTGGAGATGCGCTCTTCCAGTTCGCTCATCTCGTCGCGGCCTTCCTCGCCGTCGCCGAGTTCCTTCTGGATCGCCTTCATCTGTTCATTCAGGTAATACTCGCGCTGGGTCTTCTCCATCTGGCGCTTGACGCGCGAGCGGATGCGCTTTTCGACCTGCAGGACCGAGATCTCGCCTTCCATGAAGCCGAGGGCCTTTTCGAGGCGCTGCTTGACGCTGGTGGTCTCCAGCATCTCCTGCTTCTCGGTGATCTTGATCGACAGATGCGAAGCGACCGTATCGGCGAGCTTGGAATAGTCGTCGATCTGGCTGGCGGCGCCGACCACCTCGGGCGAAATCTTCTTGTTGAGCTTCACGTAGCTCTCGAATTCGGAGACGACCGAACGCGACAGGGCTTCCAGTTCGACCGGATCGTCATGCGGCTCCTCGAGCACATGGCCGAGCGCCTCATAGAAATCCTCGCGGCTGGTATAGGTGTCGATCTCGGCGCGGGCGCGGCCTTCCACCAGAACCTTCACGGTGCCGTCGGGCAGCTTCAAGAGCTGCAACACGTTCGCCACGGTGCCGACATTGTGGATCGCGGAAGGATCCGGATCGTCGTCGCTGGCGTTGATCTGCGTTACCAGCATGATCTGCTTGTCGGAACCCATGACCTCTTCGAGCGCACGGATCGACTTTTCCCGTCCTACGAACAGCGGCACGATCATATGCGGGAAAACCACGATGTCGCGCAGGGGCAGAACAGGGTAGGCAGTGCTGCTCGCTACAGACGTTTTCTTCGTCATTTTATGTCCTTTCCATCGTCCCGTTGCCGGGCTCTTTGCACGGCCGCTTGGGACCGGCCGGCACTCTCACTTGTTGCTACAAGTGGAGGTTCTGACTACGCTTTTCAAGCCACGCAAACGCCCGCGTCCCTCGGATGTGACAGCTTTATTACAACGGAACGCCAACACTATGAAGCGCGTGGCTGGACCGGCGCTTACCACTTCCGACCCGGCTAAAATACAAACGCCAGCAAGAGACTTACGGAATCATTGCATGATTGCCAAGCACTACCCCTTGCGCAACATCGGCAAAGGCAATGTCGGTTCCCACCGGCAAATACTAGCAGCGCTTCGCATGGTTTTTCAAATAGAAAGGGGCCTGCCTATGGCAAGCCCCCAAAATAATCACACGAAAGCCCAAGCTCACGCCGAAGCGTTGGCTTTTTCTTCCTGGCGATCGGCATAGATGTAAAGCGGACGGGCCGAACCGCGCACCACTTCCTCGGAGATGACGACCTCGCGCACCCCTTCCAGCGTCGGCAATTCGAACATCGTGTCGAGCAGGATCTTCTCCATGATCGAGCGAAGGCCGCGGGCGCCGGTCTTGCGCACGATCGCCTTGCGGGCGATTTCGCGCAGAGCATCCTCGTGGAAGTTCAGTTCCACGTCTTCCATCTCGAACAGGCGCTGATACTGCTTGATCAGCGCGTTCTTCGGCTCGGAGAGGATCTGGATCAGCGCGTCCTCATCGAGGTCTTCAAGCGTCGCCAGAACCGGCAGACGGCCGATGAACTCAGGGATGAGGCCGAACTTGACCAGATCTTCAGGCTCCAGTTCGCGCAGGACCTCACCGACGCGGCGGTCATCCTGCGACTTGACGGTCGCACCGAAGCCGATCGAGGTCTTCTCGCCGCGGGCAGAGATGATCTTGTCGAGGCCGGCAAAGGCGCCGCCGCAGATGAACAGGATGTTCGTCGTGTCGACCTGCAGGAATTCCTGCTGAGGATGCTTGCGGCCGCCCTGCGGTGGAACGGAAGCGACCGTGCCTTCCATGATCTTCAGCAGTGCCTGCTGCACGCCCTCGCCCGAGACGTCGCGGGTGATCGACGGGTTGTCGGACTTGCGCGAAATCTTGTCGACTTCGTCGATGTAGACGATGCCGCGCTGCGCACGCTCGACGTTGTAGTCGGCCGACTGCAGGAGCTTCAGGATGATGTTTTCGACATCCTCGCCGACATAACCGGCCTCTGTCAGCGTCGTCGCATCGGCCATGGTGAAGGGAACGTCGATGATGCGGGCGAGCGTCTGGGCAAGATAGGTCTTGCCGCAGCCGGTCGGGCCGACGAGCATAATGTTCGACTTCGCCAGTTCGACTTCGCCGTTCTTGGAGGCATGCGCCAGGCGCTTGTAATGGTTGTGAACGGCGACCGACAGGATCTTCTTCGCCTGCCGCTGGCCGATGACGTATTCGTCGAGGACCTTGATGATGTCCTGGGGCGTCGGAACGCCGTCACGGGACTTGACCATCGAAGACTTGTTCTCCTCGCGGATGATGTCCATGCACAATTCGACGCATTCATCGCAGATGAAGACGGTCGGTCCGGCAATCAGTTTCCGGACTTCGTGCTGGCTCTTTCCGCAGAACGAACAATAAAGCGTGTTCTTGGAGTCGCCGCCGTTGCTGCCGCTGACCTTGCTCATATCACTTTCCTTCCAGCACGCCGCATTTCAAGGCGAAATCGCGGTCCACTCTATCAGCTCCTGGCGGCACTCCGTTTCCGGAGCCTTTGCCGAGAAGGGCTTCAGGGGGTACGAACCGGGCCCAACCAATCATGTCCGGGTTCCGGCGGCAACGAATTCCCCTTCGAATGCCGAATGCTATGTCATAAAAATTCAACATAGCATTAATAGTTACTATTAGCGTCTTCGTCGCCGTATGAAAGCCCCTGTTCAATCACAAATGGGATAGAACTGTGGCGACAAAAACACCATCCCTATTAATTACTAGGCCTGTTCGCCTTCCATTTCGAGGCGCGACGTCAGAACCTTGTCGATCACGCCCCAGCTCTGGGCTTCGTCCGCATCCATGAAATGGTCACGATCGAGCGTCTTTTCAACTTCTTCGTAGGTGCGGCCGGTGTGCTTTACGTAGACCTCGTTCAGGCGGCGCTTCATTTTGAGGATGTCGCGGGCGTGCCGCTCGATGTCCGAGGCCTGCCCCTGGAAGCCGCCCGAGGGCTGGTGCACCATGATGCGGGAATTCGGCGTGGCAAAGCGCATGTCCTTGTGGCCGGCAGCCAGCAGCAGCGAGCCCATGGATGCGGCCTGGCCGATGCAGAGCGTCGAAACCGCGGGCTTGATGAACTGCATCGTATCGTAGATCGCCATGCCGGCCGTGACGACGCCACCGGGCGAATTGATGTAGAGGGCGATTTCCTTCTTCGGGTTTTCGGCCTCGAGGAAGAGCAGCTGGGCGCAGACGAGCGTCGCCATATGGTCTTCGACGGCACCCGTCAGGAAGATGATGCGTTCCTTCAACAGGCGGGAATAGATGTCGTAGGAGCGTTCACCGCGGTTGGTCTGTTCCACGACCATCGGCACGAGGGCCATTGCGGTATCGACTGGGTTTCTCATGTGCGTCCTTTGTCAACGTCTCGCCGGCCGGCGCCGGGAATCAAAGAAAAATATCTTACCCCTACATAGAGTGTCCCGGCCCTCCTCTTCAAGACACGCATGAGGATAACGTTAAGAAGGCGGGGCAAGGCGGCTCCAGGCAGCCTCTTTCCCCCAAACGCCTGTTAACGGCGAGCCCTTGCTACGATCTCCCCCGGCTTTTCTCCATGACAGTGTGAAGGAAGGCTTACTCTATTCGACTGTGCTCATACACGTTTACCCAACGGAAAGCCTACCGGCAGATATCGGCCTGAAACAATGCCGCAGCGCAGCGACATTAAGGAACTGGCGAGCTTCCTCGGCAAGGATGAGAACCGACAGACAAGGGGTTGCTGCCGTGTTCAATATTGCTACAGGTCTCGCCATCTGGTGTTCCGAGGCCATGACGCTCGCTTTGGTGCTGTTCGTCGCCTGGCGCCATAACGTCAGGAACGAGGCCTATCTCTATTGGGGCTTGGGCTTCCTCCTGACCGGTATTGGCTTTGCGATGGTCGCGCTGCGCGGCGAAATCCCCAGCGTGCTTTCCATAGAGGCGGGCAATGCCATCGCCCTGCTCGGCCAGAGCGCCTGGGTGGCGGGTTTTCTGGCGCTCGACCGCAAGCGGATCGAATGGTGGGCGCTGCTGCCGCCGGTCATCTGGCTCGCCGGGGTCTTCCTGCCCTGGGTCAACAGCGATTATTCAAACCGGGTGGTGCTCTATAACCTTGCTTCAGCGACGGGTGCGACGGCACTTGCCATGGCGGTCGCCGCCGGCGACATGCGCCGCGAGCGTACCCGCGTCAAGCTGATGGGCGTGTTCGTCATCCAGGGCTGCCTGTGCTTCGGCTCAGCGCTGATGATGGCGCTGACGCTGCCGAGCGATATCGAAGCGACCAATCTCGGCGGCGCCTCCGCCATGGCCAGCGCCTTCCTGCTCACAATCGCCTTCGCGTTCACCTGCCGGCTGATCATGGAGCGCTCCGAACGGCACCTGCGTGCGCTCACCCTGACTGATTCGCTGACCGGCGTGCTCAACCGCCGCGGCCTGCTCGGCTATTTCGACGGCATCCAGGAAAAGGCCCATGACGACCAGCGCCAGGTCGCGGTGATGCTCTTCGATCTCGACCATTTCAAGCGTGTCAACGACCGTTTCGGCCACCAATCCGGCGATGCAGTGCTGACCGCATTCGCGCGGATGGCCCGCCAGTATATTCCAAACAACATCTTCGGCCGCATGGGCGGCGAAGAATTCGCCGCCTTCGCCGCGGTCACGGACCAGACGGAAGCCGAGGCGATCGCCGAAGCGATCCGCACCGAATTCTGCCGTCTTCCCGTCAGCACCGGCGAAGCGATCGTCCCGGTCACGGTCAGCATCGGCATCGCGCTTGCCTCCTCGATCGAAGCCAATATCGACAAACTGATCTCGGCCGCCGACCGGGCGCTCTATGCGGCGAAGGCGGCCGGCCGCAACTGCACGGTCACCTTCGGCGAAGCGGAGGCCGCTGCCCCGGCACCGGCCACGCCGAGCGGCACCGCCGGCGAACTCGTGCCGACGGTCGACGACCAGGTCGAGGCGCTGCGACGCATGGGTACGCTGTCACGGGCCGGG
The DNA here is from genome assembly GCF_002008365.1 of Rhizobium leguminosarum bv. viciae USDA 2370. GTDB lineage: Bacteria > Pseudomonadota > Alphaproteobacteria > Rhizobiales > Rhizobiaceae > Rhizobium > Rhizobium leguminosarum. Next base: position 115,653 of record NZ_MRDL01000032.1, read on the forward strand.
TAGTCCTGGGTCCCTCACCCCGCATCTTTCCGAGGCTCGGCAAATCCGATAAGCCTCGTGGCATGATGATCCCATCCTTTCTCTCGATCGACCGCGCCAACCGCCATGTCTCGCTGGACGGCCGCAATCCGGCCTTCTACGGCAACCCGAATGCCGTCTATGCCGCACTTCACGCCCATTGCCCGACCTTCTACTGGAGTGAGCAGAAGCAGTGGTTCTTCACGGGTTACGACCATGTAAACGGCCTGCTGCGCGACCGCCGCTTTGGCCGGCAGATCCTGCATATCGCCAGCCGCGAGGAGCTCGGCCTTGCCGAGCCGATGCCGCATCTTGCCAGTTTCGATCTCTCGGAACGTTATTCCCTGCTCGAACTCGAACCGCCGGAGCACACGCGGCTGCGCACGCTCGTCAACCGCGCCTTCGTCTCCCGCCATGTCGAGAAGATGAAACCGGAGCTTGCCGAACTCGCCAACCGGCTGATCGACGGTTTCGCGGAGAAGCGTGAGGTCGAGCTACTCTCGGCCTTTGCCGACATCATCCCGGTGACCATGATCGCCCGCATGATCGGCATTCCCGAAGAGATGGGACCGCAACTGCTTACCTGGTCGCACGCCTATGTTCGCATGTACATGTTCGGCCGCACGCGCGAGCAGGAGGAGGAGGCCGAGCGGGCGGCGAAGGAATTTTCCGACTACGTCAAAACGGTCATCACAGAACGCCGCGCCGAACCGCGTGACGACCTGCTGACCCACATGATCCATACCGAGCACAAGGGCCAGTATCTGACCGATGAGGAGCTCGTGTCGACGACGATCGTGCTGCTCAATGCCGGGCACGAGGCGACCGTGCACCAGATCGGCAATTCCGTGCGTACCATCCTCGACAGCGGCTGCGATCCGGCAGAACTCTTCCGGGACGAAGCGACGACAGAGCGCACCGTCGAGGAAACCTTGCGCATCTGCGCGCCGGTCCACATCTTCCAGCGCTGGGCGCTGGAGCCTGCGGAAATCGATGGGGTCTCCTTCAAGCGCGGCGACAAGGTGAGCCTCATCCTCGCCGCCGCCAATCTCGACCCGACAAAATTCACCGATCCGCTGACCTTCCGGCCCGATCGTAACGAGGCGGCGAACCTCTCCTTCGGCGCCGGCATCCATTTCTGCATCGGCGCGCCGCTGGCGCGGCTGGAGCTCAACGTCGTGCTGCCGATCCTGTTCGAGCGGCTTGCCGGCCTGAGGCTAGCGAAGACGCCGGTGGTCAAGGATGTCTACCATTTCCACGGGCTGGACCGGCTGGATTTGCAGTGGTGATCCATCCCTCGCAGAGGTGATCCACCGCGCGAGGATCAACCGTAACGTCCGGTAATGTAGTCTTCCGTACGCTTGACCTTCGGCGACTGGAAAATCTCAGCGGTCGGGCCGTATTCGACCAGCTCGCCCAGATACATGAAGGCGGTGTTATCGGAGATGCGGCTTGCCTGCTGCATGTTGTGGGTGACGATGACGATGGTGAACTCCGTCTTCAGCTGGGCGACCAGCTCTTCCACCTTGGCGGTCGAGATCGAGTCGAGGGCGGAGGTCGGCTCGTCGAGGAGAAGCACCTCGGGGCGAAGCGCCACGGCACGCGCGGCTTTTGAAATGCTGCAGAGGGCAACCGGTCCAGGTTAACGGTCAGGACATCGGGCAGCGAATGAAAGGGAGCCGTGTTCAGCGGTCACCGCTCTGCTGGAACGCCGGCGACAAGCCATCAATACCGAGCATATTGCCACGATCTTGGCGGCATCATGCGGCTGACTCTTCTTCCAGTTTACTGGATATGTCATATGCCGACATAGGTTTTCCAATCAGATATCCTTGAAGCTGGTCGCAGCCGGCATCGCGCAAGATCGCCGCCTGGCGGGTAGTCTCGATACCTTCCGCGGTAACCGGAATCCGCAGCGCGGTCGCGAGCGAGATGGTTGCCCGAAGAACATCGGCGCCATTTGCACCTTCGTCGAGAGCCCACACGAGCGAGCGGTCGATCTTCATGCGATCAAACCCGAACTGCCGCAAGGCGCCAATGCTTGCGTAGCCGCAGCCAAAGTCGTCGAGCGCGAACTTAATGCCGACGCGTTTGAGCTGGTCTATCGACCGCCGGGCCTGATCCGGATTGGTCATCAGAACACCTTCGGTGATTTCCAATGTCAGGCGGTTTGGATTGAAATCAAGCTCCTGCAGGACCGAGATCACTTCTGCGGCAAATTCCGGATTGCAGAGCTGGATTGGCGAAACGTTCACCGACAATGCCAGATCGGGCCAGCTCTTGGCATGCTCGATCGATGTTCTCAGCATGTGAACGCCGAGGGCATCGATGAGGCCGCACCTCTCGGCAAGAGGAATGAAAATCTCCGGGCTGATGTTTCCGGTTGCAGTTCGCCAGCGCGCCAGTGCTTCAAGACCAGTCACAGCGCCGGTCGAAGCCGAGACGAGAGGTTGGAAAACGGCTTCGATTGCGCCGCTGTTGATGGCGCTCTTCAACAGGCCCTCCAGTTCGGCGACCTGTTGGCGTTCCCGGTCCAGCTCGGGATCGTATTCGATTGCCTGGCCTCTGCCATTTGCCTTGGCCCGATAGAGGGCCATGTCTGCTCTGCGGAGAAGCTCCAGGGGCGGGACGTCGCCGTTGCGAGCAGCGGCTCCGATGCTTGCGCCAATTTCGATCGTTCGCCCGTCGATTTTGAAGGGCTCGGCAAACAGTGCCAAAATCGTCTTTTCGATCTCTCCGCACGGGGCAGAACCGATGTGTACCAGCGCAAATTCGTCGCCCCCGAGCCGCGCCACGGCAATGATTTCGGGGTGGCAGCCTGTCAGCGCCTTCGAAACCAACCGGATCAAATCGTCCCCCACCGCATGCCCCCAGGCATCGTTGACGGCCTTGAAGCCATCAAGGTCGACTAAATAGAGCCGGGGTGGCGGAGAGCCAGAATTATCCAGCTCTGCCAGCAGGTTGAGAAGCCCATGTCTGTTCAACAGGCCACTCAAGCTGTCATGGCCCGCTTCGAAAAGCGCTGTTTGCGCCAGTTGGCGCAGGCGCCGCGCCTCGGAGGCCCCAACCAACAGAACGCCGATCAAGAATAGCGAAAGGATGACGGTAGAAGCTGCAAGATAAGGATAGACCTGATGAAACACGGCGCTTCCGGGCGCTTTGCTGGGCCAAACGAGATAGCCGATGACGGCTCCCTTCATGTCGGTGATCGGCGTATTCAGGGATCCCGGCTTGGGCGTCGTCTCGAGGCTCAGCCCCTCGAGTTCATGTTCGTTGGAGAGAGTGTCGAGAACCTCCGACGTAAACTCCTTGTAGAAAGTCAGCACGCTGAACTTCGGAACCTCGACGGCGGCGTCGAACGGCTGGATCGCCTGCGAGGCGATCAGCGCTATACCGCTTTCGGTCTTGATGAAATTGACCACCGGCGCCTTCGCCGGATCTGCAGCCGCATTGATCTGCTGATAAAAGGCTTCCCCGAAAAACGTGCCCGGCTGGAAGGGCTTGCCCTTGGCATAGGCCGAGACGACCGAAGACCGCTCAGGGCCGGTCACTATCGCACCGTCATAAAGCGCGTAATCCTCGCTGGTCTTTCCCCAATTCTCATAGGCCCAATCCGCGGCGGTGGGAGACGAGATCGCGCTATAGGCATCGTCCCATACGGCGTTATCAGTCGTTGTCGCGCCGAGGCGAGCCACAAACGCACCGATTGCCGCGCGGGCGGCGCGACTGGCCCTGGCATCATCGATCTCGTTGGCCGACCGGGTCATCGTGACGACGACGTGTGCCACAAGGCCAGTCAGGACGAGGGCGACGACAAGGAAGCAGACCGTTGTCGCGATGATGGAAGACGTCTGGGTCCGAACGTGCCGACCTGCAAGATTCGACGACATGCAAATTCCGAAAAGATTAATTGCAAGGCCATGTCTGTGGGACGGCAGGAGACATCATGTCCGCAATGCGCTGCAGATAAGGTTTAGCATTTGACGATGTAGGCACGATTAATGGGAATGGTTAAAAGCGTTCTATCCCGGAAACAGGCGCGGCCATTCGCTGAAAGACGGGCCATCATCGCCGCAAATCGGGACAAGCGCGGAATCGTCAACGTCGATTTTCTGGCCCGCTCAAACCTTGATCACATAATCCTTGCGAGTCGTTTCAACGACTTCCCACGTTCCCTTGAAGCCGGGTCTGAGGATCATCCGGTCGCCCGCCTTCAGATGAACCGGCTCACCGCCGTCCTCCGTCACGATCGAATGGCCGGACAGCAGGCTGAAATATTCCCACTCCTCGTAGACGATCCGCCACTTGCCCGGTGTCGCCTCCCAAATGCCGGAATAGAGGCCGCCTTCGGCCTCCTCCAGATTCCAGGTACGGAAATGCGGATCGCCCGAGATGATCCGGCCGGGCTCCGGGGCGCCGAACTCGGGTTCGACGCCGTCGATGCTGAGGGTGATGTAATTTGCCGTGGTCACATGGGTCCCTCTGATCTCAGATGTGGTTCGTCACATACCTTTGACACGTACCCATTTGAAATCGTAGAGTTTTTTCAGTGGAGGCGTCAGGTACGTCTGGTTGTTTCCTCACATACCTTTGCTCAAGTATGTGCCTTTCGTCAAATACCCTTGAGCAACTCTGCAACCGCAAGTTAAACCATTGTTTTCTTGACGATTTATCGCAGGCTTGCCTTGCGCCGAACTGGCTGTCGTACAGCCGCGAGGGGAGGACGATGAGAGTTGTTGTTTCCGAAACCGTAGTCGTTGAGTTCCAGAGCTCATGACCCGCACCTACGAACAGCTTATCCCGCGCGCCTAAAGGGAGAAGCTCGAGCTAGCCCTTGAAATGGGCCAAGGTTACGTCCTCGATCTTTCGGACCGGACCTTCAACGATTTCTTCTATGAGAGACTGGGCATCGACCCAGAGACTGAAGGCCGCCTCTTCAACGGGCGCGGCACGTCGAAAGCGAAGCGCCTTAGGTCCTTCATTGAGCGCCCCCCGGCGTCCTTAATTGCGAAGCTGCTCCGCGAACTCTGGAACTATCGCAGCTCCATCGCCACCCGTGCGACGACGCCCGCTGATCAGGTGCTCGAGGCCAGCTATTTCATCACCGTTGGCAGGTTCGAAGGGGTAAGCCAGGACATCGACAGCTCGGTGATCGAGTCTTTCGAACCCAGTGAAACACTCGACGAACTCGTGGCATCAATCCGCCGCGACCTCGACGCCAAGAAGCCGCACGCCGCGCTTGATCGACTTCACACATACTGCATGAAGCGCTTCGCATCACTGGTCAGAAAGAATGGCGGCGGAGAGTGGGCGGGTAGCGTTGCCGACGGCGAGAACGTGCAGGCGTATCGCGAAGACCGAGCCTGCTCACAACTCCGTCTTGCCCTCCTCCACTCGCTCCCGCCTCGCCTGCAGTCGGTCGAACTTGCCAAAATCGGTCATGATGCTAACGAGAACGCTTCCAGTCCAACCGAAGGTGAACAGGCCCGACATACCGATGATAGGACCGAGCAGACGCCATCGGTCTGGAAGAGTGACGTTGCCCTCGCCGAGAGTGGTATAGCTTTCGAGGACGTAGTAGTAGCTATCGCGCATCGAAGGGATAATGTCCCTGACATACAGGGGAACTGCCCAAATAAGAGTCTCCGCGAAGTGCAGAACCGCTAGCGCGGCGATTGTTACGGCGAGCATCAAATTCAGCCGCCAATGCGGCGTGGCTGGGGTGACGTGTGCCCATGACTTGCTGAACTGAAGCCCGATGCTTCGGATTCCGACGCCATGCACAAAGATCACAACGATCAAAAACACGGTGCCTACAAGAATCTCCAGAACTGGATTCGGGTGGGTGAGATGGTCCAATCGTTTGCGTCCTCAGTGATCAGCCTGCGGTGGGACGCGTCGTGCGAGCGTCCCACGACCGAACCCAGCGCGAGCATGGACTTTGCCCTGAGTGCTAGTAGCAGGGCGGATACGGATAATAGCCACATGCCGGAGGCGGGTAATAACGTCGCTCCGCAGCGGCCGCACCAATCGCCGCCCCCGCCACGACGCCCGCCCCATAGTACGCGCCTGGATGGGCGTACCATCCGCCACGCCAAACCGGCGCGCGGAACCCAGCGCCTCCCACGGCGACGCCCCCATAGGGACCACGTGCCGCGAACCAGTCGATAAACAGCGATGCGGGCCCATCGGCTCCGGCGAGGTCCCCTTCGAGCACTGCTACGTCGAACGTCAGGTCTCCGCCCTCAAGCTTCGGCATTTTCAGGACGACCACCGCGTCGGCAACGGAATCACCCTTGGCGCTGAGTACCGATATCGTCGCGTTGGGTGGGTCCTTCGCGAAGCTGTCGGGCCCCTCACCCCATTGCTTGATGAACTCGGAGGTCAGCACGTGGCCCGCCGATCGGACCGGGCGGTCGGCAAACACGATCGACACCGCCGAGATGCCACTCATCGTTAGCTTGCCACCCTCGAGCTTCGCCCCACCGGAATTCAGCACGGCAAGCGACGGCACCATTTTTGACTTGGTCGCTCCTATCGTCTTTTCCGCTGGAGCCGAAATGGCGTCCTGCGCGAAGACAGGCGATGCCGCTAGAAGGCTCGCCGCGACGGCGATCATGCTTATTGCTGAGAGTCTTAGCATCATACATCCTCCAGTTTGATTATGACCACTCCCTATTTCAGGAGCCCTAGATTGATCAATTGAACGCGCCTGTTGTCGGCAGACTCCGGGTGACCGGGCTCGATCGGCCATTCCTCACCGGCCCCAACCGAGAACAGGCGATCAGGCGAAACTGCGAAAGTCGTTGACAGCGCCTCATTGATCGCGTCGCCTCGATCAGTTCCTTATACTCGGCGATACGCTCGTCGCGCTCTGGAGCGGTTGATTGCCTCCATCGCTCTTCTTCATTGTTGGCAATTTCGAAGTCGTCGCAGAGGTCGCGAAACCCCTCATTGCGCGCGGCGAGTTCATCAATGACTTTGTCGCGCTTCTCGAAGGCGCGCTTTACGAATCCAACACCGTTCCCCATCCGTTTTTATCCATTCGTATATGTCGCCTGACATCAGGCGCTCATGACGTATTCGGCTCCCGATTTAGAACGCAGCCACCCGCTCGACGAACCAGAATGCCGACATCGCACCGATTGCGTATGTCGCCGTCGTGAAGGCATTCCGTCCCAGCCACTCCGGATATCTCGTCTGCCTCACCAACGCGATTAACCCGATCACAGTGGCGATGAACATCAACTGCCCGATCTCGACGCCTACATTGAAGAACAGCAAGGCAAGCGGAATGTCCCCTGAAGGAAGGGCCAGTTCAGACAGTGCCCCCGCGAACCCCAGCCCGTGCAGCAGCCCGAACGCAAAGGCGACCAGCCAAGGGCGTTTCGCAGTGAGGCTGGCCTGCCCATTCTGAATACGAATGATCTCGCAGGCGAGCAGCAGGATACTGAACGCGATCGCGGCTTCCACGGGCGGCCCGGGAACGTGCACAAAGCCAAGGGTTGCCAGCGTCAGTGTGATGGAATGCGCCGCGGTAAACGCCGTCACCGTCCACAAAAGCGCCCGCCAGCTTCGTACGATGAACATCAGCGCCAGGACGAAGAGAAGATGGTCGTAGCCAAAAAGGATGTGCTCGATACCGTGCACGATGAATATCCTCGCCACATCGAGCCGTCCAGGTCGAGCCGCGACGTCGACCCACGGCTGGGACGGATGGATCATGGCCGTCATCACGGCCCCGTCCAGCAGGCGGGTACGCACCAGCACGTCGGTAATCGTTGCCTGCAGACCTACGAATTCGACGCGCTTGCCCGCAAGGCTCCCGTCCACCGTTTCGACGACGCGGCTCTCCACAAGAGAATCCGGAAGTTCGCGCTCGGCAGGTGGCGTCACGTTGCGAACACTGTCGGGGAACCGCAAGGCCACGGGAAGACGCATGCCCGAAAGCAGGGGTGTGCGCCAGACGACCTTGAAGCGGTTGGCCGTCATCTCGTCGATCTGAAGATAGGCGGGTCGTATCTCATGTGCTGTAGCCAGCCCAGCTTGCGCCAGGAAGGCCGCAGTGACAGCCAGGAATATCGTTGCCACTATTCGCCGGACGTTCATTGTGCCGACACCTCAAGTCCCAGATTGTACCCAGGGGGAACCTGCAAGTCTTGGAAGTCTGCTGCTTCGATTGGGGGAACAATGACAGAATAGCGGGACCGCGTCTCCTCCAGGGAGGTGCGCTTTATTTCTTGATACTGGTCCCGAACCCAGCCGGCCTTCACGTTGGGCATTACCTCAGCGTAGGTCGGGATGCGCCCCGGCTCGATGGAATCGATCCAGACGAGATGCCACCCGTAACCTGATTTAACGGGACCAACCCACTTGCCCGCTGGAAGCTGGAACAGCGCCTTGGAGAACTCAGGCCCGAATTCCTTCGCCATCTGGTCGGGGGTGGCGTCGCCATAGTGGTTCTGGAACATGAAGGGGTCGCCGACCGCTGCAACTTCACTGGAGTCGGGTGATTTTCCTCCCAACAGAGCTAGAGCTGCCGCCGCGACCCCCTCGGTACCCCTCCCGTGTTTGTCCGTGGAAAAGTAGAGATGGCGGAAGGTAGCATGGGCGGGTAGCGCGAAGGTCTCCGCGTTCTTGTCAAACCATGCCTTCAGATCGGCATCCGTCGGTTCCTGCATGGAGGCAACATCCGAGGCGAGGAAGTCCATCTTCTGCGCCAGTCTGCGCTTGACCACCTCGTCGTCGCGGTCAAGACCGAGGGCTACGGCTTCCCGGAAGAGGATTTCCTGCGTCACCTTCTGGTCGACAAGACCGCGAATCTGCTCGGGTGTCGGGGACGACCGTCCCTGCGCCAGCCAACTGATCGCCAGTTGCCGCAGGTCGTCCTTCGTCAGAACGATCTGGTGCGTATTCGCCGCCTCTTCCTGTGACGGCGTCAGCAGGTGGTATGCGCCGAACAGGACCGCACCAACGACGAGGAAATGGAGCAGCGGTTCGCGGAGGACTCGCCGCCACCCGCTCATTGGCGACTCCCTTATCCATACATGACTGGCTTCAGGTGCGATGGGAAACAGTTCCACAGCGACTGCCTCCGTTTACTGAATGACGGCCTGGACTTCATAGTTGGCGTAGCCGAATTCATTGCTTCTGGCGGCCACGAATTTATCTCCCGATGTGTAGACGGTCAGCTCGAACGGGCTCCCGTCGATCTTGGTGATGATGTGGCCATTCTTGATCTCGTAGTCGGCCGTCGATCCAGAGGTGCTCGGATGCATGATCTGCAAGACGTCGTCCGCGCTCGGCGCGCCACCGTTCAACTCGGTGATGACGCGTTGTCCATGCTCCCCAAACAGAACATCGAAAGTCTTCCCGGTCACCCTGTTGCGAACTTTTGCCGTCTTGCCAACGACGAGTTTCTTCAGTCGATCATCTGTGAGCGCGACAGCTCCTGCCTTGGTCAGGTCTTCGACGGTTAGGCCGCGCTCCGCCTTGGCGACGGCAGCAGGCGTCGGCGTGTACCAGATCGGCGACGTCCACGCGCGCTCCTGAACCGTCGCGGCCACGCTGCTGGGCGGAAGTATGCCGAGCTTGGCGGCGTCATATGTGCTCCAGCGCGGTGTCGGAATTTGGAGAACACGCGAGTAGTAGAAGGCGTGCAGGCTGGGGTCGAACTCCGGGTCTGTCCATACGGCCTTCAGTTCCACCGCGCCGATGTCGTTGGTGTAGGTCGCCTTTGTGATATCGACCGTGCTTCCAATCGGTGGCAGTTTCCCGGTGACCGGATCGGGCTGGCGGTTTCCAGCCCAGGCGACGTCGAATATCTTTTCGAATATCTGTCCCTGTTTCGTCCAGCCCTTGACGATCTGGATGCGATCGAGATTGCCGTCGTCGGGGTCTTTCACCGCCGACACGATGAAGGAAGGAACCTTGTCGTCGGCGGCAGGAAGATCGCCGCCCATCGGCACACCGCTGGCATAGGCGGTCTTCGCCCAATCCGCATTGGCGAGAACACCCTTGTCATAATCCCAGCCGCCGAACATCCGTGCCTGGATGCGCACGCCGCTGGTGGCGTAGACCTCCTTGCGTTGCATGGCATTGAAGATGGAGTCGCGGGTGTTCTGTTCCGCCCAGACGACGGTCAGACCAGAGGTTCCTGTTTCGAGGACATTCATTCCCGACGCGACCGTACCCGCCAGTCGGGCGGCAGGGGTCGCGTCGATGAGGCCATGATCGCCGAAAAAGTTCGACTGCGAATAGGCCGTGACCGTGTTGTGCGAGTCCCCAGCACCGACCACCCCGAACTTGTAAGGGTTGTAGCCGCGGGTCGCTTGCAGGGCCAAACCGTTCTCGTAGGCTTCACGGGCATAGCTGCCGTGAATTTTAGCCGTACTGTTATCGATCCCGATCAGGTAGTTCATGATCTCGAAGTTGGCGAACTCGTCATTCGGCGAGAGATCGGGATGAGTTTCAGACGCACCCTTTACCTGCTTGAGTTCCGTCAACGGCTCGTTGGTCATTCGTTGTTGCGCCCAGGCGGCGTCGAGCGGATTGCCCTTGCTGTCGACATCGGTGGGAAACATGATGCCGTTCGACAGGTTCGCATTGTGGGAGATGGCCAGCACCTCGTTTCCGGCCTTTCGCTGACCGTCCATCCAGGTCCAGAGGTCTTCCGGATGGTCTGACTCGAGAGCCGAGAACGGCGCGGGCGGCACCTTCGCACAGTCCTTGAAGAAAACGTTGCGATGCATGTTCTGGTTATTGGGCATTGATGTCCACTCGTACGAGCAGAATGCAGTGAACTGGCCCGGTTTGTTGTACTTGTCAGCGATGGCGACGTTCTGCTTCCAAATAGAACCAGTAAGTTCCGGGTTCACCAGCTCGGAGAGCGGCTTGCCGCTGGCTATGCTGTCCGCCAGAAACGAGAAAATCTTCGTGGCAGGATTATCTTTGGTCACCTTCAACTTCGCCGCGATCGGCAGTTTGCTGACCGGAGACGTGGGATCGTTAGCAAGCCTGATGACGCCGACATATTCCGAGTGATCGGTCACACCCTGAAAATCGAGGGGCGTCTTGATCTTAACGTCGAACCCGGCCGGATGCTTGATGGTCTGGCCCATCGAGTACTGGTAGGCCTCTTCCGGTCCGGTAACCGTGTTGCCGATGATGTAAGCGTCCAATGACCAGCTCGTGTGCTGGTGGGTCTGCCCGAAGTATGCATGCCGCTCCTGCGCCGAAGCCGCTCCGACGCCCACCGTTAAAACCGTGGAAGATAACAAGAGAATTAGGAGATTCGACTTGCGCATTGCTTCGACCCTTCATGAGTTGAGGTTTGCAGTCGTCATTGGAAGTTCAGCGGACAAGCTCGATTTCGGTTGGACGCCATTCCTTCGTGAAGAAGGGTTCGAGCGGGCTGTAGAGCCGCAGGATCGTGAACCAGCCCTTGCCGGGAACCGTCTGCACCCAGTTGCCTCGCTTGACGTATTTCGGCTGATCGGGGCCGAAATAGATCGTGATAGAGCCATCCGCGGCTGCGAGTAACGAGACCGTTCTTCTAAGCGCCGTCATGATGTTCCCTCGGTTGCAGACCTATCATCCAGCGGCTCTGTCATGCTGACTCAGGACACGGAGCTACTCATCGTGACCGTGCATCGCGAATGCGCAAGTATGTAACGGTAACATACGGGGTAGTTGGTGGTACGGGACGCTATGTTCGAAGCCATTTCTTGGATGGCGGAACTTCGGGTAGGTAAGAACTTGAGTGGTGTAGGTACGTGGACGGCGGTCGACATCTGCAGCAAGTTACATCTGACGAAGGTAATGAAATCTGTGGTAGAAAGTCCCTCAAGAGCGCGTGAGGTGCAAGGCCGTGCAGAACGAATTGCCGCCAGGAGCCGCCGCTGCCTCGCCGCGTCCTGCTTCCAGTCCCGAAGAAATACGCGCTCAGCTCGACCGCATCGTCAGAAGTCCTGAATTCCCTCCATCGGGTCGAAGCGTCGCATTTTTCATCTATGTGATGGAGGAGGTCGCGCAGACCGTATCAACGGCTATTCCAGTGTTCAAACGCGGCGCGGGGTTCGCGCCCGGTTGTGCGCATCGAGGCCGGACGGCTGCGTCGGATACTGGAGCGATACTACCTCGTTGCAGGGTCAAAACGACCCGATCCTGATAGACATCCCGAAAGGCGGATATGCGCCGTCTATCCGCTGGCGTGATCTGGCTCCAGATGCTGTCGTGGTCATGTCTGAGGAAGACGCTGCGATGGCGACGGCAGGCCCTGGCCTCCGCCTGCCTGCCGTGCGACGGAGATGGCTGGCTCTCGCACCGGGAGCGGTCGTCATCGGAAGCAGCTACGCGCTGGCCCAGCAATCTATCTCGACGAGGGGCGTTTCAGGTTCAATACCAAGGCCGACGCTGCAACGCCGATCGAACGCAGCCTTAGAGCGGCGCGCCGAGCATAGGGTTCCTCATTTCAAACTGCTACTCGCCTGTCAGCGTAGCGTTGCCCGTGCGAGATCACGTCGTGGGCCTGCAAAGCATAGGCTACGATTGCTAAAGCTCGTCTGCCTGCGACACCGGAGACAATGGTCGACCATAGGGCTCGCGTGATGTCACCATAATCTGGTCGTTCACCAGTGGCCGGGCGAGCGTCTTCGCTTCCTTCCAGTGCGTACGAATCCAGACATCCGTTTCCTCCTTCGTTAGGAGCAGGACCGGCATTGCCTTCTGATGGATCGGCTTGACCACATCGGGCCGACAAGACACACCCTTGGCGCTGTTCGTGTCTACGAAAGACTGTTTTCTGGCGATTCGGACGACTGTGGCCATTTGACATTATATCTTGGTGGACGCTGCTACAGAGGACGAACCGTCGATAAAACTAAACTCGCTCCACAAACGGTAAGATTACTTCAGACACTCGAGCCCGTTCGTCTGTTTTGAAAACCAACAAGTGTAACCCTTGGCTGCCGTTTATAAGCGAATTGTCGGTCCGAGATCGACGTCTTCCATTCAGCAGGACCGCGAGGTCTTGAAAAAGCGATGACAGCCCTCGTGATGTCGGCACGGTAGCGCTCCCGTGCGTTTCGCACGAGACACACCGAGTTCTTTATTTTTCACGGCTCCTTTCGAGCGCTTTTGGAGACGACCCCGATAAGTGGCCCCTTTGTCGGCGCTTCTCCAGCGCAGATTTGCCACCTCGATCTCGGTGCAGGCGTTAACAAAACCGCCGTTGAGCACAACCAAAAAAAATTTCGCAAGGTCGATTTTTTGAAGATTCGGCCGCCGAAAACGCCCTGTTTTCAGGGGTTTCTCGGCGGCCGAATCATTGCAACCAGTTTAAAAAAGTTGTCAAAGGAACTGACGTACGTGTCAGAGGTATGTGACGAACCGCATCAGATCTTCGAGAGCGCCTGTTCAAGATCGGCGATGATGTCCTTGACGTCTTCGATGCCGACGGAAAGGCGTACCACGTCGGGGCCGGCGCCGGCAGCGATCCGCTGCTCGTCGGTCAACTGCCGGTGCGTCGTCGAGGCCGGATGGATGACGAGCGAACGGGTGTCGCCGATATTGGCAAGATGGGAAAAGAGCTCCAGCCCCTCGACCAGCGTCTTGCCCGCCTCATAGCCGCCCTTGACGCCAAAGGTGAAGACGGAGCCTGCGCCCTTCGGCGAGTAGCGCTGCTGCAAGGCATGGTTCGGGTCGTCGTCGAGACCGGCATAATTGACCCAGGCGATCTTGCTGTGCGCCTTCAGCCACTTCGCGACGGCGATCGCATTGTCGCTGTGGCGCTGCATCCTGAGCGGCAGCGTCTCGATGCCGGTCAGGATCAGGAAGGCGTTGAAGGGCGAGATCGCCGGCCCGAGATCGCGCAGGCCGAGCACGCGGGCAGCGATCGCAAAGGCGAAATTGCCGAAGGTCGCGTGCAGGACCATGCCGTTATATTCCGGCCGCGGGCTCGACAGCATCGGGTAATTGCCGGATTTCGACCAGTCGAAGGTGCCGCCGTCGACGATGAGGCCACCCATCGAGTTGCCGTGGCCGCCAAGAAACTTCGTCAGTGAATGCACGACGATGTCGGCGCCATGCTCGATCGGACGGATGAAATAGGGTGTCGCCATCGTATTGTCGACGATCAGCGGCAGGCCGTGGCGATGCGCGACGTCGGCGATGGCAGCGATATCGACGAAGGTGCCGCCGGGATTGGCCAGGCTCTCGATGAAGATGCCGCGCGTCTTGTCGTCGATCTGGCTTTCGAAGCTTGCCGGATCGGCGGCATCGGCCCAGCGCACCTGCCAGCCGAAATTCTCGAAGGCGTGGCCGAACTGGTTGATCGAGCCGCCGTAGAGCTGGCGGGCAGCGATGAAATTCTCGCCAGGACGCATGATATTGTGGAAGACGATCACCTGCGCCGCATGGCCGGAGGCGACGGCAAGGGCGGCCGTGCCGCCCTCGAGCGCTGCGACGCGCTCCTCGAGCACGGCCTGTGTCGGGTTCATGATGCGGGTGTAGATGTTGCCGAAAGCCTGCAGACCGAAGAGGGCGGCGGCATGATCGGAATCATTGAAGACGAAAGCGGTCGTCTGGTAGATCGGCGTTACCCGCGCGCCGGTCGCCGGGTCGGGCTGCGCGCCGGCGTGGATCGCCAACGTGTTGAATCCCGGATCATTCTTGGCCATGTCGTCCTCCCGTTATTGCTGACGGGAGGGATCATAGCCTCTCGCGAACGAAAGTTAATCGCGATCCGTTTCAACCCATGGGCGTTCCGTGGAAAATCCGTCTCCGCGAACCGCAACTCAGGCAATGAGACGAGGATATTCGATCGCGGGGCAGCGGTTCATCACCACCTTGATGCCGGCGGCCTCCGCCTTTGCCGCTGCCGCATCGTCGCGGACACCAAGTTGAGACCAGATGATCTTCGGCAGCGGCCTCAGCGCCAGCGCCTCCTCGACGACTCCGTCCAGATATTCGGAAGCGCGAAATACGTCGACCATGTCGATCGGCATGGGAACGTCGGCGAGCCGGGCATACACGGTACGGCCCTGGATCTGTTTGCCCGCCTGCCCCGGATTGACAGGAATGACCTCGTAGCCGCGCGACAACAGATAGCCCATGACGCCGTTGCTCGGCCGGGCCGGATTGGGTGAGGCGCCGGTCAGCGCGATGGTCTTTACCGAATGCAGAATTCCGGCCAGGTAATCATCCGTGTAGACGTCGTGATTCATATCCGTTTCTCCACTCCCGAAAGCCCTTCGCCACGGCGCGCAGTTTTTTTGCGTTTCCGTGAAACCGGCTGGGCATCTTTTCCGTATATATGAATGGATACTCCCTGAGGATGATTCGATGAAAAAAATCGCTCTTGCCCTCATGCTCGTGCTCGCCGCATCGCCGGCGCTGGCGATCTCGCGCTACAATCCGCTCACCATGAGCTGTGCCAGCGTGCGCGCCGCCATCCACAATCAGGGCGCCGTCATCTTCCGCTACCAATCTCCCCGTGGCTTGCCGCTCTACGATCGCTATGTCCGCAATAGCAATTATTGCGACGCGACCGACTATGCGGAATGGACGCATATCCCCTCAAAGGACAATCCGCGCTGCCAGGTCCTGAACTGCCAGAGCATGGACAACCTTGACGGGATGCTCTTCGTTCCGCATCATCAGCTTTGATGTTTTCAACGTCATGACAGCCGCCGAAACTGTACGTCTTTCGCGTTTGCGAAAGGTTTTGGCTCAATTGTGCGCTGCGATTTCTTGAAGATTGCACAATCGGAAGCTTCAATTTCCCCCTATGTCAAAGCTATAGAATAATATCTATATTTCAGCAGCATAGAATAATCGGCTCCCTCGCTCCTGTAGATATTTTCTCTTTTTGTTCGTGGTAATTCCGCTCTTTGTTCTTCCATCCATTAGAAACATCTCATAGTTGAAAGGATCGCGCGGATTGAACGCATGTCGCGCGCACGTAAAAATTGCTCCAATGCCCCGCCATTGTTCACATAGTGGAAGGATGCTATTCGACATATGAACGCATAAGCGACCGCAGCCGTACATTTTCGTGCAAATCCCAGTTGTCTTTTCAGGAATTTGAAACGCCGAAGGCGAGACGTATTCCGCTTCCTGTCATCCTTTCCGGATTTACTCCCTTGCCTCTCGACGTCATCCTGCTCGTTCTCTTCGGCGCACTGCTGCACGCGACATGGAACGCCATCGTCAAGGCGGGGAGTGATAAATCCCTGGATGCGGCGCTGATCTCTGCCGGCGGCGCTGTTTCGGCGTTGCCTTTCCTGGCGTTCCTGCCGTTGCCGCACGCCTCGGCCTGGCCGTTCATCGGCGCCTCTGCCATCCTGCAGTTCGCTTATTTCCAGTTGGTCGCCGCCGCCTACCGGGCCGGCGATATCGGTCTCGTCTATCCGCTGATGCGCGGCTGCGCACCGCTACTGATCGCCGCGACAAGCGGTTTCATCCTGAAGGAAAATCTTTCCAGCGGCGCCCTTGCCGGCACGATGACGATTTGCGCCGGCGTCCTCACGCTCGCTCTGGAGGCACGGCGCGGCAGCAGCCGCGCCGTCATGCTGTCGCTTGCCAATGCCTGTGTCATCGCCAGCTACACCTATGTCGACGGCATCGGCGCGCGTATCTCCGGCAATGCGGTTTCCTACACTTTGTGGATGTCGCTGCTGCCACCCGTCCTACTGTTTTCCTGGGCGGTTTCGCAACGCGGCACTGTCGCCGTCGTGCGTCACGTTCGTCGCAACTGGTGGCGCGGCCTCATCGGCGGCGCCGGCTCGATCGCCTCCTATGGGCTGGCACTCTGGGCGATGACGAAAGCCCCGGTCGCGACCGTCGCAGCGCTGCGGGAAACCGCGATCCTCTTTGCGCTGGTGATCTCGATCACCGTCTTCAAGGAAAAAGCCAGCATCTGGCGCTACGTCGCCGGCGTCGTCATCGCCATCGGCGGGCTGATTTTGAAACTGGCGTAGTCACTCGCCCTTCCAGTCCGGCTTGCGCTTGCCGAGGAAGGCACCGATCCCTTCCTGAGCATCCTGCGTCAGCATGTTCTGGACCATCACCCTGGCGGTATAATCATATGCCGCCTCCACTGGCAGTTCGAGCTGCCGGTTGAAGGCTTCCTTGCCAATCTTCAGCGTCAGCGGTGACTTGCTGGCGATCACAGCCGCATATTTGGAAACCACCTGCGCCAGATATTGCTTGGGCACGATACGGTTGACGAGGCCGAAATCCTTGGCAGTTGAGGCGTCGATCGTCTCGCCGGTCAGCAGCATCTCCATCGCCTGCTTGCGGTGCGCGGCACGGGAAACGGCCACCATCGGCGTCGAACAAAACAGGCCGATATTGACGCCCGGCGTGCAGAATGTCGAACTATCCGTGCAGATCGCCAGATCGCAGGAGGCAACGAGCTGGCAGCCCGCAGCCGTTGCAAGCCCGTCGATCTCGGCGATGACAGGCTTCGGCAGATGCGCGATCTTGAGCATCAGATCGGCAGCGAGCCGAAAAGTCTTTTCGAAGAAATCGGCACCCTGATCTTCATCGGCGCGATGGGTCGTGAGTTCCTTGAGATCATGCCCGGCGGAAAAGACGTTACCGGTCGAGGCGATGACGACGACGCGTACATCCGGCTCCGCCTCGGCCGTCTCCAGCTCGCCCATCAGCGCTTCGAGAAGTGCGATCGAAAACACATTCGCCGGTGGGTTGTTGAGCACCAACCGCAGCACGCCGTCGCGCAGCGAGCGGATCAACAATCCGCCCTCTTCCGCTCTGGCTGCGTCCGGGAAAGATACGATTTCGGCTATGATGCTGCTCCCTGCGCTCGATTCAGGCAGACGTTTTGCCACAAGGCGCCGGCAATTTCGAGCAGGATCCGCACCCCGCCTTGGCCGCTGAAGTCAGGACCAGAACCACGACTTCGATGTCTCGGCCCTCGCCTGCGCACGGGTCAGACCGACATCGCAAAGCTCGTCGTCGGTGAGTTCCGAAAGCGTGCGACGGCTGCGGCGCTTTTCGAGGTGATGTTCGACCGTCATCAGCAGCCGCCGGCTCCATCGCGCCATCCAGCGAATTCTCGACCGAACGATATCGCGAGGTGTTTCGAAGATCTCGCTCAATTCCAGAGCCATCGCTTCTTCCTTTCTTGAACGGGTGAAAGATGCGCTGGAAAATGCCGCGAGAGAAGCTTATTGATATTATAATATGCATAAGGATTTCTTTGGTATGCCTCTCAATCTTGATCAGCTTGCCACCTTCGTCAATGTTGCCGATCTCGGAAGCTTTACGGCTGCGGCCGACAAGGAAGGCCTGACGCAACCGGCCGTCAGCCTGCAGGTCAAGGGGCTCGAACAGCGGCTCGGCGTCCGGCTGATCGAGCGCGTCGGACGGCGAGCACAGCCGACCGCTGCAGGCCTCGACCTGCTCGCGCATGCAAGGCGGCTACTTCAGGAATCGGCCGCCGCGGAAGAAGCGATGGTGCCGTACAGAGATGGTGCGAGCGGCCGCGTGCGCATCGGCAGCGGCGGCACGGCGTCGATCCATCTGCTTCCTCGCGCCATTGCTGCCGCCAGAAAACGCATGCCCGGGCTCGAAATCACCGTGCGCATCGGCGATGCCGACGACATTCTGCACGAACTGGAAGCCAACAGCCTCGACATCGCCGTCGTTGCCCTGCCGGCATCGGGACGGAACTTCGAGATCGAACCGTTCTACGAAGAGGAATTGCTGGCCGTCGCCCCCGCCGGCAGCCTCATGCCCGAAGAGGGACCGGACGCCGCATTCATGCGCGACAGGACGCTGCTGCTCTATGAAGGCGGCAATACCAGGCGCGCAATCGACGCGTGGTTAGCCGCCCCGGATACCAGGATCCGACCTGCGATGGAGTTTGGCAGTATCGAGGCGATCAAGGAGCTGGTGGCTGTGGGACTTGGCTGGTCGATCCTGCCGGGGCTGGCGCTGAAGCGCGACCGCGCCGGCCTCGTGACGACATCATCGCTGAACCCGCGGCTGACGCGCCGCCTCGGCATGGTTCTACGCCGGGACAAACATCTGACACGCGGCCTTCGCGAAATGATGAAATGCCTGCGCGCGTTCAAAGGTTGAGAGCTGCTTTCGACCGTCGGACGTTACGTCAAACCGGCAGAGGCGACGCCAAAAACGTCCGGCGCAGCAGCCTGGGACCTCGACAAATATGAGGTATTATAATACCATATATCTAACTAATTGTTTTTGCTTTATTTTTTTTCCAAACCTCGGGAAAGTCGATATTGACCCCATGTCGTATTCCCTTTATACACCGCGCCAGAACGCAGCCTATCCGGGCTGCTTTCTTTTTGGCATGCCTCGAGCGTGCCAATCCAAGCAACAAGAAACGCCCTTCAAGCCTTCGGGCCAAGGGTCCCAAAAGAGAGTATTCACTATGGCAACCTTCTCCCAGAAGCCTGCAGAGGTGGAGAAGAAGTGGGTGATCATCGACGCCGAAGGGCTGGTCGTTGGCCGTCTCGCTTCCATCATCGCTATGCGCCTGCGCGGCAAGCACAAGGCAACCTTCACGCCTCACGTTGACGACGGCGACAACGTCATCGTCATCAATGCCGAAAAGGTCGTTTTCACCGGCAAGAAGTATTCCGACAAGGTCTACTACTGGCACACCGGTTATGCCGGCGGCATCAAGGAACGCAGCGCACGCCAGATCATCGAAGGCCGCTTCCCGGAGCGCGTCCTCGAAAAGGCCGTCGAACGCATGGTTCCGCGTGGCCCGCTCGGCCGTCGCCAGATGAAGAATCTGCGCGTTTACGCCGGCTCCAACCATCCCCATGAAGCCCAGCAGCCGGTCGCCCTCGACGTTGCCGCGCTCAACAAAAAGAACGTAAGGAGCGCCTGATATGGCTGACCTCTCCTCCCTGAAGGATCTCGGCACGGCTTCCGAAGCTGCTGCTCCGGCCCACGTCCGCAAGGTCGATTCGCTCGGCCGCTCCTACGCGACCGGCAAGCGCAAGAACGCCGTCGCCCGCGTCTGGGTCAAGCCGGGCTCCGGCAAGATCATCGTCAACGGCAAGGAATTCGCGGAATATTTCGCACGTCCGGTGCTGCAGATGATCCTGCGCCAGCCGATCGTCGCGGCTGCCCGTGACGGCCAGTTCGACATCATCGCAACCGTTGCCGGCGGCGGCCTCTCCGGCCAGGCCGGTGCCGTTCGCCATGGCGTGTCCAAGGCGCTCACCTACTTCGAACCGGGCCTGCGCGCGGTGCTGAAGAAGGGCGGCTTCCTGACCCGCGACAGCCGCGTCGTCGAACGCAAGAAGTACGGTAAGGCAAAGGCCCGCCGCTCGTTCCAGTTCTCCAAGCGTTAATCGCTTCGGACAGACAGGATTTACGAAGGCCGGGGCAACCCGGCCTTTTTGTTTTGCTCTGTTAAGCCAATTGGAAGCGTGCCGGCATGCCATTGTCGCATTCCGGTTCTGCTGGTAGAAACTTGGCAAAACGCTTCAGGAATAAGCGAGGCCACATTCAAGGGTCGAATCATGGGAATAACCAAGTCCGCAGACAAATAGGCCGCAACAACTTTGCCCTGTTGTTGCGGCGTCTGTCCGGCCAATCCCGATACTGATGAAGAGACAGATCGCCGCCGAATGAAATCATTTGAGCGGGTTCTTTCCCATGTCCTATCCCAAAATCCAGCCCTGGACCTATTCCCTGCCGGCAGCCTTGTTGCTGATGGCACCGTTCGACATCCTGGCTTCGCTTGCCGTGGATATCTATCTGCCGATCGTGCCTGTCATGCCGGAGGCGCTCGGTACATCGCCGGCCGTCATCCAACTGACCCTCAGCCTATACATGCTCGTGCTCGGCGCCGGGCAGATCGTCTTCGGGCCGATTTCCGATATTGTCGGACGACGGCCTGTCCTGCTCGGAGGCGCGGCACTCTTTGCCGCTTCATCCTTCCTGCTTGCCATCTCCTCGTCAGCACCAATCTTTGTAGTGTTGAGATTGGCGCAAGCCATCGGTGCGTCGGCGACACTGGTTGCAACTTTCGCAACAGTGCGCGACGTCTATGCCGGGCGTCCCGAAAGCAGCACGATTTATGGCCTTCTCGGCTCCATCCTCTCCTTCGTGCCTGCATTAGCTCCGATCGCCGGAGCCCTGATCGCCGATCGCTTCGGTTGGCGCGCCATCTTCCTCGTCATCGGCCTCCTTTCGGTTGCCGCCCTTTTCAATGCCGGCATGCGGTGGCATGAAACCCGCCCCGCCGCCACTGCAAAGATCGCTCTCCGCCCGATCCTTACAAGCTTACCCTTCTGGGTTTATACAGTGGGCTTCAGTACAGCGATGGGCGCCTTCTTCGTCTTCTTCTCGACAGCACCCCGCATCTTGATCGATAAAGCCGGATTCTCCGGCATCGCCTTCAGCTTCGTCTTTGCCACGGTGGCGCTGGTAATGATCGTGACGGCGCGTTTTGCCAAACACTTCGTCATGCGCTGGGGCATTGCAGGCAGCCTTGCCAGAGGCATGGCCGTGCTGCTTTCCGGCGCTATGCTGCTTATCTTCGGAGAGTTGTTTCTGCAGCCTTCCCTGGTCAGCTTCGTCGTGCCGATGTGGATCATCGCGATCGGCATCGTCCTTGCGACCGCGGTCACCGCCAACGGCGCGCTCGACGCCTTTGGCGACACGGCAGGAACGGCGGTCGCGCTTTATTGCTGCGTCGAGAGCATCATCGTCGGAGTTGCCGGAACTTTCTTCGTGCTTCTGCTCGGCGGCGACAGCGCCTGGCCGCTCGCGGCCTATGTCTGTGCGACCGCGCTGACGACGCTAGCTGGATTGTGGTGCCTGCCGGAGCCGGCCCGATAGGCAGACGAGCAAATGAAGGTCGCTCGACGATAACGAGCGGCCGTCGTCCGAACGATCGCTTGAAATCTGTACGCACCTCGCCTACCCCTTTCTGCGCGCAGGGGATCGGCCAGTTCCTTCGCGAGAGAACCGCCGCCTGGCACCCTCACGTCAACGGCGATCATGCAATGCAGCGTCCGCATCGAACGCGACTACGGTTTTGCGACCGAAAAAAGGAGCATGACTTGGCGAACAGATCGATTGACCACGCCTTCACGGCGACCAGCCTCACCTCCGCTGCCAGCGACCCGACATTTGCCGGCGCCCTGTCCTTCATGCGCCGCCGCTTCACCAAGGAACTCGCCGGCGTCGACGTTGCCGTCTGGGGTATTCCCTTCGATGCCGCGACATCGAACAGGCCGGGCACACGTTTCGGGCCGCAAGCGATCCGGCGCGCCTCGGCGATCTTCGACAATGATGCGCAATATCCCTTCCACCGTGATCTCTTCGCCGAAATGGCCGTGATCGACTACGGCGATTGCCTGCTCGATTATGGCAATCATCAGGACACGCCAGCCGCTATCGAACGACAGGCGAATGTCATCCTCGACAGTGGCGCCTTCCTGCTGACGCTCGGCGGCGATCATTACGTCACCTGGCCGCTGCTGAAAGCCCATGTGGCAAAACATGGGCCGCTGGCGCTCGTGCAGTTCGACGCGCACCAGGACACCTGGTTCGACGAGGAACGCCGCATCGACCATGGCTCATTCGTGGCGCGGGCCGCCCGCGAGGGCATCATCGATCCCGACCGCTCGATCCAGATCGGCATCCGCACCCATGCGCCGGAGGATTGCGGCGTCAACATTCTCTACGGTCATCAGGTCGAGGAGATGAGCGCCAGCGATATCGCCTCGGCGATCATCTCCCACACACGCGGGGCGCCGGCCTATCTCACTTTCGATATCGATTGCCTCGATCCGGCCTTTGCGCCGGGCACCGGCACGCCGGTTGCCGGCGGACCGTCGAGCGCCAAGATCCTCTCGGTACTGCAGCGCCTGCACCAGCTCGATATCCGCGGCGCCGATGTCGTTGAGGTGTCGCCGCCCTACGATCATGCTGATATCACCGCCATTGCGGGGGCAACGGTGGCGATGTATATGCTGGGTCTTCATGCTGAGCGACGCGCCATCGCCGTGTCACAAGGCTGACCTATCATCCTCAAACTGAATCCGGAAACCTTCAGAACCCATTGAAAGCGCAGGTTTAACATGGCACCGAAAATCTTCATCGACGGCGAACACGGCACGACGGGTCTGCAGATCCGCACGCGCATGGCCGGCCGCCGCGATGTCGAGCTTCTGTCCATACCCGAAGCCGAGCGGCGCAACGCCGCCATGCGCGAGGACATGCTGAACAGCGCCGACATCGCCATTCTCTGCCTGCCCGACGATGCGTCGAAGGAAGCGGTGCAGATGGTTTCGGCCAACAACAATGTGCGCGTCATCGACACCTCGACCGCCTTCCGCGTCAATCCCGGCTGGGCCTATGGCTTTGCCGAGATGGACGGCGCGCAGGCCGACAGGATCAAGGCCGCCCGTTTCGTCGCCAACCCCGGCTGCTATCCCACCGGAGCGATCGGCCTCATCCGGCCGCTGCGCGCCGCCGGCATTCTGCCCGACGGCTATCCGGTCACGGTCAACGCGGTCTCCGGCTATACCGGCGGCGGCAAGCAGATGATCGCGCAGATGGAAAACCCGGATCACCCGGATGCGATCACCTCGCCGCATTTCCTCTATGGCCTGCCGCTCACCCACAAACACGTGCCCGAGATGACCGTGCACGGCCTGCTCGACCGCGCGCCGATCTTCTCGCCGTCGGTCGGTAAGTTCGCGCAGGGCATGATCGTGCAGGTACCACTGCATCTCGACGATCTCGCCGAGGGCACGACGATGGAAAGCATCCATGCCGCACTCGTCGCCCATTATGCCGGCCAGGATATCGTCAGTGTCGTGCCGCTGACCGAAAGCAAGGCCCTGCCCCGCGTCAACGCCGTCGAGCTCGAAGGCAAGGACACGATGAAGCTCTTCGTCTTCGGCACCTCAGGCGCTTCGCAGGTAAACCTCGTGGCGCTGCTCGACAATCTCGGCAAGGGCGCCTCGGGCGCCGCCGTCCAGAATATGGACCTGATGCTCGCCTCATAAGGCGCGAGCGGCGACATCGACGTCGATGCCGCTCAGGCTTTGTGTCGATCTCTTCATCATGATCTTTCTCGCGGCTGCTTGCCTCGGCCGCCGTTGCATCGCTTTCACCTCGATCATCGGCGACGATTGGGCTATGAGAGCGGACCTTCCTCGCTGCCAATCCCGAATCACGGAGCCGATGTCATGACGCTGGATGCGCTTATCGCTGGCGTAAGCGCATGGTTTGACGCCGCCCTTCCCGATCATGGCATCTATGCGCTGATGGCGTTTGCCTTCATCGCCGGGCTCGCCCGCGGCTTTTCGGGCTTCGGCGCCGCATTGATCTTCATTCCGCTCGGCGGTGCGATCGTCGGGCCGAAGCTGATCTCGCCGATCCTGCTCGTCATCGACGGCATTGCGGCGCTTGGGATGATCCCTCCCGCCTGGCGCGGCGCCAACCGGCCCGAGGTCTTCGTCATGGCGGCTGGCGCCGCCGTCGGCGTGCCGGCCGGCACGGCGATGCTGGCTCTGCTCGATCCGATGCTGCTGCGCTGGAGCATCACGATCATCGCCATCACCCTACTCGCGCTTCTCGCATCCGGATGGCGCTACCACGGCGCCCCTTCTGCACCGCTCAGCAGCAGCGTCGGCCTGATCGCCGGGCTTTTCAGTGGCGCCGCACAACTCGGCGGACCGCCAGTCGTCGCCTACTGGCTTGGCGGCAAGAGCGACTTCACCCGTGTCAGGGCGAATGTCGTGCTCTACTTCTCGATCTCGTCCGTCTTCAGCGCCATCAGCTATTATGTCGGCGGACTTTTCGTGCCTGCCGTCTTCGCGCTGACCGCCGTGATCCTGCCGAGTTATGCGGTCGGGCTCTACGGCGGCTCGAAACTGTTCGGGCTTGCCGAGGAGCGGACCTTCCGCATCGCCTGCTACATCCTGATAGCCGCCGCCGCGATCATCGGCATGCCGCTGCTCGATGGGGTGTTGCGATAGATCCGCCCCGAGAAGGCAGCTCGCTTCAATCGCGTTCGGCGATCATCGTCCCATGCGGATATTCGCCGTAAAAGCCGCGCCAATTGGCGACGGCGAAACCGAAAACCACCAGCGCACCGGCTTGGTGCAGCAGGCCCCAGTGAAGCGGCACCTGCATCAGCAGCGTGGCGATGCCGATCGCCGCCTGCAGCGTCACCAGCGCGAAGAGCAGGACGGCGCGGCGTGCATGGGTGGTCCAAGGTGCTGCGCGAAGGGCGATCACCATGTTGATCAGCGTCAATGCGAAGAGGGTATAGGCGCCGATGCGGTGGATGAACTGCACCGTCTTCGGGTTCTCGAAGGCATTGATCCAGAAGGGCTGCTGGATCAACAGATCGGAGGGGATGACGGCGCCATCCATCAGCGGCCAGGTATTGTAGGAAAAACCGGCGTCGAGCCCCGCCACCAGCGCGCCGAGATAGATCTGGAACAGTGCGAAAATGGCGATCGCGGCGGCAAAACCGCGCGAGCTTCGTGCCGGCGCCGGATCATCGGAATGTCTGGCGAGACCACGCATGATCCACATGCAGCCGGCAAAGATCAGGCAGGCCATGACGAGATGCGTTGCCAGCCTGTACTGGCTGACGTCGGTGCGGACGGAAAGGCCCGAGGACACCATCCACCAACCGATAAAACCCTGCAGGCCGCCGAGCGCCAGGATGCCGACGAGTGGCCAGCGCAGACGCTTTTCGATCCGTCCGGTCAGCCAGAAATAGATGAGCGGCAGCGCGAAGATCACGCCGATGCCGCGGGCGATCAGCCGGTGCGCCCATTCCCACCAGAAGATGCCTTTGAACTCATCGACGGTCATGGAATTGTTCAGCTGCTGAAATTCGGGAATACGCTGGTAGAGGCGGAATTCCTCCTCCCATTCGGCAGCCGACAGCGGCGGGATGACGCCGTGGATCGGCTTCCATTCGGTGATCGACAGGCCGGAATTGGTCAGCCGCGTGGCGCCGCCGACGAGGACGAGACAGAAGAGCGCCAAAAGCACGAAACCGAGCCAGAGGCGCAAGGCGCGGCGGTCACGATTTTGTCTGCGCACTTCGCTCAGGATCGCCTGTTCCGTGGTCGGGTTTGCGACGGCCATGATGTCTCCTTCTACCCGGCAGTTGATTTGCCCCACCGGCTCATGCAAAACAAGCCCCGAACCTTTGCGGCATGCCGTCGCGCCGGTTCGACCCATCCATTGCAAGAGATAGCCGATGCCCATCCGCCTCCGCAAATTTATCGGCACGATCCTGATCATCGTGCTCGTGCTCGTCTATGCGCTGGTGGCGAATACGATCGCGGTGGCAACGCTCGGCAACGCGCCCTGGTGGGGACACTTGCTCTACTTCCTGTTCACCGGCCTGCTTTGGGTGTTGCCGGCGATGGTGCTCATCAAATGGATGGCCGGGCCGCCGCAGAAGTAGGGCCATTAACGGCCGAATAACCGTGATCCGCGGAAAACCTCGTCCATCGCGTGCGGTTAAACCAAATATACGTCTGGCATACCTACCTTCCCGTTCAGCATTCTTGACCGGAGAAAACCGTGCAGACGCAAAAGCTCGATGTCCATGAACAGCCGTCCGACAAGGCGCTGGCCGAAGCGGCCATTTCGCGCCTGCGCCAGCTGAGCATGAAACTCGCCATGGCCGAAATCGACATCGAAGTCTTCGATACGATGCAGCCGCTGGAGGATGAGTGGCGGGCGCTGGAGCGCGACAATCTCCAGTCCCTGCATCAGAGCTACGACTGGTGCACTGCCTGGGTGAGCGCCTTCCAGCGGCCGCTTGCAATCCTCAAAGGCACCCATGCCGACCAGACGGCTTTCATTCTGCCGGTCGAAATCGTCAAGTCCCGGGGGCTCGCGGTCGCGAAGTTCATCGCAGCCGATCACAGCAACATCAATACCGGCCTGTTCTCCGAGAGTTTTGCAGAAAGCGGCGGAACCATCGACGCCGGCAAATTCGCCGGCCAGCTTCAGCAGGCACTCAAGGGCCGGGCCGATCTGCTGCTGCTGCAGAACATTCCGCTGGAATGGCGCGGGCGACAGACCCCGCTCACGGGGCTGCCGATCGTGCAGAACCAGAACCATGCCTACCAGCTGCCGTTCTTTCCCACGTTCGAGGAAACGCTGAAGCAGCTCAACGCCAAGAACCGGCGCAAGAAATTCCGCGTTCAATCGAAACGTCTCGAGGCGGCCGGCGGCTTCGAATACCTCATTCCCGGGACATCGGAAGAACAGCACCGCCTGCTCGATATCTTCTTCTGCCTGAAGAGCGCCCGCTTCGCCAACCTCGGCCTGCCCGACGTCTTCGCCGACAGGGAAACGCAGGCCTTCCTGCACGGCCTGCTCGACAAGCTGGATGACAGCAAGCAGTATTTCGGGCTGCAGATGCATGTACTCCGGCTCAAGGACGGGCATGAGGGTAAGATCGCAGCGATTTCAGGTATTTCGCGCAAGGGCGACCACATCATCTGCCAGTTCGGCGCGATCGATGAAGAACTCGTGCCGGATACGAGCCCCGGCGAATTCCTCTATTGGCAGACCATTTCGGGACTGCATGGCAAGGGTGTCGCGCTGTTTGATTTCGGCCTCGGCGACCAGACCTACAAGCGCTCCTGGGCGCCGGTCGAGACCCCACACTACGACGTGGTGCTGCCGGTCTCGCCGTTCGGTGTGATCGCCGGCGCCGCGCACCGGATCGTCACCCGCGGCAAGGCGCATATCAAGGCGCGCCCGAAGCTCTATAAATTCACCCAGGGCATCCGGGCACGGATCGGTTGATCCCGTTCATGCCGCCCGGCCGAGCGTCTGCTCGGCCCCTTCGCCGCCTGACATCAGCACGACGCGCTCATAGCCTGCGGCCTGGAATTCCGTCATCAGTGCAACGAAAATGGTCTCCTCGACCTCAGGCAGCGAGAGGATGATCTCGACGTCCCGGCTGCGCGTCAGCCGCGAGACGCCAGCGACATCGGCCGAACCGCATTCGACCACCACGAGATCGTAGGCGGCGGCGAGCGCATCGAGAAGCAACGACAGCCGGTCGACACCGCGCATGGCGCGGCGCACGTCGCTCTGGCCCTGAGGGATGAGATGGCCATCGGAAAGGCGGTCGCCGTGGATCGTATCGCCGAAGGCGGCCTCACCGCAAAGCAGATCGGTGACGCCGAGGGCGGCCTGGTCCTCGGCCATCAGTTCTGTGGGGTAGCCGGAACCGGTCATGTCGATCAGGATGACGCGGCGGCCGGCGTCGGCGAGCATGCGGGTTAGCGAAACCGTCGCCGCCGAGCCATTGTCACCAGTCGGAGATATGGCGATTGCCAGCGGCGCGCGGCTGCCAGTCAGATAGTCTGCAACTGAGGCGACGGAGAATTCATTCTCATCCTCTGGCGCCTCCTCGGCAGCCTCCGCGTCCTCGGTCGCATACTCTTCGTCCGCGACAACGGCGAGCATGCTCGGCTGAACGGGTTTTCTGGCGGGAGTGGCAATCGGAGCAGCCTGCGGCACATGCTTCTCCTCGACGACCGCTTCTGCCTCGATTGCCTCCGGGGTCACATCTGCTGGGCGGAGCGCCCGGCCGCTGAAGAGTTCGGCCAGCATAACGACGATGGCGCTCATGATCAGCGTCGCGACAGCAGCGACGACAACGATCGGCACCACCTTGGGGAAATAGGGATCGACCGGCTCAACAGCCCTGGAAACGATCCGCGCATCCGCAGGGCTCGAATTGCTGTCGGCACGGGAGGCGGCCTCGCGGTAGCGCACCAGATAGGTTTCGAGCAACTGACGCTGGGCGTTTGCCTCACGCTCCAGCGCATTGAGACCGACCTCGTCCTCACCGGCGCGCGCGCTCGTGGCCTGCACCGTCTCCGACTGTCGCTCGAGTTCGCTCGCCCTCAAATCCGCGACCTTGGACTCGTTCTCGATGCTTGCCAGGATCTTCTGCGTCTCCTGGCGGATCTGGGTGCGGATATCCGAGAGCTGAGCACGCAGGCTTTTCAGCCGTGGATGATTGTTGAGAAGGCTGGTCTGCAGATCGGAGATCTGCGATTGCAGGCCGGATTCCGTCCCCTTCAGCCGCTGGATCGCCTGTGAGGACATGATGTCGGGCAGCGTATCGAAGGCCTCGCCCGAAGACAGTGCGTTTCGCACCGCCTGCGCCCTCGCCTCAGCATTGGCCTTGTCGCCCCGCACGCGGGTCAGCTCGGCGGAGATATCGTTCAATTGCTGGGCCGGAAAAGTGGTCGTGCCGTTCGTCTGCAACAGCCCGTGCGACGTGCGGTATTCGGCGACCTTCTTCTCGGCTTCGCTGACCTTCCGGCGCAGGCCTTCGATCTCCGGCTCCAGCCAGCGGGTCGCCTCGGAATTGGAATCGAGCTTGGCGCCGCTCTGGGTCGAAAGGTAGACATTCGCCATGGCGTTCGGAATGGCGGCGGCGAGCTTCGGATCCTTGGAGGTGAAATTGATGCCGATGACGCGTGAACCCGGCACCTGATAGACCTGCAGGCGCTCGACGAAGGCGTCGATGACGCGCTCTTCAGGCGGATTTTCCAGCGGGTTCTTCTTCAGGTGCAGCTTCACCAGGATACTGCTCATGGCCGAGCCGCTGGCGGCATCGTCAAATTCCGGCAGGTTATAGAGCTTCAGGTCGTTGATGACCCTCTTGAGGAGATCGGCCGATTGCAGAAGCTGCACCTGGCTGGCGATGTTCAGTTCATCCATCAGCGGACCGGCGCTGGCGTCATTGATCTGCTGCGTGCTGGCGAAGGCCGGCGCTCGGGGTTCGATGAGGATGCGTGTTTCGCTGCGATATTGCGGCGACATGATTTTGGCGCCGGCAAAGGCGACACCCGCCCCCAGGAGGGTGATTGTCAAAATCCGCAGACGGCGCGCCCAGACCGCACGGACCAACTGGCCGAGGTCGATGTCCACATCCTGATCACGAGCTACGCCGGACATGCTCTTACTCCACAACAAAGGTGCCGTAAGCGTAAACGACCATGGTAACTCAACGGTTAATGGCGATCTCGCCGAGAAATGAGCGATGATCGATGAAGGAAACCAGGAAATTGCAAGCACCCTTTACCGGGCATTAACCCTAACGGATCGATAACGACTGCACCGAGTTCATTTTTGTGAGCACAAGCGGATGTCTGTCGTCCAGCCCAAGATCCTTTTGGCCCTGAGCCTTGCAGCCATGATGGCGGCATTGGGCGGCTGCACGACGTACAAGCCGGCACCGAAGGCCTTCAACGAGGCGACTATTCAGCCTTATACGCTGGACAGCGGCGATCGACTGCGCATCACCGTCTTCGACCAGCAGAGCCTTACCAACACCTATACGGTGGATCAGGCCGGCTATGTCGCCTTCCCGCTCATCGGCCAGGTCCCTGCCCGCGGCCGAACCCTGCAGCAACTCTCGGGACAGATAGCCCAGAAACTGCAGCAGGGCTATCTTCGCGATCCCGACGTCACCATCGATGTCGATCGCTATCGTTCGGTCTTCATCATGGGTGAAGTCGGCCAGCCCGGCCAGTATGCCTATGTTCCCGGCATGACAGTGCAGAATGCCATCGCGGTTGCCGGCGGCTTCACCAGCCGCGCCAACCAGCGCATGGTCGATGTCACGCGCAAGATCAATGGACAGGTGCTGACCGGCCGCATCAATATATCAGGGCCGATCATCGCAGGTGACACGATCTACGTTCGCGAACGGCTTTTCTGAGCGATGGAAAAACAGCAGCCGCTCCGCATCCTTCATTGCTTCAGGTCACCGGTCGGCGGAATTTTCCGCCATGTCCGCGATCTCGTCGAGGAGCACAGCAAGGCCGGCCATGAAATCGGCATCCTCTGCGACAGCTCGACCGGCGGCGAGTACGAGGACAGCCTGTTCGATGATATCCGTCCCTATCTCTCGCTCGGCCTGACACGCGTGCCAATCCGGCGTTCGATCAGCCCGTCCGACATTGCGACGATGTGGGACACATACAAGAAAATCAAAAGTTTGCGGCCGGATGTGCTGCACGGACACGGCGCCAAGGGCGGCGTGCTCGCGCGACTTGCCGGCTCAGCGTTGCGGGTGAACAGGTATCGCGTAGCCCGCCTCTATACCGCGCATGGCGGAAGCCTGCATTATTCGCGCTCCTCCCTCGGAGGACAGTTCGTCCTCAAGATGGAGCGCCTGCAGGAATATTTCACCGATGCGCTGGTCTTCATCTGCGAATATGAGCGCGATACCTACGCGCGCAAGGTCGGGCGGCCGCGGACGAAGACGAGACTGATCTACAACGGCATCGGCGAGCGCGATTTCGAGCCGATCCCGACCCGCTCGGATGCCGTGCATTTCATCTATGTGGGAATGCTGCGGGACCTCAAGGGTCCCGATCTGTTTGTCGATGCCTTCGCCAAAACGGAACGGCTGCTCGGCAGGCCACTGTCGGCGCTGATGATCGGCGACGGGCCGGATCGCGACCGCTACCGCGAAATGATGGTCGAACGCGGCCTTGGCAAACGCATCGGCATGCTGCCGGCAATGCGGGTCCACGAAGCCTTCTCCATGGCGCAGAACCTCGTCGTTCCCTCGCGCGCCGAAGCCATGCCCTACATCGTGCTCGAGGGGCTCGGCGCCGGCAAGACGATCATCGCAAGCCGTGTCGGCGGCATTCCCGAGGTGCTTGGCGCCGACAGCGCAGCCCTGGTGGAGCCCGGTAATTCCGACGATCTCGCCCGCGTCATGGCGGAAACGCTGAGCACGCCCGATTGGCACACCAGGACGATGCCGAAGCCCGAGGCGGTGAAGGCGGTGTTTTCATCCGCCGTCATGGCACGCGATGTCCTGAAATTGTATCATGAGCTTGTCAACCCGGCTGCCAGCCAAGCAATGCCCGTCGCCTCGTAAATATTTCTTAGGGGCTTTCTGGTACTTCGCTTGCTGACAACGAGCGACGATGCCCCATGAACAAGCTGGCCCCATGAACAAGCTGGAAAAAGGCGATCAATTCGACGTCGAAGCGCTGCGCAAGCAGGTCTCCGACATCGAAGTGCGCGGCGACACGGGTGAGGAGAAGCCTTCCGACCCGACCGAAATCAACCCCTATGCCCGGCAGATTGCCGAACAGTTCCGCGACGGAACCAATTCGCCTGCCATCATCATCGGGCAATTGCGGCTGCTGGAATTCCTGGCGCTCTTCGCGATCGCCCTGATCGTCCACTATTTCTGGCCCGGCGACGGCAGCGATTCCCTGCTGATGCGGACCGGCATGGCGGCGATCGCTTCGGCCTTGACCGTCATCAGCCTGCAGCTGGCCGACACCTACACCATTCCCGCGCTTCGGGCGAAGCTGCGGCTGATGCCGCGCATCGTCGCCTCGTGGACATTCGCGCTTTTCCTCACAGTCGGGCTGTTCGCGCTCTTTCGCGGCACCACATGGGCGATGGTCGACGCCTATATTCCATGGTTCGCCGCAGGCGCGCTCTTCCTTGCGGCCGAGCGTTTCCTCGTCGCCTACGGCATCCGCAACTGGGCGCGCAACGGCCTCATGGAACGCCGCGCCGTCATCGTCGGCGGCGGCGAGCCGGCCAAGGCCCTGATCCGCGTCCTCGAACAACAGGCCGACAACGACATCCGCATCTGCGGCATCTTCGACGACCGCGGCGAGAAGCGCTCGCCGATCATGGTCGCCGGTTATCCGAAACTCGGCACCGTGGCCGAACTCGTCGAATTCGTACGGCTGACGCGCATCGACATGCTGATCATCGCCCTGCCCCTGTCGGCCGAGGCCCGTATTTACGACCTTTTGAAGAAGCTCTGGGTTCTGCCGGTCGATATCCGCCTTGCCGCGCATGCCAACCGGCTGCGCTTCCGGCCGCGCGCCTATTCGCATGTCGGCTCGGTGCCGATGCTCGATATTTTCAAGAAGCCGATCCGCGACTGGGATTCCGTCGCCAAGCGCGGTTTCGACATCTTCTTCGCGCTCGTCGCGCTTGCGCTTCTCTGGCCGATCATGGTCGCGACCGCGATCGCCATCAAGGCGACATCGGAAGGCCCGGTCTTCTTCATGCAGAAGCGCCACGGCTTCAACAATGAAATCATCAACGTCTTCAAGTTCCGCTCGATGTACACCAACATGGCCGATCCCACGGGCAAGGCCGCGGTGACCAAGGGCGATCCGCGCGTCACCCGCGTCGGCCGCTTCATCCGCAAGACCTCGATCGATGAACTGCCGCAGCTCTTCAACGTGCTGAGAGGCGATCTCTCGCTGATCGGCCCACGCCCGCATGCCGTTCTCGCCCAGGCGCGCGACCGCGCCTTTGGCGACGTCGTCGAGGGTTATTTCGCCCGCCACCGCGTCAAGCCCGGCGTCACCGGCTGGGCACAGATCAACGGCTGGCGCGGCGAAGTGGACAATGACGAGAAGATCAAGTTCCGCACCGCTTACGACCTCTATTACATCGAGAACTGGTCGCTCTGGTTCGATCTCAAGATCCTGTTCCTGACGCCGATCCGACTGCTCAACACGGAAAACGCCTATTGAGCGCGAATGTCAACGGAACATTCTTGTATGTTTTCAGCCGCTTAGACATTGGTGTCCAAGGGCAGTGTCCAAATTGCGTAGGTGAGTGTCCGTGAGCAATCGCCAACGTCCGTAGACGGACACCAAGATAACTCTTAGGATTGCGCCCTATCCAAACGTCAATTCAAAGGGGAAATCTTCAATGGGCGATTCAAACGCAGATATTATTGAGCGAGTTGGCAAGGCCATGCAAGCTGCAACAGCCGCGTATTTTGCCGCTGAGACGCAGACGGGCGGTCCAGTTGGCTATATGCAGTTCGGCAAGCCCGAAAGGGTTTCGGTGACCATTCACATTGAAGGAGCGTCTATCACCCTGGAGATGCCGGTAAAACGCGGTTAGCAGGGCTAGGTCCGTTAGCTCGCATTTGATGATCACGGAACAAGACTGAAGTTACCTTCTGAGGTAATCCATGAAGTGATTTCCCGTCACTTAGGATTTCGGCATCAAAGGCGAGTAAGCGCGGCAGCTGTGTGAGGCTGATTATTTTAAGTTGCACGCTCTCGTCTTGTTCGTCGTTCATTGCTATGACAGTCGCGTTACGCAACTGCAGGGAGCAGCATGTTTAAGTTAGCGCGAATAGATTTGGCAGGGTTCAAAGATCTGCTTACACAGTGGGAACCACACTTTGACGGCGATTCCGGTCTCTTGTATGATCACTGCCGTCCGTTTCTCGATCATGCTGAACGCATCTGCGGGGAAAAGCCACAAGACCCGACGTATGGCATATGGGCGCTCATCGATGAGAATGGTGGCAAAAAAACCTATGAAGGTTTTACCCATATCAACCACAAACTTCCTCGAACTCCACACGCGGAAGTCCGCCTAGTTTGGAATGCGCTTCATCCCCGATATGAAAATGAATTAAAACCGGAAACATTAGCGCAATTTACCGTTTCTTATATCGTTGGAGCGATAAAGCTTGCAAAAGGCGATCTTTTAGCGCAATCAGTTCGCATCTATCTTGGAAATGCAACTGATAGAAGCTACGCGCAAGGAATTGTCGCTTCAATGAAAAGCGAAATGAATGGGACGTCTCCCATTGAATTTGCTGGAAACTGGTTACATATTGTTGACGTGACCAAGATCGACGTATCCTAATGGAGATCGAAATGTTTGTCGCCGCTCTGAAGAAATCTTGCTTAAATTCAGCGAAAAGCTTAGGCACCGATATCAAGAAAATTTCGTGGCTTATGAGCAATCAATCGCGAATTGAGTATACGGACGATCAATCGAAGGCTGCGTGAGTCGCCTTTAATATGCGCCATTAGCCGCCGCGAGGCGGCTTTTGTGTTTTTAGGTAGCGCTTTAATCGTAGATGTTTTGTAGCGTCGTATTCAATGCCCGGGATCATCAGTAAAATCGCCTCAAGGAAACTTGAGGGATACGACACCGTGGGCATTCTCGCCGAACAACTGAAAAACCAAAAGGAAGCGCAGGTTCCGCAAGGGATCGTTTCCGTCACACCGTCCGATACGGTGCCGCTTACCAAGCCGATCCGCGCGTTCATGGTGACCGCGCCGGGCAACGTCTCGGTTCTGATGGCTGACGGTTCCACCGGCGTTTTCCCCGGATGCGTTGCCGGTACTCAGTACATGGGCAAGATTCTTCGCATCAACACGAACGGCACCGTGGCGACTGGCATCAAGGGCTTCATTTAGCTAGCCGATTTGCTTGATGACTTCTTGACGAAGCCAAATCCGGTACTGCGCGCCCCATTCGACCTGGGGCGTTTCTTTCTTTTTCGATCGTGCCCAATCGCGGCAACTGCGAACAGCTTCTCTCGCTTCGGCCAAGCTAAACCCGAAACGTTCGGCTATCGCTTCGAGCCCATAGGAATCTGACAGCATCAGAATCGTCCGGCGCTGACGATCATTTAAAAGCTGCTCTTGTCTCTGGCGTTTTGCCATTCTTCACTTTCACCAATTGAAAACGGCACCGCCCGAAGACACTGTAGGTTCATCTTCGGGCGGATCAATCGCGGCGACGGTCGAAACGCTCAGATCGCGGCGATGATTGATGGCGGCGGGAACTGTTCAGGACTCCCGCCGCCTGATGGCGCGCAAAGGGGCAAACGCGTCATCAAGGAGAAAGAGCAAGCCGACCGGGCCTATTCGGCTTGCTGAAAAACGTCGATCGACAATCGGGCCACATCGCGAGTGGCCTGTGCCCCCGATCAACGCCGGACTTTCGTTAACGCCGGTTTGCTTCGGCGAAACGGCGCTTGACGGCTTCTTCCTCGTCGCGGTCGTACGCGTCAGCGACCGCGACGGGATCGTCTTGCAACAGCTTTTGCGCCGCTTTCCCGATGCTAACGGCGTGGCGTTCCGCATAAGATTTCGTCAGCCGTTCGTAATGGGTTTCGTTGCTCATGTTGTGGGGTTCCTCATTATGGGATTTGGTGATGGCTTCGCCACGGATCGCAGCGAGCAATTTGGATATCAGCGCCTTCCCTTCCGGGCTCACTTCACACGGATTGAATGTCGCCGGAGGCGTAACGACCGGGTCGGCTGATTTCATTATGGTTACGAGCGCCCCGGACTGCGCGGGGATCGTGACGCCGCTGATTTCCCGGAGCGTCAGGTTCTTCACGATCTTCCGTTCCGGCTTCATGGGGACTTACCTTTGCGCGTCGGTTTCGCATTGGTCAGATCGAACACCTGAAGGAACTTCAAATCATGCTCGGTCAGGCTGAGACCACCGCGAACAGGCATTCTCAGGTAATAGCCAACGCCGGAATGTGTGATGGCGCTGCTCGGTGCCGAGTTATGTTCGAAGACGTTGCCGGCACCCCACTTTTCAGGGGCGATGCGGCGAATTTCGCGTGCAAGCTCGACACGGGCGCGGAGATGTTCGGAAACTTCAGCAAGAAGCTTGTCGATCGCGGCGGTGTGGACCATCAATTGCCGCGCTGATGCGTCGGCTTCGGCATGTCGTTCCGCCCGGTTCGCTGCCTGCTCAGCTTCGCGCTTCTCAGCCGCGACGCGTTCAGCTTCTTCTTGCTGATCAAGGAGAAGCCTTTGCTGCGCTTCGTAGAAGCTTTTCAACTTCTCAAGCTCGGCCTGGATATTTTCGGGGTTGGCAATCGTCGTGCCCATGTATTAATCTGCCATTTCTGTTTTGCTGACAGTCAATATAGCCGCCGGATAACCCATTGCCTACGGGTTCACCCGGCGGCTTTACTGTGTCTATAGTTGACACCCGACAACACTTACCAATCGACTAGCGGAATCAGTTGTGGCGCAACCAACATCGGCGGTGCGACCTGTCGACGAACAGCTTCAATCGCCGCACCACACACCGAAACGGCCACGTCATCATGACCACCGGGGGGATGCCCGATCAGTTCCCGGCCACCGCGCGAAGACCGGCGTTCGAGCGCGGCAAGCTGACGGATCACCACGGCATGTTCGACAATCCCGATGTTCTGTGAGTTGAACATCGGGACGGCGGCGGCAAAGATTTCGGACGCCGTCTTCGGCGACAATCGATATTCGATGTTGCGCTTCCGGAACTGTTCGCGCGGCCACTCGCCCGCGTATCGGTCGCCGGTAACGGCTGCGATCCCGTATGTCGCCAAAAGCTCGCAAAACTCGGCTGCGACCGCTTCCGGGCTGAACGGCGGCTTGCGTTCCCGGATTGCATCGATGACTGCGACACTCTTTTCGGCATGGGCGATTGCCAGTGTGAAGCTATCAACACTACCGCCTGACGGATCAACGAACGCGACATACTTCACACCGGCGACTGGTGCGCGTTCGAATGTCCCGTGATCGATGGAGCTATCAACGACTTCAGCGGTCAGGAGGGAAGAAATACCGTCCCGGAATTCGGCTCCATATTCGGCAGCGGCGCGGAAAGCGTCCTTCTCATAGGCACGATCGACAACACGTTGCGGCAGAGTCGGATTGAAGGTTCGTGAAGTCCCTTTCGCAACGATGACGGTCGGATCGCCGTTCGGTCCAAAGTGCTGACGATACGATGTCCACAGTTCGCCCTTCTTGGCCCAAGGCGACGAAAACATGTAGAGCAAACCGCCGGTCGTACCGAGCGCCGGACGCGCAGCATTCAGGATTTCCACATCGGCATTCGCGCTCGTTTCATCGTTATGCCATGTGGATATTTCGTCCGCGCACACCAGCGGACTTGTCACCCCACGGATCGTGCGAAACGACGCCGGCCGAACGGAAACGTCGCAGCGGGTTTTGAGCTTGATCATCTCTGTGTTGGATGTTTCGATCTGCCTCGACAGGACCGGGGACTCTTCCAAGACACCGAGAACAGCTTGAAACGCGTTGTTCGCTTGAATCGTTGAACCGGCAAGGATCGGAATGACCGCGCGTTCGCCAGCGGCGAGGTAGTCGTGAACGCATAGAGTCGCCACGTATGCGGCAAGCGTCCCGGCTGAACGGGTCTTTCCAGCGCGACGACCGAGAACAGCCACCAGTTCGTCAGCTTGAACGCCCGGTTCGCGGTCGCGCCCCGTGATCATGTGGAAGACTTCCCGCTCCTGATCGGTCAGTTCCTCTCCCATCGCAGCGATCAGAAGGGTTCGGTGCGGAAGCCACGTGTCGCCGGGGAGTGCTGAACCAAGTAGGTCCGACCGCTGAAGGGCGTCGCGGATGGGAACACGCTTGTTCAGGGACATGCAGCGCCCCCCGATAGGTAGGCGTCTAGGTCGGTGATGTCCTTCGCAACACGTTCAAGCCCCAAAAGCTGTGCGTCTCGACGGCGGGCGTTTGACAGCGTGGCTATCTCGGCAAGGCTGACCGGTTCGCCACGAAGCCACCGGGCGTTCGCATCCGTGACGATCGCGCTCATGATAGCCACAGAGTTGACCAGTTCGCGCTTCAGGGCGCTTAGGCTATCCATGCCGCCAAGGTCCGCCGCAATCGCGTCACGGAGCGCATAGGCCATCTGTGCGGCGCTCGTGCGCCCGTCCAGGTCGTCAAGCGTGAGCAACCTCGCCT
The DNA here is from genome assembly GCF_002008365.1 of Rhizobium leguminosarum bv. viciae USDA 2370. Taxonomy (GTDB): domain Bacteria; phylum Pseudomonadota; class Alphaproteobacteria; order Rhizobiales; family Rhizobiaceae; genus Rhizobium; species Rhizobium leguminosarum. The sequence goes on from NZ_MRDL01000032.1 coordinate 154,247, forward strand.
TTGTGCTTTGCGAGTGGGTGGCTTTGGATGGCCTTTCGTTTTGTATCGTGGGCGCAACGCCCGGTAAGTTCTGCATTCAACACCTGTATTCGGCACCATTGGGCACTATCATACGGCTCAAACGGATGATTGCCTATTGTTTACAGTTGTTTAGAAGTGCTCATAGATGTTCAGTTTACGCCTTCAATGGGCGTTGTCGGCGCATTTGTCGGATAGTCACAGGTGGCGCGCGAAGAAAAAGTCGGCTGATCGGTCTTTGCGGACGTTCGCGTTCCGAGCGCTCAAAATGAACCAAACGAACTGATCTTCGCTGATGGACCGGCTTCGTCATGTCCACAACAGCGTCGTGACGTTTGTGACGTTTGTGACGTGTTTGCTGGTTAAGCTGCTATAGGATGAATCTGAACGATGTAACGAACGCTGATGCTTGGATTCTATTTCGTTTTATATGTCGAATAATACGTCACAAACGTCACAAACGTCATTTCCGTTGTTATTTCAAACGATTGCTAAATGACGTTTCCCATTCCCGAACGTCACACTCATCGATCAAACGTCACAACGAACTAGCCCCGGCGTTTTAACCGGGGCTACTGTTGCTTTAGGCCGCTGCGAATGATCGACTTGTATCACCCGGTGGCGGCAACGGTCTGAACGAACGACCTTTCCAGCCGCGCGTTGCGCCTGACCTTGATTCCATCAGCCCACGTTTGCGCAACTGCTTCCCGAGCCTTCGCATGTTGCCTACCTCATGACCGTTAGAGCTTGCCCAAAACGTCCACGAACCGAAGATTTCGGAGTTCGAAGCCACAGCCGTCGAATCAAGGGTCGATACGTCCTCCAGCCACTGACCAACCACATCTTCGGAGTCGATGTATTCAGCGGTGGCGCGCAAGACAGCATCAGGGGCTTGAAGCCCGAGCGACTGCCATTCGACACAGCCATTCAATGCCCACCGAAGAATCCCCGGCCATTCCGCGCGAAGTTTTTCGACAAGATGCTTGTCGCGTTGCTCCGGTGTGACCGTGGTCGTGAATGGTAGGAAATTGAAACGGCGACGAACGTCGTTCCCGGCGCTGGTGAGACTTGGCGGTTCGTTACACGCAAACAGCAGTTTGCAAGCCGGAGTAAATTCGAAGGGATCGCCACGCATGGAATTCGCTTGGATGGGATCGCCCGCCGAAATCTGTTTGATGCGGCCAAGGTTCCAAGTGACCTGATCGGGCATTTCCGGGACGGAAACAAGCCGTTTGCCCTTCAATGACGCAATGAACGTCAGGTGCTGAGAGTTCCGCGTGTTGACGAACGTTTCGGTTGCAGCGGTCGTCGCATAGCTTGCAAGTAAGCTGCCGATCGTTGACATGAACACGCCCTTACCGTTGCCCCCATGACCGTGAAGAACGAAGACGGCGTGTTCCGCTGAAATGCCGGTCAGACTGTAGCCGACGACGCGCTTCAGATAGGAAATCATCGCACTATCGCCCCCCGTGGTCGTGTGAAGGAACCGGAGCCACGTCGGGCAGTCCTCTTCAGCGGATGGCGCAACGGCGGTCATTTGTTTGAATCGGTCTTCGGGCGTAGCTTTGCGAACGATCCCCGTTCGGAGGTCAATCACTCCTGACGGTGTATTCAATGACCAAGGGTCGCGATCGAACTCCGTCAGTTGGACATGCATTTCCGGGTTCGCTTCGGCCAATGCCTGCGTGTTGCGGATCGTTGGCAGCGACCGAATTTTGTTGCGCTGCGCCACGCTGATTTCAGGAAGGCGTTCAACTAGGTCGGCGCAGGTCTTACGGATATCATCGCGAACCGTATAATCATGACGCCATACGGCCCCGTCGAACCGCAACCACTCGCCCGTTTGCGGGCAATACCTGATCGTATCCGAGTGGGTTCGAACGAAGAACTGGGAAATCTGATCTTCCGAAGCCCCAACCTCGTCAGCTTGCAAGCTGACGCTTGTCATTCCCGGCAATCCAGGAAGGCCGGGCAGCGTCGCCGGCGCGGCGGTGCGGGTCTCGCGGACCACATTGTAAAACGAGCCGGAGCCTTTCAGCGCCTTGCCGATGGAGATTGCCCGATAACTGTCCCTGTCCCATTTGTCGCGCATCAGCCCGGACTTGCGGAACAGCCGATCCATGCGCCGGGCGTCGCGGCCGGTGTAGAATGCCAGATGGGCAAGCAACGCTAAATCGGCGTCAGACCGGCCGAACACATCCGAATCAGACGGATAGAACTTTTTCATCGCTTCGGGGTCGCCGGTCCACAGATCGCGGAACGACGCCTTGTTGCCGAACATGACGTCGTTGCTTCCCTTACTCGAAAGCATCAGCCGAATAAGTTCTTCATCGCTCGCCGGCCCGGTGTATCCGTCGCACGGACCGTCCGGCAGTTCTTCGATGTGGCTTTCAGCAACCGGTGACGCCGGGAAGGCGGCTAGGAGCGCCGCCGGCGCGTATGTCGCACCATTGAAGGGCACCGACAGCCCGGCGGGTGACGGAACGCGCCCTAGAGCTTGCTTGCGCTTGTCAGGGTGATTGATTGTGCCGGGAAGGCGTAGCAACCGATCGACGTTCCAGCAATGGTCGGCTTGGAAGCGATCGGAGATTCCCCGGTTGATTTGTTCGATCGTGGCGACGTCGGTCGATTCGGTCAGCCACCACAGCCCTTGAAGCCCGTTGCCCGAATCGATGACCACGGACGGCGCACCGCGTGCGATCAGATCAGCAAGCGCGGCTTCTTTGTCCCATGCGGGGTTATCCTTCGGCGGGTCGATATCGACATGCGCGCAACGAATGCCGACAATGTCGGTTTTCTTCGGCTTGTTCTTGCTGAACCCGGTCGGAACGAAATTCACCGTCCAATAGGTGTTTCTGCCCTTCGCGTTTTCGGCCTGGACCCACGACACGGCGGATTGCCAGTCGTTGCCGAACCAAGCGCCGCTAACGGCGTGCGCCGGGTCGAATGCGTCCGGAGTAATGGCGACCACGTGAATCGAGCCGGAAGGCGCAAGGTAGTCGCGAAGGAATGTGTCAAGCTGATCGCTCATGCCTCACCGCCGATCACGTCGCCGAAAAAGCCTATCGGATCATCGATTGCGACATGGACAAGGTCAGTGCCAGCGATTGAAAGCCAGTGCTCCACCCGCTCCGGGGTCGTCACGACGATCGCTGCGTGTCGATTGTTTCGAACGGCTGAAATGAGGGCTGGCATCAGGTCGCCTACGTTGGCGGGCCTTGTTATTAGCGTCCACGTCGGAGCGGCGTCGCAAAGTTCCGTCAAAGCAGTAGCGGTCACTTCATCTGACAGGAAAACGACCGAAGCTTCGAATGGAACGCGAACGCCACGCGTCAGCGCTATGATCTCAACGCCGTTATTTTCGCATATCGCCATTGCAGCTGAAGCTAGATCAAGTGGCCCCTCGAACGGGCCGGGGTGGTATAGAGCGCGCGGAACTTGAATCTCCGCGCCGGAGATATTGCTTCCCATTTAGTGCATTTCCTAATTTCGCTGAACTTCACAGCCGCTTCGACTCTCCAACCGAAGCGGCTGTTTCTGTTGAACTCGAAAATTTCTCCGGCTTTCGAGGTATCTCATAAGCTTACTGCGCAGCTTGGAGTCGCTTTGCTTCCCAAGCTTTGATGGCCGATACCGGGATGACAACCCGTCGTCCGATCCGAAAAAATCCGGCGCTTCTCCGCGAATTCTCATGTTGTACCAAGTACCCCTTCCGATGTCGTATCGGTTGCAAAACTCGGTGACTGAAACTGCACTTTCTATCTGATGGCTCATGGTGGACCTTATTGCTGTTGCTTCAACTACAATGAAGATAGTTGAACGGTTCCCACGGTTCAATACCTCTTACTTTTCAATGGCTTGCGTTTATAAGTCGTTTCCGAATTTTTTGTTGTCGCTTGTCAACAGCCGTTGTCGCTTGTCAACATCTACTGGTTGCAATGACTTAGCGCAATTTCAGGGTTATCCAGTCAAAAATGGTGCGGGCATCGGCGAGGTAGGAAATTCCTGTCTGTGCCGATAATTGGAAAACAAATTCATCAAAAAACCCGCCCGAAGCGCTTCGGGCGGGTCAGCAATTTTGTTGCTAACGGCAACTAGGCGGCAATACCGAACGTAACAGCCGCAATCATGTCATCTGAAGCGTCCACAATGAAGGCCGCGTAGTGTTTCGAAATCATGGCGGGACTGGTGTCATGGAGTGCCGCAACCATGGTCACGGGTAGTCCCGCTTTCAGCTGCCGGACAATGGATGTGTGCCGAAGCGCATAGGGGATAGTATGCCCTGGGATGCCCGCCCGTTTTACGATCTTCTTCCACACCCGATCTATCTCCGAAGCCGACCGCCAAGCCACTCGCGCGCCTGACTGCCAGACCAAGGGCGCGATTTCGACATTCTGAAGGCGGGTTAGAAGCGGCTCATTCGCTGCGATCGATTCATCGGGTCTGATAATTTCGAAATCTGTCGCCGCCACGATGCGTTTGATCGGCTTGGTTGCCGATTTCTTCCGCCCCTTGCGGGATGCTGGGACCATCAACACGCAGTCGCTCCCAAGCCCACGCTGTTGGATTCTTGCGTCCGAACCCGTCATGCGCGCCAACTGGGAGAATCGCATCCCGGTTGCCGCTAGCGCAGTGAAAAGACGATAGAGATGGCCTTCCCATCCTTCGCTACGATCGACTTCTTTGATCGTCGTCATCAGAGTCGTCATTTGCTCCGGCGACAACACTTGGATTTCCCGACTGTTTTCGACGTCATCGCCGGTCTTGAGGCCAATGGTTACTTCGTCCCGCCAATCGATCGGAAGCGCTTTCCTGTACTTTTCCCATGCCGCGCGCAATGCGGCCTTCAGGTCAGCACAGAGACGCTTCTTGTTCGCTGGCTTCAATGCCAGACCATCCGTGAATTCACGCAAGGTGTCCGCCGTCACCTTTCGCAACATCGTGTCCGCCAGTTCCGCGTCAGAGAGCACGTGCTTCGTCAGGCGGGTGTCGGCGTCTGACCTAACTTCGCGACCTTTGATATTCGCGTCACGCGCGTTTCGAACAGCGATGTATTCTTCAATCACAAGCCGCACGGTCACAGGGATCGCCGAGCGAGAGATAGGAACTTTCGCCGCTTCAGCGATCTTTAACGCTGAAGAGGTAGCTTGCGTGAACGTCTGCGTTTCAACGCCAGTTGCGACTGTTTCGAGATCATCCGCATTTGCGAACACCGACATCACATAGGGGCGACCGTACCGGACCAGCCATTTCCGAGCTTCCGGCGACCTACGATAGCCAAGGAACACGCCGGGGGCGATCCTCGCCCATACCGGTTTCTTCGCAATTGGAAGCTTCGACCGCTTCGCTGGCGTGTCAAATTCGAATGCCATTTTCGTGCCTCTTAGTGACCAAAAGTGCCCAAAAGCGAGGGCAAGCAACGGTGAACAACCATGCTCATTAAAGCACAAATATCCAATAATATCAAATGCTTGAGTGAACACCAATGAACGCCGGTGAACAATCAATACGCCTATTGAGCGCGATCGAGGCGACATATTCCCGTGTCGCCCAGCCGCAGCGGATGACGCTGCGCCTGATCGGCTCGGCCTTTGTCGCCTTCGGCGTCTTCCTTTCCGGCTTCGTGATCGACGAGCCGGCGCCCTATGAACTCTGGATGGCGGGGCTAATCGGCCTCTGGTTCATCCTGGGCTTAAGGATTTCGCGCGGCGTGGCGCCGCTGCTCGCCCTTTTGCTTACTTTCAATATCGGCGGGATGCTGTCGCTGACGCAGATGAAGGACCTGGCGACCGGGCCGATGTATATCGCGGTGTCGACCTTCCTGGCGCTGACGGCAGTCTTCTACGCGGCGATCATCGAGGACAGCCACAAGCGGCTGCCGCTGATCTTCAACGCCTGGACCTTCGCCGCCGTCGCCACCTCCGCGCTCGGCATACTCGGCTATTTCCAGGCCTTTCCGGGCGCGGAAGTCTTCACGCTCTACGACCGCGCCAAGGGCGCCTTCCAGGACCCCAACGTCTTCGGCCCCTTCCTGGTGCCGCCATCCCTTTATCTCATCCACGGCATCCTGGCCGGCGACCTGAAGAAATCGCCGCTGAAGGCCGCGGCCCTGCTCGTGCTTGCGCTCGGCATCTTCCTCTCCTTTTCCCGTGCCGCCTGGGGGCTCTTCGCGCTTGGCGTGGCGCTGCTGATCTTCATCATGCTGCTGAAGGAGCGCAGCGGCGCCTTTCGCTTGCGAGTCCTGGTCCTGTCGCTGGCGGCGATCATTCTGTTGGTCGCCTCGCTCTTGGTGGCACTGCAGATCCCGAAGGTCGCCGAACTGTTTTCGGCGCGCGCCCAGCTGGTGCAGCAATATGACGGCGAACATCTCGGCCGTTTCGAGCGCCACCGGATCGGCTTCACCATGATGATGGAGCGCCCGTTCGGTATCGGCCCGCTGGTGTTCGGCACGATGTTTCCCGAAGACGAGCACAATATCTGGCTGAAATCGCTGACCACCTATGGCTGGCTCGGCTTCGTCAGCTATGTCGGCATGCTTCTCTGGACGCTGGCTCTCGGCTTCCGAAACCTGCTGCTCGACCGGCCGTGGCAGCCCTTTCTGATGATCGCCTGGATCTCGGTTCTCGGCCATGCGACAATCGGCAACGTCATCGACATCGACCACTGGCGCCATGTCTATCTGCTGCTTGGCACGGTCTGGGGCTGCGCGGCGCTGGAAGTGCGCCACAAGCGTGAGCGAAGAGTGAGGGGAGCGGTGTGAGACCATGCCGCCGACCGCATCGGCTGTCTATTTCGTCGCTCCCGCCGTCAGGCCGGCAATGAACCGTCGCTGGAAAACCAGATAAGTCACGATGAGCGGGAAAATCACGATCACCGCGCCGGCGGTCAAAACCGGCGTGTTGACGGTATAACGCCCTTGGAAAAACAGCATGCCGAGCGGCAGCGTCCGATAAGCGTCGTCATTGACCAGAATGAACGGAATGAGAAACTCGTTCCAGGTCCATATGAACAGAAACAGCGCCAGCGTCGACATTGCCGGCACCATGAGGGGGATAACGATCTTGCGCAGGATATAGAAGCGTCCGGCGCCATCGAGAACCGCCGCTTCGAGAACTTCTTCCGGCAATTGCTGCATCGCGCTGGCGAGGAAGATCGTTGAGAATGGGATCGACATCGCGATCTGCGGCACAATCAGAGCCGCATAGGTGTTGATCAGTCCGAGATATCGCATTTCATAATAAAGCGGGATGATGAAGGCTTCCGCCGGCACCATCATGCCGAGGGTCAGGATAGCGAACAGCGTACGCCGCAGCGGAAATGACAGGTATGCGAACGCAAAGCCGGTCAGCAGGCCCAAAAAGACGCTTGCAGCGACGACGGGTATGACAACGATGATCGAATTCCAAAAGTAGATGTTGAAATGTCCGGCATTCCAGGCATCGACGTAATTTTCGAAATGTGGATATGCCGGCAACGCGAATGCACCCTGCAGAACGTCAGCCTTGCTCTTTATTGAGGTTAGAAGCAGGAGCAGGAAGGGGATGATCGTGACGAAAGCAAGAAGCCAGAGGACAATGCGGAGGAATAGCGGACCGGCGGAAATGTTAAATGAACGGCCCATCAAGCCAATCCTTTATGCTGCGATCCTACAAATCGGTGAATTGCATAGTTGATGACGAATGTGAGTATCGCGCCCACAATGGCGATGGCCGCCGCGGCGCCGAACCGATTGAGCTCGAAGCCGAGCTGATACATGTAGATATTCGGCACGAGCGTAGCGTTGGCTGGTCCACCCCGGGTCATTGTAAAAATCAGGTCGAAGCTTTTGATTGACGCTATGACCGTCAGAAGCAAAACCACCCTTATTTCAGGCAATAGAAGCGGCAGCGTTATCCAGAAAAAGGTTTTGCGCGCCGAAGCGCCATCGACCTTGGCAGCGTCGAAAAGAGACGGGTCGATGCGCTGAATTCCGGTCAGAAAGATGACCATGCAAAAACCGAAGAAATACCATGTGGCAACGATCCCGACCGCGGGGAGCACAAAATTGAAATCGCCCAGCCACGGCAGTGCGAAGGCGCCTAACCCCACCGCTCTCAGAAACTGATTGAACGGGCCAAATGCAGGATTGTAGAGCCATGCCCAGATGATGCCCAACACGGCAGTCGGCATGATGTAAGGCAGGAACAAGAAGGTCCGCAGGGCGAGTTGTTCGCGTTGCTTCAGATTCCAGACGCAAGCAGCAAGAGCGATGCCGAGCACAAGCGGCAGGACACAGTAGAAGATCATAAGCTCGGCATTGTTACGCAAGGCAATATAAAAACGACTGTCAGAAAAGAGATCGGCGTAATTGCCCAAACCAACCCACTTGGGCATGCTCAGGCCGTCCCAGCTTGTCAGGCTCAAACCCAAAGCCGCGAGGATCGGTCCAAAGACAAAAGCCGCGTAGAACAGCAATCCAGGCAATAAATAGATAAAATTGGTCTGTTGCGAGCCATCAAGTGCGGAGCGTTTCATCCAGTACTCCATAAAGCCAAAGCTGTGATCATCGCGCAGCAAGCCGATTGCAGTGCTCATTTATTTGGATCGACGAGACTCAGGCCACGACCGCAAGGGACGGTCGTGACCAGCGCTCGCAGTCTTTATTTCTTGTCCTTCAGGTACGCCTGATAATCCTTGTCCATGGCATCGACGAAGGCTTCGGGCGTGATATTGCCGGACAGAAGAAGCGGCGTGTTGTCGTCGACTGTCTTCAGCATCGTTGGGCTCGACCAATCGGGGTAATGGCCGAGCGCGTCGTTCGCGTTGAGTGTCTTCCACATTTCGATGCCGGAGCTGAGGAGCGGCGTGAGCTTTGGCTTTGCGTCGGCCGCCAGCGAAGTTGCCGGAAGATAGCCGGCAGCGGCCCAGGTTTCAGCAGCCTTTTCCGAAACCATATAGTCGATATAGTCGCCTGCCAGGTCCTGCGTTGCCTTGGTTTTGGCAAGGCTCGTTATCGCCCAGGCAAGATCCACGCCTCCGACACTCAAAGGTTTGGAGATGCCTTTCGGGGCAGGAATGGCCATGAACCCGATATCCGGATTATGTTGCATGTCACCGAAATACCAGGTCCCGGAGATCAGGAACGCGCCCTGCCCGGAAATGAAAAGCTGGACGGCGTCGTCACCCGAGATGCCCTCGAAACCGGGGAAAAAATAGCCGCCCTGTGCCCATTGCTGCACGAGTTTTGCGGATTCGATGTTCCCCTTGGTGTTCCAGGAACCGCCCCTGCCGTAGATCAGATCATCAAGTTCGGCGCGATTGCTCGCGTCGATATGCGCTTGGTCGATGGCGCCGATCATGTGCAGGGCCAGATGCTCCTTTGCCGAGCCCATCATGAAGGGCGCAACGCCTTTTTCCTTCAGCTTATCAAGATCGGCCAGAAACTCCTCGAAGGTTTGCGGCAATGCTACTCCCGCATCGTCGAGGATCTTTTTATTGTAAAATAGACCAACGATCTCGCCGAGCCCTGATATGCCGTAGGTCTTGCCGACCCCGAACTTTCCATCCTCCCAGCGGTCTCGAGCAAGCACTGAATCTGACTGGCGCTTGTCCCAGCTGTATTTCTTGATGTAGTCGTCAACCGGCAGGAGCAATCCTTGCTTGACCATCGCCCCCATGTCACCGGCACCTTGGTTGACCTTCGTGATGACAGGGCCGTCACCCGCCGAAACCGCAAGCTTCAGCGTCAGCTTCATGTCATCAAAGGTGCGGGCGGTGCGTTTGATTGTGACGCCGGGATGGGCAGCTTCGAACTCCTTGTTAAGCAGCTCTATGACCGCACTCTGGCCTTCATAGGTTTGGTCATCCCACACAGCCAGGTCGTCAGCGCGCGCGGCTGCCGAAAGGCCAAAACTCAAAAGCGCCGCGCCAGCAAGCGCGACAGCTGCTTTCAATCCGTATGCCGGCAGTATGCTGATCGATTTCACGGTTCTTGTCATCTGCTCCACCTCATCTGGTTTATTCTCCACTCCCGCTCAGGCCGTGCGCCAAGCACCGGCCGAACGTTTTCTTCCCCCAGAGCTTTGCCTGGCTGGCGAATCTGAGGTAATCGTCAATGCATCCGCACCTCTCGCGACCTAAAATGACAAAGCGCCACGCAGGAGGTGGCAAAGTGATGGACACCAGCTGCTTCATCCGCCCCGCGATTGAAGCGGATATCGACGCCTTTTTCGACATCTGCCTGAAAACCGCAAATGGCGGTCATGATGCCAGCACGCTTTATAGCGACCCGCATCTGCCCGGTTACATCTGGTCGGTACCCTACCTCAAGTTCGCCAGAGACTTTGCCTTTGTCCTCGTTCAGGACGGCCAGCCGGTTGGCTATGTCGTGGGGGTACCGGACACCGGCGGGTTCGACAGAGACTTGCAGACAAACTGGTGGCCGTTCGTCCGCCAGCAGCTTGCGGGACTGGCACCCACCCGTCCGCGCGACGCCGACGTGATGGAACGAATTCAAAATCCGCGCAGCGGAACGGCGTGGCTTCAAGACCAGTATCCGGCGCATCTTCACATCAACATCCTTCCCGGACTTCAGGCAAGCGGTTGGGGACGCAGGATGATCGGCACGGAGCTTCAAGCGCTTCGAAACCGCGGGGTCGGAGCCGTGCATCTCGGGGTCGACCCAAACAACGAACGCGCCAAGGGTTTCTACCGTCACCTTGGCTTTTCCGAATTCGAGCGCGATGGCTCCGTCGCCTTTGCTATGCGGATTGACCAGGCATTGGGTTGAAGTACTTCCTGGTTTCTGCGAGGCACGGCAAGGCCCTGTCTCGTAGGTATAAGGACCCTTGATTGGAGAAAATCTCACACGCCCAGAGCTGCCTGCTCGCCACAAGGCGAGATCAGCGTACCTATCTGGATGAACATCCGCCTGAAGGCGTGGTGCCATAATCGGCAGTAGAACAGGTTGCTCGGCGGAAAGCTGTCCATCAATCGAGGGCTTCATCATGAGCAAATCCTCGGCAGCCAGGTTCAAGGGGTCGGCGGGGCGCAAAAAGGGAAATAGCCAGGTAAGCCTCGGCCGGTTCCTCTTTGGGCGATCTTGGCGAGCGCACGGCTGACCAGACGATACGTATGGCGCATACTTCTACTCGACCCTCTTTATTTCATCGCGCATTTTCATCGCACGTTAATCCAAAGCCTACAGCTGGCCTCTCATTTGTCAAGGACATAGACAAATTACTTACTTCGATGTATTGAACTCCGGTTGGTCGCGATAGTTGCGAACCCAATATCGTCCCATTAAGTATGCGCTCCGAACTAATTGGACTGAGCTAGCCGGATGGCAATGACATCTTCTGTCGCACAGACTCCGATCGCACGAAAAATTTCAACCAATGCCGTCATCCGAACCGTGTTCGCGAACGGATCGATCTCTCGCGCCGATATTGCCAAGCTGACCGGCTTGTCAAAGCAGACGATTTCCGATGTCGTGCGCGACCTCGAGGATGACGGATGGCTGAAACCAGTCGGGCAGACTGATGGTCGCCCGGGCCGGAATGCGATCACCTATGAAATCAATGCCAGGGCGGGACTGGCCGTCTCTATCGATCTCGGGAGCACCAAGATTGCTGCGGCTATTTGCGATCTGTTAGGGAATGTGGTTGCTGAAACCAAAGTATCCACCGATCCGCGCGGCGGAATGCATCTCGTCAATCAGTTCAGTGATCTTATCGTGGAACTCGCATTTGCGGCCGGGACGACTGCCGACAAACTTCGTCTCGTCGTTCTCGGCAGTCCCGGTGTGCTCGATCCGGCCACCGGACATATCAACGTAGCGCCAAGCATCCCCGGCATCGACGCCATAAATCTGCGGCAAGTCTTCAGCGACAGAATGGGGATACCCGTGATCGTTGAAAATGACGTCAACCTGGCCGCGCAAGGGGAGAAATGGCGGGGACACGGTGTCGAAACCAGCAATTTTGCTTTCGTTGCTCTCGGCACGGGCGTCGGCATGGGCATCATCGCCAACGGAACTCTGTTGCGCGGCGCGCGTGGGGCGGCCGGTGAAATCGCCTATCTTCCGATCGGTGGAGATGCTTTTGATCCTGGTGGATTTACGCTTGGAACCTTTGAGAGTGCGGTCGGCAGCGTCGCTATGTTGCGCCGCTACGTCGGTTTCGGCGGGCGTAATGCATCCACCGTGGCCGATCTCTTCGCCGCGTTTAATGCGGGAGAAACAAGCGCCGTGGCCGCAATCGAAGAGACGGCAAGGCTGGTCGCAGTCGCCATTGCTGCGATCGGAGCGGCACTCGATCCTGAACTGGTAATCACCGGTGGCAGCATCGGCGCAAGACCGGAACTCGTAAACGCCATCCGCGGTTTCCTGCCGCGTTGCACACCTTATCCGCCGCGCATCGAGATCAGTCGCTTTGGGAACCGGGCCGCCCTCATGGGAGGAATGGGAATCGCGGTCGAGCGCATGCATGACGATCTATTTGGGGTAAAATTGAGGGAAGTTTGAAGAGTGTGTCCCTTAGGAAGCGAAACCGGCCAACGTGACAGCGCGGCCACTTGAGAAGCGCTGGAAATGCGCTAGATTTTCGATCATGATAACAGCAACGCAGATACGCGGCGCGCGCGCCATGATCGGAATGAGCATCGAAGAGCTCGCCGCCGCCAGCGGGCTGCCGGTCGAGACCGTGACAGCGCTGGAAAACGGCGAATTCGCGGGCGAGCCGCACGCGCTGTTCGATGTGCGCAGCACGCTCGAGGCGAACGGCATCATCTTCCTGTCGAGCGGCAATCAGGATGAAGGCGGGCCCGGCATCCGGTTACGCGCACGCAGTTCCAGCGATGACGGCATCCGACCGGAAAACCTCAACGCCGCCAACGACGACTGACGGAACCAATCGGTCGCCCGAGCGTTTTGCTGTCCCATAACATATCGGGGGCAATCTCTTGAATCGCAGCAATGGTCTCTACGTCATCATCGGCGTTCTTGTCGTCGCCGTCATCGGCCTCGGCGCCTATATCTTCCACGAGGAAAACAAGCCGCAGGGGATCGAGATGAGCATCGGTAAGAACGGTGTCTCGATCGAACAGAACTGATCTTCAAAGATAGGTTTTTGCAAGGTCGGCGAGTTTGCCGCCGTCCTTCACGCCCTGCCTGTAGAGCTGAATGATGACCGCACCAATCCGCTCGGCCTCCGGCGTCGTTTTGACGAGGCCGCGTTCATCGCAGACCTTGTCGAGCACTTGTGAAAGCAGATCGAGATCTTCCGAAAATAGCGGTAAATCATGCGGATGAATTGATGACCGTAACATCATGCCGCAATCCTCCGAGGGCAAACGCATCCACACTTGGATCGCCGGCCGCCCTCCGCAACCGTCATAAAGTCATTATGCGCGAGGGCCTGAACTTTAGCAACTGCGCAAATTCCCGTGGGACAAAATTTGGAACAAAATTTTGTCCCACGCGTTGTGGCCGCGTTTTGTAGCAGGAATCCATGAGTGCAGATGTGAGTGAAAAACGCTTTCCCTCCCCCGTCCGGGTCGTTTCTCCAAACAGCAGCCTGATCGTTTCCACCGTCTGGGAGGCCGCCGAATATCTGAAACGGTGGCCGAGCAAGCGTGGGCGCGATTATCGCGTTGCGCGCCAGCACTGCCTGGATGCGCTCGACGGATTGTGCAGCCCGCGCGCAGCACAGACTTCCTTTATCACGGCAGCGAAAACGGCAGGATTGCTGGTGTAACAGTGGTTAGCTGTTGCGGCCGCCCGCGGCGACTCGTTGGGGATGGATGGAGCCTTCCATGATCACCTTGGCGGCAATCTCAATCACCCGCTCCTCGGCGAGTTCGGCAAGCGCGAGGGCGACATCGCCTTCCGACCAGCCGGCTTTGACGGCCTCGTCCGACAGTGCCTGGAACGCGCTGGCGAGGCTCTGCCTGCAAGTTAGATTGTGCTTCATATCCGCCATGCGCTCGACTAGGCTATCTGTGATCGGGATAATGTTAATCTACACATATTCGCGAGAATGCGAAGAGGTTTCAGATTTTTTTCAATCCAAAATTGGGTTGATAACTTCAAAACTGGGTATAGCCTTAACAAAAGGCAACAAATACCGCCTCCCCCACTGAGGGAGTACCAAAAAGAACTAAAGGATTTATTTGCGATGCACTCTCAAAGAGTATTTCATCGCCTTATTTATTTTAAATGGTCGACGCGGCCGGAGCCGATGCAGCGGCCCGTTGGGCCACGAGAATGCGGAAAACCCGAATGCGGCCCGTTTTCAGCATCTTCTCGGCACCCTGTCAATCAGCTTCGGGATCCCGATGGAGCGGGCGTCGGGCGCATTGGAGGATGTCGCGCGCAGTCGGTACAGCCAAACGGCGGGCGCTCCCTTAGCCTAAGTAGCCGCGAACGCCTTCGGTGTTAATCACCTTAATACCACAACGACACCACACTCCCGTCAAAGTCCGCCCTACCATTGCGGTGGCGGCTCACTTCTTCAGATTTTCAGGAGGTAAAATGTCTATCGAACTAGACGCGACTACCTATGTACACGCCAAGCCGGCGACAGCCCATTCCTATATTTTGCCGGCCGTTGTCGATGTTCTCGAGAACAGTTTCCAGGAGGCAAATGAAACGGCAGTCTTCGACCTCGGTTGTGGCACCGGCGGTGCTGCCGCCGTGCTTGCGGAAAAAGGCTATGACGTCGTCGGTGTCGATCCCTCCCAGGACGGCATCGCGAAAGCGAGAACGGCCCACCCTGATCTTTCGCTGGAAATCGGTTCCGGTTACGAAGATCTTTCCAGCCGGTATGGAACCTTCGATGCGGTCATCAGTCTCGAGGTGGTGGAGCATGTCTATGATCCCAAGGCCTTCTCGACCACCATTTACGATCTGGTGAAGCCTGGCGGCATCGCGGTCGTATCGACGCCTTTCCACGGCTACTGGAAAAATCTGGCTCTGGCCGTGAGCGGAAAGATGGACGACCATTTTATGCCCCTCAAGGACCATGGCCATATCAAATTCTGGTCTCCCGAAACGCTCAGCACGCTGCTGGTCGAAACTGGCTTCGAAGACGTCGAATTCGAATATGTCGGAAGAATTCCGTTGCTGGCGAAATCGATGATCGCGATCGCTCAGAAACCGCACTGAAGGCGGCCCCAAGGCCCGCCGCCGTTTGCAATGGCGGCGCTATAGCTCGCCTGCAACATGAACAAATGACATTGTCGTTCGGGACGTTCGGTTCCCGTTTCAGCATTTCTGCCTATGTCTCGTTCCGTTTCCGCCGCTAGCGGGACGCAAAAAAATGAGATTCTGACTGGGATTTCAAGGGGATAAATGGTCGGGGCGACTGGACTCGAACCAGCGACCCCTTGACCCCCAGTCAAGTGCGCTACCGGGCTGCGCTACGCCCCGACCTGCCGAAACGGCTTGCTTCGTTTAGTTTTTCAGCGCGTGCAATGCAAGCGGAAAAACTTCGCCTCCAACAAAAAGGAAGCAGTTTGCCGGAATGGTCAGATCGTGGCGAGCTTCAGCCGGCCTTCGGCGGTTTGGATTGGCTGCCATGCCTGGTAGTTGGCGATCGAAAAATGCGGTGTTTCGAAGGGTGTGGCGTGGGTTTCGGTGATGACGGTAACGCCGGCGCCGGCAGCTTCGCCAGCGAGGATGCCGGCGACGGCATCTTCGAAGACCAGGCATTTTTTCGGATCGACGCCGAGGCGGCTTGCGCCGAGCAGATATCCTTCGGGGCTGGGCTTGCCTGATTTGACCTCCTGGCCGCTGACGATGACCTTCGGCATCGGGATGCCGGCGGCGGCCATGCGGCGCCTGGCAAGCTCGATCGGCGCCGAAGTGACGATTGCCCACCTGCCCTCGGCGATGGCGGAGAGGAAGCGGACGGCGCCGGGGATCTCGACGACGCCGGAGACATCCTGCATTTCCTCGGCGAGCAGCAGATCCGCCTCGTGGGCCGGATCGACGCCGGGCAGGCCGAGCCCGCGTATGACGTCGGAGGCGCGGATGCCGTGGATCGTCTTCAGGAAGACCTCCGGCTCGAAGCCGTGGCGTCTTGCCCATTCGCTCCAGACGCGTTCGACAACGGCAATGGAATTCAGCAGCGTTCCGTCCATATCGAAAAGGAAGGCATCGTAGGACCTGTCGAGGATGTCATGGAGAGCGGGCACGGGCGTTTCCTTGCGGGTCCACAGCGCGCCGCTCGTCTTTGAAGACGCGCAAAGGACGCTGGGACATTTTGAAGCTAAGCAGGCGAGTAACGGAGAGCGGCGGCAGCGTCAACGTCAGTCGTTGACGTCGGGATGCGTGACGTTTCTAACGTCGGCCAGACCGCGGGCAGCATCGCGGCTGCCAGTCGCAGCAGCGGCTTCGAAGATGCGGGTCGCATCGCCGTACATTTTGAGATTGAGATAGCAGTAGCCGCGCAGAACCATCAGGTCGATACGCTCCTGCTGCAGTTGGGCGCGCTGATCGAGGTAGATGAGGGTTTCGCGATAACGACCGGCGTCAAAGGCTGAAAGCGCACGGTCGGCGAGGATCGCCACCTGAAGCTCGGCGGCACGCTGGCGGTTTTGCGGCGCCTTGGTGGCTGCGACGGCGGCATTGCCGGAGAGGCCGGCGCGGAGATAAGCGAGGCTCTGGCCGTAGGCTGCGTCTTCACGGACCTTGCGGGCCGGGCTTCGCAATGCCGCCTCGAAGGCCGAGACTGCCTCCATCGGCCGGTTGATATCCATCAGGCACCAGCCGCGTGACAGCGCGTCGGCCGGGCTGAGCTGTCCCGCATCGATTGTCGTCGAGCAGCCGCGCGTCTGGCGCCGACCACGCGGAACGGTCATCGTCTCCATTGCCGGCCCCGCCGCGCGAACGACCACTTCCGACCCCGGCTGCAGGGTGACGCGGCGCTCGGCCGGAAGTGGCTCCGTCGGGGGACGCTGCGTCGGTTGAGCCGGTTGCTGTACGGCAAGCGCCTCCTTCCCCGGCGGCGACGGGACGGCATTCGGCGTCAGGGAGGAGGTGTCTTCGAGATTGGTGATCCGGCTCGACCGGCCGGCCCAGGCGCGCTGGAGGTCGAGCACGCCCTTGCGGTCGCTCAGCTGCTCGCGGGTGATGACAAGGCCATAGGCGGACGGTTCGTCATCTGCTTTCCAGGCAAGCGCCGTCTCGAACCACCGTGCAGCGGTCTGGAACTGGTTGAGGGAGCGGGCATACCAGCCGAACTGCTGCGCCGTCGGTACGTATTTCCGAGCGATGACCTCGGCGGCAATGCGATGCAGCACGTCTTCGGCCAAATCGGCCGGCGGCTGCAACGCCATCAGGTTGGCGGTGGCGGCGAGATAGGTTGATGTCGCATCCTCGGAATCGGCACGCCAGCGGAACATCACGTCCTCGGCTTCCTCAGGCGCCTTGCGGGCAATCAGCGCCAGCGCCAGCCCCTGCGAAGCGGCCGCCGAATCTTGCTTGGCTCGGGCGGCGCGGAACCACTTCTCGGCATCGGCATCATTGTTGCGGCGAAGCTGGTACCAGCCGAGCAGCAGCGCATCGGAGGCAAGCCCCCCAGTCTCGGCGAGTTTTTCGAGGCGGGCGACATAATCGGGCGCGATGGCGAGATTCGGATCGTCATTGCCTTCGGCCATGAAGCGTCGGGCGAGGTTGTCGCGGATCGCGTCGAATTCCTTGCTGCCGTCGGCGGCAGGCCTCTCGAGCGCGAGCAGAGCCTGCATCGGCTGGTAGCCGAGCAGCGTCGAGGCCTTTTCGAGCGTCGCCTGTCGCTCGGCGGGATTGGTGCAGTTCCTCAGGATATAGGTGTAGGCGTCCTGGCCGCGCTGCGCCCTCTCCGTCTGGATGAAGGCTTCGGCGACGCGCCAGAGAACATCGACCTCGCTGCAGGTGAGCAGGCTCGGTGTTGCGGCGGCAATATCGACCACCGTTGCATATTGCTTGAGGTCCGACGCATTGACGAGGCGGGCACGGGCCTCGGCGACGTCGAGCCGGTCGAGCAGATCGGCCGGCGGCTGCCATCCGGCGGCCGCCTGACGGTCGGCGACCGCCTTGCGCAGCTCCGCATAGCGGCCATCGGAATAGAGCTGCCACATGGCCTCAAGCTGTTTGTCGCCATTTTGCGGCACGGCGAGCGGATCGGCCGGCGGAACCCAGTTCGGGTAGAGCGCCTGAAGTCGGGAGATTTCGGCTTGCAGGCGCGCCTTGTCGCCGCGGCTGGCGAAATAACGAAGCGCGCTTTCATCAACGGTAGGCTGCGGCGGCGCAGCGGCCTGTGGTGGAGCCTGTGGCTCGGAAACGATGGGGGGCGTGACCGGCGCCGGCTGGACGGCCGTCTGAGGTACTGCCGGTTGCGATGATACGGGCGGCGAGCCTGCGGGCTGCTGTGCTGCGGCATTCGGCTCGGGTGTATCCGGTGCTGGCGGTGACGAGGAGGTGATTGCCTCGATCTTGTCGGCGACAAGCTGCGCATTGAATTCGGAATTGCCGCCAGGAGCCTCGGTCGACTTGATGCGGCCCATCATCATCAATTCTGGCGCCGGCTTGGCGGCAGATCCAAGGCCGAACCTTTCCTGCAGAGCGGCACGATCCTTCAACCCGGTGACGAGGGTCGCCACCACGACTGCCGCTGATACCGCCACGAGAGAAGACTTCACAGACACTCCGGATGCTTCTCCCCGATATAGGCCAGTCCCAGCAGCTGAAGCGTGGACGGATAATAGAGTGCGGGCGCAAATTGCAGGGCCGAGCCCGGCAGCTTGGTCCCGTCGAGTACACAGGCCACAACATCGTTAACAATTCGATAACCGGGGTCCGGCAGCACGGTCTTCGGCCGGCCGGTGGTCAGATCGATGGTCGCGGGAGCACCGTCTTTCGACATCCCCTGCTGCAGACGGGTCAGCAGGGCCTTGTCGGTGACGCCGCCGCGAACGAGATAGAGCGGGATGCGGATGGCGTTATAGGCGAATTCGGCGTCGAAACCCTGCGCAGGCTGCGGTTGGCCGCTGAGACTGACCCATTCGGCGGGAAGCTTGCGCGGGCCGAACTGCATCGTCTTCAGCAGCGCCACGCCATCTTCCGACAGTTGTTTCCAGGCATCCGACGGAGCGAGCGCCGCCATCACCGGGATAGCCTCGTAAATCCAGTAGGACGGGTTGACGACGGGACCGTCGTCACGGTCGGTGCCGGTAAACCCCTCGCTTCCCGGCAAGAGGAGCGTCCGGCCGGCCGAGCGCACGACGGTTTCGGCAAGCAGCGCCTGCGCCATGCGGGAGGCGGCGAGGATATAGTCCTCGCGTTTCCACGCCGTGCCGGCCAGCGCCAGCGCATAGGCGATCAGCATGTCGCCATCCGAGGCATTGTTGGTATCGGTGACGTGCGGCTTGACGTTCGGATCCCATTTCCAGACGGCCAGGCCATCGTCGCGCAGCAGCAGTTCGGTGCGGGTAAAATACCAGATCTGCTCGAAATCGGCCGGGCTTGCAGCGAGATAGGCGAGCAGCATGCCGTAGCCCTGCCCTTCGCTATGGCTGATATTGCCGTTGCCGTTATCGACGATGCGGCCGGTCGCATTGAGAAACTTCGCCTTGTAGGCCGACCATGCGCCGGCATTGATCATCGCCTGCTGCGCAACGGCGGGCGTTCCCGCGGGAGCGAGCGCGACCGATGCCGCAAACAGGAGCGCGCGTAACCGTCTCATTTCGACCGACCCAACCTTTTGAGCATGCTCGAGGTGGTGATCCCGATCAGCAGCACAAAGACGACCAGCAGGAAGGCATAGGAGAGGATATTCGTCGACAGCCAGTTGGCGGCGATCAGGCGGTAATTGGCGATCGACCACGGGGTGGACGGCACGAAATCAAAGCGGGTGACGGGCACCGTCTCGATCTTGCCAGTTTTGCTCGAATAGGTGGTGATGTGGCCTGATATCTGCGGCCAGTTCAACTGCTCGGTCAGGACCTCGAGCCCCGCGCGCAAATCCTTCGCCGACGGCGCCGTCACCACCGTCCATGAGCCCGCTCCCGCGGGGCTGGAGCCCTGGGCAACCATAAGCGTGGCGGCGTTGGGCGGGGTAAAGATCTCCTCGGCGCCGGGAACGAATTGCAGCGAACTGCGGGAGATATCGAAATTGCGCGACAGCCAATCGCGGAAAGCCGTGATCCGGCTGCGCAGGACACCGCCGCTGACTTTGGAGTTCCACTCTTCGAAGGCCGTACCGGTGTCGACGACGCCCGCCTGCGTTTCGACGACGGGGCGCCACGAGGCCTGGCTCGCCGTAGAGATATTGGTCTGCGTCAGCGCGGTTGCCGGCATCTGCGAGATGGAACCGATGAAGATGGCGTCGCGATCGCCGATCATGTTCGGCGAGGCGACGGTTTCGACGGCGATCGGATGGCCGGCCGTAATCGCCATCTGGCCGAGCAACGTGGCGGCGGCCGAAAGTGTGTCGGCATCGACGCGGTCGATGAAGAGCGGCGTCGGCTCCGTGGCCCGACCATAGGGATAGGCGGTGCCGGCCATTGCCGCCAGATTCGGACGCTGGCCGACGCGGGCGAAATCCGGAATCTCCAGCTCTGATGTATCGAACAGGGCAAAGCGCGGGGTGGCGCCGGCGGTCGCGCCCGGCGCGCAGGCGGCATCGTCCTTGGTCATCAGGATCGCCTCGATCGCCACCGAATTGAGACCTGGCTTGAAGTGCCGCATCGTCACGCGGATCGGCAGATGGCGGAGAATACCGCCAGTGGTCGTGGTGATCGGCACGGTGGAGGCGATGTTGTCGTTGACGTAGATATCGATGTGGCTGCCGGGCAGCACGTTGTCGGTATAGGCGGCGTCGAGCAGCACCTTCGCCTCGCCATAGGCATTGGCATAAAAATCCGCCGGCACGGCAATATTGAAGCTCGTACGCAACCGCCGGCCGGAGAATTCGGTGGTCTTCACACCGAGCTGAGACAGGGCGATATTCGTATCGGAAAAGACCAGCGGCGCGTTCGGCGCGCTCCAGCGCTCGGTGGTCAGCACGTCGCGGCGAACATCCGAGGACCGGTCTGTCGGCGAGACGATGGTATCGATCGCCGAGGAGACCGCCTGCCAGGAGGGGCCGCTGATCAGAAGTAGCGGCGAGCCGCTGCGCGGGTCGGTGACGAAAGCGGCGAGTGCCGCACTTTCGGCGCCGGGCGGCAGGCCAGGAAAGAGCGGCCGCAGTTCCGCCGCGGTGCCGACGAGCACACTGAGCTTGCCAGGGCCGGCGGCCGGAAGCGAAGCGGTGCTGAAGGCAAAGATCTGGTTCGGCATGCTGCTCAGCACCGACAGGCCCTGCGCCAGCCGCAGCAGCGGCTTGGTGGTTCCCGGCTGCTCCAACGCGGGGACAACGATGTCGAACTCCGTCTTGCCCGCACCGTCAACGCCGATGGCGCGGATTGCGTCGGCGCTCGCCAGCTGGGAAACGTCCATGCCGGCAAAGCTCAGATAGGTCCCGGCCGGATCGATATTCGACCACAGTTCATAAGTGGATTGAATGCTGCAATCGGTTCGGTGGCGCTGGCCGGCTTCGAAGGTGACGAGATTGGCGCCCGGCTGCAGCAGACCAGTTGGAACCTCGAAGGTGACGGTCGAAGGGCCATCCGGTGAGCCGACGCGCTGCTGGCCGATCGGGCGATTGTTGAGATAGACGGTCAGCGCCGAGGCCTCAGGCGCGACGACGATCGAATTCTGGTAGGCGAAAGTGAAGCTTGCCTTGGCCGCCGCCTGCTCCGGTGTCAGATAAATAGACCATGACCGGCGATCGTATTCACCGCCGAGGCCGAGTTTCGAAAAGGGCACGACAAAGCGACGGACATCGCCGGCACGCGGCGGCGCAGCGCTGTTTGCCGCCGCTGCTGGCTGGAGCGCGGGCGGCTGCGACTGCGGTGACTGGACGGCGATCGGCGGAGGAACGGGAGCAGGATTAGGAGCAGCCGGGGTTGCAGGTGCGGGTAAGACGGAAACCGGAGGCGCGGTGGCTGCGGACGGCGTGGGCGGCGTCAACCTCGGGGTAACGGACGCACCGGGCGGCCGTTCGCCGGACATGTCGAAGGGTGCCGTCTGCGCCTGGGCGAAGGCGGAAGCATTCAGCAGGAGAAGCGAGGCGGCGACGATCCTTCTCATCCGGCGTTGACCTTTGCCGCCTGCTGCTGGGCTTCTCGCTCCGGCCGCATGCTGCGGAAGAAGTAAACGAGGCCGCGGCTCGTCTGGTAGAACGACATGCCGAGAAACCAGATGGTGCCGCGGATCAGGCCCGGATTGCGGCGGCGCGAGGCCTGGAACTGGGTCCACTGATCGGAATTGGCAAACATCAGATCGGCGATCAGGCGATGGTCGAGCGCGCTTTTCGGCACATACTAGCAACCGACATTGCTGATGTCGCCCGACGGCTCGATGTTGCGGACGATGAGCGGCAGGGTTTCCAGATCCGCGCCGCTATAGGGACGGAAGCGGATTTCGCCGACGGCGCCGACAAGCATCTCGTCGAGATGCTTGTTGAAGATGTGCAGCCTTGCGCCGTGGACGGAAACATCCTCGATCGAGGCCGTATACCACTTGCCGTTGGCGCCGAATTCGCAGCGCCGGTTGACGCGGACGCGACGGGACGAGGCGCGCTCGCCGCGCTCCGACACGACACCAAGTGCGCAGCCGGCCATGATCAGATTGATGAGATTCCATCCGCCGACGACGAGCGTGACGTCGGCCTTATAGGGCTCGGCGTAGATCTTGTAGATGGTGATGATGAGCGCGACGATCTGCACCGCAAAGATGACGAAGAACGGGCGGCTGATCTCCGACAGACGGCTGACGGCGATCGATTCGTCTTTGGCGGTGACCTTGAAGGTCGGCTTCCTCGGATTGAGCATGACGGAGACCACAGCCGGCAGCAGATGCACGGTCTGGACATATTCGTAGAGCTCGGAAATCCAGGGCCAGCGAAACGACCCGTAGAGGTAGTTCTGCATCATCAGATTCACGAGCATATAGGCGAGCGTATAGGCAAGGAACTCGCCGCCGGAGGCGGTGAAGATCTCCAGATCGAAGAACAGGTAGAAGAGCGGCGCAAACAGGAAGATCGTGCGCGGGAACGGGAAGAGCCAGAAAAGCGTGGAGGACATGTAGCAGAAGCGCTGCGGGATCGTCAGGCCGCGCTTCAGCAGCGGGAAGCGGAAACGCAGGATCTGCATCATGCCCTGCGCCCAGCGGCTGCGCTGACCGATGAAGCTTGCAAAGGTGGCCGGCTGCAGGCCGGCGATCAGCGGCTTGTCGACATAGATGCTGTTCCAGCCGCTGCCATGGAGCGCCAGCGCCGTCTCGCAATCCTCCGTGATGCTGATGCCGCTGAAGCCGTTCTGGGATTCGAGCGCCCTGCGGCTCAGAACCGCGGCCGAGCCGCAGAAGAAGGCGGCGTTCCACTTATCGAGGCCGCGCTGGATGATGCCGTAGAACATCTCGTTCTCGCTCGGCATCTTGTCAAAGGTGCGCAGGTTGCGCTCCAGCGGGTCGGGATTGATGAAGAAGTGCGGGGTCTGGACAAGGAAAAGCTTCGGATCGTCCTCGAAGTAGCCGACGGTCTCGAGCAGGAAATCGCGGGCCGGCGCGTGGTCGGCATCGAAGACGGCAATGAGTTCGCCGGTCGAAAGTTTCATGGCGTTGTTGAGATTGCCGGCCTTGGCATGCTCGTTGCGGTCGCGCGTGAGGTAGCTGACGTCGAGATCGTCGCAGAGCTGCTTCAGCTCGATATGGCGGGCAGCAGCAGCCTGGGCTTCGAGCAGCTTGCCGGAGTTGCGCTTCTGCAAGGTGCCGCCGTCGTCGAGCAGCCAGACATGCAACTTGTCGGCCGGATAATCCATGGCCTTGGCGGCGGCCAGCGTATTTCCCAGCAGGCCGGCATCCTCGTTGTAGGATGGCACGAAGACGTCGACATGAGGGAAACGCTCATTCTTGGCGGCACGCGAGGGGCGCGACGGCAGCGGCGTCGCGACGATGAAGAGGCTGAGCGCCAGCATCGCAACGCTATACATTTCGGCAAGATAGAGCAGCAGGCCGGGAATGAAATTCTCAGGCTGGTTCAGAGGCGGCAGCGTATTGGTGGTGCGCCAGTAAACATAGCGCAGCACGATCGATGTGCCGAAGGCGAGCGCCACCAGGCGCCACGTCCCCTCGCCCTTCAGCACCTTGATCAGCGCCATCACAGTCACGACCGTGATGCTGGTGATGAGCTGGGTCTGCAGGTTGACCGGCAACGTGATCAGCACGATCATGCAGAGCGAAACCACGGCCCATATGATGACACTGCGGGCTTTGCGCATTGACGTTCCTTCGAAATTGCTCAACCGGGGCACCAACTGGCGCCCGCGGGCATGCATGCTCTATCTCCGGCAGGCGGCCGTCATGGCCGCGTCGCCTATGCAGTCCGGCGAAGGCACGGTGACGCCGATCGCCCTTACCGATTGTTCGATTGGCGCGGCGGCCGCATCCGGTCTTGCGCTCGTCTGCGGCGCCTCGCCCGGCAACGGCACGCGCGGGCCGATGGGTGCAGGCAACGATGCGACGCCTTGAGCCGGTTGCGAGCTCGAGGCGCTGCGAACGGCAGCTGCCCGCGGCCGGCTGACTGTGGCCGGCGCCGGCTCGTAGCCGATCGGCATCGAGCTGGCGCGATAACCGCCCTCGTCGCGATAGATCGGCTCGCCGGTGCGTCCGAGCGCACCGTCGGCGGGCGGCGGATTGCCGTAAGGGTTCCAGACCGCGCCGTCGAAGGTGCCTGATATGGTGTAGCCATAGACGATGCCGAGCAGCTGGCGCTCGCTCGCCCTCGCATCGCAAAGGCGCAGGCGCAGCTGGATCATGCCGAAATTGCGCGCCTGGGTATTGGCAGCAGTGCTCGAGCGGATCTGCTGCCAGGCATAGACGCAGGTGTCGCCTGCCCGGCTGCGGCCGGAGGCGTAGCCGAAGGGGCCGTAGGCGTTCTGCAGGAAGGTCGCCGACGTCGCCATCGGCACGCCAGGGGCCGAACGGGCCACCTCGCGGGCAATGCCGCTCTCGTTGATCATGCTGAAGCCCGCATTGCCGGTGCCGGGATTAGCCCCGGAAGCGCCGAAGAACTGGACCTTCAGGAAATTCTGACCAGGCACGGCGGATGACGTAAACAGAGAGATCGTCTGCTCGACGCCGTTTCCACGTTTGCGCTCGACAACACTGACGATCGACGGACCGCCCGACGGCGGCAGGACCAGCGCTTTTTCCGGCGCCACGGTCTCCGGCCCGGAAGGCTGGCGCACGCCGCCCGTCGATGTGCAGCCGGCCACCATGCCCGCTACGGCCACCAGCGATATCGTCTTCCGCAAGCGCATGTCTCGAGCCGCCGCAATCGCCTTTTCAGATATCCATTCGCAAACCGAAACGCGACGGACCTTCGAATCAACGACCACCCGGCCGTTCATCTGACATAAATCGCCAACATGGTTAATGAAGAGTAAAAGAGCCGGCCGCTGATGTCACCGGACGAACTCTCACTGAACGTTATTCGGACAACTCAACCGTATGATGCAGAAATTAATTTAGTAAAAACTTAATTTCTTTGATTGCGCCTGTCTTCCGCTGGGCGAAAAGCCCGTGGGGAACTATGCCGCATGGCCGGCGTTGCCTTGATGTCTGGGGTAGGAAAAGGAGAACATCCCATGCGCAAGACCATGCTGGCTGCGGCCGCCATACTGACCATCAGCTCCGCCGCCTTCGCGCAGAGCACCGTCATCGTCACAGATCCCGCACCGACCGGCTCCGTCGTATTGCCCGGCGAAGTGCGCACCTATGTGATGGAGCAAAACACGCCGTCCGTCGTCTATGACGGCGATATCGTGGTTGGCACGACGCTACCCGATACCGTCGAAGTGCACACCGTGCCTGACATGGACGGTTACGGCTATACCGTCGTCAATGAGCGGCGCGTTATCGTCGAGCCGAAGACCCACCGCATCATCCAGGTGCTGGAATAACACGATCGGGAATTGTGGACGTGCGGCCGTATTCCGGCTTCACGTCCGCTCGTCTCCCACCCTCGCCGGTACATTCAAAAGTTCGCGGATCTTATGAGCCAGCTGCTCCAGGCTGAAGGGCTTGGCGAGCAGGGAAACGCCATGATCGAGCACACCATTGTGGACGATGGCATTGCGGGTGTAACCCGTGGTGTAAAGGATCCGGATCGTCGGCCATTTTTCCTGGACGACATCGGCAAGCTGGCGTCCGCTCATCTGCGGCATGACGATATCGGTGAAGATCAAATCGACCGCCGGATTTTCTTCGAGCAACAGAAGCGCCTCTATGCCGCTTGCCGCCTGCAATACGGTGTACCCGAGTTCATGCAGGCTTTCGGCCGTCATGGTGCGGACGTGCTCATCGTCTTCCACCACCAGGATCGTATCATTGACGCTGCCCTGAGGAATCGGCTGGGTGCCGGCGGCGCCCGACCGGGCGTCCGTCGCGCCGACATGGCGGGGAAGATAGATCTTCACCGTCGTGCCCCTGTCGATCTCTGAATAGATCTTGATGTGGCCGCCGCTCTGCTTGATGTAGCCGTAAACCTGGCTGAGGCCGAGGCCGGTGCCTTTGCCGGGTCCCTTGGTCGTATAGAAGGGGTCGAAGGCGCGCTCGATCACTTCCGGCGACATGCCGGTGCCGGTGTCGGTCATGCTGACCATTACATATTGGCCCGCCTCGACCTCCGAATGCATGCGCGAATATCGCTCGTCGAGTTCGGTATTGGCGGTCTCGATCGTCAGATTTCCGCCGCCCGACATAGCGTCGCGAGCGTTGACGGCAAGGTTCAGGATGGCATTCTCGAGCTGGCTCAAATCGGCAAAGCTCGGCCACAGACCGCCGGCAAGTACGGTCTCGATCCGGATCTGCTCACCGAGCGTGCGCCGCAATAGCTCAGACATGCCGCCGACCAGCTTGTTAAGGTCGATCACCTCAGGGGCGAGCGGCTGCTGGCGCGAGAAAGCGAGAAGACGCGCGGTCAGTACCGCCGCCCTCTGCGCGCCGTCTTTGGCATTCTGGATGGAGTAAAGCAGGCGGGGATCCTCGCTGCCGCTCAGGCGCCGCTGGGCGAGGTCGAGGTTGCCGATGATGATCGCCAACATGTTGTTGAAGTCATGAGCGACGCCGCCGGTCAGCTGACCAATCGTCTCCATCTTCTGCAACTGGCGGACCTGCGCCTGAGCGGCGGCATTCTCTTCCATCTCGTGCCTGAGCTCCGCAGTGCGCTGGACGACTGTCTCTTCGAGGCGCGTGTTGAAGCTGTTGAGCTCACTGCGAAGGCGGCTCTGCCGCTCATGTGCGATAATGATCATCTCCATCAAGCCGACGATGATCGCGGCATTGACGAGATAAGTGGAAAGACCGACCCATTGCCCGGCGCTGACCGGCCAGAAGATGTTGTGCGGCTCGACGAAAAACTGCTGGACGATGAAAGCGGCAAGCAAGGCCGCAACCAGACCCGGCCCCGCCCCGCCTATGAAACTCGCCAGCAATATCGCCGGAAGGAAGCTGAGGAAGGGAAAGCCGGAGAGAGTGTCGCTGGCGGCAAGCCTCAGAAGAAAGGTCAGGCAAACGAAGGCAACGGCCAGCGGATAGGTAAAACCCGGCCTGTGACGCAGCCAATCCGTGGCACTCAGCAAATCCATTCGACACCCCTTCTTACAGCGCCGCCATGTCTTTTCAGACGCGCATAGGACGCTGTAACACTTTGGATTACTGCATAATTTTATCCATAGATCGATTCCGATTTAAGGAATTATGCAGTCGCCGTTGCGGAGACGGCATCCCAGCTTTTGCACATCAAATTTCACCGGGCAATATGCTGTTTCTTGCAGTGCCGGGCACGACGTCTTGACGAGCGGTGCAAGCGGTCCACATAAATCTCCATGCCCGGCGAGGGGAAATGGGTGGACGGGATCATGAAAGACATATTCATCGTCGAAGACGACGCGCTGATTGCCATGCTGCTCGAGGACATGCTTGCCGATCTGGGTTACCGGGTCTGCGCCAGCGCGCCCGATCTGGAGCGGGCGCTGGCAACCGCCAGGGATACGGAGTTCGACGCTGCAATCCTCGACGTCTCGCTTGCCGGGCAGAGTTCGCTGCCGGTCGCAAAGCTGCTCGACGAACGCGGCAAACCCTATCTCTACGCGACGGGATATGGCACTGCACCTGATGGCAGCAGCCCAAGCACGTTGCCCGTGCTGCAAAAACCCTTCCAGCTCAGCGAACTCGAACAGGCGATGAAGCGGCTTACCGAAGCCTGAGCTCCTGTTCAGCGCACCTGATCGAGCAGACGCTTGCATTCCAGGAGGTCGTAGAGCGCCTCCTGCAGCAGCGCCCTGTCTTCCTTGCCGACGCTCGACTTGCCGATCGAGACTTCCTGCTCGTCCTCTCCAGCGACGAAATTGAAGAACCGGCGGGTGATCGGCGGCTTGGCGCGGCCGACAATCTGGTCTTCGTCGGCCATGCCGACGCGCGGTTCCCCGCCAGCCGTATCCTGCACGCCCGACGCAAGCGCCTCGACGCTGGCGAGGTCGCCGTGGCCGACTGATATGACGAACTTGTTGCCGTTGGTCTTCAGAAGCTTCTGCACACCCTTGATCGTATAGCCATGATCATAGAGCAAATGCCGGATGCCCTTGAGGAGATCCACATCTTCCGGCCGGTAGTAGCGAC
This sequence comes from Rhizobium leguminosarum bv. viciae USDA 2370, assembly GCF_002008365.1. GTDB lineage: Bacteria > Pseudomonadota > Alphaproteobacteria > Rhizobiales > Rhizobiaceae > Rhizobium > Rhizobium leguminosarum. The sequence continues at coordinate 183,003 of NZ_MRDL01000032.1, forward strand.
GGCCGCCGCCGCGCTTCATCGGCTTTATCTGGGGAAAACGCGTCTCCCAGAAGCGCAGCACATGCTGCGGCAGATCAAGATCGTCTGCGACTTCGCTGATGGTGCGAAAGGCATCGGGGCTCTTGTCCAACGTCATACTGCTACGCGACCTCGCGGCTCGATCCAACGGCGACTCATCATATTTCAACGGTTTGGCGCCGACAATTCAAGTCATGTCTCGACGTTGCGCACAAGGATGGACAGTGCGAGAGAGAAAAAAACGCCGTTCCGAAACGAGATGCCGATATCAGGGAGCCGGATTCAGCGGCTTCAGCTTGATCTTGCGAGCGACATGCGCCTTGAGGATGCGCGTCTTCAGCACGTTCGACGCCTTGAAGGTCATGACCCGGCGGGGGGAAATCGGAACCTCCTCGCCGGTCTTCGGATTGCGGCCGATTCGCTCGTTCTTGTCGCGCACCTGGAAGGTGGCAAAGGAGGAAAGCTTGACGGTTTCACCACGCACAATGGCGTTGCAGATCTCGTCGATGACGGTTTCGACCAGTTCGGCAGATTCGGTCCGGGACAGCCCAACCTTTCGGAAAACGGATTCCGCCAGGTCTGCTCGCGTCACTGTTTTTCCGGTCATGGTTTCCCCGCCCATACAAAATATTTTGTGAAATCGCACGAAGAGTATTTGTCTTGCGCCTTACGGTCAAGCTCTTGTTCGCCGCCAGTTTTTTAGGATTCGTGCCTACCAGCGCAGCAGAACCGCACCCCAGGTAAAGCCGCCGCCCATCGCTTCGAGCATCACCAGGTCACCCTTCTTGATGCGGCCGTCGCCGGCAGCGGTCGCAAGTGCCAACGGGATCGAGGCGGCCGACGTGTTGCCGTGCAGGTCGACGGTGATGACCACCTTCGCGGCATCGATGTTCAGCTTCTTCGCCGAACCGTCGATAATGCGGCGATTGGCCTGATGCGGCACCAGCCAGTCGAGGTCATCGGCGGTGGTGCCGGTCGAATCGAATGCCGCCTGGATAACGTCGGTGATCATGCCGACGGCGTATTTGAAGACCTCGCGGCCTTCCATGCGCAGCTTGCCAACAGTGCCCGTCGTCGACGGCCCGCCATCGACATAGAGCTTTTCCTTGTGCGAGCCGTCGGAACGCAGATGTGCGGTCAGCACGCCTCGATCGGCAACGGTGCCCTCGCCTTCGGTCGCTTCGATTATGATCGCGCCGGCACCGTCGCCGAAAAGCACGCAGGTGGTGCGGTCGTTCCAGTCGAGAATGCGCGAAAATGTTTCGGCGCCGATGACCAGAACGCGCTTGGCAAGCCCGCCGCGGATGTAGGCATCCGCTGTGGTAACCGCATAGACGAAACCGGTGCAGACGGCCTGGACGTCGAAGGCGAAGCCATGGCTCATGCCGAGGCGGTTCTGGATGTTGACCGACGTTGCGGGAAACGTGTTGTCCGGCGTCGAGGTGGCGCAGATGATAAGATCGATATCGGCAGGCGTCAGGCCGCCATTGGCAAGGGCTGCGCGTGCGGCGGCCTCGCCGAGCGACGCCGTCGTTTCGTCATCGCCGGCGACATAACGCTGGCGGATGCCGGTGCGCTGGACGATCCATTCGTCCGATGTGTCGACGATGGCCTCCATGTCACGATTGGTTATCACGCGCTTCGGAAGCGCTGCTCCGAACCCGCGAACCACTGAACGGATCATCTTTGATTGAACCCCATCGCTCATGCCGCTTCCGGGCCCATCGGGGGCAGCCGCTTGGCGTGATATTTCTTAAGATCGTTTTCTATTTTCTGATTGAGGCCGTTCTTGGCCATGTCGTAACCGACTTCAATGGCGGCGGCGATGCCTTCGGCATTCGCCCCGCCATGGCTCTTGATAACGATGCCGTTCAACCCGAGAAACACGCCGCCATTGACCTTGCTCGGATCGAGCTTCTCGCGAAGCATGTCGAATGCACTTTTGGCGAACAGGTAGCCGATGCGGGCCAGCAGCGTGCGCGACATGGCGGCACGCAGATATTCGCCGATCTGCTTGGCGGTGCCTTCAGCGGTCTTGAGCGCGATATTGCCTGAAAATCCTTCGGTGACGACGACGTCGACTGTGCCCTTGCCAAGGTCGTTGCCCTCGACGAAGCCGGAATATTCGAGCGAATCGATGTTCGCCTCGCGCAACAGCCGGCCGGCTTCCTTGACCTCTTCCTGGCCCTTCATCTCCTCGACGCCGACGTTCAGGAGTCCGACCGTCGGACGTTCAACCTCGAAAAGCGCGCGCGCCATGGCGCCGCCCATCAGGGCAAAATCCATCAGCTGCTGCGCGTCGGCGCCGATCGTCGCGCCAACATCGAGCACGATGCTCTCACCCTTCAGCGTCGGCCAGATCGCAGCGATCGCCGGACGCTCGATATTGGCCATGGTGCGCAGACAGAATTTCGCCATCGCCATCAGTGCGCCAGTATTGCCGGCCGAGACCGCGACATCGGCGTCACCCGTCTTCACCGCCTCGATCGAGCGCCACATGGTGGAGATATAGCGGCCACGGCGCAGCGCCTGGCTCGGCTTTTCATCCATGGCGACGGCAAGCTCGCAGTCGTGAAAGAGCGATTTTTCCTTGAGTTTCGGAAACTTGGCGAGAACCGGATCGCACTGTTCCTTGAGACCATAGAGAACGAAGGAAATATCCGGATGCCGATCCAGCGCCTTGGCGGCGCCGGGGATGACAACTTGGGGACCAAAATCGCCACCCATGAGGTCGAGAGATATTCTGATCACGCGTCCCTGATCCTTCTTTTCGCCGAGGGCGAAATTTCGGCCAAAATACCGGTTTTGGCGTCGCTTACAACTGAATTGTGTCAAATGCCAGAGGAGCTTCAGTCCTTTTTCCAGTCCTTGAGGGCTGCGAAAGCCGAGGGCTTTTTGTCCCTCTCGCCGCTATCCTCGATATGGCCGTCGAACTCAATGCCCTCCTTGCGCGGATAGGGATCGATCGCGAGAGCGGCGAATTCGGCAACCACCTCGCCGGCATCGATCGTATCGCCGACAAAGGTCTCAGGCAGATCAGGACCGTCGGGATCGAGCAGCATCTCGCCGGCGTCGTTGCCGGCCTGGCGGGCAAGCTTGGAACCCTCCGGCACGAAGATCTGCTCGAAGCTCTCGTCGATGGCGGATTCCACCGGCTCCAGCGTCACGACGCAGGACTGGACGATCTTCGCCTGCACGCGGCCCTTGATGCGCACACCGTCGCGCTTCCAGCGGGCAATCTGCAGATCGGCGCTGAGATCGTCGACGGAGACGACGTTCCAGGTCTCGGCAAGCGCCTTCAGTTCGCTGGTGTCGGCCTCGACATGGACTTCGACGGGGTTGGCCGAGATGTGGCCGACCTTTACTTGATAGGAGAAGGGAACATCGTCCCGAGCGTTCTTCATCGTTTCCTCCTTCAGGCGACCGCCGGGAGCGTTACCGATCCGGTGGTGATCACCTCTTCGGGGACGGCGGACAGATGCGATTCTGCGGCCATCATCCATCCGGCGAGGCCGGTCATATCGGCAGGCGCCGAGGTTTCGGGGTAGATATTGCGCTGAAGAGCGACAGCGAGGGCTTCGGCATCGCCTGTGTCCATCGCCTTCGAATAGGCCTCGAGCCGGCCGTAAAACATGCCGGCGAGCTTCTTCATGCGCTTTGGCACGCTGTTGTCGCCGATGCCGAGTTCGCGGATCGAATAGTCGATATCCTGGAAGAAAGCGTCGACGATCTCCTGGGCGATCTCCTGGCCGCTGGTGGCGGAAGCACGTGTGCGGCGAAAAAACAGAATCATCGCAATCGACAGCATCTCGAAACGGCCCATGACCGTATCCGGCACATTGAGCCGCTCATAGATCTCCGGCATGCGCGCGGCGGCCGTCAGGGCCGCATATTGCCTGTCGACGATCGCCTGATTGTTGTTTTTCTTGCGGAAGAGCCCGAAGATCATTGTTTTTTCCGGAAATGCCTCATTCTTCATGCCGGCCGGCGTCTGGCCTTGTTGCATGATTTCGAAAGCTGGTTTACCGAAGCAGGCGCGAATTGCAATGCCGATCATGGCCTGTTTCGGGACGACGCCTTCGATGCGTCAGCGAAGCGAATTCGGGAAATTCGACCCGGAATGGCCACAATGGTTTTGCAGGAGGAAAGCGTGCAAGGCCCCAAATGGCTGCTATCGACACTCAAGGGAGTAGATGTCGTTGAATAAACGGTATTTCAAGTCTGACGTGAAATTCTTCAGCAGCGCGGCCATTGCCTTCATAATCGCCTCCACCACCGCTCTTTCCGGTTGCCAGACCAGCACCGTGCTCAATGGCGGCTACGTCGCCGACCAGCAGTCGCTGAACCTCGTTCCGGAAGGCTCCAGCCGCGAGCAGGTGCTGCTTTCGCTGGGCACCCCGTCGACGACGGCGACCTTCGACGGCGAAGTCTTCTATTACATCTCGCAGCGGCGCACGCGTGCCGTCGCCTTCCAGAAGCTGAAGGTCGTCGATCAGAGCGTTCTGGCGATCTATTTCGACAAGGACGGCGTCGTCAGCCGCCGCGCCAACTATGCGCTGCAGGACGGCAAGGTGTTCGACACGATCGGACGCGTCACGCCGACCGGCGGCAAGGAACTCACCTTCCTGCAACAGATGCTTTCCGGCGGCAGCGCCGCGAGTGCTGCCCGCAGCCTGTTCGGTGGTGGCGCCGGCGGCACGCCGCAGAACCCAAGCAGCCTGCGCTGATCGGACACGCCTCACACGAAAAACCCGCCATTCTGAACTGACCCCCGAAAGTTGGACATCCACCTTCGGGGGTTTTGCATGTCCAATCACAGCCTGGCTTTTAAGCTTTCTGTT
>NZ_MRDL01000066.1 GCF_002008365.1 Rhizobium leguminosarum bv. viciae USDA 2370
CGATCATGCCGCCGGCGTCACCGGCGCGCTCGTGGAAACAGGACAAGCCAAGTTCCGGCCGAATGACGAGGATGCCGACGACAGTCCCTATGCCGATGTCAGAGCAGATGACGGCACCCTCCATCGTCTATGGGGCGTCAGCCTGCCGAAGGCGCTCGAGGAAGGTGGCGTCTCAGAAGGCGATACCGTCACGCTGCGCAAGGACGGCGTCGAGCGGGTGACGATCAAGGTTGCCATCGTCGACGAACAAACCGGCCAGAAGCGGTTCGAGGAAAGAGAGGTCGACCGCAACGTCTGGACCGCCAAGCGGATCGAAACCGCCGAAGCGCGTCAGCAACGGATCGAGCGGGAAAGCCATCGACCGGATGTGTTCAAGCAGCTGGTAGAGCGCCTGTCGCGTTCCGGCGCCAAGACGACGACGCTCGATTTTGAAAGCGAGGCCGGTTATCGCGCCCATGCCGACGACTTCGCGCGCCGCCGTGGTCTCGATCACCTTTCGCTTGCCGCAGCCGGGGCGGAAGAAAGCCTTTCCCGGCGGTGGGCCGGGATTGCCGAGAGGCGCGAGCAGCTGGCGAAGCTGTGGGAGCGGGCAAGCGTTGCGCTCGGCTTCACGATCGAGCGGGAACGGCGCATCGCCTACAACGAGGAACGGGCTGAACCCCAAACCGTCTTGGAGGCGGATGTTGCTCGCGGCCGATATCTGATCCCGCCCACCACGGGCTTTGCCAGGAGTGCCGAGGAAGATGCGCAGCTGGCACAGCTTTCGTCTCCTGCCTGGAAGGAACGGGAAGCCATCCTCCGGCCGCTGTTGGAGAAGATCTATCGTGACCCGGATGCAGCCCTTGTCGCCTTGAACGCGCTTTCATCGGATACAAGCGTCGATCCGCGCAGGCTTGCCGATGATCTTGCCAAAGCACCCGAGCGGCTCGGCCGCCTGCGGGGTTCCGAGCTGATCGTCGACGGTCGTGCGGCACGCGACGAACGAAATGCCGCGATCACTGCCTTGACGGACTTGCTGCCGCTCGTCCGCGCCCATGCCACCCAGTTCCGCCGGAATGCCGAACGCTTCGAAAGCCACGAGCAGCAACGCCGCGCCCATATGGCATTGCCGATCCCGGCGCTCTCCGAAAAGGCGATGGCACGTCTTACCGAGATCGAGGCGGTGCGCAGGCAAGGTGGTGACGACGCCTACAAGGCCGCCTTTGCGCTTGCCGCCGAAGATCGCTCGATCGTCCAGGAGGTCAAGGCGGTCAGCGAGGCGCTGACCGCCCGCTTCGGCTGGAGCGCGTTTACCTCGAAGGCCGACGCGGTTGGCGAACGCAACATGGTCGAGCGTATGCCGGAGGACCTCGCCAGTATCAGAGGCGAGAAGCTGACCCGGCTGTTCAAGGCCGTGAAGCGCTTTGCCGACGAGCAGCATCTCGCCGAGCGGCGGGATCGTTCGAAGATTGTTGCCGGTGCCAGTGCCGATCAAGGGATGGAGAATGTCCCCATGCTTGCCGCCGTCACCGAGTTCAGGACCGCGATCGACGAGGAGGCGCGCTCGCGTGTGCTCTCAGATCCTCTCTATCGCCAGCAGCGAGCAGCGCTGGCGGCGGTGGCAAGCGCGATCTGGCGCGATCCGGTCGGCGCCGTCGGCAAGATCGAAGATCTGCTTCAGAAAGGCTTTGCTGGCGAGCGCATCGCGGCCGCGGTGACCAACGATCCGGCCGCCTACGGCGCATTGCGCGGTTCCGATCGCCTGATGGACCGGATGCTGGCCGTCGGCCGGGAGCGGAAAGAGGCGGTGCAGGCCGTGCCTGAAGCCGCCGCCCGTTTGCGATCGCTCGGTTCGGCCTACGTCAATGTGCTCGATGCCGAACGCCAGGCTATCGCCGAAGAGCGACGGCGCATGGCGGTTGCCATTCCTGCTCTGTCGACGGCGGCGGAAGACGTGCTGATGCGACTGACTGCCGAGGCGAAGAACAACGACCGCAAGCTGACGGCTTCCGCTGCCCCTCTCGATCCCAGCATTCGCCGGGAGTTCGCCGCCGTCAGCCGGGCACTCGACGAGCGCTTTGGTCGCAATGCCATCATTCGCGGCGAAAAGGATCTCATCAACCGTGTGCCACAAGCGCAGCGCAGCGCCTTCGAGGCGATGCAGGACAGGTTGAAGGTCCTGCAGCGGACGGTGCGCATGGAAAGCAGCGAACAGATCATCTCGGAACGGCGCCAGCGGGCTGTCAGTCGTGGCCGTGGCATTGAACTCTGAGACCAACCGAGGAAGGCTCCATAAGCTTAGTCTTGCTTCTTTTGCCTGTTCTTCTGAGGGCGCGACGGCAGTCAGATTGCATCGCGCCCTCAGAAGGGCATTCGCTCCTGAACTACAAGCGGAGATTGTCCGATTGATGAGTAAATCTGGACGCGCGGCGGTAAACAGCTTGATCTGCTACCTCGGTTCTCGATTTCGCAGAAAATCACGGAGAAAGACGGGTCGTCAATCGTCGGCACTCGGCGGCTGAAACGTCACCAGCCGGATAACCGCCAATATGATCTCGAATATCCGCTTACGCATCGATATCGCTCCTTTGCGATCATATGCCGCCTCTTGCCTGGCGCCTTCAAACGAGCTTATCGTCGATCTCGAATGACTTGAGGTTATGGATGAAACGCGGACGCCTGCCATTGACGGCTTTGCGCACATTCGAGGTCGCCGGCCGTCTCGAAAGCTTCACGCTGGCGGCGCAGGAGCTGTTCATCTCGCAGGCGGCGGTCAGCCGGCAGATCCGCGAGTCTGGAGACGTTGCTGGGCGAGGCGCTCTTCGAGCGCCGCCATCGCGGCGTCCATCTGACCGCTTCGGGCAACAAACTGCTGGCGATCTTGACGTTATCCTTCGACCGGATCGACCAATGCCTGGAAGAAATCCGCAGCCGACCGGCGACGGCGGCGGTGACGATCAGCGTGGAACCTTCCTTCGCGGCGTGCTGGCTCGTTTCCCGCCTGACACCTGGTCATCACGTCCTATGCGGACCAGGCACTCCGATCGGGTCTTGGGATCGCTCGCTATCAGTGCTCGGATTGCGTCGGGAGAGACCCGTTTTCCCTGCAGAAGCCGGCCGTTTGCGGACAGTTCCGCATCGAAATTAACGTACGACTTCGCCTCCGAGGCAGAGAAACCCACTTCCTTCTGAAGCCATGTCGCAATTTTGAAGCGATCACCGTCCGGCAATTTCGCCTTCAGTGTTTCGACTGCCTTTGCGGCGCGTAAGAAGTATTCGCTTTGCTTCTGCGGCTTTTGGAACAGGCTAGAACCATTGGTCCGCAGGAGATTCATGACGATACCGGCATATATGTGCTGAAGGTCTACGACGACAAGACAAAGGAAGACGCGGCCAAATTCCTTCTTAATCGGCGGCCGAAGGGCTAGATTTCGGCGCCGTTTCGGCAAGGATTCGGTAACCATACTCAAGCGTTTTTGGGAGGCTGGGTTCGAGCTAGGAAACGTTCGAGTCTGTAAAATGCGCCGGCGTGGACCTGAACGCCATCGAGCTTGTGGGTACGAAGATCACCTAGGGTCCAAGACCATTTATTCCGCCGAGATTCACTTAAGCCTCACGCCTCGTCCAACAGCATCTCCGCGGTGATCTTATCCGTCACGAGGATGTTCACGTATCCGCCGCGCAGCGCGGCTCGGATCGCAGGAACCTTGTCCTTCCGATAGCGGCGACGACGACAGTCGATAAAGACCAGGCCCTTCGGATGGAGCCCGACACACTTGGACGGAGTGTTGGAATAGGAAGCCCGTCACGATGGCCGGCAGGGCCAGCCACCGTCGATCCACCTGGCCGCCAGAACAGTTCCCGTGAATACCAATGTCGAGGCGTTCGCCTCGAGCGTTCATTCGATGTCCCACTCCCGGTCCAGTTCCGCCAGCCTGGATTCGATCTGGTCGGAATGAGCCTCGTAGTAGGCGAGCCGATCCTCCATCTGCCAGCGCAGGCGTCGGTTGATCTCGTTTGATGTCTGGGCGCTGACCCGGTTTGCTGTCGTGGCCATGGTGCGTCCTCCTCTTCGCGGCAACCACAGGGCAAGCACAAAGTTCCGCGCCTGGCCTTGATGAAACGTCGTTATATATTATATGAGAATATATAATGAAATTTCACCCGGAGCCAGTCATGCGCATTACAACGATATCCGAGAAGCTTTCCGTCTCGCCGCAGCCGAGTATTGAGGACATCCAGTCGCTCCGCGACAAAGGATTCAAGACCCTCATCAACAACCGACCGGACGACGAGGATCCCTCACAGCCGGGCACGCAAGCGGAAAGTCAGGAAGCGAAGCACCGCGGCCTGACCTATGCGTTCATCCCGGTCACGGCCGGCACGATCACTGAGGCGGACATACGTGCGTTTCAACGCGCGGTCGACGAATCCGAAGGGCCTGCGTTCGCCCACTGCAAGACCGGTGCTCGGTCGCTGAACCTCTACCTCATCGGAGAGGTTCTTGACGGCCACTTGTCTGCCGACGAGGTCGTCGAGTTCGGACGCAGCCGCGGCTTCGACACCAGCGCCGCGGCAAGCTGGCTTGAGAAGAAGGCCGCGCGCCGTCCACAGGTGGAGGGCTTCTTCGATAAACGAACCTGGAGCGTCCAGTACGTGGTGTCCGATCCCGCGACCCGCAAGTGCGCCATCATTGACCCGGTGCTAGACTTCGATGAGAGGGCCGGTGCGACGGCGACCATCAATGCCGACGCGATCCTCGACTACGTCCACGACAACGGGCTGACGGTCGAGTGGATCCTCGACACCCACCCGCACGCCGACCACTTCTCCGCCGCCCATTATCTGCAAGAGAAGACCGGCGCACAAACGGCGATCGGCGAGCGCGTCGTGGACGTCCAAAAGCTGTGGAAGGGCATCTACAACTGGCCTGAGCTTGCCACCGACGGCTCCCAATGGGACCGGCTGTTTGCCCATGGCGAGACCTTCGAGGTCGGCTCGATCAAAGCCAAAGTGCTTTTCTCTCCGGGACATACGCTCGCCTCCATCACCTATGTGATCGGCGACGCGGCCTTCGTGCACGACACGCTCTTCATGCCCGACAGCGGTACGGCACGCGCCGATTTCCCCGGCGGTGACGCCCGCGTCCTGTGGAAGTCGATACAGGAGATCCTCGCGCTCCCGGACGAGACGCGGCTATTCACGGGCCATGACTACCAGCCGGACGGTCGGGCGCCTCGATGGGAAAGCACGGTGGCGGAGCAGATGAAGTCCAACCCGCATCTTTCCGGCGTGACGGAAGAGGAATTCGTGGCGCTCAGGACGAGGCGTGACAAGACGCTGCCGATGCCGAAGCTCATCCTTCATGCCCTGCAGGCGAACATCCGCGGCGGACGTCTGCCGGAGCCGGAGGCCAACGGCAGGCGCTACCTCAAGTTTCCGCTCGATGCATTACAGGGAGCAGCATGGGAATGACCACCGATCTAAAGGCGATTATGAGGGCGGGGCTTTCCCCCGCCGAGATGGCCAGCCGGGCCGGAGAGGTAGCGAACCTGCTGAAGACGCTGTCCCATCCGGCGCGCCTGATGATCGTCTGTACCCTGGTGGAAGGCGAGTATTCGGTCGGCGAGCTTGAAGAGAAGCTCGACCTCCACCAGCCGCATCTGTCGCAGCACCTGACGGTACTGCGTGGCTCCGGGATCGTCGAAACCCGGCGGGAGGGGAAACAAATCTTCTACCGCCTGACGGAAGAGAAGGCCGCGCAACTGGTCGCCGCCCTCTATGACATTTTCTGCGTAAAGGATGACAAGTGAACGCGTATCTCCCCTCATTGGTCGGGGGCATGCTGATCGGAGTGTCGACCGTCATGCTTCTGCTCCTTAACGGCCGGATTGCCGGGATCAGCGGGATCGTCGGGCGTCTCGCGCGAGGGATCGGCTTGACGACCAATCTCGCCTTTGCGCTCGGGCTGTTGCTCGGGCCGCTCGCCTATCTGCTCATGTTCGGCGGCTGGCCGGTCGTGCAGATCACCACCGGCTGGCCGCTGCTCATCGTGGCCGGACTGCTTGTCGGCTTCGGCTCGCGCATGGGATCGGGCTGCACCAGCGGCCACGGCGTGCTTGGGCTTGCCCGCCTGTCGCCGCGGTCGATGGTGGCGGTCGCCACGTTCCTGACGGCCGGCGTCATCGCCGTCGCAATTCTGCGAGGTCTCGGACTATGAACCGGAACATCCACCAATTCGTGGCCGCTCTCGCCTCGGGTATCGTCTTCGGCTTCGGCCTGTCGCTGTCCGGCATGCTGAACCCGGTCCGTGTCCAAGGCTTCCTCGACGTGTTCGGCGCCTGGGATCCGAGCCTTGCCTTCGTTCTCGGCGGCGCCGTCGTCGTCGCCTTTATCGGCGTGCAGGTGATGAAACGGATGAAGCGTCCCGCCTTCGACGACAGCTTCCACGTGCCGACGAACCGTCGGATCGATGCTCCGCTGGTCGTTGGTTCGGCCTTGTTCGGCCTGGGCTGGGGGATCGGTGGCTTCTGTCCCGGTCCGGCAGTCGCATCCCTATCGGTCGGCCTTCCGCAGACGTTCTTGTTCGTCGTCGCCATGCTGATCGGGATGACCTTGTATGACAGAGTATGGAGCAGACGGACGTGAACACCTCCATTTTGGCGGCAGTTGGCTCCGGCGGAATCGTCGGCTTCATGCTCGGCCTGCTCGGCGGCGGCGAGTCCATCCTGGCAACGCCCCTTCTGCTCTATGTGGTGGGGGTGACGCAGCCGCATATCGCGATCGGAACGGGTGCGCTCGCTGTTTCGGTGAATGCGTTCGCAAACTTTGCCAGCCACGCGATCAAGGGCCACGTCTGGTGGCGCTGCGCGGCCGTCTTCTCTGCACTCGGCGTCGTTGGCGCCCTCGGCGGCTCCAGTCTCGGAAAAGCGATGGACGGAGATCGCCTGATTTTCCTGTTCGGCATCCTCATGCTCGTCGTCGGCGTCCTGATGCTGAAGCCCAGGAAGCCAGTATCGATAGAATGCCGGCCCGTCGATCTTAAGATGTGCCTTGCCACCGCGACCGTCGCACTCGCCGCCGGCGTTACATCGGGTTTCTTCGGCATCGGCGGGGGCTTCCTGATCGTTCCCGGCCTCATGCTGGCGACGGGCATGCCGATGATCAACGCGATCGGCACATCTCTCCTCTCCGTTGGTACGTTCGGACTGGCGACGGCCTTGAACTATGCCGGTTCGGGCCTGGTGGAATGGTGGCTTGCCGCCGAATTCATCGGCGGCGGCATCGTCGGCGGCGTACTCGGCATGCTGCTCGCCAGCCGGCTCAGCGCCTACAAGAACATCCTCAACCGCCTGTTCGCAGCGCTCATCTTCGTGGTTGCTGCATACATTTTGTATCGGAACTGGGGGACGGTGGTGCCGGGCTAAGGCGCCAAGCGAAGGCCTCGACAGCAGGCGAGCCGCGACTTCCGGCCAGAAGTGACCCTTGCGTATGAAGAGCGAGCGACCGTTGCAACACCAACACGTTGACCATCTTGTAGAGACCAGCGGCGGCGTCGCTGATGGTGATGGTCGTACCCATCGTGTCTGAAAGCGACATGCCGCCACTCCGGCACGGCGCGCGTGCAAAGCGGCCGTGTCCTTCCTCAATGCGCCATGAATATTGGCATGCTGCTTTGCTCGATCATGTTGCGCGTCACGCCTCCGAAGAGCGTCTGCTGCCAGCGAGGGTGATTGTATGCTCCCATGACGATAAGATCAGCGTTCAGGTCCATCGCATGCTGCCTCAGGACCTCGTCGGCCGTGTTTCCGCCGCTGGCCACGCGATCGACCTGAACATTGACCCCGTGACGGGACAGGAAGCTCGCGATGTCGGCGCCTGGTTCTTCTCCATTCACCCGTTCTCGCGAGACTGGATCGACCATCGTCACGTAGACGCAGTCGGCCGTCTTCAACAGGTCGAGGGCCTGCCTTGCGGCACGCGACGCCTCGTCGCTCGAATCCCATGCCAGTACGATCGATTTGGAAGTGGAAGAGAGCGGCCGCCGTCCGCGGTTGATGATGACCGGCGTCGGCGTATGGAACAGAGCGCCATCCATGACCCGCTTCTGGAGTTCCTCGTCCTTGCACGCTTGGCGGCCGACGAGAACGACGTCGGCATAGAGCGCCCGTTCTGCAATGTCCTCCCGCGCAAAAGCATATTCCGTATAGACGTCCTGCACATCGTAGGACAGTTCGGTGCGCGAGAGATACGCCTTGATCTCTTCGGCTTTCTTGACGAGTTCCTCGATTTCGCGCTGGCGTTCTTCCAGCCAGACGGTCGACAGGGAGTTGTATTCTCCCATCATCGGCGACGCGCCCATGCAGATCACGACCGCGCTGAGATGCGCTCCGGAGGCTCCGCAAAACTCCACGGCGGCCTTCAGGTCCTCGTCGAAATATTTGGAAGTCAGGATGCTCATTACCGTGCGAATGGACATTTCGATCACCTCTCTTGTTGAATATCGAGAGGATAACGGCACTTGCGGCGACGTCTTTGATCTTCGTCAAGCATTGGATGAACGATCGCGGCGTCGCCGGGAGACCAACTTGTCGACCTCGGTCACGAGAACGAGGGAGCTAGCGATCAGCATGCTGAGGCCCCATTCAAGAGGCGTGATCGGCGAAAGGCCGAGCGTTCTGCTAAGCCACGGCACGTACATCGCCGAGATGTGGATCGTCTGAGCGGCGAGCACGCTGAGGAGCAGGAACCGGTTCCGAAGGATATCGACGGAGAATATCGATCGTCTTTCGGAGGAGCATGCCAGGGTCTGGACGTTCTCGAACATCACGAAGATCAGAAGCGTTATGTTGCGTGCTTCGGGAACGCCATATCCATGCGCAATCATCCACTGGAAGGCAAGGAACGCTGCTCCGCCGATCACAACCGTCGATTGGACGACGCGCCGGATCATCGTCCGGTCGAGGACAGGCTCGAGCGGAGAACGTGGCGGCCCCGCCAGTTCGTCTCCTTCCGGCCTGCCGCCGGCAAGCGCGACGTCCTGGATGCCGTTTGTCACGAGATTGAGCCACAAGAGCTGAACAGCGAGGAGCGGCATGGGCAGGCCGAATGGTAGCGCGAGCATGAAGAGCAGGACCTCGGCGGCGCCTGTTGCGACCGACATCAGCACCACCTTGCGGATGTTGCGATAGGCGGCCCGGCCTTCTGCGATCCCCGCGACGATGGATGCGAAGTTGTCGTCCGTGACGACGAGATCGGCGCTTTCCTTCGCCACCTCGGTTCCCCTGAGCCCCATTGCGACGCCGACATGCGCCTTCTTCAACGCCGGACCGTCGTTTACACCGTCTCCGGTGACGGCGACGATATGGCCATTGCGGATCAGGGATGCGACGATCGCCGATTTCTGCGCTGGCTGCACGCGGGCGTAGATGCGGGCCTCTCTCGTGATCTCGTCCAGCCGCTGGTCGCCCGCTCGAGCGGCTTCATCGATGTCGTGGCCCGAAACGACCTGGCCCGCGTGAAAGGTCAGGCCGGCATCTCTGGCAATCGCGGCAGCGGTCCGCGGGTCGTCCCCGGTCACCATCACGACCTCCACGCCCGCCGCGTGGCAGTCTTTCATAGCGTTCGGCACTTCAGGCCGGACCGGGTCCTGCAGTCCGGCCAGCCCCAAGAACACGAGATCGACAAGGTGACCGTGTCCGAGGCTTCCGGCGAGGGACGCGCCGATTTCCCCTTCGGCGAACGCGAGCACCCTGAGGCCTCGAGCGGCCATCTCTTCCTTCTGCGCCAAAAGCGACGCACGGTCGATTTCGACTACGTTTCCCGCGGAGTCCATGCGATCAGACATTTCTATGAGCACCTCCGACGCCCCCTTGACGAAGACATGAATCCGATCACTGCCGTGGTGGAAGGATGCAGCGTATTTGTGCTCGGGCTCGTAGGCGATCCTTGCCGCCAGCGGGTATCGGTCGTTCAACTCTTCCTGTCCCAGCCCGGCCTTCCGTCCTGCTGCAAGAAGCGCCACGTCGACCGTGTCTCCGGCGGCGACCCAGAGATCGTCGCGGCGAGCTAGGGTTCCTTCGTTTGCGAGCAGTGCAGCGCGTAGCAGCCTGCGCGCCCTCTCGCGGACAAGGTCGCTGTCCAGGCCGCTCGCCCTGATCTCGCACTTGTCGAGATCTGCATGGGCGTCCAGGGCGATGTCCGTGCCGTCCGGCAGGCGAATTTCGGTCACCGTCTGCACGTTGCTGGTCAAGGTACCCGTCTTATCCGTGGCGATTATCGTGGTCGAACCGAGGGCCTCAACAGCCGGCATGCTTCGGACGATGACGTTGCGGGCGGCCATCCGCCGCATGCTGACGGCAAGCGCGACAGAGATCGCGATCGGGAGCCCTTCGGGAACAGCGCTCACCGCCAGACCTACGGACATCATGATCAGATCGTGCAGAGGGAGGCCCCGCATGAAGCCCGCGACGACCAGCACCAACGCTGCCAATCCTACGAAAACCGCGAGCGCGTTCGTGAACTTCGCCAGGAGGGCGACGAGCGGGGGCTGCGACGAACCGGCTTTTCCCAGCTCGACGGCGATGCCGCCAAGCATCGTCTCGCTACCCGTAGCGGTCACAACGCCTTTGGCTCGCCCGCGCGTCACCAGGGAACCCGCAAGCAGTAGCAGGGCGCTGCGAGTTTCATCCGACGAGCCTTCGACTGTCCGCCCTTTGGAGACCGGCATCGACTCGCCGGTCAGAAGCGACTCGTCGCACCGGAGGTCGCTCGCATCGACAAGCGTCAGATCGGCAGGGATTCTGTCACCGGATTCCAGAAGAACGAGATCGCCCATGACCAGCCGCTTGGCCTCGATCCGGCAAGCCACCCCGTCCCGGATGACCCTGGCCAACGGCTGCTCAAGCTTTCGAAGGGCGGCCGCCGCTCGATCCGCCGAATATTCCTGGTAGGTGCCTATGGAGGCATTGATCAGAAGCACGACGAGAATGAACAGGCCGTCTTCGATCCTGCCGGTCGCAAACGAGAGCGCCGATGCTAGCAAGAGGATGTAGATGATTGGGTTGCGAAATTGGCTGAGGAAGACCTTCAGCGGCGATGGGGGCTCAGGCTCGGGCAGCGTGTTGGGTCCAAGCTCGGCGAGGCGTTCCTCGGCCTCGATGCTTGTCAGTCCGATCACCGCAGGCGTCGTGGGGGCGGGTGTCTGCGCCGTCAGATTCATCATGGGCTCCGGGCTTGTCGCGACGATTTCATTGAAGGCTCCCCCGACAGCCTATGTGCTCCCGCGCACGATGCATTGACCGGGATCAAGGAGCTTCGATCGAACTGAGATATGCTGGAGCCGATTTATGGACCGCAGCTTTATGCGGCCACGCGCTGCGCTGGGATCGGTTCCCGACGGTGCCGCGTGTGGACCCGCATTGATCAGGCAAGATTGGAAGGCACTAAAATGATTAGAAGCTCAGTACAGACCGTCTTGCAGACGATGAAGGATGACCTTGTCCGTCGTCTCGGAGCGATCGATGCGGATCTCTGCGTCGCGCTAGAGAAGGACAGCGAGGAGCGCGCGACCCAGGTTGAAAACGATGAGGTTCTTCGCGAGATGCAAGCCGAGGGGCGCGACCAGATCGGGGCCATCGACGCGGCGATCGACCGGCTGAACGACGGCACATACGGGCGATGCGTCAAATGCCGCCATCCGATCGGCAAGGAGCGGCTCGCGGCGGTTCCCTATACGCCGTTCTGCATCGATTGCGCAAAATCGTTCCGCTGAGGCTTCTGGATTGATGGGAGGGTGAGGGGTGGCTACAGCGGCGGCTTGGTGGGCTGGTAGGTGGACGTGGCCTGAGGGCGGGCTGTCGCGACTGAGGGAAGCCGGCTCCCGGTCTGGCCTTCTGGTGCTCTCGTCGCTGCTTGCGCTTGCGGCCGCATTCGCCTTCTATCTCGCGGGTTACGGCCTTGGATATCGGTTAATCCTGGTTGGCTGCACCAGCCTGAGTCTGCTGTCTCTTTGCGTTGAAATCGCCAAGAAGCTGCGGAAAGAGGAATACGGTCTGGACCTGATCGCGGCCCTGGCCATGGGGTCCTCCTTATGGTTCGGCGAATATCTCGCCGGAGCGATCGTCGGCCTCATGTATTCCGGCGGTCAGTTTCTGGAGGCATACGCACATCGTCGCGCCGACGAGGGGATGTCGGCTTTGCTGGCGCAAGTTCCGCGGACCGCCCTGCGGCTTGCCGGGAGTGGCTTCGAAGAAATTCCGATCGAGACGGTCGCAGTCGGCGACGTGCTCCTGATACGCAAGGGAGACGTCGTACCGGCCGACGGGGCGCTCGTCGGCGAATTCGCAACGATCGACCAGGCGGTTTTAACCGGAGAGCCTTTCCCGGTGCGCATCGCCAAGGGTGGAAGCATTTCGAGTGGCGCTACGAACGAGGGCGACGCGGTTGAAATCCGTGTTCTAAGCCGTGCCGAGGACAGCACCTATGCAGGAATAGTCAGACTCGTGGAAGCGTCGAAGCGATCCAAGGCGAAGCTGATGCGCCTGGCCGACCGGTTCTCGGTCTGGTTCCTGTTCGCTACGATCGCGGTCGCAGGACTATCGGCAATCTTGTCCGGAGACATGTCACGGATCGTGGCCGTCCTGGTCGTCGCCACGCCATGTCCGTTGATCTTGGCCGTACCCGTCGCACTTGCAGCCGGCACTTCAAAAGCCGCCAAGGAGGGCGTTCTGGTGAAGGGAGCGGGACCTCTTGAGGCCCTCGCCCAAGCCACCGTAGTAGTGTTCGACAAGACGGGGACGCTCACCGCAGGACAGCCCGAAGTCGGCGCGATAGACGGCCCGGAGCATCCAGACAGAATCCTGCGGCTGGCCGCCTCGCTGGACCAGGCGTCCGGCCATGTGGTCGGACGCGCGCTGGTGGACGAGGCGCATAGGCGTGGATTGGTGTTGACCCGCCCGTCGGGGGTGACCGAGACTGCGGGATCCGGGATCTCCGGAATCGTCGATGGCGTGCATGTCGACGTCGGAGGAGACACCTATTTCGGAGAGGCTCCGCCGTCCGGGCCGAACGGTTCAAGCAGCGCAATGCGTGTGAAGGTGCTCTTTGACGGCGCGTCGGCTGGCACGATCACGCTCGAAGACCGGCTTCGCAAAGACGCCGTCCAGCTCGTCAACCAGCTCAGGGCATCAGGGATTTCTCGAATAGTCCTCGCTTCCGGGGACGAGCTGCCTATCGCGACAGCCATAGCTCGCTCTCTGGGCTTGGACGACGTCGCGGCGAGGCTCGATCCTGCAGACAAAGTCGCAGTCATCGAGAAGGAGCGCGTCCACGGGAGAGTTCTGATGGTCGGCGACGGAGTGAACGACGCGCCAGCGCTGGCGGCAGCCGAAGTCGGAATCGCGGTGGGCGTCGAAAACCTTGCGGCGGCTGCGGAGGCTGCGGATATCGTGCTCGTCCGGGACGACCTCACGCAGATAGCGAAGGCGATCGGCATCGCGCGTCGTTCACGCAAAATCGCGCTTCAGAGCATCTATACGGGTATAGGTCTCTCGCTCATCGCGATGGGGTTTGCGGGAGCGGGATACCTTCCGCCGGTTGGCGGCGCGTTGCTTCAGGAGGCCATCGACGTGGCGGTCATCCTCAACGCCCTTCGCGCCCTCTAATGGGCGAGAAGCACTGGTAGCTCGGCCTTGACGAGCAGTTCCCGAGTGACGCCGCCGAGGATGAATTCACGAAGCCGGGAATGGCCAAATCCGCCCGCGACCAGGAGGTCCGCTTTTCGTTCCAGCGCGGCCGATTGGATGGCAGCGGTCGCGGTCTCTCCACCTGCCTGAATCGATACGCCTTCCACTTCGAATCCCGAGTGCGTCAACGAGGAGATCAGGAGCGAGCGGTTGGCCTCGTCGATCTCCTTGTCGTCGGTGATCGAGATGACCTGCACCTTGGTCGCGCGTTCGATGAAAAAGCGGGCGCAGGATAGGGCACGTGCTGCGGTGGCGCTGCCGTCCCAGGCAACGGCGATCGTGTCCACGCGAGAGCAGACGCTGGTGGCGGGAAACAGTACGATGGGACGGCCACTCCCGAACAGCAGCGTCTCGGAAAACTGGCGGGACAGTTCCGAGGCCTCGACGATGGAGAGGTCGTGACACCTGGCGATTTAGGAAAAACGTTCGTAGACGAACGGCTCCGTGGCCTCGAATCCATGGATTCGCACTTCGACGCCAGTCTCCGAAGCAGCGTGAGTGAGATGTTCCCGCAACGAAGTCCCGCTGTGCCGGCTATTCCCCTCTGCTTGTTCCCGCCATGTGTCGACATCGATAAAAGTGGGAAAGGGCTGATGGACCTGGGGGATCCGGACTTGCGGGATGCTGGCGACGAGATCGGCGTCGTTCTGCCGAGCGAGGTCGATAGCATTGTCGACTATGGTGAAGGAACTGGGGTCGGGATAGGTCGATAACGGGAGATGGAACTGCGGCTTCATGCTGGCCTCCTGAGGTTAAACAGCCGTCATGATGCCTGCCGCGGAGAGAGTTCGCATTGCGCTTTGTCAAGGCCGCGGCGCAACGAAGCTCCTATGATCGTGCCTTCATTAAAGCTGGAGGACACGGCCATGACGATCAAGCTGAGGGAGATCAACCCCGGTGAGTGCTACCGGATCCTTGAGAACGAGCGCTTCGGTCATCTCGCCTGCTGCAAGGATGGGCAGCCTTACGTGGCGGCGATCTATTTCGCCTTTTCCAGCGGGGTTGCCTATAGCTTCACCATGCCCGGCAAGAAGCTCGACTGGATGCGGGGAAACGACAAGGTCTGCCTTCACGTCGAGCAGCGTTCGAGCGCCGGCGGGTGGACGAGCGTCGTCGTCGAAGGCAGGTTCGAGGAGTTTCCTGACAGCGACGCGCGACGAAGCGAAAGGCTCCATGCATGGTCGCTTCTCCAAAAGTATTCGGACTGGTGGGAGATCGGCTCCATGAAGCCCCACGAGCTCCCCATGCTCGACGGCTCTCCTCACGTCTTCTACGGGATCGTCGTAACGGCCGTGTCGGGTCGAAGCGCAGTCAGGACGGAATGAAAGGCGATCCTCGCGCTGATTCCACATCCCACAAACGGAGCACCACATGCCATATCCCCCCAGCCTGCATCGCAGCGCCACGCTCAACGCCGACCTCCCGCCCATTGTTAGCACGGGGTTCCTGATTCAAGGTGAGATCTGCGCCGCGTCGGCCAGGGTCACCACGGATTTGACGGCGTCCGCCGCGCGACGAGGGCTACGATACTGTGAATTCCTGGCTCGACTTGTCTGCAGCATCGACAACGGTGATGCGGTCGAGGCCCTTTCGGACTACGTTGAGAGCGAGCTGGAGGAGTATCCCAGGGAGGTGGCGCGGCTGTGCGAGGCCGGGTCACGAACGTTGTCGCACGCCGCCGAACTGTATCGAGACGCCGCCGCCGGTCAGGTCCGGGAGGCTGAAGCGAAGACGGTTGTTTGAAGCGCGCGGCTCACCGGGTCGTTCGCAAGACGAGCACGGAGCATGGTGCGCGCTGCACGACGTGCTCCACGACTGAGCCGAAGACCCGGTCGACCACGTCGTCCCGGTGAGAGGCGATCAAGACGAGATCGGCGGCGATCTCCTTCGCGATGGCGACGATGACCTGAGACGGGTTGCCCGCGCGAACGTGTATCGAAGCAGGAGTGCCGGTCGACCGCAAAGCTTCCGAAAGTCTGGTCTCGGCGGCGGCCATCACCTCGACCGCCCAATCGTCCGGAGAGGCCGACGAGGGCAGACCCTCCAGAGCGTGAACGAGGTGGAGGCTTCCGTTGGGCGCGAGCTGCGCGCGGGCCGTTTCGACGAGCTGGAGCATGCGTTGCCGGGATCCTCGGCCGATCGCGCAGACGACTGTGGCGAACATGTCAGTATATGTCCTTTCCAGACAGGCTGACGAACTCGGTGGTCAGTCCATCGCCATGCGCTTCCTTGAGAAGCCGATCGGCGCTCATGATGTCGAGACACATGGTGCCAGTGAAGGATTGCCGGAGCGCGCAGCAGAAATGGTCTCTCGCCCACGCCTGGCCTCGCGGCGTTGCCGCCGTCACCTCCCAGCGATCCTCGTCCCGACGTTCGAGAACAAGGTCTGCGGACGTTCGCTCGACTGGAGGAATGGTCGTGGCTATGTCGGTTGCTGCCTTGCGGGTCTTTTCTTGTTCGCGCATGTCCGTCTCCTTTGGATGAGGTCGTGGCGCTGTGTCCAGAAGGCTATCTGCTCCAAGGCGTTCCGTCTTTGACGAGCATCAATCCGGATGTTTGACCGGGATCAAGCCAAGGTCGGGAAGGTGGTGATACGATTAGAGCGTGGCACATGCCGGTGGAGGGAAGCGTGAGGGCGATGGTACTCGAACAGGTGGGGCGGCCGCT
This sequence comes from Rhizobium leguminosarum bv. viciae USDA 2370, assembly GCF_002008365.1. Taxonomy (GTDB): domain Bacteria; phylum Pseudomonadota; class Alphaproteobacteria; order Rhizobiales; family Rhizobiaceae; genus Rhizobium; species Rhizobium leguminosarum. Next base: position 16,392 of record NZ_MRDL01000066.1, read on the forward strand.
CCGTCTCGTGGAGCGGCCGGACCCGCCAGCGTCGCCCGGCCACGTCGTCGTCAAGGTGGGGGCCTGCGGCGTCTGCCGGACGGACCTTCACGTCTGCGACGGAGACCTCTCCCAGCCAAAGCTTCCCCTCGTTCCGGGTCATGAGATTGTGGGAACCGTGATCGCAACGGGCGAGGGCGTTCCTCGTCGTCTTATCGGTCGAAAAGGCGGGGTACCCTGGCTGGGCCACACCTGCGGCCACTGCCCATATTGCCGAGAGGGTCGCGAGAATCTTTGCGACGCCCCCGGCTTCACCGGCTACTCGATCGACGGCGGCTTCGCGACGCATGCGGTCGTCGAGGCGGGCTACGCGTTCGAACTGCCTGATGATACGGACCCGGTGGCGACCGCGCCTCTTCTCTGCGCTGGCCTCATCGGGTGGCGATCCTTGAAGATGGCGGGCGAGGGGAGGACGATCGGCATCTACGGGTTCGGCGCGGCCGCCCACATCCTCGTGCAGGTGTGCAAGCATCGGGGCCAGAGCGTCTATGCGTTCGTGCGTCCTGGAGACGAGGCTGGGCGGAAGTTCGCGCTTGATCTTGGCGCCGTCTGGGCCGGGTTCTCCGGTGAGAGGCCGCCGGTGCCGCTCGACGCCGCCATCATCTTCGCGCCGGCCGGCGAGCTCGTGCCGATGGCGCTCGACGTAGTGCGGAAGGGCGGAACGGTGGTCTGCGGCGGCATCCACATGTCAGACATCCCGAGCATGCCCTACCGTCTGCTCTGGGGCGAGCGGCGGGTCGTCTCGGTGGCGAACCTGACGCGGGGCGACGGGGCGGAATTCTTCTCGATCGCGAAGGCGGCCGAGGTCAGATGCGTCACCATCGTCTACGCGCTTGAACATGCAAACGAGGCTCTCGACGACCTGCGGGCAGGCCGCATCAACGGCGCAGCCATCATCGTGCCATAGCCGCCATCCTCGTTGACGAGGATCAATGCGGATCGATCGGGCAAAACTGAAGCTTCTTCGTCAAGACGTCCGTCGACAACCGGCGGCGCTTCCGCGAGGAGATCAGAGATGTCGCGTTCGTTGCTAGCCCTGGGGGCGCTCTTCATCGCAGGTGAGAGCCTGTTGTCGGCTCCAGCCGTTGCAAACAGCCTGTCGCTCGCGCCGATGCTCCAGCGTGTCGTGCCGAGCGTCGTCAGCATCTCGGTGCAGGGCAGGGAACTCGACGACGCGGATGCGACGCTCGCCGATCCCTTCTACAGAAAATTCTTCGGACTACCTGACGACGCCGCGCCGGCAGAGCACGGCTTCCAATCGGCCGGCTCGGGTGTCGTCATCGACGAGGTCCACGGCTACATCGTCACCAACCAGCATGTCATCGCAAGCGCCTCGAAAATCGAGGTGGCGCTCTCCGATGGCCGACGCTTCAAAGCGAAACTCGTCGGCGCCGATCCCGAGACGGATGTCGCCGTCGTTCAAATTCCACCCGATCATCTTGTTCAGGCCGATTTTGGAAGCGCGTCCTCGCTCCATGTCGGCGACGTGGTCGTGGCGATCGGAAATCCCTTCGGCCTGGGCCAGACCGCCACTATGGGCATCGTCAGCGCGCTTGGACGCCGCGCCGTGGGATCGGAGGGGTACGAAGGATTCATTCAGACGGACGCTTCGACAAATCCCGGCAACTCGGGCGGCGCACTTGTAAACGAGGACGGCGTCGTCGTCGGGATCAACAGCGCGATCATCGGGCCGGCCGGCGGAAGCATCGGCATTGGTTTTGCAGTGCCCGCCGAGACTGTCGGTATCGTGATGCGGCAGCTCATCCTGACCGGCAAGCTGGTACGCGGCGAGGTGGGACTGGTCACGCAGGACCTGACGCCCGGTCTTGCAAAAGCGTTCGGCGTCGATGAAGGGCCGGGGGCGCTCGTCAGCGAAGTCCGACCCGGTTCGCCGGCTGCGAATGCAGGAATTCAGCCGGGCGACGTCGTCCGAATGGTCGACGGAAGGACGGTGCGCGGCGCGTCCGACGTCCGCAGGCTTGTGGGATCGCTACCATTGGAGTCCAAGCCGTCCTTCCAGATCGATCGCGCCAGCCGAAGGATAGAGGCCTTTCCTGAGGTATCCGCCGCACCGGTCGCCGAACCGGCCGCTCCTCGTACCATCCATATCTCCCGTGGCCCTCTCGCCGACGTCGAGATGGCGAACTCCCCCGACGGTCTCGGCGCGCGCGTCGTCGTCGTCGCCGAGGGTTCGGTCGCGGCACAGGCCGGCCTGCAGCCAGACGACGTTATCGTCGCTCTCGACCAGCAGCCGGTGACCGACGTCGGGCAACTGCTCGCAATACTCTTGAAGGAGCATGCCCGCGCGCTCGTCACGGTCGTGAGGAACGGCCACCGCCTCTTCGTGGCCGCCGACGTCCAGACCCAGTAGCGATCTCGCACACGGTGTTCGGTCCGATGAGATCGCAAGGTCGCTCTCGTGGTTGATGAAGATCAACGACGAAATTCTGCGGCGCTGGCACCATCGGCACGTCGCAAACCTGAAGGAGGTTGTCATGAACGACATTCATCTCAGACAGAGTATTCTCGACGAAATGGAATTCGAGCCCAGCATCGACGCGGCTGGCATCGGCGTCGCGGTTCACAGCGGGATTGTAACCCTGACCGGTCACGTGCGTACCTACGCGGAGAAGGAAGCCGCCGAGCGGGTGGCCAGTCGCGTCAAGGGCGTGCGCGGAATTGCTGCCGAAATTGAAGTGCGTATCTTCGGACCCAAGGAAACGGACGACGACGACATCGCCCGGCGGGCTGTTAAGATGCTCGACTGGAACGTCTCCGTGCCAAAGGATTCCGTGCAGGTGCGGGTCCTCAAGGGGTGGGTCACCCTGCGGGGCGAGGTCGAGTGGCAATATCAAAAGAACGCAGCCTACGACGCCGTGCGCGATCTCGCCGGCGTTGTAGGGGTATCCAATCTCGTGGAGCTGAAGCCGCGCATTACAGCCGTGGACGTCAAGAAACGCATCGAGGATGCTTTCCAACGCGACGCCGCTCTGGAGGCCGATGCAATCAGAATCGACGTCCAAGGCAGGAAGGTCACCCTATCCGGCAAGGTGAAGACCTGGTCAGAACGGCAGGCAGCGGAGCGCGCTGCATGGTCTGCTCCGGGGATCAGCACTCTCGACGACCGGCTGACGGTCGGGTGATCGAATATTGGGAGCGGCTGGACGTTAAGCCGCGCAGCCCATTCAGCAGCGAGGGCACCAGTGCGAGCGCCCTCGCATACGCCATCAATTTCCGAGCTCGAAGATGGGAGCACCTCTTGGGCCTTGCCCCGACTTCCGCGTCGATCTCGTCTTCGAAACGAACCTTTTGCCTGCCAATGCAGAACCTCCGTTGCGAGCGTCAGGAGCTTGTTGTCCTTGGAAGACCGATCTTTCGGGAACGTTGACTGAATCTGCCGCGGATATCGACCTCGATGTTCCGTCACCAATAGCGACAGCGCGAATGGGAGCTATGAGTTGGAACCCGCAGTCACGCAGGATCGCAACCATGCCTCGCGTCGAGCAGCAGCCTGAGGCGGGTCGACATCTCCGAGGCCGTGTACGGCTTCTTTAGCCAGCCGGCGCCCGCTTGGATCTCCTTCTCCGCAGCATGAGGCTCCGAAAAGCCCGACGTGAGGAGAATTTTCACCCTCGGCCAGCGCTCGCGTACCTTCCGGGCCAGTTCGTCGCCGTTCATTCCAGGCATGGCCACATCACTGAACAGGAGCGCTACGTCGTGCCCCGCCTCCAGCTCCTTCAACGCGTCGATCCCGTTCGTAGCTTCGATGACGGAGTAGCCGAGCGTCAGCAGACGGCCGACCGTCACTCTGCGAACTCTCGCGTCGTCTTCGACGACCAGGATGGTCTCGGTGCCAAGAGAGGGGGCGTCCTTGGCTTGCTGCTCGTCCGGATGGGAATCCTTTCCGGTGTCGGCGCGTGGAAGAAACAGGCGAACCGTCGTCCCCTCGCCAAGTTCGCTGTAGAGCTGCAAGTGCCCTGCGGATTGCTTTGCGAAACCGTAGACCATGCTGAGTCCAAGCCCCGTTCCCGAGCCGGTCGGTTTCGTGGTGAAGAACGGCTCGAAAGCCCTCTCCATCACCTCGGATGTCATTCCGGTGCCTGTGTCGGTGACCGAAATGAGGACGTATCTGCCGGGGCGGATCGCCGGATACATCCCGGCGTAGTCGGAGTCGATCTCGACGCCTGATATCTCGATCGTCAGACGGCCGCCGGCAGGCATCGCGTCTCTGGCGTTGATCGAAAGGTTGAGAAGCGCGCTCTGGAGTTGCGCCTTGTCTGCCATTGCGCTCATCCGCCGCCCAGGAATGATCGTCCGGAGTTCGACGGAGTCGCCCAGCGTTCGCTGGACGAGGTCTGAAAACTCTCCAAGCAGGGCGCTGACGTCCAGCTCTTTTGGTGCGAGGGCCTGCCGCCTTCCGAATGCCAGAAGCTGGGAGGTCAGTCTGGCGCCGTCGTCGGCCGCTGACTGCGCCTCCCGCAACAGGGACAACTGCCCCGGTTCGGCAAGACGGGCCTCCAGCATTTCGAGATTGCCGCTGATGACGGCGAGCAGATTGTTGAAGTCGTGGGCGAGTCCTCCCGTCAACTGTCCGACCGCCTCCATCTTCTGCGACTGCCGCAGCTCGGCTTCAATGCGGTGGCGGCTCGTCAGATCCCTGACGAAGCCCGTGAACGTCCGCCTTCCGCCGGCGACCGCCTCGCCGACCGAGAGCTCCATCGGAAAGGTGGTCCCGTTCTTCCTCAGGCCGACGACCACGCGCCCGTAGCCGATAATCCGGCGGCGTCCGGTCCGAATGTACGAATCCAGATATCCGTCGTGAGCCTCCCTGTCCGGAGACGGCATCAGCATGGAAACGTTCTGCCCGATGGCCTCGTGCGCGGAGTAGCCGAAGAGTTGCTCCGCCGCAGTGCTGAACGAGGCGATGCAACCCTTGTCGTCTATCACGATCATTGCGTCGGGGACCGTAGCTAGGATGGACTGGAGGTGTGCCTGCCGCTCCCGCAGCTCGTCCTCGACCTGCTGCATGAGGGTCACGTCGTTGTTGGACTGGACGATGAGCGTGTCCGGATCCCCAAGCTCGAGAACGGTCCACCGCGTCACGATCGCGAGTCTGGCACCATCCTTTCGCCGGTGCCCCACCTGTCCGGTCCAGGACCCGTTGTTACGCACTTCGGTCCGAAGCTCCTCCACGTCCGCCGGAAATCGCGTGTCCAGGAGATCGTGAACCACCTTTCCCACGGCCTCCGACGCGGACCACCCGTAGAGCTGCTCGCAGCCCGAGGTCCAGCGCTGGATAACGCCATCGAAGCCGTGGACGATCAGATTGGAGCCGTCGAACATGCGCACGATCCGGTCCAGGTCTGTCTCACTGATAGCGTGTTCCAGCATAGCGTGCTCCTGCGTCTACGTCCTCGAACACGTCGTCCGGGTCTTCGTCGGCGGTGCGGGCCAGTGCCAACCGGCTCGCAACCTTGAACTGATGCTTGTCCGCAGGCAATAGTATGCCTTTGGCGACCAGCTTGGTAAGCGTCCTCGACACGGTCTCGATCGTCATGCCGAGATGGTCGGCGATATCGGCGCGGACCATTGGCAGACTGATCGTCCGGCCGTCCCGTCCCTCGCTCCGTTCCAGCCGATGCAGCAGGAAAGTGCAGACGCGTTGCTCGGCGTTCTTGTGCGACAGCAGGAGCATGTGGTCCTGCGCTGCGGAGATTTCGTCGCGAAGTTGCGACAGGAGCTGAAGCCGGAAATCAGGCACGAGTTGCAGTTCCTCTTCCAGCGTCCGCTTGTTCATCCGGGTGAAGGCCACCTCATCGATAGCCTCGCCTGCAAACATGTAGCGGTTGCGAAATGATAGTCCGACCAGGTCGCCTGCACCAAGAAAACCAATGATGAGGCGGCGGCCGTCGGGAAGGAACCGGCATATGCGGACGTTCCCGCGCACGATGCGAAACACGTGCCGGGCGGCGTCGCCCTCAAAGAAGATCGTGGTTCCCGACTGGGCAGTCTCGACGGTCTGGTGCATGAACAGCGGGGCGAAGTCGATCATTCCATGCGACAGTGGCCGTTCGAGTGAATGGATGTTTGATACCGCTTGCATGTCGTGGCTCCATCTGCCGTTGCGTGGCCTGGATTTGACCGAACGCTGATGACACCGGAATGCGAGAAGCGTAAGACTTGGTGCGATTGTGTAACAATCCGTAACAAGCGAAGAATGCTGGAATGACGAGCGGAATTGTCAGACGGACCCGCATACTTGTCGTGGACGACGATGTCCGGATCCAAAGAATGCTCGCGCAATATCTCGGCGAGGAGGGATTCGACGTCGACGTGGCAGGCAGCAGCTCGCAGATGCGCGCCAGAATGGCCGGGGCGAAATTCGACGCCGTTCTGCTTGACCTCGTCATGCCGGGAGACTGCGACGGGCTCCAGCTCGCAAGGGAAATCCGTTCAGGGTCGGACGTTCCCATTATCATGCTGTCCGGCCGCGACGATGTCATGGACCGCGTCGTCGGTCTGGAGGTCGGCGCGGACGACTACATTGGCAAGCCATTCCATCTCCGGGAGGTGCTCGCCCGCGTGAGGACGGTCCTGCGGAGACGCACAGTTTCCAACGAAGCCGCACCCCCGGAAGCAGGCGTGCTCTTTTTCGCTGGATGGCGGCTTGACGTGGAACGGAGAGCGGTGACGAACCCGGCCGGGGACGAAGTGGCGATGTCTACGGGGGAGTTCGACATGCTGCATGTATTCGCCACCCATGCAGGGCGTGTCATGACGCGTGACATGCTGATGGACTTGACGCACAAGCGCGGCCGCGACGGCTTCGACCGCACCATCGACGCACTGATCGTCAGGCTGCGGCGCAAGATAGAGACGGATGCGGCCAATCCTAGCCTGATCAAGTCTGTTCGTGGCGTCGGATATCTCTTCACAGCAAGGCCGGAGACGGCTTCCGGTCGATCCTGAACATCAGGCCATGATCCCACCGACGAAATCGGTCTTCGCTTTCCATCTCTGAGAAATCACCTGGAAACTGCGCCCAGAACCGCATGTAGTCGCATCCCGCCGATCGCCTTCGAAGCGAGGTGAACAGGAGGTCCGTGATGGTCATGTCGTCAATGACGCTCGCCACCGCGAAGATCGGAACGTCCATCAATCGTCCGGCGATCGGATGCGCGCCGATCCGGTAGGCGGCCAGCCCACGCACATAGCCTGCCGGATCCTTTAACGAGACGAGCGTCCACCGATCGGCGTTCGCCACCACTTGCGCCCAATCGTCGGCAGAAAAGCACGGAGCCGCCACCTGAATCAGGCTGTAGGCGATCAGCGCATCGTCCAAGTGGAGCAGGCGGACGCAATATCCCGATGTCATGGCGGCTTTCCTCCTCGATTGAGAGGAAATGTTCGCATGGTCCGACAGTTGGGGCCTTGTCCCAGGTCAATCCTCAGTCCGAGGAAACTCGAATGACAAAAGCCAGGGTGATTTGACGGTGATCAAAGACTGAGGATGCAATGGACTGTTCTATCTGCGCATCGCCGCCTGCGAACGACGGCATTCTTGAGAGAAGGAGAATGACAATGGCAGATTCTGCAACGAAACTTTCCGTAAAGACAGAAGCAAGGCCGGCGGCGCCAGTCGACCGCTGGTGGCCCCTCGACAGCCTGCGGTCCGAGATCGACCGCGTGTTCAGCGACTTCGGGAGCCCGTCGATCTTCGACCGGGCCTTCAGCAGGATGCCGGCTGCGTTCTCGCGCGGCATGCTCGCCGTCGATCTCGTTGAATCCGACAAAGCCTTCGAGCTGTCGGCCGAGCTTCCAGGCGTGGACGCCAAGGATCTTGACGTCACGCTCGCCGACGGGGTTCTCACCATCAAGGGCGAGAAGAACGAGGCCAAGGAGGAAAAGGAAAACGACTATTACCTTTCCGAACGGCGCTACGGATCATTCCACCGAAGCCTGGAATTGCCGCGCGGCGTGGACAGCGAGAAGATCGAGGCGAAGTTCTCCAACGGCGTTCTCAAGGTAACGCTGCCTAAGACGCCCGAGCGGCAGAAGAACGACAAGAAGATCACGGTCAAGGCGGCCTGACGGTCAACCCTCCGCTACGCCGAGGGGGTGGCGTACGGTGGGCGCGGAGAGAGGGAGGGGGCGGCGACCCCTCCCTCTTTTTCAGTTGATGCGGATGTGGTTCTCGACGGTGGCAACGCCTGGAACAGACCAGGCCGTCCGTTCGGCGACGCCGCGCTCGTGCCAGGCGCGCACGCCGCCTTCGAGAACGACCTTGTCGTCCTGAACCTTCACCGAAATGCCGCCGGCGTCGACTTCGGCACTCCGCTTCAGCGCGTCCTCGATCCGACGGCGGACGTCCGGCACCGATGGGCACGGCCGTATCGTCAGCAGATTGAGGACGCCGACCACGCCGCCGAGCTTCCTGACTGCACGTTCGGCGGCAGCCCTCTGGAACTGCCAGCGCACTTCGCCCGACAACGTCACCCAGCCCCTCTCGACCTTTACATGAACCGGTCCCTCCGGAAGCGCCGTGTTCCAGGCGATGATGTCGATCGCCCGCGATGCAATCTGGTCGTCCGCATGCTGCTTGTGACCTACGCACCGCACCTCGATCTCCACAGCCACCGCCCGGACGCCCTTCACCCGCGCTGCAACGTCTTCCGCTGTCAGCTTTTCGGTATAGGTCGACACGTGACCGGAGAGGATCGCAATGCCATCTTCCACCGAGACGCCGATATGCGCGGCGTCGATGCTGGGTTCGAACGCCAGCTCGTCGAGTATGTCCTGTTGGATTCCTAAGTCCGTCATTTCTACCTCCTGTTGGGGTCCGAAGCCCGTTGGCCTCGCGAGGTATGATGCGCCGTCCAAAATTTCTGGCGTTGCGCTTGGTCAATTGAACCTGGCGACGGCCTGCATTTCCCCAAAATTGCCCGTCAGGCGAGCCGCGAACACGTCTTTGACCTTCGTCAACGTGCGATCGTCCGGGGTGCCTTAAAGTGCCTGACAACACATAGGAGTTGTCATGGCCAATCCGATCCTTCACTTCCACGGCGCCGCGGGGTCGGTGACCGGATCGTGCTTCCTGCTGGAGACGGCCGGGGCGCGCATTCTCGTTGATTGCGGGATGTTTCAAGGATCCAAATCGGAAAAGGAGCTGAACTACAAGCTGCTCCCATTCGATCCAGCAAAAGTCGACGCAGTGCTGCTCACACATGCGCACATCGACCACTCGGGCCTGCTTCCGAAGCTCGCGAAGGCGGGATACGGTGGGCCAATCTTTGCATCGGCAGCAACGATCGACCTTTGCACGATCATGCTGCAGGATTCGGGTCACATCCAGGAGTCGGAGGTCCGGCAGCTTAATCGAAGGAACAGCAGAAGGGCGCGAGAGACGGTGGAGCCCATCTATACCGCCGACGACGCCCGCAACATGCTGCCGCAGTTCATCGCGGTCGAGTACGGCGAGTGGCGGGAGACCGTTGGCGGCGTAAGGTTCCGTTACTGGAATGCAGGACATCTGATGGGTTCCGCATCGATCGAAGTCGAGACGCCCGGCGCAGACGGGGCGACGAGAATTTTGTTCTCCGGCGACGTCGGCGCGAGCAACAAACTGTTCGAAAATCTCCCTCGGGCGCCTTCCGGGGTCGATTACCTCATCTGCGAAAGCACATACGGAGACCGCGAAAGGGAAGAGTACGCTCTGAAGGATCGACGGGACCGGCTGCGCGAAGTGGTGGCGAGCTCGAACAGCCCCGGCGGGGTTCTTCTGATTCCTTCCTTCGCCGTCGAGAGAACGCAGGAAGTGCTGACCGATCTCGTCGCCCTCATGGACGAAGGACAGGTGCCCCGGTGCCCGATCATGATAGACTCGCCGCTCGCATCGCGTGCGACCGAGGCATTCAAGAAGCATGCGGCCGACCTCGGTCACGGCAAGGCGTTCCTTCGCGCGCTCAACGCGCCGAACGTCCGCTTCACCGAGACGGCCGAGCAGTCGAAGGCGCTCGATCTCGTCCGTGGCTTTCACGTCATCATCGCGGCAAGCGGAATGTGCGAGGCGGGACGGATCCGCCACCGCCTGAAGAACTGGCTCTGGCGGCCGGAGTGCACAGTGCTGTTCGTCGGGTTCCAGGCGGCGGGGACGCTTGGCCGTATCCTGCAGGAGGGCGCGACCGATATCCGCATCCAGGGCGAGGAGATTCACGTCTGCGCCAGGATGGCCACGCTCGACGCCTACAGCGGACACGCGGATGCAAGCGAACTGGATGCGTGGGTTGCCGAGCGGGAACCGATCCGGAACGCAGTCTTCCTTGTCCATGGAGAGGAGAGCGCTCGTGAAGCGATGTCCGCGCGTCTTTCGAAGCAAGTTTCCGCAAAGGTCGTCTGCCCGTTGCTGGACGACGCCTACGAGCTTTCACCGGCGGGTGCACGCCTCATCGAAGACACGACGCCCGCACGTATCAAGCCGGTCGTGCCCGGCAAGCCCGACTGGAACAACGACTATCAGCGGTTCGTTCTGGACCTGTCCGATCGTCTGAAATCCGTCGCCGACGAGAAGGGCCGTGCGGTCGTGCTGCGCAGGCTTCGACGCGCACTGGACCCGGACGATGTTTCGGCGGCCGAAGGGAGGAGAGACGGCAATGTTAATCATGGATCGTGACTGCAAGCGCGGCGGAGAACGCTTCGCGATACCGACCCAGGGTGAGGTGCAAGGCAAGCTTACCGTCCTGGAGGTCGTCGCTATAACCTGCCTGAGGGAGGTTCTCGCTTCGAAGAATGCCTTTGCGGTCGCTGCGTTAAAGAAGAAGGTCTTGCGGGCCATGAAGGAGCAGTGCGCGCCGTTCGGTCTGTCGTCGGAAGACGAGACGTCCGTCCTCGAGTACGCATGCGAGTTCTTCGAAGAGGCAAGCAAGGAGGCAGCCAGGCAGGCTGCAACGAAGGTGGCTGCGAAGTCTGCTGGGACGGCACGCTCCAGGGCTTCGGGCCATGGATAGGGTTGCCGTCACTTTCAACGCCGGGTCCTCCAGCCTCAAGGTCGGCGTCTTCAGGCTGAAGGACGGTCGGGCACTCCGGCTGGGAGGCGGTATTGCCACGCTCGGGGACCAGCCAAGGTTCACCTTCCGATTTTCTGACGGGGACGAGGCTGTCGATCTTCCATCCAGTACAGAGATCGACGCGCGGCTGGTATTGCAGGTCGTCGATTGCATTGTCCGCAGAGGATTCGACCCCGTGGTGGCCGGCCATCGCATCGTCCACGGCGGACAGGTCTTCGATGGCCCCGTTCTTCTGGAGCCAGACGTCGTCCTCAGAATGGAACACCTGACGCATCTCGCGCCGGTGCACCTCCCTCCGGCGCTTGCGATCGTTCGCGCCGTCCGGAGTGCATATCCGGACATACCGCAGACTGCGTCGTTCGATACCGCATTCCATTCGTCGCAGAGCAGTCTTGCCGCGCGGCTCGCCATTCCCAGAGAGCTGCACGACGCCGGGATCCGCAGATACGGCTTCCACGGACTTTCCTATAAGTACGTCTCCGGCGAGCTCAGGAAACACGATCCAGACCTGGCCGCCGGCCGTATCATCTGCGCGCATCTTGGAAGCGGCGCGAGCCTTTGCGGAATGGTCGACGGCGTGAGCATAGACACCAGCATGGGCTTCTCCCCGCTGGGCGGAGTTCCGATGTCGACCCGGCCGGGGTCGCTCGATCCCGGCGCTGTCGTCCACCTTCTGCGCAACAATTTCCACGACGCAGACAGCCTCGAGGATTTCCTCTACCACCGTTGCGGGCTACTCGGCGTCTCCGGGAAAAGCGGTGACGTCCGGGTCCTGCTGGAGGACTTCCATCCGGCGTCCAGGGAAGCCCTCGACCTCTTCTGCTTCAGGATCGCCGGCGAGATAGGAAGGCTTGCCGTCTCTCTACGCGGGGTGGACGCCGTCGTCTTCACCGCCGGCGTCGGCGAGCATCAACCGGAAATACGCAGTGGCGTCGCCCACCATCTGGGCTGGCTGGGTCTCTCGTTGAGCGAGCTCGCGAACAAGATGAACGCGACCGTGATCAGCGCGAGGGAAAGCGAAATCGTCGCCTTCGTCATTCCGGCCGACGAGGAACAGGTGATCGCCGAAGAAGCAATCGAAGTCATCAGCCGCCACAGGCTTTAAGGATCGAACATGTCTGAACATAGCAGCCCACCGCCGACCGAGCGCGAACTCGAACTCATCGACCGCTACTGGCGGGCCGCCAACTATCTGTCCATCGGCCAGATCTACCTCATGGACAATCCGCTTCTGCGTGAGCCGCTTCGGCCGGAACATATCAAGCCCCGCCTTCTCGGACATTGGGGAACGACGCCCGGCCTCAACTTCATCTACGCCCATCTCAACCGCATCATCAAGGCTCGTGGCGGACACGTCCTTTACGTGTGCGGGCCTGGCCACGGGGGGCCGGGAATGGTCGCGAACACCTATCTTGAGGGGACATACAGCGAGGTCTATCCCGACATCTCGCAGGATGCCGATGGCATGCGCAAGCTGTTCAGACAGTTTTCCTTTCCGGGAGGCATACCCAGCCACGTGGCCCCGGAGACCCCCGGTTCGATCCACGAAGGCGGCGAACTCGGATATGCGCTGGTCCACGCCTTCGGCGCCGCGTTCGACAATCCGGACCTCGTTGTAGCCTGCGTGGTCGGCGACGGTGAGGCTGAGACTGGCCCGCTTGCGGCGGCCTGGCATTCGACGAAGTTTCTCAATCCTGCTCGCGACGGCGCTGTGCTGCCGATCCTGCATCTCAACGGCTACAAGATCGCCAATCCGACGATCCTGTCGAGGACAAGCGACGAGGATCTCCGCAGCCTGTTCGTAGGATTTGGCTATGAGCCGATCTTCGTCGAGGGCCACGAGCCGGCGGACATGCATCGGCAGATGGCGGCCGCCTTCGACAGGGCCTTCGACATCATCGAATCCTTGCAGGCGTCGGCGAGGAACGGGTCGCCCGCGGCCGGCGTGCCGCGGTGGCCGATGATCGTGCTTCGCAGCCCCAAGGGGTGGACCGGGCCGAAGGAGGTTGACGGCAAGAAGGTGGAGGGATTCTGGCGCGCCCATCAGGTGCCTGTCGCCAATTGCCGCGGGGATGCCGGCCACCGAAAGATCCTCGAAGACTGGATGCGTAGCTATGATCCCGACGACCTGTTCGAAACGGACGGGCGGCTCAAGGACGAGTTGCGGGCCACGGCGCCGACCGGTGAGAAGCGCATGGGAGCGACGCCCTACGCAAACGGTGGACGGATGCGGCGGGAGCTGCAGTTACCGGACATTCGCGACCACGCGGTTGCGATTGACGTTCGTGGCGCTTCCCAGGTCCAGTCGACAGAGATTTTAGGACGGTATCTGCGGGACGTCATGCGGCTCAATGCCGAGGCCAAAAACTTCCGGATCTTCGGGCCGGACGAGACCGAGTCGAACCGGCTGGGTGCCGTCTTTGAGCAGACTGACCGCGTCTGGATGCAAGAAATTGAAGACTACGATGTCCATCTCGGCAGAGATGGACGGGTTATGGAGGTTCTCAGCGAGCATCTCTGCCAGGGCTGGCTGGAAGGATATCTTCTGACTGGCCGCCACGGGCTTTTCTCCTGCTACGAAGCCTTTATCCACATCATCGACTCGATGTTCAACCAGCACGCCAAGTGGCTCAAGGTGTCTCGGGGACTGGAATGGCGCGAGCCGGTGTCGTCGCTGAACTACCTCCTGACGTCGCATGTCTGGCGACAGGACCACAACGGTTTCTCGCATCAGGACCCCGGCTTCGTCGACCTAGTCGCCAACAAGAAGGCAGACGTAGTCCGCATCTATCTGCCGCCAGACGCCAATACGCTCCTGTGGGTCGGCGATCACTGCCTGAAGACTTACGACCGCGTTAACGTGATCGTTGCCGGCAAGCAGCCGGAGTCCCAGTACCTCACGATCGACGAGGCGGTGAAGCATTGCGAGGAGGGCATTGGCGTCTGGGACTGGGCTAGCTTCGAGTACGATACGATCGCGCCCGACGTCGTGATGGCATGTGCGGGCGACGTGCCGACCATGGAGACGCTCGCGGCCGTCATGCTGCTGCACGAGGCGATACCAGATCTCAAGATCAGGACGGTCAACGTCGTCGATCTGCTCGCGCTGCAGGATCCCAAGGAGCATCCCCATGGCCTCGACGATGCACGGTTCGATGGTATCTTTACGAAGGACAGGCCGGTCATCTTCGCCTACCACGGCTATCCCTATCTCATCCACCGGTTGACGTACCGGCGAACCAATCACGGCAACATCCACGTGCGCGGGTTCGTGGAGGAGGGAACGACGACGACGCCGTTCGATATGACCGTATTGAACGAGCTGGACAGGTATCATCTCGCTCTCGAGGCGATCGCGCGAGTGCCCGATCTCGCCGAAAAGGTGCCAGATGTGATGGCAGACCTGCATGCAAAGCTCGACGAACACCGGGCGTTCGTGCGGGAGCGGGGAGAAGACATGCCGGAAATCCAGAATTGGCGCTGGGCACGCTCCTCCTCGCGCGACTGATGACCGGAATTAGCTAGCAACTGCCACCAGCTATACTCCCACAGCCACGTCAGCACGTAGGAGAGAGGTTTCGAGTGCGAGGTGGCAACCTCGCCGTCGATGTGCCGCGCGAGGACGAAACCGAACCATAACGTCTTGATCCTGCAAAAGGTTGCAATGCCGGCGAGCCTGATGCCGCACTTCGTCGGCAGGCTCCGGAGACGACGACGCGCGAAGACGGCCTCCCGCGGCTTCGTGTCAGGCTTGATCCACGTCAATGCGCTCAACGTGTGTTGGCTCCGTAATTGTTTAATCAACAAGGAGACAGCGCGATGCTTGCTAGAGACATCATGACGACCCCCGTGACGACGCTCGACGAGGGACACAACGTCAGGGAAGCCGTCGAGATCGTCAACGCCAGCAAGATCGGCGCGGTGCCCGTCGTCGATGGCGAAGGGCGGCTCACGGGCATCGTTACCGAGGGGGACCTGCTGCGCCGGGTGGCGTCTTCTTGGGCGAGACGGGCGGTACCGCATACGCGCGACCGCGAAGATGCACTGGCGGACTATGTGAAGGCCCGAAGCTGGCGCGTCAAGGACGTGATGTCGACGCCTGTCGTCAGCGCCGCCCCGACCGCCACCGCGAGCCAGCTCGCAGAACTCCTGCAGGCCCACGACATCAAACACCTGCCCGTCGTCGAGAACGGCAGCCTCGCCGGAATAATCAGCCGTCGCGACTTGATGCGGGCGCTTCTCGATGTTCCACGGCAGTGCACCGCTTCCGGCGACGAGGCCCTAGGGACCGCCGTTCGTAGCCGCCTGGAAGCCGAGCTCGAAATTACGCCCCCCATGGTCAATGCCACCGTCTCCAACGGGGTAGTCACCCTGAGGGGGGAGGTCGAGACGGAGCTGGAACGCTCAGCGGCCAGGGTGGCGGCGGAAAGCGTCCGCGGCGTCGGCGGCGTGGTGAACAAGATCACCCTGGCTTCCGCATGGTGAGCCCCCTCAAACGATGAAATCGTCCCTGGAGTTTCCGTCATGATTGTCAGGGTCATCGCAGACGCCATCATGTCGAGGCTTCTCCTCGTCATCCTGATCCTCATGGTCGGGACGGTCGTGGGCGTCCTGCTGGTGAAACCATCCGACGACTCTCGAAGCGGGCGCGTCGAGCGCTCTCTTTCTGACCCGTGAGTGCGCAATGAACATTTGGCGCTCCAGGACTGAATTGCTTGGCCGCTTCTCGCAAAGGACCGGAAGTGCGACGGATTCGATGGCCTCCGACCTGTTCGGTTTCATCTGGCTGATGGGAAGGCGTCATCAGGCTTTGATCGCCGGGCTGTCCATGGTTCTGTTTGCTATAGGCGCGGCGCCTCTCGAACTCCAGCGTCGGATCATCAACGAGGCGACCCAGCAAGCTTCGTACGGGTCGCTTCTCTTTCTCGTTTCGCTCTATCTCGCGGTGGCAGTGGTGGAGGGCGCCATTAAATTCACCCTCAATCTCTACAGAAGCTGGGTGGGCGAGAGGGGCACGCTCTGGCTGCGGGCGCGTGTTCTGCATCAGGCCGAGACGCCGCCATCAGAATCCATGCTCGAGGGTGTCGAGCTGTCGATTGTTCTTGCGGAAGCCGAGCCGGTCGGCGGTTTCGTTGGAACCAGCATCTCCGAGCCGCTGCTGCAGGTCGGCATCCTTGTCACCGTCTGCAGCTACCTGATCTATCTCCAGCCGCTGATGATGCTGGCCGTCGCAGCGACCTTTGCCCCGCAGATTGCCTTCGTCCCGATGATGCAGGCCGCGATCAACCGCCGGGTCGAGGCGAAGGTCGCCATCATGCGCGACGTCAGCGAAGGCATGGTGCATGCGATCGAAGGTGGCCAGGGAGAGAATCCTCAAACTTCGCGCATCGGAGCGATCTTCTCCGCCAACATGGGGATCTACCGCTACAAGTACGCCATGAACTTTCTCATGAATCTCATGGCGCAATTGGGCTACGTTGGCATTTTCGTCCTGGGGGGATACTACGTTGTCACCGGCAAGACCGAGATGGGTACCGTGGTCGCATTTGTCTCGGGTCTGGCGAAGATCGTCGACCCTTGGGGGGCGATCGTGGACTGGTATCGTAACCTCGTTGCTTCCTCGAAGGAAGTGTTCCGGCTCCATCGACATCCGCGATGGCGAACACGAAATTCATCATGTGACTACGCGTCGCGTCGCCGCGCATTCCGCCCATCATGCCGGCTCGCCCCATCATCGCACCTGCCGTCATCTCCGATAAACCTCGACTGTAAATTCTGGTCCTCGGCCGGGGCCGTCTCCGCGAAGGCCATAATCATGGTGCCGGCTGAAAAAAAGTGTGGCAACAGTTGCCACGCGTGGCGTCTACAATGAGGCCCAGGGCGATATCAATCGCGTTGCATCCTTCGGTTTTCGAGCTCCGCAAAATTCAAAAAGCGCTGCAAATATGATATGAGATGGCTGCACCCTCGGACGTGTGTGCCTGTCGTCCGAGTGCCGGGAGGGATCTGTTTGGGGTGGCTTTTCAAAACGATCGCCAATCGATCGCATGCGAGCCGCTCGGCCCCGACGAGCGATTCTGTAGATAAGCTATTCCGGGAATCGGAGATTGAGGCGGAATATGCGATTGGATGGGTTCGAATCGCCGTGGGGCTCGCCCTCCTCGCGAGTGGTCTGGTCGTTTGGTCAGGGACAGCCGAACTCACCGATGAATACAGCCTGAGCCAGGTTCGTTTCACGGCTCAGTTCACGGTCGGGACCTTCCTGGCCCTCGGTATCGTATCGTTGCTCTTGGTTATCCGCCGCTGGTTCAGGCCATGGATGGCATTTGTCCTCGTCACCGGTGACGCGGCCATTCTCGGATACAGCCTGTTTCTCGGCCTAGAAGGTCTTGGCCTGGGCGGCAACTGGATCGCTGCAATACCGACCATCTGGCTCGTACCTCTCGGCCTCGCCGTTGGCGCCCTTCGGTATCGGCCACTCGTTCAAGTGTGGGCCACTATTGTTACAATGATCGCCTTGGTTGGCGTCGTCTGCGCGCTCGGTTTTCGCTCGTTCCTGAACGGCTTTGGAATCGCCGAAGTTCCTTCCGACCTAGAGGCAAACATCGGTCGCCTGTTCTCACTGCCGGCTTATCTCATGCGGGCCGTCATGCTGATGCTAATCGGCCTCACAACGGCACTCGCAATGCTGCGTTCTCGGCGCCTTCTCATGCGCGCTGTCAACGAGACAACCCGGCGGGCGAACCTTGCTCGATTCCTTCCAGCCGAGATCGCGCCATTGGCGGGGGAGAGTGATATCTCCACGTGGCGGCAAGGCCGACGCCAACAGGCCGCCATCCTGTTCGTCGATATACGAGGGTTTACTGCTTATGCAGAGGGCGTGGATCCGGCGCGGCTGTCCATCTTTATCTCTTCCTTTCGGCGACGGGTAACGCATGCCGCGGAGGCCTTCGGCGGCGTTGTCGACAAGTTCATTGGAGATGGCGCTCTGCTTGTATTTGGCGTCCCAGATCCCCAGAGTGATGACTGTACCCGCGCTATAGCATGTGCCCAAGAGCTTCTCGAACTCATGGATCAATGGAACGCTAAGCGCGGATTTGATCCACCGATCCGGGTGGGGATTGGCATTCACACGGGTGAAGTGTATTGCGGGCTTGTTGGCGACGACAAACGAATTGAATTCACAGTGCTTGGCGACGTCGTCAATGTGGCTGCTAAGATCGAACAGGCCACCAAGCGGTTTAATACAGCGCTCCTGGCTTCTGAGACCGTGGTGATGCGCTCGGGACAACTTCGCACATGGCGGGAGGTCGGTCGTGAGCCGCTAGCAGGGCGCGGCGAGCACCTTGCGATCTTCGCTTGCTCGGGGACAAAGTTGAGGGACTGAGTGTCCAGGCGATGATGTACATTCAGAAAATTGGTGCTTGGATCCTATATTTTTCTAGGCCCTACGCTCCTTTGAATGGAAGGACCAGAGTTGCCGCGAGCCCAGATCCCACATCCTGATGGCGGACGTGTTGAGTCTTCGATGCACGCCATTCGTTTCAACTCGCAAACCTGTCCTGATTGATTGCAACGATTATCAAGCAACCTTCTCTGCGTTCAGCCGTAGGCGATTTTCTAAGCATTTCATCGTCGGGAACGAGCCTAGCACCGTCATTTGCTACGACAGGGTTGGCTGATGAACTTTAAGCGGCTTCAGCTCAAACGCTCTCGGTCGAACCAGATACCAGGCGCTGCCCGTGGATGATGCGTAGAATATCCTGGCAGAGTGTTTCGGCGGGTTGCGTCGCATCGCCCGTCGAAGGCCGTAGTCAAGTCTTTGACCTCCTTTGCTGAAAAGACATGGCTTGTCGCAAAGGCAGCCGGCTGAACATCCTGCTAATCTTCCAACCAACACCGAGCCGAAAACGCCATCGATATCAGGCCGCTGGTCACCCTTAGACAGCCTTCGCTCGGAAGTCGACCGGATGTTTCAATCTCCATTTACCTCGATGGCTCTGACGGGAGGCGTGCTCCCACTCTTTTCATCTCATGTAATCGAGGTGCGCTTTCATCATAGGCTGTCGATAGGTGTGAACATTGATCGGCGTCAAATCGCGACCATCCGATCGGTGTATTCTAGCAAGCATCCTGGCACCATTTGCTTGCGCAAGACGGAAGCGGCCACGCTCGGTCAGAGCAAAAATCAGGATATCTTGAAAGGTAGATGCCCTATGAAGCCTCAATTTCACCTGCCGTTGACGACCTATCCGTTGAGCAGACTGCATTCGGAACATCACCTGGTCTCCCGCATCGGCTGGCTACGGGCTGCCGTCCTCGGCGCAAACGATGGAATCGTCTCGACGGCGAGCTTGATCATGGGCGTCGCTACCGCGTCCGCCGGACCCTCGCAGATCCTGGTAGCAGGCGTCGCTGGTCTGGTCGCGGGCGCGATGTCCATGGCGGCCGGCGAATACGTGTCGGTAAGCTCCCAAGCGGACACCGAGGAAGCCGATCTCGCGCGAGAACGGATCGAGTTGGAGACGCAACCCGAAGCTGAGCACGAGGAGCTGACGGAGATCTACGTCAAACGCGGTCTCACCGCCGAGCTGGCCAGGCAAGTCGCGATCCAACTGACCGCAAATGATGCTCTCGACGCGCACTCGCGCGACGAACTCGGTATCGTCGAACACATGGCGGCCCGGCCGGTTGAGGCAGCTTTGACGTCGGCCCTCACGTTTGCGGTGGGAGCCGCATTGCCCCTGCTCATGGTCGTACTTTCGCCCGCCTCGTTGCTGATCTATACCGTTGCAACCGCGTCCTTGGCCTTCCTCGCGCTGCTGGGCGCTATCGGCGCGAAAGCGGGCGGCGCCAACGTCTGGAGGGCCACCACTCGCGTCACTTTCTGGGGCGCTTTCGCTATGGCATTGACGGCGGGGATCGGTGCTTTGGTTGGCACCGCAGTTTGACGAGTAACTTTCTCCCCTTCCTGCACACCCTGCTTGAGGACGCGGTGAGTTCTAGGATGTTGCGGTTCCGGTCGCAACGAAAGAGGAGCGGACGCAATTTCGACTCCTCAAGGCTCGGGGGCCGGAACTCATAATCGTCAGATCTCGGCCACCACCTCGGCGAGCATCGATCGGACCTTGCTTGCTAGACTGTTCAGCACTTCGTTGTCGATCGCCTGCATGGAGGCAACCGGATCGATTGCGCTCACCATGACATCGCCGCCATCGACCCCGCGCAGGATGACATTGCACGGGAGCATGGCCCCCACCTTCGGTTCCAGTCTCATTGCCTCGAACGCCATGCGCGGATTGCAGGCTCCGAGGATGAGGTAGTCGTCGATGTCGGCGTCGATCTTCTTTTTCATGGTTGCCTTGACATCGATCTCCGTCAAAACTCCGAAACCGTGCTTGGAGAGAGCGGATTTCGTCCTGCCGACCGCATCGTCGAAACTGGTCGCCCAGAGGGTTCTATCCAGCGTATAGGTCATGAGATGTCTCCTTTGGGCTCCCATGCAACGGCCGGCAATGCCAGCGTCCAATCACATGTCTTGCATGAACGCCTGCATTTCTTCAGGTGTGACTTTGCCGTCATTGTTCGCGTCGACCGCGTTGAAGACGCGTTTGTGGATTGCGGTCAACTCTTCGAAAGAAATTGCACCGTCCCCATCGCTATCGGCGATGGCAAACATAATCTTCACCATATGACCGCGCATTGGCCCCATCATGCGCATTCCTGGGTACATGCCAGATGGCATCATGTTGCGGCCCATCATGCCTGGCATCATTTCCGATCCGTCGGCATCGGGTTTAGCCTCAGACTGGGCGGGGTCTGGACTTTTCGTCTGGGCGGAGGCGCTGCCCATGGCGCCGACGGCACCGAGCAAGGCCAGCATAGTGATCGTTGGCAGTCTGAAAATGGACATCCTGACTCTCCTCTTTGAGTATTGTCCTCCACGAGTTGGAGCGCCCTTTGAGGATACGATGCACACCGGTTTCAAACATTGCGCTGGATCAACCACTTGTATGGTTCGAGTCGTCGAGGACGGACCGATCGCGTTCGCGCCGTGCCATGACCGCGACGCCAGCCACCTGCCTCACCGAGGAACGATCGCGGCTGAAGCGACACGGAGGATCGAGCCGGCTAAGGCGAGAACAGGGTGATTTCAGAGTGCGATCGTGCCTGGCTTGATCGATATCAACGTCCACGCCGTTCGAACCGGGTATCCTGACGCCATCAGCCAGCGCCCGATCGTGGTCGGGCCTCGTGATGATGCCCCGCTCGCAGTCCGAAACCTTCAGGAGATCGAGGATGGCTCCCCAGAAGCAGATAGTACGAACCTGGTCGGAACCCGTTTTCGTCCAGGTGGGCATGAGCGTCCCTCAGACTATCGGCGGAGCGAGCGAGGCGCTCGATTTTCTCGCCAACCGATGGAAAGGCTCGCGAAGAAAACACGCATTCGCGAGAGAGATCTGCGCCGCGGCCGTAAGCGGGCATGTCTCGCAGGAGACCGCGCGCCAGGCTTTCATTCAGGCCGCTGACGAAGCCAAGATGTCCACCTGCGCGCCCCGTGGTCGTTCGTAGACGCCAGGACGAGATCAGCTCGGTCAAGTGAGCAACAAGTCCTTAACCCAGGTGCCTTCCATGGCTTCAGGTCCTACCCGGCCGCGACGCCGATCCAGGTCAATCGGCTCGCTTCCTGCCGGTTACCATCGCTCGGACAAGGTTTTCCCTGTGCTCGATGCTTGCCAGGAGGACGCCTGCGACGTGAAGACCGACGAGGCCAAGCGTCACATCGACCAGCAGTTCATGCGTCCTTTCCACCCATTCCACTCCCCAGTAGGTGTCCGTCGTCATCATGTACCCGGTTGCGGCAATGCCCGAGATCGCGACGAGCAGCGCGAACACCATCGCGCCTCCGGCCGGATTGTGGCCGATGTAGCGCTTGGCGCGCATGGCCAGGCTGTCACGCACGAAGCCGAGGGTCGTGACCGGATCGTAGATGAAATTGGAAAAGCGCGCGTGGTGACTGCCGACGAAGCCCCAGATGATTCGCAAGAGCAGGAGGCCGACAATGGCGTAGCCCGACAGAATATGCGCCTGCTTCCACTCGTCACCGGTCAGATAGGAAAAGGCGAACAGACCCACCAGACCCCAGTGGAACATCCGCACCACCGGGTCCCAGACCCTGATCTTTGGCGGCGAGCAAGCGCCCGCCGCATCCATGTCCATCCTGCCCATGGTCATTCGCTTTCGTTGCCGACCGCTGCGCCGGTCTCCGGGTTGAACAGCGTTTCGACCTTTTTGCCCTTCGCATCGACGGCGTAGACCTCGTAGCAACTGCCCTCCATTTTGACCCGGCGCACGTCGAGGCCCGCGGCTTTGGCCTTTTCCTTGATGCCGTCCTCGCTCAGCCACTTGTCCTTGGGAGCCTGGGTGCAATTCTGACCCTCTTCGGCGCGGGCAACGCCGATCGACGCGGTGGCGAGCAGGAGGGTTGCGAACATGATCTTCTTCATTGGTTTTTCTCCATCATCCCAGGAGCGGTTTTGCTCGTCTGGTCGGCTTCGAACCTATGGGGCGCGACCTGACGGCGACCTGATCGCGATTGTCAGGTTATTGTCACCTTCGATAGGATATTCTCCGACGATGTACCCGCCCCGCACGCTCGCGTTCGTCTGCTTTGTCCTTCTGTGGTCGTCGCTTCCGGTATGGAGCGCACATGCCGACGATTTGCCTGCTCGTTCCCGCGAAGCGGATGACCTGCCGTCGCACGACGACCTGCCTAAACGGGTCCACGAAGGGAAGATTCTGCCTCTTGCCGTACTGAAGGCGAAAGTCCTCGCCAAGCTGCCCGGCGAATTGATCGATGTCAGTGTCGATCGGCATGACGATCGCATAATCTACGAGTTCCGGATTCTGAGGGGCGGCGGTCAGGTCACCGAGGTGGAAGTGGACGCCGCGTCAGGCAGGATCGCCGAAATCGAGAACGAATGATGCGCCTGTTGCTTGCCGAAGACGACCCGCTCATCGCCCGTGACGTGACCGCCCAGCTCACCAAGGCCGGTTTCAACGTCGTCCACGAATCCGATGGGGAAGCCACCCTGTTCGCTGGCGAGCATGACGACTTCGCCGCCGTCGTCCTTGATCTGGGGCTGCCGAAGATCGACGGCCTAACGATCCTCAAAAAGTGGCGGTCGAACGGTCGTGACATGCCGGTCATCATCTTGACGGCGCGCGGCAACTGGGAGGAGCGCGTCGAGGGCATCAATGCTGGCGCCGACGACTACCTTGGCAAGCCATTCCGCATTGCGGAGCTTCTCGCCAGGCTGCACGCAGTCCTGCGCAGGTACTCCGGGCACGCCAGCGCGGTCCTATCGTCAGGTCCCGTTTCTATCGACCCCCGCCGACGCGCGGTCATGGTCGACGGGATGCCTGTCGACGTCACGCCAATGGAGTATAAATGCCTGTCGGTGCTGATGCAGAATCGAGGTCGCGCGATCTCCCAGCTCGAGCTTACCGAGCAGCTTTACACTCAGGACTTTGAACGGGAGAGCAATTCGGTGGAGGTCCTGATCGGACGGCTGAGAAAGAAGCTTGGAAGGGACGCGATCGTCACGCGTCGAGGCTTCGGATACCAGATAGCATCGGGCGAGGGGACATGAGGTCGCTTCACGGCCGTTTCATCATCACGTCGTTGATAGCTGTGTCGATATGCCTTGCTGCTGCATCCGTCGCTCTCGTCCAGATCTTTGCGGACAGCTACAGCAAGCGCGTGCAGAACGAGCTGACCGGACACATAAACCGTCTGGCGGCTGTGATCCGCTTCTTGCCCGGAGGCAGGCTGCAGGTGCCCGAGAACCCTCCGGACAATCGTTTCCTGATACCCTATGGGGGGCTCTACTGGCAGATCGACGATCCTGTGGGGAAGGCGGAGGTTCGATCTTCCTCGCTCTTCGACTATGTCCTGCCTCTGCCGGAGGAGTCGCATCCTGTCGGTATCATGCACCAATATCGTCTCTCCGGGCCGGAGGGGAAAGATGTCCTTGTTCAGGAACGCGTTCTGTCGTTGGCCGCGCCTGAGGGCAGGAGGCCCATTCGCATCGCGGTGGCGGTGAATGCCGACGAGGTCGACAGCGCCCGCCTTGGATTTGCTCTCGACATTCTGCCCTATGTCGCCGTTCTTGCCGCGCTACTCGTGTTGATGTCGATCGGGCAGCTTTGGATCGGATTGAGACCTCTCGACCGCATCGGTCGTGATCTTGAAGCCGTCCGCGACCGGAGGGCCAGCCGACTGGCTGGGGCCTACCCGCGCGAGGTCCAACCGCTCGTCAACCAACTGAACAAGCTGCTGCAAAGCCAGGCCGCGGCGATGGAGAAGGCCAGGAGTAGGGCCAGTGATCTCGCCCACGGGCTGAAGACGCCTTTGACCGTTCTCACAAACAACGCGTACTCACTCCGGGAGAAGGGCGAGGTTGAGATTGCCGATGAACTCGACCATCTTGCCGAGACTATGCTTTCGCACGTCGAGCACGAGCTCGCCCGAGCCCGTATCACCCCGAGCCCTGATCAGCGAAGTGGCGATGCCGACGTCGAGAAGATCATCAGCGAGACCGTTCGAATGCTCCGACACACTGAGGCAGGCGAACGCCTCGCATGGGAAACAGACGTGGCCGAGGACTTCAGCGTTCCCGTCGATCCGCACGACTTCCGCGAACTTGCGGGCAACTTGCTTGAGAACGCCTGCAAGTGGGCCAGGAGCAGGATCCATGTCACCGCGATTCGACAAAATGGGCAGAGCCGCCTCACGGTCGAGGACGACGGCCCAGGCGTCTTGCCAGAGAGATTGCCCGATCTTCCGCGTCGGGGTGTCCGTCTCGATCGTCTGAAAACCGGCTCTGGTCTAGGTCTTGCCATCGTGTCGGAGATTGCAGCGGTGTACGATCTGACGCTCACGTTGGAAAACCGTGTCGAAGGTGGCTTCCGTGCGGAAGTCGTCTTCCCTGACGTCATCGCCTCCCGAACGCTCCATCCCAGAGTAGCGACGACGACATAACATCTTCCGAGGGGATCGACGCCATATGTCCGCGTTTGACGACGCGCGGGTAGAAGGATGAGACCATCCTGTGATGCCGGGCCGTCGTGCATCTGCGATTCGAAGGCAGGTTCAGACCTAACGCGAAAAAAATGCAGGACCAAGGGCTGTGGGTGCAAACCTTCGCGGGCTTACCACTTACCAACAACCTGGTTCTGCCATAGCAGGCACAATCGAAGACGATGCATCCGACGAGACTTGAGCACTCGACCTCAACCTTCGGACGGCGGCCCGTTCCCGGATTCGCGCTGCCCGCAATTGCGGCGCCGTGTTCGTTAATCCGGCTCCTCCCTGCGAGCGATTGCTCACGTGGGACATCGATTCAGGTACTTTAAGGCCCTTTCCGGGGTGCAAAAGGACATTGTGGAGGAGCGGGGTCAATTACCAATAAAGGCGACTTGACGTCTTTCGCTCTTTGAGAAATGCTAAGATGTCAGACCAATTCCAAGGTCGGCTGACTGAGAAGAAAAATAGGGAACCATGAAGCCAAATAGCAGCGACAGGCCGGTGATCCGGCCGCTTCCGGCCATGGACCGCGCGCGTCAGGTGACTGATGCGCTGGCGGATTATGTCGAGGAAGCCAGGTTGAGGGCGGGTGACCGGCTGCCGGCCGAGCGCGAGCTGATGGCAGCCCTTGCCGTTGGCCGCTCGACCATTCGCGAAGCGATCCGCCACTTCCAGGCGCTCGGCGTCATCGAGACGCGCAAGGGCAGCGGCACCTATCTGCTGAAGCCGGTTTCCAGGGCGACGATCCACATGCCGCTGTCGTTCGACACGGTTCATCTGCGCGACGTGCTGCTGCAGACGCTGGAGGTTCGCCGCGGCATCGAATGCGAGGCGGGCATGGTTGCGGCGCGTCGGCGCACGAACACGGATCTCGTCGTTATCGAGGAAAAGTTGAACGAGATGGAGCGGGTGCATATCGAGAAAGGCACCTCCGGGCCGGAGGATCTGGCCTTTCATCTCGCTGTCTACGATGCCACCCACAATCCGCTGTTTCGCCAGCTTCTCGAGCAGATGCGCGAGACCTTCGAGCGCTTTTGGGAACATCCCTTCGACCGGCAGGATTTCGCGCGCCGGTCCTTCCCCTTTCACCGTACGCTTTTCGACGCGATCGCTGCCGGGGATCCCGAGGCGGCGCGCGCCGAAACATTGAAAATTCTCGATATCGTCGAGGAAGACATCAAGGAAATGTCCAAATGAGTAACGGCGCAGAACCGTTCGATCTTGCTTCCCTCATCACGGCTCACGACGAAGGCAACTTCGCAGACGCCGTCGTGCCGCCGATTTTCCAGACCTCGCTTTTCACCTTTTCCGATTACGACGACATGATTGCCTCTTATCGCGGCGAGAAGGTGAGGCCGATCTATACGCGCGGCCTGAACCCGACAGTGCGTGCCTTCGAAGAAATGCTCGCCAAGCTCGAAGGTGCCGAGGATGCGCTGGGTTTTGCGAGCGGCATGGCGGCGATCTCGTCGGCGGTGCTGAGCTTCGTCGAGCCGGGCGATCGCATCGTTGCCGTCAAACATGTCTATCCCGATGCCTTTCGCCTGTTCGGCACCATCCTGAAACGGATGAAGATCGAGGTGACCTATGTCGACGGGCGCGACGAGGAGGCGGTCGCCAAGGCGCTGCCCGGCGCCAAGGTCTTCTACATGGAGAGCCCGACGAGCTGGGTGATGGAAGCGCATGATGTCGGCGCGCTCACAGCACTCGCCAGACAACACGGCGTCGTCTCGATGATCGACAACAGCTGGGCAAGCCCGTTCTTCCAGCGGCCGCTGACGCTCGGCGTCGACCTCGTCATTCATTCGGCCTCGAAATATCTCGGTGGCCACAGCGATGTGGTGGCGGGCGTCATCGCCGGCTCGAAGGCGATGATTGCACGCGTCAAGGCCGAGGCCTATCCTTATCTCGGCGGCAAGCTTTCGCCGTTCGACGCCTGGCTCCTGATCCGCGGCCTGCGCACGCTGCCGCTGCGCATGCGGGCCCACGAGGCATCCGCTCTCGAAATCGCCAGGCGCCTGCAGAAGCTCGACGTGGTGGAGACGGTCTGCCATCCGGGGCTCGCCAACCGTCTGCCCGCCGGGCTCAACGGCACCTCGGGCCTGTTTTCGTTCATCTTCCGCGAGGGCGTCGATATCCGCGCCTTCGCCGATCACCTCAAGCTCTTCAAACTGGGCGTAAGCTGGGGTGGACATGAAAGCCTGATCGTACCGGGCGAGGTGGTGCTTCAGCAGAAGGCACAGCCAAATTCCGCACATGCCTTCGGCATCCATGCGCGATCCGTACGTCTCCATGTCGGCCTCGAAGGAACCGAGGCTCTGTGGAGAGACATCGAGGAGGCGCTCGCCGCCGCCTCACAATCCTGAAACCCGAGAGAAACCTAATAAGGGGGAACTGAGCCATGAAAAAACTAATAATCTCGACGCTCTTTGCTTCGATGATGGCGGGCACGGCCTTTGCCGATACCACGCTCAAACTTGTCGAAGTCATCACCAGCCCGGAGCGCACCGAAACGCTGAAATCGATCGTCGGCAAGTTCGAAGCCGCCAATCCCGGCACCAAGGTCGACATCATCTCGCTGCCCTGGAACGAAGCGTTCCAGAAATTCGCGACCATGGTGTCCGCCGGCGACGTGCCCGATGTGATGGAAATGCCCGATACCTGGCTGTCGCTCTATGCCAATAACGGCATGCTCGAGAGCTTGGAGCCCTACCTTGAAAAGTGGGAACACACCAAGGAGCTGACGCCGCGCGCGCTCGAACTCGGCCGCGACGTCAAGAACACCGCCTATATGCTGCCCTACGGCTTCTATCTCAGGGCGATGTTCTACAACAAGAAGCTGCTTTCGGAAGCCGGCGTCGCCGCGCCGCCGAAGACGATGGAAGAGTTCACCGCCGCTTCGGAAAAGGTTTCCAAACTGTCCGGCAAATACGGCTACTGCATGCGCGGCGGACCGGGCGGCCTCAACGGCTGGATGATCTTTGCCGCCTCGATGGCCGGCTCGAACAAGTACTTCAACGACGACGGCACCTCGACGATGAACAGCCCCGGCTGGGCCAAGGGCATCGAATGGATGGTCGATCTCTACAAGAAGGGCTATGCGCCAAAGGATAGCGTCAACTGGGGCTTCAACGAAGTCGTCGCCGGCTTTTATTCCGGCACCTGCGCTTTCCTCGACCAGGATCCGGATGCGCTGATCGCCATCGCCGAACGCATGAACAAGGACGATTTCGGCGTTATGCCGCTGCCGAAGGGCCCCGACGGCAAGTCCTTCCCGACGATCGGCTATGGCGGCTGGTCGATGTTCACCACGAGCGGCAACAAGGATCTCTCCTGGAAGCTGATCGCTACCCTCGAAGGGCCGGAAGGCAATATCGAGTGGAACAAGCGTATCGGCGCCCTGCCGGCCTATACGGCGGCCGAGAAGGATCCCTTCTATGCCGGTGACCAGTTCAAGGGCTGGTTCGAGGAGCTGGCGGACCCGAACACGGTACCAACAGTCATGCCGACCTATCTCGAGGAATTCGCCTTCTTCAAGGATTCGCTGGCGATCAAGACCTCGCAGCAGGCATTGCTCGGCGATATCTCGGCAAAGGATCTGGCCGACCAGTGGGCGGAATATCTCACCAAGGCGCAGCAAAAGTTCCTCGCCAAGAAATAAGCAACGGACTGACGGCGGCGGCCTTTCGAGACGGGGCCGCCGTCGCTTCTTTGATGACACAGACGGCGCATGAACGCCGCGAATGGGAACTGCTGGCCGATGACCATTTCCGCCGATACGCTCGACATGCGCCGCGACCGCAGGCCATGGCTGCGTCGCGTTGCCGATGCTTCTGAGCCCTATCTCTACAGCGCGCCGTCGCTGATCCTGATCATCGCGGTGATGCTGGTGCCGCTGACGGTCGGCATTTCCTACGCCTTCCGCGATATCCAGCTGCTCAATCCGTTTTCCGGCGGCTTCATCGGGCTCGATCATTTCCGCGAGCTTGCCGGCGATGCCGCCTTCTACGGCGCGCTGCGGAACACGCTCTGGTGGACCGGCGCCTCCGTCGTCCTGCAATTCGTCTTCGGGCTCATTCTGGCGCTGCTGCTCGACAAGCCGTTCAAGGGCAGGGCAATCGCGCAGGCGCTGGTTTTCCTGCCTTGGGCCGTGCCGTCCTTTCTCGCCGGCCTCAACTGGGCCTGGCTGTTCAACCCGGTCATCGGGCCGATCCCGCACTGGCTCTTCGCCCTCGGGCTGATGCATGAGCCGGGCAATATCCTTTCTGATCCCAATTATGCGATGTGGGGGCCGATCGTTGCCAATGTCTGGTGGGGCATTCCGTTCTTCGCCATTACGCTGCTTGCCGCCTTACAGGCGATCCCGCGCGATCTCTATGAGGCGGCATCGATCGACGGCGCCGGCTGGTTCCAGCGCTTCCGCTCGATCACGCTGCCGTTTCTGGCGCCAACGATCGCCATCACCGTGCTGCTGCGTACCGTGTGGATTTCCAATTTCGCCGATCTCATCGTCGTCATGACCAATGGCGGGCCGGCTGACCGGACGCAGATCGTCGCCAGCTACATCTTCACGACAGCCTTCAGGCGGCTCGACTTCGGCTATGCCTCGGCGATCGCGCTGGTGCTGCTCGTGCTGCTGCTTGCCTATTCGATGCTGATCATCCTGCTCCGGCAGACGCTGCTGAACAAGGATTGAGGCCATGAGACGATCCGTCATTCCTACCATCGCACACCGTGCGGCGATCCTCTGCTACATCGCCTTTGCACTCTTTCCGCTGTTCTGGCTGCTCAAGGTCTCGGTGACGCCGAACGACCTGCTCTATAGCGAAGGCGTGCGGATGTGGCCGTCACGCACGACATGGGATCACTATGCCTTCGTGCTGCGCCACAGCGCCTTTCCGACCTTCTTCAAGAACAGCCTGATCGTCTCGGCGTCGACGGCCGTCACTGTGACGATCTGCGCCTCGCTGTCCGGCTACGCGCTGTCGCGGTTCAATTTCCGGGCAAAATACGGGATCGTCGCTCTGATGCTGCTGACCCAGATGTTTCCGCTGGTCATGCTGGTCGCGCCGATCTTCAAGATCCTGTCGCCTCTGCATCTGACCAACAGCCTGACCGGGCTCGTCATCGTCTACACCGCCTTCAACGTGCCTTTCGCCACCTTCCTGATGCAGTCCTTCTTCGACGGCATCCCGAGGGATCTCGAAGAGGCGGCGAAGATCGACGGGGCGACGCAGTTCACGGCGTTTCGCCAGATCATCCTGCCGCTGACGCTGCCGGGGATCGCCGCCACCCTCGGCTTCGTTTTCACTGCCGCCTGGAGCGAGTTGCTCTTCGCGCTGATGCTGATCAACGGCAATGACGCGGCGACCTTCCCCGTCGGCCTTCTCACCTTCGTTTCGAAATTCTCGGTGGATTTCGGGCAGATGATGGCGGCGGGCGTCATGGCGCTCATTCCGGCCGGCCTCTTCTTCCTGCTCATCCAGCGCTATCTCGTCCAGGGCCTGACGGCCGGCGCGGTCAAGGGTTAAACACATGGCATCGATCGATATCCAGAATATCCGCAAAGCCTATGGCCATGTGCAGGTGCTGCACGGCGTCGACCTCGAAATCCATGACGGCGAATTCGTCGTGCTCGTTGGCCCGTCCGGCTGCGGCAAGTCCACACTGCTGCGCATGATCGCCGGGTTGGAGGAGGTCACATCAGGTGAGATCCGCATCGCCGGGGTCAGGGTCAATGAGCTGCATCCCAAGGACCGCGATATCGCCATGGTGTTCCAGTCCTATGCGCTTTACCCGCATATGAACGTCGCCGGCAACATGAGCTACAGCCTCAGGCTCCGGAAGGTGGCGAAGGAGAAGATTGCAAGCGCGGTCGCCGCGGCCGCCGCCAAGCTCGGCCTCGATCCACTGCTCGAACGAAGGCCGAAGGCGCTTTCCGGCGGCCAGCGCCAGCGCGTCGCCATGGGCCGCGCCATCGTGCGCCAGCCGAAGGCCTTCCTGTTCGACGAACCGCTGTCGAACCTCGATGCGCGCCTGCGCGAACAGATGCGCGCCGAAATCAAGAAACTGCATGGCGACCTGAAGGCGACCTCCATCTACGTGACCCACGACCAGATCGAGGCAATGACGCTGGCGGACCGGATCGTTGCCATGCATGGCGGCGTGGTCCAGCAGGTCGGCAGTCCCCTGGAACTCTACGACCGCCCCGCCAATCTCTTCGTTGCCGGCTTCATCGGCTCGCCCGGGATGAATTTCCTCGAGGCCAGCTATGATGCCGGCGGCGTGAGGCTGAAGGACGGCACGATCGTGCCGCTTGCAAAGCCTCTGCCGCTTGTCGACGGCGCAAAGGTGACGCTCGGCATCCGGCCGGAGCATGTGCTGATGAGCGACGGCGGGGCGGGGCTTGCCGCCGACGTGGAACTCGTCGAACCGACAGGCTTCGGCATCATCCTGCACCTTGCCCTGCATGGTCTGCCGTTCAAGATCTTCACGCTGACCCGCGACGCGCTGAAGGCAGGTCCGAAGGTCAATGTCGCCTTCCCGGCCCAATATCTGCATGTGTTCGACGCCGAGGGAAAACGCGTCGATTGAACAGCAGAGCCGGTGGCCCGTTGCTGTCGGTTTTGGCATACTCTCTTCGGCGGGGGCGGGGAGGCATAACATGCTCGTTGCGCAGATATCCGATATCCATGCCGGGCCGGACCTTTCGTCGCTCCAGACGCTGGAGCTGGCGATAGGCTGGCTGAAGACGTTCCGCCCGGATGCGCTTGTTCTCACGGGAGATCTGGTGGACGACGGATGGCGGCAAGGCTATCGCCTGGTCGCCGAAAGCCTGCGGTCGCTGGACTGCCCTGTCCACCTGTTGCCGGGCAACGGTGACGATGTGCAATTGATGCGCTCCGAACTTGCCGCCGTCGGCACATGGATCAATGCGACGGGACCGATGCATTTCCGGACAGCCGTCGATGGGCTGACCCTCCTCGGTGTCGATGTGACCGTCGCCGGTCAGAGCTACGGTGACGTCCTGCCGCATCTGCCGTGGCTGATGAGCGCGCTTGCCGACCTGACGACGCCCGCCCTTCTGTTCATGCATCAGCCGCCATTCAGGATCGGCATCGAGGCGCTGGACCAGGTCGGATGCCGGAACGACAGTGCGCTTCTCAGTACCCTGGAGACGATGCATAGGCTGCCGTTGGCGATTCTCTGCGGCCATGTCCACCGACCTGCATTTGGTCGGCTGGGAATGATCCCTGTCCAGACCTGCGGCTCCCTCTGCCCACCCAATCCGCTTCTGTTAGAAGGACGGGCCGATCTTCCGGTGATCGACGCTCCGTCCTTCCTCGTGCACCAAGTTAGCGACGGCGGCCTGGTTTCCCATGTCGTATCGATTCCGGCATCGGATGGCGGCGCATGAAATGGATTGAATGGGAAACCCTCCCGAACTGCGAGCGGAAAAATCTTTTGTCGCATCGCCCATGAGGGCTATATCCTCTGCGTGATCTTGCTGCTGGAATGGATGCTATGACCGACACTGTTCTCGACCGCTTTCTCCGTTATGTCGTTATCGATACGCAATCCGACCCCGCCTCGTCGACGCAACCGACCACCGGCAAGCAGAAGGATCTCGGACGGGTTCTGGTCGATGAACTGCGGAAAATCGGTCTTGCGGACGCGCGTCTCGATGAACACGGCTATGTCTACGCGACCATTCCGGCCAATAGCGACAAGACGGTGCCGGTCATCTGTTTCTGCTCGCACATGGATACGGCGCCCGATTTCAGCGGCACGAATGTGAAGCCGCAGATCGTCAGGAATTATGCCGGCGGGGATATCAATCTTCCCGGCGACACGGGCCGGGTGATCCGCGTCAGCGATCATCCTGAACTGCAGAACCAGATCGGCAACGACATCGTCACGACCGATGGAACGACATTGCTCGGCGCCGACGACAAGGCGGGACTGGCTGAGATCATGACCGCGGCCCAAATCCTCGTCGACAATCCTGATATCAGGCACGGGACGATCAAGATCCTGTTCACGCCCGATGAGGAAGTCGGGCGCGGCGTCAACAAGGTCGACCTGAAGAAACTCGGTGCCGACTTCGCCTATACGATGGACGGCGAGACGGCCGGCCATATCGAGGACGAGACTTTCTCGGCCGACGGCGTCGAGATCAGCATTTCAGGTGTGGCAATCCATCCTGGCTTCGCCAAGGACCGCATGGAAAACGCCATCAAGATCGCAGGCGCCATCATCGACCGGCTGCCGAGGGATATTGCCCCCGAGACCACGGAAGGCCAGCAGGGTTTCATCCATCCCACCGGCGTGACCGGCTCGATGGAGAAGGCGTCGCTGAGCTTCATCATCCGTGACTTCACCGAAAAGGGGCTCACGGAAAAGGAGATCATGCTCGAAGCCATCGTCAAGGACGTGATGGCTGCCTATCCTGGCTCGACCTATCATTTCCAGGTGAAGGAACAGTATCGCAACATGAAGGTGGTGCTCGATCGTCACCCGGAGATCGTCGAGAACGCTATCGAGGCGGTGCGCCGGGCCGGCATGACGCCGGTGCGCGGCAGCATCCGCGGCGGCACGGATGGCTCGCGCCTTTCCTTCATGGGACTGCCGTGTCCGAACATCTTCGCCGGCGGCCATGCCTTCCACTCGCCGCTCGAATGGGTGAGCCGCCAGGACATGGAAAAGGCGGTCAAAACGATCGTGGAACTGGCAAAGGTCTGGGAAGAGCGCGCCTAGGCGCGCTTCCACCTAACTCTTAAACCGAAAGTGCGGTTTAACCGCCGTTCGCCGGAAGGCTTTCACGCAGCATCACGCTGTCATAGGCGGGGCGGGGAATAGGGATCGCAATGGGCATTCCCGGCTCGGGCTCGACCGATGTTACCGGCAATGTTTCCGGCGCGGTCACCGGCGCAGTTATCCGCATCTGCCCCGTGCTCGCCGTCGCCATGGGGTCCGGCGCCGGCAGAGGAACGGGAACCGCCGAGGGGATCAGTGCCTCGAACTGCGGCGGCAGCATGCTTTCGCCGGGCACATAGTTCATCGCCACCTCGTAGGAGGGCAGCGGCGGCGGCGTTTCAAGCGTGCCGTTGGCGTCGCGCTTCTCGTAGAAGGCGTTGCCGCCGGCGACCGTCACATAGTGCATGTTGTCGTAAGGGAATTTCAGCCCATCGGTGTGGAAGAACATCGCGTCCTTCACCGCGGGATGGCGTGCGCCCTTAATAAGGATCGCATCCGCTGCGGTAGCAAGCTCAGTTTCCGCCTGCGGCTTGACTTCGCGCGTCATCACGCCGGGCGCGAACTGCCTTTTCTGGGCCACCACGCCGCAGATGGAAGGGGGATAGGCGCCGGAGGTGAGCCGGTTCATGACAACGGTCCCGACCGCCATGTAACCGTCCTCGTCCGAATGCTGCGATTCGAAATACATCGCGCGCTGCAGGCATTCACGATCCTTGGCGGTATAATTGAAGGTGACCTTCGCCGCTTGGCCCTGCTTCGTTTTAGTGTTCGCCGCCGTTGCCGCCGGTTTCGATGTCGTCGTGCAGCTTGCCGCTGCCAGTCCTACGAACAAAATCCCGATCAGGGATTTTCCAAAGGAAATCTCCGCCCTCAACGCCAGGTGCCTCCTATGGGATTAGTCCAGCCCTTAATGATTAAGCGAAAACGTTTTACTCGTCATATGACTGAAATACAAACAACCTTAGATAACAAAAACCTTAAGGGACTCTCGCCAAATACGATTCCGGCGATAAGCTATTGCGTAATTCCTGAAATCGGAATCGATTCCAGCATAAAATTATGAAGAAATTCAATGTGTTGCAGAGTCGCGCGTTTGAAAAGACGCACGACTCTGTGGGCGGCGGGCCCCAATCTCTCCATCAGCTGCGGAACAGTTTCCAGCGGGTCGGCTTGAAGGCTACCCGGTTGCGGTCAAGCCTGTCGGCCTCGCTCGGCGGCAATTCGATCTCGATATGCGGGCGATCATTGCCGATATCCAACTCGATATGGCGAGTGCCGGCCACGCGGCGGCTGGAGACCGGATGGCCGGCGATGCAGTTTTCGGCTGATTCGCAGAGCCTGACGTCGTGCGGGCGGAAATAGAGCTGCGCCGTGCCATCCGGCTCGCCCTCGGCATTGAGGCCGAGCGAGCGCCCTTCGAAGCGAATGTCGCCGTCTGTAATCTCGACCTGCAGGCAGTTCGACTGGCCGATGAAGCCGAAGACGAAGGGAGAATTCGGATTGTCGTAGACCTGGTCCGGCGTGCCGACCTGTTCGATCGCGCCCTGGCTCATGACCACGACGCGGTCGGCAAGCTCCAGCGCTTCATCCTGGTCGTGGGTGACGAAGACGGTGGTATGTCCGGTGCGGTCGTGGATATCACGCAGCCATTTGCGCAGGTCCTTGCGCACCTGGGCGTCGAGCGCGCCGAAGGGTTCGTCGAGCAGCAGCACGTTCGGCTCGACGGCCATCGCGCGGGCGAGCGCCACACGCTGGCGCTGGCCGCCCGAAAGCTGGGCCGGGTAGCGTTTTTCGAGACCGGAAAGCTGGACGAGCTCGAGCAGTTCGAGCGCCCGCCTGCGGATGTCGGCCTTGGGCGGCCGCCGCGCGCTGTTTCTGACCTTGAGGCCGAAGGAGACGTTTTCGAGCACCGTCATGTAGCGGAAGAGAGCATAGTGCTGGAAGACGAAGCCGATATTGCGCTGCTGCACTGATTTCTTCGAGGCATCCTCGTCGCCGAAGAAGATCAGCCCCTCCGTCGGGCTTTCGAGGCCGGCGATCAGGCGCAGCAATGTCGTCTTGCCGGAGCCCGAAGGGCCCAGCAGTGCGATCAGCTCGCCGGAGCGGATGTCGAGCGAGACATCGTGCAGTGCCGGAAAACGATCGAATTCCTTGCGAATGTTTTGAACGCGTACTTCCATTCCAAATCCTTCAGTGCCGCCGGCTGGCGGCGATTTCCGCGCTATAGCGCATTTCCAGCAGCGTCTTCAAAACAAGAGTCACGAGCGCGAGCAAGGCCAAAAGTGTAGCGACGGCAAAAGCGCCGGTGAAATTATACTCGTTATAGAGAATTTCCACCTGCAGCGGCATGGTGTTCGTCTGGCCGCGGATGTGGCCAGAGACCACCGAGACGGCGCCGAATTCACCCATGGCGCGAGCGTTGCAGAGCAGCACACCGTAGAGCAGACCCCATTTGATGTTCGGCAGCGTCACGTACCAGAAGGTCTGCCAGCCGCTGGCGCCGAGCGAAAGGGCTGCCTCCTCGTCGGCGGTTCCCTGTTCCTGCATCAGCGGGATCAGCTCGCGGGCGACGAAGGGGAAGGTGACGAACATGGTGGCGAGGATCAACCCCGGCACGGCGAACAGGATCTTGATGTCGTGAGCGCTGAACCACTGGCCGAGCCAGGTACTGGAGCCGAACAGCAGAACGAAGACCAGGCCCGATATGACGGGTGAGACCGAGAAGGGCAGGTCGATCAGTGTCGTCAGGAAGGCCTTGCCCTTGAACTCGAACTTGGCGATCGCCCAGGCGGCGGCGACCCCGAAGACGAGGTTGAGAGGCACGCTGACGCCGGCGACGATCAGCGTCAAGCGGATCGCCGACAAGGTCTCGGCGTCGGCGAGCGCCACGAAGAAGGGGGCGGGACCTTTGCGGAAAGCCTCGACGAAAACTGCTGCGAGCGGCAGAAGCAGGATCAGCAGCAGGAAGACGAGCGAAAGAATGATCAGCGTGAAGCGCGCGATCCTGTTTTCGGTGGTCACCGAACGCAGCTTCACCGGTTGAACGGTCGCATCAAGCGCCATAGCCGTACCTCCGCCTGCTCCAGCTCTGGATGAGATTGATAACGAGCAACATGGCGAACGAGATGACCAGCATGATCGCCGCAATACCGGTCGCTGCCGCGTAATTATACTCTTCGAGTTTGATGATGATCAGCAGCGGCGCGATCTCCGATTTGAACGGCAGGTTGCCGGCGATGAAGATGACCGAGCCGTATTCGCCGACGCCGCGGGCAAAGGCGAGCGCAAAGCCGGTGAGCACGGCGGGCGCCAGCCCTGGCAGCAGCACGCGGAAAATCGTCTGGAAGCGATTGGCGCCGAGCGTTGCCGCAGCCTCCTCCACTTCCTTGTCGATTTCCTCCATGACGGGCTGCACGGTGCGCACCACGAAGGGCAGGCCGACGAAGATCAGCGCCACGACGATACCGGCTGGCGTAAAGGCGATCTTGATGCCGAGCGGCGTCAGGAACTGGCCGATCCAGCCGTTCGGCGCGTAGAGCGTCGTCAGCGCGATGCCGGCAACGGCAGTCGGCAGCGCGAAAGGCAGGTCGACCATGGCATCGATGACACGCTTGCCGGGAAAGCGGTAACGCACCAGTACCCAGGCGAGGATGATGCCGAAGACAGCATTGACGATCGCAGCGATGAAGGCGCTGCCGAAGCTGATGCGCAGCGCGTTCAGCGTGCGCGGATCGAGTGCGATCGACCAGAATGTTTCCCAGCCGAGCGCGCTCGACCGGACGGCGAGGCCCGAGAGCGGGATGAGGATCAGAAGGGTGAGCCAGGTCAAGGTAAGGCCGAGCGCCATTCCGAAACCCGGAATGACGCTCGGCCGCTTGAACCGCCACCGCGTGGGGCTATGTGCTTTCATGAAGTCTATTATTGGGCCGGCTTGTAGATTTGGTCAAATACCCCGCCGTCGCCGAAGAATTTCGGCTGTGCGTCTTTCCAGCCGCCGAAATCGTCGATGGTCGCGAGCGTCAGCTTCGGGAAGCGGGCGATGTCAGCCGGATCGGCGGCTTCCGGCTTGATCGGGCGGTAGAAGTGCTTGGCGGCGATCTTCTGGCCTTCGTCCGAATAGAGGTAGTTGAGATAGGCTTCGGCGACCTTGCGCGTTCCCTTCTTGTCGACATTGCCGTCGACGATGGCGACTGGCGGGTCGGCACGGATGGAGAAGGCCGGCGTCACGATCTCGAACTGATCGGGACCGAGCTCTTCAAGTGAAAGATAGGCTTCGTTTTCCCAGGCAAGCAGCACGTCGCCGAGGCCGCGCTGGACGAAGGTGGTCGTGGCGCCGCGCGCGCCTGTATCGAGAACTGGAACGTGCTGCAGCAGTTTCGTCACGTAATCCTGCGCCTTGGCTTCGTCGCCGCCATTCGCCTGCTTGGCCCATGCCCAGGCGGCCAGGAAGTTCCAGCGGGCGCCGCCCGAGGTCTTCGGGTTTGGGGTGATGACCTGCACGTCGTCCTTGACTAGGTCGCCCCAATCCTTGATGCCCTTCGGGTTGCCCTTACGGACCAGGAAGACGATCGTCGACGTATAGGGTGTCGAATTGTTGGGGAACTTGGTCTTCCAGTCGGCCGGGATCTTGCCGGTCTTCTTGGCGATGGCGTCGATATCACCTTCGAGCGCCAGCGTGACGACGTCGGCGTCGAGACCGTCGATGACGGAGCGCGCCTGCGCACCGGAGCCGCCATGCGACGCCTGGATCGTTACGGTTTCACCGGTGTCCTTCTGCCACTTGGCGGCAAAAGCAGCATTGAAATCCTTATACAATTCGCGAGTCGGATCGTAGGAAACGTTAAGAAGCGTCTGATCCGCGAATGCAGGAGCGATGCTCCCGATCGCGAAGCTGCCTGCCATGACCGCGGCTGCGATGAGCCGGGTGAGCCGTTGTGTCTGCATTGGGGAACCCTCCGTGTTTGTGCCTAAACACTATCAAGTTAGTCGTATAATGAAACAAAGGTTCTTCCGGTTCCGGCGCTACCCTTAGAATGTCATTCCATTTAAGGGGTAATTTGGAAATCGAAGTTGGCCGCGGCCAATTGGTCGCCCGGCGCTGCCTGCCGTAGGGCCGTGTTTTTTCGGCCACAGTTCCTCCACGAAAACGACATGGTGATGCAGATTTTTGCCAAGATTTTGCCGCGATGGCGCTTGCGGATTCCTATATGGCCTCCGTTGCGGCCGTATTCGCCGACCGCAACGCGGGGGCAACCCTTGAAGTGCGCCTCGCATTCCAAACCTGTTTAGGGCCATTCAAAATGAATATCAGAACTATCCTTTTTGCCTCCGTTGCCGCCCTTGCCGCGGCCTCCGGAGCCCGCGCAGCCGACGCCATCGTGGCGGCGGAACCCGAGCCCGTGGAATATGTTCGCGTTTGCGACGCCTACGGTACCGGCTATTTTTATATTCCGGGGACGGAAACATGCCTTTCGATCGGCGGTTACATCCGTACCGAAGTGCGTTTCGGTGACCATATTTCGGGCGACTCCGACGTAGACTTCTGGACTCGCGGTCAGGTCACCTTCCAGGCCAAGAATGACACCGAGTACGGCACGCTCACCGGCGTCATCACGCTGCGTTACAATGTCGACAACGCTTCTGACCAGGAAGCATTGCTCGATGAAGGCTACATCGACATTGCCGGTTTCCGCGTCGGTAAGCTGTATAGCTGGTGGGATGACGACATGAGCGGCGAGACCGATACCCTTGCCAGCAACGAGACGACCCACAACTCGATCCGTTATCAGTACGAGAATGGCGCTTTCGCGGCCGGCATTTCGGTCGACGAGCTGGAAGAAGACTACGCCACCAAGCCGGGCGACGGCCCGAACAACTTCGGTGTCGCAGGCCAGGTTTCCTACAAGGCCGGCGCCATCAGCGCTTACCTGCTTGCCGGTTATGACACCGACACCAGCGAAGTCGCGGTCCGCGGCATCGTTTATGCCGACATCGGCCCGGGCACGCTCGGCATTGCCGGCGTATGGGCAAGCGGCGCCAACTACTACTACGAAGAGTCCGAATGGACGATCGCAGCAGAGTATGCCTTGAAGATCAACGACAAGTGGTCGGTCACCCCCGGCTTCCAGTACTTCGAAAACATCGCTCTCGAGGCTGACGGTAACGGCTTCACCGGCGGCAGCGCCTACACGACCGGTGTCACCATCGACTACCGCATCGTCGAGGATCTGCGTACGAAGCTCAGCGTGCAATATCACGATGAGGACGAAGGCGACGACGAAGTGTTCGGCTTCCTGCGCTTCCAGCGCGATTTCTAAGATCGTCTCTTTGCAGACGAGTGGGCGCGACCTTCAGGCCGCGCCTTTTTTAATTTAGAACAATGTCATCACACCCGTGAATCGGCGATGAAATCGGAATAAAATTCGTCGACCGTTCTTGCCTTGCGCATCGCGGCGAGCGCGCCGTCCGTTTGCAGCCGCCTGGCAATGGCCGATAGCACGTTCAGATATTCGCCACGATTATTTTCTCCGAAGAGCAGCACGAAGGCGATGTCAGTCGGGATATCGTCGATCGCCTCGAAATCCAATGGTTGGGCGAAGCGGAGGAGAAGGCCGCGCGGGCTGGTCATGCCGTCGATCGCCGCATGCGGGATGGCGATACCATTGCCGATGCCGGTGGAGCCGAGCTTCTCACGCGCTTCGAGCGCCTTCAGGATGGTCTGGCCATCGACGGAGAAAGCCTTGGCGGCCTTGTCGGCTATGGTCTGCAGCGCGCGCCATTTGGTCGGCGCCGACACGCCGATGAAGGTGTGTTCCGGCCGGATGATGTTGGGAAGGTTCATGTCATTCTCGATACTGTTCGGGCAGCGGGGGGGAAGGGAGGTCAATCCGGTTCCCTGAGCCGGTAGCCAACGCCGGTCTCCGTGGTGATATAGTGCGGCTGGTCCGGAATCTGTTCGACCTTTTGCCGCAGTTGCCGGACGTAGACGCGCAGATACTGCACATCCGCCGCCGGCCCCCATACCTGCTTTAGAAGAAACTGGTGTGTCAGCACCTTGCCGGCATGCTGGGCGAGCACGCGCAGGATGTCATATTCCTTCGGCGACAGTTTTATTTCCTGGCCGTCGACCTTGACGATGCGCTTGACGAGATCGATCGACAGCCCGCCGGTCTGGAAGATCGCCTTCTCGCCCTGCTGCTGCAGGCGGTGGCGCAGCGCCACGCGGATGCGGGCGCCGAGCTCGTTGATGCCGAAGGGCTTGGTGACGTAATCGTCGGCGCCGCTTTCCAGCGCCTTGACGATACCGGCCTCGTCGGTGCGGCTGGACAGAATGACCACCGGCATGGAAAGCCCTTCGTCGCGCCACGCCTGTAGCAGGTCATGGCCGGGGGTGTCGGGAAGGCCGAGGTCGAGCACGATGAGATCGGGCATGTCATCGGCGACCGACTGCCGGGCGGCGCTGGCGTTTGGCGCCTCACGCACCTCGTAGCCCTGCGCGGTCAGGCCGACGCGGAGCAGCTTGCGGATCGGAGGCTCGTCGTCGACGACGAGGATTTTAACGGCTGAACCGGTCATCGGAGTTCATCCAGTTTCGGAATGTCGTTGGGTTTCGGCAGGCGGATGGTGAAGACGGCGCCCGGACGGCCCGTCCGGTTGCCGGCGGTGATCGTGCCACCCATCGCCTCGATGAAGCCGCGGCAGATGGAAAGGCCAAGCCCGGTGCCGGCGCGCACCTGATCGCCCTTGCGCACGCGGTAGAAGGTATCGAAGACGCGGTTAAGATCGGCCGGCGGAATGCCTGGGCCTTCGTCCGAAATCTGCACGACGACGTTGTCGGCATCGGCCCAGCCCTCGATATGGATCACCGATCCCTCGGGCGCGTATTTCGCGGCATTGTCGAGCAGGTTGAAGATCACCTGCTCGAACAGGACAGGATCGACGCGCACCATCGGCAGGTCGGCGGGAATGTTCATCTCGGTCTTGTGGCCGTCGAGGATCTTGGCGGCACGGCGCAGCGCGCTGCCGACGATATCGCCGGCATAATGCAGCGCATAGTTCGGCTCCATCGCACCGGATTCGATCTTGGTCATGTCGAGCAGGTTGGCGATGAAGCGGTTGAGGCGTTCGGATTCGTCGACGACGGTCGACAGCAGGTCGCTGCGGTCCTCCTCCGGCATCGAGGCGAAATAGTCGCGCAGCGTGCCGGCGGCGCCGAGGATGGCGGCAAGCGGTGTCTTCAGGTCGTGCGAGATCGAAGTCAGTAGGGCCGAGCGCAGCCGGTCTGCTTCGGCCCCAAGTCTTGCCCGGTCGACATCAGCGACGAGCTGGACGCGTTCGATGGCAAGGGCCGCCTGGTCGGCCAGCGCATCGAGCAGCCGCTGCTGTTCGGGCGTCAGCAACGGTCCGTCGCGGCGGTCACTGTCGAGGCCGATGACACCAACGGCGGTGCGCCCGGTTCTCAGCGGCACATAGAGGCGCTTGGCGCCGGGCAGGGTGTCGGCGCCGCGGCCGGCGGCGTGATTGTGCTCCCAGGCCCAGCGGGCGGCAGCGATATCGGCATCGTCGAGCGTATCATCAGGCGGATAACCGGCCTTGACGGCGATGGTACCGTCTTCCGGCAGCAGTAGCACGACGCGGACCTTCAGCATCGAGGCGAGCTGGAAGGCGGTCGCCCAGAGCACGTCGTCGAGCGTGCCGGTGCCGGCGAGCTTTTTCGAGAAGAGATAGAGATCTTCCGTCGTCCGCGCCCGCTGGCGGGCAGCGGCGGCTTGGCGCTGGACGGTCGCGGTCAGGTTGCTGGCGATGATGGCGACGCCCAGGAAGAAGAAGAGCGCAAGCACGCTTTCCGGATCGCTGATCGTCAGCGTGTAGCGCGGCGGCAGGAAGAAGAAATTGAAGGACAGCGCGCTGAGGATGCAGCTGTAGAGGGCCGGCCGCAGGCCGTGGAGGACGGCTGAGGTCAGCACCGCCATCAGGAAGACGAGGGCGAGGTTGCGTACGTCGAGCACCTGGTCGAGCACGACGCTGACGCCGAGCGCGATGGCAACATAAAAGGTTGCCAGCAGGTAGGCCCTGAAATCCAGTTGCGGCGCGGTGGCCGCCGCCCTGACGCCGCGCGCGGTGGTGCCGTCCTTCTCACTGCCTGAAATCACATGGACGCTGATCTCGCCGGTCTTGCGGATCAGCTCGTCGGTGATCGAGCGGCTCCACCAGTCGCGCCATGTCGGCTTCTTCGGGGCGCCGATGACGATATGGGTGACGTTGTTGGCGGTGGCGTGGCGGACAAGTTCTTCGGCGACTTCGCGGCCGGGAAGGGTGATCGCTTCGCCGCCGAGCTGCTCGGCAAGTCGCAGCGTGGCGGCGACGGTATCGCGCTCGGCTTCGTTCAGATTGATCGATCGGTTGGTCTCGATATAGACGGCAGCCCAGGGCGCGCGCAGCCGCGAGGCCATACGGGCAGCATAACGCACCAGCGAGGCGGAGCGCGGATGGTGGTCAACCGAGACGAGAACGCGTTCGCCCGCCGCCCAGGGGCCGGATATGGCATGGGCCTGCATATGCGTGAGCAACTGGTCGTCGACGCGCTGTGCGGTCTTACGCAGCGCAAGCTCTCGCAGCGCCGTCAGGTTGCCCGGGGTGAAGTAGTTGGTCAGCGCCCGCTCGGCCGTCCGCGGCATGTAGACCTTGCCGTCATGCAGGCGCTTGATCAGATCATCCGGCGTCAGGTCGATGATCTCGATGTCGTCAGCGAGGTCGATGATCGAGTCCGGCACTGTCTCGCGCACACGGATGCGGGTGATCTGCGAGACGACGTCGTTCAGGCTCTCGACATGCTGGATGTTCAGCGTCGTATAGACATCGATGCCGCGATCGAGCAATTCCTTGACGTCGAGATAGCGCTTCGGATGACGGCTGCCCTCGGCATTGGTATGGGCGAGTTCGTCGACCAGCACGAGATCAGGCCGGCGGGCGAGGATGCCGTCGAGATCCATTTCCTCGAGCGGCCGGCCCTTGTAGCTGATTTCGACGCGAGGGATGATCTCGAAGCCGGCAAGGAGCGCCTCGGTCTCCTTGCGGCCGTGGGTCTCGACGACGCCGATGACGACATCGAGACCGTCGGCGATCTTGGCACGGCCGGAGACGAGCATCTCGTAGGTCTTGCCGACGCCGGGCGCGGCACCCAGAAAGATCTTCAGACGGCCGCGTGTCTCCGCCCGGGCTTTTTCGAGAAGCGCATCGGGCGAGGGCCTGCCGGCCTGATCGCGATTGTCGTCTGGCATGCGTATGGTCTTTCTGCAGATGGCTGGCGAGGACGGGCTACATCACCCTATCCCTCGCCCCTGTGACGAGCGCAGGGATGAGGGAAGGAAAGGGGCGCCCAGCCTGCCAGGGTCACTGAGTCATAGAAGCATCAAGGCTCTGGTTCAACGCCAGAACATTGACTGTAGGTTCGCCGAGAATGCCGAGTTCGCGGCCTTGAACGGCACCGTCGACCAACGCCTTGACCTTGGCCTCGTCGATAGCACGCGCTTTGGCGACGCGCTGCACCTGGAAGTAAGCGGCCTCCGGGGAGATATGGGGATCGAGGCCGCTGCCCGAAGCGGTGACCAGGTCGGCGGGCACCTCCGCATTCGGGTTTGCCGCCTTGGCCGCGTCGTAGTCGCCCTTGACGCGGTCGATCAGCTTCTGGCTGGTCGGGCCGAGGTTCGAGCCGCTGGAGGCGGCCGCATTGTAGCCGTCGCCGGCGGCCGAGGGACGGCCGTGGAAATACTTGTCGCTGGTGAAGGCCTGGCCGATCAGCGTCGAGCCGATCACCTGGCCGTTCTTCTCGATCAGGCTGCCGTTCGCCTGAGCCGGGAAGAGGGCCTGGGCAGCACCCGTCATGGCGAGCGGATAAAGCAGGCCGGTGATGGCGGTGGTGGCGACGATCAT
This sequence comes from Rhizobium leguminosarum bv. viciae USDA 2370, assembly GCF_002008365.1. Taxonomy (GTDB): domain Bacteria; phylum Pseudomonadota; class Alphaproteobacteria; order Rhizobiales; family Rhizobiaceae; genus Rhizobium; species Rhizobium leguminosarum. The sequence goes on from NZ_MRDL01000066.1 coordinate 61,272, forward strand.
GACGACCGCCGGACGAAGTTCTTTCAACATTGTCTTACTCCTTCGAGTGTTCAGACGGGATCCGTTAGGCGAGGCCGAGGGCGGCGACAGCCATGTCGATCGCCTTGATGCCGATGAAGGGAACGATGATGCCGCCGGCACCGTAGATCAGCAGGTTGCGCGACAGCAGCGCGCCGGCGCCGATCGGACGGTAGCGGACGCCCTTCAGCGACAGCGGGATCAGCGCGATGATGATCAGCGCGTTGAAGATGATTGCCGAGAGGATGGCGCTTTGCGGCGTCGAAAGCCCCATGACGTTCAGGACGCCGAGCTGCGGGTAAAAGGTCAGGAACATCGCCGGGATGATGGCGAAGTACTTGGCGATGTCGTTGGCGATCGAGAAGGTCGTCAGCGCGCCGCGCGTCATCAACAGCTGTTTGCCGATCTCGACGATCTCGATGAGCTTCGTCGGGTCGCTGTCGAGGTCGACCATGTTGCCGGCCTCGCGGGCAGCGACAGTGCCGGTGTTCATGGCGACGCCGACATCGGCCTGGGCGAGCGCCGGCGCATCGTTGGTGCCGTCGCCGCACATGGCGACGAGCTTGCCCTTCGACTGTTCCTCGCGCATCAGCGCCAGCTTCATCTCCGGCGTTGCCTGGGCGAGGAAGTCGTCGACACCGGCTTCGGCGGCGATGGCCGCTGCCGTCAGCGGGTTGTCGCCAGTGATCATCACGGTGCGGATGCCCATGCGGCGCAGCTCGGTGAAGCGTTCGCGGATGCCGCCCTTGACGATGTCCTTCAGCTGGATGACGCCAAGCAGCTTGCCGTCGCGGGCAACGGCGAGCGGCGTGCCGCCAGCCTTGGCGACCTCGTCTGATATCGACTGCAGTTCGCGCACGACCTCGCTGCCGTTTTTCGAGGATGCGTCGCCGTTGACATAGGCCAGCACGGCATCGACTGCGCCTTTGCGGATCGAAGCGCCTTCGAGATCGACGCCGCTCATGCGGGTCTGGGCGGTGAAGGGCACGAAGGTCGCCTTGAGGCTCGCCATGTCGCGGCCGCGAATCGCATATTTTTCCTTGGCGAGCACGACGATGGAGCGGCCTTCCGGGGTTTCGTCGGCAAGCGAGGCGAGCTGGGCGGCGTCGGCGAGATCCTGCTCGGAAACGCCGCGAACCGGGCGGAAGGTCGTCGCCTGACGATTGCCGAGGGTGATCGTGCCGGTCTTGTCGAGCAGCAGCGTATCGACGTCGCCGGCGGCTTCGACCGCACGGCCGGACATGGCGAGCACGTTGAAGCGGACGAGGCGGTCCATGCCGGCAATGCCGATCGCCGACAGCAGCGCACCGATCGTCGTCGGGATCAGCGTCACGAAGAGGGCGACGAGCACGATGATCGGGATCGAGCCGCCGGCATAGATGGCAAAGCTCGGGATCGTCGCGGTGGCGAGCACGAAGATCAACGTCATACCGGCAAGCAGGATGTTGAGCGCAATCTCGTTCGGAGTCTTCTGGCGTTCGGCACCTTCGACGAGCGCGATCATCCGGTCGAGGAAGGTTGAGCCGGCAGCGGCGGTGATGCGGACGCGGATCCAGTCGGACAGCACCTGCGTGCCGCCTGTTACCGCCGAGCGGTCGCCGCCGGATTCGCGGATGACCGGCGCGGATTCGCCTGTGATCGCCGCTTCGTTGACGGAGGCCACACCTTCGATGACTTCACCGTCCGACGGGATGATGTCGCCGGCCTCGACGAGCACGAGGTCGCCGACCTTGAGGCTGGTGCCCGGCACCATGCGGTAGCCGCTGCCATTATTGGCGGTGAGCAGCTTCGCCTGGGTTTCGGTGCGCGCCTTGCGCAGCGAATCCGCCTGCGCCTTGCCGCGACCTTCGGCAACGGCCTCGGCGAAATTGGCAAACAGCACGGTGAACCAGAGCCAAAGATTGATCTGGAACGAGAAGCCGAGGTTGCCGTTGCCCGCCACGAGATCGCGCAGGAAGAGGATGGTGGTCAGCACCGAGACCGTGGCCACGACGAACATGACCGGGTTTCTGGCGAGTGCCCGGGGGTTGAGCTTCTTGAAAGCGGCACCCACGGCCGGAATGAGGATGCGAGAATCCATGATGCTCGCGGATTTGGCCTGGCTCATAAGAGACTCCAGCTTTGAAACGAGGATGGCGAACCGGAAGCCGGTCAGCCCTGTAAGATTTTGCATATGGCGGCGATGACGAGGAGGCCCGCCATCATCACCAGGATGATGTCGGAGGCTTGGGGTCTCGGGCCATTCCCACGTCCCGGCGCGCCAGGACGTGAGTGGAAGGCGTTGCGAAGCCTGTGACGGAGGATCATGGCATAACCTCAAAAGGTCTGGCCGGCGATCATGACCAGGTGCTCGACGACGGGGCCAAGGGCCAACGCCGGGAAGAAGGTCAGGCCGCCGACGATCAGGATCGTGCCGACGAGCAGGCCGACGAAGAGCGGACCGTCCGTCGGGAAGGTGCCCGCCGAGGCCGGAACCGACTTCTTGGCGATCAGCGAACCGGCGATTGCAAGCGCCGGGATGATGACCAGAAAGCGGCCCATCAGCATACCGAGGCCAAGGGTTATGTTGTACCAAGGCGTATTGCCCGTCAGGCCGCCGAAAGCCGAGCCGTTGTTCGCTGCCGCTGATGTATAGGCATAGAGGATTTCGGAGAAGCCGTGCGGGCCGGCGGTCCCGACCGATGCAACCGCACTCGGAAGGACGCTTGCGATTGCGGTGAAGACCAGCATGGCGAGCGGCAGGCAGAGAATGGCGAGAACGGCCATCTTCATTTCCTTCGCCTCGATCTTCTTGCCGAGATATTCCGGCGTGCGGCCGACCATCAGGCCGGCGACGAAGACGGCGACGATGATGAAGAGCAGGATGCCGTAAAAGCCAGCGCCGACACCGCCGACAATGACTTCGCCGAGCTGCATGTTGATCAGCGGAACGAGGCCACCGAGTGCCGTGAAGCTGCCATGCATGGCATTGACCGCGCCGCAGGAGGCCGCCGTGGTGATGACCGCAAAGAGCGAGGATAGGGCGACGCCGAAGCGGACTTCCTTGCCTTCCATGTTGCCGCCGCCAAGACCGAAGGCATGCATCAGCGGATTGCCGGCGGCTTCCGCCCAATAGGTGACGATGACGCCGGCGACGAACAGGACGCCCATCGTGGCGAGGATCGCCCAGCCCTGGCGCTGATTGCCGACCATGCGGCCGAAGACGTTGGTCAGTGCCGCGCCGATCGCGAAGATCGACACCATCTGGATGAGGTTGGAGATCGCATCGGGGTTTTCGAACGGATGGGCGGAGTTGGCGTTGAAGAAGCCGCCGCCGTTGGTGCCAAGCATCTTGATGGCCAGCTGCGAGGCGACCGGGCCGACGGCGATCGTCTGCTGTGCGCCTTCGAGCGTCGTCGCATTGACGTAGGAGCCGAGCGTCTGCGGCACGCCGAGATAGACAAAGACCAGCGTCAGCACGATGCAGATCGGCAAGAGCACATAGAAAGTGGCCCTCGTCATATCGATCCAGAAATTGCCGATCGCCTTGCCTGAGGCGCGCGAGAAGGCGCGGATGAAGGCGAGCGCGATGGCAATGCCGGTCGCCGCCGAGACGAAGTTCTGGACGGTGAAACCGGCCATCTGCGTCAGATACGACATCGTGCTTTCGCCGCCGTAGTTCTGCCAGTTGGTGTTGCTGACGAAGCTGACGGCCGTGTTGAAGGAAAGCTCCGGCGGGATGGCCGCCATGCCGGCCGGATTATAGGGAAGACCGGCCTGCAGGCGCTGCAGCGCGTAAAGCACGATGACGCCGAGCAGGTTGAACATTAGCATGGCGAAGGCATAGGAGGTCCAATGCTGTTCCTCGCGTTCGCTGGTGCCGGCAATGCGGTAAAGTCCCCGTTCGATCGGAACGAGGACCGGTGACAGGAAAGTGCGCTCGCCGCTGAAGACACGCGTCATATAGCCGCCGAGCGGTTTGACGAGCACGAGGACGATCCCGCAGTAAAGCAGGATCTGAAGCCATCCGTTGAGGGTCATGGAGGTAAACTTTCAATACCCGGCTGCTTCTCGGTCGCGCATGCGCGACCTCAGAAGCGCCAGTTCTCTTTAAAAGCGTTCTGGGCGAAGGAGAGCGTAGGTGAGGTAAACGGTGAGAAACACGGTTACGGCACCGCTCAAGACATAATCGAGGGTCATCGTCGCTTCTCCTGTCAAAGCCTGTCGCAGGCTCGGGTGTAGGCAAAGCACAGCGCGAAGAATATGATCGCGGTGCCGAGTAGAATGATATCCATCATGATCGTGACTCCTGTTGTTCTTCTTGGAGTCAGACAAGACAAAGGGCGCTGGGAGGCCGCCTTTCATGCTTTCTGGCGTGGAGATGATCTTTTCGATCTCTCGGCATCAATATGGAGCCGAAGCGCATAAAGGTTCGAGACGGACGACGGGCCATCTATATAAAAATCTTATAAATGCCCTTCCGAGGCCGCTCGCCATCGGACCAGGCTGGCGCAGTTTCCAGACGGGCCGCAGCCGGTACTGAGCCTCGGAAGGTCTGAGTGAGCATTTTTTCATTTGTTGAGCAAAAGCCTTCGCAATCTGGTTGAATTGGGAAGGCTTCGGGCCTTATAGTCGCCTTCGACGCTGCCCGATGGAGTCATGGGCAAGCCATTAGGGAAGGAAACCGACGATGACCAAAGTCCGCGCGCTTGTCCTCGAGCGCCAGCATGAGCTTGCGCTTCGCGATATCGATCTGCCGCTTGAAACTAGCCCCGGCGAGGTGAAGATCAGGATCCACACCGTCGGCGTCTGCGGTTCGGACGTGCATTATTACACCCATGGCAAGATCGGCCCCTTCGTCGTCAACGCGCCGATGGTGCTCGGCCATGAGGCGGCGGGCACGGTGGTCGAGGTCGGCGCGGGCGTCACGCATCTGAAAGTCGGCGACCGCGTCTGCATGGAGCCCGGCATCCCCGATCCGAATTCCAAGGCAAGCCGGCTTGGCCTGTACAATATCGACCCGGCCGTGACCTTCTGGGCGACCCCGCCGATCCACGGCGTGCTGACGCCAGAGGTCGTGCATCCCGCCAATTACACCTTCAAGCTACCCGACAATGTCAGCTTTGCCGAAGGCGCCATGGTCGAGCCCTTCGCCGTCGGCATGCAGGCGGCTGCCAAGGCGAAGATCACGCCGGGCGACACTGCCGTCGTCCTCGGCGCCGGGCCGATCGGCACGATGGTGGCGATCGCGGCCCTTGCCGGCGGCTGCGCCCGCGCGATCGTCGCCGATCTCGCCCAGCCGAAGCTCGATATCGCCGCGCAGTACCAGGGTGTCATTCCGGTCAATATTCGCGAGAAGAACCTGGTCGAAGAGGTCGGCCGGCTGACCGACGGCTGGGGCGCCGATGTCGTCTTCGAATGCTCCGGTTCGCCGAAGGCCTGGGAGACGATCATGGCGCTGCCGCGCCCGGGTGGCGTCATTGTCGTCGTCGGCCTACCGGTCAACCCGATCGGCTTCGACGTCTCGACGGCATCCACCAAGGAAATCCGCATCGAGACGGTGTTCCGCTACGCGCACCAGTATGAGCGGTCGATCGCGCTGCTCGGCTCGGGTCGCGTCGATCTGAAGCCGCTGATATCAGAGACCTTCACATTCGAAGATTCGATCAAGGCGTTTGATCGCGCCGTCGAGGCGCGGCCCAGCGACGTGAAGCTGCAAATCGTGATGGGATAGGGCGCAACAGCGCTTCTATGAGTGCCTGGCGCTCAGTTTCATCCTGCGAAAGGCAAGAGCCGCGCCTGCAACGACAGCCGCGGCTCCGACTGCGATCAGCAGGTGGCGATGAAGCGGAAGGTGGCCCAACGTCTGTTGGATGCCGTGCCCGAACACGTAACCGAGCGCCGTGAAAAGCTGCCCCCACACCAGCGCGGCCACAGCATTCAGGATGATGAATTTACCGGTCGCTATGCGTGTTGTCCCGATGACGATCGGGCTGATTGTCCGCAACCCCACCAGAAAACGAAACGCAAGGATGAAGCCGGTCGGATATCTTTCCAGAAGTCGGGTTGCGCGCGCCAGCGCCGGTCTTTCCATCAGCCGGCGGACGAGACCCCATCGAGCCGCATAACGGCCGGCGAAGAACCAGAACTGATCGCCGGCGAAGGATCCTGCCGTTGCCGCTAGCGACGCCGACCAATAGGTCAGCAGCCCGCGGTGGGAAATGACGCCGCCGAGGAAGGCGGCTGTTTCGCCCTCGAAGGCTGCACCCAGAAATATCGCCAATAGTCCGTAGTGCTCGATCAGCAGTTCGATAGACACTCAGCTGTCCTCGGCCCGGGGTTTCGATAGCTAAACCGGCTTCAAATCCCCAAGCACCGTCGGGATCAGCTCCGACACCGTCGGATGGATCGGCACCGACCATTGCAATGCGGGATAGGTCGTTCCTGCATTCATCGCGTCTATGATGCCGTGGATCACCTCGTCACCTTCGATGCCCAGGATCGCCGCGCCGAGAATTTTTTTGGTCTCGGCGTCGGCGATCACCTTCATGAAGCCCTTGGTCTCGCCGCGCTCGTTGGCGCGGCCGACGCGGCTCATCGGCCGGGTCGAGATCATGATCTTGCGTCCCGAGGCGCGCGCCTGCTTTTCCGTCATGCCGACACGGCCGAGCGGCGGGTCGATATAAAGCGCATAGGCCAGGATGCGGCTCGAGAGCTTGCGATCGGCGCCGTCGAGAAGATTGGCGGCGGCGATCTCGAAATCATTGTAGGAGGTGTGGGTGAAGGCGCCGTGGCCGTTGCAATCGCCGAGCGCCCAGATGCCGTCGACATTGGTGGCAAGCCTGTCGTCGACGGTGATGTAGCCGTGCTTGTCGCTGATGACGCCGGCGGCATCGAGGCCGAGATCGTCTGTGTTCGGCTTGCGGCCGGTGGCGATCAGCACATGGCTCGCATCGATCCTCGCTGAATCGGTGGCGACCGTTATTCCGTCGCTGCTCCTGGCGAAGGCGATGTCGCTGACACCGGTATGAATGTCGATGCCCTCCGAGCGCAGGACATCGGCGATCGCGTCGGATATATCCTCGTCCTCGCGCGACGCGAGCTTCGGGCCATGCTCGATGACGCTGACTTCGGCGCCGAAGCGGCGATACATCTGCGCGAATTCCAGCCCGATATAACTGCCGCCGATCACAGCCAGATGCCGTGGCAGCGTGTCGAGATGGATGATCGAGGTGCTGGTGAGATAGTCGATATCGTTGATGCCGGGCAGGTCGGGGATGACGGGGCGCGCGCCGACGTTGAGGAAGATGCGCGGTGCGGTCAGCGTCTCGCCGTTGACGCTGACGGTCTTCGGGTCCTCGAAACGGGCATGGCCGTAGATCACGGTCATGCCGTCCATCCCGGCGAACCAGCCGATCAGGCCGTTGCGGGCATTCATGGTCACGGTTTCGGCACGGGCCCTGACCACCTTCATGTCGATGGCGATCTCGCCCGGAATATTGACGCCGTAAACGGCGCTATTTCTCGCGACATAGGCGGCGCGGGCGCTGGCGACAAGCGTCTTCGTCGGCATGCAGCCGGCATTGACGCAGGTGCCGCCGAGGAATTTGCGCTCGATCAGCGCCACCTTCATGCCCTTTTCGACCATGCGGGCGGCGAGGAAGGGGCCGGCCTGGCCGCCCCCGATGACGATGGCGTCGAAGCTCTTCATGACACGACCACGATCAGCAGCGCGCCGATGACGGCGACGGCATCTTCGATGAGAGCGGCCGGCAGATCCTTACCGAAGGAGGCGGCAAGCCTGCCGCGGACGGCGGCGCCACCATATGTGCCGATGACGGCGCCGATCACCCCGGCAATCAGCCCGCCGAAGAGCAGGCCGCTGGCGGCACCGATCGTGGCGCCGGCCAGCGCGCCCATGACGATGCGGGCGCCGAATTGCACCGGCACCTTGCGCGACGGCGTGGACGGCAGCTGGTCGGTGATCAGTTCGACTATGGCGAGAAGCGTGAAGATCCACGGCGTCCACTGGTAACCCATGAAGGCAAGCGGCGTCTGCGAGACATCGAACCAGCCGAGTGCTGCGCCCCAGGCGACGGCGGCCGGCGCGGTCATGGCGCGAAGCCCTGATATGACACCAATCAGCAATGCAAGAAGCAGAAACATGCATGATCCCCCTTTTTGCCGGCTCTTGCCGTCGTCAGGGAAGGTTGCACATTGTCAGGCGCGTGGCAATTCGTCGTGGTGCGCCAGCGGCCTTGAGGACGTGGGTGCGCGTCGATGCTTCGAAACGTAGTCGATGAACCGCAGCAGAAGGGGATTGCTGTCGGCGCTCCGCCAGCAAATTCCAACGGCCCACTTTGACGCCGAACCCGATAAGGGCTTTTGGTGCGTGCGATCGCCGAGCGCCTCAACGCCGTGCCACGGCAGGAATGCGGCCCCCAACCCGGCAGCAACAACGGCATGAACGGTCAAGATGTCGTCAGCGTGCTGGACGATGCGCGGCTTGAAGCGGGCCGATGTGCACCATTGGCTGATCTGCGCATCCAGTCCCGGCCCGCGCGATGACGAAAGGGCGACAAAGCCCAGACGGTTCAATGTCGACAATCGGTTCATGGGCGGAATCTCCATGCCGGAGGGAAGTACCAGCGCCAGCCGCTCCTCGATGACTGGCATGAAGGATAGCTCATCGGTCTCCTCAGGCGCCCGGCAAAAGCCGACATCGAGCCGGCCGCCAAGCAGTCGTTGGTGCTGCTCTCTTGATGGCAGGTCGTTAAGCGTAATCTGGCTATCGGGAGTCGTCACCCGGAAGGTCGCGACTATTTGGGGCGCGGTGATGAGCGCCGAGATGCCAAATCCGATGTCGAGCTGACCGGTCAGGCCGGCATTTGCACGATGCATCTTGACGTCGATTTCATCGCTCAGCCGCAAGAGCACGCGTGCTTCCTGCTGCAGCAGATTCCCCAGCGGCGTCAGCCTTGCTCCATGTCGGCCACGTTCAAATAGCGGTCCGCCGACCATCGCCTCCAACGCCTGAATTTGCTTGGACAGGGTCGACTGGGTGACGAACAACTTTGACGCGGCCTTGCCGTAATGGCCAGTGTCGGTCAGCTCGACAAAGGAGCGCAGCAACCTGATTTCCATTCAAAATCCGACTTATTTTCATCAAAAATGTCATTTTACGAAATAATGCTCGCATGTCAAATTGTTCAAGGCATCAGGAGCAATAGTCATGGCGTTCAAGGTTTCCTCCGTACAGTTTCAGCATCGGGCAAACGACAAAGCCTATAATCTTGGGCGCATCGAATCCCTCACACTGCAAGCCGTCCAGGCCGGCAGCCAACTTGTGGCCTTCCCTGAGATGTGCCTCTGCGGCTACTGGCACGTCCCGAAGCTGGACGGTGCAGCGCTGCACGCTCTTGCCGAGCCCTTGTCAGGCCCATCCGTCTCGTATGTTGCCCGGCTGGCGCGGGAGCATAGCATTGCCATCGGCGCCGGATTTCTGGAGCTCGCGGAAAACGGCGCCCTCTATAACTCCTACGCCGTGTGCATGCCGGACGGACAGGTTCATTGCCATCGCAAGCTGCATGCGTGGGAACATCGCCTCATCTCCAGCGGGGATAGTTTTACGGTCTTCGATACGCCTTGGGGAATCCGCGCAGGCATTTTGATCTGCTGGGACAACAACCTGATCGAAAACGCGCGGGCAACCGCCTTGTTGGGCGCGGAAATCCTGATCGCCCCCCATCAGGCGGGAGGAGGGGCGTCCGTCAGCCCAAATGGAATGAAGCGGATACCTGTCGAAAAATGGATCCGCCGCCATGAAGATCCTGAGGCTATTAAAGCCGAAATCAGAGGTCCCAATGGTCGCGAATGGTTTCTGCGTTGGCTGCCGTCTCGCGCGCATGACAATGGCATGTTTCTGGTATTCAGCAACGGCGTCGGTCAGGACGAGGATGAAGTGCGCACCGGCAACGCAATGATTCTCGACCCCTATGGCCGGATTCTGGTGGAGACCTGGCAGGCTGCCGACGCAATCGTCAGCACAGAACTCGATCTGGCATTGCTCGACAAATGTACGGGCCAACGCTGGATTCGTGGCCGTCGCCCGGAACTCTACGGCTGCTTGACAGAACCCAATCCGCACGGCTTGTCGCCGATGGAAGCACGTTTCTCCGATGCCCCGACCCGCAACCCTGCGCCCGCAGAAAAAACGTTATGAGCGGAGCTTCCTTGACGAGATACCCGGATTAGTTGGAGGTCCTATTGTAGATCTTGTCGCGTGGCCTTTTCCATCCTCGCTGCTCTGCCATCTGCTCTGCGCGCTTCCGGGCATTGAAAGGATCGATGTAGCCTTCAATCATGAACGTTCGGCCTTTCCACAAGAGGATGCCAGTCTTCTGTTCATCGTCCCAGTGAAATTCCATCGCGCGATTGTATATCATTCGAAACACGGTTTGCTGACACGGTCTAGAAGTGTGAGCTAATCGTGAAGCGTAAGAAGCGTCTTTGCAAGCCTATGGACGGTGTGGATCACGCATGACCGCCTTGGACAGAACCTAATTCGCAAAGGCGGCGATGCCGGTGATCGCCCGGCCGATGATCAACGCGTGGATGTCGTGTGTGCCCTCATAGGTGTTGACCACTTCGAGGTTGACGAGATGACGGGCGATGCCGAATTCGTCGGAGATGCCGTTACCGCCGAGCATGTCGCGGGCCGCCCGCGCAATCTCCAGCGCCTTGCCGCAGCTGTTGCGCTTGAGGATCGAGGTCAGCTCCACCGGCGGATGGCCTTCCTCCTTCATGCGGCCAAGTCGCAGGCAACCCTGAAGACCGAGCGAGATTTCCGCCGTCATGTCGGCGAGCTTCTTCTGGATCAGCTGGTTGGCAGCAAGCGGCCGTCTGAACTGCTTGCGCTCGAGCGTATATTGCCGTGCTCTCGCATAACAATCCTCGGCAGCACCGAGCGCGCCCCAGGCGATGCCGAAGCGGGCCGAGTTGAGGCAGGTGAACGGTCCCTTGAGGCCGGTCACATCGGGCAGAAGGTTTTCCTCAGGCACGAAGACCCCGTCCATCACCACTTCGCCGGTGATCGAGGCGCGCAGTCCCACCTTGCCGTGGATGGGGGGAGCCGAAAGCCCTTTCCAGCCCTTTTCGAGGATGAAGCCGCGGATGAGGCCATCCTCGGTCTTTGCCCAGACGACGAAGACATCGGCGATCGGCGCGTTGGAGATCCAGGTCTTCGAGCCGGTGAGGCTGTAGCCGCCGTCGACCTTCTTGGCGCGTGTCGCCATCGAGCCGGGGTCGGAGCCGTGATCCGGTTCGGTCAGGCCGAAGCAGCCGATCCATTCGCCGATGGCGAGTTTCGGCAGGTATTTCAGCTTCTGCGCCTCGGAGCCGAAGGTTTCAATCGGCACCATCACCAGCGAAGACTGGACGCTCATCATCGAACGATAGCCACTGTCGACCCGTTCGACTTCGCGGGCGATCAGGCCGTAGGCGACGTAACCGAGGCCGGCGCCGCCATAATCCGGCGAGATCGTCGGGCCGAGCAGGCCGAGTTCGCCCATTTCGCGAAAGATCTCGGGATCGGTCTTTTCATTGCGGAAGGCGTCGAGAACACGGGGAGCAAGCTTTTCCTGCGCATAGGCATGGGCGGTGTCCTGCACCATGCGCTCTTCGCTGGTCAGTTGCTCCACCAGCCGGAACGGATCGGCCCAGTCGAAAACCTCGCGCGTATGCTGCATGGCCGCGTCTCCTCATCCCGGTTCTGGCTTGCCTCGCTTAAGTTGGCCATAGACCCGCCAGCCGACCGCGTCAACAGAAGGCGGCAGTCTCGAAAAGACAGGGTGCGCCATCTTTTCAAAAGCGTCGGGATGATCCACTTTGCCCGCGATCGATTCTGGAACGAGGAGGCGGAAATGTCGTCAAGCGAGCTGTTCGTATCGGCCGAAGGCGCCGAATGGATCAATCCCGAGCCCGGCGTTGTCAGGCGCATCATGACCTATCTGCCCGAGATGATGATGGTGGAAGTGGCTTTCGAAAGCGGCGCCGTGGGTGCGGCCCATTCGCATCCGCACATCCAGGCCAGCTACGTCGCCGAAGGCAGTTTCGAAGTGACGATCGACGGCCGGACCGAGGTGCTCAAGCAGGGCGGCAGTTTCATCGTGCCCCCCAATCTGATCCACGGCGTCAAGGCGCTGGAAAAGGGCCGGCTGATCGATGCATTCACCCCGCACCGCGCCGAATTCCTGAAGTAACCAGAGCATGATGCCGAAAACTGTCAGCGGTTTTCGGACGACATCATGCTCTAATCAAACATCCGCCCTTGTCCGGCGCGCCGGGCCGGCGGCGGTGACATAGGGCGGCACGAAACGAGCATCCTCGCCGCGCACCGCCTCGCGCAGGAAATCGATGACGGCGCGCACGCGCGGCGCCTGTTTCAGGTCGCGATGACAGGTGATCCAGTAATGGCGCTTGAGGTCGATCTCCTCGGGCAGCACGCGCACGAGTTCGGGATAACGGCTGGCGAAGAAATAGGGCAGGATGCAGAGGCCGAGGCCGTTTCTCGTGGCGGTCAGCTGCGCGAAGATGCTGGAGCTCTGGAACTGCGGCTTGATGCGCGGGTGCACATCGCCCAGATAGTCCAAGCCCGGCGCAAAGATCATTTCCTCGATATAGCTGACGAAGGGATGCTCAAGCAGGTCTTCACGGCAGGTGATGGCAGGCGCCTTTGCCAGATAGTCGCGCGAGCCATAGATCTGCAGATGGTAGTCGGTCAGCTTCTCGGCGAAATACGGGCCGCCCTTCGGTTCATCGAGCACGACGGAGAGATCGGCCTCCTTGCGCGACAGCGACATGATCTGCTGGATCGTCACGAGTTCGAGCGCCAGATGCGGATGCTGGGCGGCGAACTGCGGCAGCACGGTCGCGAAGAAGAAATTGGCAAAACCCTCCGGCGCGCTGAGCCGCACGAGGCCGCGTTGCGCCATCGAGCCGTCGGCGAGGTCGGCTCGCAGCCGCTCGGTCTCCTGCTCCATCCTTTCGGCGGTCTCGACGAAGCGCGTGCCCATGGCAGTCAGCACGTAGCCGCGCGGATTGCGCTCGAACAGCTTGACCTTGAGGGTGAACTCCAGCCGGTCGATGCGGCGCGAGACGGTGGCATGGCTCGAGCGCATCTGGCGCGCTGCCGTCGACAGCTGTCCAGTGCGGGCGACGGCTAGAAAAAACTGCAGATCGTCCCAAGTAAACTGCGGTGGATTGTTCATCGCGATCCCCTCTGTTCAAAAACGAACAGATACTGTTTGGAATTAGTTGTAAATCACCCGTTGCCTCAGGGCGGAATTTCCGTGATCGTAAGGTGAGGGTCCGTCGTTCTGAGGAGTGCGGCTGGCCAAATTTGAACAGATCCGCAATCTGGCCAATCTCTGGGAGGAGATCATATGCGAAAGAATCTCATTGCATCAGTTGCATTTCTGCTTGCAAGCAGCACAGCGGTGCTCGCGCAGAGCGCGACCGACGGCAAGGTCAAGATCGGCATCCTGAACGACCAGTCGGGTGTCTATGCCGATTTTGGCGGCAAGTCCTCCGTCGAAGCTGCCAAGATGGCGGTCGAGGATTTCGGCGGCAAGGTCCTGGGTGTTCCAGTCGAGATCGTCGATGCCGACCACCAGAACAAGCCTGATATCGCCTCCAACATCGCTCGCCAGTGGTATGACACCGAGCAGGTGGATGCGATCATGGAACTGACGACCTCGTCGGTGGCGCTCGCCGTGCAGGCGATCGGCAAGGAAAAGAAGAAGATCGACATCGTCACCGGTGCGGCGACGACGGATCTCACCGGCAAGGCCTGCTCGCCCTACGGCTTCCATTGGGCCTATGACACACATGCACTGGCCGTCGGCACCGGCGGCGCACTCGTCAAGCAGGGCGGCGACAGCTGGTTCTTCCTCACCGCTGACTATGCCTTCGGCTATTCGCTGGAACAGCAGACCAGCGATTATGTCAAGGCAAGCGGCGGCAAGGTCGTCGGCGCTGTCCGCCATCCGCTCTCGACCCAGGATTTCTCGTCCTTCCTGCTGCAGGCGCAATCATCCGGCGCCAAGGTGATCGGCCTTGCCAATGCCGGCCTCGACACCTCGAATGCCATCAAGCAGGCGGCCGAATTCGGGATCACCCAGGGCGGCCAGCATCTGGCTGCGCTGCTCTTCACGCTCGCCGAAGTCCACGGCCTCGGCCTCGAAGCGGCTCAAGGGTTGACCCTGACGGAAGGTTTTTACTGGAATCGCGACGACGAAAGCCGCGCCTTCGCCAAGAAGTTCTTCGCTCGCACCGGCAAGATGCCGAACATGATCCACACCGGCACCTATTCGGCAGTGACGCAATATCTGAAGGCGGTGGAGAAGGCCGGCACCGACGAGACGGAAGCCGTCGCCAAGCAGCTGCATGAAATGCCGGTCGATGACGTCTTCGGCCGCGGCGGCACGGTCGGCGCCAATGGCCGCATGATCCATGACATGTACCTGCTGCAGGTCAAGAAGCCTTCCGAAAGCAAGGAGCCGTGGGATTACTTCAATGTGCTCGCCACCATTCCCGGCAAGGAAGCCTATATCGATCCCGCCAAGAGCGGCTGCGATCTGGTGAAGTAAGCACGATGGCGGTTTCCGCAATTGAAACTCAGGAAAAGCCGCGGGTGGTATTGTCCGCCCGCGGACTGCGTCGCGATTTCGGCGGCTTCACCGCCGTCAAGAACGTCGATCTCGATGTGCATGACGCAAGCGTGCATGCACTGATCGGCCCGAACGGCGCCGGCAAGACGACAGTCTTCAACCTGCTGACCAAGTTCCTGCAGCCGACGGCGGGCACGATCACCCTGATGGGCGTTGACATCACGAAGACGCCGCCCGACAAGGTGGCGCGCATGGGACTGGTGCGCTCTTTCCAGATCTCCGCGGTCTTCCCGCACCTGAGCGTTCTCGACAATGTGCGTGTGGCGCTGCAGCGGCCGAACAATCTTTCCACGCAGTTCTGGCGGCCGCTCTCGGCGCTCGACCGGCTGAACGAGCGCGCCGAGCAACTGCTGGCCAGCGTTGGGCTTTCCAAGGAGCGCGATCATATCGCCGCCGATCTTTCCTATGGCCGCAAGCGCGTGCTGGAGATCGCCACCACACTGGCGCTGGATCCGAAGGTGCTCCTACTGGACGAACCGATGGCCGGCATGGGGCTGGAGGATGTCGGCGTCGTCTCATCGATCATCCGCGAGGTCGCCCGCGAGCGGGCGGTGCTGATGGTCGAGCACAATCTCTCCGTCGTCGCCAATATCTGCCAGCATGTCACGGTGCTGCAGCGTGGCGAGATCCTCGCCGAGGGCGATTATGCCACCGTCAGCCAGGACGAGCGCGTACGCGTGGCCTATATGGGTACGGAGGAGCATTGATGGCCGCTCTCCTCGAGGTCCAGGGGCTCAATGCCTGGTACGGCGAAAGCCATGTCCTGCACGGCGTCGATATGCGCGTCGGTGAAGGCGAGACGATCACCATTCTCGGCCGCAATGGCGTCGGCAAGACGACGACGCTACGCACCATCACCGGCATCGTGCGGTCCCGGAAGGGCAAGATCAGCTTTGCCGGCAGCGACATGATGCAGGTGCCGCTGCACAAGACGGCGCATCGTGGCATCGGCTTCGTCCCGGAGGAGCGCGGCATCTTCTCGACGCTCACGGTTTCGGAAAACCTGCTGCTGCCGCCGGTCGTGGCAGGAGGTGGGATGACTCTCGACGAGATCTACGAGCTCTTCCCCAATCTCTACGAGCGCCGCGGTAGCCCGGGCACCAAGCTTTCCGGCGGCGAGCAGCAGATGTTGGCGATCGCCCGAATCCTGCGCACCGGCGTCAGGCTGCTCATTCTCGACGAACCGACGGAAGGGCTTGCCCCCGTGATCGTCCAGCGCATCGGCGAGGTGCTGAAGACACTGAAGGAGCGCGGCATGACAATCCTGCTCGTCGAGCAGAATTTCCGTTTCGCCAGCCGTATTGCCGATCGCTTCTATCTGATGGATCATGGGCAGATGGTGTCGGAATTCCCGGTCGGTGAACTGCCGCAGCGCATGGATACGCTGCACAAAGTTCTGGGAGTGTGACCAGATGACGATGATCTTCGGCATTCCCCTGCAGGCGCTGTTCGGCCAGCTGCTGATCGGCCTGATCAACGGTTCGTTCTATGCGCTGCTCAGCCTCGGCCTCGCCATCATCTTCGGCCTGCTCCGGGTGATCAACTTCGCCCATGGCGCGCAATATATGCTCGGCGCCTTCGTCGCCTACCTGCTGCTGACCTATGCCGGCATCGGCTACTGGCCGACGCTGATCCTGGCGCCCGTGATCGTCGGCCTTGCCGGCGCTATCATCGAGCGGCTGTTCCTGCGCCGGCTCTACGATCTCGATCCGCTCTACGGCCTGCTCTTCACCTTCGGCCTGGCGCTCGCGGTCGAGGGCACCTTCCGCTATCTCTACGGCTCTTCCGGCCAGCCCTATGCGACGCCGGCTGCGCTTGCCGGCGGCGCCAACCTCGGCTTCATGTTCCTGCCGATCTATCGCGGCTGGGTGGTCGTCGTGTCGCTCGTCGTCTGCCTCGGCACCTGGCTGCTGATCGAGAAGACCAAGCTCGGCGCTTATCTGCGCGCTGCCACGGAAAACGCCGTGCTGGTGCAGGTCTTCGGCGTCAACGTGCCGGTGCTCTTGACGCTCACTTACGCGCTCGGGGCGGGTCTCGCCGCCTTTGCCGGTGTGCTGGCGGCGCCGATCTACCAGGTCTCGCCGCTGATGGGCTCGAACATGATCATCGTCGTCTTCGCCGTGGTCGTCGTCGGCGGCATGGGATCGATCATGGGCGCGATCATCACCGGTTATGTGCTCGGCATCGCCGAGGGCCTGACCAAGGTCTTCTATCCCGAGGCTTCCAACATCGTGATCTTCGTCATCATGGCGATCGTGCTTCTTATCAGGCCCGCGGGCCTCTTCGGACGGGATGCGTGACATGGCTGACATCACCGAAACCATCCAAACGGAAAAAAGCCGAACCGCCCTTTCGGTGCAGGCGGGTTTTCTGCTGGCGGGGCTGCTGCTCCTGCTGCTGGCGCCGTTTTTCTTCTATCCAATCTTCCTGATGAAGCTGCTCTGCTTCGCGCTCTTTGCCTGCGCCTTCAACCTGCTGCTCGGCTATACCGGCTTGCTTTCCTTCGGCCATGCCACCTTCTTCGGTGGAGCGGCCTATTTCACCGCCTACACGGTGAAGGCATGGGGCCTGCCGCCGGAACTCGGCATCCTGATTGGGGTGGTGGGCGCGGCGTTTCTCGGCCTCGTCATGGGTTTCTTCGCCATCCGCCGTCAGGGCATCTATTTCGCGATGATCACGCTGGCGCTGTCGCAGATGTTCTTCTTCTTCTGCCTGCAGGCGGAGTTCACCGAAGGCGAGGACGGCATCCAGTCGGTGCCGCGCGGCCATCTCTTCGGCTTTATCGATCTGAACAGCTCGACCAACATGTATTATTTCGTGCTGGCTGTTTTCATCATCGGCGTGCTGATCATCTGGCGCTTCATCAATTCGCCCTTCGGCATGATCCTGAAATCGATCCGCGAAAATGAGCAGCGGGCAATCTCGCTCGGTTATTCCGTAGCCCGCTACAAGCTCGGCGCTTTCGTCATGTCGGCCGCGCTTGCCGGGCTCGCGGGTGCTGTGAAATCGATCGTTTTCCAGTTTGCGACGCTGACCGACGTCGCCTGGCAGATGTCGGGCGAAGTGATCCTGATGACGCTGCTCGGCGGCATCGGCACGCTGATCGGCCCGCTCTTCGGAGCCGGGCTGGTGGTGGCGCTGGAAAACTACCTCGCCACCTCGGAATTCCCGGTGACGATCATCACCGGCATCGTCTTCATGGTCTGCGTGCTGATCTTCCGCCGGGGCATCATCGGCGAATTCTACGCCTCGCGGCTGGGGCGGAAACTGGGCTTCGTCTATCGCCGCTGAACGGGCGGACCTCTCTCTTTCCGGAAAGAATCCCTCTTTCCCGGGAAAAGAGACGGGCGGCGGCGCTGCGACTCTTCCTCTCCCCGTGCTGCGGGGAGAGGGAAGCGGCAAGCATCTGGAGTCTCGTGCGGGGCATGGATCGTTACGACTACATCATCATCGGGGCAGGCAGCGCCGGCTGCGTGCTTGCCAACCGGCTGTCCGCCGATGGCAGGAGCCGCGTGCTGCTGCTCGAGGCTGGCGGCAGCGACAATTATCACTGGATCCATATTCCGGTCGGTTATCTCTATTGCATCAACAATCCGCGCACCGACTGGTGCTTCACCACAGCGCCGGAAGCGGGATTGAACGGCCGGGCGTTGAGCTATCCGCGCGGCAAGGTGCTTGGCGGCTGTTCGTCGATCAACGGCATGATCTACATGCGCGGCCAGGCGCGCGATTACGACCTCTGGCGGCAGATGGGCTGCACCGGCTGGGGTTGGGACGATGTTCTGCCCTTCTTCCGCAAGTCCGAGGATTTTTATCGCGGCGAAGACGAGATGCATGGTGCCGGCGGCGAATGGCGCATTGAGAAGGCGCGTGTGCGCTGGGCCGTGCTCGATGCCTTTCAGCAGGCGGCCAGGGAAGCAGGCATCCCTGAGACCGCGGATTTCAACCGCGGCAGCAACGAAGGTTCCGGCTATTTCGACGTCAACCAGCGTTCCGGCATTCGCTGGAACACCTCGAAGGCCTTCCTGCGCCCGGCGATGAAGCGCTCCAACCTGACCGTCCTGACCAAAGCGCAGGTCCGGCGGCTGCTGGTGGAGGAGGGCGCCGTTGCCGGCGTCGAATTCCAGCATGGTGGCGTGGCGAAACGCGCCTATGCTGCGAAAGAAACCGTCCTTTCGGCCGGTTCGATCGGCTCGCCGCATATCCTGGAACTGTCAGGCATCGGCAGGGGCGAGGTTCTCCAGCGGGCGGGTGTCGATGTCGTCACCGAGGTGAAGGGTGTCGGCGAGAACCTGCAGGACCATCTGCAGCTGCGTCTGGCCTATAAGGTCACAGGCGTTCCGACGCTGAACGAGAAGGCGACGAAGCTGATCGGCAAGGCGGCGATCGGGCTCGAATATCTCGTCCGCCGCTCCGGGCCGATGGCAATGGCGCCGAGCCAGCTCGGCATCTTCACCCGCTCAGGCCCGGACCGGGAAACGCCTGATCTGCAATATCACGTGCAACCGGTATCGCTGGAGAAGTTCGGCGATCCCGTCCATCCTTTCCCGGCGATCACGGCGAGCGTCTGCAATCTCAGGCCGGAAAGCCGGGGTTCGGTGCACCTGTCGAGCCCGGATTTTGCCGCCCAGCCGACGATCAGCCCGAAATACCTCTCGACGCAGCGCGATCGTGACATAGCTGTCCGTTCAATACGATTGACGCGCAAGATCGTCGCGCAGCCTTCCTTTGCCCGTTTCAAGCCGGAGGAATTCAAGCCGGGACCCGCCTATCAGACGGAGGCCGATCTGGAGCGGGTGGCGGGCGATATCGGCACGACGATCTTCCATCCCGTCGGCACCTGCCGCATGGGCGCCGACAGGGACAGCGTCGTCGATCCCAGGCTGAGATTCCGGGCGCTCGGCAAGCTGAGGATCGCCGACGCCTCGGTGATGCCGTTGATCACCTCGGGCAACACCAATTCGCCGACGATCATGATCGCCGAAAAGGCGGCAGCAATGATCCTCGAAGACAATCGATAGGAGGTGGCATGAAAGAGGCCGCGGCCGTTGAGAGAACGGATCACTGAGATGCAGATGATGATCGAGGGACAGTCACACT
>NZ_MRDL01000048.1 GCF_002008365.1 Rhizobium leguminosarum bv. viciae USDA 2370
TGCTGAAAAGACCGAGATGAAACGTTGCAAACCTCCGACGGATCGAAAGCCCTGCATCATTGCCGACAACGTGACATCGCCCTCAGACGTGCTCACCGGGATCGTCAGCTTTGGGCCCATGCCGCAAGGCACAAACTCAAAGCCGTGGCCTGAAAAAAGCGCTCTGATGTCCTTTGTCAATGTTTTGCCCAGAAGAATCCAGTCGCGCAACGGCTTTCAGGCTACTGTCAGCGATGGCTGGTAAAGCTTGGTTATCGCAACAACGGGGAGGACACGCCAAGCAAGAGATCAATGAATATCGTGCCGATCGCCAAAATTACAGCGACACGCGACAATACGCAAACATCAACGAAAGAATGGAAAAAGTGAAATGAAAAGCTCATCGAACAAGACCGCCACTGCGGCCGTGTCGAATTCATCGCTGACATCTCGGTCCATCTGGGGGCGTGCAATCCTTGCTGCGACCGCGATGGCATTGGTATCGACCACTCAGGTTTCGGCGGCTGACTTCGCTTCCGAGGGGTCCAGCGGGCACAGCTCGCCGGCCAGCGAACGAGGTTCAGATGACGACGGCAGCTACAGCGGAAATAACGGCTGGCAACTTGTACGCGACACAATGGACGATTGTGCCATCTTTACGAGAAAAGATGGCACCCGCCAGCTTCGCTGCGCACACATCCTGACCGAGAGGTGAAACCACAATGGTGCTGCGGGTCCAGATTGGCCCGCAGCTCGCCGGTGCCGATCGCCAAAATGGCAGCGACACGCGATAATACGCAACATCAACGAAAGAAATGGAAAAAGTGAAATGAAAAGCTCATCGAACAAGACCGCCACTGCGGCCGTGTCGAATTCATCGCTGACATCTCGGTCCATCTGGGGGCGTGCAATCCTTGCTGCGACCGCGATGGCATTGGTATCGACCACTCAGGTTTCGGCGGCTGACTTCGCTTCCGAGGGGTCCAGCGGGCACAGCTCGCCGGCCAGCGAACGAGGTTCAGATGACGACGGCAGCTACAGCGGAAATAACGGCTGGCAACTTGTACGCGACACAATGGACGATTGTGCCATCTTTACGAGAAAAGATGGCACCCGCCAGCTTCGCTGCGCACACATCCTGACCGAGAGGTGAAACCACAATGGTGCTGCGGGTCCAGATTGGCCCGCAGCTCGCCGGTGCCGATCGCCAAAATGGCAGCGACACGCGATAATACGCAACATCAACGAAAGAAATGGAAAAAGTGAAATGAAAAGCTCATCGAACAAGACCGCCACTGCGGCCGTGTCGAATTCATCGCTGACATCTCGGTCCATCTGGGGGCGTGCAATCCTTGCTGCGACCGCGATGGCATTGGTATCGACCACTCAGGTTTCGGCGGCTGACTTCGCTTCCGAGGGGTCCAGCGGGCACAGCTCGCCGGCCAGCGAACGAGGTTCAGATGACGACGGCAGCTACAGCGGGAATAACGGCTGGCAACTTCGAGGCGAGAAATCGGTGCAATGTAAACTCTTTACGAAAGGGAGCGACCTTTATCGAGGCTGCCTCGAACTCAATAAGTGAAACCACAATGGTGCTGCGGGTCCAGATCGGCCCGCAGTTCTCCGGTCAAAGGCAGCAGAGCATGCGATGTGAGACGTCGGCTGACGCGTCTCTTTGCCCGATCGCAATCACCATCCGCGATAAGAATGAGAATCAATGAAGCACTAATCGCCTCGGAATCGGCACGTGAAAAAAGAGAACGGCTGGGACGACAATGTCGACTGCGTTTCCTTGGGCGGCCTCCGCCCTGGGTTTGGGATGTGTTGGCGCGAGCGAACGCCAACTTGGAAACAATGCTTTGAAGACGAGGAGAGGACTATGAAAACAAGATTTGACTCCGCAGTTGTTCTCGCTGCCAGTGACGTCAAGGCACTTCAAAATCCCTTTATGAACTGCCTGGTGCGGCTTATCCGCGCTAAGGATCTCTACGGGCTTTGGAGCGACGACGGCGACGCTGAACTGCTGGCCAAGTTCACCACCACTCTTGAACAGCGGCGAGCATTACCGATCGTCGGCGATCTTGATCCCTTTGTCTTATGGAGGTTGAACGGCGATGTCACGTTGTCGGCAATGATGCAGGGCTTTCGATCCGTCGGAGGTTTGCAACGTTTCATCTCGGTCTTTTCAGCAGTCCGAAATCTTTTCGTCGCGCCGCACCAGAGACACTCAGCCCTAGCCACCCATATTCATCGGATCCGCGCCATGGCGCAGTGGAAAGCCGTGACCGCTGCAATTGCCTGAGTTTACCGACAAGCGACTTTTCGGCCGTTGATCAAACAACGTGACATCGCCCCTGCAACATTTCGTTTCGCTGTTCTCCACCGTTGGCAATCTCTTCGTTCCAGATCACAAAAAACCTTCTGCCAACCAAATTCGCAATCACCGACTGCAAGCCGTGGCCCAGTGGAAAGCCGCCAGCGACCAGTTCGTCTGAAACTGTCCGCACGGGCCTTGACTCGCCTGCCCTTCAAACAACGTGCGCAGCGCCGCCGCGCTTGAGACGCTTTCCGGCGTGTGCATATCCGCCTGCGCCGCGACAGCATCGAATAGGCCGGAACAAAGTTGACCTTTCGCTGAGATCTTTGCCGATCCGATGCATAGGCGCTGAGCTACCGTCGTGACAATCGTGACAGCTTTCAGGCTGCTGTCAGCTATTAGTGGCAAAAGTGATCTTTATTGAAATAGCACTGGAAGAGGCCACAACCAGAAGACTATCAACATCGTCTGATGTGTCGATCGCCAAAGGGCAGCTCCGTCGCATCGCAAGCACCAATAAACGAGACTGGAAAATGCTAGGCTTCGGCTGCCGGCTGCGGTGCCACGCCTCAGCGATCTCGATCATGATGCCAAGCAGATCTCCCCCGATCTCGTTGTACGTTGGTCCGGGTGTTCGAATTTGTCCATGTCAATTACGCACGGGAAGCCTGCTATTTTTGAAACGGAACCAGTAGCAGCTATAGCGGTGCGTCATTAGTGTCGTCGCCACTCGGGAGATGCCTGCATGACAACGAAGCGCTCGCTCCTGATCAGTGGTGCGAAACCGTTGAGCGCTTGGGTAAGGTTTGGAACCCTCCAGCAGTTTCCACGCCAGTTGACAGATCGTAAGGCATATCGCGCCGCGCTCCGCCCAGTCGCGCAAATTGATCACTCTCTAGCAAAGGACAACGAATGTTCTGCGATTATTCCCTGAAGGGGTCGACGCAGCCAGCCTCGCAACGGCACGGCGACACCGGTCCATCAACACCAGTGGCTTGCGCAGCGGACAACTCTGACGCAACAAAAAGGCGATATGAGGCGAAAAAGCTCAGGCCCAAGACGGAGGCGCTAGACGAAACACGCGGTCAGTTGATGAAGCGCGTCATTACCGGATCCGCAGTCACTTCCTGTTTACTGGTGGCCACCCCATCATTGGCCGCCGCAGACAACGCTCTGTTTTCCTCCGACGACGGCAATTTCGTCGTTTTCGGCGGACTCGGCCTCGCCAACATCAAGGCCCAGGAATTTGCCTATGAGGGCGACCACAAGAACAGCCAGCTGAACTGGGAAAGCAAGGGGATGACCCTTTTCACTGTTGGTGTGAACGCCCAGATTGACAACGACTGGAGCTTGAAGGGCAGCGTCGAAATCGGCACCGGCGGCAACGGTCACATGGTTGACTACGACTGGGACAGTGGCGAGCATGATGACTGGAGCGACCGCTCAATCTATCCCCTTACCGAACTCGATCACTATGTCGCCGGAGCGATCCAGTTGGACCGGATCATCTACGGAAACGAGACCAGCAGTATCGCGGTCGGCGCCGGTGTCCAGTATACCGACGTCAAGTGGACCGCCTATGGCGGGTCCGGCATCTATACGGAGGAAAAGTTCCGGGATACACCTGTGTCATGGCCAGACTGGGAAAGAGGCATCAGCTATCAGCAACAGATTCCGATTGGCTTCGTCAGCCTGAGCGGCGAATACAACTTTGGCGATCTTACCATCAGCGGCGGCCTTCAGACCGGCTTGAGCTTCGGCATCAAGGACATCGACGACCATTGGAGGGATCTCCGGTTTCATGATGACATTGACCCTGCGCCGACAATCGGCGCAACTGTTGCCCTTGACTACGCGATGACGCCAGCTGCTTCGCTCTATCTGTCCGGTTCGTTCGAGCAGGTGTTTAACAGCCGCGGGGAAACGCAAGAAGAGGACACCGAGGAGGGCACACGCTCCGCCTGGCAAAAGGCCGCGGCCGGGGCAAACTTTCAGTCGATGTCAATCTCGTTCGGGCTAAAAGCCACGTTTTAAGTGGTAGCATCAGAAGACCTTCGCCGCGTCCGTCACCGATGCGCCGCTGCTGACACCGCAGCTCATGGAACTTTTCAACATGGCCTATGTCGGCACCGGCGACCGCAAGTCGGAGACGGTGACTCCCTTCTACAGCGATTTTACCGGCTTGCCGCCGACGCTCGTACAAATCGGGTCCTGGGTGATCCTGCGCGAAGACTCGGTGACCGTCGTCGAAAGGCTCAAGGCCGCAGGCGTGTCCGCCGAACTCAATATCTTCGAGGGGATGGTGCATTCTTGGCAGCTCTTCGCGCCGATGCTCGACGAGGGGCGATGTCACGTTGTTTGATCAACGGCCGAAAAGTCGCTTGTCGGTAAACTCAGGCAATTGCAGCGGTCACGGCTTT
>NZ_MRDL01000069.1 GCF_002008365.1 Rhizobium leguminosarum bv. viciae USDA 2370
CTCGGTGACGGCGGCAAGCATGGGGACATTCTCCATCCCTTGATCGGCACTGGCGCCGGCAACAATCTTCGAACGATCCCGTCGCTCGGCGAGATGCTGCTCGTCGGCAAAGCGCTTCACGGCCTCGAACAGCCGGGTCAGCTTCTCGCCTCTGATACTGGCGAGGTCTTCCGGCATACGCTCGACCATGTTGCGTTCGCCAACCGCGTCGGCCTTCGAGGTAAACGCGCGCCAGCCGAAGCGGGCGGTCAGCGCCTCGCTGACCGCCTTGACCTCCTGGACGATCGAGCGATCTTCGGCGGCAAGCGCAAAGGCGGTCTTGTAGGCGTCGTCACCACCTTGCCTGCGCACCACCTCGATCTCGGTAAGACGTGCCATCGCCTTTTCGGAGAGCGCCGGGATCGGCAATGCCATATGGGCGCGGCGCTGTTGCTCGTGGCTTTCGAAGCGTTCGGCATTCCGGCGGAACTGGGTGGCATGGGCGCGGACGAGCGGCAGCAAGTCCGTCAAGGCAGTGATCGCGGCATTTCGTTCGTCGCGTGCCGCACGACCGTCGACGATCAGCTCGGAACCCCGCAGGCGGCNTTCGACACTTGTATCCGATGAAAGCGCGTTCAAGGCGACAAGGGCTGCATCCGGGTCACGATAGATCGTCTCCAACACCGGCCGGAGGATGGCTTCCCGTTCCTTCCAGGCAGGAGACGAAAGTTGTGCCAGCCGCGCATCTTCCTCCACGCTGCTGGTGAAGACTGTGGTGGGAGGAATCAGATATCGGCCGCTCGCAATGTCCGCGTCTGAGACGGTTTGGGGTTCACGTTCCTCGTTGTAGGCGATGCGCCGTTCCCGCTCGATCGTGAAGCCGAGCGCAACGCTTGCCCGCTCCCACAGCTTCGCCAGCTGCTCGCGCCTCTCGGCAATCCCGGCCCACCGCCGGGAAAGGCTTTCCTCTATCCCGGCCGTAGCTTGAGAGAGGCTGTCGATCCCTCGACGGCGGGCAAAATCTTGGGCATGGGCGCGATAACCGGCCTCGCTTTCAAAATCGAGCGTCGTCGTCTTGGCGCCGGAACGCGACAGGCGCTCTACCAGCTGCTTGAACAGGTCCGGTCGATGGCTTTCCCGCTCGATCCGTTGCTGACGTTCTGCGGCGGTTTCGATCCGCTTGGCTGTCCAGACGTTGCGGTCGACCTCTCTTTCCTCGAACCGCTTCTGGCCGGTTTGTTCGTCGACGATCGCAACCTTGATCGTCACCCGCTCGACGCCGTCCTTGCGCAGCGTGACGGTATCGCCTTCTGAGACGCCACCTTCCTCGAGCGCCTTCGGTAGGCTGACGCCCCATAGACGATGGAGGGTGCCGTCATCCGTTCTGACATCGGCATAGGGGCTATCGTCGGCATCCTCGTCATTCGGCCGGAACTTGGCTTGTCCTGTTTCCACGAGCGCGCCGGTGACGCCGGCGGCATGATCG
>NZ_MRDL01000022.1 GCF_002008365.1 Rhizobium leguminosarum bv. viciae USDA 2370
GCTGAACGAGGTACCGGCCTGTTCGTCCATCATCCTCGTGCGATGACGATAGGCGGCGGCCGAGACGATGTTGCGTCCCGCTCCCCTGCTGATCACCTGCGCTCTGACGAACATGATCGCCATGATTGTCCTCGCATATTCGGAGCAGTGCACCAACGAGCGACGCCGCTCTCTTGCAATGGTCAGGCCGAACGACGTTTTTGCGCCGGGTCCTTATCAGTGCGACAAATAAGCGATTTAACTGAGTTATTCAAGATAGTATAATCGAAAACTTAATTCACTCTTTGTTCGGGCTGTGCGCGGCGTTCCGACTACGCCACGATCAGACGATACTTGTCCCTAAGCGACTGAAGTTTTTCATCAATCTCGAGCGTGGATTGGCAACCGGATGAGACACAAGGACAAAGCTGGAGTTGAGCGGTGCTAAATTTGCCAGTAGACGATATTGGATCTTTCGCCTATCGATTGCTCATGAAATCGTCGCTCGATCATATGCCGCTTCGCAAGCAGCGAGAACTCGGCCGGGTTCTCGAAATCCTGCACGAAGAATTCGAGGATGCGCTGAAAGAAGGCACTGCCGACTTCAAGAAGCGCGGCAGGATCTTGAAGATCATCCTGTTCGGCTCCTATGCCAAGGGCGGCTGGGTCGATGAGCCCTTCACCATGAAGGGGTATCGCTCCGACTTCGATCTCTTGATCATCGTCAACAACCGCAAGCTCTGCGAGTTTGCCGAGTACTGGCACAAGGCAGCCGACCGGCTGATTCACGAAGCCTCGATCGAAACACCGGTGAGCTTCATCGTCCACTCCAGGCGGGAGGTGAACACCTATCTCAAGGAAGGGCAGTATTTCTTCTCCGACATCCGCAAGGAAGGCATCGTCCTCTATGAACTGGACGATGAATCGCTTGCGGAACCTATGCCGCTCTCCCCGGCCGATCTACTGAGGGTGGCAAAGGAGCATTTTGAGGAGCGACTAGAGGCCGCCAAAGAGTTCTTCGAATTGGCCGAACATGCTCGTACCAGACACTACAGAAAACGAGCTGCGTTTCTCATCCATCAAGCATTGGAGCAGACCTATTCCTGCGTCCTGCTGACCCTCACCAACTACGGCCCACCGTCGCACAACATCAAGTTTCTGCGCTCGCTCGCTGAGGAGCAGGACCGCCGGCTGGCCGAAGCCTTTCCGCGTGATCAGCATCGTGAGCGCGCCTGGTTCAACACGTTGAACGAGGCATACGTGAAGGCGCGCTATTCGAAACATTTCGAAATTAGCGAGGAAGCGCTTGGCTGGCTTGCTGAACAAACTGCGTTACTGCTCGAACTGGTCAAGACGGTTTGCGAAGGGCACCTGGAGATCCTTAAAGGAATAGTTGACAGCAACGTAATCAAACGAGATTCGCTGTCTTGCGGTTGACCAGCTGCATGAATGTAATTCGGCATCTCGGCACGACCGGCTAAAAAATTTTCAATTGCTACAAAGATGACGGCCTGGAGGCCGTGGCGGATCGGTCGCGACGGCCGAAGCATTGCGCCAACCACTCCGTGAACCGGTCGAGGCGATGAGCATCTCGCAAAACAAGCCGCATTGGGCTGCCAGGAAGATCAGAGAACTGCTGGTCAAGCGCGTGGCCGGCGATGTCGGCCTGCGGTCGAGCAAAGGACTTTGCGACCGATCGGCAACCCGTTCGCCACGAGGTTGTCACCTATGTCTTAGGGACGCTCTGTTACCTATGTCTTCGATATGGACAAGTGGGAGATGGTACGGTTGGGGGGTCTCGAACCTCCGACCTCAGGTGCCACAAACCTGCGCTCTAACCAACTGAGCTACAACCGCATAAATCGCGCTTGGCGCGACGGGGGTCACATACGAGGACTTGGCGACGAATTCAAGCCCCATTCCTCGCCAATATACAAAAAGGCTGGACGCGAGGTCCAGCCTTTTATCTCCGATCGGTAAAAACCGATCAGGCAACCTTGAAGGAAGCCATGGCCTTTTCGGCGGCGTCCTTGGAGGGCTTTGCGAGCTTCTCGGCCACCTGCTTGGTGGTTTCCTGGATCGACTTCGCCTGCTCGACGGTGAGTTCGGCCTGCTTGCGGATGAACGAGGTCTGCAATTCGAAGAATTCGGCCGGCGACTTGACGCCGAGCAGCGCTTCGAAGTGCGACAGCGAGTTCTCGGAATTGACGCGCAGGATGTCGATCGCCTTCAGGCCGATCTCGACCGAGCCGGCCTGTGCCGTCTGAACGGTGGCTTCGAGCGTCTTGCCGGCTTCCTCGCCAGCGGTCTTCAGCTTGGCATAGGCATCCTTCGACTGCTGAGCGCCCTTTTCGGCGAACTCACGGAAAGATTCCGTGAACTTGGACGGGTCGAAAGAAGCGATTGAAAAAACGTCGTCGGTCTTTATGGTAGCCATGGGGCGCATCCTTTGGGTTGAGGCAGCCGCTGCCTGCGTTTGTTGGATGATGCTTATATAAGACATTTCATTGTGCATTGCAACAATTATTGTGCGGTGCACAAGACGTTAACCTTTCCGGCCGAAAACCCCCTCCTCTTCTGGACCGGCATGCGCCCCGCAGTTATTAATAAGCCGTTAATTTAAGAAGGCCGACAGCGACAAGGTTCGAACATGCCCGCAGTCCAATATCCGTTCATCGATATCGCCGTGCATGCACGGGTACGAGAACGCTTTTCACGCGGCGAGGCCATGGTGCTGTTTTCGGCCGATCTTGCCCGTCTGCTCTGGGCGAACGGTGCAGGTGCCGAGCTTTTCGGCCATTCGGCTGTCTATGACCTGCTCGATCAGGGGGTCGACCGCGCCGACATTACCTTCCGCCAGCTGGAAACCGCCGCGCGCCAGCTGACCGATATCGGCGACAGCCGCAGCCTGATGATCCGCGTTGCCAAGGGCTTTCAGCGTGCGCAGGTACAGGCGGCTGCCGAACTGATCCGGCTTTCCCAGGGCGAAAAGGCCATCCTGTTTTCAGTGCCGATCTCGGCAAAGCCACTCGCGGCCGGCGCATCGGCGGCCCAGATGCTGCAGGGACTTGATGATCCCGACACGCATATGGCGGTGATCGGCGCCAATGGCGAGGTCATCGCGGCCTCGCCGGGCTTTGCCTCGCTCGGGATCTCCGAGCAGACGGCAAAAACCTTGATCAACCTTGCCGGCGCGCATCCCGACCGGTTGGTGAAACGACCCGTCGCCACCAGCAGAGGCAATCTTCCGGCCGCCGTCGGCAAGCTCAGCGACGATCCGGCGTTCAATCTGCTTTTTGCCGTGGAGACTGCGATCGGTCATCTCGACGGGATCGATGCGCCCGCGCTCGACCCGGTCGATGCGCCCGCACAGGAAGAAAGCGTGCCGCCGGCCGAAGCGCTTCAGGACGAGCCTGTTGCCGCTACAGGCTTCACCGATATCATCGACGCGGTCTCGGGAATCGAAGAGGTCGAGGAGACGCTCGAGGAGATCGCCGGCGAAAGCGAACAGCCGGCCGGGACAGCTCTAGCATCCGCAGACGAGGCGGTTGACGATGGGCTGTATCCTGCCGGGGATGCGAAGCCGGAGAGCGACGAGAGCACGATCGATAGCAGCGCGGCTGAAGCCTCCGAGCCCGCCGCGGTCATCGAGGACGATTTGGCCTCCGTTGCCGAGACGGTGGAACCGCCTGTTGAAGCCAGCGAAACGCCTATTGAAGACACGCCGGAAGCGGTCCATGAAGAGCCCGTCATCGCAAAGTCTGTGGTCGTCGACCTGCCCCCGCTTGCGGCTGAGCCCGGCTTCGTCTTCAGGCCGAACAGCCGCGCCACGCGCTTCGTCTGGAAAATCGACGCCGAAGGCCGGTTCAACGAGGTCAGCCACGAATTTGCCGAGGCCGTCGGTCCGCACGCCTCCGACATCATCGGATCTGCCTTCGGCGATGTCGCCGCCCTCTTCAATCTCGATCCTGACGGCAAGCTTTCCGAGGCGCTCGCCCGCCGCGACACGTGGTCGGGCAAGACGATCCTCTGGCCGGTCGAAGGCACCAGCCTCGTCGTTCCGGTCGATCTGGCGGCGCTGCCGACCTATACCCGCAACCGCGACTTCGATGGGTTCCGCGGCTTCGGCGTCGTCCGGCTTTCCGATGCCCAGGAAGATCCGCTGGCGCTCGGTCTGACACTCGGCCCTGATGGTATCGGCCATGACGCAGCGAGCCTCGGCCCACCTGCCGAAACCATTGCCGAGGTGGTAGATGAAGCGGAGACAGCGCTTAAAGAACCGCTGATCGAACCCGCCCTGACGCAAGAGGTCGAGGATCAGGCGCCGCAGGCGGAGCCAGCGCCAGAAGAGATTGCCACCGAGGAGGCGGCCATCGAGACCCCTGCCCCGGAAAATGCTGCAGAAAGAGCGGAAGGCAGCGTCGATGCCGGCGACGTTTCCGCTGCCGAGCCCGCAGCCGATCTTCCGCAAGAGCCGCCGGCGCTTCGCATTTCGGAAACGCCCAATCGCCGTTTCTCCGACAAGATCGTTCAGCTCCACAACAGCGGCGCTGCGCTGACGGCCGCCGAACAGGCCAATTTCCGCGAGATCGCCAAGCGCCTCGAAGCCTTCGGCGCCAGCAAGGACGAGCCTGCCGTTCCGGCGCCGATGGAAACCGCCGTCACCGAAACCGCCGGCTTCGAAAAGGCCTCCGGACCCGAAGAGGTCGAGGCCGAAACACCCATCGCCGAGAAGGCGGAAACACTATCGCTCGAAGAGGTGGCGGCGCAGGAGGCGATCTTCGAGAATGCCGTCGAGGCGCAGAGCGAAGACGACGGCGCCACCGAAGAGCCTTCAGTCATCGCCGAAGACGAGGCAACGGAAGGGCTCGAGGAGACGGTCAGCCAGATCGAGGTTCTCACAAGCTTCATTCCGCCGCGCGTCAAGATGACGGACGGGCTTTCGGTGGGCACGGTCGACCAGCTGCCTGTTGCCGTGCTCATCCATATCGGCGATGCGCTGATCCATGCCAATCCGGAATTCATGCGGCTGACGGGCTACGATTCGCTCGAGGCATTGCGCGAGGTGGGCGGCATCGAAGCCCTGCTGCAGCGCCGTGAACTCGAGGAAAAGTCTGTCGGCTTCGGGACCATGATGCTCGTCAAGGCCGATGATACGCTGGCGCCGGTAACCGCGCGGCTACAATCGGTGCGCTGGGAAGACGCCAATGCATTGATGCTGGCATTGATGCCGGTGGAAGGCAAGGAAGATGGCCGTGGCGAAGCAAACCGTTCCGAGGGCCGTTCCGAAGGCCGCCCCGAGCGGATGGTCGAGAAAGTCGCCAAGCTTCAGGTCGAAGTGGAAGAATTGCGCTCGATCCTGGAAACGGCGACCGACGGCGTCGTCGTCATCGGCACCGAGGGCGACATCCGCTCGATGAACCGGTCGGCCAGCGCGCTTTTCAATTACGACGAGCAGGAGACGCGCGGCAAACCCTTCGTCATGCTGTTTGCCCATGAGAGCCAGAAAGCGGTCATCGACTATCTGAACGGCCTCTCCGGCCATGGCGTGGCAAGTGTGCTGAACGACGGGCGTGAAGTGATCGGCCGCGAGGCCGCCGGCGGCTTCGTGCCGCTGTTCATGACGATGGGCCAGCTCACCTCCTCAAACGGCTATTGCGCCGTCATCCGCGATATCACCCAGTGGAAGCGCACCGAGGACGAGTTGCGCAACGCCAAGGGTGCGGCTGAAACCGCCAACGCCCACAAGACCGATTTCCTCGCCCGTGTCAGCCACGAGATCCGCACGCCGCTCAACGCCATTATCGGCTTTTCCGACATGATGGCGGGCGAGCGCTTCGGCCCGATCGGCCATCCGCGTTATATCGAATATGCCAATGACATCGGCCGCTCCGGCCGGCACGTGCTCGACATCGTCAACGACCTGCTCGACATTTCGAAGATCGAAGCGGGCGAGATGGATCTCGATTTCGATGCCGTCGGTCTCAACGAGGCGGTCTCCGAGGCCGTGGCGCTGATACAGCCGCAGGCGAATGGCCAGCGCGTCATCATCCGCACGGCGCTGTCGCAATCGGTGCCCGATGTCGTGGCCGACCTGCGCTCGATCAAGCAGATCGCCCTGAACATCCTGTCGAACGCCATCCGCTTCACCCCATCAGGCGGGCAGATCGTCGTTTCCACGTCCTATGAGGCCAATGGCAGCGTCGTCCTCAGGGTCCGCGATACCGGCATCGGCATGACGCGCAGCGAACTCGACCAGGCGATGAAGCCGTTCCGGCAGGTCTCCTCGACCCAATCGCGCCATCGCGGCGACGGCACCGGGCTCGGCTTGCCGCTGACCAAGGCGATGGTGGATGCCAACCGGGCAACGTTCTCGATCAATTCGACGCCCAACGAGGGCACGCTCGTCGAGATCACCTTCCCGTCGCAGCGCGTGCTGGCCGGCTGATCGGAGCGCAAAGAAAAGGCAGCCAGAGGCTGCCTAGAATTTGGTGCTGTTCAACAAGAGCTCAGTCGATCAACGTCATGTTTCGGAGGCTAGAAAGCCCCAGGCCGCCTCGTTCATGTGCGACCCCCAAGATGGCTTCACCTTTGACAAACCTTTCTTAACGAAAGGTTTCCATGACAGGAGATTGATAGAGGGTGAAAGCTTGTAGTTTCCGATCGCTGTCAATCCTTCAGTTCGCTTAGCCCGGCGAAGAGCCGCAGCGCCTCGGGATTGGCAAGCGCTTCCTGGTTCTTAACCGGCCGACCGTGAACGACCTCGCGCACGGCAAGCTCGACGATCTTGCCGGATTTGGTGCGGGGAATATCGGCAACCGCGATGATCTTCGCCGGCACGTGCCGCGGCGAGGCGCCGGTGCGAACACGCGTCTTGATCGCCTTGACGAGATCCTCCGTCAGCGTCACACCGGGGGCAAGGCGAACGAAGAGGATGACGCGCACGTCGTCGTCCCACTCCTGGCCGATGCAGAGCGCCTCGGCCACCTCCTCCATCTGCTCGACCTGATTATAGATCTCCGCCGTGCCGATGCGAACGCCGCCGGGATTGAGCGTCGCATCCGAACGGCCGTGGATCACAAGGCCGCCATGCTCCGTCCATTCGGCGAAATCGCCGTGGCACCAGACATTGTCGAACCGGTCGAAATAGGCGGCGCGATATTTGGCGCCATCGGGGTCGTTCCAGAACATTACCGGCATCGAGGGGAAGGCCTTGGTGCAGACGAGCTCACCCTTCTCCCCGCGCACCGGCTTGCCATCATCGTTCCAGACATCGACGGCAAGGCCGAGGCCGGCCCCCTGGATCTCGCCGCGCCAGACCGGCTGCAGCGGATTGCCGAGCACGAAGCAGGAGACGATATCGGTGCCGCCTGAGATCGAAGCGAGCTGCACGTCCTCCTTGATGCCCTCATAGACGAAGGTGAATCCTTCCGGCGACAGGGGCGAACCGGTGGAAGTCATCAGCCGCAGGCTGGAAAGATCGTGACTTGCGCGCGGCGTCAGCCCGCCCTTGCGCACCGCATCGATATATTTCGCCGAGGTGCCGAAGATGGCGAATTTTTCGGCCTCGGCATAGTCGAACAGCACGTTGCCATCGGGGGCGAAGGGCGAGCCGTCGAACAGGCAGAGCGTTGCGCCGCTTGCGAGACCGCTGACCAGCCAGTTCCACATCATCCAGCCGCAGGTGGTGAAGTAGAATAGCTTCTCGCCCGCCTGCAGGCCGCAATGCAGCCGGTGCTCCTTCAGGTGCTGCAGCAGCGTGCCTCCAGCCGAATGCACGATGCATTTCGGCACGCCTGTCGTGCCTGACGAAAAGAGGATGTAGAGCGGATGTGCGAAGCCAAGCCGCGTGAATTCGACTTCCCTTGCCTCATAGGGCGCGACAAAGGCCTCGAGCGTTGAAGCCCCCGGCGTCTTGCGCGCCACTGCCTCCGCATCGCCGGCGTAGTGGACAATGACGGAGGGAACACCCAGACTTTTTGTGACGGTGGCGACCTTGGCGCCGACATCCTGCAGCTTGCCGGAATACCAATAGGCATCGCAGGCGATGAACAGCCTCGGGCCGATCTGGCCGAAACGGTCGAGCACACCCTGCTCGCCGAAATCAGGAGAGCAGGACGACCAGATTGCACCGATCGAGGCGGCAGCGAGCATGGCGGCGACGGTCTCCGGCATGTTCGGCATCATGGCGGCGATGCGGTCGCCCTTGCCGATCCCGAGTGCTGCGAAGGCCTGCTGCAGCTTCGAGACCAGCGCGCGCAGCCGGTCCCACGACCAGCGGTCCTCGGCCTTGTCCTCGCCGCGGAAGATGATGGCATCGCCCTCACCGCGGCCAGACAGCAGGTTCTCGGCGAAGTTCAGTGTCGCGTCAGGAAAGAAGCGGGCGTCCAGCATGCGATCGCCATTGGCAAGCACCTCTACGCCGCGCTCTCCCTTCACGCCGCAGAAATCCCAGACGGTCGACCAGAAATTCTCCCGCTCGGCCACCGACCATGCGTGCAGCTCCTCAAAGCCAGAAAGAGAAAGCCCGAAATCGGCATTGCAGCGTTCCATGAAGGCATGGATCGGGCTTTTTGCAACGGCATCCTCCGAGGGCACCCAAAGTGGTCTGTTATCCTGCATTCAATCCTCCTCCCCAATGCCGTCTTTATATCATGCTGCATTGCATTATAAAGTGCGGAACCGACGCGATCCGTCGCCTGGAGCATGATGCCGAAAAGTGTGAGCGGTTTTCGGACGACATCATGCTCCAACTATTTAATTGAAAGTGCTACATCGTCCTTTGCGCGTCTGAAATGACGCGCGGCGCTGTATGGGATTTGCATATGCCTGATATTTCCTATATCCGCCGAATTCAGCGCATAACGGGATGACCGGCTGAATTTGCCGGCGGAGATCATGAGCACGTCAAGACATCGCAGGTGGCGCAGGAAGATCGGACCCGTTTCGCGCTGGCTTCCGGCCTTCGCCCGCCTGTCGACGGTATTCCTGCTGATAGCGCTCGCGCTTTTCGTGGCGCTCAGGGTCGCCGCACCCTATCTCATCTCGACCGGCTTCGTGCGATCCGGCATCGAGGACGCGCTGTCGAAATGGACGGGCTACCATGCCGAGATCAAGGGCAGTCCGGTTCTCGAATTCTGGCCGACGCCGCGCATCACACTAAACCAGATCACCATCCGCCAGCCGCGCGAAAGCGGCGACAAGCTGCTCGGCAGTATCGAAAGCCTGTCAGCCGATTTCAGCCTCATCGATGCGTTGCGAGGCCGAACGAGCTTCCACGAATTCCACCTGGTGCGCCCCAACCTGGCGCTGACGCGCGACGAGAATGGGTTGATCGACTGGAGTTATGCCGGCCTGCTCGCTCGCGCGATCAAAGGCGTACGCTCCGAAAACGGAGCTGAGGTGCTTGCTCGGGATCTCGATGCCGAGATCGGCGCAGTGACGGTCGAGGACGGGACGCTTGTGGTCACCGACATCAAGTCCGCCAAGACCTATCATTTCGATAGCGTCACCGCAGATATCGCCTGGCCGAGGCTATCCGGCGCGATCTCGGCGGTCGTCATCGCCCGCATCAACGGCGAGGACCTGAAGGTCGATTTCGCCTCGCGCCAGCCGCTGCTCGCCTTTGCCGGCAAGAATGCCGAGACCCGGACGTCGCTCACATCCAACCTGTTGACGGCGCACTTCCAGGGGATTGCCAGCATCGCCAGCCTTTCGGCCCTTTCCGGCAATATCACCGCCAGCATTCCCGATGTGCCGGCACTGCTGACATGGTCGGGCAAATCGATCCCCGGCATCGCAACGTTGAAGAGCGCTTCGCTGGAATCCGACATCATGTCGTCGGGCAACGGGCTGCGCTTCAACAATCTCAGTCTCTCGCTGAACGAAGCGAGTGCCACCGGGGTGATGGACCTCTTCACCCAACCCGGAAAACGGCCGAAGATCGGCGGCACGCTGGCCTTCGACCAGATGAATCTCAAGCCCTTCCTCGATGCCTTCGCGCTCAGGCTCGCCGCCGGCGAGGCGGAGCAAATCTCCGCCGGCATAAGCGGGCCGCTGCGGGTGCTCGATGTCGACGTCAGGCTTTCGGCACGGCGCGCGCAGATGGGTCTCTTCGAGCTTTCCGACGTTGGCGCCAGCGTGATCGTTGCCGGCGGCGAAGCGAAATTCGATATTGGCGACAGCCAGTTCGAAGGCGGCGAGATGACCGCGCATCTGGAAGCGACGCAGCGCGACTTCGACGGCGGCGGCAAGCTGCAGTTGTCGATCCGCAATGCCGACTTCGCAGCCCTTGCAGAGCGCCTGCAACTGAAGGGTCCGCTGCCGCTTGCGACAGGATCGCTCGATCTCGACCTGCTGTCTCCGAAGGCGATCTGGACGACCGGCCTTGCCGACGTCACCGGCAAGCTGCACTTCTGGACCAGGGAAGGCACGATTCCCGGCATTGATGCTGCGGCATTGCGCACGCAGGCAGCCGAAAAGCCGTTCTTTCCGCTGAGCGCGGCAGCAGGCGGCGCCTTCGCCTTCAACCAGGTGAACCTGCAGGCCGATTTCGCCAACGGCACCGCCGAGATGCACGACGCCCGTATCGCCGGCGCCACTCAGACGCTGACGCTTTCCGGCGTCATCACCTATCAGTCGAACGGGCTGGCGCTTTCCGGATCGCTGGAGGCAACCGATCCTGCCAAGGCCGCAGAGCTGCCGCTTTTGCCGTTCTTCGTCGGCGGTTCATGGCCGAACCCGGTGATCTCGCCGGTGCCGCTTTTCGGCAATACACCCCACGCGCAATGAAGCATGTCGCGCAAAAGCGTGCGGCGGTTTTGCGAGAACGACATGCGTAAAATAGAGACATAAAGCGCGACCAGCACGCGCTTTAGACCTCACGCCCCGGCGGCGGCGGCGCGTTCGTCCCTCTGCCGCTGTGTTTCGCGGCGCTTGGTGATGATCGAGGCGCAGATGACGCCGAAGGCGACGACGCCGATCAGGATCGTGCACACCGCATTGATCTCGGGCGTCACGCCGAGGCGGACCTGGCTGTAGATCCTCATCGGCAGCGTAGTGGCGCCAGGCCCCGAGGTGAAGCTCGCAATCACCAGATCGTCAAGCGACAGGGTGAAGGCCAGGATCCAGCCGGAGAGCACTGCTGGCGCGATGATCGGCAGGGTGATCTCGAAGAAGGTGCGCACCGGCGGCGCGCCGAGATCCTGGGCAGCTTCCTCGATCGAATGATCGAAACTGAGCAGGCGCGACTGTACGACGACGGCGACGAAGCACATGGTCAGCGTCGTGTGCGCGAGCGTGATCGTCCAGAAGCCACGATCGAGACCGATCGCCACGAAGAGCAGCAGCAATGACAGGCCGGTGATGACCTCCGGCATGACGAGCGGGGCATAGACCATGCCCGAAAACAACATGCGGCCGCGAAAGCGGGTGTAGCGCACCAATGTCAGCGCCGCCATCGTGCCGAGGATGGTTGCAAACGTTGCCGACAGCAGTCCGACGCGTAGCGTCACCCAGGCAGCGTCGAGCAAGGCCTGATTGCTCATCAACGAGACATACCATTTCGTCGAGAAGCCGCCCCAGACGGTCACGAGTTTGGATTCGTTGAAGGAGAAAATGACGAGAAGCACGATCGGCAGATAGAGGAAGGCGAAGCCGAGCGTGACGGAGACGATGTTGAAACGGGTCCATTTCACCATGGCTTATTTCCCCCGCTCTTCGGCTTTGGCCTGGACATTCTGGAAGAAGACGATCGGGATGACCAGGATCAGCAACAGGATGGTCGCCACCGCCGAGGAGACCGGCCAGTCGCGATTGGAATTGAACTCGTTCCACAGCGTCTTGCCGATCATCAGCGTCTGCGACCCGCCGAGCAGATCGGGAATGACGAATTCGCCGACGGCCGGGATGAAGACCAGCATGCAGCCGGCCACCACGCCGGGGATCGACAGCGGGAAGGTGACGCGCCAGAAGGCGGTGATTGGCGGACAGCCGAGATCCTGGGCTGCCTCGATCAGCGTGCCGTCCATCTTCTCGAGCGCCGAATAAAGCGGCAGCACCATGAAGGGCAGATAGGAATAGACGATGCCGATATAGACGGCGGTATTGGTGTTGAGGATGATCAGCGGCGTATCGATCAGGTGCAGCGACAGCAGCAGCTGGTTGAACAGGCCCTCCGGCTTGAGGATGGCGATCCAGGCGTAGACGCGGATCAGGAAGCTCGTCCAGAAGGGCAGGATGACGAGCATCACCAGCGTCGGCCGCAGGCCACGTGGCGCCTGCGCCATGCCGTAGGCGATCGGATAGGCGATCAGCAGCGTCAGGAAGGTGGAGATCGCGGCGATCACCACGCTCGACACATAGGCGTTGAAATAGAGCGGGTCGTCGGTGAGGTAGGTGTAGTTGTCGAGGGAGAATTCGCCGATCTTGCTTAAGAGGCCGGCCCAGCCGTCAGCGAAGGAAAAGACAGGCTCATAGGGCGGCATGGCGATCGCCGTCGTCGACATCGAAATGCGGAAGACGATGAAGAAGGGCGCCAGGAAGAAGAGCAGCAGCCAAGCGTAAGGGATGACGATGACGAGGCGATTGTAGAGGCCGGACGTGAACTTGCCCATGATGTCAATCCTTTAGCAGGACGCCGGCATTCTCGTCGAAGGAGACCCAGACTTCCTGATCGTAGGTGAAGGGGTCGTCGACGGAGCGCTGCGCATTGAGCGACGAGGCCTTGACGACGTTGCCGCTCTGCAATTTCACATGGAAGACGGTCATGTCGCCGAGATAGGCGATATCCCAGAGTTCGCCTCTGGCGGCGTTGACGGAGGCGTTGGCGGGCGGCGTGCGCCCGACCCGCATCTTTTCCGGCCGGATGGCGAAACCGACGGCGCTGCCTGCAGAAGGTGTTTCGGCGGCGGCGACACGCACGCTGAAGCCGCTGTCGACTGATATCTCGACGGTGCCATTGCCCGATGAGGCGACCTTGCCGTCGAAGATGTTCACGTCGCCGATGAAATCCGCGACGAAACGGCAATTCGGCGCCTCGTAGATCTCGGCAGGCGTTGCCACCTGCACGACCTTGCCGTGGCTCATGACAGCGATACGGTCCGCCATGGTCATCGCCTCTTCCTGGTCGTGGGTGACGACGACGAAGGTGAGGCCGAGATTCTGTTGCAGGTCCATCAGCTCGAACTGGGTTTCCTCGCGCAGCTTCTTGTCGAGCGCGCCGAGCGGTTCGTCGAGCAGCAGCACCTTCGGGCGCTTGGCGAGCGAGCGGGCCAGCGCCACGCGTTGGCGCTGGCCGCCGGAAAGCTGGTTCGGCTTGCGGGAGGCAAATTGCTCCAGCTTGACGAGCTTCAGCATCTGCAAGACGCGGTCAGTCATCTCGTCCTTCGCCATGCCGTCCTGTCTCAGGCCGAAGGCGATGTTCTTCTCGACCGTCATGTGCGGGAAAAGCGCATAGGACTGGAACATCATGTTGACGGGGCGCCTATAGGGCGGCGTGCCGGCCATGTCGGTGCCGTCGAGCACGATTTCGCCCGAGGTCGGCTGCTCGAAGCCGGCGAGCATGCGCAGAAGCGTCGACTTGCCGCAGCCGGAAGCGCCGAGCAGCGCGAAGAACTCGCGGTGATAAATATCGAGCGACAGGTTATCGACGGCGGTGAAATCACCGAAACGCTTGGTGACGTTCTTGATGGATATGAAGGGCTTGGCGGACGGATCGGTCCAAGGTGCGAAAGAGCGGCGAATATTGCCTAGAGACTTCATATTGTTCCCCGAAAATACATTCTTTTGCTCCCGGCTTCACCCGGCCGGAATCGTCAAAAAAAGACCCGGACGTTTCCGTCCGGGCCGTTATGCTATTATTGGCCGGTGACCACGGTGGTCCATAGCCGCGTCACGATCCGCTGCGTCTTCGGATCGAGCGGCGGAACGGTGAAGAGTTTCGCCATCACCTCGGGCGTCGGGTAGATCGCCGTATCGTCGAGGACCTCCTTGTCGAGGAACTGCTGCGACGCCTTGTTGCCGTTGGCGTAGAAGACGAAGTTCGAGGCCTTGGCGATCACTTCCGGCTTCATCATGTAGTTGATGAATTCATGGGCTTCTGCGACATGCGGCGCATCCTTCGGAATGCCGAAGACGTCGAAGAAGATCTGGGCTCCCTGCGACGGCACCGAATAATCGACCTTGACGCCGGCATTGGCTTCCGCGGCACGGTCGCGGGCCTGGAACATGTCGCCGGAATAACCGAGCGCGATGCAGATATCGCCGTTCGCCAGCGCGCTGATATATTCGGATGAATGGAACTTGCGGACGAAGGGACGGACGGCCGTGAGAACCTCCTGTGCCTTCTTGAGATCGGCGGGATCGGTGCTGTTCGGATTGAGCCCGAGATAGGCGAGCACCGAGGGCACGACGTCGGTTGGGGAATCCAGCATATAGATGCCGCAATCCTTGAGTTTGGCCGCTTTCGCCGGATCGAACAACGCGTCCCAATTGGGCTTGTCGTCGGTGCCGAGGGCCGCCTTGACCTTGTCGACATTATAGCCGATGCCCGTCGTGCCCCACATGTAGTCGACGCTGTATTCATTGCCGGGGTCGAAGGACGCCACGCCCTTCATGATGACGTCCCACATATTGACCAGGTTCGGCAGCTTCGACTTGTCGAGCTTCTGGTAGACGCCGGCGGCGATCTGGCGCTGCATGAAGGATACGGTGGGGACGACGACGTCATACCCCGAACCACCGGCCAAGAGCTTGGTTTCCAGCGTCTCGTTGGAATCGAAAGTGTCGTAGACGACCTTGATGCCGGTTTCCTTGGTGAAATCCTCGAGGATGGAACTGTCGATATAATCCGACCAGTTGTAGACGTTGACCACGCGCTCCTGGGCAAAGGCCGGAGCGGCAGCAAGGAGTGCAGTAACGGCGGCGGCCGTCACGCATAGGATGGTTGACCTCATGACTTCTCCTGTTTGTTCAAAGATTCCGCACCCCCGGACATCTTTTCCCTCTGGTTTTCCACGCAGACTAAGAAGGAATTTCACAGCCCACAAGCGCAAAATCCTGCGCCCTCAATGATTTCGCAATCACTGGAAATCGAAGG
The DNA here is from genome assembly GCF_002008365.1 of Rhizobium leguminosarum bv. viciae USDA 2370. Taxonomy (GTDB): domain Bacteria; phylum Pseudomonadota; class Alphaproteobacteria; order Rhizobiales; family Rhizobiaceae; genus Rhizobium; species Rhizobium leguminosarum. The sequence goes on from NZ_MRDL01000022.1 coordinate 15,077, forward strand.
CGCTGAGCCCCGCCACCATCTCATCGAGCCCGAGCGGTCTCGTCACCGGCGGCTCGGCCCGCGAAAGGCAGCCGCGCCGCTCGCAAAGGCGACAGGCCGGGCCGATCGTGACCGGATCAAGCGCCATCGCCTGCCCATAGACCACACCCTCGCCAAGGGCAGCGTCGCAGCCGATCAGGATCGCGGTGCGCCTGACCCTTTCGCCGAATTCGACGCTCGGTCCCTCCAGGGTGCGGGCGACCGTCAGGAAGGATGCCCCGTCCGGCATGACCACCGTTTCGGCGAGGATCTGGCCCGGCTGCAGGAAGGCGGCATGGATATTGAGCTTCGGACAGCCGCCGCCGAAACGGGCCTGCGGAAAGCCCTGGGCGCCTGCCCGGCGCAGCCGGTGGCCAGCGGCATCGATCTCGATCAGGAAGAAGGGAATGGCGGCCGCTCCCGGACGCTGCAGCATGGCAAGGCGCGCGGCGGCATGGCCAAAGGAGACGCCGAAGCGTGCACGCAGAATGTCGATATCGTAGCGCGTTGCCTTGGCGGCCGAAAGAAAGGCCTCGTAGGGCATTGCAAGCGCCAGTGCGGCGATGCGGGCAAGCTCGAAACGGGCGATGCGGCGTGCCTCGGCGGAGGAGAGCGAGAGATCGGCGAGCTCGGCATCGATTGCCGGCAGCAAAGCAAGGGTCGCAGCTTCGATTGATATCTCATGCGCGCGGTCGGCCTGTGACAGGCGCTCCGAGATGAAAAGCCGCATCGAATGGCGATCGAAACGGCGGCGCAGATCCGGCATCACGTGGACGGGCAGGACACGCACCGCGATGCCGCGCTCGGAACGCAGCCAATCCTTCAGCCCGGCAGCAAGATCGAGGCCGCCGGGGAGCGTTGCGGCAAAGGCTTCCGCCGCCGTCTCGATCCGTCCGAAATAACCAGACCTGCGCTCCAGCGTCTCGCGCACCTCGTCCAACGGCAACCGGCCGGCAGCGACCGGTGCATGTCCTTCCGCCACCATCAGCGCCGTCAGATCGGACAGCCTTGCCGCCTGCTCGCGATAGGCGCGATAGAGCTTGATCATGCCGCTCGCGGCATTGGGTGCTGCCTCGGCCACCTCCACCAATTCCTGATCGCCCGGCAACTCGCCCGACAGCAGCGGATCGACAAAGATCTCCTTGAGCTGGTCGAGACTGCCGCCGGTCTGCCCCCGCAATTCCTCCAGATCGACTCTATAGACGCTTGCAAGTTTGAGAAGGAGCTGCACCGTCAACGGACGCTGGTTGCGCTCGATCAGGTTCAGGTAGGACGGTGATATTTCAAGCGCTTCGGCCATGGCGGTCTGCGTCAGCGCCAGCGCATTGCGGATGCGCCTGACTTTCGGGCCTGCGAATATCTTTCGTTCCGCCATGTCACACCCTTTGACAAGGAAGGAGCGCTGTATTTACAAAATTTTACAAATTCACAGCGCCGCTCTGTCAATCCTCGTCATCTTAACCTCTTTCCAAGCAAGAAATCAAAGGTTTTTCTGGCCATATCGGCTCATATTGTCAATCTTGTCATGCAGCACTTTTGTCGGGCTTTTTAGCAAGGAGAGCAGCATGACGGATTTTTACAAGCTTGTTCCAAACGCACCAGCTGATCGTTTCGACGGCATCGAGAGACCTTACTCGGCCGATGACGTGCGGCGGCTCAGAGGCTCGGTGGCGCTGCGCCATTCGCTGGCCGAAATGGGGGCGGACCGGTTGTGGCAGCTTCTGCACCAGGAGGATTTCGTCAATGCGCTCGGCGCACTTTCCGGCAACCAGGCCATGCAGATGGTGCGCGCCGGGTTGAAGGCGATCTACCTCTCCGGCTGGCAGGTGGCGGCCGACGCCAATACGGCATCCGCGATGTATCCCGACCAGTCTCTCTATCCGGCCAATGCCGGTCCGGAGCTTGCCAAACGCATCAACCGCACGCTGCAGCGCGCCGATCAGATCGAGACCTCGGAAGCCCAGGGACTTTCCGTCGAGACCTGGTTCGCACCGATTGTTGCCGATGCGGAAGCAGGCTTCGGCGGACCACTTAACGCCTTCGAAATCATGAAGGCCTATATCGAGGCGGGTGCCGCGGGCGTTCACTTCGAGGACCAGCTCGCTTCGGAGAAGAAATGCGGCCATCTCGGCGGCAAAGTGCTGATCCCGACGGCCGCCCATATCCGCAATCTCGACGCCGCGCGGCTTGCCGCCGACGTCATGGGCGTTGCGACGCTCGTCATCGCCCGCACCGACGCGGAAGCGGCAAAGCTGCTGACGTCAGACATCGACGAGCGCGACCAGCCCTTCGTCGACTATGATGCCGGCCGCACGGTTGAAGGCTTCTATCAGGTGCGAAACGGCATCGAACCCTGCATCGCGCGTGCCGTCGCCTATGCGCCGCATTGCGATCTCATCTGGTGCGAGACCTCGAAGCCGGACCTCGATCAGGCGCGGCGCTTTGCCGAAGGCGTGCACAAGGTGCATCCCGGCAAGCTGCTCGCCTATAATTGCTCGCCTTCCTTCAACTGGAAGAAGAATCTCGACGAGGCGACGATTGCGCGGTTCCAGCGCGAACTCGGCGCGATGGGCTACAAGTTCCAGTTCATCACGCTCGCCGGCTTCCACCAGCTGAACTACGGCATGTACGAACTGGCGCGCGGCTACCGGCAACGGCAGATGTCGGCCTATTCCGAGCTGCAGCAGGCGGAATTCGCCGCCGAGGTCAATGGCTATACCGCGACCAAACACCAGCGCGAGGTCGGCACCGGCTATTTCGACGCCGTGTCGCTCGCCATCACCGGCGGCCGGTCTTCGACCACGGCGATGCACGGCTCGACCGAACATGCGCAGTTCAAACCGGCTGCGGAATAACTCGAAGAGGAGGAGATGATCATGGCATCCATCACACGCGTCAGGGAACGGGCCGAGGAGCAGGCAAGCAGCATGAGCGAGGATCAGCAGACGACGATCCGCATGCTCGCCAACGACCTGCATCGGCTGAACCAATCGGTCATGAAAGCTGTCGAGGCCGGCGTCTCGGTCGAACTGGTGCGCTCGGCCCGTCATCACGGCGGCGACGGCAACTGGGGCGACCTACTGATCCCCATCGTCGTCACCAACCGGCATTGACGAAAAGCCGACCGTTGGCGGGCCGGCGAAGTCGGCCCGCTTCTTCAATCGCCGCGCGACCTATCGGGTGCGCGGCGCTTTACGTCTCTATTTGATGCATGTCGTGGCGCCAAAACCGCTGCACAGTTCTGGGTGACATGCACTAGCCGCGGCTCGGTCGTTTTCCGGCGAAGAGATCGGCATAACTTTTGATGAGCTTGGTCATGCGGTCGGCGACCGTGCGGATCTCCGGGCGATGACGATCCTCTGCATTCATGACGATCCATTGCCGGTGGCGCAATTCTGGCAACTCGCCGCCCTGCCGCTGCAATTCGGGGTGGAGATCGCCGACGAAACAGGGAAGCACGGTCTTGCCGGCGCCGGCGCGCACCAGATCCGGCAGCGAACGCGGCCGATTGACGGTGGCGACGATCCCCGTCGCGGCCTTGGCGTGCGGCCAGCGCAGATAGGCCGATATCGCCTCTTCCTCGGCGACTGCAATCCAGCGCTCGTCGCTCTCGGCAGCGTTGCGTCTGATATAGACGGCATAGGCCACCTCCCCAAGCTGACGTGCGGCGAGATTGGCCTCCTCAGGCTCGAAGGCGCGAATACCGATATCGCTCTCGCGATAGGCAAGGCTCGCCCGCGCCTCGCCGATGGTGAGCGAAATGGCAAAGGCATCGCCCGGCATGCGGATTGCGGCGAAATTCTCCGTCAGCAGCCAGGCGACCCAGGTGCCGGCGGCAATCCTGACGGTCGTGCCGCCCTCGCCGGATTGCCGCCACGCCTCGACCTTGCGGGCGGCGGCTTCCATTTCCTGAAGGTGATCGAGCAGCGCCTGACCATCCGGGGTCAGTCGGTATCCGGTCTGGCTGCGGACAAACAATGCACGGCCGATCTCCTGTTCGAGATCGAGCATGCGCCGGCCGACGGTTGCAGGACTAAGCCCGCTTGCGGTGCTTGCTCCCGTCAACCCGCCGAGCCGGGCGACCTGCAGGAAAAGCTGATAGGAATCCCAATTCGCATTTTTCATTAATGAAAAACATAGCGGGATTTTTCCCGTTTATAAAGAGAAATTCGATGCCTAGATCAGGTGATGGCTTACATAGGAAAGGACATCGTCATGATCGACATGATCACCATTGCAGGTACCATCGGCTATCGGCACTCTCCCAAGCGACGCTGTTGCAGGGCGGACGAGGATAGATTCTATGCCGAGTTCGGAAACAGCAGCCTCATTGGCTTCGCCGCCTGGCTGACGTCGCTCGATCTCAACCTGGGGAGGCACCGCAAGGCCACGGCGCAATCCCGTGGCAGCTGCGGCTGCGCGGTTCAGGCGACTTTTCTTGCCCCGAGATGAGCCGGTGCGGATTCTGCGACGATGCGGAAACGCTCGATCAGCGCCATCAGCGTGTCGGCCTCGCCGGCGAGCAGGCGGCTTGCCTGCGTCGTCTCGGCAACCATCGACGCGTTCTTCTGGGTCATCTGGTCCATGGCGTTGACCGAACCGTTGACTTCCTGCAGCGCGGCCGACTGATCGCGGCTGGCCGTCGCGATGGTTTCGACATGGCCGCTGATTGCGATGATCTCCTGGCTGATCGAGGCAAGGACGCTGCCGGTCTTCTGGACCAGTTCGGACCCTGCCGTCACTTCCCGGCTCGATGTCTCGATCAACGACTTGATCTCGCGCGCCGCATCGGCCGAGCGCTGGGCGAGTTCGCGGACTTCCTGGGCGACGACGGCAAAACCCTTACCCGCCTCGCCCGCGCGCGCCGCTTCGATGCCGGCATTCAGCGCCAGAAGATTGGTCTGGAAGGCAATGTCGTCGATCACCTCGATGATCTGCTCGATACGCTGCGAAGCCTGCTCGATGCGATCCATGGCGGCGACCGCATCGCCGACGACGGCGCCGGAATTGTCGGCCGTCTTCTTGGTCGCGGCCACGACATTGTTGGCCTCACGGGCACGCTCGGCGGACGAACGAACCGTCACGGTGATCTCTTCCACCGCGGCCGCAGTCTCCTCAAGGCTCGCCGCCTGCGCCTCGGTGCGTTTCGAAAGCTCGCCGGCAGAGGCGGAGACGGCGCCGCTGTTGCGCTGGATGCTCGAGGCGCTGTCGCGGATGCCGGAAAGCGTGTCCTGGAGCCGCAGAAGAGAAGCGTTGAAATCAACGCGCAACTGCTCCAACCGGCCGACGAAAGGCGTGCCGATCGTCTGCGAGACGTCGCCCTGCGACAGGCGCCCGAGGCCGGCGGCAAGCTGGTTGACGGCAAAATCGATCTGGCCGTCGAGCGAGCGCTTGTCGGCATCGTTCCTGGCGCGTTCGGCATCGCTCAAGGCGCGCTGTTCGGCGGCCTGGGTCTCCAGATCGCGCCTTGCGCGGGCGCTGTCGCGGAAAAGCGCCAGAGCCCGGCCGATGTCGCCGAACTCGTTCTTCTTTTCGATACAGGGAATCGCTCCCTCGAGATCGCCCGCGGAAATCGAGTGGACGCTCGTCGTCAGCGCCTGCAAAGGCTTCACCGACAGGCGGATCGCATAGAAGGCGAGAACGCCGACGATGAGCATGACGATGGCGCCAACGCCGAGAACCAGCATCTGCAGATCATACATGCGCTGGTAATAGAGCTCCATCGGAATACCGATGAAGAGAATGCCGACATTGGCGTTCGAGGCGTTCTTGATCGGGAAATAACCGGTCATGAACTTGCGGCCGAAAAGCTCCGCCGGTCCGTAATAGGCTTCACCCCTGGCGAGAACCGGCTGGGCCGGGTGCTCGGCGACCAGCTTGGTGCCGACGGCGCGGTCGCCGTTTTCCTTCTTGACGTTTGTGGATATGCGGACGTAGTCGCCACCCTGCTTTTGGAAGATGGTCGCAACGCCGGCGATCGACTGCGCGGTGCGGTCAACCAGCGAATGATCGGCAAGGGCAGGAATGGCGTCTTCGGTGACGGCGGAGAGCTGATTGTCTTTCAGTTCGATCTTTGCAGCCTGATCAGCCGCGCCGTAGAGGACAGCCATCGCACGGGCGGCGTCCTTCGCGTCGGAGACGGCCCCGTCCATGACCTGATGGCTCAGATTGTAATAGGTCACGCCGACGATGGCGGCCGTGCTGATGGCCAGCAGAAACAGCGTGATCGCAACGATCTGGCGTACGATCGACGTAGAGAAAAGGCGCAGCATCGAGACCCCCGGGAGATAAACCAAGGTTAAATTAGACTAAAAGCGTTAAGGAAGATTCTCCGCAAATCATGGCTGTCGGAGATATTCATCGCCTCGTTTCCAGGCGTTTTTCGATTATCCCGGCGTGATAGGCTGCCCCGGCATTCGAGCTATTCTTCCATCGTTCAAATGTTCTCAATCGAGGCACTGTTTTGCAGAATAAAGAAAAACGGCCCCGGAAAGTCCGGGGCCGTTCGCATGAAGACGGATCGATCGATGATCAGGCGGCGCGGTAGACCGGCGCACCGGTGGCTTCACCGTCGATCTTGAACTGCTGGATGAGCCGGCGCAGCGAATCGGCCTCGTCGGCCAGTTCGCGGCTGGCGGCGGTTGTTTCCTCCACCATGGCGGCGTTCTGCTGCGTCATCTGGTCCATCTGGTTGACGGTCGCGTTGACGCTCTGCAGCGCGTTGGACTGGTCGTGGCTCGCGCGGGCAATCATCTCGACATGCTGGCTGATCGTGACGATCTGGGCGCTGATCTTGGCGAGCACCGTGCCGGTCTCCTGCACGAATTGCGAGCCGGAATTGACCTCGTTGGTCGACTTGTTGATCAGCCCCTTGATCTCCTGCGCCGCGGCGGCGGAGCGCTGGGCCAGTTCGCGGACCTCCATCGCAACCACCGCGAAGCCCTTGCCGGCTTCACCGGCGCGCGCCGCCTCGATGCCGGCGTTGAGCGCCAGGAGGTTGGTCTGGAAGGCGATCTCGTCGATGACGCCAATGATCTGCTCGATCTGGCGCGAGGCATCCTCGATGCGGCCCATCGCGTCGATCGCATTGCTGACGACGACGGCGGAATCGTCGGCGCTGCGCTTGGCCTGGCGGACGATCTGGTCGGCATCCTTGGCGCGTTCAGCCGACGAACGGACCGTGACGGTGATTTCATCGACGGCGGCCGCGGTCTCTTCGAGCGAGGCAGCCTGCTGTTCGGTGCGCTTGGAGAGGTCCTCGGCGGACTGGGCCATCTGGTTGCCGTTGCCCTGGATCAGTTCGACATTGTCGCGGATCTGGCTCATCGTCGCCTGCAGGCGCATCATCGAACCGTTGAAATCCTGGCGCAGCTGTTCGAGACGGCCGATGAAGGGCGTTTCGATCGTCGTCGAGATATCACCCTGCGACATGCGTTCGAGGCCGGCGGCGAGCGCGTTGACCGCAAATTCGATCTGACGATCCATCTCGCGCTTTTCGGCGTCGTTGCGCTGGCGCTCATGTTCGGCCGCGGCGCGTTCCTCGTCGCTCTGCTCCTCGATGCGGATCTTCGAGATGGCGTTTTCCTTGAAGATGCCGAGCGCGCGGGCCATGTCGCCGATTTCATCGTGGCGCTGCTCGCCGGAGATGCTGGTATCCAGCGCCCCTTCGGCGATGCGGCGCATGGCGGCGGTGATATGGCTGATCGGGCGCTGCAGCGTCAGCACCAGGGCAATGCCGCCGAGGATCGACAACAGGATGCCGAGACCGGTGGTCATGACGGAGATGCTGTTTGCCTGGGTGCGCTCGGTGCCGGCCGTCTGCTTCTGCAGCTCGGCGAAATCAGTCAGCTTTTTCCAGATCTGGTCGAGCTCCTGGCGGGCGGCAGCATAGGCGGTGACGCGCTCGCCGATCGTGTCGACGATCTTCGAGCCGCCGCCGGAGATGATGTCGAGCGCCGGCTGGATCGCGCCTGATATGCCTTCGGCAAAACCCATGCCCTTGGCGCTGGTGATCAGTACCTGCATGTCCTTGCCGAGCGTGCCGGCCTGCTGCTGCAGACGCACGAGATTTTCCTTGCTGGAGTCGGCGAGAAAGTCGGAAAGAACGATCTGCAGCGAATAGACGGAATTTTCGAGACGCCTCGTATCCTGCAGGACCGAGTTGGCCTGGGCAATCCGGCCGTCGAGCGCGGCGAATTCCTGGGTCGCGTCACGCATTTTCTGCGTGGCGGTCAGCTGCGTATAGGTCGAGGTCTGGCGGAAGCGCGAAACCAGGCGGCCGAGTTCGGTGGCGGTCTCGTCGGTCGGATTGGGCGTCTGGACGATCGCCTTGATTCCGTCGATGGTCGCAGCCAGGGCGTCGATGACATTCTTCTGATTGCTCGGAACCGAGATGGCGATCAGACGCTGCGATTTGATGATCTCCGGCATCTGTTCGTTGATGAAGGCGATCTTGTCCTGCGGTGTCTGCGGCTTGCTGAAGCCGCTGGCGACGGTGCCGAGAAAATCGCCGCCCTTCAACAGGCGGTCGGCCGTGCGAAGGGTGCTGGTGGCGGCGCTCTCGTCGCTCTGGACTGTGCTCTGCAATTCCTCGGCCTGATAGGACACGGTGAAGCGGGTGCTGATCACGCTCTTCTGCGCTGCATCGATCTGCTCATGCAATGCCCGCTCCTGCTCGTGCAGCGCCCAGAGCTTGTCAACGACTCCCGAAATGTCCTTGGTGCGGCGCGATGCCTCCGCAAGGCTGTCGCGACCGGCGGCCTCATCACCGACCTGGTTCAGCGTCTGGTCGAGCACGCCTTGCTGAGTCTTCAGATCCGCGAGCAGCTTGTCGCGCGCCTCAGGGCTGGTGACGCGCAGGAAATCGTCCATCGAACCATAGAGATCTTTGAAGCCGCTGAGCGACTGCAGCACGCTGTTGGATATTTCCATGCGGCCCTGCAGCAGCCCCGAAGCGTAGAGGCCCGTCAGGCCCACCGCCGAAATGGTGACGACGAAAGGCAGAACGAAGATCAGGACTTTCGTCTTGATCCTGAAACGGGAAAGAATCTTGTCAATCAACATGGCGTTCCGGGCCTTTCATACACCACTCCTCCCGCAGGCAGCCACATGGCGCCAGCCGGGTGCACATCGAGCTATTCTTAATTACATTGGGGAACCCGGAGGCCAGGCGGCAGTCATTGCCAGTTCATGTCCAAACAACTTGGAGATGCCCAAATATTCGCGAGCAATTGTGTCAGATTAGATATTAATTTTCGGATAAGCTGTTATGGCGGGTTAAGCCAAGGCAGTGAAATAGTTGCAAATTATGGGCCGCGACGCCGCGGCGCGACAATAGTCACGTCGCAACGTTCATTCCAGATCTGCGGACGGGATCAGATGAAGTGCGAGAGCAGCAGCGCGATGCTGGCGGCGGTGGCGCCAGCGGCAAGCATCAGATAACGCAGGGCGACCATTCGAGCGTTCGGCTTTGCCTCGGCAATTGCGATGGCGCGGGCGCGTCGTGTGTTTCTGGTCATGGTCGAAACCTCACTTCTCTCTAACACAACAACAATCCAACAAATCGGCTTGCCGGTAAAGCTTAATTTAGGAACGACCTTGCAAACCGCCAATTGAGACAGGATGGCGCACCTCTATTAAAAAGTCTTGAATCGGCTTTTCTAAAGCACGTCGCGTTGAATCGGAATCATGCGACGCGCTTTAGGTCTTGCTTTCTGATCAGCGCTGTGCTCCTCGGCTTCATGTATGTCGTTATCTCAAAACCGCTGCGTACTTTTGGGCGACATGCATCAGGCCCATTCACCGGCGGCAAAACCGGAGGCCCAGGCCCACTGGAAATTATAGCCGCCAAGCCAGCCGGTGACGTCGACGCATTCACCGATGAAATAAAGGCCGGGCACTGCTTTTGCTTCCATGCTGCGGGAATCGAGCGCTGCCGTGTCGATGCCGCCGAGCGTCACTTCGGCGGTGCGATAACCTTCCGAGCCGGACGGTTTGACCGCCCAATTCTGGACGCCAGCGGCAAGACGCAGCAGCGCCTTGTCTGGCAGGTCGGCCATGTTGCCGGAAATCTTTTCGCGTTCGACGAGAAATTGTGCCAGCCGCTTCGGCAGGATGTCGCCAAGGGCTGTCTGCGGCGACTGGCGGCCATTGAGCTGCTTTGCCGTCTTCAAATGCGCCGCAATATCGATATCCGGTTCGATGGCGACCACGATCTCGTCGCCCTCGCGCCAATAGGAAGAAATCTGCAGGATGGCCGGGCCGCTCAGCCCGCGATGGGTGAACAGCAGCGCCTCGCGGAAGCCGGTCCTGCCATGGCGAATTTCTGCCGGGGCGGCGATGCCGGCAAGCGGGGCGATGCTTTCCAGCAGGCCGGGATCGAGCGTCAGCGGCACGAGGCCGGGCCGGGTTTCGAGCACGGCCAAGCCGAATTGCTCGGCGAGGCGATAGGCAAAGCCGGTGGCACCCATCTTCGGGATCGACTTGCCCCCGGCGGCGACGATCAGCGATACCGCTTCATAATGACCTTCGCCGGTCGATACGCGGAAGCCGACTTCGGTCTTTTCGACACCTGATATCTCGGTGCCGAGATGCAGCATTGCACCGGCCATACGCATCTCGGCCAGCAGCATGCGGATGATGTCTTTGGCGCTATCGTCGCAGAAAAGCTGGCCGAGCGTCTTTTCGTGCCAGGCAATGCCATGACGGTCGACCATGGCGATGAAATCGGCAGGTGTGAAACGGGCGAGCGCCGATTTGCAGAAATGCGGGTTGGCGGAGAGGAAATTCTTCGGTCCGGCATGGATATTGGTGAAATTGCAGCGGCCGCCGCCCGATATGCGGATCTTCTCGCCAGGCGCCTTGGCATGGTCGAGGACCACGACCGAGCGACCGCGTTTTCCCGCGCCAATGGCCGCCATCATGCCCGCCGCCCCGGCGCCGATGACGATGACGTCGCTTTTGCGCTGCAAATCCGTTTCCCCGATCAAAATCACGTCTTCTTTTTCCATCAAAGGGCGAAAGTCAACGTTTGCCACCCCTCGCCAATTGGCAAAGTCTGGTTATGATGGTGCCACGATCAACACAAACCGGTGTGTCATGTCCCCAAAAAAGACGACGCTGAAACCTGCCAGAAACGTACCCGCCTCGAAGAAAACTCCCCCGGAACCCGGATCCCTGCGTGGCGTTGCGAACTGGAAGGAAGCAGCGCGGTGGCTGAGGGACAGAGGCATCGAAGACATCGAATGCATCACGCCGGACCTTGCCGGCGTTGCGCGCGGCAAGATGATGCCGAGCTCGAAATTCACCTCGAACACGTCGCTGGCACTGCCTTCGGCAATCTACCGGCATACGATATCGGGCGAATATCCCGACGAGACGGAGAGCTTCCGCTACGAGCCGCGCGACAGCGACCTGAAGCTGATGCCCGACCTTTCGACGCTTTCGGTCGTGCCCTGGGAGACCGACCCGACGGCGCAGGTGATCTGCGATATCGTCGATTCGGACGGCGGCGAAGTGCCCTATACGCCGCGCAACGTGCTGAAGCGCATCATGAGTCTTTATCACGAGCGCGGCTGGAAACCGATCGTGGCGCCCGAGATCGAATTCTATCTCGTCGCCAAGAACGACGATCCCGACTATCCGCTGCACCCGCCCAAAGGCCGGTCCGGCCGCTCGATCCTCGGCGGTCAGGGCTATTCGATCGCCGGCATCAATGAGTTCGACGAGCTGATCGACGACGTCTATCATTTCTCGGAGAAGCAGGGGCTGGAGATCGATACGCTGATCCACGAAGAGGGACCGGCGCAGCTCGAGATCAACCTGCGCCACGGCAATCCGATCGAACTTGCCGACCAGGTGTTCCTGTTCAAGCGAACGATCCGCGAGGCGGCGCTGAAGCACGACATCTACGCGACATTCATGGCCAAGCCGATGCAGGGTCAGCCGGGTTCGGCGATGCATATCCATCAGTCGGTGGTCAATATCGAGACGGGCAAGAACATCTTCTCCAATCCCGACGGATCGGCTTCAAAAGAATTCTTCCATTTCATCGGCGGCATGCAGAAATTCGTGCCGAGTGCGATGGCGATGCTTGCGCCCTATGTGAATTCCTACCGGCGCTTGCAGCCGGATATGTCCTGCCCCGTCAACAATGCCTGGGGCTACGACAACCGGACGACGGCTTTCCGCGTTCCGGTTTCCGATCCACAGGCGCGGCGCGTGGAAAACCGGCTGCCGAGCTCGGACGCCAACCCCTATCTCGCACTCGCCGCCTCGCTCGCCTCCGGCCTGCTCGGCATCATGAAGGAGATCGAGCCGACGGCGCCGACCGAGGATTCGGCCAATGAGGGCTCGATCGACCTGCCGCGCGGCCTGCTGGAGGCCGTGGCGCTGCTCGAGGACGAACCCGCTTTCGAGGAAATGTTCGGCAAGCAGTTCATCGGCCTTTATGCCGGCGTCAAGCGCGGCGAGTTCGAGACCTTCATGCAGGTGATCAGCCCCTGGGAGCGGGAATTCCTTCTGCTCAACGTGTGAGCGACTATCATGGCATCGCAGGAGACATGGCAGAGCCCGATCGCGCCGGGGCTATCCTGGTATCAGGCAACCGTCGGGGAGCGGCCGACCTATGCCGCTCTCGACGGCTCGAGAACATGTGACGTCGCCATCGTCGGCGGCGGCTATACCGGCCTGCAGGCCGCCTATAATCTTGCCAAATCAGGCGTTTCGGTGGTCCTGATCGAGGCCTGCCGCTTCGGCGACGGGGCGTCCGGGCGCAATGGCGGCCAACTCGGCACTGGCCAGCGATGGTGGCCGGAAGAACTCGAGGAGAAGATCGGCTACGAACGCTCGAAGGCGCTGTTCGATCTTGCCGAGGCGGCCAAGCGCCATCTCATCGATTTCGCCCGCGAGCATCAGATCGAGATCGACTATGTACCCGGCCAGCTCAACGTCGCACATAAGGCGAGCTACAAACGCGCCTATTACGAAAATGCCGAGATCGCCGCCTTCCGCTACGACTATCCGCATCTGCGCTTCATGGACGAGAAGGAAACGCAGGACAGGCTCGGCTCGAAGCGTTTCCATTGCGGCGTGCGCGATGTCGGCACCGGCCACATCCATCCGCTGAAGCTGCTGGTCGGGCTCGCGCGGGTCGCTGCCAATGCCGGTGCTGAAATCTTCGAGATGACCAAGGCAACGGCGATCCGCCAGGGCGGCGGCAAGGTGACGATCGAAACCGAAAGGGGAACGATCACCACTGAGCGCGCGCTGATCGCCTGCGACGGCTATATCGACGGCCTCGAACCGGTGACGGCAAGCCATGTCATGCCAATCCGCTCCTTCATCGGCGCCACGGCGCCGCTCGATGGGCATCCCGGTGTGCTGCCGGGGGGCGAGGCTGTGGCCGATTCGCGCTTCGTCGTGCGCTACTTCCGCAAATTCGGGGACGGCCGCCTGCTGTTCGGCGGACGCGAGGCCTATACGTCGGACAATCCGCGGGACATTTCGCAGCACATCCGCCGGCAGATCGCCGAGATCTATCCTGACCTGAAGAACATTGACATCACCCATGCCTGGGGCGGCAGCGTCGGCATCACCATGCCGCGTCAGCCCTTCGTGCGCGAGGTCATGCCCGGGGTCATCTCGATCGGCGGTTATTCCGGCCATGGCGTCATGCTGTCAAACTACTGTGGCAAGCTCTACGCGGAAACGGTGCTTGGAAAATCCGGCGATCTCGACCTGTTCACATCGCTCGATATTCCCGCCTTTCCCGGCGGGGCCCGCATGCGCGCCCCGTTGCTTTTCCTCGCCTTGTCGTGGTTTGCGCTTCGCGACAAGTTTTAGTCCGATTGCGGATTTCCTCTTCCGGAAATTCGCTCTAAAACCGGTTCCTGAGAGATTCATTGCACTGCACACTGGCTTTTTTAAATCGATTAGATTAAAAGGGCCGCCAACCAGCCTGATTGAGAGACAAGCTCATGAGCAGCCAAATCATTCCCGTTGAGCCCTTTGATTATGTCGTCTTCGGCGGCAGCGGCGACCTTGCAGAACGCAAGCTTCTGCCCGCGCTGTATCATCGCCAGATCGAAGGCCAGTTTTCGGAACCGACACGCGTGATCGGCGCCTCGCGCAGCCCGTTGACGCACGAGGAATACCGCAAATTCGCCAAGGACGCGCTGAACGAGCACCTGAAGAAGGGTGAATACGACGAGGCGGAGGTGGAGAAATTCTGTGCCCGCCTTTACTACGTCTCGGTCGACGCCCGCACGGATGCCGGCTGGGATCAGCTGAAGAAGCTGCTCGACGAAGGCAAGGATCGCGTGCGCGCCTTCTATCTCGCCGTCGCTCCGGGCATCTTCGGCGACATCTCGCAGAAGATCCATGACCACAAGCTGATCACCAAATCGACCCGCATCGTCGTCGAGAAGCCGATCGGCCGCGACCTCGCCTCGGCGCTGCAGCTCAACGACACGATCGGCCGTGCCTTCAAGGAAGAACAGATCTTCCGCATCGACCATTATCTCGGCAAGGAGACGGTGCAGAACCTGATGGCGCTGCGTTTTGCCAACGCGCTCTATGAGCCATTGTGGAACGCCAACTACATCGACCACGTGCAAATCACCGTGGCTGAATCGGTCGGCCTCGAAGGCCGCGCCGGCTATTACGATACGGCTGGCGCGCTCCGCGACATGGTGCAGAACCACATCCTGCAGCTGCTCTGCCTGACGGCGATGGAAGTACCCTCGTCGATGGATTCGGAAGCCGTTCGCGACGAGAAGCTGAAAGTGCTGCGCGCGCTGAAGCCGCTCAATGCCTCAAACGTCGAGCAGGCGACGGTTCGCGGCCAGTATCGCGCCGGCGCATCGGGCAGCGGCCCGGTCAAGGGCTACCTCGAAGAGCTCGAAGGCGGCGTGTCGAATACCGAGACCTTCGTTGCCATCAAGGCCGAGATCAACAACTGGCGCTGGGCGGGCGTTCCTTTCTACATCCGCACCGGCAAGCGCCTGACCGGGCGCATGTCGGAGATCGTCATCACCTTCAAGCCGATCCCGCATGCAATCTTCGACCAGGCGGCCGGGCGCATCGTTGCCAACCAGCTGATCATCCGCCTGCAGCCGGATGAGGGCGTCAAGCAGTCGCTGATGATCAAGGATCCGGGCCCGGGCGGCATGCGCCTGCGCAACGTGTCGCTCGACATGAGCTTCGCCCAGGCCTTCAACGTCCGCAATCCCGACGCCTACGAGCGCCTGCTGATGGACGTGATCCGCTCCAACCAGACCTTGTTCATGCGCCGCGATGAAGTCGAAGCCGCATGGAAATGGGTGGATCCGATCCTCAAGGGTTGGGAAACGACCGGCCAGCAGGTGCAGGGCTATACGGCCGGCACCTGGGGCCCGAGCCAGGCCATCGCGCTGATCGAGCGCGACGGCCGTACCTGGCATGACGAGATCTAGGACGAAACCGATGGCATCGACCCTGCATTCCTTCGCCAGCGCCGCAGACCTCGCCGGCAGCCTCGCCGACAAGGTCGCGGATACGCTTTCGGCGGCGATCGCCGCTCGTGGAACGGCGTCCATCGCCGTTTCCGGCGGCTCCACGCCGAAGGCCTTCTTCCAGGTGCTTTCGACGCGCGACATCGCCTGGGACAAGGTGACGATCACCCTTGTCGACGAACGCTTCGTGCCGGCCGACAATGCGCGCTCGAACCATTTGCTGGTCGACGCCAATCTGCTGCAGAACAAGGCAAAGGCGGCACACTTCCTGCCGCTCTATCAGGACGTGGCTTCGGTGGAGGAGGCAGCCTCGCTCGCGACCGAGAAGACCAAGGCGATCAGCTCCCCCTTCGACACCGTCATCCTCGGCATGGGCGGCGACGGCCACACGGCCTCGTTCTTTCCCGGCGGCAGCAATCTTGCCAAAGCGCTCGATGCATCGACGCCGCGCGGCATCATCACCATGGAAGCGGAAGGAGCCGGCGAGCCGCGCCTGACCTTCACCTTCTCCAGTCTTGAGGATGCCGCACTCCTGGTTCTCCATATTGAGGGCGAAGGCAAAAAAGACGTTCTCGCCAAGGCGGAAGGCAGCGGTGACGAGGCAGAAATGCCGATCCGCGCCGTTCTGCGCCGGGCCACTTCCCCGGTCGAGATCTACTGGGCTCCCTGATCAGCCGTCATCCGGATTGAGATTCAGGCCAGAGCCGCCGAAACAGATAGAGACAACGAACAAGGCAGGGATTTTCCATGTCCGCTCACGCACGCATTTCTGCGATCACCGATCGCATCGTCGAACGCTCGAAGCCAAGCCGCGAGCGCTACCTGGAACGCCTGCGCGCCGCCGCTTCCAAGGGTGTCGCGCGCTCGGTGCTCGGATGCGCCAATCTTGCCCATGGCTTCGCGGTCTGTTCCCCCGCCGACAAGGATGCGCTCGCCGGCGACCGCATCCCCAATCTCGGCATCATCACCGCCTATAACGACATGCTCTCTGCCCACCAGCCATTCGAGACCTATCCGGCAATCATCCGCGAGGCGGCAGCCGAAGCAGGCGGCGTGGCGCAGGTGGCCGGCGGCGTGCCGGCGATGTGCGACGGCGTCACCCAGGGACAGCCGGGCATGGAGCTCTCGCTCTTCTCGCGCGACCTGATCGCCATGTCGGCGGGCGTCGGCCTGTCGCATAATATGTTCGATGCCGCCCTCTTCCTCGGCGTCTGCGACAAGATCGTGCCCGGCCTGGTGATCGCTGCCCTGTCCTTCGGGCACCTGCCGTCGATCTTCGTTCCGGCCGGTCCGATGACCACAGGCCTGCCGAACGATGAGAAGTCGCGCGTGCGCCAGCTTTTCGCCGAGGGCAAGGTCGGACGCGCCGAACTGCTGGAGGCGGAATCGAAATCCTATCACGGCCCCGGCACCTGCACCTTCTACGGCACCGCCAATTCCAACCAGATGCTGATGGAGATCATGGGCTTCCACATGCCCGGCTCGTCCTTCATCAATCCCGGCACGCCGTTGCGTGAAGCGCTGACGCGTGAAGCCGCCAAGCGGGCGCTGGCGATCACCGCACTCGGCAACGAATTCACGCCGGCGGGCGAAATGATCGACGAGCGCTCGGTCGTCAACGGCGTCGTCGGCCTGCATGCGACCGGCGGTTCGACCAATCATACGCTGCACCTCGTCGCCATGGCGCGGGCGGCCGGCATCCAGCTCACCTGGCAGGACATCGCCGAGCTTTCGGAAATCGTCCCGCTGCTTGCCCGCGTCTACCCGAACGGCCTTGCCGACGTGAACCATTTCCAGGCGGCCGGCGGCATGGGTTTCCTCATCAAGGAACTCTTGAAGCACGGACTGGTGCATGACGACGTGCGCACGGTCTTCGGCCAGGGTCTCCAAGCCTATACGGTCGATGCCCGTCTCGGTGAAAACGGTGCCGTCCTGCGCGAGCCGTCGCCGGAAAAAAGCGTCGATCCCAAAGTGCTCTCCAGCATCGAGACGCCGTTCCAGGCGAATGGCGGGCTGAAGATGCTGCGCGGCAATCTCGGCAAGGCGGTCATCAAGATATCCGCCGTCAAGCCGGAACGCCACATCATCGAGGCGCCGGCGATCATCTTCCACAGCCAGCAGGAGCTGCAGGACGCTTTCAAGGAAGGCAAGCTCAACCGCGATTTCATCGCCGTCGTGCGCTTCCAGGGCCCGAAGGCGAACGGCATGCCGGAACTGCACAAGCTGACGCCGCCGCTCGGCGTGTTGCAGGATCGCGGCTTCCGCGTGGCGCTCCTCACCGACGGGCGCATGTCCGGTGCATCCGGCAAAGTGCCGGCAGCGATCCACGTCACGCCGGAAGCGGTCGACGGCGGTCCTATCGCCCGCATCCGCGAGGGCGACATCATTCGGCTGGACGCGATCAAGGGCACGCTCGAGCTGCTCGTCGATGCGGCTGATTTGGCCGAGCGGGAGCCGGTGACCGTCGATCTCTCCGACAATGAATTCGGCATGGGCCGCGAACTCTTCGCGCCGTTCCGCCGCGCCGTCGGACCTTCGGACCAGGGTGCAAGCGTGCTCTTCCACCACTGAGTGGGTGGCTTCTGGCAAACAAAAACCCGCGGGGAGCATGAAGCACCCGCGGGTTTTTGATTTCAATCCGGCTTACTGAAGTAGTGAGCCATTCACACGTCCTGGCGGACGCGCGGCTTTAGGCTCGAATATCGAGAACGTAGTCGCGGTGCGCCGGATGGGTGCTGTAGACGAAGATCTTGTTCAGCTCCTTCTGCGTCAGCAGGCGCAGGAAGCGGACGTCGATCGTATTGTTGGCGTTGACCTTCATCAGCAGGCAGCCGACCTTGGTGATGCGGGCATCCGGAATATCCAGATAGAACTGCTTCGGCAGGCTGAACTGGGTCAGGATTGCGAGCGTCGCGCTGCTCATCGAAATCCGGACAATGTCGCAGCGGCGCGAAGCCGCATGCATGACGCCCTTTTCCGTATATTCGATGCGCGCGGCGTTCATGGTGTCCTCCATCTTGAACCGCGCCTCGCGGTCATACATGAAGGATTCTTCCTTGCTCAGGAAATGAGATTTTGGCTGTGACGGATTGGAAGCGGCCACCTGCTTATCCCCCTCATAAATTGACGAGGAAAAGGTAGCAGCCGATCTTTAACAGAAAGTGAGAATTAGGCCCGTCCCGCACAATTCTTGGGGCCATCACCCCAAAAATGGCCGCCTCACTTCCGGTAGGTATGGCCGGTTGCGTCAAAGAGATGCAACTTCTGCCTGTCGGCTGCAAACCGCATCCTCTGCCCCTTCTTCACATCATAGATGCCGGGCAGCTTGACGACGATCGGCTCGCCCGGAACCAGGCCCTCGATATAAAGCAACGTCACTTCACCGAGCGCTTCTACGATCGACACTTCACCTTCGAAAAGGTAGTCGCCGCCATCGGCAACCCGGAGATCCTCCGGACGAACGCCGAAGCTTGCCTGCTTGCCCATTTCCGACGCGTCGGTCGCCACATCAAGGGTCACCGACATGCCGCCGGTCAGCGTCACCGTCGTCTGGCTTCCGGTTCCGGCGACCGTCGCCGGAATGATGTTCATCGCCGGCGAGCCGATGAATTTCGCGACGAAGAGGTTTGCCGGGCGCTCGTAGAGGTCCAGCGGCGCGCCGACCTGCTCGATATTGCCGGCTGAGAGAACGACGATGCGATCGGCGAGCGTCATTGCCTCGACCTGGTCGTGGGTCACGTAGATCATCGTCGTATCGGCCATCTGTTCGTTCAGACGGGCGATCTCGATGCGGGTCGCGACGCGCAGAGCGGCATCGAGGTTGGAGAGCGGCTCGTCGAAGAGGAAGACCTTCGGATCGCGGCAGATGGCCCGGCCGATCGCCACGCGCTGGCGCTGACCGCCGGAAAGCGCCTTCGGCAGGCGATCAAGATATTTGGTCAGCTGCAGGCTCTCGGCCGCCGCCCGGACCCGGCGGTCGATTTCCTGCTTGCTTTCGCCGGCGATCTTCATGCCGAAAGCCATGTTGTCGAACACGGTCATATGCGGGTAGAGCGCATAGGACTGGAAGACCATGGCGATGCCGCGCTTGGAGGGCGGCACGTCATTGACGAGATGGCCGTCGATATACATCTCACCGCCGGTGATCGCCTCGAGACCGGCGATCATGCGCAGAAGCGTGGACTTGCCACAGCCGGACGGACCGACGAAGACGATGAATTCGCCCTGCTTGATATCGAGGTCGATACCATGGAGAACGTCCACGGAACCGTAAGATTTGCGGATATCCTTCAGCGTCAGTCCAGTCATTTCTCTCTCCCCTGTGTTCCTTAGGCCTGTGTTCCTAGAGCATGATGCCGAAAAGTGTGCGCCGTTTCCGGCATCATGCTCTATTTCTTTGATTTAGATCAGGATTCAGATTTTAGGCCCATCGGGCCTAAAATCATCCTGATCTAGGCAAGACGGGCGAAATACGCCCCCCAGGCCGGAATATCGATCTTGTCGCCATAGTTGTTGCTGGTAAAGCCATGGCCCGTCAATGCCTGCCATTCTCCAGCAGGCAGAATGACGGCGGCCTCGGCCGGGCTCATGTTGAAGATGCAGAGCAGTTTCTCATTGCCGTATTCACGGGTGAAGACCAGGCTATCGCCCTGTTGTTCCTCGAATTCGATCTCGCCCTTGGCAAAAGCCGGGTGCAGCTTGCGAAAGGCGATGAACCGGCGGTAGTGCTCCAGCACGGAAGCCTCGTCGCCCAGCTGGACGCTGACGGCACGCAGGATATGCTCGACCGGCACCGGCAACCAGGGCTTGACCGTCGAGAAGCCGCCCTGGGCGACCTGGCTGTCCCAGACCATTGGCGTGCGGCAGCCGTCGCGGCCCTTGAATTCCGGCCAGAACTGAATGCCGTAGGGGTCCTGCAGATCCTGATAGGCGAGATCGGCCTCGGTCAGCGCCAGCTCCTCGCCCTGATAGAGGCAGACGGAGCCGCGCATGCTCATCAGCAACGAGGCATAAAGCTTGGCAAAGGCGTCGTGATCGGCGACCAACCCGCCCCAGCGGCTGACATGGCGCATGACGTCGTGATTGGAGAAGGCCCAGCAGGCCCAGCCATCGGGTGCGGCGGCTTCGAAATCCTGCATCACCTCCTCGACGCGCTCCGGCGTCAACGGATCGGGCGCCAGAAATTCGAAGGCGTAGCACATATGCATCTTGTCGTTGCCGGAGGTGTATTCGCCGACGATTTCAAGGCCGCGCTGGCTGTCGCCGACTTCGCCGACGGCGGCGATTGCCGGGAATTCCTCGAGAACAGCGCGGAAGCGCTTCAGGAAGGCAAGGTTCTCCGGGCGGTTCTTGTCGTAGAGATGCTCCTGAAAATTATAGGGATTAACCGCCGGCGCCGTCGAGGCGTTGCGGCGCTCGGGAGCAAGCGCCGGATTGTCGCGCAGTTGCGTGTCATGGAAATAGAAATTGATGGTATCGAGGCGGAAGCCGTCGACACCGCGATTGAGCCAGAAGCGCACGACATCGAGCAGACGGTCCTGCACCTCAGGGTTATGCAGGTTCATGTCCGGCTGCGAGGTCAGGAAATTGTGCAGGTAATATTGCATGCGCGTCGGATCCCACGCCCATGCCGAGCCGCCGAAGATCGACAGCCAGTTGTTCGGCGGCGTACCATCCGGCTTGGCGTCGGCCCAGACATACCAGTCGGCCTTGGCGTTGGTCTTGCTCGAGCGGCTTTGCACGAACCAGGGATGCTGATCCGAGCTGTGGGAGATGACGAGGTCGATCATCACCCGGATGCCGAGGCGATGAGCCTCTGATATCATCGTGTCGAAATCCACCAACGTGCCGAAGATCGAATCGACATTCTCGTAGTCGGAAACGTCATAACCGAAATCGCGCATCGGCGAGGTGAAGAAGGGCGAGATCCAGATTGCATCGACGCCAAGGCTTGCCACATGCGGCAGCCGGGCGGTGATGCCCTTCAGATCGCCGATGCCGTCGCCGTTCGAATCCTGGTAGGAGCGCGGGTAGATCTGATAGATCACTGCGCCGCGCCACCAGTCCTTGTCGGGGGTCGAGATCGATTGAGAAGCCACGTTCATGGAATATCCTGTTTGAAGTCACGGTCGGGAATGGTCAGCCTCCCTTGACCGAACCCGCCAGCAGACCGCGCACCAAGTAACGCTGCAGCCCGAAGAAGACGAGCAACGGCACGATGATGGTGACGAAGGCCGACGCCGTCAAAATCTCCCAATTGCCGCCGCGAGAGCCGAGCAGCGCGTTGAGGCTGCCGGTCAGCACGAGGTGGTCCTTGTCGGTGCCGAGGAAGACCATGGCGACGAGCAGGTCGTTCCACACCCACAGGAACTGGAAGATGGCGAAGGAGGCGAGTGCCGGGAAGGACAGAGGCAAAACGATGCGGACGAAGATCTCGAAATCGCTCGCGCCATCGACGCGGGCGGATTCGATGATCTCCTTCGGCAGGCCGGCAATATAGGCCCGCAAGAGATAGATGGCGAGCGGCATGCCGAAGGCGGTGTGGGCCAGCCAGATGCCGGGATAGGTCTTCGACGGCTGGCCGAGCAGATTGCCGATCTCGTTATAGAGGCGCAGCAGCGGAATCAGCGACATCTGTAGCGGCACGACGATGAGGCCGACGACGAGCGCAATCAGCAGCCCGCGGCCGGGAAATTCCATCCAGCTCAGGGCATAGGCGGCGAAAGCGGCAATCAGGATCGGGATGATCGTCGCCGGGATCGTCACGGTCAGCGAGTTGATGAAGGACTGGCCGATGCCCTCGCCGGTCAGAACCGTGTTGTAGTTCTGCATGGTGAATTCCGGCGGTGCGGAGACGGACGCATAGATGCGCTTCGGGCGTTCGTCGGGCGAGAAGGCGGCATTCTTCACATAGCGATAACTGCCGTCGCTGTTGATCTGCAGCGTTTCGCCGTCGCCGAGATCGGCGGTCTCGCCGGCCTTGAAGGCGGCCGGCTGCTGTATGCGGTTGCCGAAGGCCTTCACGGCACGGCCGGTCTGGCCTTCCAACACATTGCCCGAGATGACGTAGGTCGTACCCTCCTGCTTTTGCTGGTCTGGTGTACCGAGGCGGACCGCGGCCGTCTGGGTCGAGCCGACGAAGGCCGTCCACCAGCCGGAGACGACGATCTGGTCCTTGTCGCGCAGCGCGCTGACGAAGATGCCGAGCGTCGGGATCAGCCAGACGATGACGATCAGCAGGACGGCTGCGTGAACGAAGAGGCGGGCGGGGCCGATCTTGAAGTAGCTTCCGATAGCGGTCATCTCAGTGCCCCTTCAGTTCGCGATTGGCGCGGCGCACGTTCCAGACCATGATCGGCGTGACGGCGAGCATGATGATGATGGCGATCACCGCACTTCGGCCGGAATCGCCGCCGCCGCGGAACATCCAGTCGAACATCAGGTTCGCCAGCACCATCGTCTGCCACTGGCCGTTGGTCATGGTCAGCACGATGTCGAAGACCTTGAGCACGAGGATGGTGATCGTCGTCCAGACGACGGCGATGGAACCCCAGACCTGCGGCACCATGATGCGCCAGAAGATCTGCCAGCCATTGGCGCCGTCGATGACGGCGGCTTCGATCGTCTCCTCGGGGATGCCGCGAAGAGCGGCCGACAGGATGACCATGGCGAAACCGGTCTGGATCCAGATCAGGATGACCATCAGGAAGAAGTTGTTCCAGAAGGGAATGGAGATCCACACTTCCGGCGTTCCGCCGAAAGTCTGGACGATGGCGTTCAACAGGCCGATCTGGACGTCGTTGCCGCCGCGATATTCATAGATGAATTTCCAGATGACCGAGGCGCCGACGAAGGAGATCGCCATAGGCATGAAAACGATGCTCTTGGCGATATTGCCCCACCAGATGCGATCGGTCATCACGGCGATGACGAGGCCGAAGAAGGTGCAGGCGGCCGGCACGACGGCCAGCCAGAGGATGTTGTTGAAGATCGACTGGCGGAATTCGCGGTCGCCGAGCGCCCATTTGTAGTTGGCGAGGCCGACGAACTGCAGACCGGCGCGGTCGTAGAAGGAGAGGATGAAGGTCGCAACGACCGGATAGACGAGATAGACGAGAAGCAGGAAGAGCGCCGGACCGATGAACAACCACGGCCGGACCAGCGCACGACGGTTGAGATTGCGCGATGCGGCGCGGATGTCGCCATCCTTCACCGGCAGAGCGAGATCCAGGATCTTGTTCGAAAAATAGAAATAGGCCGAGCACGCGAAAACGGCGACGACCACGACGCCCAAAGCGGACACTATCTGCGACAGCATTTCGTCCCTCCCCTGCTTCCCCTGATCTTATTCCGACCGGTTGTTATGCTGACGGATCAGCGCCGGTCATCATCAATCTTTTTGTATTGCCCAATCACAATATATCCTGCGATGGCCGGGCTCTTTGCGAGCCCGGCCAGTCATGCAATCCATGCCGCCGGCACGCCGGCGGCATAATTTTGAATGATTACTTGATGCCGTCCCAGGCGCTCTGGATTTCACCAGCAGCCTCTTCAGCGGACTTGCCGCCGACGAAATCGACCATGCCCGTCCAGAAGGCGCCGGCGCCGATCTTGCCCGGCATCAGGTCGGAACCGTCGAAGCGGAAGGTGGTGGCGGAGGTCAGGATCTCGCCTTCCTTCTTCATCTGCGGGTTGGCATAGGCCTCGGTGCTGACGCCCTTATACGGCGTCAGGAAGCTCGACTGCGCCATCCAGACCTCATGGGCGATCGGGGTCTTCAGGAAGTCGATGAAGGCGCGGGCCGTCTTCGAGTCCTTGGCGATCGAGACGAGCGTGCCGGCGCCGAGCACCGGCTTGCCGAGTTCGGGATGCGACGCAAAGGTCGGCATGTAGAAGAAGTCGGCATCCTGGCCGAGCTTCGTGCCCTCAGGGAAGAAGGACGGAATGAACGACGCCTGATGGTGCATGTAGCACTTCGGCGGAACCGCGAAGAGGCCCTTCGGGCTGTCGCGGAAATCGGTCGAGGCCACAGCCGCGACGCCGCCATCGACGTATTTCGCGTTCTTGGCGAACTTGCCGAACTCGTCGATCGCCGCAACGACGGCCGGATCGGTGAACTTCAGCTCGTTGGTCGTCCACTTGTCGTAGGCTTCCGGTGGCTGCATGCGCAGCATGATGTCCTCGACCCAGTCGGTCGCCGGCCAGCCGGTGGCGCCGCCAGAACCAAGACCGATGCACCAGGGAACGCCGCCATCCTTGACGATCTGATCCGTCAGGGCATGCAGTTCTTCCATGGTCGTCGGGATCTTGTAGCCGGCTTCCTCGAAGTTCTCCGGAACATACCAGACCAGCGATTTTACGTCGGCCTTATACGGGAAGGCGTAGAAGGCTTCCTTGCCGTCCTTGCCCTTGTAGGTGCCGTAACCGACCCAGCTGTCGCCGGCGCCGTAATTGTCCTTGATCCACTTGGAGTTGTCGTCGCCGAGCGGCGTCAGGAAGCCCTTGCTGGCGAGATCGGCCAGGAGGCCCGGCTGCGGCAGAACGGCGATATTCGGCGGCGAGCCTGCCTGCGTGTCGATGACAATCTGCTGTTCGTAGTTTTCGGAAGAGGAGTATTTGACATCGATGCCGGTGGCTTCGGTGAAGTAGGCAAGAACGCTCTGGAAGAACGCCTCGTCCTCGCCGCGCCACGGCCCGAAGATCGTCAGCGGCTGCCCTTTCAGATCGGCATGAGCAGCCTTGAATTCGTCATAGCTCTTCCAGTTGAACTTGGCATCCTGTCCCGGGGCAAATTTCAGATCGGCTGCAGACGCAGTACCGGCAAAAAGCGCTGCCACAGCAACGCCCATCAAAAATGACTTTTTCATGTGATCAACCTCCCATCACAATCCCAACCGCGCCGAATTCCCTCCAAAAGAAATTTCAAAGCGCTTTGACAGCCAACTCATTTCACTTTCGGGGGAATGGAGTCAAGTCAATTCGCGAAAACCCGCGGTGAACATGCTAGATATCGCAGCGCAGCAACGTCTATCGGGAAATATGGAGCGATTTTTCTTGAGTCAAGCGCGCCAGATGATACATAATTGAAAGCGCTTTGGATGCCACTGGGAGGCGGCAGGCCTTTTCAGGACGGCTGACGGGCGGGCCGGGAGGAAGCATAGCAGGTGAATCTCAAGCAGCTATCGGAATTGCTGGGGCTGTCGCAGACGACGGTGAGCCGAGCGCTGAACGGCTATCCCGAGGTCAACGAGGCGACCCGGGAGCGTGTGCTTCAGGCTGTCAAGGAAACCGGGTACCGCCCCAACAAGGCGGCGCAGCGGCTTGCGACCGGCAAGGCAGGCTCGATCGGCCTCGTCATGCCGACGGCGCCCGGCCACCAGTCCGACGTGCATTTCGGTGAATTCCTGGCCGGGCTCGGCGAAGAGGCCGTACGCCACGATTTCCACTTCGTGATCATGCCGGCCGACCCGGATGACGAGGTGGCGGCGCTGCGGCGCCTTGCCATCAGCGGCAATGTCGATGCCCTGTTCGTCGCCTATATGCGCGGCCACGACCCGCGGCTCGCCATGCTGAAATCACTCTCCATGCCCTACGTCGTGCACGGCCGCTCCTTCGGTTCGGAGCCGGACTATCCCTATCTCGACATCGACAATGAAGGGGCCTTCTACGATGCGACGCGGCTCTTGCTGCAACTCGGCCATACGCGCTTTGCGCTGATGAACGGACCGATGCATCTCGATTTCGCCATCCGCAGGAAGAACGGCGTCATATCAGCCCTTGCCGAGCGCGGGCTGGTACTCGATGAGGGTTGCATGAGCCACGCGCTGATGACGGACGAACAAGGCCTGCTGGCGATGGAACACTTTCTGCAGTTGCCGGAGCGGCCGACGGCGATCCTCTGCTCCAGCACGGTGCTGGCGCTCGGTGCGATCCGCGCGGTCAACCAGGCCGGATTGCGGCTCGGCGAGGATATCTCGCTGATCGCCCATGACGACGTGCTGCCGCTGCTCAAACCGGAAAGCTTTTCCGTGCCGCTGACGACGACGCGCTCGTCATTGCGGGCGGCCGGCGTTCGCATCGCGCAGCGGCTGATTGGCACGGTCAAGCAGGCCGGCCCCTTCCCCGACCAGGAGCTCTGGAAGACCGAGCTGATCGTCAGAGCCTCGACCGGTCCGGTTCCCCGGGCCTAGAGCCTTTCTGGTCTAATCAAAACTGCGGCGGTGTCTGCCCTGCCGTGCGATGGGCGGCGATGACCGTGTTTGCCATCAGCATGGCGATGGTCATCGGCCCGACGCCGCCGGGAACCGGGGTGATGGTGCTGGCGACCGCGGAGACCTCTTCGAAGGCGACGTCGCCGACGAGCCGGGTCTTGCCCTCGCCTCTTTCGGGGGCTGGCACCCGGTTGATGCCGACGTCGATGACCGTCGCACCTGATTTGACCCAATCGGCCCTGACCATCTCCGGCCGGCCGACGGCGGCCACTAGGATATCGGCGTTGCGGCAGACCTCGGCGAGATTCTTGGTCCTGGAATGAGCGATCGTCACGGTCGCATTGGCGTTGAGCAGCAATTGCGCCATCGGCTTTCCGAACAGGTTGGAGCGGCCGATGACGACGGCGTTGAGGCCGGAGAGATCCTCCCCATGGGTACGGCGGACGAAAACCATGGCGCCGGCCGGCGTGCAGGAGACCAGTCCGGTCTTCAGGTCGCCGGTTGCGAGCTTGCCGGCATTGACGACGCTCAGGCCATCGACATCCTTTTCCGGCAGGATCGACTGGATGATCGCCTCGCTGTCGAGCGGCTTCGGCAGGGGCAGCTGCACCAGGATGCCGTGGATCGACGGATCGGCATTGAGGGTGGCGACGAGGGCTGCCAGCTCCTCCTGCTTCGTCTCGGCCGGCAGCGTGTGCTGCACGGATTTGAAGCCGCATTCCTTGGCCATGCGGCTCTTGGAACCGACATAGGCGTGGCTTGCCGGATCGTCGCCGACGATGACGACCGCAAGGCCGGTGGTGACGCCGCTGCTCTTTTCCAGCGCCGCCGTCGCACTCTTGACCGTCTGAATGACCGATGCTGCTACGTTCTTGCCGTCGATTACTGTCGTCACACGTCTCTCCGCCCTGTTTCGCGTCAATCTATGGATAGTTGACGAGCGTCAAATGCCCGCTAACGCCCTATCCTGTCGGAAAGCGGCAACGCAATATCAAAAATGCAAGGAAATGTTCGTTCAACGCAGCGGCTGCCGCGCTTCGCGCGCATGAACACGAAGCCGGTCGCGCAGGCCGGAGATTTCGGAGCGCAGCACCTCCATCTCGTCGACTGGCGCGGGGTCCTGTGCGAACGTCGGCGGCAGTGGGGTCTGCAGCGGGGATACCGGCATTTTCTCCCTTGCAGGATCGGCGACCGGCCGACGCAGGCGCAGCAGGAAAGCCGCGGCAAGACCGACAGCAAGACCCGCGGCCGCGCCCATCAGCGAGCGGCCGATCCGGCCATCCGTTGCCGATACCGCCGTCGCCAGTGCCGGCTTCAGGAGAACGATACGACCGTCGGCGGCCGCTCCCACCGCTGCGGACGTCGCCTCTTCCAAGCGCGAGCGCGCGGCATCGGCTTTTTCGCGCAGCTCGGTCAGACGTGACAAATCGACGCCGGTGTCCCGGCTCTGGGCGATCAGCGTGTTGCGGCGGTCATTGAGGCCCTTGCGCGCATCGACGGCGGCCTTGGCGGCGAGGTTGGCAGTCTGGGCAAGACGGGTCAGCTCCTTGCCCATATTCTCCTTCAGACCATCAGTTTCGGCCTGCTGCTGCAAGAGGCGCGGATGGCGCGGGCCAAGCTCGGCGGAAAGCTGCGCAAGCGCTGTCTTGGCGACGGCATATTTGTCGCGCCAGTCCTGCAGCGCCGGCGAGAGCATATCGGAGGGCAACGAACCATCGAGCACCTCGGCAAGTTTTGCGGCCTTCAGCCGGTCGGTCTGCGCCTTGGCGGCAAGAATATTCTGGTCGGCCGCTTTCAGATCGGCATCGAGCTGGTCGATCTGGCGGCGAAGATCAATCGTCACCTTGACGTTGCCCTCGCCGCTCTTTGCCGTGAAAGCGGCAAGCTCCGCCTTCGCCTCGTCATAGGTTTTACGCAAGGCGGCATCGGTTTCGGCGTTGCCGCCAGGGCCGTCTGCTGCGGAAACCGCTTCGGCAAGCCTGGCGGCGATGCGCATGGATTTGCCGCTGTCGCCGGTCGTCACCCTGACGAGGATCGTGCCTGTCGCGGCATCGGGCAGTATCTCGACCGCATGCTTCAGCGTCGCCTCGGCGCGCGAGGCCGGATCGGCAGCAGCACCGGTGGCCGAGAGGAGATCGAGCGCGACGCCGAGCGCATTGGCGCTGGCGCCGGCAAATTCGGGATCATGATCGAGTTTCAAGGCGGCGACCGTCGAAGCAACCGTACGCGCCGACAACAGCCCTTTCGCAGCAGCCTGGGTGAAAGCAGCACGGCTTGCCACATCCGCCTTCACGGAAAGCGTCGTTTCGGCGCGATAGAGGGCCGGTGAAGCCGGCATCAGCGCCGGCAGGCCCGCACCGACGATCGTCGCAGCCGCGACCATCGTCGCAAGACCAATGCCGCCGACACTGCGGCGCGGCACCAGCCGGGGCTCGGCGGGCTCTTCACGGATCGCGGCCAGCGGTGAGACCATCGGCTCGTCGGCCGGAACGCTCAGCTCTCCTTCGCCCGCCGGCTCCTGAAGAAGCGGATGGCCGACGTCGTTGGCGGCCCGGAGGCGGTTGCCGAGGATGGTTTCGATGCGGTCGACCAGCGGTGCGGTGCGCGCCGCCCTGGCGCGCTGCTCCTCCAGCACCCGGCCGATGGCGCGCAGCAATTCGGCCTCGGGCGGCGCAATATCAGGCCGGCCCGACCGGGGCGCCCCGAAGGAATCCTCATGGGGGCGCTGCCCTGCGGCTGCGCGATCCTGGAAGCTGTTTCTGGCCCTGATATCGTACATTTGCGCCACATCTCATGCACATGATGGCCGAGTCCGCTCATCCGCACGGACGCAGATGATTAAGCCACTCTAAATGTTCATGGCAAAGAAATGGTTAACCGCAGCGGGTAAGAACTAAGCATAATCCCTTAAATCGGAAACGATTTGAGGACAAAATTATGCGGCAATTTAAAGTGCTGCAGCGTCCTTTGCGCGTCTCAAAAGACGCGCGGCGCTGTGGGTCAGCTCGCCTTCTTACGATCCGACTGCGGCTGCAGCGCGCTGCCGTGCTCTTCCGGATAGCTGAGAATCCTTTCGCGCCGACGGAAGCGATAGCGCAGGACATGGAAGAGGAAGACCGGGATGCCGATGACATAACGGCGCCAGAGGCGCGCCGGCTCCTGCAGCAGGCGATAGGCCCATTCCAGGCGCATCATCCGCACCGTCCTCGGCGCGCGTGGGACGGCGCCTGAGACGAAGTCGAAGAGAGCGCCCACCGTCAACACCAAACGCGCATGATCGGTGCGAATATGATCGTGAACCCACTTCTCCTGCAGCGGCGTCCCCATGCCGACGATCAAGATATCGACCTTCTGGCGCTCGAGCTCCTCGATGACATCAGTGGGATCGACCTTGTCGAAGTAACCGTCGGAAACGACGACGAATTCGTGCCAGGGCGTGTGCCTGCGGAAATTTTCCGCCGCCGCCTCGACGACCGAACGCTTGCCGCCGATGAGGCCGATGCGGCGCGGGGCCTCCATGAAAGTCAGGAAGGCCGGCACGAAATCGGTGCCGTTGAGATTGGCCGGAAACGGCGAACCATGGGCGATCTGCGATGCGATGTTGAGGCCGATGCCATCCGGCAGCACCAGATTGTGCGACATGATCCGGTAATATTCGTCGTCGCGCAGCGTGGTCAGCATGTTGTGGGCATTGACGAAACAAACCACGGTCTGGCCGACGGGAATGGAGGCCAGCTCGTTGATGAAAACGAGGGCGTCGTCCCAGCCGAGATCGCAGACCGGCAGATCGAAGATCGTCCGCCGCGATGCGAGCACCGCGAAGTTTGCAATCAGATTCATTCCTACCTCCTGCCGAGGGTGCTGCATGCGCCCGACATCCCGGAAAACAAGCCCATATTTCCGCACCGGAGGTCTCGAAAGGACCGGTCGCGTCCCGCCGGGACGCGTCGCTCCGATCCCGGATAAGCGGCGCATGCCAAGCTGTGACACCTGATATAACAGGACGGTTTCAAACAACCCTTAGGAAAATTCCTTGAATTTCCATGCTCGCATAAGTGGTTTATTAACCACGCGCGCCAACGACAAACGGCGCCCTCAGGCGCCGTTTGTCGTCAATGATATGATGGTCCTTAGTGGGCCGCTGGCGCCGGTGCTTCGCCGGCCGGTGCGGTCTCGACGATCTTGACGGGTGTACCGACCTTCTTCGGCTGACCGGCGGAGCTTTCCTTGACCTCTTCCTTGGAGAGATAGTCGAGCTGCTCCAGCATCACTTCGGCGACGTATTCGCCACCCAAACGCTCGTTCATGCCCTTCTTGATCTCCTCGCGGAAGGCGTTCGGATCGAAGGATTTGATGTGGGCGATATCGACCATCTTGTTGCCGACGAGCAGGCTGAAAAGCTCGTCCGTCGTCATCTCGCTCAGCGGCAATGTCACGCCTTTCAGCATGTCCTTGTTCATCATGAACGAAACGCGGCCGAGGAAGTAACCGGTGATCGCACCGTTACCGATGATCGGTACCGTGATCGTTTCGCCCTTCACCAGTTCGAGCGCGCTCTGCTTGGAATCCGTTGCCGCCGGCGCCGGCGCGGTCGCCAGGTACACCGAGAAATAGACCGATGCCAAGGTGATGGCGCAAACCCAGACACCGGTGAGGACGAGCTTGATCATCAGTTTCCACGCGCGGCGAATTGTTCCTGGGAATAGGTGCCGTCGGCATCGGCGTCCTGAACTGCGTTCTTCAGGAGGTCGGCCACGGCGCGAACCGCTTCGAGATGCGCCTCGACGCGACGGGCATTGAGAACCAGTTTCTTCTTCAGGCCGTGCAGCTGATCGAGATGGGCAGCGGCAAGCTCGGCCGGATCGGTGTCGCGGAAAAGCATCGACAGCTCGTAGAGGCAGCGGCTCTTATGCGCATTGGAGACCTTGAGATCGAACTGCGGATCGTTGCCGATCCGGGTGTTCTCATTGTCGATGATCATTTCGAGGCGTCCGAGAACGGATTTGATCCTGTATTCGTTCGAAACTATTTCCATTGTACCCCCGGTTATGCGTCGCTTAGAGCATGATGCCGTGCGCGGTTTTCGGACGACATCATGCTCTAACTGTTTAATTGAGAACGAGATTCAGATTCTAGGCCAACGGGCCTAAAGTCATCCTGTTCTATCGGACTTGGCTTCGGCGGTCGGCGTGCCAAAAGTCTTGCGCTGGAAGTCATCGATCATGCTGAGCGCGGTGTTGCGGTCATCGTCATCGGTCGAGGCATTGACGATCTTGCCTTCCTGCCGGCGCAACTGCTCACTGTACATCTGCTTGGCAATACCGATGCCGTCACCCTTGGCCATGGTGTTGCCGAGCTGTTCGGCCATCATGCCTTTCCAGATATCGCCGGTCGCGCCCTTGCCGTAGACATCTTCGCTCTCGCTCGGCAGCATGGACTTGACGAAATTCTGCAGGACCATGGCTTCAAACTTCCGGTAGCTTTCCGGAACTTCCTCGGCCTTGGTGCGGTTCTGGATGTTGGCGAGGCCGCTCTTCTGGCCGATATGGTCGAGAACGTCGACCGTATTGGAGAAGCCCTTGCCATTCTCGGCGAGACTCGTTGCGGCAAAGGCCGCACGATTTGCCTTCAACTTTTCCTGGGCCGCCTGAACCTCCATGGGGTCGGCAGCTTTGACAACGTCCAGGACCAGATCACTGGGGGGCGAAATAGCCACGTTACAATCCTCTGAATTTAAGATCGTAACGACTATGGTTTTTGAAGCTTGCTGGAGGCTGGCGTTGCGAATTGCTGGTCGATGACATCGTAGACGGCGTTGTCATCGGCCTCGCGGCGCTCGGCGTCGAGGGCTTCCTGCATGCCCTCTTCAAAGCGGTCGCCCTTGGCGCGCTCACGCGCCAGTCGCATCTCGTGGATCTGCTGCATGCCGGTCAGCTGCTGGTCCTTGATGCTGAGCCTGCCGAATCGGTCGGCGTAATTCTGCGAGAATGCGTGGTGGACGGGGTCCATCGAGCCGAGCGCGATGATGACGTCGTCCATCGCCGCATTGACCTCGACACGCTGACGGCTGGTTTCGGCCAGGTCGTTCTCGGCCATTCGTTCGATATGCCGCTGCACCGAGAGCAGTCGCTTGAGCTTCTGGGAGCGCTTCTTTTCGATCATATCAGCCTCATCGCCCGATATAGATCGAGCCGAAGGACTGGCCGAACTGGCTGAGCAACGCCGCAATCGAGAAATAGATCAGGAAGAGCCCGCCCATCAGCAGATAGGGCGTGGAAATGAAGTAGACCGGGATCTGCGGCGCCAGCTTGTTGATGAAACCGATCGAGACGTTGAAGATCATGCCGTAGATCAAAAACGGGCTCGACAGCCGCAGCATGATGTAGGTGGTCTGCTCCAGCGTGTCGGTGAAGGAGATCAGCGTCGCGCGCATCTGCATCAGGCCGCCGAAAGGCATGGTCGTGTAGGAATCGATCAGCGCGCGGAAGACGATGTGATGAAAATCCATGATGAAGAGAATCATGATGCCGGCAAAGGTAATGAAGCCGGAAAGGCTGGTCTCCGGCGTGTCTTCGAGGATATCGGCGGAACCCGGCTGAGTGTAGCCGACCATCATCGCGATGATCGTCGCGGCGAATTGCATGCCGATCGTGTAGATCCTCGCCAGCATGCCGTACATCACGCCGATCAGCGATTCGCTGAAGATCAGTCCGATATAGGTTCCCGAACTTGTGTGAACGGCCGGGTAGACAGTGTCCCAGAGCAGTGGCATGACAGCGATCGAGAGCGCGCCGGCGATGAAGACGCGCAGCTGTTCGGGCACGCGCGCCGAGGAAAAACCCGGAAGAGCCAGCACACAGCCACCGATCCGGCAGAAAACCAGAAACAGCGCGAGAACGGTCCCTTGCGGGTCTGTTATCATGAAATAGAGCCCAAAATCTTTATCTCGATGCCCTTGGCCAGTTCGACATGCGACAGGACCGGGAGCGTGGCGAACAGCCGTTCGATGATCATGCGCACATAGGAGCGTGTTTCCGGCGACGTGACAAGGGCGAATGGCAGGCCGCGATCCATGAACTCACGGATAACTTTGGTGGCCTGCTCGCTGAACTCTTCCAGGCTGCGCGGATCGATGTCGAATTCGATCACCTCGCCCTTGGCATCGCGCTTCAGCGCCTGGTGGAAAGCCAGATCCCACTTGCTGCCCAGCCGCAGCACACGCAGCACGCCGTTGTCGGCCAGGTCGCCGCAGAGCTGCTGGGCCATGCGGATGCGGACATGCTCGACGATCTGCTCGGTCTTCCTGACATGCGGGGCGAGCTCGGCCACCGCTTCGAGGATGAGATGCAGGTTGCGGATCGAGACGCGCTCGGCAAGCAGCAGCTTGAGCACCGCCTGCAGGCCCGAATAGGACATGTGTGACGAGCAGATCTCGTCGGCAAGCTTCTTGTATTCGGGATCGAGCCGGTCGATCAGCACCTTCACGTCCTTGTAGGACAGAAGCTGCGGCAGGTTGTTGCGGATGACCTCGCTCATATGGGTCAACACGACGGAGACGTTGTCGATCGGCTGGAAGCCCTCGCGTTTCAGATCGTCGGCGAAGTTTTCAAGGATCGAAACGGCAGGCATACCGAAAGCGGGTTCACGGATTTCGTCGCCGGGAATGCTCGGCCGGCGGCCGGCGCCGGTCACCACGAGGACTTCGCCGACGCGCAGCAGGTTGGAGGCGACCGTCGTGCCGTGGATGCGGATCTGGTAGGACTTCTCGGCGATGGCGATATCGTCGGTCACCTTGATCTCGGGTACGACGAAACCGTATTGCGTGGCGAACTTCTTGCGCATCTTGCCGACACGGAAGGCGAGCTCCTGGTGGGCGCCGAGCAGGCGCGTCGAGACCATCTTGCCGAGTGCGAGTTCGATCTCCGAGGTGCGCAGCACCGACTTGACCGAATCCTTTTCCAGCTCCTTGTTCTGGACGACCTTCTTTTCCTCCTGCTCGCGGCGAAGCTTGTTTTCAGCTTCGACCTGACGCGGGATGAACCAGGCGCCGAAGGCGAGAAGACCGCCGAGGACCACGAAGGGGACAAACGGCAGGCCCGGCATCAGGGCCAGGACGAACATCAGCACGGCCGAGACGGAAAGCGCGCGGGGATACCCGCTCAACTGGTTGACGACCGCCTGGTCGGTGGAGCCGACGGTGCCGCCGCGAGAAACGAGAAGGCCGGCGGCGAGCGAAACGATCAGGGCCGGCATCTGCGAGACGAGGCCGTCGCCGACGGAGAGCTTGACAAAGACGTCGGCCGCTTCGCCGATCGGCATGCCGTGGCGGAAGTAGCCGATAATGATGCCGCCGAAGACGTTGATGCAGGTGATGATGAGGCCGGCGACGGCATCGCCGCGCACGAACTTCGACGCACCGTCCATCGCGCCGAAGAAGGAGCTTTCTTCCTCGAGTTCCTTGCGCCGGCGCTGGGCTTCCTTTTCGTCGATAATGCCGGCCGAAAGGTCGGCGTCGATCGACATCTGCTTGCCGGGGATGGCATCCAGGGTGAAACGCGCACCGACTTCGGCGATACGCGTGGCGCCCTTGGTGATGACGATGAAGTTGATGGTGATGAGGATCAGGAAGACGATCAGACCGATGACGAAGTCGCCGGACATCACCAGGCTTGCGAAACCGGCGATGACGCCGCCCGCTGCTTCATGGCCTTCATTGCCGTGGGACAGGATGACGCGTGTTGTCGCGATGTTCAGCGCCAGCCGGGTCATCGTCGCGATCAGCAGAATGGTCGGGAAAGACGAGAAATCGAGCGGTTTCTGGATCCACAGCGAGACCATCAGGATCAGCACCGAGAAGGCGATCGAGAAGGCCAGTCCCATATCGATCAGGAACGGCGGAATCGGCAGGAAGAGAATGCAGATGATGCCGATGATGCCAAGGGCAAAACCGACATCGCGCAGGCTCGGGGCGACTTTTGGAAGGGGGAGTGCAGGTGGTTGCGCCATGACGATTCCGTCTCTTCATGAGAGGAGGCGGACATGCGGCCCGCCCAATTCGGATCGAGAGTTAAATGGCGAAGCTTGCGCGAAGGTGGCTCAGAGCGGTTCTACGCAATCCCGGACGCAAAACCGCTGCGCACTTTTGCTGGAATTGCTCTAGAAGCCGGACTGGATGCGCGAGAAGACCAGATTGGTGAAAATGGAGATCTGCGAGCCGGCGAAAGGTGCGGTGACGCCGACCGTGATCAGCACCGCGACGATCTTCGGCACGAAGGTCAGCGTCGCTTCCTGCACCTGGGTCAGCGCCTGGATCAAGGCAATGATGAGACCCACTGCCATCGCGACGATGACGGCGGGACCCGCGGCAATCAGGACGGTCCAGATCGCCGCCTGGAACAGATCCAATGCATCAGCTTCATTCATCCGAAGGCAACCTCATATCGCCTTGAAGCAGCCCCGCCGCAGCCGGACCACCATTGGTTGATATCACTCGACGCATCGGCGCCGCTAAGGCGCGCGGCGCTGTCGTATCAGGTATCGCTGCTAGGAGCCTTGTCGGCAACAGTGATTCCCGCCTGCACCAGTATATTACCGCCAGCCGTGGTCGTCGCTATGATTCCGTCGGAATAAACCTTGACGGATTCGATGGTGCCTTTGACGGTGCCATCGGCGCTTTCCATGTATTTGCCAACGTAGCTGCTGGCCTGGGTGAGGCTCGAGCTTGCGAGCAGCGTGTCCAGCTTGGTGTTGGTCTGGATCGTCTGTTCGACCTGCGAGAAGCTCGCCAGCTGCGACATCTGCTCGCTGGCGTCGACCGGATCCGTCGGATCCTGGTTCTTCATCTGCGCGATGAGCAGCTGAAGGAAGTTGTCGTAATTCAGCGTCGCCTTCTGCTGGGCCGAGCTCGTCGAGTTCGAAGTGCCCGTCGTGCTCACGCTCGATGTGGCATCTACCGCCATGGTGCAATCTCCCTGCGAATCTGCTCGACCATTGTCGGCGGCATTTCGTGGTTGTTGAGGATACTGTCTTCAATCGTGTAGAGGCCGCGGATCGCCTTGAGCGCATCGAAGGCGCGGCCCGTCGAGACGAGCGCATCAATGCGCTTCAGTTCGGCGAGGATCTCCTCGTTCTTGAAGCAGGAGAGCAGCATGGTGATCGACTTGCGGAACATCGCCGTCGAGTGGTCCTTGCCCTCAGGGTTGATGAGGATCATCTGCGCAATGAAATAGAGCTGACGCAGGGGCGTGGTGGCGCCCTCCGGCTGGAGGACGTGGTTTTCGAGAAGGAACGTCACATCATTCAGGAATTCCAGCGCGACCTTACGGTCGACGCGCAGGACGGCGCCGTTGATGAAGATTCTTTCTCCGGCTTTCAGAGAAATGCGAAGTGTACTTTTCATTTAAGTCCATCCCTGATGATGGTGGTAACGTCGATGATGCCCTGGTAGTTATTGGACTGACGTTTTCTGATCCTGTCACATTCCTTCAATATCCAGATCGCGATCGAGATGAGGTTGGCCCTGAGCTCGATCTCCAGCTGGTTGTCGGGATGTTTCAGATCCTCGATGAAGCTGATCCACACCCGGCGTGTATAAAACAGGGCTTCAATGGCTTCGCGGCCGTATTTTTCCTTTTCGCGCGCCAACGACAGCAGGTCTATGGACCGGTCAAGAACCTGCCATTCCCGCTCTTTCGCGTCGGCCACCGAGTCCTGCATGACTTCGGCATATGAGAACTGATACATTCATGCATCCTTCTTTATTGCGCGCCTTTGCTCATCAAAGGTAGTTTACAAGACTCAACTGCTGGATCTTCGAGACGATCGTGTAAGCGGTTTCAAGCTGCGTTTCCAAAGTCTTGACGAGGGTCGAGGCTTCGTAGGGATCGACACCCTGGAGATCGACCAGCTTGTTCTTGATGATGTTCGACTGGGCGTCGAGAGCGTCGTTGGACTTCTTGACGCGCTCCTGGGAAAGGCCGAGCTGGCTTGCCTGCGTTACAAGGCCGCTGGTCGCCTTCGTCGTATAGCTGATCGCCTGCTTGGACACCGTGCTCATCGCATCGCTGCTGAGGTTCTGGCCCAACAGCGCCGAGGTCATCACCGAGGCGAGCGCGAAGTAGCGCATGCCTTCGGAATTGGCGTTGGTCGAGGATTCGATCACTTCCGAGTTGCTGATGCGGCTCGTCATGTTCTGGCTCGATGCCTGCGACCAGCCGGTCGTTGGGTCGGTCCAGGCGGTCTCGCTGAACATCGGCTCTACCGTCGTGGTGATGAAGGTGCTCATTTCGGCGCCGGTGAGATCACTAACCGCCTTGCCGAGGCCCGTTGCATAAGTGTTCAACTGCGTGACGATGGCTGCGCTCGTCGCTGTCGTCTTGTCGGTCAGCGGCTGCACGTCGGTGTTAATGCCCGAGAACAGATATTCGCCGTTCACCATGGTATTGGCAGTGTCCATCATGGTGGACAGGGCGCTGGTGGCGGACTGGATGGCGACGGTGATGCTGCCGGGATCGTGGCTGCCCTGGAGCGCCGTAAGCTTCGAAACGAGGCCGTCGCCGACGTCCTTCATCTTGGAAAGGCCGAGCTGCGATGATTCCATGCGTGCATTGACGAGCGAATTGCTTGATTTGATCGAGGCTATCCTGTCGACCTCGCGGCTGAAGTCGACGCTCCTGGCGGCGTTGCCGCCGAGCGAGACACCGATATCCGCATAGACTCCCGTCGTCGCCTCCATCGTTGCCTTCGTCATCTGGTTCTGCGCCTGACGGATCGTCAACCGCATCGCGTTCTGAATGGCCGAACTTGAAATAAATGAGCTCTTCATGGCTTAACTCGCAATATCCAGCAATGACTTCAACATTTCGTCAACGGCGTTCAGGATCTTGGTCGCCGCCTTGTAGGACTGCTCTATGTCAAGGAGCAGCGTCAGCTCCTCGTCGAGGTTGACGCCGGTCTCATTGGAATAGGCTTCGTCGGAGCGCGACAGCGCCGCCGAGGTGTTTTCCGCCGCCGTCGTCGCGTTGCTGCGGTACTGCTCGAGCCAGCCGAGGGAATTCGTGGCGTATTCCATGATGCTGACGTTTGAATCGATGCCGGTCGTGGCGTCGAAGCCGACCGCCGGTCCCGCCGCCGGATCGAAATCGATGTCGGAGCCCAAGGCGGTATAGAGACGATCGAGGTCCGTCGTATAGCCGCTGAGGTGGGTAGGGTTGTTGACGACGCCGTTGGCGTTGACACCGCCATCGCGCAAGCGCATCGGATCGCCGCCCTGCGAGGTGATGACGGTGCTGCTGACGCTGATGGTCGACGCCATGCCGGCAACCGCAGCGCTGCCGGTATCGACCGTGCCGCCGCTCCAGGTGAAGAGACCGGGCACATAGGCCGGCGTGCCCGACGTGCTCTGCTCCTTGAAGAGCGAGACCAGGCCGCGGGCGATTTCATCGAGTTGCTTCTGGAAGTTGGGAGCGATCTCGTCACGGACCTGCAGGAGCGATTGAAGGCTCCCCTGCCCCGTCGTCGTCGACCCGCTACCGCGCGGAAGGGCCACACCGTCGACATAAACCGAATTGCCTGTGATGGTCGCGGTATAGATATCCTGAGACTTGAACGTCACCTTGCGCGGAACCGTCTCGAAGAGGATCGTCCCGTCAGACGTGCTCAGCACCATGTCGTTGTTGTCGCGCGTCGTTGCGTTGACGCCGACGATCTGCGAAATCTGCTTGAGAGCCTTCTCACGCTCGTCGAGGGCGCCGGATGCATCCGCACCCGAGGCCGTGGCGGTCTTCACCGCGTTGTTGGCCTTCTCGAAGTCGCTGAGGAGCGAATTCAGCTTGTCGACGTCGGTGGCGATCTGCTTGTCGGCGGTGGCGCGAACGTCCTGAACGGATTGCGAGGCATTGTTCAGCGAGTTGGCGACGTCCTGGGCGGCGGTGATGGCGCCCTGGGCGGCGACGGTGCTACCCGGCGCCGTGCGGAAGGCCTGAAGCTTTTGCTGGAAAACGCCGAGATAGGTGGATGGCGACGTTTCGTAGTCGTTGCCACCCATGATCGACTTGAGATCCTCGAGACCGCCGAGCAATGCCTGCTGGGCGCTGTCCTGAGAGGATGTCTTCAGGTACTGGCGCAGCAGCGCATCTTCCTGCGCCCGGTCGATCTTGACGACCTGGGCACCGTTCAAGGACGTGGTGAGCATCGCCTGCCGGCGCACGTAATCTTTGTTGCCCGCATTCGAGATATTGTTCGATACGACACTGCTCTGCGTGCCTGTATTGTTGAATATGCTCTGCGCGGTATTAAGTGCGGATGTGAGCGACATGGCTTACCCGGTACCTTGCTTATCTCTTGAGGTTGACGAGGACGTCCATAATGTCGGACCCCGTCTGGAAGACCTTGGAATTGGCGGTATAGCTGCGCTGCGATTCGATCATCTCGGTCAGTTCGCCGGCGAGGTCGACGTTCGAGCCTTCAAGGGCGCCTGACTTGATGGTGCCAAGACCGTTGGTCTGCGGGAAGCCGGTGACGGTGACGCCGGACTGACCGTTGGCGCTGTAGACGTTGCCGCTCTGGAGCGTCAGCTTGTCCGGGCTGGCGACGTTGGCGAGCGGGATACGGTAGAGCGGCTTGTTAGTGCCATCCTCGTACTTGGCGTAGACGATGCCGTCGCCATCAATCGTGACGTCCTTGACCGGGCTTGCAGCCTGGCCGTTCGGCGTACCCGTGCCGGCAAAGGCAGCGCCGAGCTGCGTGAAGCCGGAGAGATCCATTTTGATGGTCTGACCGGTCACCGTATCGGCGATGTTAACGGTGCCCGTCGAGTTGGTTATTTTGCCGGTGGCGTCGAAATCGAGCGTGGTTGTGCCAACGGCGCCGCCTGCGCTGTACGGAAAGGAGCTCGTGCCACCCGTTGCCGCATTGGCGTTGCGGAAGATCGCAACTTCCCAGCTGCTGTTAACGGCGGGAGGTGCCGGCGGCGGCGTTGCCGCGACCGAGGTCTTGGTGAAGTAGAAGTCGTACATCACCTTGTTGCCGAGCGTGTCGTAGGCAACCATCGAGAACTTCTTGGTATCAGCCGTCGTGGTGGTGGCGTTGGCGCTCGGCAGCGTCGCAGGAGCGACCGGGGCGATGTTGGCGCCGGAATCGAGATTGCCCTTGAAGACCCCGGATGTCGAGGCGATGGCGGTCAGCCCTTCCTGGTTGACGTTGACAGGAACGAGGCCATCGAAGCCGTTGACGACAACAGCAGGAGAGCCGGCGTCGTAGGAATAGCCCATAAGCATGAAGCCGGCGGCATTGACGAGATTGCCTTCGTCGTCCTTGGTGAAGTCACCGGCGCGGGTCAGAACCGGCGTGCCATCCGCACCCTGAACGATGAAGAAGCCATCGCCCGAGATCGCAAGATCGGTGCCCGAGGTGGTGTAGGAAATATCGCCCTGATCGGAGACAGACTGGCGGACCGAGGACTGAACGCCGCCGGAATTGTAGTTTCCGCCCGAGGAAGGCAGAACCAGCGACGAGAAGCTCGTCGACACGGACTTGTAACCGGTCGTGTTAACGTTGGCGATATTGTCGGCGACCGTGCTCAAGCGGTTAGCCTGAGCGTTCATCCCCGATACTGCCGTCTTCATGCTGCCGAAAATGCTCATCTGAAAACCTCGTTTTACCTGTTATGCACGAGAGTATTTGTCGGGCCTTGCGTGAAGCTGTCTGTCATGGCGAGTCGCGAGGCCAAGTTTAAGGTTCAGCCGGGCGCCGCCGCCCGGCCGAGAAAATCAGGCCCAATCAATGCAGTAGCCAAGGAAGCGCTTGGAATCGACCGGATCGACGCCGAGCTTTTTGCGCAGCTTCTTGCGCAGCTTCGAGATGTGGCTTTCGACGACGTTCTCCTCGACCTCTTCATCGAAGATGCCGTAGATGGCGTTGAAAATCTGGGTCTTGGTGACCCGGCGACCGCGATTGGCGATCAAATATTCGAGGATGCGGCGCTCGCGCCGGGGAAGCGCGAAGACTTCGCCGTTGATCTCGGGGTCACGGCCATCCGAGAAGACGCGGATCCCGCCGATCTCTGTGTAATTGGTGATCGCCTTCAGCCGGCGCCGGATCGCAGCCGCTCTTGCAAGGATTTCGCGGGGATGCACTGGTTTGCGCACCACGTCGTCGACGCCGCAGTCGAACAGCGCGAGGGTGTTTTCGAGCGAGTGCTGGTCGCTGACCGCAATCACCGGCGCCATCGACCGATCCCGGATCGCCCGGGGCAGTTCGAAGTTGCGTTGGCCCTGACCGATCAGAAAGGCCTCGACTGCAGCTATATCGGAATCGGCGGCGGTCTGTACCCACTCGCCAAATTCCGCTGGATCAAAGCCGGTGGAGGGAATGCCCTCACGACCAAACAGAGATGTGTATCCATCTTTCACGAGCTCACGCTCATCAACCACTACGATCATTCGTCCGCCTCCGAATCAGTGTGGCACTTCGATGATCTATGGGTACGAATCGCACGAATCGGCGACAACTCGTTAAAGTTAATGGCAGAAACTAATAATTGATTAAGATCTGGGTAGCGATTTGATCTATATCTAGTGGGTGCACCTGTTTATGCACACCAAAATTTCGTGGAAAAGTTAACGGTCCGTTAATTATGGCTTGCGCACAGGATTCACGCCGGATTCCTGCCACATTGTGACACAGTTTCGTCACAATACGCCTCTTCCATCTTTGGTTGAATCAATTTTGACAAAAGTTACTCGCATTGGGAGTCCACTTGCCGTAGCCCGTGGCGACCAGATTGGCGATGACGCGGCAGACATATTGCTTCTGTGCCGGATTATTGTTGGGTCCGGCATGGTATCTGGCTACCGCCATCGTCCATGTCTCGTGACGGTCATGCAGGTTGCGGAGAAATTTTGCAGCATATTCCACGTTGCGATGCGGGTCGAACATCTCCTCGGCGGAGCGGAAATTCTCGCCGTGAAAGTAATGGTTGATCTGCATGCAGCCGATATCGATGAGCTTCGCGCCGCTGTTGCGGGCGACATCGAACTGCCTCAACGCGTCCTGCTCCGAGGGCGGAAAGATCGCTTTGCCTTCGACGTTCATGGCATAGGGATAGAGCGAGCCCTTGCGGCCGGTCTCCGTCAGGCCGACCGAATAGAGGATGCCTTCCGGGATGCCATACTTGGCCGCTGCCGACTGGATCTCGCGCTCGCAGGCGCCGGTAGAAGCGGC
Source organism: Rhizobium leguminosarum bv. viciae USDA 2370 (assembly GCF_002008365.1). Lineage (GTDB taxonomy): Bacteria > Pseudomonadota > Alphaproteobacteria > Rhizobiales > Rhizobiaceae > Rhizobium > Rhizobium leguminosarum. Next base: position 58,017 of record NZ_MRDL01000022.1, read on the forward strand.
CGCCTCAGAGGTAAACGCCGCCAGTGCCGCTGCTACCGCCAGCACGAGCGTCTTCAATACCCGTCTCGCCTGCGCCATTGAAGCCTCCGTCCGTCCGCTGTGCCGTCTGATTGTGGCGCTCGCGCGCCTCGCCGCCCTGCCCCTGCTGGGGGAGCGACTGCTGCTGGGAGGCCTGGCTGCCCGCCTGGTTGCCGGCGTCGGAACGCTCGACCGGCGCCATGCTGATGGTGACGTTTTCGACCGCGTAGCCCTGGCTGCGCAGAGCTTCGAGAATCTTGCCGTGATCCTCCTTCATTTGACGGTAAGCCGCCCCGGTTTCGACCTTAAGGTCGACGTTCAGTGCGTCGCCGGACAGCCGCATGGTGGCCGTCACCAGACCGAGGTCGAGCGGGTTCATCTGGATCTTCAGCGTATTGACCACCTTGCCGGTGCTCGTCCATTCCGCTGCGTTGGAGAGCGCTGAGCTCGGCTCCATGGCGCGCGCCCATTCGGAATCCCCCGAGAGAGCAGCGGTCACGGCGGCGGAATTCGAATTCTGCATCAGGCCGATATAGCGGCGCGATTCCAGCACCGAAACGTTTTCGACATCGGCTTTCTTCGAGCCATCCTTCGCTCCGGCCTGATCGGTACCGATGTGAACATCCATCGACACGCCGCGGCCATCGGCGCGGCTGATCCTGAATGTCTTGCCATCGGCGGCTTCGGCATTCTCCGCTCCGGGAACCTTGATGTCATCCGCCTTGCCGCTCTCGATGTTGCTGCTGACCGCCGCCAGGGCGTCGGACGCATGGCCGCCCATCTTGGCGTCGAGCTTCTTGTCGGCCGTTCCAGCCTCATCGACCTTGGAGACGTGATGCGCGGCTACGGCCGCCGGCAAAGTCACTGCACCATCGGCAGGTTCCTGCTTCAGCAAGCCGAGAACATCCGAAATGCCGCCGTCATCGTCATCGCTGGTCTTGTCCGTCTCGGTTTCCAATGCGTCGCCCTTGGCGTGCTTGGCGCCCTTGGCGGCCGGAGCGACCTCATCTGCGGAACGGTCCTTCGGATCGAGCTTGCCCAAGGCGAGATCTGCCGACACTTTGACCTCAGCCTTTGCGGGTTTTGCTGCGACCTTGTCGACACTGGCGATCGTTGCCGGCTGAACATCAGCCTGCGCCTTCAGCGCGGCGTCGCTAAGATCGATCAATGGCTTTGCGCTGCTGCGGCCGCGGATCGTCTGCGCCACTTTGTCGGCGCTTCCATCGGCAACCACGCCCTGATCCCCCTGCGCATCATCGGCATCGTCATTGGCGGTACCGCTGCTCGCCTTGGCCAGCGCGTCGGAGAAGCCATTCTTTTGGCCGGCGGCATCGTCTTTTCCGGCCGGTCGCGCAGATTTCGCAATCGCGGCGGACTCCGCACCGGGGGCTCCGCCCGAGACGCTCATATCCATCATTGTTCGTTGCCTTCCTGCGCCAGAAGACCGTCGATCTCGTCGAGCTTGGATCGATTGGTCGTCACAAATGCGTTGAATGAGGGGTCGGTATCCTGGCTCTGGCCAGTCGATGCCACACCTCCCGGAACAGGCTCGGGAAGCGCGCCTGGCGCTTCCGATTGCGTGGCTATTGCCACAGCCTTTTCAGAAGTGATTTCTTGATGATCAGTGTTAGGGTTGGAGGCTTGCGTCAAGCTTGCCGGGTCGGGAGCGCGCAGGATCTGCTCGGCAACGGATCGCGCGGCCTCCTGCAGCGCCTGATCCCGCGGCGAAAGTGTGTTGCCGTCGATGCCGCTGACATTCTTCGCCGCCCGGTCGATATCCTCTGTGGGAAGGCCGGCCATGCCGCCATACAAATCCGCGAGCGGACCGAAGGCATTGTCGGTGGCGGCGCCAAGCGACTGCACACGTCCGACCGCCATGCGCGCCAGCTCCGGCTTGCCTGATATCGCGGCGGCGCGGGCGATGCGCAGATAGACCTCGCGCTGGCGCGGAGCGTCCATGAAGGAGAGGATATCGATGACGTCCTGCGGTTTCACGTCGTGATCGTGGCCGACGACGAGCGTGACGAAAAGATCGGCGAACTGGCTGGCATAGGGCGAATGCAGGAAGCGTCTGACATAACGCTGCGAATAAGCCATTCCCTTGTCGAGCATGCCCTTGTCGACGCAGATGGCTACGGAGCGGCGCAACGCCGCTTCCTCGACGATCGTACCGGGTGCTGCAAGACGCGCCTGGTCGTAGAGATCCAGCGCGTCTGTCGGTTTCGTCGCGATCAGCACGTTGCCGCCGATCAGCGCAAGATAGGGGCCGATCTTCTTGTCGCGATATTCCCTGGCCGTCTCCTCCAGCGTCTTGGCGACAAGCAGCCCCTTGCCGCTCAGATATTTGCGCAGCACATCGGTGACGCGGTTGTCGAAATAGCCGTTGACGTCGTGGGCGATTAGATATTCGAGCGTCTGGGGATTGCCGCCGCTCATCGCGTAGATCAGCGCCGCGTCGACATTGCGGTCGTCGTCGAACGTCGAAGGATCGACAGTGCGCAACCGCTCGTCGATCGTGCCCAGCATGAAGCGCTGCATCTCGCCGGCCGAATGATCGCCGCTGACGACGGAATCCTGCACGAATTGCAGCGACCGCAGCATCTTGTACGGCGCAAGATCATCCGGATCCTGTGCATTGCCTGCGGCCGGCGAAAGCATCGCCAAGCCAAGGGCCACAAATCCGACGTAGCGATGCTGCCGACGCGCCATTCGACTATCCTTGATCCGCCTGCACCAGAATCTCGATCCGGCGGTTGGTCGCGTTGAACGGGTCAGACGGCAGCTTCAGCCGACGGTCGGCGAAGCCGGAAACCTGGGAGATGCGTTTCTCGTCGAGCCCGCCGCGCACAAGCATGTAGTAGGCGCTCTGGGCGCGATCCATCGAAAGCCGCCAATTCTCGTTCTGCGTGCCCTTATACTGGCGCCCGTCCGTGTGGCCGCGGATGGCGATCGCACCACCCCTCGCCTTCAGGATCGCACCGATCTTTTCCATGGCGAGCACCATCTCCTGGCGCGGAACCGCAGAACCGATATTGAACATCGAATCGTCGGTCTGGTCGGAGATGCTGACCAGCAATCCGCCCTCGGACGCCGTCACGGTCAGACCTTCGGCGAGCTTGCCGGCGACACCGCCGATCTGCTGGGCGATCTGGGCCTGCAGCTGCTCGGCTTCCTTCTTCTGCTGCTGCTCGGTCTCGGAGGCACTCTTGTCCGCATCCTTCTGATGATCGGCGTCTTTCTGAGCGTCGGCTTTCTTGCCCTCAGGCGACTTGCCGTCCTTGGCTTCGACCGCGCCCTTGGTTTCCTTGGTTTCCTTGGTTTCTTTGGTTTCCTTGGCCGCCTTCTGATCGGTGGTCAGCGGTATCGGCTGCATATCCTCGACCTTGGCGATCTCGCTTGTCTCGCTCTCGACCGCCTGCTGGTCGTCGCTCTTGCCGGGCGGCAACGTCTTGCCGGCCGTCGTGACCTCGACCTGCTTCGTCCAGAAATCCGGATCGAAGGGATCACGATAGGCCTCGCCGCCGTCGGCGCCGGTGGCCGGGCCCGAATCGGCGGCACCGCCGTCGCCCTTGGCGCTGACATTGGCCTGCTGGCCGACCTCCTGGGCGATCTCGGCCAGAACCGAATACGGATTTTCGAAGAAATCGGCCTCGGAATAATTGGTTTGGTCGCCTGATGTCGATGTCTGGTCGTCACCATCGGCGGCAGCCTTGCCGTCGTTCGGATCTTCTTCCTTCTGCTTCGACTTCTCCTGCTTCTCTTCGCCCTCGGCGTTGTCTACGGGCTTCTTCAGGCCCTTCTCGGTGGGCTTTTCGTCGGACAGTTTGATCGGATTGAAATAGGTCGCGACCGACGCCTTGGTCTCCTCGTTGGCGGCATTGACCAGCCACATGACCAGGAAGAACGCCATCATCGCCGTCATGAAGTCGGCATAGGCAATTTTCCACGCACCGCCATGGGCGCCATCGTGATCACCGCCGCCATGTCTCTTGACGATGATGATCTCGTTCTTGCCGTGGTGGTGGTTTTCGCCTTCGCTCATTCGAGAACTTTCTTCAAGCTGGCTGCCCAGGCGGACATACGGGTGACGATGACGGATTCACCGATTTCAACGGCGAGATCGATATCGTCGGTCTCAATGTGGCGAACCGCCCCGGCATGTTCGCCGAGCTCGGCCTTCACTATGTCGAAAAGCCGGGTCGGCCCCCTGACGACGATCGCTCCGGCCGCGCCTTCGAGGATCGCGTCGCGCAGCAGGGCCGCGAGGCTTTCGGCAGCCTTGGCGGCGAGCGCGTCCGTCATCACAGGCGCGATGGCGACGGCGGCGCCGGCGCTGACCAGCTGAGCGACCTCTTCGGCGATATCGCGGATGCGGGATGCAATGACCGCCGCCGCCTCGACTTCGTAGCGAAGCTTCAGTTCCTCGAGTTCACGCGCATGGACCTCCGCCAGCGCCCGCGCCTCGAGTTCGTATTTGTCAGTCAATTCCGCGGTCGCAGCGGCATGACCTTCCGCATAGGCTTCGCGGCGCTCTGCCTCGATATCGATCGCCGGTTCGCTCGGCATTTCGGGGAAAGCATCGCCGCCGAAAACATCCATGTCGAGGATTGGCGCTGACGATTCCGGTTCACCGAAATCCTTCAAATACCGGGAAAGCGAAATGCTCATAAAAAAACCATCCAGCATTCGGGAGGCATGCAACATGCCCGCCCCCGCTCAAATTGACCTTGCGCGCCGCCATCCCCTTCGAAACGGACAAGGGCCTGACCTTGCGCCGGCACGGATTCGGACGATGCCTTCATGCCGGAAACTAGGAAGTCAAACTTGCGCGAGGATGAATGGCGCCGCCGCCACCCGTGATCGCGCCCGCCCCTATTCCAGCAGGATCAGGATCTTGCTTGCGGCCGTGTTGAGGATCGAGATCGCTTCGACGGCCATTTGTTTCTGGGTTTCGATCGCCTTCTGCCGAATCGAAGCCTCGTCCATGTCGGTATCGACGAGCGCACCGACGCTCTTGTCGATCGAATCGGACAGATCGGCGGTATAGTCGATCTGATCATCGATGCGCGTCTTCATCACCCCGATGGACGCGGCCGTCGTCGTCAGCGAGGAGAGCAGCGAGTCGGTGACGTCAAGCATGTCGGTGAGTTGTGCATCGGTCGTGGTTTTGCCAATCGCAATTTCCGTACCTGTCGCCGGCGTGGTGGAGTTAGCGTTCAGCAAATAATAGTTCCGCGACGTCGTGCCGCTGTTATTGATCGCATTGGCATCGACCGGCTTGGTCAGCAGGCCGCCGCTGGCATTGTTCTTGTCGATGAGGATGGTCTGCGAGGATGGGAAATCGATGGTCTGGGCCTGATATTCGCCGGTCGGAGCGCGCACGAAACCAGAGATGACCTGCCATGTCGGCGGCGCAGCGGTGTCACCGTTCAACAGCCAGTTTTCACCCGCAAACGACGTCGATTCGACGACGGTCTGCAACTGCTCTTTGTATTCGCTGATCTCGGCGTTGATCTTGTCCTTGTCGGCGCCAGGCTCTCTTGCCGAAACCAGCTTGGCGCGAATCTGGCCGATGAGATCGATCGCCGAGTCCATCGCCGTGTAGGTCGCATCCACCTTGGCAGCGCCGAGACCGAGCGCATCTCCGATCGTTCCGAGATTGGTGCTGTCCGAACGCATGACGGTCGCGACCGACCAGTAGGACGCATCGTCGGCGGCCGTCTCGATACGATATCCCGAGGACACCTGCTGTTGGGTCTGGTTGGCTTCTTTGTTGATGCTGCGCAGCACCGCAAGCGCATTCACCGCGGCCGCGCTGGTAATCTTAACGGTCATCGACAGGTCTCGGAATCTGGGTGAAAGGGCAGGCCGGATTACCGGCGGCGACTGAAGTGGCGTCATGCCTCCGGCAGAGTTTCTACCGGCGTGTCGCAAAAGCAAATCAACTCGAGGCGAAGTTAACTCGATACCAACCTATTGGGCAAGAGCGCAGCACTGAGCCTGGCGCAGCGATCGAAATGTCGACCAAAGCATTGATATAAAAGAAAGAACCGCGCCATTTCGGGCGCGGTCCGGGAGGCTTTGCGCTTGCTGCCAGACGGTGGCGCAAGATTCGGTCCAGCTTCAGCGCCAGATTTAGCTGCGGAACAGCGTGAGGATATTCTGAGCGCTGGAGTTGGCGATCGACAGCGACTGGATGGCCAGCTGCTGCTGCGTTTGCAGCGCCGTCAGCTTGCTCGATTCCTCTTCCATGTCTGCATCGACGAGGCGGCCGACGCCCGAGTCGATCGAGTCGCTGAGCGCGCCGACGAAGTTTTCCTGCAGCTCGATGCGAGTGGAAATCGAGCCGAGCTGCGATGCAGCCTTGGTCATGGCATCCAGGCCGGCCTCGATTGACGTCAGGGCCATGGAGATCTCAACCGAGCCGAAAGTGCTGATGTCCATCGAGTAGATCGAGCCGATCGTACCAGATGATGTGCCGAGAATGCCGGAGCTCGTCTCGATCGTGCCAGTCGAGGTCATGCCGAAGAGGACGTTGCCCGCGGAGCTCGAGTTCAGAATGTAGTCCGTTGTCTTGACCGAGACATTGCCGTTGCCATCGCGCACGAAGGTGGAAACGACGCTCTTGGTGCCGTCAGCGCCGGCAACCCAGTTTTCACCGGAGAAGGAAGCCGATTGCGCGATGCTCAGAAGCTGCTGCTGCAGCTGGCTGATTTCTTCCTGAATCTTGGTTTTGTCGACGCCCTTTTCGGTCGCGGCGACGATCTTCGCCTTGATTTCGCTGATGACGTCGATGGCGCTGTCCATCGCGGAGTAAGCGGTGTCGACCTTGGCGGCGCCGAGGCCGAGAGCGTCGGAAACGGCGGAAAGTGCCTTGTTGTCCGAACGCATGGTCGTTGCGATCGACCAGTAGGCGGCGTTATCGGCTGCCTTTTCGACGCGGTAACCCGACGATACGTGGTTCTGCGTCGTTTCTAGGCTGTCGTTGATTCCGCGGAGTGTCTGAAGAGCGGCCATCGCCGCGACGTTCGTCAAAATGCTGGTCATGAAATGATTGCCCCTTGTTGGCAAATGGAAAAAAGGGACATTCCGGGAAGCTACCGGGAACGGGGATCAGCCTCATGCCTGTTAACCGGTTCTTAAATTTGGTTAACTCGCCGTCTCGTTGACCGCAGAAGACAGCATTATGGTTAATCAACAGTTAACGGAAATTAAAAAAGCCGCGCTCCATTGAAGCGCGGCTCGATTCCGAGATGCCCGCCGGAGACCGGCGGGCCGATATTTCCGAGGGTTATTAGCCGCGGAACAGCGTGAGGATGGTCTGCGAAGAGGAGTTCGCAATCGACAGCGACTGGACCGCCAGCTGCTGCTGGGTCTGCAGGGCGCTGAGCTTGGAGGACTCTTCTTCCATGTTGGCGTCAACGAGACGGCCGACACCGGAGTCGATCGAGTCGCTGAGGGCGGACACGAAGTTTTCCTGCAGCTCGATGCGCTTGGAGATCGAGCCGAGCTGAGCGCCGGCGCTGGTCATGGCCTTCAGAGCCGATTCAACGTTGGTCAGAGCCGACTGGATCTGGCCGAGGGTGAAGTTGGTGATGTCCATTGCGTAGACAGAACCGGTCGCACCATTCGAAGTACCGAGGATACCCGTGGAGGTTTCGACCGAGCCGCCGCTCATACCGAACAGAACGTTGCCCGTGGAGCTGTCGTCGAGAATATAGTCGGTCATCACGACCGAAACGGCGTTGGAGCCGTCGCGGACGAACGACGAAACGACGTTCTTGGTGCCGTCAGCGCCGGCAACCCAGTTTTCACCGGAGAAGGAAGCCGACTGCGCGATGCTCATCAGCTGCTGCTGCAGCTGGCTGATTTCTTCCTGGACCTTGGCCTTGTCGACGCCGTTTTCAGTCGCGGCAACCAGCTTGGCCTTGATGTCGCCGACGACATCGATAGCGCTGTCCATGGCGGAGTAAGCGGTGTCGACCTTTGCAGCGCCGAGGCCGAGAGCGTCGGAAACGGCGGAAAGTGCCTTGTTGTCCGAACGCATGGTCGTTGCGATCGACCAGTAAGCAGCGTTGTCGGAAGCCTTGCCGACGCGATAGCCGGACGAAACGTGAGCCTGGGTTTCCTGGAGACCCTGGTTGATACCACGGAGAGTCTGGAGGGCTGCCATTGCAGCGTTATTGGTGTTGATGCTCGTCATAGTTTGCTTGCCCCTTGTTGGCAGATCTTAAGAAGGGACATTCCGGATTTCGGCCGGCCCACAGCGATCAGCATCATGCCTGTTAACCATCTCTGTTAAGGTTAACTCGCCGTTTCGATGGGCCTAGAAAACAGCAAGATGGTTAAAGAAAGCTAAATCGAGATCGGAAATTATTCAAAAATATCTGAGGCTTAGAAGGATTTTCATTAACCTTATATTAAAACATTTCGCGGCCGGGGATGACCCGGCCGCGAAACTTGGAAACCTTGTGCCGACCGGTCTTAGCGGAAGAGCGACAGGATGTTCTGCGAAGAGGAGTTCGCGATCGACAGCGACTGGATCGCCAGCTGCTGCTGGGTCTGCAGGGCGCTGAGCTTGGAGGACTCTTCTTCCATGTTGGCGTCAACGAGACGGCCGACACCGGAGTCGATCGAGTCGCTGAGAGCAGACACGAAGTCGTCCTGGGCGTCGATGCGGCTGGAGAGCGAACCGAGAGCAGCGCCGGCGCTGGTCATGGCCTTCAGAGCCGCTTCAACGTTGGTCAGAGCCGACTGGATCTGGCCGGCGGTGAAGTTGGTGATGTCCATCGCGTAGATCGAACCGGTCGCACCACTCGAAGTGCCGAGGATACCGGTGGAGGTTTCGACCGAACCGCCGCTCATGCCGAACAGAACGTTGCCCGCAGAGCCGCTGTCGAGAACGTAGTCGGTCGTGGTGATCGAAACGGCGTTGGAGCCGTCGCGGACGAACGAGGAGACGACGCTCTTGGTGCCAGAGGCGCCGGCAACCCAGTTTTCGCCGTTGAAGGAAGCCGACTGAGAGATGCTCAGGAGCTGCTGCTGCAGCTGACCGATTTCTTCCTGGACCTTGGCCTTGTCGACGCCGTTTTCAGTCGCGGCAACCAGCTTGGCCTTGATGTCGCCGACGACATCGATGGCGCTGTCCATGGCGGTGTAAGCGGTGTCGACCTTGGCAGCGCCTACGCCGAGAGCGTCGGAAACGGCGGAAAGTGCCTTGTTGTCCGAGCGCATGGTCGTTGCGATCGACCAGTAAGCAGCGTTGTCCGAAGCCTTTTCAACGCGGTAACCAGAAGAAACGTGGTTCTGCGTGTTGTTGAGGCTCTGGTTAACGCTACGCAGCGTCTGGAGAGCGGCCTGCGCGGAAGTATTGGTGTTAATGCTTGTCATAAGTCTGTCCCCTGGAAAACTAGATACAAAAAGGAGGACATACCGGACTATAGTACCGGCGATGACGGACCAGCTTCATGCTACTCGGCGCCTTTTTTGTTTGGCCCAAACCCGTCATGTCCAGGGCAATCTCGCAGCCAATGCTTGCCAACTCCTTAAAAATACAGGCCCCAGGCCGGCTCCTCGCAGGGGATAGTTAATGCTTGCTGAATATATTCCTTGGCACTCTAATTCTCTTGAAAACCAAGCGTTTTCCCTAGGCAAAAGTCGGCATTTCCCCGCGAAAACAGAGGTTCACCAAGCGCACCGGTTTCAAGCAAGCTTCGAATGCCAATGTGGCAGGCGCCGGGATAGCACCATCGGACCGATCCGCCCGTTTTGCGGAGGACGGCCTGTCCGTGCCTCGGCGGTCGACGCCAGAACATTTCCTTCACGGAGTTGGGTTTTGAACAGCAAAGTTTCGTTCTCTGCGGCATCCAAGGATTACCAGATGGGCCGCTACACACAGTCCTTGGCGACGCTCAACCAGTTGATGGATATCCAGCAGGACGCCAAGACCTATGCGCTGCTGGCCAAGAACCTCGTGCAGCTCGGCTTCAAGGCCGATGCCGCGAAAGCCTATGGCCTGGCCGGCAACTGCGAAGGACCGAACTCCTACGAATACCAGAAACAGGCGGCCAAGCTGCACTACGAGACCGGCAACGAGGACGATGCGCTGCTGATCGCCATGCGAAACCTTAGCAAGGCGCAGGAAGACGCGGAACTCGCCTTCATCATCACCGCGATCTATCTGAAGCGGCAGCAGCGCGATATCATCCGCCCGTTCAAGACGGTGCTGTCGCAGAGCGCCAATCCCGATCATATGCGCCTGGCGGCCCTGCTTCTGAGCGACGATCTGAACGACGCAACCAACCAGAGCCTCTCGCGCAACCTCTTCAAGCGGTTTCCGGGCAATCTTGCATTCCGCTTCCTGCATCTGGTTTTCGCCCGCGAATTCAATGAGTTCGAAGAGGCAAGCAAACATCAGGCGGTGATCGATGCCTCACTCGCAAAGGGCGATGTCGAGATCCTGCGCAAGGATAACCCGTTCTATCATCTGCACTGGTGCGGCAACGAGGATTTCAACCGATATGCGACGATCGGCACCACCCCCCTCAACCCGGAACGGGTGGCCCTCCGCCGCAACCAGCCGCACAGCTGGTCGAACAAGATCCGGATCGGCTACATGTCATCGGACTTCTGGGATCGCCACGCCACGATGAAGCTCTTGCAGCGCATCCTCGAACTGCACGACAAGGATCGGTTCGAGGTGACGCTCTTCTGCCATACAGGCCCTGAGTACCTCAAACACAACAATACCGATCGCAGCCGCTGGGGCCGGATCGTCACCGTTCACGGCTTCTCCGACCAGGGGATGCTGGCGGCGGTGCGCGAGCATAATATCGACATCATGGTCGACCTGAAGGGCCATACTTCGGGCAGCCGCGCGTCGGCCTTCAATTTGCCGCTCGCGCCGGTGCATGTCGGCTGGCTCGGCTTCCCCGGCAGCACGGTCAATATCGATCTCGACTACGTCATCGGCGACCATTCCGTATTGCCCGAGGTGGCCAAGCCCTTCTACCATGAGAAATTCTGCCGGCTGCCGGAGAGCTACCAGCCGAACGACCCGATGCATCGCCCGAAGCCGCGTCCTGTCACCCGCGAGCAGCTCGGCCTGCCGGAAGACGCCTTCATCTTCGCGTCCTTCAACGGCAACCGCAAGATCACGCCGGAGACGATCGACAGCTGGTGCCGCATCCTCAAGCGCGCGCCAAACAGCGTGCTCTGGCTGATGGCGAACACGCCGCGCAACCAGGCGAACCTCTTGAAGCAATTCCAGGCGGCGGGGATCTCCGCCAAGCGGATCATCTTCTGCCCGCGCGCGCCCTACGAAGAGCACATCGACCGTCAGCAGGCGGCGGACATCGGCATCGACACCTTCCCCGTCAACGGCCACACGACCACCTCGGAGCAGCTCTGGGGCGGCCTGCCGGTCCTGACCGTCAAGGGCACCAACTTCGCCTCACGCGTCAGCGAGAGCCTGCTCAGGGCCATCGACCTGCCCGAACTCGTGGCAAGCGACCTGCAGGCCTATGAGGATCTTGCCGTCGAACTGGCTGAGAATCCCGCGCGGATCGCGCAATACAAGGCGCATCTCAAGGAGAAGCGTTATATCGCGCCGCTCTTCGATGCCGAACGGTTCTGCGACCATCTGGAGCAGGCCTATGAAATCATGGCCGAGCGTGCCAAGCAGGGTCTTGCACCCGATCACATGGACATTCCGGCGCTGCCGCCGCGCACGGCGCCGTTCGCGGCCGAGTGAGGTTCGATCCGCACTCCGTTGCGCGTCGGTTCAGGCGCGCAACGGGCGCTGCAGCACTTTGGGATGGCTGCACAATTAGAAACCCGCCGGAGCGATCCGGCGGGTTTTCTCATTGGCGAATATCAAGCTGCGGCAGCCGGCTAGAGCAATTCCAGGAAAAATGCGAAGCGGTTTTCCGTCCGGAATTGCGTAAAAACAAAAGGATAGAGCGGTTCTGCGCTTCCGTTAAAAGCTGAACCGCTCTAGCTGAACGAGCGCACCAGGCTGCCGACGAGCAGGTTCCAGCCGTCGATCAGCACGAAGAAGAGAATCTTGAAGGGCAGCGAGATCGAGGTCGGCGGCAGCATCATCATGCCCATCGCCATGGTGATGGTGGCGACGATGAGGTCGATGACGAGGAACGGCAGCACGACGAGGAAGCCGATCTCGAAGCCGCGGCGAATCTCAGAAATCATGAAGGCCGGGATCAGCACGCGGTAGTCGATCGGATTGGTCGTCTGGATATTCTGCCCGCGTTCGCGCGCCAGATCGACGAAGAGCGCCAGATCCTTGTCGCGGGTATTGGCCGCCATGAAGGTGCGGAAGGGTTCGGCGATACGCTGGACCGCCTCGGTCTCGTTGATCTGATTGGCAAGCAGCGGCTGCACGCCGTTCTGCCAGGCCTGATCAAAGGTCGGCGACATGACATAGAAGGTCATGAACAGCGACAGCGACAAAAGGATCATGTTGGAAGGCGTCGAGGAGAGGCCCATCCCTGAGCGCAGGATCGAGAAGGCGATGATGAAGCGCGGGAAGCTCGTCACCATGATCAGGATGCCCGGCGCGACCGAAAGAATGGTCAGCAGGCCGAATGTGCGGATGATCCAGGCGGCGACGGAGCCATCGACCGGCACGTTCAACAAGTCAGTCGGCAGCTGCTGTGCCACCGCCAGTTCCGGTACCGCCATCATGGCGGCAAGGAAAACTATGAGACGAATCATTCGATGACAAATGTCCTGAACATGACCTTCGATACCCGCCCTTGCGAGCGAAGGTCAACACGTTCCTGTATGTCATCCTTGAGATATTGAAAGCCGCGCGGCCCCTCGATCTGCTGAAGGGAAACGGTTCTGATGTAGGCGAGGATATCCTGATGAATTTCCTCGGAAACCTTGACATCCGGCGGCCCGTTGAACAGCAGCGCGACTTCGAGTCGCACCCAGTTTTCTGAGGGGTAGGCGAGGTTCGAGGTGATCGGCTCGAGCTGGACGACGCTGTTGGCCTCGGTCGAGATGCGCGCCAGACCTTCCTCGGCCTTCTTCTTGGCCTCGGCATCCTTGGCCTGCTCGACCTCCTTGGCACCCTTAATGTTGGGCGCGACGATGGTGCCGACCGCCCAGCCGCCGCCGGCGCCGAGCAGGGTCAGGACGACGACGCCGATGATCGTCATCAGCGTGCCGGATTTCTTCGGTTGGCCTGCGCTTGCGTCTGGTTCTGCCATCGTCGTTCAGCCTCAAAGCGGCGAGAAAAGATCGACGGCCTGCTGGCCGCGCGGAGGCTGCTGCACTTCCATCAGGCGGCCGCGGCCACCATAGGAAATGCGGGCTTCGGCGATCTTGTCGTAGGAGATCTGGTTTTCGGCGTTGACGTCCTGCGGACGAACGATACCAGCAACGTTCAGGATGCGCAGTTCCTGGTTCAGGCGGACTTCCTGCGAGCCCGATATGACGAGGTTGCCGTTCTCGAGAATGCCGGTGACGACGGCGGCGACCAGAAGGGTGAGCTTATCGGTGCGCTCGATCTTGCCCTTGCCGTCGGTGCTGGTGTCGGAACCATAGGTCAGATCGGTCTTGGACTCGGGCGTCCAGCCGAAGATCTGGGCGTTGACGTCCCAGTTCATGCCGCTCGAATTCTTGCGGCTGCGGTTGGTCTCGTTGTCGAAGGAGCCCTTGTCGTTGATCTGGATGTCGACGGTCAGGATGTCGCCGACGTTGAGCGCGCGCGCATCCTTGAAGAGAGCGGCCTGCGAATCGCTCCACAGCGAGTAGCCCTGCGCCACGGCGCGCGGCTGCTTCGGATAGAGCGCCATCTGCGGCGTCTGGCCGTAGGCAAGACCGCTTCCGATCGGGCTCATGGCGGGCGCGCGGCCGATCTCGCTGACCGCCGTCGGAGACTGGCAACCTGCAAGGAGTGCGAGGGCGGCGATCGCGGCCGGGAAACGCATATTCATGAAGGATCCTTCGACGTATTGGGATCGGACGCACTGGCAATGACGCTGGCGATGGCAGCGGCCTTCTGCGGGTCCATCTCGTTGAGGATGAGGCTCGACTGCCGCGGGCCGAGCCGCATGATCACAGCGGAGGCCACCTCGATCTTCATGTCCTGCAACTGGAGTGCGGCCGCATCCGGCTTCATCTTCTTGTAGATCTCGGTGAGGCCGGCTTCCGCCTGCTTCAGGAAATCGTCGCGCCGCTTCAGCCAGTCCTGATATTCGGCCTTGCGCTTGTCCATCTCCGCCATGCGGGCGTCGATGTCGGCGCGAAGCTTTTCCAGTTCCTGCTTCTGCAGGAGATAACGCTGGTCGCGGGCGGGCTCGGCAATGTTGGTACAGAACTGCTTGATCTCGTCCTGGGACGTGATGTCGCCAGCCGGCGCATGTTCCTGCGCGAAGGCGCCGGGGATCGACACAAGGACGAGGCCCGCGGCCGGCAGCGCCAGCCGGCGCAGCAATTGCAGGACCGTCATGTCAGGGTTGATGATCTTGATCATTGCAGCACAAGCTCCGCCTGCAGGGCGCCTGCCGATTTGATGCCCTGGAGAATGGCGATAATACCATCCGGTTTCACCCCGATGTTGTTGAGGCCGGCGACGAGGGTCCGGAGGTCAGGGCCGTCGATGATCGCGACGCGCCCGCCGGTCTGCTGCGCGGCGATATCGGTCTGCGGCTGGACGGCGGTTACGCCGCGCGAGAAGGGTTCGGGCTGGATGATCTGCGGCGTTTCGGTGACCTGAACCGTCAGGGTGCCGTAGCTGACGGCAACCGGCGAGACGCGGACGTCCGAGCCGATGACGATCGTTCCGGTGCGTTCGTTGATGACCACCTTGGCCGGCGTATCGGTCTCGACGATGAGATTTTCGATGTCGGCCATCAGCCGAGTGAGATCGGCCGTGCGCGGCTTCTGGATCACGACTTCCTGCGAATCCTTGGCTTCGGCAACCGGGCCGCCGAAGCGCGCCGAGGCATAACCATTGACGATGTCGGCGATACGGATCGCCGTCGAGAAGTCGGGGTTGCGCAACTGCAGGACGAGATTGACCGAATCCTTGAAGCGGGACGGCAGTTCGCGCTCGATGATCGCGCCGCCAGGCACGCGGCCGGCGGTGGTGACGCCTTCGGTGACGGTCGCCGCCTGGCCCTGCGCCTGAAAACCGGAAACGATGGCAGCACCCTGCGCGACGGCGTAGATCTGGCCGTCGGCGCCGGAAAGCGAGGTCATGACGAGCGTGCCGCCGCGCAGCGACGTCGCATCGCCGAGCGAGCTCACCGTCACGTCGATACGGCTGCCAGGGCTTGCGAAAGGGGGCAGGTTGGCGGTGACCATCACGGCCGCCGTGTTCTTGGCGTTGGACTGGCCGCCCTGCGTCGAGATGCCGAGATTCTGCAGCATCGCGCGCATCGACTGCTCGGTGAAGGGTGAGGACCGGAAGCCGTCGCCGGTCCCCTGGAGGCCGACGATGAGGCCATAACCGATCAGCTGGTTATCGCGGCCGGCCTGAAGGGAGGCGATGTCCTTGATGCGGGAGGTCAGCGCCCAGGCGGGCGCGACATCAGCCAAACTCATGGCGAGAACCGCGACAAGAGTAACGAAACGGAAGAACAATTTCATTTTGCCCTCACATGGACCGTGCCGTCCGCAAGCACCGTGCCGCTGACGATGACGCCGGAATCCATATTGCGCGCGCGGACGACCTGCCCGGTCGCGCCGTCTTCGAGCGGCGTGCCGGCGGCGGAGATCGTCATCGCCCCGAGCGAGAAGACCAGGCGGATCGAGGAGCCACGGGTCACGGTATAGGCCTCGCGCAGGGCCGAAACCGAGATGGTGCGGCCCGGCAACAGCGTGCGCTTGGAAACCATGCCTTCGACCTGCGAAACGGATTTGGCATAATCGCCGGCGAGGTTGGGGTTGGTGACCTCGACCTCCTGAAGCTGGCTGGCCGACAAAGTGTCGCCGGGGTAGATGATCGTGGTCGGGACGACGGCATAACCCATGCCGGCATCCGCGTTCGCGGGCAAGATAATGCCCGCGACTGCGATCGTGGCTGCCGCCACCCATCCTGAGATGTGTCCTGCCCGGCAAAACATCATGTTTCGGCCCTTCCCTTACTTCAGGTTCTTGCTGACGATGGAGGCCATTTCATCAGCGGTGGTGATCACCTTGGAATTCATTTCGTAAGCGCGCTGGGCCGAGATCAGCTCGGTGATTTCCTTCACCGGGTCAACGTTCGAAGATTCCAGGTAACCCTGCTTCATGTAGGCGAAACCTTCCTCATCGGGATTGCCGATGACCGCTTCGCCGGAGGCCGCCGTTTCCTGGAAGAGATTGTCGCCGAGCGGCTGGAGACCCGCCTCGTTGACGAAGTCAGCAAGCGTCAACTGACCGAGCACGGTCGCATCCGTCGCACCCGGCAGCTTGGCAGAAACCTGGCCGGAGCGGCTGATCGTCAGCTCGGTCGAGCCTGTTGGAATGGTGATGCCGGGAAGGACCTCGTAGCCGTCGATGGTGACGAGCTGGCCCTGGTCGTTCTTGTTGAAGGCGCCGGCGCGGGTGTAGAGCGTCGTGCCGTCGGTCGACTGGATCTGGAAGAAGCCCTTGCCGATCAGCGCCACGTCGAGATCGTTGCCGGTCTGGGTCAGTTCGCCCTGGAGATGCAGGTTGCGGACCGCCGAGGTCTGGACGCCGAGGCCGATATTGGCACCTTCCGGAACGACGGCCTGGTTGGCGCGGTTGGCGACACCCTTAGCACGTTCGGTCTGGTAGAGAAGATCCGAGAATTCGGCGCGAGCGCGCTTGAAACCCGTCGTATTGATGTTTGCGATGTTGTTCGCAATGACTTCCAGATTGGTCTGCTGGGCATCCATGCCCGTTGCTGCGATGGCGAGCGCTCTCATGTGTTCGTCCTCAAATCAGTTACATCTGCATCTTGGTGACTTCGAGAAAGGCCGAGACGACCTTGTCGCGGATGGCAATCGCGGTCTGCAGCGTCTGCTCGGCCTGGAGCATGGAATCGACGACTTCACGCGTCGTGGCCGTGCCCTTGATACCGGCAAAGGACATGCTTTCCGCACCCTTCAGGCTGGTGACCGCGTCGCTCGCCATGTTGCCCATGACCGAGGCGAAGCTCATGCCATTGGCGGCACCAGCGGCGCCCGGCATGGTGGCGGCAGACGACGAGGCGGAATTTTCGGCGTCGGCGGCGCCGAGCGCACGGGTCATTGACAGGTTGCTGACATTCTGGACGCTGCTGATCATGATTATTGGCTCTTCAGGAGATCGATCGTGGAGGAGATGAGATCGCGGGTCTGTTTGATGGTCTGCAGATTGGCGTCATACGAGCGGTTGGCTTCGCGCATATCGGCCATCTCGACCAGGATGTTGACGTTCGGCAGCTTGACGACGCCCTTCTTGTCCGCAGCCGGGTTGCTGGGATCGAATTCAGTGCTGAAGTCGCCTTCGTCGACGCCGACCTTCTTGACGCCGACCGTCTCGACGCCGCTGGCGCGATCCATCTGCTGGCCGAAGGTAATCGTCTTGCGCCGATAGGGCTCGGCGCCGGGCGTGTCGCCAGTCGAGCGGGCATTGGCGATGTTTTCCGAGACGATGCGCAGGCGCGTTGACTGCGCTTCGAGCCCGGAGCCGGCGATTTTCATTGCTGCTGAAAGCGGATCCATGACTTTACCTTCTGACGGTCATCAACATCATGCGGTTGAAGGAACTGACCAGCGAGGTGTTCAGATCGTACTGACGCTTGATATCGCCCGACTTGGAAAGCTCCTCGGCCAAACCGACCGTATTGCCGGATTCCTGGACGCCGATTTCCTGGTCGAGTGCAGCCTCCTTGACGTCGATATCGCCGCTGTTGCTGAAATCATTACCGCTGAGATGCGCCGGATTGGTGCGCGCCATGGCGATGTCGGACTTGTCGAGCACAGCGTCAAAGGGCGTGACGTCCTTGGCGTGGAACTTCGGGGTATTGGCATTCGCGATGTTGCCGGCAACAACCTGCTGACGAATCGTCAGCCATTCCGCCTGTCGCGAAGCCAAGTCGAAAAGTTGGATTGGTTGCATGAAACTCTCCGTTTTTACTGTCCCGAACCTAGTGCGGTAATCTTGCGTGGGACTTACGGGAATTCAGGCTTCGAGAGGCTTTTGTGCGAACGCCGCCGCTATCAAAAGAACAGGGGTAAAAGAACAGGGGCTCCGGCCGGTTCGCGGCGGAGCCCCTGTTGCCTGGGTTTGCGGACAGGTTCAGTTGTTCTGGTAGGTCTCGCCCTTGGAGGTGACGATCACCCATTTGCCGTCGCGCTGCTCGAGCGTCGCAAGGCGGCTTTCATCGGGCAGGATCGAGCCGATGCGCACCACATACATCCCGGAGGGATCCTCGATCAGCGCCCGGCCGTTGGAAACATGCAGCAGGCGGAAGGATGATTTGCCGGGGAAGGGCTGATCCTCCAATATGGGGCCGCCATCGCGCTCCTTGCCGAGATCGGACACCGTTGCGGTCGTCAGCGGATCGATCGGCGGGGCCTTTTTGTCCCCCTCGTTCTTGTTGACCATGGCAAGCGGCGAGACGCTGAAGACGTTGCGCGCCGGCCAATCCGGCAGTTCGCGCGAATTGCTGCTGGTGGCAACATTGATGCCGAACTTGTCCGCGTTGAAGAACACGTACCAGGGGAAGAAAGCGGAGGCGCCGGCAAGCGCCAGGCCGGTATAGGTCAGCAGCCGATCCAGGATGACGGTTTTCTTGCGTTGCTTCAGGGAAGCGATGCGTTCGTCGTCGAATTCAGTCACGTCTATCTCCTCTGGATGGGTCCGCCCTGATTGCCCATGCCGGCTGCAGCCTTGAGCGCGCCGGCGAGATCGGCAAAGGCATCGGGCGAGTCGCGATCGCCCGGAGACTGTTTCAGGACGTCGTAAATGATCGGCACCTGCTTGACCGCCATGTCGAGATCGGGATCGGCACCCTGGCGGTAACCGCCGATCAGGCGCAGGTCGCGCGTCTCCTCGAAGCGGTGAATCAGCACCTTTAGCCGCGACACCAGCTTTTCCTGGTCCGGCGTCCAGGCCTTGCGGGCAAGACGCGAGATCGAGGCGAGCGGATCGATCGGAGGATAACGCCCTTCTTCGGCGAGACTGCGCTGCAGGACGATATGACCGTCGAGGATGCCGCGCGTCGAATCGGCAATCGGGTCGTTGTGATTGTCGCCGTCGACGAGGATCGAGATGATCGCCGTGATGGTTCCGGCGCCCTCGGGGCCGGGACCGGCGCGTTCCAGCAGGCGTGGCAGCTCGGTGAAAACGGAAGCGGGATAGCCGCGCGCGATCGGCGGCTCGCCGGAGGCGGTCGCCACCTCGCGGATCGCATGGGCGAAACGCGTGACGCTGTCGACGATGAAGAGGACGTTCTCGCCCTTGTCGCGGAAATGTTCGGCGATGGTGACGGCCGTCAGCGGCGCCATCTTGCGAAGCATCGGGCTCTCGTCGCTGGTTGCGACGACCGCGATCGCCTTCCTCATATTGCTGCCGAGCGTATCCTCGATGAATTCGCGCACCTCGCGGCCGCGTTCGCCGACGAGCGCAATGACAACCTTGTCGAAAGCATCGGCGCGGGCGAGCATGGACAGAAGCGTCGACTTGCCAACACCGGAGCCGGCGAAGATGCCGAGGCGCTGCCCCAGGCAGAGCGGCGAGAAGATGTCGATCGCGCGCACGCCGGTCTTGAAGCCGGTCTCGACACGCTTGCGGGTCATCGAGGGCGGCGCGGTATTGGAGATCGAGCGGCGATCGAGCCCCTCGGTGACCGGACCCAGCCCGTCGATCGGCTCGCCGAGCGAGTTGACGGTGCGTCCACACCAGCTGTCTGACGGTGAAATGCGGAAGGCGCCCTTGCGGATGACGGTATCGTGGATGCCGATCGGCTCGCCGGGTTCGATCGGGCAGACATAGATCAGCTCCGGCTCGACGCGCACGACTTCGCCCAGATGGATGCCGGTCGCCGATTTATGGGCCACGAACTCGCCGAGACGAACATGGCGGGAGAGACCGTGAACCGTGTAGTGGCCGGCGGCGATGGTCTGCACGCGACCGCCATGGGCAACCGCGAACTCCGGCGATGCGTATCGGTCGACGAGGCCCGCCAGATGCGCCAGCTTAGGGGAGAGGCCGTCCTCAGACAGTAGCGTGGTGCTCATACTTTAACTTTCAACTTTCGCCTAGCGGCTGCCCCCAAGTGTCTGGACGGCTTCCTTGAAGGAATCTTCGCTGTCGCGCATCAGCGACGAGACACTTTCGAAGGCGCGGTTGACTTCAATCAGCTGGGTGATCTCGCGCATGGCGTTGACGTTGGAGTTTTCGAGATAACCCTGCTCGACACCGACATTGAAGCGGTCGACGACGGCGCGCGGCTGGTCGGTGGTCATGATGCCGCTGTTTTCGTAGCGCAGGTAACCCTTGCTGATATCGGCCTCGAACAAGCCGAGCGAAGCGACCTGGCGTTTGTCCTGATAGATGATGCCGTCGGTGCCCACGGCCGGCTCGCCGCCTTTCGTGTTAAGCTGGATCGGCGCACCGCCTGCGTCGAGCACGGGATATCCCCTGATCGAGACGAGCTCGCCGGTATCCTTGATCGTGAAGCGACCGTCCCGCGTCAGCACCTGGCCGGCCGGCGTTTCGAGCGAAAACCAGGCATCGCCCTTGATGGCGAAATCCAGCATGTTGCCGGTGTGCTGCAGTTCGCCGTTTCCCTCGTTCAGATAGTCGTTGCCCTGGGAAACGAAGGCGACTTTGGTGTTCAGCTTGTTCTTGGTATTCGCCACCATCTCATCGAACTTCACCTCGGTGGCGCGAAAACCGGTCGTATTCACGTTCGCCATGTTGTCTGCGATGGTGTTCAGACGCTTTTCGAGGGCCATCTGCGACGACAGAGAAACATAAAGACCGGATTGCATGTCGGTAAGCTCCAAGCATTGGCGATGAACGGGACGAAAAGCCGGGCGTCGTCTTGAGTGGTTCGGCCGGGATTTCGCTGAGGCGGCATCTCAGAAACGGGCGCGGGCACCCATTCGTCTCCTTTAGACTGACGGCAGATGCTTGCGCGAAGCTGGCACGCGGAAATGCCTCGCGATCGGGCCTTTCATCAGCCTCACGCAAGGCAGAAACCCTATCCGTCTCAAAGAAAAGCAACGTTCAGATTGGGCTGACGATGAATATCATTATCGGATTTATAGTGACTTGCGGCTGTATCGTCGGCAGCTTCATGGCCATGGGCGGCGAAGTGGACGCGCTGTTCCAGCCCTTCGAATTCCTCATCATCGGCGGCGCCGGCCTCGGCAGCTTCATCATGGCGAACCCGATGAAGGTGGTGAAGGACTCCGGCAAGGCGCTCAGCGAAGCCTTCAGGCACGCTGTGCCGAAGGAACGCAATTATCTCGATACGCTCGGCGTGCTCTATTCGCTGATGCGCGACCTGCGCACCAAGTCGCGAAACGAAATCGAAGCCCATATCGACAATCCGACCGAATCGACGATCTTCCAGGCGGCTCCGACGGTTCTGAAGAACAAGGAGCTTACGGCGTTCATCTGCGACTACGTGCGCCTGATCATCATCGGCAACGCTCGCAGCCACGAGATCGAGGCGCTGATGGACGAAGAGCTCAACACCATCATGCACGACAAGATGAAGCCCTACCACTCGATCCAGATCATGAGCGATTCCTTCCCGGCGATCGGCATCGTCGCGGCCGTTCTCGGGGTCATCAAGGCGATGGCCCACATCAACGATTCGCCTGAAGTGCTCGGCCACCTGATCGGCTCGGCGCTCGTCGGCACCTTCCTCGGCATTCTCTTGTCCTACTGCGTCTGCTCGCCGCTGGTCTCCCAGATCAAGGTCGTGCGCAACAAGCAGCACCGCCTCTACGTCATCGTCAAGCAGACACTGCTTGCCTATATGAACGGCTCGGTGCCGCAGGTCGCTCTCGAATACGGCCGCAAGACGATCTCGGCTTACGAGCGTCCGTCCATCGATGCGGTCGAGCAGGAAATGATGAACCCAGGTGGCGAAAACAAGGCGGCTTAAATGACTATGAGCAATGCTTCGCACGACAAACCGACAATGGATCCTGCCCTCCTCGCCAAGCTGACAGGCGGGCTTGGCGACAGAGGCAGGGTCGCCAAGATCTGCAGTTCCTTCGGGGAAATCTACAGCGAATTCTTTCCCGACGTCATCAAAAGCGAGACCGGCCTCGATGTGACGGTCAACTATCTCGGCTGCGAGATCGGCTACAAGAACCACCTCATCGAAGACCTGAGCGCGAACGTCACACTCGTCGACGCGACGCTGCGCAACTGGTCGCAGAACATTACGCTTGCCTGCGGCAACGGCTTCGTCATCACGCTGATGGAGCATCTGCTCGGCGCCACCGCCGATACGATCGAGGAACCGGCCGACCGAATGCTTTCGATCATCGAGCTCGATCTGGCGGTCATGGTCTTCGACAAGATCGCCAAGGTGCTGCGCTCGGCCGTCAACGCGCCGGGCGGTTTCGAACCGAGCCTTTCGGCCCCGCACGCCCATGACATGCGCGCCCGGCCGCAGGAGGATCGTCCGGATGAATTCGCGGCCGCCATCAACATGTCGATCACGCTTGCCGGCATCGTTTCGGAATTTTCGTTGATCGTTCCGCAGACGGCACTGCTCAAGACCAAGGTGACGCCGCCGAAGCCGAAACGCCAGGCCAGCAGCAACTCGGCGGAATGGACCGAACAGCTCGGTGACCAGGTCCGCCGCTCACATGTCACGCTCGAGGCCAAGATCAGGCTGCAGGACCTGACGCTGCGCACGATATCGAAGCTGATGGTCGGTGACGTCATTCCGTTCCGCGACCACGGCGACGTGCGTGTCGAGGTCAGCGCCAACAGCAAGGAATTGTATGTGTGCGAGTTCGGGCGTTCAGGCGAAAATTACATGGTCCGCGTCAAGGATACGATGAACTCGGATGATGAACTCATCCGTCATTTAATGAATTAATCGGTTCTCTGGCTTTTGGGCTGCAAAGGCAGTTTGAGGCAAGTTTCAACTGGAATAGTGATTTCATGGCTACGAAGAAAACACAGCAGAACAGCGACCTCTCCCTGGATCTTCCGGGCAGCGAAGCGGATCTCGATCAGGCGATCGACGATCTGCGCGGCGTGCTGAAGCAGGATGCCGACGGCGACCTGTCGCAGTTTGGCGACGACCTGCAGAGCGACCCCTTCGCAGCAGGAACGGACCTGGCGGCCTTTGGTGGCGAGACTTCGGAAACCCCCTTTGGCAGCGACGATTTCGGCGGCGACTTCGGCGGCGGCGATGCCAGCCCGGCTGCCGGCATGGATTTCGGCAGCAGCTCCTCCTTCGAGGCGTCCCCGGCCCCGCTCGGCAGCGCTTTGAATTCCAACTTCGACCTGATCATGGACATCCCGATCGACGTCCAGATCATGCTCGGCACCAGCCGCATGCAGGTATCCGGCCTGATGAACCTCAATGAAGGGGCGACGATCGCCCTCGACAAGAAGATCGGTGAACCGGTCGAGATCATGGTGAATGGCCGCAGGATTGCCCGCGGCGAAATTACGGTGCTTGATAACGACGACACGCGATTCGGTGTGAAACTGATAGAAGTTTTGAGTACGAAAAAAGCCTGATCCCTGTGTGGGACGGAGAGGTTAGACCATGATGGACTTTGACGATTTCGGCGGCGCGCTAGCCGGGAAACCGTTGACCCAGGCTGAAAAGGCGGCGGCTGTTCTTCTCGCTATGGGAAAGGGTGTCGCCGGCCGGCTGTTGAAGTATTTCACCCAGGCCGAACTGCAGACCATTATCTCATCCGCCCAGTCGCTGCGCGCCATTCCGCCGGACGAGCTGCTGTTGCTCGTCTCCGAGTTCGAAGACCTCTTCACCGAGGGTGCCGGGCTGATGGACAACGCCAAGGCGATCGAGGCCATTCTGGAAGAAGGCCTGACGCCCGACGAAGTCGATAGCCTGCTCGGCCGCCGCACCGCATTCCAGGCTTACGAAACCTCGATCTGGGATCGCCTCAGCGAGGCGGAGCCGGCATTCGTCGCACAGTTCCTGCTGCGCGAACATCCGCAGACCGTCGCCTATATTCTTTCGATGATGCCCTCCTCCTTCGGCGCCAAGGTGCTGCTGCAGCTTCCCGACAACCGCCGCGCCGACATCATGAACAGAACGGTCAACATGAAGGCGGTCAGCCCCAAGGCTGCGCAGATCATCGAAAACCAGGTCATGACGCTGCTTGCCGAGGTCGAGGCAGAGCGCAATGCAGCCGGCTCGACGAAGGTCGCCGATCTCATGAACGAGCTCGACAAGCCGCAGGTCGACACGCTGCTCAGCTCGCTCGAATCGATCAGCCGCGAGTCGGTCAATAAGGTTCGCCCGAAGATCTTCCTGTTCGAGGACCTCATGTACATGCCGCAGCGCAGCCGCGTCATGCTGCTCAACGACATCTCGACGGATGTGCTCACCGTCGCGCTGCGCGGGTCGCCCCCCGAGATTCGCGAATCGGTTCTCTCCGCCATCAGCCCACGCCAGCGCCGCATGATCGAATCGGATCTGCAGAGCGGCATGGGCGGCGTCAATCCGCGCGAGATCGCGATTGCCCGCCGCGCCGTGGCCCAGGAAGCGATTCGCCTGGCCAATTCCGGCCAGATCGAGCTCAAGGAAAAGGAAGGCGACGCTTCGGCAGCCGCCTAAAACGCGTCGCAGTGAACTGATTCATGCGACTCGTTTTAGTTCCTTGTTTTATGCACGTCGTTATCCCGGAACCGCTGCACACTTCCAGGCGACATGCATCGGCACGTCGAGACTGTTGACAAATCCGGCATGCCGAAAGGCGGCTGTTGATCGCCGTGCCACAGGCGACTACCCTTCCAGCCATAGACCGCTCTAAAGCGCGTCGCATAGAACTCGGTTCCTGCGACGCGCTTTAGATCTTTGTTCTGATGCCTGTCGTTATCGCAAAACCGCTGCACCTTTTTGGGCGGCATGCATTAGCTGCGGCCTATTTCTTTGACGGAGGGCCGCGACTTGGCAGACGATGACAAGGACAGCAAAACAGAAGCCCCAACCGCGAAAAAGCAAAGCGATGCCGCAGAAAAGGGCAACGTGCCGTCTTCGCGCGAACTTTCCATCTTTGCGACGATCCTCGCGACCTTCATTTACCTCGTATTCTTCCTTCCCGACAGCGTCGGACGCATGAGTGAAACGCTGCGCGACATCTTCGAACAGCCCGATCAATGGAAGATCGAGACGGGGCCGGATGTGCTGGCGCTGTTCGGGCGGCTCGGCTGGGCAAGTGCCGCGCTGGTGGCGCCCGCCTTCATCCTGTTCATGGTGTTCGGCATCGCCTCCTCCGTCTTCCAGAATCTGCCGACACTGGTGCTTGAACGCATCCGCCCGCAGGCCTCGCGTATCTCGCCGATCAAAGGCTGGTCACGACTGTTCAGCGTGCCCGGCCTGGTCGAATTCGGAAAATCGCTGTTCAAGGTCGTCGTCGTCGGGGTGATCCTGTTCTTCGTGCTCAGGAGCGAATATTTCGGCTCGATCGACGCGATGTTCTCCGATCCGCAGACGATTCTCGTGCGAATGATGGCAGCGATGCGCAAGATCATCATCGTCATGCTGATCGCCACCGCGATCGTGGCGATCGCCGATCTTTTCTGGACGCGCCATCACTGGTTCACAGAGCTGAAGATGACGCGGCACGAGGTGAAGGAAGAAAACAAGCAGGCGCAGGGCGACCCCTTCGTCAAGAGCCGGCAGCGCTCGCTGATGCGCGACCGCGCGCGCCGGCGCATGATCGCCAACGTGCACCGCGCGACGCTGGTGATTGCAAACCCGACGCATTATGCGGTGGCGCTGCGTTACGCGCGTGAAGAAAACGATGCGCCGGTGGTGCTGGCCAAGGGTCAGGACCTTATTGCGCTCAAAATCAGGGAGATTGCCGAGCAGAACGGTATACCGGTGTTCGAGGATCCGCCGCTTGCGCGCTCCATGTTTGCGCAAGTCTCGATCGATAGTGTCATCCCGTCAGTCTTCTATAAGGCGGTTGCGGAGCTCATCCACCGGGTCTACGCCGCAGACGCCAAGAACAAACGGGTCAGATAAGCCGAATGAAAAAATGTCCCCACTCTACCCAGCGTGAAAAGATCCTCGCAGACGCGATCAGCCCGGTCGCCACTGAACTGCGCCTACTGGATGCTTCTGACCTTATTTCACTGCTGCGCTTCGAGTATTACGGCAATCTTTCCGATCTCGTCGCTTCGGCGGCGGAGCTTTTCTTTCATCCGGGCACGGTGAATTTCGGCCTGGGCGGCAATTATACGCTGGAGTGGGGTGGCAAGCCCGAAGTCGTTCTCGACCTGGAAATCAAACCGCGCGGCGTCACCGTCTACGCGCAGCTCACCCTTGCCGAAGATCACGCCGGCATCGAGATCAATCATATCGCTTTCCAGGATCCCTCGGCCGATCCTGACGAGAACACCATCTTCCTCAAAAAGAGCCTTCGGGAAGCGCGTTACAGCGTGAACCAGCTGCCTCAGTCGCTGGCCGGCTGACGACTTTCAAGACAACCGAGCTTTCACATTCGCCTTGGACCGCAATTCAAAGCGTTACAGCGTCGCTTGCTAAAGAGACGCGCAACGCTGGAAGGACTGCGCGGGTTCAGCTGATATAACCGAGCCGGATTGCCTTGGCGATCGCCTGAATACGGTTGACGGAATCGAGCTTGATGGTCGCCGAGCCGAGATAGGCGTTCACGGTGTGCACCGACAGGCCGAGCTTGTCGGCAATCTCTTCGCTGATGCGGCCGTCGCCCGCAAGCTGCAGACAGGCGATCTCGCGTTCGCTGAGCGCCTCGGCGGCGGCCGTGCGGCGTTCGTCGAGCGAGAGTAGATCCATCATGATATGGCAGCAGCGGCCGTGCAGCTCGACGATGGTATCGCTCGAGGGATCGATCTCATCGCCGGTAAAAAGGATGAAACCGTTGCCGACGGCGCCGAGCCGCACCGGAAAGGCAAGTCCGGAGAAAGGCAGAATACCGTCCTGCAGCCGTGTCATGAACGGCGCGAAGTCCGCCGGACCGGGCGCCGCACGGTCGTAACCGCCGGCCCATGAAAGCGGCAGCAGCGATTTGTCGATATGGTCGAGAAGAATATCGCCATAGGCGTCCGTGAAGGCCTTGCCGAAACCGGCATTGGACGGTCCCCAGTTCTCAAGCTCGCAGACAAGCCGCTGCTTTGCCGGAAGGCCCGAACCGCTGACGCGGAAGATCGCGAATCCTTGCGCATCGACGAGCTTCTGCATCGCGATCAGCCGCGGAAAAAGATCGGACCGGCTGGAAATCCTGCTCACACGCACCATGCGCAGCTGCTCAGCGCTGCTCATCGTCCTGCCTGATGGGTGCCCCATAGATCCCCCTATACGAGATTATTCCGGACGGCGAAAGCAATGGCCTCGGACCGGGTCTTGGTCGCCGTCTTGCGCATCACACTGGTGATGTAGTTGTTGATGGTATTGCGGGAAATTCCGAGGATCATCGCGATCTCGTCGCTGGTCTTGCCCTCGGCAATCCAGAACAGGCATTCCAGTTCCCGGTCCGTCAATTCGAAATCGCGATCGACCCTCGTCCCGCCGCAGCGAAGGAAGCTCGCGACATAACCTGCAAGCAGACCGACATCGCGCAACCGCTCCGGCGAAAGAATGAATCCCTCGCCGAACAGGAACATCAGAGCCAGCCGCGACCGGCCGACATTGAAGGTCACCGAACAATATTGGCGGCTGGCGCCGTCCGGAACTTCGGCACTGTCAGGCAGAAGAGCAAAATTCGGCTGGAAGACCTGCATGCATCTTTCCAGCTCGGTGGAACGGGCATAGCCGCGGACCAGATCATTGGCGATGTCCCTGACCAGGTCGAAGGGCCAATCAGACGAAACGATGAAATCGAGGCCACTTTCCTGAAGGAGATCGCAGCGCGCCAGAAGGTAGTGCGAAGCACCCACGTAGTCCGTCAGTGCGCGCAGACCAGACTGCAACCTGCCGCTGCTGGTGACACCGTGGAGGCGCTGGAGCAGCTTATCGCGCGGCAACAGATCCGGCACCACCGCGCTCGCGAAATTCGCCATCTGCCTCTCGCCTTTGCTCGCCTGAATTACATTCATATCCATTGGCAACGTCCTGCGGCTGAGAAACGATCGAACTCGGTGCAACAGCAATTTTTCTGTAAGGGATTCAATTCAAGTCCCGCTCGAATCCCATTTCGAATCACCTAAGGGTAAGCCAGCCGATGCAAATCACCATCTCCGACTTCTAGGGATTTACTTTCGCTGTCGCCAATGCACTGATTCGATCACTCGTTCCAGCCTTCAAGATATAGGGAGGCTAAGGTGATTCTGGCGGCATCGCAACTTGCTTCGCGTTTTACGCGAGTCAATCTCATCATGTCGCGCTACAGCCGCATTTCAGTGGTCGGGTCTATCGTCTTATTCGAATTCCCGACCCTGATTGTCATGCCAGGTCTCTCGCATCTCCAGCCACGGCTTTTCAGCAAACAGCGGTTGGGGAATCAAGCTTCGGTACCGACATGAAAAAAGGCCGGTTGCCCGGCCTTTGCTTTACGCTGCGTCGTCGATCGCCCATTTCCTGAGGATTTTCGCGGCGCGTTCCTCGTTGATCTCGACCATACGGGAAAGCTTGCGTTCCGGACCTTCCTTGACGCGCCGATTGAAGTTTCCATCGTCGTCGCCGAGGCTGAGCAGGTCTTCGGTACTGTCGAAGCCGAAATCGGACCCGAAGCCGTCCATGAGGGCGCCACCGGCGGCTCCTGATGCAGGCGCGAAGTCCGGAAGCTCGAGGCCGGCCGCTTCCGGCGTGGCGTCGCCGAAAGCCGCGGAGCTGCCGTTGCCGCTGACGCTGCGCACCAGCGGCCGCAGACCCATCCAGACCACCACGAAGGCGACCGCGACAAAGGCGAGCGAGTTGATGATGCCGGCAAGGTTGCGGCTCAGCATGTCCATGACTCGGACGCCACCGGTGGCGTCTTCAAGCAGCTGGTTTTCGAGGAAGTCCATGGCCGTGACGGTGACGACGTCGCCGCGCTTGGCGTCGATGCCAGCCGCCGAAGCAACGATCTTCTGCATTTCGGCAAGATAGGCGTCAACCTTGGTCTGGTCGGCGGGTTCTCCGACCATCTTGGCGATGCGGCCCTTGTTGACCACCACAGCGATCGACAGCTTCTCGACCTTATAGCTGTTGCGGGTCGTCGCCGTCGTCTTGCTGTTGATTTCGTAGTTGGTCTGCTCTTCGCGCTTGTCGGATTTGTCCTGCGATTCGGGCCCGGCGGAACCGCCGGCCTCGGGGGCCGCCTGCGGAATGTTCTGCTCGACCGTCGTCGCGCTATCGGACTGCTTCTGCTGCGACTGCTGGGCTTCCTTCGTCGAGCGAACCGAGCGTTCGACCTTGGATTCGGGATCGTAGGTCGTTTCCTGGATCTGCTGGGCGTCCGTGTTGAGATCGGCGGTGACGCTGGAGCGGAAGTTGTCCATGCCGAGGAAGGGTGCCAGCGCCTTGTCGATGTTGGATTCGACTTCCTGCTGAACGTTCTGGACGATGTTGAGCGAGCGGTTCAGCGAGCTGTTGCTCGCCTCGTCGCCGGAAGCGAGCAGCTGGCCGGCGGAATCGAGAATGGTCACGTCATCGACGTCAAGCCCCGGCACAGCCGAGGCGACGAGGTGGCGGATCGAGGTCGCTGCGCTGCGCCCGGTGGTCGCGCTGGCGCGAATCATGACGGAGGCAGTCGGTTTCTGCTCCGCCTTCCGGAAGTTTCCGACCTCCGGCATGACGATGTGGACGCGTGCGGCTGTTATGCCCGAGATCGACTGGATGGTGCGGGCGATTTCGCCTTCCAGCGCCCGAACCCGCGTCACCTCCTGCATGAAGGAGGTCAGGCCGAGAGAGCCGACATTGTCGAAGAGTTCGTAACCGGCATTGGCGCTGTTCGGCAGGCCGCGCTCGGCAAGCATCAAGCGGGCCTTGCCCGTCATCCCCGCGGGGACGCTGATGCTGGTGCCGTCCGTGCCGACCTGGAAATTGATGTTGGCTTCGGCAAGCGCCATGCTGATCTGGTTGAGATCCGGCGAGTCCAGACCGACATAGAGCGTTTCCTGTGCCGGCTTGTTGACGAAAAGGGCAGCCGCAAGGACGATTGCGATAGAGACGGCACCGACGCCTCCAAGAATCATCAGGCGCGTTCGGCCCAAGGCGCCGAAGTTCTTAAATATCTGAACTAATTGATTTAACAGATTCATTCTGTTCTCGCACGATCCGTCAAAGACAAAGCAGGCTTATTGCCTCATCAGACGAATAGTCGGCGAAACTTGTGCGAGCGTTTCGTGAAGAACGGCAGGGCCGAAAAGGTTCCAAAGCATGTCGCGCAAAGGTGTGCTGCGGTTTTGCGAAAACGACATGCGCAAAATGGGCCTAAAGCGCAAGGCGCGAATCTGAAGATTGCGACGCGCTTTAGAAGAAATCGAAGTCGCCGGCTGCCTTGCTCAATGGCTGGGAATGGCCGTGGCGTGTGGCGCCGCCCAATGCCTTCTGCATCTCTGCCAGCTTGACGAGGCTGAGCGCGGTTGCGACATCGACTGCCCAGCCGTGCGGGATTTCACCGGTGATGGTATCGATAAATTCGGCAAGGCCGCGCGATTTCTGCACGGCCAGATCAATGCCCTGCATGACCTTCATGGCATCCGGCGAATTCAGGATTTCGGCGCCGCCGATTTCGAGAAGCTGCGGCTCGATGCGCTCGATGAGATAGGCGACATCGTGCAGTTCGGACACGATGCGCATCAGGATGTCGCTCAGCGCTTCAACAGGCGCAGGCGGCTCCATCACCGGGTTAAATGTCATATGAAAATCCTCGCCATCAAAAAAATTCGATACTGGTTTCGACGGGCTTCTGCGGAGCGGCGGGACGCTGCTCGAGAGCGACAGTTCTCTGCGTTTCGGCGCCGGTCAGGGGGTATTGCCGCGCACGACCGGAGACCGGCCAATATTCAAGCTTGCGTCCATGCTCTCCACCGGTCGAGGAACCGACCACCGGAATGCCTTCATCCCTCAGGAACTGCACGGCGAAGGCCGCGTTCTGCTCACCGACATTGGAGAATGTCGAGATCGTCTTCGCGCCGCCGAAGATTTTTGCTTCCAGCCGGTCGCGCCGGGCGCCCTGCTTCAGGAGGCCGTTGATCAGCAGTTCCATCAGATGCACGCCGTACCGCGTGGCATCGCCACCTGAAGTCGGCGACGTCGCCGAACCGGGTAGCAGAAAGTGGTTCATGCCGCCGACACCGGCGACAGGATCTCTGAGGCACGCAGCCACGCACGAGCCGAGAATGGTCGAGAGGACCGCATTCGGATCGCTCAGAACCTTGTACTCGCCTTGAATGATGTGCACGCGGCGGGCTGCCCCCTCAGTGATCATTTCAGGGCTCCAAACACGGCTTCGATGGCCGCTTTCATCTTCTCGATCGTGAACGGCTTGGCGAGCACGTTGTTGGCGCCGAGCTGGGCCGCCTTCTGCACCAGCGCGCGGTCGCCCTGGGCGGTCAGGATGATGAAGGCCGCCTTCTTGGTGTTCGGGTTGGTGCGAACAGCCTGAAGGAAGCCGATGCCATCCATCTTCGGCATGTTGAAGTCCGAGATCACCAGGTGGTGCGGCTGCTCGGCCATGATCTTCATGCCCTGCTCGCCGTCGCCGGCCGAGGTGATCTGCTTGAAACCGAGCTGGGTCAGCGCGTCGCTGAGCAGCAACCGGCTCGTTACCTGATCATCGACGATCAGAACTTTGATTTTCTCCGCGATCGACATTTATTCGGTCCCTTCCTTTCGGGCGGCTGTCATTTTCAATATTTCTTCACCGATGGCAGACAGCGGGAGCTGCTGCTCAACGGCGCCAAGTTCGTGGGCAACCCTTGGCATTCCGTAAACGACACAGGTTTTTTCGTTCTGGCCGAGCGTTCTGGCGCCGGCGTGGCGCATTTTCAACAATCCGGCGGCGCCATCGCGGCCCATTCCGGTCAAAATCACGCCGACGGCATTACGGCCCGCCAGTTCCGCGACCGAATCGAAAAGTACGTCCACCGAGGGGCGGTGACCGTTGACCGGTGCCCGGTCAATGAGACGGCAGCACGGCGCCGAGGCGCTGCTGACCTGGAGGTGACGCTCGCCGCCGGGCGCCAGATAGATCTTGCCGATTTCGAGACGGGCACCATCGGTCGCTTCCTGCACCACCGGCGCACAGAGGCGGTTCAGCCGTTCGGCGAAGCTCTTGGTGAAGGTCGGCGGCATATGCTGGGTGATAACGGTCGGCGGGCAATTCGCCGGAAATTTCTGCAGCACGGCGATCAGCGCCTCGACACCGCCGGTCGACGAGCCTATCGCGACGATCTTGCGGCCGACGCGGAAATCGGCGACCGAGGGTGGTGGCGCGACGGCGGCAGCAGGTTGGGTATACTGGCGTTGCGTGCGCGCGGCGGCCTTGACCTTCTCGGCGAGGTCGCCAAACGGCCTGAGTTCGCCCGGCGCCGGCTTGCCGACGCAGTCGAAGGCGCCGATCTCCAGCGCCGCAAGCGTCGCCTCGGCGCCGCGATGGGTCATGGTGGACACCATGATCACCGGCATCGGACGCAGCGTCATGATCTTTTCGAGGAAATCGAGACCGTTCATGTTCGGCATCTCGATGTCGAGCGTCACGACGTCGGGGTTCAGCCGCTTGATCGCCTCGCGCGCTTCCAGCGCATCGCCGGCCTGGCCGATGACGTTGACCTCGGGGTCGGAACTCAGCACGGCGGTGATCAGGCCCCGCATCGTCGGGGAGTCGTCAACAACGAGAACTCTTGCCGGAGCGCTCATGCCTTCCTCCCGAGACCTTTGGCCGTATAGCGATAGGTCGTGATGCCGATATTGTCGAAGACGTGTTTTGCCTCACCCGAAACGCGCTCGGAATGGCCGATATAGAGATGCCCGCCCTCCGGCAGCAGACCGGCGAAACGCTGCCAGATCTTCATCTGCGTCGGCTCGTCGAAATAGATGACGACGTTGCGGCAGAAGATGACGTCGAACTTGCCCTTGAACGGCCATTGCGCCATCAGGTTCAGCTCGTTGTAGGTGATCAGCCGCTTCACGCGGTCGTCGACCTGGAACTTCCTGCGGCCCTGTATCTCGACTTCGCTGAACCATTGCTTGCGCATAGCCGGCGACACGGTTTCAAGCGCGCTCTCGTCATAGGCGCCGGCCCGGGCGATCGCGAGAATCTTCGGATCGATGTCGGTTGCCAGGATCTTGAAGTCGTAGTCCGCGACATTCGGCATCAGCGACAGCACCGTCAGCGCGATCGAATAGGGTTCCTGCCCATCGGAGGAGGCGGCTGACCAGATGCGCACCCTGCCGCCCGATCTCGCCCGCTGTAGAAGTTCGGGCAGGACATGGTCGCGCAGGTGGTCGAAATGGTGGTTCTCGCGGAAGAAGCGGGTAAAATTGGTCGTCAGGTGCGAAAGCATCTCGCGGCGCGGCGCAGCACCCGCCGGCGAAGCGACGAGGTCGCAATATTCCCGAAAGCCGGACAGACCGAGATTGCGGATATGCTTCGATAGACGCGAATAGACCAGCGACGCCTTCGTCTCGTTGAGGAAGATGCCGGCATCGGAATAGATCATCGCGGCGATCTCGGTGAGGTCGCGGCGCGTCAGCGGATATTCTCCGCTCGCCAGGACCTCGTCGGATCCCTGTCTCTGATCTTTTGCGCCCATTACACTCATGCGGCTTCGCTTTCGGTCTCTGGAAAGAGGGATTCGAGTTCGATCAGGCAGATCATTCGCTTCTCGATGGCGAGAATGCCGCGGGCAAATTGACGCTCGAGTTCGGAGGAGATCTCGGGCGTCGGCTGGATGGTTTCGTCGGTCACCGTCAGGATATCAGAAACGGCGTCGACCAGGAGGCCGACGACCTTACGCCGGACCTGGGCGACGATGATGACATGACGGGCAGTCGGATCGGCCGGCTTCATGCCGAGCCGGGCCGCAAGATCGATGATCGGCAGCACCGCGCCGCGCAGGTTGATGACACCCAGCATATAGCCAGGCGAATGCGGCATCGCGGTCGCCGGGGTCCAGCCCCGGATTTCGCGAACCGACATGATGTTCACGCAAAATTCCTGATCCCCGATGCGGAACGCGATCAGCTCGCGATCCCCCTCGTTCAGATTTTTTACAGTGTACGACATTCCCTTAGCCCACCGCTGCTAACGACATTTCCGCTTTGAGCGACTGGCCGCGCGAGGCGCCGACAACTGCGTCGACATCGAGGATGAGAGCCACGCGGCCGTCGCCGAGGATTGTGGCGGCAGCAATGCCCGGCACGTGGGTGTAGTTTGCTTCCAGGCTCTTGATGACCACCTGGCGCTGACCCTGGATGGCGTCGACCATCAGGGCGCGCTGGCCGCCGCCTTCGGATTCCACCAGAAGCGCCACGCCCTCGACCGGATTGGCCTGGGTGGCGCGGAAGTTCAGGATGCGGCCGACATCGACCAGCGGGCAGAAGCTGTTGCGGATCGAGATCAGCCGGTGGTTGGCACCGAAGGAATGGATCGCGGCAGCTTCCGGCTGCAGGGTTTCGACGATCGCGGTCAGCGGCACGACCAGCGTCTGGCCGGCGACGGTGACTACCATGCCGTCGAGGACGGCGAGCGTCAGCGGCAGGCTCATGGTGAAGACCGAACCGTGGCCCGGCTTCGAGGTGATGTTGATGCGGCCGCCGAGCGCCTGGATCGAGCGCTTGACGACGTCCATGCCGACGCCGCGGCCGGAGATGTCGGAGATCTTGTCGGCCGTCGAGAAGCCCGGCAGGAAGATCAGGTTGTCGATTTCCTCGTCCGACAGGTTGGCGTCGGCCGGGATGAGGTCGTTGTCGATCGCCTTCTGGCGGACCTTCTCGCGGTTGATGCCGGCGCCGTCGTCGGCAAGCTCGATCAGGATGCGTCCCGAACGATGCTTGGCGGTGAGGCGGACCGTGCCTTCGGTGTTCTTGCCGGCAGCTGCGCGCTTTTCGGGTGTTTCGATGCCGTGGTCGACGGCGTTGCGGATCATGTGGGTCAGCGGCTCGGCCAGCTTGTCGATGACCGTCTTGTCGACTTCGGTGTTTTCACCTTCAGTGATGAGGCGGATCGATTTGCCGGTCATGTCGGCGATTTCGCGGACGATACGCGACATGCGCTGGAACACCGGCTTCACCGGCTGCGCGCGGATCGCCATGACCGAGTCCTGGATCTCGCGGGTGAGCTGCTGCAGCTCTTCGAGGCCCATATTGATCGAGGAGGTGCCGGTCGTGTCATTCTCGATGACACTCTGCGACAGCATCGCCTGGTTGATGACCAATTCGCCGACGAGGTTGATCAGGCGGTCGACACGGTCGAGATCGACGCGGATCGTCTGGCCGGCACCGGCGGCATTGTTCTGGGCGGCAGCACTTGCTGCGGCCGCTGCGGCGGCTGCCGATTCCTTCTTCTCGACGCGGGCGGCGGCTGCGGCCATCTGCGTGACGTTGGAGGCAGTTTCGGCGGCGGCAACGGCTGCGGCCGTCTCCTCGGCCCGCGCGTCTGAGGCGGAAACCTCTTCCGTTGCGCCCGTTTCGTCCAGGATCGACAGATCGAAGGGGACCGGCACCATCGGCAGTTCGTCGTTGCTGGTCGCGTCCGCCCTTGCTTCTTCGACCGGCTTCACCGTCAGCTCGCAATCCCACTCGGCGAATTCGAAGACGGTGCGAATAGCGTCCTCGCCTTTGTCCGTCTTGATCGTGACGTTCCAGAAGAAATAGGCGCCTTCCGGATCGAGTTCCTCGAGGCCCGGCAGCTCATCCGTATTGCAGTAGATGGTCATTTCGCCGAGGCGCGAGAGGTCGCGCAGCAGCAGGGTGGCGTCATTGCCCTTGGAATAGAGTTCGTAGCGCGGCTTGAAGATGACTTCATAGGCCGGCATGCCGCCCGCATCGCCCTCGCCGCCAAAATCGTCAAAGGAAAAGGGGACTGGCTGGAAGCCGCTGTCGTCGGTCGGCTTGGGGGTCGGCGCCGGAGCGGCCGGAGCAGCCTTTGCGGCGGCCTTCGGCGCCGGCGCTTCGGACGATGCCGAGGGAGACGGCAATTCGCCGTTGGCCAACGCCTCAAGTTCCTTGACGAGGCCGCGGCTGCGGCTTTCATCGACGCTGCCGCCGTCGCGTGCGGCGTTCGTCAGGTCGGCGAGCACGTCGGCCGACTTCAGCATCACCTTCAGGACATCCTGATTCGGCTCAAGCTTGTTGGATCGAACGCAATCGAGAGTGGTCTCGAAAACATGGGCGAAGGCTACCAGATCGTCAAGGCCGAAGGCGCCGGCGCCACCCTTGATCGAATGCACGGCACGGAACACCGCGTTGACGGTTTCCGGATCGCGATCGCCATCATTCATTTTCAGAAGACCGGATTCCAGCTCGGCGAGCTGTTCCTCGCACTCCTGGAAAAAGATCTCTTTGATTTCGTTCATATCCATAGGAGCAAATCCTGGGTTTAAGCGGTTACACGCTCAATGGCATCGATCAGCTTGGCCGGGTCGAAAGGCTTGACGATCCAGCCCGTGGCACCGGCCTGGCGGGCGCGGTTCTTCTTTTCCGCATCGCTTTCGGTGGTTAGGACCAGGATCGGGATCGCCCGATATTTCTCGTTGCGGCGGACACCTTCGATGAAGCCGAAACCGTCGAGGCGCGGCATGTTGATGTCGGTCACGATGACGTCAGGGTTGGACTCTTCGAGAACCTCGAGGCCCTCGATGCCGTCTTCCGCCTGTATCGTCTCGAAGCCGGCATTATTCAGCGTCACGAGAAGCATGTTTCGGATGGTGCGGGAATCATCCACGGTGAGCACTTTTTTCTTCATTGCCGAATCTCCTTGGCAAGCAGGTGGTCAATATTGACGCCAACCAGCTGCATCGTTTTCTGAAATGCGTCGGACACCTTGGAGAAGGTGAACGGCTGCTTGTCCTGCTCCCAGGTCTTCTCGGCGGACATCAGAACCTGGGCGCAAAGAGCACCGATCCGTTCGACGCCGGAAGCGTCTATCGAAAGACCGCTACCCCGGAGGGAGAGGAGTTTATCGCGCAAGGCGGAAGCCTCGTTGAGGTCGAGCACCGCTGTCAAATCCAGCGTCTTGCCACTCTTCTTTGCTGCCATCAGCTTTTCCTTGTCCCCTTATCCCCGGCCCAAAAAGACGAGCTGAGGCAATCATCCGATAGGTTAGTAAACATTCCGCCCACCTCCGACGCCTGCGAAGGGCTGTGGAAGGCCAAAATCGTCATTTTCGTATTCGTCCACGGCCGGTGCCGGACGGGCGGCGGCCTCGATGGCGCGCGGCGGTGTCACGCGAACCGGTGCTTGACGCCCGGCAGTGGCATTTTCCCGGGCGATGCGGAATTCGCGAATCGTCTGGCCGAGCTCGAGAATGACGGTGTGGAGGTGGTCGGCGCCTTCAGCGGAGCGCTCCGCAAGGCCGGCACTATCCGCCACTTCGCCACCCAGGCCCTTGACGTCTGAAGTCACGCTGTCGAGGCTTGCGGCATGTTCGCCGGTTCGAGTGGCGATGCCGGCGATGGCGGCGTTGATGTCGGTGACCTGACGCACGATGCTGCCGATCGAATCCTGCGTGCGCCCGACCATCTGCACGCCGGCGTCGACTTGCGCCTTGGTCGTCGTCACCAGCGTCTTGATCTCGCGGGCGGCTTCGGCCGAGCGCTGGGCAAGGGCGCGAACTTCCTGGGCGACGACGGCAAAACCGCGGCCGGAATCGCCGGCGCGAGCGGCCTCGATACCGGCATTCAGCGCCAGAAGATTGGTCTGGAAGGCGATCTCGTCGATCGCGCCGATGATCTGGCCGATCTTTTCGGCCGACTGCTCGATATCGGCCATGGCGCTGATCGCGCGGCCGACGACCTCGCCGCTTGCCTCGACGGCAGCGCGCGTCGTGGCGGCCGCCTGTTCGGCAGCGCGGCTGTCGGCAGCACCATCGCGCACACTGCCGGCGATGCCGGCAAGGGCCGCAGCGGAAAGCTGCAGCCGATCGGCCTGTCCGGAAGCGGTGCTGGCGAACTGCCGCGACAGACCGGCAAGCGAGCCTGTCGCCGCTTCGGCCTTGACCGTGCGCTCGGTGATGGCGGCGAACTCGGCCTGGAGGCCATCCAACGCTCCGTTCAGCGCGGCGGCAATCCCGGCATAGACGCCGTCGACGGGCGCGCGTCGCGTCAGGTCGCGTGCGGAAAGACCGTCGATGACATCGCCGAAGATCCGGGCGATCTCGGCCTCGTTGTCGGCGCGCTGGTCGGCAAGCGCACGCTGCTCCCCGGCGCGCAGCGCGTTGAAGCGGAGCGAGACGGCAATTTCCACATCGACCATGACAATGCGGATGATCGCCGTCATCAGGTCGGAGATTTCGCGGGTGCGGCGCTTGGCCGACGGCAACAGCGGACGGCCGGCGATCTCCTCGGCGAGACCGGAAACGACATGCTCCAGCATGACGGCATGGCCGGCCACGTGCCAGCGCGGGTCGAGGCCCATTTTGCTTTCGGTATCGGAGAGAACCTTGACGCGCTCGGCATAGAGGCTGTCGAACCGCGCATCCGTCAGCACGTCCCAATGCGAGGACTGCAGATCGTGCAGGCGGTCGACCTGGCGCTCGCTCTCGAAATTGCGCGAGGCGTCGGGGAATGACTGGAACCTGTGGAAGAGATCCCTGAGGCCCGCCTTCAGATGCGCTTCGAGGGCCGGCCGGTTGCGGCGCACCAGATCGCACTGGTCGGCGTCGAGACCGGCAAAGCGCAGGCGGTCGCGCAAGCTGCCTGCCTGCGCGCCACGAGCCTGATCTGATGGCATATCCTGCCTCAACGCCTGTCCCCAACCACTTTCCGGGCAAAGGCCCGGCCAAAAACTTTCGCAGCATCCGATGAACGCGAAGCGTGGAGACGGTCCTCACCACCGGTCGCAACCGGCGGATCGAGCCCCCTGATCAGCTATGTTTCGGAGCTGTCTGAAGAGATGGATACCGGATCAACCCGGTACGGCGGGACGGCGTCATGCCTGGTGGGAACGAGTGCATCTTCCCATTCCGACGTGTAACCCAATGTTTATGGTTAATTCCTTGCTTGAAGGTTAATAAGCCTTTCGCGGTGCAGGCTTTTGAAGCAATTCAAGGCCGTTCACAGCAAATACTGCTGCGGAGTTGCACGGCTGCTACAAGGCACACGCAAGCTCCGTGTTATATGCCGGTCGATAACCAAGACATGACGTCGACAAGGACAGAGCAATGATTGTTCTCGGATTGGGTTCCTGCTTGATTGCAATGACGCTGCTTGCCGCCGTCGCCCGTCTCGATTTTCTCGCTGCAAACCGCGATCTCCGCGCGCTTCGGGTGTTCTAAAGCGCATCGCGATTCTTTGGGATTCGCTCCTCGCGATTTAGCTCTCTGTTTTACGCATGTTGTTGTCGCAAAACCGCTGCACAGTTTTGCGCGACATGCATTAGAGCGCCGTGCGTCCTTTCGGACGCACAAAGGACGCTCTAACACTTTGAATCTACGCATCGTGCTTTCCGAAAATCGATTCCGATTTTCGGGCCGATGCACTAGACCCACCCTTCCCCGTTGGCAGTCCGGCACCTTTGGTGTATCGCACTCGCGCCTTTCATGTCAGCGGAACTATCGGTTCATGTCCCCCAGATCTGGTCTCCTCATCGTTCTTGGCTTCACGCTCTGGCGCGTCGTCACGCTCAATTTCGATGCGACGGACCTTTTCGTCGACGAGGCGCAGTACTGGTTCTGGTCGCAGAATCTCGATCTCGGCTATTATTCCAAGCCGCCGATGATTGCCTGGGTGATCCGGGCGATGACCGAGCTTTCCGGCTCCAACGCCATCTATTGGATCAGGCTGCTCGGACCGCTGATCCACATGGCGGCGGCACTGGTGCTGATGAAGACGGCAAAACGTTTCGTCGGGCCGGAGATCGAAGGCTGGACGGGCGCCACCTACATCACGCTCCCCGGCGTTGCGCTTTCTTCGGTGTTCTTCTCGACCGACGTGATCCTGCTGTTCTTCATCGCGATCGCGCTGCTTGCCTATTTCGGCCTGACGCAGCGACGCTCGGTCGGGCTGGCGCTCGTCATGGGCCTTAGCGTCGGCCTCGCCTTCCTGACGAAATATGCCGTGCTGTTCGTCGTTCCGGGCGGCGCGCTTGCCCTCCTCCTCATTCCGGCGGCGCGCATCGCCATCCGGGATTGCATCATCGCGGTCGCGGTCGCGGCCGTCGTCGCCCTGCCGAACCTGTGGTGGAACCTGCAGCACGAC
Source organism: Rhizobium leguminosarum bv. viciae USDA 2370 (assembly GCF_002008365.1). GTDB lineage: Bacteria > Pseudomonadota > Alphaproteobacteria > Rhizobiales > Rhizobiaceae > Rhizobium > Rhizobium leguminosarum. The sequence continues at coordinate 98,502 of NZ_MRDL01000022.1, forward strand.
AACACGACGGTGCGGCATACGCAGGATATCGCCCATTGGAGCGAACTCGGTATCAATGTCCGTCGCGGGCTTGAATTCTTCTCCGCCCAGTTCGGCGTCGTCGGGCCGATCATCTTCTTCGCGATGCTCTGGGCGGTCTACCGTATGGTCAAGGGCAGGAGCGACGATCGGGAAAAGATACTGGTCTGGCTGTCGATGCCGGTGGTGGTGCTCATCACGCTACAGGCAACGGTCGCCAAGGCCTACGCCAACTGGGCGGTGACCGCCTATGTCGCCGGGACCATCCTTGCCGTCTGGCTGCTTTACCGGATGTGGCCGAAGGGCCTCAGGCTGTCGTTGACCATCAACGGCATCGCCAGCCTGCTTTTTCCGCTGGCGACGATCTTTCCGCATCAATTGCTGCTGCCGAACGGCGACGAGCTGATGAAGCGCTATCTCGGCCGCGCCGAGGTCAGCCGCGAGGCCGCCGCACTCGCCGCTCAAGCCGGCACCGACATCATCGTCACCGACAATCGCGACATGGTCGCCGATCTCTTCTATACGCTCCGCGATGCGTCCTACAGGATCTATGCGCGAGCGCCCGCGGGCCTTCCGGAGAGCTATTACGAGCAGGAATTCGCTCTGCCTGCCGACATCAGCGGCAAGGTGCTTTTCCTGACGGACGGGGCCTTCACCTGCGCCACCGAGACGCCCGAGGTGCTGAAGAACTGGCAGCCGACGGAAGGCAACTACAAGGGCAAGACGCTTTCCATCTACAAGGTCTCGGCCACCTGCCTGGCACCCTAAGCCGGTTCAGCCGGCTGGATCAGGCAGGCAAAGGCCGGTGCCCGCCCCTTCGATCTCCACGAATTTGACGCCGCCCTCCTCGAAGGCGAGGCGGAGCTGCGCCTCCGTCGCGCGGTGGATGTCGTGGTGCCGGCCTTCGTAATCGCGGATGGTGCTGCGCGAGACGGCAGCCCTCTCGGCAAGATCGGTCTGAGTCCAGTCGAGCAGTCCGCGCGCCGCGCGACAGAGAGGGGGAGTGAGAATTGTTTCCCTTGCGCCTTGACCCATGATTTCAAGTTGCCCATATTGGTCGATATAGACCATATATGTCATATTACGAACGGGATTTCCAGATCGGGAGACAGCAATGCCACACGATACGCCCTTGATTTCGACAATCGTCGGCGGCCTCGTGCTGGCTTTCATCTTCGGCGCCTTCGCCCATCGGCTGCGGATGCCGCCGCTCGTCGGTTATCTCATCGCCGGCGTGCTTGTGGGGCCACATACGCCAGGTTATGTGGCGGATCAGAACCTTGCGCCGGAGCTGGCCGAAATCGGCGTCATTCTGCTGATGTTCGGCGTCGGGCTGCACTTCTCCCTGAAAGACCTGCTATCGGTGCGCGGCATCGCCGTGCCCGGCGCGATCGTGCAGATCGCCTTTGCGACACTGCTCGGCTGGGGGCTTGGCGCCTTCATGGGCTGGCCGACCGGCGGCAGTCTGGTCTTCGGCCTGGCGCTTTCGGTCGCCTCCACCGTTGTGCTCTTGAAAGCGCTGCAGGAGCGGCGCCTGGTCGAGACGGAGCGCGGCAGGATCGCCGTCGGCTGGCTGATCGTCGAGGATCTCGCCATGGTGCTGGCGCTGGTGCTGATCCCGGCCGCAGCCAGCATCGGCGGTGAGGGTCACGCTCCCGTCGAGCCGCTCTCGGCCGCGCTGAGCCGCCTGTTCGACCTCGATCTCGGCATCGGCGGCATGATAGCCATGACGCTGGTCAAGGTGGCGCTGTTCGTGGCGCTGATGCTGGTCTTCGGTCGTAAGCTCATTCCATGGACGATGCACCGCATCGCCCATACCGGTTCGCGCGAACTCTTCCGGCTCGGCGTGCTGGCGATCGCGCTCGGCGTCGCCTTCGGAGCGGCAAAGCTCTTCGGCGTATCGCTGGCGCTCGGCGCCTTCTTTGCCGGCATGGTGCTTGCCGAAAGCGAGCTCAGCCATCGCGCAGCACAGGAAAGCCTGCCGCTGCGCGACGCCTTTGCCGTGCTGTTCTTCGTCTCTGTCGGCATGCTGTTCGATCCGAACATCCTGATCGACAAACCGCTGCCGATCCTTGCCACCATCTTCATCATCGTCATCGGCAAGTCAGTCGCCGCGCTCCTGATCGTGCTCGCCTTCAAGAAGCCGCTCGGCACCGCGCTGACGATTTCGGCCAGCCTCGGCCAGATCGGCGAATTCTCCTTCATCCTCGCCGCCCTCGGCGTCGAACTGGGGCTGCTGCCGGAGGAAGGCCGCGATCTGATCCTTGCCGGCGCCATCATCTCGATCATCCTCAATCCGCTGCTGTTTTTCCTCTGTGACCGCATGCGGCCGCTGCTGGATGGTGCAAAGCGCGAAGACGTCGTGGCGGACCCTGCTCCCGCTGCAGATGCGATAGCAGCGCAGGAGGAGATGCCGCCCGAAGACGACGAGGTGCACCCAACCGCTCTCAGCGGCCACGCCATTCTCGTCGGCTATGGGCGGGTTGGCAGCATCGTCGGACAGAATCTCAAGTCGTCAGCCACACCTTTTCTCGTCATTGAGGACTCCGACAAGCGCATCGGCGAGCTGAAGGAGCAGGGTATCGAAACCCTGGCGGGCAATGCGGTGATGCGGGAAACGCTCGACCTTGCCAATCTTTCCGGCGCCCGCAGCATTGCCATCGCTATCCCCAACGCCTTCGAGGCCTGCCGCATCGCCGAGCAGGCGCGCAGCGTCAATCCGTCGATCCTCATCGTCGCCCGCGCCCATTCCGACGCCGAGGTCGATGAGCTGAAGCTCTATGGCGCCGACACCGTCATCATGGGCGAGCGTGAAATCGCGCTTGGCATGGTTGACCGGCTCGCCCAAGTGCATCATGAGAGTGAACCCTATGAAGACGGGCATGGGCCTGATACAATTATGCCGACGGACGACCCTCCGCCGGAAAGAGAATGAGAGATTGGCGCGCTTTTGAGCCGATACGGGAGTGACATCGCCGGGACGGAGAAGATGGAGCTGGACCAGCACCGTCTGACGAGCCGTATCGCCGCTTCTCTCCTCGTCGCCATCTTTGCCTATCTCGGCCTGCTTTTCGGCGGCAATCTGGTGATCTCGCCAGCCGCTGCCGTCAATACGCTTTCCTCTTCCGGTCGAGATCCGCAGCCGCCGCAGTTGACTGCGCGCGACACCGTGCGTGGGCTGCTTGCCACGGAGCGCAAGCTTGCGCCGAAGCAGACGGCACATGACGCCGGCTCGCCTGCCCTTGCCGCCGCTCCGGCCCTTGATTTCGCCGGCTGGAACATATCAGCCGCTTTTCCGGCATTCGAAGCTTCGCTTCACGCCGCAGTCTCCAGGACCCATCAGCCGCGCGCACCGCCGGTCGCTGCCTGACGCTCGCGCCGATCGGCGCTTCCGACATTGACGACATGCCGCCAGCGCCCGAGCGCCGGCCCTCGATATCAAGGAATACAACATGCGTACTTCACCATGGCTGGTGTTCACCTATACGGTGATCATCCTACTCGGCTTATTGATCGCCCTGCCGAACGTCCTGCCGCAATCCGTCCTCCAGCGCGTGCCGGCCTGGCTGCCGCATGAGCAGGTGTCGCTCGGCCTCGACCTTCGCGGCGGTTCGCACCTCGTTCTGGAAGTCGACGAAGCCGACCTGACCAAGGAGCGGCTGCAATCGCTGCTTCAGGATGCGCGCCGCGTGCTGCGCGAAAAGGGCATCCAGCCGAAAGCCGTGGTCCGCAGCCAGAACCAGATCGTCGTGACGCTCGCCGATGCCTCACAGAGCGATGCTGCCGTCACCGAACTCAAGACGCTCGCCAACCCGATCAGCACTGGCCTCAGCGCCGGCCAGGCCGATCTTGATGTCACTGCGAACGGCGCCACCATCACCGTCGGCTTCTCGCCGGCCGGCATCTCCGCCAATGTCGACAATGCCGTCCAGCAGAGCCTCGAAGTCATCCGCCAGCGCGTCGACCAGGTCGGCGTCTCCGAGCCGACCATTCAGCGCATCGGCGCCAACCGCGTGCTCGTCCAGCTTCCGGGCGCGCAGGATCCGTCACGCCTGCGCGAACTTCTCGGTTCCACCGCCAAGATGTCGTTCCACATGCTGGCGCCGAACAATGCGCCCGGACCCGGCGTGACCATGCTGAAGGACGATGAAGGCCGATCCTATCCGGTCCTCGACCGCGTCGAAATCTCCGGCGACCGCCTTTCGGATGCCCGCGTCGGCTTCGACCCGAACACGCATGAGCCGATCGTCAGCTTCCGCTTCGACAGCGCCGGCGCCAGCCGCTTTGCCGAGATCACCCGCCAGAATGTCGGCAATCCCTTCGCCATCGTCCTCGACGACAAGGTGCTGAGCGCGCCTGTTATCCGCGAGCCGATCACTGGCGGTTCCGGTCAGATCTCCGGCAGCTTCTCGGCCGATAGCGCCACGACGCTGGCCGCCATGCTGCGCGCCGGCGCCCTGCCCGCCAAGCTGACGGTTATCGAGGAGCGCACCGTCGGCGCCGACCTCGGCGCCGACGCGATCAAGATGGGCATTTATTCCGGCATCGTCGGCTTTGTCCTCGTCGCAGTCTTCATCTTCGTTCTCTATGGCACCTGGGGCTTCCTGGCGAATATCGCACTGTTGATTCACACGATCCTGACCTTCTCGGCGCTTACGCTGGTTGGTGCGACGCTGACGCTACCGGGCATTGCCGGTGTCGTGCTCGGCATCGGCCTTGCGGTCGACGCCAACGTTCTCATCAACGAGCGCATCCGCGAAGAAACGCGCAAGGGCAGGAGCGCCTTCGCCGCCATCGACACCGGTTTCCGCCGTGCCTATTCGACCATCATCGACGGCAACATGACGGCCCTGATCGCTGCGGCCATCCTGTTCTTTTTCGGCTCCGGACCGGTTCGCGGCTTTGCCGTGACCATGGCGCTCGGCCTGATCATCTCGATGTTCACATCGGTCGCCTTCGTGCGTGTGGCGATGATCGAGATCACCCGCCGCAGAAAGCTCAAGGTGCTGAACATCCGGCCGTTGATCCCGTTCAGCCCCTATGACAAGCACATCCAGTTCATGAAGGCGCGCTTCTTCGGCATCACCGTCTCAGCGCTGCTTTCGATCGCCTCCGTCGTGCTCTTCATCCATCCCGGCCTCAACTACGGCGTCGATTTCCGCGGCGGCATCCAGATGGCCGTCAGGACCACCGCCCCGGCCGATCTTGCGACGTTCCGTGAAGGCCTGAACACGCTTGGTCTCGGCGAAATCTCGCTGCAGTCCTTCGGTGACAAGAACAGCATTCTCGTTCGTGCCCAACGGCAGGAAGGCGGCGAAGAGGCACAGACGGCAGCGGTGACCAAGCTGAAGGCCGAAGTCGCCAAAATCGATCCGACCGCCACCATCGAGGGCACCGACGTCATCGGGCCGAAGGTCAGCGGCGAGCTTGCCTGGGCCGGTATCCTGTCGGTCGTGATCGCAAGCTTCGCGATGCTCATCTATATCTGGGTACGGTTCGAATGGCCGTTTGCCGTCGGCGCCATCGTCACGCTGGTGCTCGACGTCACCAAGGCGATCGGCTTCTTCGCGATCACCGGCCTCGACTTCAATCTGACGGCGATCGCCGCCATTCTGACGCTCGTCGGTTACTCGGTGAACGACAAGGTCGTCGTCTATGACCGCATGCGCGAAAACATGCGACTCTATAAGTCGATGCCGCTGCGCGAGATCATCGACAAGTCGATCAACGAGACCTTGGCGCGAAGCCTCTACACCAATGCGACGGCCTTCCTCGCTCTGGTGCCGATGGCGATCTGGGGCGGTAGTGCCGTCTCGAGCTTCGCGATCCCGATGGTCTTCGGCATTCTCGTGGCCGGCGCCTCGTCGATCTTCATCGCAGCACCCATCCTGCTCTTCCTGGGCGACTGGCGCCGCCGCCATGCCAAGGCACCGGCAACCGATGCGGCAGTTGAGATCATCCCGCCGGAACAGGGTCGCCCGCGCAAGTCCGCGAGCTAAATCCCCGTTTTTAACGCATCTTTGAAGAGGGCGCCGGTTGCAGAGCCGGCGCCCTCTTTCTATTGTCGGCTGCTGCATTATGTGCCAATTCAAAGTGTTAGAGCGTCCTTAGCGCGTCTGAAAAGACGCGCGGCGCTGCAATTGAGATCGGGGAAACCGCCAGATGTCATCCGACCCGACGAGACCGCCGGAAACCACCGTTGCCGGAGACAGCGAGGAGCGCATCAAGCGTTTTCTCGCAACCGCCTCGCACGACCTGCAATCGCCGCTCCGTCATATCGCCATGTATGCCGAGCTGCTGCTCGACGATCTCGAGGAGACGCTCGACGGCGAACAGCTTCAGAGCCTCCGGATGATCATGGAAAAGGCGCAGACGGCGCAGCGTCTCACCAAGGCGTTGATGAGCCTTGCCGGCGGCACACCTCAGGTGACGCCTGAAGAGATCGATCTGCAGGCGTTGGCCGAAAATGTCTGGGGCGAACTGACCGATGAGACGGCGGTCCGTGAGGCAACGCTTGAAAGCGACGGCCTGCCTTCCATCCGTACCGACCCTGCCCTCTTCGGTCTGGTGCTGCGGCATCTGCTGACCAATGCCCTCACCTATCGCAGCGAAGTGTCGCCGCGTGTGGCCATTGCCGCGGAGCGCGAGGGGACGGACTGGTTCATCCGGATTGCCGACAATGGGATGGGCATCGATCCGGCTTATCGGGAGCGGATATTCGAGCCGTTCTGGAAATTGCCGAAGCCGGGAGCAGTCCAGGGCGCCGGTCTCGGACTGACGACGGCGCGGGAGTTTCTGACGGCGCTTGGCGGCGATATCAGCCTCGAACATTCGGATGCAAGCGGCAGCTGTTTCATCATCCGCCTTCCCATCGCTTGATGGTTAGATGCTGTAATCGTCCTTCCAGAAATCCGGGACGTCATAGGTCACATATTCGCGGATGATGTGCTGCAGCGCCTGGGCATCGATTTCGTCCTTGCCGATGCGGAAATCGACGCCGTAATCCGGGAATTCCTGGAAATAGCCGCCCGATATATCGGTCGAGACAACGCCGATCGGGCCGGTGTAACCGATGCCCCGCAGCTCCGGCACCGTTTCGCGGAAATCGGCATTGGGCAGCAGGCGGTTGTCGAGCAGGATGAGATCGAAGCGCGCCAAGCGGATCTTTTCCAGCGCGTCACCGATCGATGGCGAATATTCAACCTCGACGGCCGGCTCGGAGAGATCGGCGATCTTCTTCTTGAGCGCACGGAATTCGATGAATTCGTCATCGACAAAGAGAACCTTGACAGTGTTCCTTCGGCTCGTTTCGGTGATCATCATCTCATTTCCCCAATCCCGAAACCAACTTCACGAAACCAAACCATTCCTCAAGGCGATCGCCACCATATGAACGCGGTTGACAGCGTCAAGTTTGCGCGCGGCCGCGGTGATGTGCGAATTGACCGTATGTTCGGACAGACCGAGAATGATGGCGATTTCCGCCGACGTCTTGCCTTCGCTCGTCCATTTGACGATTTCCGATTCGCGCTGGGTCAGCCGTCCGGACATTTCCGGCGTCAGGATTTCCTCGTAGAGCTTGTCGAAAATGCGCATGGCGTCGAGAAGCATGTCGGCGATCTCACTCTGATCCGGCTCCTGACGCTCGCCGCTGAGCACGAGGCAATATCGCCGCCCTTCCGGCGTAAATAGCGGGATGAAGAGAAAGACGCCGCTCAGGAATTCGTTGAAAACAAGATTGGACGGGTAAGCTTCCGGCTGTGCGCTCCTGCCATGGACCGGCGTTGCCAGGAACTGGGCGCTCTTTGCCCGGACGGTCCCGAGCGCTTCCTTCAACGTCGTGATGAAAAGGCCGACACGTCGCTCGGCGACATTGGTGATGACGATATCACGTTCACCGAAAGGGGCCGAAGCCTCGGAAATGCGGGCAAGCGCGAAATTGTTGAAGTTGTAATGCTGCGCCGCCGACTTCAGCAGACGGAAAAAATCGGTGCGGTTGATCGCCCGGCTAAGCTCCGGTCCGGCATGAAAGGGAATTGCCGGGGCATTGCTCATTCCAACTCTTCCTCTCTTCCCGCCAATACCTCTAATCCCGAAATCTTGGGATATACGTCTTAAACGCGAAGAGCTACAAAAATTGCGAGACGGTTGATGAGGGATATCGAAAACGGGGACTTTCGATATGTAAGGCGGAAATCATCAATTATCTCAACGACAGGTGATGCACGGGCAGATTTTACTGAGGGGCAGTAGTTCTTACCTGGGTATCGTATTCTTCCTGCATTCAACATCCATGAATGCGAGAAGGCAGTGCCAGACGTAAGCGCGAGAGAGCCGATAGACCCATTCAGCTAAGGGGTTGGCTGATGTTCGTGGCGGCGAACGCGGGTTGATCGGTTCTCTCAGCGCTTATTTTGCGTTCCATATTCTTCGCTCCGGTTGCATCTTGTGATGCGTCCTCGACCTTGTCAATTGCGGTTCGTCATATGGCTTGGACGAATGAGGGGGAACAGGTCATCCGGCTTTCGCCGTATTCTACATCTCAAGATTGAGAATGATCGAGGCAAGGTCAAGTGGCTTTTCCAGATATACATCGGCGCCGGCATCGAGCGAGCGCGCGCGGTCCTCGGCAGCATCCGATCCGCTGCAGATAGCAAGCCGCATCGCCTTGAAACGATCATCCAGGCGCAACCGAGTGATCAGGCCGATGCCGCTATCGAGTGGCATGTAGAGATCGGCGACCAGCACGTCAGGCGGTGTCTTGCCTTCCGCCGCGCGCGTCTCCAGCGCCTCCAGCGCCATGTCGGCTGCGGAGAAACAGAATAGATCGACGTCTATCTGCTGCTTTCTGCAGATATAGTCGAGATAGAAGAGGTCATCCTTGCTGTCGTCGACATAAAATAGGGTGGTCATCTAGCACCGTAATTTGGATATTGTTCGAATGAACCTCGCTGTCCTTCGACATCACCATATCGCGGTTCCACTGAAATTCGATATACCTCATCGCAGATCATTTCGCAAAAAGCGTGGCACCGCCCCGCCTTGCCTATTGAGTATTCCTCGATTTCGGAAAAGATGGCCGCGCGAACCGAAGGAGGACACACGGGTGCAGGATCAGGGCAACGTGGACCTGCAGGATCAGCCAAGGCGGCACTACCGTGCCTTTGCGATTGCGGTCGGCTGCCTGATGTTCCTTCTCGGCTTGACTGCCCTTGCCGGCTGGCTGCTGCAGGTCGAGATTGTCATTTCGCTGGTTCCCGGCTTTCCGTCGATGGCCTTCAACACCGCGCTGTGCTTCGTGCTTTCCGGCGTGGGGCTTGCCGCCTCGACACTGGCGGCCCGCCGTTTTCGCGTGACGGCAACGATCACGGCGGGGCTTGCGGCGGCGATCGCTGCGGCCCGGCTCGTGGAAATCGTCACGATCGGGCGGACTTTTCACAATGTCGACGTGTTGATCACGCGCTTCCTGGTTCCGCCCGATTTCATCGCCAAGATCGGCGGCGGCATGGGACCGAACACGGCGTTGGTCTTCCTGATCGCCAATCTTTCGCTGCTGCTCTCGCTCCACATGGAGAAAAAGAGCCAGGTGGTGCAGGAACTGACGAGCTATGTCGTTGTCACGCTCGGCATGATCGCGCTGGCCGGCTATGTCACCGATGCCGAACAGGGTTACCGCTGGGGTCCCTATGCGGCAATGGCGCTGCATACGGCGATCGGCATCGTGATCTTCGGCTCGGGGCTTCTCGCCCGCTCCTGGTGGATGCAGCCGGCAAACCGGGCGCAGATCCCGCTCTGGATCCCGGCTGCGGTCTGCTTCACCGGCCTTCTCGTCGATCTCTATACGCCGCTGGGTGTCGCCAACGGCATTCTCTATGTGCCGCTGGTGCTGACGGCGCTCTGGTTCGGCAACAGAAATGCGCCGCTTTTCTTCGCCTTTGCCTGCACCGTGCTGTTGATGCTCGGCTTTTTCGCCGTCAGGCACAATGAGGCGGCGTTCTGGCAGGAGATCGCCAACCGCACTATTACGGCTGCCACGCTCTGGCTGATCGCGCTCCTCGTCTACTATTTCATGCGCAACACCCATCACCTGGAAGGCGAGCGCGTCCGCTTCGGCGCGCTGGTGCGCGGCACCCCTGATGCGGTCGTCGTCATCGACGAGCGTGGAACGATCAAGAATTTCAATCCGGCGGCTGAAAGCATGTTCGGCTACTCCCCGCAGGAGACGATCGGCCGGAATATCAAGATGCTGATGCCCGAACCCTACCATTCCGAGCACGACGGCTATCTCGCCCATTACCGGCAGACTGGCGAGGAGCGCATCATCGGCACGACGCGCATGGTCTCCGGACGACGCAAGAACGGCATCGTCTTTCCGATCGATGTTTCCATCAGCGCCGTCGTCACCGGCCAGACAAAGACCTTCGTCGGTATCGTGCGCGACATCAGCGAGCGCGTCCGGCAGGAAGAACGGATGAAAACGACGCTTTCCCAGCTCGAGGCCTATACGGCCGAGCTCGAGCGCAGCAACCACGACCTCGATGAATTCGCTTATATCGCCTCGCATGATCTCAAAGAGCCGCTGCGCGGCCTGCACAACCACTCCCGCTTCCTTCTGGAGGACTATGAAGACAAGCTCGACGAGGACGGCGTACGCCGGCTGAACCGGCTCGTGCGTCTCAGCCAACGCATGGAGAAACTCGTCAACGACCTACTTTATTTCTCCCGGCTCGGGCGTCAGCAGCTGGCGGTCAAACGCACCGACATCGGCCTGATCGTCAAGGATGTCGTCGCGACGATGGAGTTGTTGCTGGAGGAGCGGCATGCCAAGGTCATCATTGACGGCCGGCTGCCGGAGGTGGTCTGCGACGCGCCGCGGCTGACCGAAGTGTTCCGCAATCTCATTACCAATGCGATCAAATACAACGACAAGCCGGCGCCGCTCGTCTCGATCGGTTACCTCGACCGTTTCGTCGGCAAGGACGGCACGGTTGCCCGCAACGTGTTTTTCGTTAAGGATAACGGCAAGGGCATTCCGCAGGAATTCCACGAGGATATTTTCCGCATTTTCAAGCGGCTGGAAAAGTCGCAGGATTCCGACGACGGCACCGGAGCAGGCCTTACCTTCGTGCGCAAGATCATCGCGCGGCACAATGGCGATATCTGGCTGGAATCCGAGGTCGGCACCGGCACAACATTCTATTTCACCTTGGGAAAAAAGCGCGAGGGGCAAAATGCAGCAGCGTGACACGCAACCGATCCTGATCGTCGAAGACAGCGAAGACGATTTCGAAGCGACGATGCGCGCCTTCAAACGCACCAACCTGCGCAACTCGATCCGCTGGGCGGCTTCCGGTCAGGAAGCGCTCGACATGCTCGCCTCAATGGTGCCGAAACCGGGACTGATCTTGCTCGATCTCAACATGCCGGGCCTTGACGGCCGCAAGACGCTGGAGGCGATCAAGTCGAATGCCGGCTGGCGCAAGATCCCGGTGGTGATCCTCACGACCTCCGACGACGAACGTGACATCGAAGGCTGCTATGCGCTCGGCGCCAATACCTATGTGCAGAAGCCGGTCGATCTCGACGGGCTCTTCGCCGCGATCCAGCGGCTGAAGGAATACTGGTTCGAAATCGCCATCCTGCCGCTCGAGGACTGACAGATTGGCGGAACACTGCTCCATTCTCATCATCGACGACAACATCGACGATCGCGAGGTCTATCGCCGCATATTGGGCCGCGTTTCCAGCACCGCCTATACCGTCGTGGAGGCGGAGACGGGCGAAGAGGGCCTTGCACTGAACGGCCGGAAACGGCCGGACTGCATCCTGCTCGACTATTCGCTGCCGGGGCGCGACGGGCTCGGCGTTCTTGCCGATATCCTGGAGGATGACCCCGCCGCCAACGTCATCATGCTGACCGGCCAGGGCAACGAAACCGTCGCCGTCGAGGTGATGAAGAGCGGGGCACGCGACTATCTGACAAAGGATTCGCTTTCGCCTGAAACACTGCATCGCTGCATCCAGAACGCCATCATGCACGGCATGCTGGAAGCAAAGCTGGAGCAGAAGCGACAATCGCTGGAGATCTTCACTCGCGCCATGGCCCATGATCTGAAGGAGCCGCTCCGGACGATCAAATCCTTCAGCCGCATCCTGCACGGCTCTGCCGCGCTCCCGGCCGAAGACCGGGAGTTGCTTGATTACGTACTCAGCGCCGCCGACCATATGGAAGACCTGATCGTCAAAGTCTCGGGTTTCACCAAGCTCGAGGCCTACGGCGGGCTGGAGCTCAGGCCGGTCTCGCTATCGGCCGTGCTCGACCAGGTGGAGGACAATCTGCGTCAGCAGACCGAAAGCCGCGGCGCCGTCATCATCCGCGGGGCGCTGCCGGAGGTCATGGGCGATGCGACGCTGCTGACCCAGCTCCTGCAGAACCTGGTGTCGAATGCCATCCGCTATTGCGAGCAGAAGGTTCCGGAGATCAGCATCATAGGCGAAGCGCAGGGCGATATCTGCCGCCTCACCGTGGGTGACAACGGGCCTGGCATCGATCCGGAGCATCGCGAACTGATTTTCCAGCCGTTCAAGCGCCTCGTCGGTCGTGGCATCGAAGGCACCGGGCTCGGCCTTGCCATATGCCGCCGCATCGCGCAGATGCATGGCGGCTCGATCTGGTGCGAGGCAGAAAATGGGCCGGGCGCCACCTTCATTCTCGAAGTGCCGCTCGCCGAGGTGAGGTCCACGCCGCCTGCCGCATCGGTCATCCCGCACAGCGCCAAGCCGGCGGAGCAGCCAGGCGAAGGTTCGGGCAGGCTGGCCGAGGTGCTGCTGGTGGAAGACAGCCCGGCCGACATCCAGATTCTGAAGATCAAGCTGATGCGGCGGGAGAAGGTGAATTTCAACCTGCATGTCGCCACCAACGGACGCGAGGCAATGCGGCTGCTCGAAGAACGCGCAGGCATCGCCGATGTGCCGCAGATCGACCTGATGCTGCTCGACATCAACATGCCGATCATGGACGGCTTCGAGGTGCTGCATGCGCTTTCAGCCGACGTCCGCCTCAAGCAAATTCCCGTCTGCATCCTCAGCACGTCAAGCGACGAGAGCGACATGCGACGGGCCAGAAATCTCGGCGCGCGCGCCTATATGGTCAAGCCGCCGACCCTGCAGCAACTGGAAGAGGCGCTCGAAGATGTTGAACATTTGGAGTTGTTGCAGCGCGGCGATTCGCTTGCGCTTTGTGCGGAACAAAACTAAGCGATCGTCATTGGCAACGGTATGACCTTCGCAGCTCTCATACTCGCGCTCCTGACGACGCCGCTTCAATCAGGACTGCTCTCGATGGTATCAGGCATACATCACGTCACGGCCGTCACCCGAAAGGTGCAGGCGAACGTGGACTTCTACGCGGGATTTCTCGGTATGCGGCTCGTCAAGCAGACAGCCGGTTACGAGGACGCGACGCAACTTCATCTCTTCTATGGCGATGCGGCAGGGACGCCGGGTTCGCTGCTGACCTTCCTCGCCTGGGAAGATGGCGCGCCCGGCCGGGCCGGCTATGGCCAGATCAGCGAAATATCGCTGTCGATCGACCCTGCCAGCATCGGCTACTGGCTGACGCGCGCCATGAGCTTCGGCCTGCGCTCGGAGGGCCCGGCCGACGAATTCGGTGAGCCCGTCCTGCGGCTGAAGGACCCTGACAACATCATCCTCAAGCTCGCAGGCGCAAAGAACTTGGTATCGCCGGCCGCCTGGGACGGCGCCTCGATCCCGGCCGAGCATGCCATCCAGCGGGTGCGCGGCGCCACCATGCTGACGGAGAAGCCCGCCGAAAGCCGCAACTTCCTCGAGAGCCATTTCGGTTACCGTTTCCAGGCCAGCCGCGGCACGATCGACAGGCTGGTGTCGCAGTCCGGCGACATTATCGACGTGCGCGATGCGCGTGGCTTCTGGTCCGGTGCGCCGGGCACCGGCACGGTCGATCACGTCGCCTTTCGCGCCGCCGACGAGGAGACGCTGCTTTCGGTTCGCAAGGCGCTGGAAGCGACCGATGCGTCGCCGACCAATATGCACGACCGCAAATATTTCCGCTCGCTCTATGCGCGCGAGCCCGGCGGCACGCTGGTGGAGCTTGCGACCGACAAGCCGGGCATGACCGTGGACGAAGAGCACGCCGCCCTCGGGGGCAAGCTCTTCGCGCCACCCGAAGCCATCACCAATCTCCATGACCTGAAGGTGATGCTGCCGCAATTTTCAATGCCCGGTCAGCCGCGCATCAATTATCGCGAGCTGCCATTCGTCCATCGTTTCTATACGCCCCCCGATCCCGATGGCAGCGTCTTCGTGCTGCTGCACGGCTCCGGCGGCAATGAGACGACGCTGATGCCGCTGCTGAACAAGGCGGCGCCGCGGGCGACGCTGCTCGGCGTGCGCGGCCGGGCGACGGAGGAAGGGTTTCCACGCTGGTACAAGCGCATTACTCCCTTCTCCTTCGACCAGAACGACATCAAGACCGAGGCGGAGGCCTTCGCGGCCTTCATTGAGGGCGCTGTCAAATCCTACGGGCTCGATCCTCAGAAGGTCGTCTATGTCGGCTACTCCAATGGCGCCAACCTTTTGAACTCGCTGCTCTACCTGCACCCGAACCTGGTTCACAAGGCGGTGCTGCTGCGCTCCATGCCTGTGCTCAGCGACTATCCGCATGCTGATCTGAAAGGCACGGACCTGCTCGTCATCAGCGGCAAGACGGATGCCTACGGCAAATATGCGAGCGAGTTGGAAGAGAGGCTGAAGAGTTCAGGCGCCACCGTCGATTCCGACGTCATCCCCGGCGGCCACGATCTCGGCGATGCCGACATTCCGATCATCCAGAAATGGCTGCTGCAGGAAAATCGCTGACGATCAACCGCGGCGGGCAACCATGATGCCGGCAAGCACGACGGCGCCGCCGAGCGCCTGCATCGTCCCGATCGCCTCGTTTAGCAACGCCCAGGCGAGAATGGCCGCAACAACCGGCTGCAACAGCAGCGTCAGCGAGGAAAAGGCCGCCGGCAGATAGGCCAGCGCATAGGTGATCGCCACCTGCCCGCCGGCATGGCTGATAAAGGCCAGGCCGAAAACGATCGACCAGCCGTAGACGGTCGCGGGCAGCATATGGCCCTCGTAGATCAGGCCGATCGGAAAGATGCAGACCGCAGCGCAGGCTGTGCTCCACAACATGATGCGGATCGTATCGAACCGGCTGCGCAGCCTGCCGATCGCCAGGATGTAGCAGGCATAGAAGAAGGCGGCGATCATCGCGATGCCATCGCCGCTGAAATCGCCGTTACCAATGGCTGCGGGCCCGCCCTTCAAAATGACGAGGCCGGAGAGAGCCACGGCAAGTCCGAGCATGAAGATGCGGCTGATCCTCGCGCTGAAGAAGAGGAAGGCGATCAGCGTGACGAAAACCGGTGCGAGGTTGGCCAGCAGCGTCGCATTGGCGACCGACGTCATGGTGAGCGAAAAGTGCCAGGCGCCGAGGTCGAGCGCCAGCATGACGCCTGGCAGAATCAGCATGCCATAGTCGGAAAGGCTCTGCGGCTTCGGCCCCGCATCCTTCTTCAGCAGCGAGACGACGACGATCGGGATCAGCGCCAGCGCCACGCGCCAGAAGGCCGTCGCCATCGGTCCGACCTCGGACAGTCTGACGAAGATCGGCGAGCCGCCGATCGCCGCCCCGCCGAGAAGCAGCGCCGCGAGGGCGAAACGATTGGAAGGCGAGGCTTCGGAAAGGGTGGAGGCAGCCTGCGACATGGTCTCGATATTTCTGGCCGCCCGAATGCCGGGCGGGAATTGGTGGCCGAGTGACTATCAGAAGTCGCTCACCGGGGACAGTCGAAGAGCGACATATCGATGGAAAATCAGGCAGGACGCCTATTCGTCGCGCTCGTCCGCAGCTTTTCGGCGATCTCGCCGGCGATGAAGAAGGCATGCTCGGTCACCTGCGGTAGACCCATCAGCTCGCCGAACGTGCCGCGTGCCAACGGGCCGGAGATCAGCAGCGAAGGATCTGCATGTCCGGACGGGCCGATCGCTTGCGAATGCTGGTTACAGGCAAGGCCAAGGCCGGTCGGATCGAGCGATAGGTGGCCGCTTGCGGCAAGTGCCGCGAGCCAGGGCTGGGTTTCGAGAATGCCACCATGCGCCGGGCCGGTGGTGACGACGACGGCGTCATAGCGCCGCTCCAGCGGCTGGCGCTGATGACGCGGCTGCAGGGTGCAAAGGATCAGTTCGTCTTCGATGCGCGCATCGGCAACCGAGCCGGCCAGGATATCCAGGCGGCCCGAGGC
This sequence comes from Rhizobium leguminosarum bv. viciae USDA 2370, assembly GCF_002008365.1. Taxonomy (GTDB): domain Bacteria; phylum Pseudomonadota; class Alphaproteobacteria; order Rhizobiales; family Rhizobiaceae; genus Rhizobium; species Rhizobium leguminosarum. The sequence continues at coordinate 114,851 of NZ_MRDL01000022.1, forward strand.
AATCGCTGTGTCGAGCACGGCCTCGACCTGCGGGGCAATGCGAAAGCGGTGAACATCCCAATAGGGACGCAGATGGCGGATGAGACGGCGTCGCTCGGCAACCGGCAGCGCCTGCCAGAGATCGTATCCCTGTGCCCGCACCTGATCGATCACGCCATGCCAGCTTATGCCCTCAGCCTTCGCCGCTTTTATGGCAGTGCGGATCGCTGCCAACAACGATATGGCGGAATGGGCGGCATTGGAGACGAAATCGCCGAAGAGCGGCTGCGGCACCGGCGCATGCCCGCGAGACCGCAGGCCGCGGCGCGAGATCGCGGTCACCGGGCCGTCATGCCCGCGGTCAGCAAGCGAGGCAATGACATCGGCAGCCGTCAGGCCATTGCCGATGACCAGCACCCGGTCATGCGGGCGGACCACGTCGAGCGCGCCCGGCTTGGTGGTATCGGCGACGAAACGGGGATGGGCAGCAAGCCGGGTCGCAAGCCGGCCGGGGGCTGCCGGCGGCGGATGGCTGGTGGCGATCGCGACGATATCGGCCTCCGTCACGCCGCCTCTGTCGTCGAGGATCGACCAACGGCCGGCACGGGCTTCGACAGCCGTCACCGCAGCGCGGTAATGACGCACGCTACCGTCTTCCAGCAGCGGCTTCAGCAGCGAGGCGACATATTCGCCGAAGAGCCGACGCCGGGGGAAGAGCGAGCCATCGGGCTGCCTGGCCTCAGGGTCGCCGGCGACGGCGTCGCGGGCTTCGATCCAGGCCAGGAATTCGCCCAGGTCATCGGGCTGCAGGCTCATCTTGGCGGCTGGAACATTGATGCGGTGGGCCGGATCGGCCGTGTCGTAGGCAAGGCCGCGGCCGAGCTCGGCGCGCGGCTCGAAGACCACGATGGCAGGGCGCTTGCCGCAGTCGGCTCTCGCGAGATGATAGGCGACGCCAGCGCCGGAGACACCGCCGCCGATGATGGCGACGACGGGCTGTTCAGACGTCGGGAGAGGCTTGGGCTGCATGGTGGCCGGGATCGTTGCTTTTGACGCACGAGCATAGAAGCCGGACATTGGTCACGCAATCCTCCGCTCTCGATTGTCTATAATTTTTATGTAGATACAGAATTACCCCGATATCGTCGTCGAGAACTCGGGATTGCCGCGGATGGTGTTGCTCACCGTGCAGATCTCGTCTTCGGCGGCATGGGCGATTTTCTGCCGGGTTTCCTCGTCGATATCGCCCTTGATCGAAAAGGCGATGTTGAACTTGGCGACGCGCGAAAGGCCTTCCGCGGCCTTCTCGCCGGTGACCTCGGCAGTGATCTCGCTGATCTTGTCGAGAATGCCCATCTGGCTGGCGGCGATGCGGGCGCTGAGCACCAGGCAAGCGGAGAGCGAGGAATAGAGCAGATCGAGCGGATTGAAACCTGGCTGCGACGGCGCGGTGACGATATCGATCTCGCCCTTGGTGGCGGAGGTGACGTGCGGGAAACCGGTACGGCCGAGAACGGCGGTGGCGCCGGTCGGGCGGGGACGAGCCTTGAGATCGGCCATGTTGAAATCCTCTTGCGAATATCTTGCAGATGGTGATTTCCGCCTGAGGCGGCAATGGCAAACGCCGCCATGGGTTTCGGAACCTTTCCATCCGTCATCAGTTGAATACACCTGAACGAAATCAGTGACAAAGGTGGATTGCGATGCCTGACGTCCGCAGCATGGATAACCAAGGCCGGCGGATGGATGCTCGCGATCGGCTGATCGTTGCGCTCTATGCGCAGCTGAAGGCCGAGCGGGAAACCCGCGAAACGCTGGAATGGGCGATCCGAAATGGCGCTGTCTCACAGGCGGTGCTGGAAGCCATCGCTGCCGATCCGGTTCCCGTCGTCACCAGCGAGGACATCGCATCGCTGGAGAAGATCATTGCGCTCGATGAACGGCGCAAATCAAAGCGGAACTAGCCGACGACATCATGCACCCTATTTAGTTGAGAAGAGGAGATCCGAAATGGCCGATATCACCTATCAGGTCGTGCCGCATGACAATGGCTGGGCCTATAAGCTCGGCGACACACTTTCGGAAACCTATGCGACAGCTGACGAAGCGATTGTCCATGCCAAGGACGCCGCATCGCGCCAGAAGATCGGCAATGGCGATGCGCTGCTCGCCTATCCCGCACCCGACGGCCGCGGCTGGGCATTTCAGGAACTCGAAACCGACAAGAGCGGCAGCCGGCTCTGATTTGCGACGGAGGATGGAATGACCGCTCGGGCAAGCTGGAAGGGTCATCTGAAGGTGGGCGACCTTGCCTGCGCGGTCGGGCTCTACACCGCCGTTTCTTCCTCCGACCGCGTCTCCTTCAACATTATCAACCGCAGGACCGGCCACCGGGTGGAACGACAATTCGTCGACAGCGAGACCGGTAAACCGGTCGAGCGGGGCGACCAGGTCAAGGGCTACCAGATGGAGAATGGCGACTACATCGTCATCGAGGGTGACGAGATCGCCGAAATCATGCCGGAAAGCGACAAGGTCCTCAATATCAAGGCTTTCATCGCCTTCGACGATATCGACAAGCTATATTTCGACCGCCCTTACTATCTCGCGCCCGTCGACGAACATGACGAGGAGGCGCTGTCGCTGATCGCCAGGGGCATGCGTGACGGCAAGGTCGCGGCTCTGGCCGAAGCCGTGCTTTTCCGGCGGATCCGGACGCTGCTGATCCGTCCGCATGACGACTACATCGTCGCGACGATGCTGAATTTCGACCACGAGGTGCGTTCTGCCGATACGGTCTTCAAGGATATCCCCGACATCAAGTTCGACAAGGAAATGATCGAGCTTGCCGGCCATATCATTGGCACTAAACAAGGCAGCTTCGAACCGAGCGAGTACGAGGATCGCTACGAGGCTGCCCTCGTCGAACTGGTGAAGGCGAAGATCGAAGGCCGGGCGCCACCGAAGAAGAAACAGGCGCCGGAACGCAAGGTCGTCGACCTGATGGAGGCACTGCGCCAGAGTGCCAAGATGAGCGGCAAGGCGCCAGCAAAGAAGGCCCTGGCGAAGAAGAAGGCGCCGGCGCGCGGCGACAGCCGCAGCAAGAAGGCAAGCTGAGATGGCCTCGCCCCCTGGCGGGCGATGGGCAATCTCAAGCGCACCCCACCTCGCGCGAATACAACGGTTTGTCGCGCCGGCGAAGCCGCGGGACCTGAAGCGCGTCAAAGTGGATTCCCGCGATGCTTTAAGTCTTTGATTTATGTATATCGTTTCCCAAAATCGCTGGCCACTTTTTCATTGGCGCGGCTTCTGGCCGCCTTCCGCTGCCAGGCTCTTCTTCAGCGCATCCATGATATTGATGACGTTGCCGGTCGATTTCACCGGTGCGGGTTTTGCCACGGGCGCTGCCTTCTTCAGGCTCTTCTGTTTGCCGCGGATCATCGACTTCAGGCGTGTCTGGATCGGGTCCTGCACCATGGTCGGGCTCCAATCCTTCGTCTCTTCCTTCACCAGTTGCGTCATCAGCGTCAGCAGCTTGCTGTCGATCTCGGTCTTATCGTCGAGTTCGGCTATGGGATCACGCACCTCGTCGCCGTAGCGCAGGGTCCAGAGAATGATGCCTTTGCCTTGCGGCTCCAGCAGCACGGCGCGCTCGCGACGATAAAGGACAAGACGGGCGATGCCGACGACCTCATTCGCCTTCATCGCCTCGCGGATGACGCAGAAGGCTTCCACCCCGACCTTGTCCTCGGGCGCCAGAAAATGCGGTTTGTCGTACCAGATCCAATCGATCGAGCCGCGCGGCACGAAACTGTCGATCTCGATGGTGCGGGTACTTTCGAGCCCGACCTCCTCGATCTCCTCGTCTTCGAGAAGAACATAGTCGTCCTCGCCGCGCGGATAGCCCTTCACCTGGTCCCTCTCGGCCACAGGTTTGTGGGTGACGCTGTCGACATAACGGCTTTCGACGCGGTTCTTCGTCTGGCGATTGAGGACATGGAAACGGACCTTGTTGCTTTCGGTCGTCGCCGGCGTCAGCGAGACGGCGGCGGTGACGAGCGAGAGCTTGAGATAACCTTTCCAGAATGTCTGACGTGCCATGTCTGTCCTGCCTCCCGGACACGGTTGGGCATGGCTATCAACGGCGGGTTCGGTCTTTGGTTCCGGCAATTGAAGATTTCGTCGATCAGATGCGGTCAGTGTATTTTCATTTCATGGATCGGCTGCCAATGGGCCGAGCATTGCGGGTGGAGAGACCAGAGCCAGTCTGTCCTTGCCACGGCCATTTTCCTCTTCAATAATGAAAGCTCCCAGGACGTCAGGATATCGGTAATCTGAATGTTGCGACTTTTCGCCAACCTCATCACTATCCTCGCATTGAATTTCCTTCTCATCGTCAGCAATGCTGGCCCGTCCTTCGGACAGGAATGCCCGGACCCTGCAAAAGTGTCGAATGCGCTGGCGCAACAAAAGCCGCCGAGCAAGAGATATGATCGCGCTCTTCCCAGCTATCGCGACAAATCGGGCCGATACAATCTGGCTCTTGTCGGCGATTCGCTCGTCGAACTCTGGCAGCCCTGGATCAAGGACAGCTTTCCGACGCGCCCCGTGATGAACCTCGCGGTCGCAGGGGATACCACGCAAAATGCATTGTACCGCCTCGATGGTCTAAACCTTCCGGATTTCCATCCCGCCGATGTCGTCGTGCTTATCGGCACGAACAACCTGGGTGTGAAAACTGCGCCATGCGCCGTGGCAGCTGGTGTCGTGGCTGTTGTCAGCAAGGTTCGCGCTCTTTGGCCAGGCGCCCATATTTATGCGTTGTCCATACCGCCTCGAGGCAAGCGCTATGCCTTCTACGAGGATGTACGAATTCCGGCCAACCACCTTGTAGCATCGTCATTGGCTGAAATGCCGGGTGTCACGTTCGCTCAAATGAACGATGATATGTTGCGGTGCGGCAAGCCAAGCGATAAGGAATGTTCCAACTACAAGCCTGACCATCTTCATTTCAATGAAGGGGCATACAAGCTGATCACGAGCTTCCTCGCCGCAGCGGGTCTACAGCTTTGATTTTTGCCGCTCAGGTGGTTACCAAAACGTAAGGCGGAGTGTCATGAGCACCTCATTTGACAGCTACCAACCGATTGGCCTGCAAAGACATAGACCCAGAGCTCGCGCGCAATATCGCATTCGGCGTGAAACCTTCGTGCGGATCGTCCTCTCGGCAATATTTTATATTTCCCTCTGGAGAGCGACCGGCATGTGGTATGGGCTGCCGGCCGACTTCCAGGAGGGTGTCGGCAAAGACCCCATGCCGATGCGACTGCTGCTAATGTCGCTCGTTCCGCTCATCGGCCTTTACTGTGTGCTGGAGCCCAGGCGAGTCTTTGAATTGATTCGCAGCGCTTCGCCGCTGGTCGGCATAGTCTTCCTATGCGTCTTTCTCTCGATTGCTTTCTCCGTCAGCGTAGGATCCTCGCTCCGGTCCTTAGTGGCCGTCGCATTGCTGACAGCTGGACCCCTTCTTTACCGGGCCCGTTATGGAGCCGTCGACACATTTGAAAGCCTGGCGAAATTTGCGATTGCGACGGCTTTCATCAATATTCTTTACACCGCAGCTTTTCCACGCTTCGCTGTCATGAGAGGCAGTTATGCCGGGATGGTGAAAGGGGCATTTTACCACAAAAACATGCTCGGCCAGTTTTCGGCAACCAACTTCATCTTGCTGCTGCCGGCCCTGCCGATGTGGCGTCTGCGCTACTATGATCTCCTCAGATGGGCGGCAATGCTGCTCTACCTCGTGCTCATCGTGCTGGCGAAATCGTCAACGACCATCATCCTGCTTTCGATCGGAATAGCCGTATACTACGGAATGAGCTGGATTCAGCGCTTTCCAGGCCGCATCTTCAGATCCTTCGTCGTTCTCCTTGCATTCGCCCTGCTGGGCTTTGTCGTCTCCGTCGCCTTGATGGGTGTGGCCCAGGCGATTGCCGAATCCTTCGGGAAAGACCTTACGCTCAGCGGACGTACGAATGTTTGGGAACAGTTGCTGCCGCTGATTTCCGAGCGGCCGCTTACGGGCTGGGGATTTGCCTTGTTCCGACAGCCCGAAATCATGGAGCAATATGTTCGCCTAACCTGGGATGCTCAATCCACGCACAACACCTATATCGAACTCGCGCTGAACATGGGCATACCCGCCACCATAATCTGGACCTCGTTCGTGGTGGTGCGGCTCGTGGCGAAGATGACCTCGTCGCCCCTAAGTCAAGCGCTGGCCATCACGAAGAGGAAAGAGGTTGTCATTATCCTCCTGATCCTGATCGGCGCGTTCACCGAAGCCGGAATGATGCTCGCCCCCTTCATCTTGTGGCCCCATACCGTGATCGCACTGACGGGCCTTGGGCCAGAGTTTCTCTCTCGTTTCCGCAAACCGACCAAGGCTGGCGACCAACATGCATCAGGCTAAAAATGTGAGTTCCAAGAATCGCAGACTGGTCGGCCTCGATGGGATTCGCGGACTGGCGGCCATTTGTGTGGCCGTGCATCATACCGAAGGCTTTGTCGGTTTCGATGCAGCACCCGCTGCCTACCTCGCCGTCGACCTGTTCTTTTGTCTCAGCGGCTTCGTGATCGGTCACGCTTATGAGCGGAAACTCATTCAAGAGTCTTCACTTTCTGCGAACGATTTCGCCATCAAGCGCCTCATCCGCTTGTATCCGATGTATTTGTTCGGCTTGTTGCTCGGCGTACTCGCATATGCGGGCATGTCGCTCAGCAGAAATCAGCAAATCGATCCCATGCTGTTTGCCACCTCCCTGATTGCCTCGATGTTCTTTCTGCCGGCGATCGGTGGAACATCGCTGAAGGCGCCGAACCTGTTCCCCTTCAACGGTCCGTCATGGTCGCTATTCCTGGAGATCGTGATCAACCTGGCCTACGGCTATGCAGCACGAATGCTGTCCAGCGGCGTGCTCGTTATCATCCTGCTTGCGTCATGGGTTTGGTTGGCGGCGCAAACGCTGGCCCATGGAAGCGCCGACCTGATCCCGCTCGACGGCGCTTTGCTCTCCGGATTTCCCCGCGTTCTCTTTTCCTTCACCCTCGGCATCTTGATGTACCGCTACCGCGCGCGGCTTTCTCCTTCAGGCATCGGAAAAGCAGCCGCAGTGACAACAATCGTCGTCGCGACTGCTCTTCTTGTCTTTCAGGCGCCAGCCGCCTTGGTTGGCATTAAGGACCTGATTGTCATCACCGCTTTATTTCCCATCGCAGTGCTTGTCCTTTACACAGCCAACTTCGATGGCGTGCTGCGGCAGCCGCTTCTTATCGCGGGAGAGGCGTCTTACGCGCTCTATGCAATTCATGTTCCGCTGCTGGGCTTGCTGTTGGGAGCCTGGAAAGCCGCCGGCCTGGGGCAACCGCCGGCTTGGGCAATCTTTGCCATCGTTCTTCCGCTGATCGTCCTATTGGCGATTATCGTCACCCGCCTTTACGATGAGCCGGTTCGCAAAGCGCTCAGCGCTCGAAAGGCCATGAGGCTTGGCTGGCGTCGATCCTGATTTTGGCGCGATCCTGGCCCCCCCGTCGCACCGCTTAAATCGAGAGATAGCGCTTCTGCCAAGGCAGCCTGTGTTCCTGCCAGGCGCGCGGTGTGAAGTCGTCATAGGCAGTCTCGGCGATCGCCAGCATCCAATTCTGCTCCTTGCGGGCCAGCAAGACGCATGACAATTCCATGCCAGGCTCAACCGCGATGGAGGGTCGGTTGGCGCCTGCGATATCGATCCCCTTGTCACGCCACTGGATGCGGATTTCGTCGGGCTCGGATGTCCATTCGCCGGAGGAAACCGAAGCCTTGCCGTCAGGCTTCAAGCGAAGCGGCGGCGGGGTGACATTCAGAAAGCTGCCATCGTTGCGATAGTTGCCATCGATATCACCCGCAGTCGCTTTGCCGTTTCCCTTGAGAACGATGTCCTGTTCGCACCGCAGAAATATGTTGCGCCGAAAGCTGCCGGACCACCGACGGTTGGCGAAGAATGCGATGTCGCATTGGCTAATGACGTTGTCGTGGATATCGATGTCTTTGCGAAATGCCAGCTCCTGATCCGAAAAGCCACTCAGGCTGACGCCACGATTGGTGTTCTCAATCCAGTTGTCATAAACGTGATGCCCGGCGTGGTCGGCCTTGTCGCCAATGCCGTAGCCGAAGGAATAATCATTCATCCTGCCGTCGCGCATGATGTTGCTGCGCACCACGGCGTCATCCCCGATCGACGAAAAGGAGAAATTCTTGCCGCCGATGAAATTGTACTCGACCAGGTATTTTCGAGTTTTGTCGCAGACCAGCGCACCCTTGTTCGATGCGCTCGCCGGCGACTGCAGGAAGAGGTTGCCGCGGATTACGATATCGGAGCTGATATTGTCGTCGCTGTTTTGATAGGCGAACTGGCAGCAGTCTGCTCCCTCGCCCGGTGCCGCGCCGATGCGATTGTTCTCCAGCAACACGTGCGTCGTCTTCGTCAGGTAGATGCCGTCGCCGTTCACATTCTCCGTTTCACAGCGCCTGACGGTGAGATTCTTGCCATTGTGAAATTTGAAGCCTCGAGGAGAATTCTTCACTATAACGTCTTCGATCACCGTATCGGAAAACACCTGATAGGCGACGCCGACATCGGGCGCACCATCGATGACCTGTCCGCGTGTAGACGCGCCGTGAACTTTCTTTCGCAGGATGGCGGTCATTGCATTTCCTTCGATACCGGTGCCGCGGGGAATTAAGCAGAGGGCATGTGGCGGATGTTTGAATATTTGGACATTCAGCTTGTAAACCGCCCATCCTTCAAAAACGACAGGGTCTGGTTCCACATCGTCTTGTTGACGGGTAGGAAAGTGTGGTTTGCCGGGACGACGATATGCGCCGCCGCGCCGTCGAGACGGGTGCTCTCCACTGAAACCTTCCCATCATTCGGAACCCTGAGGCCGATGATAAGGGAAGAGACCGGGTCGATGGTCCGATTCCCGGCGATGATGCCAAGTTCGACCGTGCCGAACAGCTCGGTCATGGCGGTTTGATCGGTAATCAGCTGTTGTCCTGCCGGTCCATAGACCTTCCTATATAAGGGCCAGCTCTTGAGGAAATCGGCAATCTGTCTGCCGTTGTTCGGCGTTCCGACCATGACTACTCTGCCCAGCTTGGCTGGACGATAGCGCGCGAGAAAAGCACGGATGACCAGCCCACCCATCGAATAACCGACGAAATGGACCCGGCCATCGCCTGCTTTCTTCACGGCGTCGTCGATCTCCGGTCGAATGATGTCGACGAGGTCGCTGATCGAAAACCTGGTGGAGAGGTATCCGACATTCACAACCCGATAACCGTGGCCGGACAGGGAGCCGGCGAGCTTCTCCATGCTTTTCTTCGTCCGGGCAATGCCGTGAAAGAGGAGAACTGTGTCGTTCATCACTGTCCGCTCAACGTGCCGCTGTCGCTCATGCACCTATCCTGTAGCTCTCAAGGTGAACCGTGTCGATTAATGCCGAATAGCCAGACATCCGAACAGTTTCGTTTCTCTAAGCCGGAGCATGCAAGGCCTGAAAGCAGGGGTGCGCTTATTCTCACGCCCCCGCCACAAGCGCCTTGTTCTTACTTTGAGACTGCCATGGCCGCCTCATCGATAAAAGCCGCGACCTCCAGAGGCTTTGATTGCGGCAAGGCATGACTTGCCTCCAAGGTCATGACTCTCCGAGCACCGAGACGAGCCGACATTGCTGCCTGGTTTTCAGGAGCAATCATCCTGTCTTCACTTGCTATTTGATACCAGGATGGCTTCTTCCGCCAGGCGGGCGCGGTGATGACGTCACCAAAGGTACCGGCAAGCGGCGCTTTTTGGGTAGCCGCCAGAACGACACCTTCTTCGGGAGGCAGATCCTCGCAGAAGCTTTCATGGAATTTGTCGGCCTTGAGCCAGAGATAGTTGTCGCTGTCCGGCTCGATATTGGCCAGTGCCGCAGGAGGATGCTGTTGGGTGATGCTGCCTGGACTTTCGCCTGCATCGGGGGCGAATGCGGCGATATAGACAAGGCCGGCTACATTCGGTTGATCTCCGGCTTCGGTGATGACCGCACCGCCGTAGGAATGACCGACGAGCACGACCGGCCCTTTCTGCTGGGCCACCATCTTGCGTGTCCGTTCGGCATCCTCGGCTAGCGAAGTCAACGGCAGTTCGACCGCGCGAACGGACTGATAGCCCCTATGCGCCAGCTCGAGTATCACCTTTCCCCAATGGGCGGCACCACCCCAAAAGCCGTGCACCAGAATGATCGTGGGTTTATGACTCATAGTTTCTCCTGTTTTCTGAAAAGAGCGATACGACCGTGATCGGCGAGAACGGACTCCAAATATCCTCTGCCGGCGGAAGAACGGTCTCACGCACACATCCAACCGCCTTAATTGATTGCATTCAATATAGCTAGATTTTTTCGATTGAAGCGATTAATGCATATTGACGCCTAGCCTTCTTCGGACCGAGACGCATCCATTGCATTGCGACGCCGCCGGAAAGGCGGCCTCAACTCGGACAACGGCTTCAATCCTGGCCCCGCGCCGCGCCAGTATCAATGCTTCCTGCAATGATTGACGACCAATTGAATGCACCTGATTTGAGCTTTCGTGCATTCTATTTTTGCACGCCGTCGCTCAGAAAATTAGCTCTAAAATTTTCGCTTTCGTTATTGATAGCATAATTGAATGCATTATCGGCAGATTTGACTGCTATTTGTGCATAATCAATCTGGCATAGCGCTTGCAATTGGATGGATGCTCCCCGGATGGGGATCGGATTTCAATCAAGGAGCCATCCATGCCCGCAGTGACCAAGCCAGCCAATCAAAAAGGCGACTTTCTTGTCGATTACGAGGACAAGGTTTTTGAGGACGTACAGGCCGGCGAAGGCGAAAAGGCCCTCGTCACCTTCCATACAGTGGCCTTCGAAGGATCGATCGGATTCGTCAACCTGCTGCAGGCGACGCGCCTGAAGCGGAAGGGGTTCGAGACCTCGGTCCTTCTCTACGGCCCGGGCGTCACGCTCGGCGTCCAGCGCGGTTTTCCGACGCTCGGGGCGGAGGCCTTTCCCGGCCATCTGAATTTCAACAACCAGATCGTCAAGTTCATGGAAGAAGGCGGCAAAGTCTATGCGTGCCGTTTTGCCCTTCAGGCGCTTTACGGCCATGGCGAAGGCGCGCTGATCCCCGGCATCACGCCGATCAGTCCACTCGACGTTCTCGACCTGATCCTGATCCATCGCCGCGACGGCGCCTTCATCCTTGATACCTGGACGCTCTGAGCATCAGGCGCCCAAAAAAATAAAGGGCGGAGCCTTGGCGCTCCGCCTCCCCACCCGTCAATCGAGGATTTCGTCATGGAGAAAAAACCGAGCGTCCGGGTTGCCGCCGCGCAGATCGCGCCGGATCTGACCTCGCGCGAGAAAACACTGGCCCGGGTGCTGGATGCAATTCGTGAAGCCGCAGCCAAAGGCGCCGAGCTGATCATCTTTCCCGAAACCTTCGTCCCCTGGTACCCCTATTTTTCTTTCGTGTTGCCGCCGGTTCTTTCCGGCAAGGAGCATGTGCGACTTTATGAGGAAGCCGTCACGGTGCCGAGTGCTGCCACCGATGCCGTCTCGGCAGCCGCCCGCGAGCATGGCATCGTCGTGGCGCTTGGCGTCAACGAGCGTGACCACGGATCGCTCTATAATGCCCAGCTGCTGTTTGATGCCGATGGCACGCTCCTCCTCAAGCGTCGCAAGATCACCCCAACCTTTCATGAGCGAATGATCTGGGGCCAGGGTGACGCCTCCGGCCTGAAGGTGGTCGACAGCGCCGTCGGACGCCTGGGGGCGCTGGCCTGCTGGGAGCATTACAATCCTCTGGCCCGCTACGCCCTGATGGCGCAGCACGAGGATATCCATATCGCCCAGTTTCCGGGCTCGATGGTCGGGCCGATTTTTGCCGACCAGATGGAGGTCACCATCCGCCACCATGCGCTGGAAAGCGGCTGCTTCGTGGTCAATGCCACAGGCTGGCTGACCGGCGAGCAGATTGCCTCCATCACGTCCGACGCCGGCCTGCAGAAGGCCCTGCGCGGCGGCTGCATGACCGCGATCATCTCGCCCGAAGGCAAACATGTCGTGCCGCCGCTGACCGAAGGCGAAGGCATCCTGATCGCCGATCTCGACATGAGCCTGATCGTGAAACGCAAGCGGATGATGGATTCGGTCGGCCATTATGCCCGACCCGAGCTGCTGCATCTTGTCATGGATGGCCGCGCCACGGCGCCGATGGTCACCACCACCCAGCCATCCCTCCCCACAGCCGAAACAAGGACCCTTTCTGATGGAGAATACGACACGTCTGCCGACCGAGATTCTGATCAACGAATTGCAGTCCTACGGAGCCCGGCTCGTTGACCCCAAGGCCGGGCATGAAAGCCGCCGTGGTGGTGCTGGACCTTCCGACCATAAGGCACTGACCATTGACGGCATGACGGTGATGGTGCCGGTTCACACCGCACCTGCATTCGAGAGCCCCTATCTGGTGGAAAAGCCGGACGATATGGGCCGCAGCCGTATCAGCCGAGACGGCACGGTGCTGGGCGAGGTCTCCTTTCCCCTGCGCCCGCGCTTCTACGAGCGCTCGACCACCGACGGCATTCCCTATTCGCAGATCGCCGTTCTGCACGGCAAGGATGTGCTCGCTACCACCGTGCTGCAGACCTGCATCCGCTATCAGAGCCGCACCAAGACCTGTCAGTTCTGCGCCATCGGCCAATCGCTGGCAGCCGGCCGCACCATCGCCCACAAGACGCCAGAGCAGCTCGCGGAAGTCGCCAAGGCCGCTGTCGAACTGGACGGCGTCAAACATATGGTGATGACCACCGGCACGCCGAAAGGTGACGACCGCGGTGCTGCGATCCTCGCCGACAGCGCCCGGGCCATCAAGGCGGCCGTCAATATTCCCATCCAGGCGCAATGCGAACCGCCGGAAGACGATATATGGTTCACCCGCATGAAGGAGGCCGGCGTCGATGCACTCGGGATGCATCTGGAAGCCGTGACGCCGGAGGTGCGCGCCCGCGTCATGCCGGGCAAGGCGCAGGTCTCGATCGCCAAATATATGGCCTCGTTCAGGGCCGCAGTGGAGGTTTTCGGGCGCGGCCAGGTCTCGACCTATATTCTGGCGGGTCTCGGCGACAGCCGTGAAGCCATTCTAGACATCTGCGAAAAGCTGGTTGCACTCGGCGTCTATCCCTTCGTCGTGCCCTTCGTACCGATCTCCGGCACGCCGCTCGAAAGCCACCCGGCGCCGCGGCCCGACTTCATGCACTCGATCCTCGGACCCTTGTCCAGGATGCTGGTCGCCAGCGGCTTGAAGGCCGTCGACATCAAGGCCGGCTGCGGCAAATGCGGCGCCTGCTCCGCCCTTTCCACCTATGAAAGGATGCTCACCAAATGATGCTCGAAGCCTTTGCTCCCTATCGCTCGAGCGAATTCCAGGTGAAGTTCGCAACCTCCGCCTGGGAGCGCAGCCAAGCGCATGCGCTGCGTCGTGCCGTCTTCTGCGAGGAACAGCGGATCTTCGAAGGCGATGACCGCGACGCGATCGACGACGACGCCATCCCGATCGTGGCTCTCTCCATGCTCGGCATTGCCGCCGACCAGTTGGTCGGAACGGTGCGCATCCATCAGGCAGAACCCGGCCTCTGGTGGGGCTCGCGACTGGCGGTCCATCCGGATTTTCGCAAGATCGGCGCCCTGGGGGCGACCCTGATCAAGCTCGCCGTATCCTCCGCCAATGCGATCGGATGCCACACATTTCTCGCCAATGTGCAGGTTCAGAACGGTCTGCTGTTCCGCAGGTTGCACTGGGATGTGATCGAGGAGTTCGAGGTCTACGGCAAGCCGCATCTCAGGATGAAGGCCGACCTTGCTTATTATCCGCCCTGCGTCACACCCGAGGCAGGCTTCACCGCCCTTTCCAGAAAGGCGGCGTGAGAATGGTCGCGATCGACATCAAGACCCTGGCGGCAAAACTCTCGACCAGCAGCGGCATCGCCGCCAAGCAGGATATCGGCACGATCGCGGCAAGGCTCGGCCTGCAGGGGCAGCAGATTGCCGTCGGCGACGATTGCGCCGCGCTGCGCGATGGCGACGGTTATCTGCTTTTTGCCATCGAAGGGTTCATGAACGAGTTCGTCGCCGCCGACCCCTGGTTCGCCGGCTGGTGCGGCGTCATGGTCAATATCTCCGACGTCGTTGCTATGGGCGGCCGGCCAATCGCCGTGGTTGATGCCGTCTGGGCCAATGGCGAGGCTGGCGCGACACCCGTTCTCGAAGGCATGCGGGCGGCATCCAGCGCCTTTGGCGTGCCGATCGTCGGCGGGCACACCAATATCCGCACCGAACGCGGCCAATTGTCGGTCGCCATTCTCGGTCGTGCCAAGAAGCTGCTGACGAGCTTCGATGCAAAGCCGGGCGATGTGCTGGTTGCAGCGATCGACCATCGCGGCCGTTACCGCGAACCCTTCAACAACTGGGAAGCCGCCACCGATGCCGCGCCGGCGCGCCTGCGCGGCGACCTCCAGTTGCTACCCGAGATCGCCGAGGCGGGGCTGGCGCTGTCTGCGAAGGATATCAGCCAGGGCGGCATCATCGGCACGGCCATCATGCTGGCCGAATGTTCGCATGTCGGCATCGATATCGACGTCACCGCCATTCCCCTGCCCGCCGGTGTGAGCCTCGACCGCTGGCTCGTCACCTTTCCGAGCTTCGGCTATCTGCTCTCGGTCGCGCCGGAACATGCGGCCGATGTCGTCACCCGCTTCACCGCGCGCGGCATCAGCGCTGCGGTCATCGGCGCAGTCGTGGCTGGTGCCGAGGTCGCACTGGTCGATGGCGAGAGCCGTGCAGCGGTGCGCGATCATGCCGAAACACCCCTTTTGCAGCTCGGTCGGCAGGATGTCGCCGCATGAGCCTCCCGCCGCACCGAACCCTGCGCATTGCCATGCTGACCCATTCCACCAACCCGCGTGGCGGCGTGGTTCATGCCATGCAGCTTTCGGAAGCGCTGACCTCGCTTGGCCATGAGGTGGTCCTGCATGCGCCTGATGCCAAGGGGGCGGGCTTCTTTCGTCAGCCCTCCTGCGGCACGGCCTGCATTGCCGTGCGGCCGGCACCCGCGGACATGACGCAAATGGTCGAGCAGCGGATTGCTGACTATGTCGGTTATTTCCGGAGAACCGGAACCAATGGCTTCGACCTGTTCCACGCCCATGACGGCATTTCCGGCAATGCGCTGGCAACCCTCAAGCTGGAGGGCCTGATCCCGAATTTTGCCCGCACTGTCCACCACATCGACCAGTTCGCCGATCCGCGTCTGACGGCTCTGCAAGATCGCGCGATCGACGCGGCCGATATCTTCTTCGCCGTCAGCCGCCTCTGGCGGGACAAGCTGAGAGAGGATCGCGGCATTGATGCGGTGGTAGTCGGCAATGGTGTCGACACCAACTGCTTCTCGCCTGCCTGGAGCGGGGAGCAGGTCGCTCTCAGCGACAGGCTGCAGCTGGGAAGCGGGCCGATCTTCCTCAGTGTCGGCGGCATCGAGGCGCGAAAGAACACCCTTGGTATTCTCGAAGCCTTTCGTCAGGTCCGCGCCATCCGGCCGGATGCCCAGCTCGTCATTGCCGGGGGCGCCTCGCTCCTGGACCATAGCGACTATCAGGAAGAGTTCCGTTCTTGCCTCGCCTGCCTCGGTCGGGACGCCGCGGCGGTGCATATCACCGGTGCGATCGCGGATGCCGACATGCCCAGCCTCTACCGGCTGGCGGATGCGCTGGTATTTCCCTCGTTCAAGGAAGGTTTCGGCCTCGTCGTTCTCGAAGCCATGGCCAGCGGCATTCCAGTCGTGACATCCTCGATTGCGCCCTTCACCGAATATCTGGGTCCCGGCGATGCGATCTGGTGCGATCCGCACCATCCCGTCTCCATTGCCGAGGGCATGGCGCTGGCGCTGGTCGCACCGATCCGCGAGCAGATCATTCCCCGTGGTCTCGAGGTTGCCGCCCGCCATGGCTGGCACCAAACCGCAATAGCCCATCTTGCCCGCTATCACAGTCTGTTGGAGCCCAACCATGCCTGAAATGCGGTTCGTCATTGCCTGGCCGGATGGCCGCAAGGAGACCTGTTACTCGCCCTCCCTGGTGATCAGGGACTATTTTGCCGAGGGCCGAAGCTATCCGCTGTCCGACTTTCTCGATCGCAGCCGCACGGCGCTGACCATCGCCAGCGACAGGGTCAAGGCGAAATACGGCTATCCCTGCTCGCTGGCGCTCGGCCAGCTGTCGCGCATCGAACAGGCCGCCACTTCCTATCTCACCGACGCAGGGGCCGAAGTCCGCTGCGAAAGCTTCATCCTTTGAAAGGACCCACCATGACCACACCATCCCTCAAGAGCCATTACAGTGCAGTCGTCATCGGCGGTGGCCAGGCCGGGCTCTCGGCCTCTCATTATCTGAAGGGGCACGGCATCGATCACGTGGTCTTCGAGAAGCAGACCGTTGCGCATAAGTGGAAGAACGAACGCTGGGACGCCTTCTGCCTGGTGACGCCGAACTGGCAATGCCAGCTTCCCGACCATCCCTATGACGGCGCGGATCCGCACGGTTTTATGGTCAAGGACGAGATTCTCGCCTATGTCGATCGCTTCGTGAAAAAGGTCGATGCGCCGGTCTTCGAGCAAACCAGCGTGACGTCGCTCGAAAAACATGGCGACCTCTTCCGGCTGGCGACTTCGGCTGGCGCGGTGACCGCCGATGCCGTGGTGATCGCCACCAGCCTCTATGCAGATCCGGCCATTCCGCGTGCTGCCGAGCGCCTGCCCGAGGACATCATGCAGATCCATACCGCCGCCTACCGCAGCGCCGATCTCCTGCCGGACGGCGGCGTCATCGTGGTCGGCTCGGGCCAGTCCGGCTGCCAGATTGCAGAGGATCTGTATCTGGCCGGCCGCAAGGTGCATCTCGTCACCGGCAATGCGCCACGCTGCGCCCGGTTCTATCGCGGCCGCGATGTGGTCGACTGGCTTTCCGATATCGGCCAGTACGATGTCACGGTCGAACATGATGGCATGACGAAGAAGAAGCACGACACCAACCATTATCTGACAGGCCGCGACGGCGGACGCGATATCGATCTGCGCAAGTTCGCGCTGGAGGGCATGGCGCTTTATGGCCGTATGTCCGGCGTGGCCGCCGGCCGGATGCTGTTCGAGCCGAACCTGAAGGCCAATCTCGACGGCGCCGACCGTGTCTACAACGGCATCAATGCCCTGATTGACCGGCACATCGCCGAAAAGGGCATCGAGGCTCCGGCCGGATCCCCCTATAGCCCCGTCTGGGAGCCCGAGGCGGAGATCGCCGAACTCGACCTGAAGGCGGAGGGGATCACCTCGCTCATCTGGGCCACGGGATTCAGTCCAGATTGGTCCTTCGTCGGACTGCCGATCTTCGATGGCAATACCTATCCCGTTCATCGCCGCGGCGTCACCGTCGTCGATGGCGTCTACGTGCTGGGACTTCCCTGGCTCTGGACCTGGGGCTCGGGCCGGTTCCTCAGCGTCGGCAGGGATGCCGAACATGTGGTCGAGCATCTCGCAGCTCGACGTTCGGCGCAGACATCGTCTCTCAAGCAATCGGTCAGCGCCTGATCATGAGCGCGGCCCTTCTCGATTTTCCGCCCGCAGGACCTTCGGCACGCGACCTGATGGAACGTGCCCTTGATCCGCACATACTGCTGGGCATGCCACATTTGAATGGAAACGGGCTGTCGGAGACCTGGCTGATGAAGGAACTCGGTCATCGTCACTGGCTGATGCTCGCCTGTCATCTCGGGCTCGACAATGCGGATTTCAGAACGGCCGATGGAGAGGAGGCCTATGCCGCGATCTGTGCAACGTCACTTACGGATGCACGTTTCGACCTCGTGCAGGCGAACAATATTTTGACCATCCATTCGAGACTGTCCGCAGTCTCGCGAACCCGGACTTCGACCCGACACGAATTGTATGTCCACGGACGAAGCGTCGGCGCCGTCGAACTCATCTCAACCTTCGTTTACAGAACGATCAAAGACAACAATCACTCGATAGCGCGTGTGACGTTGCCTGAGCCGCAGGAACAGCGGTTCCAGCCTAGTCTTCTGGCCCAGAATGCTGCAGACATCCGGAATGGGCGGTTAGCAACGCATTTCGGGTTTCCTGTACTCGCCAACAAAGCGCTCCGAACTTTTCGGTTTGATCCCAGCGCCTCGCAGGAGTTCAACGGCGCGGGACTGTTTTACTTTGCCGAGTATCAGGCTCTCGCCGATCGCGCCTTGGAAAACTGGTTTCCCTGCAAGGGGCCGGTCGTCCGTAAGGACGTCTTCTTCCTGGGAAATATCGAACGAAATGAAAGCGTTTTCTTCGACCTTGTTGATTTTTCCGACGACCAAAAAACTGTCCATGGGCAGCTACGACGCGAAAACGGGAAAGTGATTGCCAAAATATTCGGTATATGGACGTTTCTTCGCTGAGGCATGGAGGGGAGCCCACACGTTCGGCGTGTGCTTGATGCGGCGTCCCGCTAATGATCTAGTGGAATGACAAATGGAGGTGAACTTCAGCAGCCCGCCTGATGAATCGACCGCTCCTGTGCTAGCGTCCTATGCGCGCCTGAAAAGACGCGCGGCGCCGTAGAGAAAGAAATGCGAGCACGTGACGACCAGCATCAGACATATCGCTAAGCTTGCAGGAACGTCAGTCTCTTCGGTCTCGCGTGTTCTCAACAACAGCGGTTATGCCTCGCCTGAGCTCAGGGACCGGGTCGAGGCGGCAATCCGAACACTGAACTACACACCCAGCAAGGGTGCACGTATGCTGCGGGGTGCACCAAGCCGGATGATCGGACTGATGCTACCGTCGATTGAAGTGCCTTTCTTCGGCATCCTGGCCCATGCCATCGAACAGGAACTGTTCCAGCACGGCTATCAGACGTTGATCTGCAGCACGGCGGAAAACATGGACCACGAGGTGCGCTATATCTCGATGCTGCTCGCCCAGCGCGTCGATGGCGTCATCGTGGCGAGCGCCTTCGGCAGTATCGAGCATTTCGGGGTGCTCAGGGACGCCCGTATTCCGATCATCGCCATTGACCGCGAGCTGAACGGCATCGCAGACGACGCTGTCATGGCCGATCATGCGGAAGGCGGACGGCTGATGGCGCGCCATCTGATCGACCTCGGCCACCGGGCGATCGCCATCGTCGGCGCGCCGGCACACAGCCAACCTATCCAGCTTCGCCTTCAGGGCATCACGGCGGAAATGGCCAAGGATGGCATCGCACCTGCCATCGTGGCGATGGCAGAAGAGCACAGTTTTGCAGAGACCTACCGGCTGGCGCGAGAATTGCTGGCGTCTCGACCTGAGGTCACCGCGATCATCGGCACAACCGACGTTTCGGCGATTGCCGCAATCCATGCCATCCAGGATCGCGGATTTTCCGTTCCGAACGACTATTCGGTCGTCGGCTTCGACGACCTGCCGGAGGCAGCCTACGTCTTTCCACGGCTGACAACGGTCGCACAGCCGATCCGCGATGTCGGGCGGCAGGCAGCACGGCTGCTGGAAGCGCTGATCGAAGAGCACCAGACAGGGGACGCATCTCGGCAGGGTGCGATCGTAAAGGTGCCGGTCACGCTGATCGAGCGCGATTCCACCGGCCCCGTCCGCAGCTGAGCAGGCGGTGCGGATCAGGGTGGCTCGGCAAAGCTAGGGTCGGACGATGACCTTGATCTCGCCCGGTAATGGCGCGTTGCCCACCACGTCGGCGACCTCCTCGAGACCGATGGTTTTGGTGACCAGCGCGTCCAGCTCCAATGCCCCGTTTGCTACCATTGCCGCAGCGCGCGAATGGGTGAAAGGATTGAGGTAGGCCGGCCTGATATCGACTTCGTTCACCAGCAGATCGAAGGGCAGAACCGGCACCTCGACACCTGCCGGCGTCACCCCGAAAAGCACGAATGTGCCACCGCGCCGCGCCATCCTCAGACCGCTTTGAAGCGTGTCGGGCACGCCGGCGCACTCGATGACCACGTCTGTGCCGCCTTTGGTAACCTCTCGCACGGAAGCGATCGTGTCCGAGGAGGCCGGGTCGAATGCGTGCGTCGCCCCCAGGCGCAGAGCGGTTTGGCGTCGCGACTGCTGGCGCGTGATCAAAATGATCTCGCTCGCCCCCGCCAGGCGGGCCAATTGCACCATCAGCAGACCGATCACGCCGCCGCCGAGGATCGCGACGCTGTCGCCCGGACGGATCCTTGCCTTATCGATGGCGTGGATGCAGCAGGCCAGCGGTTCACTGAAGGCGCCGTGAACGGGATCGAGGTCGGCCGGCAGCCTGAAGGCCTGCGCGTGCGGCACCGCCACATATTCCGCAAAGCCGCCATCCCGTGTCACGCCGATGGCAGTCAGGCTCTCGCACAGGTTCGGCCGGGCCTGCGTGCAAGCCGGACAGATGCCGCAGGCGATATTGGGGTCGACCGTCACGAGTTCCCCACCGCTAAACCGTGTCACACCATCGCCGATATCTTCCACGATGCCGCAGAATTCGTGGCCCAGCGTGACGGGGATCGCTGTCGGATATTCGCCCTTGTACATGTGGCGATCGGAACCGCAGATGCCGGCTGCTGCCACCCTGACAAGCAGTTCGCCTGGCCCGGCAACCGGTTTCTCAACGTTGCGCATGGTCAAAGACCCGATCGACTCCAAGCGTACAGCCTTCATTCCACTCCTCCAGACCTCAAGTTCGATTGCCGATCGTGCTGATGAAGCCGCCTTGCAGGATGATGCACCCGCGACGCGGCTCAAGCGCTCAGCTCATGACATTGCCGCCGTCGACATTGTAGCACTGCGCCACGATGTATGCTGCATCAGGCCCGGCCAGGAAGGCCGCCATGGCAGCTTGTTCTTGGGGCGCGCCAAATCGTCCGGCGGGAACGGCGGCAGCCACGCGGCGCTTGACGTCACCGGGTTTCAAACCTTCCCGGCTGCCGAGTTTTGCATCGACGACGTCCCACATCGGCGTATCGACGACGCCGGGAGCGATGGCGTTGACGTTGATGCCGTACCGGATCAGCTCCAGAGCGCAGCTTTGCGTGATGCTGATGACCGCCGCCTTGGATGCGCAGTAAGCCACAGCAGGACCTTCGCCCCGACGCCCCGCCTGGGACGAGAAGTTGATGATGCGTCCACCTTCCCCTCTCTCCACCATGTGCCGGGCAACGGCCTGTGTCATGAAAATCACGCCTTCGATATTGACCTGAAATACCCTAGCGGTGCGCTCCCGGGATATTTCCAGAATGGACTCGACCTCGTAAATGCCTGCGGCGTTGACCAGGATGTCGATCTGACCGGCGGTGGCTATGGAAAAGCGCGTCGCTTCTTCGATGCTGTCCTGGCTGGTCACGTCAAGGGCCACACCCCAGGCACCAGGGCCGATCGCTTCCGCCACCCGCGCGCATCGTTCACCGTCGAGATCCGCCACGACAACCCTGGCGCCTTCGGCGGAGAAGCGTTCGCATACGGCCTTGCCGATGCCGCTAGCTCCTCCTGTGACCAATGCCACCTTGCCGGAGAGCCGCGCCGTTTCCGCATATGTCATCGCACTGCCTCCCCGGTCGGACCTGCGCCGGCAAGGGTGCCGTGCGCGGCTGCCATAATGAATAGTTTCATGTTTGCTCCTCCCTTGACTGAACTATAATCGTAGCCGCCCTCCTGAGGCGACGCCAATGGGCTAAGCGGATTGCGGGCTCGTCTCCTGCGCCTCCCGAAGGAGCACAGACATGTCGGGGATGCCGTCGGTGGCCGTCGCACCCGCGAGGCAATGCGCAGCCGCAGCATGGGCGACGGCGCAGATATGCTCGACCGGCCAGTTCTCATGCAGGCCGTAGAGCACGGCGGCACAGAAGGCGTCTCCTGCGCCGACCGTACTGACGATGTCATCGGGATCGACGGGTCGTGAACGCGTCATGATCGGGGAGGCGCCGGGCGTAAACCAGAAGCAGATTTCCGGCGCATGGATGATCGCGCCTTTGGTGACGCCTGCGGCAAGCAGGCGCTCGCCCGCTTCCAAAAGCCCCGCCTCGATCAAATCTCCCTTCGCATCGCGAACGATGACGCCGGTTGCCCGACCCGCCTCCATCTCGTTGATAATAAGGAAATCGCAGAAGGGCAGAGCGACGCCGACCTTGGCCGCAAATTCCGGGTCTTCGCTCGATACGAAATCCACGCAGGTCGTCAGCCCCGCGCGGCGTGCGGCTTCCAGCAGGCGCGATGCTCCCGAACGACCGTCGGGGCTGATGCGGTCGAGACCCGGCAACAGCATGAGATAACCGAGATAGAACAGCCGATAGCCGGCCTTGGCGAAGGCTGCGGGTGAGACAAGCTCATCCGTGACGGCATCGTTGGCGCCGCCATGATAGAAGAAGGTCCGGTTCTGGCCGGGCACATTCATGACATGCGTATGCGCCGTCACCCGGTCGGCAAGCGCCGTCAAACCACCGACATCGACGCCGGCAACCGTAAGGCGGGCCTTGACGATCTCTCCGTCCTGATCAGCGCCGATGCATCCGGCCGCCGCCAGCTTTCCGGGAAATCCGAGCGAGGCCAGATCGGTGACGACATTGGCCGCCCCGCCCCCCACGCCCAGATCCTGGTGCAGGATATGCGCGAGATTGCCCTGTTCTGGCCAATAGGACAGGGTGTGGACGCGATCGACGATGAAGTTTCCCGCGCAGACGATGCCGCCCTGCTTCTGACTGTCGCGATCGCAAACCTCCTCCCCGACCCGCATCAGCTGACCCCTTCATTCCACAAGGGTCTCAGCGGCGGCTCATCTTCCTCGATCGCGGCAAAGCGCCCGATCGGCTCCAGAAAGAAATTGTCGTTGTTGTCGTCGTTGACCTGGCTGACCTCGCCGACAAGGACAGGTCCGCCCCCTTTCCTGCCGTAGAAGCGATGGTAGAGCCCGGTGCGGATCGTCACGCTTTGGCCAGGCTCAAGAATCAGCGGCTCCCATGCAGCGAGCCGGCGCGGCAGCCCGTCGACCGGAACCGTCACATCCTCCGTCAGCACATTGCCATCGGCATCGGTTGCGGCGAATTCGATGACGAGATCGCCGCCGGCGCGATTGATGATGTCTTCCATCTTCGCCGCATGGCGGTGCGTCGGCGTGACCTGGCCTTCTTCGACGAAGAGCAGCTTTTCGGCATAGGTCCGCTCCCCCTCGACATCAACGATGCCATTGCGCAGGCAGAACAACACGAGGCCGCATTCGGCAAACCGGTTCGAGCCGAAATCGGTGACATCCCAACCCAGCTGATGGGCGCGCAAATAGGCCGATGCCTCCGGATGAGAGGCAAAATCCGCCGCCGTCCAATACCCCCATGCCGGCAGGGACCAATGCCAGCGCTCGAGGGTCTCGGTTGCCCGCAGCAACGCGGCGTTGATCGCAGAGCGCTGCATCAGACGGACACCCCGTCATACGCCACCGGTACCACGACGTCCTCGCGACCGGATTTGAGGGCTGCCGTCAGGACCGCATGATGCGCCTGCGCCTCCGCCGGCGTCGCACAGCCGAAACCGTTCGCATCCCCGCCGGCAAGCTCATCGACGAAGGCCGCCCACATCTGCTGTATGGCGTCGGCAAAACCGAATTCAAAGATCTTGCCTGTGATGGCCGGAAACAGCGAGCCATAGCCGAGATCCTCGGTGCTCCAGGCCTGCGCTCCGCCATTATAATCCATCCACTGCCACTGGCGCGGCGACTTCGTGCTAAAGAATGCGCTTTTCTTCATGCCGAGAACCCTGATGTACCAGGTGTTGGATTCGCCGGGCGCGATGCGCCAGGTTTTCAGCACCATCGGGAAATCCTGATCCCCGGTGCGTACGCGGCTGCTGATCGTGGCATTGTCCCAGGTGGTGCAGGGCAGCATGCCGCCCTTGCCGTCGGGACGTTCGGTAACCTTCTTGACCAATTGCGCATGCAGGGTCGTCGGGCGCCAGCCGAGACGCAGCGGCACGTGCAGCACATGGATGCCGAGATCACCCATACAGCCATAGTCGCCATTGATCTCGGCCATACGCTTCCAGTTGATCGGCTTCTGCCGGTCGATATCCGAAGAGTGCAGGAAACCCGCCTCGACTTCGATTATATCCCCCATCTCGCCGCTTTTTGCGAGCGCGATGACCTTCTGTGCGCCGGGGAAGAAAGGCATTTCCGACGAGCAGCGGACCAGGAGTTCGGGATGCTCGGCCAGAACCGCCATGATTTCCCGGTTCTGCGCGGCGTCCATGCCGAAGGGCTTTTCGCCGAGAAGATGCTTTCCGGCCTTCAGGACGTCGATGTAGAATTGCTGGTGCAGCACATGCGGGACGGCGCAATAGACCGCATCGACCTCGGGATTGGCCAGAAGCTCCTTATAGTCGGCAGTGAACTGCCGAACCGTCGGCACATTGTCCCTGAACCAGTCGAGCAGCGTCGCATTGGTATCACAGACGGCGACGATTTCCGGTCGCGCCTTCACATCGGCCAGATGCAGCCAGCGCGCCGCAGCACTCGCGAATTCGCGCCCCATCAGACCGCAGCCGATGACGCCGAAGCGGAATATTTTCGTCATGACATCTCCTCCCCAGGCGCGTCAGCCAATATGCAGCGAGGCTTGCTCGACGGAAGCCTTGTCATGGACGATCGCCATCAAGGCCCGCGTCATGCCGCCGGGATTGTTGTGTTGAATGACGTTGCGGCCATAGACGATGCCACGGGCGCCTTGCTCCATCAACTGCTTGGTGCGGATCAGGATTTCCTGATCCGAAACGCGGCCGCCGCCGCGCACGAGCACCGGCAGGCCCTGAGCGATCTCGACCACGCGGTGATATTCCTCGACATTGTCGCAGGGGTCGGCCTTGATGATATCGGCGCCGAGTTCGGCGGCCTGGCGCACAAGCGGCAGGATCTTGTCGATCGCGCCGTCGACCATGTAGGCGCCCTTGGAATTGTCCTGCATGACAAGCGGCTCGACCATCAGCGGCATGCCGTAGATCTCGCATTCGCGTTTCAAGCTGTTCACATTGCGCACACAGGCGCGGTAGACGTCCGGCTGGCCCGGCAGCATCAAGAGATTGACGACGACACAGGCCGCATCCAATGCAACGCCCTGTTCCACCGCCCTGTCGATCATTTCGGAAAACAGCTGAGACGGCAGGGGATTGCCATAGATGTTGGCGATGTCGGTGCGAAGCACCAGTGCCGGGCGCTGCTTGCCGGGAATAGCCTGCAGAATGGGTGCCGTCCCCGGCGGCAGCTGAATGGCATCCGGCGCCGCTTCCGCGATCACCTCGATGGCAGTCTTCATGTTCTCGATGCCGGCAAGGAAAGTCCGCTCATTGAACATGCCGTGATCGATAGCAACGTCAAAACAATTTCCAGACACGCCGAAGAGTCGGTTCAACCGCGCGGATTTCATCATGCTCCTCCCAGATATGGCAACGTTTCCACATTCGAATAAACAGAGCAGAATTGCGAGTCAAGAAAATGTGGTAACGTTTCCACATTCGTTGATTTGTCCGTAGCCGGCCTTCCCATGCGGACGAGGCGCCGCTCGCGCCTCGCCCGCGCAAGCACTACCAGCAGGTGAAGCCTGCATCGACGTTGACGATTGATCCGGTCATCAGGCTGGCGGCGCCCGACGCGAGGAAGAGGACGGCGCTTGCAACCTCTTCCGGCGTTCCCATCCTGCCCATCGGCGTGTCGGCGAGCCAGAGCGGAATACGCTCGCGATTGGCTTCGACGGCCACCACCATCGGCGTCTCGATATAGGTGGGCGCGACAGCATTTACCCTGACGCCGTGGTGCGCCCACTCGGCGGCCAACGAACGCGTGAGGTGATGGACTGCCGCCTTGGAGACGTTATAGGCCGTCTGAGGCTGGGGCCGGTTGCAGATGTGACCCGACATCGAGCCGAGATTCACGATGGCGCCGCGTTTCATCGAAATCATGGGACGACCGAACGCGCGCGAGCACCAGAATACGCCGTTGAGATTGACGTCCATCATGCGCAGCCAATCCGCGTCGGTGAGCTCTTCCGCTGGGATGCCACTCTGGCCAATTCCGGCATTGTTCACGAGGATCGTTGCCGGCCGGCCGCCATCGGCAAGCTCGGTTGCGATCGCATCCATTCGGGCTGCGTCGGTGACGTCGCCGACCCGGACTTCGACGTCGTACCCCTTGTCGCGCAGCGCAAGCGCTTGCTCAGCGTCGGCCTCGTTGCGTTCGATAACGACGACGACGGCGCCCGCCTCCGCCAGCGCCTCGCTGCAGCACAGCCCGATCGCGCGCCCTCCGCCCGTGACCACCGCCCGTTCGCCGTCGAGGCGAAATTTCTGCTGGTAACTCATGTTCGGCTCCTTCAGATGTCAAAGGCGCTTGGAAGCACCACGATATCGCGGATGGTGACGTTGCGCGGACGGGTCAGCATGAAAATGATCGCGTCGGCGACTTCCTTGGGCTCGATCAGGGCGCCGGCCTCCTTGGCCTTGCGAAGATTTTCCTCCGGCCAATCCGCAAGCAAAGCGCTGATCACCGGCCCCGGAGAAACCGACCCCACACGAATGCCGCTTTTCAGAAGCTGGCGTCGCATCGTCTGGACGAAGCACGTCATCGCCCACTTCGATGACGAATAGACCGGTTCCCATGGAATCGCCGAATGTCCAGCGACCGAGCTGGTGACGACAATGTCGCCCGTGCCACGTTCGATCATGTGCGGAATGACGTTTCGAACGTTCTTGATGACGACGTTGACGTTGAGATTGAGCATCCGATCGATGGTATCGAGGTCGGTTTCCACCAGGTCACCGCCGATATAGGTGCCTGCATTGGCATGCAGGATGTCGAGTTTGCCGGTCTTGGACAGAATGCCCTCGAGTAATCCCGCACACTCGCCCGGATCCAGCAAGTTGATCTTGAGCGGAATAGCGCGCTCGCCAAGCCGGTCGCAAACTCTCTCAAGGGCCTTCTCATCGCGGTCCACCAGCACGACCGTCGCGCCAGCGGCGAGCATTGCCTCCGTCGAAGCGAGTCCTATTCCGGATGCTGCGCCCGTGACCGCCGCGATCTTCCCATTCAATTCCGTCATCGATTTCTCCTCCTGCTTGATCCTGATTGTCAATTCTTCCCGACGCCGCAGGCGGCGTGATAGTCCGAGAGACTCTTCGTCACTCTCCAGATCAAAACCTGTTCCGGATCGAGCGGCGCATCTGCGAAATCCTGCGCGGCCGGCATATGCTGCCAAAGCAATGGCAGCGGTACGGATTGGCCTCGAAGGGCCTCGCATAGCCGCCGGACGGCCTCTTGTGCTTCAGCTGACGCCCAATAATAGCGGATGCGGTCAGACAGCGAATAGTGCCGCAGCCAGCGCATCTCGGCGTTCGTCCCGTGGTAGTGGCGGCTCCAATTGCCTGGCTGATCGAGCATCAGCGCTTCCATCGCCGCATAGAGCGGACGCTGGCCATAATCGGGCAAGAGGTCCGACGCGATCGCATCCAGCGCATAGAGCGCCTCGCGCAGGACGAAGGTCAGCTCGGGACCGACCTTGAGAAGGGGAAACCCGTCCTCCACCAGCGCGGTCAACGGCCGTGTCCCCTGATAATCCGTCGAGTGAGCCTCGAAGACGAATTGCGGCTCGTCGGTCAGCACCGATTTCAGCGCGTCTATCTTGCTGCGATCATAAAGGATGACATTGTGATTGCCGAACTCGACGCCCGGCTGAACGACCAGCCCGATGGCCCGTCCAAACGCTTGCCCGAGTCCTGCCTCCGCAAAGATCCGGCGGTGGACTTCGATCGTCTTCAGCGCCGCTGCGGCGGCCGTCGGTTCGATTGATGTGAGGGCATGATCGGCCCCGCCAGGCGGCGGCACTTCGGTGCCGATGACATAAACCGGCATTGCGCCGCCGCTCTTCTTCGCCGACGCCTCGGCGACCGCCGCCAGCCGGGCGGCACGATGGGCCGTGGTTTCGTCGTCGAGCGCCACCGGCTCGTCCTTGCAGCCCATCGAAGCATCGAGGTGAATCTTGCGGAATCCGGCGTCGACATAGGCGGCAACCATCTTCTCGGCCTCGGCCATGGCCTCTTCCGCCGGGCGGTCGCGCCAAGGATTGGGGCCGAGGTGATCGCCGCCGAGAACGATAAGTTTTTCGGGGCACCCCTCCTCCGCCGCGATCTTCATCACCAGGGACGCGAAGTCGCTTGGCGTCATTCCGGTGTAGCCGCCGAGGTGATTGACCTGATTGCAGGTCGCTTCGATCAGGACGGTGCTCTCGTGTTGCCGCCCGTGTCGGAGTGCTGCTCGAAGCACGATCGGATGGGCGGAGCAGACGGAGGTCACACCTCTCGGGTGGCCTTCGCTCCTCAGCTTGGCCAGTTCGTTGAGATGCACCTGCATCACCGGCGCCTTTCCGTTGAAGCGATAAACGCATCGAGTTCTTGCTGAGTGCCGGCACCTTCCATCGGACCGAGGACCGTCACGTTGCGGGCGCCAGCGGCCGAGGCATAGGTAAGCGCTTCCTTCTGAGACATTCCGAGCCGCCGGCAGGTGAGATAGGCGCCGCCGAAGCAATCGCCGGCGCCCGTGGGGTCGACCTGCTGAACGACAAATGCCGGCGCGTCGATGCGGTCTCCCTCCCTGCCGAAATAGGTCGCGCCTTCGGCTCCGCGCTTCAGCACGACCTCCTTGACGCCAATCTCGAACAAGCGGCGGATCGCCCCTGCCTCGCCTTCGACACCTGCGGCACGCTCAAGCTCTTCTCCCGACGGCAGAAGCAGATCGGCGGCAGCGACAAGCTTGGAAAACCGGCGCTCGGTGTCCGCGTCCAGCTTCAATTCTTTGCGAATGTTCGGATCCACCGAGAGCGTTCCCCCGCGTGCCTTGACGATGTCGACCGCCTTGTCGATCACCGCGCGCGCACTGGGAACCGACAGCGCCGAACCCATCACGTGAAGATGGCCGCTCCGATTGATGAGATCGGCGACCGCTTGAGACCAGTCGAAGCGCGCAGCTGCTGATGTGGCGATGTTGTAGACGAAATCCCGGGAGCCATCCTTGCGGTAGCGAACAAACGCGCTTCCTGTGGGATAGTCCGGATCGATCGAGATCGTCGAAACATCGACGCCGTCACGTTTGAGGCGATCGGTATTGACACGACCGAAATCGTCATCGCCGACGGCGCCGACCATGGCGGCCTTGCCGCCCAGGCGGCCGCACTGCGAGATGAAGATCGCCGGCGCCCCGCTCGCGAACGGACCGACGAGCGGCTGGGCTTCGAGAAAACCGTCTCCCACCGTCGTGGCGACGATCTCGACGAGGATCTCTCCTACGCAAACCGTGGGACCAAGCTGGTCCGGAGCCAGTACTGAAGTCATTTGCAATCCTGCTTTCGATCGTTCTTGTCGTCAACTCGTCGCCGATTGGACCGGCGCGCCATCCTCGCTGCCGAACTCCTCGCTCTCCAATGACAGAAAGCGCTGGTGCAACATGCATGCCGCCCCGAAGGCGGAACCGAACTCCGCATCATCGTCCACGACGATCTCAGGCGTGGGGAAAGGTATATTCTGGCCCTCCGACATGTGGACCGCCACGCGGGCGGCGACCATCGGGTAGAGGGATGCGACGGAGCCACCCAGCACGATCCTGTCGGGGTCGAGCAGACGACAGGCCTGCAGCAATGCATATGCGAGATGGCGCGACCAGGTTTCGGCTATATTGACCGCAGCCGGGACACGGTCACGAACGCCGCCGAGGAATTCCTGCAGATCCGCGTGCTTACGGCCAACAGCCTCACGATACTGCCGGATGAGCACCTCGCGACCGATCAGCTGTTCAAACTTCTGCCCGCCGCTTCCCGGCACCAGAGTGTGGCCGATCTCTCCCGCCAGACCGTGGCCGCCCCTGAACAACTTGCCATCGATCATGATGCCGCCGCCGACGCCCGTCTCCATCAGCAGGAACAGGGTCACGCCTGCGGCACCGTGACGATAGCTGTCACCGATCGCAAAGGCGTTGGCGTCGTTTTCGACCGCGATCGGAACGGCCGCCGGGAAGGCGGACCGCCCGATCTCCTTCAACGACACGTCTCGCCAGCCGATGATGGGGGCAAGCGTGACAATTCCGTCCGGCCGAATGTGGGCCGGCGCCGAAATGCCCAGACCCTTGCACCGTCCGATCATCCCTTTCGCCATCGCGCCGACAATCAGCTCAACGCCCTGCGATACGGCCTCCTCCACCGTCGAAGACGGTGTGTCGAACGCTATTTTCCGACATGCCCGGACGTCGGCAGAGAGATCGACAACTGCAGCCGATATATGTTCGACGCCAATCTCGATTCCGACGAAGAATGCGGCATCGGGGACCAGTTCGAGCATGATGCCCGGACGACCGGCGCGGGAATGCTCCAGGCGCTGCTTGCCGCTCTCGTCCGACTCCTGAACGAACCCGCCTTCCGTCAGTTCGGCGACGATCTCTCCCGAAGATGAGCGATTCATCCCGAGCTTCCGGGCGAGATCCGCCCGGCTGAGGCTTCGGTGGGCGTAGATCGTCTGCAAGGCGGCGACGATATTGTTCTGTCGGATCCTGCGCGGCGAACTTCCGATGGAGACGGTGTCGTTCATATTTCAATTCCCTTCAGTCGGCCCAACCCTTACACGACTGGAACAGGCTGTCAGAAGGATAATTAGGGCCGCGCGTTTGTGGCGCGGCGACGCTTGGCCTCGTCATATTTCAGCTCGATGTAGCGCTTCGCGTGCGCGGCAAGCGGATCATTATCCTCCCAGGTGTCGCGCCAGATCGCGCAGGCGAGTGACAGGCCTTCGTCGACGACCGTCGTCGAGAAGCTCTCGAACACGATGTCGCGCTTGTAGTCGATGTCGAGCAGGGCGTCGAAGATCAGATCGAAGTTGATGACGCCGTCGCCGAGATAGCCGCGATTGCTCTCGCCGATGTGGAAGTAGCCGATCTTGTCGCCGGCCAGACGGATCGCGGCGGCCGGATTGGCTTCCTCAATGTTCATATGGAACGTGTCGAGGTGGAGACGGACATGCTCCGATCCGGTCTCGGCGATGAACTTCAACCCCTGCGCCGCGGTATTCAGCAGGTTCGTCTCGAACCGGTTGACAACCTCCAGCACGAGGTCGACGTTCGCCTGCCTGGCGACTTCGCCGGTCGCGGCGATCGCAGCGACGCTGTTGTCCCAGCCCTTCTTCGTCGGCTGGCGATTGTACTTGGTGTGCGCGGAATAAAGAATCCCGCCGAGCTTGTTGCCGCCGATATCACGGACCGCACGAACGGCGTCGGCCAGTGTCTGCTTGCCAGCGGATACCGCAGACATGTCCTCGCTCGATACGTCCTTGTCGAGCGGCAGGCCCATCGTCACGCCAATCTCGACGTCAAGCGACTGCGCAAGCTTTGCCAGTCTATCGAGGTTGAATTTCTCGGGGCGCAGATAGGCAAATTCGATGGTGCGATATCCGTGTTCAGCCGTTTTGTTGAGGGCCATCTCCAGCCCTTCCTGCGTTTGGCCGCCTGTCCATACAAATGAATGGATACCCAATCGACGCATAGCCTTTTCCTCCAAAAAATGCCCTTGGCTGCGCACAGTGCTATGCCATTTAGTTTGGCAAGACAACAAATAATTTTGGATGCGATTTTTTTGCTGCTTTGCAAAATTACCTTGCAATGCAATATTTTATCCTTCTCACCATTGCATTCCGCTCTCTGCCAGAAATTAGTTTCTGCAAAAATCAATGGGATAGATCCGTGATTTGCATGTTTAGACAACAAATGTTGCGCTGGCAGTTTTTTTGGCCTACACAAAAGACCGGCGAAATGATCTCGCTGCACTTTGGGAGGATTGAAAATGAACTATGCTTTGAAGGCTAGCGCGCTTGCGCTGACGCTCAGCCTCGCCACTGCCGCTTCGCCGGCCTGGGCTGACTTCTGGTCCGAC
This sequence comes from Rhizobium leguminosarum bv. viciae USDA 2370, assembly GCF_002008365.1. Classification (GTDB taxonomy): domain Bacteria; phylum Pseudomonadota; class Alphaproteobacteria; order Rhizobiales; family Rhizobiaceae; genus Rhizobium; species Rhizobium leguminosarum. The sequence continues at coordinate 146,968 of NZ_MRDL01000022.1, forward strand.
GCTGGAGCCAAATTCAAGGGCGTGACACTGCACGGCGTCACCGAGAGCACCCCGCCATCGAACTACATCAGGAACGTGCTCGCTCCGGAATTCGAAAAGAAGACCGGCATCAAGGTCGACATCGAGACGACATCCTGGGATCAGATGTACGACAAGGCCATCAAGGACATGGAAGCCAAGACCGGCATCTATGACATGGTCTACATCGAGCAGGACATCATCTATTCCTATCTGGCCAGGAATTTCCTCGTCGACATCACGAAGACGCTGAAAGACCAGCCGGATCTGAAGGCGCCGACCTACGACGATGCGAACTTCACCAGCTTTGCCAACTACTTCAAGGACGCGAGCGGCGATCTGTTCGGCGTTCCGATGGAAGCCTTCCTGAAGACGTATCTCTATCGCAAGGACCTCTTCGACGATCCGAAGATCAAGGAAGCCTTCAAGAAGGAAACCGGCAAGGACTTGAAGCCGGCGACCACACACGCGGAATACACCGAGATCGCCGACTTCTTCACGAAGTACGGCAAGGACAATGGCATGGAGCTCTGGGGCACGACCGCTCAGGCACATACAGGCCATGCGGCGTCCTGGTATGAATTCTTCGAGTCCATCGTGCCGACCTTCGGCGTCTACAATTGGGGCATCGACGCCAAGAACAACTATGCCGCGACGGTCGAACATGGCGGCGCGATGAACAGCGACAAGGCGAAGGCGGCGTTGAAGTATTGGCTGCACCTGCGCGACATCGCTCCTCCGGAATCGACGCAGTCAACCTGGACGGAAACCGCAACGACCTTCGCCGCCGGCCGTGTCGCCCAGGGGCTGATCTACGGTGAGAACGCCGCGTGGATCGCAAGCGATCCAGCGCAGTCGAAGGTGGTCGGTCAGGTCGGATTCGCTCTTCCGCCGCTCGAGCCGGGCGTGCTGGACGACGCGAAAGCCGGAAAGGGCTATATCGGCTACTATGATGGCGGTGCTTTCGGCGTGCCGGTTACGTCCAAGAACAAGGAAGCGTCGCTGCTCTTCCTCGAATTCATCGGTCAGAACGAAGTGCAGCCCGATTGGGCCATCGCCGCACCGCGCATCACCAACACGGCGACATTCGATGATCCAAAAGTGAAGGAAATGGACGTCAAGCTCGGCGGCTTCTACACGATGCTGAAGGACGAGGGCAAGCTCTTCGCCGGCGCTCCTCCCTACCCCTTCCACGCGCAGGTGCGTGAAGCGACCGCTCCCATCTTCTACGACATCCTGACCGGCAAGATCGCTCCCGATGAAGGCCTCGACCAGATGGCGGCCAAGGCCGAAGAGGAGCTCACCTCGCTCGGCTATCGCAAATAAAATATCCTCCCCAACTGACGGGTCGTTCCGACGACCCGTCATCTTTCGCTCCCTGATGGAGCGGACGTCCACACAGCGTTCAATGGGGGATAGGCGATGCATTCGCAGAAGCTCGGGTGGCTGTTGCTGTCACCGACCATAGTGATCCTCGGACTGTTCGGGATCTTTCCTTTCATCTACGTCCTCTGGGTCTCTTTCCATTCATGGAACCCGTTCGCGGCCAATCCGGGCATGATCTTCAACTGGGCTGAGAACTATCGGCGGCTCGTCTTCGACCCGCAGTTCCTGGCATCGCTCGGTATAACCCTGGCATTCGTCTTCTTCGCGGTCGTGTCGGAGCTGGTCCTCGGCTACATCCTCGCCCAGGCGCTGCTCAAGGACTTTCCCGGAAAAGCGGTGTTTCGCACGATCCATACTCTGCCCCTGATCATGGCCCCCATCATCGTCGGCTCAGTCTGGAAGCTGATGACCACCCCGTCCATCGGCATCATTCCCTATCTCCTCAGGAGCTGGTTCGGGTACGATCTGAATATCGGCCAGAGCGCCGTCGCGGCCTTCACCGTCACTGTCATCATGGACATCTGGCACTGGACGCCGCTCGTCACCCTCTCGCTGATCGCCGCACTCGTCTCGCTTCCATCAGACCCGTTCGAGCAGGCGCAGATCGACGGCGCCGGCAAGAGCCAGATCTTCTGGCACATCACGCTCCCCTTGATCCGCCCGGCCATGCTGGCCACTGTGTTCATCAGGCTCATGGACGCGCTGCGCACCGTCGACGAAGTCCTGATGCTGACCGGAGGCGGCCCGGGCTCATCGACGCGCTACATCGGCGTCCATATCTTCAGGGAAGTTTTTCCCAAGACGAATTACGGCTACGGTTCGGCGATCTCCGTCATCGTCCTCTACCTCACCATCGTCGTCTGCTGGCTGCTCTATGTCGGCTTGATTGCGCCCCGCGTGAAGAGAGGTTGAAGCGATGAAGACCAAAAAACCCTGGCTTCCGGTCCTCCTGTGGACCTTGATAAGCTTCGTGACCCTTTTCCCGATCTATTGGCTCTTCGTCATATCGGTGAAACAGCCCTTCGACCTGTTCTCGACGCCCGATGTCATTCTCCGGAGCTTCTTCTGGAAGAATTACCAGGACGTGCTGACCAATCCGACCTTGCGCGGATACATGCTCAACTCGCTGATCATTTCGTCAGGCAATGCGCTGCTCGTCACCACGCTCGGCTTCCTTGCCTGCTACGCCCTGACGCGCTTCGACCTCGCCGGCAAGGAAAGCATCTTCTTCTGGACGATCACCAACCGCATGGCGCCGCCGGCGGTCTTCCTCCTGCCGCTTTTCCTGCTGCTGACGCAGGTCTACAGGATCGGCGACTTCTCGCTCGCCGATTCCAAGCTGGGCATGATCTTGGTCTATTGCTCCTTCAACCTTCCTTTTGCCATCTGGACGCTGCGCCCGACCGTGGAAGGCATTCCGAAGGAATTGGACGAGGCGGCCTATATGGACGGCGCGAGCCCATGGACCGTCCTCTATGATATCATCTTTCCCTTGGCACGGCCCGGACTTGCGGTGACGCTGATCCTGACCTGGGTTTTCGCGTGGAACGAATACCTGCTCGCGGCGACGCTCACCAACTTCCATGCGCGGACTCTGACCACCGGCTTGTCGGAATATGTGACGACGACGGGAACGGCCTGGGGCATCATGGCCGCGATCTCAATGCTGACATTGGTTCCGGCGCTCATCGTCTTTTCGGTGGTCCAGCGTCACATCGTCGCCGGCCTGACCTTCGGTGCCGTGAAAGGATGAAACGATGACGTCTCAATCAGGAAATAACGAACCCAAGCCGGGGTTTCTGCCGATCGAAACGAACTGGTTCGACCGGCTCTTCATCTCGATCGTTGTCTGGGTCGCACTCTCCCTGTTCTGGATGCGGTTCATCGAGCCGTTCGGGCTTTCCGTATGGTTCGCGGCGGCGATCTCGGCAGTCCTTGGCGCCTACATCGTCTGGAAGGGGTGAGCCGATGAATTCCATCAACAACATCAAAGCCGTGCTGCTTTAGGGAGGAACGACATTGGCAAACGTACAGGTTAGCGACGTCACCAAGAAATATGGCTCTCTTCAAGTCATGCACGGCGTCAGCGTCGACATCGAGGACGGCGAATTCGTCGTGCTGGTCGGTCCATCCGGCTGCGGCAAATCCACCCTGCTCCGCATGATCGCAGGTCTTGAGACGGTCAGCAGCGGAGACATCCGGATCGGCGGCCGTGTCGTCACCGACGCTCCTCCAAAGGAGCGTGACATCGCGATGGTTTTCCAGAGCTACGCGCTCTATCCCCACAAGACGGTCGCCGAAAACATGGGCTTTCCGCTGAGGATGGCCAAGCGTCCGAAGGCGGAGATCGACGAGAAGGTCGGCAAGGCAGCCGAGATCCTCGACCTGACGCGTTATCTCGACCGCTATCCGAAGCAACTGTCGGGCGGACAGCGTCAACGCGTGGCGATGGGTCGTGCCATCGTCCGAGATCCGAAGGTCTTCCTGTTCGACGAGCCATTGTCGAACCTGGACGCTAAACTCCGCGTCACCATGCGTGTCGAGATCAAGGAGCTTCACCAGCGGCTGAAGACCACCACCGTCTACGTCACGCACGATCAGATCGAGGCCATGACGATGGCCAACAAGATCGTGGTCATGCGCGACGGCAGGGTCGAGCAGATCGGCAAGCCTCTCGATCTCTACGACTTCCCGGTAAACCTCTTCGTTGCCGGCTTCATCGGCAGCCCATCGATGAACTTCCTTCAGGGCCGCATCGCCACACGCGACGGCAGGAAGGTCGTCGTCACCGACCAGGGCATCACCCTTCCGATGGCAGACACAAATGCGGATGAGGGAAGAGCCGTTACCTACGGCATCCGACCGGAGCACATCACGATCGGCGATGAAGGCGTACCTGTGGAGGTGTCGGTGTTCGAGCCCACGGGTTCGGAGACATTGATCTTCGGCCGCACGGGAGGCGTGCCGATCGACGCGCTGATCCGCGAGCGCATCGAGGTAGATCCCGGACGGACAATGTACTTCCATATCGATCCCCGGCGTGCACACATCTTCGATCGGGAAACAGGCCAGAGACTGTAGGAGGACGGCCCATGGACTTCAAAGAAAAGACGGTCATCGTGACCGGCGCCGGCAAAGGCATCGGACGCGAAATTGTAAGGATGCTCGCCGAACGGGGAGCGCAAGTCGTCGCCCTGACCCGGAGTGCTGCCGATGTCGAAGCGCTGCGAGGGGAATCCGGCTGCCGGGCTATACAGGTCGATCTTGCGGACGCCGATGCGACCAGAGAGGCTGCCATCGCTGCCCTTCCCGCCGATTTGCTCGTCAACTGCGCCGGCACGACCGAGCTCCAACCGTTCCTGGAGACAACCGTCGAAGCATTCGACCGTCTTGTCGCGGTCAACACGCGTGCTCCGATGATCGTCGCCCAGGAATATGCCCGTTCGCTGATCAAGCAGGGCCGCAAAGGCGCCATCGTCAATGTCTCGTCGGTCGCCTCCTTCGTCGGCCTCGCCGACCACGCTGCCTATTGCGCGTCGAAGGGTGGATTGGATGGCTTGACGCGGGTCATGGCAAGGGAGCTTGCACCTCACGGCATCCGCGCGAACGGAATCCATCCCACGGTGACGCTGACCCCGATGGCGGTGAAGGCATGGAGCGATCCCGAGAAGGCCGCGGGGATGATGAAACGAATTCCCGTCGGTCGCTTCGCCGAGCCAGCAGACATTGCCGAGGTTGTTCTTTTCCTGCTCTCCGACGAGGCTGCGATGGTGAACGGGATATCGATGCCGGTGGACGGTGGCTACATGATTGCTTGAAGTTCAGGACTGCCGCGTGGTACGAGCCCGCGATTGCAATACGGGAAGCGGCGACGTTGACCGCCGCACCAACCGGCGTAGCTCATCCTGATCGATAAAATGATCGGTCACGCCGGCCTCTTTATCCGGATGACTGAAGACTAGACCGTCGGAATCCTCAAGCTTCAGAGCTTGCTCCGTATTCATGATCCCCAGTGCCTGGCGCTCGTACTCGGATTCGAGTGCCGCCTCGACGATGGCTTTTCTCTTGCGCATGTCCATGTCCTCCGTTCCTCAAAGGGTAACGGACAGGCGGAGTCGCGGTTCCGATCAAGGCATCACGATATGAGACTGGCTGAAACGAGCGTCCGCCGATACACGGCCGCGCGGGCCGCGCTGTTTTTGGCCCCTCACGAAAATTGGCGAATTCCTGTTCGATGGCACAAGCTCAAGGCATCAGTCCATCGAAGACCAGTCTGACTGCACTTTGCCATTGTGCTCGCCAAGCTTTGGCGACTTACGATGCTGAATCAACATCGCCCCTGAAAAGATGATTGGCGTCCGGATGCCCGGTATCCCTTCATTCTCCACCGCCATCTTCCGATGCGCGACTTGCGGGTCCGCGAATACATCCTTCACGGTGTTGATCGGCCCGGCGGGAACGCCCACACACGCGAGGTCGGCCAGCAGATCCGTCCGCTTGAAGAGCCTCGTGCTCGCTTCCATCATGGATGTCAGTTCTTCTCGATGTCGCACTCTGTCCGCGTTGGTCTTGAAGCGGACGTCGTCCGCCACAGCGGATAGCCGGAGGATTTCGCATAGCCTCTCGAACTGACCATCGTTCCCGCAGGCGATAATGATATTGCCGTCGGATACCGGAAATACCTGGTATGGTGCGATGTTGGGATGCGCATTGCCGAGTCTCGTCGGTGCCTTTCCCGAGGCCAGGAAATTCATCGCCTGGTTGGCCAACACGCCCACTGTGCTGTCCAGCAGCGCCATATCGATATGCTGTCCTTCACCTGTGCTGTTCCGGAGGGTCAAAGCGGCCTGGATAGCGACGACCGAATAGAGCCCTGTGAAAATATCGCCGAACGCCACGCCAATCTTCTGCGGCTCCCGATCTGGTTCACCGGTCAAATCCATGATGCCCGCCATGCCTTGGACGATGAAATCGTATCCCGCACGTTCGGCATATGGGCCGGTTTGGCCAAAGCCGGTAATCGAGCAGTAAATCAGCTTTGAATTGATCGCCTTCAGGCTCTCGTAATCAAGACCGAACTTCTTCAACGCGCCTACCTTGAAGTTCTCGACGACGACATCCGCGTTCGCGATCAGTGCACGAAGCTTTTCGACGTCTTCCGCCGAATTGAAATCCGCCGTGATGCTCAGTTTTCCGCGGTTGCAGCTATGGAAGTAGGCCGCAGCGACGTCATCGCCATCCCGAATGAAAGGAGGCCCCCAACGGCGCGTGTCGTCGCCCTCCGGGCTTTCCACCTTGATGACGGTCGCTCCAAGGTCGGCAAGTGTCTGTCCAGCCCATGGACCAGCCAGGATACGCGCCAATTCCACGACCCGAACGCCTTCAAGTGGAGATTGCATCGATAACTCCCTAATCATTCCTAAGTCCGCGGATCAATGTAGGCTACATATTCGGATAGACCGGCCCCTCGCCGCCCTGCGGCGGCACCCAGTTGATGTTCTGGTTGGGGTCCTTGATGTCGCAGGTCTTGCAGTGCACGCAGTTCTGGGCGTTGATGACGAAGACGTCCTTGCCATCCTTTTCCACCCATTCATAAACGCCGGCCGGACAGTAGCGCGTCGACGGGCCGCCATAGATGTCGTGTTCCGAACTCTTCTGCAGCGCCATGTCCTTGACCTGCAGATGCACCGGCTGGTCTTCCTCGTGATTGGTGTTCGACAGGAACACCGAGGACAGCCGATCGAAGGTCAAGACGCCATCGGGTTTCGGATAGGCGATCGGCTTGTGCATCGAGGCAGGTTCGAGCGACTGCGCATCGGTCTTGCCATGTTTCAGCGTGCCGAAGACGGAAAGGCCGAACAGCGTGTTGGTCCACATGTCGAAGCCGCCGAGCGCTACGCCAAGTGCGGTGCCGAACTTCGACCATAGCGGCTTGACGTTGCGCACCCGTTTCAAATCCTTGCCGATGTCGCCCTTGCGCCATTCAGTCTCGATCTCGGTCACTTCGTCATGGCTGCGGCCTGATATAATCGCGGCGGCGATCTTCTCGGCCGCCAGCATGCCCGACAGCACCGCGTTGTGGCTGCCCTTGATGCGCGGCACGTTGACGAGACCGGCCGAACAGCCGATCAGCGCGCCGCCGGGGAAGGAAAGCTTCGGCACCGACTGGTAGCCGCCCTCGGTGATGGCACGAGCGCCATAAGACAGCCGCTTGCCGCCCTCGAAGGTGGTGCGGATCGCCGGATGGGTCTTGAAGCGCTGGAATTCCTCGAAGGGATAGAGATAGGGGTTCTTGTAATTGAGGTGGACGACGAAGCCGACCGCCACCAGATTGTCTTCCAGGTGATAGAGGAAAGAGCCGCCGCCGGTCTTCATGCCGAGCGGCCAGCCGAAGGAGTGCTGCACCAGGCCCGGCCGATGGTTCTCGGACTTCACCTGCCAGAGCTCCTTGATGCCGATACCGAACTTTTGCGGTTCACGGTCTTTCTGCAGATCGAACTTGGCGATCAGCTGCTTGGCGAGCGAGCCGCGCACACCCTCGCCGATCAGCACATATTTGCCGAGCAGTTCCATGCCGCGGGTATAGTTCGGGCCGGGTTCGCCGTTCTTCTCGATGCCCATGTCGCCGGTGGCGACCCCGATGACGGCACCCTCGTCATTGTAGAGCACCTCGGTTGCTGCAAAACCCGGATAGATTTCGACGCCGAGTTCTTCGGCCTTGGTCGCCAGCCAGCGACAGACGAGCCCAAGCGAGACGATGTAGTTGCCGTGATTGTTCATCAGGGGCGGCATCAGCACATTCGGCAGGCGAACAGAGCCGGCCGGACCGAGCAGCAGGAAGTGATCTGATGTGACCTTGGTCTTGAACGGATGATCGGCCTCGTCGCGCCAGCCGGGCAACAGCCGGTCGATGCCGATCGGGTCGACCACGGCGCCCGAGAGGATATGCGCGCCGACTTCCGCGCCCTTCTCCAGCACGACGACGGAGAGTTCCGGATTGACCTGCTTCAACCGGATCGCCGCCGCAAGACCGGCAGGACCGGCGCCGACGATCACCACGTCGAATTCCATGCTCTCGCGACTTTCGTCTGCGTGTTCTTCGGTCATGATAAATGCCTGACAAATCTCGATGTTGGGATGAGATGGGGGTCAGCGAGTTGGTCGAGCTGGAACGTATCCGTAGTCGTAGAACCCGCGTTGTGTCTTGCGACCGAGCCAGCCAGCTTCGACATATTTGACCAGCAGCGGGCATGGACGGTATTTGCTATCAGCCAACCCTTCGTGAAGGACCTGCATGATGGAGAGGCATGTGTCCAAACCGATAAAATCTGCCAGTTCGAGTGGCCCCATCGGATGATTGGCGCCGAGCTTCATGCCGGTGTCTATGGCTTCTACGTTTCCAACACCCTCATACAGAGTGTAGATCGCTTCGTTGATCATAGGGATGAGGATACGATTTACGATGAAAGCCGGAAAATCTTCGGAGACGGTGACCGTTTTGCCGATGGATTCGGCGAAATCCTTGGCTATGGCAAATGTCTCTTGATCAGTTCCGATGCCGCGAACCAGCTCGACGAGCTTCATAACCGGTACGGGATTCATGAAGTGTATCCCTATAAAACGATTGGGCCTGTCGGTTGACGCCGCGAGCCGCGTTATGGAGAGCGACGATGTGTTCGTCGCCAAGATCGCGTCAGGCTTCAGCACGGTGCACACATCCGTAAAGACTTTCCTCTTGATGTCTTCATTCTCGCTGACCGCTTCGACGACCAAATCGGCAGTCGCCAGATCCGAAAGGGAGAACGCTCCCTTTATTCGGGAGATCGCCTGCTCAGCCGCCTCGGCCGGCATTTTGCCGGTTTCCGCCTGGCGCCCGAAATATCCGGCGCTCGCTTCGATGCTCGCGCGAATTCGACTTTTGTCGAGATCGTAAATCAGCGCCTCATACCCGTGTCTCGTCACGACCTCCACGATCCCAGTACCCATTTGTCCGGCACCGATGACGGCGACGGTAGAAATCTTATTCACTACAGGCATGCTGCCTCTCGCTAATCCGGAGGTTGAAGGACGGATCTGTGCCGAATAGGCTATCGGGGAATTAGGAGAACGCCTGGAGGTCCGTCTGGGCACGCCCAAGGATCAGGGCATGGACGTCGTGGGTCCCTTCGTAAGTGTTGACCGTCTCCAAGTTCTGCGCGTGGCGCATGACGTGATATTCGATCTGAATGCCGTTGCCGCCATGCATATCCCGGGCTTGCCGAGCGATATCCAGCGCCTTTCCGCAGTTGTTACGCTTGACGAGCGAGACCATTTCCGGGGCCATCTTGTGCTCATCCATCAGCCGGCCAACGCGAAGCGAACCCTGCAGTCCGAGCGTGATTTCGGTCATCATATCGGCGAGCTTCTTTTGATAAAGCTGCATCCCTGCAAGCGGCTTCCCGAACTGTTTGCGGTCCAGGCCGTATTGACGAGCGCGGAACCAGCAGTCCTCCGCGGCTCCCATAACGCCCCAGGAGATGCCGTAGCGGGCGCGGTTGAGGCAGCCAAACGGCCCCTTGAGGCCGGAAACGCCGGGCAGAAGCGCATCCTCTGTGACTTCGACACCGTCCATTACGATTTCGCCTGTGATCGAGGCACGCAGCGAAAGCTTGCCACCAATCTTCGGGGCCGAAAGGCCCTTCATGCCCTTTTCGAGAACGAAGCCGCGTATTTCATTGTTGTGAGCCTCGGACTTGGCCCATACGACGAAGACATCGGCAATCGGCGAGTTCGAGATCCACATCTTCGAGCCGCGCAATCGGTAGCCGCCCTCAATTTTCTCGGCGCGGGTTTTCATACCGCCGGGATCTGAGCCTGCGTCAGGCTCAGTCAGGCCGAAACAGCCAATCAGTTCACCCGAAACAAGGCCCGGCAGGTACTTCTTCTTCTGCTCGCCAGAGCCGTAGGCGTAGATCGGATAAATGACCAGCGAGGACTGCACACTCATCATCGAGCGATATCCGGAGTCGATGCGCTCGACCTCGCGAGCGACCAGACCATAGGCAACATAGGATGCGTTCGCGGCCCCGTACTCTTCAGGCAGCGTCACCCCAAGAAGGCCAGTCTGCCCCATCAACCTGAACAGCTCTGGGTCGGTCGCTTCTTCGAGATAGGCGTCCTGGACGCGCGGCAAGAGTTCGGATTCTGCGAAAGCCGCAGCGGACTCGCGGATCATCCGTTCATCTTCGGTCAGCTGGTCGTCGAGCAGAAACGGGTCGTTCCAAGTAAAGGCCAAGATGGTCGTCCTCCCATTGAGGTTTTTGGCAGTTCGAATTTGACGGAATTAAAGCCGCTTTTTCGCAACTGAGAAAGCGAGGTTTACTCATCGGCCCATGAGCTATAGTAATAGCTCATGGCAAACCTCTCGCGAAGGCTCCTTCCCTCCACCTCGGCTCTCGCGGCGTTCGATTCCGTCGCGCGGATGGGCACCTTCTCTGCGGCAGCGGAGGAGCTTTCCCTGACACAGGGAGCCATCAGCCGGCAGATCGCGTCGCTGGAGGAACAACTCGGCGTTTTACTGTTCGAGCGCACCAGCCGTGGTGTCAACCTCACAGAGGCGGGCACAAACTATGCCCGTGCAATTGCCAACGCTCTTGCGGAAATTCGTTCCGCTTCACTGCAGGCCATGACCCAACAACATAGCGATCAACTCAATCTTGCCATCTTGCCGACATTCGGCACCCGCTGGTTGATGCCGCGCATTCCGCGATTTGTCGCCAGACACCCCGAGATCACGTTGAACTTCGCCACACGCATTGGCGTGTTCGATTTCGATCGCGACGACATAGATATGGCGATTCATATCGGCCAGCCCGATTGGCCCGGTGCGGAAAGCACATTTCTTATGGAAGAGATGGTAGCACCGATCGCGTCGCCACTTTTTCTCAGTTCACATCCCATCGTGAAGGTTGAAGATCTGCTTCGCCTGCCGCTGCTGCAGATGGCGTCCCGTCCCGGGGCCTGGAGCCATTTTTTCGAAAGCCTCCAGGTCAACGGCACCCCGTCGCAGGCCATGCGGTTCGAACAGTTCAGCAATGTGGCCCAAGCCTGCATTGCTGGATTGGGGCTCGCGTTGATGCCGCTTTTCCTCATCGACTCCGAGCTCGCAAATGGCCAGCTCGTTCAAGCCTTTCCCCATCAGGTCAAAAGCACCAGCGCCTATTATGCGGTCGCGCCGCTGAGCAGGAAGGACTTCCGGCCTGTCGTTGCGTTCCGCGCATGGTTGCTGGAAGAGGTCGCTCGTTACCAGGAAGGCATTATCGGCTGATAGCGGGAGCCGATGAAACCATACCTAAGACACCTTCGATAAATCTGGAATGTCGCCAGGGCTTCGCCATCTGTGCGGCCTTTCGCTCCTGTTCGTTGCGAGCGTCGCTTGACTCCTCGGCTAAATCCTGTCAATTTATGCTAACGTTAGCACAAGGAATGCGCATTTGCACCTTCAATTGAAGAAAGCATGCATGCAGGCGAAACGCCTCACGACCAGCAAGGCTCTGGTGAAGGACGTTCGGCTGCTCGGCCGCCTGTTGTGCGAGGCTATTGAAGCAAGCGACGGCAAAGAAGCCCGTGAGGTCGTGGAACAGGTCCGCAGCCTCTCGGTTACCGGTCACAGAAGGACCGGCCCGCACCTAAACGAAGAGCTCGCCCCCTTTTGTGCGACCATGCCTCCCCAAACCCTCAAGCGTGTGATCCGCGCGTTCAGCCAGTTTTCTCAACTCGTGAACATTGCCGAAGACGCACACCAAGCCAGGATGCAGCGCTTCAGCATCGCCGATCGTGAACCTGCCATGCCGGGAACAATTGCCAGATCGCTTTCCGTTCTGGCTGCGGCCGGGGTAGAGGCGAAAGATATCCGCAAACTGCTTCTTGAAGCAGTCGTCTCGCCCGTTTTCACAGCGCACCCGACTGAGGTTCGGCGCAAGAGCGTTATCGAAATCGAGCAGGAGCTTGCACGATGCCTGACGCAGCTCGACCAAGCCGGCCTGATTGAGCAGGAGATAGGTCGGTATCAAGAGGACTTGGAAAGGGCGACGACGACGCTTTGGCAAACGAATAGCCTTCGGGGAAGGCGACTTCAGGTCGTGGATGAAATCCTCAATGGCTTGTCCTATTACGACAGCACCATTTTCCGGGTGATCCCGGAGGTATACGAGATTCTCGAAGATCAGCTTCGAGACTCACCCTGGAGTATCGGCGAGGACGCGCTGCCGCCATTCCTGCGCATGGGTTCCTGGATCGGTGGCGACCGGGATGGCAATCCCTATGTCAACGGCGAAACCCTGAGGGAGGCGCTCCGGTTGCAGAGTGAAAGAGTTTTCTCGTTCTATCTCGGCGAACTGCACAGCCTTGGCGCCGAACTTTCCTTGGATGACCGGTATGTGAAAGTCTCGCAGGAGCTTCAGCGCCTCGCGACCGACTCCCCCGACAGATCGGAGCGGCGCCGACACGAGCCATATCGCCTGGCGATCTCGGGCATGTATGCTTGCCTGGCGGCCACGGCACGTAAGTTCGGCAGCACGGAACTGGTTCGCGAACCTGTGGCGACCGCCCCTTCCTACCTGTGCCCTGCCGAATTCGCCAAAGACTTGGCGACGATCAGCAAATCCCTGATAGCCAATGGCGCAGAAAAGATCGCCACTGGAAAACTTCGCAGGCTCCAACGTGCCGTGGACGTCTTCGGTTTTCACCTTGCCAGTCTGGATTTAAGACAGAATTCCGAGGTTCATCAACGGGTTGTTCATGAGCTTTTCGAGAACGTGCGGCCTGGCACACGTTACGAGGCGTTAGCCGAGAGTGACAAGATCCGCTTGCTCACCGAGGAACTGCGGTCTTCCCAGTTGCTGATTACACCGCTCAGGACTTATTCGGCCGAGACGGTGTCGGAGCTTTCCGTTCTGCGTGAAGCTGCCCAAGCCCATAAGCACTATGGCCGCGTCAGCGTCCCCAACTACATCATTTCGAAGGCCGGTAGCCCTTCCGACCTTCTGGAGGTCATGGTCCTGTTCCGTGAGGCGGGGCTGTTCCGGCCCGATGAGCCCGAAGCGGCGTCAATGAACATCATACCTCTTTTCGAGACGATCTCGGATCTACGAAGGTCGCATGACGTGATGCAAACAGTTTTGGCCGTCGAAGCCTACCGGACATATGTGGAAGCGCTCGGCGGCAAACAGGAAATTATGCTCGGCTATTCGGACAGCAACAAGGATGGCGGTTATCTGACTTCGGGATGGGAACTGTATAAGGCAGAAACGGCCTTCATCCAGCTCTTTGAGCGTGAAGGCGTTCGCCTCAGCCTGTTTCACGGTCGCGGCGGTTCCGTGGGCCGCGGTGGCGGCCCAAGCTATGAAGCCATCACCGCCCTGCCCCCTGGCGCGGTTGCCGGATCGATACGGCTGACGGAGCAAGGTGAAGTCATTGCGGCGAAATATTCCAATCCGGCACTGGGTCGTCGGAATCTCGAACTTCTTATAGCCGCGACGCTGGAAGCGTCCTTGCTGCCTTCCGACGCACAAGAGCCGGATCCCGAATATCTTGGCGCCATGGAGGAACTGTCCGACCTGGCCTTTGGCGCCTATCGCCGTTTGGTTTACGAGACCGAGGGGTTTGAACGGTTCTTCTGGGAAGCAACGATCATCGGCGAAATCGCAAAACTGAACATTGGCAGCCGCCCAGCCTCACGCAGTTCCTCATGTCGCATCGAAGACCTGCGTGCGATACCCTGGGTGTTCGGCTGGTCGCAGAGCCGCATGATGTTACCGGGTTGGTTTGGATTCGGTTCGGCCGTGCGACAATGGCTGGCCGGACACCCCGACGGATTGCAAATTCTTCAGGGAATGCACCGGGACTGGCCTTTCTTCCAGACACTGATTGCGAACATGGAGATGGTGTTGGCCAAGACCAACATGGCGATCGCGGCGCGGTATGTGGGCCTCACCCCTGATGCATCCACCCATGAGAAGATTTTTGCACGCATAAAAGACGAATGGGAAGCGACGACAACTGCGCTATTCGGCATAACGGATCAGGCCTCGCTGCTCGCGAATAATCCGGCACTCAAGCAGTCGATCCATCATCGCTTTCCCTGCCTCGACCCGCTTAACCACATGCAGATCGACCTTCTTCGTCGCCACCGTGCCGGAGAAGGCGATCAGGACACTGAAGAGGCGCTGCATCTGACCATCAACGGAATTGCAGCAGGGCTACGAAACAGCGGGTAAAGAGCGCCAATGTGGATGGCGTAAGCCTATTTTTCTTGACCTCGACAAAGCTGCTGCGCTAACGTTCGCATAAACCGGGAGGATATTCATGACACGAACCGTGCTGTTGACGGACTACGCCTGGCCGGATGACAAAGTGGAGCGGGAAGTAATCGAGCGGGCCGGGCTTACCCTCGTCAGCGGTCCGGCCGAGCCGTCTCCGCCTGCTGAGATCGACGCTTTGGCTGCAAAGCATCAGCCGGACGCGATTCTGACCTGCTGGGCTCAAGTTAGCGAGACGGCAATCGCTGCGTCTCCTAACCTCAAGATCGTCGCTCGTCTCGGAGTTGGCCTGGACAATATTGCAGTCGATGCAGCGACGGAGCGGGGGATATGGGTGACGAATGTTCCCGATTATTGCGTTGCAGAAGTGTCTGACCACGCCGTGGGTTTTGCGATTGCCTGGGCCCGCGGGCTGATCCACTTCGACCGCGAGGTTCGCTGCGGGCGCTGGGACCCGGCTTCGGCAAATCTCCGCAGGCTTTCGGAGCTGACCTGCGGCATCGTTGGGTTTGGTCGTATCGGCCGTGCGACGGCAGCAAAAATGCAGGCGCTCGGATGCCGGGTTAGAGCACATGATCCCCATGCCTCGAATGTTCCTGTGGATGTGGAGCTTGCCGACTTCGATAGACTTCTGGCCTCGAGCGATATCGTCATCGTCCATGCGCCGCTCTCGCCGGCGACGCGTCATCTGATCAACAGGGACGCCATCTCGAAGATGCGTCGCGGAAGCCTGCTGATCAACGTCAGCCGAGGCGGCGTTGTCGATACGGCCGCGGTGATCGAGGGTTTGGAATCCGGCATTCTGAGCGGCGTCGGCCTTGATGTCCTCGAGGATGAACCACGCGTTCCACAGGAGCTGATCGCTCATCCCGGCGCGATGATCACTCCGCACGTCGCCTTCTCCTCGGATGCTTCGCTGATCGAGCTGCGTCGCCGGGCGGCGGAGGAAGTCGTCAGGGTTCTCTGCGGAGAGAAGCCTGAACAACCCCGCAACAGCCCCCGCCGCTAATGCCGCAAGGACACTGGGTTCATGTCTGTAGATGAGATGACGATTTTCGATGAGTTCTTGCTGAAGAGCGGTTTGAGAAGCGCTTCCGAGGAGGCGGTCTACAAGCCTCTGACGGGTGGTGTTTCTTCAGATATCTACCGTGTGGAGCTTCCTGGCCGGCTCATCTGCGTGAAACGCGCACTTCCCAAGCTCAAGGTGTCCGCCGATTGGCAGGCGCCGGTGTCGAGAAATGTGTACGAATGGAACTGGATATCCTTCGTAGCGCAACACTTCCCTTCTGCCGTTCCGACGCCTCTCGCACACGACGCGTCGTCTGGCATCTTCGCCATGACGTTTCTTCCCGGCGATCAATATCCGCTGTGGAAGACCGACCTGCTCCACGGAAGCGTTGACCGAAAAGCGGCAGAGCTAACGGGCCGGCGAATTGGACAGATCCATTCCGTCAGCGCCCGCACATCGGGGTTGTCGGAAAAGTTTGATTCTGGACCGAATTTCTATGCTCTTCGGCTCGAGCCCTATCTGGTGGCGACCGCCGCCAAACATCCCTTCGTCAGCGATCGCCTGGCAGAGCTGGTTCAGCGCACGGCCGAAACAAAGCTGGCGCTCGTCCACGGCGACGTCAGCCCGAAGAACATCCTGCTGGGCAAGAACGGCCCTGTGTTCCTGGACGCCGAATGCGCCTGGTTTGGCGACCCGGCTTTCGACCTCGCCTTCTGCCTCAACCATCTATTGTTGAAGAAGGTCGTCGCCGGACAGGCGGCATCTGAGCTCGCATCGTCATTCGCGGCGTTGACGGCAGCCTACCTGGATCAGGTCGACTGGGAGGATCGGGACGCCCTCGAGGCTCGGGCAGCAAGCTTGTTGCCCGCTCTCTTCCTCGCCCGGGTCGACGGCAAATCGCCCGTCGAATACATAACCGACGAATGCCAGCGCGAAACGGTCCGCAAAGCCGCCATCCCGCTGATCGCATCGCCTCGGCAAAAGCTGGCTGACGTAGCGCAGGCCTGGTTTCCATAACGGAACCCCACTCCTCAGGCAGCGGCATTTTTCTTTGCCGCTGCACCGATAACCGCGCGGCCCTTGTGAAATGGTCAGAAGAGCGAAACAACGACTTTCGGGCAAGAATTCCCATCACCACGACAAAGCCGACATTACACTCTCGAAGCGGCGCGCGCGCGTCACATCGGGCGGTCGAGCAGCATAGACCGCTGAGGTTTCGCCCGTGAAAATACCAAGCCCATCGGGAAAGCGGCGCATTCATTAAAAGAGAGTATAATAAGCCATCGCGCTGGTGCCGCGATGGCAGATAGAGACTTTGCATCTGCTTCGGCTCAGAACCGAGCGACCCAGCTTTCGAAAGCAACCAGGAAGCTCTCGATGAACTTCTGGGTTCCTTCATTGAGGAAGACCCCGTGATCGCCCACTAATTTGTCGGCCGTGCTCAGGTAAACTTCAGGCTGGGGCATGGTCGGCACGTTGATGTTGGTTAGGATAACCCTGAGCTGAAGTGCCGCGGCTGCGCCGCCGATGAGACCGGGAGAAGCGCCAGTCACCGCCCCGGGCTTGTGATCCCACACGCTCTTTCCGAAGGGGCGAGAACCGACTTCGATCGCATTCTTCAATGCCGCGGGTACGGATCTATTGTATTCAGGCGTCACGAAGATCGCGCCATCGCAAGCCTTGATGCGCTCACGGAAGGATGTCCATTCCGTCGGCGGCGTCTCCGTCTCCAAGTCTTGGTTATAGAGCGGAAGCTCGCCGATCGGCACTATTTCCAGGTTCAGTCCGTCGGGCGCCACTTTCTGCATTGCACGGGCGAACTTCAGGTTGATCGAAGCCTGACGAAGGCTTCCGACCAGGACCGCGATATCTTTCTTGGACATGTTCTCTCTTCTCGCGCGAGGGATGCGCCGGCGATAGCCGGCGCCGGTGATTGTTACTGATAGGAGGCAGGGACCGGAGGAATGACCACATAGTTGCTGAAGCCGCCGTCGCGTTCGCCAATGCCTGATATGGCTTCGTTCACCCGCTCAAGCGGATAGATCTTGTGCTCGAGATACGACAGGTCGAGCACACCGGTGCGGACCATGTCTGCCATTTCCTGCCCCTGCGCAGCGCTGAACCAGTTCGAGCCGATGAGTTGAACTTGCTCGTCCATCAGCCACTTCACGTCGACTGGAACATCTTCTGCGACGCCACCAACGACAACCACGCGGCCGCCCCGACGAACTCCGCGCATGGAGTCGACCACGGTCGCGGCGGGGGCTCTCGCGCCCAGCGCACTGATAACGAAGTCCACTCCCTCGCCACCGGTTTGGGCCTTCGCCCATTCTCCGGTCGAGCCTTCGCCGAGCACGATGGTGTCGATGCGGTCAGGGGCAATGGCTTTTACGCGGCCCAGCAATTCCCTGCTTCTGCCGGTGCCCAGTATTTTGGAGATCCCCATCGCAAGACCGAGCTTGGTTGCCGCGACACCAAGCGTACCGGTGATCCCGTCGATGAGGCAAACCTGACCAGGTCCAGCCTGTGCATTCTTCAGGGCGCCATAGGATGTACCGAGGTAACCGAAGCGGCCGGCCTGCTCGAAGCTGAGGTTATCCGGCAGGCACACGAGCGAGTATTCCGGGGCGGTCATGAATTGGCTGAAGCCGCCGTACGGATAAAGATCAAAGATCCTTTGACCATCGCGGCTGGTGCTGAAGTACCCATTCAAGGTGTAATAGCGGCATTGGCTGCGGTTGCCTGACCGGCACGCCTTGCAAGAACCGCAGGATCTGAGAGGGCTTACATAGACACGATCGCCAATCTTGACATTGGTGACCGCCTCGCCGACTTCGGCGACGACCCCGGCTGGGTCCAAACCAAACACCGCCGGAAACTTCGGCAGTGGCTGGTGGGGGAACCAGGTTGGCCAATTATTGATGACGTTGGCCATGTTGGGCACGATACCGCAGGCCCTGACCTGCACCAGCACGTCGTTGGGCCGGGGCGTGGGAATCGGAATCTCATCCAGCGACATCGGCTGATGCAGAGCATGCAGCCGAGCGGCGATCATAGTTTTAACCATTAACTCCTCCATAGGGACATCGGTCGGACCGTGCCCGACCGAATGCATTTTTTTGCAGTTTCAGACAGGTGCGCGGCACAGTGCCGAGCGGCATTCGTCAGGGGACCAGGAACTCCTTCCCAGCCGGTCGGAAATCCGCAGGCCAGACAGTCACCCAATCCTTTCCTTGAACTTGCTTGAGCTTCGTCGATGGCTTCCCGGCATTGAACTTGCCGTCGAAAGTCCTTGGTCCGACGACCGTCTCGACGGTATTCGAGCGCAACCACGCAGCCATCGCGGCGTCGTCCAATTTCCCCGCCCCTTCTGCTGCCGCTGCAAGGATTTGCCACGCAGCATATTCGACCGCAGCCTGATACTCCGTACGCGGATAGGGGAAACCCGCCGCCTTCGCCTTGCTGTCATAAGCGCTTACGAATTCCTGGGCGCCGTGATACGTGAGGAACGGCTCGTGCTCTTCAAACCAGGTCAGAGAGGTCAAGCCGTTCGCCTTGGGGTGAGCTGCGGTCGGGCCGGGTGCCGGGAACAGATAGAATTGGTTCCTGGGCTGGTAGTCGATCCGGCTCATTGCATCGAGAAGCTGCACGGCCTCCATGCCGATCGCACCGGACCACAGCAGGTCCGGATCAGCCGCTTTGATGCGGTTCGCGATTGCGCCGAAGTCCTTCGTGCCGAACTCGTATTCAAGGCCCAGCACGTTCTTGATGCCACGCTTCTCAGCAACTTGCTGGCCGCCCTTGGCGATCGTCAGGGCCGACGGGAATTTGCTCGTGACGAACGCGATCGTCTTGGGAGGGGTCGGCAGGCTCGCATAGGCATCGAGAACAACCTCGGTATCCGTCGATTGCGGCTCGGCCCCGATCGGAAGAGACGGGAACTGCAGAGGATATGGGGCGAGACTGGGGTCCCCCAGGCTGCTCTGAACCAGCATCTTCTTGAACCGGGCGGCAACGCCCATTGCTGCGATGATCGAAGACGTGCCATAGGGCCCCATCAGGAGATCGACCTTATCGGCGGTCACCAGCCGCTCATAGAGCGTTCGAGCATTGGCGGGCAGCGATTGGTCGTCGAGAAGGACGAACTCCACCTTTCGTCCAAGAATACCGCCTTTGGCGTTGATCTGCTCGACGAACACTTCTCCGGCGAGCTTGTGGATTGTGCCTACGCCCGCAAGCGGACCCGTTAACGGCAGCGTTCCGCCGACGCGGACCGGCCCTTCTTGGGCAAAAACTCTCGGCATCGAGCTGAAAGCTGCTACTGCGGCCGCAGACCCGAGGAATGCTCGTCTATTCAGTATCATGGAATTCGCACTCATCTCATCCTCCCAGATGCTTCCGGCATGTCATCATCAGTCTCTGCCGCCGGCGGCAGGTCTCAGCTCTTCGCCAGCCCCTCTGCGTAGCGTTCCAGCGTCATGGGGTTCGGCATTTTCTCGGGGTGTTCCAGCGGTACTCCCGTAAATTCGCTGGCCTCGAAGAACCACTTCGAGACGGCCGGCATTCCCCAATGGACATTGGTGCTAAGGGCTGCCGCGTCCCAACGAATGGGCTCC
Organism: Rhizobium leguminosarum bv. viciae USDA 2370; assembly: GCF_002008365.1. Lineage (GTDB taxonomy): Bacteria > Pseudomonadota > Alphaproteobacteria > Rhizobiales > Rhizobiaceae > Rhizobium > Rhizobium leguminosarum. The sequence goes on from NZ_MRDL01000022.1 coordinate 167,295, forward strand.
AATTCCGCGTCTATCGTGGTGTAGTGATTGTTGAAGAACTCCACCCGGTGTCCATCGGGATCGCGCAGGTAGACGAATAGGACTCCGGAAGGGCCATGGCGTCCAGGTCCGCGCTCAACGCTGTCCCCATATCCGTAACGACTGGCAAAATCGCACACGGCGAAGATGTCGCTGCTTTCGGGAACCGTATAAGCAAAATGATGTAGCTGCGGGCCGATGCCCGGCACCAACGCCAGATCGAGGCAGACACCTTTGCGATACATGAAGTTCGCAATGAGATTGTCGCCAGCCGCGATATATTCCGAAGTCCGGAAACCGAGTTCGCCGTAGAACGCGCTTAGACCCAACGGATCGGCGACCATGATCTGGCAATGATCGAGCCCCTGGGCTCGGGCGCCACGATGTTCATGCACCTCGAGGAACTTACGGGGATGGACACTCATGCTGGAGCAAAGCTCGATGCGAGCGCCCGACGGGTCGCTGACGAGCAAGGTCCGCCCTTGATTTCGAACGTCAACCCATTCCGCCGGAAGCCCCTTCTCATCAAAAAAGAACTTGGCCTTGTCGAGGTCCTCCTCCAGAAACACCCGATAACCGATCCGCCTGCACGTCGGCTTCCCGACGGCAGGTGCGAGCACGAGACTGTGATGGCAGGCCTCGGACAATCCGCGAAGGTATGAAACACCGTCCGCGAATTCTGTTTCAATCAGTCCGCCGACATTGAGGTAAAAATCTCGGCTACGCTCCACATCATTAACTTCAAGCACGACGTGGCTGAAGCGCGTGATGTTGAAGGGAGGTTTCAAATTAACAGCCGGAAGCATGTCATCCTCATCTATTTTTGCTAACGTTAGCATAAAAGGGCCGGCTCTTTTGTCAACGCCTGTCATTGAGCGCGACCGGCAACCGGCCCATCCAGAATCTAACCTGCAGCAGCAACCGCGGCTGGCTTTTCAGCCAAGTCTAGCGCCGACCAGCCAGCGAACGAAGCCTCTTTTCCAAGGGCCTCCTCGATACGGAGAACCTCGTTCCACTTGGCCATCCGCTCGGAGCGTGAGAACGATCCGACCTTGAGCTGCTTGGCATCCCAGCCGACCGACAGATGGGCGATCGTCACATCTTCCGTCTCACCGGACCTGGCCGAAACAATTGTTCGAAAACCCGCTTTCTTGGCAACGGAGAGCGCTTCGAACGTCTCTGTTATCGTGCCCGCTTGGTTCGGCTTGATCAGCACCGCATTGGCGCTTTTATCCTTGATCGCTTCGGTTACCCGCGCCGCGTTTGTCACGAAGAAGTCGTCGCCGATGATTTGGCATTTGGAGCCGTAGCGAGCGGTAAACTCCTTGAATCCAGCCGGATCGTCCTCAGCGAGCGGATCCTCGATAGAGACGATTGGATAGGCCTTCAACCAGCCGCCAAGCATGTCGATCATCTCGGCCGTATCGAGCTGCCGATCTTCCAATGCCAGCGAATACTTGCCCTCACGACCGAATTCGGAGGCCGCAATGTCGAGCGATATGGCGACTTCGCCGCCCGGCTTCAGACCGGCGGCCTCGATCGAACGCACCAAGGCGTCGAGAGCTTCTTCATTGCTGGTGAAGGCAGGCCAATAGCCTCCTTCGTCCGCCACGCCCTGGAGCTTTCCGGCACGTTTCATAATGTCGCCTGCCGCGCGGTAGACTTCAGCGGTCCACTCCAAAGCCTCCGCGAAAGTCGAGGCAGCAGGGCACATGACCATGAAATCCTGGACGTCTACCCGGCGTGCTGCATGCGCTCCACCTCCAAAAATCTGGATTTCCGGCAGTGGCATCGTGATCCCCCTGTCGGAGCCCGCGAGATACCGCCAGATCGGTTGGCCGGCCGCAGCCGCTGCCGCGTGAAGCAACGCCATCGATGTTGCCACCGATGCATTTCCACCCAGTCTGCTCCGGTTCGGGGTGCCGTCCAGCTCGATGATGGCGTGGTCCAGATCGGCTTGATCATTGGCATTCCGGCCAACCAGCAACTTGGCGATTTCTCCGTTGACGGCAGTCAGGGCCTTGTTGATCCCCAAGCCGGCAAGGGCGCTGCCGCCGTCACGAAGGTCGAGCGCCTCGCCAGTGCCGGTCGATGCACCAGCGGGTGCAATGGCCCGGCCGGTCGCACCAGAGGCCAGCTCGATCTCTACCTCAACGGTGGGCCTGCCACGGGAATCCCAGACGCGACGGCCCTGCACTTTTCGGATTTCGGTGTTGGTCATGTTCAGTTGGTCCACAAGGTCAGATTGAAATTGGATCATCGGGCCTCACAGGCCGTCATCGTAATCCGTCATATCGGGGGTCCGTGCGCCAACCAGCACCACGGCGATGGTTGCCGGTTTGTCGCTCTTGTTTCGCCAGGCGTGACGCGTTCCGTTCTGTACGAAGGCGTCGAATTGGCGCAAACGGGTCTCATTGCCACCGTCGAGTTCCATCCAGATCTCGCCGTCCAGAACAATTCCATAATCGACGGTGGGAGTTTGATGTTTGCCATCCGGCTCGAAGCGCTCGGCCAAACCTGGACTGACCGCCATGTTCTCCGCGAGTGCCGCCGGACCATCAAAATCCGGAGACATAAAAACGGCATCTGGTGGGAACGTTAGCACTAGGAAGCGGGTTTCGCCGGGCTCCGGAACGAAGCTTGTGACCAGCGGAGTTGGATCGGTTCCGTTGAATGGAATGGCCGTGGACGTCGAAGTCGACCAGATCATCCGCGATACCAATCCAGGGACCGTCCTGAATATGTCTGTGCGGGGAACGGCGCCGTCCTGGGCGAACCGGGCAGCACCCTGACTGCCGTGTTCCGTCACGACGCGCCGGAGATGTGAGGGAACTCTCCCGTTCGAATTTTCAGATACCAAGATACGCCTCCCTGATGCTTGGATCATTGATGAGAACCTCCGGCGCTCCGGAGGCCGTTACGCGGCCTTGCTCGATCACGTAGGCCTGATGGGCAATTTCTAGCGCCTTGTTCACGTTCTGCTCGACGAGCAGCACCGCTACGCCTCGCTCATTGATCATCTGGATGATTTTGAACATTTCCCCGACGATCAAAGGCGACAGCCCGAGCGACGGCTCGTCCATGAGCAAGACGCGCGGCTTGGCCATCAGGCCACGGCCGATCGCAACCATTTGCTGCTGCCCACCAGACAAGGAGCCCGCCAACGAATCCTGGCGCTCTTTCAGAATAGGGAAAAGCTGAAACACCTCAGCGAGCGTGGCGTCGCGCTCCGCCCGAGCGACCGAGCGGTAGGCACCGAGCAACAGATTGTCGAGGACCGTCATCGCCGTGAAGAGACGGCGCCCTTCCGGGACCACTGCTATGCCGTAATCGCAGACCCGATGGCTCGGCACCTTGGAAACGTCGTTACCCTCGATAACGATCTTTCCTTTGTGCGGCCGGAGAATTCCGGCGATGGCATTGACCAGCGTGCTCTTCCCTGCGCCGTTCGGACCGACCACCGAAACGATCTCGCCTGGCTTTACACTGATAGACAGGTCCCACAGAGCAATCGCATCTCCGTAGCCGACCTCGATCTTATCGACCTCAAGCAGCATGACTGGCCCCCAAGTATACGCTGACCACAGCGGGATCTCTCATCGTTTCGCTTGGATGCCCAAGCGCCAGGACCTTGCCTTGATCCAGTACCGCGACGCGGTCCGCCAAGGCGACAACCGCCCGCATGAGGTGTTCAACGAAGATGATCGTCGTACCGCCAGCCTTGATCCGCTTGATCATTTCAACCGCGTGGTCGACCTCGGCCGGATTCAAGCCACAGAGCACCTCATCAAGCAGAAGCAGACGCGGTTTTGCGGCCAGCGCTCTCGCGAATTCGACAAACTTTCGGTCATGCAGGTTCAATGCTGCGGGGAGCACGCCGGCCTTCTCAGCCAGGCCGGTAAAGGCGAGCGCCTCCCTGGTAACTGCGTCGACCACAGCCGCGCCCATGCCATCTGCGCTACCAAATTTGGCGCAGAGCTGAACGTTTTCGAGGACGGTCAGATTATCGAACAAGCGCGGGATCTGGTATGTCCGCGCCACGCCCTGCTGCGCGATCAGATGTGGTGACCGACCGGAAATCTCCTCGCCTTCCAATGTGATCGTACCGGAGGTCATGGTGTAGTGGCCGCTGATCATGTTGATCAATGTGGACTTGCCGGAGCCATTCGGCCCAACCAGAGCCAGGATTTCACCCCGCCAAACGTCCAGCGTCACGCCAGTCAAGGCGCGGATACCACCGAACGATTTGGTGACATTCTCGCATTTGAGAAGCACCGGACCGGAACCTGCTGCGGCTAGAGGCGCGAACTGAGTAACGGCCTGAGCAGCCGTCTCCGGTGCGCCACTTCCGCCGCGCCTGTCGGCAAACCTGCGAATAAGGCTGGGGACGATGCCGGACGGCAGCACCAGGATTACAACTATCAGTGCAAGAGCAACGCCGGCACGGCCGAATTCCGCATGAGCGCCGCTGACGATAGCGCTCTGCAACACGGTGATGATGACCGCGCCGATCGCAGGCCCAGCCCAATGGCGAGCGCCGCCGAGGATGCTCATGAGCACGACATAGAGAGGAACGGTCACCGCAAACGTCTCGCCAACCGTGACGTAGCCTACATATACGGCGTGAATCGCACCCATTCCGCCTGCAAGTGCCGACGAAATCGCAAACGAGATCAGCTTATAGCGAAATGTCGGAACGCCTTTGACCTCTGCAACGTCTTCATCGTCGTGGATTGCGAGCAGGCCCTGACCGAATTTACTGTGAAAGATGAAGTAGGATGTCGCCAGCGAAGCAAGAACCGCGATAAGCCCGAACATGTAAAGGGAGCCGGACGCCGTCACACCGATCATCGGGATTTCGATCCCCGAGAGGAATACGCCCGTGCCCGAGTCCAGCGAGGTGTTTGACACAATGGCCGCGACGACGAACGTCACCGACAGCGTCAGCAGCGCGAAGAACTCACCGCGCAGAGCTGCGGAACGAAAGACAACCAAGCCAATCAGAGCGGCGATCGCGGCCGCCAGCAGCGCTGCAGCAGGTATCGTCGCGACGAAAGGCCACGACAACTGCGTCGTCAGCGTGGCGGTTGTGTAGACACCAATCCCGAAAAATGCTGCGTGACCAAAACTCCAGTAACCCGTGTAACCGCTCAGGATGCCCCAGCTCGTCGCCAGCACGACCCAGAAGAAGATGATGTACAGATAGGAAAGGTAGTAATCCGCCATTCCCAGGTAAGGCAGCAGAGCCAGGACCGCTACGATAGGCGCCGTGATTAGAAGCTTTTTCATAGTCAAATCACCGGTTTGCGCAAGAGGATGACGATGAGCACGCTGAATGCTACGAGCGGCGCCCAAGCGGGATTCACAACGGACATGGTAAGGCTTTCGGCCACGCCAATCAGCATTCCGGCGCCCAGCGCACCGATGGGGCTGCCCAATCCTCCAATGATGGCGACGGCAAATACGACCCCTATCCAGGCCTCGATTTGAGATGGTGCCAAAGTTCCGATCAGGGCGATGAAAACACCCGCGATACCCGCTGTCGCAGAGCAAAGGCCAGCCAGAATATATGACACGCGAGCAGAATTGATGCCGAAGGCTGACGCTACGGGGGCGTCATGAGCGGCCGCACGCAGCGCCTTTCCGAGCATGGTCTTGTTCAACGCGTACCAAGCCACTCCAGCAAGCACCCCGGCGCAAACAAAAGCGGAAAGATCCAGCACGGGCACAAAGATCGGACCGAGCCGGATGGTGGTCTGGGCATAGGGTGTTTCATAACGAAGGAAGTCAGCCGACCAGATCCATTGGATCAGCGACTCGATCAGGATCGTGACGCCGAACGTCACCAGGAGAGACGCGAATTCCTTCACCTGAAAGCGTACGAACACACTGTGCAGCGCAACGCCGAGCGCGAAAAACAGCGGCGCGATCACCAGAACGCTCAAATATGCCGGGACGCCATAAACGGTGCCAAACTGATAGGTCAGGTAAGCGCCAAGGAACGCCAGCGCGAAGTGACTGAGGTTCACCAGCTTCAACAAGCCCCAGCTCAGGCTGAGACCCATCGCCAGCAGGCCATAGATCCCACCCAGCAAGACGCCACCAACAGCGGATTGCAAGAAAAGAGCAAGGGTCATCAGCATCCACGTCCTTCTGTGGATACGATGATCGGTTCCAGGAGCACCAGACCATCCATACGTTATGCCTCCTCCATTTGCGCTAACGTTAGCACAAATATTCGTCCCACAACGAAGCCTCTGTGTCAACAGCATTCCGCAGGTTAATTCGTTGGCGGGTCCTTCTGCGAGCGCGGGGACACCAGGTAAAATATCTAAAATTTTTAGATCAACAGTTTGAAAATATAGAAATTTATAAACGCATCTTGATCATCGCGCCGATGCATCAGGGGCGAAAATTCGAGCACGTTGATTTGGCATAATCGTTTGCGATTTCGGAGTTTGACAACCGGGGCGTCAATGCTATCGTTGGCGAAAGTGATCATTAGAGCCAAGCACAATGGTAACAATTAAAGATATCGCCGCCACACTGCAAGTTTCACCTTCAACCGTAGGTCGCGCTCTTGCCGACGATCGACGCATCAGCGTCGAGATGAAGCGAAAGGTGAACGAAGCTGCAACTCAAGCGGGGTACGTTGCCAATCGTTCCGCACGCATGATGCGTGGGGTTCAGAGCAATCTCGTTGGGCTGATCGTCCCAGATATCCGGAACAGCTTTTATTCAACTATTGCCCATGCTCTCTCGCGGTGCCTTCTTTCAGCGAATTACCAGCTGACCTTGTGTGAAACCGATGACGACAGAATGCACGAGCTTCGCCACATCAAGGAACTCACAAGCGTCAACGTCGCCGGGATCATTCTGGTCCCGAGCGCAAAACCTCATCCGGATTCTGCGCGAATCCTGAAGATGACGCCTCACATCCAACTGCTGCGAAAGGCACCGCTGCTCGGCGAACAATGGTTTGGGATTGATGACAGACGGGCGCTTTACGAAAGCACTGAACATATCATCAATGAAGGTCACAAACGGATCGCTTATATCGGCGGCACGGAAGAGCTTCCCACTGGCGCAGCCCGCGTGCAGGGTTTCCGGGATGCGGTGAAGAGCTCCGGCCAGACGATCACCGTTCATGAGGAACTGGGCGCGCCTTCGTCACCCGAATTCGGACGCGAGGCCGTGCGTCGCCTTCTTTCCTTAAAGGATCGACCGACGGCGCTTGTGATCGGTGCGGTACAAAACACTTCCGGAGTCATTGATGAAATACAGGACCAGGCTTTGCGCGTTCCCCGCGACATTTCCGTCATCGGGTTTGGCGATGAACTTGGGTATCGGTGGTGGGGGCCGGGACTTACGACAGTCCAGTTGCCTGTTTCGGAGTTGGCAACGGCTTGTGGGCTCTGGTTCCTGCATCATCTTCAGAACAAGGGCGACCTAAGCAAGCCCTACAGCTTCATCTCTCCGCCCCAGTTGATCATTCGCGGCAGCACGAGCGCTCCGTGAAACGCCGGCAGGATGTCGATCTCCCGCAGCAAGCCGCCAAATCAGAGAGAGGCGCCCGTCCGGCGACGTGCACCTCTCTTTGATTGGCTGCGATTCATCCCATATCCCCGGGCCGGACGCTGAAAGCTCTGGAATGATCTTGATGAGACGCCGCCAAAACTATGCGGCAAGCCGAGGCGGACGCCGCTTCCACGCCGCCCGCTTGCTCACCGGTACCCTTCCTCAAGGTCGATTTTCAACGCGCCCATGAGACGAACACCGGAATTGTACCAGGCGACGTTGATTGCGAGTTCGACAAGCTGCTTCTCCGACAGGAACTTTGCAATCCCGTTCCACACTTCATCGGAAACATCGACGTGCAGCGTGGAGTCCTTGGCAAAGGCCATCACAGCCTTTTCCTGCTCGTTAAAAAGGCTCGAGGTCTCGAAGTCCGGAATTGCTTGAAACTGCTCTTCCGTCAGGCCTGCCTTGAGGCCATGAGAATGGTGATGCTTCACCTCGTACTCGGAATTTGTGCAGTATCCGACAGTAAGGATCGCCATCTCACGCAGCTTCGGGCTGAGGTCAGCAGCCCGGACCGCGTTTGCGTAGGTCAAGAAGTCGTCGAGGATCGCGGGAGCATTGGCGAGCGCAAGGAAAATATTTCCGGTCGGAACCTTCCTCTCCTTCAGCAGGCGCTCATTGAGCGTGGGTTGCGTCTCGGCCAGTTCGGTATTCGGGATATATTTTACTCGTGCCATTTCTCCGCCCTCAGCTTGTCTTCGCAAATCTTCCTGCCCGAAGGTCTATGGTCAAAACCGGCCCTCGGCCAAATGCTAACGTTAGCATTAATAACACTCGAAAACTTAAGGTCAACCGAAATTTTCGCCGCGTAAATGCAAAGCTGTTTGTCAAGAATCGCCGCTCGTGACTACTTAATGCGGCGCAGGAACCACGGGATTCTTCAAAACACCGATACCGGGGATTTCCACCTCAAGATCGTCGCCGGGAACGATCGGACCGACACCTGCAGGCGTACCGGTCATGATCACATCGCCGGCCAGCAGCGTCATGAAGCGACTCAAGTAAGCAACGATGTCAGCAACCGAGTAGACGAGGTCTCGCGTATTCCCCGCCTGTTTGACGGTGCCGTTCTGACGAAGGATGACGTCAAGGTTCGTCGGATCGAGATCTGTTGTAATAGCCGGACCCATCGGCGCAAAAGTATCATAGCCCTTACCCGCCAGCAGGCAACCGAACTTGCTTTCCTGCCGCTGTATAATGCGGTCACTGATATCATTGCCACATGTGTAGCCGAGGACGTGCTGCAAGGCATGTTCCTTGCTGATGTGGCGTCCGCCTTTGCCTATGATGGCGACCAGTTCCGCCTCGTAGTGGACGATTTCGCCATCACTTGGATATTCAATGGCATCTCCGTTGCCGCTCGCTGCCGTGCTTGGCTTCATGAACAGCACCGGGAGCGTCGGCTGCTCTTTTCCGGACTCGTCGGTGTGCTGCCGGTAATTGTACGCGACCCCAAATATGCGAGGCCGCTCTACCGGGCATAGTAGGCGGACGTCGTAAAGATAATCCATCTGCCCGGTTCGCTCGATTGCCTGGAAGGGATCGCCAATAATCCGCTCGATCCCGCCCTCGCTTTCGACCCCGTAGTGAATTCCATCGGCTGACTGGTAGCGTACAATCTTCATTGGGACCTCCATTTTTGCTAACGTTAGCGCAAGCACGGGGATTTCGTCAACATACTTGCCTTCCGTCTTCAGCCAAGTCTTCCGTAACAAGGCGGTTCGGGCAGCTGCGCCGATCGCCGACCTCGAGAATGGGGCCGCCCGCTCCTGGTATCGATCTTCCACCGCAAATGGGCATACGCCTGCTCTGCGTCTCCCCGTCCTCTCTGCAGCGGTGGGCGACCGAGACGGACGCGGTACCGGTTTGATAACTGGCAACCGACGATGGACCGTGTGGGGTCAAGAAATGCGGCTCGTTGAGGTTCTATAGGGCGGGCGACAAACCCTGATGCGAGATTATGGGATATCCGCTGACAGGCTTTGATGCAGCCCCTGCCGAAGATCGTTGCTCAGAACGCCAACATGGCAATCAGCAATTGGACACTGCCTAACTCGGCGAGACGTCGGGCCCACCGGCGGCTCTTTGAATCAAGCGGGCAACCACTTCAGTGCGGTTCTGCGCCTGCAACTTGCGCATAATGTGTTGCAAATGCATCTTCACCGTATGCCCCGATAAATTGAGTTTTCCTGCAATTACCTTATTTGAACAGCCGCATTGCAACTCTGCGAGGACATCCGCTTCCCGGGGAGTGAAATCAGCAAACGCCAAGTACTGCGTCCTATCATCCAAGCTCTTTTCGGCATCATTTCGGGCCGGACTATGCTCGCTCGAGTCGTTTGTACCAGCTCCCAATAGCTGCGGGAAAAATGTTCCTCCAGCCAGGACGAGGCGAAGACCGGCAAGGGCAATGTCAATGGGAAGTGAAGTCGAGAAAAGGCCGCGGATGCCCATCTTGAGCGCCTGACGGGCTATGATGGCGTCATCCGTACCTGAGAGCAACGTGACAGGCGCCTCAGGAAAACGTGCCGCAATCGCCGCGAGATCATCCCGCAGGCTGGTGCTCTCAACACCTCTGCCGGCCAGACCTAATACAATCAAACGCACCTCAGCTCCAAGAGCTCGATCGAGACTCTCGGTCGAGATCAGATCTATAACGTTCCACCCGGTGAGTTCACGCTCAAGAAGCTTCACCACGGTGGTGCGCGCCAATGTAGAATGCTCAACGATGATCACAGTTGGTGCATTGCGCCCCGTACGGCGCCTAGTTCTATCAATGTCGGACACTTGCGTGCTCCCCAAGAGTATTTGCAACGCAACAGCTGATTATATTATTCCTGTTCTCACTACATGTCATGATAAAAAGTGAGTGTATTTCAGATATCAATAGTCTGATCTCTCATGATAATTCTTATAGTCTATAAGATTTCATCGATAGATAACTGGGCTTGCAGAGAACATTTAAGAGCTTTTTCGTGTAGGCTTGCTGGTTCGACTTGTCGCTGCAGACTTTCCAGCCTTCGCCGAATTCACGTACGGCAAGGGGGTCAACAAAGCTTTCAAAGGTACTGTAAATGCAACCGATCTGCGACAGACCCATTTAGGAAAGAGCCATTGGATAGAACGAACTGCCGATCGGCCGGGCTTTGTTTCCATATCTCAATTCAAAACAGTCGCAGACCCGGCAGCAAAATGACAACCGCGAAAAGAAACAAAAGCCTGAGATCGCTGATTACCCGTTATGATTAGTAAAACGGCGCTCTAATGACGCGTTAATACCAGTTGTTTCGCTCAGGCAGCACTGCGCCGGCACCGCCAGATGCCGGACAGGGTCAGGGCACCTGGCGGCCGAAATCGGCGGCAATACTGATGAGGTCATGGTGGAAGGTTCAGCATCTCAGTGAGCCCGCCGTTCAGTACCATGGCGGCCAAGGATGCGAATGCCGGGCGGCGGAAACAATATGGCTTGAAAGATCGCACGAAGAACGGTTTCGTGGAGTTGAGCCTCTGCTACAGGTGGAGTCCATCTGCTAGCTGTGCATGAAGTCCAGAATGTCATTTACGAGAGCCGAATGGGCGTCTGTGAGGTTCCCCTCTCCGCCGTGGCCCGCGATACCGGCCAACTGGAGCGCGTGTTGGTCATAGAGAACATGATCGATCTGCTGGGCGTCCGCCGTCCCGCCGGCGGGAACGGCAATGTTGATGGGATGGAAATAGCCGAAATTGACATCGACCATGCTGCCGGTTGACGATCCGTCCCCACCGCCGCCACCCGCGTGATTGCCGGTAAAAATCGTATCTGACGACAGGTTAAAGCCACCGCCATTGCCGCCGATGCCTGCGATCTGCACGGTGCCCTGATCGAAAATGACATTGTTTGTCTGATGAGCCTCCGCCGAGCCGCCTGCGGCGCCCACGGCGATGTTGATCGGTGAGAAGATGGCAATACTGACGTCGACCATGCTGCCGACGAAATATCCATCGCCGCCATGACCCGCATAAAAGTCGCCAGTCAATGTGAGCGCAGTTCCCGGGCTTATCGACGGGCCATGGCCCGCGACGTTATGGTCTCCGCCCGAACCGCCCATGCCGCCGATCTGGGTTGCGCCCTGCAGGAACAGGGCGTTGTTCGATTGGTCGGCGTGAGCCTCCGCGCCAGGGCCTGCAGCCACGGCAGTATTGACGGGGGCAAACAGCGCGACTTCGGTGCTGACCAGTCCACCGTAGAAGAGCCCGTTGCCGCCAGTGCCGGCATGATTGACGCCATCGCCGCTGCCGATGGCAACATTGCCGCTTCCACCATTCCCGCCTATCCCAGCCATTTCGGTGGGATGCTGATTGATGAGCGCATCGTTGCCTTGGAAAGCGTCGGCACCCGAATGAGGTCCTGCAATAGCGGCATTGGACGGCATGAAGACGGCCAATGAATTGCTGCTGATCACGCCTTCGCTTATTCCATCGCCACCGCTGCCGGCGGAATTATAGCTTGGACCGGAAGCGACATCCAATGGAAGCCAGGTCGGCATCAGCGCCAGATGCCCCGCGGCCACGTTGGAGGCGAGGTGTTGATCGGTGCCCGCCTTGGGCAAGTCTTCCAATGAGGAACGAGTTTCCGCCATTACCGTCTCCATTCGCGGTCAACCGCACGGCCACCGAGCGTGCGGCGCTATGCAGCCTGAATTGTTCAGGCATTGTGCATCTGAACGCCGGAAAAGCAGAGCCTGCAATTCGTCTACATCTCATCGGCTAGTACTGTAGCCATTTGGCTGTCATGGCCGCGGCGCCCGTTGCGCGAGTTTGCAAGCACTCAATCCCCGTTTGGGTTAGAGGCCCTACATCTTGCACACTCGTTCTCGCGGCGGGTCATGAAAGCGTTTCACCTCCAAGCGGGGTCTCCTGCGCCAAGCGCAGCCTGATCAGAACCCCGGAATGCAGCCGGTTCGCTTGGGTGGCCGTTGCTCCGAAAAACGGCGTCGCTTCGACGAGGTCGCAGACATGATCATGACCATGCCATCCGGCCGCAAATCACTTCGTACTAATCCTAAATAACGTTCCGTCGCCTGCAAGTATATATCCGAATTGACATCACCGAATATCTAGATAGTTCACAGATTAAATCGCAGGCATTATTCGATTGCGGTTGTATTGGCTGGCGGTGACATGCTGGATACCCACGCCGTAAAAGTAACGTTGACGAAACGAAGTAGAAGGAGTGACATCAATGCCTATTCCACAGATATCTGACACGATTCAACTCCACAACCCGGATGCCGGTGACGCGAAAGCCGGCAACGGCGGTGATGGCCACAACGATGGGAACATCAACTACAACCCGGTTGCATATGTAGACCCCGTGCAAACGGTCTACGGGGCAGATACCCATCTGCACAATGGCGATCACGTTTGGCAGAAGGCAGATTGGGACGCCGGCAGTGGCGGAGACGGTGGCTTTGCTCAGGCCAAGAACGGCTTCCTGGCGAAGATCACGAACAGCGGCGACGGCGGCGCGGGGGGAGATTCCCACTCCAACGGCAGCCAAGGAAACTCGAGTGGCGGCGACACGGCCTCCGTGAATGCGGCTACGACCGCGACACAATATACGCAGCTCGTGGCCGATCAGCATGCCACCATCCTCGCCGGCGTCGGCGGCAACGGCGGTAATGGGAACAACGCTCTCGGCGGCGACATCTCGTCAGCATTGGTTCACTCGGATCCTGAAACGACGACGGTGAACAATTCTCTCGATCACTTCATAAACGCCTTCGGCCATATCGACGTCGACCATCTCGGCTCATGAACTCAAACTCTGAGGGTCGCCGGTTTCGGCTGGCGACCCTCCTGAATTGCTGAACCAGCACGCAGTCTTTTCTCGTCAGTATCAAATCCAGCGAGAGCTGATAATGACAACGATTTCCATAAAGCCATTGCGCCCGCAGACACAGCTCGTTGTCGCGCTCCGAGCCTGTGCCGGAGCCTTCGGGTTGGTCTTCCTCTATAGCTGCGGCTACAATCTCTTTCTTCTGGCGCCGTCCATCTATCTTCTGCAGATCTATGACAGGGTCCTGTCGAGCAGAAGCGCCGACACGCTCCTGATGCTGACGATGATCATCGCCATCGCCGTGCTGGTCGGGTCCACGCTGGATATCGTGCGCAGGGCAGCTCTTTCGCGCATCGGCAGCTGGCTGGACCACAGGCTGCGGCCCCTGGTGCTCACCGCATCATTCGAATATGCCACTCGCGCCGATACGGGAGCCGCCACGGAGTGCTACAGGGACCTGGCCGCATTACGCCAGTTTCTCGATTCACCGGCCAGCTCGCTTTTTTTTGACGTTCCCTGGGCGCCGGTCTTCCTGCTCCTGCTCTTTCTCGTTCATCCGCTGCTTGGGACCATCGGTCTTCTGAGCGCCGTTGCACTTCTGCTGTTTGCGTTCCTGACGGAACTGGCGACGCGAGAGCCGCTTGCCCACGCCAATCTTGCCCTTTCGATGAGCTATCTCAGATTTGCGACCGCCCTCAAAAACATCGAGGTCATCAGGGCAATGGGCATGCAGGATGGCGCAGCGCAGATCGTCTATCGCGATGCAGAAATGGCCAGAAGGGCGCAGGACATCGCGATGCATCGCACGGAGATCATTATTGGTTTCTCCAAATCGATCCGCACGCTCGCGCAGATCCTCATGATGGGATCGGCGACATGGCTGGTGCTCATAAACAGCGGCAGTCCCGGGATCATCTTCGTTGCGAGCCTGCTGCTCGGGCGCGGGCTTGCACCAATCGAGGGGGCAATAGGTGCATGGCGCTCCTTTACGTTTGCGCGCAATGCCTTCCGTCGCTTGAACAGAATGCTGATAGCAGTTGCATCGGAACGCGACGGCCGAATGGTGCCGATACCGGAACCCAACGGCCTCGTTCTCGATAACGTCAGCTATATCAAGCCATTCGCCGATCGGCCGATATTGACAGGCATCACATTGCGCCTCGCGCCCGGCGATTGCATAGCGCTCATCGGTCCGTCGGGATCAGGGAAATCGACACTGGGTCGCATCATAGCAGGCGTTGTGCAAGCAACGAGCGGATGCGCTCTTCTCGGCGGGGTAGATATTTCGGCTCTGCGCCTTTGCGGGGGGACTCGCCACGTCGGATATCTGCCGCAAGACATCGAACTTTTCGGAGGAGCGATCAAGGATGTGATCGGCCGGCTGGACGGAGGAGATCCCGGCAAAGCGATCGATGCCGCGAAGCTGGTTGGGTTGCACGACGCGATCATGCGGCTGCCCCAGGGCTACGAGACCGATATCGGTGAAGGTGGAAACCTGCTCCTTCGAGCGCAGCGCCAACAGCTGGGACTGGCACGGGCGGCCTATGGAAATCCGTCTCTGATCGTTCTCGACGATCCGAATTCGAGCCTGGATTATGACGGCGAACGGATGCTGTTTGCGGCAATCGAGCGCATGAAATCCAGGGGGATGACCGTCGTGATCATAACTCACCGGATGGGGATCCTGCCAGTCACCAACAAGATTGCCATCATGCGTAACGGGACTGTGGCTGCCGTCGGCGACAGTGAGCGAATTTATGAAACTTATCTTCAACCACCGTCTCGAACAGGAACGTAGGGAGAAACGCCGCCATGACCCTTGTTCAACTGGACGCAACGCCGGCGAAATTTTCAAATTCGCCAAGGACGGGTCGGCGGTTGGCCAAGCAACAGACGGCCTATTTGCCGGTGATCGAGGCGAAACAACGCGGACCCGCGCCCTCCTCGCCCATGCCGGGGCTCAGAGGCGTTGTCTGGACGGGCAACCTGTTGATCCTGGTCTTCATCGTCGGATTGGGGATCTGGTCGGTTCTGGCGCCGCTGAAAAGCGCTGCGGTCGCATCGGGCGTCATCGAACCGGAATCCAGCCGCAAGACCATTCAGCATCTGGAAGGCGGGATCGTGCGGCGGATCCTCGTCAAAAACGGCGATGCTGTCATGGCCGGGCAAATCGTCATCGAGATCGACGATACGAAGTCTCGCTCGGAGCGCGACAGCATTCAAGGGCAACTTTGGGAGGCCGAAGGAAGCCGCGCTCGCCTGCTTGCGGAGCAAACGGGCGGCGACCATGTCGCCTATCCTGGGAATCTCAGGGCAGCAATGGCCAAATATCCCTTGGTCGGCGCGATTCTGATTGGGCAACAGAAAATTTTCGAAGCCCGTCGCCGGGTCATGCAGGCGGAAATTCAGATCGCCAATGAAAAAATCGCGCAGGTGCGGCAGGAAATTGTCGGACTTGGCGCGCAGAAGGCGGCGCTGGCCGACAGAGCCGCGATCTCTCGGCAGGAACTGGATCAGGTTACGACCCTTAACGCCAAAGGACTGGAAACAAAAGGCAGGCTTCTCAACCTCCAGCGGGAAAGGGCAGACCTTGATGGCCAGCAGGGTGAAGTGGAGGCGCAGATCTCCCGCGCCTACCAGGTGATCAGCGGGTCACAGGCCGATCTCGCAAAGCTTGAGAGCGACCGGTTGAGCGAAGTCGCACAAGGCATGCGCGAGACGGAAAGCCGGATCATGCAACTGCGCGAGCGCTTGCGGGCGATCGACGACCAGCTTTCAAGGACTTATATCCGCGCTCCCGAAGATGGAACGATCATGAACCTGCGCGTCCACACCGCTGGTGGGGTGATCGGCGCGGGTGAACCGCTGGTCGATCTTCTGCCAGGCGCCGATCGCCTTGTCGTGTCTGCCCATGTCAGGCCGGAAGACATCAATCTCGTCCATGCGGGGCTCGAGGCACAGGTTCACCTCCTTCCATACAATCAGCGGCGCGTTCCACTCCTGAAAGGCCGGGTCGAGTATGTTTCAGCGGACCGTCTCATCGATACGCAGAACGGCCAGCCCTACTTTGCCGCGACGATCCGTGTAACGGACGAGCGGCTGGCGAAAATGAGAGATGTCGAACTGGTCGCGGGCATGCCCGCACAGACACTAATCGAAACGGGCGAAAGCAGCGTGGCGCTCTATGCCATCAGACCACTCCTCGACAGTTTCAACAGAGCATTTCGCGAGGACTGAGGCGGTGATGGGCAAGAGAAAATTCGACGACAACCAGATTACCGGTATTCTGAAGGAGCACCAAGCCGGGGTGACGGTGGCAGATGTTTGCCACAGGTACGGCATCAGCGAGCCGACCTTTTATCGGTGGCAATCCTTGCAGTCCGGAAATGTCGGTCTCCATGCCAAAAGATTGAGAGCACTGGAGGAAGAGAACCAGAAGCTCAAGAAGCTTTTGGCCGAATCCATGCTCTCGGCGGCAACACTGAGCGAGATGCTGGCGAAGACATCGAAAGGGCGACACTAGCCTCTAAACAGAGGGGTTTGTGTTGGCCGCCTTCAGGCCCTGTATCAACGCGACTGGGGTCTATCTGTTGCCGTCGTCTCCGGTCAGGTGATGCTAGAAGTTTGCATCGACAGCATAAATCGTCGGCGCACCGAAGCAAACCTAGCGGCTTGGACTGCCCATAGCGGATCGAGAATGGAATCGATGGAACGCAAAAATTGACTGGAACGACATCGCCATCCCGCCGCGCTCAGTTAGCCGGAGCGCTCGTCAACCCAGTGATGCGTGCCACGTAGGCCGTCGTTTAATACCAGCGTCCTCGGCCGTACCAGCCGCCGCCGCCTAGCAAAAGAAGTATCACAACGATTATGAGAAGGGTTGTGAGATCCATGTGCGTTCTCCTTGGGGACCACCACCATCTCGTTCGCGCCCGACGGGCGTTGCTCATGGTGGGACTCCCTTGCTTACAACGGCAATGACCGGGATTGGTTCCATTCGATGACCACTACCCGGCCGGCGACGACCTGGGCGGAGTTTAAACTGGGCCGGGAGGGCACACTCAATCTCCACAGCCCCTCCGCCAGCGTACCGGCCGCCGCAAGGACGGAAAGCTGCGAGGGGTGAACCCGGCAGCGCGTGGTATCAACGGCTATCTATCGCTTCGTGGCATCCGGCCACGGCTTGGCGATGACGAGGGCGCACCGTCAACCTGGTTCTGGCTGAGGCCTCAGACACACCCGTCGCAACCATTCTGCGCGAGATGGGCGAGGACTACGCAACGATCGCTGAGATGCTCGGGCAGAAGACCGAGGCCATGGCCAAGCACTATTCGCGTCTGGCTGACACATCCAAGAAGATGGCGAGACGGTCAGCGATCTCGATGCCGAGGTGAACAGACGAAAACGAAAAGCGTCTAGAAGACAAAAATAGTGTCTAGACGCGGCCGGACCGCGTTAACATAAGGAACTAAAACATGCGCAAAAGCGGTGATTTATGAGTGGTGCCCAGGACCGGAATCGAACCAGTGACACGCGGATTTTCAATCCGCTGCTCTACCAACTGAGCTACCTGGGCTAACCTGCTTCCGATGGCTCTTTTCAAGAAAAGAACCGCGGGGCCTTGGTTCACCCCGGAAGCGAGCGGGGTTATAGCATCTTGTTCGCCCATGGCAAGCGTCAAATGACTCTTTTTTGACGGTCTTGCCGGCTTTGCCGATTCATGAGGAAAAATAAGACCTTCGCGGGCGGAATTCTCTGAAGAGCGTCGCGTCAAAGCGGACTCATATGACCCGCTTTAGATCTTTGATCGATGCATGTCTTTATTCCAAATCGCTGTGCACCGTTGGTGCGCCATGCACTAGCTTTCCTCATCGGGATAATCGGCCTTGGTCTCGTCGTCGGCAACCGGAATGGCATAGGCGCCGGTCAGCCAGCGGGAGAGATCGGCCTCGCGGCAGCGGTTGCAGCAGAAGGGGTAATGTTCGCGGTGGGAGGGTTTGCCGCATTCGGGGCAAGGGCGCGTCTTGCGCAGCGGTTCGACCTTGGCGGCCGCTTTCTTCTCTTCAGGCATATCTGTCCGTCCTAAAGCATGTCGCGTAAAAGTGTGCAGCGGTTTTTGCGACAACGACATGCGTAAAAACAAAGCCTTAAAGCGCGAGGGATCTGAAGGATCGTGACGCGCTTTAAGCATCGGCCGTCGGGCTCAGCCCTCGGGCCACCGGCTATGCACATCGAAGCCTTCGCCGGTCAAAAGCAGAATGGTTTCATAAAGCGGCAGGCCGACGACATTGGTATAGGAGCCCACCATCTTCTGCACGAAGGTGCCGGCGAGGCCCTGGATGCCGTAGGCGCCTGCCTTGCCGCGCCACTGGCCGGAGGCCAGGTAGTTCTCGATCTCGAAGCCAGAGAGACGCTTGAAGCGTACCTTGGTCTCGACGATCTTCTGACGGATCTTGCGATCCGGCGTCACCAGGCAAACGCCGGTGTAGACCATATGGTTGCGTCCCGAGAGGAGATGCAGCGAACTCAACGCCTCGTCGGCGAACTCAGCCTTGCCGAGAATGCGCCGGCCAACGGCGACCACCGTATCGGCAGACAGGATATAGCTGCCCTTCCAGGTGATATCGCCCTTGATGGCGGCAAGGGCAGCTTCCGCCTTCTCAGCCGAAAGCCTGCGGGCGAGCGAACGCGGATGCTCCGACTTCTTCGGCGCCTCGTCGATATCCATCGGCATCAGGCGCGAGGGCTCGATACCGGCCTGGTTGAGCAGGTCGACGCGCCGGGGCGAGCCTGAGGCCAGAATGAGCTTGTATTTCAGCGCCATGGAACCTCGACCATCGGCAGACGGGAGCAAAAACCCTTGCAGGACCTTCGGGCAAGCTTACTTGAAACGGTAGGTAATCCGGCCCTTGGTCAGATCGTAGGGCGTCATTTCCACAAGCACCTTGTCGCCGGCGAGAACGCGGATGCGGTTCTTGCGCATGCGGCCGGCCGTGTGGGCGATGATCTCGTGTTCGTTTTCGAGCTTCACGCGGAACGTCGCATTCGGCAGAAGTTCGGTGACGATTCCCGGGAATTCGAGGACTTCTTCTTTAGGCATATAAGTGTTTTCTTCCTGTGGGTTGAATAGGCAGCGCAGCGCGCGCCTTTAAAATTTGGGCGGAAACTACACAATCAACGCAGGTTTGTGAACCTTGTTGAACGGCCTTTCCTTTATTTGTTTTCATGCCGATTGCGCAGCAATGCCATTTCGTTTGAGTAGCCGGCTTTCGATGAGGCCGGCCAGATGATCGCGGACCTCGCGGTAGCTCTCCAGAATCTGCTCGCGCGTTCCGATTGCAACCGTCGGATCCATCGTCGGCCAGTAGACGACATCGACCGCATTCGACCGGGTCAGCTCAAGTGCCGCATGATGGGCCTGCGGCGACAGCGTGATGATCAGATCGAAGTAATCATCCTCGAGCTCTTCCAGCGTCTGCGGCTGGCGGCGCCCGAGGGAAAGACCGATCTCGTCGAGCACGACATCCACGAAGGGATCGCGCTCGCCGGCGCGAACGCCGGCGGACCTGATATAGGTATTGGCCGGCAGAATGCTACGGGCGATCGCTTCGGCTATCGGCGAGCGGATGGCATTCATCCCGCACATGAAGAGGATGGCGCCCGGCCTCTTTCCCTCCTCGACGTCGACGGGCCGCTCCATTGCCGTCATCCGCGCCAGTAGAGCACGCAGACCAGCGTGAAGAGGCGCCGGGCGGTGTCGAAATCGACCTCTATCTTGCCGGCCAGCCTATCCTTCAGCGTCTGCGAGCCTTCATTGTGGATCCCGCGCCGGCCCATGTCGATCGCCTCGATGCGGCTTGGCGTCGACGAACGGATCGCTTCGTAATAGCTCTCGCAGATCATGAAGTAATCCTTGACGATCCGCCGGAAGGGCGTGAGCGACAGGATATGGGTGGCGACACCGCCACCCTCGTCGGTGGTGATGGCAAAAACCAGCTTCGAATCGACCAGCGAGATGTTCAGCCGGTAAGGTCCGCCGACATGGCCGAGCGGCTCGAAACTATTCTCCTCGATCAGATCGAAGATGGCGACGGCGCGTTCATGCTCGACATCGGGCGTCGAACGGCCGATCGTATCGTCAAGGACGACGTCGCAAAGCCGGAATTCGCCCTTCGCCATGCCCTCACCTTTCGAGGTTGAGGCGGATCGCGACCGATCGCGCATGGGCATCGAGGCCTTCGGAAACGGCAAGGGCGATCGCCGCCGGGCCGAGGGTGCGCAGCTGCTGCGGGCCGAGGCGCAGGATCGAGGTGCGCTTGACGAAATCGAGCACCGAAAGACCGGACGAGAAGCGCGCCGAACGCGCCGTCGGAAGCACATGGTTCGAACCGCCGACATAATCGCCGATAACTTCAGGTGTATGGGCGCCGATGAAGATCGCGCCGGCATTGCGGATGCCGTCGAGCAGCCGGTCCGGATCGACGACGGCGAGCTCCAGATGCTCGGCAGCGATGCGGTTTGCCAAAGGTATGGCCTGTTTCAGATCGGCAACCAGGATGACCGCGCCGAAATCGCGCCAGCTTGCTGCCGCCGTCTCAGCCCGGTTCAACGTCTTCAGCTGGCGTTCGACCGCCTGCTCCACCGCCTTGCCGAATGCTGCATCGTCGGTGATCAGGATCGGCTGGGAACTGACGTCGTGCTCGGCCTGCGCCAGGAGGTCGGCGGCGATCCAATCCGGATTGTTGTCCTTGTCTGCAATGACAAGCACTTCAGAGGGGCCGGCGATCATATCGATGCCGACGGTGCCGAAGACATGGCGCTTGGCAGCAGCGACATAGGCATTGCCGGGGCCGGTGATCTTGGCGACCGGGGCGATCGTCTCGGTGCCATAGGCAAGAGCCGCGATCGCCTGGGCGCCGCCGACACGGTAAATCTCGGTGACACCGACAAGCTTGGCGGCGGCAAGCACCGCCGGATTGACGGCGCCGCCAGTGGCAGGAACGGCGATGACGATGCGATCGACACCGGCGACCTTGGCCGGCACGGCGTTCATCAGCACCGAGCTCGGATAGCTCGCGGTGCCGCCCGGAACATAGAGCCCGACCGCTTCGATCGCCGTCCAGCGCGAGCCGAGACCGACGCCGAGGTCGTCCTCGTAGATATCGTCCTTCGGAAGTTGCCGGCGATGGTGGGATTCGATGCGCAGTGCGGCGAGCTTCAGCGCGCCCAGCACTTCCGAGGGCACCGCTTCGACAGCAGCGTCGATTTCCTCTGATGTGACGCGCATCGGGACGGTGGCGAAATCGATGCCGTCGAATTTCAGCGAATATTCGGCAAGCGCGACATCGCCACGGGCGCGCACGTCATCGATGATGGCGCGAACGACGATGTTCACATCCTCGGAGACTTCACGCTTCGTCGTCAGAAAGGCGGCAAAATGCTGCTCGAAACCTTTCGATGCCTGATCCAGCCAGATTGCCAAGGCCGATATTCCTTCTCAACTCGAAACTGCGATGTTCAAACTCAAGGCGTCAGGCCCTAGAGGTGGCGAGGCTTGGAAGACGCCTCCCAGGCGCCGCCGATATCGGCCAGCTGGACCTCGATGCATTCGACATCGAGCGCAATCGAGGCCGTGCCCGACAGCGACAGCTCGATCGTGCCCTCCGGCCCCTCGCCCTTCTTCTCGAAGCGCAACGCCAGCAGCGACAGCACCTCGTCCCGCTTCTGACGGTCGATGCCGAGCGAGCGGACGGCAAGCGCGCGCTTGAAGACCAGGGCAGCGCGGCGACGCTCGAAACCCCTGCGCTTGCGCTCGGCACCTTCCCAGACGAAACGATTGACGGCAAGCGCGAACTGCGCGTCGCGCGGCGACCAGTCGATGTCGCCGACCTTGAAGACGCTGTCCTGCATATGCGCGGAAATGATCGCAAGATCCTCGTCATCGAGCGCAACAAGCTTCAGGTCGGTCATTCAGTCTCAATCCCATTGCCGGCCGAAGCCGGGCACCGCCGGAATGGCGATGCGTCAGACAAGGGAAATAAGGCGCTGCGGCCAATTACGCAACCGGGATAAGGATCGCCTTAGATCCGGATTCCGATTTAAGGAGTTATGCTCCAGCGCCCGTTCCTCACTCGCTGATGCGCTCGACGATGGCGCCGCAGCGGGTCAGCTTCTCCTCGAGCCGCTCGAAACCGCGGTCGAGGTGATAGACGCGGGACACCGTGGTTTCGCCCTCGGCGGCAAGGCCGGCGATGACCAGCGAGACGGAAGCGCGCAGATCGGTCGCCATGACAGGCGCGCCGCGCAGGCGCTCGACACCCTCGATCTTCGCCGTCTGGCCGGACAGTGAGATCCTGGCGCCGAGGCGGGCAAGCTCCTGCACATGCATGAAACGGTTTTCGAAGATGGTCTCGGTGACATGCGAGACGCCTGAAGAGCGGGTCATCAGCGCCATGAACTGCGCCTGCAGATCGGTCGGGAAGCCCGGGAAAGGATCGGTGACGATATCGACCGGCTTGATGCCGGCGCCATTGCGCTTGATGCGCATGCCATTGTTGGTCGACGAGATTTCCGCACCGGCGCGGCGCAGCGTTTCCACCGCGGTTTCGAGCAGCGCCACATCGGTATTCTCGAGCACGACGTCACCGCCGGCCATGGCGACGGCCATGGCATAGGTGCCGGTCTCGATGCGATCCGGCAGGACGCGGTGGCGGGCGCCGGAGAGCGAGGTGACGCCTTCGATGGTGATCGTCGCCGTGCCGGCGCCCGATATCTTGGCGCCCATGGCGTTCAGGCAGTTGGCGAGATCGACGACCTCAGGCTCGCGGGCGGCATTGCCGATCACCGTCGTGCCGCGGGCAAGCGTTGCCGCCATCATCATCACATGGGTGGCGCCGACGGAGACCTTCGGGAAGGTGTAGCGCGCGCCGATCAGGCCGCCAGCCGGGGCCTTGGCGTTGATATAACCGGCATCGATCTCCATGCTCGCGCCGAGCGCCGTCAGGCCCTCGATGAAGAGATCAACGGGGCGCGTGCCGATGGCACAGCCGCCCGGCAGCGACACGCGGCAATGGCCTTCGCGCGCCAGCAGCGGGCCGATGACCCAGAAGGAGGCGCGCATCTTCGAGACCAGTTCATAAGATGCTGTGGTATCGACGATGGTGCGGCAGGTGAAATGGATCGTGCGCGAATAGGAATCTTCCTGGCGCTCGCGACGGCCGTTGACGGCGACATCAACGCCGTGATTGCCGAGAATGCGCATCAGCAATTCGACATCGGCCAGATGCGGCACGTTTTCGAGCGTCAGCGTATCGCTGGTCAGAAGCGAGGCGATCATCAGCGGCAGTGCGGCATTCTTGGCGCCGGAAATCGGAATGATGCCATTCAGCTCATTACCGCCGACGATTCTGATACGATCCATGTGCGCTTACGGGCAGCGCCCGCCTTTCCTGAAAGTTCTGCCTTAGAATAAGGAGTGAGGTGTTTAGGGGATTTCTCAAGACGCTTCAATTCGCGACGGACGGAACATTACGATTCGTCCATTTTTGCGGCGGGCAGCCCATTTGTTTCGTCGGCCTGGCCCGAACGGCGGGCGCGGACCTGCTGTTTGCGTCGCCCCAGATTTTCCCTGAGCTTGTCGGCGGCGCGCTCGCGGCGCAGTTTCGCCTGTGCCTCGATCGCCTCTTTGCGGCTCTGCTGGCCGGTTTCGGTCTTTTCGTTCATGGGAACAGGATTAGCTGAATTCGCGCCGATCCAAAAGGCCCTTCGCCGCAATCGACGCGAAGTTGGAATTTGCAGCTTGCACTGGCCGCCAAGCTGTGGCAATAGCCCCCCGTTCTCGCGATTGAGCCACATGGCTCGCACGGGTCCTGGTCCTGCTGCCGTAGCTCAGTGGTAGAGCACACCCTTGGTAAGGGTGAGGTCGGTGGTTCAATCCCACTCGGCAGCACCAGTTTTCTTGAAAAGACAGTCAATCTCGACTCCACCCTTCCCGGCGAAAACACCTTATAAGGTGGCGTTTCTCATCAGTTGGCGTCCATAGGCTTTCCTGTCATGGGTTGAGGCGAAACCATTCGTCGCGGCATCAGTGACGATCCACCCATTTGCCGACGGTGAAAATCGCGCTAGAGTATTAGCTATCGCAGAGTCTCCCCGGAGGAACTGGGAGATGTTGCGCTCATTTCTGTCGAAAATCGTGGAGGAGCGTCGATGGCAACTGAAAGATGGAACAGCCCGGTCAAGGTTGGTTTCGAAAATGCCGATGCGCGAACGGTCAATGGTCCGTTCGATGCGCTGAAGTGCCTGGCGGATCTCTGGCCGAGTGTGCGCGGGCTTCGTTATATCAAGGCCCGCAGCACCTGCCGGGCAGCGCTCGATGGGCGCAAGAGCGTGGAAGAGGCGAGAGCCGAGTTTCTGGCGGCAGCCGAAGAGGCGAAGCTGAAGCTTCATTGAACTGGCGCATAATCCTTTCCGAAAATCGATTCCGATTTTCGGGGTTATGCGCTGCACTTCGGTCAGGATTTCCAGACCGCTTCAGGTCGTTCGTAAACGGAACGTGCCGGAACGGGACAATGCTTTAATTTTACTTAACCCTGCATCGAACTCGCGCCGGGTTTTGGTGCAGCAGGCGTTGCGCCTGGTACAGGTGTATTCATAGAAGATGGCCAGCCATCATGATGATGGTTAGAGGCTCGTCACCTCTGCGGTAACGCAGGCGAGCCTCGTCCGAGCAAAGCGGTTGTTTCAGCAGTCCGCGCCGCCCTCATTCTCCACTTCGACATAACCGACACCAATGATCGTGCCATCCGCCGCGCGGATGAAGGACGGCAAATACTGAGGATCTGCCGGCGTGCAGGCGACGGTCCCGGTATATTCGTTGAGGGCGATCTGGTCCTTCGGCAAAGCGGAATAATTCGTGCCGGTTTCCAGCGAGGCGTGGGCGGATCCGGCAAAGACACCGCCTGTTATCAAGGTCATTGCAGAGATGCGAAGAAGCGACTGCATGGGGGTCTCCAGCGTTTAGGTCCGGCCTTTCAACACGTGGGAGGGTGTTTTGGTTCCCTTCATGCATCGCAAAGACATGAGCGCGCGAACCGGCGCGGCATCCCATTCTCAAGACTTCAGCGTCGCAGCAGGCGACCACGCACATAGCCTCGCCCGACGACGCCCTCGGCGATCTCGATCGCCCGCTCTACATCGCCCCGCCGGCGCACGAAACCCTCCAGGATGAGATAGGAGCCGGATATGCTGACGGTGATTTCGCCGGCTTCGAAATCGGCGGCCGCATGAAGGGCGCTTTCCACCGAGGCGCGCGTCGCGGCATCGCTGTGGCCCTGCCGGCCGGGCTCGTCATGCCCCGTGAATGCTGGAAAGCCGAGCACCGTGAACGTTTCCTGATGTTGGTTGATGTCTGTTAACGCCGCAGGTACGCATTTCGTTGCGTCCCCCGGAAAAGAAGAGCCTGCTCGACAGCGATACCTGCGCGGGCGGCATGGGCTACCCTTGGCGAAAGGTGCGGCGGCTTCCATATCTGGCTGCAGTCGAAAGAGGGATGATGACGATGAAAGCGCTTCTGCCTGCCTTGTTTGCCGGGGCATTGCTTGCCGGCTGCTCCTCGGCCGATACGCCGGCGCTGGACCCCATTCCCGGCAGCATTACCTATGGCGGCCAGCCGCGAACGAAGCTCACCAAGTCGCCGGTCGGCAGCGCCGTCTACAACCAGTTCTACAACGGGACGGGACAGCGCGTGGAGGAAACCTATATCCTTCAGCCCGACCGCAGCCTGAAGCTGGTGCGGCGCGTAGTCGGTCCGGATTTCCCCGACTGAGATGTTGCTCGCACGCCAGATCGCTTGACAGAGGCGGCAATCGCGAACATTCAAGGAACATCTAATCTTTCCCCAGTGATTCTGCGGGAGCCCGACCGGACGGCTGGATGTATCTCGAAAAGCTCAATCCGCAGCAGCGCATGGCCGTCGAGCACGGCACGCTCATCGACGGCAGCCATATTGCCGGGCCGCTGCTGGTCATTGCCGGCGCCGGCTCAGGCAAGACGAATACCTTGGCGCATCGGGTCGCTCATCTGATCGTCAAAGGCGCCGATCCCCGCCGCATCCTGCTGATGACCTTTTCGCGCCGGGCAGCCGCTGAGATGGCGCGGCGCGTCGAGCGCATCTGCCGCGATGTGCTTGGTGCGAATGCCGGCGTCATGGCGGATGCGCTTTCCTGGTCCGGCACCTTCCATGGCATCGGCGCGCGGCTGTTGCGCGATTATGCCCAACAGATCGGCCTCGACCCGGATTTCACCATCCACGACCGCGAAGACAGCGCCGATCTGATGAACCTGATCCGGCACGACCTCGGTTTCTCAAAGACGGAAAGCCGTTTTCCCACAAAGGGCACCTGCCTTGCCATTTATTCCAGAGCGGTGAATTCGGAAACCGCGCTCGACCTCGTGCTGCGCGACGTCTTTCCCTGGTGCGCGGCGTGGGAAAAACAGTTGCGCGAACTTTTCGCCAGCTATGTCGAGGCCAAGCAGAGCCAGAACGTGCTCGACTACGACGATCTGCTGCTCTACTGGGCACAGATGGTTGGCGAGGCTGTCATTGCCGAGGACATCGGCAGCCGCTTCGACCATGTGCTCGTTGATGAATATCAGGACACCAACCGGCTGCAGGCCTCGATCCTGCTGGCGCTGAAGCCCGGTGGCCAGGGGCTGACCGTCGTCGGTGACGATGCGCAGTCGATCTATTCCTTCCGCGCCGCGACGGTGCGCAATATCCTCGATTTTCCCGCCGCCTTCAGCCCGGCCGCCAATATCGTCACGCTCGACCGCAACTACCGCTCGACGCAGCCGATCCTCGCCGCCGCCAACGCCGTCATCGATCTCGCCTCGGAGCGCTTCACCAAGAACCTCTGGACCGAGCGGCAATCGTCCGAGCGGCCGCGCCTCGTCACGGTGCGCGATGAGGCCGAGCAGGCGCGCTACGTCGCCGACACGGTGCTCGACAATCGCGAGGAAGGCCTCACGCTCAAGCAGCAGGCCGTTCTCTTCCGCGCCTCGCATCACAGCGGGCCGCTGGAGGTCGAGCTGACCCGGCGCAACATTCCCTTCGTCAAATTCGGCGGGCTGAAGTTTCTCGACAGCGCGCATGTGAAGGACATGCTGGCCGCCCTTCGCTTCGCGCAGAACCCGCGCGACCGGGTGGCGGGCTTCCGGCTGATGCAGATCCTGCCGGGCGTCGGGCCGTCGACGGCGCAGAAGACGCTCGACCTGATGGCCGAGGATGCCAGCCCGATTTCTGCTCTCGCAGCCATGCCGGCGCCGCCGCGCTCCGGCGAGGACTGGACAATGTTCGTCTCGATGCTGCAGGAGCTGAAGGCCGGCAAGGCCGGCTGGCCGGCGGAAATCGGCCTGGCGCGGCAATGGTACGCGCCGCATCTGGAACGGCTGCACGAGGACGCAGCGACGCGGCAGGCCGACCTGTTGCAGCTCGAGCAGATCGCTGGTGGTTATGCCTCGCGCGAGCGCTTTCTCACCGAGCTCACGCTCGATCCGCCGGATGCGACCAGCGACCAGGCGGGCGTGCCGCATCTCGACGAAGACTATCTCATCCTGTCGACCATCCATTCCGCCAAGGGCCAGGAATGGACGAGGGTCTTCATGCTGAACGTCGTCGACGGCTGCATACCGAGCGATCTCGCCGTCGGCACCACCGCCGAAATCGAAGAGGAACGCCGCCTGCTCTATGTCGCCATGACGCGCGCCAGGGATGGTCTCGACCTTGTCGTGCCGCAACGCTTCTTCACCTATGGGCAGAACTCGCAGGGCGACCGGCACGTCTATGCCTCACGCAGCCGCTTCATTCCGGCAACGCTGCTGCAGTTCTTCGAGGCCTGCAGTTGGCCGCAGGTGAAATCTGGCAGCGTCGCCCAACAGCAGGCGCGGCAGGTGCGCATCGATGTCGGCGCCCGCATGCGCGGCATGTGGCGATAACTGGATAGCGTTCAGAGTGAAAGCGGCGGTTCGGCCGGTTTCAGGAAATTTTCGACCGTTGATGCCTCCACGGCCTCGACTGACGCCGGCGACCATTGCGGATTGCGATCCTTGTCGATGACGGCGGCGCGGATGCCCTCGAAAAAATCAGGATTATCAAGCATCTGCAGACAGGCGCCGAGTTCGCGGCCGAGGCATTCGGCAAGCGAGGCGCTGCGGCGGCCGGCCCTGAGCAGCCGCAAAGCGAGCTTGAGGCTGGTCGGTGAACGCGTCAGCATCACCCGGCGTGTCTCGGCGGCAAATTCGCCTTCCTCCCCGGCAAGCGCTGCCAGGATTTCCTCGACGCCGTCGAAACGGAATGCGCGATCGATCATTGCTGCGTTCTGCTTGAGCCGGCTTTCTCCCGCGAGCTCGGATAGCGCTTGCAACACGGCATCAACATCACTGGATGAGCTGCCACGCGGCAGGCCCGAGAGAGCATCGATCACCTCACCCAGCCGCGACGACGCGATCTGAAGGTCGGCAAGCCTAGCGTGGATCGCATCGGCCGCGCCGATATCAAGCCCTGTCAGACCGAGCCATGTTCCGGCTTCGCCGGGCGCGCGCGGCAGCAGCCAGGTGGCGCCGACATCCGGGACATAGCCGATGCCGGTTTCGGGCATGGCAAGCCGCGTGCGCTCGGTGACGATGCGGTGGCGGCCGTGCGACGACAGGCCGACGCCGCCGCCCATGGTGATGCCATCCATCAGCGCAACATAGGGTTTGGGATAGGAGGCAATCATATGGTTGAGGCGGAATTCCTCGCGCCAGAAGCTTGCCGCCAGGCCATCGCCAGCGCGGGCGCTCTCATGCAGGGCGCGGATATCGCCGCCGGCACAGAAGCCGCGTTCGCCCTCCCCCATCATCACGACGCTCGCCACCTCGGAATCCCCGGCAAAATCGTGAAGGGCCGCAGTGATCGTGCGGATCATCGGCAGCGTCAGGCTGTTCAGCGCCCGCGGCCGGTTGAGCCGGATCACCCCCGCGGTCTCCCGCCGTTCAATGATGACTTCGCCGTCTTGCATGGTTCACCTCATCCTGTTGAACCATGAATAGCCGACGATGCAGCATCGCTCCAGTCGATTTAAGACCGGTCGAAGATTGGTTCAGGCAGACAGCGAATTGCGGGCGGAGGCTGCGGCCTCGCACCGGGCGGCGTAATCAATGGCAAGTTCCAGCGGCAGCGGCCGCGAGAAATGATAGCCCTGCGCCAGACGAACGCCCATCGCCTTCAATCCCTCGGCGATCTCTTCGCTTTCGACGCCTTCGGCGACGGAGGCAATGCCGAGATTCTGGCAGAGATTGGCGACCGAGCGGGTGATGTTCATGCAACGGGCGTCACGATCGAAATTCATCACGAAGGACTTGTCGATCTTCAGCTTGTCGAAGCCGAGGCGATGAATATGGCTGAGGCTCGAATAGCCGGTGCCGAAATCGTCAAGGGCAATCGAGATGCCGGCGGCGCGCAGCATTGATATCACCTGGTCGGCGGTGTCGAAATCGGAGAGCAGTGCCGTCTCGGTGATCTCGAATTCGATGCGCCTGGGATCAATGCGAGAGCGGGTGATCATGGCAAGCAGCGCCATCGAGGTCTCGTGGTCGCAGATATCGCGTGCCGAGAGATTGAAGGACAGCCTGAGATGCCGTGGAATGATCGCCAGCGCTTCGAGCGCCTTGGCGAAGAGGATGCGGGTCATGCGGCCGATGACTGCCGTGCGCTCGGCAGCGGGAATGAAGGCTTCGGGACTGATCCGGCCGAAGCGGGCGCTGTCCCAGCGGGCGAGCGCCTCGTAAGCGACGACGCGGCCGCTCCTCAATTCGACGATCGGCTGATAGTCGAGTTTCAATTCCTGGGCGAAGTCGTTCGCCTGCAGCTCGAGTTCGATCAGGTGGCGCTGCGTCAGGATCTTCTCGTGCTCGGCCGAGAAGAATTCGACGCCGCTGCTGCGCTTGCTCTTGACCTGGTAAAGAGCGAAGTCGGCTTTCTCGTAGAGATCCTCGGCCGTGTACTCGCCGATATCGGGATAGACGATGCCACAGGAGCCAAAGACGCGGACCGAGCCGTCGGGGATTTCGTAGGGATCGCGGACGGCAGCACAAAGCGCCTGACCAAGATCGGCGATCGCCTGGCGTGTCATCGAGCAGGGGAAGATGATACCGAACTCATCACCGCCGAGACGAGAGACGATGCCCTCTTCGCCGACCAGCGTGACGAAGCGGCGGGCCGTCTCCTTGAGCACGAGATCACCGGCCGCATGGCCGAAGACGTCGTTGACAGGCTTGAAGCCATCGAGATCGAGAATGCCGAGGACGGGCGGCGTCGACGGATCCTTCTGCAGCCGTTTTTCCAGCGAGAGAAAGAAGCTGCGACGATTGGCAAGGCCGGTCAGTTGGTCATGCAGCGCGTTGCGGCTGTTGACGAGGTTCAGCTCCTCGGCTTCCGCCTGCTTCTGCTTCAATTCCTCGGTCAATTGCACGAGACCGACGAAATTCTGGAAATAGCTGTTGATCACCCGGAGGAAAGGCAGAATCAGGAAGAGGCCGCTGACGGCAGTCGCGACGAAAACGGGATTGCCGGAGAACATGAAGGTCGCAACCATGGCCGAGAAGGTGATCACAGTGGTCAGCGCCGCCGCTATCGGCAGATGCATCAGGCAAAAGATGCAGGAAATGCCTGTCACGACAAGGAAATAGGCGATCTGCCCCTGCTGGGAAGCATCGCCATATTGGTAAAGCGCGATTGCCCAGCTGCCGAAAGCGACGGCCAGGATGGCGGCGCCTGATATGGTGATCTTCATCAGCCTGTATGCCCGCTCGGCGGTCACGTCTTCCTTGCCCCTGATCTCCCACCAGCAGAGACGGAAGACGCAGACGACGCTCAAGGTCACGGGAATGTAGAGCGAGAGCCAGAGGGGCGCGGATTTGAGGTGGGTGATCGCCACCGCAAGGGCGTTGATGATCAGCAGGACATAGAGAATGGGGATCTGCGACGACAGGGCCTGGAACTGCGCCAGCAGAAGCGTCGGATTGTCTTTTTGCAGCTGCAATGAGGCCAGAAAGTTCTTCATCTTCTCTTTTCCGTTGGCCATTGCCAGCCAGAGAAAGCTTGATTTTTCCTTATTCACGTAACGGCATTGGGCCCCCGCATGGGCGGGGACCGTAAACAGGCTCCAGCATCAGAAAGAAGCGGCGGCGAGTGCCCGGTGGATGCTGTGCAGGTCGTCGACGCTCTTGTTCGACAGGAACAGTTCCCAATCGAGCGAGCTCTGAACGATGGTTTCGAGCGAATCGTATCTGGGCTTCCAGTCGAGCACTTGCCGAGCGAGCGAAGCGTCTGCGACGACGCTTGCCGAATCGCCGGCGCGCCGCGGCGCCATATGGATCTTGAAGGAATGCCCATGCAGGCGGGTGACCATGTTCAACACGTCGAGCACGGAATAGCCGCTGCCGTAACCACAATTGGCGACGAGCGAGCCCTTGCCTCTGCGCAGGTGCTGCAGCGCTTTCAGATGTGCATCCGTGAGATCGCTGACATGGATGTAGTCGCGCACGCCGGTGCCGTCATGGGTGGGATAATCGATGCCGTAGACATTGACGCTGTCGCGCCTGCCGAGTGCTGCCTCGCAGGCGACCTTGATGAGGTGCGTGGCGCCTGACGTCGACTGGCCGGCACGGTGGTGGGGGTCGGCGCCGGCGACGTTGAAGTAACGAAGCGCGACATAGTTGAAATCATAGGCGGCGGCGGCATCGCGCAGCATGAACTCGGTCATCAGCTTCGACTGGCCGTAAGGATTTTCCGGATTGAGGGGGGCGGTCTCCTTCACCGGCAGGTCGGTCTTTTGCTGACCATAGACGGCCGCCGTCGAGGAGAAGACGAAGTTGCGGATACCGGCCTTGACCGAAGCACTCAGAAGCGCCCGGGTCTTGCCGGAATTGTTGTCGTAATAAGAGAGCGGATCGGCGACCGAGACCGGGACGACGGCGGAGCCGGCGAAATGGATGATCGCCTCGATGTCGTTTTCAATGAAGACCTTTTTCAGTATGTCGGGGTCGGCAATGTCGCCGAGATAAAAACGCGCCGCCGGCGCCACGGCCCAGCGAAAGCCTGTGGAGAGGCGATCGAGCACGACCACATCCTCGCCCGCATCCAGCAGCGCCCACACCATGTGACTGCCGATATATCCGGCGCCGCCCGTCACCAAAACCGCCATGTCCCGCATCCCTGCTTTCGTTTTTATAAGCAGGGGCATCAGGCGCCGGTTTTTCTTTCCAATTTTCTTATCGAATGGCCTTTCAAGGGGCTTTGAACGGGTATGTTTGGAGTTGTGGTTAGAGGCCGATTTCGGGCTTTGCTAGAGTTTTATCGATCCGGCGATTCCGGCACAAATTCGATCCGGCACCCGCCACGATACCTGTTGCGGCCAGTGCTTCTCAGAGCTTGAGGATATAGTCGCAGAGACGCTCGGCTGCGGTCGCTACCTGCGTGGGGTCACGCAGGAAACAGGCGCGCAGGAAGAGTTCGCCGCCTCGGCCGAAGGCCGTTCCGGGGGCAAGGCCAACGCCTGTCTTGTCGACGATGTCGAGCGCTGCCCTGCGGCTGTCGGCGACGCCGTCGATCTTCAGGAAGGCGTAGATTGCGCCGTCCGGCTTCAGCGTCTCGACCCGATTGGTGGCGATCAGCGCATCGCAGAGAATATCGCGGGAGCGGGCCGCCTTGGCGATATTGGCAGCGACGAAATCGTCGCCTTGATCAAGGGCTGCGACGGCGCCCTTTTGCATGAACTGCGCCACTCCCGATGTCGAATATTGGATGAGGTTTTCGAGCACCTGACCCATCTCCGGCGGCGCGACAATCCAGCCGACGCGCCAGCCGGTCATCGACCAGTTCTTCGAGAAGGAATTGACGAAGATGATCTTGTCATCAGGTTCCATCACATCGAGGAAAGAGGGCGCGCGGCCACCGGCAAAGTAATAGCGGGCGTAGATTTCATCCGCCATGATCCAGAGGTCGTGCCTGCGGGCAAGCGCCAGGATATCGCGAAGATCCTGTTTCGTGGCCGTCCAACCCGTCGGGTTCGACGGCGTGTTGATGAAGATGCCTTTGGTCTTCGGCGTGATCGCGGTTTCGATGCGGTCAAGGTCGACCACCCATTTACCGCCTTCGAACTGCAGCTCAACACCGACGGAGCGCGCACCGGATATTTCGAGAGCGGCGGCGATATTCGGCCAGGAAGGCGAGAGGTAAACCAGTTCGTCACCCGGCGAGGTCAGCGCCTGCACGGCGATCTGGATCGCCTGCATGCCGGAACCGGTGACGTAGAAATGCTCGATCGGAAGCCGGATTCCGAAATGTCTGGTGTAATAATCCGAAAGCGCCTGGCGAAGCTCCGGAATGCCGCGCTGCCAGGTGTAGAAGGTCTCGCCGGCGGCCAGCGCGTCCATCGCCGCCCTGCTGATGAAATCGGGCGTCGGCAGATCGCCTTCACCCACCCAGAGCGGCAGCAGACCTTCGCGGCCACGGGCATAATTGACGACTTCGACGATCCCGCTTTCGGGCGCCGCTACGGCGCGCGGGCTGAGGCTGCTCACGATCGACATGCATATCTCCGGTTTCCGCCTTCATAGCGGATTTGGGCCGGCAAATCCCATGACATCCAGTGATAGCATATCTATTTTCGTGATGATTGAGCCCGGCCGGAGCGGACGGGCTCCAGCCCGGATCAAGCCGTCGGGCGCGTGGCGAGAAGATCGCGGATTTCCGTCAGCAGCTGAACGTCTGCCGGCGGCGCTGGCAGCTCTTCCGGTGCCACCTTTTCCTGGCGCTCGACCTGGGCACGCAGGGTGTTTACGCCCTTGACCATCAGGAAGATGATCCAGGCGAGAATGAGGAAGTTGATGAGCACGGTGAGGAAACTGCCATAGGCAAACACCGCTCCCTGCTCGCGGGCGGCGGCGAGCGACTGTGCGTTGACGGCCGACGACAGTGGGAGGAAGTAATTCGAAAAATCGAAACCGCCGAAAATGGCGCCGACGATCGGCATAATGAGGTCATCCACCAAAGATTTGACGATGCCACCGAAGGCGCCGCCGATGATGACGCCGACTGCAAGATCCATGACATTGCCGCGGGCGATAAAGGCCTTAAACTCATTGAGCATCGGATCCGTCTCCCTTTGATACAATTGTTTTTACTAGCTACATCTTCATTGCAATTAATCAATCGGCAATCGCAATTATTTGGGGATACCCCGTGCGGTCTTTGACTTAAGGCCTAGACCGGCGGGAATTCTCAAAGTGCTTGAAATAACTTAAGCTGACCCACGTTGCGGGAGGTCCCGGCGGGTTTTCCGCCGGCGGAGGGTCAATGCTTCCAGGCTGGGTCATATTCGCGTCTGCCTTCGGCTATCTGCTCCTGCTTTTCGCCGTGGCGAGCTATGGCGACCGCAAGAACCGCAGCCCGAGCACGCTCGACCGCGGCCCCGGCACGCTGGAAGGCGGATGGCCGGTGGTCTATGCGCTGAGCCTTGCGATCTACTGCACCTCCTGGACCTATTTCGGCAGCGTCGGGCTTGCGGCGCAGCGCGGCCTGGAATTTGCCGGCATCTATATCGGCCCCATCCTGGTCTTCACGCTCGGCATGCCGTTGCTTCGCCGCATCATCGAGCTCGCCAAGGCGGAGAAGCTCACCTCGGTCGCCGATTTTGTCGCCGCGCGCTACGGCAAGAACCCGACGGTTGCCACGATCGTCGCCCTGATCTCGCTGATCGGCGCCATTCCTTATATCGCGCTGCAGCTCAAGGCGATCTCGAGCACGGTCAGCGCCATGGTCAATCCGTCCGATTACGGCATCGGCAGCGGCAATCTCTATTTCCTCGACCTGCCGCTCGTCGCAACGCTGGTGCTTGCCTGCTTCGCCATCATGTTCGGCACGCGGCATACGGATGCGACGGAGCATCAGGATGGGCTGATCCTCGCCGTCTCGATGGAATCCGTCGTCAAGCTCGTCGCCTTCCTGACGGCGGGCGTCTGCGTCATCTGGTTTCTCTTCGATGGCCCGACTGATCTCTGGCGCAAGACCGTCGACAATGAGCTGGTCATGTCGGCGCTCAGCTACCATACGCCGATCAGCCGCTGGATCACCCTGATCATCTTGTCGGCTTTCGCGATCATCCTGCTGCCGCGGCAATTCCACGTGACGGTTGTCGAAAACCGAACCCCGAAACAGCTGAAACTCGCAGGCTTCCTGTTTCCCAGCTATCTCATCGCCATCAATCTCTTCGTGCTGCCGGTGGCGATCGGCGGGCTGCTGACCTTCGGCGGCACCGGCAATGCCGATTTCTACATGCTGTCGCTGCCGCTTGCCGGTCAGATGCCGGTCGTGTCGCTGATCATCTTCATCGGCGGCTTCTCCGCCGCAACGGCGATGGTCATCGTCGATTCCGTTGCATTGTCGATCATGGTGTCGAACGACATCATCATGCCGATCTTCCTCAGGCACAAACTTGCCGGCCGCGCCAGCCAGCGCGACAATTTTGCCAAGACGCTGCTCAACATCCGCCGCAGTGCCATCTTCGCCGTGCTGCTGTTCGGCTACGCCTATTACCGTTCG
Organism: Rhizobium leguminosarum bv. viciae USDA 2370; assembly: GCF_002008365.1. Classification (GTDB taxonomy): domain Bacteria; phylum Pseudomonadota; class Alphaproteobacteria; order Rhizobiales; family Rhizobiaceae; genus Rhizobium; species Rhizobium leguminosarum. The sequence continues at coordinate 203,354 of NZ_MRDL01000022.1, forward strand.
ACCGACAGCACCGCTGGCCTTGCCTCGATCGGCCTTCTTTCCTTTGCCGCGATCGCGCAAATCGCCCCAGCGCTGTTCGGCGGGCTGATCTGGCGACGGGCGAACGCGCGCGGCGCGATCCTCGGGCTGACCTCCGGCTTCGTGATCTGGGTCTACCTGCTGTTCCTGCCCTCGCTCGGCGGGCCCGATTATTCCTATGTGGCGAGCGCCGTGCTCGGCTTCATCTTTCCCGGGACCTCGCTATTCACCGCAGCCGACGCCGATCCGCTGGTCAATGCGACGGCGATGAGCCTGCTCGTCAACACCGCCTTCTTCGTCGTCGGCTCGCTCACCCGCAACGCCAAGCCGCTGGAACGCATTCAGGCCGGCATCTTCGTCAAGCGGCATTCGCGCTCGCAATTTGCCACACGCGGCTGGAAGACCCGCATCAGCGTCGGCGATCTCAAGGCGGCGATCTCACGTTATCTCGGCGAGGAACGCATGCAGCGTTCTTTCACGACCTACGAACAAAGCTCTGGCCGCAAGCTGGAGGATGAGCAGCCGGCCGACATGGCGCTCATCCATTTCAGCGAACAGCTGCTCGGCAGCGCCATCGGCTCGTCCTCGGCCCGGCTGGTGCTGTCGTTGATCCTGCAGAAGATCGAGGATGCCTCTTCCGACACGGCCTGGCTGCTCGATCAGGCGAGCGAGGCGCTGCAATATAACCAGGACATGCTGCAGACGGCGCTTTCGCAGATGGACCAGGGCATTGCCGTCTTCGACAGTTCCAACCGGCTGACGATCTGGAACCGGCGCTTCCGGCAATTGCTGGATCTGCCGGAAAGTGCCGGCCAGGTTGGTTTCCCCTTGTCCGATATCGTCACCACGCTCAGCCAGCGCGGCGACATCGCGCCCGGCGATCTCAGCCAGACGGTGCGGCATTTCCTGACGCTCGACAAACCCTTTTCACTGGTGCTCGGCGGCGGCGAGCGGATCATCGAGGTGCGCTCCAATGCGATGCCGGACAAGGGCATCGTCGCCACCTTCACCGATATCACCCAGCGCGTCAGCGCCGACCAGGCACTGAAACAGGCGAATGAGACGCTGGAACAGCGCGTCGCCGAACGCACGGCCGAGCTTACCCGGGTCAACCGCGAACTCGGCGAGGCACGCGCCGCCGCCGACGAGGCGAATATCGGCAAGACACGCTTTTTCGCCGCCGCCGGCCACGATATCCTGCAGCCGCTCAATGCCGCCAGGCTCTATTCCTCGGCACTGGTCGAACGCATGGCGCAATCCGAGAACAGCCCGATCGTGCGCAACATCGATTCCGCTTTGGAATCGGTCGAGACCATTCTCGGGGCGGTGCTCGATATCTCCAGGCTCGATACCGGCGCCATGCGGCCGCGGCTCGCCTCCGTCGCGCTCTCCGACCTGCTGGAGCGTATCCAGACCGATTTCGCGCCGATCGCCCGCGAAAAGCAGCTGAAGCTGGTGGTGATGCCGACGTCGCTCAGGGTCCGCTCCGACCCCAATCTTCTGCGCCGGCTGGTGCAGAACCTGGTTTCCAACGCCATCAAATACACGATCTCAGGCAAGGTGCTGGTCGGAGCGCGGCGGCGCGGCAACCAGGTGATCATCCAGGTGATCGATTCCGGCATCGGCATCCCACCGTCGAAATTCCGCACCGTGTTCAAGGAATTCGCGCGGCTGGACGAAGGTGCGAAAACCGCCTCCGGCCTCGGGCTCGGCCTGTCGATTGTCGACCGCATCGCCCGCGTCCTCAACCATCCGGTCGAGCTGCAGTCGACACATGGCAAGGGCACGGAATTCCGTATCGCCATGCCGCTCGACGTCTCGCGCCCGGCCGCGGCCACAGCGGCAATCACGCCTGCCGACCGTCCGGGGCAGCCGCTGAGCGGGTTGAAGATCCTCTGCATCGACAATGAGCCGAAGATCCTCGAAGGCATGCGGCTGTTGATCAGCGGCTGGGGCTGCGAGGTGGAGGCGCTGGATTGCCTCGCCGACGTCACCGCCGTCGATGGCCAGGAGGGAGCGCCTGATATCGTCATCGCCGATTATCATCTCGGCGACGGCACCGGCATTGCCGCAATCCTGCATCTGCGCCGGCAGTTCGGCGCCGATATCCCCGCTTTGCTGATCACGGCCGACCGCACGCCGGAGGTGCGCAGCGAGGCCGAGCGATACGGCATCGCCGTTCAGCACAAGCCGGTGCGGCCGGCGGCGCTGCGCGCCTATATCACCCAGATTTCCGGCCTCAAGCGCGCAGCTGCGGAGTAAGAGGCAGCCTACAGCGGCGCGCCCATGACGCGCGAGACGAGATCGCGCACGCGCGCTGCATCCGGCACATCGCCGAACAGGATGCGGTACATGATCGGCGCCACGACCTGATCCATGACGCGCTCGACATCCGGAAAGGCCTCGCCGCGGGCCTTCGCCCTCTCGGCGATGAGACCGACCTGCTGGCGGGTAAATTCAGCGCATTTACAGGCATTTGCGCTCGCTTGCGCCGCCAATACGTCGCGGATCATCTCGCGGCCCGGGCCGGAGGACATTTCCTCGGCATATTGCTCGGCCCAAGCTTCCAGATCGGCCTTGCCGCTGCCGGCATCGATCGGCTGCATATCCGGCCGCAGCCGATCGACGGCGACATCGGCGAGAAGCTGTTGCAGGTCGCCCCAGCGGCGATAGATGGTCGACGGCGTCACCCCCGCCTTGCCGGCGATCAGCGGGATCGTGACCTCGGCGCGGCTCATCTCCGCCAGCAGCTCACGGACTGCCTTGTGCACCGATGCCTGAACCCGGGCGCTTCTGCCGCCCGGACGGAGGTTCTCTTTGACTGTCATGCCTGCAACCCGACTTTCGCCCCTTGACACCGTTGGTTCAAAATCTTTGATAGAATTATTAACGCAAATAATTTGCTTTTATGAGGCGCCAGCTCTACATAAGCTAACGCAACGGCTTAGCTTTAAGGGGCTTATATATGTTCGCCGCAGCCAAATCCACCGAGAATTCGCCACGCCCCTCGATCGGCTTTCATGCGCTGACGCTCGCGACCTTCTTCGGCGCCTCCGCGGCGCCGACGCCGCTCTACCGGATCTATCAGGAAAACTTTTCCGTCTCGCCGGTGCTGATCACGGTGATCTTTGCGGTCTATGCCTTCGCGCTGCTGGCGGCGCTGCTGACCGCCGGTTCGATCTCAGATCATCTCGGCCGCAAGCCGGTGATCTTTTTCGCCCTCGTGCTCGAAATCGTCGCCATGGCGCTCTTCGTTGTCGCCAGCGGTCCCGGTTGGCTGATCGCAGCACGGATCGTGCAGGGGCTGGCAACGGGAATCGCCGGCGCCTCGCTCGGAGCAGCGCTCGTCGATGTCGACCGGGCAAAGGGACAGATCGTCAACTCGATCGCGCCGCTTTCCGGCATGGCGGTGGGTGCGGTCGGCACCAGCGCCTTGATCCAATACGGCCCCTTCCCGATGCATCTGATCTATGCGCTGCTGCTCGTCGCCTTCACGCTGCAGGCGGCCGCCATCTGGCTGATAGGCGAGACCGGCGGCACGCGGCCGGGCGCGCTCGGCTCGCTGATACCGCGGGTCACCGTTCCGCCGCAGGTGAAGCGGCCGCTGTCGCTGGTGACGCCGATCAACATCGCCAACTGGACGCTTGCCGGTTTCTATCTCTCGCTGGTCCCGTCCTTGGTCGCCACCACGACCGGCAGCCGGGCGCCGCTGACCGGCGGGGCCGTCGTCACCGCATTGATGGTAAGCGGGGCGATCGCCGTCTATCTCAGGCGCAGCAAGACGGCATCGGCCAATCTGGCTTTCGGCGTGTCGGCCAAGACGCTCGGCATCCTGACCGTCGTTGCCGGCGTACATCTCGCCAATGTGCCGCTGCTGCTCGTCGGCACGATTTTTACCGGCGCCGGTTTCGGCACCAATTTCCTCGGTTCGATCGGCACGATCATGCCGCTCGCCAAACCGGATGAGCGCGCCGGGCTGCTGTCGGCCTTCTACGTCCAGAGCTACCTCGCCTTCAGCCTGCCGGCGATCCTGGCCGGGTTCCTGGCAAAATCGGCCGGCTACGCGCTGACGACCGATATCTATGCGACGGCGATCCTGCTGTTGATGGGCGTCGGGATGATGAGCATTCGCGCCGACCGGCGCAGGGTGGCGGAGAGCGCTGCCTGAGGATGCAGTTCACGGCTTCAGATCAAGCAGCGCCCGGCCGCTGCCATCCATGGCGAAGGGCACCGAGGCGTGCTGGTGGGCAACCAACCAGCGGCCGTCCTGCTTGACGAGACCGAGGGTCTGGCGGAACCAGAGATCGACCTCGGTGCCATCGGTCTTGGTCCCGGTCATGCGCATGAGGCCGCTCCAGAAAGCGACATCCTCTCCGGCCGTCAGTCTGGCATCGCGCACCTCGCCGCCGATCGGGCCTTCCCACGTATCGAACCAGGCTTGCAGACCCGCCTCGTCCTGGCCGCAATAGACGAGCGGCGGCGCCAGCGAAAATTCGACGGAATCCTCGGCCTCATAGGAAAGCGCGTCGCTGGCGTTCTTCTCACCCAGCGCCTTTGCCCGCATCATCAGCATGGCGATGATTGCCTCTTCCTCGATCCTGGCATTCGCTTCATCTTTCACGGTCGTTCTCCTTCTCCGTTATGGACAGAGGACGAAGGGGAGGAGGACGATCCGACAGGGATGCATTTCCGTTTGCGCAATTCCAGCAAGACTGCTGCGCAGCTTTGCTGGAATTGCCTCAAAGATAACTCGTCACCGCCGGTTCGTTCCACCAGGCATCGTGCCTGCCGTCGGAGTAACGGACAGGCAGTGCTGCCAGTTCCTCAGGGGTGATATCGTCAAGGCAGGCGATGTTGATCGAGACATAGGCGCCACCAATCGCTTCGACATAACCGTCGCCATAGGCTGATACACCGCAGGTGCGGCAGAAGCGATGATGGCCGCTCCTGGTGTTGAACTGATAGTCGGCCGTTTCCGCCTCTTCGCACATCAGCCGGAAATCCTCCGGCTTGACGTTGGCGCCCCAATAGCGCCGCTTGGCGCAGATCGAACAATTGCAGCGGCCGGTGCCCTCGTCGAGGTCCATGTCCACCTCGTAGTGCACTTTGCCGCAATGGCAGCTTCCTCTGTAGGTTTTCTTCACGGCGCTCTCCTCCTTCGGCGTTGTCTTCAGTCTCCGAATATGACAATATATTGTCATTATGGATGAGATACAAAATAGACAACATGTTGTCAAACAAAATCGACCGGAGCGGACGATGGAGGGGGATGCCTTTTCCGCTTTTGCGATCACCGCCCTTCGCCTCGCCGGCCATCTGACGGCGGCGGGCGACCATTTGGCAAAGCCGGCAGGGCAAACCAGCGCGCGCTGGCAGGTGCTGGCCGCGGCGCGGCGCGGCAACATGTCGGTGGCGCAGATCGCCCGTGCGCTCGGCGTCGCCCGCCAGGGCGTGCAGCGGCTCGCCGATGTACTGGAGGGTGAAGGGCTGATCGCCTATGCCGACAATCCGCAGCACCAGCGCGCCAAACTGGTGCGGCTGACGGAAGAAGGGGCGGCGCGGCTCGGCGTCATCGAGATCGCGCAAGCCGGATGGGCCGACAGGCTGGGCGGCGCCTTCACGTCAGCCGAACTCGATGCGGCGCGGGCGGTGATGGCGCGGGTCATGGAGATGCTGGAGGCGGATGAGGCGTCCCGCGGCTGAATAACTCACCACGGCATGTCTTGGGAAACCGAGCGGATAAGGCACGGCATCCGCCTGCCAGACACAAAAAAAGGCCGGGTTAACCCGACCTTCCCTGCTATCTCAACGAACCGTGCCAGTACATCCGTGGTCACGATCCGGAGATGATATTCAAAGCCTTGAAGGCTCAGGCCGCCTGGAGGCGGTCTGCCGACATCTTGCCGGACTTGTTGTCGCGGACGAGCTCGTAAGACAGCTTCTGGCCATCCTTGAGATCGCGCATGCCAGCGCGTTCAACGGCGGAGATGTGGACGAAAACGTCGGCTGCGCCGTCATCCGGCTGAATGAAGCCGAAGCCCTTGGTTGCGTTGAACCACTTTACGGTACCTGTGCTCATGACGATATCCTTTTCGAATCGTTCATAGAAGAATGCAGCTCGAACAAATGCCGAGCGGCGATGAAAACCGATTTTGGAGGAAGTTCGCCAGGAACGACGCGAGGCCGTTTCAAAGTTCATCTAGCAAGATCGATGCGCGGATATGTAATCGGAAATTGTGTCCGTGACAAGGCCGCACCAAGGGAAATCGGTGACGTTTCAGACACCGCGGACAGGTCTTTCCCTGCCGCGTGGCGCGGAAAACCGGGGGCGATTTTTTTGCAGAAACTGAAATACCGTCTATTCGGCCTGCGCCAACCTGGTGATCGCCTTGCCGAGGCGGGCGACCCGCACTTCCGGGCTCGTTGCCTTCAGGAGTGGCAGGACGATTGCATATTGGCCGGTCTTGTCGAGCCGAGCAAAGGCAGCGCCAGCGGCAGCGTTCTCAGCGAGCGCCGCCGCCAGATCGTCCGGTAGGCCGGTATCGCGTTGTGGAGCGTAGGCGACAGCCCAGCGTCCGTCGGCTTTGGCGGCAGCGACTTCGGCAAGCCCCGCGGGCCGCATGCGCCCGGTTTCTGCGAGTGCTGTGACCCGATCGACATTGAGCTTGGACCACGGACTTTTGGCGCGCCGGGGCGAATAACGCTGCAGGTAGGAGTTCGCGTCAAACCCCTTGCGCTGGCTGTCAATCCAGCCGTAACAGAGCGCCGCATCCAGCGCCTCATCGATGCTGATGAGAGTTCGTTTCGGATTTTTCTTACCAATCTTCAGCCAGGCGCCGGTCGATGCTGCGTGATGCACGCAGAGCCAATATTCCCACTCCAATGGATCGGCGAAGGCGAGGATGTCGGTGGATGGTTGCATGGGCGGTCCGATCCGGGTGACAGCGAGGCGTGTGTTGCTTGGCGATTACGGATTGCCGTCACCCCCTGCCCCATTCAACATTTGAAACCCGGCAAGAGCGGCACAGCTTAAAAGGCGGCCTAAGCCGCCTTCCCCACCTTTGCATAGGGGTCGAACCGACCGTAAAAGGTCTCGCCCTTGGCGGCCATGTCCTTCAGCAGCGGCGTCGGCTTGAAGTGACTTCCGTAAGTACTTGCTAACTTCTCAGCCAGTTCCACGAAAGCCTTCGCGCCCATCCCGTCGATATAGCTCAGCGCTCCGCCGGTGTAGGGCGCGAAGCCAAAGCCCAGGATCGACCCGACATCCGCTTCGCGCGGATCGGTGACGATGCCTTCCTCCACGGTGCGGGCGGCTTCCAGCGCGATGGTCACGAGGAAGCGTTGCTTCAGGACGTTGACGTCAACCTCGTCCGCCTGCTTCTGCGGGTAGAAGGTCTTGAGGTCGGGCCAGAGGGACTTCTTCGCCGGTTTCGGTGGATAGTCGTAGAAGCCCTTGGAATTCTTGCGGCCGAAGCGACCTTCCTTTTCCACCATGCGGGAGATGAGCTCCATATGCCTGGGGTCGATGGCTTTTTCGCCGAGATCGGAGACCGTCGCTTTGAGGATTTTCAGCGAGAGGTCGATGGCGACCTCGTCGTTGAGCGCCAGGGGGCCAACCGGCATGCCGGCCATCTTGGCGGCATTCTCGATCATGACAGGCGGCACGCCCTCGATCAACATGTCGTAGCTTTCCGACATGTAGCGCAGCACGCAGCGATTGACGAAGAAGCCGCGGGTGTCGTTGACGACGATCGGCGTCTTCTTGATGGCTGCGACATAATCAAGAGCGACGGCCAGCGCCCTGTCGCCGGTGTCGCTTCCCAAGATGACCTCAGTCAGCATCATCTTCTCGACAGGCGAGAAGAAGTGGATGCCGATGAAATCGGCCGGGCGTTTCGAATTCTTGGCGAGACCCGATATCGGCAGAGTCGAGGTATTGGAGGCAAAGATCGCGCCATCGGGCAGCACGGCTTCGACCGCCTCGATGACCGATTTCTTCACCTCCCGGTCCTCGAACACCGCCTCGATGACGAGATCGGCGTTGGCGAGGTCGGCATAGTCGGCCGACGGCGTGATGCGGGAGAGCAGTGCGGCTGCTTCATCCTGCGTAAGACGCCCCTTACCGACTGAATCCTTGACCAGACCTTCCGAGACGGTCTTGCCCTTGGTCGCCGCTTCGATGTCGCGGTCGATCAACGTCACGGAAATGCCGGCGGCGGCGGTGACATAAGCGATCGAGGCACCCATGAAGCCGGCGCCGACGACGCCGATATGTTTCAGCTCGGTCTTGGGGTGACCGGCCGGGCGGCGGGCGCCCTTGCCGAGCTCCTGCATGGAGATGAACAGCGAACGGATCATCGAGAAGGCTTCACGGGTCTGCAGCACCTCGGTGAAATAACGCTGCTCGATCTTCAGACCGGTGTCGAACGGCACCTGCAGGCCTTCGTAGACGCATTTCAGGATGGCAAGCGCTGCCGGATAATTGCCCGATGTTTCCCTGCGCAGGATCGCAGGCGCCGCCGGCCAGAGCTGGGCGGAAGCCGGCGTCCAGATGCCGCCGCCCGGTACCTTGAAGCCCTTCTCGTCCCAGGGGGCGACCGGCTTCAGGCCATCCTTGATCATCTGCTTGGCGGCCGGGATGAGCTGATCCGGTTCGACCACCTGATGCACCAGGTTCATCGCCTTGGCGCGGGAGCCGGTCAGCGACTGGCCCGTCGTCATCATCTGCAGCGCATCCTGGGCGTTCGCCAACCGCGGCACACGCTGCGTGCCGCCAGCGCCGGGGAAGATGCCGACCTTCACCTCAGGCAGCGCGATCTTGACGCTCTTGGCATTGGAGGCGACGCGGCCGTGGCAGGCGAGCGACAGTTCGAAGGCGCCGCCCATGCAGGTGCCGTTGATGGCGGACACCCAGGGCTTGCCCGATGTTTCGAGTTTGCGGAACAGGCCGCTCATGCGGCCGACCAGACCGAAGAGGTTCTGCACCGCCGTCTCTGGACTCTTTGCCTTCTCCTCCTGGTAGGAACTGAACATCGACTTGATCATCGACAGATCGGCGCCGCCGGAGAAGGAGGACTTGCCGGAGGTGAAGACGACACCCTTGACGGCGGCATCGGCGGTCGTGGCGTCGATGATGGCGTCCAGTTCTGCCATCACCTCCGCGGTGAAGACGTTCATCGATTTACCGGGCATGTCCCAGGTGACGAGAGCGATGCCGTCGGCGTCGGTTTCGAGCGTGAAATTGGTGTAGGTCATTGGGTTTCCTCCCCGATCAGGCCGGCAAATGGCTGCGCTGCGCGTCTAAGGTCTTCGTCTTTTCGGTGACGACATCGCCGGTATGCTTGGTCTGCGACGGCTCGAAAAGCACGATCCAGCATTCCTCCTCGGCAACCGGATTATGCTCGACACCTCTCGGCACGACATGGAAATCACCGGCGCTCAGATGCACATGCGGGCGGTCGCGATATTCGATGGTAAGCGACCCCTTCCAGATCAGAAAAAGCTCGTCTTCGTCGCGGTGCGAATGCCAGGTCAGCTGGCCCTGGACCTTGGCGAGCTTGACGCTCTGGCCGTTGAGATCGGCGATGACGCGGGGCGACCAGTGCTCGGTGACCTCGGCATATTCGGTTTCGATCGTGCCGGTGTTGAAGCCCATCGTCAGACCCTTTCGATAACCGTTGCCGTGCCCATGCCGGCGCCGATGCAGAGCGTCACCAGCGCGGTGTTGAGGTCGCGGCGCTCAAGTTCGTCCAGCACCGTGCCGAGGATCATCGCGCCGGTGGCGCCGAGCGGATGGCCCATGGCGATGGCGCCGCCATTGACGTTGATCCTGTTGTGATCGATGTCGAAGGCCTGCATGTAGCGCAGCACCACGGCAGCGAAAGCCTCGTTGAGTTCGAAGAGGTCGATGTCGGCAAGGTTCATGCCTGATCGTTTCAACAGTTTCTCGGTGACGTCGACAGGCCCGGTCAGCATCAGGGCCGGATCCGAGCCGATATTGGCGAAAGCCTTGATGCGGGCGCGCGGCTTTATGCCCATGCTCTCACCGCCGGCTTTGGAGCCGAGCAGGACGACGCTGGCGCCATCGACGATGCCGGAGGAATTGCCGGCATGGTGGACATAGTTGATGCGTTCGATCTCCGGATGGGCCTGGATGCCGACGGCCTCGAAGCCGCCCATCTCGCCGGGCATCTGGAAGGACGGATTGAGGGAGGCGAGCGCCTGCATATCCGTGCCGGGGCGCATGTGTTCGTCCTTTGCCAGGATCGTCAGGCCGTTCTGATCCTTGACCGAGATGACCGACTTGTCGAACCAGCCCTTTTCCCAGGCATGGGCGGCACGCTTCTGGCTTTCGACCGCGTAAGCGTCAACATCGGTTCTGCTGAAGCCGTATTTGGTGGCGATCAGATCGGCCGAGACGCCCTGCGGCATGAAATAGGCCGGGAAATTCACGGAAGGATCCATGAACCAGGCGCCGCCGGACATGCCGAGGCCGACGCGGGACATGCTTTCGACGCCGCCCGCGATGACGATGTCGTCGGCCCCTTGGGCGATCTTGCCCGCACCGAAATTAACGGCATCGAGGCCGGAGGCGCAGAAGCGGGAGATCTGCATGCCGGGCGCCTTCGTGGAGTAACCGGCTTCGAAGGCGGCGGCCTTGGGGATGACGGCACCGGCATCCATCACCGGATCGACGCAGCCCATGATGATGTCGTCGACCGTTTCCGTATTCAGCCCGTTGCGATCGCGGATTGCCTCCAGCGTCTTTGCCGCGAGGCGGACGGAGGGCACCTCATGAAGGGCGCCGTCCTTCTTGCCGCGGCCGCGCGGCGTACGCACGTGGTCGTAAATGAAAACCTCGGTCATTGTCTCATCTCCCTGACGGCGCGGCGGCGCCGGTGAATTTCGTTCTTCCCTGAGGGGTCTCCGGCAAAGCCGGAGCTAGAAGAAAGACGCGCCTGCGGCGCGCGCCCTCATCCGGCCCTTTGGGCCACCTTCTCCCCGCTGGGGAGAAGAGGGACACAATCAAAACGCTTCGGCGGCCAGTTCCATCATCGTGTCGGCGCCGGCCTCGATGCGTGCCTTGCGAAGCGCGGTTTCCGGCATCAGACGTTCCATGAAGAAGCGGGCGGTGATCAGCTTGTTCTTCAGGTAATCCTCGCGGGCGGCATCGCCTGATGCAAGGCCATCTTCGGCGGCTTTCGCCATCTTCGCCCACATATAGCCGAGAATGACGAGGCCGAAGAGGTGCATGTAGTCGGTCGAGCCGGCGCCGGCATTGTCGGGCTTGGCCATGGCGTTCTGCATGAACCACATGGTCGCGCCCTGGACGTCGTTCAAGCCCTTCTTCAGATGCTTGGTGAAGAAGGAGAGCTTTTCATTGTTGCGGTTCTCCTCGCAGAAATCGCCGATCTCCTTGAACAGGGCCATGGCGGCGCGGCCGCCGTTCAGGGCCAGCTTGCGGCCGACGAGATCGAGCGCCTGAATGCCGTTGGCGCCTTCATAGATCATGGCGATGCGGGCATCGCGCACATACTGGCTCATGCCGTGTTCTTCGATATAGCCGTGGCCGCCGAAGACCTGTTGGGCCATGACGGCATGATCGAAGCCCTTGTCGGTCATCACGCCCTTGAGGATCGGGGTGACGAGGCCGAGAATATCGTCGGCCGTCTGGCGCTCCTTCTCGTCGGTGGCGCGGTGGGCGATATCAGATTTGAGCGCGGTCCAGAGCAGGAAGGCGCGGCCGGCCTCGTTGAAGGCGCGGATGGTCATCAGCGTGCGGCGAATATCCGGATGGACGATGATCGGATCGGCCTTCTTGTCCGGCGCCTTGGGGCCGGACAGCGAGCGGCCCTGGATGCGATCACGGGCGTAGCTGGCGGCGTTCTGATAGGCGATCTCGGAAATGGCGATGCCCTGCAGGCCAACCATCAGGCGAGCCTCATTCATCATCACAAACATGGCGTTGAGGCCACGGTTTTCGGCGCCAATCAGGAAACCCTTTGCCTCGTCGTAATTCATGACGCAGGTGGCGTTGGCGTGGATGCCCATCTTGTGCTCGATCGCGCCGCAAGAGACAGCGTTGCGGGCGCCCGGCGCGCCGTCGTCGCCGACGAGGAATTTCGGAACGATGAAGAGCGAGATGCCCTTGGTGCCCTCAGGCGCACCCTCGATGCGGGCGAGCACCAGATGGATGACATTGTCGGTCAGGTCATGCTCGCCGGCGGAGATGAAGATCTTCTGGCCTGATATTTTGTAGCTGCCGTCAGCCTGCGGCACTGCCTTGGTGCGCAGCATGCCGAGATCGGTGCCGCAATGCGGCTCGGTGAGGTTCATGGTGCCGGACCACGTGCCATCCACCATCCTCGGCAGATAGGTGGCCTTCTGCTCGTCGGAGCCGTGGACGAGCAGCGCGGCGATCGCGCCCTGGGTCAGGCCGGGATACATCATCAGCGACATGTTGGCGGCCGAGGTATATTCGCCGACGGCGGTATGCAGCGTGTAGGGAAGCCCCTGCCCGCCGAATTCCTCCGGCACCGCAAGACCGATCCAGCCGCCGTCGCGATAGGCCTTGTAAGCCTCCTTGAAGCCCTTCGGCGTCGAGACGCTGGCATCATCGTGGCGCGTGCAGCCTTCCTGATCGCCGGAATAGTTCAGCGGAAAGAGAACTTCCTCGGCAACCCGTCCGGCCTCGCCGAGGATCGCTTCGATCATATCGGGGGTCGCGTCGGCAAAACCGGGCAGATTGTTGTAGCGTTCGAGGCCCAGCACGTCGTTCAGGACGAAGAGCGTATCGTTCACCGGGGCCTTGTAGACTGGCATCTCTCGAATTCCTCCCATTCGGCTGACCGGCTCGCGCCGGCCTTGGGCACTGTCTTACAAAATATTGACGTTTGCGTAAACGTCAAATTCTGCAGTTGTGAAGTCTTTTCTTGAAAAAATTCGAGAGCACGAATCCGCGGGCATGCGGCGCTGGGAGGAGACGCCATCTCATCTTCCTTGTCCACCGCGGAAAGGAGTCAAAGCGGTAGCGTTTGTAACCGCGCGAACGGAGGGCCGGCGAGAACAAACCGTTGCAGCGCAGTAGGTCAGTAGTGCTGTCTTAACCATCGCGATAAGTTGGTTGCGATGGTTCAGTGGCCGGCTGCTATACCGGAATGTATGAAATAGCTCGTTCGGGAAATCATTTGAAACAGATAATTGGTGCCACAATAGGATTGCTGATCACTTGTTCAGCGGCATTTGCGGAGGAACCGGCGCTCCATCCCAAATTGTCGAAAGAGCAGTTTCTGACCTTTGCAGCCGGGGCGGCCGTTGCGGTTATGTATTGTGGGAAGCTCGAACTAAATGCCGATTTCGTCGCCGGGTATCAGTACGGAACCGGTATCTATCCGCCACTCGATCCCTATTTCCGATCAGAAATGTCCCGGCTTGAGAAAGAAGCCCAAAACGACCCGAAGAGCTACTGTTCGGCGACACGACGGATGTTTTACAAGGGCAACAAACCAAAGCCGTTGGCAGCTCCTCTTTTGATCGACAAGCCGTGATAGCGCCTCTGCGCGAGGGACTGTGACGCCTTCAACGACTCGGCAGGAGAGACAGGTCTTTCCTTGATCCCTCGCACGCGCATCAGTTCCTATTCAATCGATTCGGCGACTGAAATTTCAATCGGGCTGTAGCGCCAGCCGCTCAGGCTTCCTACGTCTTTCGGACGATCCATCGAGGAAGATATCATGATCGACTTTCCCTATGAGAGCGCACTCATCGTCGGCGCCGGCTCCGGCATCAGCGCATCGCTTGCCCGGCAATTGTCGGCGCAGGGCGTCAAGGTCGGGCTCGCCGCCCGCAATATCGAGAAACTGCAAGGGCTCATCGAGGAGACCGACGCCAGCGCCTTTACAACAGACGTCTCGCAGCCGGAGAGCGTCGCGGCGCTGTTCGACGAGGCTGCTGGCGCGATCGGCGGGCCCGACGTGGTGATCTTCAATGCCAGCGCCCGCCTGCGCGGCCCGCTCGCCGAACTCGATCCCGCCGAGGTGGAAAAGGCGATCGCGACCACCGCCTTCGGCGGTTTCCTGGTGGTGCAGCAGGCAGCGCGGCGAATGATCCCGCGCGGCCGCGGCGCCATCCTGATCACCGGCGCGTCGGCAAGCGTGAAGGGCTTTGCGCAATCGGCCCCCTTCGCCATGGGCAAGTTCGCGCTGCGCGGCCTTGCCCAGAGTGCCGCCCGCGAACTCGGGCCGATGGGTATCCATGTTGCCCATTTCGTCATCGACGGCGCCGTGCGCTCGCAGATCCGGCCGGACCGGGTGGAGAAGCCGGATGGCACGCTGCTGCCGGAGGCGATCGCCCAGACCTATATCGACGTGCTCCGCCAGCACCGCAGTGCGTGGTCGCTGGAGGTGGAAGTCCGGCCCTGGACGGAGAGCTTCTGAGCCCCTGCTAACGGCGAACAAGGCAACTTTCGCGGCGGTTTCAAACAGGCTAGACTTTGCCGTCAACGCTGGCTGGGAGGATACCAATGCCGCGCCTCGACCATGTCACCATCGAGACCCGCGATGCGCCTGGGATGATCGGCTTCCTGGAAGCCGTGCTCGGCGTCAGGGAAGGCTATCGGCCGCCCTTTCCCTCGCCCGGCCATTGGCTCTATCTGGACGACCGCCCGGTCATCCATCTCAGCCTGACATCGCGCGCCACCGATTTTCCACCCGGCATCTTCAACCATGTCGCCTTCAGCCTTTACGAATTCGGGCCGGCGCTGGAGCGCATCAAGGCGGGCGGCTATCGCTATGAATATTACGATATTCCCGACACCGATCTCGGCCAGGTCTTTGTTTACGGGCCCGAAGGCGTGAAGATCGAGCTGCAATATCCCCGGCCCGCCTGAGCGCGCCGTCGCCATTCGATGTGACGCGTTCGGGGGCAATTGCCGCCAAAAACGGCGTTTGGAACACAAACGTTAAAAAATTCCCATCGACATTAACGGCTTGTTTACCACGTTTCGTGAAAGGTGCGGATTGAGCAGTAGCGATCCGCATTCCTTTCCCCAGTCTCGCGTTCCTAAGAGATGCCGCTAAATCGTTCAGCTTGAGGAAAGTCTAATTGACTATCGTCTTATGAATGATGCGCTCCGGTCCGCGTAAAGACGCGGGCAGCAGACGGAAAAGCCAAAGATCGAGCTCTGACGAGAGGTCGAGCAGTCGAAGCGAGCAAGAAGATGAACGGATCGCGATCAAATCCTTCCCGACAGTCCGACAGGACCTCGCTCGATGCGCTGAACCGCACGATCGAAGGGCTGGAGGCGCGCATCGAAGGGCTGATGGGCAGCGGGCGCGAGCAGCGGCCGCGCACGGCAACGGCCGAGCGCGACCCATATGCCGGATCCCATGCTCCCCGGCCCGCAAAGGCCCCGTCAGAGCCGCGGCCGGATCCGCTCGCCGAAATCCGTCAACGCCAGCGCACGCTCGAAGCCAGCCGCGAACGGCCCTACGCACGCGAACAGGCCCCGCAGCTTCGTGAACCCACGCCCCGCGCCGCCGCCCCGGTGCCGGCGCCCGTCTTTCGCGCCGGCGACGACACGATGACGGAGATCGCCCAGGCGCTCGTCAACCTGCGCCAGGACCTGAAGCGCGACATTTCCGAGGGCGTCACCCGCGAGATGAACGCGCTGCGCGCCGAGCTGCGCGAAATCAAGACAAATGCCGGAGACGGCCGTTTCGCCGACGACATGCGCGCCGATATGGGCCGCCTTGCCCAGAGCATCACCCAGCTGACCGGCCGCTCCGCCGCGCCGGAGGCCACCGGCCTTCGCGAGGATTTCGAAGAGCTGCGCTCGCTGATGGACGGGCTGGCGCGCGAGGATTCGCTGCGCCACATGGAAAACCGCTGGGACGGTTTCGAAAACCGGCTTGCGGCGCTCGATACCGAAGGGCTGCAGGAAGAGCTCGTTTCGCTCGCCTATCGGCTCGACGACATCAAACGCCATATCGGCGGCATGGGCGAAAGCCCGGCCGTTCGGGCGCTGGAAGACAAGCTGATCTCGATCGCCACGGCGATGGAGCATTTCGGCAATATGATCCAGCCGCACGACCGGGTGATGTCCGAACAGTTCGCCGCCATGGATATGCGGCTCGACGAGATCAGCCGGGCGATCGCGGCAAGCGGGCGCACGGCCGCCACCAATGATCCGGGCCTGATGCAGCGGTTGGAAAGCCGGCTTTCGGCGCTGGCCGATCAGATCGACCTGATGAGCCATGACGCAGCCAACCGCGTGAACCCGGCCGACGAGCTGGCGATGCGGCTGGAGGCGCTGACGGGACGCGTCGAGGAGCTGACCAAGGCGGAAGCGACGTCGCGGCTCGACGAACGGCTGGAACATCTCTCCTATCTGTTGGAGCGCACGCAGGAGACGGCGCCGCAGCCCGACCTCACCGGCCCGCTTTCCGATATTTCCCGCAAGATCGACGCGCTTGAGAACGGCGCCGTCAACGATGTGCTGGCGCAGCGGCTCGACCATCTCGCCCGGCGCATCGACGAGATGGCCCATCAGCAGCAGGCGCCGGCGCCCGCCGCTGTGGCCGACGACGGCGCTTTCCGTCGTCTCGAAGGACGGCTGAGCGACATCGCCGCCCGGCTGGAGGAAAGCACATCGGCAGCGCCGACCGATCCGCGCGCACTGAAGAACCTCGAAGACCAGATCGCCAATCTTTCGGCACTGATGAGCGCGCCGCGCGAGAGCGCCGTAATACCCCCCGAACTCGACCAGCGCATGGGCGCGATCGAAGACTATATGGCGACGAGCGATGAATATATCATCGAGGCGGCACGCCAGGCGGCAGAGGCCGTGGTCGAAGCCTATTCGCGCCATGGCGGTCCGCAGGGTGTCATGCCCGCCGCCGACATGTCGGCGCTGACGGCGCTGGCCGAGGATCTTCGCCACCTCGAGGATATCAGCCGCGACAGCGAGGAACGCACCCACAAGACTTTCACGGCGCTGCACGAGACGCTGGTGCATATTGCCGATCGCCTCGACGGCATGGAAGATCGCGGCCGGCCGGTCGCCCAGATGCCGGTCGCCGACGTCGATTTCGATGTCGATCCCTATGCGCTGATGGTGGCCGAAGCGGAGATGGCCCGGACGCCGGCCGCTGCCCCGACAGCGAAGGCTTCTCCTGTTATCCGCACGGCCGAGGTCGCAGCCGAACCTGCCGCCCCGACGCAAGCCACCGCCATGAGCGGAACGAGCGCGATCGCCATCGAAGCCGCGACCAGGACGACGGAAGCTGCGACAGCGGCCCGGGCACAGGTCCCGGCGAAGGCCAGCCTGCTCGCCAGCCTCGGCAAGCGGCTGCTGCCCGGCAAGAAAGCCGAGAGCCGGGCGAGCGAACGTCCGATGATCGACCCCGCGCCGTCGATCGATCCCACCGACGTGGTGCCGACGGATGCGTCGAACGAATTGCTCGAGCCGGGCTCGGGCGCACCTGACGTGAAGAAGATCCTTGAGCGGGTTCGCGCCAGCCAGAGTGCGGCACGCGGCAAACCTGCCGGCGAAACCGATCGCGCCGATTACATCGCTGCTGCGCGCCGTGCGGCGCAGGCGGCCGCGATGGAGGTGGATGCCAATCCGAAGCAGCCAGCCGTCAAGGCCGAGAAGAAAGGCGCGACCGCCGACAAGGCCGGCAAGGCTTCTGACAAGACAGGCAAGACCAGCGCCTTTTCGCGCTACCGGCGGCCGATTCTGCTGGCGGTCGGCGCCGTGCTGCTCGCCATCATGGCCTTTCCGCTTGCCCGAACGCTGACGAGCGGCGAGCGCGCGCCGCAGCCGCCAGCGGAAGTCTCGGCACTGACCGGTGCTGCGGAAAACCCGGCGGCGGCCTTGCCTGAAGCGACACCTGCCCAGCCGGATGCCGCCGCTCTCGGAACGACCACTCCGG
Source organism: Rhizobium leguminosarum bv. viciae USDA 2370 (assembly GCF_002008365.1). Taxonomy (GTDB): domain Bacteria; phylum Pseudomonadota; class Alphaproteobacteria; order Rhizobiales; family Rhizobiaceae; genus Rhizobium; species Rhizobium leguminosarum. The sequence continues at coordinate 221,305 of NZ_MRDL01000022.1, forward strand.
CAACGGAAGCTGTTCCGCCCGCCGCCGAACAGGCGCAGCCGGAAGCAATCCCACCGGCCGATGGTGACCATCTGACCGATATGACGCCGCTTGACGGCGAAGGGGCTGCGACCCTTGCCCCTCCCGGTCCGTCCGGCGCAGCGCAGGAAACATCGGGCTTCGTTCCCGCACCCGCACCGCAGGCCGCCATCACCATTCCCGACACCGTCCAGCCGAAATCGCTTGCCGATGCGGCGAGTGGCGGCGATGCGCTGGCGCTGTTCGAAATCGGCGCGCGTTATTCCGACGGCCGCAACGGCATGACGGTCGATCAGAAGCAGGCGGCGAACTGGTACCAGCTTGCGGCCGACAAGGGCTTTGCACCTGCACAATACCGGCTCGGCAGCATGTACGAGAAGGGCAACGGCGTCGAACGCGACATCGCCAAGGCAAAGGGCTTCTACGAGCAGGCGGCCAACCAGGGCAATGCCAGCGCCATGCACAATCTCGCCGTCCTCTACGCCTCCGGCGCGCTGGGCCAGCAGGATTATGCAACGGCCGCTTCGTGGTTCACCAAGGCTGCGAACCTCGGCATCACCGACAGCCAGTTCAACCTGGCGATCCTCTGCGCTAGGGGCAACGGGGTTCCGGCGGATCTCGAAGAGTCCTACAAATGGTTTGCGATCGCCGCCAAGGCCGGCGACAAGGATGCGGCGCAGAAGCGCGACGAAGTGGCCAAAGCCATGAAGCCCGACCAGCTCGAACGGGCGCGCGCCAAGGCCGATCTCTGGAAGCCGGAGCCGGTCGACCACCGCACGAACGCCATCGACATCCCCGACGAATGGGCAGGCACCGGCGCGAAGACGGCGACCGTCGACATGAAGAAGGCAGTCCGCAACATCCAGGCGATCCTCAACAATAACGGCTTCGACGCCGGAGTGCCGGACGGCGAAATGGGTGCGAAGACCGTGACCGCGATCAAAAACTTCCAGAAGTCCGTCGGGCAGGAGCCGGACGGCAAGGTGACCGACGCGACCGTGAAGGCGCTGCTCGAACGCAACAAGCAGGGCAGCAAGGCGATCTAAACGGGCCTGGCGGCATTAAAGCGCCGCGCGTCTTTTCAGACGCGCAATTGACGCTGTAACCCGCTGAATTACTGCTTAATTTATCCTTCAATCGGAATCGATTTAAGGATAAATTATGCGGTAGGCCGCAAGGCTTTTTCCAATTTTGCCGTCGCCTGTCACAAAACCTGAAAAAAGCCGGATTATGCCCGGACATATCGATCCGCGCATCCGGCGAATCCTCTGCCACCGATCTCTCCGCCAATCTCTATGGCTAATCACGGGGCCGATCGAAAGCCTCTGGCAACGATTTCACAGTATGGTGCGCATTCGAACGGGGACGTGACAAGAAACCGCCCGGCAGGAGCGGTCATCATTCGGGGTCGGCTGTGACAATCTATCTGCCCATCGCAGAATTGTCGGTGAACATTTTCATCATTCTCGGCATGGGGGCGGCCGTCGGATTCCTGTCTGGAATGTTCGGCGTCGGCGGCGGCTTTCTCATCACCCCGCTGTTGATCTTCTACAACATCCCGCCCGTCGTCGCGGTCGCGACCGGCGCCAACCAGGTGGTGGCGTCGTCGATATCGGGCGCGATCACGCATTTCCGGCGCGGCTCGCTCGACGTCAAGCTAGGCACGGTGCTGCTGGTCGGCGGTCTTACGGGGGCGACGGTCGGCATCTGGATCTTCTCGCTGCTGCGCGCCATCGGCCAGCTCGATCTGATCATTTCGCTGATGTATGTCGTCTTCCTCGGCACCGTCGGCGGACTGATGCTGCTCGAAAGCATCAATGCCATGCGGCGAGCAGCGCGCAACGAACCGCCCGCACCGCGCAAGCCTGGCCACCAGCACTGGGTGCACAAGCTGCCGCTGAAGGTGCGTTTCAAGAAATCGAAGATCTATCTCAGCGTCATTCCAATCGTCGCACTCGGCTTTGCGATCGGCATCCTCACCTCGATCATGGGTGTCGGCGGCGGCTTCATCATGGTGCCGGCGATGATCTACCTGCTGCGCATCCCGACCAATGTCGTCGTCGGCACCTCGCTGTTCCAGATCATCTTCGTGACCGCCTATACGACGATCGTGCAGGCGGCGACGAACTTCTCCGTCGACATCGTGCTTGCCTTCATCCTGATGGTGGCCGGTGTCATCGGCGCGCAATACGGCGTGCGGGTCGGCCAGAAGCTGCGCGGCGAGCAGCTGCGCGCCCTGCTCGGCCTACTGGTGCTTGCCGTCGGCCTGCGTCTTGCAATCGCGCTGGTGGTGGCGCCGGCCGACGTCTATTCGGTGGTGATGGGAGCGGGCAACTGATGCGCCTGGCTGTTTTCGTCATCGCGTTGCTTTGCCTGCTGCCGGCCTCTGCCGGAGCCCAGTGGCTGCCGGGGCAGGCAACGGAGGCGGTCCGTGAAGGGTTGGAAATCGGCACGTCGACCAGCGAAATCGCCATCACCTCGGATTTCCACGGCGCGGATCTGACCATCTTCGGAGCGCTCTCGAATACCGACCAGCTGCTGCTCGCCGTCGGCCAATATGACGTGGTCGTGGTGCTGGAAGGCCCGCGCGAGGATGCGACGGTGCGCAAGAAGGAACGCGTCTTCGGCATCTGGGTGAACACCCGCTCGATGACCTTCGAAGCGGTGCCGCATTCCTATTCGATGTCGAGCTCGCGCATGATCGACGACATCGTGACGCCGCTTGACCTGATCGATCAGGGGATCGGCATCGACCACATTCCGCTGACGCCGGTCGGCTTCGTCGGCGACGGCAGCAATCTCGGCGAGTTCCGCGAGGCCTTCCGGCGACTGCAGCAGGGCGGCGGGCTCTATGACCGCAATCCGAGCGGCGTGCGGTTCGTTTCCTCCAACCTCTTCAAGGCGAGCCTGCGCCTGCCGGCAAACATTCCGAACGGGGTGCACAGCGTGCGCGCCTATCTGTTCAAGAGCGGCATTTTTGTGACCGAGAAATCGCTGCCGTTGCGGGTCATCAAGACCGGCATCGAGCAGACGATCACCGATGCGGCGCATGATCAGCCGATCCTCTACGGCTGTGCGGCGGTGCTGCTCGCCGTGATCACCGGCTGGGGTGCCAGCCTGATCTTCCGTAAGGACTGATCCGCCGCAAGGCGCTCAAGCGGATTTCTTCCTGAAAATAGGCTCGGCAAGACAACCGGGCACGAAGAGCCTGCCCGGCGGCAGCTGCTTGCCCGGATGTTTTGGCGGCAGTTCATCCATGCCTCCAAAAACCGCTTGCATTTCGCAATCAGTCTATCTAGTTTTCAACTAGTTGCTATTCGCAATCGGTTTTATCTCGGTTGGCAATTCAGAAGGAGGATGGAAATGAGAAAGCTTGTTGTCTGGAACCTGATGACGCTCGATGGTTATTTCGAAGGCACGAAGCCGTGGGATATCGACTTCCACAATCTCGCCTGGGGACCTGAATTGCAGCGCGTTGCCGAACAGTTCGGGAAGGAAGGCGATCTGCTGGTATTCGGCCGCAAGACCTATGAGGGCATGGCCTCCTACTGGCCGACCGCCGAGGGCGAAGGTGAGATCAAAGCCTATATGAACGGCATCGCCAAGATCGCCGTGTCGCGGACGATGACCGAGCCCGGTTGGAACAATGCCCGTGTCGTCAGCGATCCGATCCCCGAACTGACGAGGCTGAAGCAGGAGGACGGCAAGACGATCTTCATCTTCGGCAGCGCCGAGCTTGCCGACAGCCTGCTGAAAGCAGGGCTTATCGATGAAATCAGGGTTTGCCTGGTGCCTGTCATTCTCGGCGGCGGCAACCCGCTTTTCAAACAGGCAGAGGGCCAGGTGCCGCTGAAGCTCATCGAATCCTCGACGACGGAAGGCGGCGCGGTAATCCTGCGCTACGAACCCGTCAAGGCTTAGCGGCGCTCACCCATTGAGATTTTGACACGATGCCGTCCCGGTGGTCAGGCCAGGGTATCGATCCCTGGCCGCACAAGAGAGCAGCCTGGGACGTTCGCATTCGACTAAAAACCGGTTTTTAACATTTACGAGTTAGTAATCTCTCGGAAACGAGAGGTTTTGTCATGCGTACTCGTATCGTTCTGACGGCCATGGGTCTCGCGCTGCTTGCCAGCTGCGCGACGGCGCCGAAGCAGACGAGAAACATCTGTGCCGTCTTCGACGAGCGCGACGGGCTTTTCTCCAGCTGGCAGAGTGCCGCCGAGCGGACGGAGAAGAAATACGGCGTGCCCGTACCGATCCTGATGGCGACGATGTATACCGAATCCGGCTTCCAGCCCTATGCGCGGCCGCCGCGCACCAAGCTGTTCGGCTTCATTCCCTGGACCCGGCCTTCGACGGCCTACGGCTATTCGCAGGCGCTCGACGGTACCTGGGATCACTATCAGTCGCAGACGGGGAACTGGACCGCGCGGCGGGCGAACTTCGCTGACGCGATCGATTTCATCGGCTGGTATCACTACCAGAACAGCGTGGAGACCGGCATTCCGCTGAACGATGCCTATAATCTCTATCTCGCCTATTACTCCGGGCCGACTGGATACAAACGCGGCGACTGGCGCTCGAACGGGCAGCTGCAGCAGACGGCGCAGAAGTTTGCGCGGATGGCCGGGACGTATCAGCGGCAGTTGCAGGAGTGCGATTGAGGATAGTTTGAGGGCGTGCCATGTCCGCCCCCCTCTGCCCTCAAATAACAGGCGCTATCCCCACAAATTGCCGTATCTGACAGAATAAATCCGGTCCTTGCCGAGCAGATGCGCGATCAGCGACCCCCGGTCGAAAAGACCGTGCATCGCCTTGTGGCGAAGGTCGAGACCGCCGCTCATGAGGCCGAAGGCCGGCATCAGCAGGCGGGCGCCGTCGGTGGCAAAGCAGGGGCGGCGGACGGATTTCTCGCGGCGGCGGACGGTCGCCGACGGATGCAGGTGGCCGGCGATCTCACCACTCTGCAAGCCGTTCTTCGGCTCGTGCCGGAAGGTCAGGCCGGCATAATGCATCTCGTCAGCGGATGTGCCCGGCAGATCGACGATGCCATCCGGATCATGGTTGCCATTGATCCAGATCCATTCGCGGCCGCGGGCCATATTGACGATCAGCGTGCGGAAATTCTCCGGCAAATGCTTCGAGCCGATGCGGTCGTGGAAATTATCGCCGAGCGAGATGACGAGCTTCGGATCATAACGCGAGATGACGGCGGCAAGGACGGTCAGCGTCGCCAGCGTATCGTAAGGCGGCAGCATCATGCCGCGGCGGGCGAAAGCTGCGCCCTTTTCCAGATGCAGGTCGGAGACGACGAGCAGGCCGGCATCGGGCAGATAAAGCGCGCCGAGCGGATCGCAGACAGCGGCAATGCCATGGACCGATGTCTCGATGCCCGGCATGACGGCCAGTCCTGATATGTCGCGCGCCAGCGCCAGGCGGTTCATCACGGTCGTCATTCCCAAATCGTCGTCGGGCCTAAATCGTCGTCAGGCCTAAATCGTCGGGCCCTAATTCTCATCAGGCCCGATTCTCGTCAAGCGAGCGCTTCGGCGATCAGATCGTCCGCCGCTTCGGCGAGCAGCGCGTCATGGGCCTCGCCCGGCACCGCCTCGCGTCCGATTTCCAGCATCACCGGCACGGCGAGCGGGGAAATATGGTCGAGAGCGCGGTGGGTGATGTGGCCCCTGATTCGTCTCAGCATATCGCCAAGACGGCCAATATCCAAAAGTCCCGTCGCCGCATCCTGCCGCGTCGCCTGCAAGAGGATGTGATCCGGCTCGTGGCTGCGCAGCACGTCGTAGATCAGATCGGCGGAGACGGTGATCTGACGGCCGCTCTTTTCCTTGCCCGGATGACGGCGCTCGATCAAGCCGGCAATCACGGCGCAATTGCGGAAGGTGCGCTTCAACAGGAAGGATTCGTCCAGCCAGGCTTCGAGATCGTCGCCGAGCATGTCTTCGTCGAAGAGGTCGGAGAGGCTGAGCCGGCCATTGCGGATCATCAGCCCCATATCCTCGAGGCCCCAGATGGCAAGCGAATAATCGGTGGCGACGAAACCGAGCGGCTTGGCGCCTATCCGCTCCAGCCGGCGGGTCAGCAGCATGCCGAGCGTCTGGTGGGCGAGACGGCCTTCGAAGGGATAGGCGACCATATAGCCGCGGCTGCCGCGCGGGAAGGTTTCGATCAGGAACTCGTCGCGCTTCGGCAGCATCGACTTGTCGTTCTGCAGCGACAGCCAGTCGCGCACCTGATCCGGCAAGTGGCGCCAGCGATCGGGATCGGCGATCATCGCCCGCACCTGCTCGGCGAGATAGGTCGACAGCGGAAACTTGCCGCCATTGTAGGAGGGGATCTTCGGATCGAGCGAAAAGGCCTGCGACGCCAGGCATTCGTTTTCGCGGATGCCCTCGAAGCGCAGCACCTTGCCGGAGAAAACGAACGTATCGCCCGGCGACATCTGCTCGAGGAAATATTCCTCGACCTTGCCCAGCGTGGCGCCGCCACGGCCGATCCTGCCGCCCTCGCCGCGCTTGACCATGCGGATATTCAGCATCGGGCTTTCGACGATGGTGCCGAGGTTGAGGCGGTATTGCTGGGCGACCGCAGGATTGGAGACGCGCCAACGGCCCTCCTTGGTCTTGCGGATGCGGGCGTAACGCTCGTAGGTCCTGAGCGCATAACCGCCGGTGGCGACGAAATCGACGATGCGCTCGAAGGTCTCCCAGCTCAAATCGGCATAGGGCGAGGCGCTGGTGACTTCATCGTAAAGTTCAAGCATGTCGAAAGGTTCGGCGCAGGCCATGCCGAGCACATGCTGGGCGAGCACGTCGAGCGCGCCGCGGCCGACTGGCGGGGTATCCTGCGCGCCGATATAATTGGCGTCGAGGGCGGCCTGGCACTCCATGACCTCGAAGCGGTTGGCGGGCACAAGGATCGCCTTCGAGGGCTCGTCCATGCGGTGGTTGGCACGACCGATGCGCTGGGCAAGACGTGAGGCACCCTTCGGCGCGCCGACATGAATGACGAGATCGACATCGCCCCAGTCGATGCCGAGATCGAGGGTGGAAGTGGCAACGACGGCGCGCAGCCGGTTTTCGGCCATCGCCGCCTCGACCTTGCGGCGCTGGGCGACATCGAGCGAGCCATGGTGGAGGGCGATCGGCAGGTTGTCGTCATTGATCGTCCAGAGCGCCTGGAACAGCATTTCGGCCTGGCTGCGGGTGTTGACGAAAAGCAGCGTCGTGCGGTGTTCAACCAGTTGCCGGTAAACATCGGGAATGGCGTATCGGGCGGAATGGCCGGACCAGGGAATGCGCTCTTCGGTCGACAGAATCGAGATATCGGGCTTGGCGCCGCCTTCGACGACGACGAGGCCTGCATGATGCTCGCTCCCCTCTTCCTGTCCGACCAGCCATTTCTGCAGATCCATGGGTTCGGCGACAGTGGCCGACAGACCGATGGTCTTGAAGCCGGGGGCAAGGCGGCGCAGGCGGGCAAGGCCGAGCGAAAGCATATGGCCGCGCTTGGAGGTGACCAGCGAATGCAGCTCGTCGAGGACGATATATTTCAGGTCCTTGAAGAAGCGCTCGGCCTCCCGGTTCGCCAGAAGCAGGGCGACCTGTTCGGGCGTCGTCAGCAGAATATCCGGCGGGTTGAGTTTCTGGCGCTGGCGCTTGGCGTTCGGCGTGTCGCCGGTGCGGTTTTCTATCGTGACCGGCAGGCCCATCTCCTCGACCGGCTTCATCAGGTTGCGCTCGATATCGATGGCAAGCGCCTTCAGTGGCGAGACATAGAGCGTATGGATGCCGGTGAAGGCGGAGCCGGGCGGGATCTTGCCGCGACGGGTGAGATCGGTGAGCGAGGGCAGGAAACCGGCGAGCGTCTTGCCGGCGCCGGTCGGCGCAATCAGCAGCGTGCTTTCGCCGGCCTCGGCGCGGGCGAGCAGTTCCAGCTGATGGGCGCGCGGGCGCCAGCCCTTTTCCGCAAACCAGCGGGTAAAGGCGGCAGGAAGCAGGGCACGGGCTTCGGAATCGATCTGGTCCACGCCCTGAAACTAGTGAAACGCCGGGGAAAGAGAAGAGCGGCCAAAGCACGTCGCGCAAAAGTGTGCCGCGGTTTTGCGATAACGACATGCGTAAAAACAAAGACCTAAAGTGCGATGAGCGAATCTGAAAGATCGCGACGCGCTTTAGCAATTCACATGGCGATATAGCGATCCTTGCGGTGGTTGATGGCGATCGTGAGGTTGAGAACGATCGCACCGAGCACCGAGCAGGCGATGATGAAGGGGCTTGCGACGAAGAAGGAGAGCGCCAGGATGACGCCGTCGAAGCCGAGCTGGACGAAGCCGGCGCGCCAGCCGAAGCGATCCTGGATATAGAGGGCGAGAATGCCGATGCCGCCGAGGCTGGCGCGGTGGCGGAAGAGCGCCAGCATACCGGCGCCGATGACGAGGCCGCCGAAGAGCGCACCGGCGATAGGATCGACATGCGCCATGCTGATGAAGCCCGAGATGAATTCCGACAGAACCGAGGTGAGCGCGATGGCGGCGAAGGTCTTGATGGTGAAGGCAGCGCCCAAGCGGCGGAAGGCGAGATAATAGAAGGGCAGGTTCACGACGAAGAAGCAGAGGCCGAAGCTCAGGCCGGTCGCATAATGGGCGAGGAAGGCAAGGCCTGCCGTGCCGCCGGCAAGCAGCCCCGCGCCGGAGAGAAGCGATACGCCGAGCACGGCGAGCATGCTGCCGGCGACAATGCCCTGGGCATCGTCCAGCAGCGAGTGACGATCGGCGCTGGAATTCAGAAGGCCTGCGAAAGCGTTGGATGCCATGTTGTTCCCCTGTCGGCTTTGCCGTCTTCTATCCGGGGTCAGGATAAAGGCAAGTGGCAAGCAACGAGGACACCGCTTGACAGCCGGCATAATCGTGGATATTTTTTATCCACGAATTGAGGAGGCCAGATGCATGAAGATGGGCGATGGGGTCGAGCAGGCCATTCACAGCGTTGCGATGCTTTCCGGCCTTTCCGAAGGCGGTGTGCTTTCGGCCGCCGCGCTGGCGGAATTCCACGGCGTTTCGACAAGCTATCTGCTGAAGCATCTGCAGGCGCTGTCTGGCGCCGGCATCCTCGATACGGTTCCGGGGCCGAAGGGCGGATATCGGCTGGCGAAGGCGCCGAAGGAGATTTCGTTGCTCGACATCGTGCTCGCGGTCGAGGGGTCTGCCCCGGCGTTCCGCTGCGCCGAAATCCGCCAACGCGGGCCGAACCCGGTCTCCGATCGCTTGTTCGCCCAGCCCTGCACCATCAACGCGGCGATGCTGAAAGCCGAACGGGTCTATCGAGCCGAACTCGCCAAGACGAGCCTCGCCGATATCGGCATTGAACTCACCGCCGTCGACGACGGATCGATCGCAGCTAGAGGCTGCGCCTTCCTTGAAATCCATGAACGCAAGACGGCTCGTTGAGCCACCAACAAAGGAGGTGGCATGAAAGAGGCCGCGGCCGTTGAGAGAACGGATCACTGAGATGCAGATGATGATCGAGGGACAGTCACACT
>NZ_MRDL01000012.1 GCF_002008365.1 Rhizobium leguminosarum bv. viciae USDA 2370
GTGCTTGTAGCTGATGGTCGATGAGGTCATCTCAACCGTATTATCCGCCACCCGTTAAGTCGCCGACAACGTGACATCGCCATTCCCACTAATACAGGGCGGTTCAGCGGTGCTGAAGCCGTCAATGCGCATCGAAAATAGCGCTTACCATATTCCGGCCAGTTCGTCACCTTGAATTTCATCTTGCCAATGCGATGGCTGCGGGCGGCGTTATGTTTGAAAGGCATCAAGGTCAAGATCGGTTATTGAGGTTGCCGATCGCCTACACCACGATCGCTAAACGATCCGTGCACCAACGCGGTGTCGGGTCGATAATTGAAAATTCGGCACCGTACCATTACATGTGGTTCAACACCCAATTCCGTTAAAGGAGCAGCCCATGGCTAACGTGAAAGTCGATATCAATAACTTCCAGTCGGAAGTTCTGGAATCCGCAGAACCCGTCGTCGTCGATTTCTGGGCTGAATGGTGCGGCCCGTGCAAGATGATTGCTCCGAGCCTCGAAGAAATCGCCGTCGAGATGGAAGGCAAGGTCAAGGTCGCCAAGCTGAATATCGATGAGAACCCGAAACTCGCCGCACAGTTCGGTGTGCGCTCCATTCCGACCCTTGCAATCTTCAAGGGCGGCGAAGTCGCTGACATTTCTGTCGGTGCGAAGCCAAAGACGGCTCTGTCGAACTGGATTTCGAGCGCCGCCTGATTGATATCAGGCCAACTTATATTACTTGACGAAAAAGCCCGGTTCAACAGGGCTTCTTCATTTCGCAGCCTTCATTTCGGCGGCGTGCCATTGTCGGAAAGCACGTCGCCGACGAGATAGAGAGAGAGCCGCCGACCAGGATGCGCGGGTTTGGAAAAGGCCCTGATCGGGAGGATTTGGATGTCGTGCAGCCGAAGTTCAGGGTCATCGTGACGCGTGGCCCCCAATTTGCCTTCCGGGACAACGATGGCCTGCTCCCGGCTGTGGCGCCAGCACACATTATCGAAGCGGCCTGCCGACAGGGCGGCTAACCGCTTACCCTGTTCGAGCTAGAACTTACTGCCGGAATGAAATTTTCTGGGGCTTTTAATGAGGACCAGTGAGATGCGAATTGGGAGCAGGCAAGTTAAGGGCTTTTCGGCACTACGAACAGTTAACAGGCTGGGACAGGCCTTGAGAACAAGGGCTGCGCGCCATGAAGCGGTCAACTCACCTGCTGCGCTTCGTACTCTGAGCACGGCAATGCCACCTGCGGGGAAGCATGCACAACCAAAGACTGGGCGTGCAGAGCAACGAGACGAAGGGGCAACGAATAGCAGAACGCAAGGGTCAAGCCTTTCTGCGCGCGCGTTGAAGTACGCCGTGTATCTAGCTGCTGGTGGCTATGCCTATATTGAGATCGTCAATGACTTTCCGCTCTCCACCACATCACTGCATGACGGAAAAAAGGGATTTACCTCGAGTGAAAGGCTCAGGACGGCTCAGGCTAGGGCACGAGAATTTCACACGCGGTATCATACGGGCACTGCTGAAACTCAGCGTCTTAGCAAGCGGCCGCTAAATCCTATTCGTACCTGCGGCGATAGACAATTTGTCACCATGATTGACTACCGGGCAGCTACGAGTGTTCACATTGCGCGGCGGGTGGACTCCGCTGAGGCGCGCCGGTCGCTCGCCCTGAATCTGAACTGCATGAGGGGCCTTCTCGTGAAGGACGATTGCGTGGCTAGGTATGGGCCTCCTCAGGTCCCGAAAGATTTCGACCTAACGAAAAGCCCAATTTATGATGAAAAGAACAAGTATGCACTGACGGGAGTTTTCAACGACCAGACCGGCGCCTACGGCTACACGTCAAGGTCGATTATTCACCCCTTCATTAACAAGGGCGCGCAGCACGTTAGGAATACTTTGCGAAGCGAGAAGGGCTTATCCCCAAAGGAATGCGTCGAGATGCTCGAACCCCTTTTGGTCGATGAGACCCTCGGCCTTAGCGACCAGGCGCAATTTGCGGCCGGTCAGACCATCCTAAACTTCAGACAGGTATATGCTGCTGAGGCGCACTGGGGACATGCCGAAAACGTTGTGATGAAGACTCTGATCGAGCATGGTTTGCTCTCTAAGGAGGAAACCGAAAAGCTCGATGCGACGCTAATGTTCGAGGATCCTCGGAAGAATAAGCTGAAGCGCAATTCCAGTTTGGTGGGCCCGTGGTTGCACAAACTCGACACTCGGCTCCAGGAAGTGCGATGGGGCCATGATCCCCAGTTTGTTGAGGATCTGAACCACCGGGAAATCGCAGACATGAAGAACCTGCCGATAGCTCATATAAAATTGAATGAGAAGGGAGACGGATTCGAAGATTGTTCTGGACTTGGTGACTCGTTCACATGCGCAAACGGCGTCGCCTGCATCAATCACGCGCGTTTGATGAGTGGTCAGCCACGTCTCTCAAAGAAGGAGGTCATAGTGATCGTAGCCTGCTTCAACGCCGTGTACGACGACACGAGCTCAATTCGGCATACACTTCATGAGATAGCCCGTGGCTGTTTTGTGGGCGCTGGATATACTGTCGAGGATGCTGATGCGTTCTACCGCGACGTCTGCCAAAAAGCGGCGAAAGAGTATTATGGCGGCAGAAATCTATCGGACCCGCTGCAAGGTAATTCGCCTGATGCAAGCCCTGCAGAAGAAAGCGGCCTTGGGGACAACCGCGCCCCGCGAGGATCGTGCGACCCCGATATACGACTGTTTGCAGAGCGCTCGCGTGACCGCACTCAAGGACTTTGCTTGTGAACCAACGCGATGCCCTGTTGTTGACACGCTTTAGGCGATGCGTTTTGGATGGATCGGCGACCAAATATAAGAGCTGGTTCGGTTTGTCTGAACAGTTTCGGGCGTTTCGCTAAGTGGATTTCTGCCTCGATTATGCCGCCACCATCATT
>NZ_MRDL01000060.1 GCF_002008365.1 Rhizobium leguminosarum bv. viciae USDA 2370
CGGATCCTATTACCAGGAGATCATCAAGGGAGCCATCATCGTCCTCGCCGTCGTCATCGATCAATACAGACGATCAAGACAAGCAAGAGCGTGACAAAGGCGCCGGCCGCAATCGAGACGTCCACCAACATGGCCGGAGCAACCCGATAATGTGGACGCCTCAAAAGTTGATAACGGCCGCAAGGGCGGCGATTTAGAAGGCAGAAAACATGGCGAACATTGACCTCAACAGTGATCTGGGCGAAAGCTTCGGTGCTTGGGCAATGGGCGACGATGTTTCGATGCTGTCGATCGTCACCAGCACCAACATTGCCTGCGGCTTCCATGCCGGTGATCCGGCAGGCATCCTGTCCGTTCTGAAGGAAGCGGCAAAACGTGGCGTATCGGTTGGGGCGCATATCGGCTACCGCGATCTGGTCGGGTTCGGTCGCCGCAATATGGATCCGTCCAGCACAGAGCTCATCGGCGATACCATCTACCAGATCGGAGCCTTGCAGGGTCTGGCGAAAGCGGCAGGCACCCGGGTGCGTTATGTCAAACCGCATGGGGCTCTCTACAACACGATTGCGAATGATGCCCGGCAGGCATACGATGTCATCACCGGTATCAAAGCGGTCGACTCCTCGCTGGCACTACTGGCGCTTTCCGGCGCGCCCATTGTCGAGCAGGCGCGTGCGGCAGGGCTCACGGTTGTCTGCGAGGCCTTTGCCGACCGGGCCTACAACGCCGATGGCAGTCTTGTCAGCCGCCGCTTACCGGGCGCGATCATCCATGATCCGAAAGCCATTGCAGAGCGGATGCTGCGCTTGGTCGCGGAAGGCCGCATTACTGCTGTTGACGGCACGGACATAGAGCTCGAAGCGCAATCGATCTGTGTCCACGGCGACACTCCAGCGGCGGTCGCCATCGCCCGCGCGTTGCGCGAGGCGCTGGCAACCAATGGCGTTGACCTCAAGCCCTTTACGGAAGTCGACCATGGCTGACCAACTGCGCTTTCTGCCCGCCGGCAGCGATGCCTTTCTCGTCGAACTCGGCGATCTGGAAACGACGCTGACGCTGCTCGACCGACTTCTGGCCGATCGCCCGGAGGGTGTCCTCGAACTGGTGCCCGCCGCTCGAACGGTGATGGTCCGCTTCGATCCCCGCGTGACGGATCAGGCCCGGCTTTGCACACATATGTGCGCGTTTGATCTTGGTCAGCGTAGCTCTCGCCAGGGAGAGATGATCGAGATCCCGGTCAGCTATGACGGCGAAGACATCGCCGACGTCGCCGAAATCCTCGGCTGGTCGGTCGATGAGGTCATTCGACGCCACACGGAAGCCACCTATACGGTTGCCTTCACCGGTTTCGCGCCCGGCTTTGCCTATATGACATCAGACGATCCGGACTTCGACGTGCCGCGCCGCAAAAGCCCGCGCGTGCGCATTCCTGCGGGCGCCGTAGCGCTCGGGGGCAAGTTCGGCGGCATCTATCCCTCAGACAGCCCAGGCGGTTGGCAGCTCATCGGCACCACTCCGTTGAAGATGTGGGATATCAGCCGCGCCCGGGCGGCGCTTCTGGCGCCGGGCGATCGAGTCCGCTTTCGGGAGATGGCTAAAGGTGCCGTGGTTGCGGCTGGCGTCCTCCCGGTGCCGAAAACTGCACCATCCGCCACAGGACTTGTCGTCACCCGCGCCGATCGGCCGGCGCTATTTCAGGACTTCGGTCGGCCCGGACGTGTCGACCAAGGCGTGTCGGAATCCGGCGCGTTGGACCGGTCGGGTCTGTCCGAGGCCAATCTCAGCGTCGGCAATCCACGCAATGCCGCCGCCCTGGAAATTGCCTTCGGCGGCTTCGCCGTCAAGGTCGATCGACCGGTGACTCTCGCTGTGACCGGTGCGCCGGCGCCTCTCAAAATTACCACCAACGACGGTCGTTCCGTCACCGCACCTTTCGGCAGGCCCTTCGCACTCGATGCCGGCGACGAATTGACGCTCGGTCTTCCGCCGGAAGGCATGCGCAGCTACATGGCGCTGCGCGGCGGGTTCGCTGTCCAACCCGTTCTCGGCTCCACGGCGACCGACACCTTGGCGAAAGTCGGGCCGGCGCCGGTTACAGCCGGCGTTGTGCTGGTGCCGGCCGACGCACACGCCGTCGCCGTCGATCCCTTCCGGCATACTGCAAGATCGCTGCCCAAAGCTGGGGAAATCGTCGCACTTGACGTCGTCCTTGGCCCCCGCACCGACTGGTTCACGTCGAAGGGTGTCGAAACCCTCACCGCGCAGGTTTGGCAGGTGACAGCAGAATCGAGCCGTGTCGGCATGCGGCTCTCCGGGGCCGAGCCGCTGGAGCGCCGGGATGCGGCGGAACTCCCGTCGGAGGGTACGGCGTTGGGCGCAATTCAGGTGCCGCATAGCGGACAACCCGTGCTCTTTCTGGCCGACCATCCGTTGACCGGAGGCTACCCGGTGATCGGCGTCGTCGCCCGCCACCATCTCGATCTCGCCGGCCAGATCCCGATCGGTGCCAATATCCGCTTCAACGTCGTCGCCCCATTCGATCAGATCGTCAGGGAAACCAATCGATGAAAAAATTGCTCATTGCCAATCGCGGCGAAATCGCCATCCGCATCAGCCGCGCCGCCCGCGATTATGGCGTCGCGTCGGTCGCGATCTATTCAGATGCCGATGCCGCCTCGCTGCATGTCGATCTTGCCGACGAGGCCTATTGCCTGGGCGGCGGTCGCCCGGTCGACACCTATTTGAATATCGGGAAGATCTTGGACATCGCACGCTGCGCGGGCGCCGATGCGGTCCATCCAGGTTACGGCTTCTTGTCGGAGCGCGCCGAGTTCGCCCGTGCTGTCATCGATGCCGGCCTTACCTGGGTCGGTCCTAAGCCTGAAGTAATCACGGCGCTCGGCGATAAGGTCGAGGCCCGCCGGATCGCCGAAAAGGTCGGAGCGCCCCTCGTCAAAGGGTCGGACGGTCCTCTGGCAACCGCCGAGGAAGCCATCGCCTTTGCGCGGCAGGCCGGGTTGCCGCTGGCGATCAAGGCTGCCTTCGGCGGCGGCGGCCGCGGCATGAAGGTCGTTCACCGCATCGAGGATGTCGGCGAGTTCTTCGAATCTGCCGTGCGCGAGGCGAAGGAGGCCTTCGGACGCGGCGAATGTTATGCCGAGCAATTCCTGGAAAAGCCGCGCCATATCGAAGCGCAGATCATCGCCGATAGCCACGGCAACACGGTTGTCCTCGGCACCCGCGATTGCTCACTGCAGCGGCGCAACCAGAAGCTGGTCGAGGAGGCCCCAGCGCCCTTCATCTCAGAGGAGCAGCGCGGCCGTATTCATGATGCCGCCAAGGCGATCTGCGCTTCGGCCGGCTATACCGGCGCCGGCACGGTCGAGTTTCTGCTGTCGCAGAATGGTGTCATTTCCTTCCTCGAGGTCAATACCCGTTTGCAGGTCGAACATCCGGTGACGGAGGAAACGACCGGCGTCGATATCGTCATCGAACAGCTGCGCATCGCCGATGGGCTGCCGCTTTCTGTCACTCAGACCCCTGTCCCGCGCGGCCATGCCTTCGAGTTCCGCATCAATGCCGAGGATCCGGGACGCGGTTTCCTGCCGACACCCGGACTGATCACGAGCTTTCGCGCCCCGTCCGGTCCGGGCATCCGGCTCGACAGCGGTGTGGAAACGGGCTCGGAAATTCCTGGTCTTTACGACTCGATGATGGCCAAGCTGATCGTTACCGGCGCCACCCGCGAGGAAGCCCTTATCCGCGCCCGCCGGGCGCTTGCCGAATTCAAAATCGAAGGTGTCGCCTCCGTGCTCCCGTTCCACCGCGCCGTGCTGGAGGAACCGGCCTTCATCGGCGAGGATGGGTTTAAGGTCTTCACCAATTGGATCGAGACGGAATTCCGCGGCGTCGAGCCTGCTCCGCGGGTTGATCCGGTGGAAGGCGGATTGCTCCGCAGTTTCATCGAGATCGACGGTAAACGCCACGCGTTCGGCCTTCCGGCGGGGCTGTTTTCCGGAGGTGCCGCGCCGAGAGTGGTGACGGGCTCAGTATCCGCTACCGCAAATGAGGGTGCGCTGACGGCACCGATCCCCGGCACGCTGCAAAAATGGAACGTCGAGGATGGAGCACAAGTTGCCGAGGGCGATGCCGTGGCGGTGATCGAGGCCATGAAGATGGAAACCAGGGTACTGGCGCCGAAAGCTGGCCGCATCTGCATCAAGGTCGCCCCGGGCGCGGTGGTCGCACTCGGTGCGGAACTGGCAACTATAGAGTGAGGGATAGGCCGAGCGGATGGTGACGATCCTCGATACGATCAATCCCGACGCCAAGCGCGTGCGGCATCCCGAGAAGGCGCATCGGCCTGATACGGAAGTCATGCGCAAGCCGGACTGGATTCGCGTCAAGGCGCCGACCTCCAAGGGTTATGCCGAGACGCGCGCGATCGTGAAGGAGCACAAGCTCGTCACCGTCTGCGAGGAGGCCGGCTGCCCGAATATCGGCGAGTGCNCGAAAATGTCGCCAAGGCGGTCAAGGAGATGGGCCTCACCCACGTCGTCATCACCTCGGTCGACCGTGACGACCTGGAGGACGGCGGCGCCGAACACTTCGAAAAGGTGATCTGGGCAACCCGTGCGGCCTCGCCGATGACGACGATCGAGATCCTGACACCCGACTTCCTGAAGAAGCCAGGTGCGCTGGAACGCGTCGTCGCCGCCAAGCCCGACGTCTTCAACCACAATATGGAAACGGTGCCCGGCAACTATCTGACGGTTCGCCCCGGCGCCCGCTACTTCCATTCTGTCCGCCTACTGCAGCGGGTGAAGGAACTCGATCCCACCATGTTCACCAAATCGGGCATCATGGTCGGTCTCGGCGAAGAGCGAAACGAAGTCCTCCAACTGATGGACGATCTGCGCACCGCCGATGTCGACTTCCTGACGATCGGCCAGTACCTGCAGCCGACGCGCAAGCACCACAAGGTCGAAAGCTTCGTCACCCCCGACGAGTTCAAGTCTTATGAGACCGTCGCCTACAGCAAGGGCTTCCTGATGGTCGCCTCGAGCCCGCTAACCCGCTCCTCCCACCATGCTGGCGACGACTTCGCGCGGTTGCGTGCGGCGCGGGAAAAGCGGTCCAACAAAACAACCGACGATCCGCGTCATGATGATCGGATGCGATCACGTCCTGGCGAGCAAGCTGTGACCGATCGGATTGTCACACACGAAAGCCGAGGGGAAGAATGTCACTGATTGCAATGCCACCGGCTAGCGCCGACATTCTCTCGCGTGCGTCTCAGATCGTTGCAAGCCTCCAGGCAGTCCTGCCGCTCGGGACCGTCATTCATGATATCGAGGAGACGCGGGCCTATGAATGCGACGCTCTGACGGCCTATCGATGCCCGCCGCTTGCGGTGGTTCTTCCTCGAAGTACCGATGAGGTCGCGCTCGCCATGCGTACGTGTCATGAGCTCGGTGTCCCCGTCATACCCCGAGGCGCCGGAACATCACTTGCGGGCGGCGCGCTGCCGACGGCTGACAGTGTCGTGATCAGCACCATACGCCTGCGCGACATCCTCGAGATCGACACGGCCAATCGCTATATCCGCGTCCAAACGGGGGTCACCAATCTAGCGGTTACCGCGGAACTGGAAACCGAGGGCTTTTTCTACGCGCCGGATCCATCCTCGCAACTCGCCTGCACGATCGCCGGCAACATAGCAATGAATTCCGGCGGCGCCCATTGTCTCAAATACGGCGTGACCACCAACAACCTTCTGGGGGTCCGCATTGTGACTGCGGCGGGCGAGATCGCCGAGATTGGGGGAACGTCGTTCGGCACCTTCGGCCTGGACCTTTTGGGACTGATATGCGGATCGGAAGGTCAGTTGGCAATCGTGACAGAGGCAGTGCTGAAGATCGTGCCGAAGCCGGAAGGAGCACGACCGATGTTGATTGCCTTTGACAGCGCGGAAATTGCGGGTGAGTGCGTCGCGCGCATCATTCGCTCCGGCATGCTTCCGGTCGCGATCGAATATATGGACGATGTGTGCCTGCGGGCCGTCGAGGCGTTCGCCAAAGCCGGCTATCCGGTTTGCGCCGCGCTCCTGATCGTTGAAGTGGAAGGCTCGGAAGATGAGATCAGGAACCAAACCGAAGCTATTCATTCGATCGCGTCCCAACTCAATCCCGTCGAATTTCGCAGCAGCAGAAATGCCGAGGAATCCCTTGCCATCTGGAAGGGCCGGAAGTCGGCCTTCGGGGCCATGGGCCGGCTTGGAGATTATCTCTGCCTCGACGGAACCGTTCCCGTATCGCAATTGCCCTATACGCTGAAACGCATCGGGGAGTTGTCGAAGGACTATGGCCTGGAGGTGGCAAACGTCTTTCATGCCGGCGACGGAAACATGCACCCACTCATCCTCTTTGATGCAAACACTCCCGGAGAGCTCGAAAAGGCCGAAAGGTTTGGTGCCGACATTCTCCGCCTTTGCGTCGATGTCGGTGGCTGCCTGAGCGGCGAGCATGGCATTGGAATCGAGAAGCGCGACCTGATGCCGAAACAATTCACGTCGGTCGATCTCGCCCTTCAGATGGAGGTCAAGAGCGTCTTCGACCCCGGCTGGTTGCTCAATCCGGCAAAGGTCTTCCCGTTGGATGCAAGCAGAGCCTTTCGCGAGGCGCGCACCGATGGTCGCTAAGCCCTCTTTCGAGGATAATTGCCTCGCGCCGACGTCTGAAGGCGAATTGTCGGACCTCGTCGCTGAGAGCGCTCGGTCCGGAACTCAGCTTCGCGTCATCGGCGGTGGTACGCGCCTTGAACCGATGAGCCTGGCAAGCGGACACAAGGCCGTATCCACGCGACTGATATCCGGCATTGTCGACTACGAGCCTGGCGCATTGACACTAGTGGCGCGCGCTGGCACGCCGCTGCATCAGATCGAGACGTTGCTGGAAGGCGAAGGTCAGATCCTCGCCTTTGAACCGATGGACCATCGTCATCTGCTTGAAACGACGGGCACACCCACGGTCGGGGGTATGGTCGGTGCAAATGTCTGTGGACCGCGCCGATTGTTTGCCGGCGCCTGCCGCGACCATCTGCTCGGTGTTCGTTTCGTCGATGGATCGGGACGGGTCGTCAAGAACGGCGGACGCGTGATGAAGAATGTCACGGGTCTTGATCTCAGCAAATTGATCTGCGGATCGTTTGGAACCCTGGGAATTACGACCGAGGTTTCCTTCAAGACAGCGCCCGCGTCGGAAAGAGAAGAAACGCTGGTCTTCAGCGATGTCACGACTTCTGAAGCAAGTGCCATCTTTGCAACGGCGCTCGCAACGCCCTTCGAAATTTCCGGGGCGGCCTACATCCAACGGACGGCGACGATCCGAATCCAGGGCTTTTCGCAGCAGATTGCCTATCGCCGTGAACGGTTAAAAGAACTGTTTAACAACTATTCAATCGATGTTTTCGAGGGGGAGCAAAGCAGGCAGCATTGGATGGACATCCGTGACGTTCGACACTTTGCCGCAACCGAGCACCCCGTCTGGCAGATCCTGGTCCGGCCGACGGATGCGCCCGATGTCGTGTCGGGTCTGGAGCGGCTGGGTGGCACCACCTCGCTGGATTGGGGTGGCGGACTTATCTGGTACAACGGCGAGGCGCCGGCGGCCGACGTTCGTCGCGTCTGCGGGCGCGGCCACGCGAAAGCGGTTCGCGGCGCGACCCTTGGTCCCAAGTCGTTTTTTCCTCCTGAAAACGAATTCGTGTCGCGCGTCAGCCAGTCGCTGCGCACGGCATTTGACCCTGCCGGGATTTTGAATCCCGATTTGCTGGATCGCTGACATGCAGACGAATTTCGACAAGGCTCAGCTCGCCGACCCCGACATCAAAAGATCAAACGAAATCCTTCGTTCTTGCGTCCATTGCGGCTTTTGCACCGCAACCTGCCCGACCTACAAGGTTCTCGGCGATGAACTCGACAGCCCGCGCGGGCGGATTTATCTCATCAAGGACATGCTGGAAAACAGCCGGGATCCGGACGAGAAGACCGTCGGGCATATCGACCGCTGCCTCAGTTGCCTGAGCTGCATGACCACGTGTCCGTCGGGCGTTCACTACATGCATCTGATCGATCATGCCCGCGAATATGTCGAAACTCACTATAGGCGGCCAATTGTCGAGCGAGCGCTTCGGTGGATTTTGGCGCAGGTATTGCCCTATCCCGGCAGGTTCAGGCTGGCCCTTCGCTCAGCGCGGCTTCTTCGCCCGATCAAACGCCTGCTTCCGGACGCTCGGCTGCGAGCGATGCTGGACATGGTACCGGCGCATGTGCCAGCGCCGAGCCGGAACGACAAACCGCAGGTGTTTAGCGCCGCCGGCACGCGACGAAAGCGGGTGGCACTTCTGACCGGATGTGCACAGCGAGCACTGAACACGGATATCAATGATGCGACGATCAGGCTTTTGACGCGCCATGGCTGCGACGTCGTGATTCCGAAGGATCTCGGCTGCTGCGGTGCAATCACCCATCATATGGGAAAGGCAGCACAAAGCCATGCCGCCGCCGCCGCTGTGATCAACGCCTTCACGGCGGAAATCGAAGGGGAGGGGCTCGACGCCATCGTCATCAATACGTCGGGATGCGGAACAACCGTCAAGGATTACGCCCATATGTTCCGCGACGGCCCGCTGGCCGGGAGAGCCGCGCGCGTCGCGACACTGGCTAGGGACATTACGGAACTGATGAATGATCTCGGCGGACTTCGGCGACCGCTGGTGAACGAGCGGTTGCGCGTCGGCTATCACGCCGCCTGTTCGCTTCAGCACGGCCAGCAGATCAAATCGCTCCCGAAGGACTTGTTGAAAATTGCGGGGTTTGAGGTTGTCGAGCCGAAGGATGCCCATATCTGCTGCGGATCGGCCGGAACCTATAATCTCATGCAGCCGGCGATATCGGCAGAATTGCGTACCCGGAAGGTAAAATCCATCGAGCTTGTCAGGCCGGATGTCATTTGCGCCGGCAATATCGGTTGCATGGTCCAGATCGGGTCGGGAACCGACATACCGCTGGTTCACACGGTCGAACTCCTGGACTGGGCGACCGGTGGACCACGACCGCGTTCGCTGCGGTCTGCCGAGCAGCAGCCGCCCGAGGGCGGGTCGAGATGAGGAGTTTACGACGCGCCGAGCCGGTTAGAAACGAGCCTGGCGGCCTCGATCACGCGTTGACCTATGCGCTTCACCTGCCGGTCGGATATCCGGTGCGCGGGCCCCGATACGGAAATCCCCGCGACTGCTTCACCGTGGATATTCAAAACGGGAGCAGCGACACATCGCATTCCGACGGCTTTTTCCTCATCATCGAAGGCATAGCCGCGTTGTCGCGTGATCTCCAACTCATCCTTGAGCTGGTTGATCGTGCGCAAAGTATTGGCCGTGAAGCGCTGGAGGGCCGCGCCCTTGAAAAGCACGCTGAGCCTCTCTTCGTCATAGGTGCTGAGAAGCGCTTTTCCGATCCCGGAAGCGTGCAAGGGCGAGAGCGTGCCAGGCGGAAAGAAGGCCCGGATCGATTCATGCGTTTCGACTTGGCTGACGAACAAGACCTTTCCATTTTGCTCTATTCCAAGATTGGACGTCTCGCCCGTCTCCAGCATAAGCTCGCGCATGACGGGACGGCTTCGTTCGATGACGTTCGTCCGTCTCAGAAACGCGGCGCCGAGGCGATAGGCCTCCGGGCCGATGTGGAAAATCTGACCGTCCGGGCTCATCTCGACATAGTCCCGTCGTTCAAGGGTTGCCAGAACGCGGTGCATGGTCGCTGCGGACTGGTCCAAATGTTTTGCAAGCTCGGACAGCGTCATTCCCTCCGGCGACGCAAGCGCCTCCAGGACGTCCAAGGCGCGATCGAGCGACTGGACGACATTCTGCGTCTGGGGATCGTTGAATCCTTTCGGCCGCCCCCGGCGGCGTACCGGCACAGTCATCGGCTTCTCCCTTGCAACAACGGAATTAAATATCTGATGCACTGAAAAACATTATCATACAATGAAAAAATATAAAGTATTGAAATATATGATATTTTTAAGTGACATTACTATTTTGAAAAACATTTTCAAAAAAATATACTGCCGGTCGACGTCGTGCTAATCATGAGTTATCGCCACCAGGAAAGCTTGGAAAATGTATACGCAAAACCCCGTCTTCATACCTGGCCCGACAAACATGCCAGAAGTCTTGCGCAGGGCAACGGATCTTCCGACGATCGATCACCGATCGGCCGCCTTTGCAGACATCCTTCAGCCGGCGCTTGCCGGCGTGAGGAAGGTCGTGAAGTCCGAAAACGCGGAAATCGTCGTGTTTCCGGCGACCGGGAGCGGGGGATGGGAAGCAACAATTACCAATCTGCTGAGCCCGGGGGACAAGGTTCTCGCCGCCCGCAGCGGGATGTTCAGTCATCGCTGGATCGATATGTGCCAGCGCCACGGATTGCAGGTGGATGCCGTCCACTCATCCTGGAAACAGCCGCTTCCCCTGGCTGAATACGAAAAGAGGCTTGTTGCCGATAAGGGCCACGAGATCAAGGCGGTGCTTGTAACGCACAATGAGACTGCGACCGGGGTCAAGTCGGACGTCGGTGCGGTCCGCCGCCTACTCGATGATGCCAGGCATCCGGCGCTGCTTCTCGTTGACGGCGTCAGCTCGATTGCGTCCATGGATTTCCGCATGGACGAATGGAAGATCGACGCAGCGATCACCGGTTCTCAGAAGGGCTTTATGCTGCCCGTCGGCCTGGCGATCCTTGCGCTATCGCCGAAGGCGATGCAGGCGACCCAATCCGCAAAGCTCCACAGGGCGTTTTTTGACATTCGGGAGATGGCAAAAGCCTATCCTTCGAGCGGCTATCCATACACGCCGTCCGTCGGCCTGCTGAACGGATTGAAAGTGTCGACCGAGTTGCTGCTCGAGGAGGGACTGGACAATGTTTTCAAGCGCCATGCCCGCATTGCATCGGGCGTACGTGCAGCTATTTCAGCCTGGGGACTTCACCTTTACGCGCAGGAAGCAAGCTCGTACTCGGATACTGTAAGTGCGGTCGAGACCCCCGAAGGGTTTGATGCGACCTCCATCGTCACTCATGCTGCGCAGAAATACGCCGTTGCGTTTGGCGCCGGTCTGGGCGACGTCGCCGGCCGCGTCTTCCGCATCGGCCATCTCGGAAGCATGAGCGACGTCATGGCTCTTTCAGGAATCGCAACCGCCGAGATGGCGATGGCCGATCTGGGCTTGCCGATCCGCCTAGGCTCCGGTGTGGCGGCGGCGCAGGAGGTCTACCGCAATACCGAAGCTTCGCCTGTCCGCAACGCAGCCTGAGGGGTCAACATGTATATTCCGACGATCTCCGACATGTTCGAGGCGCATGATCGCATTCGCCCTTTCATTCACCGGACGCCTGTGATGACCTCAGGCTACATCAATTCGCTGGTCGGCGCCGAGCTCTTCTTCAAATGCGAGAACCTCCAGAAAGCCGGCGCCTTCAAAGCCCGTGGAGCATCGAATGCGGTCTTTGGTATGAGCGCCGAACAAGCTGCCAGGGGTGTCGCGACACATTCGTCCGGCAACCATGGGACGTGCCTATCCTATGCCGCAGGACGCCGTGGTATTCCCTGCACGGTCGTCATGCCACGTAGCGCTCCGCAGGCTAAGAAGGACGCCGTGCGCGGTTACGGTGGCACGGTGGTTGAATGCGAACCCTCAACGTCTTCACGAGAGGCGGTGTTTGCCGAAGTCGTCGCGAAATCCGGGGCGGAATTCGTCCACCCTTATAATGACGCACGCGTTATCGCCGGCCAGGCGACATGCTCGCGAGAGCTTCTGGAACAGGTCGATAGTCTCGACGCCGTCATCGCGCCGATCGGCGGAGGCGGCATGGTTTCGGGCACGTGCCTGACCCTGTCAAACCTGGCCCCGCGCATCAAAGTCTACGCTGCCGAGCCGGAACAGGCCGATGACGCCTACAGAAGCTTCAAGGCGGGCCACATCATTGCCGACGACGCGCCGAACACGATTGCTGACGGGCTCAAGGTCCCGCTCAAGGAACTGACGTGGCATTTCGTGAAGCGTAACGTCAGCGATATCGTGACCGCTTCCGAAGAGGAAATCATCGAGGCCATGAAGCTGATCTGGAAGAGAGCAAAGCTTGTCATGGAACCGTCGAGCGCCGTTCCGCTCGCCGCCATCTTGAAAAACAAGAACATTTTCGCCGGCAAGCGTGTCGGCGTCATCATCACCGGCGGAAATGTCGATCTCGACACCCTGCCCTGGCAATGAAGGGGAATCTCATGAACGCGGACGCAAAATTCAACCAGATGGACGTGGGTTACGATGTACCGGCGGTGCCGGGCATGTCGGTAGACGAGATTCAGACGCCGTGCCTTGTCCTCGACCTCGACGCGCTGGAGAGGAATATCCGAAAGATGGGCGCCTATGCGAAGGCGCACAACATGCGTCATCGCGCCCATGGCAAGATGCATAAGTCGGTTGATGTGCTGCTGCTGCAACAGGAACTTGGCGGCGCGATCGGCGTATGTTGCCAGAAGGTTTCGGAGGCAGAAGTGTTCGTGCGCGGCGGGATCAAGGACGTCCTTGTGTCGAACCAGGTCCGCGATCCGGCAAAGATCGACCGTCTTGCCCGACTGCCCAAGCTCGGCGCGAGAATAATCGTTTGCGTCGATGACCCGCTTAACGTCGCAGAGCTCGCGAACGCTGCCCGCAAGCACGGTACGACCATTGAGTGCTTCGTCGAAATCGACGTCGGCGCGGGGCGGTGCGGCGTGTCGTCGAGCGCCGCAGTGGTTGATCTCGCGAAGGCCATTGCAAGCAGTGAGGGGCTCCGCTTTGCCGGTGTGCAAGCCTATCAGGGTGCGATGCAGCATATCGACAAGTATGTTGACCGAAAGGCGAAGCTCGATCTCGCAGTCGCGCAGGTAAAGGAAGCCGTCGACGCTTTGAGGAAGGCTGGCCTGGAACCGGAACTCGTCAGCGGCGGCGGAACTGGCAGCTACTATTTCGAAAGCACGTCCGGTGTTTACAATGAGCTGCAGTGCGGAAGCTACGCTTTCATGGACGCCGACTACGGTCGCATTCTCGACGAGAACGGCAAGCGCATCGACAAGGGCGAGTGGGAAAATTCTCTGTTTATCCTGACGAGCGTGATGAGCCATGCAAAAGCTGACAAAGCAATCTGTGATGCCGGTCTCAAGGTTCAGTCGGTGGATTCCGGATTGCCATTCGTCTACGGGCGCGATGACGTGAAATACATTAAGGCGACTGACGAACACGGCGTAATCGAAGACATCGAAGGCGTTCTGAAAATCAATGAGAAGCTGCGTCTTGTCCCTGGGCATTGCGACCCGACCTGTAACATCCATGATTGGTATGTCGGCATACGCAACGGCAAAGTCGAAACGCTTTGGCCGGTATCGGCTCGCGGCAAAGCCTACTAGTTATACCCATCTCATTTCTTAGGACCAATCCGAACATGATCATTGTTCCCGAGAGCGCAGTTCGTGACCTCGTTTCACTTGAAGATTGCGTGAACGCAGTCGAAAAAGCCTTCGTCTCCATGGCAGAGCGTTCGGCACAAAATTTTCCGGTCGTCCGCGAAGCGATCGGATACGAAGACGCGCTTTTCGGGTTCAAGTCGGGCTTCAATCGAGAGGGGCTAGCACTTGGTCTAAAGGCCGGCGGGTTCTGGCCGAACAACGCGAGCAAGGGACTGACGAACCATCAGTCGACGGTATTTCTGTTCGATCCTGAAACGGGCAGATGCCGCGCTGTTGTCGGGGGCAATCTATTGACAGCGCTTCGAACGGCGGCTGCTTCGGCGGTATCAATCAAGTATCTCGCCCGCAAAGACGCCAAGGTGCTGGGCATGGTGGGTGCAGGGCATCAGGCGTCGTTCCAGCTCCGCGCCGCGGTCCAGCAACGAGCCTTCGAGAAGGTCGTTGCCTGGAATTTCCATCCGGAGATGTTGCCCAAGCTTGCAGCTGTTGCAGATGAACTCGCAATTCCCTTCGAAGCCGTTGAATTGGATCGTTTAGGCGACGAAGCGGATGTGATCATTACGATCACTTCGTCTTTTCAGCCTATTCTCAAGGCCCAGCAAGTTCGCCCCGGTACACATCTGGCATGTATGGGAACGGATACGAAGGGCAAGCAAGAGGTTGATGCTGCGCTTTTCGCGTCGGCAACTCTCTTTACCGACGAGATCGCGCAGGCAATTTCTATTGGTGAGTCCCAGCATGCGATCGCGCAGGGACTGGTCGCTCCGGTGGATATTGGCGAGATCGGTGCCGTTATCAGCGGGCGTATACCCGGTCGAAGCTCGGCCGATCAGGTTACGCTTTTCGACGGCACTGGCGTCGGCTTGCAAGACTTGGCCGTCGCGCAAGCGGCTGTTGAGCTTGCGATCGCGCGCGGCACAGCAGTCGAGATCGAGATTTAGGCCGGCGCTATGACACTTGCTCCGCTTCGCGTTGCCATAAACGGGTTCGGTCGTATTGGCCGAACCGTTCTTCGCCAGGCTTTAGCTAGGCCGTTTGTCGACGTAGTGCTGATCAATGATATCGCCGCGCCAGCGCTGAGTGCGTATCTCTTCCAATATGACAGTGTCTTCGGCCCGTGGCAGGGATCCGTCCAATTGGCAGATGGAGACCTTGAAATCGATGGGCGATATATTCGCATGACAAGTGCGGTTCATCTTTCAGAACTCGACCTTGGTGGTATCGATGTTCTCTTTGAATGTACTGGGTCAAGCATTTCCGCCGCCAATGCCGTCTGCAGTCTGGAAAAAGGTGTCTCGCAAGTCATCGTATCCGGACCGGCGGATTGGGCGGAAAAAACCTTGATCCTTGGTGCAAACGAAAGCGCGTTCCGTGGCGAGCGGATCATTTCGAACGGGTCGTGCACGACGAACGCGTTAGCTCCCCTTTTACGGACGATCGATGAACTCTTCGGTGTGGTCGGAGCCCAAATGACGACGGTGCACTGCTATACCGGCAGTCAGCCTACAGTCGATCAACCCCGTGGCGACTTTGCCCGCAGCAGGGCCGCAGCAATGTCCATGGTTCCGACGACAACCAGTGCGCATCATCTACTAAAAAACGTCTTACCGGACTTGGCCGAGCTTGTGGAGGCACGTGCCATTCGCGTTCCGACCGCGAGCGTTTCAGCAATCGACCTGACGGTTGCTCTTCGTGACCTCCGTTCCGAAGAGCAGATAATCCACGATCTCCGGGCAGCCGCAGGCTCGTCCCTCGTGCTCGGTTGGACCGAGGAGCCCGTCGTATCCGTCGATCTCCGCGGACGGCCGGAGTCACTTGTTCTTTGCGGCCCGGAGATTTCGTTGGGGCGGAGCGGATTGCTCAGGGTTTTTGGCTGGTATGACAACGAATGGGCGTTTTCCGCGCGAATGCTTGATATGGCCGAGCACCTACGGAAAAACGAAGATAGGTAAATGTCGATGCGTGAGCCCATTGTCAACCGGTCGCCCCCATCGCCACACAAGAAGAAGCGGCTGATTTTCGCTGAGGGCCATGATGCGCGCGTCCTGCAAGCTATCGCAACGATCGTGAGGGATCGCACCGCCGTTGCGTTCGCGGTTGGTTGCGAACAGGATATTCTTAAAAGAATCGCTGTTGCTAAGCTGAGTATCAAGGTTGGCGATGATTTTGAAATCGTCGAGCCTACGGATGAGCGCCAGTTTTTCGATCAGTGGCTGGCTTTTCGCACGGCGCGAATGTTGCATTGGAATGTTACAAACCTTCCTGGCTTTATCAGAGATAATCGCAACACAGCTTTTGCGGCGCGACTTATCAATAGCTCGCGTGCTGACGCGATGATTTGTGGTGCAAGTGGAGAGTTCGGTTGGCATCTTTTGCAATTGCAGGAGAATCTAATGTCGCTGCAGCGGCAAACCGCCGGAACACTGCAAATGCTTTATTGTGCCGGAAGAGTGATATGTTTAGTCGAGGCACTACAAGACTGTCTCCGTCATCCAACGGCCATCGCTGAAATTGCCATCGCCGCCGCGCGGCATGTGTGTGCATTCAATCTCAGCCCAAGTGTCGATCTTTGCCAAGACAGCTATTGGAAGGATCTGAACTCGCAGGCTGAAACCCTCAGGGCGGCGGCGGCCACAGTCAGGGCGATCGCCCCGGATTTGGTCGTTCGCGCTCCGGTGGCGCTTGCGGATGCGATCCGCCCTGATCGGTGCCAATCATCGTGCAGCGCGTCAAAGGCTGCCTGCGAAGTTCTCGTTTTCCCCCGTGTCGGTCTAGCCGCAGCGATCAAAGATACCTTGCTTTCCCAGGCTGACTGGCAGTGCGTTGGGCCATTCTTACTCGGGACTGCAAATCGCGCCCATATCGTTTCGCCGACAGTATCGTCCTCGCTCCTGACACGGATCGCGGCTCATGCCGGAACACCCCTAGACGAAAGTCACGACCTGCTTTCGTCAAAATCAGTATCTTACTCAGATCGGAGAGGACCATGACTACAACGAAAGACGAAAGAAAAGATGCTTGCGATTTGCGGGCACGTTACAGACCTATCGCGTTGCGAGCAGTCGTGGCGGCCTTCAGCGTCCGCGGTCAATCTGCGGAGGTCCGGGAACGCAATAGCGAAAGATCCGTGTGGGACCCTGATGTTTACGGAGAGCAAGTCTCGTAACGGTGTCTTCCAAAACTGAGCTTTGATAATCCGATGTTGTCTTTGGTGTCGAAATGGAAGAGCGGTCGAGCCAGCTTGTGAGACTTGTTGAGGCACTGGCGCCTGCGATCGGGCATCACTCTACGCTCGCGCCCACGGTCAAAGTGCTGAGGGCGGAACATTCCGTCAAAGCCGACCCAGTGTTTCAACCACCCTGCATCTCATTGGTCATCCAGGGTCGAGCCATACTGTCGTCTAATGTTAACGCTCACATGATCGATCGTGACCATTTTTTTCTCGCATCCGTGCCGGCGCCTTTCGAGCTTGAAACGAGCGCCAGCCCCGCGGTTCCCCTGCTAACGATCGATGTGGAATTTGAAACACCATTGGCGCTGGAGATCGCCTCTGCATTGGGGCCCCGGGATTCGTCTTACCCAAAGACGAACGCTTTGTGCTGCACGTCAGGACGGTCAGATCAGGGGATCAAGGAGCTTGCGGCGAGGATTGTAACAGCGCTTCACGATCCAGCGGCTTGTCGCATCCTAATGCCAGGACTGATACGCGAACTGCATTTTCATCTGCTGAACAACGACGAGGGTTTGGCGGTCCTAGCGGGCATGAACGGTGTTGGAACGCGCAGCAAGGTACTTAAGACCACCGACAAACTGCTGAAGCCGGCAGAGGCCAGCGTCTCGATCGATGCGATCGCGGCATCGACCGGGCTTAGCCTATCTTCCTACCATAGCCACTTCAAAGCCTTGTTCGGATGCACGCCACTCGAATATCAAAAGGCGGCAAGGCTGCATGAGGCGAGATCCTTGCTTCGTTCGACGAGCTTGAGCATCGCCGCGATCGGCCGCGCAGTTGGCTATACAGGACTTTCGCAATTCAGCCGAGAGTTCAGGCGACATTTTGGACATACCGCGCGTGAAGAATCAGGTTCAAAGAACATAGACGGTCCGAGCATAGCAGGCGCTCTCCCTTCGATGAGTGATTAATTGCAAGCTATGGTGAGTGTCGCAACTGACAACGATAACACCTGTATGACGATACCTGATGTCGAAGGGGATCGTCCCCGTGCCCTGAATCTTGGGCGAGGATTTGGATGGTGTCGAATTTCAACACCGAGCTCCACGCCCGTCTTCCAATCTATTTTCCGGGCCGGCTACTCACGAGAAGCGCGTTAACTTAACGTAAGCCCACGGTGAAAGCCGTCTTGCGATGACGGGCTACTGACTGGCAGTCCTAGTGGTAACGCTAGGAGTAGTCAT
>NZ_MRDL01000024.1 GCF_002008365.1 Rhizobium leguminosarum bv. viciae USDA 2370
TTCTTGTAGCTGATGGTCGATGAGGTCATCTCAACCGAATTATCCGCCACCCGTTAAGTTGCCGACAACGTGACATCGCCCCGGTTACCAATACGGTTTGGTCAACCAGTGGATGGAAGGGATAAGTGACCTTGGATTCGAATGCCAGAAACCCGGCATTATGAACCCGGCTTCGACGACCATCGCGACGCTCTGGCAAACGGCAAGATAAATGCCATCGATCCGCAAGCTTGGTTGACCCAGACGCTTGAGCGCCTTGCGAATGGATGGCCTAGCAGTGAAATCGACGCGCTCATGCCATGGAACTACGCCCCCTGAACGGCCCCGGCTTGTCGCTTACGAGCCACCTCAGCTCAGCCAAGAAGAACATGCGAAAGCACGGTTCGTCATCGCCGGGTCCCTTGATTTGGTTCGTCGGCAGCGACCGGATGGAGACGCACCGTCACCCACGTTTGCGGATTGCCATATCAATGCTCGACTGTGCTGCTTACAAATTTGCCGAGGGAACGCAAATCTTCCATCGCTGCTTCGAGATTGCGCAGTGTCAGCCGCATGGACGAGTTTGCTGCGGCATTACGGAGATTCAGATGCAGCATTCCTCGATCCTTCATCGCGGCGAAAGCGTCCCTTTCGTGCATCGGCGTGTCGGCAAGAGGCAGAGTACTTAGCATCTCCGATATTAGCCGCTCCGAGGAATTTAGCCGGTTGGCCGGCACACGTTGGCGCAGAATTGCGGCTGGTATGGCAAGGTTTTCACCAATCAGTAATTCGATAATGTAACGAAATGTGGCAAGTGCCTCGTCGGCATCGAGGGGAGTAAGCATTGTCGGGATCAGCAGGAGATTAGAACTGGCGATCACTGTGTTATTGAGCTCGCTGGATCCATGGTGAGTTTCCACTAGGCAATAGTCGAACCCGCGGCCTGCTGCCTCTTCGTAGGCGACCTCAAGAAGCGGCAACTCGTCCGTAATGAAGATCTCACAAAGTGGATCCCAGGCGTTACGTCGCGTCGCATTTTCTTTCCATTTGCTGAGTGGCCGATTTTCGTCGCCTTCGAAAAGTGCAATTGTCTTACCCTCTGCGGCAAGTGCCGAGCAGAGGCCCATCAGCGCTGTTGTTTTCCCAGCGCCTCCTTTAAATGAGCAGCAGGTTACAAGTTGCATTGAAAACTCCTTGGTGCGGCCGCGTCTTCCCCACGAGAATTTGTATGCAAATTGGTCGTTCTATACAAAAACGACCGCCTGAAAGATTGTGAATACAGCACGCAAAAGCGGGAATTATATTGCAACTGCAACCGTCCATTCTTGGATCTCTGGGGGCGGTTTGTTTATATCGACAAGCGCACTTCGTGAAAGATGAGCGTCTGGATGCAGTAAGCTGTTCGCCGTAACCGTCGTCCGCTGAGCCTTGTACTATGACCTATGATGAAAAGCCGACCTTATCTGAGCTCTTCGCTGCTCCGTCGCACGGGCACAGTCGGCGGGTGGATCCCAATGGCTACAAGGTTGGATCCATCCGGGCGGAAGTTCGCCGAAACCAACGTTCCAGGCAGAGAATCCTACAGCAGGCCATGCGAAGAGCGCAACGGCATGCACGACGATCCAACCGGCCACTGGAACTAATATAGAATAGCCACGCCGACGTTGCTCGCGGGCATTCTGCATCAGTCCCCAGGCGCGGAGGTCATGAGGAATGGACGGGAGCACGACTCGCAAATTGAACACGCTGCTGTTTGCCTTCTTTCTTTCGCTGATAATGGGGCTTTTGTTCGCGAGCATTTATGCAAGCTTCTATCGGCACGGCATCAGCCGCATATCGGCGGTGCGAACTCGGCATATGCGCCGGGTCTGTTCCGTAACGCGGGCCACCATAGCGTTGCTGATGCACCGCAACCCGTTTGCCTCGATGGAAGATCTCGATCATTCGTGCGGTGGCCCGGATATCGACTTGGCTCCGGATGAGGCTATGCGGGACGGAATAGAAAAAGCTCTGGAATTCGACGTGATAATCTGTCGACACCCGTGCCAAGCGCCATTCTGCGAACTCGTAATGCTCGGTGGGCAGACCAGCGAGTGCTGCCCGTTCGACCGCCTCAAAGAGGTTCCGACGACTGACGCCCAACCGGCGCATGACGTGATTGTTGATGCGCTCCAGCATCTGAGCGATCGCGGCATTGGCTTCAGTGAGCGAGAAGAATGTCTGTTTGCGAAGACGGCCGAGAATGCAGCTCTGGGCGAACTTTACGCCATTCTCCACCTTGGCCTTGTCCTTCGGGCGTCGCGGACGTGCTGGCAGGACGCCAACGCCACAATGAGCAGCCATGACCCCATAGCTACGGTTGATCTCCGGATCGTAGAAGCTGGCGCGGTTGACGCCGGACTTCAGATTATCGGGCACGATCAGCCGGGGCACACCGTCGAAGAAGGTGAACATGCGGACGTGCGACCCAATCCAGTCCTGCAGGGTCTGGGTCCATGTGGCTTCCGCGTAGGTGTAGCTCGACGCGCCGAGCACGCCGAGGAACAGTTCCGCCTCGCGGATCTCACCGGTCTTGCGATCGACGATCGGCACCTTCTTGCCGGAATAATCAACGAAGACTTTGTCGCCGGCGACGTGCTCCTGGCGCATCGTCGGTGACAGGCGCTTCTCAAAGCCCCGGAACAGCTCGCAAAAACGGCTATATCCATACGCATCCGGATAGGCGCTGCGGTATTCCTCCCAAAGAATCAGCAGCGTCACGCCTGGCTTCTTCAGCTCAATCGAAAGCGGCCCCCATTCGGGCTCTTGGCGCAGTCGCTGGCCCTGCTTGACGCCGGGGTGAACGAAGAGCTTGGCCTCGAGAACATCGTCTGTCAGGTCGCTGGCGAGGGGCCAACTTAGCCCTGCCATCGCAGCCCGCTTCAAGTTGTCCTGCACGGTGCTGCGGGCAATGCCAAGCATTACAGCGATCTCGCGGCTACTCGTTCCGCTACCCGCAAGCCGCAGCATTTGTCGTATGTGTCGCATGGTCAGCTTTCTTTTTGCAGGCATTAAATTCCCCTCGTGGATATCGAGAGGACACATGCCAAGGTTGCTGACCCAGGGGAACTTGAGTGCCGGAAACTGGCCGGTTATTGATTGGAATGGTGGCCGGCTTCAAATCGGAACGGTGGCCGGTCAATGATTGGAATGGCGGCCGGCTTCAGAGTGGAATCCGCACGGCCCCATCGCCGGATCGTTTCATAGGAGACGACAATGCCGCGCTCCAACAACATTTCCTCGACCATCCGCAGGCTCAAAGGGAACCGGAAATACAGCCAGACCGCACGGGCGATGATCTGCGGTGGAAAGCGGTGGTTCTTGTAGCTGACGGCAGGACTGTTCATCCCAACCCATTATCCGACAACCGTTAAGCCGCTCACAACGTGACATCACCGGTGAAGGGCATGTGCCGCGATTGGGCGATCTCGATCCGGCGTGCCTGTGGGGCGCTGAACTTCGATCGTTCAAGCTACCACTACACCTCTCGCCGTGCCGATCGGGCCGGCCTGGAACGTCGTATTCGCGAGATCTGCGAAACCCGAGTGCGCTACGGCTATCGTCGCGTGCAAGGGCTCTTAGAGCGTGAGGGTTGGGGCACCAACATCAAGCGAACCTATAAGATTTACAGGGACTTGGGCCTTCAACTGCGGAACAAAACGCCAAAGCGCCGGGTCAAAGCCAAACTGCGGGAGGATCGGCAAATGGCGGTTGGACCGAATGATGTCTGGGCCATGGACTTCGTTCACGACCAGCTGGCGACCGGAAAGAAGTTGCGGGTTCTGACGGTGATCGACACCTTCTCGCGCTATGTGCCGGTGCTTGATCCGCGTCACAGCTATCGCGGTGAAGACGTCGTGCAAACCTTGGAACGGATATGCCGGCAGGTCGGTTATCCGAAGACGATCCGTGTCGATCAGGGCACGGAATTCGTGTCACGCGATCTCGATCTTTGGGCCTATGCCAAGGGTGTGACCTTGGACTTCTCACGTCCAGGCAAGCCGACGGACAATGCCTTCATCGAAGCATTCAACGGCCGCTTCCGAGCCGAATGTCTGAACCAGCATTGGTTCCTGACCCTTGCGGATGCCCGCGAAAAGATGGAGGATTGGCGCAGAGACTACAATGAGGTTCGGCCACATGGTGCCATCGGCAATAAGGTGCCAATCTTACTGATGAATCCGGGAGGCGCAACCAGCCCACCTCCCTGAACGAAGCCGGAAAACTCCAGCCTCCGGTGGTCCAGAATCCTGGGGCGGTTCAAAAGCCGCCGAGGCTCTAACCGCCGCTGGATGAAAGTTCAGTGGCAGGTCAGCCACAAGCCTCGCCTTCATCCAAACCGCAATGCACCGCTCCGTCGCGATCCTACATTTGATCGATGCCCGGTTAATGTGACGGTACCCTTTATTCCATTAGCCAGATGCATTACCTTAAACAGATGACCCGCTGATCGAGCCAGAGAAAGAGACTTCAATGATCGGCAATCTGCCAAATGACACGCTGACAGAGGTATTCAGGAAGGTAGCCAATCAAGCCGACAAGCTCGCAGCTTTCTATGAAATCAATGCGTTGCGCAGCACCAATCAGAGGTTCCGAGAACTTATTGAGAGCGATCGGACAATTCGGTCTGAATTCAGAAAGATTCAGCAGGAAACACGACCTGCTCGTTTCGCAAACGCCAGGATTGAGGCGCGTAATCCAGCTGGGACTAGAACTGGGAATGACATCAACACCTATCATGACGTGGACGTTCCGGACACGCAGGACAGGATCAAATGGCTCGCCGCGGAGCGCGACATCAACGCCAATCCTGACATGGTTGCCCGTACCGCCATCGAGCGCAATGACGTGGTCGTTCCGGTCGCGCAGGACAGGATCAAATGGCTCGCC
This sequence comes from Rhizobium leguminosarum bv. viciae USDA 2370, assembly GCF_002008365.1. GTDB lineage: Bacteria > Pseudomonadota > Alphaproteobacteria > Rhizobiales > Rhizobiaceae > Rhizobium > Rhizobium leguminosarum. The sequence continues at coordinate 4,909 of NZ_MRDL01000024.1, forward strand.
GCGGAGCGCGACATCAACGCCAATCCTGACATGGTTGCCCGTACCGCCATCGAGCGCAATGACGTGGTCGTTCCGGTCGCGCAGGACAGGATCAAATGGCTCGCCGCGAAGCGCGACATCAACGCCAATCCTGACATGGTTGCCGGTACCGCCATCGAGCGCAATGACGTGACCGATCGGCTCGCGCAGGACACGATCAAAGAGCGAGCCGCGAAGCGCGACATCAACGCCAACATGGTTGCCCGTACCGCCATCGAGCGCAATGGCGTGACCGATCGGTTCGCGCAGAACCGGATCATGCAGCATGCCGCGTCGGTCGAGGCGTTCTCGAACGCCATTAGGGGGCTCGGTGAACGTTTTCGTCAGGAGGGAGGGCGTGGGCGGTGATCGGCTTCCAAAAGCGTAGGACGACCCAGGTGGGGTGAGATTGAACGAAGCCGCTGCCGCGGGACTTGAGGTGGTGGACGTTTTTCGGGCGTTGTTGCATCGTAAGCGCTACGAGTGGGCCACGGGTATTTCCGTTGACATTTGCAGGGTTCCGAGACCGGTCGGCTTTAGAACTTCTGCCTTGAGCGCCGCGGCATGAAGTAGTCGCGAATTTTAATGACGGCACCAGCAATCTGGATGATCTCCGCCGGCGGGGTTATCTTTTTGGCGTCGCAGAGGGCGCGAATAGGAGCGATGATATCACCGGTCACAGCATGGCCACGGATGACCGGGCTCCATAGCCTGGGGGCGAATTCCGTTCCGAGGAGGAAGCCGGTGTGCCAATCGAAGCTGTCGTGGGAATAGGTGATGTGACTGAAGCGTGGCCGATATTCTTCCGGCCTTTCCCCAAGCGTGGCCGATATGCGGTTATATTCGGCGACGATCGTTTGCACGGCCTGGTGCTCTGTGGTTTCCATCGGCAAGGCCATGGCGCCCTCGCCGGCGAACAGGGGAATCCATTGATAGGGGTTGATGAACTTCGGCCCGATGATCAACGCGGTGAGATAACCATCCAGCCCGCTCATGCTCCACACCGGCGCCGCAGGACGCCGTCTGCGGATGAAGGTCTCGAATGCTTCATCGTCAAGCTTTGGTCGTGCTGTTGCCGCCTGCGCCGGGCTGGTGGAACTGGTCTGAGTGGATTTTGTCATGCGGCAACCTGATGGCGCTCTGCTTTCCAGTTCCAGGGAAGCAGCGTATCGAGCTGGTTGATCGTGGTGCTTCCCGATACGATCCGTTCGAGGACATCGGCAAGCCAGGTGTGTGGATCGAGCCCGTTCAGTTTTGCGGAGTTAACGAGCGAGGCCAGGATCGCAAAGGTCTCGCCACCCTTCACATTACCCACGAACATCGAATTCTTTCTCGTCAGGGCAACGGACTTCATCGAACGTTCGACGATGTTGGAGTCCACCTGGCGATGTCACGTTGTTTGATCAACGGCCGAAAAGTCGCTTGTCGGTAAACTCAGGCAATTGCAGCGGTCACGGCTTTCCA
>NZ_MRDL01000025.1 GCF_002008365.1 Rhizobium leguminosarum bv. viciae USDA 2370
GTTCGGCACGCCGGCCGAGATCTATAACAGCCCCTCCAACATCTTCGTCGCCGACTTCATGGGATCGCCGGCAATGAACCTCTTGACCGCCACCGTCGAGAACGGCGCCGGCGGGCTCGAAGTCTCGCTGGAGCGGCCGAATGCCGCCCCGCTGAGGCTCCCAGTCATCGCAGGCAACAATGGCCTGACCGCCTATACCGGCAAACAGGTGATCTTCGGCATCCGGCCGGAGGCCTTGACCGATCCCGATGGCGCCGACCGCAAGGCGCGCTCGCTGACCGAGGGCGATTGCCTGATCGAGGTGGTCGAACCGGCCGGCTCCGATACCTTCGCCGTCACCAAGCTCGGCGGCAAATCCGTCGTCGCCCGCCTGCGCGCCNCGAGAGCCAGCTCAAGATTTCGTAACAGTCATTAGAGCGCCGCGCGTCTATAAGACGCGCTAAGGACGTTCTAACACTTTGAGTTTGCACATAATCCTTTCCGAAAATCGATTTCGATTTTCGGGGTTATGCGCTAGGCAGCCGTCACGCTGAGCGACACCGGCGCGAAACGCGTCGAAACCGCTTCGACGGTGATCTCGCCCGTGAACCCCGTCGCCTCCAGCCAGAAGCCGGCGGTGCCGCCCTGGAGCGGCACGTTGGTCGGACCGACGATCCTTGCCGGGCCGTGCACCTTCAGCGAAATGCTGTCGTTCATGAAGGGCAGGCGCTGGCCGCGCTGGTCGAGGGCGCGGATGATGACGCGTGTGCTGTCGCGTTCACGGGCTTTCAGCGTGTTGCTATCGGCAACGACCTCCAGCGTCGTCGGCAATGGATCGGCCGCCAGCGTCAGGCTGGCCACCGGCTCGCCGCCGATATAGCCGGTGAAGGTGCCGTCGATCCATTCGAGACCCCAGGTGCCGAGCTCGTCGGCAGTGAAATGACGATGGTCGAGCACGACGGGCGGATGCGGCAGATGCGGATAATTCTCGCGATCTGGACCGATGCGCTTGCTGAGCGCGCCATATCGCAGCTCCACCTCGTCGCAGTTGGTCAGGATGATCAGCGGCAGCACGCCGCCGATATTGCGTTCGCCGCGCGCCCAGAAGGTCGCCGGCTTCATGACGATCTCCTCGGAAGGGTCGCACTGGCTGATATAGGCATAGGCCGCGAATTTCGGCTCGCGGAACATGTCCATGACGCCGTGATAGCAGATGCGGTCGCCGGAGCCGAAATCCTTGTGGGTGTTGTAATCGAACATGCACCAGCCGATAGCGCCGGAGATATCAGGATCGCCATAGGCGGCATTCAGCACCTCCAGGTGACGGCGCACATGCTCGGCCTGACGCTGCTCCTGGTCATAAATCTTCGTCGGGTGCATGTGGCCGTTGAACTCGGTAATGAGGTACGGTACCTTGTGCGACAGTCCGGTATTTTCCTGCTGGCCGCGCAGCGCGGTGCGCGGGCGGTTGGCGCCCGGCAGTTCCTCGTTGCCGAGGATGAAGTCGTTCATCGTATAGACGTCTTCGAGCAGTTCGCTCTCGGTGAGATAACGCACGCCGCCGGTCTGGCGGGTGCTGTCGAGTTCGCGAGCGAGACGGTTGGTCTCGGCGTAGAAATCGTGACTATCCTGCGATTCGTTGATGCGCACGCCCCAGATGATGATCGAGGGGTGGTTCCAGTCGCGCTCAATCATGCGGCGGACGTTTTCGATCGATTCCTGCTGCCAGTCGGCATCGCCGATATGCTGCCAGCCGGGGATCTCCTCGAAAACCAGCAGACCGATCGTGTCGCATCGGTCGAGGAACCATTTCGACTGCGGATAATGCGAGGTGCGGACGATATTGCACTTCAGCACCGTCTTCATGATGTCGGCGTCGCGCTCCTGGGCGGAACGGCCGGCGGCATAACCGACATAGGGGAAGGCCTGGTGGCGGTTGAGGCCGCGCAGCTTCAGTGGCTTGCCGTTGAGGAGGAAACCTTCCGGCGTGAATTCGGCGGTGCGGAAGCCGAACCGTGTGGAGAGACGGTCGGAGCCATGTTCGGTCCTGAGCTCGACGGTGACGTCATAGAGCGTGGGATCGGTGATGTCCCAGAGGGCGATGCCGGTGAGGCCGCCGAAGGAAAGCCTAGTGCTGTCGCCGATCGTTTCGGTTGCGGCAGTGGCGACCACCGTGCCGTCGGCCTGTTTCAGCGTGGCGGTGACCGTCGCCGAGAAGCTGCGGCCCTCGGGATTGGCGATGTCGACGCGTATGGTCGCCGATTTCTCCGGGTCGAGAACGTCTGTGGTTTCGATCTTGAGATTGCGGATCGAGACCGGGTCGGTGACCTTCAGCCAGACATCGCGGTAGATGCCGGCATAGGTCAGATAATCGATGCGGCCGCCGAAAGGCGGAATGTCAGGATTTTCGCTGCCGTCGATCTTGACGGTGACGAGGTTCTCGCCCTTGGCGAGCTTGCCGGTGAGGCGGGCCTCGAAGGGGGTGTAGCCGTCCTTATGGGCAATGATTTCCTCGCCGTTCAGATAGACGACGCTGTCGGCCATGGCGGCGTCGAAGACGAGCGAGACTTCGCGGCCCTCGAATTCCGGCAGCCAGCGCAGCACCTTCTGATAGGTGAAGGCACGCTGATAGCTGGTCTCGTCGAAATAGCTGAAGGGCAGTTCGACGGCGGTATGCGGCAGGCTGACCGACTTGGCGGCATCGAAAGTTTCGAGCAGGCGCTGGCCGAAGCCCTCGTGGAAACTCCAGCCTTCATTGAAGGAAACGACGGAACGCATTTCAGGCTCTCCAGATTGCGGCATCAGGGACATTGCGGCGCCTCTCGGCGCGTGAAAATCGGGTCATCGGTATTCCTCCTCGATGCAATGGATGGGCGAGCCGCTTAAGCACGTCACAGCGAACTTGATTCATGCGACGGGCTTTAGCTTTTTTCATGCATGTCGTCATCCCGGAACCGCTGTACACTTCCAGGCGACATGCATCAGGCGGTCGAGCCCCAGCGGGCGGTGCAGGTGAGCGTGATGCTGTGCGGGCCTTCGATCTCAGCGTCATGGCGTTCGATCAATTCGACGACGGCATCGATGAAGGCGACGTGGTCGAGGCTCAGCGTGGTGAGGTCATTGCAATCCCAGGCGGCCATGGCAATGCCATCCTGGCCGACGATGGCGATATCATCAGGGGTGTTCTTGCCGAGCACCCGGCGGGCCGCATCGCGTGCGCCGATCGCCATGACATCATTGCCACAGATGATGGCGTCAACCTTGTCCCGGTGCAGCAGGAGCACGGCTTCTTTGAAGCCGGAATCATAGGAATAATCGCCGAAGGCCTGCGTCTCGAAGGCGAGGCCGCGCTTGGTCAGCGCATCAGCGAACCATTTGCGCCTGAGCTTGTCGATCCAGCTGGAATTGGTGCCGGAGAGGTAGGCGAAACGCTTCTTACCGTCGCGGACGATCTTGTCGATGATCTCGTCGGCGGCCTCAGAGCCGTCGATGCGGATGCTGGAGACGTTTTCGTTGTCGAGCGGCTCGAAGGAGACGATGATCGGCTTCGTCGTGTGGAAGATATCGACGGCATCCTGCATCGATACCATGTCGGAGAAGACGACGACGTGATCGACCTGATAGGTGGAGGCAAGGCGCATCAACTGCAGCCGGTCGGAATGATCGGCGCAGCAGAGGATGATCGGCAGCAATTGTCTGGCCTGCAGGCGGTGGACGAGAAGCTGCTGCTCCTCGGCCTCGCAAGGGTTGCCGATCGCATTGACGACCAGGGCGACGAGGCGCGAGCGCTGGTTGTTCAGCGAGCGGGCGATAGCGTTCGGCTGGTAGCCATGTTCACGGGCGACGGCGAGGATGCGGTCGCGCGTCGCGCTGCCGATGCGTGAATCCGGCGAGAAGGCGCGGGAAATGGTGGCGGAGGAGACGCCGGCGAGTTTCGCCAGTTCCTTCGATGTGATCCGCCGTCTGCTCATACCGCTCATCTTCAGCGCCTATTGGGCGACGATCCTGACGGAAGCGCCGTCGGCCGCTGCCGATTCCTTGATTGCATCCCATAGCCTAGCGAATCTGAGGCCCATTTCAACGGAGCCGGAGTTTTCCATCTTTCCCTCGCGAATGGCGAGGAAATTCTTCATCGGGTTGCCGAGAATCTCGGTCTCCTCGCGCGGCTCGGCGGTGCGGCCGACACTGATCTCGCGCCAGCCGCCCCAGGCGTCGATGCGCACGATCGCCTTTGAATAGAAGAAGGTGATGTAGGAGGCGCAGCCCGGAGGGCCCTCGCCGGCGGCCGTCAATGTCGCCAGCGCGCCGCTTTTCAGCCGGGCGGAGACGGCGGTGGCGATATCGACCTGTCTGCCGTGGTTGTTCATGTAGGCCGACACACTGTCGAAATCCGAATTGGCGAGCAGGCAGACGGTGTTGATCATATGGGCGCCGGTATCGAACATGAAGCCGCCGCCGGAGATATCAGGCTGCTGCTTCCAGTGGCCGTCATAGTTGGACGACCAGCTTTCCCAGATCATGCCGGATATGGCGATCAGCTCGCCGAATTCGCCGGCGAGAGCCCGCCGGCGCGTGTCGAGCACCAACGGCGAGAGGCCGCCCTGGAAGGCTGTGACGATGGTGACGCCGCTCTTTTTCTGCGCGGCGATCAGCCTCTCGGCCTCGGCGACCGTCGTCACCATCGGTTTTTCCAGGAAGAGGTCGAGGCCGGCCTCGGCAACGGCGGTTGCCTGCTCGGCATGGAAGGCATGCGGGGTAGAGACGTAGACGATGTCGAGTTCGCCCCGGCATTCCGCGAGCATCCGGCGATAATCCTCGAAGCTCTTCGGTTGTGGTGCGCCGGCGGCGAGGCAGACGTCGATCAGGCGCTGGCGTGAAGCCGCCGTGGTGTCGGCGAGTGCAGCAAATTCGACCTCCGGCATCTTGACCCAGCTCTCGGCATATTCCGCCGCCTTCAAGCCAGCGCCAATGACACCGAGGCGCAATTTCCTAGTCATGAAAATTCCTCCCTGAATGCATTGTGCACACGATTACACAAACGGTATAGCGATGGCAATATCTATATAGATAAGCAATATCAGTATATTAAAACTCGCGTTCGAATCTTTTCAAAAACCATCTTGTCAGTGTTTGGAATGCGTGTACATTTTCGCAACCGGTGCTGGAGGGCGCCGTGTCTCTAAAAAAGGGAGGACTTCAATTGAAGAAGATGGTTCTTGGCGGCCTATGCGCCGTTCTGCTGAGCGCGGTTTCGACGCTGGCGCAGGCTGAAACAATCCGCATTGCAAATCACGGTCAGGCCGGCATCGACGCGATGAAGTCGACGGTCGAGCGGATCGAAAAGAAATATGGCGTCACCGTCGAGGTCATCGAATATCCGGCGCCCGACAAGGACTACCTAACCAAACTTCTGACGGAGCTCGGCGCCGGCAACGCGCCCGACCTCTTTTCCATCCCGACCACGGCTGCGGTCGCCGACATGGTGGAAGCCGGCTACCTCGCGCCTGTTACCAAGGAGTTCAAGGCTTGGGATGGCTACGCCAAGCTCTATGACGTCGCCAAGGAGCTTGCCGTCAGCCCGGATGGCGAAACCTATGTGATGCCGTTCATGCTCGGCATCCAGGAAATCTATTATCGCAAGGACGTTCTCGAAAAGGCCGGCATCTCGACCGAACAGCCGAAGACCTGGCGGGAGCTTCTCGACCGCGCGGCCGAAATCAAGCAGAAGACCGGCGCCTACGGCCTGCTCTTCCCGGCCGGCGTCTCCTGGGGAAGCGGCGCCTTCGACGAAGGCTTCCAGCATCTGCTCGTCGGTTCCAAGACGCCGCAGCTCGTCGATGCCGACGGCAAGCTCGATCTCAATGGGGAAGGCATCAAGGATGTCTTCAACGTTTACAAGGAACTGATCGACAAGGACCTGATGCCGACGCAGCCGCTACTCGGGCCCGAGCCCTGGGTCGTGCCGAAGTATCAGATGTTCCCGGCCGGCAAGCTCGTCGCGACCACCTGCGGCTCCTGGTGCTATATTTTCGACTGGGGTCGCGAAAGCAAGAATCCGATCCCTGACGTGACGAAGGTGGTCGGCACCTGGACCGTTCCCGGCCAGAGCAGCGGCCAATATGTGCTTGCCAATCTCGCTGCGCCGTGGGCCGTCAATTCCAAGTCAGCCAATACCGAGCTGGCGATCAAGGCGCTGATGGAGATCGGCTCGATCGAGACGCAGGTTTCCTACGCCGCCCGCATTGGCAACATCCCGGCCAGCAAGGATGCGGCTGGCAATGCCGAGTTCCAGAAGCTGACGGAACTGGTTCCGATCCATGCGGCGGCCGGGAACGGCGTGTTCCTGAAACAGGCCTCCGGTTTCGGCACGGTTTCGGAAGGCGTGGCGCGGGCCACCGAAGCGCTGCTGCGCAAGGAGACCGATGCCGCCGGCGCCCAGAAGATCCTCGTCGATTACGTCAAGGAAACGCTCGGCGACGACATGGTCAAGTAAGCTCCGGCACCCTCTCTTCCGCCAGGACGGGGACGCGGCGCCATCGCCGCGTCTTCCCGCTTTCATTCGATAAGCCGGTTCCATCGATAAGGTTGTGAGCTTCCATGGCCCGAAACTCTCATGAAAAGCGTGCCGAGCGGCAATGGTTGCTGATCCTGCTGCCCTCGCTGGTGCTGCTTCTGGCCTTCGTCATCTATCCGGCCCTCTATTCCATCTATCTGAGCTTCACCAACGAGGCGCTGACCGGGGCCGCGGCCCTTCGGCCCCGCTTTGTCGGTCTCAGGAATTACACGCGGCTCTTCAACGACGCGAAGTTCTGGAATTCGCTATTCGTCACCTTCGTCTTCGTCATCGGTTCGGCGGTGATCGGCCAGTTCGTGCTCGGGCTGATCTCGGCAATTGCGCTGCGCCGCCCGATCCGCTTTCGGCGGGTGTTCTCGTCGATCATCCTGTTGCCGAATGCAGCCCCTGAGGTCGTCGCCGGTTTCATGTGGATCTCGATGCTGGCGGGCGGCGACAATGCCACACTCAGCCGCATCGTCAGCTTCTTCGGCATCACGCCGGCCGACTGGCTGCAGGTCTTCCCGCTGTCGATGATCATTGTCGTCAACACCTGGCGTGGCATCGCCACGGCGATGATCCTGCTAACGGCCGGCCTCAGTACCATTCCGGCGGAGATCTACGAGGCAGCGCGCATGGACGGCGCCACCCCATCACAGATGTTCCGCCGCATCACCCTGCCGCTGATGATGCCAACGATCCTGCTCTACATGCTGATCTCGGCAGTCTCCACCATTGCCGTCTTCGGCCTCGTCTATGCGCTGACGCGCGGCGGACCGGGCGGGGCGACCGAGGTGGTCAGCATCTATATCTACAACCAGTCCTTCACGGCGTTCCAGCTGGGCTATGGTGCTGCGGTCGCCGTCGTCGCGCTCGTCATCTCGCTGATATTAGGCATCGCCTATGTCCGGGCCATGAAGGTGGAGGTCTGACATGGCCGTCGTTTCCCCAAGCGAAACTGCAAACAAGGGTCGGTCCGACCTCATCGCCTATGCGATCCTGTCGCTGATCTCGATCTTCTGCGCGGTGCCTTTCTTCTGGGTGCTGCTCGCTTCGCTCGACGGCAATGCGCAGCTCTTCCTGCATTGGCCGGAGCAGTGGACCTTCGCCAACTATATCAGGGTCTTCACCAAGGAGGACGGGGCGAAGTGGCTGTTCAACTCGCTGTTCGTGGTCGGCGGCGCGACGCTGCTCGTCATGGTGCTTTCCGGACTTGGCGGCTATGCGCTATCGCGCACCCGGGCCTGGTGGAAGCTGCCGTTCCTCTACGCGATCCTGCTCATCCGGGTACTGCCGCCGACGGCGCTCGTCGTGCCGCTCTACAAGTTCCTGCTGACGCTGAACAACGCGGAAGCGGCGGTGCTCAGGCCGATCTTCGGCAGCTATGCCCGCGATATCATGCGCTGGACCGGTTTCATCGACGGTTATCTCGGGCTGATCCTGGTGCTTGCGACGATGCAGTTGCCGCTGGCGCTCTGGATCATGAAGACCTTCTTCGACGGGCTGCCGAGGGACTACGAGGAGGCGGCGCTGATGGACGGGGCAACACTGTTACAGCGCATCCGCCGGGTGTTGATCCCGCTGGCGCTGCCGGGGCTGGCTGCGGCCGGGCTTTTCGCCTTCATGTCGGCCTGGGGTGATTTCCTGCTGCCGCTGATCCTCCTGTCGTCGCCGGAGTTGCAGACGCTGCCGCTCGGTCTCTTTCGCGCCTTTCTGCGCATCAACGAGATCGATTACGGCCTGCTGACGGCGCTGGCATTCATCTACCTGCTGCCTGCCGTCGTCGCCTTCGGTTTTGCGCGGCGCTTCCTCGTCCAGACATTTTCGGGCGGCGTGAAGGGCTGAGATCAAGAAAGAGAAACAAATGATCAATCTCAGAAACGTTCGCAAGTTCTACGGCGCGCTCGAGGTCATCAAGGGCGTCGACATCACCGTGGAAGACGGCGAATTCGCGGTGTTCGTCGGTCCGTCCGGCTGCGGCAAGTCGACGCTGCTGCGCATGATCGCCGGCCTCGAAGGCATCGACGATGGCGACCTCATCCTCAACGGTAAGCGCATCAACGACGTGCCGCCCGACAAACGTGGCATCGCCATGGTGTTCCAGTCCTATGCGCTCTATCCGCATATGAGCGTTGCCGAAAACATCGGCTTCTCGCTCAGCCTGAAGAAGGTGCCGGAGGCAGAGATCCGCCGGCAAGTGGAGGGTGTTGCCGAGATCCTGCAGCTCACCGACTATCTCGACCGCCGCCCGGCCGCGCTTTCCGGCGGCCAGCGCCAGCGCGTCGCGATCGGCCGCGCTATCATCAAGAAGCCGGCGCTGATCCTGTTCGACGAGCCGCTGTCGAACCTCGATTCGGCGCTGCGCGTGCAGATGCGCGCCGAGCTGCAACGCCTGCACCGCGAACTGAAGGCGACGGTCGTCTACGTCACTCACGACCAGGTGGAAGCGATGACGATGGCCGACCGCATCGTCGTGCTGAACAAGGGCGTGGTAGCGCAGGCGGGTGCGCCGATGTCGCTCTATCATGAGCCGGACAACGAATTCGTCGCGACCTTCATCGGCTCGCCGAAGATGAACGTCATTCCTGTCACTATAACGCGGCCGGCGGCCGGCAAGGTGCATCTCAACAGCCCGATCGGGCTTTCGCTCGATCTCGCCGATGCCAACGGCGCGCTGCCGCAGGGCGATGCCAAGCTCGGCATCCGGCCGGAGCATCTGAAGATCGCCGCCGAGGGCCAGGACCACTTTACAGCCGAAGTCGTCATCGTCGAGCGCCTCGGCGTCGAGACCTACATGACCGTCGGTTCGCAAGAGCAGCCGATCGTGGTGCGCGCTGAGGGCGATATCGCCGTGCGGCCGGGTGACCGCGTGTCGCTGACGGCCGATCCCGCCGCCTGCCATCTGTTCGATTCCGCCGGCCGGGTGATCCGTCCGGCAACCGCCTGACAATTTCGCCTGAAACATCACAGCCTAGACATCGAGGAATGCCATGACAATCAAGGTCACCATCTGGAACGAGGGACGCCACGAGCAACTCCACAAGGAGGTTCAGGAGATCTATCCTGATCGTATCGACGGAGCGATCGCTGCCGGCATTGCCCATCCGGATTTCGAAATTCGTCGCGGCACGCTGGATGATCCTGATGAAGGTCTACCGGACAGCGTGCTCAACGATACCGACGTGCTGCTCTGGTGGGGGCATATGGCCCATGACGAGGTCAGCGACGGGCTGATCGACCGTGTGCAGCAGCGCGTGCTGAAGGGCATGGGCCTGCTGGTGCTGCATTCCGGCCACCACTCCAAGCTCTTCCGTCGGCTGATGGGCACCAATGCCAACCTCTCCTGGCGCGAGACGCCGGATGGCGATCTGGAGCGCGTCTGGGTGGTCAATCCTTCGCATCCGATCGCCGAGGGGCTGCCGCCCTATTTCGAGGTCAATGCCTCGGAAATGTACGGCGAGCCCTTCGACATTCCGCAGCCGGACGAGCTTGTCTTCATCTCCTGGTATTCCGGCGGCGAGGTGTTCCGCAGCGGCTGCACCTTCCAGCGCGGGCGCGGGCGCATCTTCTTCTTCAGCCCCGGCCACGAGACCTACCCGATCTATCACGACAAGACCGTGCATAAGGTGATCTCGAACGGCGTCCGCTGGGCGCGGCAGAAACACACTGATGGCCGCATCCTGGAAAACTGGCATCGGGCCGAGCCGCTGCACGGCCGCCCCGATAGACCGAAGGCCTGATCTATGGATATTGCGCGCCGGTCGTCTTGATATAAATCGAATAGACCGAACGCGTTGCGGTGATGAAAAGCCGGTTTTTCTTGGGGCCGCCGAAGGTGAGGTTGGACACCGTCTGCGGCACCCTGATCTTGCCGAGCAGCGTTCCGTCGGGCGAAAAGCAGTGCACGCCGTCGGAGGCACTCGTCCAGAGATTGCCGGCGACATCGAAACGGAAACCGTCGGGATGGCCAACATCGAGGCTGCAGAAATAGCGGCTGTTGGCAAGCGTCCTGCCGTCGATGACGTCGAAAACGCGGATATGGCGCGGCACGTCATGTTTTGCGGAGCCGGAATCGGCAATATAAAGCTTCGTCTCATCGGGCGAGAAGGCAAGGCCGTTCGGCTGGATGAAATCCTCGACGACGGCGTCGATCGCCCCGCTTGCCGGATCGATCCGGTAGACGTTGCGCGTGGGCTGCTCGGGCTCGGCCTTGTGGCCCTCGTAATCCGACAGGATGCCGTAGGTCGGATCGGTGAACCAGACCCCGCCGTCGGAGTGTACGACGACGTCGTTCGGCGAGTTCAGCCGTTTGCCCTGGTAGCTGTCGGCGAGAACGGTGATGGTGCCGTCCGTCTCGGTGCGGGTGACGCGGCGGCCGCCATGTTCGCAGGAGACCAGCCGGCCCTGCCGGTCGCGGGTATTGCCGTTGACGTAGTTGGAGGGCGAGCGGAAGACGGAGACCGTACCGTCCGGTGTCCAGCGCATCATGCGTTCATTCGGGATATCGCTCCAGAGAAGGCAGTTCAGGTCGGAAAACCAGACCGGGCCTTCCGTCCAGCGGCAGCCGGAATAAAGCTCCTCGAGGCCGGCGCTGCCGATGACCATTGCACCGAAGCGTTCGTCGCGGATCTCATAAATCGGATTGTCGCCCATGCCAGTTCCTCCCTGAATGCTGCCGTTCTTTTCCTAGCGGCAAAAAGCTGGAGGTGCCAGAGCCCGGCGACGGAATTGCCGGGCTCCGGTTTCCTAGAGCCTTTCCTGGTCAGCTTGAAGCATTCTGTTGGCTCAAACGGAGTCGGATGGTCGACCGGCCGGCGCGCGTCGTAGCCAAGCTCTACGGCCAAGCCGGCCGGTCGATCAGCCGGCCCGTTTCAGCCAACCCGAAGGGCCGGGCATCTTTGCCCTGACGAAAACCTGCTCCGGCAGAATGCTTCAAGCTGACCAGGAAAGGCTCTAGAGGGCCGCGACCGGATGCGGCGAGCCGTCATAAGCGCCCCAGATCGACTGGTCGAAGCAGATGACCGAGCCGGTCATCAGGCCGGATTCGGAAGACGACAGGTAAGCGCAGGCGCGCGCCACCTCGTGCGGATCGACGAGGCGGCCGAAGGGCTGGCTTGCCGCCGCCTTCTCCAGCCAGTCGGCAGGTGCGCCGTGATATTCGCGCTGGATCCGGTCTTCGCCTTCGGAGGCCATCCAGCCGATGTTCAGACCGTTGACGCGGATGCGGTTGCGCAGGAGCGCGTAGGCAGTGTTCTTCGTCAGCGTTTCCAGCGCGCCCTTGGAGGCGCAATAGGCGGCGATGAAGGGCTGGCCTGCTTTGGCTGACATCGAACCGATATTGACGATCGTGCCCTCGATCTTTTCACGGCGCATGACCTTCACCGCTTCCTGCATCAGGAAAAACGGCGCGCGCACATTGACGGCGAACATGGCGTCGAAGAGCTCGGGGCTGGTATCGAGGATGGTGCCGCGATCGGTGATGGCGGCGGCATTGACCAGCGCATCAACACGGCCGAAGATCTCGTCACAGGCGCGCACGACATGCTGTGCATCCTCGACCTTGCCGAGGTCGGCTTTGACGTAGACGATCCGGGCGCCGGTCGCGGCCGAAATCTCCGCCGCCTTTGCCTTGCCCTTGGCTTCGTTGCGGCCGCAGATGACGATGCCTTCCGCGCCGCGTTCGGCGAAGAGACGGGCGATGGTCGCGCCCAATCCTTGCGTGCCGCCGGTGACGATGGCGATCTTGCCGTCAAGGCGGCCGTGGTCGGTGCTCATGTGGTTCCTCCAGTGTGATGATGCGCGGATAGCCTCCCGCGGGTGCGGGAGGCTTTTATCTCAGTGCGGATGCAAGAGGCCCGAGCTCCAAATCAGCTCAACTTCCTGTGCGCCTGCTCGGCAAGTGCTGCCGCAAAGACTTCATCGCTCCAGCCTTCCTTCAGCGCCTCATGCATCAGCTGCGCCTGTGTCTTCGGCGCCAGTCCGCCAAGCGGCGGGTCGCGGTCGAGATTGGTCGGGAAGGAGTAGCCCTCGGCGCAGGCGGCGACGGCGTTGGCGATTTCGTCAGGCGAGAGTTTTCCCTGCAAGGTCTTCAACGCGGGAAACAGCCTGGCGCTCATCCGCTCGCGATTGACGGTTTCCATTGCCCGGCCGAAGGCGGAAGAGACCTGCAGAAGGTTGGCGACACGCTTGATGTCGGCCGAGCGGTTGGTGCCGGCGGCATGGAAGAGGGCGGGATTGAAGAAGACGAGGTCGCCTTTTTCGAGCGGCAGCTGGACATGATTGGCCTCGAAATAATCGCGGAACTCCGGCCGCTTCAGCGCGAGGTAACCCGGCACATAGGTTTGGCTGTGTGGCAGGAAGAGCGTCGGGCCGCTTTCGAGCGGCATGTCGCAATGGGCGACCGCACCCTGTAGCGTCAGCACCGGCGAGAGCCGGTGCACATGCGCCGGGAACTGTTCGATCACCGTTGAGGACTGAAAGCCGAGATGGTAATCGCGGTGCGCCGACTGCGCCGCACCACCCGGATTGACGCGGTTCACCTGCGCCGTCATCTGGTAGCTCGGACCGAGCCAGGCTTCGCTGGCCAGCGCGATTATGGTGTTGCCGTAATATTCGGCGAAATTTGCCGGATCGGCGAGACAATGTTTCTCCAGCGAATTCCAGATGCGGTCGTTGGCGCCGGGCTTGGCGAAGTGATCGCCGCCGCCGCTCGCGGTGCGGTGCTGTTCCTCGATGATCGCGTCGAAGATCGTGCTGGCGCGGTCGATGACGGCGGTGTCTTCGTAAGCATGCTTGAACACGACGACACCAGGACCCTCGCCGAAAGCTTCGCAGATTTCGGCCAACACGGCGCGTCGGCCTTCTGCAGTTGCGGCCGCTGCCATCACCTTGCGGCTGTCATAGATCAGCACGTTTTTTTCGACCGCAGACGCCGAGGGGTAATCGGCAAGTACAGTCGCCTTTTCCGCAAGGCTGCGGAAATCATCGAGATCGCAGGCCTCTTCGCTCAGCCAGACACGGTCGGCGCGCAGTTTCTGCTGGTTGTCGGTTTTCATAGCGGGCTCCTCCCTCTTTCCGATGGGGGCACTATACGCCGCAGTGCGCGGTGATATAGATCAGAAATCCATCAAAAAACCATCAGGCCAATCGCATGGCACATCTCTTTCTCGTCAAGGACATCGCCTTCCAGGCCGGACTCAGCACCGCCACCGTCGACCGGGTGCTGAACGGCAGACCGGGTGTGCGCGGGCAGACTGAAATGCGGGTGAAGGCGGCGATCGCGGAGCTGGAGAAGCAGCAGGCCGGGGCGATGGGCAGCGGCCGCGTACTGGCGGTCGATATCGTCATGGAGACGCCGCAGCGTTTCAGCGACGCGGTGCGCGCCGCCTTCGAGGCGGAGATGGCGACCTTCCTGCCCGGCGTCTTCCGCTGCAGGTTCCATTTCGCCGAGGTGATGAAGCCGGCCGAACTGGTGCAGCTTCTCGACCGCATCCGGCTGCGCGGCACGCACGGCATCGTGCTGAAGGCGCCTGACGTAGCCGAGGTGGCTGCCGCTGTGGTGCGGGCGGATGCCGCCGGCATTCCCGTGGTGACGCTGGTGACCGACTTGCCGAATTCGGCCCGCATCGCCTATGCCGGCGCCGACAACCGGGCGGCAGGAGAGACGGCCGCCTATCTGATCGGTGAATTTCTCGGGACTGATGGCGGCAAGGTGCTGGTAACGCTGTCGAGCGGACGGTTCCGCGGCGAGGAGGAGCGCGAAATCGGCTTCCGCCGCGTCATCCGCGCTCGTTATCCCGCCATCGGCATTACCGAAATCAGCGAGGGGCACGGCACCGATGCCGCGACGGGAACGCTTGCCGCGGCAGCGCTTGCGGCCGACCCCGCGATCAACGCCGTCTATTCGATCGGCGGCGGCAACCGGGCGGTGTTTGCGGCCTTCGACGCGGCCAAACGTCCCGTCCGCGTTTTCGTCGCCCACGATCTCGATGCGGACAACCGCGCCTTGCTTGCGGCGCGCCGGATCGGCTTCGTGCTGCACCACGATCTCAGGACAGATGCGCGCTCGGCCTTCAGGGCGATCATGAGCCGCGCGACTGCATTGCCGCGAACGGTTCCGGCCTCGCTTTCATCAGTCGAAATCGTCACGCCTTACAATATGCCTGCGGGCGACTGAGCCAATTGGCTTTCCTTCCATGCCGAATTCGGGCTACAGATTTGGCACGGGTGAAGGTGGAACATGGATTACAGCGACGTCAGTACGATTGCAGCCTGGATCACGGAGCAGGGACTGAAGGGCGCTTCGGAAGCCGAGCTGATGACCGGCTTCTGCTCGGCTTGCCGGGATGCCGGCCTGCCGCTCGACCGCGGTCTGGCGCTGATGGATACGCTGCATCCGGTGCATGAGGGCCGAGCCTTCCGATGGGACAGCGTCGAGGAGATCCAAACCGAGTTCGAATATGGTCCGACGATCTCGGGGGAAGCGGCGTCGAACTGGCAGCGTTCGGCCTTCTATCATCTTTGGTCCCGCAACGAACGGGAGATCCGCCGGCGTCTCGGTTTCGGCGATCCGATCGATTTCTCTATGCTCGATACGATTGCTGAAGCCGGCCACACGGATTTCGTGGCGATGATGCATCGTTTTTCCGAGGCTGGCACGATCGGCGAGATGGATTGCTTCTTCTCGCATTTCGCGACGAAACATCCTGAGGGCTTTTCCGATCATGACCTCGCCATCCTGCGCAAGCTGGTGCCGGTGTTGGGGCTGGCGATCAAATGCATCGCGCTTGGACGTATCGCCCGCACCATCGCCGAGGTCTATCTCGGCGAGGACGCCGCGCGCCAGGTGATGGAAGGCAAGATCAGCCGCGGCAAATCGGAGCGGATTTCCGCGGCACTCTGGTTTTCCGATCTGCTGAACTACACCAAGATCTCCGACAGCGTGCCGCCGGAGGAGATCATCCCGCTGCTCAACGACTATAGCGAGGCGGTGATCACAGCGGTCCACGAGTCCGGCGGCAACGTGCTGAAGCTGATCGGCGACGGTGTGCTCGCCATCTTTAAGGGCGAGGTGCCGGCGGAGACGTGTCGTGCGGCGCTGAGCGCCGAATCGTTGCTGCGGGAAAAGCTCACCACGCTGAATGCCGCGCGTGCGGCCGACGGCCGGGCGACGACCGACGTCTATATCGGCCTGCATATCGGCGATGTCTTCTACGGCAATATCGGCAGCCAGGACCGGTTGGACTTCACCGTCATCGGACCCGCCGTCAACGAGGTCAGCCGCATCGCCTCGATGTGTCGTTCCGTCGATCTCAACCTGTTGATCTCCTCCGATTTCGCCGCGGCGATACCGGAGCAGCAGCGTACCGCACTCGCCTGCGTCGGACGCTATGCGTTGCGCGGCGTGCAGCGCGCGCAGGAACTGTATACTCTCGACAGCGCCCGGCTGAACGGTTGAGTTCCCGACTGCAAGGCTATCGCAACAGGCCCTGACCGCCGTCGATCCAGATCGGCGTACCGGTGATGTGTCGAGCGCGGTCGGATGCAAGGAAGAGGATTGTTTCGGCGACGTCCTCGCTCTTGCCGGCCTTGCCGCCGGCAATCGGGATATCCCCCTGCGGCCAGATGACGGGAACCTCCGTCTCCTCGCGATGACGACTGTCGGTATTGGCGCTGATATTGGTCTCGATCTCGCCGGGGCAGACGGCATTGACGCGGATGCCATGTCGACCGAGTTCGAGGGCGAGCTGCTGGACCATGGCGACCTGGCCCGCCTTGGTTGCGGTGTAGGCGGTGGCGCCCGGCGTGGTGAAGGTGCGGGTGCCGTTGATCGAGGAGACGACGATGATCGAGCCGCCGTGGCGCTTCAGGTGCGGAACCGTCAGATGCAGGGTCAGATAGGTGCCGCGCAGATTGACGGCGATGGTCTTGTCCCATTCTTCCGGTTTCAGATTGTCGATCGGCGCCCAGACACCGTTGATCCCAGCATTGGCTACAACGATGTCGAGGCCGTCGAAGGTGTCGGTCAGTTGCTCCACCGCGCCCCGCATTTGAGCGTCGTCGCTGGTATCTGCCGTCAACGCGATCGACTGGCCACCGGCGGCCTTGATCTCGGCGCAAGTTTTTTCGACCTCTTCGGCGGTGCGGCTCAATGCTGCGACCCTTGCACCCTCGGCGGCGAGCCGCAACGCGGCCGCTTTGCCGATGCCCGAACCGGCGCCTGTCACCAATGCGACCTTTCCCTTCAGCTCCATGGGCTGGCTCTCCTTGCCGTTTTGCCGACATGCCAACTGTTCGGCGCGGCAGTTGGTTCCGGAAGGAGGCGGGTCGTCGCAGTTATCTTAGAAGCGTTTGCTTCAACGCCCATTTCTCCGGCCCGTGGACCGCCGCAAAGAGCAGTCCGGCGAGGAAGGTAAAGTGATCGATGAAGAAACCGAACTCGGCCTGGTTCTGCTGCCAATGGGACGGGCCATGGAAGGCGAAGGCAAGGAAGATCACGTAGATGCCTGCGAGCAGGCTGGCCTCGGTGAAGAAGGCTCCTGATATAAAGGCGAGCGCCAGCGCGATCTCGAAGAAGGCGGCGACCCAGGTAAGGAACGTCGCCATCGGAAAGCCGGCGGCGGTGATATAGCCTGCCGTCGCGCCGATATCGGCGAACTTGAAGCCGGCCGCCATGAAAAAGATGAAGCTGAAGATGATGCGGGCGACGATGATTGCAATTGCTCTGGCCATTCTGAAATCTCCTCTTTGAGCTTCCACTATGACGGACAGGACACGTGATATCCTACACGGGGAATGAAAAAGGGCCGCTTGCGCGACCCTGTCACTTTGAATTGCGCATAATCCTTTCCGAAAGTCGGTTCCGATTTTCGGGGCTATGCGCTCTCACCATTCGGCAAAGCTGCCGTCGGCATGCCGCCAGATCGGGTTGCGCCAGCGGTGACCTTCCTTGGCGCGCTCGATGACATAGGCCTCGTCGACCTCGATGCCGAGACCCGGACCCTGCGGGATCGAGACGAAACCATCGGCATAGTGGAACACCTCCTTGTTGGAGATGTAGTCGAGGATGTCGTTGCCCTTGTTGTAGTGGATGCCGAGGCTCTGTTCCTGGATGAAGGCGTTATAGCTGACGGCATCGACCTGCAGGCAGGCGGCGAGCGCGATCGGGCCCAGCGGGCAATGCGGCGCCAGCGCCACGTCATAGGCTTCGGCCATCGCCGCGATCTTGCGGCATTCGGTGATACCGCCGGCATGGGAGAGATCCGGCTGGATGATGTCGACATAGCCGTCGGACAGAACCTGCTTGAAGTCCCAGCGCGAAAAGAGCCGTTCACCGAGCGCGATCGGCGTCGAGGTATGGTTGACGATATCGCGCAGCGCTTCCTTGTTTTCGGAAAGCACCGGCTCTTCGATGAACATCAGCTTGTAAGGGTCGAGCTCCCTCGCGAGAACCTTCGCCATCGGCTTGTGCACGCGGCCGTGGAAATCGACTCCGATGCCGATATGTGGGCCGATCGCCTCGCGGATGGCGGCGATGGTCTCGACCGCCTTCTCCACCTTTTCGTTGGTGTCGACGATCTGCATTTCCTCGCAGCCATTGAGCTTGATCGCCTTGAAGCCACGGGCAACCACCTCCTTGGCATTGTTGGCGACATCCGAAGGACGGTCGCCGCCAATCCAGGAATAGACCTTGATACGGTCGCGGAGCTGGCCACCGAGCAGGGAGTGGATCGGCTGGCCGAGCGCTTTGCCCTTGATGTCCCACAGCGCCTGGTCGATGCCCGAGATCGCGCTCATGTGGACGGCGCCGCCGCGATAGAAGCCGCCGCGATACATCACGGTCCAGTGGTCTTCGATGAGGAAAGGATCCTTGCCGATCAGGTAGTCTTCCAGCTCATGGACGGCGGCCTCAACGGTGAGCGCACGGCCTTCGACGACCGGTTCGCCCCAGCCAATGATGCCCTCGTCGGTCTCGACCTTCAAAAACAACCAGCGCGGGGGAACGATATAGGTGGTGAGTTTGGTGATCTTCATCGCTGTTCTTTCAGTCTCTTCCCGGGTTTGCGATCGACGGCGCGTTCGCAGATTTGTGGTGATCGGTCATTTCGTTCTGCCGATCGCTTTTTCGGCGGCGGCTAGATCGCGCACCGCAAGATCGAGCATGCGGTTGGCGCATTCACGGGCTCCCGCCTTGTCGCGCATGCGCAGGGCCTCGACCAACTGACCGTGAACGAGCACCGCATCCTCGCGATTCTCGACGCCGATATTGGAGGCATGCAGCGCATATTTCAGCGCCGCGTGAATGGCGCTCGACAGGCGGCGGAAGACCTGATTGTGGCTGGCGGTGAGCAGCACCGTGTGGAACATGACGTCGGCATCGGTGAAGCTTTCCGGGTCGCGGGCGCTGTCGCGCATCTGCCGCCAGGCATTGTCGAGATCGGCGATCTCCTGGGCGCTGGCGCGCTCGGCGGCATATTCGGCGGCTGCCGGCTCGATGGTGCGGCGGGCTTCGAGAATGCAGCCGAGCAGGTCGAAGTCCTTGATATAGGGACCCATCCATTCAAGCACGTCAGCGTCGAGGATATTCCAGTCGTCCTTATCGCAGACGGTGGTTCCGATGCGTGGCTTGCCACGGACAAGGCCTTTGGATTCCAGCACTTTCAGCGATTCGCGAATGACGGTGCGGCTGACGCCGTAGAGCTCGCAGAGATCGTTTTCGCGGGGCAGCGGCGAGCCCGCGGGATAGCGGTCCGCACAGATATCCTGAGCGATCGCCGCCGTGACGTTGCGGCGTACGCGCGGGCGGCGCTCGATGCGGCGGCTTTCGGCCCCGCTCTGTCGCTCGATTGTTTCCAACTCACCTCTCCGCTCTGTCTCGCGTGCTAGGCAATCGAACCTGATTATCCGAATTCGATCCGCTTTGCGACGCTTCCTCCCGGCATCTCGTCAATAATCCTATTATTCCAATCATCATACATTGGCAATTGACTGGTATGATGATTTGTCATAATTCATTGGACGTTGCCTGGGAGGCAGCTGCTCGGTTTTTGAGAGTTTAGGGAGAGAGACATGCGCTTGTTCAAAGCAGCCATTCTGGCTGGCACTTTCGCCATTCTGGCAGCCGGCTCGGCATTTTCCGCGGACGTCAAGATAGGGTTCATCGTCAAGCAGCCTGAGGAGCCGTGGTTCCAGGACGAATGGAAATTCGCCGACCAGGCCGCCAAGGAAAAAGGCTTCACCGTCGTCAAGATCGGCGCCGAAGACGGCGAGAAGGTCCAATCGGCGATCGACAATCTCGGCGCTCAGGGTGCGCAGGGCTTCATCATCTGCACGCCCGACGTCAAGCTCGGCCCCGGCATCGTCGCCAAGGCCGAAGCCAACCAGCTGAAGCTGATGACGGTCGACGACCGCCTCGTCAGCGCCGACGGCAAGCCGCTGGAAGACGTGCCGCATATGGGCATTTCAGCCACCAAGATTGGCGAGACCGTCGGCCAGGCAATCGTCGACGAAATCAAGAAGCGCGGTTGGGAGATGAAGAATGTCGGCGCCGTGCGGGTTTCCTATGACCAGCTGCCCACCGCCGTTGACCGCGTCGAAGGTGCGATCTCGGTGCTGAAGTCCGCCGGTTTCCCGGCCGAAAACATCTATGATGCGCCACAGGCGAAGACGGATACGGAAGCGGCGCTCAACGCGGCGACCACCGTTCTCAACAAGCATGCCGACGTGAAATACTGGGTCGCCTTCGGCCTCAACGACGAAGCCGTCCTCGGCGCCGTCCGTGCGTCCGAATCGGTCGGCATTCCGGCCGCCAACGTCATCGGTGTCGGCATCGGCGGTGCGGAATCGGCGATCAATGAATTCAAGAAGCCGGCGGCGACGGGCTTCTTCGGCACCGTCATCATTTCGCCGAAGCGTCACGGCTACGAAACGGCGCTCAACATGTACGACTGGATTGCTAACGACAAGGAGCCGGCAAAGCTGACGCTGACCTCGGGTTCCCTAGCGCTGCGCGACGATTATGAAAAGGTCCGCAAGGATCTTGGCATCGAGTGATCGTCCTTCCAAGATGATATCGTCCGGCGGCCGCCCAGCGTGCCGCCGGTCTTTCTCGACGGAGCGATGATGGCTTTCCTCGAATTCAGCAATATCTCCAAGGGTTATCCCGGCGTGCAGGCGCTGGCGAATGTTTCCTTCACTGTCGAGAAAGGCGCCGTCCACGGCCTGATGGGCGAAAACGGTGCCGGTAAATCGACGCTGATCCGCGTACTGTCAGGCGATCAGGCCGCCGATGGCGGCAACATCCTCATCGACGGCGAGGAGCAGAAATACGGGTCCGTCCGCGACGCCTTCCATGCCGGCGTCATCGTCATCCATCAGGAACTGCAACTCGTTCCGGAGTTGACGGTCGCCGAAAATCTCTGGCTCGGACGCTTTCCGGCCAAGGGCGGCGTCATCCATTCGAAGGCGCTGATCGAGACGGTGCGGTCGAAACTCGAGGAGATCGGCATCGATGTCGATCCGTCGGCCAAGGTCGCCTCGCTTTCGATCGGTGCGCGGCAGATGGTCGAGATCGCCAAGGCCGTCATGCTCGATGCGCGGGTGATTGCGCTCGACGAGCCGACCTCCTCGCTTTCCTCCCGCGAAAGCGAAATCCTGTTTTCGCTCATCGACAGGCTGAAGGCGAAGGGAACGGTCATTCTCTACGTCTCGCATCGCCTCGACGAGATCTTCCGCCTCTGCGACAGCCTGACGGTGCTGCGCGACGGCAAACTTGCCGCCCACCATCCTCAGATCGCCGAAACCACGCGCGAGCAGATTATCTCGGAAATGGTCGGACGCGAGATCAGCAATGTCTGGGGATGGCGCGAACGCGCGCTCGGCGACGTACGGTTGGAGGTCAAGGGCCTGTCGGGGCCGAGGCTGCGTCATCCGATCAGCTTTTCCGTCCGCCAGGGCGAAATTCTCGGTTTCTTCGGCCTGATCGGCGCCGGCCGCAGCGAGATGGCGCGGCTGCTTTACGGCGCCGACACCAGACATCAGGGCCAGGTCACGATCGACGGCGTAGCCGTTGCGCCGAACAATCCGAAAGCGGCGATCAATGCCGGCATGGTGCTTTGCCCCGAGGACCGCAAGTTCGACGGCATCGTCCAAGGGCGATCGATCGAGGAGAATATCGCGATCTCGTCGCGCCGGCATTTTTCGCCTTTCGGCATTCTGAGCCCGAGACAAGAGGCGGCGCTGGCGGATCGGTTCATCGCCAAGCTTCGGGTGCGGACGCCCTCGCGCAAGCAGGACATCATCAACCTCTCGGGCGGCAACCAGCAGAAGGTCATTCTCGGCCGCTGGTTGTCCGAGCAGGGCATCAAGGTCCTGGTCATCGACGAGCCGACACGCGGCATCGATGTCGGGGCGAAATCGGAAATCTACGAAATCCTCTACGAGCTTGCGGCCGGCGGCATGGCGATCGTGGTGATATCAAGCGAGTTGCCCGAAGTCATGGGCATTTCCGATCGCATCATGGTGATGTGCCAGGGCAGGGTGGCGGCCAATGTCACCCGCCAGGATTTCGACGAGCGCAACATCCTGACGGCAGCGCTTCCCGACAAGAATGCCGCAGGCACCATTTAGAGCGGTTCAGCTTTTCATGGAAACGCAGAACCGCTCTAACTTTTTGTTTTTACGCAATTCCGGACGGAAAACCGCTTCGCACTTTTCCTGAAATTGCTCTAGGACCAGGAATATACGGACGATGAATTCGTTGAAAAAAATCCTTCTCGGCGAACAGGGGCTGGTGGTGATCTTCGCTGCCGCCTTCGTGATCGTCTCGCTCTTCGTTCCGAACTTCCTGACCGAGCGAAACATGCTGGGGCTGCTGCAATCGGTCGTCACGATCGGCATCGTCGCCTGTACGATGATGTTCTGCCTGGCATCCCGCGATTTCGACCTTTCGGTCGGATCGATCGTCGCCTTCTCCGGCATGATCGCGGTGATGGTCTCGAATGCGACAGGCTCCATTCCCGTCGGGCTGCTCGCCGCCCTG
The DNA here is from genome assembly GCF_002008365.1 of Rhizobium leguminosarum bv. viciae USDA 2370. Taxonomy (GTDB): domain Bacteria; phylum Pseudomonadota; class Alphaproteobacteria; order Rhizobiales; family Rhizobiaceae; genus Rhizobium; species Rhizobium leguminosarum. The sequence goes on from NZ_MRDL01000025.1 coordinate 22,572, forward strand.
CTTTGCGGCGCCGTCGTCGGCCTCGTCAATGGTATCGTCATTGCGCGTTTTCGGGTCAATGCACTGATCACCACGCTTGCGACCATGCAGATCGTGCGCGGGCTGGCGCTGATCGCGTCCGATGGCCGCGCCGTCGGCATCAACGATCCCGATTTCTACCAGCTTGCCCTGTCGCGCTTCCTGACCGTGCCGACGCCGATCTGGATCATGCTGATCCTTTTCATCCTCTTCGGGTTCGTGCTCAACCGCACCGTCTTCGGCAAGAACACGCTGGCGATCGGTGGCAATCCGGAAGCCTCGCGGCTTGCCGGCGTCAACGTCGTCAACATGCGCATCTGGATCTTTGCGCTGCAGGGGCTCGTCTGCGGCATTGCCGGCATCCTGCTTGCCTCGCGCATCACTTCCGGCCAGCCGAATGCGGCGACAGGGCTTGAGCTTTCGGTGATTTCGGCCTGCGTTCTCGGCGGTGTTTCGCTGGCCGGCGGCCGAGCGGCGATGAGCGGTGTCATCGTCGGCGTGCTGATCATGGGCATTGCCGAAAACGTCATGAACCTCTTGAATATCCAGGCGTTCTATCAGTATGTCGTGCGCGGGCTGATCCTGCTGATCGCAGTGCTGCTCGACAATTTGAGGTCTTCGGCTGCGGGGCGACGTGGATGAACCAAGGACGAGCCGGAGACGACATCGAACTGAGGCACGGCGATCTCTCCGTCCGGGTCAGCCGTCGGGGTGCCGCCGTCACCGCCGCGACTTATCGCGGCATGCCCTTTCTCGTGGCGGCCGGCGGGCCGGAGGGAGCGATGGCGAATTTCGCGATGGTGCCGTTCGGCAATCGCGTGGAAGGCAACACCATGTCCTTTGCCGGACGCGACTATGGCTTCCAACCGAATGCTTCCGATCCGCTCTATCTCCACGGTGACGGCTGGCTCAGCCTCTGGCAGCTTGAAGACGCCAGCGCGGAGCATGCGCAGTTCTGCTTTTCCCGCAGCGCCGACAGGGTTTCACCTTATGCCTATCTTACCCGGCAAGAGATCCGTCTCGCCGGCGATGCACTGGTGCTGAGGCTTTCCGTGGAAAACCGCGGCGATACGGCTCTTCCCTTCGGGCTCGGTCAACATCCCTTCTTCGCGCGCACGCCAAAGACACGACTGGCGATTGCTGCCGATCGCTATTGGAGCGAGCGGCCGGACCATCTGCCAGAGATGCCTGGCCCTGTGCCTGGTTATTTTGATTTCAGATCTGAGACGCTTTTACCGCAGAGATGGATGAACAATGCCTTCGAGGGTTGGAATGGGCGGGCTGTTATCACTTGGCCGGAACTTGGAATCCGGGCGGCGTTGGAAGCCGACGGTGCGCTCGATCGCTTCATGCTGTATATGCCGGTCAACCGGAGCGATTTCTTCTGCCTCGAGCCGATGAGCCATCTGCCGAACGGGCATCACCTTCCTGATTTCGGTGGGCTCACGCCGCTTGCGCCAGGTGAGGCGCTTGCCGGCACAGTGACGATCCTGATGTCGACACTGCCGGTTCAACCGAAGGGGTGATAGATGAGCAGCCGTCTGCAGGGCAAGAACATCCTGATAACCGGTGCTGCGCAGGGTATCGGCCTTGCGATGGCGAAGGCTTTCATGCGGGAGGATGCCGCCGTCTTTCTCGTCGATCGCGATGGGGCGCTGCTGGCGCAGGCGGCGAAAGAGCTCCAGCGCAGCGGCGGCCGGCTCGGTTATCTGCCGGCCGATATTACCGATGCCGGAACGATCACGACGTTGGTGGCTCAGGCGAATGAAGAGATCGGACAGCTGAACGCGCTCGTCAACAATGCCGGGGTCAATGTCTTTGCCGAACCGCTCGCGACGACGGACGAGGAATGGAACCGCTGCTTCGACATCAATCTCAAGGGCGCATGGAACTGCTGCAAGGCGGTGCTGCCGGGCCTTATCGAACAGGGTGGCGGCGTCATCCTCAACATCGCCTCAACGCATGCCTTCACGATCATCCCGCACACATTTCCCTATCCGCTGGCAAAACACGCGCTGCTCGGGATGACAAAATCCCTGGGGCTCGAATATGCGGCCCGCAATATCCGGGTGAACGCGCTGGCGCCGGGCTATGTCTCGACGCAGAAGGTGATCGATTACTGGAACAGCTTTCCCGATCCGGAGGCGGCAAGGGCCGAGACGATGAAACTGCATCCCGGCGGGCGCATCGCGACGCCGGAGGAGATTGCCATGGCGGCCGTGTTCATGATCTCAGACGAGTGCCCGTTCATCAATGCCACCTGCCTGACGATCGACGGCGGCCTCAGCGTGCTGCAGCATCCCGCTTGAAGGGCTTCGATCCCGCTATTTTTACAAGCCTGTCGTCTTCTCGGGATAGAGCATTATATTGCCCATCGGGAAGGCTATCTGATCTCCCGCAGGCATGGAGCGGCCCCTGCCGCTTTCTGAAAGCACAATCGAAAACAGGAGGACGGCATGCAGATCAATCGTACGGCTTCGGCTCATTGGACCGGTGGCCTCAAGGACGGAAAAGGCCTGATCTCGACGCAGAGCGGCGCCCTGAAGGATTATCCCTACGGCTTTGCGAGCCGCTTCGAAGGCGTCGCCGGCACCAACCCGGAAGAACTGATCGGTGCCGCCCATGCCGGCTGCTTCACCATGGCGCTGTCGTTGATCCTCGGTGAAGCCGGCTTTACCGCCGAGCATATGGAAACCTCTACCAAGGTAACGCTCGAAAGCGTCGAGGGCGGCTTTGCCATCACCGCCATCCATCTCTCGCTCTCCGGCCGTATTCCCGGTGCCGATGAGGCGACCTTCACCGAACTCGCCAACAAGGCAAAGGCCGGCTGCCCGGTTTCCAAGGCCCTTGCCTCGGTTCCGATCACACTCGACGTCAAGATCGTCTGATTTCCCTGCTGCCGGCGATGAGGTGCCGCGCGCGTTCGCGTCGCGGCACTTCTCAATTGCGCGATGTTCATTGTTCAGCCGCTCCAGAAAATCCCCCACGTTCAACGAACGCGGCCCACCGGCTGCATCAACCGATCGCCCCCACGCAGCTGACCTGAAGCTTCGCTGCGCTCCGGGATGTTGACAAGTGACGCCTGATATTTTACGACTGACGAAATTCAAAATTCGTCAGTCGTAATTCGAGGCATCGAAAGTCATGGACGAGATCGCGGAAAACACGCTCGACATCACCCGGCAGGAGAATGTCACACGCATTCTCGACGCGGCCGAACGGCTGTTTCGGCACTATGGCTACAGCAAGACGACGGTGGCCGACATTGCCCGCGATCTCGGCATGTCGCCCGCCAATATTTATCGTTTCTTCGCCTCCAAGGTGGAAATCCACCAGGCGCTCTGCGGGCGCATGCTCGCCACCGCTTATCAAATCGCCTACGACATCCGCCATCAGCCTATCAGCGCCAGCGAGCGGCTGCGCCGCTATGTCGAGACCCAGCATCAGTTGACGCTCGATCTGATGCTCGACGAGATGAAGGTGCACGAGATGATCATCGTCGCGATCGAGCGCGACTGGCATGTCATCGAAAAGCATATCGACCGTGTTCATGATCTCATTGCCGAAATTATCGCCGAAGGCATTGCAGCCGGGGAATTCGCCGAGCAGGACCCGGTCGTTGCCTCGCGCTGCTTCGGTGCGGCGACGATCAATCTCTGCCATCCGCAGATGGTGGCGCAATGTCTCGCCAAAACGAACCGCGCAAGCGTCGACGAACTGATCGACTACGTGATCAGGGCGCTGAAGAAATAATGGACGGCAGCCGCCGTCGGAACCCCGAAACGATCCAGGAGTGCGGAAGATGTTTTCGCTCAAGACCCTCAGCCATCGCATGCCGTCCGTCGCCAGTCTCGTGCTCGTCGGCGCCATCGGTATCGGCGTTTCCGCCTGCTCGGAAGAGAAGGCTGAGGTCAAGGAAGTCATCCGGCCGGTGAAGGTCGTCGAGATCGCCAAGGCCGGCGACACCCGCAAGCTCGACTATTCCGGCTCGGTCAAGGCGCGTACGGAGATGAACCTCGGCTTTCGCGTTGCTGGCAAGATCACCGAACGCCTGGTCGATATCGGCGACAAGGTGAAACCGGGCGACGTGCTCGCTCGGATGGACTCCACCGATTACCAGCTGGCGGTCAAGACGGCGGAAGCCAATCTCGCAGCCGCTGAAAAAGGCGTCGAAACCGCCGATCTCGTGAACAAGCGCAATCAGCAGCTCTTCGACAAGAATGTTTCGCCGAAATCCCAGCTCGAGCAAGCCTCGCTCAGTTACGATCAGGCCGTTTCAAGCCGCGATGCCGCCGTCTCGGCACTCGATCAGGCGAAGAACCAGGTGAGTTATGCGGAGCTGAAGGCCGACCACAACGGGATTGTCACGACGATCAATGCCGATGTCGGCCAGGTCGTTGCGTCGGGCACTCCCGTCGTCGCCGTTGCCGTCGACGGCGAAAAGGAAGTCCAGATCGCCGTTCCGGAAAATGACATTGCCGAATTCAAGCCGGGCAAAACAGTCAAGGCAAGCTTCTGGGCCGACGACAGGCTGGTGCTCGACGGCAAGGTGCGGGAGGTTTCCGGAAGCGCCGACCAGCAGTCGCGCACCTTTGCGGTCCGGGTGAGCCTGCCGAACGATCCGCGCGTTTTGCTCGGCATGACGGCGACGATCGAGGCCGATGTCAGCAACGGCAACAGCTATGTCTCGATCCCGCTCAGTGCCCTGGCTGAAAAGGACGGCAAGCAGATGGTCTGGACCGTCGACCGCGACACGGCGACCGTGCATGGCCGCGACATCAAGGTCGCCGATTTCACCGGCGACGGCGTGCATGTGACCGAGGGTCTCGATACCGGCGATCTCGTCGTTGCGGCCGGCACGCAGTTCATGAGCGAAAACCTGAAGGTGAAGGTGCCGGATCAGCAGTCGGCCCTGGCTGCCACCGACCAGACCGTTCGCTGAACGCGCCATAAAGAGAGAACAGGACCATGGACGCCACCACCACCGAAAAGCGGCCCTTCAATCTGTCGCGCTGGGCGATCGGACATCCAAGCATCGCCCGCTTCCTCTTCGGGCTGATCATCATCACCGGCGTGCTCGGGCTGATGCGCATGGGCCAGCGCGAGGATCCCGAATTCACCTTCCGCGTCATGGTCGTTCAGGCGATCTGGCCGGGTGCTTCCATCCAGGAAATGGAAGATCAGGTCGTCAACAAGATCGAGCGCAAGCTGCAGGAAACGCCGCATATCGACTGGGTCAAGTCCTATACGCGGGCAGGCAGTGCGATCATCACATTGCAGGTCAAGGGCGACACGAATTCGCAAGAGGTGGCGGATGCCTTCTACCAGGTGCGCAAGAAGGTCGGCGACATCTCCAGCGAGCTGCCGCAAGGCCTGCTCGGCCCCTATTTCAACGACGAGTTCGGCGATACCTTCATCACGCTGCATTCGATCAGCGGCGACGGCTATTCCTATCCGGAACTGAAGAAGTTCGCGATCCAGGCGCGCGACATGCTGCTGACGACGCCGGGCGTCGAAAAGGCCGTCATCATCGGCGACCAGCCTGAGAAGATCTATATCGACGTCTCGTCGAAGGCGCTCGCCGAGCGCGGCCTGACGATCCTCGATCTGCAGAACGCCATCAAGGGCCAGAATAATGTCGATCCGGCCGGCTCCGTCGATACCGGCCTGCGCTCGGTGCGCATATCGGTCGAAGGCGACGTGAAGAAGGCGGCCGATATCCGCGAGCTGCGCCTTCGCGCCGGCGGCCAGGTCACGCGCCTCGGCGATATCGCCACCGTCAGTTCCGGGCTCGAAGATCCCTACCAGCGCAAGTACCGTTTCAACGGCCACGACAGCGTTCAGGTCGGCGTCGTGATGGCCAAGGGCTTTAACGTAACCGATGTCGGCAAGGGCGTGGAAGCGACCTATCAGCGTTTCGAAGAGGCGCTGCCCTACGGCGTCGCCGTCGATCAGATCGCCAACCAGCCGGACGTGGTGACCGATGCGGTCAGCGAATTCATGCATGCACTCGGCGAAGCTCTCATCATCGTGCTCGTCGTCTCGTTTGTGTCGATCGGCTGGCGATCGGGCCTCGTCATCGCCATTGCCATTCCGCTCGTGCTGGCCGCCACCTTTGCGCTGATGTACGAACTCGGCATCGACCTGCAGCGCATCTCGCTCGGCGCACTGATCATCGCGCTCGGCCTGCTTGTCGACGATGCAATGATCGTCGTCGAGATGATGGAGCGAAAGCTGGAGGAGGGGCTCGTCAAGATCGACGCGGCAAGCTTCGCTTATTCCTCGACTGCCTTCCCGATGCTGACCGGCACGCTGATCACCACGGCCGGCTTCATTCCGGTCGGCTTCGCCGCCTCGACGGCCGGCGAATATGTGCGCTCGCTGTTCTACGTCGTCGGCATCGCGCTTGTCACCTCGTGGTTCGTCGCGGTCTACTTCACGCCGTGGCTCGGCTATATGATCCTCAAGCAGCGCCATCACGCCGGCGAGCATCGCGACGCCTTCGACACCGGCTTCTATCGCCGGCTGCGCGGCACGGTCAGCTGGGCGGTGCGCCACCGCGTCATCGTGCTGCTGCTGACGCTCGGCACCTTTGTCACCAGCCTCTGGGCCTTCCAGTTCATTCCGCAGAATTTCTTCCCGCAATCCTCGCGGCCGGAAATCCTCGTCGATCTCTGGCTGCCCGAGGGCACCAGCATCAAGGAAGTCGAGGTGCAGGCAAAGGCGCTTGAAGCCAAGATGATGGATGATCCCGACAAGCGGTTCATTGCCACCTATATCGGCGAAGGCGCGCCGCGCTTCTTCCTGCCGCTCGACCAGCAGCTGCGCAATCCGAACTTCGCCCAGCTGCTCGTCATGGCCAACGACGAACCGGCGCGCGAGCGGCTGATCGTCAAGCTGCGGACGATCCTTGCGGAAGACTTCCCCGATATTCGCGGCAAGGTCGACCGCCTCTTCCTCGGTCCGCCGACTGGCTGGCCGGTGCAGATGCGCGTCATGGGGCCCGACCGCCAGGAAGTCAGGGAGATCGCCAACCAGGTAAAGGCGCGCTTCCAGGCCAATCCAATGCTCGGCGCCATCCATGACGACTGGCTGGAAGAGGTGCCGGCGATGAAGCTGGTGATCGACCAGGATCGCGCCCGGGCACTTGGCGTCTCCTCGCAGCGAGTCCGTCAGATGCTGCAGACCGCCATGTCAGGGGCTGCGCTCGACGATTTCCGCGACGGCGAGGAGACGGTTTCGATCGTCGCCCGCGAGCCGGATGCCAGCCGTTCGCTGCTGTCGGCGGTCAACTCGGTCTATGTCCCGACGGATTTCGGCGGCTTCGTGCCGGTCTCGCAGGTCGCCAAGGTCGTGCCCGTCATGGAGCAGGGCATCGAATGGCGGCGCGACAGGCTGCCGACGATCACCGTGCGCGCCACGTTGCCTGACGATGTGCAGCCGAACGACGTGGTGATGAAGATGTATGCCGACATGAAGGACCTGCGCGACAGGCTGCCAGCCGGCTACAAGGTCGAGATCCAGGGCGGCGCCGAGGATGCAGCGGAAAGCCAGATGTCGATCGCCGCCAAGGCGCCGATCATGCTCGCCGTCATCATCGTGCTGCTGATGGTGCAGCTGCAGCATTTCGGCAAGGCGATGCTGGTGCTCGCCACCGGACCGCTTGGTATCATCGGTGCGGCGGCCGCATTGCTGATCAGCGGCGCGCCCTTCGGCTTCGTGGCGATCCTCGGCGTCATCGCGCTGCTCGGTATCATCATGCGCAATTCGATCATCCTGGTCGACCAGATCGACCAGGATATCAAGGCCGGCATGCACCGGCAGGAGGCGATCGTCGGCGCGGCCGTGCGCCGTTTCCGGCCGATCATGCTGACGGCGCTGACCGCCGTGCTGGCGCTGATCCCGATCTCGCGCGGTGTCTTCTGGGGTCCGCTCGCCTACGCGATGATGGGCGGCATCCTGGTTGCGACCGTGCTTACCATTCTGGTTCTGCCCGCCGGTTACGCCCTTTTCTTCGGCCGAGAGCCGAAGGCAAAGGACGAGCCAGGCCGGCATGCCGACGCCATCCAGGAAGAGGCGGATGACAGACATCCGCCGGCGTTGGCAGCTGAGTGAGGACGGCGCGGCGAAAGCCGCGCCGTTTTCCTTGCAGATCACAGCTTACTCATCAAGCAGCGTCGCTGCCTATAGCGCCGCGCAGTCTTTACTGCCTGCTTCGTCTTGGAGCTGCGCGCCGATTCCATTGCCGCCTCGAAAAAGCTAAGCTGCGAAAGCATGCCGGGAGACCAACCACGATCCCGACCACCAACTGACGGGGCAAGGCACGATCATGGCCGATTACCATCTGGAAGCAAGCTGGAGCCCGATCGAAGGCAGCTTTGGGCGCCTGACCTTCACGCTGTTCAATCTTTCGGCCGAGCCACTGTCGACATTCTTGCTCGCCTATACATCAGAGACGCGGGTTGCCGACAAACATGTCTGCGATGGCGGCAGCCTCAAGCGGCGGGTCGCGCATTTCCATGAATTCCTGCCGCCCGAAGACCTGAGCGTGCCGCCCGGCGGGCGCTGGCGGTTCACCGTCGAGGGGCTGACCAAGGAGCCGAAACATGCGACATCAGGTGTCAAATCGGCCTATCTGACACTCGGTGACGGGCGCCACGTTCCTGTCGGTTTTGGCGATCTCATGCTCGAAGGCCGGAATGGCGGCGTGGCGCCGCCGCTTCTGCCGCCGGGCCGGGCCGAGGAACCTTACTCGCTGCTGCCCTGGCCGCTGGCGCTCGGGCTGAAGGCGGGAGAGCTGCCGGTTATCCTTTATCCGGCCGAGCGGATGCGGCCCGATGCGGTCAAGGCGCTCTCGCTGGTTCTCGCGCTCTACCAGCGGCTCTATCCGGCCGACAACGTGCCGTTTTCCCTCAGTGCCGTCGAAGGCGGGCGGGCCATTCGTTTCGTCACCGAATCGTCGATCGCCGCCTTTGCCTACGAATTGCGTTTTACGGCGCATGAGATCGTGCTTTCGAGCGCGGATGTCGCCGGGCGGCAATACGGGCTGATCAGCCTGGCGCAACTGCTGCACGGCGCCCGCGCCGATCGCGAGCGCTTCAAATTCCCCAATTTCGGCACGATCGCCGACCAGCCGCGTTATGACTGGCGAGGCTGCCATCTCGATGTGTCCAGGCAGTTCTATCCGGTGGCGGACGTCGTGCGGCTGATTGATATTCTCGCCTGGAACAAGCTCAACATCTTCCATTGGCATCTGACGGATGACGAAGCGTGGCGGCTGGAGATCAAGGCCTATCCCGCGCTGACGGAGATCGGCGCCCGGCGCGGGCCGGATGAGGTGCTCGTGCCGCAGCTCGGCGACGGGGCGCAAACGCGCTCCGGCCATTATACCCAGGAGGACGCCAGGCGGATCGTTGCGCATGCAGCCTCGCTGTATATCGAGGTGGTGCCGGAAATCGATATTCCGGGCCACAGCATGGCGACGCTGTTCTCACTGCCCGAGCTCGTCGACGGGCAGGAGGCGCCGGACAGTTACCGCTCGGTGCAGGGTTATCCGAACAACGCTCTCAATCCGGCGGTGGAATTCACCTATGAATTTCTCGGCAAGGTGTTCGACGAAATGGTGGCGCTGTTTCCCGGCGAATATCTTCATATCGGCGGCGACGAGGTCGCGCATGGCTCCTGGCTGTCCTCGCCGCTCTGCAAGGCACTGATGGAGCGGGAGAAACTTGCCGGCACCGCCGAGCTGCAATCCTATTTCCTGAAACGTATCAAAGCCATGCTGTCGGAACGCGGCAGGAAACTTGCCGGCTGGAACGAGGTCTCGCATGGCGGCGGCGTCGACCGCGACGGCACGCTGCTGATGGCCTGGGAAAAGCCCGCCGTCGGCATCGAGCTGGCACAGGAAGGCTACGACGTGGTGATGACGCCAGGGCAGGCCTATTATCTCGACATGGCGCAGGCTGAGGCCTGGGCCGAGCCCGGCGCCGCCTGGGCGGGCTACGCGCCGCCGGAACACACCTATGCTTACGAGGCCGAGGGCGAGTTGCCGGAGGCGCTGCAGGATAAGATGCGCGGCATCCAGGCCTGCATCTGGACCGAGAACTTCATCTCGCGCGCCTATTTCAACCGGCTGGTTTTTCCGCGTCTCCCGGCGGTCGCCGAGGCTGCCTGGACGCCTTCTGTGCGTAAGGACTGGGATCGCTTCGCCGCGATCGTGCGGATGTGGCCGGTGCTTTAAGGAATCGCAATTCCGGATGGAAAATCGCTTCGCACTTTTCGTGGAATTGCTTCAGGCCGTCTCGGCCTTCAGCCCCAAAAGCGCTGCGCCGATCAGGCCGGGTTCGATGCGGCATTCGCTGCGCACCACCAGTGGGCGATCGAACTTGCGCAGGATGCGGGCGCGCACGGCGTGGTCGAGTTCGGCAAGCAGCGGCTCGACATTGGAAAGCCCGCCGCCGACCGGTACGATGGTCGCGCCGGTGATGTTGATCGTCAGCGCCAAGGGCGAGGCGACGAGATCGACATAGACGTCGATCGTCCGTGTCGCCCTCTCCTCTCCACGGCGCCACTGAGCGATGATCTCTTCGCTGGCAAGGTCGAGATCGTGCAGCGTCTTGTGCAGTCGCTCCAGGCCGCGGGCGCCGCCGACAGTGTCGACGCAGCCCTTCTGGCCGCAGCCGCAGGCATAGGCGGGAATGGCCGCAGGCGGATTGCCGGCCGCGGATGCGATGATCGGCCCATGGCCCCATTCGCCGGCAAAGCCGCCGGCCTCGTTGACGAGGCGCCCGTCGGCAACCAGGCCGCCACCGACGCCGGTGCCGAGGATGGCGCCGAAGACGATGCGGTGGCCGCGGCCGGCGCCGAGACCGGCTTCGGCAATAGCGAAACAGTCGGCATCGTTGGCAATCAGCACAGGCAGGCCGAGTTCGGCTTCGAGATCGGCCGCGAGCGTGCGGTCGTGGATACAGGGAATGTTGGCGCAGATCAGGCGCTGCGTATCGGGATCGACGACGCCGGCGATGGAGAGGGCGATGCCGTTCGGCTGTTCGCCGGTTTCGGCGATGATGTCGCGCAGGGTCTCGACGAAAGCGGCAAAATCATCCCTGGGTGTCGGGCGGCGGCCGAGGGGCACGATGTCTGTCTCGGAACGAGCGATGCCACCCTTGATGGCGGTGCCACCGATGTCGAATGAAATGATCATTGCCACTCTGCCGTTTCTCTGGTCTCCCAGCGTCTGCTTGCATTGTTGGCGGGGAATTTCAAGCGCTCATTCGGCGGGGTGTCGCCGGCTTTAGGGCGTGCCGTGTGCCATCCCCGCTGTTCTGCAGGACATCTCTCCCGCAGGTCGAATAGGCGGACGGTTCTCCGTCTTCCATTCCGTCATGGCAAGACGTTGGAGAAATCTGGTGATCCCCAGCCCATCGGCTCCGATCGCAACGGTAATTTCTAACCCCGCAAGTCATTCAATTGGCATATTGCATCGCCAGAATCCGGCCCTACACTTTCATAAACTGTCGGACCCACGACAATCGATACGAGAGAAAACAGTACCATCCGAAGACCACGTCCCAAAGGCCGCCGCCTCTCATCCATTTTGCGGCAGATGGCCGCCGACCACAGCCGCGAACGGATCTCGATCGGCGATCTATTCGACACGATGGGTGACAGGGCGATCAGCGCGTTGATGCTGATCTTCGCGCTTCCGAACGCCTTTCCTACTCCGCCGGGCACCTCGGCCGTGCTCGGGGCGCCATTGATCTTCCTGGCAGCGCAACTGACCTTCGGGTTGAAACCCTGGCTACCGAAGGTGATTGCCAACCGTTCGATGCGCCGGGAGGATTTCGAGACCATTGTCGGCCGCATCCACCGCTGGCTCGCCTGGGCCGAACGCATGCTGAAACCGCGGCTGGCGATCTTCGCCGAACCGCCGGCGGAATATCTGGCCGGGGCGGCATGCCTGCTGCTGTCGATCGTGCTGTTGCTGCCGGTCCCGCTCGGCAATATTCTGCCGGCGATCACGATCTCGACCTTCGCTTTCGGCATATTGGGCCGTGACGGTCTTTTCGCGCTCATCGGCTTCGTGATGACGGCCGTGTCGCTCGTTATTGCCGGCGGGGTGATTTACGGTCTCGTGAAGGCAGCGATCTATCTCGTCCTGCGATGGCTTGCCTAAGCGGGGGTTTGCCCGAGTGAAGGCGGTTATTTGGCTGGGCTCCCTGCAACAGGCTCGACATTTGCCGGAATTTTGTTTTGATCTGGCGCGATACAGACTCAAATCATGTTCGGCGACGGCGCGCCGGCTCACTTTGCGCGGTAGGCATTAGATGGTAAAAAGATCCGAGACCCCTGCACGGCTCGACGATGCGGCGCGTGCCGGCTGGCTCTACTACGTCGCCGGGCGCACGCAGGACGAAATCGCCGCTGCGATGGGCATCTCACGGCAATCGGCGCAGCGGCTGGTGTCGCTGGCGGTCGCCGAGCGCCTGATCAAGGTGCGGCTCGATCATCCGATCGCAGCCTGCCTGGAGCTCGGAAGTCAGCTGCGCCGTAAATTCGGGCTGAAACATGTGGAGGTGGTGCCAAGCGATCCCGCGTCGTCGTCGACGACGGTCGGTATCGCCGAGGCAGCGGCGGCCGAGATCGAGCGGTGGCTGAAACGGCCGGAGCCCATCGTACTCGCCATCGGTACCGGCCGCACCCTGAAGGCGGCGGTCGACCAGCTTCCGGCGATCGAATGTCCCAATCACCGCATCGTTTCGCTGACCGGCAATATCGCCCCGGACGGATCGGCGGCCTATTACAACGTCATCTTCAGCATGGCCGATGCGGTGAAGGCACGACACTATCCGATGCCGCTGCCGGTGCTCGTCACCTCGGCGGAGGAGCGCGAGTTGCTGCATGGCCAACAGCTGGTGCGCTCGACGCTTAATATGAGCGCCCAAGCCGATGTCACCTTCGTCGGCATCGGCGAGCTCGGCATCGATGGGCCGCTCTGCGTCGACGGTTTTCTCGAGAAGGACGAGATGATGGAGCTGATGCGGGGGGGCGCTGTCGGCGAAATCTGCGGTTGGATCTTCGATGTCGATGGCAGGTTGATCGACAACCCGATCAATGAGCGCGTCGCGTCCGCGCCGATCCCATCCCGCGATGCATCGATGGTCATTGGGCTGGCCAAGGGCAAGCGCAAGTTCAAGGCGATCAGGGCCGCCGTTGTCGGCCATCAAATCAACGCTCTGATCACCGACGAAGAGACTGCTGAGTTTTTGCTCAAGAACTGAGCAAAAAATATTATATTTAAATCAATGGGATGACTATTGCCTTCGGCACTGCAGCAACGATTGCCGATTGACATTCTTTGTCGTTTGTTGAGTAATTGCCCATGAGCGAAGCGAATGCTCACACCCCATCTTCTGGGAGGAAGATTATGACATTGAGAACTTTTCTGCTGGGCGCCTGCTCAGCACTGGCGTTTGCCGGCATGGCTTCGGCCGAAACGCTGACGATCGCGACCGTGAACAACGGCGACATGATCCGGATGCAGAAGCTGACGGATGACTTCAAGGCGAAGAATCCCGGCATCGACCTTGAATGGGTAACCCTCGAAGAAAACGTGCTGCGCCAGAAGGTTACGACCGACATCGCGACCAAGGGCGGCCAGTACGACGTTCTGACGATCGGCACCTATGAAGTTCCGATCTGGGCAAAACAGGACTGGTTGTTGCCGCTCGACAATCTCGGCGCCAATTACGACGTCGACGACCTGCTGCCGGCAATCCGCAGCGGCCTGACTGTAGACGGCAAGCTCTATGCTGCGCCGTTCTATGGTGAAAGCTCGATGGTCATGTACCGCAAGGACCTGTTCGACGCTGCCGGCCTGAAGATGCCCGACGCGCCGACCTGGGACTTCGTCGCCGACGCTGCCCGCAAGATTACCAACAAGGACAAGGAAATCTACGGCATCTGCCTGCGCGGCAAGGCCGGCTGGGGCGAGAACATGGCCTTCCTGACGGCCATGTCCAACTCCTTCGGCGCCCGCTGGTTTGACGAGAAGTGGAAGCCGCAGTTCGATCAGCCGGAATGGAAGGACACGCTCGACTTCTACGTCAAGCTGATGAAGGATGCCGGCCCTCCGGGCGCCTCCTCCAACGGCTTCAACGAGAACCTGGCGCTGTTCCAGACCGGCAAGTGCGGCATGTGGATCGACGCAACGGTTGCCGCTTCCTTCGTCGCCGATCCGAAGCAATCGCAGGTCGCCGACAAGGTCGGCTTTGCGCTCGCCCCGGACAAGGGCCTCGGCAAGCGCGGCAACTGGCTCTGGGCCTGGAGCCTCGCCATCCCGGCAGGGACCCAGAAGGCCGAAGCTGCTGAGAAGTTCGTCGCCTGGGCAACCAGCAAGGAATACAGCAACCTCGTCGCCGAGAAGGAAGGTTGGCTGAACGCACCTCCGGGCACCCGCAAATCGCTCTATGCGAATGCGGACTACCAGAAGGCGGCTTCGTTCGCCAAGATGACGCTCGACTCGATCGAGTCGGCCGATCCGACCAAGCCGACCGTCAAGCCGGTCCCCTATGTCGGCGTCCAGTTCGTGGCGATCCCGGAATTCCAGGGCATCGGCACGGCAGTGGGCCAGCAGTTCTCGGCAGCTCTTGCCGGCCAGCTTTCGGTCGACCAGGCCCTGCAGAGCGCACAGCAGCTGGCAACCCGCGAAATGACCAAAGCCGGCTACATTAAATAAAACCTCCTGAGCAAGGGGCGGATCCTTGACAATCCGCCCCTCTGGGTCGCCGATTGCCCGAACTGCATCGGCGGCCTCTTTTTTCAAACAAAGCTGCCTTGCGGCCGCTCCCCGCTTCCGTCCAGATCGGTGATTGCCATGGCAACGTTACATACCCGCTCCGCCGCGCGCCTGATGATTGCGCCCTCCGTGCTGCTGCTGTTTGCGTGGATGATCGTCCCGCTTGTGATGACGATCTATTTCTCGCTGCTGAACTACAATCTGCTCAGCCCCGGCATGGAGAGCTTCGTCGGCTTTCTGAACTACGAATACTTCTTGTCCGACCCTGCCTTTTTTGCGGCGCTGATCAATACGCTGCTGCTCGTCGCCGGCGTGTTGCTGATCACCGTCATCGGCGGCATCGCCTTTGCGCTGCTGCTCGACCAGCCGATGTATGGCCAGGGCATCGTGCGCATTCTGGTGATCGCGCCGTTCTTCGTCATGCCGACGGTGGCAGCACTGGTCTGGAAGAACATGTTCATGAACCCGGTCAACGGCCTCTTTGCCCATCTTGCCAAGGCACTCGGCCTGCAGCCGATCGACTGGCTGGCGAATGCGCCGCTGTTTTCCGTCATTCTGATCGTCGCCTGGCAGTGGCTGCCCTTTGCTACCCTCATCATGCTGACCGCGTTGCAGTCGCTCGACGAGGAGCAGAAGGAAGCCTCCGAAATGGACGGCGCCGGGCCGATCTCGAAGTTCATCTACATCATCCTGCCGCATATGGCGCGTGCCATCACCGTGGTGATCCTGATCCAGACGATCTTCCTGCTTTCGGTCTTTGCCGAAATCCTCGTCACCACCAATGGCGGGCCGGGCACCGACAGCACCAACCTCACCTATCTCGTCTATGCCCAGGCGCTGCTGCAGTTCGATATCGGCGGGGCATCGGCCGGCGGTATCGTGGCTGTTATCCTCGCCAATATCGTCGCGATCTTCCTCGTGCGCCTCGTCGGCAAGAATCTGGAGGCTTGAGATGGCCAGAAAAGTCACAACGCAGCGCAAGCTCATCGTCACCGCGATCGCCTGGACGCTCGGCATCCTGATCTTCTTCCCGATCCTCTGGACGTTTCTGACCAGCTTCAAGTCGGAAGCCGACGCCATCGCCTCGCCGCCGCAATTCCTGTTCTTCCACTGGACGACGGAAAACTACGCCGAGGTTCAGAGCCGGTCGAACTATCTCAGCCACTTCATGAACTCGGTGATCATCTCCTTCGGCTCGACGCTGATCGGCCTGATCATCGCCATTCCCGCCGCCTGGGCGATGGCGTTTTCGCCGACCAAGCGGACCAAGGACGTGCTGATGTGGATGCTGTCGACCAAGATGATGCCGCCTGTGGGCGCGCTGATCCCGATCTACCTGCTGTTTCGCAATTCGGGTCTGCTCGACACGCGCACCGGCCTCGTCATCGTGCTGACGCTGATCAACCTGCCGATCATCGTCTGGATGCTCTATACCTACTTCAAGGAAATCCCCGGCGAGATCCTCGAGGCGGCGCGCATGGATGGGGCGTCGCTGATGAAGGAGATCGTCTACGTGCTGACGCCGATGGCGGTGCCCGGCATTGCCTCGACGCTGCTTTTGAACATCATCCTTGCCTGGAACGAGGCGTTCTGGACGCTCAACCTCACCGCCTCGAAGGCGGCGCCGCTGACGGCCTTCATCGCCTCCTATTCCAGCCCCGAGGGCCTGTTTTACGCCAAGCTGTCGGCGGCATCGACGATGGCGATCGCGCCGATCCTGATCCTTGGCTGGTTCAGCCAGAAACAACTCGTCCGCGGCCTGACCTTCGGCGCTGTGAAATAACATAAAAGGGAGAGAAACATGGGCAGCATTACCCTTCAGAAGGTTTCCAAGGTCTTCGGCGAAGCCAAGGTCATCCCTTCGATCGATCTCGACATCAAGGACGGCGAGTTCGTCGTCTTCGTCGGCCCGTCGGGCTGCGGCAAGTCCACGCTGCTCCGGCTGATCGCCGGGCTCGAGGATGTCTCCGGCGGCAAGATCGTCATCGACGGCAGGGACGCCACCGAAAAGGCGCCGTCTGAGCGCGGCCTGGCCATGGTGTTCCAGTCCTATGCGCTTTATCCGCATATGAGCGTGCGCAACAACATCGCCTTCCCGCTGAAGATGGCCGGCGTCGACAAGGCGGAGATCGACCGCAAGGTGACGGATGCCGCCCGGGTGCTGAACCTCACCGATTATCTCGAACGCAAGCCGCGTCAGCTGTCCGGCGGCCAGCGCCAGCGCGTGGCGATCGGCCGCGCCATCGTGCGTCAGCCTTCGGCCTTCCTGTTCGACGAACCGCTGTCGAACCTCGATGCGGCGCTACGCGTCAACATGCGCCTCGAAATCAGCGAGTTGCATCAGCAGCTGAAGACGACGATGGTCTACGTCACCCACGACCAGGTCGAGGCGATGACCATGGCCGACAAGATCGTCGTCCTGAACAGGGGCAATATCGAGCAGGTTGGCTCGCCGCTCGAACTCTATAGCCGCCCCCGCAACCTGTTCGTCGCCGGCTTCATCGGATCGCCGAAGATGAACTTCATCACAGGCCAACACGCCGCCGCGCTGAATGCACATACCATCGGCGTCCGGCCCGAACATGTGCTGTTGTCGATGGAGAGCGGCGATTGGAAGGGCAGGGTCGTGGTCGCCGAACATCTCGGCTCCGATACCTTCCTGCATATCGATGCCGATGGCATCGGCATGGTGACGGCGCGCGGTAGCGGCGACTTCCCGGCCAAAGCGGGAGACACGGTCTTCCTGACGCCGGACCGTTCGCGTATTCACAAATTCAACGAGGGCGGCCTTGCCATCTGAGGCAGGCGGCCGGGCTGGGGGCAGGCATGCGAGCCGGACAATGGCGCCCGGCCGCTTCCGGTAGACCTTCAAGAGGACTGAAACATGACGTGCAAATTATCGCTGGCAACGCTTTCGGATGTGGCGCGCACTGCCGCCATCCCTGGATATGACAGGGCATCGCTGAAAGCCGGCATCGTGCACTTCGGCGTCGGCAATTTCCACCGTGCCCACCAGGCGATCTATCTCGACGATCTCTTCAACGCCGGCACGGATCACGACTGGGCGATCGTCGGCGCCGGTGTACTGCCGTCGGATGCCGCCATGCGCGAAAAGCTCGCGGCGCAGGATTTCCTGACGACAGTGGTCGAACAAGACAACAACAAGACGGCGGCGCGCGTCACGGCACCGATGATCGACATTCTGCCGGTCGGCGATGCCGCTGCGATCATCGCCAAGCTTGCCGATCCCGAGATCCGCATCGTCTCGATGACGATCACCGAGGGCGGCTATTTCATCGACGCATCAGGCACATTCAATCCGACCCATCCGGCGATCGCCGCCGACGGACAAAATCCCCACGCGCCGAAGACAGTGTTCGGCCTGATCGTCGCCGGCCTGAAAGCGCGCAAGGACAGGGGCATCGGTCCCTTCACCGTCATGTCCTGCGACAACATTCCCCATAATGGCGTCGTCACCGCCAATGCCGTCGTCGGCACGGCGGCACTTTCGGACCCTGCCTTTGCCGACTGGATCCGGGCGAATGTCGCCTTCCCGAACGGCATGGTCGACCGCATCACGCCGGCGACCAGCCAGCGCGAGGTCGATTTCCTCCGGGACAATTTCCAGATCGAGGACAGTTGGCCGGTCTATTGCGAGGAATTCAAGCAATGGGTACTCGAGGATAAGTTCACGGCTGGCCGGCCGGCGCTGGAAAAGGTCGGCGTCACCTTCGTCCCCGATGTCACGCCCTACGAGCACATGAAGATCCGCATCCTCAACGGCGGGCATGCCGCGATCGCCTATCCGGCGGCGTTGATGGACATTCATTTCGTTCATGATTCCATGGAAGACCCGCTGATCCGCGCCTTCCTTGCCAAGCTCGAGAAAGACGAGATCATCCCGATCGTGCCGCCGGTGCCGAACACGTCGCTGACGGATTATTTCGCCCTGATCGAACATCGCCTGCTCAATCCGAAGATTGCGGATACCATTCCGCGGCTGGCGCAGGACGGCTCCAACCGCCAGCCGAAATTCATCCTGCCGTCGACACTCGACAATTTGCGTCAGGGCAGGGACGTCGTCGGCCTGGCGCTGGTTTCAGCTCTCTGGTGCCGCTATTTCGCCGGCAAGTCCGACAGCGGCAAGGATATCGTCTTCAACGATGCGAGCGCAGAGCGCCTGCATGCGGCGGCGCTGAAAGCCAAGGACGACCCGTCGGCCTTCCTCGTCTTCGACGATATTTTCGGCGAAGTGGCGAAATCCGAACTTTTCCGCAAGCGTTTCGCTTATGCTCTCAAAACCCTGTGGGAAAAGGGCACGCGGGAGACGCTGCAGCTCTATCTCGACGGCAAGCTCGCAGTGTAAGGAATCCGGATGGCGGTATCTGCTGCCGCCATTCATCCGGCCTTGCGAGCGACGCGGGACGGTAACACGTCCGAATTGAACTCAGGTTGGGTCTTCCATGGCTGATGCTGAAACACGGCTGGTCATCTTCGATTGCGATGGCGTACTCGTTGACAGCGAGCCGATCTCGATCAGCGTGCTCGTCGGGGCGATGAACGATCTCGGCGTCTCGATCACCGAGGACCAGGCTTATGAGCGTTTTCTCGGCCGCAGCCTGTCTACTCTCATCGATACGCTGGAAACCGAATTCAACGTTCATGCCGGCGAGGAATTCCTCGAGCGTATCCGCACCGATCTCTACGCCCGTTTTCGCACGGAACTGAAGCCGATCGAGGGTATCGCCGCGACGATCGACGGGCTTGGCCTTCCCTGTTGCGTTGCCTCGTCGAGCCAGATGGAGCGAATCCGGCTGTCGCTGTCGGTGACCGGACTTCTCGACAAACTGCCCGACATCTTCAGCGCGACGATGGTCAAGCGCGGCAAACCGGCGCCTGATCTCTTCCTGCATGCGGCGCGTGAAATGCAGGTCGAGCCTGCTCATTGCCTTGTCGTTGAAGACAGCCCGGCCGGCGTTGCCGCCGCCAAGGCGGCAGGCATGACGGTCTTCGCCTTCACCGGCGGATCACACGCCAACTTCGCCGGATACCGTGCCGAACTCGACCGCCTTTCGCCGGAAGTGGTGTTTGACGCCATGCCGGATTTGATACACCTTGTCCGCAACCATAAGCTGGACGGGACCAAGACTTGATGCGTGATCATGTGGTTGCGGTAGATATCGGCACGGGCAGTGCGCGCGCCGGCGTCTTCGATGCACGTGGCCGACTGCTCGCCAAGGCGGAGCATCCGATCGTGATGAACCGGCCGCGCGAAAACCATGCCGAGCACGATTCCGAAGATATCTGGTCGGCCGCCTGCATGGCGGTGCGCAGGGCGATGGAGCAATCCGGCATCGCCGCCGCCTCGGTCGGAGCGATCGGCTTCGACGCCACCTGTTCGCTCGTCGTCCGTGACGTCGAGGGCCGGCAGCTCAGCGTTTCCACAGGCGGGGAGAGGCGTTTCGACACGATCGTCTGGCTCGACCATCGGGCGCTGAAGGAAGCCGATTTCTGCACGGCGACGCAGCATAGAGTGCTCGAACATTCCGGCCACGTGATGTCGCCGGAAATGGAGATGCCGAAGCTGATGTGGCTGAAGAAGAAGCTGCCCGCCACATGGGAAAAGGCCGGCTACTTCTTCGATCTCGCCGATTTCATGACATGGAAATCGACCGGATCGCCCGCCCGCTCGCGTTGCACGCTGACGGCGAAATGGAACTATCTCGCCCATCTCGAAAAGGGCTGGCAGCAGGATTTCCTGGAACGGATCGGCCTTGAGGACCTTCAGGCGCGCGGCCACCTGCCGGATGAGACCACGCCTGTCGGAGACAACGTCGGCCGGCTGACGCAGGAAGCGGCGGAAGCGCTGGGGCTGACGACGGACTGCCATGTCGCTGCCGGGATGATCGACGCCTATGCCGGCGCACTCGGCGCGCTCGGCGGCTACGCCGCCGATCCTGTCAAACGCGAGCACCAGCTGGCGCTGATTGCCGGCACGTCGAGCTGCATCGTTACCTTCTCGCGGGAACGTAAACCGAGCCATGGCATGTGGGGTCCCTATTACGAGGCTGTCTTCCCGCAGTCCTGGCTGGTGGAGGCCGGGCAATCGGCGACCGGCGCGTTGCTCGACCACATCGTGCGCATGCATGCGGCCGGTGGCGAGCCGACGGCAGCGCTGCATCAGAAGATCGTCGCGCGCATCGCCGAATTGCGGGCTGAGGAGGGCGATGACTTCGGTGCGCGGATCTTCGTGCTGCCGGATTTCCATGGCAACCGTTCGCCGCTCGCCGATCCGCATGCCGTCGGCGTCGTCAGCGGGCTGACACTTGATACGTCCTTCGACGGGCTCTGCGCGCTCTATTGGCGGTCTGCGGTGGGGATTGCGCTCGGCATCCGCCATATCCTGGAAATGATGAAGGAATACGGCTACATGCCCGATACGCTGCATATTGCCGGCGGGCATGTGAAGAACCCGGTGCTGATGGAGCTTTATAGCGATGCGACCGGCTGCAAGGTCGTGGTGCCGAGGATGAACGAGGCGGTGCTGCTCGGCACCGCGATCGCAGCATCCGTCGCCTGCGGCTTGTACAAGGATCTGGCGGCGGCCGGCGAGGCGATGTATCCGGGCGGCGACGAACGGCTTCCCGACAAGGCCAAGCGGGCGCTTTACGACCGCGACTACCGCCGTCTTCTCGCCATGCACCGGCACCGCGCCGAACTGGAAACGATGCAATAGACGCCGCCTATGCGCTGGCCTTTTAAATTAGTGGTTTGCCGTCTCGCCGAGGACTGTCGCGAATTCCATCATGCGGCGGCGGCGAAGCGCAGCCTCTTCTCCGACTTGGAGGATGACGGATTCCGACAGGCAATCGAGCAGCGCGATCAGCGGCGGAAGATTATCGAGATCGGGGGCGCGAGCGGGCGGCAAGGGCAGCATGACGTTCGACTGGTCCGCCATCCAGTCCGCTTGCTGCGGCGAAATGAGCACCACCTTATAACCGTAGCGCCGCGCCGTTCTGGCAAGCAGCCGTGCCTTGGCGAAGCGGCGGCAATCGATGATGACAAGCAGCGCGTCGTCGACCGCCAGCCGGGCGAAGAGTTCCGCAAAACGGTTGTCGGCGGCGTCGAGGGTGCGCACGCCGTCGCGGGCTTGCGTCAGCCGCTGACAGAAATGATTGGCCAGGCTTGAGAGCCGCGCATGCGTGGCGATCGACACTTCGCGGGCAGTGCTGATCAAGCCGACGGCCTCCGACCAGTGCGCCTGCGCCGTCAGATGATAGATATGATGGAGGGCCTGGATCTGTTCGGCGACCAGCACGGCGAGCGGTTTACCCTCCGCGGCGTCCGCATGCAGCTCGCTCATAGCGCTCTGCAATTGCGCCGGCGATGTCGTCACGGTCTCGCGAATCTCCACCTTGACGCTGTCCAGTCCCTGATAGCCGAGCGCGCGCAGGAAGCGCCCGACGGTCATCGGCGAAAGATCCAGCCTGTCGGCGACGGACGCAGCCGTCTCGAACGGCAGATCGTTCAGGTGCTCGGTGAAATATTTCGCGATACGGCGTTCGGCCGGCGTGCCGGTTTTTGCGTATTGCCTGAGTTTGTGCACAAAGTCTTCCACATCAGCCTCCCCCGTCTTCCCTCAGAGGCGTTCCGGGGGTGCGCTGTTGCGCGCCCTTGTCTTTGCAACTATTCTCGGAAGCTGCTTCTCAGGCCCATGCGTATTTTAGATGCCTTACAATATTATATTAGCATTCAGTTTTCGACAAGTTTTCTATTACAGAATGCAATTTTATTCTCTCTTGTCGATGGCCTCCACCTTTCCTACATCTTCGGCGCAACCGGAGACGCCTGAGACATGATTCTTGACGCCGCTCGACTTTCGCTCGCCAATTTGTTCGCATCGGAAACACGTTCTGTCTTCTGGAAGGTGCTCGGCCTGACGATTCTCGTGCTCGTCGGCCTCTGGTTCGCTTTGCGCGGGGCCTTCATGGCCTTCCTCTTTCCCTGGCTCACGGGCTTCTTTCCCGATATGCCGGATTGGGCGGGGTGGCTCGCTTTCCTCTTCGCGATCCTTGCCGGTATCGGCCTTGCGCTGATGCTGGCGCTGCTGCTGTCGCCGGTGACGGCGCTGATCGCCGGCCTGTTTCTCGACGATGTCGCCGATGTCATCGAAAAGCGCGACTATCCCAAGGACGCGCCGGGCACCGCCATGCCGCTCGGTCCGGCGATGGCAAGCTCGATCAAGTTCCTCGGCGTGGTGATCCTCGGCAATATCGTGGCATTGTTGTTGCTGTTTATCCCCGGCGTCAATCTGGTCGCGTTCTTTCTGGTGAATGGCTATCTGCTCGGACGGGAGTTCTTCGAATTCGCCGCTATGCGCTCCCGTTCGCCTGATGAGGCACGGCTCTTCCGCGCCAAGCATGCCTCCACCGTCTTTCTCGGCGGGCTGGTGATCGCCCTCTTTCTGGCGATCCCGATCGTCAATCTGCTGACACCGCTTTTTGCCGCCGGCATGATGGTGCATCTGCACAAACTGGTTTCCGCACGGGATACCGGTTTGCGGACCTAGAGCCTTTTCGGGTTAGATTGAAGCATTCTGTTGGCTCAAACGGAGTCGGATGGTCGATCAGCCGGCCCGTTTCAGCCAACCCGAAGGGCCGGGCATCTTTTCGTCAGGGCAAAGGCGATCGGCTCGGACGTACCTTGGGGTATGCCCGTCGCCAATCGCCTTTGCCCTGACGAAAACCTGCTCCGGCAGAATGCTTCAATCTAACCCGGAAAGGCTCCAAGGCTCAACCAGGCAGGGCGGAGACGTCGTACATCGCCGCAAATTCAGCGCTCGGCGGGATCGGCTTGATGATGTCGATCAGCACACCGTTCGGATCGGCAGTGATGAAATGCCGCTGGCCGAAATCCTCGTCGCGGATTTCTCTCAGAATTGGCAGGCCGGCGCTCCGGCAGGCTGCATAGATTGCATCGACATTGGCGACCTCGAAATTGAGGAGCAGGCCAGACACCTTGCCGCGGGCTATAGTCGGGATGGTCTCGTGGCTGTTGTCAAGGATGGCAAGCGCGATGTGCTCATTCTCTGCCGATTGCAGGTGAACGTACCAGTCGCTCTCGAACAGAGCTTTGAAGCCGAAATGCGTACAATAGAAGCTGGCGGTGCCGGCAACGTCGTCGGTCATGATGACAGGATAATAGCTCGTCGATTTCATCTCTTTTCCTCCTTTGCATTTACATACAAACTGTATGTTTTTGCCTATTAACATACATTCAGTTTGTATGTAAAGAGAGCGTATGAGCCGCAGCAATCGCGAGAGAACGGAACAGACGAGACAGGCGCTGATCGACGCCGGTCGGCGCCTCTTCGTCGAGAAAGGTTATGCCGAAACCGCGACGCCGGAGATCGTGGCGGCGGCGGGAGTGACGCGTGGCGCGCTCTATCATCATTTTGAAGACAAGAAGGCGCTTTTTCGCGCGGTTATCGAATGCGAGGCGAAAGCGGTGGGCGAGGCCATCGAGGCGCGCTCGGCGTCTTACGACGCGCCGCGTGCCACGCTGATCGCCGGTGCCTCGGCCTATTTCGATGCGATGAGGGCGGAAGGGCGCACGCGGCTGCTGCTGATCGAGGCACCTGCCGTTCTCGGCTTGTCGGCGACCGCGGCGATCGATGCAGAGAATGCGGAAGCGACGCTGCGGGCAGGGCTTGCAGCCATGCTTCCGAAGGCCGGCGCTATGCTCGAACCGCTGACGTCGCTGCTATCGGCGGCCTTCGATCGCGCGGCGATCGCGATCGAGGCGGGCGCTGAGAGGCGGCATTACGAACAGGCGATCGCTGTTCTACTCGACGGCCTCGCCGATCATCTGTGGCGGTAGCTCGACGAGCGGCGCCGGCACATCCCAACTCTTCTCCGGCGATTTGCAGAGATCGGCAATGACGCAACGCTCGCATTCAGGCCGGCGCGCCTTGCAGGTGTAGCGACCATGCAAGATCAGCCAGTGATGGGCGTGATAGAGGTAATGCTTCGGGATCACCTTCATCAGCCGCGCCTCGACCTCGTCTGGCGTCTTACCGGGGGCAAGCCTGATGCGATTGGCGATGCGGAAGATGTGCGTATCGACGGCCATCGTCG
The DNA here is from genome assembly GCF_002008365.1 of Rhizobium leguminosarum bv. viciae USDA 2370. Taxonomy (GTDB): domain Bacteria; phylum Pseudomonadota; class Alphaproteobacteria; order Rhizobiales; family Rhizobiaceae; genus Rhizobium; species Rhizobium leguminosarum. The sequence goes on from NZ_MRDL01000025.1 coordinate 47,523, forward strand.
CCTGGCCGAAGGCCATGGACAGCACGACATTGGCGGTCTTGCGGCCGACGCCCGGCAATCTCACCAGTTCGTCGCGCGTCTCCGGCACCTTGCCGCCGAATTGGTCGACCAGCATCTGTGAGAGCGCGATAACGTTTTTCGCCTTGTTGCGGTAGAGGCCGATCGTCCTGATGTAATCGCGCAGCCGCTCCTCGCCGAGATCGAGCATCTTTTCCGGCGTATCGGCAACCTTGAAGAGCGCGCGCGTCGCCTTGTTGACGCCGACATCGGTCGCTTGCGCCGAAAGCGCGACGGCGACGACGAGCGTGAAGGGGTTGGTGTGCTCGAGCTCGCCCCTCGGTTCCGGCCGCTGCACCGAGAAGCGACGGAAGATTTCCTCTCGCTCGGCCAGTGAATAGGCGGTGCGCACCGCTGCCGCCGATTTGCGGCTGACGATCACTTTCGTATCCTGAGGCGTCTTGGTAACGGATTTGAGTTTCGGATTTGCCATGGAAACTCTATACTCAGCAGCCATGATGGAAAGCAACGCCGACAGCTCCAACGAGCAGCCTGTTTTCGCTGCCGAACTCTTTCCCCACCGGTCACTTGGCCGCCGGGGCTTCAAGGTGCTGCTTGCCCTGTCCGGTGCGGTCTGCTTCCTCTACGGCATGTTCTTCATCGCGACAGGCGCCTGGCCGATAGGCTTCTTCTTCGGACTGGATTTCGTGCTTCTCTACGGCGCCTTCTGGCTGAATTACCGCTCCGGAAAAGCGCGCGAACAGGTGACGGTGTCGCGTATGGACGTGTCGGTGCGCAAGTTTACGCCATCGGGACGGATGGTAGAGCATCATTTCAATCCGTTCTGGGCACGCTTCCTCGTTCGCCGGCACCAGGAGATCGGCATTCTTTCCATGCATATCTTCGGTGAGGGTCGGCGCACGGATATTGGCTCCTTCCTCAATCCCGACGATCGCGAAAGCTTCGCCAAGGCCTTCAAGGGAGCACTGGCGACGGTCAAGCAGCGGATCTGAGCTAGAGCGGTTCAGCTTTTCACGGAAGCGCAGAACCGCTCTAGCTTTTGCTTTTACGCAATTCCGGACGGAAAACCGCTTCGCACTTTTCCTGGAATTGCTCTATCCAGCGGCTACGCAAGAATCGGGTGGTTTGCTCACCCCCTATTGACTATCTCCTTGTGACAAGGAGAAAGACGATGAATATGATTGCCAACCTGCAGACAGACATCACGCCTGACGGCCCTGATTATGACATTGTCCGTCGGGTAATCGAACTCATCACCGAGGATTACCGCGACCAGCCTTCGCTGGAGGCGATCGCGGCACGGCTCAACCAGTCGCCGACCCAGCTGCAGAAGACCTTCACCCGGTGGGCCGGCCTGTCGCCCAAGGGCTTCCTGCAGGCGGTGACGCTCGACCACGCCAAGCGATTGCTGCGTGGGGAAGACATGCCGTTGCTCGAGACCTCGATTGAGGTCGGTCTCTCCGGGCCGAGCCGCCTGCACGACCTCTTCGTCACGCATGAGGCGATGTCGCCCGGAGAATGGAAGGCGAAGGGCGGTGGTCTCACCATCCGCTACGGCTTCCACATCTGCCCCTTCGGCGTGGCGTTGATCATGGTGACCGACCGCGGCCTTGCCGGCCTTGCCTTCAGCGATTCCGGCGACGAGCGGGCCTGCCTCGAGGATATGACTTGCCGCTGGCCGAATGCCTGTTATGTCGAAGACCTGCAGGCGACGGTTCCCTATGCCGCCCGCATCTTCGAGCCCGGCAAATGGTCCTCGGACCAGCCGCTGCGTGTCGTGTTGATCGGCACGGACTTCCAGGTGCGCGTCTGGCAGAGCCTGTTGAAAATCCCGTTCGGCAAGGCGGTCACCTATTCCGATATCGCCAACGATATCGGCCGGCCGACGGCGCAACGCGCCGTTGGTGCGGCGGTCGGGGCAAACCCGATCTCCTTCGTGGTGCCCTGCCATCGGGCGCTCGGCAAGAATGGCGCGCTGACGGGCTACCATTGGGGCCTCACCCGCAAACGGGCGATGCTCGGCTGGGAATCGGCGCACGCCTGAGCGGGTTTCCTGGGCGGAGGCCGGTCATTCGCCGCTTATCGCTCCGGCAGTTCTCCCTGCTGGGGAGAAGTGGCAGACGGTGATGTCTCGGCCAGTTCCAGCAATGCCCGGGCAGCACTTTCGTCGGTGATCAGCGTGTTGCAGCCGATGCGCTTGATCGTCGCACGGATTGCCACGGCCCGATGGGCGCCGCCGGAGGAGAGCACGATGTGCTTGGCCTCCTTCAGCGTGTCGAGATCGACGGACATGACGCGCCGATTGATCGAATGATCGACCGAATTGCCGTCCCTGTCGAGGAAGTTGAACATCGTGTCGCAGACGCAGCCGGCATCGATCAATTGCTGCAACTCGGCCTTTGATATCCAGCCCTCCGACAGCGAGGTCGAATGCGGGCCGATATCGCCGCAGCTGACGATCGCCAGATCGAGGTTCTCGGCGAGGCGATAGATCGTGTCCAGCCCGCATTTCTCGATCAGATTGCGCTTGGTCTCGATGGAATCGACGAGAAGCGGCGCCAGGAACATGTAGCATTCGGCGCCGAGCTGGTTTGCCAGCCGCCATGTGTAATCGATCGGGTTCGTCTGGTGCACGGCGACGATGCCGCCGAGCAGCGAGACGACCTTGCAATTGGCGCGGCGCGGCGGCCGGAAGCTCGACAGCGAGGCGGTCATGGTGCGGCCCCAGCCGACGCCGATGGTATAGTCGTCGGGGATGGCTTCGGAGAGGAACTGGCCAAGCGCCAGGCCGACATTTTTAGCCAGCGAATTGACGTCACCATTGACCGGCGCAGGGACGACGATCGCCTCATCGAGGCCATAGGCACGCTCCAGCTTCACCGAAAGTTCAACGCAGTCGCCGATCGAATCGTTGATCCAGATCTGGACTTCGCTGCGCTTCATCGCCTCGTCGAGCAGACGGATCACCGTCGTGCGGCTGATGCCGAGCTGTTCGGCCACATCCTTCTGGGTCAGGCCCTCGTTGTAATAGAGCCATGCCGCCCTTAGCCGCAGCGAGGATGCCTCCGAATAGGCCGTGTGCGTGCCGCGTTTGAGCTTGACCACATCTCCTCCGCACGATTTCCTGCCCTAGATCCCTCATGGGATGAAAGGCCTTAGCGACGCTTTTGTTGCCGGGGATAATGACGGGCGTGACACTTATGTCAATTGAAATGCACAAATGTCCTTGACTTTTCGTTAGGCGAACGGCGATAGTCCGGGTGACACACGTCGTTCTTGTCCGTCCGAGGAGGACATAGTGCGGGCATGCCGAAAGTCACGACCGGCCTTCCAGCCGCAAGCGGCATCGCTTGCGTTCGGGAACACGGCTACCGTCCTTCACGTTTGTGAATCATCCGTGACGGATGCGCGCATTTTCGCCTGCAGCATGCAAACAACCTGTCGGTAGATCACCTTTGCCCGGCGGAACTCGCGCCGGTCGCAGCCCAAGTTCAACAAGGATTATTGACCATGACATCCAAGCTTGACCAACTCCGCGAGATTACCACCGTGGTCGCCGATACCGGCGACATCGAAGCCGTCGCACGCCTGAAGCCTGTGGATTGCACGACGAACCCGAGCATCGTGCTCAAGGCTCTCGGCACGCCGATGTTTGCTGACGCCATCAAGGAAGCCGTCGCCTGGGGCAAGAAACAGGGCGGCAATCCCGAAGCCGTTTCATCAGCCGTCGCCGATCGTCTCGCCATCTCCGTCGGCGCAGCCCTGGTGAAGCTCGTCCCAGGCCGCGTCTCGACCGAAGTCGACGCCGATCTTTCCTTCGATACCGAGGCTTCGCTTGCCAAGGCGCGCGCAATCATCGCCGCCTACAAGGATCGCGGCATCGGCCAGGACCGCATCCTCATCAAGCTCGCTTCCACCTGGGAAGGCATCCGCGCCGCGGAAGTCCTGCAGAAGGAGGGCATTGACTGCAACCTGACGCTTCTTTTCAGCAAGGCCCAGGCGATCGCTTGCGCCGACGCCAAAGTGTTCCTGATCTCGCCCTTCGTCGGCCGCATCCTCGACTGGTACAAGAAGTCGACCGGCAAGGACTACACTGCCGAGGAAGATCCGGGCGTCATCTCCGTCCGTGAAATCTACAACTACTACAAGGCGAACGACATCAAGACGATCGTCATGGGCGCCTCCTTCCGCAGCGCCGGCGAAATCGAAGCCCTTGCCGGCTGCGACCGCCTGACCATCAGCCCGAACCTGCTCGACGAGCTGGCCAAGGATGAAGGCAAGCTGGAGCGCAAGCTCTTGCCGGACAGCCGCAAGCCGGATCCGAAGGTCTCGGTCGACGAGAAGACCTTCCGCTGGATGATGAACGAAGATGCGATGGCGACGGAAAAACTCGCCGAGGGCATCCGCGCCTTCGCCAAGGATCTGGGAACGTTGCGCACCATGGTGCAGAAGGAACTGCAGCTCGCCGCCGCCTGATAAGGCACGGCATGCAATCGGAGGCGCGGCTGCCGGCTGGCAGGCGCGCCTTTTTCGTGGTGTTATCAAGCGCATATGCTGTCGGAGACCGATATGGCGGATGAGGAACGAGCAAATTCGCTGGCGGCATTTGCCTACAAGCATGCGAGCTTCATCATCGCCGCCCTTGCCGGACTGGTGGTCTTCCTGCTTCTGACGTCGCGCGACGTCAGCGCCGGCAACATCCTGTTCGGCTGGAATGTCAGCGCTGGCGTTTTTGTGGCTCTCAGCTGGCGCAAGATGCTGCGGGCGACGGTCGAAAGCATCCGGAAACGCTCCGCGGATCTCGACTTCTCCGACACCGTCCTCTTGGCTCTTTCGATCGGTGCGGCACTTGCCAGCATCGCCGGCATCGGCTTGGAGCTCCACTCGATCAAGGAGGCGGCACCTGACGTCGCGCTGGCGCGGGCAGGTGCCGCGGTTCTGACGATCCTGATCTCCTGGATCTTCCTGCATACGCTCTTCACCATCCACTATGCCCATTATTTCTATGGCGGGGCGGACGAGGAGGGCGGGCTCAAGTTTCCCGACGGGATTGAAGAGCCCGGTTACTGGGATTTCCTCTATTTCTCCTTCACCATCGGCGTTGCCGCACAAACGGCGGATGTCGCGGTCAGTTCGACCAGCATGCGCAAGCTGACGCTGTTGCATGCCGTGCTATCGTTTCTGTTCAATACGACGATCCTGGCGCTGGCGATCAATGTCGGGGCGAGCCTGCTTTAGACATCAAAAAAGCAGAACACGATGCAATGCGAAAACCGCTCACACTTTTAGGCATCATGCTCTCGCCGCCGCCCTGAAGAAGGACTCGAACTCGGCCAGGTCGCCGGCGGCGACATCCGAAATCGCCCAGAACACGAGCCCGCCATCCGACCATTGCGTCATGTTGTAGCCGTCATGCACCGTCGTCGTCTGCACGGCCGATGCCGCCGGCCAGATGAACAGGTTGATGACATGGCCATGGCGCCGGTAGACGAGGGCCGCAACGGCGCGATCGCCGATATAGTCGACACGTCCGCCGACCAGCGGAAAGCCATCCTTGGCGAGATCGCTGACCGGCGGCGAAAAATCGATCTTGCCGTTGAACCAAGGTTTTACTGTATGCTGATCCGAGGTTAGCACGTCGGTCAGATGATCGGCCATCATCGACCTGACATGGCTTGCCATGATCTGGTCCTGCAAAAGCACGGTCTGCGACGGCGCGTTGACAAATAGGATGGCGCCTGCCGCCAGGACGGCGAGCGAAGGCACGAAGCTCCATTGCCGAATGAAATCCAAGGCACGGCGCCAGACAGGCGCCTGGCGCGGCGGGGACAGGCTGGACGCCGCCGCTGCCTGTTCGAACGACAACATCGACAGGACCTGCGAACGCAGTGCCTCCGGCGGTCGCCACTTGACACCATCATGATCGATGATCTCTCTCACGGCACGGACGCTTTCCATCTCCGCGCTGCAATGCGCGCAGGTGGCAAGATGATCCTCGAATTGCGCTGCATGGGCGGAATCCAGCTCGCCATCGACAAAGCCGTGCAGCATGACGCGCCATTCCGGGCAGCTTTTCCGTTGGGCTTCACTCATCCTGCGGTCTCGCTCTTGTTGCATGCATCCCAGGCTTCGCCAAAGTCACGCCGCGCCCTGGCAAGTCGCGACATGACAGTGCCAATCGGCGCATCGATGATCTCGGCGATCTGCCGGTAGGAGAGATCCTCAAGCTCGCGCAAGACAAGAATTTCCCGCATCGCCTCCGGCAGCCGGCTGATAACAGCGCGCACGCGCTGCTGCTCGCTTCGCCGGATCGTTTCTGTCTCCGGCGAATCCTCCTCCGAGGCGATCTGGTACTCACCACCCTCATCAGGGTCAGCGTAGCCATCATTGCCCATAGGCTGCTCGAACCGCGCCTTGCGGCGATCCTGCTGGCGCCAGACATGGCAGCAGTTCCTCACGATGGCAAAGAGCCACGCGCGCGGATCGCCGCCACGATAGGTTTCGAAATTGCGGTAGGCGCGCAAGAACGCTTCCTGCACAATATCCTGTGCGGCATCTGCGTCGCGGCTGAGGAAGCGGGCAAAATTATAGGCCGCGTCAAGATGCGGAACGATCATGTCCTGAAAGCGCTGCATGAACTCGTGCTGCATGGTCGCATCCGCCGTCGAAGCGATCGGATCGCTGCTCGATTTTTCCGAGACCATGAGGTGCAATAGGCGGCCCACGCCGCCGAGAAACTCCGCTAGCGTTGATGGCCGAATGCGGGTTCTTGACGCGTGCCGGGCCAACAGCAGCGTCCAATCGGTCGATCCGACGGGATAGGTGATCTGAGCGTTTGTCATCATCCTCCCTGCCTCAACAGCAGCCGAATTTAGGCGTGAGACCGGCAGGCATGCAATGCGGTCCCTTGCCGTCTAGACCGATCGGCACGCGGTTTTATTCCACGCCGGCGCCGATTTTTCTGCACGCAGCGGGATACCGGTCGCGCGCGATAGAAATTACGTTTGTTTTTCAATCACTTGAAGAAATAGCGCTGGAGATCGGGAATAAGCGTTCCTTGCCGGCGATCTAGTTCGTCAGCGAGGACATATGAGCAATAGCCGTCTTCGCCACCAGAAATGCCATCAACAAGAGGAGGCATATTCATGTTTACCATGTCACGTCGCGCCGTCCTGGGGTCGGCTGCTGCGGCTGCTGCATTCGGGCTGTCGTCGAAGCTTGAATTCGTCATGCCGGCATTTGCTGCAACACCGCTGGAGCCGACGGTCGGCTTCTATAAATACAAGGTCGGCGATATCGAGATCACGGCAATCTACGACGGCATCTGGAGAAAGCCGCATGACCCGGCCTTCATCAAGAATGCCTCGATCGAGGATACCAAGGAGGCGCTATCGAAAGCCGGGCTTACCACCGAGTTCATGCCGATCCCGCTGACTGTCGTGGTCCTGAAGCTCGGCAACCGCCTGATCATGATGGATGCCGGCTCGGGCGTCGGCCAGTGGCAGGAAAATGCCACCCATCTGCCGGCGAACACGGCCGCGGCGGGGATTGACTACAAGAAGATCGATACGATCATGATCTCGCATTTCCATCCCGACCATGTCTGGGGACTGATGGAAAAGGGCACCAACAATCCCGTCTTCCCGAATGCCGAACTCATCGTCAATGCCGACGAATACAATTGGTGGACCGCGCCCGGCCGCGTCGAAAAGCTCGCCGAAGGCCGCAAGCCGGCAGGCAAGCGCATCGCCGAGGTCTTTCCGAAATGGAAGAACTGGAAGCTCGTCGCCGATGGCGCCGAAGTCGCACCCGGCGTGCAGCTTGTCGCCGCGCCCGGTCACACGCCCGGCCATTCGACCTATCTTGTCGCCTCCGGCAGCAGGCAACTGCTCGTCTCGGCCGATATCATGTATGTGCCGGCGCTGCTCGCACCCCATCCTGAATGGCAGGGCAGCTACGACCAGGATGGGCCGACGGCCATCGACACGCGCCGCCGTCTTATCGACCGCATCATTGCCGACAATATCGCGATTTGCGGCTCACATTTCCCATTCCCTGGCTCCGGCACCTTTGTCAAGGACGGAAGCGCCTATGGTTTCACGCCGACAATCCAGGCCTGAAAGGCCGAAAGGAGATCACCATGACGAAATATGCAATTCTCGGATACATCTGGCTTTGCGCTATATCCGCAGGCTTCTCCGCGGTGACGGCGCTTCCCGCCTTTGCCGTCGACAACATGCAATCGACAGATGCTCCCGACCTGACCTCGGTGCGGGCCAAGATCGATGCCAAGGACTATGCTGGTGCGTTGGCAGAGCTTCGCGGCCTTGCCGAAGACAACCAGCAGGCGGATGTCTATAATCTGATGGGATATACGCTGCGCAAGACGGGCGACTACAGAACGTCGCTGACCTACTACACCAAGGCGCTAGAGCTGCAGCCAGATCACAGGGCAGCGCGTGAATATCTCGGCGAACTCTATGTCGAGACGGGCGAGATGGCGAAGGCGGAGGAGCAGGTGTCATCGCTGAAGCAACTTTGTCCGAGCGGCTGCGAGGAACTCGAAGACCTGCAAGAGGTCATCGCGGCCAAGGGCGGCAATTGACCCGCATATGAACGCAAGAACAGGCGGGAGAGCCGCCTGCTCTTCTAACTGGAGGGTATGATGGAAAACGCGTCAAGCCGGCCCCGACTGGCTGATCTTATTCTTCTCCTGGGCAGGCTTCTGCTGTCACTGATCTTCCTGCACGAAGGTTGGTCACTCGCGGCAGATATCACCGCGACCATCGACACTTTCGCGAAACTGGGGCTGTCGGCACCGGTCGCGCTTGCCACCATTGCCCTTCAGATCGGCGCCGGCCTTTCCGTTGCGACAGGGCTCCTCAGCCGGCTTGGCGCACTGGCGCTGGCGCTCTTCTGCCTGGCGACCGCCTTGCTCTTTCACACGAATTTTGAGAGCCAGAACGAGCTGCTGCATTTCGAGAAGGACCTGGCGATTGCCGGCGGTATGTTCGTCCTGGTAGTTTCGGGTGCGGGATCGATATCGATCGACAAGCTGCTGAGAACGCAGACAAACAAAATGCCTCCTTGGCTCAGGGCGGTGTTGTCGTGAATGCGCACCGAAATCCGAAGGCGTAATGAATTTCGCGAGTACTCAGTGGCGCAATAAAACCGAATAAAACCGAACAAACAGAAGCGTCGATGCGGGCTACACTTTGGGCGATAGGTCAGGAGTGTGCCAGTGATGTCTTCCGCGCAAAACAATCAGCAAAAGCCAATTCTCGTCTTTCTCGCAAAAGACGCTGCCTGCGACATCGTCTCGAAATTGAATGAGAACGGATATGTCGCGGCGGCCGTGTCCGCGGTGCCGGAACTGTTCGACGCCTTGCGTTCGGACCGATATTTTCTGGTCGTAACGATGCGATCGGATATCGACATGGTCCGAAACATCAAGCCGATACCGGTCATCAATCTGGAGGTGTTCTTCCACACTGTCCAGTCGGCCACAAAGTCCGTCCGCTCCTCGAAGGAGTTCGACAGCGATGCATTTCTAAGAAGGATCGCGGCCCTCACGGAGTCAAGGACAGGCAGGGTTAGTGCAGTCCGAAGAGATCCGGCCGCAAACGAGACAGTGATTGCAAGCACGGCGAAGGCATCCCGGTGGCGGGCCGCCACATCTCTTCTGTTGAGTCGCCGCGCCGCGCCCAGCGCAGAACGAGCCGATTAGACGTGGGCGCATTCTCATCGCCGACAGACCGGTCTTCGCTCGATTCAGATCCCGATGACCCGGCGCGCGCGCTCTGGCCGGCCACGCTGGGCCACGTTGCCGACGGATCCTATGCGCATCTTTCTACCGGGTTTCGTCGGCTTGAAAGCGTCATTCCGAAACCAGAACTTCTGACTTGGTGCGGGTGTCTTCTCATGTTTCAGTTGCTCGGGGCAGCGTCAGCGAGCGGATATATCATCACGGCACTGTTCGTGCTCGTGGCGATCGGTCGTCTCGCCAGAAACGTTCTCCATAAGCTCACCGCACGGCTTCCGAAGCGCTCAGCGTTGAAGCATTACACGACGGCGATCGTCTCTCTGGTGTTCTTTTGCCTGCTGGTCGTTCGGATGTGTTTCATCGCCACCGTCATCATCGATAGCGCAATCCGAGGTGACCATGTGGAAGTCAGTGGCGACCCCGAAAGGCAGTTTTGACGGCGGACTCCGTGTCTGAAATCCCGCAACATATCTCAACATTATCGAATATAGCATTGCACGATACTCGATATCCTAAAGGCGGAGCGGTGTCGGCGCGGCGACAGATCGTGTGGTGTCTGATGTCCGGGAGATTAACCACTGCGGTTGACAGTGGCCGAGGCCGCCTGATGTAGACACGGTGAAACGTGGTAATTTCGCGCCGAGAGACATCTCCCGGCAAGAGAACGAATGACGATGGCATATGAAATGGCAGTTCCCAATCAGGCTCATATCCTCATCGTCGAAGACGATCCCGCAATCGCAGATATGCTGGTGGACCTAGTTCGAACCAGCGGCTTCGAGGCCTCGTCGGTGGAGAGCGGCGCGGCTATGGATCGAATGATGGCGCGACAGCAATTCGATCTCATCGTCCTCGATGCGATGTTGCCGGGCGAGGACGGCTTCAGCATCTGCAGGCGGCTTCGTGCGTCGTGCTCGGTGCCAATCCTGATGCTGACGGCACTCCAGGAGGATATCGACCGCATTCTCGGCCTGGAGCTCGGAGCCGATGACTATGTCACGAAACCATTCAACTCCCGCGAGCTGCTGGCCCGGATCAAGAGTATTCTCCGCAGAGCGTCCTATGCTCATCATCAGGAGGAAGCACTTGGACCGATGATGTTCTCGGGATGGCGCATCGATCCAAAAAGCCGTCAACTCCACGACGCCGATGGAGCGCAGGTTTCCATGACAACCGCGGAGTTCGATATCCTCCTGGCCTTCTGCTGCAATCCCAACAAGGTTTTGACTCGCGAACAGCTCTTGTCGATGACACATGCCGGATCAGCGGGGCCGGTCGAGCGCAGCATCGACGCCCACATCAGCCGGGTCAGGCAAAAGATAGAGCCAAATCTGAAAGATCCGTCGTTCATAAAGACGGTGCGGCTGGGCGGTTATCTTTTCGCATCCAAGGTAGAGCGTCTCTCTTGAGAAATTTCCGGCGGGCTTCGATCCAAAGCCAGATCCTCATATTGGCGACCTTCCTTGTCGTGCTCGTTTCCGTGGTGGCGACCGCCATGGAGCCCTATATCTACGGCCGTCATGATCGCGGCTTTCAAAACGGCCTGTTTGCTGCCAGAGCGGCGATGGTCGCGGAGCAATTTGCCCAGGCAAATTCAGCGCAAGATGAAGGCGCCGTTCTCACGAGAGCAGCAGCGCTAGGCGTTGGGGTCGAAAAATTGTCGCTAGACCGGCCGCTCGCCGGCAAACAGCAGATGGTATCTCCAGGCGAGCTGGTGGCGCGTATCAACACAATGCTCGCCGACAATATTTTCGCGGCATTTCATCGCTTCGTCATCGGTCAATCACACCCTGATGTCCTGACTGTCGGAATTGATGATAAGCGCGCCCTTGTCTTTCAACTGCCAGTTTTTCCCAGCTATGTGTGGTTTGTTCCAGCCGCGGCGAGCGGATTTTTAAAAATCGTCATCCCATTGGTGCTGCTCGCATATTTCAGCAGCCGGCTCATCACCGAACCTCTGAGGCACTTTGCCGCCGCTGCAAAACGAGCGAGCATGGAGGGCAGCTGGGAAAAGCCTTTCGAGCCGGACGGCGCATCCGAGATTCGAAGTCTGGCGGAATCGCTGAACGTTATGAGCGATCGAATCCAGAGCATGGCAGAGGATCGAACAAGAATGCTGAGTGGCGTGGGTCATGATCTCAGGACACCGCTGACGAGATTGCGGATGCGTGCCGAGCGTTCCGGCGAGCCCGAGCTTCGCAGCCTGATGCTGACCGATATCGCCACCTTGAGTTTCATGATCGACGAGTGCTTGGCCTATTTCAAAGACGCATCCACTGCGGAGGCTGATCGAAAGGTCGATATCTCAAGCCTGCTGCAGACGATTGCGACAGACTTCTCCGACATGGGCATCGATGTGAGCTTCACCGGTCCGCGGCGACTGGCGTTTATCTGCAAACCTCAGGCCCTTACTCGGGCAATTACCAATCTGGTCGACAATGCGTCTCGTTATGCAAAGCAAGTCGAAATCGATCTGCGAGAGATCGACGATGGCGGGATCAAAATATCGGTGGGCGACAACGGCCCTGGTTTGACCGATGAGGCCAAGGCGAAAGTTCTGGAGCCGTTCTTCAAAGTGGATAAATCCCGCCAGATCAGTGCCAAAGGCGGTTCTGGGCTTGGGCTCGGCCTTCCGATCGCCAAAGGGATCGTCACCAAAGCGCACAATGGACAATTGACGTTGTTGGACAGGAAGCCAACCGGCTTGGTCGTCGTGATCGATCTTCCCGCCCCTCAGGGGATCCAGCCCGGAGGCTCGCCGTCGATCCCTTCATCACATTGACTTACTGCCCGTCGTGGCGTCGTCACGCGTCGCGCTGCCTTCGCAGCAAAAGATCGCTCGCGAACATTTCCGCATATCATAGCAAACACAGCAACATTCGAATTCCATAAAACTGGTGCCAGCAGATCCCATGCCATTCGGCATTTCCAAAGCTGGAGCCAAGTCATTGATAAAAAATCTGAAAATCGGCGTTGCAGTGATGCTCGCCTGTTCGAGCGTTGCCGCATGCACGACCCCTGACCCCACGATTTATTCCGGACTTGCTTCGGCATCACAGCTCCAGCCGAACACTGAGGATAAAACCGGCCGCGTGCCGTATCGCTATCGGACGAAAGTCAACTGGAGCCAATACAACCGGATCATCGTCGATCCCGTTACCGTCTATAGCGGTCCTGACAGTCAGTTTGGCAAGCTTGCGGAAAAAGACAGGATCTTCCTGGCCAATTACATGCAGGCTCAATTCACCGAAAAATTGAAGACGCGCTTTGCGATTGTCAGCACACCCGCTCCGGCAACGCTCAGATTGCATCTGACACTGACGGGGGCGAAGGCGACGACCGCGGTACTCGGAACGGTCACGCGCATCGATGTTGCAGGCGGATTGTACAACACCGTTCAGGCCGCTCGCGGCCGAGAAGGTTCGATGACCGGTTCGGTGAATTATGCCGTGGAGGTCTATGATGCTGCGAGCAATCGTCTCCTGTCTTCCTATGTCACCAAGCAATATCCCAATGCAATGAATATCGGCGCAAGCTTCACGGCGATGGACGCCTCCATGGTGGGCGTCCGCAAAGGTGCCGATGCTCTGCTTGCCGAGTTGAAATAGGGGATAGGAGCAAAAGCCCTAGCCGTGTTCCATGCACGGCCGAACTAGCCGAGACGTTCGACAACAGAGAGGAAGGGCCGCATGCAGAAGTGGTGCGGCCCCGATGTCTTCAAACGGCTCCGCAACCGATCAGAGGATCGCCTGACCGGCCATCAGCGCAAGGACAAGGAAGATCAGGAAGATCACAAGCGCGATGCCGAAAAGAACGCGGGCGATCGTCGCGGTAGCTGCGGAGACGCCCGAGAAACCGAAGAAGCCGGCGATGATCGAAATCACGAAAAATATCAGAGCCCATTTCAGCATGACATCATCCTTTGCGTTTGCCTGGGAAAGACGCAGCAACCGGGAAAATGTTCCAGATCGCTTGAATGGAATGGCGATCTCTGTGAAGCACCTCCCGGTGCTACTGATGGGCATTGCGTCGAATTTCGTACCCTTGCTTTTCCCGCCGGTTCAGCCGTGATTGATCATCACGTGGCGTACGGCGGTGTAGTCCTCCAGTGCGTAGACCGACATGTCCTTGCCGTAGCCCGACTGTTTGAGGCCGCCATGCGGCATCTCGTTGACCAGCATGAAATGCGTGTTGATCCAGGTGCAGCCATATTGCAGGCGGGCGGCGGTCTTCATGCCGCGGCCGATATCCTTGGTCCAGACGGAGGAGGCCAGGCCGTAATCGCTGTCGTTTGCCCAGGCAACGGCATCATCGGCATCGGAGAAGCGGGTGACCGAGACGACCGGGCCGAAGACCTCGCGGCGGACGATTTCGTCGTCCTGCAGGGCGCCTGCAATGACGGTCGGCGTGAAGAAGAAGCCCTTGTCGCCGGAGACCTTGCCGCCGGCAGTGATCTCCATGTGCTTGTGCTCGGAAGCACGGGCGACGAAGCTCTCGACGCGGTCGCGCTGGCGCCTGGAGATCAGCGGGCCGATCTCGTTTTCGGTATCGTCGGCCTGGTTGAAGCGGATGCTCGAGACGGCTGAGGAGAGGTCGGCGACGAAATTGTCGTAGACCTTGGCATCGGCATAGATGCGGCAGGCGGCCGTGCAATCCTGGCCAGCATTGTAATAGCCGAAGGTGCGGATGCCTGCGACAACGGCATCGATATCGGCATCGTCGAAGACGATGACCGGGGCCTTGCCGCCGAGTTCCAGATGGGTGCGTTTGACGGTCTTGGCAGCGGCCTGCAGCACCTTCTTGCCGGTGGCGACATCGCCGGTGATTGAGATCATGCCGATCTTGGCATGATTGATCAGGGCGTTGCCGACACTTTCGCCACGGCCGAGAATGACGTTGACGACGCCTTCGGGAAGGATCTCGGAGAGCAGCTTGGCCATCTTCAGCGCCGTCAGCGGCGTCTGCTCCGAAGGCTTGAAGACGACGGTATTGCCGCCGGCGATGGCCGGCGCCAGCTTCCAGGCCATCATCATCAGCGGATAGTTCCACGGCGCGATCGAGCCGACGATGCCGATCGGGTCACGGCGGATCATCGAGGTGTGGCCGGGCAGATATTCGCCGGCCGCCGGTGCGTGCAGGTTGCGCACGGCGCCGGCGAAGAAGCGATAACAATCGACGATCGCCGGGATTTCGTCGTTCAGCACGGCATTGATCGGCTTGCCGCAGTTCAAAGCCTCCAGTGTGGCGAAGCCGACGGCATCCTTCTCGATCGCGTCGGCGATCTTCAGCAGGTAGCCGGAACGCTCGCCAGGCGTCGTCTGCGACCAGCTTGTGAAGGCTTTTTCGGCGGCATCGACGGCGGCGTCGACCTGGGAGAGCGAGGCTTCCGGAAGGTCGATCACTGTCTCGCCCGTCTTCGGGTTCAGGATGTGCTCTTCCGTCTCCGTGCCTCTTTCGAAGCGGGAACCGATCAGCATTTGGATATCCATGATGTTCTCCCTGTTATTTGCCAGCGCCGGCGATCTGGTCGCCATCGCGGGTGAGGTAATAGGCTGCCAGGATTGGCAGGAGGGTGACGAGCACCACGACCATGGCGACCACATTGGTGACAGGGCGCTGGCGCGGGCGGATGAGTTCTTCGAGCATCCAGATCGGCAAGGTCGATTGCTGGCCGCCGGTGAAGGTGGTGACGATGACCTCGTCGAAAGACAGGGCGAAGGCAAGCATGCCGCCGGCAAGAAGAGCGGTGCCGATATTCGGCAGGATGACATGACGGAAGGTCTGGAAGCCGTCGGCGCCGAGATCCATCGAGGCCTCGATCAGCGAGCCGGATGTGCGCCGGAAGCGAGCGACCGCATTGTTGTAGACGACGACCACGCAGAAGGTGGCGTGGCCGAGCACGATGGTCCAGACCGAAAACGGGATGTCGAACAGGCTGAAGGCGGAGCGCAGGGCAATGCCGGTGATGATGCCGGGAAGGGCGATCGGCAGGATGACCAGCAGCGAGATCGCCTCGCGTCCGAAGAACTTCGTCTGGCTGACGGCCGCAGCACAGAGCGTGCCGAGGACCAGCGCGATCGCCGTGGCGATGACGGCGACCTGTACGGAAAGGCTGAGCGCCGACCAGACATCCGGCCGGTTCCAGGCGACGGCAAACCACTGCAGCGTCAGCCCGGGCGGCGGCCACTGATAGCTCTTCTCTTCGGTCGTGAAGGCATAGACGAAGATCAGCAGGATCGGCAGGTGCAGAAAGAGCAATCCGACGGCTGCGGCGATCTTCAAGGTCAGTGGCGATGTCCTGTGGTCAGAGCGCATCGAAAGCCCCCATTTTCCTGGCGAGCGACAGATAAAGCGCCATGATGACGATCGGCACGACGGAGAAGGCGGCGGCGAGCGGCACATTGCCGGCCGTTCCCTGCTGGGCATAGACCGCCTGGCCGATGAAGAGCCTGGACGAGCCGATGATCTGCGGGATGATGTAATCGCCCAATGTCAGCGAGAAGGTGAAGATCGAACCGGCGACGATGCCGGGGAGCGCTAAGGGCAGGAGCACGGTGCGGAAGGTCTGGCGCGGCGTGGCGCCGAGATCCGCCGAGGCCTCGATCAGGTTGCCGGGCACCCGCTCGAGGGCCGCCTGCGTCGGCAGGATCATATAGGGGAGCCAGATATAGACGAAGACGATGAAGGTGCCGAGGTAGCTGACCGACAGTGAGTTTCCGCCGATGACGGGTAGGTTCAGGATGGCATCGAGCAGCCAGGAGAGATGGAGCTTCTCGAAGATCCAGGTGAGGATGCCCTCCTTGGCGAGGATTAGTTTCCAGGCGTAGATCTTGACGAGATAGCTCGACCAGAGCGGCAGCATGACGCCGAGGTAGAAGAGCGCCTTCCATTTGCCTTGCGCATAACGCGCCGCATAGTAGGCGATCGGGAAGCCGATCAGGGCGGCAGCGATGGTGACCAGCGCCGACATCACCAAGGTGCGGATGATGATGTCGAAATTCGCAGGATTCAGCAGCTGCGCATAGGTCGAGAGGGTGAATTCAGTATTCACCAGCCCGGAGAAATCGTCGATCGAGAAGAAGCTCTGCAGAAGCAGGGCGATCAATGAGCCGATATAGATGATGCCGAGCCAGAGCAGCGGCGGCGTCAGCATCAGGAAGAGCAAGAGCTTCGGGTGCCGCCAGAAGGCATCCGACAGTTGGCCGAAGAAACCTCCACGCCCCGGAAGGATCGAAGTCTTGCCGCCTGTGATGGTGAGCGCCGTCATGCCGCATCATCCATGTAGTGGATATCGGCCGGTTGCCAGGCGAGGCGGATACCGGCGCCGAGATCCGGCACTGGCGCGCCGGCGGGCAGCATGACATGCAGCCGGCTGCCCTTGAGGTCGACGCTGAGACGCGTGGCCGCGCCGAGGAAACTTGCATTTTCAACTTTCGCCTCGACGCCGTCGCTTGCCAGCCGGATCGCCTCGGGGCGGAGGCTCGCCCAGCGTTTCTCGCCGCCAAGCAAGGCCATCAGATCAGGCGCGATGACGTTCGACGAGCCGACGAAATCGGCGACGAAGCGGGTCCTCGGGCAGCGGTAGATATCCTGCGGCGTGCCTTGCTGGACGATGTTGCCATCGTTGAAGACGGCAACGCGGTCGGCCATGGACAGCGCCTCGCCCTGATCGTGGGTGACGAAGACGAAGGTGATGCCGAGCGCGCGTTGCAGGCTCTTCAATTCTTCCTGCATCTGCTCGCGCAGCTTCAGGTCGAGCGCGCCAAGCGGCTCGTCGAGCAGCAGCACCTTCGGCTTGTTGACGAGCGCGCGGGCGAGCGCCACGCGCTGCCGCTGGCCGCCGGACAACTGACCGGGGCGGCGGGCGCCGTAGCCCGGCAGCTTGACGAGTTCGAGTGCATCGCCTGCCGCCTTCATCCGCTCCGCCTTGCCGACGCCCTTGACCATCAGCCCGTAGGCAACATTGTCGAGGATGTTGAGATGCGGAAAGAGCGCATAGTCCTGGAACACGGTGTTGACGTTGCGGCGATAGGGCGGAACGCCGTCTGCCGTCTCGCCGAAGATCTGGATATGGCCCGCGGTCGGCTGCTCGAAACCGGCGATCAATCTCAGGCACGTCGTCTTGCCGGAGCCGGATGGCCCGAGCATGGCAAAGAATTCGCCGGGCGCGATCTCGAGATCGACGCCGTCGACGGCGCGAACCTGGCCGAAATGGCGCGATACCTGTTGGAAACGGACGGCGGGTGTCATGAGGGCTCCGGGTCTTGAGATGCACTGAACGGGTGAGATTCTTGCATACGCAAAAAACTCCTCCCCAACCCCTCCCCAGAAGGGCGAGGGACTTAACCTTCAGCACCCTCCGGATACAACCTTACTGCTGCATACAGCAGGGACGAGGCGGCGCCGCTGAAGCCCTCCCCCTTGTGGGGAGAGGTTGGGAAGGGGTCTTACGCTACAACAGTCCCCTCAGTGAGAACGCAAGTCACCGTCCGCCGATCACGCCGATATAATCCGACACCCAGCGATGATAGGGCACGCATTCGCCCTGCGTCGTGCATTTGGCGACAGGGGTTTTCCAGAACTTGATCTTGTCGAAGTGATCGAAGCCGTTGGTGGCGCAGCCGCTATCCCCCATCAGTTCATTGCCCTTGCAGGCCGCGGGAACGGAGGGCACGGCGCCGAACCAGGCGGCGGCATCGCCCTGGACCTTGGCCTTCAGCGAATGTTCCATCCACATATAGGCACAGTTCGGATGTTCGCTGTCGGCATGCAGCATGGTGGTGTCTGCCCAGCCGGTGACGCCTTCATCCGGGAAAGCGGAGGCGATCTTCTGCTTGTCGGCCTGCAGCAGGTTCACCTGGAAAGGCCAGGAACCGGAGGCGACGACGCCTTCGTTCTTGAAGTCGTCGATCTGGATCATCGCGTCGTGCCAGTAGCGGGAGACGAGCTTGCGCTGGCCGCGCAACAGGTCGAGGGCGGCCTTGTACTGGTCTTCGTTCAGCTCGTATGGGTCCTTGATGCCGAGATCCGGCTTGTGGGCCATCAGGTAGATGGCGGCATCGGCGATGTAGATCGCGCCGTCATAGGCCTGGACGCGGCCCTTGTTGGACTTGCCGTCGGGCAGTGTCTGCTCCTCGAAGACGACGTTCCAGCTGGTCGGCGCCTTGTCCTTGAAGGCATCGGTATTGTACATCAGCACATTCGGTCCCCAGAGATAGGGCACGCCGTAATGCACGCCACCGACCGTATACCACGGTCCGTTCTGCAGGCGCTCGTCGACGGTCTTGAAGCTCGGGATCAGATCGGTGTTGATCGGCTGGACACGCTTGCCGGCGATGAGACGGAGCGAGGCGTCGCCCGATGCCGTGACAAGATCGAAGCCCCCTTCGTTCATCAGCGACACCATTTCATCCGAAGTGGCGGCGGTCTTGACGGAAACCTTGCAGCCGGTCTCCTTTTCGAAATCGGTGACCCAGTCGTAGTTCTTGTCGGTTTCGCCGCGTTCGATATAGCCGGCCCAGGCGACAATGCTGACCGCGCCTTCGCCCTTGCCCAAGGCCTTCAGCGGTTCGGCGGCGATCACCTGCGTCGCGAAGCTCAGGCAGGTGAGCGCCGCCGTGCAGGATTTCAACAGATTCGTCATCATCCGTCTCCCGGTTTGCCACTTTCTGTGGCGGTTTGTTCCCGGATGAAAAGGTGACGCGAAAAAGCCGCTTTCGCAAATTCATTTATCAGAAAGACGGTATCGGAAATTCCGATATCAGCGGATGCGGCCGGATCGTAAGCTTTCGGCGATACCGACGAAGTCGCGCGCCGCCTGGGGCAGGCTGGAGCCCTTGCGCCAGACCATGCCGACCTGCACGACCGGCAGCGAACCGGAGACGTCGCGGCTCTCGATGCGGTCGCCTTCCAGCGACCATGGACGGTAGACGAGATCGGGAAGCAGGGCCACGCCGGCGCCTGTTGCAACCAGGCTGCGCACCGCCTCCACCGAGCGGGTGCGGAAGGCGACATGCGGGCGGGCGCCGAGTGCTGAGAGCAGCTTGCCGGTATTCTCCTCGATTTCGTCGACCGTCAGCATGATCAGCGGTTCGCGGGCGATGTCGGCGACCGAGATGATGTCGGCCGATACCAGCGGATGGCCCATCGGTAGCCATAGTCGATAGGGCGAGGTCTCCAGGATCTCCGCCTGCAGCGCCATGCGGTCGCGCAGGTTTGATATCACCATGACGGCGACATCAAGTTCGCCGCCGACCAGGAGATGTTCGAGGTAACCACCATTGTCCTCGATGGCGCTGACCTCGATGCCCGGACAGGCGCGCCGATATCGCGCCAGCAGGTCGGAGAGGACGTAGCCGGCGACAAGCGAGGTGACGCCGATGTTCAGCGTGCCGGAGAGGGCGCTTTGCTGGCCGGAAAAGCTGGTCCGTGCATCGGAGACGGAGGCCAGGATCTTCGTCGCATGACGCAGGAACTGGTGGCCGTTATGGGTGATCGTCAGGCCGCGCGGATGGCGCTCGAAGAGTTCGACGCCGAGGTCGGTTTCGAGCTCCTTTAGTGCTTCCGTCACCGAGGATTGCGAGATCGAAAGGTTCTGTGCGGCTCGCGTCACCGAACCCTGTTCGGCGACGGCGACGAAATATTGAACCTGGCGAAGCGTGAAGGCCATGGGCGTTTAGAGCATGGCGGAATAGGCCGTGGCAAGCGACCCAAAAAAGCGGACCTTTTTTGGTGTTTTCTCAAAATGGCGCAGGCTTCACACGCCCACTTAAACTTTCGGAAACGTCATTTCTTTAGCGTTCTCAACACTTGTCCTGCGTTGGAGTTTCAGATGGCGGAGCAGTTGGCGTGAAGGCCTTACTGCGCATCTTCCGGCCTTCCCGGAAATTGGCAATCATCATCGGTGGAGTCGCTCTTCTGGCGGGCGTTTCCGGCGGTGCGGCGGTCTATGTCGGCAAGGACAGGCTGATCGGTGCAACTGGTGGTGGCTACGGGCTCGAATGCAGCGACGTCAACCTGGTGACGATCCGGAAGCAGGACCACGTCTGGGTGCGCAAATACATCAAAACCGAACCGACCGACGGGATGACGCGCGTCAAGACCGCGCTTCGTGTCGCCCAGGCCGTTTATGCCGCGCAGAAGCCGGATCTGGTCCAGGTGGTGGTGCTCGACGAGAACGGCCCCACCTTGCGCGCGGATATTCGCGGCCGGGCGATCGGCGCCGATGTCGTCTATATCCCGCATCCCGACAAGACCGTTCCCGGCCTCGACGACAAGTCCTATACGGCGCGCTACTACGACGGCAAGGCCAGTGAAAACGGGCTGTTCTTCGGCGAGCGGATTGAGATGCCACTCGACGAGATCGCCATGATCAGCGCTGGTTTCAAGGACCCCGAGGATTGCGTCGACCCGGTCGCGGTTGGCTCGACGAAGAACGGGGAAAAGGGCAAGGAAAAGAAGCCGGCAGGCGGCGCACATGGCGCAGCACCGGCAGCCGAAAGCGAAGCGGCGCCTGCCGAGAACGCGGGTGCCGATGTGGTGGCGGAAGCGCCGGCCGAAGAGCCGCCGGCGGAAACTGCACCATCTCAGGCCCATTGAACGAACAGCATGAAAAAAGCGGAGCGCCGGCTACAGCGCCGCGCGTCTTTTCGGACGCGCAAAGGACGCTGTAGCACTTTGAGTTGCTGCATAATTTATCCTTAAATCGATCCCGATTTAAGGAATTATGCAGTTGCACCCCGCTTCGATTTTTTGCTTTTCTTCCGGTCAGTCGGCTTTGCTGCGGCGGGCCGGGAAGAGGATGACGTCGCGGATCGACGGCGCATTGGTCAGAAGCATGATGAGACGGTCGACGCCGATGCCGAGGCCACCGGCCGGTGGCATGCCCTGGTCGATGGCGTCGAGGAACTCCTCGTCCAGCTGCTTTTCCTTTTCGCCGCGGGCATGCGCCTGTTCGAGCTGCTCGACCATGCGGCGGCGCTGCTCCTCGGGATCGTTGAGCTCCGAGAAGGCGTTGCCGAGTTCCCAGGCGTTGCAATAGGTCTCGAAGCGCTCGACCAGGCGCGGCTCGCCTGGCACTTCCTTGGCGAAGGGCGAAATGTCCTTCGGGAAATGCGTGACATGCGACGGCTGGATCAGGGTGGATTCGACCTTTTCCTCGAAGATGAAGGCGAGGCATTCGCCCCAGGTCCAATCTTTCTCGACCGCAAAACCGGCAGCCTTGGCGGCAGCGCGCGCCTCTTCATCGGTCTTGATGGCGAGGAAGTCGATGCCGGTCGCTTCCTTGACGGCATCGGGCATCGGCACGCGCTTGAACGGACCCTTGAAGGACATGGTCTTGTCGCCGAAGGGGAATTCCGTCGCGCCGTGGATGGAGAGCGCCAGGTTTTCGAACAACCGCTCGACGAGGTCCATGATGTCCTCGTAATCGGCATAGGCCCAGTAACACTCCATCATGGTGAATTCGGGATTGTGCCGGGTGGAGACGCCTTCGTTGCGGAAGTTCCGGTTGATCTCGAAGACCTTGTCGGTCAGCCCCGACACCAGCGTGCGCTTGAGGAACAGTTCCGGCGCGATGCGCAGGTACATGTCGAGTTTCAGCGTGTTGTGATGGGTCTTGAACGGCTCGGCGGTGGCGCCGCCATAGACCGAATGCAGCATCGGCGTCTCGACTTCCATGAAGCCGTCATTTTCCATGAAGCGGCGGATGCCGGAGAGGATCTTCGAGCGCTGCTGGAAGCGGAGCTTCGAATCCTCGTTGGTCATGATGTCGAGATGGCGCTTGCGATAACGCAGCTCGATGTCGGAGAGACCGTGCCACTTCTCGGGCATCGGTAGCAGCGACTTCGTCAGCATGGTGATCGTCTGCGCGTTGATCGTCAGCTCGCCACGCTTGGTGCGGCGCACGATGCCGGTGACGCCGATGATGTCGCCGATATCGATCATCGGCAGCAGGGCGCGGGCTTCCTCGCCGGTGACATCCTTGTGCGAGAAGATCTGGATCTTGCCGGAGGCGTCATGGAGATCCATGAACATGCCCGAGTTGCGCGAGGAATAGACGCGGCCGGCGACGGTGACGACATCCTGCGTCTCGGTGTCCGGCTCCAGGCTCTCGTATTTCGCGGTAAGCTCGGCATTGCCCATCGTGCGGTGAAAATGCGCCGGATAGACCTCGCCGACCTGCTCGCGCAGCAGCTTCAGCTTCTGGGCGCGCACTTCCGTCGCGTCGGAGGAAAGGGTGTTTTCGGTCTTGTTGTCAGCCATTGTCGAAAATCCTCTGACTGTTCTTACTTCGAGCCGACGAGGGCGGCGACCGCCTGCGAGGCGAGCTTCAGACGCTGACGCACGACGGACCGGCCGAGGATCGCCATGGAATCGAAAAGCGGCAGGGAACGCGATGAGCCGGATACGGCGACGAAGAGCGGCGAGACCACGACCTTCAGCTTCTTGCCCATGCGGTCGGCGATCGCGCGCAGCTCCGCCTCGATCGTCTCGACGTTCCATTCCAGGATCTTTTCGAGATCCGGCTGAACGGTGTTGAGGATCTCCAGGATCTCCTCCGGCGGTGACTTGATCTTGGCGAAGTCGGAAGGCTGCAGGCCGAGATCGGACTTCAGCAGGAAGCCGGCGAGATCGGGCAGTTCGCCGAGCTTGGAAATGCGCGTCTGCGACAGGCGCAGACCTTCCTTCAGACGGTCGTTTTCCATCGCCCAGGTCAGCACACGCGCCTGGAACTCCTCTTCGGACAGCTTCTCGCGGATCCAGCGGCCATTGAGCCAATCGAGCTTTTGAATGTCAAAGATCGCACCGGCCTTGGAGAGGTTTTCCGGGTCAAACTTCTCGGAGAGCTCGTCCATCGTCAGGAGCTCTTCGCCCTCGGCGATCTGGACGAAGAACAGACCGAGGAAGTTCATCAACGCTTCCGGAATGTAGCCAAGCGCGGAATAATAGGAGATCGAGGTCGGGTTCTTGCGCTTCGACAGCTTCGACTTGTCGGCATTGCGCATCAGCGACAAGTGCATGAAGACCGGCTGGTCCCAGTCGAAATAGCGATAGAGAAGGATGTGCTTCGGCACGGAGGCCAGCCATTCTTCGCCGCGTGCGACGTGAGTGATCTTCATCAGATGGTCGTCGATGACGTTGGCCATATGATAGGTCGGCATGCCGTCGGCCTTGATGAGGACCTGCATGTCGACCGAATCCCACGGAATGGAGACATCGCCGTAGACGCCGTCAGTGAAGTCGCAGGAGCCTTCGGCCGGAATCTTCATGCGGATGACGGTCGTCTCGCCGGCGGCCATGCGCGAGGTGACTTCCTCGGCCGTGAGGTTGAGGCAGAGACCATCGTACTTCGGCGGCTTGCCGGCGGCGCGCTGGGTTTCGCGCATCTGCTCCAGCCGCGCGGGTGTGCAGAAGCAGCGGAAGGCATGGCCCTTGTCCAGCAATTCCTGCCCGTAAGGCTGGTACATTTCCTTGCGGTCGGACTGGCGATAGGGGCCGTAGGGACCGCCGATATCAGGGCCTTCCTTCCATTCCAGCCCGCACCATTTCAGTGCGTCCAACACCTTCGTTTCGAATTCCGGGGTCGAGCGCGTCGCATCGGTATCCTCGATACGCAGGATGAACTCGCCTCCGTGCTTCTTGGCGAAAAGGTAGTTGAAGAGAGCGATGTAAGCGGTGCCGACATGCGGCTCGCCGGTCGGCGAGGGAGCGATGCGAACGCGGACGCCGGTAGCTGTCCCGGAAACTGTCATTGTGTGTGCCCGTCAATGATGCCGGACGGCTTTCATGGGGAAAGCGACGTTCGGCCGGAAGGATGCAGATATCTTCATCGGCAAACCGGCCGGAAAAGGGCATGCGCCCGCACTATCCACCGATCGTCCGTTCGGCTGGCCTTAGGCCATATTCAACCGGGCGCGTCAAGAAAAACCACGCCTGCAAAGGCCTGATGGTGGTGCGTGAGGGCGCGTCGGTTCCGCCGCGCCCTCGTGCCCAAGCCTCAATGCGCGGCGTCGCGTTTTCGCTTGCGGGCGTTGCGCGCGATCATGTTCAGCACCTCGACCAGCGCCGAGAAGGCCATGGCGGCATAGACGTAGCCCTTCGGCACATGGAAGCCCATGCCTTCGGCGATCAGCGTCGTGCCGATCATCAGCAGGAAGGCGAGCGCCAGCATGACGATCGTCGGGTTCCTCTCGATGAAGTTGGCAAGCGGGGTCGCGGCAACAAGCATGACGGTGACGGCGGCGACGACGGCGACCACCATGATCGGCAGATGAGGCGTCATGCCGACGGCGGTGATGATGCTGTCGACGGAGAAGACGAGGTCGAGCAACAGAATCTGGCCGATGGCCGATGCAAAGCCTGTCGTGGCCGACTTGGCGATGAAATCCTCTTCATGGTCCACGGGGTCGACGCTGTGGTGAATTTCCTTGGTGGCCTTCCAGACGAGGAACAGACCGCCGGCAATCAGGATGAGATCCTTCCAGGAGAAGCCGTGGCCGAAGGCTTCAAACAGCGGTTCGGTCAGCTGCACGATCCAGGCGATGGTGCCGAGCAGGACGAGACGCATGACGAGCGCAAGACCGATGCCGATCTTGCGGGCCTTCTCGCGGTGTTCGGGCGGCAGTTTGTTGGTGAGAATGGAAATGAAGATCAGGTTGTCGATCCCGAGAACGACTTCCATCACCACCAGCGTGATGAGCGCCACCCAGGCGGCCGGATCCTGAATGAGCGTCATGATTTCCTGCATCAGCATATATCCCTTTTGCGTCACGTGAGTAATGACGCTCGCAATGTAATGTCGCCGGCCTGCCAGGCAAGCGCCGCAAGGGGGTATACGAAACCGATGTGACTTTTATTCCCTAGAACAGGATGTCGTCCGAAAACCGCTGACACTTTTCGGCATCATGCTCTGATCGGCAACCAGATTTCGGTGACGCCCATGCCGGTATAGGGGTCGAAGCGCTCGTCGTAGCGTTCGAACATGTCGGGTGTCTCGCCGTGCTCCAGGCCCGAGGTCGGCCACCATGCGCCAAATATCCGGTTCATGGTCGCCGGAATGCCGGAGACATGGCCGCGATGGGCAAAGACGACGTAGCGCTGGCCCGGAAGCTTGAGCGTTGCAAAATCCGCCGGCAGATCGTCGGCATCGGAGATTTCGACCGCGGCCATATAGCGGAATTTCTCCGCTTCACCGTCGATATGCGTGCAGATGCCGTAGGCGACATTGCCTTTCTGACCGGAGATATGACCGAAATGGGCATTGAACTTCTGCCAGAGAGAGGGAATTGCGGCGTTGCCGCCATAGGGGTAAATCTCCTGCAAGCCGGCAAACAGCATCGGTTGGAGGGTTTCGAAGCGGGGCGGTTCGAGGTCGTTGAGGTGGGCAGGGTCCATTCTGATCGGCTCCAGCAAGACAAGGTTACGGGCGTGCCCCTGTCTGCGCACCGCATCCGGCGTCATGCCGAACTGGTCGCGGAAGGCACGGGTGAAGGCCTCGTGCGAGCCGTAGCCCGCGCAAAGCGCAACCTCGAGAATGGTGGATGAACCGCCGACCAGTGTGGGCACGGCGCGGCTGAGGCGCCGCCCTCTTATATAGCCGCTGATCGAGTGACCGGTGACGAGCCCAAAGACGCGCGACAGATGGTAGCGCGACAATCCGGCTGCTTCCGATATCTCTTCCAGCGATATATCGCTTTCGAAATGGCTCTCGATGAACCAGATCGCCCGTCCGACGGCGCTCATCCTCACTCTCCTACAGCGCCGCGCGTCTTTTTGAGAGGCGCAAAGGACGCTGTAACACTTTGAAGTGCTGCATAATTTTATCCTTAAATCGATTTCGATTTAAGGAATTATGCAGTGTTGCAGCTTCTTCCTTAAAGAAAAGCCGGCAGCCGGATTTGATCGCTATTGCGGGATTTTGGCCGATGGAGTGCGGCGGTCTAGGGTGCGGTCAGGCGGTCTCGTGCCGGCGCACGCCATAGGCGGCCATGAAGACCCGGATCGCGCCGCGGATGACGCGCTCGATTTCGTCACGCGGCGGCGGCTCTTCCATGCTTCCGAACAGGCGGAGTTTGAAGAAACTACCGCTGGCGAGATCGAGAAACTGGCCGGCGGCGAGATCGATGTCATCGATCTCCAGCCTGCCTTCGGCGATGTGCCGTTCCAGGAAGTCGCGCATGATGGTGCGCAGGTTTACCGGGCCCTTGAAGAAGCGTTGACAGAGCACCGGCATGCGGTCGCGAACGCCGAGAACGGTGCGCATGGCGTTGATGACCTTCTCATCGGTCATATGGGTGACGAAGCTTATCCCGAATTCATACAGGCCGGCTTCGGGATCGTCATGTTCGGCAAGCGCCGTGCGCACGGCCGCCACGAAGGCGGCGCGCTCGGTCTCGATCATCGCCGAAAACAGCTCTTCCTTGTTGGTGAAATAAACGTAGAGCGTTCCCTTGGAGACTCCGGCCTCGCGCGTCACGTCATTCATGCTGGCGGCATCAAAACCCATCTTCATGAAGACGCGCTTGGCGCCGGCGAGGATCTGTTGGCGCTTGGCCGGATCTTCGCCTGCGGCAAATCGGCCTCCGGCAGCGGGAGGACTGAATACGGCGGCGTGGTCGGGTTTCAGCGTCATGTCCTCTTAACCGTGTTTACGGTTTCGCATTTTCTTTAAAGAAATCGAACCGATTGGTTCTATACATCTTGATATGACGATAAAACAGGTTTAAGTCAACTGAACCGAACCGTTCAGTTCGATTATTTACTCCAAGATCGGTAAAGTGGTTATGTCGAGCAACCAGAAGAGCAACGTCGCGCGTATCGTCAGCGAAAACGCCGAGACCGAAGAGGTAAAGGCCGAGGTCGCGGCCGTTGCAGAAGCTCCGACGGCGGAAGCCCGCGAAGTACCTTCCGCTCCCGCGCAGTCGGCGCCGGCTTCGGTCGTCGCCGCACCTGCGGCTGCAAAGAAGCGCCGCAGCCCGGTGCTGCCGATCGTCGTGCTCGCCCTTCTCGCAGGCGGCGGCTGGTATGGTTACGAATGGTGGACGAACGGCCGCTTCATGGTGTCGACCGACGACGCCTATATCGAAGGCGATATCGCAACGATTTCGCCGAAGGTCACGGGCTACGTCGCGAAGGTGAACGTTGTCGCCAACCAGGAAGTCAAAGCGGGCGACGTGCTTGCCACGCTTGATAACGGCGACTATCAGAACGCCCTCGACTTGGCCCAGGCCCAGATCGTCACCGAACAGCTTTCGCTGCAGCGTATCGACGCGCAGATCGAAGGCGCGAATGCGAGCCTCGTGCAGGCGCAGGCGCAGAAGGTGGCACTCGAAGCGGCCGTTCGCGGTGCCGAGATCACGCAGAAGCGCCAGAGCGACCTTCAGGCGAAGTCGGTCGGCACCGCCGCCGATCTCGACAACGCCAATATCGCCCTCGACCAGGCCAAGGCCAATCTTGCCGGCGGCGACGCCAACATCACCGCTGCACAGGCCAACATCACCATCCTCCAGGCCCAGCGCAAGGAAGCAGAAGGCTCGGTGCGTTCGCTGGAAATCTCGCGCGACAAGGCCGTCCGTGACCTTTCCTTCACCGTGCTCAAGGCGCCTTATGACGGCATTGTCGGCAACCGCTCCGTCCAGGAGGGCGACCTGGTCTCTCCCGGCCAGCGCCTGATGGCACTCGTTCCGGTGCGCCAGCTCTACATCGACGCCAATTTCAAGGAAACGCAGATCCAGCATCTGGTGCCGGGTTCGAAGGTCAACGTCCAGGTCGATGCCTATAGCGATCATCCTATTGTCGGCACCGTCGAATCGATCTCACCGGCCTCCGGCTCAGTCTTTTCGATGCTGCCGCCCGAAAACGCCACGGGCAATTTCACCAAGGTGATCCAGCGGGTGCCAGTGCGCATCGCGCTGCCGCAGGATGCGCTCGACAGCGGGCGTCTGCGCGCGGGCCTGAGCGTCGTCGTCGACGTCGACACCCGTACGGCGCCGAGCAAGTAAGCCTTTAGAGCAATTCCAGCAAAAGTGTGCAGCGGTTTTGCACCCGGAATTGCGTGAAACAAAGAGATAGAGCAATTCCGTAATTCGAAGAAAAACGGAATTGCTCTGGAAAGGCGGAGGTGGTCTGATGGCCGGGAGCGCGACAGCAACAGCGGGGACGATTCCGGCAGCGCCTGCCCATGCCGACGAGCGCATGGATCCGAAGAAGCTCATCGCTTTCTTCGCGATGGTGCTCGGCATGTTCATGTCGATCCTCGACATCCAGATCGTTTCGGCCTCGCTTGCGGAGATCCAGGCTGGCCTTTCGGCCGGCAGCGACGAGATCGGCTGGGTGCAGACGTCCTATCTGATCGCGGAAGTGATCATGATCCCGCTGTCTGGCACGTTGGCGCGCATCATCTCGACGCGTTATCTCTTCGCGATCTCGGCCGCCGGCTTCACCATGGCGAGCGCGCTGGCGGCGACGGCGACGAATATCGACCAGATGATCGTCTATCGCGTCATCCAGGGCTTCATCGGCGGCGGCATGATCCCGTCGGTCTTCGCGGCCGCCTTCACCATCTTCCCGCCGTCGAAGCGTAGCATCGTCTCGCCGATCATCGGCCTGATCGCGACGCTGGCGCCGACTATCGGCCCGACGGTCGGCGGTTATCTCAGCCACGCCTTCTCCTGGCATTGGCTGTTCCTCGTCAATATCGTTCCCGGCATCATCGTCACGATCGTCACCTGGAACTTCATCGATTTCGACAAGCCGGAACTGTCGCTCTTCAAGAAGTTCGACTGGTGGGGGCTGATCTCGATGGGTGTGTTCCTCGGCGCGCTGGAATATGTGCTCGAAGAGGGCAATTCGAACGATTGGTTCAACGACAGTTCCATCACCATCGCAGCGGTTGCCTCCGGCGTTGCAGCCATCGTCTTCTTCTATCGCGCCTTCACGGTGGATTTCCCCGTCGTCGACCTGAAGGCTTTCGCGAACCGGAATTTTTCCTTCGGCTCGGTGTTTTCTTTCGTCATGGGCATCGGCCTCTATGGCCTCACCTATATCTATCCGGTCTATCTCGGGCGCATCCGTGGATATGACTCATTGATGATCGGCGAGACGATGTTCGTCTCCGGACTTGCGATGTTCTTCACCGCGCCGATCGCCGGCCGGCTGTCGACCAAGATGGACCTGCGCCTGATGATGGTGATCGGCTTCGTCAGTTTCGCTGCCGGCACTTTCATCATGATGCATCTGACGGCGGATTGGGATTTCTACGAACTGTTCATCCCGCAGATCCTGCGTGGCTTCGGGCTGATGATGTGCATGGTGCCGATCAACAACATCGCGCTCGGCACGATGCCGCCCTCGCGCATGCGCGGCGCGTCCGGCCTGTTCAATCTGACCAGAAACCTCGGCGGCGCCGTGGGCCTTGCCGTCATCAACACCGTGCTCACCAATCGGCAGGACGTGCATTACGAGCGGCTGCGGGAGAATATGGATTGGGGCAATCCGGCGGCGATCGACCAGATGAACAACATGGCCGCGAATTTCAACACCTATGGCATGGATGGCGCCTCGGTCGCGATCAAGCAGATGGTCGGGCTTGCCACCAAGCAGGCGATCATCCTCTCCTTCAGCGACGTGTTCCTGATCCTGACTGCGCTTTTCCTCGCGATGATCCTCGGTGTCGCGATGATCAAGAAACCCGCGCCGCAAGGCGGGGGAGGCGGTGGCGGCCACTGACCTCCGGCCTGCCGCCCCTTGAAAAGGCCCTCTTCGGAGGGCCTTTTTGTTTGCTGTTTTTTGGCCTCCGTGCCATCCGGCAGATAAGCGCTGGCCGGATCGGTGCGAAGCGGACCGCAATACCGGAAAACAATGCGGAAATTGGCCTATTCGTTTTTTTGATTTACGTACATCAAAATTGGCGCTAATGGTCTCGTCAGGAGGAATGATGAGGCCAACAGTTCACGATATCGCCGCCGCGGCCGGTGTCAGTCTCGCGACTGTCGACCGGGTTCTCAATCAGCGCCCCGGTGTGCGCCACGTCACGCGGGAAAAGGTCGAGACCGCGATCCGCGAGCTTGGTTATGTCAGAGACGTCGCCGCCGCCAATCTTGCCAAGGGGCGCACCTATCCGCTGGTCTTCATCCTTCCGGCCAGCGACAATTCCTTCATGTACGGGCTCAATGCCGAAATCCGGCAGGCCGCTCTCCGCTCGCCGGCCGAGCGTACCGATATCCGCACCATCGAGGTGCCGGCCTTCGATCCGGCCGCCCTCGTCTCCGTGCTCGAAGGGCTTTCCCAGGAAAAACCTTGTGGCATCGCACTGGTCGCGACCGATGCGCCTGAGGTGCGCGCCGCCGTCGACCGGCTGGTGCGCGAGCGCTTTCCCATCGTTACCCTGGTTTCCGATCTCACGGGCTCGCTGCGCCATCACTATGCCGGCGTCGACAATATCGCGGCCGGCCGTACAGCCGCCCGACTGCTCGGTCGATTTCTTGGGCGGCGAAAGGGCGAGATCGCTGTGCTCGCCGGCTCCATGCTCGTGCGCGATCATCGCGAGCGGCTGGAGGGCTTTAGCGCAGTCATGGCCGAGGAATTTCCTGATCTGGCAATCCTGCCGGTTCTCGAAGGCCGCGACGACCCCGAGGTCGCCCACATGCTCGTCGCTGACGCGCTTTCAAGGAATGCCGGGATCATCGGCGTCTACAGCCTCGGCGCCGGCAATCGCGGCCTTATCCGGGCGCTGAAGGAGAAGGCCGTCGACCGCATACTGACCGTGATTGCCCACGAGCTGACCGCCCATACGCGGGCGGCACTCATCGACAACACGATCGATGCGATCCTCAACCAGGATGCCGGCCATGAGGTGCGCAGCGCAATCCGCGTGCTGAAAGCCAAGGCGGACGGGCTTGCCGTCATCGAAGCGCAGGAGCGCATCCGCCTCGACATATTCCTGAAAGACAATCTGCCGTAACGGCAAAGGGAGAAATACCACATGTATCTGGGTCTCGATCTCGGAACCTCCGGCGTCAAGGCGATGCTGATCGACGGTGATCAGAAGATCGTCGGCTCGGCCAATGGTTCGCTCGACGTCTCGCGTCCGCATTCCGGCTGGTCGGAGCAAGAGCCGGCCCACTGGGTGCGCGCCACGGAGGAGGCTGTCGCCGGCCTCAAGGCAAAACATCCGAAGGAGTTAGCTGCGGTCAAGGGCATCGGCCTTTCCGGCCAGATGCACGGCGCAACGCTCGTCGATGCCTCCGACAAGGTCCTGCGCCCCTGCATCCTCTGGAACGACACCCGCAGCTATGTCGAGGCCGCGGCACTCGATGCCGATCCGCGCTTTCGCGCGCTCACCGGCAACATCGTTTTCCCCGGCTTCACGGCGCCGAAGCTCGCCTGGGTCGCAAAACATGAGCCCGATGTCTTCGGCAAGATCGCCAAGGTGCTCTTGCCGAAGGACTACCTGCGTCTTTGGCTGACTGGCGAGTATATCTCGGAAATGTCGGATTCTGCCGGCACTTCCTGGCTCGACACCGGCAAACGTGCCTGGTCCTCCGAACTGCTCGCCGCCACCAAGCTTTCCGAGGAGCAGATGCCGGCGCTTGTCGAAGGCACCGAGCAGGCCGGCAAGCTCCGGTCCGAACTGGCGGCGCAATGGGGTATATCAGGTGATGTCGTCGTTGCCGGTGGTGCCGGCGACAATGCGGCTTCGGCCTGCGGCATGGGCACGGTCAGCGATGGCGCCGCCTTTGTCTCGCTCGGCACATCAGGCGTACTTTTTGCCGCCAACGGCTCGTATCTGCCGAAGCCGGAAAGCGCCGTGCATGCCTTCTGCCACGCGCTGCCGAACACCTGGCACCAGATGGGCGTCATCCTGTCGGCGACCGATGCACTGAACTGGCATTCCGGTGTGACCGGCAGATCGGCCGCCGATCTTACCGGCGAGGTCGGCGACACGCTGAAGGCGCCCACCGGTGTCACCTTCCTGCCTTATCTCTCCGGCGAGCGCACACCGCACAATGATGCCGTCATCCGCGGCGCCTTCATCGGCCTCGAACACGAAAGCAGCCGTGTCGTTCTCACCCAGGCAGTGCTCGAAGGTGTCGCCTTCGCCATTCGCGACAATCTCGAAGCGCTGCGCTCGGCCGGCACCGGCATATCCCGGGTCACGGCGATCGGCGGTGGTTCGCGCTCGCGTTATTGGCTGGCGTCGATCGCGACCGCGCTCGGCGTTCCGGTCGACCTGCCGGCCGACGGCGATTTCGGCGCGGCCTTTGGCGCAGCCCGCCTCGGCCTGATCGCAGCAACGGGGGCAGATCCCATTGCCGTCTGCACGCCGCCGGTAACAGCCGGAACGATCGAGCCGGTGTCGGCACTGAGCGGCGCTTATGAGGATGCTTACAAGCGCTACCGCGCGCTCTACCCGGCGATCAAGTCGCTGGCGCATTGATATTTGGGCAGCCGCCGATCCGCCTGCCTGCACCCTCTCCCCAAGGGGAGGAGAGACCAGCAGCGGCGCCTCTTTCCCTCTCGCCAGCGGGGAGAGGGTAGGGTGAGGGGGCCCCACGGAACAACAGACAAGAGTGAACCCAAGGAGAACCAACATGAGCACCGGATTTTTCGGCGATATCCAGAAAGTAAAATACGAAGGCCCGGACAGCACCAATCCGCTGGCCTTCCGCTACTACCAGCCGGACGAGATCGTCATGGGCAAGCGCATGGAAGACCATCTGCGCTTTGCGGTGGCCTATTGGCACACCTTCACCTGGCCGGGCGGCGACCCGTTCGGTGGCCAGACCTTCCTGCGTCCGTGGTTCGAGGACACGATGAAGGCCGCCAAGCTCAAGGCCGACGTCGCCTTCGAATTCTTCTCGCTGCTCGGCTCGCCCTACTACTGCTTCCATGACGCCGACGTGCGTCCTGAGGGCAAGAGTTTCGCCGAAAACACCAAGAACCTCAACGAGATCGTCGATTATTTCGCCGAGAAGCAGGCCGCAACCGGCACCAAGCTGCTCTGGGGCACGGCGAACCTCTTCTCCCACCGCCGCTATATGTCGGGCGCTGCGACCAATCCGGATCCCGATGTCTTCGCTTTCGCAGCTGCGACGGTAAAGACCTGCATCGATGCCACGCAGAAGCTCGGCGGCGAAAACTACGTGCTCTGGGGTGGTCGCGAAGGTTACGAGACGCTGCTCAACACCGATATCGGCCGCGAGCTCGACCAGCTCGGCCGCTTCCTCAACCTCGTGGTCGAATACAAGCACAAGATCGGCTACAAGGGCACGATCCTGATCGAGCCGAAGCCGCAGGAGCCGACCAAGCACCAGTATGATTACGACGTCGCGACCGTCTATGGCTTCCTCAAGAAGCACGGCCTTGAAAACGAGGTGAAGCTCAATATCGAGCAGGGCCACGCGATCCTTGCCGGCCACTCCTTCGAGCACGAGCTGGCGCTTGCCAATGCACTCGGCATCTTCGGCTCGATCGACATGAACCGCAACGACTACCAGTCCGGCTGGGACACCGACCAGTTCCCGAACAATGTTCCGGAAATGGCGCTCGCCTATTACCATGTTCTGGCAGGTGGCGGATTCAAGACCGGCGGCACCAACTTCGACTCGAAGCTTCGCCGTCAGTCTCTCGACCCGGCAGATCTGCTGATCGGCCATATCGGCGGCATGGATTGCTGCGCCCGCGGCCTGAAGGCCGCCGCCAAGATGATCGAGGACAAGGCTCTGTCGCAGCCGCTCGCTGATCGTTATGCCGGCTGGGAATCCGCCGAGGCGCAGAAGCTCTTCCGCGGCGAGTATTCGCTGGATGAGATCACCCACTATGTCGAGAGCCACGACGTGAACCCGCAGCCGAGATCCGGCAAGCAGGAGCTGCTGGAGAACGTCGTCAACCGTTACGTTTGATGAAGCGCACCGGCGGTCATCGACCGCCGGTGCAAGCCTCTTCGGGCCGGCGAGGGCGCAAAGCCTTCAGCCTCTATTGGTTTACCGTTTCGACCAGTTGCGCGATGGGGCTGAGACGGAGTTTCGAACCACCAGATCCGGCCGCAGCAGGATTTCCGTTTCGGTCGGCCGGCCATCGGACAGGAGTTCCAGCAGCAGAGCCATCGCCTGCTTGCCGATTGCCGTTCTCGGCTGGCGGATCGTGGTCAGCGGCGGCGATATGAAGACCGCCTGCGGCACGTCGTCGAAACCGGTCACCGAGAAATCCCGCGGAATATCGTAGCCTCGCGCGCCGAGCCCGACCATAACGCCGATCGCCGTCTGGTCGTTGACGCACATGAAGGCCGTCGGAAGCGTGTCGCGCATGAAAAGCTGTTCGACCGCATGCCGCCCGCTTTCGATCGTGCCGTCACCTTCGAGCACGATCCTGGTGTCGGGCGGGATGCCGGCGGCGTCGAGACCGGCATCGTAACCCATCCGGCGCCTGGTATAGGCAAGCCGGGTGCGCGAATCGCCGATGAAGGCGATCTTGCGATGCCCTTCGGCCAGCAGCAGGTCCACCGCTTTCCGAGCGCCCTCGGTATCGTCGACGCCCACATAGGGAATGCCGCCGTTGAACACGGGCTCGAAAACACCGACGCTCGGCGGCAGCCGTGCGGTCATCGTCTGATGCCCGAAGGGCAGGATACCGGTGAAGAGGATCAATCCGGCCGCCTGGTTGGAATTGAAGAATTTCAGATATTCCAGACCGCGCTGGGCATCGTTCTGCGTGTGGCCGATCAGGATGCCGTAGCCGTGCGCGCGCGCTTCGTTCTCCAGCCCGACGAGAATGTTGGAGAAATTGGGATCGCCGATATCGGGCGCCACGACAAGGATCATGTTGGAGCGGCCGAGCCTCAGGCTGCGCGCCATGGCATTGGTCGTATAGCCGGTGATGGCGATCGCCTGGTTGACCTTGAGGCGCGTGGAGTTGGCGACCTTCTCCGGCATGTGGATTGCCCGGGAAACCGTCGCGATAGAGACCTCGGCGATCCGGGCGACGTCTTCGATGGTTGCGGGCGTGGAATTCGACACTGAGCTCTGCCTTGGGCTGTCTTCGCCGCGACACTACACAGACTTGTCGAGAGGTCAAAGGCAGGCTTCAACTGATCTGTGTAAATCAACGATGTAAACCTTTACACGATGTATGTAAAGGTTTACATAAGGCTTCAGAGCGGACGGGGAGCCGCTTTGGGGAGGATCAGATGACCGTGGAGATCGCCGACACCGCACCCGTGGTGCTGTCCGCCAGGCGCATATGCAAATCCTTCAGTGGAGTGCAGGTCCTCTTCAGCGTGAACTTCGATCTCCGCGCCGGCGAAATCCATGCGCTCATGGGTGAAAATGGCGCCGGCAAATCCACGCTTGTCAAGGTTTTGTCCGGTTTCGAACAGCCGAGTTCCGGCGAAATCCTGCTCGACGGCAAGTCCGTCGTCCTGCCGCCCAATGGCGCCGCCGAGGCGCTGGGCATCGTCATCATTCACCAGGAATTCAACCTTGCCGAACATCTGACCGTGACGGAAAGCCTCTTTCTCGGGCGCGAAGTCACCCGTTTCGGCATGCTCGACCGCAAATATATGCGGTCGGAGACACGCAAGGTTCTCGACGTGCTCGGTTCGCATGTCGATGAGAATGCGCTGATCAGCACGCTTTCCATCGCCGACAAGCAGATGGTCGAAATCGCCAAGGCGATCAGCCGCGATGCGCGGGTGGTGTTCATGGATGAGCCGACCGCGGTGCTGTCGCGGGAAGAGACCAATATGCTGTTCAAGCAGGTTCGCAAGCTTCGCGACCAGGGTACCAGCTTCGTCTTCGTGTCCCACAAGCTCGACGAGGTGATGGAATTGACCGACCGCGTCACGGTGCTGCGCGACGGCCAGTGGATCAAGACTTCGGCGACGTCCATTCTGGACGGGGAATCGATCGCACAGCTGATGGTTGGCCGCGAACTTTCCAGCCTCTATCCCGCCAAGGTCGAGCCTGATGTCGACGAGGAGATCGTCCTCAGCGTCGCCTCGGTGTCGACGGGCTATGTAAAGGATGCGAGCTTCGAGGTGCGCAAGGGCGAGATCATCGGTTTTTCCGGCATGATCGGCTCGGGCCGCACCGAACTGATGGAAGCGATCGCCGGATTGCGGACCCGTCTCGAGGGCGAGGTGGTCATCAAGGGGGAAACTGTTCCCTCCGGCGACGTGCATGCCGCCAATCGCTGCGGGCTCGCCTACATGACCAAGGACCGCAAGTCGAAAGGCCTGCTGCTGCGCTCCGGCATGGTGACCAATCTGACACTGCAGTCGCTCGGAAGGCACGCTTTTCACGGCTATCTGAGCCCAGGCAGCGAAGCGGCCGCGATGGCAAAGGCCAAGCGCCGCTTCGATATTAGGGTTCGCGACGGTAATATCGTCGCCGGCCGGATGTCGGGGGGGAACCAGCAGAAGCTGCTGCTGGCCAAGGTCATGGAGACCGAGCCTCAGATCATCATCATCGACGAGCCGACGCGCGGCATCGATGTCGGCACCAAACAGCAGATCTATCATTTCATCTCGGCGCTCGCCCGGGACGGCCGGTCGATCATCGTCGTGTCCTCGGAGATGCCGGAGGTCATCGGCCTCTGCACGAGAGTGGCGGTGATGCGCGAAGGGCGTATCGTCGGCGTGCTCGAAGGAGACGAGATTTCCGAGCAGGAGATCATGCGTTACGCCGCCGGGCTCAAGAAGAAGGCGGCCGCCTGAAGGCTGAAGCAGGGCTTTGCCGATCAGGAGGACACATAAGATGCCCAGAAAATATGGGACGGGAGGTTGGTTTTGGAAATGAGTGTCAACGAGGAGACCAGGGAAATCCGGCGCCGATCCTGGCGGGATGTCGACCTGCGTGCGGTCGCGCCCTTCGTCGCCCTTGCGCTGCTGCTGATCGTCGGAGCCCTGGTCAATCCGAATTTCATCGGCATTACCAACCTTGCCAATGTCGCGACGCGCAGCGCTTTCATCGCCATCATCGCGGTCGGTGCGACCTTCGTGATATCAGCAGGGGATCTCGATCTGTCTGTCGGCTCGATGGTGGCCTTCGTCGCCAGCCTGATGATCCTGCTGATGAATTCGGGCGCCATCGCAAACCCGGCTTTGATGCTGACGGTCGCGGTCGTCTTCACCATCGTCGCCGGCGCGCTCTGCGGTCTGGCAAACGGCCTGATCACGACGGTCGGCAGGATCGAGCCCTTCATCGCGACGCTCGGAACGATGGGCATCTATCGCGGCCTGACGACATGGCTGTCGCAGGGCGGCGCGATCACGCTTCGCTCCGCCGATATCCAGACGCTCTATCGCCCTGCTTATTTCGGTAATGTCGCCGGCATACCAGTGCCGATCGTGGTGATCCTGGCAGTGACGGCGGTTGCGGCCTTCATCCTCTATCGCACCCGCTACGGGCGCCACGTCGTCGCTGTGGGATCAAACAGCGATGTCGCCCGCTATTCAGGTATCGCGGTCAACCGCGTCAGGACGATCGCCTTCGTCATCCAGGGACTGTGCGTCGCCATCGCCGTGCTGCTCTATGTTCCCCGTCTCGGCTCGACGTCGGCGACGACGGGCATCCTGTGGGAGTTGCAGGCGATCACGGCCGTCGTCGTCGGCGGCACGGCGCTCAAGGGCGGCGCGGGCAGGGTCTGGGGCACGATCTGCGGCGCCTTCATTCTCGAACTGGTCGGCAACATCATGCTGCTTTCGAATTTCATCAGCGAATATCTGATCGGCGCCATCCAGGGTGCGATTATCATCATCGCCATGTTCGTCCAGCGCTCGCTGGTGCGCAAATCATGAATTGACCGGGCTTGTAATTGGCCGGGGTTACAATTGATCGGGCTTACAGGGCGCCCGGTCCCGATATGGAAAAGTCCCTGAATTATTGGGAGGAAATAGCATGCGTAAATTGATGTTGGGCCTGGCGGTTGCGGCGGTGACCTTCGCCGGCGCCGCTCACGCCCAGGACAAGAAATTCACGATCGGCGTGTCCATTCCGGCCGCCGACCACGGCTGGACGTCGGGCGTGGTGTTCCATGCCGAACGCGTTGCCAAGCTGCTGATGGCCGAACATCCCGGTCTCAACGTCATCGTCAAGACCTCGCCGGACGCCGCAAGCCAGGCCAACGCCGTGCAGGATCTCGATACGCAGGGCATCGACGCCCTCGTCATCCTGCCGTCGGATCCGGATCCGCTCGTCAACGCCATCAAGGAAGTCAAGGGCAAGGGCAAGTTCGTCGCCCTCGTCGACCGTGCGCCGAGCAACAACGACAATTCCGTGCGCGATCTCTATGTCGCCGGCAACAACCCAGCTCTCGGCGAAGTCGCCGGCAAGTACATCAAGGACACCACGCCGGATGCCGAAGTGGTCATCATCCGCGGTCTGCCGATCCCGATCGACCAGCAGCGCCAGGACGGCTTTGACAAGGGCATTGCCGGCTCGAACGTCAAGGTTCTTGACCGCCAGTACGGCAACTGGAACCGCGACGATGCCTTCAAGGTCATGCAGGACTATCTGACCAAGTACCAGAAGATCGACGTCGTGTGGTGCCAGGACGACGACATGGCCGTCGGCGTTCTGCAGGCGATCGAGCAGGCCAAGCGCACCGACATCAAGTATGTCGTCGCCGGTGCCGGCTCAAAGGACATGGTCAAGAAGGTCATGGATGGCGACAAGCTGATCCCGGTCGACGTTCTCTATCCGCCGGCAATGGTCGGTACGGCGATGGAGCTGACGGCGGCGGCACTTTACGACCAGGTCCCGGTTCACGGCAGCTACATCCTCGACGCGACGCTCGTCACCAAGGACAATGCCAAGGACTTCTACTTCCCGGATTCTCCGTTCTGATCCATTCATTGGAGATGTGCGCCCATTCGAAAGGATGGGCGCATTTTTTATGCTTTCCATAGAGCGGGTGGCCGAAAATGCTGCACGTACCTCTTGCCCGCCAAAGCCCATCATGATTAGCTCGCCGCCATATCGCATCTGGCTTCGCGCCAAATCACGAGCCAAGGGCGAGGAGGCGCCTTGCTCCCGCCAAATTGCGTGCTACAACACTTTCAGAAACGTTTACGGTCGATATTCAGGGAGGAATCTGACATGAAGACGATCAAAGGCCCCGGCCTTTTCCTTGGCCAGTTCGCGGGCGATACTGCTCCTTTCAACTCGTGGGACGCGATCACCAAATGGGCGGCCGACATCGGTTACAAGGGCGTCCAGGTGCCGACCTGGGCCAGCCAGTTGATCGATCTGAAGAAGGCTGCCACGTCCAAGGATTATTGCGACGAATTCGCCGGCAAGGCGCGCGAAAACGGCATCGAGATCACCGAACTCTCCACTCATCTGCAAGGACAGCTCGTCGCCGTTCACCCGGCCTATGACGAAGCCTTCGACGGGTTTGCTGCACCGGAGGTGCGGGGCAATCCGAAGGCGCGTCAGGAATGGGCTGTCGAGCAGGTCAAGATGGCACTGACGGCGTCCAAAAACCTCGGGCTCAAGGCGCATGCGACCTTCTCCGGCGCGCTTGCCTGGCCCTTCATCTATCCCTGGCCGCAGCGTCCTGCCGGTCTGGTCGAGACCGCCTTCGACGAACTCGCCCGCCGCTGGACGCCGATCCTCAACCATGCGGACGAGAACGGTATTGATGTCTGCTACGAGATCCACCCGGGCGAAGACCTCCATGACGGCATCACCTTCGAGATGTTCCTGGAGCGGGTGAAGAACCATCCGCGCGCCAACATGCTCTACGATCCCTCGCACTACGTCCTGCAGTGCCTCGATTATCTGGACAACATCGACATCTACAAAGACCGCATCAAGATGTTCCACGTCAAGGATGCTGAGTTCAATCCGACCGGACGTCAGGGCGTCTACGGTGGCTATCAGGGCTGGGTCGAACGCGCCGGCCGGTTCCGTTCGCTCGGCGACGGCCAGGTCGATTTCGGCGCGGTGTTCTCGAAGATGACGGCAAATAATTTCGACGGCTGGGCCGTGGTCGAATGGGAATGCGCGCTGAAGCATCCGGAGGACGGTGCCCGCGAAGGCGCCGAATTCGTTGCCGCCCATATCATCCGAGTCACCGAAAAAGCCTTCGACGATTTCGCCGGCAGCGGCACGGATCAGGCGGCGAACCGGCGGATGCTGGGGCTCTAAGCTTCTATTCCCTTCTCCCGAGTGGGGAGAAGATGCCCGTAAGGGCAGATGAGGGGATGAGGAGCGATAGCGACGAATGCCTTGAGCGACAAGCGAAAGGCATATCTGTCGCCGGGCCCCCTCATCCGGCCCTCCGGGCCACCGACCGGGGTTGAGCCACGGGGCTCAACCCGTCCTTCGAACCCCCGAGGGGAGAAGGGAAGAAAAATTCAGGAGGAATCAATGGCAATCGAAGCATCATCCGAACAGACACGTGAGCCGCGCATCCGGCTCGGCATGGTGGGCGGCGGCGCGGGCGCGTTTATCGGCGCGGTGCACCGTATCGCGGCACGTATCGACGATCAGTACGATCTCATCGCCGGCGCGCTGTCGGCTTCGCCCGAAAAGGCGATCGCATCCGGCCGCGACCTCGGCCTCGATCCGTCGCGGACCTATTCCAGCTATCGCGAGATGGCGATCCGCGAAGCGAAGCTGAAGAATGGCATCGAGGCGGTGGCGATCGTCACGCCGAACCATGTTCACTACGATGCGGCCAAGGAATTCCTGAAGCGCGGCATTCATGTCATCTGCGACAAGCCGCTGACATCCAACCTTGCCGATGCGAAGAAGCTGAAGAAGATCGCCGACGAGAGCGGCGCGCTCTTCGTGCTGACGCATAATTACACCGGCTATCCGATGGTCCGCCAGGCGCGGGAGATGATTGCGAATGGCGAACTCGGCGACATCCGCGTCGTCCAGGCCGAATATCCGCAGGACTGGCTGACGGAAGCGGTCGAGCAAACCGGCCAGAAACAGGCTGCCTGGCGCACCGATCCGGCGCAGTCCGGCGTCGGCGGCTCGACCGGCGATATCGGCACGCATGCCTATAATCTCGCCGCCTTCATCACTGGCCTGGAGCTCGACAGCCTCGCCGCCGATCTCGACAGTTTCGTTCCGGGTCGCCGGCTGGACGATAATGCGCATGTCATGCTGCGCTTCAAGGCGAAGGGCTCGGAGAAGCCGGCCAAGGGCATGCTCTGGTGCAGCCAGGTTGCGCCCGGCCATGAAAACGGCCTGATGGTGCGTGTCTACGGCACCAAGGGCGGGTTGGAATGGACCCAGAAGGACCCGAACTACTTGTGGTACACGCCTTTCGGCGAGCCGAAGCGGCTGATCACTCGGGGCGGCGCCGGCTCAGGCGCTGCTGCCGGCCGTGTCACGCGCGTGCCATCAGGGCATCCGGAAGGTTATCTCGAAGCCTTTGCGACGATCTATACGGAAGCCGCGCATGCGATCAACGCCCGCAAGAAGGGCAAGGCCGTCGACAAGGCGGTGGTCTATCCCACAGTCGATGATGGCGTGAAGGGTGTGGCTTTCGTGGAGGCCTGCGTCGCGTCTTCAAAGAAAAACGGCGCCTGGATCAAGGTGTGAATTTACCGATCCGCGTGGCCCAATGAAAAGCGCCGAGGCGATCTAAAGTCGCCTCGGCGTTTTATTTTATTTTCGGTCAGGCAGCAGCGGTGCGGCCACGCTTCAGTAGGTTGTCGACGCTCAAGGGTCCGGCGCCTGCCGCCACAAGATAAAGAAACACGAAGCAGAACAAGATCGCCGCGACGCCGCCGTTCTGGGCGGGGTAGATGCCCTTCGAGGCATGCCCGATGAAATAGGCGAAGGCCATCAGGCCGGAGAGCACGAAGGCTGCGATACGGGTCTGGAATCCCACCAGGACCAGGAAGCCGAGGGTGAGTTCGAGCAGCCCGGCAATCCAGGAGAGCGAGCCCGCGGGCGGCACACTTGCCGCAGCGGGAAAATGCAGGATCTTCTGTGTTCCGTAGCTGAAAAGTACAAGTGACGAGACAATGCGCAACAGGCTCAGCAGATGAGGCTGCAGCGAATGGACCGAAGAGAGCATTGGATTCCTTTCATATTTGTGATGCCATTTCCCCGTGTAAGGATCGCGGTCTCAACGGCCAAATCACGACTGCTGACATTGCCGTTATGAGGGCAGCTCCGTGGTGGGGGAGGGGCGGCTGCAACGCCGTTGCAGCTGTTCTGTTTTTCCTCCTGCAACGTTGCAGTTTTTCTTCCGGCCAGCCTGTACTTTGCCTTCAGGCTTGGCTAAATCCGGCGCAAACGGCTCAACCTGAGAGATAGGATTTACAGATGATCGATCCGAAGAAGCTCGCGGAGCGCTTTCCCGGCGACTTCACTTTCGGCGTTGCCACCGCTGCCTTCCAGATCGAAGGCGCCAGCAAAGCCGAGGGCCGCAAGCCATCCATCTGGGATGCTTTCTGCAATATGCCTGGCCGCGTCCGTAATCGCGATAACGGCGACGTTGCCTGCGATCACTATAACA
This sequence comes from Rhizobium leguminosarum bv. viciae USDA 2370, assembly GCF_002008365.1. GTDB lineage: Bacteria > Pseudomonadota > Alphaproteobacteria > Rhizobiales > Rhizobiaceae > Rhizobium > Rhizobium leguminosarum. The sequence goes on from NZ_MRDL01000025.1 coordinate 90,787, forward strand.
GGCTGGAACAGGACCTCGATCTCATCAAGGAAATGGGTGTCGAAGCCTATCGGTTCTCGATTGCCTGGCCGCGCATTATCCCCGAAGGCACGGGTCCGGTGAACGAGGCCGGCCTCGATTTCTACGATCGGCTGGTCGACGGCTGCAAGGCGCGGGGCATCAAGACCTTCGCGACGCTCTACCACTGGGATCTGCCTCTGTTGCTCGCCGGCGAGGGCGGTTGGACGGCGCGCTCGACCGCCTATGCGTTTCAGCGCTATGCCAAGACGGTGATGAACCGCCTTGGCGATCGCCTCGACCGGGTCGCGACCTTCAACGAACCCTGGTGCATCGTCTGGCTCAGCCATCTCTACGGCATCCATGCTCCGGGCGAGCGCAACATGCAGGCCGCCCTTCACGCCATGCATTACATGAACCTTGCCCACGGTCTCGGCGTCGAGGCGATCCGCTCGGAAGCCCCAAATGTGCCCGTCGGGCTTGTGCTCAACGCCGCTTCGGTCATTCCCGGCTCCGACAGCCCGGCCGATCTAGCCGCCGGCGAGCGTGCGCATCAGTTCCACAACGGCGCCTTCTTCGATCCCGTCTTCAAGGGCGAGTATCCGAAGGAATTCGTCGAGGCGCTCGGCGACCGCATGCCTGTCATCGAAGATGGCGACTTGAAGCTTATCAGCCAGAAACTCGACTGGTGGGGCCTGAACTACTACAAGCCCGAGCGGGTCACTGATGATGCCGAACGCAAAGGCGATTTCCCCTGGACGGTGGAAGCGCCGCCGGCAAGCGACGTCAAGACCGATATTGGCTGGGAAATCTATGCGCCGGGCCTGAAGCTCTCGGTCGAGGACCTCTACCGTCGCTACGAACTGCCGGAATGCTACATCACCGAGAACGGCGCCTGCGACAACACCGATGTCATCGACGGCGAGGTCGACGACACGATGCGCCTCGACTATGTCAGCGATCACCTCGAAATCGTTGCCGGCCTCATCAAGGACGGCTATCCCCTACGCGGCTATTTCGCCTGGAGCCTGATGGACAATTTCGAATGGGCGGAAGGCTACCGCATGCGCTTCGGTCTGGTCCATGTCGATTATGAGACCCAGGTGCGTACGGTAAAAAAGAGCGGCAAATGGTATCGCGAACTCGCGGCCAAGTTCCCGAAGGGCAATCATAAGCCGGGTTAGGGGGTGCGTCCTCAGGCGGGGCACAAAAATAACTCGTCAGAAACCTGCAACAGCCGGTTGCTTAAACGTTTTTGAACCCTTGGCTGGCAAAGTCCGACGGTCAGGGAGTCGTAATGCAGACAGCCGGAAAGTCGCAGAGCAAAGGATCGGGAGTAAGCCGTCACATCACCGTCACCGGCGTGCTTTTCTCCTTCGCGGTCATCGTCGCAGTCGTCACCATCATGGTGCTGACCGCGCTCGAACGTGTGGCTGAAAATGCCAATCTCCTCGATGACGAGCGCTCGCGCGAAACGACGGTCGGCGCGCTGAAGACCTTCGAGGATCAGCTCGGCGCGACGCTCGACGATTACGCCGCCTGGGACGACGCCGCCGTCAACGTCTATGCGCCGGACGGCATGGCCTGGACGGTGAGCAATTACGGCGAGATGTCGGTCAACAGCTCGCTGTTCGACATGGCGATCGTCATCGATGGTGAGAAGAAGGCGATCATGGCCTATCGCGACGGCAAGCCGATGGAGGCGCCGCTCACGGCTTTCTTCGCGCCGTCGCTCTGGAGCCTGCTCGACACGGTGAAGGCGGCCGGTCCGGCCGATCGTCCCCAGGCGATCGGTTTCGTCACCACCAAACGGGGCATTGCCGCCGTCGGCGTGGCATTGGTTCGGAAAAAGTCCGGTGCGCTTGATGTGCCCGCCGGCCAGCACCGCTACCTCGTTTTCGCCCGCCATCTCGATGACGACAGGGTGGCCGCTCTCGGCCAGACCTATGTCATCGGCGGGCTGAGGCTGGCGCCGCCGAGCTTTGCGGCCGACTATCGCGTACCGATCGTCGATCCGACGGGGGCAACGCTCGGCAAGCTCGTCTGGATCTCGCGTTCACCCGGCGATATCGCCTATGCACAGGTGCGGCCGATGGTCATCCAGGCGCTCGGCCTCGTCGGATTGTTTTTCGCAGTACTGCTGGCTATCGGCTGGCTTGCCGGCCGCCGCCTGAAGGCGGAGGAAGGCAGCGCCCGCGAGGAGGCGCTGCGCGACAGGCTGAGCGGCCTTTCCAATCGCGACGGTCTCGGGCTCGCCGTCGATCGTTTTGTCGTCGAGGCACGCCAGACCAAGCGCAATGTGCTGCTCCTCTATCTCGACCTCGATGGCTTCAAGGAAGTCAATGACAGCTATGGCCACGGCACCGGTGACCAGTTGATTCGCGCGGTCGCGGCCGGGCTCGACGTGCTCATTCCGCAAGGTGCGGTTCTTGCCCGTATTGGCGGCGATGAATTTGCGATCGCCTTTCTCTCCGACAGCGAGAATGCCGCCGCCCTGCAGCTTGCCGAGCAGATCCTCGATTTTCTCGTCGAGCCATTGGAGATCGGTCGCCGTGTCGTCGTCGTTGGGGCAAGCATTGGTATCGCCATGTCGCCTTTCGGGGCGATCGGGCGTGAGGAGCTGGTGCGCCGTTCCGACCTTGCCATGTACAAGGCGAAGGAGGCCGGCCGCGCGCGCATGACGCTCTACGACCCGTCGATGGACGCCGATCGAGAGCAGCGCAATGCGCTGGAGCTCGATCTGCGGATCGCCATCGAAAGCGGCGACTTGACGCTTGCCTACCAGCCGCTGATCGATGCGGCGACGCATGCCATGACCGGCGTGGAGGCGCTGGTGCGCTGGAACCGTCCGGGACATGGCCCTGTGTCGCCCGAGCTGTTCATCCCGATCGCCGAGACCAGCGGCCTCATCGAATCACTTGGCCTGTTCGTGCTGCGCAAAGCCTGTGAGACAGCCAAGCAATGGCCGGACCTCAACGTCTCGGTCAACGTCTCGCCCGGCCAGTTCCGCAATCCCGCCTTTACCGACTATGTGCGCTACGTGCTGAAGCAGACGGAGATCGAGGCCGGTCGTATCACGCTCGAGATCACCGAAGGCTACATGATCCAGAATCCGCAGCGCACCCGCCAGTCGATCGAACGGTTGAAGGGGCTGGGGGTTAAGGTGGCGCTCGACGATTTTGGCTCCGGCTTCTCCTCGATCGGTTATCTCAGGCAGTTCGGCTTCGACCGCATCAAGATCGACCGCTCGCTGGTCATGGGTGTCAACGAGGACAAACGCCAGCGCGAGATGCTGCAGGCGACGGTAGCGCTTGCCCGCTCGCTCGACATTCCGGTGACGGCCGAAGGCATCGAGACCGAGGAGCAGGCGATAGCCATGCGCCTGTTCGGCTGCGACTGCCTGCAGGGCTATTGGTTCGGAAAGCCTGTGACATCAGACCTTATCACCGAGATGCTGAACGAGCGGCGTGCAGCGGAGCCGCAAGCTCGGCGCCGCATCGGCGCTGTCTGACCGGTGGCCTGATCCTCAGACAGCAAGGCTGTTCCAACCGGAATCCCGGCTTAGCTGCCGAAATGTCGCTGGCCGCGCTTTTTTGCGAGGGCGATCTGGTGCTGCCGCTGACGGTAACGCAGCCGGTCTTCCTCCGTGCGCTTATGATAGCAGTGGCTGCAGGAAACGCCTTCCTCGTAGAGCGGTGAGGTGATTTCTTCTGCGGTGATCGGGTTGCGGCAGGCGTGGCACAGCCTGTGTTCGCCTTCCTTCAGACCGTGCTCGACGGAGACGCGCTCGTCGAAGACGAAGCAGGCGCCATCCCAGAGGCTTTCCTCCTGCGGCACTTCCTCCAGATATTTCAGGATGCCGCCCTTCAGATGATAGACCTCGTCGAAGCCCTCAGCCTTCATGAAAGCGGTGGCCTTCTCGCAACGTATGCCGCCGGTGCAGTACATGGCGACCTTCGGCTTGTTGTGCAGGCCGGGATTGTTGCGCACCCAATCGGGAAATTCACGGAAGGTCTTGGTCTTCGGGTCGAGCGCGCCGCGAAAAGTGCCGATTGCCGTCTCGTAATCGTTGCGGGTGTCGATGACGATCGTATCGGGATCGGAGATCAGCGCATTCCAGTCCTTGGCCGCCACGTAGGTTCCGACCACTTTGTTGGGGTCGATGTCCTCGACGCCCATGGTGACGATTTCCTTCTTCAGCTTCACCTTCATGCGCAGGAAGGGCATTTTCGAGGCGCGGCTTTCCTTGTGCTCTAGGCCCGAAAATTCCGGCTGGGCGCGCAGGAAGGCGAGCGCGGCTTGAATGCCGGCATCCGGGCCCGCGATCGTGCCGTTAATGCCTTCATGCGCCAGAAGCAGCGTTCCCCTGACGCCATTCTCCTCGCAAAGCGTCTGCAGCGGTGCCTGCAGGCTGGGAAAGCGCGGCACGGAAACGAAATGGTAAAGTGCGGCCACGAGGAACGGGCTGGTGTGTGTCAGGCTGTCGGTCATGGGCCGGAAATACAGAAAATCAGCGGGCGGCGCAATTGCCTTCGCCGGTGGCGGCCTTGACAGATAATCGATTATCCCTGCGCCTGCCATTCGGAAAACGGCCGCACGCCGAAGCTCCGGTCGGGGTCGGCGTCGAGAACGCTGATGAACTCGATTGAGTGCCCGTCCGGATCCTTGAAATAGATCGACAGCGCCGGCATCCAGCCGAGAACTACCGGCTCCGTTACCGGTTCACCGGTAAAGCCGAGAGGTTCCACGCCCTTTGCCCTGAGAATGTCAGGCGCCTGCAGCACGCCATCGGCGGTCATGCTGAAGGCGATGTGCAGCCGCATCTTCAGCGGCCCGGTTCCGGTTTCCCAAAGGCCGAGCATACCGGTCTTCCTGTCGTCCACCCAGAGGAAAGTGACTTTGCGCTCCTCGAACGACGCTGCGAGTTCGAGCCCGACGACATCGCGGTAGAATTCCGTGGAGGTCTTGAGATCGGCAACGGTCAGATGTGTTTCGTAGAGCCCGAGTACCTTCGGCATCGCGGCATTTTCGGCGGTCATTTTTTCCTCGCGGATCAGGTCTCTGCTTGTTTGACCACCGCAAGCTAGGACCTCAAGATTGGTTGAGGTCAACAGGGTTCTTTGTGATATTGCAGGAAATGCAGAGCAACGCGCAGGCACTTCCAGTTTCGCTGTCTCTCAACTCCCGGCCATCAGCCAGAGAAGCTCGATGCGCTGGGCTTCCTCGTCGGCATCATCGGCGAAGACGGCTTCGGCTTTGATCAGCGCTTGCCGCCGGTCTTCCTGCTGGCGGAAGATGATGATGTCGAGCAGATGCGTCAGGTCGTCATTGCGAGTGAAGAGCTGCGGTTCTGCCTCGACCAGTTCGGAGAGTACGGTGAGATCATGGATGTGGCCGAGATCCTCGACGAGTTCGCTGGCCGCATCGCGCTTGGCCTTCATCGCGCCCGGCCAGATGTCGCGCAAAAGGGCATGGTAGAGCCGATAGTCGTAGGTGCGTTTGCGCAGATCGTGGAAATCGTCGGCCGATGCCTCGCCGTGACAGGCTGTAAGCGCGGTCTTGGCCTTCAGCGCGATGCGGCGCCAGCTCTTCGCCAGCATGCGTGCATTTTTGCGGTGGCCGCCATCAAAGGAGACGGCGTCTAAGGCGGCGATCGCCTCCTTCAGAACGTCGGAGGTTTCCGCGAGCCGCTGTTCCAGGCCGCTTTCGGCTTCCGCCATCCAATCACGGCGGCCTTCGAGGATGGTGACGATGCGGCCGAGCGCCTCGCTCTCCTCGTTCCCGCGGGCTGCATGCTGCAGATATTGGGCGGTGCCGATGAGGGCGGTAGCGTCGCGGATCGCCGAAAGCGAGTGTGCGGCATCGCGCAGCCTCGCATTTTCTTGGGCTTGGAAATCCGGAATTTCGCGGGCCACGAGGCGGTAGAGCGAGCGTAGTCGCTTCAGGTTCTTGCGGAAGGAATGGATCGCCTCATGCGCGCCGTCCGGGCGCTTCCTTAGGACAGTGATGGCGTGTTCCAGCTGCCTGGTGGCGACGCTACGGAACGCTTCGGTGAAATCGGCGTCAGGCCGAATGCGATAGGCCATGCCTGTCGTGCCCGTATTCTGTGGCAAGGGCCTGGTTGGAATAGCGGAAGTCCCCGGTTACTTCGCGGCCGAGCCAAGCGGGCAGGGCCGGATCGTCGGTTTCCGCCGTCATCTCCACCTCGGCGATCACCAGTCCGCGATGCTCGCCGGTAAAGACGTCGACTTCCCAGACGAAACCCTCATGCGGAACGCGGTAGCGCGTCTTCTCGATGACGACGCCGATCGCGTTCAGCAGCAACTCTTCGGCATCGGCGATTGGGATATCGTATTCGAATTCGTCACGAGTGATGGTGCTGCGGCCGATCTTGATCGTCAATCTCGCCTTCCTGCCGTCGAGGATGCGCACCCGCACGGAACGGTCGTCCATCGAGGCGATGTAACCCTGCCTGAGGACAGACTTCGTCTCGACGGCGGAACGCCATCCATCGCTGCGTACAAGAAACTTCCGCTCGATTTCTTTCGCCATGCCGGTGAACCTTTTGTGACGATTGCGGCACGGTAGCCCACTTTCCAGGCATTTCATACCCTTCTTGTGATGCGGTCCGGTTTTATCTCGACAAGGTTCCGCGGGGGCGTTATTCGGGATGCAAATTCAATCGTTTCAAGGAAGTCGCACGACCATGGGCGAGAAAACAGAGAAGCTCCTTTCCATCCTGAAACTCCAGCCTGTCGTTCCGGTATTGATCGTCGACGATGCGAAGTCAGCGGTGCCGCTCGCCCGCGCGCTCGTCGCGGGCGGGCTGAAGGCGATCGAGATCACCATGCGCACGCCGGCGGCACTCGAAGCCGTGCGCGCCGTCGCCGCCGAGGTCGAGGGCGCCGAAGTCGGCGCCGGGACGATCCTCAATGTCGCCCATTGGGAAGCCGCCGTCGCCGCCGGTTCGAAGTTCATCGTCAGCCCCGGCACGACGCAGGAACTGCTGGATGCCGCCGCCGATTCCGACGTGCCGCTGCTTCCGGGGGCCGCGACCGCCAGCGAAGTCATGGCGCTGCGGGAAGAAGGCTACCAGGTGTTGAAGTTCTTCCCGGCGGAGCAGGCTGGTGGCGCCGCTTATCTCAAGGCGCTGTCCTCGCCACTTGCAGGCACGTTGTTCTGCCCGACCGGCGGCATTTCGCTGAAGAACGCCCATGATTATCTCTCGCTGCCGAACGTCATCTGCGTCGGCGGCTCCTGGGTGGCGCCGAAGGAACTGGTTGCAGCTGGCGACTGGGCTGGGATCACCAAGCTCGCGGCAGAGGCGGCAGCGCTGAAGGCTTGAGTTTCGGCAGGAGCGGGTGAGCGCCACCGCTCAATCCCGCTCCTCCTATTTGTATTTCAGCCGTCGCAAACCTATGTTCTCCTCCAGTTTCAAACAGGGAGACGACGAGGAATGTTCGACGCAAAGAAGCTTCTCGACCAGTTCTTGGGTTCACAGATGCCGGGTCTTGGCGGTTCGGTCCGCGACAGGGCCGGCGACGCCGTGCAGACGGCAAAGAACAATCCGCTGGCGACTGGCGCCATTGCCGCCGTACTTCTCGGCACCAAGACCGGCCGCGGTATTGCGGGCAATGCGCTGGCGATCGGCGGTCTTGCTGCCATTGCCGGCCTTGGCTACCAGGCCTACAAGAATTACCAGGCGGGGCAGGCGCCGGCAGCCCCCTCGGATGCGCCGTCGGCAAACAACCCGGTTCTCCTGCCGCCGCCTGCCGAGTCCGGTTTCGGGCCGGCGTCGCCTGCCGGCAGCAATGAATTCGTGCTAGTGCTGATCCGGGCGATGATCGCCGCCGCCAAGGCCGACGGCCATATCGACGATGCCGAACGCGCCCTGATCATGGACAAGGTCAAGGCGGCCGATGTCAGCGGCGAGGCTGCGGCCTTCATCGAGCATGAACTCGCGTCGCCGACGGATATCGATGCGCTGGTTGCTGCCGCGACGACGGAAGAACAGCGTGTCGAGCTTTACACCGCCTCGCGGCTCACCATCGACCCGGATTCGCGCGCCGAGCGCGGTTATCTCGATCTGCTTGCCGGCCGTCTCGGCCTTGCCGACCAGCTGGTCGACCATATCGAGGCAACGGTGTCCTCCGCCAAGGTGACCTTGTCACAGTGACATCTAGGCCGGTTGCCTTTGTCGGGCGGCTGGCCTATCCACTCTTCCGAAAAGGGGAGTGGACATGCGCGATCTTGCAAATTTCAAGGGCTGCCCGGCGCCGAAGCCGGTCACGCTGAAGGGCCGTTTCGTCACCGTCGAGCCTTATCGGCGCGCCGAACATCTTGAGGCGCTGTGGGATGGGCTTGGCGGCATGGGCATCAATCCGCTGCTTCTCTATTTCGCGCAGGACGACTTCTCCGGCATCGACGATTTCGCCAGCTGGCTGGAAACCGTCAACACCAAGTCCGGCTGGCTCACCCATATCTTCCGCGACAATGCCACCGGCAAGATTGTGGGCATGGCGAATTACATGCGCGCCGACCCGGCAAACGGCGTCGTCGAGATCGGCGGGGTGGCACATGGGCCTGAGATGAAGCGGTCGCCGCTTTCGACCGAGGCGCATTATCTGATGGCCAAGCATGTCTTCGAGGATCTCGGCTACCGCCGCTACGAATGGAAATGCGACAATAAGAACGAGGCGAGCAAGACGACGGCCGCCCGTTACGGCTTCAGCTTCGAAGGCATCTTCCGCCAGCACATGATCTCCAAGCATCGCAACCGCGACACCGCATGGTTCTCGATGATCGACAGTGAATGGCCGCTGATCAACGATGCCTTCGGAGCCTGGCTTTCGCCTGAGAATTTCGATGCCGAGGGCAACCAGATCCGCCGCCTGCAGGACATCCGCGCCGATCTTGAAAAGGAAAGGCTGGTATGAGCCCGGAAAGCCGCTCGCAGGCGACCGCCGCCGGTATCATCCTGCTCAGCGCCGCCCTCGTCATCTATTTCCTGCCGACCATCGTGCTCTGGATCGGCAATTTTTCGCCGACGCTGGCAATCGTCGTCGGCATCTGCCTGATCATGGCGTTTTTCGCAGTTTTCTGGCTGCGGGCGCGCTACCAGCGCAGCCGGGGGAAATAGTCTACAGCATTGCGCAATTCCGGACGCAAAAACGCTGCGCACTTTTGCTGGAATTGCTCTAGCCCTGCAGCGAGGCCCCGAGCAGCAGGGCGCCCATCAGCATGACGAGAACGGCGCCGAGGATTTCGATGGCGTTGCCGATCCAGATCGAGGCGGTCGAGCCGCGTCCGGAGAGGCGGACGGCCGCACTCTTGGCGGTGACGGCAAGTGTGGCAAGCAGCGAAACGGTGATCGCCGTGCCGAGCGACATGGCGGCGACCGAAAGCACGCCGCCGAGATAGAGCCCGTTCAGCAGCGAGAAGGTCATGACCAGCAATGCGCCGGAGCAGGGGCGCAGACCGACGGCCACGATCGCCGACCAGGCCTCGCGGGCGCTGAACCTGTCGCCGGCGAGCAGGGACGGATCAGGCACATGGGCATTGCCGCAGGTCTCACAGACCATGCCGGGAACGAAGGTGTGGCCGGCTTCCACAGCCTGCGCCTTGCCGTTGAAGGCATAGGCCTGGCGTTCGGCGGCATTGTCCTTCCAGTCGAGCATCATGCTGACCGGACCGGCCGGCGTCGCCATCAGCCGGCGGCGCGGCATGTTGCCCACCAGCGACCGCAGTTTGCGGAACAGCAGCCAGCCGCCGAAGAGGATGACCATGACGAAGCTTGAGATCTCCATCGCGTGGGTCGCCGCCGTCAGCGTGATGCCGGTGCCGCGCAGCACCAGCCAGGCACCGCCGACCAGCGCCACCGCCATCACGCCCTGGACGAAGGCCGAAATGAAGGAAATCACCACGCCGCGCTTCAGCTCGACCTCGTTGGCGATCATGTAGGAGGAGATGACCGCCTTGCCGTGGCCCGGGCCGGCGGCATGGAAGACGCCATAGGCGAAAGAGAGGCCGATCAGCGATGCCAGCTGCCAGGGGTCTTGGCGCATCGCCTTCAAGGCACCGGTCAGCGCCCGGTAGAAGGCTTGCTGCTCGTAATTGACGTAGAGAAATAGTGGCGCAAACGGCCCGCCAGTCGGCTGGAAGCTCGGCTCCGCCGTGCCGATGCCAAGCGGCGATTGCGCATGAGCGAGGCTTGCAGCCGTCACCAGCGCAAGGGTCGCAGCGGAAAGGATGAGGGGCAGGCGTTTCGTCAGCATGTGACCTCCAGCCGGGTGGCGAAGAGTTTGGACATGTTGGTGCCGGTGGGATCGTTGAAGAAGGCGTCCGTCAGCGACTGTTTGTTTTGCGAGATCACCTCGTCGGCATCCGGCCGCACCACCTGATGTTTGCAGGCCTTGAAGCCGTCTCCGACGATCGCAAGCTCGTTGTCTGTCGGAAAATCGATCGAGGTGTAGAGCGTCGGATCGTAGACGCCGAAAGTGAGCCGGCCCTTCAGCGGCATCTTTTCCACCGGCTTTACCGCGAAGAACATCAGCAGCTGACCATCCTTGTAGTCGACATGGATGATGTCGGGTTTCTGGACGGTGATGTTTTTCCCGTTGATCGTCAGGTTCATGTAGTAGTCGTAATCGGCAAGCGACTTCTTGACCGTGTTGCCGACGTCGGTCAGCTCGTTCGGCTCCAGCTTCAGGTCGGTGTTCTTGTCGAAATCCATGACCACGGAGGACGAAAAGACCTCGTCGAAGCGCCAGACGTTGCGCAGTTCCTCGACACTGCCGTCCTTGCCGGCCACGACTTCGAGACGCGCCTCCACGAAGATGTGCGGATGAGCAAAGGCGGCGGTCGGCGCCAGCGAAAGAAGCGCGGCGATCAGTATCTTCGAATATCTCATCTATCTCGCTGCCCTGTTCGCTGCCCCTGACTTCTTGCCAGAAATTGGGACGGAATTGGGACCGGGCTCGGCATCGGTTTCGCGGGGCCGGATGTTGATGCAGGGCGGAATGTCGCATCGCTTCGCAAGGGCACTGCGCTAAAGCACGTCGCGAACACTTTTGCGCGACATGCTCTACGGATGCTTCTTGAACCAGTTGTGCAGGTAATCGACGAAGATCCTCACCTTGGCCGGCAGGTAGCGCCGGTGCGGATAGACGGCATAGATGCCGCGGTCCGTCGGGATGTAGTCGTTGAATAGCGTTACCAGTTCGCCGCTCTCGATCGGCTTGCGGGCGATGAAATCCGGGATGAAGGCTATGCCGATGCCGGCGAGTGCTGCGCGTAATGTCGCATGCGGACTGTTGACCTCTATCGGTCCGGATACGGCGACGGCGAACGAGGTGTTGTCGGGATTGTGGAAGCGGATGCTCGCCTGGGTGCGCGCATTGGTGTCGACGATGAAGGGGACGTTGGAAAGGGCTGTCGGGTGATCGAGATCGGGATGACGCTCGAGAAACTCGGGGGTGGCGCATATATGGATGCGGAAATCCGAGATCTTGCGGGCGATCATGCCGGAATCCTCGAGCTTGGTGATGCGGATCGCCACGTCGAAGCCTTCCTCGATCAGATCGACGAACCGGTCATCGGCGGCGATCTCCAGCGAAAGGTCCGGATTCTCCTTGGCGAAATCGATCAGCGACTGGCCGACATCGGCATCAACGAAGGTGCGCGGCACGGAAATGCGCAGCCGTCCTTTGAGCTGTGCATTGTTCTCACGCACGAGATCGGCGAGGTTGTCGATCTCCTTTAAGATATCGGAGGCGGTGCGGTAATAGGTATGGCCGGCTTCGGTCATGGAGAATTGCCGGGTGGTGCGGTTGAGCAGCAGGGCGCCGAGCTCATCCTCCAGTTCGCGCACATATTTGGAGAGCAGCGCCTTTGAGCGGCCGGTGCGTCTTGCCGCGGCGGAGAAGCCTTCGGCCTCGACGACATCGATGAAGGCACGTATGCGGGTCAAGGTATCCATGGCACCCCTCAGGCTGTTTCGGAATGTTGAACAAATTGGCTCGTCTTGTTCAATTATTTTTTTAGCCCGAGATCAAAAAATCGCTTGATTATGAAGGCGAATATTCTTATTTCCCACTCAGCCCAAAGTCGCACGTGCCCATGGGTGTCCGCCGAACCCTCGAATTGGTGAGGAAATCGGTAAGGTACCTGGAATTAACCCCTCCAGTCGCTATTCCGGCCAACCGGAAAATGCGAGGACGCCTGAAGCAACGACGGTGCGGGCCTTTTTGTTCTCTCCCTGCTTTCCATCAGCGGGGGTTACTGAAGAGGCACACCATCATTGCCGGAAGTGCGGTTGGGACTCTCCCTCCAATCCATGGCAGACAAAGCCGAACTTACACCGCACCGCGGCGTTGGTTCACCATCCGCGCATCGAGCGCTTGCTATGGTTCCGGGGTCTCCACCGGCTGGTTCCAATGCGAGCTATCGTATGCCCTTTGTCCTCCGGTTCATGCCGGAGCTCTGGAATTGGAAGAGGGAATCGATATGACCACCCAGCGCATCCGCGACTTTCTCGCAACCCGACGTCCCGATGGTCCCTGCCTTGTGGTTGACCTCGACGTCGTTCGCGACAATTTCCACGCCTTCCGTCACGCTATGCCGGACAGCGCCATCTATTACGCCGTCAAGGCCAACCCGGCTCCGGAAGTGCTGAAGCTGCTCGCAGGCCTCGGCTCCAATTTCGATTGCGCATCCGTTGCCGAAATCGAAATGGCGCTTGAAGCCGGTGCGACCGCCGCCCGTATCTCCTACGGCAACACGATCAAGAAGGAACGTGACGTTGCCCGTGCGCATGCGCTCGGCGTTAGCCTCTTTGCGGTCGACAGCCACGAGGAAGTCGAGAAGATCTCGCGCGCCGCTCCCGGCGCCCGTGTCTTCTGCCGCGTGCTCACGGATGGTGAAGGCGCTGAATGGCCGCTGTCGCGCAAGTTCGGCTGCGTCCCGCAGATGGCTGTCGACGTTCTCGTCTACGCCCATCAGCTTGGCCTGCAGTCCTATGGCGTCTCGTTCCATGTCGGTTCGCAGATGACCAAGGTCGATGCCTGGGATTCGGCACTCGCCGATGCCAAGCGCGTCTTTGTATCGCTTGCCAAGCAGGGCATCCACCTGCAGATGGTCAACATGGGCGGCGGCTTCCCGACCAAGTACCTGCGTGACGTTCCGTCCGCAGAAGCTTATGGCAAGTCGATCTACCAGGCGCTGCGTACGCATTTCGGCAACCAGATCCCGCAGACGATCATCGAGCCGGGCCGCGGCATGGTCGGCAATGCCGGTGTGATCAAGGCGGAAGTCGTGCTGATTTCGAAGAAGTCGGACAATGACGATGCCCGTTGGGTATTCCTCGACATCGGCAAATTCGGCGGTCTCGCCGAGACGATGGACGAAGCCATCCGCTATCCGATCCGCACGGATCACGACGGCGACGAGATGGAGCCCTGCGTCATCGCCGGCCCGACCTGCGATTCGGCCGACGTGCTCTACGAGAAGAACCTCTATCCGCTGCCGATCTCCCTTTCGATTGGCGACGAGGTCCTGATCGAAGGCACCGGCGCCTATACGACGACCTATTCGGCGGTCGCTTTCAACGGTTTCGACCCGCTGAAGGCCTACATCATCTAAGGTCGTTTCCGTCGGCCCCGTAACCAATCGGGGCGGCAACTTCACAATTTTCTTTCATCGCCGCTGATAACGGTATTGGGTACGGGAGGCCAAGATGGCCGCTGTTCTTGATTCTGTCCGCGCATTCTTTGCGCCTACCACTTTCGCCATCGACGCCGAAAATCCCTCGGATGTCGTTGCTCGCGAAAACCTGCTCGACCGCGTCATGGGCCCGGATCGCCGCAAAAAGTCGTCGGAGAAGATCCGCCGCAACCGCGTTCCGGCCGAGGGCCTTGCGCTGGTGGCGCGCGATCGCGACGGCCATGTCATTGGCTCGGTGCGCCTCTGGAACATCGAGGCCGGCGTCAATGACGAAGGCACGCCGATCAATGCGCTGCTGCTTGGACCGCTCGCCGTTGCGCCCCATCACGGCGGCAAGGGCATCGGCTCGGCGCTGATGCGCGCAGCGATCCTCGAAGCGAAGAAGCGCGGGCATGGCGCCGTCCTGCTCGTCGGCGATGCTGCCTATTACGAGCGTTTCGGCTTCTTTGCCGAGAGGGCTCGCCATCTTGTCATGCCGGGTCCGTTCGAACGTTCGCGCTTTCTTGCGCTCGAACTCACGGAAGGCTGGCTTGACGGCGCGGCCGGCATGATCGTCCCTTCGGGACGCATGCTAGCCAGCGCGCCGGTTCGCCGCGCCGCTTGAGCTGTGCCGATCGGCCGGTCGGGGTTGGGAATCTTTCCCTCCTGGCCGGCAATGTCCGCGCCGCTTGACCATGGAGGCAGGCGGGCCTGTCGTGGGTGCGGCGCGGATTGTCTTTTGACGGGTGCGCGGCTGTGGTCAGCTGGGTAAGCGTCGCAGGCGAAAACACAATCGCGTGAAAAGTGGCGCCGGCACGCGAACAAATCGCTGCGATATCCTATCTTGCGCCGCATGATCCGCCTTCTCTCCCTTCTGCTTCTCTTCTGCCTGCCGCTTGCCGCAACGGGGCCGGCGGCTGCCCAGAGCACGGCTTCCGGCGTCAGCGGGCTTGGTCCGCGTCTCGACCACGCGGCGAGCGAGCCCGCGATGAGGCCTCTCAAGACGGTGATCGTCGCTCGCGACGGACGCGTGCTCGGCGAACGCGGGTTCCATGGTCATTCGCCCTCGGAATCGACCAATATCAAATCCGCTTCGAAATCGATCATCTCGGCGTTGGTCGGTATCGCCATCGATAAAGGCCTGCTGAAGGGGCCGGATCAGAAGATCGCGCCGATCCTGAAGGCCGATCTCCCGGTAACGCCAGACCCGCGCATCAACGACATCACCATCGGCAATCTTCTCTCCATGCAGGCTGGGCTCGATCGCATGTCGGGGCAGAACTACGGCCGCTGGGTCTCTTCGCGCAACTGGGTGCGCTTTGCGCTCTCGCAGCCTTTCATCGATCAACCCGGTGGCGAGATGCTCTATTCCACCGCATCCACCCATCTGCTGTCGGCCATTCTCACCAAGGTCGGGGGGCGGTCGACGCTGGCGCTGGCGCGAGAATGGCTGGGTCCTGTCGAAGGCTTCCGCATTGGCGCATGGGAACGCGATCCGCAGGGCATCTATCTCGGCGGCAACCAGATGGCGATGAGCGCCCGGTCGCTGCTTGCCTTCGGCGAACTCTACCGCAACGGCGGCAAGACCGCCGACGGCCGCCAGATCGTCCCTGCCGACTGGATCTCCCAGTCGTGGCAGCAGCGCACAAACTCGCGCTTCTCGGGCGATGAATATGGCTATGGCTGGTTCACGCGGCAGATCGGCGGCGAACAGGTGCATTTCGCCTGGGGTTATGGCGGGCAGATGCTCTATATCGTGCCATCGCTCGATCTCACCGTCGTCATGACCTCGGAAGAGAGCGGTCCATCTGCCCGAAACGGCTACAGGGACTTGCTGCACGATCTGTTGGCGGACATTATCGGCGCGGAGCCGCGCGTCTCGGCGGACGCGCAAAGGACGCTGTAACGCTTGAATTGCTGCATTATGCCGCAGGAAAACCTCGCGATCGTTAAATTCTTAGCGAAGCGCCCAATCAAACCGCAAAACGCTTCCTGTAAATTCCGCAAGAATTTCGGGAAAGCGCCATGCTGCTGGATCTCAGGACAATCTATTTCATTGTTGCCGTGAGTTGTTTCGTGCTGGGCATCCTCCAGCTTGCTGCCTATGCGACCGGCCGCTTCGAGAAGTGGCCGCTTTGGTGGGGTTTGAGCAACCTTCTTGTCGGCGTCGGGTCCTTCCTCGTCGCGTTGCGCAATCTCGTTCCCTACTCCGTCTCGATCGACGGCGGCAATATCGTCACCATCGCCGGCTACATGCTGATGTTCTTTGCCGTGCGGGTGTTTTCGGGGCGGGCGCTCGACCAACGCACTTTCTGGCTTGCCATCTTGCTCGTCAGCGTTCCTGTCGTCCTCATCGTCAGCGATCCATCGGCAGTCTCGGCGAGGCTCCTCTACGTCTCCGTCATCTGCTGCCTCTGCGATCTTGCCGTCGCAAGGGAGGCAATCAGCATTGTCCGGCGCGAGAAGCTGTATTCGGCAGCCCTGCTTGTCGGCCTCTATATTTGCACTGCGGCGATCTTTGCGGTTCGCAGCATTCTCGCGGCGACCGGTGAGATCGGTGGGCCGGATCCTTTCGGCGGTAGTGCAATTCACAGCTGGATGGCGGTATCGGCGGTCGCGTTCATCATGCTTCGCAGCATGGCGATGGTGCTGATGGCTGCCGAGCGCAGCCGAAATCAGCTGACGGAACTCGCTCACCACGATCCGCTGACCGGCGCCCTCAATCGCGGTGGCCTTGCCCAGCATCTGCCGGCTCTCGGTTCCCAGCCGGTCTCGCTGCTGATCATCGATATCGACCATTTCAAGCAACTGAACGACAGGCACGGCCATGCCGCCGGCGACGATATCCTGCGGCTTTTCGCCAGCGTTTCGAGAAGCATCATGCGCTCCGACGACCTGCTTGCCCGTCAAGGTGGGGATGAGTTCCTGGCGGTGCTGAAAAATGTTTCCCGGGAGGATGCAGTGGCGATTGCCGAGCGCATTCGTCTCGCCTTCGCCGCCGCCGTCCTGCAGCGGCCGGATCTGGTAGTCTTTCCGACGCTGAGCATCGGCGTTGCCGCGCGTGCGGAAAGCGGCGGAGATTTTGAACGGCTGGTGCAGAAGGCGGACGAGGCGCTCTATCGTTCGAAGCGCGAGGGCCGCAACCGGGTCGAAGCCTTCGGGGAGAATCAGCAGGCAGCGTAGGAACGGGGCGCGCGCCTATCTCAGCGCGTGCCTAGATATTCTGGTCCATCGTTTCGGCCGGGATCTCGTCCGCGCGGTGGACGCGCACGAGCGTTGCCGGCACGCCGGCGACGGTGCAATGCGTGGGAACCGATTTGAGCACGACGCTGCCGGCGGCGACTTTGCTGAAGGCGCCGATTTCGATATTGCCGAGGATCTTGGCGCCCGCGCCGATCATCACGCCGTGGCGGATCTTTGGGTGGCGGTCGCCGGTCTCCTTGCCGGTGCCGCCGAGCGTGACGTTCTGCAGGATGGACACTTCATCCTCGATGACAGCCGTTTCGCCGATGACGATGCCCGAACCGTGGTCGAGCATGATGGACGCGCCGATCCGTGCCGCCGGATGGATATCCGGGCCGAAGACCAGCGAAACGAGATTGGCGAGCCAACTGGCGATCTCCGGACGGCCGGAGACCCAGAGCGCATGGGCGATACGATGCGTCTGCAGCGCATGAAAGCCCTTGAGATTGAGAAGCGCGTGCAGAAATGTCGTGCAGGCCGGATCGCGCTCGCGCACGGCGATGAGATCGGCCTCGACCTTCCGCATGATATCGCCATCAAGTGTGGACAGGATGAGATCGAACAGATCACCGGTTTCCACCTGCGCCACGGAGAGCCGCGCGGCCAGCACGCGGGCGATGATCTCATCGTTGCCAGCGGTGTCCGTTACCTGAGCGGCAAGCAGCTGCTGCAATATCGGCTCGCGTGCGGCAAGCTCAACGGCCTCGGCGCGGATCACGGTCCAGACGGATGCGTCGCCCAAAGTCTGCGGTTGTTCGGTCAAACCGAGGCCGGTCGATTTCGACATTCCCGTTTCCTCCGTCAGCCACGGCAGCGCAAAGCGTTTCCCGCGCGTGGTTTATGTTTCGCCCGGGCCAGGCATTTGGCAAGCCCCGATTATAGTCTAGCCGTCCGACGGCTGCAGGTCAGGTGTCCGCTCCGGAAGCCGGCGCCAGTGATAGAGCACATCCGGCTCCCGTTCTTCGTTGTCGGCGCCATCGGTCTCCTCTTCGGCGGTAAAGCCGTGCTGTTGGTAGAACGCACGAGCGCCCGCATTGCGCTGGAACGTCCAGAGCCTGATCTCGTCCATCTCTTCCTTGGCGCAGCCAAGAAGCAAGGAGCCAATGCCCATGCCCTGAAAGTCGGGAAGAACGTAAAGCTGCTCTATCCAGTTGTCGCCATAGGCGATGACGCCGACGAGCCGGTTGCCCATGGCAGCGCCGAGGATCGAGCAATTCGGCAGCAGATGCATGCGCCAGTACTGCTCCTCTTCCTCGGGTGTATGCAGATCCGGCAGCCAGGGCAGCCGCTGCCATAGGGCGACACGTCTGATTTCAGCTGCGGCTTGCATGTGGTCGGCCGTCAGCGCCACGATTTCGGGTTCCGTCAGGGCGTCGTCCATTACCGGCAGCGGGGCTCAGGCCGAAATATCGATGACGCCGCAGTCGCCGGCTTCGGAGCCGAAGGCGAGCAGCTTGCCGTTTTTGCTCCAGCTCATCGCCGTGATCGCGCCCTTGCCAGGTCGGCGCAGCAGCGCTTCCTTGCTGTCGGCGATGCGCACGGCCAAGATCATGCCGTCGATGAAGCCGATGGCGAGGATATCCTCAAGCGGATGGAACTTCACCGCGGTCGCCATGATATTGGCGCGAGTGCCGAGCTCCAGCGGCGCCTTGCCCATCGGCCCATCCTTGCCCTGGAAGGGCCAGACGATTGCCGCAGGCGCGCCTGAAGACGCGAGCCACTTGCCCTTGACCGACCATGAGAGCGATTTCACCTTGGAGGGGTAGCCGGTCATGCGCATGTGGCGGGCTTCGGTGCCGGGCTTGATGTCGAGCTTCCAGCCGTGCAGTGCGTTTTCCTGCATCGAGGTGACGAGAAAATTACCATCAGGCGAGAAGGTGACGCCGGTATGCGCACCCTTCCATTCCAGATCGACCGGCTTGGCGTTCATGCCGATCCAGTGCAGCGACACACCGTTGTAGCGCGCCGCCGCGATGCGCAGACCTTTCGGCGCAAAGGCAAGGCCTTCAACCGTGCGCTCCTCGGGGAATTCCTTGGTCGTGCCGTCGGCAAGGCGTACGAGCGAACTCTTGCCGTAGGAATAGGCAACGGCACCCTGCGGGCCGGCTGCGACCTGCGAAATCCACTTGCGAGGCGCGGTCGCGATTTCGCTGACGCTGCCGTCGGCGGCAATGCGCAGCACCTTACCGTCCTCGCCACCCGAGATCAGGCTCTCGCTGTAGGGATCACGAATGGCGGTGAGCATGCCCTGATGGGCTTCGGAAACCCTGTCGCCGCCATCCAGCCGGTGGAATGTACCGTTTGCGCTTGCGAAGAAGGGAACATCACCTAAAAATTCGACGGCCAGAACGTGGCCGTCGAGATCAAGCGGTGCAACTGTCGGCATCAGGCGGCTGCCCCGCAGGCCTTGAAGGAGGCTTCGAGCTTCTCGCGGTCGAGTTCGCGGCCGATGAAGACGAGACGGCTCTCGTGCTTTTCGCCTTCCTTCCACGGACGCTGGTGATCACCCTCGATGATCATGTGCACGCCCTGAACGACGTAACGCTCGGGATCGTCCTTGAAGGCGATGATGCCCTTGAGACGCAGAATATTCGGCCCCTGCGTCTGGGTGATCTTCTGGATCCAGGGGAAGAAGCGCTCCGGGTTCATCTCGCCGCCGCGCAGCGATACCGACTGCACCGTCACATCGTGAATCGCTGACATCGCGCCATGTTGATGGGCGCCATGGTGATGATGGTCGTGACCGTGGTCATCATGCTGATGACCGTGATGATCATGGTCATGATGGTGGTGGTCATGATCGCAATCGGGGCCGCAGACATGGTCGTCATGGCCCTGCTCGAGGAAATGCGGATCGTTTTCGAGCGCGCGTTCCAGGTTGAAGGCGCCCTGATCGAGCACGCGGGCGAGATCGACGCCGGAGCGGCTGGTCTTGTAGACGCGGGCAGCCGGGTTGATGGCGCGGACGATATCCTCGATCACATCAAGTTCTTCCGGGGTCACCAGGTCACTCTTGTTGATGATGACGACGTCGGCGAAGGCGATCTGGTCTTCGGCCTCGCGGCTGTCCTTCAGGCGCAGCGGCAAGTGCTTGGCATCGACGAGGGCGACGACGGCATCGAGCTCGGTCTTGGCGCGTACATCGTCATCCATGAAGAAGGTCTGGGCCACCGGTACCGGATCGGCAAGGCCCGTCGTTTCTACGATGATGCCATCGAAGCGGCCGGGACGGCGCATCAGGCCTTCGACGACGCGGATCAGGTCGCCGCGCACCGTGCAGCAGACGCAGCCATTGTTCATCTCATAGATTTCCTCGTCCGACTCGACGATCAGGTCGTTGTCGATGCCGATTTCGCCGAATTCATTGACGATGACCGCATATTTCTTGCCGTGATTTTCGGAGAGAATGCGGTTGAGCAACGTTGTCTTGCCGGCGCCGAGATAACCGGTGAGCACGGTAACGGGAATAGGCTTCAGGGTGGAGATCGCGTCGGTCATGAGAACCTCTAGGATTAGGCGTGCGGCCGAGCGGCTTGGGATCGGCTGCTTGAACGGTTGGTCTCATATAATGGCTTGAGCGTGGCAGTTCAAAGGGTTTTATAATGTTATAAGATCACATCGTTTGCACGGCGCAGACGAGCCATATTTACCGCAGTTGAGTGATGTCGAATGCATCGACATCCTCCAGCAGTTCCACCAATCCTTTGACCGAATGCGCAATCAGCGCCTCACCCTTTTGCGCCGTCGCAGCCGCGGCGTTGCCCGCCACGCCCTCCGTGTTGAGATCCGACATCTTCCAGCCGAAGGCATGCGGCCCGTAGGCGCGCAGATGCTTGAAGCGCCCGGCGAATTCCGTCTGTCGCGAGGGAAAGTCCGCCGCCTTCGCCATATCAACCTTGTCGGGATGAAGCGCCAGCATCACCGAGGTCTCGATATCGCCGCCATGGATGCCGATCGCCTTTTCCTCCGACGTGATCACGCCATCCGGCACGCCGAAACGGGTCCAGCTCGTTGCCACCGCCAGCATGGCAAAGCGGACCCGCGCCTCGGTCGCGACGACTGATATGACGGACGAATTGCCGCCATGGGCATTCAGCATCACGAATTTACGGATGCCCTGCTTCGCCAGGCCTTCGGCGATGCCGAGCCAGCGGTTTACCGCTTCGTCGAAGGCAAGCGTCTTCGTTCCTTCAACGTCCATATGCTCAATGGAATAGCCGATGGCTTCGGCGGGCAGGAAGGTGACCGGCAGGCCGGCGGGCAAGGCTATCTTCAATCGCCCGGCAATGCCTTCGGCAATCAGCGTGTCGGTTTCGAAGGGCAGGTGAGGGCCGTGCTGTTCATGGGCGCCGAGCGGCAGCACGGCGATCAGGTTGCGCCCATCAGGGGCAAAGGCCGGGTTGCCGTCCTCGAAGCGCGGCGAAGGTGTCATCATCCGGTCGTTACCTCTTGTTTATGACGAGATCCTGCGCAATGTCATATCGCAGCGGCGTCGGGGCTTAAAGATCAAAGGGATGGCTATGGGAAAGAAGCGCAAGGACGGCAAAAAGAACAAGTCCAAGAAGAAGGACCAGACCGAGTATACGCTCGTCGATCTCTCCCCGGCTCTGACCCAGGCGGCGCGTTCCATGCGGACGGTGCTGTCGCGCAACCTGCTGGAAAGCGGCCTTTATGCCGGCCAGGATGGTGTCATTCTGTTGCTTGCCGAGAGCGATGGTATGACGGCCGGCGGCCTTGCCCAGAAGCTCGGCGTCAAGGCGCCGACGATGACGCGCACGATCGGCCGCATGGAGGCGCAGGGCTTTCTCGAGCGCAAGCCCGATGCCGAGGATGCACGCCTGACCAAGGTCTACCTCACCGACCTCGGCCGTGGCAGCGTGCAGGGGATCGAGATGGCGGCTTCGGCCTGCGACATGCTGGCGACGCAGGAGTTCTCCGAGAAGGAAATTCGCAATCTTGTCCGATTGCTGAAGGCGATCGATGCCAATCTGCAAGCCGAAGCCATTCATATCGAAGAACCGGACGAAGACTGAAATTTCCCCGAAAGACGAATTGCTTCCACCGATTAAATCTTTTAATTAAACATTTTAAGGGCCGCGCCGGTTTGACGGCGGGGTCTTGCTGCTTGCGTGCTGCCTGGAGGAGGACACGTGGTCCAGAAGATCAAGCTTTCGACTATTGCCGAAACGCTCGGCATTTCAACGGCGACCGTATCGCTAGCCTTACGCGACAGTCCGCTCGTCGCCGGCAATACCCGGGAGAAGATCAAGGAGCAGGCGCGCGCGCTCGGCTATATCTACAATCGCCGTGCCGCCAGTCTTCGCACCTCGCGCTCCGGCATCATCGGCGTCGTCGTGCACGACATCATGAACCCCTTCTATGGGGAGATCCTGAAGGCGATCGAAAGCGAGCTTGACCGCAGCCGCCACACCTTCATCCTTTCCAACCATTACGACAATGTCGAGAAGCAGCGCACCTTCATCGAGACGCTCCTGCAGCTCGGCGGCGACGGCGTCATCATGTCGCCGGCGATCGGTACGCCGCCTGAGGATGTGCAGCTGGCGGAAGACAACGGCATGCCCGCGATCCTGGTCGCCCGCTCGATGGAAGGGCAGGACCTGCCGACCTATCGCGGCGACGACAGCTATGGCATCTCGCTTGCCACCAACCACCTGATCGGTCTCGGTCATCGCTCGATCGCCATGATCGGCGGCACGGACCAGACATCCACCGGCCGCGATCGCTACCAGGGTTATGTCAACTCGCTGCGCAAGGCCGGCATCGAGGTCGATCCGAACTTGCGCATTCCCGGTCCGCGCTCGAAGCAGGGCGGTTTCGAGGCTGCAGTGCATTTCCTTTCGCTGCCGCAGAAGCCGACCGCAGCGGTCTGCTGGAACGATCTCGTGGCGATCGGCCTGATGAACGGCATTGCACGCGCCGGGCTAGTGCCGGGACGCGATATTTCCGTCACCGGTTATGACGATCTAGAGGAGGCCTCGATCGCCACCCCGGCGCTGACGACCGTCTGGAACGGTCAGGCCGAGGTCGGGCGCCTGGCAGCCCGGGCGCTGCTCGATCGCCTTGCCGGCAGCCATGAGCCTGATGGCATGCATCTGATCAAGCCGGAAATGCGCATTCGCCAGTCCACCAGTCCCCATCGGCCCCGCGCCTGAACCACGACCGCCATCCAAGAGGAAAAGCCATGTCCCGCATCGCCATTCTCGTTCCTGGGAAGATACACGAGCGTGTTCTTGCAAGGCTGAAGGATCGTTTTGAGATTATTGCCGTCGCACGCGAGGAGAAGCTTGCGCTGGACGGCGAGACCGCCGGCCGCATCCGCGGCGTCGCCGTTTCCGGCTCCTTCCCGGGCGCCTGGATGGAGCAGCTTCCGCATGCTGAAGTGATCGCCAATTTCGGTGTCGGTTATGACGGCGTCGACGTGAAACACGCTGCCGAAAGAGGCATCGTCGTCACCAATACGCCTGATGTGCTGAACGACGAGGTCGCCGATACGGCGATCGGCCTGCTACTGAACACGGTCCGCGAATTGCCGCGGGCCGAAGCCTGGCTGCGTGCGGGCAACTGGAAGCCGGGCACGGCCTATCCGCTGTCGCGCTTCTCGCTCAAGGGCCGCCATGTCGGGCTCTACGGCCTTGGCCGCATCGGGCTCGAAATCGCCAAGCGGCTGGAGCCGTTCAAGGTGAAGATCAGCTATCACACGCGTTCGCGCCATGCCGACGTGTCCTACGATTATCACCCGACGTTGAAGGGGCTGGCGGAAGCGGTGGACACGCTGATCGCCATCGTTCCGAAGACGCCGCAGACGCACAAGACGATCGATGCGGATATTCTGGCAGCACTCGGCCCTAACGGCATTCTCGTCAATGTCGGCCGTGGCTGGACGGTGGACGAAGGGGCGCTGAGTGCCGCTCTTGCCTCCGGCGCGCTCGGGGCTGCCGGCCTCGACGTCTTCTATGAAGAGCCGACCGTGCCGGCCGACCTGTTGGAACCGACCAACGCCGTGCTGCTGCCGCATGTCGCCTCCGCATCCGTGCCGACGCGCAATGCGATGGCCGATCTCGTCGCCGACAATCTCATTGCCTGGTTCGAGAAGGGTGCGGCTTTGACGCCGGTGCCGGAGACGCCGCAGAAGGCTTAGGCGCGGGTTGGTTCGGCGGACGATGCTTGCTGCCAAGCAACAGACATAGCGCTTCGCGGGCGCCTGGAATCAGGCGATCGCCTGCGCGGAGATGACCGGCAGCTTGGCAGCGGCATAGGCGCGGACGGCGTCGCCGAAAGCGGCGAACAGCTGGTTCGAGGACTTGTCGGTTTCAGCCCAATATTCCGGATGCCATTGCACGCCGACGGCGAAAGCCTTGGCGTCGATAACGGAAACGGCCTCCACCGTGCCGTCCTCGGCGATCGCTTCCACCTGCAGGCGTGGGGCGGTTCTGGCGATTGCCTGGCGATGCAGGGAATTCACGCGGATCTCGCCCGGACCGAGAATGCCTGCGATGCAGGAACCTTCCTTGACGTGGACGGTCTGGCGAATGGCGTACATGCCGTCCCGGTCGACGCCTTCCGGCCGGCGATGGTCCCAGATTCCGGGCTGCTCCTGGATCTCGCTTGCCAGCGAGCCGCCGAGGGCGACATTCAGCTCCTGGATGCCGCGGCAGATGGCGAGCAGCGGGATGGCGCGGTCGATGGCGCGGCGGATGAGCGGCAGGCTGGTGGCGTCGCGGGCGGGGTCGAAGGGGCCGTCCTTGTCATTCGCCTCGGCACCGTAGAGGGAGGGATGAACATTGCTGGCCGAACCCGAGACCAGCAGGCCGTCGACGCGGTCGAGGATCGCGTCGGTATCGTAGCCCTCCTCGAAAGCGGGGATGATGAAGGCCATGACACCGGATGCGTTCAATGCGGCGCGCAGATATTGATGCTGCACGGCATGCCAGGTCGCGCCGTCGAAGCTGCGGATATCGGCAGGAATGGCAACGATCGGTTTCGTCATATCAGCCCCGGTCAAAATCTTTATTCTCGTCGTTTCTTCCGCCTGAACGGCCGTCAAGTCAACGCTTGGCTGTATCAGGCGGCCAAATTGCGACGGAAGCGGCGCTCTGCCTTTCCGGTTTACCGCTAAGCCGCTGATTCTGATGGATACGTGCGCGTTGCCTTATTGCCGTCTTGATGCCAAAGGCTAATAGACTAAAGCTTGAATCGCGGCTTGCGCCATGCTTAGCTTTGCCCTTGCTGCGGGTAGGGGTGAGATTGGCCGCGCAGTGTCATCTATATGGGAGGTTTTTGATGGATCGTCGTTCGTTTTTCAAGAAGGCGGGAACCGCCAGCGCCGGTGCGGTTGCCGCAACGGCATTGGCAGCGCCTGCGATCGCGCAGGAGAATCCGAAGATCGCGTGGCGCATGACGTCGTCGTTTCCGAAGAGCTTGGATACGATCTATGGCGGAGCCGAGGATATCGCCAAGCATGTTGCCGCCGCGACGGACGGCAATTTCACGATCCAGCCCTTCGCGGCCGGTGAAATCGTGCCCGGCCTGCAGGCCGTCGATGCCGTTGCCGCCGGTACGGTTGAGGCAGCCCACACCACTTCCTATTATTTTGTCGGCAAGGACCCGACCTATGCCATCGGAACGGCCATTCCGTTCGGGCTGAACAGCCGCCTGACCAATGCCTGGTACTATGAAGGCAACGGCAATAAGCTGATGAACGAATTTTATGCCACACAGGGCATGTATGCGCTGCCGGCAGGCAATACCGGTGCGCAGATGGGCGGCTGGTTCCGCAAGGAAATCAACACGCTCGATGACCTCAAGGGTGTCAAGATGCGTATTGCCGGTCTCGCCGGCCGCGTCATGGAGAAGGTCGGCGTCATCCCGCAGCAGATCGCCGGCGGCGACATCTATCCGGCGCTGGAAAAAGGCACGATCGATGCGGCGGAATTCGTCGGCCCTTACGACGACCTGAAGCTCGGCTTCCACAAGGTGGCGAAGTACTACTATTATCCCGGCTGGTGGGAAGGTGGCCCGACGGTGCATGGGTTCTTCAATCTCGAAAAATGGAGCAGCCTGCCCAAGCATTATCAGGCAGCGCTGACCGACGCCTGCGCTTTCGCCAACACCAACATGCTGGCGAAGTACGACACGAAGAACCCGACCGCGCTGAAGCAGCTGGTGGCGGAAGGCGCGACGCTGCGCCCGTTCAGTCAAGAGATCATGGAAGCCTGCTTCCAGGCGGCGACGGGCATCTACAGCGAAATCTCGGGCACGAACCAGTATTTCAAGAAGATCTACGACGACCAGACCGCCTTCAAGCGGGATGCCTATCTCTGGATGCAGCTGTCGGAATACACCTTCGACACGTTCATGATGATCCAGCAGCGGGCCGGGAAGCTTTAAGGCTTTCCGCCGGCAGGCTCGGCGCTTCAGACGAATGCGATGCCAGAACCCCGGATTTCCGTCCGGGGTTTTGTTTTTGCTGGACTATTTTGCCGGTGGCGGCGGTGCTCCCGGCAGGCCGTTCAGTGGCGGCAGGGTCAGGCCGGGGATCTGCGGTGAGCCATTGCCGCCGCCGCCCATCGGCGGTAGGCCGAGCTGGCCGCCGAAGCCCGGGACTTCGATCTTGATCGAGTTCGGGTCGACCTTCGGACCGTGATCCAGCCAATAGGTTACCGATTGCGGCCAGAAGATCACGATCGCCACCAGGATCAGCTGCATGCCGACCCAGGGGAGAGCACCCATGTAAATATCCGAGGTCTTGACGTCCTTGCTGGCGATGGAGCGCAGGTAGAAGAGCGCGAAGCCGAAGGGCGGGTGCATGAAGCTCGTCTGCATGTTGACGCAGATCAGGACGCCGAACCAGATCAGGTCGATGCCGAGACTGGAGGCGACCGGTGCGAGCATCGGGATGACGATGAAGGCGATCTCGAAGAAATCGAGGAAGAAGGCGAGCACGAAGATGAAGATGTTGACGAAGATCAGGAAGCCGACCGGGCCGCCGGGAATGCCCGACAGCATGTGCTCGATCCAGCGCGAGCCGTCCATGCCCTGGAAAACCAGGCTGAAACAGGTGGAGCCGATCAGGATCATCACCACCATGGAGGTGATGTGCGTGGTCGATGCCATGGCCTCGCGGATCAGCGGCCAGGTGAGGCGCCGGTTCATGGCGGCAAGCAGCATCGCGCCGACGACACCGAGCGCGCCTGCCTCTGTCGGCGTCGCAAGGCCCATGAAGATCGTGCCGAGCACCAGGAAAATCAGGACGATCGAGGGCACCATGCCCATCAGCACTTTCACGAGCAGCGCCCAGTTGAAGTCGCCGCGCACCTCCTTCGGCAGCGGCGGCATCGATTTCGGCCTGATGATCGACAACACCAGGATGAAGAGCACGAAGATCGTCACCTGCAGGATCGAGGGGCCGATCGCGCCGAGATACATGTCACCGACCGACCTGCCGAGCTGATCGGCAAGAACGACGAGCACCAGCGAGGGCGGGATCACCTGGGTGATCGTGCCCGAGGCGGCGATGACGCCGGTGGCAAGGCGCGGATTGTAGCCATAGCGCAGCATGATCGGCAACGAGATCACCCCCATGGTGATGACGGAGGCGGCTACCGTTCCGGTGATCGCGCCCAGCACGGCGCCGACGAGGATGACGGCATAGGCGAGGCCGCCGGGAATGCCGCCGAAGAGTTTGCCGGTACCTTCGAGCAGATCCTCGGCAAGCCCGCAGCGCTCCAGTATCGCGCCCATGAAGGTGAAGAAGGGGATGGCGAGCAGGAGGTCGTTGGAAAGGATGCCGAAGAAGCGCAGCGGCAGCGCCTGCAGGAAGACTTCGCCGAAATGGCCGGTGACGATGCCGACGATGCCGAAAAACAGGCCGACGGCGGCGAGCGAAAAGGCGACCGGAAAGCCGTAGAGCATGAAGATGACCATGCCCAGGAACATGGCCGGCGGGATGATGCCGAAATCAAACAAGTCCGTTTCTCCCAGCCCGCGCTACTGCAGCGGTTTTTCGTATTTTGTATCGATGCTGATATGGCCGGTAACGGCTGCGATCCGCTTGATCAGTTCGGAAACCCCCTGAAGGGAAAGCAGCGCGAAGCCGGCGACGAGGATCAGCTTGACGGGCCATCGGATGAGCCCGCCGGCGTTGCCCGATATTTCTCCCTGCTGGTAGGACAGTGCGAAGAACGGCCAGCAGATCCAAGCGAGGAAGACGCATGCGGGAAGGAGGAAGAGGATGAGGCCGACGATGTCGATCCAGATCTTCGCCCTGTCGGAAACCGAACCATAGATCAGGTCGACGCGGACATGCTCGTTGTTGCGCAACGCATGCGAGGCGCCGAGCATGACGACGAAGGCGAAGAGATACCACTGGATCTCAAGCCAGCCGTTCGAACTGTAGTTGAAGGCATAGCGGACGATGGCGTTTCCGGCGCTGATCAGACAGCAGAACAGCACCATATATTCGGAAATTTTGCCCATGAACTGACTGATCGAATCGATCAGCCGGCTTGCTGCCAGAAGTACCGACATTCGCCTCCCCTTGTTCTTGTCCTGCCGGTTTTCCGGCAGCTTTTCCCTCTTGCAATCGATGTAGACCACGGCCTTTGAAATTGGAAGGATAAATGCCTCGCGTTGGAGTATAGTCTTAGATGCATCGGCCGGGCGGTATGGCCGTCAAATATTTCAACAACCCAGGCGTGGATAAATTATTTCAATAATCTCGCCAGTAGGCTGCATTAGCGCGTGTAAGCTGTGCTGTTCATCCTATGGTTTTAGAAAATTTGACCAAATGTTTGATTCCATTGAAATCAATTTTTAAAGTGTTGGGCTTAGAATTCCCGCGCACAGGGAAAGTGTGGATGAAGCCAGATAACCCGAACAGGGTCCCTTTAGATGTGTATCTGTCGTTTGTGAGTTCCCTTTCCGGGAACCGCATGACGCTGCTTGCTGGCGTGATCGTGCATGTTGCGACCTGCCTTGCCGTTGCTGCCAAGACGCAGTCCTTCGTCTACATCGTGCTGTCGGTCGCCTTCCTCCTGGTCTTCTGCGTTCGCATGGTCGTCTTCCGGCAGTTCGATCGCGTCGACAAGGAGAGCCTGTCGCACGTCGGGATCGAGCGTTGGGAAAGGATCCTGGTTGCCGGTGCGGCCTGCACCACCGCGCTGCTTGGCATCGCCAGCGGATACGCCATCTTCGTGGTCCACGATTCCTTTGCGGAACTTGCCTGCATTGCCGTCACTATGGCGACCATGGTTTCCGTTGTCGGCCGCAATTACGGTTCGCGCCTGGCGGTCGACCTCCAGACCTTCTCCTGCTGTCTGCCGATGATCGTCTGCAGCCTGTTGGCGCTGGATTTCTATCGTGGCCTGCTGTCGATCTTCCTCATTCCGTTCTGGCTGACGACGCGAGCCATGGCGAACGGCGTGCGCGAGTTCCTCTATGAGAATGTCATCGCGCGCCGGGAAATCACCATCATCGCCGACCGCTTCGACACGGCGCTCAACAACATGCCGCATGGCCTGGTCATGGTCGATGCCGAAAACCGTATTCAGGTCGTCAATCGGAAGGCCTGCGAGCTTCTGAAGATCGGTGCGCCGGAGCGGTTGAAGGATCGCGAACTTGGCGCCGTGCTGCGCTACGGTGCGCGCTACAGCTTCATGGACGCCTCGCAGCCGGAGCTTATTCTGCGCCAGCTCACCCAGGTCGCCGAAGGCAACCTATCGCGGACGCTCATTCATTTCCCCGAGGGCCTGTCGCTCGAATTCTCCGCCAGCCGAAGGGCCGACGGCGGGGCCGTGTTGATCTTCGAGGACGTGTCGAGCCGGGTGAAGGCCGAGCAGAAGATCATGCACATGGTCCGCTTCGATGCGCTGACCGGCCTGCCGAACCGCGAATATTTCGGCCAGCTGGTGCAGGAGTATCTCGCCAAACATCAAAGGAAGTCCGGGCCGCTCGGCTTCATGGTCCTCGATATCGACGAATTCAAACATGTCAACGACATGCGCGGCCACGTTACGGGCGACCACCTGCTCTGCGCCATCGCCGCCCGGATCAAGCAGGCCTCCGGCAACGCCATCCTCGGCCGGTTGATGGGAGACCAGTTCATCCTGTTCTTCCCGCATGCCAAGGAACCGGCTTCGCTCGACGTCGAGATTCGCCGCGTGCACGCCGCAATCCAGGGCAATTACGCGGTCGACGAGCTGACCTTCCTGGTTTCGCTCAGCGCCGGCTACGCGATTCTCGAAAGTGCCGCGTTTGCGATGGATGAATGGAGCGTCAAGGCGGATCTGGCGCTGTTTGAAAGCAAGTCGCGCTTCAAGGGCGGCATATCAGGCTTCGAGCGGGAGATGGATGGCCGCTATATCGAGCAGCAGAAACTGAAGGCGGATCTGCGCGAGGCTGTCTCGGCGCAGGCGTTGCATCTCGCCTTCCAGCCGATGTTCCGGTCCGACGGATCGCGGATCGAATGCGCCGAGGCGTTGGCGCGCTGGGTTCATCCGGAGAAGGGCTCGATCCCGCCCGACGTCTTCATCCGGCTCGCCGAGGATATGGGCATCATCTCCGACATCACCCGCTTCGTCCTGTTCAAGGCGTGCAGCGAATGCATGAACTGGCCCGAACATATCGCCGTCTCGGTCAATCTCTCGGCGCGGGATCTGCGCGATGCCGATATTCTTTCGGTGGTCGCCGAAGCACTTGCCCATTCCGGCCTCGACGCAGCGCGGCTGCATCTCGAAGTCACCGAAAGCTGCCTGATCGACGAGCCGGCGGCCGTGCGCGCCATCCTGGCGGAGCTCAGGGCCCGCGGCATCACCATCGCTATCGACGATTTCGGTACCGGCTTCTCCAGCCTCAGCTATCTCGACACACTGCCGCTCGATATCGTCAAGATCGATCGCTCCTTCGTGCGCAACATCGTCGAGGATAACCGCCGCCTGAAGCTGCTGCGCGGCACGGTCCATCTCGCTCGCGAACTGGGCCTGAAGATCGTCATCGAAGGCGTCGAAACCGAGGAACAGCTCGCACTGCTCAACAAGCACCGCAGCGCCGATCTTGTTCAGGGCTACGTTTTCTCGCCGCCGGTGCCTTCCCAGAATATCCCGCTGTTGCAACACGGCATCGGCCGCCGCGTCGTGCAACGCCGCCGCAGCAAGGTCGCCTGAGCGGTCTCAACGGAGAGTTTTCCCCCTGAAGAGTGCGTTCCGCGTTAACCTTAACGATTTAAAAACGGCCGAAATTATCGGATTTCCTTGCCTAAATGTTGCTGGCGTATGATTAATGATCCGTTAACGAGCGGATCGAGAAATGTCAGAGACACTGTTCAAGCGTAGTGATTTCAGCACAAAAATTTTGGAAGTTTTGGATCATGTCGAGTATCGCCGCGTCGAAAGCAGCGAAGACATGGAGCAGGTAGAACGGTTGCGCTACAAGGCCTATAAGGCCCATGACGTGTTGGCGCTCGCCCCGAAAGGGCTGCTGGATGACAGCGATTTCGATAGCCACGCCTATATCTTCGGTCTGTACTATTATGGGGAATTGGTCAGTACGATCCGGGTTCATTATGTGACACCGGAACATCGTCTCAGTCAGTCCGGTGGCGCCTTTCCCGAGGCGATGGATGAACTCCTGGATGCGGGGCTGACCTTGATCGATCCGGCGCGTTTTGCAGCCGACCCCGAGCTCACCGCCGATCTGCCGTGGGTTCCCTATCTGACGCTGAGGCCCACCATCGTGGCGGCGGCGTATTTCCGTGCCGACCGCGTTCTTCAATTCGTTCGGCCGCCGCATGCGGCCTTCTACAAGCGGGTCTTTTATGCCGATACGGTCGTGCCCGGCCGGCTGGCGAAAAATTACGGGATCGACATGACGCTGATGGCGACGAATGTGATCGAGGTCGGACGAAAGCTGCTGACGCGCTATCCCTTCTTCATCTCCAGCGCCAGCGAGCAGCGCATGATGTTTTCGCGCAATCCCAACGACACCTTGCCGCCGCTCACCATCATTCCGACGGCGCGTTTCGTGCCGCAAGGCGAACTCGGCACCGACCTGCCGCTGTAATTTGCCCTCGTCCCCGACGGCGAGACGATCTTCGCCGGGGCAAATGAGGTGGACGACGGACGCAGGCGATATCGGCCGTCCTCAGGTCATATTCCGGGCCTCTGACATGGCGGTTGCCACACGCGCCTGCGGCATTCTCATGCATTGCGCTTTCGCCTGTCATTGTGTAATCCCTGCACGTAGGGATTTCCCTCGCCTAGAGGGAAATTAGGCAGCGCAGAGGCATTTCAGGGAGACGATATTTATGGCCGAACATCATACCGGACCGGTCGAGACCGGCGCGCCGATGGATTACAAAGAACATGAAAAGACCTACGACATGTTCATCGCCGGCGCGAAATACGGCTCGATGCTTCTCATCGTCCTCCTGCTTGCGATGACCGCCGGTTTCTTCGGCGGCGCCGGCCTTCTCGGCGGCCTCTTCGTCTTCATCATTCTTCTCGCCGCCGGCATCTTCCTGTTCCGCTGACCGCGTGGATTCAGAGGGTCAGAGCGTCCTTTGTGCGTCCGAAAGGACGCACGGCGCTCTGAGGGGAGGAGAGCTTCTCTGAAGCTTTGTGAATTAGATGCTTGGCCCGCGCAGGGGAGCCTGCGGCGGTCTGGCTGACCCGGAGGAGGGGGCAGTTGGGCAATATCGTTTTCGTTGCAAGGGAAATCACGGGCGAGGAGACACGTGTCGCCGCCTCCCCCGAGACCGTGAAGAAGATGAAGAGTTTCGGCTTCGACGTCATCGTCGAAGCCGGTGCTGGTGCAGCTTCACGCATTCCGGACGGAGAATTCGAGGCCGCGGGTGCCAGGATCGGCATTTTTGCGGATGCAGCCTCCGCCGACGTGGTCTTGAAGGTGCGCCGGCCCAGCGGATCGGAAATCTCCGGCTATAAAAGCGGCGCGGTCGTCATCGCCATCATGGATCCCTACGGCAATGACGAAGCGATCGCGGCTTTGGCAAGCGCGGGGCTTTCGGCTTTCGCGATGGAACTGATGCCGCGCATTACCCGCGCCCAGTCTATGGATGTGCTTTCGTCCCAGGCCAATCTCGCCGGTTACCAGGCTGTCATCGAGGCGGCGGCGGTTTATGACCGCGCCATGCCGATGATGATGACGGCGGCCGGCACCGTGCCGGCCGCCAAGGTCTTCGTCATGGGCGCCGGCGTCGCGGGTCTTCAGGCGATCGCGACCGCGCGCCGCCTCGGCGCGGCGGTCTCGGCCACTGACGTTCGGCCCGCCGCCAAGGAGCAGGTCGCCTCGCTCGGCGCCAAGTTCATCGCCGTCGAGGACGAGGAGTTCAAGGCGGCGGAAACGGCCGGCGGCTATGCCAAGGAAATGTCCGCCGACTATCAGGCGAAGCAGGCGGCTCTGGTTGCCGAACACATCGCCAAGCAGGATATCGTCATCACCACCGCGCTGATCCCCGGTCGTGCGGCGCCGCGGCTCGTTTCGCACACTATGCTCGCCTCGATGAAATCAGGTGCGGTCGCCGTCGACCTTGCGGTCGAGCGCGGCGGCAATATCGAGGGTGTCGTCCCCGGCGAGATCGCCGATATCGAAGGCGTCAGGGTGATCGGTTTCGCCAACATGCCGGGCCGGGTTGCGGCCAGCGCCTCGGCGCTCTACGCCAAGAACCTCGTCACCTTCCTCGAGACGATGGTCAACAAGGAAACCCGGAGCGTCGTCGTCAATCTCGACGACGAGCTGGTCAAGGCGACGATGCTGACCTATGCCGGCGACGTGGTTCATCCCGCCTTCGGCGGCGCGAAGAAGGGAGACATCTGATGGCCAGTGAAGCAATGGACAGAGCGCTGGAGCAGCTCGACCAGGCGGTGACCGCCGTCATCACGGCGGCGGCCCAGGCACCGGAAGCGGCAAGTGCTGCGACCGGCGGGGCGATCGATCCCTTCGTCTTCCAGCTCGCCATCTTCGTATTGTCGATCTTCGTCGGCTATTACGTCGTGTGGTCGGTGACGCCGGCGCTGCATACGCCGCTGATGGCCGTCACCAATGCGATCTCCTCCGTCATCGTCGTCGGCGCGCTCCTGGCGGTCGGCATCTCGACCAGCGGGCTTGCGACCGGTTTCGGCTTCGTGGCTCTCGTGCTCGTCTCGGTGAACATCTTCGGCGGCTTCCTCGTCACGCAGCGGATGCTTTCGATGTACCGCAAGAAGGACCGGTGAGGACTGATGACCAATATCGCAGCCTTCCTCTACCTCGTCTCCGGCGTGCTCTTCATCCTGGCGCTGCGCGGCCTGTCGCATCCGGCCACCAGCCGCAAGGGCAATCTCTACGGCATGATCGGCATGGGGATCGCGATCCTGACGACGCTGGTGCTGGCGACCCCGAATTTCGGCGGCTTCGTGCTGATCATCCTTGGCCTTGCCATCGGCGGCAGCGTCGGCGCCTATGTCGCCCGCACCATCCCCATGACCTCGATGCCGCAGCTCGTCGCGGGTTTCCATTCGCTGGTCGGCCTTGCCGCCGTGCTGGTCGCGGCCTCCGCGCTCTACACGCCTGCTTCCTTCGGCATCGGCGAGATCGGCCACATCCACACCGAGGCGCGCATCGAGATGGCGCTCGGCGTGGCAATCGGAGCGCTGACCTTCACCGGCTCGATCATCGCCTTCCTGAAGCTTGACGGACGCATGTCCGGCAAGCCGATCCTGCTGCCCTACCGGCATGTGATCAATGCCAGCCTGCTGGTGCTGATCGTGCTCTTCATCATCGGGCTTGCCGTCACTGAAAGCCATTTCGACTTCTGGGCCGTCGTGGCGCTGTCGCTGGCGCTCGGCGTTCTGCTGATCGTGCCGATCGGCGGGGCCGATATGCCGGTCGTCGTCTCGATGCTGAATTCCTATTCGGGCTGGGCCGCGGCCGGCATCGGCTTCACGCTCGGCAATCTGGCGCTGATCATCACGGGCGCGCTCGTCGGTTCTTCCGGCGCGATCCTCTCCTACATCATGTGCAAGGGTATGAACCGTTCCTTCGTCTCCGTCATCCTCGGCGGTTTCGGCGGCGAGACGGCGTCCGGCGGACCTGACACATCAGACAGGACGGTCAAGCTCGGCTCGGCCGAGGATGCGGCTTATCTGATGGCAAACGCATCGAAGGTCATCATCGTGCCGGGATATGGCATGGCGGTCGCCCAGGCCCAGCATGCGCTGCGCGAGCTCGCCGACAATCTCAAGAAGAACGGCGTCGAGGTGAAATATGCGATCCACCCGGTGGCGGGCCGTATGCCCGGCCACATGAACGTGTTGCTCGCCGAAGCGAATGTTCCCTATGACGAGGTTTTCGAGCTCGAGGACATCAACTCGGAATTCGCCCAGGCCGACGTCGCCTATGTCATCGGTGCCAACGACGTCACCAATCCGGCGGCGCGCGACGACAAGACCTCGCCGATCTACGGCATGCCGATCCTCGACGTCGACCGGGCAAAGACCTGCCTCTTCGTCAAGCGCTCGCTCGGCTCGGGTTATGCCGGCATCGACAATACGCTGTTCTACAAGGACGGTACGATGATGCTGCTCGGTGACGCGAAGAAGATGACCGAGGATATCAACAAGGCGATCGCGCACTGATCGACGCAGATACAGCCGCCCTTCGGGCGGCTGTTTGATTCATGCGGCAGGCCACGGCAGTCTGCCTTGGCCGGGCCGGCCGCTTTCGTCAGGTCTCCCCCGGCACGAGCGTCATCTTTTCGACGCCGATCGCCAGGTTCAGGCCTTCCTGAGCCTGGACGTTCAATGGCTGCAGCATGAAGGCCTTGTTATTGCCGCCGGCGATGACCTTGGCGCCGGCCCCTGCACCGATGCTCGCATCGGCACCGATCCCGTAATATTCGCCGGCAAGGGCGAATTGCGGAATATCCGTCCCGGTCTTTGCCAGCACCTGCCAGATCATGACGCTCTTGCCGGTCTGACCGATATCGAGGCCGAATTTCTCGATTTTGCCGGCATAGACCGCCTTGGCGCCGCCGGCCGCCGGCGTATAGGTGCAGATGAGGTTCTTCTGCGAGGTGACGATCAGACCTTGGCCGCCATCCGATCCGCAGACAAGACGGCCAAGCGTGACATAGTTTTCCGCGCCCGCCGGGCTCCCCCAGGCAGCGGCCGTCAGTGCCGCGGCTGCGATCATCGTTTGCTTGAACATGGTCTTTCTCCTTTGGAACGACCTGTCCGAAACGGGTGGAGGTAGCGAATGTTCCGGGCGCGGATTCAAACTTAACGCGTCTGAAGAGACGCGCGGCGCTCTATTCCCGCTCCAGCGTGGCGCGCTGCGCCGTCAGTACCCATAACAGGCCTTCGGGCCGGAAATCGATCTCAACCGTGCCGCGAAAGGCGGAGGCGGCATGGGCTTTGATAACGGTCGTGCCGAAGCCCGAGCGCGATGGCTGCTCGGTGACCGGCGGGCCGCCTTGCTCTTCCCAGGTGAAGCGGAGCAGGGCATCCGGCTTGTCTTCCTCCTTGAGGTCGCGCCATGCGAAGCGGACCCGGCCTTGCGGTACGGAGAGCGCGCCGTATTTTACCGAATTGGTGGCGAGTTCATGCAAGGCGAGGCCGAGATTCTGCACGGCATCCGGCTTCAGCACGAAGTCTTTGCCGCTGATGTCGATCTGCTCGCGCGATTGCGGGAAGGCCTGCAGATGGATGTCGACGACCCGCCGCAGCGACACGCCTCCCCATTGTTCGCTGGTCAGGAGCTCGATCGAACGCACCAAACCCTCGAGCCGGTCGGCGACGGCGGCGCGGAAGGACTCGACGCTGTCGGACTGCTTGGCGAGCTGGCGCATCATTGCCTGGGCAAGCGTCAGAAGATTCTTGGTGCGGTGGACGAGCTCGTGCATGACGAAACGCAGCCGGTCCTCGGTCTGGCTACGATCGAAAGAGGCATTCGAAAGGGCAATCGCCACCTGGTTCGCCTCGATGACGCTGGTCTCGACTGGCGAGACGATATGGCCTTCGCCCATGCGGTTCGCCATGTCGGCGATATCGCGGATGGTGGTGCGCACCTGTCTTGCGACGGCATAAGCGCCTAGCACGGCGACGAGCACCAGTGCCACGCCGCCGATGATGAGGAAACGCCAGGTGCTGAGGATCGATGCCTGGGCGATCGGTCCCCAGATCACCGTCTTCCACGACCAACCGGGAATTTGGGCATAACCGAGGAGCATGTGCGGCAGGATTGTCTCGTCTTGGAAGACGCCGCGGGACACGGTGAGCGCCGGCAGAATGCGCGGGTCGAAGGGCGTGCCGGGTTCGAGGTTGGCAGGGCCGGTGGCCGCGACGACGTGGCCGCTCTCATCTATGACGGCGGCCGACCAGCCGGGCGCAAGGCCCTCGGTGGTCACGAGCTTGCCCAGATCCTTGGCGTCCTGCGTGATGATAAGGGCCGCGACCGGATCATTCTTCCGTGGCAGGGTGACGTTATAGACCCATTCGCCGCTGGTCCAGCCGCGAAAGACGTCTGATGCCTCGATGCGACCAGAAGCCATGACCGCTTCGAGGGCTGTCATGTTCGCCGTCTTGCCAAGCGGCGTGCCGAACGCCCGACGCGTGTTCAACAGCTGCTGGCCGGTGCGGTCGACGGCAATGACGAAAAGCGTGTTGTCTCTGAGGGCCGTTTCCGTGCGCTCGTGGAAGGAGGCGAGATTGCCGTTTTCAAGCTCGGGCGAACTCGAAAGCAGCCGCAGGGTCGTCGCCATGTCCTGAAGCTGGCGGTCGATGATGCGTGAAAGGGCAAGCGCATCCTGGGCCGTCTCGCGCTTCAGCGTCGAACGCTGGTTGTCCTCCAGCTGTAGCAGAAGCAGCGCCACGAAGGCGAAGATCGGCAGTGCGATCGCCACCGCCATGGCGACGAGGTAGGTTCCGATCGAGGCTTTCGGAAAGAACAGCGCGACGATCTTCATCTGTCGCAATTCAAAATGTTACAGCGCCCTTTGCGCCTCTGAAAAGACTCGCGGCGCTGTAATGCGCGTGGCCCGCAACGGTTTTCGCTTGCGGCCAGGACAGCAAAGATCCGCATCTCTCGCAAATCGCCCCCAACACGTGTTCGACCGCTCGATAGCGGGCTATCGAAGCAGGTCCATGTTAGGGGGAGCAAGAGCAGGTTGCAACATACTATGACAGGCATCGACGACGACGGACGCTTTTTCGGCGTCTCGTCTTAATGTCGGTGCGCCGCCTTTGCGCCACGTCGCTTCCACTGCCTGGCGTGGCACGATATCACCTCGATGATATCCAGAGCCGGAAGATTCGATTGAATCATCAGGGCCTTTGCCGGCGTCCGATGGGTGGTGCGACCGGCAGGTGGCGGTTGCGGGCCGCCCGATGCTCAGGGCCGCCCAATTATATCTTTAGCCGGCTGGGGCGACGCCGACGCGGGCAAGGCCGTCGCGAGCCGGCTGGTATTTGGGGTCGAGGCCGATCGCGTGGCGATAGGACCGGGCGGCCTTTGCCTTGTCGCCGCGGCGTTCGTAGACGAGCGCCTGGTTGGCCCAGGATTCGGCGATGTTGCCGTTGAGCTCGATCGCATGATTGAAATCGGCAAAGGCGTTGTCGTCGTCGTTCAGCGCAATATAGGAAATGCCGCGGCCATTATAGGGCTCGGGTGAATTCGGCGCGAGCGAGATCGCTTTCGAGAAATCGTCGATTGCCTTATCCTGCTGATTACGCTTCTGATAGATCAGGCCACGATTATGATAGGCGCGGCCATCGGTGGTGCCGAGCTGGATCGCCTTGTCGAAGTCGTTGAAAGCCTGATCGTCCTGGCCGGCCATCCGGTAGACATTGCCGCGACCGATATAGGCGACATCGTAGCTCGGATTGATCTGCAGGGCGGCATTGTAGTCGCCAATCGCCTGGGCCTGCTGGCCCATATTGCGATAGACGAGAGCGCGGTTGGCGTAAGCCTGGAAAAACCGCGGATTGATCTGCAGCGCCGTGTTGAAATCGTTCAGCGCCGGGCGGAACTGGCCGGCGCGGCCATAGGCGGAACCACGGACGTTGTAACCTTCCGGATCCCTCGGATTGGCGTTGATAACCGCCGTCAGGGAAGCGATATTCTCTTCCGAACCCTGCGCCTTATCGATGCGGATCACGGCATCCGAGGTATTGGTCGTCTCGCAGCCGGCGAGGCCGAACATTGCCGCCAGCGCCAAAGCGGGCAGGAATGCCGTTTTCTGCAAGCGCAAAGCGCGGGACGGATTGAAGGTGTTGACAGCCATTCGGGCTCGCTTTCCCCATGCGGCATATCCGGTGCGCGGATATGCGATCTTCAGCGGCAAACTAAAAAAGCGGCGGCGAACCCATCGCCCCCGCCACAATGCATCTGAAAACGTCGAAAAAACGACGGAAACGCTCAGCGTGCAACCAGACCTTCGCGCTGGGCGCGCTTACG
This sequence comes from Rhizobium leguminosarum bv. viciae USDA 2370, assembly GCF_002008365.1. Taxonomy (GTDB): domain Bacteria; phylum Pseudomonadota; class Alphaproteobacteria; order Rhizobiales; family Rhizobiaceae; genus Rhizobium; species Rhizobium leguminosarum. The sequence continues at coordinate 130,189 of NZ_MRDL01000025.1, forward strand.
GGCCAGCTTGCGAACGCGACGAACGGCTTCGGCCTTCTCGCGAGCACGCTTCTGCGACGGCTTCTCGTAGTAGTCGCGCATCTTCATTTCGCGGAAAATGCCTTCGCGCTGCATCTTCTTCTTGAGAGCGCGGAGAGCCTGATCAACATTGTTATCGCGGACAAGTACCTGCACGAGAATCACGTTCCTTTGGTTGGTTGATGCCGGAGGCGGCGCAGCGGCCAGAGGCAAAACAATAACGTTCGCGCGGCCGGGGCCTTGCGATTGGTGATGCGAAATAGCAGATTGGGTACGGGAAGTCTAGACGGGATATGGGCGGCGGCGGAAAAATCACGCTTCGCCTGATATCCGGTCATGATCGGGCCGGTTCGGGCGCAGCTTCATCCAGCGCGGCAATTGCCTCCTTGAGAGCGGTTCTGACCCGGAGGCGGTCGGCAGGCTCCAGCCGGCTCATATCCAGATGCAGGTCAAGGCCCGAGAGATGCTCGCTGAGAACACGGCTCTTGTGGTCCGCACCGAGGGTCAGCCCATCCACTGCATAGGGCACGATCTCGCGCTGTATGCCCTTCATCGTGATCGGCGGCAGCGGATGGGCGTCGACGATTTCGTTCACCAGCGCAAAGGTTTCATAGCTGATGACAATCTCTCCTCCCTGGGCGATCGATTGCAGCCGGGCTGCGAGATTGGCCTCCGCCCCGATGATCGTATAGTCCATGCGGTCGCTGCTGCCGAAATTGCCGACGTTGCAATAACCGCTGTTGATTCCCATGCGGACGACGAAAGGCTCTTCTGTGCCATTTCTGCGCCATCTGTCCTTGAGTTCGCCGAGACGGCGCTGCATGTCGACGGCCATGCGCAAACACGCTTTCGCGTCCTCCTCCGGCCCCTTGGTTTCGGGATCGCCGAAGAAGACCAGCATCGCGTCGCCGATGAACTTGTCCACCGTGCCGCCATGCTCCAGGGCAATGTTCGACATCTCGGTCAGATATTCGTTGAGCATCTCCGTCAGGGCTTCCGGCTGCAGACGCTCGGTGGTCGCCGTGAAATCCTTGATGTCGGAGAAGAAGATCGTCAGACGCTTGCGCTCGGTATGGACGACCACGTCCTTCTGCCCGGAGAAGATGCTCTTGTAGATCTGCGGTGAGAGATAGCGCGAGATCTTCAGGGAAACGCTGGCGAGGAATTCGTTCGCCGCTTCCAGATCCCGGTTGGCGCTGTGGATGGTGCGCGTCTGCTGCCGCTGGAGCACAATGAAGCTGATGCCGATGAAGGCGACGAAAAGGAAATAGCAGAGCAGGTATTTGAAGGCGAAGACGTTGCTCGCATAGGGCTGCCGGATGATGACTTCCTGAATGCCGCGCACATCGCCCACCTTCCAATCGGTCTTCGGGCTTTCGGGATGGCCATTGTGGCAGGCAACGCAGGCCTGGCCCATGACGACAGGGGTGATGAGCCGCAAGGTATCGGTCAATCCGACACGGGTGAGGTCGTTCAGCGTCTGCTGCGGATTGGCGCGCAAGGCAGCGAGCGCATTCTTTTCGAAGTCGTCGAGCTCGTGGGATGCGCGGCTTTTGAACGGCAGGTCGGAGACGAAACGGTAGGTGATATTGGCCTGCTGCTCCTTGATGACGTCGCCGAGCTCCAGGGAAAGCGTGGCCGGCAGCGGGATGGCGCCTGGAATATTCGCATAATTGTGAGAGACGACCGTGCCCTCAGTCGTGCCGTTGGCGTGAGCGGCCAGAACGCGCCCCACGACATTCGTGGAATAATAGGAGCGGATGCTCGATATCAGCGAGCTCATATCGCGGGCCTGGCGGCGCAGGGTATTTCCCGAGAGATCGCTGATATCAAGCCAGACGGCGAGCGGCAGGCCTGCGAGCATTGCCAGCACGACGACAATCAGCCAATAGCCGCTGCGACGCGCGGCGGTTTCGGAAATCACGGCGACCTTCATTCTTCTCTCGAAAAAGCATCCGATTTTCGATCGTTACAAGAACATTTCGCCGCGCACCGGGCAAGGTCGAAGCCTCGTCGTCCAGGCAAAAGCCGGGTGAAAACTGGAGGCGTAGCCGTATTCATGGCGCTTCTCCGCCGCCCGGCGGAGGTGACCGAAAGGAGAGTGCCCCGGAACGCAGGTGCGAATGGCATTTGGATGGAAAGCGGCGTAGCCTGTCCGCCGGCAGGTGCGGGTCGCCCTGCCGGCCGTGGGAGGGGACACCCGGTGAGATCATGACGCGCGCGCAGCAAATCGGTGTCGTTCTCGGTCTGGCGATCGTGACTGCGCTTACGATCCTTCGAGCAAGTGATCCCGGGATCTTCAAGTTGATCCGCGGCGTGACCTTCGACGAGTATCAGCGGCTGGTTCCCAGGACCTTCGAGCCGATGCCGGTCCGCGTGATCGACATCGACGAGACTTCGCTGCACGAATTCGGCCAATGGCCATGGCCGCGGGACCGGATGGCGCTGCTGGTGGACCGGCTTTCGGAAATGGGCGCCTCGGCCATCGCCTTCGATATTCTCTTCGCCGAGCCGGACCGGCTGTCGCCGCGCAATGTCGTTCGCGAGGTCGCCGGGGTCGATCCTTCCCTTGCCGAGAAACTGCCTGATAACGACGAGATATTCGCCCGTGCAATTGCCGAAAAGCCCGTCGTGCTCGGCTTCGGACTTTCCAACGAGGGCAATTACCGGCCGCCGGTCAAGGCGGGTTTCGCCTTCACCGGCGAAAGCCCCGTCTCAGCCCCCCCCTATCTCGGTGCTTCGACGCCGTTGCGGCCGCAGTTGGAAGCCAATGCGGCGGGGCTCGGTCATATCAGCCTCAATCCCGGCAATCCCTCGCCGGTGGTACGGGCGGTCCCACTGTTCCTGACCGACGGCGAGCAGCTCTATCCGAATCTCGCGATCGAAGCGCTGCGTGTCGCACAGGGGGCATCGACCTACGTGCTATCAGGCGCACCCGATCGCGCCGGCATCATGACATCGGTAAAGATCGGGGATTTCGTCGTGCCGCTGACGGCGGCGGGTGAGCTTTGGCTCTATGTCACCCCCGACCGGGCGGAGCGTTATATATCCGCCCGGCAGGTGCTTGCGGCCGAAGGGGCCTCTCCAGATGTCGCCGCCGCCGTCGCCGGCAGCATCGTCTTCGTCGGGACATCGGCGGCCGGCCTGCAGGACATCCGCGTCACCGCGCTCGGCGAGAACGTTCCCGGCGTTTCGCTGCATGCGCAGGCCGTCGAGCAGATCCTTGCGGGCCGCTTTCTCTCGCGGCCCGACTGGGCGGACGGGCTGGAGATCCTGATGATCGCCGTGCTCGGATGCCTGCTCGTCGGGGTGACGACCTTCGTCAGTCCGGCCGTCGCGCTGGCCTGCGGCCTGCTGATCACAGCCATGGCGCTGGTGGCGTCCTGGCTCTCGTTTCTTTATGCGGGGCTTCTCCTCGATCCCCTGGCTCCGATCATCAGCGGATCGATCACCCATTTCGCCTCGACCTCGTTCCGGATCCTGGTGATCGACCGGGAGCGGCGCGAGGTGCGGCGCGCCTTCGGGCATTATCTTTCCCCGTCGCTGCTCCATCGCATCGAGCATTCCCGCGACGCGTTGCGCCTCGGCGGAGACGATCGCGAGCTGACGGTCATGTTCGTCGATGTCAGAAGCTTTACCGAGATCAGCGAGCGGCTGGCGCCGACTGCCGTGGTCGCGTTCCTGAATACCTTGCTCGATGCGCTGAGCCGCCATGTGGTGGCCAATGAAGGCACGCTCGACAAGTTCATCGGCGATTCGATCATGGCGTTCTGGAATGCACCCGTCGATGTGGCGGATCATGAAATCAAGGCCGTTCGCGCAGCGCTTGCCATGCGTGAAACGCTGGCCGAACTGAACGCCGGCGACGCCTTCGGCTTCGGGCCTGGACAGCAAGTCGGCATCGGCATCGGCATCCATACCGGTCTCGCCTGTGTCGGTAACATGGGCGCCAAGACCCGCTTCAACTATTCGGCGGTCGGCGATGCCGTCAATGTCGCGGCGCGCCTGGAGTCGTGCTGCAAGGAGGTGGGCTTCGATATCCTCATATCAGACAGCACGGCGAGATCGGTGCAGGGAATGGCGCTGATCGAGGCCGGCGCCATCCCGCTCAAGGGAAAGAGTAGCCGAACGCAGATTCTCGCCGTTGTCGGCGACGAGCGCGTCGCAGCCTCCGCGGAGTTCGCCGCGCTTACGGTCGTTCACGAGCAGCTGACGCAGGCGCTGCATTCGCATTCGAAAAACACGCGCAAGCTTATCGGCACGGCAAAGCTCAGGGCGGCGCAGGTGATCGGCGGGCTGGCAGAATTCTACCAGCGGATATCCGGCAGAAGCGATCACTTCCGCGAGGTGCCGGATGGCTTCGAGAAGAGCGTCGCCGATTGACGGCATCAGCGGTTGCGATTGAAATTCCGGCCCCTATCGTGGTTCCGGTCCCCATCACGATCGCGATCCTTGTCGTGATCGCGGTCACGGTCACGATCTCGATGATGCCCTTTATCGTGATAGTCGTGATCATCGTGCTGATCGTGATGTTCATGCCGGCCACGGCCATCATGCTTGTCGGGTTTATCCGGTTTGTCGTGATGCGGCTTGTCAGGCTTGTCAGGCTTGTCAGGCGTGGCCGGCCGCTCCTTCTGCGGCTCGGCCTGCCGCTGCGGCGGATCTTGCCTCTGCGGACTGGGTGCCGGCGCCGGATCGCGAGGAGGCGGGGGGCGGTTTCTGTCTTTTCTTTCCGGCGCGACGGAGGCCATATTGCAGCCGCCGAGCATGCCGATGCCGCCGGCAAGCCGCTGATTGCCGGAGAGGAAGGGGAGGGCGCGCTGATTTCCGAGCGTCTCGAGGATGCTGGGATCGACCCGGCGTGCTGCCGACATATCGCCGTTCGGCTTGGCCACCACGCAATCGCAGCGCTGCTGCAACTGCCGGCAGCCGCCCGGACCGCAGAAGCGGGCTGCGCCGTTCAGCAGCACGACGGCGGTCGTGCCATCCGGGCCGACGTAGAAATCGAAAGCGGTGCCGCGTACGCCGATCGTGCCGGCCGGTGTCAGGATCTGGTAGGCCGAAGAATTGGAACTGCCGCTGACCCAGCGGAATGTACCCTTTGCCGCCCTGATGGTGAGTTTCTTGACCGATTGGGAATCATCGAAGACATATTTGTCGATGACGACCGACGAACCCCAGCCGACCGCGAGCTTCGTGCCGTCACGAAACAGGAACTGGCCAAGCCCGGATTGCGATGTCTTGATGCGCTCGTTGCGATGGACGCTGGTGTCGACCTCGATCGGGCCGCTCTGTCCCGTCACTTCCGTCTTGATGACGACAGCCTGGCCGACCGGCTCGGCGGCGGGTGCCGGCGATGCGCTGCTTAACGCGATGCAAAGCGTCGCGACTGATACTGAGCGCCAACCCCACATGATACACGTACCCCGGAACACGCGATTGTTAACATTTTAGCAATTGCTTGTCTTCTAACCCTATTGGGTTAGGTCGCCGGCCGACGGTTAGCGGAAATGCCGCGGCTTGCGTCTTCCGCTTGAAGCGGCATTCTCTTCGGCGTGTCGAAACCAAAGCTCTCGCGCGTCGCAAAAGAACCGTTGTGCCGCATTTGGATTTGCGATTTGTATGAGCGCGGAGAACAAGCCCTTTCCCGAAGGAGAAGAAGGCGGATGCGGAAATATTCGGTTTTTGCCGTGGCACGGGAGGCCCTTCGTGGCCACAAGGGTTGGGAGAAGCAGTGGACTTCGCCTGAGCCACGCGCCGAATACGACGTCGTCATCATCGGTGCCGGCGGCCACGGGCTGGGTGCTGCCTACTATCTCGCCAAGGAGCACGGCATCACCAATGTGGCGGTGATCGAGAAGGGCTGGCTCGGCGGCGGCAATACCGGGCGCAACACCACCATCATCCGCTCGAACTATCTCTACGAAGAGAGCATGCACATCTACGAGCATTCGATGAAGCTCTGGGAGGGGCTTTCCCAGGAGCTCAACTACAATGTGATGTATTCGCCGCGCGGCGTGATGATGCTCTCGCACAATATTCACGACCAGCAATCCTTCAAGCGGCATATCCATGCCAACCGGCTCTACGGCATCGACAATGAATGGCTGACACCGGAGCAGGCGAAGGCCTATTGTCCGCCGCTCGATATCTCGGCCAGCGCGCGCTACCCGATCAACGGGGCGGCACTGCAGCGGCGGGGCGGTACGGCGCGGCACGACGCCGTTGCCTGGGGTTATGCGCGGGCGGCTTCAGACCGCGGCGTGCACATCATTCAGAATTGCGAAGTGACCGGTATCCGGCGCGGTCCGGACGGGCGGGTGACCGGGGTCGAGACCTCGCGTGGCTTCATCGGCGCCAGGAAGGTGGCGGTGTCGGCGGCCGGCCATACGACCACTGTCATGCAGATGGCTGGCGTGCGCGTGCCGCTGCAATCGAGCCCGCTGCAGGCGCTGGTTTCCGAACCACTGAAGCCAATCTTTCCCTGCGTCGTCATGTCGAACACGGTGCATGCCTATATCTCCCAGTCCGACAAGGGAGAACTCGTCATCGGCGCCGGCACCGACCAATATAATTCCTATTCCCAGACCGGCGGGCTGCAGATCATCACGCACACGCTCGACGCCATCTGCGAGCTCTTCCCGATGTTCCGGCGCGTCAAGATGATGCGGCAATGGGGCGGCATCGTCGACAATACGCCGGATCGTTCGGCGATCCAGTCGAAGACGCCGGTTCCCGGGCTTTACGTCAATTGCGGCTGGGGCACCGGCGGCTTCAAGGCGACGCCGGGCTCGGCCAATCTCTTCGCGCATCTGATTGCCCGCGACGAGCCGCACAAGTTCAATGCCGGCTTGACGCTGGACCGTTTCCGCAGCGGCCGGCTGATCGACGAGGCGGCGGCGGCGGCGGTGGCGCACTGATGTGGACGGCGGCTCTCCTCGCAATCGGGATCGACGGCGCGGCCATGCCGGCTGGTGACGTCTTTCCCGGCGCCGAGGATTTCCGCCTGCAGAAGATCCACAGGGCTGCCGGCGAAAGCGAGTGGCCCTTCGTCGCCGAGAGCGGCACGCTGCTTTGCGCGATGATCCTGCGCAAACCAGCCGTCTATTTCGTGCCTGAGGTCGGCGGAACGCCGGGACGTGCCTTCGTGATCGACAACGATATCGCCAAGATGGCTTTTGCGAATATCGGCATGACCGATGTGCTGGAGCCCTACGACAATTTCGAACAGCTTCTCAAGCGCCTCATTCCCTACGTAACGATGGGAAAGCGTCTCTGCAATCAACCTCCGGGAACCAATGTTTCCGGATCGGAACTCTAAGACGGGTAACACATGCTGCTGATCTATTGCCCATACTGTCAGGAAGAGCGCTCCGAGCTCGAATTCCGTGGCGCAGGTGACGCGCATATCGCGCGGCCCACCGACATCGCCTCGATCTCGGACGAGGAGTTCGAAGCCTATTTCTTTCTGCGCGACAATCCGAAGGGGCTGATCTTCGAACGCTGGCGGCACATTCACGGCTGCGGGCGCTTCTTCAATGCAGCGCGCGATACGGTGACCGACAAGTTCATCATGACCTACAAGGCGGGTCAGCCGAAGCCTGAGATCGGCGCGGCGGCCCAGCAGCATGGGCCCGTCGAAACATATGAAGCCGTGGAAGGAGAGGCGCAATGAGCGGCGTGAACCGTATCGCCGGCAAGGGGCGCCTGACACCGGCCAGAACCGCGCGCTTCAGCTTCGACGGCAAGAGCTATACGGCGCTCGAAGGCGATACCGTCGCCTCGGCGCTGATCGCCAACGGTGTGCATCTCGTCGGCCGTTCGTTCAAATATCACCGGGCCCGCGGTATTCTGTCTGCAGGGGCCGAGGAGCCGAACGCGCTGATCGACGTCGCCCGCGATACGGCGCGCAAGCAGCCGAACGTGCGCGCCACGGTGCAGGAAGTTTTTGACGGCATGATCGTCAACTCGCAGAACCGCTGGCCCTCGCTTGCCTTCGATGTCGGCGCGGTCAACAATCTGATGTCGCCGTTCTTCGCCGCCGGCTTCTACTACAAGACATTCATGTGGCCGCGCGCCGCCTGGAAACACGTGTACGAACCGCTCATCCGTCGTGCCGCCGGCCTCGGCGTCGCGCCGACGGAGGAGGATCCGGACCATTATGCCAGCCGCTATGCCCATTGCGACGTGCTGGTGGTCGGCGCCGGCGTGGCCGGGCTTTCGGCGGCGCTGGCCGCCGCCGAGACCGGTGCCCGGGTGATGCTTTGCGACGAGCAGGCGGAAGCGGGCGGGGCGTTGCGTTATGATACCGGCGTGACGATCGACGGACAGGACGGCAATAGCTGGGCACAGAAGGCCGTGGCGCGGCTGGAGGCGATGGACAATGTCGAAGTGCTGGTCCGCACAACCGCTTTCGGCTACTACAACCACAATTTCGTTGGTCTTGCCGAGCGCGTCACCGATCATGTCGCCAAGCCTTCCCGTGATCTGCCGCGCGAGCGGCTTTGGCAGGTCCGAGCAAAGCGCGTGATCCTCGCCACCGGCGCGATCGAGCGTCACATGGTGTTTCCGAACAACGACCGGCCGGGCATCATGCTGGCCTCAGCGGGGCGGATGTATCTCAATCATTACGGCGTCGCGGTCGGGGCCAAGGTCGGCATCTACACGGCGCACGACTCGGCCTATGAGGCGGCCTTCGATCTGAAGCGGGCTGGTGTTTCGATCGCCGCCATCGTCGATAGCAGGCAGGCGCCGGGAGCGGCGGTGCTGGCCGAGGCCCGTGCACTCGGTATTGATGTTCTGGCCGGCCAATCGGTCGTCAACACGGCCGGGCGGCTGCGCATCTCCTCGATGACGGTGGCGCGCAACGGCGGCGGTTCGCCGCGCAAGATCACGGTCGATGCGCTGCTGGTTTCGGCCGGCTGGACGCCGTCGGTCCATCTCTTCTCGCAGTCGCGCGGCAAAGTGGCCTTCGATGCCGAAAGCCAGCGATTCCTGCCCGGCTCCTATGCCCAGGACTGCCTCTCGGTCGGCGCCTGCAACGGCACCGACGACCTGCAGCGGACGATCGAGGAGTCGCTTGCCGCCGGCGAGCTGATGGCGCAGGCCACCGGCAAAGGCAGCGACGCGAAGATCGCAATTTCGGCCGAGCAAGCCTATGACTGGACGGGCGGCATGATTGGTGCTGCCGAAGGCGCCGGGCCGAAGACCAACGCCAAGGCCTTCATCGATTTCCAGCATGACGTCTGCGCCAAGGATATCCGCCTTGCCGTGCGCGAGGGCATGCATTCGATCGAGCATATCAAGCGTTTCACGACCAACGGCATGGCCTCGGACCAGGGCAAGCTCTCCAACATGCATGGCCTGGCGATTGCCGCCGAAATGCTCGGCAAGGAAATCCCGCAGGTCGGACTCACCACTTTCCGCGCGCCCTATACGCCGGTCACCTACGGTACGCTGATCGGCCATTCGCGCGGAGAACTGTTCGACCCGACACGCAAGACGCCGCTGCACGATTGGGAAGAAGCGCATGGCGCGGTCTTCGAGGATGTCGGCAACTGGAAGCGTGCCTGGTTCTATCCGAGGGCCGGCGAGAGCATGCATCAGGCGGTGGCTCGCGAATGCCGGACAGCACGCGAGGCGGCCGGTATCTTCGACGCCTCGACGCTCGGCAAGATCGAGGTGGTGGGGCCGGATGCGGCGGAATTCCTCAACCTGATCTACACCAATGCCTGGGACACGCTGAAGCCCGGCAAGGCCCGCTACGGCATCATGACTCGCGAGGACGGCTTCGTCTATGACGACGGTGTTGTCGGACGCCTGGCAAACGACCGTTTTCATGTGACGACGACGACCGGCGGCGCGCCGCGCGTTCTGCATCACATGGAAGATTACCTGCAGACGGAATTCCCGCATCTGAAGGTATGGCTGACCTCGGTGACCGAACAATGGGCTGTCATCGCCGTGCAGGGGCCGAAGGCGCGCGAGATCGTCGCGCCGCTGGTCGAAGGGCTCGATCTTTCGAACGAGGCATTCCCGCATATGAGCGTTGCCGAGTGCACGGTCTGCGGCGTGCCGGCGCGGCTCTTCCGCGTCTCCTTCACCGGCGAAACCGGTTTCGAAATCAATGTGCCGGCCGATTACGGCCAGTCGGTACTCGAAGCGGTCTGGGCCAATGCCGAACCGCTCGGCGCCTGCGTCTACGGCACGGAGACGATGCACGTTCTTCGCGCCGAGAAAGGCTACATCATCGTCGGCCAGGATACGGATGGGACCGTGACCCCCGATGATGCCGGACTTTCCTGGGCGGTTTCGAAGAAAAAGACGGATTTCGTCGGTATTCGCGGGTTGAAGCGGCCGGATCTCGTCAAGGACGGGCGCAAGCAGCTCGTCGGCCTCGTCACCAACGACCCGAAGCTGGTGCTCGAAGAAGGCGCGCAGATTGTCGCAAGCCCGAACGAGCCGAAGCCGATGACCATGCTCGGCCACGTCACATCTGCCTATTGGTCGGAAAATTGCGGCCAGTCGATCGCCTTCGCGCTCGTCGCCGGCGGCCGGGCGCGGATGGGCGAGACGCTCTATGTACCGATGCCGGACAGGACGATCGCCGTCGAGGTGACGGATCTGGTGTTCTTTGACAAGGAAGGGGGCCGCATCCATGGCTGATGTCGCAATTCGCAAGCCGGCGCTTGCCGGACGTCTCGGCGGCTCCGCAACGGTGCGGCTGACGACCGCTCCCACTGCCAGCCGGGTGGCGTTGCGTGCGCCGGCGGAATCGCTCTCGGCACTTTCCTCGGCACTCGGCCTGACGTTGCCGGATGCCCCGAAGACATCCGGCCGGGCCGGCGCCCGATCGGCGCTCTGGATTGGGCCGGACGAGTGGCTGGTGATCGACGAGGCCAGTGCCGATCTGATGGCAACACTTTCGGGTGTCGGCACGCTGCATTCGGCGACCGACGTTTCCCACCGCAATCTCGCGATCATCGTCTCGGGACCGGGTGCTGAGGCGACGCTTTCGGCCGGCTGCCCGCAGGATCTGTCGCTTTCCTCCTTTCCGGTCGGGGCTGCATCGCGCACCGTTTTCGGCAAGGCGGAAATTGTGCTTTTCCGCACGGAAGAAGACACGTTCCGGGTGGAATGCTGGCGGTCGTTTTCGGATTATGTCTTCGGGCTGCTGAACGAGGCGGCTGAAGACGCGGGGCACTGAGCCTCAGCGAATCGCCGGCGTGCGCTCATTTAGGAGGTTAACGAATGCTGCACCATGCCTCGCTCGGCGTTTCCGATATCGAGCGGTCGGCGGCATTTTACGATGCTGCCCTTGCCGCGCTCGGTTATATCAGGGTCTGGGACGATATCAGGCCGGGGCAAACAGGGCAGGCAATCGGCTACGGCCTTCCCGGCGGCGGGGACAAACTGGCGATCAAGCATCGTCCGGACGGCCAGCGTGCGCCTGGCCCGGGTTTTCATCTGGCGTTTGCCGCGCCGAGCCGCCAGGCAGTCGATCAGTTTTATGCGGTGGCAATCGCGCAAGGCGGCAGTGACAATGGCCGTCCCGGCCTGCGGCCCCAGTACGGTGAGCACTATTATGCGGCGTTCGTCATGGATCCCGACGGACACGCGCTCGAAGCCGTGTTCAATTCGGCCGAGTAACAAAAGCAGTTTTGCTCAAACGTCGTCGGGACGGTCCTTCGGGTCGAATTGGATGATGGTGATCCACTTTGCCGTCAGTGCCGGCTTCTTCTCGTTTTCGATCTCGATCGTGACGTCATAGGTGGTCATCAGCATGCCGGCGCCGCGGAAGCGGGCTTCGGAGAGCAGGAAGCGGCCACGGACGCGGGCGCCGCTTTTCACCGGCGTCATGAAGCGGACGCGATCGAAGCCGTAATTGATGCCGAGGGTCTGCTCGCGCACTTTCGGCAGGCAGTTGTAGTTCATCGTCGACAGCAGAGACAGTGTCAGGAAGCCATGGGCGATGGTTCCTCCGAAGGGACTCTCGGCCGCCGCTCGCTCAGGATCGACGTGGATGAACTGATGGTCGTCAGTCGCCGACGCGAAGGCGTCGATCATCGTCTGGTCCACGGTGACCCAATCCGAAAGGCCCGTTTCCATACCGATCAATCCCCGCACGTCGGAGAGTGAAATTTCCGTGACCATGAATTCCTCGTAAAATAAGCCGCCGCGGCAAAGCCTTATCGTGCATTTGTGACGATTGCGACAAGGATTTGGGTGAGGGAGGGGAGGCGGTCAATTTTCTACGAAAAAGGCGACGGAGCGTGGCTCGACGGTTACGGGGCCAGTAGTTTTCTTTGCTCCATCCGGCGTCAACTGGCGCCAGCCCGGTTCGCCCTTAGAGGGAAGCGTGAAAAATTGGCGGTTCCCCGAGCGGTTGAAAAGCACGCCAAGCCGGGTCTGCCTGCCGCGCGCGGAGCGGTCACCGGTCGATAGCAACATGCCGAGGGAGGAAAGCGACGGCGTCTCCCATTCGGCAACGGTCATCGACTCGCCGGAAAGCGAAATCCATTCGACATCGCCATTTCCCGCCAGGAAGCCCATTTCGGAAAAGACGGTGAAGCGGCGACGCAACCCTGCAACGAAGGCAGTATGGACGATGAGACCCTCGTCCAACACCTTCCAGTCAAGCCAGGTGATCTCGTTGTCCTGGCAATAGGCGTTGTTGTTGCCGTGCTGACTGCGGCCGCCCTCGTCGCCCGCCGTCAGCATGATGCTGCCGCGGGTGGCAAAAAGCGTCGATATCAGCGCCATCACATCGTCCCGGCGACGCTTGCGGATCGTCGGATAGACGGTTTCCCCCTCGACGCCGTTGTTCCAGGAGTGGTTCTCGTTATGGCCGTCACGATTGTGTTCGCCGTTGGCGTCGTTGTGCTTTCCGGCGTGGGAGACGAGATCGATCAGCGTGAAACCGTCATGGGCGGCGAGGAAATTGACGCTGCGTGTTTCCTTGCCGTCGTTGCGGGAGAAGATGTCGGAGGAGCCGGCGAGTGCGGTTGCCAGCGAGCCGGTCTTCCAATCGTCTCCGCGCCAGTAGCAGCGCAGGTCGTCGCGAACCCGGTCGTTCCATTCAAGGAAGGGCAGCGGGAAATTGCCGAGCTGGTAACCGCCCGGGCCGATATCCCAGGGTTCGGCGATCATGATCCGGTCGGCCAGCACATCGTCGGCCAGGATCGCGGCAAGTGTTCCGCCGTCGCGCTCGAAGCCTGTCGCGGTGCGTCCGAGCACTGGGGCGAGATCGAAGCGAAAACCGTCGATGCCGGCGTTGAGCACAAAGTGGCGCAGACTGTCGATGACGAGGCGGCGGACCTTAGGATGATCGCAGGCGAGCGTGTTGCCGGTGCCCGTGTCATTGACGAGTTCGCCCGGCCAATTCTGGGCGTGGCGATAATAGTGCAGGTTGTCGAGGCCGCGCAGCGACAGCGTCGCGCCGTACCGGTCGCTCTCGCCGGTATGGTTGAAGACGAGGTCGAGGATGACGGCGATGCCTTCGGCATGGAGAGCCGCGACCGTCTCGCGCAATTCCGTCATGCCGCCGGGGACGAGCCGCGGATCGAGCGCCATGAAGGCTACGGGATTGTAGCCCCAGCCGTTGGTAAGGCCCAGCGGCGGCAGGTGGCGTTCATCGATCCAGGCGGTTATCGGCATCAGTTCGACGGCATCGACCCCGATCCGCTTCAGATGCGCGACGACGGAGGGATGGGCAAGCGCTGCGACCGTGCCGCGCTGGGCCTCCGGCACGTCGGGATGGAGAATGGTGAAGGGCCGCACCGCCACCTCATAGATAAAGCCGCCCGGTTTGAAGAGCGGCTTGCTGATCGCGGCTGGGGTATCGCTGGTGACGATCGCCTTCGGCATCAGATCTTGGCTGTCCTCGCCATAGATGCCGAGGCGGGGATCATAGCGGAACGGCCTATCGATCTCCTTGGCGTAGGGATCGATCAGCAGTTTGGAAGGATCGTACCAGAGGCCGTTGTCGGGCGCGTAGATACCGTCGGCGCGATAGCCGTAGCGAGCGCCCGCCTTCAGTCCATCGACAAACAGACGATGGATGTGGTTACTGTCGCGCGCCATCGGCAGGCGCGCGAATTCCCTGTTGCCGTCATCCTCGAAAAGGCAGAGTTCGATCTGTGCGGCATGATGCGACCACACGGCAAATTCGACGCCGGTCTCGAAGACGATCGCGCCGGCTTGCGCCGAACTGCTTCCCCGCATGTTCCCCCCGGATCAGGTGATCACGGTTGGCGCGTCGCGTCCCGTGCGTTCCCGAATGCTGGCAATGCTTTCGGCGGCCGCGATCAGATCGGCGAGCGCTTCCTGCGTTTCGATGTTATGGCGAGTCGAATCCGGCTCGTAGCGCTCGATATAGACGCGCAAGGTTGCGCCAGACGTGCCGGTGCCGGACAGGCGGAAGACGACGCGGGAGCCGCCTTCAAAGAGCACGCGGATACCCTGATGTTCGCTGACCGATTTGTCGATCGGGTCGTGATAGGCGAAGTCGTCGGCCTTCTCGACCTTCAGGTTGCCGAAGCTCTTGCCGGGCAGGGTGGAAAGCTGGCTGCGCAAATTGTCCACCAGGCCGTTTGCGGCATCGGTGTCGAGGCCTTCGTAGTCGTGGCGTGAATAATAGTTGCGGCCGTAGGTCTGCCAGTGCTGGGTGACGATATCGGCGACGCTCTCGCCACGCACGGCCAGAATGTTCAGCCACAGCAGCACGGCCCAGAGGCCATCCTTTTCGCGGACGTGACTGGAGCCGGTGCCGGAGCTTTCCTCACCACAGATCGTCGCCATGCCGGCGTCGAGCAGGTTGCCGAAGAACTTCCAGCCGGTCGGCGTTTCATACATGCCGATGCCGCGCTTTTCGGCGACACGGTCGGCCGCGCCTGATGTCGGCATCGAGCGGGCGATGCCGGCAAGGCCGCCCGAATAGCCGGGGGCGAGATTGGCATTGGCGGCAAGGATCGCCAGGCTGTCGGAAGGGGTGACAAAGATGCCGCGGCCGATGATGAGGTTGCGGTCGCCGTCGCCGTCGGAAGCGGCGCCAAAATCGGGCGCGTCATCGCCCATCATCTCATCGAAGAGTTCCTTGCAGTGAACCGGGTTCGGATCGGGATGATGGCCGCCGAAATCCGGCAGCGGCATGAAGTTGCGCACCGAGCCCGAGGGAGCGCCGAGACGATTTTCGAAGATTTCCTTGGCATAGGGACCGGTGACGGCGCTCATCCCGTCGAAGGCAATGCGGAAGCCGAGGCTGATCAGATTGCGGATGGCGCCGAAATCGAACAGCTCTTCCATCAGCGCAGCATAGTCCTCGACCGGGTCGATGACTGAGAGGATCGTGCCGCCGGGAAGCTCGTCCTTGCCGATGCGGTCGAGATTGACGTCTGCGAAATCAGCAATCTTGTAGCTGTCGATCGTCTTGGAGCGCGCATAGATCGCGTCGGTGATCTTTTCCGGCGCCGGGCCGCCATTGTTGATGTTGTATTTGATGCCGAAGTCTTCGGTCGGCCCGCCGGGATTGTGGCTGGCGGAGAGGATGATGCCGCCGAAAGCCTTGTATTTGCGGATGATGTGGGAAGCGGCCGGCGTCGACAGGATGCCGCCCTTGCCGACCATGACCTTGCCGAAGCCATTGGCCGCGGCCATCTTGACCGCCTTCTGGATGACCTCGCGATTGTAGTAGCGTCCGTCGCCGCCGATGACGAGGCACTTGCCCTGATAGCCTTCCAGCGAATCGAAGATCGACTGGATGAAGTTCTCCGCATAGTTCGGCTGTTGAAAGACCGGAACCTTCTTGCGCAGACCCGACGTGCCGGGTTTCTGGTCCAGATAGGGCGTGGTGGGGACGGACTTGATCATTTTAGTTCACATGCCTTTCGAGACGAGGCTTGAATAGAGGGCAGCGTAGCGTTCGGCGCTCTTCTCCCAGGAGACATCCGATTTCATGCCCTGCTTTTGCAATTGGGTCCAGAGTTTTCGGTCCTGATAAAAATGCATCGCACGGCGGATTGCCTGTAGCATGCCTGTTTCGGTTACGGGCGCAAATTGTATGCCGGTTGCGACTTTCGCCGCAAGTGCGGCGTGATTGGCGTCGATCACCGTGTCATTCAAACCGCCGGTGCGGGCGACGATCGGCACGCAGCCGTAACGCAGGCCGTAAAGCTGGGTCAGGCCGCAGGGTTCGAAGCGCGAGGGGATGATGATCGCATCGCAGCCGGCCTGCATCAGGTGCGACATCGGCTCGTTATAGCCGATCGAGACGCCGATGCGGCCGGGATGGCGGCTGGCGGAGGCGAGCAGCGCGCCTTCAAGTGCAGCTTCGCCGGAGCCGAGCACGACGAGCTTGCCGCCCATGGCGACGATCTCATCGGCGACATTGGCGACGATATCCATGCCCTTCTGCCAGGTGAGACGGCTGATGACACAGAAGATCGGGGCGTCGTCATTGTCGAGGCCGAAGAATTCGGCGATCGAGCGACGGTTCTCCTCGCGGTTCTTCAGCGTCGTCGGGCCGTAATGGGTGTGGACGACAGGATCGGTCGCCGGGTTCCAGATATCGGTGTCGATGCCGTTGACGATGCCATGCAGATCGTCGATGCGGCTGGCGATGACGCCCTCCAGCCCCATGCCGAATTCCGACGTCAGAATCTCATCGGCATAGGTCGGGCTGACCGTCGTGATCGCATGCGCAGTCTTGAGGCCGCCTTTGAGGAAGCCGACAGTACCGTAATATTCGATGCTTTCGGTGGCGAAGGCATGGGCAGGCAGGCGCAGGCCGGGAAAGATCTCGGAACCGAACTGGCCCTGGAAGGCGATGTTGTGGATGGTCAGTACGCTCGGAAGTTCCAGCGTCGGATAATAGCGCATATAGACCGACGTCAGCGCCGCCTGCCAGTCGTGGGTGTGGACGAGATCCGGCCGCCAGCCGGGCAGCAGGCCGGCGGCGATCTCGGAGGCAGCGAGCGACAGGGCGGCGAACCGACGCCAGTTATCGGGATAGTCCTTGCCGAGCGGATCGAGATAGGGCCCGCCGGGCCTGTCGTAATAGGCCGGCGCATCGAGGACGAGCAGGTCGAGGCCCTCGTGCTGGACCTCGAGCACGGTCGCCCGCTCACCGAGCAGGTCGGGGAATTCGAGCCTGACGACCGGGTCGCGAATAACCTTCATGACGGCGGGATAGCCGGGTAGAAGGGTCTTGGTCTCGACCCCGAAGGCTTTCAGAGCAATCGGCAGGGCGCCGGACACATCGGCCAGACCCCCTGTCTTGATCAAAGGGAAGACTTCGGACGAAACCGAAAGAACTTTCATAAGTTAGATATCCAGCTTGTCGATCATCGGTTGGGTGATCAGGCAGATGCCGCTTTCCGTCCGCCGGAAGCGCTTGGCATCGAGCTCGGGATCCTCGCCGACGACCAGACCTTCCGGAATGACGACGCCATGGTCGATCACCACATTCTTGAGCTGCGCGCGCCGCCCGATCTTCACGTTCGGCAGGATGACCGCCCCTTCCATCTTGGAGAAGGAGTTGGCCCTGACACCCGTGAAGAGCAGGCTGTTGTTCAGCATGGCGCCCGAGATGATGCAATCGCCTGACACAACGGAGGAGGTGGCCGAGCCGCGGCGATCCTCGTCGTCATGGACGAATTTCGCCGGCGGGGTGATCTCGGCATAGGTCCAGATCGGCCAGGACTTGTCGTAGATATCAAGCTCCGGAACGATCGCCGTCAGGTCGATATTGGCTTGCCAATAGGCGTCGATCGTGCCGACGTCGCGCCAGTAGGGTTCGTGCTCGAAATCCGAACGGACGCAGGACTTGGCGAAGCGGTGAGCGACCGCCTTACCGTTGTTGACGATATAGGGGATAATGTCCTTGCCGAAGTCGCGGCTCGAGGTCGGGTCGGCGGCGTCGCGGCGTAGCGCATCGAGCAGGAACTTGGTGTGGAAGACGTAGATGCCCATCGAGGCGAGAGCGAAATCCGGCTTGTCGGGAATGGGCGGTGGATCGGCCGGTTTCTCGACGAAGGCGATGATCTCGTCCTTGTCGTTGACATGCATGACGCCGAAGCCGACCGCTTCCATGCGCGGCACTTCCAGGCAGCCGATCGTGACGTCGGCGCCGGAATCGACGTGCTGCTGCAGCATCCATTCGTAGTCCATCTTGTAGACGTGGTCGCCCGCAAGAATGACCATGTATTCGACGCCGTAATCCTGGATGATGTCGATGTTCTGATAGACGGCGTCGGCCGTGCCCTCATACCATTGCGTCTCGGAGACGCGCTGGCTGGCGGGCAGGATATCGAAGCTCTCGTTACGCTCAGGGCGGAAGAAGTTCCAGCCGCGCTGCATGTGACGGATCAGCGAGTGCGCCTTGTATTGCGTCGCGACGCCAATGCGGCGGATGCCGGAATTCAGGGCGTTCGACAAGGCGAAATCGATGATGCGGGCCTTGCCGCCAAAATAGACGGCCGGCTTGGCACGCCGGTCGGTGAGTTCCTTGAGACGGCTTCCCCTACCGCCCGCCAGGACATAAGCCATTGCATCGCGGGCAAGTGGCTGAACGCGTTTTTCTACCATTTTCTCCTCCCACCAGTCACTAATTTTCAGGTTCAAGCATGATTGTCGCCAAGGGCGGCAAGGTAATCGAGCAGGTGATCTTGCCGCCGGCATCGACGGCCTGCACGCGCCCGCCGTTGCCCTTGCCGCTACCGCCGTAAATGTCGGCATCGGTGTTCAGGATTTCCCGCCAGCGGCCTGCGGACGGCAGGCGGATCGAGTAGTTCTCGCGGTAGACAGGGGTGAAATTGGTGATGACGGCGACCGGCTTCTGGCCCGGCGCCTTGCGCAGCCAGGCAAAGACGGAATTCTGGTGGTCGTCGGCGACCAGCCATTCGAAACCTTCGCCCTCGCAGTCACGCTCATGCAGTGCCGGCTTGCTGCGATAGGTGAAATTGAGGTCGCGCACCAGACGCCGCATGCCCTCGTGCATGCGATACTGAAGCAGGTTCCAGTCGAGCGACTTCTCCTCGCTCCACTCGCTCCACTGGGCGAATTCCTGGCCCATGAACAACAGCTTCTTGCCGGGATAGCCCCACATATAAGCGTAGTAGGCGCGCAGATTGGCGAATTTCTGCCAGTCGTCGCCCGGCATTTTGGCGATCAGCGAGCCTTTTCCGTGAACAACCTCGTCATGCGAGAGCGGCAAGACGAAATTTTCCGAATAGGCGTAGAGCAAGCCGAAGGTGAGCTCGTTGTGGTGGTGCCCGCGGTAGATCGGATCGCGGCTCATGTAGCTCAGCGTATCGTGCATGAAGCCCATGTTCCACTTGAAGCCGAAGCCGAGGCCGCCTTCATGGACGGGCTGCGAGACCTTCGGCCAGGAGGTCGATTCCTCGGCGATGGTCATGACGTTGGAATGATTGCCGTAGAGGCGGATGTTGAGATCCTGCAGAAAACGGACCGCTTCGAGGTTCTTGTTGCCGCCATATTCGTTCGGGATCCATTCGCCGTGCTTGCGGGAATAATCAAGGTAGAGCATCGAGGCGACGGCATCGACACGCAGACCATCGAGATGGAATTTTTCGGCCCAGTAGAGCGCGTTGTTGACGAGATAGGAAACAACCTCGGTGCGGCCGAAATTGTAGATCGCCGTGCTCCAGTCCGGGTGGAAGCCCTTGCGCGGGTCTTCGTGCTCGTAGAGTGCGGTGCCGTCGAACCAGCCGAGGCCATGCTCGTCGGTCGGAAAATGCGCCGGCACCCAGTCGAGGATGACGCCGATGCCGACCTTGTGGCAGCCATTGACGAAACGGGCGAAACCTTCCGGCTCGCCGAAACGCGCGGTCGGCGCGTAGAGGCCGGTCGTCTGGTAACCCCAGGAGGGGTCGTAGGGGTACTCGGTGATCGGCAGGAATTCGATATGGGTGAAGCCCATGTCGGCGCAATAAGGGATGAGGCTGGAGGCGAGCTCGTCCCAGGACAGCATCGTGCCGTCCTGCCGGCGTTGCCAGGAGGCGGCATGCACCTCGTAGATCGAGATCGGCTGGCGGCGCTTGTCGGTCTCGCGCCAGTGCTTCAGATGGGCCTCGTCTTCCCAATCCTGCACCAGTTCGGCGGCGGCGATGGAGGCGGTCTTCG
Source organism: Rhizobium leguminosarum bv. viciae USDA 2370 (assembly GCF_002008365.1). Classification (GTDB taxonomy): domain Bacteria; phylum Pseudomonadota; class Alphaproteobacteria; order Rhizobiales; family Rhizobiaceae; genus Rhizobium; species Rhizobium leguminosarum. Next base: position 150,346 of record NZ_MRDL01000025.1, read on the forward strand.
GTCGCAGCTCGCTGCGCCGCGCGAAGGGATCGGCCTTCAGCGGCAGCAATACGCCGTCCTGGCCGCGGATCTCGAACTTGTAGGCGACGCCGATCGGTACGTCAGGGGCAAAGATTTCCCAGATGCCGCTATCGGAGCGGAAGCGCATCACGTGGCGACGGCCGTCCCAATTGTTGAAATCGCCAACGACGGAAACGCGCTGTGCGTTCGGCGCCCAGACGGCGAAATGGATGCCCTGGGCGCCGTCATGCTTGATGAGATGGGCGCCCATCTTGTCGAACAGCCGCAGATGCGAGCCCTCGCGGGCGAAATAATCGTCCATCGGTCCGAGCACCGGACCGAAACTATAGGGATCGGTGACTGCCCATTCGGCATCGCCGCGCCGGGCGCGGTAACGCACCGGCTGGAGCTTCGTGAGGGAAACCGGGCCGGCAAAGACGCCTTCGGCATGGAGCTGTTTCAGCTCGCCGATGACGCTGCCGTCGAGCGTCATGGCGGTCACCTCCTCCGCGCCCGGGATGAAACACCGGGCGACGAAGGCGTCACCGGCCTGGTGCACACCCAGGACGGCAAAGGGATTGGAATGCGAGCCGGCAAGGATCGCCGTGATTTCATCTGCCGAAATTTCCCAGGAAAGCTTTACTTCAGGGACGGTCTTCGGCGTTTTCATCCGGCTCTCCAGATTTCGTCTGCATATTGCCTGATGGTTCGGTCGGAAGAGAACCAGCCCATTCGCGCCGTATTGTTGATCGTCTTGGTGTACCAGGCGGACTGGTTGGTCCAGATCTGGTCGACTTCCCGCTGGGCCTGGGCATAGGCGTCGAAGTCGGCAGCGACCATGAACCAGTCATGCGAATAGATGCCGTCGATCAGCGCCGTGTAGCGATTGCGGTCATCGGGCGAGAAGACGCCGGAACCGATAGCGGCAAGCGCCTGGGCGAGTTCGCGCGATCCCTCGATGATGGCGCGGGGATTGTGGCCATCACTGCGGACTTTCGACACCTCGTCGGCCTTGAGGCCGAAGATGACGATGTTGTCCTCGCCGACATTGTCGCGCATCTCGACATTGGCGCCATCGAGCGTGCCGATTGTCAGCGCGCCGTTCAGGCCAAACTTCATGTTGCCCGTGCCGGACGCTTCCATGCCGGCGGTCGAGATCTGCTCCGAGAGGTCAGCGGCCGGAACCATGACTTCGGCGAGCGAGACATTGTAGTTCGGCACGAAGACGATTTTCAGCAGGCCGCGTACCGACGGATCGTTGTTGATCGTGCGGGAGACGTCGTTGATCAGCTTGATGATGAGCTTGGCATTGTAATAACTCGGCGCCGCCTTGCCGGCGAAGAGTTTCACGCGTGGCACCCAGTCAAGCTCGGGATGCGAGCGGATCTGGTCATAGAGCGCGACGGCCTCGATGATGTTCAGCAGCTGGCGCTTATATTCGTGGATACGCTTGATCTGGATATCGAACATCGCCGACGGATCGAGCTTCACACCCATGCGGCTGGCGACGAGGTTGGAGAGTGCCACCTTGTTGGCGCGCTTTACCGCTGCGAACTTCTGCTGGAAAGCCGGATCGGAGGAATGCACGTCGAGCGCGCGTAGCTTCTCGGCATCATCGAGGAATTCGTCGCCGATCGCCTCGCGGATCAGGCCGGTGAGGCCGGGATTGCACTGCTGCAGCCAGCGGCGCGGCGTGATGCCGTTGGTCTTGTTGTTGATGCGGTCGGGATAGAGCTTGTGCAGGTCGGCGAAGACGGTGACCTTCATCAGGTCGGTGTGCAGGGCCGAGACGCCGTTGATCGAATGCGAGCCAACGAAAGCCAGGTTGCCCATGCGCACGCGGCGGTCGCCGCTTTCATCGATCAGCGAGATCGAGCGGATTTCCCCATCGGAGAAGTTCTTGCCCTTGCGGGCGTCGATCAGGATCTTGGCATTGATCGCATAGATGATCTGCATATGGCGCGGCAGCAGACGCTCGAACAGCGGCACCGCCCAGCTTTCCAGCGCTTCGGGCAGAAGCGTGTGGTTGGTGTAGGAGAAGGTATGGCGGGTGATTTCCCAGGCTTGATCGAAGTCCATGCCATGCACGTCACAGAGCAGGCGCACGAGTTCGGCAACCGAGACGGCGGGGTGGGTGTCGTTCAGCTGGATCGCCACCTTGTCCGGCAGCGAGGTGAAATCGTCATATTGCTGCAGATGGCGGCGCAGGATGTCCTGCAGCGAGGCCGACGAGAAGAAGAATTCCTGGCGCAGGCGCAGTTCCTGGCCGGCCGGGGTGGCGTCGGCAGGATAGAGAACCCGGGTCAGGCTTTCGGCCTTGTTGCTTTCGCGGAGCGCGCCGATGTGGTCGCCGGCGTTGAAGGCATCGAGCAGGATCGGATCGATCGGTTGCGCCGACCAGAGGCGCAGCGTGTTGACGCGCTTGCCGCGCCAGCCGACGGCAGGCGTGTCGAAGGCGGCGGCAATGACGCGCTCGGCCGGTTTCCAGACGTAGCGCGGCTGGTCGTCATGGGTGGTGATGAATTCGACGGCGCCGCCGAAGCCGATTTCATAGGAGCTTTCGCGGCGCTCGAATTCCCAGGGATTGCCATGGGCGAGCCAGTTTTCCGGCAGTTCCACCTGCCAGCCGTCGGCCAACTGCTGGCGGAAGAGGCCGTGAACATAGCGGATGCCATAGCCATAGGCCGGAACGTCGACCGTCGCCATGCTCTCCATGAAACAGGCAGCCAGACGGCCGAGGCCGCCGTTGCCGAGTGCGGCATCCGGCTCCAGGCCGGCAATGACGTTGACGTCGACGCCGAGCGAGGCGAGCGCATCGCGCACCTCCTCCATCAGGCCGAGGTTGGAAACGGCGTCGCGCATCAGGCGGCCGATCAGGAATTCAAGAGAAAGATAATAGACGCGCTTGGCGCCGGTTGCATAAACCTCGCGAGTGGATGCCATCCACCTGTCGATGATGCGGTCGCGCACCACCAGGATCGTCGCCGTCAGCCAGTCATGCGGCTTTGCCACCTTGGCATCCTTGCCGATGCGGTAGGTCAGACGTTCGATGATTTCTTCAGCGAGAATTTCCGGCCTTGAACTGCGAGGGGCGGGGGAGGGGATGATCGGCTTGGAAACAGTGTTCATCGTCAGGTCTCGCCAATTTTAATTTTGTTTCAGGATGTTATGCCTGATTCAATCAATTTGTCGCTTGCGCAGCCGACAGTTTATGCATCGTTACTAAGCACTTGCAACAAGGGATTTGGGCAAACGAAAAATTTGCGAAACCTTCATATTCACACGGGTTGAGGGGGTTGATTTCAATCGCTTTTCTCGATCTGATGGGCCAAACGAGGATAACGAAAAGCCGCTCCGGTTTGTTCCGCAGCGGCTTTTTTGTTCGGCTTTTCGCCGGGACCGATCGTCAGTTCGTCAGGCGCGTCAGCTGTGCGGAGGCCTTCGCTCCGATCGCCTCGAAGGCGGCCAGCAGGTCTTCCATCTTTTCCGCCTGGAAATAATGCGCGTCATCGGAAGCGCAATAGTGCAGCAGCGCCTGTCCGCCCGCGGGTGCCATGAAGGCGATCGTATAGATTTCGATGCCCTTGGACTTGGCGGCGTCGCATGTCTTCTTGGTCGCGGTGTCGTAGGAACGGCCGCCGCTGCTATCATTGTTATTGTCGCCGTCTGTCATAAAAACGATGTACTTCTTGGGCACTTGCCCGGTCTTCTGCTGGTGGGCGGCGTCTTCGGCGTCATTGCCCGCGGCGTTCTTGGCGGTGAGAGACGTGTAAGCCGTGTTCACTGCGCCGCTCGAATTCGTGCCACCTCCCGACTGAAGCGCGTTGACATAGCTCGTGACAGCGGTGGTTCCCCAAGCGAGCTTGCTCGCCGTGTACTCAACGAGATCGTAGGATACCGCGCCTGTGCGTACATATTCGGCATTGGGATCCGCGCTATTGAGCTGATCAAAAAGATTGCCGGCAGCGAGCTTCAGTGCTTCTATTTTTGTATAATAACGCGTACGCGTGCCGGTGCAGGTGTCGTAGATTGTCGTCTTACCGTTTTGGTTGAGGTGAGGGTTGCATTTATAGGTGTATGATTCCGTCATGACGGTGGCGGTCGGTTCTCCCATTGACCCCGATTTATCGAGTGCGAGGAACATAGAGATCGAGCCTTGGGTCTGTGAATGCCCGCCGACCGTCGTGCCAGAGGTCGAGAGATGCTGCGTCTTGAAGCCGACCGCCTGCATCAGCGGGTTGACCGTAAGGTCGTAACTCGGTGAAACCGTCACCTGATAGGATGTCGACTTGCCCGATGTCGTTGTCTGGACACTGACGCTCGTCGTGTCCTTGATATCGGTGCCGCTCTGCAGGTAGTTCGCCATTTGCCCGGCAACGAAATTCTGCGCAAAGGCCTCGGCCTGCGACGTTTGGATCGTGCCGTTCGCTAGCGCGGTAGCGGTTGCGAGCGCCGCCGAATCGGCGGCCTCCTGCAATTGCTGCTTCGAGAGCAGCATATCGCCCACCTGGATCGCCATGCCGGCCGCCCCAAAAAGGACGGGCAGCAGGATCGCCGTCATCATACCGAAATTACCGCCACGGTCGCCAAGCATGCGACGCAGGCAGGGAGTCTGTAGAAAGGAGGTGCTCATCATGTTCACCCAACTGGAGGCCCTGTGAGGTGATATTAGGCACGCCCCTCCTTTCCGCTGTCCTTACGGCGTCAATAGAATTTTAACGAATCGTCGGATTTTTCCAGTTTTGGGATTATTTCAGGGGGATCACGTCGACCGCCTGGACGGCGCGTTGGCCGCCATAGCTTTTCAATACGCCGATGACGGGAACGACGTCGGAATAGTCCCGCCCATAGGCGACGACGATGTGGTCCATGCCGGCGGGGATGTTGTTGGTCGGATCGAGTTCGATCCAGCCGATCGTCTCACCGCACCAGATCCTGACCCAGGCATGCATGGCGTCCGCCCCTTCCAGCCGCTCCTTGCCGGGGGGTGGGATGGTGCGCAGGAAACCGGAGACGTAGCCGGCCGGAATGCCGAGGCTTCGGAGCGCCAGGATCATGATGTGGGTGAAATCCTGGCAGACGCCGCGCTTCAACTTGAACGCCTCGAGCGGCGTCGTGTCCACCGTCGTCGCGTCGGGGTCGTAGGTGAAATCCTTGTTGATGCGGGCACAGAGCGCATGGGCGATCTGCATCGCCGTCAGATCAGGCATGGCGCAGCTTCGCGCATAGTCGGCGATCTCGCGCGCTTGGGTCAGGCGCGGGCTATCGCCAAGGAAGTGGTGCGGCGAATCCGGCGCCAACGACCAGATGCCTGATATCTCCTCCGGCAGGTCGGCAAGCAGCGGCGAGAAATCGGCGGCGATCGGCTGGCTTTCCACCTGCACGCGGGCTTGCATGCGAATGTCGAGCGTCTCGTGCGGCGCGCGCAGCATGAAGGAGGTGGTGGGATGATGGAAGAAATCGACGAAATGTGACTGCTCGTCCGGCGTCGGCGAGATGGTGATCGAGCCGGCGACCAGGCGCTGCCGGTTGGGCAGCGACAGCGGCATCAGGCGCATGACGTGGCGGGCGCCGGAGGCCGGCACGTCGTAGATGTAACCCATGTGGAGGGAGAGATCGTAGAGCATCGCCGTCACCCGAGATAGGTCTGGGCGAGCAGATCGGAAAGCTGCTCCAATTCGCGTTCGAGCCGTTGATAGACCTCGACCCCCATGCCCTCCGGCGTCATCACCGCCAGGCCGGAATGGAGCCGCATCGCCTCGCGGTAGAAGGGCGACATCTGGCCGTTGATCAGGGCATTCGGCAGCTGCTCGACCTCGTGGTGGATCTCGTTCACCTGGAAGAGGACCGAGCGGGGGTTAAGGGGGTCGAGCGCCAGCAAGTCGGTGACGGTCAGCCGCGCCGTGTTGACGTTGTAGCGGCGGCGGTGGGTCATGACGCTGTCGCCGATCTCGAGCAGCATGTCGAGGGCGCCGTCAGGCGCTTCCGGGCCGGACATGTGGCCGAGCAGGCGCGTCATGTGCAGGCCGCGCTCGATATAGCGTCCGAGCGAGAGGAAGCGCCAGCCGGTGAAGCGGTACATGTTCTCGTGCACAAGGCCGGCGAAGCCCGCGAGTTTACGCAGAAGGATCGTCATCGCATGGCTGGCATCGTCGCCGGCAGCGACGGTGACGTGAAAGCGGCGGGCGGTCTTGGCGAGATCGTTGAGTGCCAGCCAGCCGTCCGGCGAGAAACGGTCGCGGATGTTGCTCGCCGAATAGACGGCGCTGTCGATGTTGCGCAAAAGCGTTTCCGGCACGGCCTCGGCGGTATCGATATCGACGGCCGTGAGATACTCGGAGACATCGGCGAGCAGCGGCTGGTTCGGATCGGCAGCTTCGGCGTAACGCGCATGCCAGGCGCGCAGGATGCGCAGCGCCCCTTCGGCGCGTTCGATGTAGCGGCCGAGCCAGAACAGATTATCGGCTGCCCGGCTCGGCAGGCTGCCCGGCATGTTGCGGGTGAAGCTGCCCTCGGCCGGCAGCAGCGTGTGGCGCTCGACCGGCTTGTCACTGACGATCCAGACGTCGGCGGCCGCTCCGCCCGACTGCATGGCGATGGCTGCGACATCGGCGCCGGAGCCGATTCGGGCAAACCCGCCGGGCATGATCTGCCAGCCATTTGCGGTGCGGGCGGCGAAGACGCGCAGCGACATCGGCCGCGGCACGAGCTTGCCGTCAACCCAGGCCGGCGTCGTCGACAGCGTGACGACCTCCTGGCCGACCAGTTTCGGGCCATCCGAATTTAGCCAGTCGGTGATGGAATCCCTGGCGGTGGCACGCAGCGAGGAGCCGAGCACGGATTCGCCGTTGTCGTCGAAGAAGGGCGCCCGGGAATAGGCCGGGCCGATGACCATCTTCTCGATATTCTTTGCGACGTGCTCACGCTCTTCCTTCTGGCCGCACCACCAGGTGGCGATCGAGGGCAGTTGCAGATCCTCCCCCAGCAGACGGTGGCAGATGGTCGGCATGAAGGCCAGAAGCGCCCGGGTTTCGAGAACGCCGGTGCCGAGCGCATTGACGATGGTGACGCTTTCGGCGCGCAGCGCTTCCACCAGGCCGGGCGTGCCGATATGCGAATTCTGGTTCAGCTCCAGCGGATCGGCAAAGGCCGAATCGAGACGGCGCCAGAGTACGCCGATCGGCTTCAGACCGGCGACGGTGCGCACCATGACGCGGCCCTTGACGACGGTCAGGTCCTCGCCCTCGAGCAGCATGAAGCCGAGATAGCGGGCGATGTAGGCGTGCTCGTAATAGGTCTCGTTGGCGGGGCCGGGCGTCAGCACGGCAATGCGGTCGTCGCCCGAATGTTTCATGCCCTGAAGCGCGTCGCGGAAGGCACCGAAGAAGGAGGCGAGACGGTGGACCGGGGTTTCGGCGTAGATATCCGAGAAGGCCCGGGTTGTCGCGACGCGGCTTTCCAGCGCGAAACCGGCGCCTGAGGGCGCCTGCGTCCTGTCGGCCAGCACCCACCAGTTGCCGTCAGGTCCGCGGCCGATCTCGAAGGCGCAGAAATGCAGATAATGGCCGGAGCCTGGCCGGATGCCGGCGAGCGGGCGCTGGAATTCGGGATTGGCGGCCATCAGCGCCGGCGGCAGGACGCCTTCCTCCACCAGTCGGTTGTCGCCGTAGATATCGGCAACGATCGCCTCCAGCAGGTCGGCGCGCTGGACGAGGCCCGCCGACAGTGTCTTCCATTCGCGCTCGTCGATCAGCACCGGGATATGCGAGATCGGCCAGGCGCGTTCGCCGGTGCCTTTGCTGCCATAGGCGCGGTAGAAGACTCCCGCATCCCGGAGGTAGCGGTCGGCGCGGGCGAAACGCTCGGCGAGATCCTTTTCCGGCATCGTGCTCAGATGCGAGAGGAAACGCTGCCAGACCGGGCGGACAGCGCCTTTGTTGTCGACCATCTCGTCGGCGGAACCAGGAAGCGGCGCATAGTCGAAGGCCGCATCCTTGATGATACGTTCCTCTGCCTCTCCCCTGCGCTCCGCTGCCGGCCTCTTACCCATCAAAATTCAGCCTTACCCCCGGCCCGAATCCTCGGCCTTAAATTCCGGCGGGCCGCCTCAAATCCAGCGTCAGCGGGAATTCAAGCGAACCTGTCTCGGCGCGCGGGATATAACCGCCCGCCGTATGTCCCCACGGCTCGAAGCGGGCGAGCCGCCTTGCTTCCGCCTCGTTGCCGTTGACCGGGAAGGTGTCATAGGTCCGGCCGCCCGGATGGGCAACATGATAGATGCAGCCGCCGATCGAACGCTTCGACCATGTATCATAAATGTCAAAGGTCAAAGGTGTGTTGATCGGCAGGACAGGATGCAGGCCGGAGGACGGTTGCCACGCCTTGTAGCGGACGCCGGCCACCGACACGCCGGCGGTGCCGGTCGGCGTCAGCGGCAGGGTGCGGCCATTGCAGGTGACGGTATAACGCGCGGTATTGCTGGTTTCGAGCCGCACCTGAAGGCGCTCGACGGAGCTGTCGACGTAACGGACGGTACCGCCCGGCGCGCCTTCCTCGCCCATGACATGCCAAGGCTCCAGCGCCTGACGCAGTTCCAGCTTCGAGCCCTCATATTCGACTTCGCCGCAGAAGGGGAAGCGGAATTCGAGCTGGGCCTTGAACCATTCCGGGCTGACGTCGAAGCCGTTTTCACGAAGGTCGGCAAGCACGTCGAGGAAATCGGCCCAGACGAAATGCGGCAGCATGAAACGGTCATGCAGGGTCGTACCCCAGCGGACAAATTTGCCGTCGACCGGGTTGACCCAGAAGCGGGCGATCAGCGCGCGCACCAGCAATTGCTGGGCAAGCGACATGCGTGCGTTCGGCGGCATCTCGAAGCCGCGGAACTCGATGAGGCCGAGCCGTCCGGTCGGGCCGTCGGGCGAGAACAGCTTGTCGATGCAGATCTCGGCACGGTGGGTGTTGCCGGTGACGTCGGTCAACAGATTGCGGAACAGGCGGTCGACGAGCCAGGGCAGCGGCTGCTGGCCGCGGCCGGGAGCGGCGATCTGCGCCATGGCGATTTCCAGCTCGTAGAGGCTGTCGTGACGAGCCTCGTCAATGCGCGGCGCCTGGCTGGTCGGCCCGATGAACATGCCGGAGAAGAGGTAGGAGAGCGAGGGATGGCGCTGCCAGTGGAGGACGACGCTCTTCAAGAGATCGGGACGTCGCAGGAAGGGGCTGTTGTTCGGATTGGCGCTGCCGACGACGACGTGGTTGCCGCCGCCGGTGCCGGTATGACGGCCGTCGATCATGAACTTGTCGGCGCCGAGCCGGGTGGCGCGCGCCTCCTCGTAGATCGCCGTGGTGATGTCGACGCAGTCCTTCCAGTTCGAGGCAGGATGAATGTTGACCTCGATGACGCCGGGATCCGGAGCGACGCGGATGACGTTGATGCGCTCGTCCTGCGGCGGCGGGTAACCCTCGATGTGGACCGGAAGCTTGAGTTCGGCTGCGGCGTTTTCGGCAGCCGCGATCAGCTCGAGATAGTCCTCGATGCGCTCGACCGGCGGCATGAAGACGCAGAGCCTGCCGTCGCGCGGCTCGACCGACATGGCGGTGCGCACGGCACCGCGAAGTTCGCCGAGCGTCTGTTCGATCCGGCCGCGATTGCTCTCGTCGGCATGGAAAGAGGCTTCCGGCATGGCCCGGCCGGCCGGTACGAAGACATCTGGCAGCGGTCCGCGCGGGATCGTCGGATCGGCGGGGTGGATATAGGGATAACGCGCCGGGGGGACATAGGGCAGCGTGCCGAGCGGCAGGCGATAACCGATCGGGCTGTCGCCCGGGACGAGGAAGATCTTGCCGCGGCGGGTGCGCCATTTCTCGCTGATCCAGACTCGGCTTTCCGCTGCCTTGGCGTTCCAGGCCTGGACCGGAAGGACGTAACCGGTCGCGACGGTGAGGCCGCGGGCGAAGACGCGGGCGATGCGGTTGCGTTCCTCGGGATCCTTCAGCTTCGAATTTGCCGGATCGACATTTTCGGGAAGGTTGCCTTCCTTGATGATCCAGTCGGCCGGATCCTCATAGGCCGGCTGCACCATCTCAGGTTTGATCGCCAGTTCCTTTGCGATCGCCGTCAGGAGCTTCTCGGCATCTTCGGCGGTGACGCCGGTATCCTTGCCTTCGGTGGCGACCAGATCGAGGTTCTGCCAGACCGGCTTGCCGTCGCGGCGCCAGTAGAGCGAGAAGGTCCAGCGCGGCAGGCTTTCGCCCGGATACCATTTGCCCTGGCCGTAATGCAGGAAACCGCCGGGGGCGAAACGTTCTTGCAGCTTGCGGATCAGGATGTCGGCCTTTTCGCGCTTGGTCGGGCCGACTGCGGCGGTGTTCCATTCCTCCGACTGGAAATCGTCGATCGAAACGAAGGTCGGCTCGCCGCCCATCGTCAGATGCACGTCCTCGGCTTCGAGGACACGATCGACCTTCTCGCCGAGTTCGTTGAGCTCCTCCCAGCTTTCATCGGAGAAGGGCTTGGTGATGCGCGGGTGCTCGGCGACGCGCGAGACCTTCATGTCGAAGGCGAACTCGGTTTCGGCCTCGCCGAAATAACCGCCGGAAATCGGGGCGGCGTTGCGATAATGCGGCGTTGCGGCAAGCGGGATGTGGCTTTCGCCGGTCAGCAGGCCGGACGTCGGATCGAGGCCAACCCAGCCGGCGCCGGGCAGATAGACCTCTGCCCAAGCGTGCAGATCGGTGAAATCGACTTCGGTGCCGGAGGGGCCGTCGAGCGCCTTCAGGTCCGGCGTCAGCTGAATGAGATAACCGGAGACGAAGCGGGCGGCGAGGCCGAGATGGCGAAGGATCTGGACGAGCAGCCAGCTGGTGTCGCGGCAGGAGCCCTTGGCGCTTTCCAGCGTTTCCTCCGGCGTCTGCACGCCGGTTTCCATGCGGATGACATAGCCGATCTGCCGCTGCAGGCGGGCATTGAGGCCGACGATCATATCGACCGTCGGCTGGTCGGGCGACCAGTCGAGAGTCGGCAGCAGCGCCTTCAAGCGCGGACCGGCCGGCTCCGGCGTCATGTAGATCGACAGATCCTCCTGGATCGTTTCAGGGTATCCGAAGGGCCACTTGGTCGCCTCTTCCTCGACGAAGAAGTCGAAGGGATTGTAGACCGTCATGTCGGCGACGAGATCGACCTCGATCTTGAATTCCGACACCGGATCCGGAAAGACGTAACGGGCAAGGTAATTGCCGTAAGGGTCCTGCTGCAGGTTGACGAAATGATTGGAGGGCGTGACCTTCAGCGAATGGCTGAGCACCCGTGTCTTCGAATGCGAGGCAGGTTTCAGCCGGATGATCTGTGGGCCGAGGCGGACCGGCTTGTCATAGGTGTAATGCGTCAGATGATAGATGCTGGCTTTGATCGACATATTTCTCTTTTTATCCGGCGCGCATCGTCGTGCGGCTTGCTGTTCCCGAAAATCAGTGTGTGCAATGCAGCGAAAGAAAGCAAGGCGGAAAGGTCGACGGCTCTTACGCCGCCTTGGCAAAGGTGACGGCCGCTTTCAGGCCTTTGCCATCTGCGCCCGGTTCCAGTGTCAGGTCGGCGTTGAAAAGATTGGCGATTTCTTCGACGATCGGCAGGCCGAGGCCGGCACCGGGCGCACCGGACTCATTGCCGCGCGAAAAACGCCGGCGCACCGCCTCCAGCTTCTCGCGGGGAATACCGGGGCCATTGTCCTCGACTTCGAGGCGGATCGTCTCTGACGCGGCGATAATACGGACGGTGACCTCAGCTCCCTTGCCGGCATAGGCGATGGCATTGCCGGCAAGGTTGCGCAGCATTTCGCCGATCAGCAGCGGCTCGGCGCGGACCATCGCCGGGCTTTCGCCCTCGAAGCCGAGATCGATGCCGGCGACGGCGGCCGTCGGGATTTGCTCGCCGGTGATTTCCTGAGCGATGGCGGCAAGATCGATGGCGGAGGCGGTCAGTGCCTCCTTGGCGGTGGCGGCGTCGATCTTGGCCATCAGGAGAAGCTGGGCGAGGATGCGTTCGGCATGTGCAACCGCCTGGTCGCCCTTCAGTGCCGCCGCCTGGGCCTCATCAAGCGAGCCGGCGCGGGCGGAAAGGGCAAGCTGGGTGCGGATGATCGCCAGCGGCGTGCGCAACTGATGGCTGGCATTGCCGGTGAAATGGCGCAGCGCATCGAGCGCCGATTGCAGGCGGACCATGAAGGAATTTACCGTATCGACCAGTGGTTCGACCTCGCTCGGCACGGTCTGCTTAATCGGATGCAGGTCATCGGGGCTGCGTTCGCCGATGGCGTCGCCGAGCTTGTAGAGCGGGCGCAGAGCCACCGTGACCGAGATCCAGACGATGACGGCCGCGCCGGCGATCATGAAGGCGAGGCGGAGTGCGGAGCGGACGAGGATCGCCTGCGCCAGTTGCCGGCGGCCGATGGTGGTTTCGGCGACCGTTACGGCGAAGGGCACGGAGCGGATGCCCGTCGAGGCGGAGCGCTCGAGGGTGGCGACGCGGATCGGCTCGCCGCGGAACGTGTCGTCGGCGAAAGCGGCCACACCGCCTGGCGTCTTGTCCAGCACCGGCAGGGACTGGTAGCCGGTGATGAATTGGCCCGGCGGGCCGTCGACGCGGTAGAAGACGCGATCCTGCGCGGCCGAGGTCAGCATTTCAAGCGCGACATAGGGGATATCGACCTGCAGCGTGCCGTCTTCGGCGACGACGACCCGCTCGGCGATCGCTAGCGCTGAGCCGGCGAGCACGCGGTCGGAGACGATGTTCGAGGTCTGGACCGCCTCGCGATAGGTATCGGCGAGCGCCAGCGTGCCGATGACGGCTGTCGAGACGAGCAGCCAGAAAAGCAGCCGGCGCCTGAGGGAATAGGCGGCTTTCATGAGGCCTCGGGCAGCTTGTCGAGATAATAGCCGATGCCTCGGGCGGTCTTGACGGTCAGGCCGTGCGGCGAGAGGCGCTTTCGCAGGCGGCTGACATATTGCTCGATGGCGTTTGCGGAAATGTCGTCGTCGAAGGCGGTCAGCGATTGAATGATCGCCTCTTTGGCGACGACCTTGCCGGCCCGCATGAAGAGGATTTCGAGCAGGCCGAGCTCGCGAGCGGGAATATCGAGGGGCGTGGCGCCCGATGAAAAGGTGCGGGAATTGAGATCGAAGGAGATGCCGCCGAAGCTGACCGTCGCCGAGCGCAGCCCGGCCTGGCGGCGCAGCAACACGCGCACACGGGCCTCGAATTCAGCGATGTCGAAGGGCTTGATCAGATAGTCGTCGGCGCCGAGATCGAGGCCCTTCACCCGTTCTTCCGGCGTGCCGCGCGCGGTCAGGATGAGAACGGCCGCCTGGTTCTGCCGGGCGCGCATGGCGCGCAGCACGTCGAGCCCGTCCATCTCGGGCAGGTTGAGGTCGAGGATCACCAGATCGAAATTTTCCGCGGCGATGACCGCATTGGCAGACGCCCCATCATGGACGACATCGACGGCATGACCCGTGCCGCGCAAGATCGCCGACAGGCCGTCGGCCAGCGCGATATTGTCTTCGGTGAGCAGGATGCGCACGGATGTTTCCCCTGTTTTTCAAAGGAGATTACAGAGGTGGCGGAGCGATGTCACAGCGATTTTGAAGATTCGGTGAACGGCCGGGAAAGCCTCGATTTCAGCTCCCGGTTCTTTCGATCCGCTCGCGCTGTGTCATCGCGGCGGCGAGGAGTTTCCGGAAGCGGGGATCGTCGCGGATGTTGTCGAGGTCGGAATCATTGTTGAACCATTTGATATGGTAGACGGAGCTGTTCGGCAGCAGCCTCTCAAGAAGGTCGATAGACTGGTCGACATCGCCGAGGACGGAATAGACGCAGGCGAGATTATACTGCGCGACGATGTCATCGGGATCGATGGCGATCGCGCGGGCAGCCCAGTCGCGTGCCCTCGCCGCGTCGCCGAGATGGGCAAGCGCCAGCGCGCCGCGATGGGCCGGGCCGGAATTTTCCGGATTGAGGTTCAGGGCGCGTTCGGCGCGCAGCAGGCCGAGGCTTGCCCAGTTTTCCGTGTCCACCATACGGCCGAGCGAGCGGTAGGCGGACATCAGATGGATCGGTGAGACATAGTCATCCGGACGGATTTCGGCAGCGCGGGTGAAATATTGAACGGATTCAGCAAAGTTACCCCGCATGAAGAAGAACCGGGCATAGTGGAAATTCGCCTCGAAGAGGTTCGGGTCGAGCGCCAGGGCACGTTCGAAGGCCGCCGCCGCCCTATCATCATAACCGCTCTGATGTAGGGCCAGGCCGTGCGAGGCATGGGCCTCGGGGAGGTCGGGATCAAGCGCCAGGGCACGAGCGCTCATGTCGAGGATGCGCCGCAGCGGCACGTCATCAGGAGCCCAATCGCGGATCGCCGCGTCGCAATCGGCAATGCCGGCATAGGCGCGAGCATAATCCGGGTCGAGCTCGACCGCCTTGCAGAACATGCGCCTTGCGAGCTGGAGATAGGATTTGGTCCAGGTGTGGGAGAGCTGGCGGCCCCTGAGATAATAGGTGTAGGCCTCGACATTGGCGGTCGGCTCCGTCGCGATCGCCTTCTTCTCTTCCGGCAACAGACGCACCTTCAACTGGCCGACGATCGCATGGGTGATCTCGTCCTGGATGGCGAAGATGTCGGTCATGTCGCGGTCGTAACGCTCGGCCCAGAGATGGTCGCCATTGGCGGTGTCGATCAGCTGGCCGGAAATGCGCACACGATTGCCGGAGATGCGGACGCTTCCCTCGAGCACGTAGCGCACGCCAAGCTCCTGGGCGAGCCGCTTCACCTTCACCGATATGCCCTTGTAGGTGAAGATGGTATTGCGCGGCACGACGTGCAGGCTGGAGATCTTGGAGAGATCGGTGATGATGTCTTCGGTAATGCCGTCGGAGAAGTAATCCTGATCTGCATCACCGCTCATATTGGTGAAGGGCAGTACCGCGATGAAGCAGGTATTGCGGTTCTGCGCCACCAATCTGGCGGAGGTGGGCGGCGCCAAGCTGACGGTATAGACCTGAACGGGCTGCCTGATGTTCTTCAGCATATGTTCGCCGATGAATTCGAAGCCGAGATTGAGGCGTGAGCCGACCTGATCGCGCACCGAGGCCGACACGGCGATGCCGCCCGGCGCTGCGATACGTTCAAGCCTGGCGGCGAGATTGACGCCATCTCCGAATATGTCGCCGTTCTCAACCACGACGTCGCCGAGATTGATGCCGATGCGGAATTCGACGCGCTCGTCCTTGGGCACGTTCTCGTTGCGGGCGGCCATGCTGCGCTGGATTTCGGCGGCGCAGGCGACCGCGTTCACCACGCTCTGGAATTCGGCAAGAATGCCGTCGCCGGTGAGTTTGACGATCCGGCCCTTGTAGTCTGAAATACGAATATCGACCAGCTCGCAGCGATGGCGGTTCAGCGCCTGCAACGTGCCGGATTCATCGATGCCCATCAGTCGGCTGTAGCCGACGACATCCGCAGCGAGAATAGCGCTCAGTCGTCGTTCCATGACCCCTCCCATGGATCTTCCCAGATTAGTCTAGCTTTTTATAGAGTTTTTGTCGCGTAGAGTCGTCCCCCGAATAAGAAATTCGGGCGGTTTCGACGTTTTTAATACGGCAGCGCGACCATATAACGTCGTCGATCTTCATCAATACTCTAAATGGGTGAAGGATGGAGCCAGCCTCTAATCCTTTGTGATGAAAAGGGGATTCTAATCGGAGAAAGCGGGAGTGTTCTGCTTTGGTCGATGCTTCCGGGATCGGCATCATTAAACCTATCGCGGATCGATTAAGGCTTGAGCCGGACCCAGGGGCATGGCTTGGACGACGAATCGCGAGGTATCCAACGCGGTATGCAATGTGATTCGCGGTTGCTTCGGCGATTGCCGTGAGGCCAGCGAAGGGTATTGTGGCGACGTTTCATGCCTGACGGAGATTTTAGATGACAGGTTCGGCCCGGAATTTTCTGGAGTTTCATGATATTCCGGAGGCCGGGCTTCGATCGATTGTCGCTCGCGCCGGCGAGCTCGCCGAAGCCTGGGATGAGCGTGCGATGCCACAGAGCCTTGCGGAAAAACGCGTCGCGCTGATTGTCGACGACGGCGGCTGGCGCAATACGACCGCCTTCGATCTCGGCATCCAGGCGATGGGTGGTATCTGCGTGCAAGTGCCGATCGCCTTCAATACCAGGGAGGAAACCGGCGATCTCTCGGGTTATCTCGGCAACTGGTTCGACATGCTGGTGATCCGCACGAAGGAGCTTGCGACATTGAAGGCGGTGGCGGCGGCCTCGCCGGTGCCTGTCATCAATGCGCGCACACGCTCCAACCATCCCTGCGAGACGCTCGGCGACCTTGCCTATATCAAGAGCCGGCGCGGCTCGATCGACGGGCTGAAGGTCGTTGGCGTGGCGGCGGACGCAAATATCCTCCGCTCCTGGGCCGAAGCGTCGATCGTATTGCCGATCGAGGTGGTGCAGGTCTATCCCGAACGCTGGCACATCTGTGACGCCGCGCTGTTCAACAGACGTTTTCGCGTGAGCACCGATATGGGCGAGGTGCTGGATGCCGACATCGTCATCACCGATTCATGGCCGGGTGACGCTGTTGGCGACGCGCTTACCAGCTACCGGATCGGGAGCGATCTGCTCGATCGGCTGGGGGAGGATGCGATCTTCCTGCCATGCCCGCCGGTTCGGCGCGGCGAGGAGGTGACGGCCGAAGCGATGGAGCATCCGCTCTGCCAAAGCCGCGCCGCCAAGGCCTTTCTGCTGCATGCGCAAAATGCGCTGATGGAGTGGGTCGCGACCTAGAGCGGTTCAGCTTTCAGGGAAGCGCAGAACCGCTCCAGCCTTTTGTTTTTACGCAATTCCCGGCAAAACCGCTTCGCGCTTTGCCTGGGAAAACCGCTTCGCGCTTTGCCTGGAATTGCTCTAATCCGGCCTTCGATCTCCACTTGCGCAACAGGTTCGTGATAGAAGGGCGGGGATCGGGAGGTTGGGCGGATGGGAGAGTTGACGATCGAACTCGCGGAAAGCCCGACGGAGGTTGCCGCGGTGCGGGATCTCTGCCGATCATTCCGGCAATGGCTCTATGACAACTACCCCCAGCATCGGCCGGTAGTCGATCTCTATTACAATCCGCAAAAATTCGAGGCGTTGCTCGCCGGCCTGCCGCAGATTCACGAAAGGCCGAAGGGTGCAATCTTCCTGGCGCGGCTTGATGGAGAGCCTGTTGGCTGCGTCATGCATCAAGAGCAAGCGCCGGGCATTGCAGAGATGAAAAGGCTTTTCGTCTCGGCGGCGGCACGCGGTCGCGGTGTCGCTGCGGCACTCTGCGAGGCATCGATGGCAAGGGCAAAAGCCGACGGTTATCTGTCGATGCGGCTCGATACCGGCATTCTGCAGACGGCAGCGCAGGGGCTCTATCGCCGCCTCGGCTTCCGCGAACGGGATGCCTATTATCCGGTCCCGCCGGAACTCGAGCAGATCCTGCTCTTCTTCGAGCGCGATCTCTGACCCCGCAAAACAGGCAGCGAGGCCACCGTCTGGCCGGCGCCCTTGCTCCTCCCGGCGCGCTCGGGCATTGTTGCTGCATGAGGAGAGTTTTCATCTTGCTGCTGGCGCTCTGGCCGGGCTTTGCCCTGGCCGATCAGGTGTCCTATACGGCAAAATCCGGCAATGCCGATGCGCCGGTACTGACGGTTTATTCCTCGCTCGACGAGCCGTTGGCGCAGCCGATGATCCGGGGTTTCCTGGAGGCCAATCCCGATGTCGCAGTCAAATACGAGGACATGCTGACTGGCGACATCTACGACCGGATCGTCAAGGAGACGGATGCCGGCAAGAAGACGGCGGATTTTGCCTTTTCCTCGGCGATGGACCTGCAGGTGAAGCTTTCCAACGACGGATATGCGCAGGTCAGCAACCTGCCGATGAGCGCTGCATGGCCGAAATGGGCGAACTGGCGCAACACCGCCTATGCGCTCACCTTCGAGCCGGCGGTGTTCGTCTATCACAAGCCGAGCTTTGCGCACGAGCCGGTGCCGAGCTCGCGGGCTGAATTCGTCGATTATCTGAAGCGCAAGGGCAACGAGGTCTATGGGCGGATCGGCACCTACGATATCGAGCGCTCCGGCGTCGGCTTTCTTTTCATGGCGCGCGACCAGGAACAGTTCGGCGACATCTGGTCAGTGATCGGGGCGATGGGGGCTGCCGGCGTCAAGCTTTATTCAACGAGTTCGGCGATTCTCGAACGCGTTGCCGACGGGCGCTTCGTGCTCGGCTACAATATTCTCGGTTCCTATGCGGCCGACTGGGCCTCGCGGAATCCCGACGTCGGCATCGTGCTGCCGAAGGATTATACCGTGGTGATGTCGCGGATCGGGCTGGTGCCGCAGGCGGCCGCCGAGCCGGAGCTCGGGCGGCGCTATCTCACCTTCTTCATGTCGAGGGAAGGGCAGACGATCCTGGCGCGCGAACTGCAGATTCCGGCCGTGAGCCCGGAGGTCGCGGGGGAGAATACCGCCAACACGCTGCAGGAACTGCTCGGCGCCCAACTTCGGCCGGTGCCGGTCAGTCCCGGGCTGATGGTCTATCTCGATCAGGTGAAGCGAGCACGGCTGATCGCGCATTGGAACGAGGTTCTACGGATGCAGTGAAGGCGTCAGCTTTCGGCGGGCTGGCCCTCCTTAGAGAGCTTTGGGTCGCTGCGCCCGTAGCTCTTATCAGAAAGGCTCGCGGCCATGCTTCGCGGCGGCCAGTGGTGCTGGCCATGCGGCAGCGAAGAACCGGAATGAGACCGCCGTCCGCCAATTACGGCAAAAAAGTGTCCTGTCCTTCTGGATATCTCGCCGATGTCAGCTAAATGACAGCTTGTTGTGGTCGCTTTGGCTACTTCTTCTCCGTGGAGGCGGAGAGCTGAAGCCTTGGGAGGTATTCCGCTCGTCATTCAGGACCCTTGCGTCCGCTGGCCGGCCCATTCCTCCCGATTCCCAGAGAACAACAGGCGGTCTGCTCAGCCGCCACGGAGGACACATCGTGAAGCATACGTTCATCGCAACTCTTCTTGCCGCGACTATCGCGCTGCCGGCCTATGCGGCCGATTACACCATCATCGCGCCGGCCGCTCCGGGCGGCGGCTGGGACCAGACGGCTCGTTCGCTGCAAACCGCGCTGCAGCAGGAGAAGATCTCCGGCAACGTGCAGGTCCAGAACGTCCCCGGCGCCGGCGGCACCATCGGCCTTGCGCAGTTCAGTAGCCAGGCTGCCGGCAACCCGAATTCGCTGATCGTCGGCGGCTATGTCATGGTCGGCGCGATCCTTACCAACAAGTCGCCGGTGACGCTCAAGGATGTCACGCCGATTGCCCGTCTGACCGGCGAGTATGAGGCCGTCGTTGTTCCTGCCGCGTCCGAGATCAAGACGATGGCCGATCTGGTCGCGGCGCTGAAGAAGGATCCGGGTGCGGTTTCCTGGGGTGGCGGTTCTGCCGGCGGCACCGACCACATCACCGTCGGCTTGATCGCCAAGGCTTCCGGCGTCGATCCGACCAAGATCAACTATGTCGCCTTCTCCGGCGGCGGTGAAGCCCTCGCCGCCATTCTCGGTGGCCAGGTCACGGCCGGCGTGTCGAGCTATAGCGAGTTCGAATCGCAGGTGAAGTCGGGCACGCTCCGTCTTCTCGCCGTATCCAGCGATAAGCGTATCGACGGCGTCGATGCCCCGACGCTGAAGGAAGCCGGCACCGACGTCACCATCCAGAACTGGCGCATGGTCGCCGCAGCCCCCGGCCTGTCGGCCGAGCAGGTGGCAAGCGTCACTGCCGATTTCGAGAAGCTGCACAGCTCCGCAACCTGGCAGGAAACCCTGAAGACCAAGGGCTGGGCCGACACCTATCTCTCCGGCGATGCCTTCAAGGCGCAGCTCGAGAAGGATGTCTCGGCCACTGAAGGCATTCTCAAAGATATCGGACTTGTTCAATGAGCGAGGATAACACCTCCTCGGCAACCGAGCGTCGCCCTGATTGGGCGGCGTTCATCATTGCCGTTTTCCTCTTCGTCGTCGCCGGCGTGATAGCCTGGGATGCCTTGCATCTGAAAACGATTGCGCAATACGACCGCATCGGTCCGGCAACAGTACCTCAAGTGGTGGCGTTCGGCCTCTTCTGTCTCGGGATCTGGACTGCCTTCGAAGCCTGGCGCGGCGATTTTCCCGAACGTGACCGGCAGGAAGTGGCGCCCGTCATCTGGATCGTCGCCGGTCTTGCCGGCCAGATGCTGCTTTTGCGCGCCGCCGGCTTCTCGATCGCGACCGGCATCCTCTTCGCGCTGACGGCACGCGGCTTCGGCAAGCGTAAGCTCTGGATCTCGCTGCCGCTGGGCATCGTCCTTAGCTTCGTCGTCTGGGCGATCTTCTCGCAGCTGCTGCAATTGACGCTGCCGGCCGGCCCGCTCGAACATCTGTTCTTCTGACCGCGCGGACGCGCTGTCAGCTCTTTTGATTTTGCGCGGCGCCTGACCCCGAAATCGGACGGTCGGGAACGCCGCTTGGGACACCAAGATGAGCACATTCGAATTCCTATGGCAGGGTATCCTGGTTGCGATGCAGCCGATGAACCTGGTTTATGCGCTGGTCGGCGTGACGCTCGGCACCGCCGTCGGCGTGCTTCCCGGCATCGGCCCGGCACTCACCGTGGCGCTGCTGTTGCCCGTCACCTACAAACTCGATCCCGGCGGCTCGCTGATCATGTTCGCCGGCATCTATTACGGCGGCATGTATGGCGGTTCGACGACCTCGATCCTGCTCAACACGCCGGGTGAAAGCGCCTCGATCGTCACCGCGCTCGAGGGCAACAAGATGGCGCGCGCCGGGCGCGGCGGACCGGCGCTGGCGACGGCGGCGATCGGCTCCTTCGTCGCCGGCCTGATTGCGACGCTCGGGCTTGCCTTCATCGCTCCCTATATCGTCAAGCTGGCGCTGGTCTTCGGGCCGCGCGAATATTTCGCACTGATGGTGCTTGCCTTCGTCACCGTCTCCTCGGCCTTCGGCGACTCCGCCTTGCGGGGCCTGACCTCGCTGTTCATCGGCTTTGCGCTCGCCATGGTCGGCATCGACCAGCAGACAGGGCAGGCGCGACTTTCCTTCGGCATCCCGGACCTGCTCGACGGTGTCGAGGTGACGACGCTTGCCGTGGCGATGTTTGCGATCGGCGAGACGCTTTATATCGCCGCGCAGGGCAACCGGATCGCGGAGAAGGTCGAGGCGGTCAAGGGTTCGCTCTGGATGACCGCTGAGGACTGGGCGCGTTCGTGGAAGCCCTGGCTGCGCGGCACGCTGATCGGTTTCCCGATCGGCGCGATGCCGGCGGGCGGCGCCGAAATCGGCACGTTCCTCTCCTATGCGACCGAAAAGCGGCTGGCGAAAAACCCGGAAGAGTTCGGCCATGGCGCAATCGAAGGCGTGGCCGGTCCCGAGGCGGCGAACAACGCCTCGGCCGCCGGCACGCTGGTGCCGCTTCTGACACTCGGCCTGCCGACGACGGCGACGGCGGCGATCATGCTCGCCGGCTTCCAGCAATACGGCTTGCAGCCGGGGCCGCTGCTGTTTGCCACCAATCCGCAGCTCGTCTGGGGACTGATCGCCAGCCTGCTCATCGCCAATGCGATGCTTTTGGTGCTGAACCTGCCGATGATCGGGCTCTGGGTGCGGTTGCTGACCATTCCAAAGCCGTGGCTCTATGCCGGCATCCTGCTGTTTGCGACGCTTGGGACAATCGGCGCCAATCCATCCGTGTTCGAGCTCGGCATGCTGCTCACTTTTGGCCTGCTCGGCTATGTGATGCGGCTCTTCGGCTATCCGATCGCGCCTACCGTCGTCGGCCTGATCCTCGGGCCGCTTGCCGAACAGCAGCTGCGCCGGGCGCTGGCGATCAGCCAGGGCGATGTGACGACGCTGGTGATGTCGCCGATCGCGGCGGGTCTGCTCATCGTTGCAGCCGCCGCCTTCCTCATCCCGCTGATTCTGCGGCTGCGTGGCAGGGGCCAGGTGCTGTCGCAACTGGCGGCAAACGAAGACTAGCGCATCGGCCCGAAATCGGAATCGATTTTCGGAAAGCACGATGCGCAGATTTCAAAATGAGATCGTCCTTTGTGCGTCCGAAAGGACGCACGGCGCTCTAAGAAGAAAAAGACGACCCACCCCCTCCCTCGAGGCCGGCTATGGAGACATGTGCCGGCCTGCTGTTTTTTGCATGGCTGAGGTGATTTTCTGAGCATTGTGGAGGTCTGTGCGCGATGCCATCTATGAGTGGTCAATCATAGAGCAAAAGGAAAAGGACAATGTCCGCACTCCGCAATTCAATCCGTACGGGTTTCTTTGGCCGCGCATTCGCCGTCCTTGGTGCTGCAAACGCGGTCAGCGCCGCCGTTGAAGCAGGCCGTCGCCCGCGTGCCGGCGACCTCAGGGAGCTCGGTATCGACCCAGCCTCCTTCGGTCAGGTCTCCCGCTAACACCTGCAAGCCATGCATGAATGAATTAGCCCGCAACCGGATGGTCGCGGGCTTTATTTTTATCCCTATGGGTGCCGCCCAGCGGCTTGCATTGTCAGGCGTGAAGTTCCTCCTGCCGGGCGACGTGACCCTCGACCTTTTCGCGCCTGTTGTGGCGGATGGATGACCAGAGGGACAGGCCGATCAGCGCCGCGCCGCCGAGGCCGGTGATGACTTCGGGGATGTGCACCATCGTCTGCGCATACATGATCACCGAGAGGATCAGGATGGCGTAGAAGGCGCCATGTTCGAGATAGCGGTATTCGGCAAGCGTTCCCTTCTCCACCAGCATGATCGTCATCGAGCGCACGTACATGGCGCCGATGCCAAGGCCGATGGCGATGACGAAGAGGTTCTGCGTCAGCGCGAAGGCGCCGATGACGCCATCGAAGGAGAAGCTGGCGTCCAGCACCTCCAGATAGATGAAGGCGCCGAGGCCGCCCTTGGCGGCAGCACTCATCGTCTGCTGCGAGGCATCGAGCAGCCCGCCGACCACCTCGACCGCGAGGAAGGTAAGCAGGCCGTAGATGGCGCAATGGACGAAGACGGTGGCTTCCTCGCCGCCGATCAGCCAGGAGAAAACCAGCATCAGCGCCAACACGAAGGCGATCTCAATACCCTTGATGGTGGCGGAACGTGCCATCATCTTTTCAAGACCGCCAATCCAGTGCACCTGCTTCTCGTGATTGAAGAAGTAGTTGAGCCCGACCATCATCAGGAAGGTGCCGCCGAAGGCTGCGATCGGCAGATGCGCGTCGTTCATGATGCGGGCATATTCGGCCGGCTCGCGGGCGGCAAGCACCAGAGCATCCCAGGGGCCGATCTGTGCCGCGATCGCGACGATCGCCAGCGGGAAGACGATGCGCATGCCGAAGACGGCGATGATGATGCCCCAGGTGAGGAAGCGCTTCTGCCAGACCGGCGTCATCTCCTTCAGCTTGTTGGCGTTGACGATGGCATTGTCGAAGGAAAGCGATATCTCCAGCACTGCAAGCACCGTGCAGATGAAGAAGACGGTTGCCATGCCGCCGATGGTGCCCGTCGTCTGCCAGCCGAGCACGGCGCCGAGAACGAGGCCGAGGGCAGTAACGATGAAAGCCCAGCGGAAATAGCTGAGCGAAGATTTATGGGTCACGGACTGGTTCATGGCCGCACCTCGCGGCCGCAAATCGCATTGAAGAGGGGTGATATATTGGAAAAACGCGACATGCCATAACGGGCATGCGGGTCAGGCATGGTGAGCTTGTTC
The DNA here is from genome assembly GCF_002008365.1 of Rhizobium leguminosarum bv. viciae USDA 2370. Classification (GTDB taxonomy): domain Bacteria; phylum Pseudomonadota; class Alphaproteobacteria; order Rhizobiales; family Rhizobiaceae; genus Rhizobium; species Rhizobium leguminosarum. Next base: position 174,174 of record NZ_MRDL01000025.1, read on the forward strand.
ATCGATGAAAAATCCGCCGGCTAAGCTGCAGGCGGTACCGACATCACGAGAGCGCCGTAAAAACTCTCGCCAGAGGGGCCCGGCACCAAAGTTCCCCCGTCAGCCGATGTCTGGGAGGCTGCAGGATAGGCTCTAGGTAATGAGCTTCCCGGGCCAGTCAAGGCCGACAGGCATATCGAGATTGGGTAATTTTTTTTGGAACCATCCTGATGCCCGTCCGTTAGGCACTGTTGAGCTTAAAAAAGGAGGCCGATGATGCACACTTCGACCCATGTTCCCGACAAGCGCACGGAGGCGTCCGACCGCATGAAGCGGGCGAAGCCAAACCGCATGCAGAAGGCGCAGGTGCTGCCGCCGCATCATGTCGATCTGACCCTGACGCCCGGCGTCTATCACGACATTCACGTGCCCGCCCATGTTACCGGCGCAGACCTTTCCAAGGGTGGTCCCGACATTAAAGGCAATGCTGACACCAAGAAATAACGGATATTCCGGAGGCCTCTTTGGCGCTGACGGTAGATTTGAAACAGGGTGAGAAACATATGACGATCAACTTTGTGCCCCGCGAGATCTTCATCCGGCACGAAAGTGAATGGCAGGCCGTACGCGAGGCGGCGGACGAGCGCATCAATATCGGCATCGGCGAACGCCAGAAGCCGCTTTCGTCCATCGGCGGTACGGCATCGGTTGGGAAAAACGATCCTTCGGCCGCACGCTCCGAATGACCAGCAGACAGTCACGCTGATACGAACGCCCGGCATGATGCCGGGCGTTTTGTTTTCTATTGATGGTCATCCCGATCGATACGCTGTCCGGAGTTAAAGCCGAATCGTTGCTCGAGCTTACCGAAAGCGAAGAGCACACAGATGGCGGCGAGCGTCGTGAAGAAGGCGATCGGCCAATAGCCGAAGCCCATGGCGAGGCCGATCGCGCCGGAGAGCCACATGCCGGCGCCCGTCGTCAGCCCGTGCACCCGACCTCTGGCAAAGACGATCATGCCGGCGGCAAGGAAAGCGACGCCGGCGGTTACGGCTTCGATGACACGCAGCGGATCGATACGCACCTGCTCGTCATCGGCGAAACCCGGCATGTGCACGGCCTCGATCGAGATGATGGCAAAGAGGGCCGCGGCAAGACTGATCAGAATATGGGTGCGGAAGCCTGCCGGGCGGTCGCGTGCCTCGCGCTCGAAGCCGATCAGTGCGCCGAAGACGATGGCGCCGAGCAGACGGGCGAAGATGACCGGATAGTGGATGCGCGACGCCGGTATCATGTCGGCGATGATGAGATCCATGGATTTTTCCCCTAGAATAGATGGAATTTTTCGCTGGCTAACGTGTAAGCGCGGAATTTGTTCAGCTTTTTCCTCGTCGTGTGTTTCAGGCGCCGCACAGGCCCCGCCGGTGCGCCCCGGCGCTTTCCTGTCATTGGAGGAAAAGATCGCCGAACCAGGCATCATCCTGTCGCCGCGCCAACCTTTCGGAAAGGATTGGGCAGCGATAATCCCGGCCTCACGGGAATCGGACAGATGGCCAAGACAGCGACACGCGGCCGCCGCAAGGCGCCGGCCAGAGGAAAGAGCAAAGCGCGCAGCAGCGGTGGCGGATTGCTGCCCTGGGCGGTGATCGGCATTGCCGCGATCGGTGGCATCGTCGCTCACGACCATTGGAAGAGCATCCAGCCGATGCTTGCAAGGCAATCGGCGCCGATCACGCGGGAAACGGCGGAGCCGAAACCCCTCGTCAGGAAGGACGTGCCTCCGAAGCAGGTGGCGCTTGCCGCACCCATGCCGAAAGCCGTATCGCCGGTGCCACAGTCGCAGCCGCTGCCGCCGGCCGCGATCCCGACGCCGATGATCCAGCCGATAAAAGCAGTGCCGTCCCCGGCCTCTCCTGCCGTTTCGGAAACCGGGAGGGTCGCTTTCGGCTATTGCGGGCAGGGCGCCCATATCAATTGCGTCGGCGATGGCGGCGTGTTCTGGTACAAGGGCGAGAAGATCGTGATCGCCGACATGGCAAGCCCTGTCGTCGACCAGGCCCGCTGTGACGGCGAACGCAGGGTGGCCTTTGCCGCCAAGTCACGGCTGCTGGCACTTCTGAACGCTGGACCCTTCACGATGAATGCCGCGGGCAAGACCGAGTCCTCAGGCGCACCGCGCGTCGTCTCGCGCGACGGGCGCTCTTTCGGCGCGCAACTGATCAATGAGGGACTGGCACGCAAGCCGGGGGCTGCCGGTAGCGCCTGGTGCGCCTGACGGCAATTCAAAATGCTACAGCGTCCTTTGCGCGTCTGAAAAGACGCGCGGCGCTGTAGAGCATTTCCATTCTCGAATGCACGGAAACGCTCTCGCTTTGTTTTCAGGCGATTCCCGACGCAAAACCGCTGCGCAGTTTTGCTGGAGTTGCTCTGGCTATTTGCCTTTTTTCACCAGCTTGCCGCCGGTGCGGAAGCTGCCGGTGAAGGAGGAATCCTTGCTTTCTGCGGTGCATTCGATCGCAATCGGCTTACCGGCATAGGGATTGCCGAAGGTGCAGAAGCCGGCAACCTTGACCTCCCCGGTCATCTTGTTGCCGACACCCGTGGTGACGAGGCTGAGCGGCAGGCGGGCATTGCCGTTGGAGGCGGGCTTGATGCCGCCGCCGTCGCCCTGGAAGCCGAGCGCCTTGCCATCCGAAGTGAAGATGAAGGTCACCAGGCCATTGACCAGGGTGACGCTGGCAAGCTCGTTCTTGCAGCCCTTGGTGGCGTCGAACTTGGCGACAACAAGCTTGGCGCATTTGCCGGAAAGCGTGATGACGCCAGGCGCGCCGGGAAAAGTCTCGGCGGGTGCGGCTGGCGCGGCAGAGGCCGGCAAGGCGAAGGCAGCGGAAAAAATTGCGGCGGCGGCACGCGCGGATAACTTCATTTCGATCTCAAAACCCCATGTCCTGTCGAGGCGAATCACCACCTCATGCTCGGTTCGCCATGGCATGGCTCTGTGTCCGAATTTGGCTCCGTTATTCCAGAGGCACAAAAATTTCGTCGGCCGCCGGGCGGGCTCGGCGATCGGCGGCAGGTGAGTCAAAAGTTGGTTGAGCCTGCTGGTTACAGGGTCCAGCAATGACATAGGCTGCCGGACATCGGCAACGAACCGATGTGACACGACCGTAGCAAGGCGCTCATCGCGCGCCTGCCATCTTGGACGCACTTCTGGTCAAGGGGAATGGGCCCAGGCAGGGAAGTCCAGGCCCATTCTTTCCCGATCGGAGGTCAGTCAGATCAGGAATTTGTAGCTGCCGGTCCAGAGCATGATGCCGAAAAGTATGAGCGGTTTTCGGACGACATCCTGTTCTAGCCGGCAGCCTTTTGTCAGAACGCGCGCTGCAGGCGGAAATAGCCCGAGGTTACGTCTTCAGCATTGTCCGGATCGAGGTACTGAACCGAAACCTTTGCCGAGAGGTTTTCAACGATCTGGTAGTCGATCGTTACGCCGGCCTTCCAGGCGTTAACGTCGTCGTTGAACTCGCCAGCAGTGATGCCGTAATTGTCGTAGTACTGAACGGCCGGGGTGATCTTCAGCTTGTCGGTCGCCTTGATTGCGTATTCAGCAGCGATGGCCCACTCAGCCTTGTTGTAATAGGCGTTCGGGTTGGTCGCGTAGACGACTGCGAGGCCGAGCGTGCCCGGACCGACAGCAACCGTACCCATAGCGCGGACGGCACCTTCTTCGTTGTCGGTGTCGTAACCAGCAGTGATCTGGTAGCTGAATGCTCCAGCCTTGCCCCCGAGACCGACTGCAACGCCGAAGTTGTTAGCGGTTTCGCCATCATAGAACGGGCTGTCTTCCAGCTCGTCGACGCTGATGCCAGCGTAGAAGGCGTCGGTTTCGTACTGATAACGGATAGAGTTGTGCAGCGTTACCGGAGAACCGATATCGTCCGTTTCGCCGGAGAGACCATCGTCCCACCAGGAGTAAAAGAGACCAGCGCGGAAACCTGCGATGTCGATGTAAGCAGAGTCCAGCTGGGCCTTCTGGGCAGAAGCGTTGTCAGCATTGAACTGCATGACGATGACGCCGGTCAGCGGACCATATTCGGTGTCGCTCTTGGCCGTAAACTGAACCTGACCACGCGTACGGGCATCCCAGTCCGAGTCGTTGGCGACAGAACCACCGCCGGCGGCGCCGATCGAGCTGGCGTGCGGAGCCACGTCAACCTGGAAACGGACGTAACCGTTGATCTTGAGGCAGGTTTCGGTGCCCGGGATGTAGAAGTAGCCGGTGCCGTAGGCGTCGCAGACGCGAACGTATTCAACCGGTTCCGGTTCGGCAGCAACGATAGCGTCAGCTGCCTGAGCGCCGGGTACTGCTGCAAGTGCAGCAGCGGAGCCGAGAAGAAGGCTCTTGATGTTCATGGAATAACCTCCAGTTCAGATGCAAGAGGATGAAGACCGTCTGCGCTCGGCAGTCCCTACGTGTCTTCACCCCGTGTGACCGAAGCGGCACCTTTTTGGGTCGGTGCCTGCCTCGCCGCGGAAGTTACATAGGGGATGTTGCACTGCAACGACATTGTCGATCGTGACAGCAGGCTGTCACTGCTATGTTGCTGAAATCACACGCATTTTGTCATAAACCCGTCATCTGTCCGTCACAAAGCTCGCGCTTCCGAATGCTTGAGCAACGAGGGGCTGAACTTCGGCAACGGTATGCAATTGATGATCGCGTGAGCACGTCCTCATATGCGAAAACGCCATCGCTGCAATCTGCACGAATCGGACAAAGCCGAACAATGCCCCAGGACATACCGATGTCGGGCCACAGCTTCTCACCGGCAGTGATCGGTGACTGGCGAATGTCGCCTCGACGGGAAGCAACGAAGACGCGCTTTTGCTGGAACTGCTCAATTTGCCCTCTTTCACCAGCTTGCCGCCGGTCGCTCGGGCGTCGAACGGGGAGAGCAGTCGTCTCGCTAGGGATTTTTGAAATCGTCCCAGAGGATCGCTACCCCAGCCGCGAGGATCGTGATCGGAATTAGCCAAAGCTTGATGCTAATGGGTTCGACGACATGAAACTGCATATAACCGAAACCGAGGAGGCCAGCCCCAGCCAGGGCGAGGCCGAGGATTATGGATATCGCTTTACGTGTCCGCGTCCTTTGCGTCATACGTCCTCCTATTTCCCGCGTGTGGGGGCTATCCCACAGCCATTGAAATCCGGCCCCCGGATCATGGTCGCGGACCAATCACGTACAAGCCCTCGCTGCGCAAAGTGCTGGATCTCGATCGCGTGCCAGGTTCAGGAAACAGAAAATCCCCAAGGCGGGGATTTGTCAACGATGTCAGGGAGATCGGATGGTGGGCGTGACAGGGATTGAACCTGTGACCCCTACGATGTCAACAAGGTAGGCAGCCCAGAAACGGTGGGTTTCGTATCGCCAGCAGACGCCGAAATCAATCCAATTTCGTCCCTTACCCATGGTATTCTTGGGCGAAGATTGGGCATACCTCGTCCCATAAATCAGCCCAAAAACGTTGTCTTAGCGGCCCAATGGCTGGCCGATTTGTCAGTGCCAATTTCCATCGACGACCTTATCGCCGAGTTCGACCTTAGTCGAGAAGAGGTCGAGCAAGCGTTGGCCCTATCGAAAGCGTTTCGGATATGCCGGAGGGCTTTCGGATGACTACTAAGCACCCGCCAACCGGCCCGCAGGCAAGTGAATTGTTGTCCCTATCGGTGCTGGAACGCCTCGCGGTCGCTAGGGAGGCGAGGCTCATTTTTGGCGTTCAGGCTGCGCGGAGGGTCTGGGTCGCGGCCCAGCTCCCCCATGTAGATCGAGCCGCAACCGAGCGACTTCCAAGTGAGAATATGAGCCAGGTCGAGAGGTTCCTTGAAGGCTACACGGTCGCGGACCCTGCATCGGAGGTGTCCGCGAAGATCTTGATCGATGCTTATGTCAACTGGTGCCAATCAACAGGTCTTCCCGCGCCCTCTCGTCCGTCGGTCGGCCGCTTCTTTGTGCGCTGTGGCCTTCGACGTCGAAAACGCAGCGGCACCATTTACACCGGCGTCCGTCTGATTGGCGCCTCATCATCTCAGCACCCAAATCAGCCAAGCCTGCTAGAGGAGTTTGAGGTATGAAAACCCGGACCCCTTGTGTTATTTTGCAGGCAGGATCTCGCTTTCCTTCCCTCGGCGGCCGCAATCGCGGGACAGTGGGGGCGGTAAATCGAGCGCGCAGAATTTCCTTCCCGCCCGAAAATTATGGATTTTCAGGAGCTTGCGACGGTAGGGAAAGTAGGGAAGGTAATTTTCAGGTTGCCTACATATGTGCGAGGGCAGCTAAAAGAATTTCCCTTTCTATAAAAAAACGATCTGCGTGTTTGCGCGCATCACGTAAGGGCTTTTTTGCCTCCCTACGTTCCCTACCCTCCCTCTTCATCAAATTAATCAATACAATCAATGGGGAAAAAAGAAACAGCGGGGACGATAGCCTTAGAATAGGGGACGGAAACCAAAAAATGGGGACGGAGGGCGATTGCTCGACTAGCCGGGGGGCTTTTCGATGAACGCAAGGCGTCCGCCAAGTGCCGAGGACATCATCGCCTGGCTGCAACATGGGATTGCTTTGCTTGAGGCTGCCGGGGTCGCCATCCCCCGCGATCGGATCTTGAGGCCGGAGCGGCCGAGGATCGAGCGGCCGCTGAATTCAGAGCAAAGACGGATCAGAGATCATGTTGATCAGTTCATGGCGGCATCGGTCGACGAGTTGCCGGGCGCGCCGCCGCTGCAGGCTCAGAGGCTCTACGAGGCCTACAGGCGATATGCCGATAAGAAAGCGCACCAGCCTGTTTCACAGACAGCATTCGGCCGAGCGCTAGCGAAGCGCCTCCGAAAAGAGAAGATGGGATCGAGAATCTACTATCTCGACGCGCAGCTGCGCGATGAACCGGGGCTGCCGCTATGAACCCCGTACCCCACCCCTCGAATGAGCCGCCGGTCTCGATGGCGTCAGCAGTGCTGATCCCATCCGCACAAGCACTTAAGGTTTTGGATACCAGGGGTACGCTATCCCCGTACCCCACCCGCATAACGCCTGCCGGCGACGACTATCGAAAGCTGGGCTATCGGCCGGATAGTTGGATAGTTGTCGTAGAGTTTTCGGATAGTCGACGGCGGCGAAAGCGCAGAAACTTCAGGCACTTGGAGAGTCCGGATAGATTTCCCGCGCGTATACATAAGGAAAATTCGACGGCGGCAGCTTTTATAAATAATTGCCTTACGTTACGGGGAAAACTATCCGAACTATCCAATCTATTGAAATGTCTAACATATACTCTCCATACAACTATCCAGAAACTAACCAAACTATCCAATGTTGAGAGGAAAAGTTGCGATAGTTGCGGTAGTTGTTGCGGGTGTTTTTGCGATAGTAAAAGCCTTGCAGCGCAGGGGATTGCGGTAGTTGCGATAGTTTTCCCCCTATATGCGCGCGCGAAAAAATGGGGTGCGGGGCGCAATATCTTTTTTTTCCATATACGTAATACGAGAAAACTACCGCAAACTATCGTACCCTTTGATTTCATTGATAAATACTATCTCTTAAACTACCGCAAAACTATTGCAACTATCGCAGAGTTTGCCTTTAGGGGTTCGACGTTCCCAGAGCCGGCGATGGTGGCACCCCCCCATTCAGGGACCGTGTTTTCGGTAAGCGGCCCAGACGGAAGCGCGCGACTGCGGGATTTGTCCAGTGTGAGACTTCGCAAGCGGTACACGAATACACGTGCGCACGCGTGCGCGCACGGGAGGGCATGAGACCGTGACGTCATCACCATCTCGCTCCGATCCAGCCCTGCGTGCGGTCTTCGATTTGGCGGAACATTTGACCAGTTGCCGACCGATCCCGGCCGATAGCCGGGAGCTGCTTAGGCAGGCTTTGCACGAGGGCATTACCAGCGGGTTTGAGGTGTCGCTATATGCGGCCCTTGGCCTGAAGACGTGGGGAGGAACTTCAGCACTGCGAAAAGTCGATCTCTTGCGCCGCGACAGAGTTCTTCGGCGGCTGCGCAAAACAGTACCGGAATGGAAGGACCTTAGTTCGAGCGCAGCCGCAAGGGCGATGTCGGCTTCAGTGAAGCGTTATGAGACCACGCGGTGGCCGCGCGAGCGAGATCAAGTGGCCGGCCCGGCGACGCAGCCCTATTCGACCTGGTGGAGCTTCCTGCGCAACGGCATCGCCATTCCTGGTGAGCGTCAGCTTTCGACGATCCTCAAAATGGAAATTCAAGATGGTTTTGAATTTCGTGCCGGACCGACGATCCTCGATGCCAAAGGAGCACAGCGATGAACGCACCACACCCCCTCGACCCCCTTCGGCTTGATCGATTGCGCGGGCAGTCGGAAGCCGCACGCGCCGCAGCATCACGTGCACACGACGCGTACCTGCAAGTCCATCAAAAGATTGGCGCAGCAGAGGCAGATATCCGCCTCTTGGAGGAAAGATCGTCCTCCAACATGGTCGACATGGGTCGCAGCCAGTTGTTGCGGCGAAAAGGCGAAATCAGCGAGCAGATCGCGAAGATGGCCACTGAAAAAAGCCGGTTGTACGCCGTCGCCGAGGTCGCTCGCGAAAAGTCGAATGCGATCGGGGAGCTCTACCGCCGCTGCGCTGAATTCGCGGGAGCCGATCCCTATGCTCGATAAGTCAAAAACCGCGATTGCTGCGCTCAAGCGGGCCAAGTCCGTCTCAAACGTCATTGCGGAAAGCCTCGAGGAGATCAGGAAGCAGATCGATGATCTTAAATCCGCCCGCGAGGACATCAGCAGCCTGCCGGTGGCAGAGGAGTATGCCGTTTCCAGGGCGGTCCAGTCGGTTAAGATGAGTATCGCCACAGCGCAGCAGGAAGTAAGATCTCCGTCAGACTTCACTCTTCCGCCAGGCAGTTGGCAAAATCAGTACACACCTCGACAGGACTTCGGAGCTCTGGTGCTCGCATACCTCGGAGACCAGATCGTCGAGGCTGTGACGGCTCAAGTCAGGCAGGCTTATGAAGACCGTCCAGGCGTCAGCGCCGAGGACCGTGAAAATCTCCTCGCTGCGAATGATCACGAGATTCTCGCCGCCGAACTGATGGAAGAGTCGATCATCCGCCAAGCCGAAGAGCAGGGCTTTGCGATTGAACGTCGAATTGACGCGGATCCTCGCGCGGTTCTCGCTCATGGAAGCGCACTGCCATGAGCGATGCACCGATCCTCTTTCGCAAGCGCCGGACGTACCTTGATGAGTGCCGTGAACGCGGTGTGTTCCAAAAGCATGAGGAACTGCTGGCCGAGAACGCGGAGCTGACGTCACAGATCGCCAACGTGAAAAAGTCCGCCGTTGCTGAATTGCACGATATCGCGTCGCATAGTCCCAGCTCGGCGGCTTTCAGCGATGCGCTCGAAGCCTGCCGAAATGAGATGCGGGCAAGAGCTGCCCTGATCTTCGATGCTTTCGCGAGCGTTGGATTAGGCGCGGCTTACCTGCCGCTGCTTGCACATGTTCTGATCCACACAGACACCCCGGGCGAAGAGGCTGAAGGTCTTTTTCGCGCCGCAGCAGCCCCTTCAACTGTTTCAAAGGATAAATAATCCCATGGCTAATGAACTCGATGCTCAGGCATCTCGCGAAGCTCTCAGGAAGTCCGTCGCTAACTTCAATCGTCGTGGCACGATGGCGTTCCGGCCGCGCGCGGCTGATGCGAACCCCGGTGACAAAGTAGCTTCCGCAGACCAGCACACTCCACCGAAGAACGACAAATCCACTGCGCCGGGAGCCGTCAAGACTGCGGTTCTTCGAGACGTCATGGATAAAATTATGGCCGGCAAACGGTCCTAAGAGCCTGTGGCGCGCCCTCTGTTGAGGCCGATGAGCCAGGCCGATAACCAAAGCGAACCTCCCTGCGCCACGATCAGAGGATGGGCCAAGGTTCGCAGGCAATCGGGAAGCGGGCGGGTGACCGCTTCCCACTTAATTTTCAGGGGAACGACATGCTTGCCGATCAAGATCCGGATGTGAAACTCGAAGCGCCAGTGGAGCACAATGGCAAACTTCTAAGCGAGTTGCGTTTCAGAGCGCCGACGATCGGCGACATTGAGGCTGCTGAAAAGATCGCTGGTGGCGTGGCCAGATCCGTTTTCCTCATTTCAAGGCTCTCGGGGGTGGATATTGCGCATGTCCGGAAAATCCCTGCCGCCTATCTCGACAACATTTTAGACCAGCTAAATGACCAGAAGGGAACGGTCTGATATGGCAACGCTCGAATCGAAACTCCGCGTCAGCCTGCTCGACGATGTGAGCCGCAAAGCCAAGGTTATCGGCGGCGCGCTTAACCAGCTGCAGCGCAATGCTGCCATGCCGTTTGGGGGCCTGGCTGGAAAGGTGGCGGCCTTCGGCGGCGCCTATCTCGGCGTCAATGCCGCGATTGAGGGCGGCTTCAAGCCTGCCGCCGACATGCAGGCCGCTATGACCGAGATCGGCATCAAGGCCGATCTTTCACAGACGCAGCTTGGGCAGCTGCAGGCTCGGTTGCAGAAGCTGGCACCACAGGTGAACCAGTTGGTACCGGCGCTCACTGAAGGCGTCGACACGATGCTGACGATGGGCTTGGCCGCCAATGATGCCAGCACGGCAATTCCGGCCGTCGGCAAGGCTGCGACGGCCACGGGCGCCGCGATAACCGATCTCTCTGCCGCCTCGGTTTCAGCCATCCAGAACCTGAAGGTAGCGCCTGGCCTCATCTCGCAAATGCTTGACGGGATGGCGGCGGCCGGCAACGCCGGTGCTTTCGAGCTGAAAGACATGGCGCAGTATTTCCCGCAACTGACAGCCTCGGCGCAGACGCTCGGGATGGAGGGCGTGCCGGCCATTAACGACCTTGCCGCAGCTCTGCAGATCGCCCGCCGCGGCGCTGGCGATGCATCGACCGCGGCGAACAACCTCAGCGACTTCATGGGCAAGATCATGACGCCGCAGACGATCAAGAACTTTAAGAAGTTCGGTGTCGACGTCACCAAAGAGTTGCAGAATGCGCACAAGAAGGGTGTTTCGCCGATCGAACACTTTATCAAGCTCATCGACGAGAAGACGAAGGGCGGACAGGGCGACCTGCTAACGCAGATTTTCGGCGACAAGCAGACGCTGGATTTCATCCGGCCGATGATCGCCGGGTTCAAGGACTACCTGCGTATCCGCGACCAGGCGGACCGCGCCAACGGCACGGTCTCTGAGGCCTTCAACCGCCGTATGCAGGACGCCAACCAGAAGATCAAGGCGGCGCAGATCGGCCTTTCCAACCTCGGCATGTCGATCGGCGCGAACTTCCTCGGTCCGATCGGCGAGGGCGCGCAGTACATTGCAGATATCCTCAACACGCTCGACGAGCGTGCGACGATCTTCGACAGGATCGGGGTCGGTGCGCAAGGTTTTCTGAATGGTCTTGGAATTGGCAGCGGCGAATTGAAGGATGTCGCGAAAGAGGCCGAGGAATTCTTCTTCGGGGTGAAGGATGCCAGCAGAGCGGCAGATGAATATGGCCGCATCTTTCACCGCTTTCAGGAGTGGGGCCAGAATATCCGGAGCTTCTACGACCAGGTGAAGGATAATCCGGTCGTTAAATTCATGGAGCAAATGTCAGGCTACGGCTTTCAACTTGTGTTGTGGTCGGCAGGTTTCTCGATGCTTGCAGGCACGATCATGAAGCTCGGCCGCGCGATCGCCTTCCTGACAGGTATCACGACCGCGATCAGCATCATCAAGTCGTTGGGCAAGGTCGGAGACCTCGTAACCGGCCCTGGCGGCAAGCCCGGAGGCTCATCGACGAAGCTGCCATCCGTTTTGCCGTGGTTCAAGTGGATGAAAGGCTTTGGAGTTCAAAACATCATCGGCGCCGTCCCACAGATTTTGGGCGACACACCGGGAGACACATTCGAGCAGCAGGTCCAAAATCAAAAGCAATACCGCGAAGGCTTGTTGCGGCTGCTCGGGATGGATGATCCGTTGAAGAAGACCAATCCACTTGGAAGCTATTCAGGATCTTGGGCTCAGCTGAACGCGCAGCGCGGTACGAATTATTCGCCGTTGCAGCAGGCAGTGGACAGCAGCAACAGCCCGGTCAAGCTCGATCGCGCGACGATTGTGGAGATGATGAAGCCGAGCGGCGTGCAGGATGTGAAGATCACCAATCCCACCCGGCCGAACATAACCATTCATGCACCGATTTCCATCACCGGCGTCGTCGATCCGAGAGCGGCGGCAGCTGCAGCGGCCGACCAGCTTGGCAAGGCAGCGAAGAGCGCAGTCGAGGGATCGTTCGGTGGTGGCGGCGGGTTTTAGCCCGGATTAACTGGTCAAACACAGGATAGGAAGCGCATTCCATGGAAGCAAAACCTCGTTACCGCGTTAAGGCCATCACTGTTGCTAGCCCGGCCGTTCAGTCCCCTTCGGCGTCGCCGACGGCACAGCAACAACGCTTTACCGCTCGATACCTGCGCGGCGACAGAGCCGGCATTCTCGGCATGCGACGGGCAATCACCCGTGACGCAAAGCAGGACGTTCGCGAGGCCGCCGATCGTGCATCGGCGCTGGCAACGGATTTTCTCCACAACAGCGGATGGATCGCCGGCGCGGTTACGCAGATTTTATCGGACACGATCGGCGAGGAGCTGAAGCTCAACTGCCGCGCGCAGCTAACGAAGTTCGGCTATGCGGACGAAGAGGCGGCCGAATGGTGTCGCAATGTCGAGAAGGAATGGCGGCGGTGGGCTTGGAACCCGAAGGAATGCGATCTCGCCGGTAAGGCAACGATTGCGGAAATGCTCGAAGCTGTGCTTCGCTCCTATCTGGTGTCGGGTGAGGCATTCGGCATCCTCGACAATCTGCCATTACGAGAGCAGCGCCGCCTGGGCCTGAAAACCGGGACGAAGGTATCCCTGACCGATCCGCACCGCTTGCCTCGCGACACGCGAGAGGCGGAAGGCCTTGAGCAGGGCATATTTCAGGACGCCTATGGCCGCGCTCAGACTTACCGTTTTCGGGCACGAGAAGGGGGAATTGAGACAGACCGGGATATCGACGCCGCCGATGTCATCCACGTTATGGATCGTGGCGAGAACCTGAATAGTGTGCGCGGCATTTCTGTTCTAGCTGCAGCGCTGAAGGTCATCGCTCAATCGGACCAGCTCGCGGACGCGACATTGGCAACAGCGTTGATGCAGACGATTTTCGCGGCGACGATCAAGAGCCCGGAAGCGAGCGCTCAGGCGTTCGAGGCGATCTCCACGCTCAGTGACATTCCGGAACCCGATGGCTTCGATCACACCGACGGTTCCTGGAACGAGTTTATAGGCGGCATTCAAAACGATCTTCTTGGTGTTTGGGATGCCCGTCTGGGGGCGCTGAGAGAAAAGGGCATATCAATGTCCGATTCCGCGAGGATCAATCACCTCGGCCCAGGCGAAGAATTCCAGATGCATACGGCGTCGACGCCTGGCTCTCAGTATCTGCCTTTCTTTCAAAATCTGCTTCGAGAAGTCGCGCGATGCCTCGGGATCACGTTCGAGAACCTGACGATGGATCACTCGTCAGCCTCGTACTCTTCGGTCCGAATGTCCGTCGCTAGCATCTGGCCGATCGTCTTGCGTCGTCGGGCGCGGATTGCAGCACCATTCGTTCAGGCGATCTTCGAGCGATGGCTCGAGGAGAAGATCGAGCGCGGACAAATCCCCTTTAAAGGCGGAGCCATTGCGTTTCGACGTGACCGTGAAAGTGTCTTTCAGGCAGAATGGAGCGGACCGGCCGCGCCATCGGCGGACGATTACAAGGCCGCCATGGCTCAGAAAGTCCGGCTGGAGATCGGGACATCGACCTTCTTCGACGAGTGCGCGATGATGGGCAGGAATGGCGAAGAGCAGATCGTCCAGCTCGGCCGGGAGATCAAGATGTTCGCGGCGGAAGGCGTGCCGCACCCATTCGGCCGATCCAAGGGTGGCGGGGGTGGCCCCGATGGTGCGGCCGTCGAGGGGAACCGGGAACCGAAAAAGCAATCTGTTTGATGAATTTAACGACGAATCGGAATTCTAGAAAAGTATGTAGGAACGTTGTAACCTTGATCGACAAGAAACTGTTTTAGCGCAAGGTCCGAGACAGTCGCGTAAGGTGATGGGCCGACCGTCACGCTCACCACTGGTAGCGGCAACGGTCCTTCCTTGCCAACCCATTCGTAATAGGGAACGACGCCGAGAGAGCTAGATCGATACTTTCGCGGGACGCTGTTGCTTTGGATGTCCGGACGATAGCAAATCGCGCGATACTCCTCCTCTGCCTCAAAAGCCGAATTTTTGAAACGAGTGATGAGCTTGACGATCTCCATCGCCGCCGCAACCGACAAACGCTGTGCTTCGTCGTCGTCGAACCGTTCGCGCTCGCCTTTGAGGGCTGTCGCTTTGTCATAGATATCTTTGACCAGTCCGGTCATGAGATCCTTCTGGAACTGCGCATCATAGACCACCTTCGTTAGGAAGTGCGGAAAGTTTCGAAGTTGCCACTTTTCCAGCTCTATCACATCGAATTCGATGCAGTATGGAACGACATCTCTTCCATAATCTCGCCACTGGTTGAGAAGGTTATTCCGCGCACTCATGCAAAAAATGACTGGCTGATAGTGGCGCATCGCGTCCGCGATTTGATCGATCAATTCTGATCCTGCGTTCTTTTCGGCATCCGTTTTGTCTTCGACAAATTCACGGATAGCGTACGCGGCGACGTCGACACCATAGACGACTTCTGACCCATCATTCATGAAGGTGGCGTCGGAGAACCACAGCTTGTGCTCGCTCAAGATACCAATAAGCCCTTGAGCACTGGTGTAGTGGAAGAGAGTGGTCGGGATGATTACGTTCTCGTAGATTTTCTCAATCTGGATCTCAGCCAATCCATCAAACACGTTGACAAACGGCGGCGGCGCGGCTGGCTGCTGCTCTAGTCCCTCCGACCCTTTTTCATCTGGTGATGCGTCTTCCATTGGATTTCCCCGTTGTGAGGTCGAGCGCTCATCCGCGCTTCATCTTCAGCGAAAATTAGCCGGACGATCACCCGCCGGAGGTTTCTCACTCCGGCGGGTGGCATCAATATTCAAGGGCGTGCGGGGTCCGCCACAATTGCCTCAGTGAAGATCGCGCTTTTCCCGAGCGATCAGCTCACTGCCAGGGTGGCGCTTACCCTTCAGCACTTCGTTGACGCGTCCCTGATTGACGCCGAAGCGGAAGGCGATCTCGTGCTGATACTCGCCGTTCCATCGATGGATCCATACCTGCACGGCGTCGTCGAGGGTGAGGCGGTTGTTCGTATGCTTCATTTTCGAGTTTCCTACTGGTTAAGAAACCTCGATCAGCTTGACAGGCCAGCCTCCCCAAGTATCCTTGGGTTGTTAAGGGGTGAGCCGTTTTGCCGATCGAGGCATTCGGTTTATTCGACACGAGGCCGGGGTTGCACCCCCGGCCTTTTTCGTGCCCTGCTCGCCCGATTGGCGATCAGTGATGAAAGTAAAGTTTGAAACCGATGATTCCGTCAAGGGGTTGAAAACAACTCCTGTGGAACGGGTGCAGGCGATAAGCATCTGCATCAACTAGCTTTTTTGCCATCCACAATTAAAAGCTGTTTAAAATCAATGCGTTTCACCTGAAACACTAACCCCATGAAAATACTTATAAAAATTAGTATTTATCCCACCGCTATCCACATAATTCACAGTTTACACTTGTGGACATCCGCATTTAGTGGGCGCGACTGAGAATCGCAACCGCGCGTTTCGTCAAAAGTCCATCACAAGATTTGTCGGAAGTGATTCTCTGGCGATGCTTGGCCTTGGCAGGTCAAGGCTGCCGAGGCCGATCGAACTCAGCCGATTTCCCGCCACCGGGTGACGTCGAAAAGGGGGCCTTCGCCTCCCAATCGATATTGTCGTCTCTGATCAGTGTGATCCGAGCCTTGAGAAACTGGTGTCGACGTGAGGCGGCCGCGTTCGATTGTCCTGCCGTCGCGCTCGAACTCGACATCGCGGTCCGTTGGCGGGTTCGATGTTTGCCATTCGCCCATTTCTCTCTCCTCGGCTCAACAACTCGCAAACGATACATCGTTTCGAGTGAGTGTTGAATGCGTCTGCACGTGGTCCACCTTCGGATAGTTCTGGCGGCATCTGCTGGCGCAATGGGGGGCCGGGGGCGCGATAGTTGCGACTGCCTTTTGCTGCGCAAGGGGTGCGGGGGAGATAGGCTTTCAGCCGGCATCCTTTTTCACCAGATCAAAGCCGTATCGTGCCGCGATCGTCTCCACCTGCCTTAGCAGCGCCTCGTCATAGCCGGGCTCGGTGGGCTTCGGAAACGACTGGGGATCAGGTAATGGAGGGTTGTCGGTGCTTGCGTTCGACGGCGCGAATTCAACCTCGCGCCGGCCGTCCGGATATTGCCGGACGTCGAGGATCGACATGCGCAAACTGCGCACCTCATCGAAGATCCTGTCGAGTGCACCTTTGATGGCTATACCAGGCGTGGGATGCGACTGAAGATGTTCGCCGAACGAAACGCCATAGGCATCTTCGCTCGGTTCAGGCGCCTCCACATGACGGCTCATGTGTTCATCGAAGTCGAGCGTATCTTGCAGCCGCTTGATTATCTCCGCGTTCATCGACCGCCCGTTGGCTTCGGCAACGTTGGCGATTTTGCCGCGCATCCCGTCTGGGAAGCGAAGGTTAAACTGGTCTGAACCTCTACCTGGATTTTTCGACACTGTGGCTCTCGTCTATCACGCCATAGGACTACTGTAATATTACCGACTTGACGTCAATAGGACTACGGTACTATAGGTATGACGGTGATCCTATCGAAGGAGTATGGAAGATGACGACGCGCAGTGCCGAAAAGCTGATGGTCCGGTTCTCAGAGGGATTGAAGGCTAGGATCAAGGAAGAGGCGGAGAGAAATCATCGGTCGATGAATTCAGAAATCGTCACCCACTTGGAAAGGGCGATGTTCGATCCCCTGGAAATGAAAAAGAGCGAAGCGGCCTGATCCGCCGCCTCGCCCTCTAAGATCAACATTCTGGTTAGGAGAATGCCGAAATGCAAAGAGATGATATCCAAAATCCATCGGGAAAAGCAAGCGGCGCGTTGAGCCGGCGTTTCCTGTTGCGTAGCGCGGCGGCAACCGCAGCGCTGGCGGTTCCAGTTGTCGCGGCAGCTGATGAGGAAACCGCGCTCGAAAAGCTGCAGCGCCTGATGTCCGAAGCGTCGGCTGCGTTGGACGATTACCAGGGCGGAACATTCTCCGCCGTCATCCATCCCGCCAGCACTGCGGAAAGGCCGATCTCTATTGAGAAGAGGCCGGCCACATTGGATGAAGAGGTCGACCGCTGCGTGGGTGCGCTAAAGCGGCTGCTTGTCCAGATGCATCCGGAGGCCACAGTCACGGCCTTTCGGTGCATCAGAGAAGACGATCAGGACCGCAGCATCATTTTCAACGTCCGCTACCCTCGTGAAAGCGCCGGGAAGCCGCATTCGGACCTTAACTCCTGAGGCAAAGCTGAACCATGGCTGACATCGACGTTTCAACCCTCGACCCCGACACGCCGCTTCGTCTCAAGCTGGCGGCCAGCCTCGCTTTCCCCGACGGCTCGATGACGGAAAGCGGGTTGAAACGTGAGATCGAGCGCGGCCGCCTCGAATGCGAGCGCATCGCCGGCAAGACCTATGTCAGCCTCAACGACATCAAGAGAATGAGGGAACTATGCCGCGAAAGTCGAAGGGGGTCCGAAAATACCTCCGCAAACGAGAAGGGCGGCCGTCTGTCTGGGTCATCCTCGATGGCGGAAATGAAGTCAGCACAGGATGCGGCGAGGACGATAGCGCTGCAGCTGATCGCTTCCTCGAAAGCTACCTCGCCGAAAAGCATAAGCCGGAATGGCGGAGCGGAGATCCGGACGAAGTAGCGATCGCGGACGTACTGCTGTTCTATGCGACCGAGAAGGCGCCAACTATGGCGCATCCCGAGCTGGTCGGCTTCCATATGATCCCGTTGCTGGAATTCTTCGGCGCGCCGAAGAGGTGTTCATTCGTCGACGGCACCAGCTGCCGCCAGTACGTCAAGGATCGCGTCGCCGGCAAGATCGGTAAGCGAGCCGTGAAGGAGGCGACAGCCGGCCGGGAGTTGGAGACGCTGAGCTCCGCCCTCAACTTCGCGTTCAAGGAAAAGAAGCTGATCATTCCGGTGCCCGTGACCCTGCCTCCGAAGGCGCTTGCTCGCGAGCGCTGGTTGACGCGTTCAGAGGCGGCAGCCCTCGTCGCCGGCTCTCTTGGCATCACAGCGACCGCCTATGACATCGAGACGCGCAAGCCGATCAAATGGGGGCGGATGTTTCGCCCCTCATATCACGTCGCACGCTTCATTCTGATCGGCCTCTATTCCGGCTCGCGCCATGAAGCGATCGTCAAGCTCCACTGGCTTCTCAACACGCGTGGCGGTTGGTTCGACCTGGAGAATAATATCCTGTACCGGCGAGGGCAGGGCGAGCGCGAGACGAACAAACGGCGTCCTCCGGTTCCGATCCCCGAGAACCTGCTGCCTCACGTTCGGCGCTGGCGGAGAATCACTTCTGTTGGCCCGGTCGAGTATCACGGCCGACTGATTGTCAAAGAGCGGAAGGGATTTGCCCGCGCTCGCGAACTGGCAGGCTTAGGCGATGACGTCACGCCTCATGTTCTCAAGCACACCTGCATTACTTGGATGATGCAGCGGGGCGTTCCGATCTGGGAGGTTGCCGGCTTCTCCGGAACCTCTGAAAACATCATCCGGAAGGTCTATGGGCATCATCACCCGGACCATCTTAGCGGCGCTTCGAAGCGGTTTCGTGGGCGATAAATGGGCGAGGCTATGAAGGACGATATTTCACCAAGTAGCGCTTTGGCGAAATCCCCTTGCGGGCCAAGGGGATCGGATGGTGGGCGTGACAGGGATCGAACCTGTGACCCCTACGATGTCAACGTAGTGCTCTCCCGCTGAGCTACACGCCCATCCGATGGCGGCGCATAGATCACAAAACCTTCGGAGCCGTCAATAGGCTTTTTTCAGTTTTGTGACGCGCCGCCCGGCAAGCCTTACGCGGCAAGCATCTTGTTGACCTCATCGACGAGATCGCGCAGGTGAAAAGGCTTCGAAAGGACCTTGGCATCCTTCGGCGCCTTCGAATCAGGGTTGAGCGCCACGGCGGCAAAACCGGTGATGAACATCACCTTCAGGTCGGGGTCGAGCTCGGTGGCGCGTCGCGCCAGCTCGATGCCGTCCATCTCGGGCATGACGATATCGGTCAGCAGCAGGGAAAACGGCTCCTCGCGCAGCCGGTCATAGGCGCTGGCGCCATTGTCATAGGAAAGGACCTTGTAGCCGGCCTTTTCGAGCGCTTTCACCAGGAAGCGGCGCATGTCGTTGTCGTCTTCGGCGAGAAGTATCTTCTGAGTCATCAATCCAGACCGCGATCCATAGGTTTTTGGTGGGCTGCCAGCCGTTTACACTAGTCTTTACCCGGTAAACAACCGGTGAATTGTCTGTGCGTGACCGCCATCCCTCCTACATAGTATGGACTTGCGGCCGGGCAACTGGCAACATGGGCCAAGCAGTCAGTTCATGACATGGTAAAGAGGGCCGAAAGTGCCGGAAATACGCGAATACGAGCTTTTTGAGGTCCATGAGCCCGTGTCGCAGACCATTCCTTTCGTCTACAACTCCCCCCATAGCGGCCGCATTTATCCACCGGAATTTATCGCTCAGTCCAGGCTTGAGGGCATCGCCATCCGCCGTTCCGAGGATCACTATGTCGACGAGCTCTTCGGCTCGGCCGTCGCACTCGGCGCGCCGCTGCTGGCAGCCAACTTTCCGCGCGCCTATCTCGACGTCAATCGCGAGCCTTATGAGCTCGATCCGCGGATGTTCGACGGGTTGCTGCCGCCCTATGCCAATGTCAATTCGCTCAGGGTCGCCGGCGGGCTCGGCACCATTCCGCGCATCGTCGCCGAGAACATGGAGATCTATGCGCGGCGCCTGCCGGTGCAGGAGGGGCTCGACCGCGTCGAAGCGGTCTACAAGCCCTATCATGCGGCGCTTCGACGGCTGATCGCGCGAACGCATGTGCAGTTCGGCTTCGGCGTGCTGATCGACTGCCACTCGATGCCCGGCAATGTGCGCGTCGCCGGCAGCACTGCGCGACCTGATTTCATCATCGGTGATCGCTACGGCACCAGCGCTTCGGCCGAACTTTCGCGCGCTGCCATCGCCATCCTGGAGGAAATGGGTTTTGCTGCGATCCGCAACAAACCCTATGCCGGCGGCTTCATCACCGAACATTACGGCCGGCCTTCGCGCGGACTGCACGCGCTGCAGATCGAGGTGAACCGGGCGATCTACGTCGATGAGCTGACTCTGGAGAAACGCGAGGATTTCGCTGCGGTGGCTGATGCGGTCACGGACTTCATGCAGCAGATGGCGGAATATGTTGAGAAATTTGCCGGTGAGCGGGCGCTGGCCGCCGAATAGATCTCTTTTTCGATGTCGCTGACGTCTGGCCTTCGTCTTCCCGGCCAAAAAAAACCGCGCTTGTGAGCGCGGCTAAGTCTAGGGAGGAAACACCCAAGGAGGGTATTTACAGTCAGAAGACTGTATGGAGACGCTACTATTGCATTGCACAAATGTCAAGCAATATATTGCGCTGCGATATCTTTGGGCAGTTAGAGCCAAATTGCCTGCTGCGTTTGCATTCCCATTGCTTTTCGCTATGAAAAGCGCCACTCCCGCCAGCCAAACGGATCCATCATGTTTCCTGACCGTTCGTTTTTCAACCGCCTGGCGGAAGCCGCCCGAGCCGAGACGCTGCCGCGCTTCCGCTCCGGCCTCGATGTCACGAACAAGCTTTCCTCCGGTTTCGATCCGGTGACGGAAGGTGACCGGGCGGCCGAACTCGCCATCCGGGCGCTGATCGAGGAGAGTTTCCCCGGCCACGGCATTCTCGGCGAGGAACATGGCAATGTCGGGCTCGACCGCGAATATGTCTGGGTGATCGATCCGATCGACGGCACGCGTGCCTTCATCTCCGGTGTGCCGGTGTGGGGAACGCTGATCGGCCTGCAGAGGGATGGCAGGGCGATCATGGGCATGATCGAGCAACCCTTTACCGGCGAGCGCTATTTCGCCGACCAGAACGGCTCGATCTATACCGGGCCGGAGGGCGAGCGGCGGCTGGCGACGCGCCAGTGTGATGCGCTTTCGAACGCCATCCTGTTCACCACCTCGCCGCATCTCTTTGTCGGCGAGGAGATGGAGAAATACCGCGAGATCGAGAGCCAGGTGCGGCTCTTCCGCTACGGCTGCGACTGCTATGCCTATGCGTTGCTTGCCGCCGGCCATATCGATCTCGTCATCGAAAACAGTCTGAAACCCTATGACGTCGGCGGCATCATTCCCGTCATCGAGGGGGCAGGCGGCATCATCACCACCTGGGACGGCGGACGGCCTGAGAACGGCGGCTCGATCATCGCCGCCGGCAGCCGGGCGGTCTACGAACAGGCGATCGCCGTTCTGCAGCGGTGATCCCGCCGTGCTGATTCCGCGGTCAGCAATGCTGGCCGGTCATGTGCCGAGGGCGGCGACTTCTTGGTTTTCTTCGGCATCGCTGCCGGGAATGAAGGCGTGGAAGGCCGCAAGGGCGGCAGCGCGGTAGATATCGCGCTCCTGGAAGATCTCGTGGCGGGCGCCGTTGATCGGCACCAGCTGGCCGGCGCGGAAATAACGCGAAAGCCGCTCCTGCGCCGTGTAGGGCACGACACCGTCACGCGTCGGGGCGATGACGATGGTCGGGATGGTGATGGAAAAGAGATGGTAGGGCGAGGTGACCCGGTCCATCGTGCGAAAGGCCTCGATCAGCCAGCGGGCCGTCGGCGGCCCGAGCGTCAGTTCCGGATGAGCCCTCATCATCGCAACATTGCGCTCGAACCGGTGTTCGTCCGAGGTCAGCGGATTGTCGCTGAAGTTCGGCTCCTTCAGTTTCGAGGTCAGCGGCAGAAAACCAAGGCCGAGGGCCGTCAGCGTGCCTGCAAGAGCGCGGATGACGCGAGGCGAGACCGATTGGCCGGTCAGGCCGATAAAGGGCGCCGACAGCACCATGCGATCGATACGGGTGGTGAGATAGGGCGCGGCCGACAGCGCAATCAGGCCGCCTGTGGAATGCGCGAGCAGATAGAAGGGCAGGCGGGTATCCGGCAACACCACCCTTTCGAGGAAGGTGTCGAGATCACGCTCGTAATCGACGAAGCGGCGAATGTGGCCGTGGTTGCGGCTCTTCAGCAGCCGCGGCGAACCGCCCTGGCCGCGCATATCGAAGGTCGCGACCCAGAGGCCTTTGGCCGTCAGGTCGCGGATCGTCTCGAAATATTTCTCGATATATTCGTTGCGGCCATGCAGGATGACGACCGTGCCCTTGGCGACCAGAGCGCTCGAGCGGAAGACGGCGTAACGCAGCTGGTGGCCGTCATGGGTTTCGAAGAACCCCTCCGTGCGGTTTTCCGGGGCGGGATTGTCGGGCGTCGAATAGAGAACCTGATCCATGACTTTGCCAATGCGCCGCTGCTGACTGCTTCGCCTTCAGGGATAGCGCACGGCATCCGGATTGGAAAGCGGTGGCGCTCGCAAGGCCGGCTGGAGGAAAAGGGCCGGCAGGAGCATGAGGGTGCTCGCGGCCGGCCGAAGTTGAGGCTGAAGAAGAAGGGACGGATGCACTTCAGCCATCGGGACCAGATTCACCCGACGCGGAAATTTCTAGGCGAATGTGCCTGAACGCGCTCCGAACCGGTCGTTCATGCGGGGTTCACGGGCTGATCAAGGCGATTCCGAAAAGGTCTTGAACTCCTCGAATCCCATCACCATCTCCTTTCTGCGGGTGCCGAACAGGGCCCGCGCAACCGCCCCAAGGCCGCCAAAGATGGGGTCTCAGGGGCACTTCATCGCAACACGTCGCTTCCACAGGAGGACATCATGCGTCACGTAGACTTCTCTCCCCTTTATCGTTCGACCGTCGGTTTCGACCGGCTCTTCACCATGCTCGACAGCCTTGCCCAGCCGGAGCAGGCGCAGACCTATCCGCCCTATAATATCGAGCGCACCGGTGAAAACACCTATCGCATCACCATGGCGGTTGCCGGTTTCGACGAGACCGAACTTTCGATCGAAGCCCATGCCCATGTCCTGTCCGTGAAGGGTGAAAAGAACGAGGAACCTGCCGAAAGCGGCGAATTCCTCTACCGCGGCATTGCCAAGCGCGCCTTCGAGCGCCGCTTCCAGCTTGCCGACCATGTCGAGGTGATCGCCGCTTCGCTGAAGAACGGCCTGCTGCACATCGACCTTCTGCGAAATATTCCCGAGGCCATGAAGCCCCGCAAGATTACGATTGCTGCAGAACCGGTCGAGGCTCCGAAAGCCATCGAAGCGCAGATCATCAACGGCTAATCAGATCCTTATCGGATAAAATGAACGGCGCTCCTATGGGGCGCCGTTTTTTGTTTCGGCTTGAAGCGCGTCGCGATCTTTCAGATTCGCTCATCGCGCTTTAGCTCTTATTTTTACGCATGTCGTTGTCGCAAAACCGCTGCACAGTTTTGCGCGACATGCTTCATGCCGGGCTGGCGGCTTCGTCGATTTCCTTGTCCGTTGCACGGCGGGCCGCAGCGGCGGCGTATTTCTGGGCGATGACGGCGCAGACCATCAGCTGGATCTGGTGGAACAGCATCAGCGGCAGCACGATCGCGCCGATCGACTGGCCGGCGAAGATGACGTTCGCCATCGGTACGCCGCTCGCGAGGCTCTTCTTCGAGCCGCAGAAGGTGATGGTGATCTCGTCGGCCTTGTTGAAGCCCAGCCAGCGGCTGCCGAACATCGTCAGCACCAGGACAATCGCCAGCAAAACCATGTCGGCGACGATGACGACGGCGATATCGGCGATCGAAAAGGTGTGCCACAGGCCCTCGACGACCGCCGTGCTGAAGGCGAGATAGACGACCATCAGGATCGAGCCGCGGTCGACAGGCATCAGGATCTTCTTCTTGGCGCGGATCCAGTCGCCGATCCAGGGCTGCAGGATCTGGCCGACAATGAAGGGGGCAAGCAGCTGCAGCAGGATCTGCTCTAATGCATCGAAGGAGAAGCCGCCATGGCCGCCGACGGAAAACAGCAGGCCGACGAGCAGCGGTGTCAGGAACATGCCGAAAATGTTGGATGCCGAGGCCGAGCAGATGGCGGCCGGTACGTTGCCGCCCGCCATCGAGGTGAAGGCAATCGACGACTGCACCGTCGACGGCAGCACGCAGAGGAAGAGGATGCCGAGATAAAGCGGCTGCGGCAGGATCGTGTCGGGGATCAGCCCGAGCGCCATGCCGAGCAGCGGGAAAATGCCGAAGGTGGTCAGCAGGATGACGAGATGCAGGCGCCAGTGCAGCAGGCCTGATATGACGACGTCGCGCGACAGGCGCGCGCCATGCAGGAAGAACAGCAGCGCGATGGCAAGGTCAGTGGCGATACCGAAATAATCCGCGAATGTGCCGCTTGCCGGCAGCAGCGACGCGAGGATGACGGTGCAGACGAGCAGGATGGTGAATGTATCGGGCAGAAAGCGGCGCATGGCGATCTCGCGGCGTGATAAAACAGTCATTGTTCTGTCGTCCATTATGATCCAGGATGCAAGGAATAACAGTTATCGAGAATATGGATCATGCTGGACCTTTCGCAATTGCGCAGTTTCGTCGCCGTCGAGCAGATGGGCAGTTTCACGCTCGCCGCAGAAAGGCTCGGCCTCGGGCAGTCGACGGTCAGCCAGCACATCCAGCGGCTGGAGACGGCGCTCGGGCGCAGGCTGCTGGCGCGCGACACCCATAAGGTGATGTTGACCGGCGATGGCGAGGCACTGCTGTCGC
Source organism: Rhizobium leguminosarum bv. viciae USDA 2370 (assembly GCF_002008365.1). Classification (GTDB taxonomy): domain Bacteria; phylum Pseudomonadota; class Alphaproteobacteria; order Rhizobiales; family Rhizobiaceae; genus Rhizobium; species Rhizobium leguminosarum. The sequence continues at coordinate 199,188 of NZ_MRDL01000025.1, forward strand.
ATGCGCGCGCCATGCTTTCGATCGAGGGGCAGGTGCAGTCGCTGTTTAAGAGCAACAGCCTGCGCGGCAGTCTGCGGCTCGGCGTATCGGAGGATTTCGTCACCAGCCAGCTGCCGGCGGTGCTGGAGGATTTCGTGCGTTCGCATCCATCGGTCGACCTGGAACTGACGGTTGCGCTTTCCGGTGTGCTTTACGAGATGCAGGACAATGGCGAGATCGATCTGGTGCTCGCCAAGCGTCGGCTCGGCGATGCGCGCGGAAAACTCGTCTATCGCGAGCCGCTCGTCTGGCTGGCGCGCGATCCCGAGCGCGTGCTCGCCTCAGGGCCTCTGCCGCTGATCGCCTTTCCGCCGCCGAGCGTCACACGGGTGATCGCGCTCGAAGCGCTCGGGCGAAACGGGGTGCCGTGGCGGATCGTCTGCACCTGCGGCAGCCTGAGCGGGTTGACGGCAGCGGCGCGAGCCGGGATGGGCGTGCTGGTGCAGCCGCGCAGCATGGCACCATCGGGCCTGAAGGAGATCGCTGCGGGAAAACTTCCGGTGCTGGAGGACGTGGAATTCGTGCTGGTGCCGCGTAAGGGAGCGGACCAGGCACTGGTTTCAGCACTGTCGGAGGATATTCTGCAAAAGGTGAGGGGACTGAGGTCGGCGTGAATCCTTGCCCGTCACCGAAAGGCCTGCCGGGCCGGCAGGCCTTTCCGGCAGGCGATCAGGCGGCCAGGCACTTCAAGAAGCCATCGACATCCGCTTCGGTGGTCGCGAAGCTGGTGACGAGGCGGATCAGGGTTTCGCTTTCGGAAACGAGTTCGGGCGTTGCCGCCGGGACCGGCCACTCGTAAAATTTGGCCCCCTTTTCCTCCGCAATTTTTGCGGCACTTTTGCTGACCACAGCAAAGACTTCGTTGGATGCGGTCGGCCAGGCCAGGCGAGCCGAGTTGCTCGTGCCGATGCCGGCGCGCAGCCTGTCGGCCATGCCGTTCGAATGACGGGCGAGATCGAGCCAGAGACCGTCTTCGAAATAGGCATCGAACTGGGCGGCGATGAAACGCGATTTGGAGAAAAGCTGGGCGGCGCGCTTGCGGATGAACGGCATTTCCCGGGCTTGATCCGGATTGAAGATGATGATCGCTTCGGCACACCAGCAGCCGTTCTTGGTGCCGCCGAAGGACAGCATGTCGACGCCGCGCCTCCAGGTCATTTCGGCCGGGGTGGCGCCGAGTGCGACCAGGGCGTTGGCGAAGCGGGCGCCATCCATGTGGAGCGGCAGATTGCGCTTCCTTGATATGGCGGCGATCTCGCCGATCTCCGGCAGGGAATAGACGGTGCCGATCTCGGTCGCCTGGGTGATGGTCACGGCGCTGGCGCGGCCGTGATGGACGGCGTCCTCGGGAAAGCTTGCGATCTTTGCCGAAAGTTTTGCCGGGTCGATCTTGCCGGCTTCGCCGTCAACGGCAACGAGACGGGCGGCACCGGAGAAAAATTCCGGTGCACCGCATTCATCCTCGATCACATGGGCTTCCGAATGGCAGAAGGTGATGCCGCCGGGGCGCTGGACGCTTGCCAGCGACAGCGAGTTGGCGGCCGTGCCGGTAGCGACGAAGAAGATCGAAACCTCACGCTCGAAGATCTCGGAAAAACGGGCTTCGACCTTTCTGTCGAGATCGCCGGCGCCATAGGCGGCGGCAAAGCCGGTCGATTCCGTCAGCAGACGTTCGGCAATGGATTTGTGGGCGCCGGCCCAGTTATCGGAAGCAAAGAACATGTGGGGAAACCGTGAGAAAGGAAGGGGGTGGCAAGTCCGCAGCGGACATTACGCCAAAGCTTCACAGGATCAAGGTTGTCGCCCGCGACACATCACGGAAATTGAACTACGCAATTAATAAACAAAATGATACGGCACAACGTAATTTTCTTTCGTCATGGCCGCTACCCAGGCAATCTTCCGTCGCAAATTGACGTTTTTTGACGGAGCGCTCTTGCAGAGCCGAATGCTTTCTGGCATAGAACTGATGAATTAGGACAGTGTTGCTGTCCTATTTTGGCCTTTATGACCGAAGAGGCGCCGAAAGCCCTGGAACAGAACGGCTTTCACGCTATAGTTCTTCCGAGCGTCAAGCCTCAAGGGCGGCGCGCGGAGGCGAATGGCAGGCGCGGAACGCGACGGTTTGCTTTCCTTTAAAGCAGATGTCTGCGGCCGATCTTCACAATGCAACAGCGCTGTCATGCGCCGAACCTATCTTCGGGTTGCGGCGCGGGACGAAAAGCCGCCCGCGGCCCCGCGGGCTTCGACAGGAGGAAAGATGATGACGAAGACGCCATCCATGGAAGTTGACCGGTTTGCTGCTGCAGAGCTGCGCGCGACGGCCAATATGTCCAAATCCGCCTCCGGCCTGCCGAAGAAACAGGGCCTCTACGATCCGCGCAACGAACATGATGCCTGCGGCGTCGGCTTCGTCGCGCATATGAAGGGCCAGAAGTCACACCAGATCGTCAAGGATGGCCTTTTCATCCTTGAAAACCTGACGCATCGCGGCGCCGTCGGCGCCGATCCGCTGATGGGTGACGGCGCCGGCATCCTGGTGCAGATCCCCGACCGTTTCTTCCGCGAGGAGATGGCCGAGCAGGGCATCACCCTGCCGCCGGTCGGCGAATATGGCGTCGGCCATATCTTCATGCCGCGCGATGAAAAGCAGATCGAGCACTTCAAGAAGGTGATCAAGGACGTCATCACCGAGGAAGGTCAGGTCTTCATCGGCTTCCGCGACGTGCCCGTCGACAATTCCTCGCTCTCCAAGGCGCCGGCCATTGCCGCAACCGAGCCGCATCATGTGCAGGTCTTCATCGGCGCCGGCGAGGATGCCGAAAACAACGACGAGTTCGAGCGTCGGCTGTTCACGCTGCGCAAGGTCATCTCCAACCGCATCTATGACGAGTTCGACGGCGAGGAGAGCAATTTCTATCCGGTGTCGCTGTCGTCGGCGACGGTGGTCTACAAGGGCATGTTCCTGGCCTATCAGGTCGGCGTCTATTACAAGGACCTGTCGGATCCGCGCTTCGAAAGCGCGGTCGCCCTGGTGCACCAGCGCTTCTCGACCAACACCTTCCCGTCGTGGAAGCTCGCGCATCCTTACCGCATGGTCGCCCATAACGGCGAGATCAACACGCTGCGCGGCAACGTCAACTGGATGGCGGCGCGCCAGGCATCGGTCTCCTCGCCGCTGTTCGGCGAGGACATCTCCAAGCTCTGGCCGATCTCCTACGAGGGGCAGTCAGACACGGCCTGCTTCGACAACGCACTCGAATTCCTGGTGCGCGGCGGTTATTCGATGGCGCATGCCGTGATGATGCTGATCCCGGAGGCCTGGGCCGGCAATCAGTCGATGGCCGCAGAACGCAAGGCCTTCTACGAATATCATGCGGCGCTGATGGAGCCCTGGGATGGGCCGGCTGCCGTTGCCTTCACCGACGGCAAGCAGATCGGCGCGACGCTCGACCGCAACGGCTTGCGGCCGGCGCGCTACCTCGTCACCGATGACGACCGCGTCATCATGGCGTCCGAAGCCGGCGTGTTGCCGGTTCCGGAGGAGAAGATCATCCAGAAGTGGCGCCTGCAGCCGGGCAAGATGCTGCTGATCGACATGGAAGAAGGCCGCATCATCTCCGACGACGAGGTGAAGTCGCAGCTTGCGACGGCGCATCCCTATCGCAGCTGGCTCAACCGCACCCAGCTCATCCTCGAAGACCTGAAGCCGGTGGAGCCGCGGGCGCTGCGCCGCGACGTGTCGCTGCTCGACCGCCAGCAGGCCTTCGGCTACACGCTCGAGGATACACGCATCCTGATGTCGCCGATGGCGACGACGGGCCAGGAGGCGATTGGCTCGATGGGCACGGATACGCCGATCTCGGCGATGTCGGAAAAGCCGAAGCTGCTCTACACCTATTTCAAGCAGAACTTCGCGCAGGTGACCAATCCGCCGATCGACCCGATCCGCGAGGAACTGGTCATGAGCCTGGTTTCCTTCATCGGGCCGCGGCCGAATATTCTCGACCACGAGGGCGCGGCGAACGCCAAGCGGCTCGAGGTTCGCCAGCCGATCCTGACCAATGGCGATCTCGAGAAGATCCGTTCGATCGGCCATACGGAAGATCGTTTCGACACCAAGACGCTCGATTTCACCTATGATATCGAGCGTGGCGCCGAAGGCATGCCCGAGATGCTCGACCGGCTCTGCGAGCGCGCGGAAGCGGCGGTCAAGGGCGGCTACAACATCATCGTGCTCTCCGATCGTCAGATCGGGCCGGACCGGATCGCCATTCCGGCACTGCTGGCGACGGCTGCCGTGCACCATCACCTGATCCGCAAGGGGCTTCGCACCTCGGTCGGTCTCGTTGTCGAGACCGGCGAACCGCGCGAGGTCCATCATTTCTGCCTGCTCGCCGGCTACGGCGCCGAGGCGATCAACCCCTATCTCGCCTTCGACACGCTGCTCGACATGCATGCCAAGGGCGAATTCCCGAAGGAAGTGGATGCTTCCGAAGTTGTCTACCGCTACATCAAGGCAGTCGGCAAAGGCATCCTCAAGGTCATGTCGAAGATGGGCATCTCGACCTACCAGTCCTATTGCGGCGCGCAGATCTTCGATGCGATCGGCCTGCAGTCGGAACTGATCGACAAGTATTTCTTCGGAACCGCGACGATGATCGAAGGCGTCGGCCTCGAGGCGATCGCCGCGGAAACCGTCGCTCGCCATAACGCTGCCTTCGGCACCGATCCGCTTCTTGCCACGACGCTCGACATCGGCGGCGAATATTCCTACCGCATGCGCGGCGAAAGCCATGCCTGGACGCCGGATGCGGTCGCCGCCCTTCAGCATGCCGTGCGCGGCAATGCCGAGGATCGCTACCGCGAATTCGCCGATATGGTGAACAATTCGGCGCTGCGCATGAACACGATCCGCGGGCTCTTCAAGATGAAGAGCGCCGAGGCGATTGGCCGCAAGCCGATATCGATCGACGAGGTCGAGCCGGCGGCCGATATCGTCAGGCGTTTCTCGACGGGGGCGATGTCCTTCGGCTCGATCTCCAGGGAGGCGCATACGACACTGGCGATCGCCATGAACCGGATCGGCGGCAAGTCGAACACCGGCGAGGGCGGCGAGGAATCCGACCGCTACATGCCGCTGGCCGATGGTTCGATGAACCCGGAACGTTCGGCGATCAAGCAGATCGCGTCGGGCCGCTTCGGGGTGACCACCGAATATCTCGTCAATGCCGACGTGCTGCAGATCAAGGTGGCGCAAGGCGCCAAGCCTGGCGAAGGCGGTCAGCTGCCGGGCCATAAGGTTGACGCGACCGTTGCCAAGACCCGCCATTCGACACCGGGTGTCGGCCTGATTTCGCCGCCGCCGCACCACGACATCTATTCCATCGAAGATCTGGCGCAGCTGATCTACGATCTGAAGAACGTCAACCCGACCGCCGATGTTTCGGTCAAGCTCGTCTCTGAAGTCGGCGTCGGCACGGTTGCCGCCGGTGTGGCCAAGGCACGCGCCGACCACATCACGGTCGCCGGCTTCGACGGCGGCACGGGTGCGTCGCCGCTGACGTCGCTCAAACATGCTGGCAGCCCTTGGGAAATCGGACTTGCCGAAACCCAGCAGACGCTGGTGCTGAACGGGCTGCGCTCGCGCGTCGCCCTGCAGGTGGACGGCGGGCTGAAGACCGGCCGCGACGTCATTATCGGGGCGCTGCTTGGAGCCGACGAGTTCGGCTTTGCCACCGCGCCGCTGATTGCCGCCGGCTGCATCATGATGCGCAAGTGCCATCTCAACACCTGTCCGGTGGGTGTGGCGACCCAGGATCCGGTGCTGCGCAAGCGCTTCAAGGGCGCGCCGGAGCACGTCATCAACTATTTCTTCTTCGTCGCCAACGAAGTGCGCGAAATCCTCGCCTCACTCGGGTTCACCCGGCTTGACGAGATCATCGGCGCCTCGGAGCTTCTGGAGAAGGACGAGATGCTGAACCACTGGAAGGCGAAGGGCCTCGATTTCAGCCGTATCTTCCACAAGGTCGACGCTCCCAAGGAAGAGACCTTCTGGACGAGCCGGCAGAAGCACCCGATCGACGACATTCTCGACCGCGTGCTGATCGAGCAGGCGCAGCCGGCACTGACGGCCAAGACGCCCGTCGCCTTCGAGGTCGGCATCAAGAACGTCGACCGGTCGGCGGGAGCAATGCTTTCCGGCGAGGTCGCCAAGCGCTTCCGCCATCGCGGACTGAAGGAAGACACGATCAATGTGACGCTTCGCGGCACGGCGGGGCAGAGCTTCGGCGCCTTCCTGGCGCGCGGCGTCACTTTCAACCTGATCGGCGACGGCAACGACTATGTCGGCAAGGGCCTTTCAGGCGGCAAGATCATCATCCGGCCGCCGGAGAATTCGAGGATCGTGGCCGAGGACTCGATCATCGTCGGCAACACCGTGCTTTATGGTGCGACCGAGGGCGAATGCTATTTCCGCGGTGTGGCAGGCGAACGTTTCGCCGTGCGCAATTCGGGCGCGATCGCCATCGTCGAGGGTGTCGGCGACCATGGCTGCGAATACATGACCGGTGGCGTTGTCGTCGTGCTTGGCGCCACGGGCCGCAACTTCGCGGCCGGCATGTCCGGCGGTGTCGCCTACGTGCTCGATGAGACCGGCGATTTCGCCAGCCGCTGCAACATGGCGATGGTCGAGCTCGAGCCGGTGCCCGAGGAGGACGACATGCTGGAGAAGCTGCATCATCACGGTGGTGACCTCATGCACAAGGGACGCGTCGACGTCTCTGGCGACATGACGCGCCATGACGAGGAGCGCCTCTACCAACTGATCTCCAACCATCTGCACTATACGGGCTCGGCCCGCGCCACGCAGATCCTCGACAACTGGGCCGACTACCGTCCGAAGTTCCGCAAGGTCATGCCGGTCGAATACCGTCGGGCGCTCGAGGAAATGGAGCGCAGCCGGATGGGCATCGCCGCAGAATGAATTGCACCGGGACATCCGTCACCAGCTGACTGCAGGTGACGGATGACGAAAATATCTCAATGACCCGTGACGATCATACCGACGGCGAAGGCTGTTCAGATCGCACGGATGTCTTGCAGGGGATATGGTCCAATGACGGTCAAGACAAGCAACTTGCCCCGGGTACCGGGACTGACGATAGACAGATTGGCTGCGGTGAGGCGGTCATGAGGGTAAGGGACGAAAACATGGGTAAGGTAACAGGGTTTCTGGAAATCGACCGGCAGGTGGCGAAATACCAGCCGGCGTCGGATCGTATCCGCCATTTCCGCGAGTTCACGATCCCGATGTCGGACCCGGAAGTGCAGAAACAGGCCGCGCGCTGCATGGACTGTGGCATCCCCTATTGCCACGGCCCGACCGGTTGCCCTGTTCACAACCAGATTCCCGATTGGAACGACCTCGTCTACAACAACAACTGGGAAGCGGCGATCCAGAACCTGCATTCCACCAACAACTTCCCCGAGTTTACCGGTCGCGTCTGCCCGGCGCCCTGCGAGGAAGCCTGCACGTTGAATCTCGAGGATGCGCCGGTTGCCATCAAGACGGTCGAACAGGCGATCGCCGACAAGGCCTATGAGCTCGGCTTCATCCGGCCGCAGCCGGCGACGGTCCATACCGGCAAGAAGGTCGCCGTCATCGGCTCCGGCCCCGCCGGCATGGCGGCTGCCCAGCAGCTCGGCCGCGCCGGCCATGAGGTGCATCTCTATGAGCGCGAGACCAAGCCGGGCGGCCTGCTGCGCTACGGCATTCCCGATTTCAAGATGGAGAAGAACTTCATCGACCGCCGCGTCGAACAGATGAAGGGCGAGGGCGTCACCTTCCATTGCGGCGTCAATGTCGGCGTCGACGTCAAGGTCGAGCAGTTGCTTGCCGATCACGACGCCGTTCTTTACTGCGGCGGCTCCGAGACGCCGCGTGAGGCGGGCATTCCGGGCACCGACCTTGCGGGCGTGCATGATGCGATGCCCTATCTGGTGCAGCAAAACCGCCGCGTCGGGCGGGAGAACATCGACAGCGTCGGCTGGCCGTCGGACCCGATCCTTGCCGGCGCCAAACATATCGTCGTCGTCGGCGGCGGCGATACGGCTTCGGACTGCGTCGGCACGGCCTTCCGCCAGGGAGCCGTCAAGGTCACACAGCTCGACATTCGGCCGCAGCCGCCGGAGAAGGAAGACAAGCTTGCCGTCTGGCCCTTCTGGGCGACGAAGATGCGAACCTCCTCCTCACAGGCCGAGGGTGCCGTCCGTGAATTCCAGGTGGCGACTCTTGAATTTGTCGGCGAAGACGGTGTGCTCACCGGCGTCAAGTGCTGCGAGGTCGACGAACGCCGGCGGCCGGTTCCAGGTACGGAATTCGTCATCCGGGCCGATCTCGCCTTCATCGCCATCGGTTTCCGCGGGCCGTTCACCGGCAGCGTGCTGAAGGAGCTGGAGGGCAAGCTGACGCTCAACACCGACAAGCGCGGCTCGACCAACGTCGTCGCCAACGATCGCGACTACAAGACTTCGGTCGACAAGTTCTGGACGGCGGGTGACGTGCGCCGCGGCCAGTCGCTGGTGGTCTGGGCGATCCGTGAAGGCCGCCAGGCAGCGCGCGCCATCGACGAGGAATTGATGGGTTCGACCGTTCTGCCGAACTGACCGTCGGCCGCACACCTTCCCGAAGACCACGAACTCCGCCCCTCCGGCGGAGTTTTTTCATGGTGCGCCGCGCTGTAGTGCGACGGCTTGACGCGGAGGCTGTGCGCCGCAAGCCTCAGGCAATGCCTGGAAGCGAGATTTTTCGCCGGACGCGGGCTCAGGAGGAGCCGGCGGCGACCGAAGCGGAGATGCCCCGCCGTTTTGGCCGTAACGCATTTCACCATCGGCCGCGGCGTGAGACCGCGAATGATCGACAAGGACATTTCCAATGGTTTCCGCACTTGACAGCACGCGGCTGGTTTCGGCCCAATATGCTCTGAAAAACCTCCGCGGCTCCGACGACAGCTCGCAGGACACGCAGAGTTCGTCGGCCGCCAGCATTCTGAGCAGCTACGGGCTCGATCCGAGTTCTGCCTCGCTTCTTTCCAACCAGGCCCTTTCCGGGCTGCTCGACACGCTTTCGGCCCAGAGCGACACGTCTGATGAGTCCGACACGACGGGTGATAGCGCCGACGTAACCAGCGCCTCCTTCATGTCGATGCTGAAGCAGCAGCTGCAGGATGCGGCTGCGGCCGAAGGCGAGAGCGGCAAGGCGCACGACATGCTGGCTGCCCTGGAAGCGGGCACGCTCACCATCACCGATCCGACGCAGGGTGTGTCGGTCAACGCCTGGGATGTCGATGATCCCGATGAGGCGGACACTGAGAGCAAGGCCGGCAAGGAGATTGATGTCAGCGGCTGGAGCGACTTCCTCGATGCGCATCTGGAGCGCGGCTCCGACGGCGCCTTCGTCAAGGAAAACGGCAGCTATGTCGACCAGACGAACGACAGCAACGCCTTCTTCGGCCTGATCGGACAGAACTACTATTATCTGAGCTGGCCGCAGGCGACGGCGAAGTAGACGGGACGAAGCGGAGGGCCGCCTCGCGCGGTCTCTTTTATTTGACCGAGACTTCGGCCGGCGCCTTTGCCACAGGCAGGCGGTAATCATCGACGCGGCCGGGAGGTGCGGGCGTCATTTCGCCCTGCTCGACCAGGAGGTCGCGCGGCGACCGCGTCAAAGCCATAGGCGGCGGCCTGGCGCCGAGAAGCTCGGCGCCGCCATCGAGATCGGGATCGGAGAGGCTGATCGGCACGGTATGTTCGACCGGATTGTCGGGAAGGCCGAGACCGGGCAGATTGCTGGAGTCGAGGCGGACCAGATCGGGGCTTGCCTGCGTGCCGAGAAGGCGCCGGGCCGGTTTTTCCACATAGAAGGCAAGTTTGCGCCGGCCGGCCTGGGTAAGATTGATGCCATCAGAAGTGCGCAGGCGTACCTGCTGGCCGTTCACATCCGAGCCGGTGACGATGAAGTTGCCGTTTTCGTCGACGAAACCATCCCAGATATCGACGAATTCGCCGCCGATGCTTTCGACCTGGTTGCGGTAGAGCTGGTTCATCTGGACGGCATCGGCCGTCATCGAATCGGATTCGAAGGCAGGAAGGCCGACCCAAAGCAGCGGGATCTTGCGGCCGGTGACCTCCTTGCCGAAAGAAAGGACACGGCGGCGGTATTCGGTGAACCAGCCATCGGTGCGGAATTTCTCCTTGGCGGTGTCGGTCACCATCTGCTGGCGGTCGTTGGCGCCGATCATGACAACGACCATTGCCGGCTTCAGCTCGTCGATCATCTTCGGCAGCTGTTCCGGCCAGTCGTAATAATCGTCGCGGACAAGGCCTGAGGAGACGTTGCCGCGGGCTTCGACGACGACGCCTGGCGAGGTCTCGAAGGCGGCGGTGAGGCCGTCGCCGAGGCCGCTGGCCAGGAAATCGCCGACGATCAGGATCGTTCGGGCGTCACCGAGCTTCTGCACCGCCGGCTCCTCTTCGACGGTCCGCAAGGGTGGCGCGGTGCGGGTATTGACCACGGCCTTCGGTGGCGGTGGGCGCTTGCGCTGCTGGCGCCTCGGCTGCTGGACATCAGGGGCTTGCGGCGCATCGTCGAGATAGCGTCGGCCGAGGAAAAAATCGAGGATCGAACGGCGCTGATAGCGCTGCTCCTGGGCTTCGGCGACATGCACCGGCGCAAGAGCGCCAAGGCATAGCGAAGCCGCCGCCAAGGCGAGCACGAGCCAACGGATTGGGGTGCGATCAGTTTTCTTCGTCATGGGCAGTTCCGCATCTGCCGGCATCTTGCACGCAGGGTAGGCCAGCGTCCACTCCCGCTACTATCTAGGTCACGGTTCGGCCTGTTGTAGAGCATCATGCCGAAAAGTGTGTGGGGTTTTCGGGCGGTATCATGCCCTACTTCGTTGATCGAAATGCGGGTTGAGATTTCCGGCCGGTCCGGCCGGGATCATCCCGATCTAGCGGCGCAGTGCGTTCAGAAGCGGCAACGAGGGCTCACCGTCCGGCTGCATGCCGATGCGCGACTGGACGGCTGATATTGCCGCCTTCGAACCCGACCCGAAATTGCCGTCGACCTCGCCATTGTAATAGCCGAGCGTCTTCAGACGGGTCTGCAGCTCGAATTTCTCGGTGATATCAAGGGCGCCGTCCGGGCGCGGCCAGCGCTGTTGCATGCCGCCGTAGCCGGCGATCTGGTCGGCCAGCAAGCCGACGGCGAGCGCGTAGCTATCCGAGGCATTGTAGTTCTTGATGGTGAAGAAGTTGGCGGTCATCAGGAAGCCCGGGCCACTGGGCCCGGCCGGCATCTTCAGCATGGCTTTGGTGGCGCTCTCGCGGAAGGCCTTGCCGTTCGGGCGCGTCAGGCCGAGTGCCGCCCATTGGGCCAACGTATGGGTCTTGCCGGCCTGCTTGGCGACTGCGGCGGGAACGACGACCTCGTAGCCCCAGGTCTTGCCGGTGTCCCAGCCGTTCTTCATCAGGAGATTGGCCGAGGTCGCCAGCGCGTCGGGGACCGAATTCCAGATGTCGCGGTGGCCGTTGCCGTCGGCATCGACGGCATAAAGCAGGTAGCTTGTCGGAATGAACTGGGTGTGGCCCATGGCGCCGGCCCAGGAGCCGGTCATCTCGCGTGCCGGCACATCGCCGTTCTGCAGGATCTTCAGTGCCGCGACCAGCTGCTTCTTGGCGAATTTGGCGCGGCTCGGATCGGCGTAGGCAAGCGTTGCCAGGGCGCGCGGCACGTAGTGCAGCCGGTCGTCCTTGTCGAGAACCGCGCCATAATTCGATTCCATCGACCAGATGGCCAGCAGAATGGTCTTGTCGACGCCGAAACGCTGCTCGATCGCAGCGAGCGTCCTTGCATGCTTGGCAGCCATCTCGCGGCCGATCTTGACGGTATAGGGGTTGACGCGGGAATCGACATAGTCCCAGATCTTCGAGGTGAATTCCGGCTGGTAGGCGGCCTTTTCGAGCACGGTCGGATCGGGCTCGCTCACCCCGGAAAAGGCCTTTTGATAAGTTGCCTTACTGATGCCACTCTGAGCGGCAGTTTGGTAAAAATCCGCGATCCATTTCTGGAAGCGGGAATCAGCTTTCGCGTTGTCGGGGACCAGTGCCACCTGGGCAGCGACAATGAGGGCGAGAGCAAGACCACGAAGGGAGTTTTTGTGATTCTGGGTCATCGACAGTCGTATCCGTCATCTTCAGTTTCTGGTGCAGCGGGACATCCTATCCGCCCAGACCCGAGACTACAGGAACGGAGTCAACAAAATCTTTACCATGGCGATCCGCTGCGGTCACCATTTGCAAAACAGTAGCAATTCTATACTAGTTAAAGCTAAAAAGCTCTATTTCCAAAGCGATGTGATCGAAGCAGGAGGCCGGGTGTGGCTCAACACAACAAAGTTCGTAAAGCAGTATTTCCGGTTGCCGGGTTGGGAACGCGATTCCTGCCGGCGACAAAGGCTGTTCCGAAGGAAATGTTGACCGTCGTCGACAAGCCAATCATTCAATATGTCGTCGATGAGGCGATCGAGGCCGGGATCGAACATCTGGTCTTCGTCACCGGACGCAACAAGCACGTCATTGAAGATTATTTCGACATCCATTTCGAGTTGGAACAGACGCTGCGCGAGCGCGCCAAGAAGGCTGAAATCACCCTTCTCGCCCAGCAATTGCCGAAGGCCGGCACGGTGAGCTTCACCCGTCAGCAGGAGCCGCTCGGCCTCGGCCATGCGGTCTGGTGCGCCCGCGAGATCGTCGGCGACGAACCCTTCGCACTGCTGCTGCCCGATATGATCATGAAGGGCGACAAGGGCTGCATGAAGGGCATGATCGACCTCTACGGCCAGAGCGGCGGCAATATCATCGCCGTCGAGGAATGCGCGCCCGACCAAGCGCATAAATACGGCATCGTCGGCGTTGGCGAGGCGATCGGCGACGGTTTCCGTATCACCGGCATGGTGGAAAAGCCCGCCAAGGGGACTGCGCCTTCCAACTTCTTCATCAACGGCCGCTACATCCTGCAGCCGGAGATCTTCAAGATCCTCGAAACCCAGGAGCGCGGCGCCGGCAACGAGATCCAGCTTACCGACGGCATGCTAAAGCTGCTGAAGGAACAGGATTTCGCCGGTTACCACTTCCGCGGCGCGACCTACGACTGCGGCGCCAAGGACGGTTTCATCCTGGCAAACGTCGCCTTCGCCCTCGAACGCGCCGATATCCGCCCCTCCGTCGAAGGCGGCTTCAGGGAACTGCTTGCCGGCCTGAAATAAGTTGTAGATTCAATGTAATAGAGCGCCGCGTGTCCCAACAGATACGCGGCGCTCTATTTTGGTCGTCATTCTTAGCGTTTCAGCTTGAGACCGACGCCGGCTCGCCATTGCTGCGAATCGCTTCCTTCCTTGCGCGTCGTCAGCTCGTAGCCGAGTGTGCTGGTGAGATCGAGATAGCGGTTGATGTTCCAGGTAAGGCCGGTCGCAGCGGTATAGACGAGCTCGTCGTTGATGGTGCTATCCGTCGGATAATCGCGCCATATTACGCCACCGATCATCGTGCCGACCAGATTGTCGCGCAACTGGTGGGTGACCGTCGTCGTCAGCGCGTGCGAAACGTAGCCGCTTTCGCCCGCCGTGGTCGAGGGCTGGATGCTCGTCTGCAGGTCGAGGTTGACATCGGTGCCGCGGATCGGCGACCAGAGCAGGCTTGCATCGAGTGTGGCCGTATCGATCGAGGATAGCCGGCTGTCTTCGAAATCCGCCATCTCGTAGCCGACACCGACTTCGCCCTTCAGCTTTTCACCGAGATCGACCTCGACGCCGGCCTTGGCGCCGTAGCTATGGCCCGAACGCTCGTAGCCGGCGGAGTCTTGCGTTTCGTCATAGACCGTGCGGCCGATGTTGGCCTCGATGAAGGGGATGAGCGCGGGTGACAGTTCGTAGCCCACACGGCCACGCAACGTGCCCGTCGTCTGATTGCGGTCGCTGAGGGAGACGGTCGTGCCGTTCGAGAGTTTAGCGTCCGAATAGATCGAGCGTGTCAGCGCAAGTGCAGTCGTGCCGCGCAGGATGCCAAAATCGCGCTGGACGGAGGCGCCGGCCGAAAATTCCTGGACGTCCGACTGCTGCGCGGCGTTGGCGATGGCGTCGGGATCGTCCGTATCCTCGCGGTAGAAATTATAGCCAGCGGTCAGGTGCGCGGTCGTATCGTCGGGAAGATCCAGCCTGAGGTCGCTGTTGAGCTTGAAGGAAGGCTGTTCCTCACCCTCGCCGCTGACATTCTTCTGCCAGGCGCCTTCCGAGGTCACGGTCAACTGATGCCGGCCCCAGTCCGAGGTCAGGGTCGCTGCCGCATCGGTTTCGAGAAAGGCGCGCCGCTGCGTCGTATTGTCGTCCTTGGTGGTCTCGGTGTTGATGCTCTGGGTGACGCTCGGGCGGAGCACAAACGTGCCGATCGGGATTCCCGGCGTTTCCTCTGTCGAGGCGCCTTCGGCAGCCCTGCGGCGCGGCAGTGCCTCATCGACCGGCGCTTCACGGGTGTTCAGCCGGCGGATGTCCTCGTCGAGGATGGAGCCGGTAATGTCGTCGCCGGCTTGGGCATCCGGTATGGCGGGCCGCTGCTGGGCACCGTCCGCGTTCGCAGTCGCGCCGTTTGCCGCAGGAGTGGCGGTATCGTCGGTCTCGTCATCGAAACCGGCGGCGGATGCCGCATTGTTGGTGGCGTGGTTGTCCTGAGAGGTGGCGGAGCGGCTGTTTGCGGGCTGCGAGGCGGACTGCGCGAAGGCTGCCGTCTGGCTGAGAAGCAGGCCAGTGAGCACGGCAAATGAGACGGCACAGCTCATGGCGCGGAGCGGCGTCACACTGCTCGTCTGTTTTGGCTGGCCCATGCAATTCGCGCCTGACATGCTTTCGGTTCTTACCCAAAGGTAAAGCCTTGTGGTTAACCATTCGTTGCCGGCGGCCGGCGCTGTTCACAATTCGGAAAGACTGCGGGGTGGACTTGGAAAGTGAAAAGGTCTAACGCAACTTCATGATCAGAAGAGCGATAAACCTCGTTGAAAACAGCGTGCTCGAGTCGGCAAAACGCACGGTAGAGACCGAAAGACGCGGTCTTGAAGCGCTCGAACAGGCCTTTGACGATGGCTTGGCCGGTCCTTTCACACGGGCCGTCGAAGTCATCGGCGACATCTCCGGACGCGTGATCGTCACCGGCGTCGGCAAGAGCGGGCATATCGGCGCCAAGCTGGCGGCGACATTTGCCTCAACGGGAACGCCTGCCTTTTTCGTGCATGCGGCGGAGGCCAATCACGGCGATCTCGGCATGATTGCGCGCGACGACGTCGTCTTGGCGATTTCCAAAGGTGGCGAGAGCGCCGAGCTCAAGAGTATCATTTCCTTCACGCGGCGCTTCTCCATTCCGCTGATCGCGATCACCTGCAGCGAAGGGTCCTCGCTGGCGACCGCCGCCGATATCGTCCTGCTGATGCCGAACGAGCAGGAGGCCTGCCCGAATGGGCTGGCGCCGACGACCTCGACGCTGATGCAGCTTGCAATCGGCGACGCGCTGGCGGTGGCGCTGTTGGAGGCGCGCGGCTTTACCGCTACGGATTTCCACGTCTTCCATCCCGGCGGCAAGCTGGGTGCGAGCCTGATGCATGTCGCCGATGTCATGCATACCGGCGAGCGGCTGCCGCTCGTTGCCAAGGGCACACCGATGCCGGAGGCGATCACCGTGCTGTCGCGCAAGCATTTCGGCTGCGTCGGGGTGCTGGATGAAGATGGGCGGCTCTGCGGCATCGTCACCGAAGGCGACATGGCGCGCAATCTCACGCGCAATCTTTCAGAGCTTGATGTCGACGACATCATGACGCGGACGCCGAAGACGGTGAAGCCGACGGTGCTGGCGACGGCAGCGCTGGCGCTGCTCAACCAGCATCACATCGGCGCGCTGATCGTCATCGACGACGACCGCCGGCCGGTCGGGCTGGTGCACTTCCACGACCTGCTGCGGATCGGCGTCGCCTGATCAGGCTCGTTCGATCAGACGGGCTCGACTCTGAGGTCGCGGCCATTGCTCGAGACCACCTTCACCTGCGTTCCGACGGGCAGGTCGGGTCCCATCACCTGCCATAGTGTATCGTCGAGGCGGATTCGGCCGCGGCCCTCGCGGATCGGTTCGTGCAGGGTGGCGGTGCGGCCGACGAGGCTTGCGCCGCGCTGATTGAGGAAGGGCTCGTCGGTCGTGGCATTGCGCAGCGTCAGCCGGCGGCCGGCGAAGGTCGTGGCAACGGCGAGAAGCGCAAAAAGAATCGCCTGCAACTCCCAGACCCAGAAGGCGCTGTCCCAGAAGAGTAGCGATAGCGCGCCGACGATCAAGGCGGCAAGGCCGATCCAGACCAGGAAGAAGCCGGGAACAATCATCTCGGCGGCAAGCAGCACGAGCCCTGCGACCCACCAACTCCATGGACCGAGTTCGGTGACGATCTTCGCCAGCATGGCTTATCGCTCCTGCTCGGGATTGAAAGGATTGGGGGTCGACGGATTGATCGGCGGCGTCGAGCGTGCCGGTGCGGGGCGCGGGCGCGGCGGCACGGGTAGTGGCGTCGACGGGCTGCTGCCGGCATCGCCGAAGACTTCGCGGGCAATGGCGCCAATGCCGCCGAGCGAGCTTAGGATGGAAGACGCTTCCATCGGCATCATCACGATCTTGGAATTGGGCGCCGAACCGATCGAGGTCAGCGCTTCGGTGTATTTCTGCGCGACGAAATAGTTGATCGCCTGGATGTCGCCGGCGGCGATCGCCTCGGAGACCATCTTCGTTGCCTTGGCTTCGGCCTCGGCTAGACGTTCGCGGGCTTCGGCGTTGCGAAAGGCGGCCTCGCGCTGGCCTTCGGCCTGGAGAATGGCGGATTGTTTGGCACCTTCGGCCCTGAGGATCTGCGCGTTGCGCGAGCCTTCGGCCTCCAGCACCTGCGCCCTCTTCTCGCGCTCGGCCTTCATCTGGCGGGCCATCGCATCAACGAGGTCGCGCGGCGGCTGGATGTCCTTGATCTCGACACGGGTGACCTTGATGCCCCAGGGATGCACGGCTTCGTCGACGACACGCAGCAGCCGGTCGTTGATCGCATCACGGTTGGAGAGCAGTTCGTCGAGATCCATCGAACCCATGACCGAGCGGATGTTGGTCATGGTGAGATTGAGGATGGCGTTTTCGAGGTTGGAGACCTGATAGGCGGCCTGGGCAGCATTCAGCACCTGATAGAAAGAGACGGCATCGGCCGAAACCGAGGCATTATCCTTGGTGATCACCTCCTGGGTCGGCACGTTCAGCACCTGTTCCATCACGTTCAACTTGGCGCCGACACGCTCGATGAAGGGGGTGATGAGGTTGAGGCCAGGCTCCAGCGTGCGGGTATAACGCCCGAAGCGCTCGATCGTATAGCGGTAGCCCTGCGGCACGGTCTTGATCCCGGCAAAGAGCACTAGGATAACGAAGATGACCAGCACGATCACGACGATGTCGAAGCCGCCGAACAGCATGAAAATTCCTCCTATCGGCGCATGCGCGCCTGCCCAACTCATGTGGTGAGTTAGCACGTTATTTGCGAGGAAGAAATGAGGGCGCAACCGCCCGGGCTGCAAGTGAAAAGGAGGTTCCGTTTCGGTTAATTCATTGGGCGGTTGCTAAAGCGCATCGCGATCTTTCAGATTCGCTCCCGCGCTTTATGTCTTTGTTTCTACGCATTTGGTTATCGCAAAACCGCTGCACAGTTTTGCGCGACATGCTTTAGCTCCTCGTCCGACGCCGCTTTCTGAGTGGGGCTCTCAGACCCAGCCCTGCAATTCGCGACGGACGACCTTTTCCAGCACCTTCATGCCGTCCTCGCCGTCGTTGAGGCAGGGAATATGCGCGAACTTATCGCCGCCGTTCTCATGGAAGGAATGGGCCGCCTGCTCGGCGATTTCCTCCAGCGTCTCCAGACAGTCGGAGACGAAGCCGGGATTGATGACGGCGATGCGCTTGACGCCGTCCTTGGCGAGCTTCTCCACCGTCTTGTCGGTATAGGGCTGTAGCCATTCCTCCGGCCCGAAGCGGGATTGGAAGGTGACCATGAAGTTTTCCTTGGTCAGCCCGAGCCGCTCGCGCAGCAGCCGGCCGGTCTTCTGGCATTGACAGTAGTAGGGGTCGCCCTGTTTGAAATAGGACATTGGAATGCCGTGGAAGGAGGCGAGCAGCATCTCCGGCTTCCAGTCGAGGGTCGAAAGATGCCTCTCGACCGACGTGGCGAGCGCCTCGATATAGGTCTCGTCGTCATGATAGGCGGGAACGGTGCGTAGCGCCGGCTGCCAGCGCATCGAGAGCAGCTTCTGGAAGGCCTTGTCGTTGACGGTGGCGGTCGTCGCCGCCGCATATTGCGGATAAAGCGGGAAGAGCACGATACGGTCGCAACCCTCTTCTTTCAGCGCGTCGATGCGCGAGGCAATCGACGGGGTGCCGTAGCGCATCGCCCAATCGACCTTGACGTTATCAAGATCCTTCAGGCGCGCGGCCATCAGCTCCGACTGATTGCGGGTGTAGGTGCGTAGATAACTTTCGTTCTTCTCCTTGTTCCAGATCAGCTCATAGGCCTTGCCGACCTTCTGCGGGCGGGTGTTGAGGACGATGCCGAACAGGATCGGATACCACTTCCAGGGCGACCATTCGATTACGCGGCGATCGGTGAGGAATTCCCTGAGATAGCGGCGCATCGAGGTATAGTCGGTGCCATCAGGCGTGCCGAGATTGACCAGCAGGACACCGACCTTGCCTGACTTGACGGCCGGATGGTCCGCCGGGCGGAGTGAAATATCTGCTGTCATTCTGGTCCCAAAGCTCTTTCTGTCTCTTCGGCTCATACGCAGCCTAGAGATCGTGGTTCACCCTATAGAAACAAAAACCGGCCCGGGAAACCCCGGGCCGGCCAGTGACATCGGGACAAATCGTCTTACTTGGCAGGGACCTCGATCTCCTTGCCGACCGTCAGGTGACGCGGGTTCGGCTTGCCGTTGGCATCCGAAAGCTTCCGCCACAACGTGCCGTCGCCATAGAAGGTCACGGCGAGATCCCAGAAGGTGTCGCCCGCGGCGATGACGTGGGTAGAAGGCGTCGTTGCGGCAGGTGCGGAGGCTGCCGGCGCAGGGGCCGGTGCTGCTGGTGCCGGGGCAGCAGGTACAGCGGGTGCGGGAGCCGGCTCTGTGGATGGAGCAGGAGCGGCCGGTGCAGGGGTGGGTTCGGTGGAGGGGGCCGGAGCAGCCGGTGCGGCAGGCGCAGGCTCGGAAGCGGAAGGAGCGGGCGCTGCCTGCGCCAATTCCGTGACGCGGCCATCCGTGTATGGCTTGTAAGGCGAATGCGCGGCGACGTATTCGGCGGTCACATCTGCAAGATCCGGGCCGAAATCATAAGCGTTCTGGCCTTCCTTAAAGATCGAATAACCGTCGCCGCCGGCCCGCATGAAGTTGTTGGTCGCGACCTTGTAGGTCTTGGCCGGATCGATCGGAGCGAAATTGTCGCCGTCCTTCACCTGCACATCGCTGACACGGCTGCCGACGGGCTTCGACTGGTCGAAGGAGAATTTGAGGCCGGCGACCTGGGGGAAACGGCCGGCGCCCTGGTCGATCTGGCTGACGCCGTTTTCGAGCGCCTTGACGACGTTTGCGCCGGTCAGCTCAAACGTGGCGAGCGTGTTCTGGAACGGCAGGACGGTGATGACCTCGCCCTGGGTGACCTCGCCGCCATCGATTGAAGCACGCAGGCCGCCGCCGTTCTGAACGGCGATGGTGACGCCCTGATTCTTGGTGCGATCGAGCATGGCATCGGCCACCAGATTGCCCATCGAGCATTCCTTGACGCGGCAGACCTTGCGGTCGCCTTCGATCGGGCTTTCGGAAGAGCCGATCACCTTCTTGCGCAATTCCTCGATCGGCTTTGCCAGTTCGGCAATGCGGGTGATGACGGCCGGATCGGGCGTAAAGGTGGAATCGATCAGGATCGGATCGCCCTTGGCATCCTTGACGACGCCGCTATCGTCGAAATTGACGACGAGGTCGCCGAGATACTTGCTGTAGGAGGCGGCCTGGACGACCGGCACTTGATAGCCGCCGGGATTGTCGACCATCGTCGGGTAGGGGCCTTCGGCCTTGGGGTCGGTGTTGGAGAGCAGGCTGTGGGAATGGCCGCCGACGACGATATCGACATCCGGGATCTTGGCGATCAGGGCGAGATCGCGGGGATAACCGACATGGGTCAGCGCGATGATCTTGTTGACGCCCTGGCTCTTCAGATCCTGAACGGCTGAAGTAATGGCCTGGACGTCATCGGCGATCGTCACGTTCGGGCCGGGGGAGGAAAGCTCTGCCGTATCATTGGTGACGGCGCCGACGATGCCGATCTTCTGGCCACCAACATCGAGCACCAGCGAGGGCTTGATGCGGTCGCCGAGCTTGGAGGCGGCTGTCGCCTTGACATTCGCCGTCACGACGGGGAACTGCACCTTGTCGAGGAAGGTCGCAAGCCCATCCTCGCTGTCGTCGAATTCATGATTGCCGACGGTCATGGCGTCGAACTTCATCAGGTTCAGGAATTCGGCTTCGGCCGCTCCCTTGTAGGTCGTGTAGAAGAGCGAGCCCTGGAAATTGTCGCCGGCATTGAGGAGGAGGACATTCTTGCCCGATAGCGCCTGACGACGCTGGTCGATCGCGGTCTTCAGGCGGGCGGCGCCGCCGAAGCATTCCTTCTTGCCTTCCTCCTCTGCCGAGCAGGTGGAGTCGAACTTGTTGATCGATTCGATGCGTGAATGGAAATCGTTGATATGAAGAATATTGAGTTCGTAATCCGCAAAGGCGGCGCCCGCGCTCAGCGCCAGCATGGACGCGGTCAAAAGACCGAAGCTGAAAGACTTCGTCATCCCTGTTCTCCTGATTGAGGCGAAGAATCCCCCTTGATCCTCGCCGATCCCTTTCATCGTGCGCCGGGGCGGTTTCCCGGCGTGCGGATGTTCCATCAGACGATGCACAACCGCAAGAGAAAGCTGGGCCAGGCTGGGCGCTTTCCAAGGGGGCAGGGCAAAAAAGCCGGGTTGCTTATCCCCGGCATTCGCCGTCGGCGGCGTTTCGATAGAGTTCGTGCACGGCCTCTGCAATATTCGGAACTGCAGCGAGTGCTATGACCAAGCAGAGAAGGGAAACAAGGCGATGAAAGCGCCGGCCGGCCCGATAGGCAAGGAGCGCACCTGCGCCGTAGATCAGGACGGCAGGCACGGCGAAGATCAACACCTGCAGCGGCCCGTCGCAATCGGGAGCGGCGATGCCCTGGGCACGATAGACGTTGGCCGGCAAGACGACCGCAAGTGCCGCAAGCGGCATTGCGAGCAGCAGGATGAGATAAGAGGCGAAGGCCCGCATGGTGTGCTTAGCCTATCACCTCATTTTTCAGCCGCGGCGGGAAAGCGTGAATTGTGCGCCGGAATCGGAGGTGCAATTGAGCTGGCTCGGGTTGACGAGGGCGCAATTGACCTTGGACTGGGTCTTGCGCACCAGCGAAGTCATGTTGATCTCCACCAGGGTCGGTGAGGTATTGATATAGGTACCCGAGGCAAGAAGCTGGTTGCTGTCGGTCGTGCGGGTGGTGAAAGTACCGCCCTGGAAGGTGGAAACGATGCCGTTCGGATCGCTCCAGTTGCCTTCGACGCCGGTAGCGGCGGGCGCGGTTGCAACCGGCAGACGGCGCGGCTCTGATGAAACGCAGGCGGCAAGAGCGGCCGCTGCACCGACAAGAACGAGACCAGTTCTGATTTTCATAAGGCTTCTCCCGGCGAATCGGCGCGGCGGACACCCGCCAACTTCGGGCAAAACATGGCGCGCGCCCGGCATGAAGGCAAGCCTTGGAAGGGCAGCGGGCGGCATTTAGACAGCCGGCGTTACAAAAATGCCCGCCTTGTGGCGGGCATTGTCAAAGTCGTGCAGGCGATCTCAGCGAACGAGAATGTTCCTGAACTGCCACGGATCCTTGGTGTCGATATCCTCGGGGAAGAGGCCCGGACGGCCGTCGAGCGGGGTCCAGTCGGTGTAGTGGCCCTCGACCGGGCCGAGATAGGGCATCTGCACTTCGAGGCAGCGCTTGTAATCGATCTCGTCGGCTTCGACGATGCCGGCATTCGGGTTTTCCAGCGCCCAGACCATGCCGGCGAGGACGGCTGATGTGACCTGCAGGCCCGTGGCGTTCTGGTAGGGCGCGATGCGGCGGGTTTCTTCCAGCGACAGGCGCGAGCCATACCAGTAGGCATTCTTCTCATGGCCGTAGAGCAGGACGCCGAGTTCGTCGATGCCGTCCTCCAGCTCGTCCTCATCAAGAACGTGGTGGACCGGCTGCGGCGTGCCGCCATTGCCGAACATCTCATGCAGCGAGAGCACGGCGTCGTTAGCCGGATGGTAGGCATAGTGGCAGGTCGGGCGGAAGGTCACTTCGCCGTCCTTGTCGCGGACCGTGAAAAAGTCGGCGATCGAGATCGACTCATTGTGGGTGACGAGGAAGCCGTATTGCGGGCCGGGCGTCGGGCACCAGGTCCGCACGCGGGTGTTGGCGCCCGGCTGTTCCAGGTAGATCGCCGCCTTGTTGCCTTTCTTGTGCTTCTTGGCGTTCTTCGGCATCCATTCTTCATGCGTGCCCCAGCCGAGTTCGGCCGGCTGCAGGCCTTCAGAAATGAAGCCTTCGACCGACCAGGTGTTCCAGAAGACGTTGAGCGGCTTCGGATGCTTGGTACGCTGGGTATCGCGCTCGGCGATGTGGACGCCCTTGACGCCGAGCTTCTTCATTAGCTTTGCCCAGCCTTCGCGATCGTGCTGGTCCGGTTCTTCGAATTTGAGGCCGGTATCGTTGGCAAGGTTGACGAGCGCCTGCTTGACGAACCAGGAGACCATGCCCGGATTGGCGCCGCAGGTGGAGACGGCGGTGGCGCCGCCCGGGTTCTTCGCCTTTTCCTTGCGCATGGTTTCGCGCAGCGCATAGTTGGTGCGGTCGGCATTGCTCATGCCCTTGTCGAAATAGAAGCCGAGCCAGGGTTCGACGACGGTGTCGATATAGGGAACGTCGAGTTTGCGGCAGAGCTTGATGATGTCGAGCGAGGAGGTGTCGACCGAGAGGTTGACGCAGAAACCCTGGCCTTCGCCTTCCGTCAGCAGCGGCTTCAGCAGTTCCTTATAGTTGTCCTTGGTGACATATTCCTTGATATGGCGAACGCCGTGCTTCTTCAGGATCTCCATGTCGGAAGGCTCTTCGCGCGGGTCAATGACGACCATCCGGCTCTTGTCGAATTTGAAATGGCGCTCGATCAGGGGCAATGTGCCGCGGCCGATGGAGCCAAAGCCGATCATCACGATCGGACCGGTAATTTCGGCATATACCGGATAATTCTGTTCCGTCATTCTTTTCTCCTGTGGAAGGGGACGAAGGCGTTCAGCCAGAGAATTGTTTTGAAATTGCCGCAGAGAGTGCGAGGTGACCGGCTCTAACCATAAAACGACGTCACAATAAAGAGCATTGAGGGGGAAAGGCCAAATATCGAGCGGCGATAGAGGCCGGCGAAGCCGTCCTGGGATCGGCAGCCAGCATGGCTTGGCTTAACCGATGACGGTGCCCTGGTGGAAGAGCATGCGCCAATGCCCATCCTCTTCCAGCCGCCAGATGGAACTGCGCAGCGTTTGCCTTTCGCTTTCGTCGACGTCCGTGTAAATGGCGCGATAGGTGACTAGCGCGATATGCTCGGCAAGTCGTTGGGTTTCGAAATGCTCGCCGCGTGACGTTCCCGTCCGATGCTCGGCCAAAAGAGCGGGCACGATCATATCGAAGGTATAGAGCCGTCCGGAACTGCCGATTTCCCGGAAATCGCGAGAGAGCAGCGCAGTCAGCATCTCCCGCGAGGCGCGAACCGATGGGTCGAAGAGTTTTTCCTCGAGTTCTTTCAGATGGGCGGCGAGATCATCCACAATCGGCTCCTGCAAATTCAGCGCTTCAGGATTTCCAGTCCTTCGACCGCCGTCGTCACGGCTAGCTCGGTGATTTCGTATTCGGCGACGCCGTGGATGGTGAAGGGATCGGTGGCGACATAGGCCTCGACCGCGGCGCGATCGCCGATTGCGAGGATGACACCGCCGGTGCGCGGCACCTTGCGGCCGGAGGCGAGAAACCAGCCCTTGGCATACCCCTCCTTCACCCAGGCCATGTGCGGCTCCATGTGCCTGTCGGCTTCATCGTTGGATTTTACATAGGTGAGCGAGAGAATGAACATGGTCAGTTCCTGACGAGGTTTGCGCGGATCAGGCCGCGCAGCGAGTTGCCGATATAAAGCGTGCCGGCATCGAGATCGGCAAGCGCGAGGCGGCCGACGCGGGCCTGGCGCCGGCAGATGAGCTCGGTGCGCAGCACACCGGCGAGCAGGCCGCAGGAGATGGGCGGGGTGCGCAGGATGCCGGTTCCGTCGTCCAGGAAGATCGAGGTAATGGTACCCTCGCAGATTTCGCCGCGCTCGTTCAAAAGGATGACCTCATCGGCCTCATCAGGCCGATATTCGGCCCGCGCGGCCTCGTAGACGGCGCGGCGCGTGGTCTTGACGCGCAGCAGCCTGTCGGCGGAATTCAGACGGGTTTCGGCGAGGCGGGCGATCCAGGTCGTATCGGGCGCCAGCGGGAGGAAGGCGGCGCTCGTCACCTCGATCCGGCCTTGCGCATCGAAGGTCAGGCGGATGCGCAGCGGACCGGCAGCACCCGCAACGGCTTCGTCGAGCTTGGCCGCCGCCTCGATCGGCTGCGGGAAGCCAAGGCGACGGGCGGAGCGGGAAAGCCGGGCGAGATGCAGCCGCAGCCGAATGAAGCCCTCGCCTGGCTGCCAGCGCAGCGTCTCGATCAGCGAAAAATCGATCATCGCGCAATCCATTGGTCGCCGACGGCGAAGCGGGCCTTGAGCAGGCATTCCTCATATTCGGCCTCGGCGGTGGAATCGAAGACGATGCCGCCGCCGACATTGAATACGGCCCTGCCGCCCTCAAAAATCGTGATGGTGCGGATGGCGACGGAAAAACGCATGGCGCCGGTGGGCGAGATCATGCCGATCGCGCCGCAATAGGCGTCGCGTGGGACATCCTCGAGCGCATGGAGAATTTCCATTGCCCGCATCTTCGGCGCGCCGGTGATCGAACCGCAGGGGAAGAGCGCGGAGAAGATGTCATGGATCGAAAGATCGGGGCGGAGCCTTGCCTGCACATGGCTCACCATCTGGTGGACGGTCGGATAGGTCTCGATGTCGAAGAGCTTCGGGACGTCAAGCGTGCCGACCTCGGTGATGCGGGAGATATCGTTGCGCAGGAGATCGACGATCATGCGGTTTTCCGCTTGCGTCTTGATATCGCGGCGCATGGCCTCGATGATTTCGGCATCCTCGGCGGCGGTCGCGCCGCGTTTCGCCGTGCCCTTCATCGGATGGGTCTCGATCCAGCCCTCTTCATCGGTGCGGAAAAAAAGCTCGGGCGACCGCGAAAGGATGACCGGACCGCCGAGATCGACCAGCGCGCCGTATTTGACCGGCTGGCGTTCGATCAGCGACCAGAAGGCGGCACGGGGATCACCGTTCCAGCGGGCCCCGACCGGCATGGTGAGGTTCGCCTGATAGGCGTCGCCGAGCCGCAGGTGCTTATGGAGGCGGTCGAAGCGCTCCTTATATACAGGGAAATCCCAGGCGGCTTTCGGAGCGGTGAGGAATTCCTCGTTTTCGGGGCGCTGTTTTGGTTGGGCAAGCGGATGTGTATCCGGCTGTGGAGCGTCGAACACACCGAAACAGAGCAGCGGGGTTTCGCGATGTTCACCGGTGAAGGGAGCGAGTTTCTCTTCGAAGAGGTATCCGGCCTCATAGGCCATGTAGCCGGCAAGCCATTTGCCTGCGGTCTTGGCCTGCTCCATCCTGATAAGGCCTGCAAAGAACTCGGCGCGCGTCCTGGCAAGGATGATCTCTGCCGGCTCGGCAAAAAGCATCACCTGTCCGGTCGCGTCGTCGCGGAACAGAATATAGGGTTGGGTTTCGGCCATCGGCGTCTTTTCTTGGAGTGCGATCTCCCTGGTCCGCCAGCCGGCGCCTCTCCCCGCTTGCGGGAAGAGGTTTGGCGTGGGGACAGGGCTGATCAGGCCGCTCGGTCCAACGCTTCCAACTCGTCGATCAGCCCTTCGATCATCGACAGGCCCTGGCTCCAGAACGACGGATCGGTGGCGTCGAGGCCGAAAGGCTTCAGCAGTTCCGAGTGATGTTTGGTGCCGCCGGCCCTCAGCAGTTCGAAATACTTCTCCTGGAAGCCCTTCTCGGCCTTCTGGTAGACGGCATAGAGCGAATTCACGAGGCAATCGCCGAAGGCATAGGCGTAGACGTAGAAGGGCGAGTGGATGAAGTGGGGGATATAGGCCCAATAGGTCTCATATCCCTCGGAAATGCTGATCGCCGGCCCAAGGCTTTCCGATTGAACAGAGAGCCAGAGTTCACCGATGTCGTCAGCTGTGAGTTCACCTGATTTGCGGGCGGTGTGGAGCTTGCGCTCGAATTCGTAGAAGGCGATCTGGCGCACGACCGTGTTGATCATGTCCTCGACCTTCTGGGCAAGCATCGCCTTGCGCTCGCGCGTGTCGGTGGTCTTTTGCAGAAGCGCGCGGAAGGTCAGCATCTCACCGAAGACGGACGCGGTTTCGGCAAGCGTCAGCGGCGTCTGGCACATCAGCGCCCCTTGCGCGCCGGCGAGAACCTGATGCACGCCGTGCCCGAGTTCGTGGGCGAGCGTCATCACGTCGCGCGGCTTGCCCATATAATTGACGAGCACATAAGGATGGGCCGAGGGAACCGTCGGATGGGCGAAGGCACCGGGCGCCTTGCCGGGACGGACCGGGGCGTCGATCCACTGTTCGTTGAAGAAGCGCCTGGCGATATCAGCCATCTCCGGGGCGAAATTGCTGTAGGCCGAAAGCACCGTGTCCTTCGCCTCCGGCCAGGAGATGATGGCGCTGGAGGTTTCCGGAAGGGGCGCGTTGCGGTCCCAGAAATTCATCTGTTCCATGCCGAGCCATTTCGCCTTCATCTTGTAATAGCGATGCGAGAGGCGGGGATAGGCTTCGCGGACGGCCGCGGCCAGCGCGTCGACGACCTCGCGCTCGACGCGGTTTGCCAAGTGGCGGCTGTCGGCGATGTCCTCGAAGCCGCGCCAGCGGTCGGCGATCTCCTTGTCCTTGGCAAGCGTGTTGGTGATCAGCGTGAAGGTGCGGATATTCGCCTTGAAGGTTTCGGCGAGCGCCATGGCTGCCTTGCGTCGTGCCTCAGGATCCTTTTCCTGCAGCCTGTTCAGCGCCACTTCGAGCGGCACTTTCTCGCCATCGATGTCGTAGCGAAGTTCCGCCATGGTTTCGTCGAAGAGGCGGTTGAAGGCGGCGGCCGATGTCATCGACTTCTCGAGGAAGAGCTGTTCCAGCCTGTCGTCGAGCTGGTAGGGCTTGTCCTTCCTGAGGTCGAGCAGCCAAGGACGATAGTGCCCGGCGGCGGGGTCATTCGCCATGCAGGCGTCGACGACCGCGTCGTCGATGCGGTTCAGTTCCAGCGCGAAAAACAGGAGATGGCCGGAAAATTCGGTGATCTTGGCCTGTACGTCGCCGTAAAGCTTGCCGTTTATCGGGTTGGTGGTGTCGGAGAAATAGGTGAGGCCGGCAAAGGAGCCGAGGCGGCCGATGATGTCGTCCAGCGCCTCATATTCCTTCAGGGCCGCGCCGATGCCCTCAGCGCCGGTCTTCGTCGCCGCCTCAGTAAGTTTGCCCTTCCACTTTTCTTCAAAGGCGATTGCGGCCTTGCCGGCCTTTTCCATGTCGGCGACGAAGGCGGTGGAGGTCGCGGAGGGATAAAGATCCTGCAGCTTCCAGACCGGCAGATCGCCGAGCGCCGGGTCGGCGGCCCCAGCCGGTGCTGCTGCCGACAAATGAAGGCCGGCATGCGGGAGCGTGATTTTCATGGGCGCAATTCCTCTCCACTTTCATAACAGGTCTGATTGTCTAGCGCATCGGCCCGAAAATCGGAATCGCTTTTCGGAAAGCATGATGCGTTGATTGAAAGTGTTACAGCGACCTTTGCGCGCCTGAAAGACGCGCGGCGCTGTCAGCGTGCCAAGGCCCGGCATTGCGGGGCTTTCGGTGCATGAAAAGGCTCGCTTCGGCACGAAAACGACCCGTTGCAATTGTTAAAATGCAATTGTTTCTCAAAACTGGATGTTCAAGCCTTCCTGTCAGAGTGCGCTTTATGGTTTCGCATGAAGTGAGGCGACAATGACCGGTTACAATGAGCTCAAGGGAGCAGGGCAAATCCTCGTGGTCGAAGACGACCCCGTGCAGCGCCGCCTGCTCAAGAACGCAATCGAGCGTCACGGCCATGTCGTGCACCAGGCGGAAAACGGCCGCATCGGCCTGGAAATGGTCAAACGCGACTCCGGCCTTTTCAATGTCATCGTGCTCGACCTGATGATGCCGGAGATGACCGGCCTCGAATTTCTCGACGCGCTTCACGAATTCGGCACGCAGATCCCCGTCATCGTACAGACGGGGCAGGGCGGCATCGAGACTGTGGTGCAGGCGATGCGCGCCGGCGCCTTCGATTTCGTCGTCAAGCCGGTCTCGCCCGAACGCATCGCCACGTCGATATCGAACGCGATGAAGCTCGACCAGCGCGAGGTGAAGGCGCGGGCCGGACGCCGGTCGCGCTCAGGCTCCGTCGGCTTCGACGATATTGTCTCGGCAAGCCCGGCGATGCTCAGGGTTATCGATCTTGCTCAGCGGGCGGCTCAGTCCAACATCCCCGTCGTGCTGGAAGGCGAATCCGGCGTCGGCAAGGAGCTGGTGGCGCGGGCCATCCAGTCCGGCGGCGACCGCTCGAACAAGCCCTTCGTCACCGTCAATTGCGGGGCGATCCCACATAATCTGGTCGAGAGCATTCTCTTCGGTCACGAGAAGGGCGCGTTTACCGGCGCGACCGAGCGCCACATCGGCAAATTTATGGAAGCCGACGGCGGCACCATCTTCCTCGACGAGATCGGCGACTTGCCGCTCGAGGTGCAGGTGAAGCTCTTGCGTGCCGTGCAGCAGGGCGAGATCGAGACCGTCGGTGCCCGCACCGCACACAAGGTCAATGTCCGACTGATCTCGGCGACCAACAAGGATCTGATCGAGGAGGTCAAGAACGGCCATTTCCGCGAGGATCTCTATTATCGCCTCAACGTCTTCCCGATCACCATTCCGGCGCTGCGCAAACGCAAGGAAGACATTCCGCATCTCGTGCGCGTCTTTGCCGACCGCTTCTCCAGCGAGCAGAAGAGTGGCCGCCGCATGACGGTGAATGCCGGCACGCTGGCTTTGCTGACCGCCTATGACTGGCCGGGCAATATCCGACAGCTCGAAAACGCGATCTTCCGCGCGGTCGTTCTGGCCGAAGGGCCGGAGCTGACCGAGGCTGATTTCCCGCAGATCGCTGCCCAGCTTCCGGAATATGACGTGGTGGATCATCTGGCGCTCGTTGCCGACAATACCGGCCTCGATCCCGACAATGGCTATGGCGAGGACTTCAGGGCTTCGATGTCGGGAGAGGTGCACCACCGCCTGTCCGAAGTATCGGAAAACGCGATCGCCAGCGTCAATCCTGCCGGAGACGTGCGTAGGCTTGCCGATGTCGAGGAGGAACTTATCCGATTCGCACTCAAATTCTATCGCGGACAGATGAGTCAAGTAGCGCGCAAGCTTGGCATCGGCCGATCCACACTTTATCGCAAGCTCAAGGATTACGGCATAGACCCTGACAATCCCCAGAAAGATGCGGCTTAAGCGCTTTTCGTTAAGATTAAGGCAACCACGTTTTGTTACTAGTCATAAACCACTTGTTAGTGGTGCATTCACTATGTAAAGAAAAGGTTGATCATGTGTGGCATTTTTGCCATCGTGTGACCGCATTTGACAGTCATCTGAGACAGTACGGGACATTGTCTGTCTGACGGGGATCGAGTTGCCGAATCTGAATGGGAATTCCAAGCCTTCGCGCTTGAGCTGGCGTTTGTTGTGCGCCGACATTTGCGGAAAGGCAATAAGGACGGTAGCGGCCGCCCTTCTTGCGCTCGCGGTTTCCTCACCGGTATTCGTTGGTACGCCTTCGCAGGCAGCGGGCGACACCCGCAGTCTCAAGCTCTATTTCATTCATACCGGCGAAAAAGCCGTCATCACCTACAAGCGTAATGGCAAGTTCGACCCCAAGGGTCTGGAGCAGCTGAACCGCTTCCTGCGCGACTGGCGCAAGAACCAGCCGACGAAGATGGATCCGCGCCTGTTCGACCTGATCTGGGAAGTCTATCGCCAGAGCGGTTCGAGGGACTACATCAATGTCGTCTGCGGTTTCCGTTCGCCGGGAACCAACGAGATGCTACGCGGCCGCTCGCGCAATTCCGGTGTCGCCGAAAAGAGCCAGCATATGCTTGGCAAGGCGATGGACTTCTTCATTCCCGACGTCAAGCTGGCGACGTTGCGCGGCATCGGTATGAAGATGCAGGTCGGGGGCGTTGGCTTCTATCCGAAGTCGGGCTCGCCCTTCGTGCATATGGATGTCGGCGGCGTTCGCGCCTGGCCACGCATGAGCCGCGACGAGCTGGTTCGGCTTTTCCCGAACGGCAACACCATTCATATTCCGGCTGACGGCAAGCCGTTGCCGGGCTACCAGCAGGCGATGGCCGATTATAAGCGCCGCGCCAGCGGCACGCAGATCCAGATCGCCAGCGCTTCCGAATCGGAATCGCCGAAGCACAAGACGCTGTTTGAAGCGCTCTTTGGCGGCGGAGCGGACGAGCAGGAAGACGAGTCGGACGATTCCACGCCTGTTGCAGTTGCCAAGGCGACGCCGCCGAAGGCCGAGCCCGCCCCGGCCGAGCCGCAGCCGACCGAGGTCGCCGATCTGAATGCGCCGGTGCCGCAGGTTCGCCCGGCATTCAGCAACCAGCCGGCAGGCAGCGAAGTGGCGAGTGCGCTCGTCGCGCCGCCTTCGGGTAATGCTGCCCAGCAGGCTCTTGCGGCGGCCCTTCCGGCCGATCAGGCTCAGCCGCAGCAGTTCGCCGATCTTAGCGCCTACAGCATTCCGGTTCCCTCGCTTCTCGGCCCGCGCCGCGCGCCTGGCGACGCCGAGGTCGCGTCGACCGATCCCGTGCTGACGGGCGCGAATGGACTGCCGGTACCGACGCCGATCGAACGCCCTTCCGTTGCCGAGAACCTTCTTGCCGCGGCCGATGCCGATCCGGAAGCAGAGGCCGACGAAGCCGATCAGGACGCACTGTCTCCTGCCGTGGCCGATGCGCTCGACCAGCAGCGGAACGAAGGGGAAAGCCAGATCGCATCGAAGGCGCCGCCGGTCACGGTGGAGCAGGCGATCAACGCTGCGATGACGCAAAAGACGCCTGCCGCAAAGCCGCCGCTCGAGCTCGCAGCATTGGCACCGATGACCAAATCGGCAAGCTTTGGCGACAGCTTCGACGAACCGGCGGCCGAAAGCGCCGTGGCGCAAGGACTTCCCGCCAAGGGTGGTCGCCCGACGCAGAAGGAAGCCGCGGCAGCGGATGCCAGCCGCACGACGGTACGCACCGAGCCGAAGCTGACGGAAAAGATGATTTCGCAGTGGGCGCTTACCAATGCCCGCCTGGAAATGGCCTCCAAGCAGGTCAAGGCGCCGCGGTTCGTCAGCCAGACGATGCGGGCTCAGCCGACCGCCGTCTATGCGGAGGGCTTCAACATCAAGACCGCTTCGGTCGATCCGGCCCGCTTCAGCGGCACGGCTGTAAACTTCATGGAAGTGCGCAAGTTCAACACGAACTGAGCCTGCCGATTACGGAATATCGAAAACCGCCGGAGCGATCCGGCGGTTTTTCTTTTTGCTGTTTCGGTGGAGCGAGATGGCCGTTCTGCCTTGCGCGCAAAAGAAAAGCCGCCGAAGAGCCCGGCGGCTTGTCGATATCGGCGATGTCGGCGGATCAGCCTTCCGGCGGCGCCTCGATCATGCCGAGCGCGTGCAGATAGGTGTCGAGGATTGCTTCCTCTTCCATACGCTCCTGCTCGTCCTTCTTGCGCAGCGCCACGACCTTCTTCAGGATCTTGGTATCGAAGCCCATTCCCTTGGCTTCGCCATAGACGTCCTTGATGTCGTCGGCGATGGTCTTCTTTTCTTCTTCCAGCCGTTCAATGCGCTCGATGAAAGCGCGAAGCTGATCGCGGGCGACGCCATGAGCATCAGACATCGTGTTCTCCTGATTTTTCGGTGATCAATTTTGGATGCCAGTGACTGCCGCGAAGCGGCGTCGTGGTCAAGCCTGTTCGCGGCCAGCCAAGCTATTTGTGTGGATTGTTCAGTTCAAAAGCAGCCTTTTGCACAGGCGAGGCTTCGTTCTGGTGAAGATTCTTCCAGTCCTCATAGGGCATGCCATAGACCATCTCGCGCGATTCGTCCCTGGTCACCGGGACACCTTCGGCCTCGGCGGCTTCGCGATACCAGTTCGACAGGCAGTTGCGGCAGAAGCCGGCCAGATTCATCAGATCGATGTTCTGAACGTCGCTGCGTTCGCGAAGATGTGCGACGAGGCGGCGGAAGGCGGCAGCTTCGAATTCGGTCTGTTGTTCCTTGCTGAGCGCGGTCATCTTGCTTCCTTTCGTTCAATAGGGGCCGGTGCGCGACAGGTGAACGTCATATCCGTGCAAGGCGGGATCGGCATTCATCGCCGCAAAGATCGGCACCAAGCGTTCGGCCCATGCCGATATGCCGGTCTCGTCTGCGATCAGATCCTGGCGCACCTCGAGCAGCGCATGCGGAATGCCGGTGATCATGCAGTGACGGTACATGGTATCGCCCTTCAGCGCGCCGTCATAGGGGTCGTTGTCGCCGACGGCGAGATCGGGATCGGCGCGCAGCATGTCGAGCAGCGGGCCGACGGCGCGATGGTCGCTATCCCAGAGCACGGCGGCGTGCCAGGGACGGGCAATACCTTTCCAGGCCGGCGTGAAGGAGTGCAGCGACAGCACCAGCGGCGCCCTGCCGGTGGCATTCGCCACTCTGTCGATCGTGGCGGCCAC
Source organism: Rhizobium leguminosarum bv. viciae USDA 2370 (assembly GCF_002008365.1). GTDB lineage: Bacteria > Pseudomonadota > Alphaproteobacteria > Rhizobiales > Rhizobiaceae > Rhizobium > Rhizobium leguminosarum. The sequence goes on from NZ_MRDL01000025.1 coordinate 232,466, forward strand.
GGCGTCGTGATAGGGGCGATGGAAGGTTTCGATGCGGTAGTCCCATTCCTGCGGCGTGATCGGATGATTGCCTGATATGACGGCGCCGTCTGAAATTTTCATGATCAGCGTCGGATCGTCTTCGCCGCGGTTCGGGTCGATCAGCAGGCGCGAAAAACCGCCGAGCACGGCGGGAACGCCGAGTTTTGCCGAAAGCTGCCGCGTCAGGCCCTCGATACCGATGTCATAGGCAATGTGGCGGGCGAAGGCCGCGTCGGGCAGTCCGAGCCGGCCATATCGCGCGGGAAGGCGGTTCATCGCGTGATCTGCGAGGATCACCATGCCTTTGTCATGTTTACCGGATAGGATTTCGAAAGATTGGAAGTCGTCCATCAGGGAATTGCCGTTCGTCATTGCGCCGCCGGGCGCAGTGATCGCATGCGCCTGCGGCAGGTTCAAGCGCGGCAGGTGGGGAGAGGTTGCGCCCGACCCTCGACGGGTGGTTATGAAAGGAAATATAATCGATTAGCATTGCGTTGACTTTCGCTTGACGGCGGCGCAAGAAGACACGGATACGAATAACCGTGGAGCTATTTGGGAGCCGTGTTGATCCAAGCCGCGCCAAGTTTCCTCACGCGGTCCGGACCGCTGGTCCGTCTCGCTCTGTTCGCTCTTGCAGCCGCCATGCCGTTTTTCATCGCAGACGCCGCACGCGCCGATTTTCGCGTCTGCAACGGAACACAGAATCTCGTCGGCGTCGCGATCGGATACCGGGCCAAGGATGGCTGGGTGACTGAGGGCTGGTGGCAGGTGCCGGCAACGACCTGCGCCACGCTGATCGAGGGAGAATTGCAGTCGCGCTATTACTACCTCTACGCAGAGGACGCCGCCCGGGGAGGACGATGGACGGGTGACGTGCAGATGTGCGTGGCGGAAAACGAATTCAAAATCACGGGTGTGCAGGACTGTTATGCCCGCGGTTACCAGAAGATGGGATTCAAGGAATATGATACGGGCCGCCAGGGTAGCTGGATGGTTCAGCTCTCCGACACCCCAGGGACGCAAGAAAGCCAGAATTGATGAAGCGTAATCGCAAAGTTAAAATCCTCGCCACCCTCGGGCCAGCCTCCTCCGAGGAATCGATGATCGAGAAGCTGCACCAGGCCGGTGCCGATGTCTTCCGCATCAATATGAGCCATGCGAGCCACGACCTGATGCGTACGCTTATCCAGCGCATTCGCTCGGTCGAGGCGCGCTCCGGCCGGCCGATCGGCATTCTCGCCGACCTGCAGGGACCAAAACTGCGTGTCGGCAAGTTCGTCGACAGCAAGGTCGACCTGAAGCCCGGCCAGACCTTCACGCTCGACAACAACGAAGCGCTCGGCGACCAGAACCGCGTCTATCTGCCGCACCCCGAGATCCTCGAGTCGGTCCAGCCCGGCCACCGTCTGCTGATCGATGACGGCAAGCTCGCCCTGCGCGCAGAAAAATGCGACGGCAAGAGCATCGTCACCACTGTTATTTCAGGCACGCGCATCTCCGACCGCAAGGGCGTCAGCCTTCCCGATACGCTGCTCGGCGTCGGCGCATTGACGGATAAGGACCGCGCCGACCTCGATGCGGTGCTCGCCACCGACGATGTCGACTGGGTGGCGCTTTCCTTCGTCCAGCGTCCCGACGACCTTGCCGAAGTGCGCAAGATCGCCCGTGGCCGTGTCGGCCTGATGTCGAAGATCGAAAAGCCGCAGGCTCTCGAGCGCATCGAGGAAATCATCGAGCTTTCCGACGCATTGATGGTCGCCCGCGGCGATCTCGGCGTCGAAATGCCGCTGGAATCGGTTCCCGGCATCCAGAAGCAGCTGATCCGTGCCTGCCGCCGTTCGGGCAAGCCGGTGGTCGTCGCCACGCAGATGCTGGAATCGATGATCTCAGCGCCAGTGCCGACACGTGCCGAAGTTTCCGACGTCGCGACCGCCGTCTTCGAAGGTGCGGATGCCGTCATGCTCTCGGCCGAGTCGGCCTCGGGCGACTATCCCGTCGAAGCTGTCGCGACGATGGCGTCGATTGCCACTGCCATCGAGCGCGAGCCGCATTATCCCGGCATCATCTATGCCCAGCGTGCCCAGCCGGAAGCGACCGGTGCCGATGCAATCTCGCTTGCTGCCCGTCAGATCGCCGAGACGCTGAAGCTGTCGGCGATCGTCTGTTACACCTCGTCGGGTACGACGGGCCTTCGCGCCTCGCGTGAGCGTCCGCAGGTGCCGATCCTGGCGCTGTCGCCGATCATCAAGACGGCACGCCGCCTTGCCGTCGTCTGGGGCCTGCATTGCGTCGTCACCCATGACGCGACCGATCTCGACGACATGGTCAATCGCGCCTGCCGCATCGTCGCGGACGAAGGCTTCGGCAAGCCGGGCGATCGCATCATCATCTCGGCCGGCGTGCCGCTCGGCACGCCCGGTGCCACCAATATGATCCGCATTGCCTATATCGGCTCCGACGGCCAGAGCGGCGTCTGAGCGAATCGCATGCCTTCGAAAGCCCGCTGCCTGAAGAGGCGGCGGGTTTTTCGTTGACGGACCCGGCATTGCCAAGCTTGGCGGCGCATGCAAGTTTCGGTCCCTGGAGCAGGACATGCTCTGGGTTCGGAGGAGCATCATGGATATCGTCACGCTTCTGGCTTTTGCAGCCGTTTCCTTTGTCGGCATCGCGACGCCGGGGCCAACGGTGCTGCTTGCGCTGACCAATGGTTCTCGGCATGGCCTGCGCCGCGCAGTTGCCGGCATGATCGGCGCGGTGCTGTCCGATTTCGTGCTGATCGGCGCCGTCGCGATCGGGCTCGGTGCGCTGCTCGCTGCGTCGGAATTCTGGTTCTCGATGCTGAAATGGGCAGGTGCCGCCTATCTCGCCTTTCTCGGCATCATGCTGCTGCGTTCGAAGGGCACGATCGATGCGGCGTTGAAGTCCGGAGCGCCTGCGGGCGCGACTTCGCCCTTCTCGATCGGGCTGAAGAGTTTCATGGTCGCGGCGACCAATCCGAAGGGCTACCTGTTCTTCTCGGCCTTCCTGCCGCAGTTCATCGACCCGAGCCTGCCGCAGGCAACGCAATATGCGCTGCTTGCGCTGGTCTTTGCCGTGCTCGATTTCCTCATCATGTTCGGCTACGCCTTCTTCGGTTCGCAGGCGGTACGGTTCCTCAAGACCTCAGGCGCCATGTGGCTGGAGCGGGCCTGCGGTGGCGCGCTACTGGCGCTTGCCGGCTCGCTGGCATTGTATCGCCGGGCAACCGTCTGAGTTCAGGGTCGAGCCAGGGATAGGTGGCCGACGCGATAGGCCTGTGTGTGCTCGCCGATCTCGGGAATTTCTCGCCACAGTCTGAAGCGCACCCGCGTCCAGGTCGTCGGTTCGAAGCCGGTGACGGAGGCGAGCGCGTCGCCTGTCGCGATGTCGGCACCAGCCTGCGCGCTTTCGGCGCGGCGGATATCGGCGAGCGGCGCATATGGCTCTGTCTGCAGGACATCGCGCGTGGCGAACTTGGCTGAGGCGATATCAGCTGAGATTTCTGCCTGCCAGACGATCCAGGTCCTCACCTGTGGCCACCCGAAGGCGCTGGTGAGAGCCTCGAAACCTGGGCCGCAGAGGAAGTCGCTTGCTCCTTCCGGCCTCTGCCAGAGATAGAAGGGCGCATAGAGATTGTCGTGGCTGCCGAACTCTCCCTTGCGGGCGCTGAGATAGGCTTTGAAACCGAGATTGGGAAAGCCGTCGAGCAACGGACCCTTGTCGCGGATGCGGCGGTCGATGATCGACATGTCGTAATCGGCGGGCAGAGTGAAGCTGTACTGCATGGTGATCATGACTGTCCCTCCACCGGTTGCAGCCATTCGACGATGCTGCCGTTTTCCGTCGGCTGGACGCTGATATAGCTGAAGGGGCTGTCATCGGCTGCGCCATGCCAGTGACGCTCACCGGGCGCAAACCAGACGGCATCGCCGGCGCGCAATGCTTCGATCGGGCCGCCGTCATTCTGCGCCAACCCATGGCCCGAAAGCACATAGAGCAACTGGCCTCTGGGATGCGTGTGCCAGCGGGTGATGGTGCCGGGATCGAGCGCGGCGCGCATTGCGGTGTTCTCGCCATCGGCGCTGCCTTCGAGCAGCATCTCGACCCAGAAGGGCGCAGTCGCGACGCCCTCCGGCGAGCGGATTGCCTTGCCGGGGCGCCTGATGGTCATGGTCTTCGGGTTCGAAGCGCTCATTGCCGGCCTCCAGCCACACGAAGCCGCCAGTCTGGGTCGGTCATCTGGGCAATGCCGTCGCCGAAGGACCAGTCTTCCGGCGCGCTGGTGCTGATGACGATCATCACATCCTCAGGCCGGAGGCCCGGCGATTGCGCCAGGAGATCGGCGAGCCGCCGATAGAGCGCCGCCTTCATCTCGCCGGTGCGAGGCCTGCCGATCGTGATCGAGATATAGACGAAGTCGTCCGAGCGCGGGCCGGCGAGATAGCTGCGATCGAAGATCAGCTCGTTCTCGTCATGCTGGTAGATGGTCTGGAAGCGGTCGTTTTCGGGCACGTCGAAGGTCTCGACCAAGGCGCGCTGGATGTTGTCGGCCAGCGCCATGAGGTAGTCCGGCGACTTGCCTCTGCGAAGGGAAATGCGAACGAAGGGCATCGGGATCTCCATGGTTCAGGTCGTCCGTCGACCTTGACAGCTGAACCATCGCACGGCACGATGATGCCGAAAATAAGAATTTTATGGACTGATGATCCTGAAAAATGGGATTATGCAATGCGACGGACGATCTTCGATCTCGATGTGCTTCGAACCTTTTCGACCGGCATGGAACTCGGCAATTTCGCCAAGGCGGCCGAGCGGCTCGGGCGTTCGACCTCGGCAGTGAGTGCGCAGCTGAAGAGGCTGGAGGAACAGGCGGGCACGCCGATCTTCCGCAAGGTGGGTCGCGGGCTGGCGCTGACCGATGCCGGCGAGACGATGCTCGGTTATGCCAGGCGGCTGCTGGAGCTCAACGACGAGGCGGCTGCGGCCGTGCACAGCGTCGAGCTGGAAGGCTGGGTGCGGCTCGGCCTGCAGGAGGATTTCGGTGAGACCCTGCTGCCTGATGTGCTCGGCCGCTTTGCGCGCGCCCATCCGAAGGTCCGGATCGAAGCGCGGGTGGTGCGCAATGCCGAACTGCTCGAGCGCGTCACATCAGGCAAGCTCGATCTGGCGCTCGCCTGGAGCGATGGCACGCTGACGGCGCATTGCGAGCGGATCGGCGAAGTGCCGATGCGCTGGATCGGGCCTGCCGAGGGCCAGCCCGGCTGGCAAGCCGCAAGCGGCGAGCCGATGCCGCTTGCCTCGCTGGAGGCACCGTGCCTGTTGCGCAGTGCAGCGACCAAGGCGCTTGATGAGGCCGGCATCTCCTGGCGGCTCGCCTTCGTCAGTCCCAGTCTCGGCGGTCTCTGGGCCGCGACTGCGGCAGGCCTCGGTCTCACCATCCGCACGCCGATCGGCCTGCCGGCGAAGGTCCGCCCATTGGCGCCGGAGACGATCGGTCTGCCTGATTTGCCGACACTCGGCCTGGTCCTGCATCGGGCGGAAGCCGAACCGCAGCCGGCTGCGGCCCGGCTCGCCGAGCTCGTGCTTCAGTCGGTGCATGCCGCGCTGCGCGAGGTGTTGGCCTGACATCTCCGCATTGACCCCTCGGGCGCAAGCCTGTAGCCTCGAACCGCTATGAAGACGTTCACCCTCAATATCGCTTCGGTCTTCTTCTTGAGCCTCTAAGGCTCTGCCTTCGGGCATCAGAAGATGCGGCCGCTGACCAGCCTTCGTGGCTGGTGCGTTGCCGTGGATGTAACCACCCTGCGTCTGGCCAAGGAAAGAGCCGGCAGGTTTGGCGATAGAGAGATATTTCATGACATCAGATATTTACCCGCCGGCACTGAGTGCTGCGCAGATCGAGCGATTCATCGAGGACGGTTTCGTCAGGATCGACGACGCTTTTCCCCCCGCATTGGCCGAGGAAGCCCGTGCCATCATGTGGCGTGACATTCCCTTCGCCGCGGATGATCCAAGGACGTGGGCGCAGCCCGTCGTGCGACTTGCCGGCTATGGCGGCGGACCTTTCGAGAAAGCCGTCAACACGCCGGTATTGCATTCGGCCTTCGACCAGCTCGTCGGCACCGGTCGCTGGGAGCCGCGCAATGGACTTGGCAGTTTTCCGGTGCGCTTCCCCCATCCCGATGATCCCGGTGATGCCGGCTGGCATGTCGACCTCAGCTTTCCCGGCGAGGGTTCCGATCCGAACGAGCAGCGGGATTTTTCTGCCTGGCGGGTGAACATCACCTCGCGCGGGCGGGCGTTGCTGATGCTTTTCCTGTTCTCGGATGTCGGAGAGGAGGACGCGCCGACCCGCATCCGCGTCGGTTCGCACAAGGATATCGCACGCCTCCTGGCACCAGCGGGCGAGGCGGGAATGGCGTACCTCTGGCTGGAGCATGTGGGGGAGGACCGGCCGCTGGCGTTAGCGACGGGCCCGGCTGGCACGGTCTATCTGTGCCATCCGTTCCTCATCCATGCAGCGCAGATGCATCGCGGCAGGCAGCCGCGCTTCATGGCGCAGCCCGGCCTTGCGCCTTCTGAACCTCTCCGGCTCGAACGGGAGGACGGCGCCTATTCGCCGATCGAGATCGCGATCCGCCGGGCGCTTCAGCAACAGTAGCGAGGACAGAAAGCACCCAGCCCGTCGCAGGCTGGGTGCTCACATCTGCAGTTCCTGCTGGGCGTTGCGGCGTATTGCCTGCGGCGGCTGGCCAAAGGCGCGCAGGAAAGCGCGGCGCATACGCTCACGGTCGGCAAAGCCGGTCTCGTCGGCGACGACGTCAATCGGATGGCGACTCTGCTCCATCATCAGCCGGGCGGCTTCGAGCCTGAGATTTTCCACGGCCTTGGCCGGTGACTGCCCGGTTTCGGCGCGGAAAGCTCGGCTGAATTGGCGGGGGCTGAGATGGGCGGCTTCCGCCAGTTCTTCGACCGAAAGCTGCGATTTCAGATTGCCGCGGGCAAAGTCGAGCGCCTTCTGGATGCGGTCTGATTTCGGTTCCAGCTCCAGCAGCGCGGAAAATTGCGACTGGCCGCCGGAACGGCGGTGATAGACGACAAGCATTCGGGCCACGGCGCGGGCGACTTCAATGCCGTGGTCTTTCTCGACCACGGCGAGTGCCAGATCGATCCCGGCCGTCATGCCAGCCGATGTCCAGACCGAACCGTCGATGATGAAGATGCGATCCTCTTCCACCTTGATCTTTGGGTAACGCGCCTTCATTTCGCGGGCGAGATACCAATGCGTCGTCGCGCGCCGGCCGTCGAGAATGCCTGCTTCGGCGAGGAAGAAGGTGCCGGTGCAAATCGAAGCGATGCGGCGAGAGGCGCCAAGAGCCGCGCGAATGAAGCCGCTTTCGCCGGGACTTGGCAACGCAATGCCGGGTGCGCCGGTGACAATCAGCGTATCGAATCCGGGATCGCCGAAGGGCTCGGTCTCGATCGTCATGCCGAGCGAGGTGCGCAGCGAACCCCCGGCTTCCGAGAGGTAGCGGATGTCGTAGACCTTCTCGCGGAAATGCAGATTGGTGAATTCGAAGGCCGACACGGCCGCCAGGCCCATGATCTGGAAGCCGGGATAGAGCAGGAAAGCGATGGTCTGCATGGCGAAGCTCCTATGTCCTAAAAGGTGGTGTATATGACATTCAGGACGCTGACAATCCGGAGTATGACTCTCCTCAGGCGCAGGGCAGACGCCGGCGCAATTGAAGGAGATGGATCATGACACAGGAATACAAGGGTACTGCGCTTGTAACCGGCGCATCCTCGGGCATCGGCGCAGTCTATGCGCACAGGCTGGCAAAGCAGGGTTACGACCTGATCATCGTTGCCCGTAACGGCGAGCGGCTGAAGGCCTTGGCAAGCGGGCTGACTGAGGAGACGGGCAGGACGGTCGAGACCGTTGTGGCTGACCTCGGCAACACGGCCGACCTCGCCCGTGTCGAGGGCGTGCTGAAGCAAGACCGGAGCATCACGCTTCTGGTCAACAATGCCGGCGTCGGCGGAACGGCGCCGCTGCTCGCCGCCGATGTCGACAAGATGCAGAAGATGATGGAACTCAACGTCACGGCGCTGATGCGGCTGACCTATGCCGCCGTTCCCGGTTTCGTTGCCCGCGGTGGTGGCACGATCATCAACATTGCTTCCATCGTCGCGATCGTGCCAGAGCGCCTGAACGGCGTCTATGGCGCCACGAAAGCCTTCGTGCTCGCCTTCAGCCAGTCGCTGAAGCATGAGCTGGCGGAGAGGAACATCCGTATACAGGCCGTGCTACCGGGTGCCACGGCGACGGAATTCTGGGGGATTGCCGGCACGCCGATAGAGCATCTGCCGAGCGAGATCGTAATGTCGGCCGAAGCCATGGTCGATGCATCGCTCGCCGGCCTTAAGCAGGGTGAGTTCGCAACGATTCCGGCGCTTGAGGATGCAGGCTTGCTTTCGGCCTACGAGCAGGCGCGCCAGGCATTGATGCCCAACCTGTCTCGCAGCATGCCGGCCAAGCGTTACAAGCTGGCATGATGGTTTGCTAACGAAAACCATCCGCGGCATATGCTGCGGATGGCCCAAGAGCGTTCACGGCATTTGCGGCCGATTGCAACCTTGCACCTGCACGCTCTAGCCGAACCGTTCGAGCGCCATGGCGAAGATATCGGCATCGACATTGCCACCCGAGGTGACGGCGACGATCGTGTCGCTTTCCAGCGCCTCGCCATGGAAAAGGGCGGCGGCGAGCGCCACGGCGCCGCCAGGCTCGACGACGATCTTCAACCGCGTGAAGGCGAGCGCCATGGCGCGCAGCGCCTCCTCGTCGGTGACAACGATGCCAGGGCCCGCGAGGCGCTTGAGGATCGGGAAGGTGATGTTGCCCGGCTGCGGCGTAACGATCGCATCGCAGATCGAGCCCGAAACCGTCGCGTTGCGTTCGATCTTGCCGGAGGCGAGCGAGCGGGTGGTGTCGTCGAAATCCTTGGGCTCGCAGGGGCGGACACGAAAGCCGGGGGAACTGGCTTCAAGGGCGAGCGCGATGCCGGAGGTCAATCCGCCGCCGCCGCAGGGAACGAGGACTTCGGCTGATGTCACCCCTTCCTCCCCAGCCTGCTCGGAAATTTCGAGGCCGGTCGTGCCCTGGCCGGCGATGACAAGCGGTTCGTCGAAGGGCTTGATCAGTGTCAGGCCGCGCTCGGCAGAAAGCCTCGCGCCGATCTCGTCGCGATCCTCGTTGACGCGGTCGTAGAGCACCACCTCAGCACCGAAGGCACGGGTGTTGGCGATCTTTAGCTTCGGCGCATCGCTCGGCATGATGATGACGGAGGGGATATTGTGCAGCTTGGCAGCAAGCGCAACTCCCTGGGCGTGGTTGCCGGAGGAGAAGGCGATGACGCCCTTCGAGCGTACCGCAGCATCAAGGCCGGAGACGGCCGACCAGCCGCCGCGAAACTTGAATGAGCCGGAATGCTGCAGACATTCCGCTTTCACGAACAGACGCCGGCCGGCGATCTCATCGAGGAAAGGGGAGGAGAGAAGCGGCGTGCGCCTTGCATGACCGCGCAGACGGGCGCGAGCTGCGACAATCATTTCAATGCTGGCCATTCGGGAATCTTTCTGCTTGCGGGTTCGCCCATGCATAGGGCGCGGCAAGCCAATTGTGAACGGCGACTTTGTCACGGTGACATGAATGGTGCCACCGCTGCTTTTCGAGCCGCGTTGCGCTTCCGCCGACTGTTCGATCAGGCGATCCCCGAAGCGTCAGTAACCGCTTGCCGACCCTTCCGCTGCGCGGCTATCCATGGCGCCGTTGTAGCGGGCGCCGCCGCCTTTTGCGATGGCGGCAAGGCTTTTGCCGCCGACGAGGATGCCGGCGGCCTGGCCCCATTGCGGCGCGTCATTGCCGCCATCGAAGCTGTAGCCCATGGCGGCGAGCGTCTTTTCGGTATCGGGCGAAAGCGCATAGGGTTCGAGAAAGACCTTGTCGGGCTGCCATTGGTGGTGGAGACGCGGGGCGTTGACCGCCTGGCTGATATCCATGCCGAAATCGACGACATTGAGGATCGCTTCCAACGTGATGGTGATGATGCGCGAGCCGCCGGGGCTGCCGATCACCATGAAGGGCTTGCCGTCCCGGGTGACGATGGTCGGGCTCATCGAGGAGAGCGGCGTCTTCTTCGGCGCGATGGCATTGGCTTCGCCCTGCACCAGTCCGTAGAGGTTTGGCACGCCGGGCTTGGAGGTGAAATCGTCCATCTCGTTGTTGAGCAGGACGCCGGTGCCGGGTGCCACGACGCCGGCGCCGAAGGAGCCGTTCAGCGTATAGGTGACGGCGACCGCATTGCCCTCGTCGTCGATGATCGAATAATGCGTCGTCTCGGTGCTTTCCTTGCCGCCGAGCGGTTTGAGGTTCGCCGAGGTGCCAGACCTGTAGGGGTCGATCTTGGCGGCAGTCTCCAAGGCATATTTCTTGTCGAGAAGCTTGGCGACCGGGTTCTCGACAAAATCGGGATCGCCGAGTGCTGCATTGCGGTCGACATAGGCATAGCGCATCGCCTCGACCATGAGGTGCACGGTTTCGGCCGAGTTATAGCCAAGATAGGAGAGCGGATAGCCTTCCAGAACGTTGAGGATCTCGCAGATGATGACGCCGCCGGAGGAAGGTGGCGGCGAGGAGATGATGTCGTAGCCGCGGTAATTGCACTCGATCGGCTTCAATTCGCGCACGGCATATTGCTCGAAATCCTCCTTGGCAAGGATGCCGCCTTTGGCCTGGCTCGCCTTGACGATCGCCTCAGCGGGCGCGGCCTTGTAGAAGGCGTCGGAGCCTTTTTCGGAGATGCCTGCCAGGACCGAAGCAAGGTCCGGCTGCTGGAGTTTTTCGCCGGATGCATAGGGTTTGCCGTCCGGTTTCAGAAATATCTTTGCCGCCGCCTCATCCTTGGCGAGGCGCTTGGCGTTGCCGGCGAAACTTGCGGCGTCGCCCTGTTCCAGGGTGAAACCCTCTTTGGCGAAGCGAAGTGCCGGCGCGATCAGATCCTGGCGCGATTTGGTGCCGTATTTCTCGCGCGCGGTCTCGAAGCCCATGACGGAGCCCGGCACGCCGACCGAGAGATAACCGTCGAGGCTGGCGCGTGGCACGATATCGCCCTTGGCATCGAGATACATGGTCTTCGTTGCGGCAAGCGGTGCGCGTTCGCGAAAATCGAGGAAAGTCTTCGTGCCGTCCTTCAGGCGGATGGTCATGAAGCCGCCGCCGCCGAGATTGCCGGCCGCGGGATAGACGACTGCCAATGCATAGCCGACGGCAACTGCCGCATCGACGGCATTGCCGCCGCTTTTCAGCACCTCGACACCGACATCGGTCGCCAGATGCTGAGCGGTGACGACCATGCCGTGCTCGGCTTCTACGGGCGCAGGCGAGGCGGCGAAAGCCGAGGTAAGGCTCAGCGACAATGCTGATATGACGGAGATCGTCCCGATATGCAGGCGGCCCATGATTTCCCCTCCTATGGACAATGATGAAAAAACATATGGGGCTGCGACAGCCTGAGGCAATGCAAGGGGTTGGCTTTAAAGCATGTCGCGCAAAAGTGTGCAGCGGCTTTGCGACGACGATATGCGAAAACAAAACTTAAAGCGTGAGGAGTTCGGCGAGTTTCCGGTTGGTGTCATCGTGATCGAGCGGCGTATAGACGATGAGCTTCATCTCCGGCCGGCTCGTCAGTGTCAGGCCGGTATGCTCGAAGGACATGCGGCCCTTGAGGGGATGGTTGATGCGCTTTATGCCGGACAGCGGATTGACGACCTCGTGGCGCTGCCACCAATCACGAAATTCAGCGCTTGCCTGTTTCAGCAGCGCGATCAGCCGTTCGAAATCCGGATCGCCGGCATAACGCGCGCAGTCGGCGCGAAACATCGCCAGCGAGACGCGGGCAACCGCCTCCCAGTCGACGAGCAGCTTGCGATGCGCGGGGTCGGCAAAGAGGCGATGCATGGTATTGCGCTCGTCGCGGTCGAGCGTGTCGTAACCGCCGAACAGCACCTCGGCGGCACGGTTCCACGCGAGCACGTCCCACCGGCGGCCAAGTACATAAGCCGGTTGGTGGGTCAGGTTAGCGAGCATGCGCTGCAGCGGCTCGTCGACGCATTCGAGTGCGGATGAGACTGCCTGCGGCGCTTGGCGATTGTTGAGGGTGAAGAGATGTCGGCGCTCGGCCTCGTCGAGGCGCAGCGCATCGGCAAGGGCGTTGAGCACCTGCATGGAGGGCCTGATTTCGCGGCCCTGTTCCAGCCAGGTGTACCAGGTGGTGCCGACGCCGGCGAGCATGGCGAGCTCCTCACGCCGGAGACCCGGCGTGCGCCGGCGAAACCCCTCCGGCAAACCGACCTCGGAGGGCGTCAGCCGTTCGCGACGGGAGCGCAGGAAGGCTGCGAATTCACGGCGGCGGGCTTCGAATGTGTCGGATCTCTGGTCCATGGCGGGAATCATATCAGTATTGATACCAGGATAAAACCGGAACTGGTTGCCGTTTCCGGGCCGCGCATGATGCCGGTGTCGCAGGTGGTTGAAGCGTCTGCGGCTCGATCAATTCAAGGAGCAGCGTCATGTCTTTGCAGCATGTGGTCGTCATCGGCGGTTCTTCCGGCATCGGCCTTGCCACGGCGAAATTACTTTTGAAACAGGGTTACACAGTCACCATTGCGGGCCGCGACGGCGAAAAGCTTGCCGCGGCGACGGCATCGCTCGAGGGCGAGCGGCGCAGCCTCGTGCTCGATGCGGCGGAGCTTTCCGGCCTTGGGGAGGCTTTTGCCGGGATCGGCGCATTCGGTCATCTCGTGCTGGCGATGGGCAGCGGTCACGGCGCCGGACCCTTCGCGACGCTCGCCATGGCGGATCTGCTTGCCGGGTTTCAGACCAAGCTCATTCCGCATGCCGCGACAGCCCAGGCAGCACTGCCTCTGCTGCAGCCGGGCGGCAGCATCACCTTCGTTTCGGCAGTCAGCGCGCAGGCAGCGATGCCTGGCACGGCTGGACTTGCGGCCGTCAATGCCGGCATCGAGGCGATGGTGCCGGTGCTTGCCGCCGAGTTGAAGCCGCTGCGTGTCAACGGCGTTTCACCTGGGGTCGTCGATACGCCGTGGTGGAGTTTCCTGCCGCCGGAGCAGCGCGGCAGCGTTTTTGCGGATTTCGCCGGCCGCACGCCGGTCGGTCGTGTCGGCAGGCCGGAGGATATTGCAGAGGCGATCGCCTTCCTGATCGGAAATGGCTTCATGAGCGGCCATGTCATCACCTGCGACGGCGGTGTGCGTCTCAGCGCTTGAAGCAGCATTCAGGCGGACCGCCGACGATCTCGCGGGCCGGAAATCCAAGCCGGAGAGGTCATGCGCCGTGCAGGGCGCCTGGCCCCAACGACGGCACGGTTACGACCGTCCGATTGCGTGATGCGGCGGCAAGTCTCTCCTCGGCCCTGCGGGCAACCGCCTGCAGGTCGAGCGGCTTTCCGGCGATTTTTTCCATGGCGGCGATGGCGACATCGGTCGCGAGATAATCCGGCTTGTGGCCGACGCCGCTGACGGTGATGAGTTCGGAGCCTGATATATCGCGGGCAAGGCCGCGCGAGTGCAAGTGTTCCCAGACGATCTCGTCGCTGTCGCCGGTTATGATGACGGTCGGCGCGGTGATCTGCGAATAGAGCAGCGACTGCTCCTTCACATAGGCGAGCAGCCTTTTGAAATCGGCGGCGTTGTTTTGGAAGGCGCCGGGGCGCAATACGAGCGACGGACCGGTTTTTTCGATGTAGTCGGCCGGGCGCGGATTAGGGCGGAAAACGTTCCGCGTGCCGCGCTCCAGCCGGCTCAGCCCGAGCGGCACGACGATCGCATGGTTGAAGAGCCAGCCGACGATCGGCACGGTCGCCACGTGATAGTACCAGTCGATGCCGCCCGGCCAGGGATGGGTGGCGGGCGCGAGGAAGAGCAGGCCTGATGTCTTGTCAGGATGGCGCAGGCCGAAGGCGGCGGTGATCGCGCCGCCGAAGGAATGGCCGACAATGATCGCCTTTTCGATGCCGCGCTTTTCCATCAGGCTGGCGATCGCATCGGCCTGGCCGGAGGGGACGGCATTCTCGGGGCCGCCGCGCTCGGAATAACCATGGCCGGGACGATCGACGAACAGCATTTCTGCCCGGCCTTCGAGTGCGGCGCGGAAGGCGACGACCTGATCGAGCAGATTGCCGCTGGCGCCGTGAATGAAGACCAGTGCCGGCAGATCCGCATTTTCGGGACGCTCGATGTGGACGGCATTCATGCGGTAGCCGCCGACATCCGTCAGTTCGCCGATATTCGGATAAGCCTGTTCGAATTGCCGCGCCTTATAAGTGGAGTAACCGATGGCGGCGGCGAGCGGGGCGAGAAGAGCGGAAACTTCTGCAAGCATGATCTCAACGAGCGATAATTGCGGGATGACCTGCATGCGGACAGACCGCTACATCGTTCCCTCTGGATTCTAAAGCGCGTCGCGCTCAGGTCTTTGTTTTACGCATGTCGCTATCGCAAACCGCTGCACACTTCTGCGCGACATGCTTTAAATTGCGCGGCACGATCCGACGTCAAGATATCAGCCCGGGAATCAGGTGCGATTGCCGGCGAGTTTTTCCGCCAGCGTGTTGACCTGTTCCTGCGCAGTGCGTTCGGCGGGATAGACATCGAGGAAACGCTCCCAAGCCTTCAAGGTCAGCTGGTCGTTGCCGGAATTGCTGAGGATCGCTGCCATGCCGGAGAGCGCGCCGAAATGGCGCGGTTCGAGATCGAGCACACGTTCGATGTCGGACATCGACTTGCGGTAATTGCCCATGACGAAATTCAGCGTGGCGCGGCGGTTCCAGCTTTCGGCATAATCGGGTTTCAGCGCGATCGCCTCATCGAGGAAATCGAGGGCAGCGGGATTGCGCTTTTCCTCGATCGCCTTGTCGGCCCACTGCATCAGCAGATTGACGGTGGCACTGCCGGAATCGTTCCATTCCATGCGGATTTCATTGGCGATGCCGCTGGCCTTGTCGGGGTCGCGTTCACGCTTCAACTGGCTGAAGAGCTGGTCGAGGTGCTGCTTGGGCGAACCGTTGACATCCGTCTGCTCGACGATGACATCCTTTTTCGTCGCGGCAGCCGACTGCTCCGCGGCGGCGGCCGGAAAGGGGGAGGTGAGCAGGATGAGGGCGAGCGGCAGTGCCGCTGACGTCAAAGCAAAAAAGCGCATGGCGGACATATTAGCCCGCCAACGCCGAAGATCAAACAAATTTGACGTGATCGCCGCAGCGACCCACCGGATATATCTGCCGGCGTAACCTGCGCGGCAAGGCGATCCGGACGCGCGAAATCAGCCCTGACGAGCCTTGAAGCGCGGGTTCAGCTTGTTGATGATGTAGATGCGGCCCTTGCGGCGAACCAGACGGTTGTCACGGTGACGAGCCTTGAGCGACTTGAGCGAATTCTTGATCTTCATTTTTCTGATCCGCGATCTCTATGGGGGAATTCACATTCGCCCGTATCTTTAACAATCAAAAGCGCGCCATCGGGCGCGCTGTTTAGGTGGGGGAGCAGATACCTCGTCACCTTTTCCGTGTCAACCACATGAAGGTGTTTTTCCCAAGGCACAAGGGTGTTTTCTCAGGCCAAAACCAGCGATTTCGGCGTCAAGGTGGTGACGTGACCCATCTTGCGGCCGGGGCGCCACTCGGTCTTGCCATAGAGATGAACCAGCGTGTCGGGGCGCCGCAACCAGTCGGGAACGGCAAGGATATCGTCGCCGATCAGGTTCTGCAGGATGCAGTCGGAATGCCGTTCGGCACTGCCGAGCGGCAGGCCGGCGACGGCCCGGATATGCTGCTCGAACTGGCTGACGACGCAGGCGGCTTCCGTCCAGTGACCGGAGTTGTGCACACGCGGCGCCATCTCGTTGGCGATCAGGCCGCCATCGGCCAGCACGAAGAATTCGATGCCGATGACGCCGACGTAGTTCAACGCGGCAAGGATCTTTTCGGCAGATTGGCGCGCCGAGTCCGCCGTCGCTGCAGAGATCGCGGCGGGAACCGTCGAGGTATGGAGGATGCCGTTGCGGTGCACGTTCTCGGCGGGATCGAAGCAGACGACCGTCCCGTCGGTGGCCCGCGCAGCGATGATCGAGACCTCGCGCTCGAAAGCGACGAAACTTTCGAGGATGAGCGGCACGCCGCCGAGTGCGGCATAGGCGCCATCCGGGTTGTCGGCGGCCGAGCGGAAAACCTTCTGGCCCTTGCCGTCATAACCGAGACGCCGGGTCTTCAGCACGCCCTGGCCGCCGAAATCCTTCAGTGCCGTCTCGAGATCGGCCTGGCTGTCGATCGCGTGGAAGCGGGCGGTTGATATGCCGCAGTCATTGAGAAAGCGCTTTTCGACGAGGCGGTCCTGGGCGGCTTCCAGCGCCTTCGGCGGCGGATAAACCGACACGGTCGCCGAGAGCCTTTCGGCGGCCGCGACGGGCACGTTTTCGAATTCGTAGGTGACGACATCGCAGATATCGGCGAGTTCGGCCAGCGCGGCGGGATCGTCGTAGGCGGCGGTAATCTGCCGGTTGGCGAGCTGGGCGGCCGGGCAGTCCGGCTGCGGCTCGAGGATGACCGTGCGAAAATTCAACCGGGCGGCGGCAATCGCCAGCATGCGGCCGAGCTGGCCGCCGCCGATAATGCCGATCGTTCTTGCCGTCATAGGTCGTCCATCGGGTATTCGGCGACGGCAGCACTCTGGCGCTCGCGCCATTCGTCGAGCCGGTCGGCGATTTCTTCGTCGGAAAGGGCAAGCACGGCGGCGGCGAGAAGGGCGGCGTTGACCGCGCCGGCCTTGCCGATGGCAAGCGTGCCCACAGGAATACCTGCCGGCATCTGCACGATGGAAAGGAGGCTGTCCTGGCCGGACAGGGCTTTCGACTGGACCGGCACGCCGAAAACCGGCAGCGGTGTCATCGCGGCGGTCATGCCCGGCAGGTGGGCAGCGCCGCCGGCGCCGGCGATGATGACCTTGAAGCCCTCCGCACGTGCGCCCTTGGCGAAATTGACCAATCGGTCCACTGTGCGGTGCGCCGAAATGATGCGCGCATCATAAGGGATCTCAAGCGCCTCCAGCGTGTCGGCGGCGTTTTTCATGGTCTCCCAGTCGGACTGGCTGCCCATGATGATGGCGACGGGTGGTCTGTCTGTCATCGTTGCTGCTATTCCCTCTCAGGCGATGATGTCAGGGATGATCTGATCTTCCAGCTTGGAGAGCCTGTCCTTGATGACGAGCTTTTTCTTTTTCATACGCTGGATCCGCAGAGCATCGCATCCGGTCTGGATCATGGCGTTGATCGCGGCATCGAAATCCTCGTGCTCCTGACGCAGACGCGCCACCGTGAGCCTGATTTCCGCCTGTTCCTGATCGGCCATATGCATTCCCCGTTACCGTCCCTGGACCTTGTCCGATCTGCCGATGATTTCCGCAAGCTCCTATCACCAAATACAGGTAACGGCTAGTTAGTCTTGATCATGAAATTGCCATCCAGTCTCCATCTTTTGGCCTTCGACAAGCCTTCAAAAATATGTCACAGTCCGGCCGTTGACACCTTGATCCCCGACGATGATGGCCGGGGAGGGTAAAGAGGAAGGAAGGGTCATATGACTGTTCAAGCTCATCTTGAGTCACTCCAGAAAAAGCATGTTGCTCTCGAGGAGGAGTTGCACGCGCTCAGAACATCTCCCTCTATTTCCGATACGGAACTTGCCGAATGCAAGCGCCGCAAGCTGCGCATCAAGGACGAGATTCAGCGTCTTAAGTCATCCGTCCACTAATCTTCCCAAGGGTCGCCGGGCGATCATCTTGCGCAACAAGGTAAATCCATCCATTCCGCCAAAAATTAGCAAGAACCGGTGATTTGACACCAGATTTGCGCCAGTCCGATGCATCCGGCATCGTGGCTGGCGCTTTTGGGTCCGCCACGTCTCACATCGCGTTCTTATGATTCGCATCGTATCCCCAGATCTTATGGGGACCTGCCTCAGGCCCAAAACTGATCCAGCCACAAATTGAGCTTGTCGAAGCCGCGGTTGTTGACCGTATAGATACGTTTGGTGCCTTCCGAGGTCACGGAGACGAGATTGCTGTCGAGTAGCGCCTTCAGATGCTGCGAAACAGCAGGGCGGCTGATCGGCAGGCCCTCGGCGAGCTCATTGACCGTCCGTGGCGCGCGACGCAATTCCTCCAGCAGAAACCGCCGGTTCGGATCGGCAATCGCAGAGAAAGGGTCCGTGTTCGACATGGCAGGAACGCTACGTCAAACCGGCCGCGCCAGCAAGGAAATTGTGCATTGCAGCGTGCCGTGGTTTCCAAAGCGCGTCGCGATCTTTCAGAGTCGCGCCTTGCGCTTTCGGTCTTTGTTTTTACGCCAGTCGTTATCGCAAAACCGCTGCACAGTTTTGCGCGACATGCTTTAGTTGTTTCTACCAGCCAAGGCCCTCGCGCACGATCAGGAAGGCGGCGATCAGCGCCATTGCATACATGAAGGGATAGAAGATCTGTGGCCTCATGCGGCGCACGCACCACGCGCCGGCAATGGTGGCGAGCGGGGCAAAGGGCAGAAGCGTCGCGGAGGTCGCAAGGTTCTGGGTATCGAGCTGGCCGAGTGCAAAATAGGGGATCAGCTTGATGGCGTTGAGGATCGCGAAGAAGCGCACGCTGGTGCCGGTATATTCGCGCGGCTGCAATTTGAGCGGCAGGGCATAGATTTGGAAGGGCGCACCGCCGGCATGGGCGACGAAGCTGCCGTAACCGGAAAATGTCCCCCAGAGGCTGGCAGCCACCGGCCGCTGGCCGCGCGGCGGGATCACCTTGCCGGCGCCGGGGCCGAAATTGTTCCAGAAATAGCGCAGGCAGAAGAGGATGGTCACCGCGCCGATGACGATGCGCAGCATGTTGCCCGGAACCAGGGCCGAGGTCGCCCAGCCCAGCGCGATACCGAAGACGGCGCCCGGCAGCATGATCTTCAGCGTCGCCCAGTCGCCATGTTTGCGCCAGATGACGAGCGAGATCATGTCCATGAAGACCAGGATCGGCAGCAGGATGGCCGCCGCCTCGACCGGTGAGACGACGAGGGCGAGGAAGGGCAAGCCGATCAGCGACAAAGCGTCGCCCATGCCGCCCTTTGCGAGCCCCACCAGCAGAACGGCGGGCACGGCGGCGTAATAGAATGACAAATCCTGCGGCATGCTTTCGACGTCCTCCTCTTGCAAGCCTCGTCTAACGGAACTACTCACACAAAACGAGTGCGGATCCCTCATTTCGAAGGGGAATTCGCCGGAAACGGAAAGACCTCATGACCGAACCGGAAAATCGCTGCCGCCTTGTGCTCATCGTGCCTGATATCGCCGATGCCGATGAACAGGCAAAGATCGTCGCCGATGCGCTGAAGGGCGGCGATGTCGCCTCGGTGATCGTGCCGCAATACGGGCTCGACGACGGCACCTTCCAGAAACATGCCGAAAAGCTGGTGCCATTGATCCAGAATGCTGGAGCAGCCGCGCTGATTGCAGGTGACAGCCGTGTCGCAGGCCGGGCAAAGGCCGATGGCCTGCACCTTTCCAGCAATGCCGAGGCGCTTTCGGAAGCGATCGACAAACATGCGCCGAAGCTGATCGTCGGCGGTGGCAACGCGGCCGACCGGCACCATGCGCTGGAGATCGGCGAAGTCAGGCCGGACTATATCTTCTTCGGCAAGCTCGATGGCGACATCAAGCCGGAGGCGCATCCGAAGAACCTTGCGCTCGGCGAATGGTGGGCCTCGATGATCGAGATTCCCTGCATCGTCATGGGCGGCACTGATCCGGCCTCGGCGCTCGCCGTCGCCGAGACTGGTGCGGAGTTCGTGGCGCTGCGGCTGGCGGTCTTTGGTGAGCCCGGCCGGGCGCCGTCGGTCGTTGCCGAAATCAACGCGTTGCTTGACGAAAAAGCGCCACGGTTTGAGGATTGAAATCGCGCTCATGCCGATCCTGCCCGCCCGCCCTTTGAAATATATCCTTGCCAGCGTGACCGCCCTCGTTGCGGCCGGGCCGAATGTCGCCCTGGCGCAGGCGCCGGACAGCGTCATCAGCCAGCCGGGTACAGCGCCGGCTTCGACCTTCCGCACGGACCGGCCCTCCGCCTCGGACGTCGGGCCCTCCGATGGCGTCGGCGTGTTCGACCGCATGGGTGCGAAGTTGCCGGATCTGCCGCCGGAGAAGGATTACAAGGGGCCGATCGATGAAGCTTACGGCGCCTTCCAACGCGGTTATTACCTGACGGCAATGGACAAGGCGCTGCCGCGCGCCCAGCTGGGCGATCCGGCGGCGCAGACGCTGATCGGCGAAATCCTCTCGCAGGGTCTCGGCGTCAAGAAGGACGTGAAGAATGCTGCCTTCTGGTACGGCAAGGCGGCCGAAGGCGGCGATGCGGCGGCCATGTTCAAATATGCGCTGATCCTGATGGAAGGCGAGGGCGTGCCGCGTGACAAGGTCAAGGCCGACGAGTACATGCACAAGGCGGCCGAGGGCGGCAATCCTTCGGCGGAATTCAACTGGGCGCAGCTTCTCGTCGCCGACAATCCCGGCGAGAAGGGACTGAAGCTCGCCCTGCCGTTCTACGAGAAATCAGCCGAGCAGGGCATTGCCGATTCGCAATATGCCGTAGCGCAGATCTATGCGACGCTGAAGGACCTGCCGGAGGAAAAGAAAAAGCTTGCCCGCGAGTGGATGGCACGTGCAGCGCGCGCCGGTTTCGACACGGCCCAGCTCGATCTCGGCATCTGGCTGGTCAACGGCGTCGGTGGGCCGAAGGATTACGTCAAGGGTTTCGAATGGCTGAAACTTGCCGCCAATGGCGGCAACGTCGTCGCGCAGAACAAGCTCGCCCATCTCTATATCAATGCGATCGGCACGCCGCCCAATCCGGTCGAGGCGGCGAAGTGGTACGTGCTGTCGCGCCGGGCCGGGCTTGCCGATCCGTCGCTCGAGGATTTCTATCTCGGCATTGAGGACGATCAGCAGAAGGCGGCGATCGAGGCCGCCAACAAGTTCCGGCGGCGATAGCGACCGTATCCCAACTTAGAAAAGCGCATCGGCGAAGAGGTCTTCATCGTTTTCGGCTTTGGCGGTCTCGGCCGGGGCGGGGGTGGTGTCCTCGCTTGCCGGGATGATGTCGCGATGAATGTTGCGCTCCTGGACCATCGTGTAGTGCTTGAAGATCTTGCGGTCGAGCGGCGCGATCGTTTCTGCGAGATCGGAGATATCGGCGACCTCAGTGCCGGCGACGCCTTCGAGCAGATCGGCGCAGCCGGCAAGGACTTCACCGAGATCATGCTGGAAATCGAGTTTGCCGATCAGCAGGCTGATCTTGGTGGCGACCTCGCGACCGTTCTCGGCGAGCACCTTCAATTCGTTTTCCATCACGTTGGCTGCAGAGCGGATGTTGCCGACGGCCGACGTCAGGCTTTCTCCCAGGCTGCCGGCTCCGGCATCCGTGGCGGGGGCGACGCGCCCGGCTGCGGCTTCGAGCGCCGGCAGGCCGTTGACGATGGCGTCGGCGGAATCATCGAGCTTGCCGGCGAAGATGCGCAGTTCGGCGGTGACGACGTTGATCGACTTGCCTTCCTCGCCGAGGCGGCTGCAGCGCAGGTTGGTATTCAAAGCCATATAGTGAATGTCGGTCTTGACGGCGCGGATGTTGCCGATCGCTTCGGAGAGCTTGGCGGCCGTGCCGATCGTCGACTGGCTCACCTGATCGGCCTGGCGGCTTGCCGTGTCGACCTGCTTGACGATTTCGTGGGCGGCCGAAACGCTGGATTCCAGCGCGCGCATGAAGTTGCCGCCGGCCTCGCCGCTCTGACCGCTCATCTGATCGCGCAGCTTGAGGATCTCTCGCATGTCGTGGTCGAAACTCGCGATCGTCTTGACGACGTTCTCAGAATCCCGCTGGAAATTTGCGCACATGTCGCTCATCTGCGCTGCGGTCAGGTGGTGAATGACGTTCTGGAGGCGCTGGCGCGCGCCGGCGTCGAGGCTGGCGCCATCCTCGCCGGCAAAGAAATCCTCAAGCAGCGAAAAGGTGGCCTGCACATGCTCGATACGCTGGCGGGTGATATCGCCGATCTGCAGGGCAGACAGCGTCGAGGCGACCTTGCTCTGGACGGCGCGCGCAATCGCGCCGACCTCGCGGGCGATGACGCCGAGATCCTTGCGATGTTCGGCGATCTTGGCGGCATCATCGCGCAGGGCTCCGGCGACGGCCGGAACGGTATCGGCATAACCCTTGGAAACGCTGGCGCCAAAGGAGGTGGCGAGCTTGACCTCCTTATCGAGACTGTCGAGATGCGTGGCGAAACGGTTGACCTCATCGGTGCCGGAATAGATGCGCTCCAGGATCTCCTGGGCGAAGCCGGCGAATTCGGCAAGGCCGGCACCGGTGATCTTCACAGTCACGGCGAAGGTTCTGAGATAACGCATCGTCTCCTGCATGTCGGAGACGTGCTTGCGCAGCTCCCTGCCGGTATGCGCCAGCGAGACGAGCGCCTGCTGGCGGTTTTCCTCGGTGACCGGCAGCGCCGTCAAGCTCTCGACCGTGGCGCGAAGATCGGCGCTGGTGTCGCTCGCATCCTTGTTGTCGAGCGTCGTGGTGACACTCTCGAGCGAGTTCAACAGACGGTTGAGGACATCCATCACCGACAACAGCACGGTGCCGCCTTCGAGGAACCGTTCCTCGACTTGGCCGCGGGCGGATTCCAGGGTCTGGCTGATGTCCCGTCCTGATGTGGAGGCTGCAGCGTTCGGTGATACCAGAGCGTGTGCCACTTTTATACCTTTTCTTAAAATCCAGGCAATTCAACTCTATTTTTACGGGCAGGATGGAAACGTCCGGTAAACGCGCCGGACTCGCCAGCGTTGTGATTAACGAAAGATGTCGATGGCGTGTCGCTGAAAGCCTAACGCTCGACTTGATGATTCAACATATTGTTTTTATTTTATTTATTTCTAAATTTTGAGAAAAAAATACAACTTATCCCGGATGAGAATTGGGAGTCGCGGAACGCGCTAGACGGCAGTTTCCTACAACCGCTGTTTACCCTGCATTAACGCTGCCGTGAGAGTCCTTTTAGGGTCGTCAAGTATTTTCTGGCCCAGGAGGCTGCATTGGATACTCAGAAACAATATTACGAATCTATAAATTTGCCGGACGTGCTCAGCATTCGTAACGTGAGCGAACTATATTCCAAGTTTAATGATGCATTTCATAGTCGCGATACAATCATCGTCAGCATTCCAGAAGGTGCGGAAGCGGATCTGAGTTTCGTTCAACTTATCGAATCCTCGCGCCACCAAGCAAAATCCAAGGGAAAGACGTTCAAGCTTTCTTCGCCGGCCAATGGATCGGTCTTGAAGGTACTTGAGCGCGCAGGTTTCATCGAATCCTTCGATCAAGAAGACGCAAATTTCTGGTTGCATAAAGAGGTGACGTTATGAGTGCAAATATCCTGACCGTCGACGATTCCGCCAGCATTCGTTTGACCACCAAGGTCACGCTGACCAATGCCGGCTATAGCGTCACCGAGGCGGTCAATGGGGCAGAGGGCCTCGCGACCGCCAAGGGCAGCAGCTTCGATCTGATCGTGACCGATCTCAACATGCCTGTCATGGACGGGCTGACGATGATCGAGGAACTGCGCAAGCTGCCGGCGCAGGCCGGCGTTCCGATCATCTTCCTGACGACGGAATCGGACGCCGATCTCAAGGCGCGCGCCAAGGCCGCCGGCGCGACGGGCTGGCTGACCAAGCCGTTCGACCCGGAAAGTCTGGTGAAGATCGTGAAGAAGGTTCTCGGACGATGAGTACACTCGATCCGGTCGCCGTATTCCGCACGGAAGCTGCCGAATGCCTCGAAGCGATCGAGGCCGGTCTTCTCGACCTGACCCACCAGCTCGACAACAAGGATCTGGTCGACGCCGTGTTCCGCGGGCTCCACACGCTCAAGGGCTCCGGCGCGATGTTCGGTTTCGAGGCGCTCGCCGCCTTCACCCATCATTGCGAAACAGCCTTCGACCGCGTCCGCAAGGGCGAGGTCGCGGCGACCAGTGAACTCGTCGCCGCCGTTCTCGCCGCCCAGGACCATATGCGTGCCCTCGTCGACCAGCCGGATGCCGATCACGGCGATACCGGGAATAAGCTTCTGGCGCAGCTGCAGGCTGCCGTCGGTGGCAAGCAAGCGGCGGCTGCAGCAGCGCCCGCCGCTGTTCCCCCGCCCGCGGCCGTGCTCGACGCACCGGCGAAGATGAAGAACAGCTGGCGCATCCGCTTCAGCCTGCCCGCCAATTCGATGGCCAACGGCACCAACCCGCTCGGCCTGCTGGACGAGCTGCGCGATCTCGGCGAATGCAGCGTGCGCGCCAACACCTCGGCCATTCCGGCCCTCGACGATCTGGTTCCGACGGAGCTCCATATTTCCTGGGACGTGACGCTGACCAGCGAGCAGGATCGTTCAGCGATCGACGACGTTTTCATCTTTGTGCTCGATGACATGGAACTCAGCGTCGAGGAGATCAGTGATACGGCAGCGGCAACCGCCGCTCCGGTCGAGGAAAGGGCTGCCCCTGTCCCCGTCGCCGCAACATCGACCGCCGTCCCGGAATTCCGTCCAGTCGAGGCGGTTCCCGCCAAGCGCGAGGCGCCCGCCGTCGTCAGCCAGGCAAAGGCGGCCGAGAATGTCCGCGTTCCGGCCGAACGTCTCGATGAGCTGATGGACCGCGTCGGCGAGCTCGTCATCGCGCAGTCGCGCCTCAGCCAGCTCGCCAGCGCCAGCACCGATATCGCGCTGCGTTCCGTTTCGGAAGAAATCGAACGCCTGTCCGGCGAATTGCGCGACACGATGATGGTGCTGCGCATGGTGCCGGTCGCCACCCTCTTCTCCCGCTTCCGCCGCCTCGTCCACGATCTCGCCCGCGAGACCGGCAAGGTGATCGAGCTGGTGACGGAGGGCGAGAGCACCGAAGTCGACAAGACGGTCATCGAGCGTCTGGCCGATCCGCTGGTGCATCTGGTGCGCAACTCGATTGATCATGGCCTCGAAACGCCCGCCGAACGGCTTGCCTCCGGCAAGACCGAAGCCGGGACGGTGACGCTTTCGGCCCGCCAGGCCGGCGGCGAGGTGATCATCTCGATCAAGGACGACGGCCGCGGCATCAATCGTGAACGGGTTCGCGCCAAGGCCGAATCCTCCGGCCTTATCCAGCCCGGCCAGCCGCTTTCCGACTCAGAGCTGCTGCAGCTGATCTTCGCCCCCGGCTTCTCGACGGCAGCAGCTATCACCAATCTGTCCGGCCGCGGCGTCGGCATGGACGTGGTCAAGAAGACGGTCGAAGCCCTCCGCGGCGCAATCGACATCGTCAGCATGCCGGGACAGGGTTCGGAAGTGTCGCTGCGCATCCCGCTGACGCTCGCCATCATCGACGGCCTGCTGGTGCGCGTCGGTTCCGGCCGCTACGTCATCCCACTTTCGGCGGTCGAGGAATGCCTCGAACTGTCGCTCGAGGAAGATCTCCGCTCGCGCGGCCGCAGCTTCATCTCGCTGCGCGACAGCCTGGTGCCGTTCCTGCGCCTGCGCGACCTCTTCCGCACCGGCACCAAGCCCGATGTGCATCAGAAGGTCGTCGTCATCTCGACCGGCACGGAGCGCGTCGGCCTCGTCGTTGACCAGATCATCGGCGACCACCAGACGGTCATCAAGTCGATGTCGAAGCTGCACAATAACGTCGCGACCTTCTCGGGCGCCACCATTCTCGGCGACGGCAGCGTCGCTCTCATTCTCGACGTCGGGCACCTGGTTGCCGCGGGTCAACAACAGGAGGCGCAATTGCGTGTAGCAGGATGAGCGCAACAGCAGCAACGGCCGAACGATTCGACAATCACTGGAGCTATGCCGAGGAAGTCGAGGTCCTGACCTTTGATCTCAATGGCGAAACCTTCGCACTTGAAGCGGTCATCGTCCAGGAGATCCTGGACCTGCTTCCTGAGACCGCGGTGCCGGGCAGCCAGCCCTTCGTCGCCAGCGTCATCAACTTTCGCGGCAAGGTCATTCCGCTCGCCGATCTGCGTCTCGCCTTCGGGATGGAAGCAGCAGAGGCGACGATCGACAGCCGCATCATCGTCATCGAGATCGATCTGCAGGGCGAGCAGACGCTCGTCGGCCTCAGAACCGACAAGGTGAACGAGGTGACGACGCTTGCAAAGTCCGCGAGCGAGGCACCGCCGAGCATCGGCATGCGCTGGCGCGCCGACTACATCAACTGCCTGGTGAAGAGGGGCGGAGAATTCATCATTCTCCCTAATCTGCAGGCGATTTTTTCATCGAGGCACGACGCGGCGGGAGCCGCTAATTGACGCTGGATGAATTCAACGAGGGGTTTGGGGACCATGCGACTGACAATCAAGACGAAACTGGTGACCGCGTTCACCTTCATCATTGTAATGCTCGTGGGCACTGCCGCCTACGGTGTCTTCAGCCTTGGATCGCTGAACGACACGATCGATAAGCTTCTCGCCGGCCCGGCAGCCCGCCTGGATTTCGCGCAGCAGATCAACATCGCTCAGCTCGAGGCGATCCGCCAGCAGAAGAACCTGCTCACCGCCCGCAGCGCAGACGAGACGGCCGGGGCAATCGCCAAGGGCAATCAGGCTCGCAAGGAATTCGCCGACGCCTTCAGCCAGGTGTTGGCGCTGGCAACGGAAGAAGGCAAGGCGCGTTGGGCCCGCATCGCCGAACTTTCCAAGACCTTCAATGGAGCCGACGATCAGATCCGCGAATATGTGAAGGCCGGCAATGCCGAAGGCGCAAATGCCATCTCCGTCACGACGGCGCGCGCCGCTGCCAACGACATCGACTCGACGCTCAGCGAGATCCTGGCACTTGAAAAGCAGCGCATGAAGGCTGCTGACGACGGCGCCGAAGCGCAATACACGACGACGCGCACAATGATGGTTGCGGTCGCCGCGGTCGCCCTGCTGATTGCTGCCTTTACCGCCTTCTGGATCGCCAGCACGATCAGCAAGGGCCTCAGCCGTGCCAACACCGTGGTTCGCGAAGTGTCGGAAGGCGATCTGACAAAGATGGCCGATATCACCAGCCATGACGAAATCGGCGAACTTCTAGGCAACGTCAACACGATGATCGAACGCCTGCGCGGCGTCGTCGCCGACGCACTGTCGGCCGCCGAAAACGTCTCTTCCGGCAGCCAGCAGCTTTCGGCAAGCTCGGAACAGGTCTCGCAGGGTGCTACCGAACAGGCGGCGTCGGCCGAAGAGGCTTCCGCCTCGATGGAAGAGATGGCCGCCAACATCAAGCAGAACGCCGACAATGCGGCGCAGACCGAAAAAATCGCCCGCCAGTCGGCCAAGGATGCGGAAGCCAGCGGTGAAGCGGTGACGCGCGCCGTCGACGCTATGCGCACGATCGCCCAGAAGATCGGCATCGTCCAGGAAATCGCCCGCCAGACCGATCTACTCGCCCTCAACGCCGCCGTCGAAGCGGCACGCGCCGGCGAGCACGGCAAGGGTTTTGCGGTCGTCGCTTCGGAGGTGCGCAAACTTGCCGAACGCAGCCAATCGGCTGCTGCCGAAATCAGCTCGATGTCGAGCGACACGGTCAAGGCTGCCGCCGATGCCGGCGACATGCTCGGCCGGCTGGTGCCCGACATCCGCAAGACTGCCGAACTGGTCTCCGAGATCAGCGCCGCCTGCCGCGAACAGGATATCGGCGCCTCGCAGATCAATGAAGCGATCCAGCAGCTCGACAAGGTGACGCAGCAGAACGCCGGCGCCTCCGAGCAGATGTCGGCGACCTCCGAGGAACTCGCCTCCCAGGCCGAAGAGCTGCAGACGTCGATCGCCTTCTTCAAGGTCGATACGGCAGGCAGCGCGCGGTCCGGCGCCAACAAAGCGCAGCCAAAAGCTTCCGCCAAGGTGAAGGCCCCGGCCGCTGTCCGCAAGGCTGCCCCGCAGGCCCATAGCCAAGGCCGCGCCCAGACGATTTCGGCTCAGCAGCAGCGTCTCAAAGGCTTTGCTCTCGATATGTCGATGGGTGGTCCGGATGCCAGCGATGACGATTTCAGGGAGAGCGCATAAGCGCTCCCCGGGGGAAGCGCTTATGCGCCTTCGCCTCAAACTGATCCCTCGGGCTGCTCCGGCGGCCCGAGACGGGAATGTCCCCCAACGCATGTAGGCGTTGGCGCTGCGATCGATAGATGTCCGGCTGCCGGGAAGTGAATGTAGTCGCTTTCCCCCTTTTCAGACACATCACTTTCAAGTTCGACGTCCCGCCGATGGGACGCGTTTCTATCCATTCGTTTTGACCGCATAGAGGGGGTACCACATGCGTTTCACCATCAAGCTCAAGCTGGGGCTTGCCTTCGGCATCATGACATTGCTGTTGATTGGCATCGCCATCTACGGAAGCATGAGCCTCGGCACCTTGAATGACGCCAGCGGCAAGATGATCGACGGGCCGATGCGCCGCCTGGAACTGGCACTGACCGCCAATGTCGCCGAAGTCAACGCCATACGCGCTCAGAAGAACGCACTGCTTTCCACGGATCCCGACAGCGCTGCCGGTTTCTACAAGGAGGCCGACCAGAACTTGCAGGCCATGTTTGAGGCCGTCGATGCCGGCCACGCCATCGCTTCGCCGGAAGGAAAACCCTATTGGGAAAAGCTGCAGACGATCGGCGCGAAATTCCGCGACAGATCCGCCGAGCTGCAGCAGCTTGACGCCAGGGGCGATCAAGCCGGCGCGCTGGCGCTGTCGCTCGGCGACCTGCGCACGATGACCAACGACATGGGTGACGCGATTGCCGCACTCATCGAGATCCAGCGCAAGGGCATGAAGACGACCGATCAGGCGAACACCGATCTTTATAACTCGACCAAGCTGATCCTCAGCACTGCTTCCGGCATCGCCGTGCTTGTGGCGCTCGGTGCAGCATTGTGGATCATGCTCGGAATCAACAACGGCCTGAGGAAAATCACGACCGTCGCAAATGCCGTCGCAATCGGTGACCTTAACCAGACGGTCGATGTCAAGACCAATGACGAGATCAAGGACCTCATCAACACGGTCAACAGCATGACTGCCAATCTGCGCACCACGGCAGCTCTTGCCGATCAGATTGCCATGGGCGACCTCAGCACAGATGCCAAGCCGCTCTCGGATAAGGATACGCTCGGCATCGCGATGCAGAGCATGATCTCCAACCTGCGGACCACCGCCGGCATCGCCGATCAGATCGCAAACGGCGACCTGACGGTGTCTCCAAAGCCGCTCTCCGACAAGGATGCGCTGGGCCTCGCGCTCGAACAGATGGTCGAGCGCCTGCGCGGCGTCGTGGCCGATGCGATCTCTGCCGCCGAGAACGTCTCCTCCGGCAGCCAGGAACTTTCGGCAAGCTCGGAGCAGGTGTCGCAGGGCGCCACCGAACAGGCGGCTTCGGCCGAAGAGGCTTCCGCCTCGATGGAAGAGATGGCCGCCAACATCAAGCAGAACGCCGACAACGCTGCCCAGACCGAAAAGATCGCCCGCCAGTCGGCCAAGGATGCGGAAGCCAGCGGCGAGGCGGTTTCCCGCGCTGTCGACGCCATGCGCACGATCGCCCAGAAGATCGGCATCGTCCAGGAAATCGCCCGCCAGACCGATCTGTTGGCGCTCAACGCCGCCGTCGAAGCTGCTCGTGCGGGTGAACACGGCAAGGGGTTTGCGGTCGTCGCATCTGAAGTGCGCAAACTTGCCGAACGCAGCCAGTCGGCTGCTGCCGAAATCAGCTCTATGTCGGGCGATACGGTCAAGGCCGCCCAGGATGCAGGCGACATGCTCGGCCGGCTGGTGCCCGACATTCGCAAAACGGCGGAACTGGTCTCCGAGATCAGTGCCGCCTGCCGCGAACAGGATATCGGTGCTGCCCAGATCAACGAGGCGATCCAGCAGCTCGACAAGGTGACGCAGCAGAATGCCGGCGCCTCCGAGCAGATGTCGGCGACCTCCGAGGAACTCGCCTCCCAGGCCGAAGAGCTGCAGACGTCGATCGCCTTCTTCAAGGTCGATATGGCGGGTGGGCGCCGCGAGCGCGCGCCGGCTGTAAAACTCACCGCCCGCAGCCGGGCCTCGGCCGCACCGCGCAAACCGGTCAGTAAGGCGCCGGCCAATACGATCGCTGGTCAGCAGGCCCGCGTGAAGGGGTTTGCCCTCGACATGTCGATGGGCGGTCCCGATACGGCCGATGACGAGTTTAGGGAGAGCGCATAGCGCTCCCCTGGGGAAAGCGCATGACCGCTCCCCGTTCGCAATTGTCGTGGGCCAATCAGGATGGCCCGCGACGCACGCTTCGCCTACCGGAATGTCTTTGCTGCATGATGCCGCGCCCCCTGGTCCACATTTATTGCTTCGCTCTCGGAGAGGTATATTGAGATGCGTATTACGATTAAACTTAAGCTCGCAGCCGCATTTGGCTTTGTCATATTGTTGCTGGTGGGCAGCGCGGTCTATGGAATCATCAGCCTCAGTTCCCTGAACGATGCTGTCGGCAACCTTATTTCGGGTCCGGCAAAGAGGCTGGAACTGGCTCTAGAGGCAAAGACTGCGGAGCTTAATGCTGTTCGCTGGCAGAAGAATGCCCTTCTGGAAATGGATCCGGAAGTAGCCAGGAAGGACTACCAGAATTCGGCGAAGAGCCTGGATGAAATGGTAGTTTTCGCCACGGGCGGCCAACAGCTCGCAACTGCCGAGGGCAAGCCCACCTGGGACAGGCTGGTCGAGTTGGCCAAACGCTTCAGTGAGGGCTCCAACAAAGTCGCCTCTATCCAGGAAAGTGGCGACAGGGCAGCGGCAGCGGCGCTTTCGTCCGGAGAGGTTCGCGCTCTCGTCATGGAACTCGAAGATGTTTTCGAGACGCTCGTCACGCTTCAGCAGAAGTCGATGACGCAAGCCGATAACGATACAGACATTCTTTATAGTTCGACGAAAAACATGCTGATCAGCATCGCTATCGGGGCTTCCGTCATCGCGTTCGCTGCTGCGCTGTGGATCGCGCTCGGTGTCAACAGCGGCCTGCGCAAGATCATGAACGTTGCCAGCGCCGTCGCCATCGGTGACCTGAACCAGAAGATCGAGATCAAGAGCAACGACGAGATCAAGGATCTGGTCAACACGATCAACGTCATGACGGACAATCTTCGCAGCACTGCTGAGATCGCCAACCAGATCGCGAACGGCGACCTGACGGTGTCTCCGAAGCCGCTTTCGGAGAAGGACACGCTCGGCATTGCCCTCGAACAGATGGTTGAGCGCCTGCGTGGCGTCGTCTCCGATGCGGCTGCTGCCGCAGAAAATGTCTCGGCGGGCAGCCAGGAACTGTCCTCGAGCTCCGAGCAGGTGTCGCAGGGCGCCACAGAACAGGCGGCTTCGGCCGAAGAGGCTTCCGCCTCGATGGAAGAGATGGCCGCCAACATCAAGCAGAATGCCGATAACGCCGCCCAGACCGAGAAGATTGCCCGTCAGTCGGCCAAGGACGCGGAAGCCAGTGGTGACGCGGTGACGCGCGCCGTACAGGCGATGCGGACCATTGCCGAGAAGATCGGCATCGTCCAGGAAATCGCCCGCCAGACCGATCTGTTGGCGCTCAATGCTGCCGTCGAAGCGGCGCGCGCCGGAGAGCACGGCAAGGGGTTTGCGGTCGTCGCCTCGGAAGTGCGCAAGCTTGCCGAACGCAGCCAGTCGGCTGCTGCCGAAATCAGCTCTATGTCGGGCGATACGGTGAAGGCCGCTCAGGAAGCCGGCGACATGCTCGGCCGGCTGGTGCCCGACATCCGCAAGACGGCGGAACTGGTCTCCGAGATCAGCGCCGCATGCCGCGAACAGGATGTCGGCGCCTCGCAGATCAACGAGGCGATCCAGCAGCTCGACAAGGTGACGCAGCAGAATGCCGGTGCTTCCGAGCAGATGTCGGCGACCTCGGAAGAGCTCGCGACCCAAGCGGAAGAGCTGCAGGCTTCGATTGCCTTCTTCAAGGTCGATACAGCAAGCAATCGCCAGTCCCGCACGCCGGCCGCCAAGGTCACGGTCCGCAGTCCGGCACAGGCCGCCGGTCGCAAGCCCAGCACCAGGAAGCCGGCTGCCAACAGCGTTGCCGGCCAGCAGGCGCGGGTAAAAGGCTTCGCTCTCGATCTCTCCATGGGCGGTCCCGACGATGGGGACGCCGAATTCAAGGAAAGCGCATGATCATGGCCACGACATCCCTGGAAGCGCAATTCGTGACCTTCAGCCTCGGCGAGGAGATTTTCGCCGTGCCGGTTGAGGTCGTACGGGAAATCCTTGACTATGCGGAAGCTTTCAAGATTCCGAATGGTCCAGACTATCTGCTCGGCCTGCGCGACGTGCGCGGGCAGGGCGTGCCGACGATCGATCTTCGATTGAAGCTCGGCATGACGAAGACCGTGCCGACGCCGCATACGCGCGTGCTCGTCCTCGACGTGCCGATGGAAAGCCGGCTCCTGACCCTCGGCCTCGTCGCCGACCGCGTCTTCGAGGTCACGCCGTTCCGGCGCGAGCAGATCGAGGCGGCGCCTGACATCGGCGTGCGCTGGCGCTCGGACTATATCGCCGGCGTCGTTCGCCGTGAAAACGGCTTCGTCGTCATCATCGATCTTGCACGGTTGCTGTCGCGCGAGGACGCCTCGGCACTGCAATCGGCGGCCTGACCCGCGCATCAACTCGGAGTACTGCGTTCTATGAGTATGGCAGCAGCGGTGGAAACCCAATTGCCGGGCGACCGGATCAGCAAGCGCAATTTCGACAAGCTTGCCCGGTTCATCTACGATTACAGCGGCATCAAGATGCCGCCGACCAAGCTGACGATGCTCGAAGGGCGGCTGAGGCGCCGCCTTCGCGCAACCAACCATGCCACCTTCGACGATTATTGCGACTTCCTGTTCAATCACGACGGGCTCGACCAGGAAACCGTCTACCTGATCGACGTGGTGACGACGAATAAGACCGACTTCTTCCGCGAAGCCAAGCATTTCGACTATCTGCAGACGGTAGCGCTGCCAACGATCGCCAATAGCGGCGTTCGGACCATCCGCACCTGGAGCTCTGCCTGCTCGACGGGAGCCGAGCCCTACACGATGGCGATGGTGCTGGCGGAATTCACCGAAGGCCGCAACGACGTCTCCTACAGCGTTCTGGCCACCGACCTTTCCACCGACGTGCTGCAGACGGCGCGCCGCGGCATCTACCCGGAAGACCTCGTCGCGCCCGTGCCGCGCGATCTACAGCGCAAATACGTGCTGACGGCCAAGCAATCGGATCGGCGGGAGGTGCGCATCACGCCGAAACTGCGCAGCAAGATTGGTTTTGCCCGCATGAACCTGATGGACGAGAAATACCAGATCGGCGAGGCGATGAACGTCATCTTCTGCCGCAACGTGCTAATCTACTTCGACAAGCAGACTCAGGCCGGCGTGCTCAACCGCCTCTGTGATTGCCTGGCGAAGGGCGGCTACATGTTCATCGGCCATTCTGAATCGATCACCGGCTTCGATCTGCCGTTGAAGCAGGTCTCGAATACGGTATTTCAGCGTATCTAAGCGCATGGCGTCATCCCAAAACCGCTGCGCACTTCTGGACGGCATGCATTAGGGGCATTCATGGCTAAGAAAATCCGCGTTCTCATCATCGACGATTCCGCCAGCGTCCGCCAGACGCTGACCCACGTGCTGGAGCAGGATCCCGATATCGAGATCATGGCGGTCGCATCCGACCCCTTCATGGCGGCGCGGAAGCTGCAGGAGGAGATCCCCGATGTCATCACGCTCGATGTGGAGATGCCGCGCATGGATGGCATTACCTTCCTGCGCAAGCTGATGGCGCAGCGGCCGATCCCTGTCGTGATGTGTTCGTCGCTGACGGAGGCGGGTTCGGAGACGCTGATCCAGGCGCTGGAGGCCGGTGCGGTCGACGTCATTCTGAAATCGAAGATCGGGGCCGCCGACAGCCTTGCCGATGATGCGATGCGTATTCGCGAAGTCGTCAAGAGCGCCTCGCATGCACGACTTTCCAATGTCCGCCGCGCCGCCGGAACCATCCGTTCCGCTTCAGCGGAGGGGCCGGCCAAGAAACTGACGGCGGATGTGATGCTGCCGCCACCGACGGGGCGGGCCATGGCGAAGACGACGGAGATGGTCGTCTGCGTCGGAGCTTCCACCGGCGGCACCGAAGCACTGCGCGAGTTCCTGGAAGAACTGCCGGCCAATGCGCCTGGTACGGTGATCGTCCAGCACATGCCGGAGAAATTCACCGCCGCCTTCGCCAAGCGGCTGAACGGGCTCTGCGAGGTCGAGGTCAAGGAAGCCGTCGATGGCGATCCGGTGCTGCGCGGCCATGTGCTGATCGCGCCTGGTGACAAGCACATGCTGCTCGAGCGCCAGGGTGCGCGCTATTATGTGAGCGTGAAGACCGGGCCGCTGGTGTCGCGACACCGGCCTTCCGTCGACGTGCTCTTCCGCTCGGCGGCGCGCTCGGCCGGCTCCAACGCCATGGGCATCATCATGACCGGCATGGGCGACGACGGTGCGCGCGGCATGCTGGAAATGCACCAGGCCGGCGCCTACACGGTGGCGCAAGACGAGGCGAGTTCCGTCGTTTTCGGCATGCCGAAGGAGGCGATCGCCAAAGGCGGCGTCGACCGGGTCCTGCCGCTCGATCAGATCGCTCGCGAAGTGCTGATGACACAACAGAAGTTTTAGGACCTGTTTGAACTGGACGGGATCGAAGCCGGCGGTGTCGCAGGATGCCGCCGACTTTTATTGTAGCCCTCTAGGTTCTGCATTCAGGCGAGATAACCGCCGTCGATCGTCAGGCTGGCGCCGGTGACGAACGCGGCCTCGGCACTGGCGAGATAGGCGGCGAGGCCGGCGATCTCGCGGTCCTCACCCAGGCGGCCAAGCGCCATCAGCGGCTTGAGGCGCTCATGATCGTCCTCATTGGGGTTCATGTCGGTCGCCGTCGGGCCGGGCTGGATGTTGTTGACGGTGATGCCGCGTGGGCCGAGATCGCGGGCGAGGCCGCTGGTCATCGAGGCGATCGCGCCTTTCGTCATGCTATAGACCGAGGAGGTCGGAAAGCCGCTGCGATCGGCGGTGACGCTGCCGATGGTGATGACGCGGCCGCCTTCCTTCATGTGTCTTGCCGCTGCCTGGATGCCGACGAAGGCAGCGCGGACGTTTACGGCGAACATCCGGTCGAAATCTTCGAGCGAATAGTCGTCGAGCGGGTTGAGGATGAGAATGCCGGCATTGCTGACGAGAATGTCGAGACCGCCAAAATGCCCGGCTGTCAGCGCGACGGCATCCTGTACGGCTTTCGCATCGGCACTGTCGGCCCGGATCGCCAGCGCCCTGCCGCCAGCAGCCTCCAGCTCGGCAACGATTGCCTTCGCTTTGTGCTCGGAGTTGGAATAAGTGAAGGCGACGGCGGCGCCGTCAGCGGCGAGCCTTCGGACGATGGCGGCACCGATGCCGCGCGAGCCGCCGGTGACGAGAGCGATCTTGGTGGAAAGGGGTTGAGACATGCAGGTTTCCTTTGTTTTTGGATTGATCAGTCTATAATTGGTCATGGAAAGGCCGGTTCGGAGGTGCCCCGTCGTCAGCGGAGGCTTCTGATTGCCATGTGTGCGATACCGCGGAGCGTCTCGGGTGGGACGCCGTTTCGGGCGCTGACTTTCATGCCCGACAGGGCAGCGCCGAGAAACGGAATGGCGTCGGCGATATCGATATCTGTTGCGAGATCTCCGGTCCTGCGAGCCTCAGCGAGAAGGCTTTCGATCGCCGCGTGAAGCGCGTGGCCGGCGCTGTCGGTAAGAGCTGCGATCTCGGCATCGGTACGGCCGAATTCACAGATGGCGCTGACACCGAGGCAGCCGCGCCGCGCCTCGGCAGCGGGACGCGAGGCGAAGGCGACGAGAGCGCCTTCCAGAGCCTCGATCGGCCGGTTTTCGCGGCGAAGATCGGCGATGATCTTGTCGATGCTCTCCACATTGTAACGCTTTAGCGCTTCCAGATAGAGACCGCGCTTGTCGCCGAAGGTGTCGTACATGCTTTGCCGGCTGATCTTCATCGCCGTCAGCAATTGCTCGGTCGAGGTGCCTTCATAGCCATGCTCGGAAAATACGCCGATGGCGGCATGAAGGGCGGTGTCGCGATCGAATTCCTTGTGTCGTGCCATGAACAGGCTTCTACTCTTATTGGACTGATCTGTCCAGAATAAAATGAATGGTTTCCGCCGCCGCAGGGCAGCCATGCGTGCCTCCCCTTGAAATTTCCCTGATTTTGTGGTCTTGAGGCCGCCAATCTTCGCAGCGCTGCCTGTCATGCATGTTCAGGGACACTTCCCGCCCCTGGCAGCGCGCGCGCCCCGTATCAGTCCCAAGGAAAAATGCGCCGATGGCCCGTTCAGCTCTTCTCAATGTCATGGTTCAGGCTGCCCTCAAGGCAGGAAAGTCGCTGGGACGTGATTTCGGCGAAGTGCAGAACCTGCAGGTGTCCGTGAAAGGACCGGGTGACTTCGTTTCCACCGCCGACCGCAAGGCCGAAAAGATCGTCAGGGAAGAGCTGCTCAAGGCGCGTCCGACCTATGGCTTCCTCGGCGAGGAAAGCGAGGAAATCAAGGGCACCGACGGCGCGCATCGCTGGATCGTCGACCCGCTCGACGGCACGACGAACTTCTTGCACGGCATCCCGGCCTTTGCTGTCTCGATCGCGCTCGAACGCAACGGCGAGATCGTTGCCGCCGTCGTTTTCAATCCGGCAACCGACGAGCTTTATACCGCCGAACGCGGGGGCGGCGCCTTCCTCAACGACCGACGCCTGCGCGTCGCCGCGCGTCGCGCGCTGTCGGATTGCGTCATCGGCTGCGGTGTGCCGGCGCTCGGCAAGCGCAATCACGGCAAGTTCCTGGTCGAACTTCGCCACGTGATGGGCGAAGTGGCGGGCATCCGCCGTCTGGGTTCGCCGACGCTCGATCTTGCCTATGTCGCTGCCGGGCGGTTCGACGGTTTCTGGGAAGCGGAGCTTGCGCCGTGGGACATGGCTGCCGGCATTCTGCTCATCCGCGAAGCCGGCGGTTTCGCCACCGACTGGGACGGTGGCGCGACGATGCTGGAGAGCGGCGCGATCGTCGCCGGCAACGAGATCATCCACAAGGCGCTGATCGAAGTCGTCAAGCGGCCGGTTCCGGCCAAGTGACCGAACGAAAATCTGGCTGTTGTAAAGTCACGGTTTTCGCCCCGGCATACTTCAATTCGGCACAATGTTGCTCTAGTCTCCGCCAGCAATGACTCCGGAGGCAGCGACCCTATGGAAAATGTGAATGTGGCGGAGATCGGCTCCACCGAAAAGACGGCTGGCACTTATGCCAACAGGCTTTCGAGTCCCATGCCCTTCCTCTGGACGATGCTGCTTTTCCTCGTCATCGTCGGCTTTATCGCCGCCATCCTCTTCCGGCAGACGCAGACCGCCTTCATGCACAATCCGGGCCTCAACGGCCTGATCGTCGGCGTTCTCGCGGTCGGAATCATCCTTGTTTTCAACCATGTACTGGCGCTTCGCCCTGAGGTGCGCTGGTTTAATTCGTTCCGCGCCGCCGGCAGCGCCGACAAGGTGAACCGCAATCCGCGGCTGCTTGCGCCAATGCGGGCGCTGCTCGGCAGCCGCAAGTCCTCAGTGGCGCTGTCGACGACGGCGCTGCGCTCGATCCTCGATTCGATCGCTACCCGCCTCGACGAATCGCGCGATGTTTCACGCTACCTGATCGGCCTCTTGGTCTTCCTCGGCCTGCTCGGCACCTTCTGGGGCCTCATCGGCACGATCAGTTCGATCAGCATTGTCATTCAGTCCCTCGATGCCGGCTCGAACGGCACCGGAGACGTGCTCTCGGCGCTGAAGGAAGGGCTTTCCACGCCGCTTTCCGGCATGGGCCAGGCCTTCTCCTCCTCGCTGCTCGGCCTTTCCGGTTCGCTCATTCTTGGCTTCCTCGACCTGCAGGCCGGCCGCGCGCAAAACCGCTTCTACATGGAGCTGGAAAACTGGCTTTCCTCGGTCACGGATGTCGGCTCCGATCTTGCCCCGGCTCTCGAGGCCGTATCCGGCGGCTCCTCGGACGACATGCGCGCGCTCTCCGATTATCTGCGCAAGGTCTCCGAAGAGGGCGGCGCCGGCAGCCAGCGCTCCGTCGCCGCCATGGCGAGCCTTGCCGAAGGTATTCAGGGCCTCGTCAAGAACATGCGCAACGAGCAGCAGATGCTGCGCGACTGGATCGAGGCACAGCAGGACGAGGCGAAGGCCATGCGCCGCACGCTCGACCGGCTTGCCGAGCGCATCGGCGTGCAGGAGCGCGCAGGCGAGAGGGGCGAGCGCATGCGCGACCGCGCCAGCCAGACAGAAAAGAGCGAGGGCAAGTAAGCTATGGCTCTTGCCCGCAACCGGCGCCGCGAACGCGCGGTGGATTATTGGCCGGGCTTCGTCGATGCGCTGTCGACGCTGCTCATCTCAATCATGTTCCTGCTGACGGTCTTCGTCGTCGGGCAGTTCATCCTCAGCCGCGAGATCACCGGACGCGATGAGGTGCTTAATCGCCTGAACAGCCAGATCAACGAGCTGACGCAGCTTCTCGCGCTCGAAAAGGGTAGCAACCAGGATCTCCAGGATTCTGTCGCCAACCTGCAGGCCTCGCTTGCCAGCGCCGAAGGCGACCGTTCGCGGCTGCAGGCGCTGCTGAATGCCGGTTCGGGCGGTCAGGATGCGGCGCAGAAGCGGATCGGCTCGATGACGCAGGAGCTTGACGAGCAGAAGCAGGTGAGCGAACGGGCGCTCAGCCAGGTCGAACTGCTGAACCAGCAGATATCAGCGCTTCGCAGCCAGATCGCCGCCGTCGAAGCTGCTCTTCAGGCGTCGGAGGAGAAAGACCGGGTCTCGCAGACCAAGATCGCCGACCTCGGCAGTCGCCTCAACGTGGCGCTCGCCGCGCGCGTGCAGGAGCTGAACCGCTACCGTTCCGACTTCTTCGGCCGTCTGCGCGAGATCCTCTCGGACCGCGAGAATATCCGCATCGTCGGCGACCGGTTCGTCTTCCAGTCGGAAGTGCTGTTTCCATCGGGCGGCGCCGATCTCAACCCGGAGGGGCAGACCGAAATGGCGAAGCTTGCCGCGGCCCTCCTCGATCTCGCCAAGGAAATTCCGCCGGAGATCAATTGGGTGCTGCGCGTCGATGGCCATACCGACAATGTGCCGCTTGCCGGAACGGGTCGCTATCGCGACAATTGGGAGCTCTCCTCGGCGCGCGCGATTTCGGTCGTCAAGTTTCTGATCGCACAGGGTGTACCAGCCGATCGGCTGGTCGCCGCCGGCTTCGGCGAGTTCCAGCCGATCGCGCCAGGCGATACGCCGGATGCGCACTCTACCAATCGCCGCATCGAGCTGAAGCTGACCGAGAAATGATTACAGCGCCGCGCGTCTTTTCAGACGCGCAAAGGACGCTGTAACACTTTGAATTGCTGCATAATTCCCTAAATCGATTCCGATTTAGGGAATTATGCAGTGGCCCGACATTCCCTGCTGCGCGCCCTTCAGGCGGCCGGCGAGGAAATCGCGCACGGCGGGGCTGTCGCTGAGGCCGATCGCTGTCATATAGGCATCGGCTGCCGCGGTATCATCGCCGGCCTGGGTCAGGAGAAAGGCACGCACGGCCCAGTAGGGCTGGTAGCTTGCGACGTCGCGCGGATCGAGCCGGTCGAGCACTTCCAGGCCGGCAGCGGTGCTCAAGGCCCTGCCGATCACCGCAGCTTGGCTGACACGT
Organism: Rhizobium leguminosarum bv. viciae USDA 2370; assembly: GCF_002008365.1. Taxonomy (GTDB): domain Bacteria; phylum Pseudomonadota; class Alphaproteobacteria; order Rhizobiales; family Rhizobiaceae; genus Rhizobium; species Rhizobium leguminosarum. The sequence continues at coordinate 272,504 of NZ_MRDL01000025.1, forward strand.
GCACCCAGCGTCGGCTTCATCATCACCAGCGCCGCGTAGAGTGTCGTCAGCGCCTGCCAGTCGGTCGTACCTGACAGCCGGCGCGCCGCATGCACGGACTGGATCGCCGCCTGACACTGGAAGGGGCCGAAATGGTCGAAGCCGCCGGCCTTGCGCAACAGTGCATCCGCCTCGGCAATCATGATCGCGTTCCACGCGGCCATATCCTGCTCGTCCAGCGGCACATATCGGCCGCTACCGTCGCGCCGGGCGCTGCGGCGAGCTTCGCAATGAAGCATCAAGGAGAGCAGCCCGACCGCTTCCGGTTCGTCCGGCAGCACCGCCAGAAGCGCGCGGCCGAGCCAGATCGCCTCGCCGGCAAGTGAAGGGTGTTCGTCCTCTCCGTCGAGACCGTCCCAGCCGAGACCGTAAGCCGCGTAGATCGCCGAGAGCACCGCCGCAAGCCGCTCCGGCAAGGTGGGGCGAGGCGGGACGGCGAAGGGAATGCCGGCATCGCGGATCTTTACCTTGGCCCGCACCAGCCGCTGGCTCATCGCCTCAGGTGAGACGACGAAGGTCCGCGCGATAGTCTTTGCCTCGATGCCGAGAACGGTCTGCAGCATCAGCGCCGTATGCACGGAGCGGTCGATGGCGGGATGGGTGCAGGCGAAGAGCAGCTTCAGCCGCTCATCGGGAAAGATGGCGTTGCCGGCCCCGTTCATACGTTCCTCCGCCTCCTCAAAGGCGATCGATATCGTCGTTTGCGCATTGGCCTCGACAGTGCGATGGCGGGCCGCCTGCATGAGATTGCGGCGGGCGGCAACCAGCAGCCAGGCTTCCGGATTGCCGGGAATGCCGCGCTCCGGCCAGACGCGAAGCGCCGAAGCCAGCGCTTCCGACAATGCGTCCTCTGCTGCCGCCACGTCGCGCGAGCGGGCGGTGAGGAAGGCGATCAGCTTGCCGTAGGACTGACGCGCCACCTTTTCGGCAGCGCGTCCGGCATCGGGCGGCATTACCGCCTCACATCTGCAAGCGCGGACGCACCTCGACCGAACCCTTGTCGGAGATCGGGACGCGGGTCGCCCATTCGAGTGCTGTATCGATGTCGGGGACGTCGATCAGATAGAAGCCGCCGAGCTGTTCCTTGCCTTCCGGATAAGGCCCGTCCTGAACATCGTGTTCCTCGCCTTTGCGGCGCACGATCGTGCCGGTTTCCGGGCCTGTCAGCCCGGCGCCGCCGGTCATGATCCCTGCCTGAGCGAGCGCCTTGCTGTAGGCGACCCAGCCGTCGCGATAAGCGGGATCGCCGCGGCGGGCGAAATCCTCGGCGGCCTCGCGAATGATGAGAGCATATTGCATGGAAAACTCCTGATCTCGTTGTTGCGTTGATCCGGGCATGCCGATAGCGGGGATCGAGATCCCGAAAATCGTAAAGCCCGGCGGAGCGGCGCGGCCGTTCCGAAACAATGAGGCGCGACCACCGGTCGTTTCGACATGGCTTTCAAAAAAATATGCGAAAAAGAAAAAGGGCACCGAAAATCGCAAGCGGGCCGGGCTCAAGGGCGCCGGCGCTGCTCAAGGGTGCGAAAGGGCAGGGCGGCAATCACGCCGCCGCTGCCGGTCTGCTCAAGACTCGGCCTTCGTCTGGTCGACGACCTCGGCGCTTGGCGTGTTCTTCTTGATGGATTCGATGGCACTCATGGCGGACGCCTTCGCCTTGTAGCCCTCAGACGAGAACATAGCTTCCCCGTTCGATGCCTTGAAGCGGAAGCGGAACTCGCCGGCCTTATCCTTATAGACTTCGAATTTATACATAGATGTCTCCCGAAATCCCAAAACGCTGAATTGCAACCATCAGCTTAGCGGAGGCTAGATCAAAATGGCGAGCTTTTCCACTGCCTTAATCAGGATTGGGTTGCTTAGCGTCCAATTGTCACCGTTTCCATTGGACGCAAGCGAATGAGGGCGCCAGCGGCTATGCCCCGAGAACAGGATGATTTTAGGCCGGGTCGGCCTAAAATCTGAATCCTGTTCTAAGTTAAATAGTGAGAGCATGATGTCGTCCGAAAACCGCTCGCACTTTTCGGCATCGTGCTCCGGCATCACTCCATCTGGATGTTGGCGCCCTTGACGACCGGTCCCCATTTGGCGAGTTCGGCCTTCACATGGGTGGCGAGTTCCTCCGGCGTCGAGCCGACGATGGTGGCGCTGAATTCCTTCATGCGTTCAGCGACGGCAGGGTCGGCAAGCGCCTTTTTAGCCGAGGCGTTGAGGCGCATCACCGCTTCGTTCGGCGTCTTGGCAGGGGCGAAAAGCGCGTTCCAGGTATAGGTCTCGTAACCTGGAATGCCTGACTCGGCGATCGTGGGCACATCGGGGAAGGAGGGCGCGCGCTCGGCCGTGGTCACCGCCAGCGCCCGCAGGGTGCCAGCCTTGATGTGGCTCGACGACGAGGGCAGATTGTCGAACATGATTGGCACCTGGTTACCGATGACGTCGTTCAATGCCGGGCCGGCGCCCTTATAGGGAATGTGCTGCATGCTGACGCCGGCCATGGACTTGAAGAGCTCTCCGGAAAGATGCAGCGGCGTGCCGTTGCCCGATGAGGCGTAGCTGTATTTGTCGGGCTCGGCTTTCAGCAGGGCGATCAGCTCCTGCACGGTCTTCGCCGGCAATTCCGGATTGACGACCAGCACATTCGGCACGACGACGAGCAGCGAGATCGGCGCGAAATCCTTCTCGGGATCGTAGGGGGTCGATTTGAGGATCAGCGGATTGAGGGCGTGGGTCGCCACGGTGCCCATCAGGATGGTGTAACCGTCCGGTTCGGCGCGGGCGACGTTACCGGCGCCGAGATTGCCGCCGGCGCCGGCGACGTTCTGGACGATCACCTGCTGGCCGAGATCCTCTGACATCTTCTGCGCGACGATGCGGGCGACGACATCGGTCGAGCCGCCGGCCGCGAAGGGCACGACCATGGTGATCGCGCGATCGGGAAAATCCGCAGCAGTGGCAGACGCACCGACGGCAAGGGCCGCAAGCACACCGAAACCGAGCGCAAGGCCCGTACGTCGCGTCATATCGGAAAGTGCCATTCCTATCTCCTCCCAAGGATTTCAGCAGCCATATCCCCACCCGGGGGAATGAAGAGGTTAGGGCAGAACGCGCGAAAGACAACTGCGGGGAGGCGCAGCGGGTTCAGACTTTAGTCGTTGTTGGCGGGAGAAGTGCGCGCCGGCTATTTCGCCGCAGCGAGCACATCCTCGTTGGCGGCGTCGAATTGCAGTCGCGCCAGCCGGGCATAGATGCCGCCATGGCGGATCAGGCTCTGATGCGTGCCCTCCTCGACGACGCGGCCCTGATCCATGACGAGAATGCGGTCGGCCTTCAGCACGGTTGCCAGGCGATGGGCGATAACGAGCGTCGTGCGGCCGTCCACCAGGCCGTCGAGCGCCTTCTGCACCAGCGTCTCGCTTTCGGCGTCAAGCGCTGAGGTCGCCTCGTCGAGCAGCAGCACGGAGGCGTTCTTCAGGATGGCGCGGGCAATGGCGATGCGCTGGCGCTGGCCGCCGGAGAGCATGATGCCGCGTTCGCCGACCTCGGTCTCGTAACCCTGGTCCAGCCGGGCGATGAATTCGTCGGCCTGCGCGGCAAGGGCTGCGGCGCGGACCTCGTCACGCGAGGCGCCGGGGCGGCCGAAGGCGATGTTGTCATGGATCGAGGCGGCAAAGATGGTGACATCCTGCGGCACGATGGCGATGCGCTGGCGCAGCTCGTCGGGCGTCGTCAGCTGCGCGTCGACGCCATCGATCGTCACGCTGCCCTGCTGCGGATCGTAGAAGCGCAGCAATAGCGAAAAGACGGTGCTCTTGCCGGCACCGGACGGGCCGACGATGGCGACCGTCTCGCCTGGCGTGATGGCGAAGCTTAAGCCATGCAGTGCCGATTTTCCGGGGCGCGAGGGATAGGCGAAATGCACACCGGAAAATTCGACGCGACCACGGCTAGGCGAAGGAAGAGCCTGCGGGCTGGCGGGGGCTGTGATCGGCGAGACTTCGTCGAGAAGTTCGGTCAGCCGGTCGGCAGCACCGGCTGCCTGCGAAAGTTCGCCCCAGACCTCCGACAGCGCGCCTAGCGACCCGGCGGAGATGACGGCATAGAGCAGGAACTGGCCGAGCGTGCCGGCCGAGAGCGTGCCAGCAAGCACGCTATGGGCGCCGACCCAGAGCACGGCGACGACGCTGCCGAAAATCAGCGTGATGGCGATCCCCGTCAGCAGCGCGCGCGAGCGGATCGCGGCGCGGGCAGCCTCGTAGGCGGATTCGACGGCAGTGCCGTAACGCGTCGCTGCGGCATCCTCGCCGTTGAAGGCCTGAACGGTGCGGGTCGCGGCGATCGTCTCGTTGGCGAAGGCGGAGGCATCGGCGAGCGTATCCTGGGCGGCGCGCGAACGTTTGCGCACCGAGCGGCCGAAGGCGACGAGCGGGAAGACAATCAGCGGGATCGCTCCGATGACGAGGCTCGAAAGCTTCGGCGAGGTGACGATCATCATGCCCATGGCGCCAATACAGAGAATGAGGTTCCTGAGCGCCACCGAGGCGGTGGCGCCGACGGCCGACTTGATCTGTGTCGTATCGGCGGTCAGGCGCGAGACGATCTCGCCGGACTGGTTGACGTCGAAGAAGGAGGGCGACAGCCTCGTCACATGGGAAAAGACATCGCGGCGAAGATCGGCGACGATGCGCTCGCCGATGGTGATGACGAAATAATAACGCAGCGCGCTTGCGACCGCGAGCACGACGGCCATGACCATCAGCATGGCGAAGTAGCTGTTGATGAAGCGGCCGTCCGACTGGGTGAAGCCGTGATCGATCATGCGACGCACGGCGAGCGGCAGCGCCAGCGAAGTGATGGCGGCAAGCGCCAGCGACATCAGCGCACCGGCCACCATGCCGCGATAACGCATGACGTAGGGCGTCAGCCTGCCGAGCGGCTGTAGCGACCGCCTTTTGTTTTCCTCAGCCCGTGCCTGCTCTGCCAAATCGTCTCCGATCGCCCGCAGGACCCGCGCAATGCGGCCTGTAGGCTCTTGTTATCTAGGCGTCCTTCATGTATAGGCACCGCATCCTAATGGGAAGCCGTAGCCATCACGACTGCGGCTTCATTTATTCAATCGGTTCGTTGGCCGCAACTGCATGCGGCAAATTGAACTCCGGTATCGCAGGAAGATTGTTATGAAGGCAGGCATCCATCCCGAATATCACATGATCAAGGTAGTCATGACCGATGGCACCGAATACGAAACCCGCTCGACCTGGGGTTCGGAGGGCGCTGTCATGAACCTCGAGATCGATTCCAAGTCGCATCCGGCCTGGACCGGCGGCAACCAGCAGCTCATGGACCGCGGTGGCCGCGTCTCCAAGTTCAACAAGCGTTTCGGCGGCCTCGGCCTCTAATCGCTTTTGCTCGATGGAATTCGAAGAGAGCCCGGTTTCGCCGGGCTTTTTTGCGTTTGCAATGGCTTACAGCGTGTCGCGTCTTTTCAGACGTGCCAAGGACGCTGTCGGAATGGTGGTGTTCAGCGGCAAACAAAAAACCGGCCACGTAAGACGCAGCCGGTTTGTATCGAGTTCTTGCGGATCGGTCAGTTGTTGCCGAAGGCGGTCTGCAGCAGGGAAAGCTGGGCCTGGACGCTGTTCTGATTATCATGAATGATCACCGCTTCGGACGGGCGGTAGATCTCGCGGTCGAGCAGGGCGATACGGTTCTGCAGACGCAGCGAGCGTTCGACGAGGTCGCGGAAGGATTCTGGCAGGTCACCCCAGCCGGGTGCGGCGCGGTCGACGTTGAAGCCGTCGAGGCGAACCTTGTTCTTCTCAGCGAGCACCTGGTCACGGGACATTTCGCCATTGTTGACGGCGCGCTGCAACAGCAGCCAGGAGGCCATCTGCATGAGGCGGGTGGTCAGGCGCATCGATTCCGCGGCGTAGAGAACCGAGGCCATCCGCGGCAGAACCTTGGAGGCGGCGCGGCCCTGGCCGTCGAGGTAGGCGGCAGTCTCTTCGACCAGCGACATGCCTTCCGCGTAAAGTGCCTTGAACTGCGAGGATGCAGCGGCGCGGCCTGCAAAACTGATCGTGTTCAACCCAACTTCCGACATCGCAATAGTCCCTGTTTGCACGCAGCTACATATATTCAGGTAACGCCGGCACCGACGGAAAAGTTTCCAGGCCGGGTCTTTATGACTTTAAGATGGTATCATTAGCCCAAATGCGCAAGCCGTTTCTTAAGAAAGGGTTAATCTCCACAGTTTCGTGGAAGTGCGCCGGCCATAGGAAAAAGAAGAGCCGCAAACGCGGCTCTCAAGGTAAAACAGGGAGAAAAATCAGACCAATTCACCGCTTGGAAAACTGTCTGAGATCCAGAGAAAATCCGGATGAATATAGTAATATCTTATAAAGCTTAATATTTTATTAACATTGTGCCGAATTAAGACTTGAGGCGGGTAATTTTATCCGCCTATAGCCTTGTTTTTTGGGGTTTTTAGCGGATTACGAGCGGAAGAAGCTTTCCGCCGCCTGCCGCCCGGAGGCCTTGCGACCGGCCTCGGCCTCGAGACGGGCGATCTCCGTCTTCAGCAATTCCACCCGCGCCTTCAACTCGTCGACCGAAAGCATGGAGAGATCGGCGCCGATCTCGTGGGCGACTTTCTTCTGCGGCCGGTCATCATCGATGAAGCTCATGGTTCGTCCTCCGTTTGCCAATGCTCTATAGTTTTTCCACGCAATTCCGGACGCAAAACCGCCGCGCACTTTTTGCTGGAATGGCTCTAGCCGAACTTTACCGCAGGATCGCCGCTTTCGGGAGACTTTCCGGTTTCAGGAGATTTGCCGGTGCCGCGATCGGCAAGCGACATGCTTTGCGGTGTCAGCATCGGCGAGGTGCCGGTCGGGATCGTCGTGTAGGCGTCGCGGTCGCTGGCCGGGACGGCGGCGCGGATCCGGCTTCTGATGATGGCGTAGACGGTGATCAGCACATGGGCGATGGCGGTGACGAGGAAAAGCGCATGTGGGGTGATCGCCGACATGACCGGGCCGCCGATCGTCGGGCCGATCACCGTGCCGATGCCGTAGAGCAGTAGCAGGCCACCGGAGACCTTGACGAAATCCTCCGACGCCGCGAAGTCGTTGGCGTGGGCAACGGCGATCGGATAGAGCGTATTTGCCACCGCGCCGTAAAGGACAACGAGCCCGATCAGCAAGCCGGCGGACGTCGGGTGGAGCAGAAAGATCAGCAGGCCCGCAACGGCGGCGATGCCGGACATGGCGGCGAGCACATAGCGCCGGTCAATGCGATCGGAAAGCCGGCCGGCCGGCAGTTGCATCACGGCGCCGGCGAAGATGGTGGCGCTCATCATGATGGCGATGCTGGTGTCGGAGAGGCCGGCGCCGGCGCCGAAGACGGCGCCGAGCGTGCCGTAGGCACCATTGGCGATGCCGACGAGCAGGATGCCGAGGCAGGAGACCGGCGAGTTGCGATAGAGCGCAGGCAGGTCGAGGCGCACCGCCTTCAGCGGCTGCGGCGAAGCGGCGGTCGAAAGCGTCGTCGGCAGCATGGCGATGCAATAGAAGATGCCGCAGATCATGAACAGCACCGGCGTGCGCACATCCTCGAGCGGGATCATCATCTGGCCGCCGACAACGCCGAGCAGTGTGATGCCGATATAGAGGGAGAAGATCGCGCCGCGGCTCTCGTTGCTGGCGCGCTCGTTCAGCCAGCTTTCGATGATCATCGACGTGCCGGCGGTGGAGAAGCCTGTGACGGCCCGCAGAACCACCCACCAGACCGGATGGATGATGATGCCGCTGACCAGCGCGATGATGGCGATGATCGAGATGAAGCCGGAGAAGGCGCGCACATGGCCGACACGGCGCACCAATTTCGGTGCCACCAGGCAGCCGATGACAAAGCCTCCAGCCCATGACGTGCCGAGCAGGCCGAGCGTCGTCGTGGCGTAGCCTTCGAGATTGCCGCGCACAGGAAGCAGGATGCCCTGCAGGCCATTGCCCATGAAAAGGAAGAGCGTACCAAAGAGCAGCGCGGCGACGGACAGCAGATTTCTCTTCATTTCCCCAGACTCGGTCTTAGCGATTTGCAATGGACATAAGGCAGGACCTGCGTCAGCCCAGCCTCAAGATGATTGATTGTGCCCCGGAATGTCTTTACGGCGTGTCGAGATCCTCTTGTTCGCGCGGAAAAATGTCCGTCCTGTGACATTCCGAAAAACGGAAAAAATAAAGCATGACAAAGCTGATAGCCTTGCTGCTCATCCTTGCCATGGCGATACAGCTGATCAAGCCGCTCGGGCTTCCCGGCCTCCGACGGCGGATGGATTTCTGGAAGATCGCGCTGATCGCTTTCGGCGTCTGGGCAGTGGCTCTGCTTTCACGCGACTTCATGATGTAGCCCCTGGATTACGCATAACCGGGGGCGACGACCCCACCGGGATCGTCAGTCCTGCAAGCTTATTTCTCCGCACATGACGGAAACGCAGCCTCCGGAGATGACGACATCGCTGACGATGCCGCCGGACTTCGCGACATCAAGGGTGATGACGCTGCGGCGGCCCATTTCGACGCCCTGTTCAATGGTGATGCGGGCGTTCATATCGGCCTCCGGCGCAAGTGAGACGAGATAGGCGCCAAGCGCCGCAGACGCGCTGCCCGTTGCCGGATCTTCGGGCACGTTATCGAGCGGCGCGAACATGCGGGCGCGGATATTCCATGGATTTTCGGCTGTCCTCACATAGAGGAAGAGCGAGAAGTCGTGGCCGCTCGTCGCCTGGCGGCCGGCAGCTGCCTGAAACCCGGCAAGGTTCGGGCGGGCGGCGGCCAGCGCTTCGAGCCCATTCAGCTCTGCAATGGCGAAGTTCAGGCCGACCGAGGCGAAGACCGGGGCATGGGTGGTGCTGACGATGACGCCAGGGTCGAGCGAGACGCAGCCGGCGACGGTGTCCTCGGCAATGATATCGCCGATCGCCAGCGGCTGCGGTGCGCGGATGGCGGCAGCAGCAACCTTTCCGCCGCTGCGTTTCAGGCTGACTTCGACGAGGCCAGCCTTTTCCTCGAAGCGCAGCGTATCGCCGACCGGCTTGCCGAAGATCTCCGCCTGCTGGCCGAGCACATAGGCGGTGCCGACGTTCGGGTGGCCGGCGAAGGGTATTTCCATCGTCGGCGTGAAGATGCGCACGCGGGCGGAATTTTGAGCGTCTTCCGGCGGCAGGACGAATGTGACTTCGGAATAGTTGAACTCGGTGGCGATCTTTTGCATCGCCGCATCGCTCAGACCGCGCGCATCGGAAATGACGGCAAGCGGATTGCCCTCGAAGCGAGTGGAGGTGAAAACATCGACGGTGACGTAGGAGAGGGTGTTCATGGCGGCTCCTGTTGTGACAGGCCGCTATGAGTAATCACGGTTTTCGAGGGAACGAAGCGGTTTCTTGTCGCCGTGACAATGGGAGGAAGGGGAGAGGGACGGGGCAGGGGCGGCTACACTGCTTTTGCCGCCCCTGCCCAGTCCTAAGCGTTAATAATCACGCGGCCTTTTCCAGGTCCTTCTTCCAGTTACCCTTGGCGGCGAGGCTGTTCATCTCGGCGCGGTGGGCGAATTCGCGCTGGCCGGCGGCGACGTTTTCCTGCTTGCCGCTCCAGGCCTTGAGCGCGCTGTCCTGCAGGGCGCGGCCGTAGGAGAAGGTGACGAACCAGGGCAGGCCGCCGGTGGCATTGATCGCCGAAAGGTGGGCTGTCGCTTCTTCGGTCGTCTGGCCGCCGGAGAGGAAGGCGATGCCGGGAACGGCTGATGGAACGGTCGCCTTCAACACCTTGACAGTGCGTTCGGCAACTTCCGCGACCGAGGCCTTGCGGGCGTTCTTGCCGTCGATCACCATGTTCGGCTTCAGGATCATGCCTTCGAGGTTGACGCGGGCATCGGCGAGTTCCTCGAAGACGATGCGCAGCGTGAACTCGGTTACTTCGGCGCAGCGGTCGATATTGTGGTCGCCCGGTTTGCCGTCCATCAGGCATTCCGGCTCGACGATCGGAACGATCCCGGCCTCCTGGCAAAGTGCGGCATAACGAGCAAGCGCCTGAGCGTTGGCGCGGACGGAACCGCGGGTCGGCAAGGTCGACGAGATGGCGATGACGCCGCGCCACTTGGCGAAGCGGGCGCCGGCTTCATAATATCTGGCAAGTCGCTCGCCGAGGCCATCGAGGCCTTCGGTGATGGTTTCAGCGGGATATTTGGCCATCGGCTTGGCGCCGGTATCGACCTTGATGCCGGGAATGGCGCCGGCAGCGCGGATGATATCGACGAAAGGCGTGCCGTCCGCGGCCTTCTGGAACAGGGTCTCTTCGAAGAGGATGACGCCGGAGATATATTTCTTCATCGCTTCGTCGGAGCGGAAGAGCATTTCGCGATAGTCGCGCCGGCTGGTTTCGGTCGATTCGAGATTGATCGCGTCGAAACGCTTCTTGATGGTGGAGGTCGATTCATCGGCGGCGAGCAGTCCCCGGCCGCCCGTAACCATCTGCACTGCAATGTCTTCCACTCGTTCGCTCATTTCGTTCTCTCCACAACAATAAACATCGGCACTTCAGGAATATAGAACGCGGATAACAGAAGTTTATAGGGAGGAAAATGGAAGGCTAAGTCATTGAAACGATTGAATTCAATTCAATCGTTTGAAAGTTGGGATTTTTTTCGTCCTCTGAGCAAAAGACCGCGGAAGCTTCTTTTCTTCCGCGGTCTATCCACATGTAAAATCTGCGAAATCAGTCTTGCGGATTATTTTGCAGCGTTGAGGACCGCGACGCCGGGAAGCTCTTTGCCTTCCATCCATTCGAGGAAGGCGCCGCCGGCGGTCGAAACATAGGTGAAATCGTCGGCAACGCCGGCATGGTTGAGCGCCGAGACCGTATCGCCGCCGCCGGCAACGGAGGTGAGCTTGCCGGCTACCGTGCGCCCAGCAGCGTATTTCGCGGCAGCGACGGTTGCGGCATCGAAGGGTTCGATCTCGAAGGCGCCGAGCGGGCCGTTCCAGACCAGGGTTGCGGCGCGCTCGATCCAGGCGTTGATGGCCTCGACGGATTTCGGGCCGACATCGAGCACCATGGCGTCGGCGGGAATGGCGTTGATATCGACCGTCTCGTTGGCGGCGCCTGCCTTGAACTCGCGGGCGATCACGCCATCCTCCGGCAGGATGATGGCGCAGCCGGCGGTGGCGGCCTCGATCATGATCTGCTTGGCGGTTTCGGCGAGATCATGTTCGCAGAGCGACTTGCCGACATTGGTGCCGCGAGCGGCGATGAAGGTATTGGCCATGCCGCCGCCGATGACGAGCGCATCGACCTTCTTCACGAGGTTCATCAAGAGGTCGATCTTGGTGGAGACCTTGGCGCCGCCGACGATCGCGACGACAGGGCGAGCCGGATCGCCGAGACCCTTTTCCAGCGCCTCCAACTCTGCCTGCATGGTGCGGCCGGCATAGGCCGGCAGGTGGTGAGCAAGACCCTCGGTCGAGGCATGGGCGCGGTGGGCGGCCGAGAAGGCGTCGTTGACATAAATATCGCCGTTGGCGGCAAGCGCCTTGGTGAGGTCGGGGTCGTTCTTTTCTTCGCCTTTGTGGAAGCGGGTGTTTTCCAAAAGTAGGATATCGCCGTCATTCATCGCAGCAACGGCGGAGGCGGCGGCCTCGCCAATGCAATCGGAGGCCGTCAGCACGGCATGATCAAGGACTTCCTCGACGGAAGGGGCGATCAGCGACAGCGACAGCTCCGGCGAAGGGCCATCCTTCGGCCGGCCAAAATGAGCCAGCAGGATCACCTTGGCACCCTTTTCGGACAATTCCATGATCGTTGGCGCCACACGCTCGATGCGCGTCGTATCGGTGACCTTGCCGTCTTTCACCGGGACGTTGAGGTCGACGCGGACGAGAACGCGCTTGCCGCGGAGGTCGGAAAGATCGTCGAGGGTCTTGAAAGAAGGCATGGGGAGGATCCTGTCGTGGTTGGCGAAAGTTGCGCCGAACATAGCAAGGATCATTCGAGACGCAAGGCGTTCAACGGCCGTTTTCGCGTGTGCCTTCGTCGCGTCCGGCTGGCGCTTTCGGCGTGCTTTCGGAGGCCTTGGTTTCCCGGTTCCGGCGTCCGTTCAGTCGGTCGCGGATGCGCTGGGTGATGTCCTTGAGATTGATGAAGATCGGCAGCGTAATTGCCGGTTCGACTGCTTCGAGCGACATGCCGACGGAGGTGATGTGGTCGTGCTCGTCGAGATCGCGGACGATGAGGATGATTGAGCCGAGGCGGACGCGGTCGGCATAATCGGCCTTGCCGCCGAGGCGCTGCCGCATCAATTCGGCGATCGTCAGGCCCTTTTCGGATTCGTTGAGCAGGCCGGGGCCATAGGCGGCGTCGAGATCGGCGGCGGGGCGGGCGGGGGAGAGCGCGAAGGCTCCGAAGAATTCGGCATCGTCGTCATCCACCGGCGCCCGGCTGGCGAAGAGACGGTCGAGCAACCGGGAATAGCTCGGCACGATGAAGAGGTAGACAAGATCGTGCTCGCGCAGCCGCCCGGCATATTGGTAGCGCATCGACTTGCCGTCGCGGATGACGAGCGAGGGTGTCGCCCAGCGCGGAATACGCTCGCCGCGCAGCACCGGGCTATCCTTGATGACGCGGTAGGAGAGCAACTCGTGGTTGGCCGCCCCAGGCAGGTCGACCTCGACCTTGTCGACGGCGCCGATGCGCGGCGGAATAATCAGCCCGAGCTTCTTGGCGACGGGCTTGATCGTCCAGCCCTGGAGAAGCAGCGAGACTAGCACGATGATGAAGGCGGTGTTGAAATAGATCTGGCCGTTCTCAAGCCCGCCGAGGATCGGCATGATGGCAAGCAGGATGGAGACGGCGCCGCGCAGGCCGACCCAAGCAACGAAGCCGATTTCCTGCTGGGTGTAATCGAAGGGAAGCAGTGACAGCCAGACTGCCAACGGTCGGGCGACGAAGATCAGGAAGAGAGCGAGCAGGATGGCGGGCACGATGATGACAGGAAATTGCGACGGCGTGGCGAGCAGGCCGAGCACCAGGAACATGATGATCTGCGCCAGCCAGGTCATGCCGTCCTGGAAGCGTTTGATAGTTCCGATCGCCTGCATCTTGCGGTTCCCGGCGTAGATGCCGGCGACATAGACGGCGAGGAAGCCGCTGCCGCCGACCGCGCCGGTGAAGGAGAAGACGAGAAGAGCGAGCGCCAGCACGAAGATCGGCGTCAGGCCGCGATCGGTATCGAGCTTGCTGACGATCAGCACGATCATCATGCCGCCGAGCAGGCCGAGAATGACGCCGAGGCCCATCTGCTGCACGAACATGGCGAGCATGCCGATATTGATGCCGGCGTAACGCTCGCCGCTGGCCAGCACCTCGACAAGGGCGATGGTGAGGAAGATCGCCATCGGATCATTGGTGCCGGATTCCACTTCCAGCGTCGAGCGCACCTTGTCGCGGATGTTGATGCCGCCGATGCGCAGCAGGAAGAAGACGGCGGCGGCATCCGTCGATGCGACGATCGAGCCGAGCAGCAGACCTTCCAGCCAGGTGAAATTCAACAGCCACATGGCGGCCAAGGCAAAGAGCGAGGCAGTGATCAGCACACCGACGGAGGCGAGCGCCAGAGAGGGCACGGCCGCCAGCCGAAAGGCCTGCATCGGCGTGCCGAAGCCGGAATCGAAGAGGATCACGGCCAGCGCAATGGAACCGAGAATATAGGCAAGGTAATTGTTGCTGAACTCGATGCCGAGGCCATCGACGCCCGCCGCAAGGCCGATCATCAGGAAGAGCAGCAGCAGGGGGGCGCCGAAACGGAAGGCTAGCAGGCTCGAAAAAGCGGCAAGAAGCACGAGCGCCGTCGAGACCAGCACCACGATATAGAACGCTTCCATGCCCACCCCTTTCCATCGACTGCTTCGCGAACACAGCCGCCCCGGCCGATCCGCCCTATTTCAAACCCTCCCTCACGCGCGATCCATCAGTAAACGGCAAAACGTCAGAGAAGGGTAGGCCTTGCGGCTTAACCTCGTCGCGATGCTGCTTCATGCTGCTGAACGGCTGCCGGACGGCCAACCGACACGGAATGCTACGGGAGAGACTCTCTATAAAGAATGTATAGGAAAATCAGGCGAGAGCAGGGCAAAAGAGACAGGCACGGATTTTTCCTGCCGGTATCTGCGAATGGCAACAGGATAAGACACCCTCCTCCTTTCACGCGGCCCGTTTGCCTTGTCCAATGACGGGACGAATGGATTGCAGGCGCGGATGCGGAGAGTTGGGAAAATGAACGCGGAGATTTTTCGATATCGGGTAGGACATGCCGGCCGCCCAGCGAGAGCAGCCGGCTGTCGTTTTGTGCCGGCAGCGACCGGCCCTTGCTCTGCTATCCCAACACTGCCTGAAGCACGACGATGGCAAGAAACGAGAGGCCAATGAACGCGGCAACCCAGATGACCAGACGATTAGCCTTTGCCAGCACGGCGGGTCTGACGTCCCGCTTGGGGTGAAACCGCTGCCGCCGTTTCAGGGTGGTGTGGGACAAGCGTTTTTGTGCCTCTACCATTTGTCACCTCCACTTGGCTCATTTTAGCCATTGTGCAGTGCTGTGCACTTCCTCAATCTAGCACGCTTGGCCAGCGGATTGCCAACCCGTGATCCATCCTTGCGGCCAGGGAATTCGTCGACGATGGTTTCGCGCAGGGAGGCCTATCGAATTCGAACCCGAGGCAGCCTCAACTGCACCGCCATCCTGTCCTGCGAACGGCGGCGTCATATCGAACCCGTCGCTTCGATATGACGTCGAAACCGAAAAAAGATGCGGATTGTGGTCAGTCTTCTGTGTCCTCGCCCTCGTCGGTCAGATCCGCGACCGGGACCAGGAACACGACGAACTCGTCCTCGATGGTCCGTTCGGGATCGTCGTCGAATTCATAGGCGTGCTCGACTTCGCTTGCTTCCTCGGTGGTCGCCTTGCGCAAGCTCAGGGCTGCTTTGCGGTCCCACAGGGGCTTGCCTTCGGATTCCAGGATGGTCAGATCGTCGCGAAAGTCTTCCGCCTCGAAGAAATGCGTCGCTTCTTCGTGATTTTCCGAGCGAAAACTGGCAACGGCGCGGCCGGCGATTTCAACGGTAAAGTAATCCATCCATCTCTCTCATTTTCATGCGGGCGACAGTGCTGCCGCACGGTATTGGCGTGGCCGCGCCTGGCCAGTGGCCAATGCGCGAGGAAACTGGGCATTTCGAATGTCCAGGGTGATGTATTCTAGCAGATCTCATCCGGGCGATGGACGAAAAGATGCCGGAGCGGTTCAGCTTCTCATCGAAGCGCAGAACCGCTCCAACTTTTTGTTTTTACGCAACTCCGGACGGAAAACCGCTTCGCACTTTTCCTGGAGTTGCTCTGGTGCGGGGAAGGCCGGTTTTGTTCGGAAGGCATGGCAACAAAAAGCGGCCCGGTTTCCCGGGCCGCTTGCATGTCGATGCCTGAAGAGCGCTCAGATGAGCTTGGCGAAAGCGACTGCCGTGTCGGACATGCGGCTGGAGAAGCCCCACTCGTTGTCGTACCAGGACAGGACGCGCACGAAGCTGCCTTCCATGACCTTGGTCTGATCGGTTGCGAAGATCGAGGAGTGGCTGTCGTGGTTGAAGTCACGGGAGACGAGCGGCTCGTCGGTGTAGCCGAGGATGCCCTTCAGCTTGCCGTTTGCAGCAGCCTGGATGGCTTCATTGATTTCGCCAACGCTGGTCGCCTTCTTGGCGACGAACTTGAAGTCGACGACGGAAACGTTCGGGGTCGGAACGCGGATCGAGGTGCCGTCGAGCTTGCCCTTCAGATGCGGCAGAACGAGGCCGACTGCCTTGGCTGCGCCCGTCGAGGTCGGGATCATGGAAAGGGCGGCCGCGCGGGCGCGATACAGGTCCTTGTGCATCGTGTCGAGCGTCGGCTGGTCGCCGGTGTAGGAGTGGATGGTCGTCATGAAGCCGTGGTCGATGCCGACGGCGTCGTCGAGAACCTTCACGACCGGCACCAGGCAGTTGGTGGTGCAGGACGCGTTGGAGATGACCAAGTGCTCCTTGGTGAGCTGGTCATGGTTGACGCCGAAGACGACCGTCAGGTCAGCGCCATCGGCGGGCGCCGAGACGATGACGCGCTTGGCACCAGCCGTCAGGTGGGCGGCAGCCTTGTCGCGGGCGGTGAAGATGCCGGTGCATTCCATCGCGATGTCGACGCCGAGTTCGCGGTGCGGAAGCGTTGCCGGATCCTTGATCGCCGTGACCTTGATCGGCTTGCCGTTGCCGACGATGATCGAGTCGCCCTCGACCTTCACCGTTGCCGGGAAGCGGCCGTGGATCGAGTCGTAGCGCAGCAGGTGGGCGTTGGTTTCAACCGGGCCGAGATCGTTGATGGCGACGACTTCGATGTCGGTGCGGCCGGATTCGACGATGGCGCGAAGGACGTTGCGGCCGATGCGGCCGAAACCGTTGATGGCAACCTTGACTGTCATGTTCATTCACTCCCGATAGAGTAGGGCCCGATAGGTGAGGGCCTGGAATTGAGGAGATGGAGAGCGCCTCAAGGCGCCCTCATTAAAGCTTTGCTTCCGCGGCCGCAACGACGGCGTCGGCAGTGATGCCGAAATGCTTGTAGACTTCCTTGACCGGGCCGGAAGCGCCGAAGCTCTTCATGCCGATGAAGGTGCCCTCCGGTCCGATGAACGCATCCCAGCCTTCGCGAACGGCGGCTTCGACGGCGATCTTGACCGGCGAGTTGCCGAGGATTTGCTTGCGATAGGCTTCCGGCTGCTCGAAGAACAGTTCCGTGCAGGGGACCGATACGACGCGGACGGTGACGCCCTTGGCTTCGAGTGCCGTACGAGCCGCAACGGCGATTTCGACTTCGGAGCCGGAGGCGAAGATCGTCACCTTGGCGTCGGCATTGCCGGCGAGCACATAGGCGCCCTGTTCGCAAAGGTTCTTTTCGCTGTATTCGGTGCGAGCTGCGAGCAGGTTCTGGCGCGTCAGAGCAAGGCCCGAAGGACGGTTGTGCGTCTTGATGGCGATCTGCCAGCATTCCGCCGTTTCCGTGGCGTCGGCCGGGCGGAAGACCATCAGATTCGGGATGGCGCGCAGACCGGCGAGCTGTTCGACGGGCTGGTGCGTCGGGCCGTCTTCGCCGACGCCGATCGAGTCATGCGTCAGGACGTGAATGACGCGGATGCCCATCAGCGACGCAAGGCGGATCGGCGGGCGGCAATAATCCGAGAAGATCAGGAAGCCGCCGCTGTAGGGGATGAGGCCGCCATGCAGCGCAATGCCGTTCATGGCAGACGCCATGCCATGCTCGCGGATGCCCCAATGCATGTAACGACCGGCGAAATCCGTCGGGGTGATCGAATGCATCTGGCTGGTCTTGGTGTTGTTCGACGGCGTCAGGTCGGCGGAGCCGCCGAGCGTTTCCGGCAGGAAGCCGTTGATGACCTCGAGCGCGTCCTCCGAAGCCTTGCGGGTCGCAACCGTCGGCTTGGTCTCGGCGAGCTTCTTCTTGTATGCGCTGATCGCGGCGTCGAAGCCTTCCGGCAGCTCGCCTGCCATGCGGCGGGTGAACTCGGCCCTGGCCGGAGCTTTGGCGAGGCCGTCTTCCCAGGACTTGACGAGCTTGACGGAGCGGGCGCCGGCTGCACGCCAGCTGTCAAGGACATCAGACGGGATGACGAAGGCTTCGGCTTCCCAGTTCAGCGCCTTGCGGGTGGCAGCGATTTCCTCGGCGCCGAGCGGGTTGCCGTGGACCTTGTGGGTGCCCTGCTTGTTCGGGGCGCCAAAGCCGATGATCGTCTTGCAGGCGATGAAGGTCGGGCGGTCGGACTTGTGGGCAGCTTCGATCGCGTCGGCGATGGCAGCCTGATCGTGACCGTCGATCTCGATCGTGTTCCAGTGAACGGCCTTGAAGCGGGCGATCTGATCGGTGGAATCCGACAGCGACACGGCGCCGTCGATGGTGATCGAGTTGTTGTCCCAGAACAGAACGAGCTTGTTGAGCTTCAGGTGGCCGGCGAGCGCGATGGCTTCATGGCTGATGCCCTCCATCAGGCAGCCGTCGCCGCAGATCGCATAGGTATAGTGATCCTGGAGATCGGAGCCGAATTCCTCGCGCAGCTTGCGTTCGGCAATCGCCATGCCGACGGAATTGGCAATACCCTGGCCGAGCGGACCGGTGGTCGTTTCGATGCCGGTCGCGTGACCATATTCCGGATGGCCGGCGGTCTTCGAGCCGAGCTGGCGGAACTGCTTCAGATCTTCGATCGTCATGTCAGGATAGCCGGTCAGATACAGCACCGAGTAGAGCAGCATCGAGCCATGGCCGGCCGACAGCACGAAGCGATCGCGGTTCGGCCAGTGCGGCTTCTTCGGATCGAACTTCAGATATTTGGTGAACAGGACCGTTGCCACGTCAGCCATGCCCATCGGCATGCCCGGGTGGCCGGAGTTCGCCTTTTCAACGGCGTCCATGGCGAGAAAACGGATCGCATTCGCCATCCGGTCGTGTTGTTCGGGAGAGGTCATGGCTTTTCCGCAAGTTCCGGGTGTCGGGGGATGGCCTCGAGCCTCCAAGACCATCGAGTGAAAGCGGCAGAGACATAGCAGTTGGGACGGGCAAGTCAATAAATGGCGGGCCAAATCCGGGCGGGCAGCGGCGATTTTTGACATTTGATCGCGCGATTGTACAAATGACGAATTTGATGCGACGAGCATGTGGAAAACGCTCATCCACAGGATAGGCTGGCGGACAAGTGACAGGATTTATTGACGGGCCGTCGGCGAGCTGCATATCCTTTTGAAATCGCAGGATCGGCGCGGCGTGCCGATTCGCGGATCCTGCGCGGGAATCGGAAAGACATGATGCCCACAGGCAAAACCATGGAAGCAGCGCTCAACGAATTGAGACAGGCGATTTCGAGCCTCGAAAACGCCGTCGACATGCGCGTCGAGCGGCAGCGCGAGCAGGGCGAGATCGAGGGCGAGGTGCGGCGCGTGCACGCCGACCGCTCCCGGCTGGCGCAGGAGCTCGATCAGGCCGAATTCCGCGCCAACCGGCTGGAAGAGGTCAATCGCGAAGTATCGCGGCGGCTGGTGACGGCGATGGAAACGATCCGCGCAGTTCTGGATCGCTGATAGAAAGAGTTTGGCATGGCGCAGGTGACGGTAACGATCGACGGCAAGGCCTATCGCATGGCCTGCGAGGAAGGGCAGGAGGATCACCTGACCGATCTCGCCACCCGTTTCGACCGCTATGTCGGCCATCTCAAGGACCAGTTCGGCGAAATCGGTGATCTCAGGATCACCGTCATGGCCGGCATCATGATCGTGGACGAGATTGCCGAGCTGACGCGCCGCGTGGCCGGATTGGAATCCGAGCTCGAGTCGCTACGCGGCAATCGCGATACGGTGCTTGCTGCGACCGCCCGGACCGAAGAAAATCTTGCGGCAGCGCTGAGCGAGGTCTCGAGCCGCATCCGCGGCATCACCGACAAGCTGAATGGCCGGTCCGCCCCGGAACTCAATTGATCTCAATTAAATAGGGGCGGCCTTCCGTCGCCACTGGCGCGTCAGCGCAAACAACCTTATATATCGCCATGCGGTCTGCGCCTCTCGACAGGAACCACAATCCCTGGGGCCATACTCGATCCAAAGGGAGCTGTCCCTGGCCAGGCCCGTGGGCCTGGACACACGGCGCCCACCTACGTTTGTAGGCACCCAGGATCGTAAACATCCATCGGTGGTCGTGGATCGCACCCTTCCCTTTTATCGTCGGCCGGGATCCCGGATATGGCGGGCGAACGCGCGGCTTCCGCGTCCGCCCTTGTCAGTGCGCGACTACTTCTTCAGACCTGGAAGGGTGACCTGAAAGACCTGGAACATGGTGTCGACGTCGGCACCGCCGTCCGCCTTGTAGGCTGCACCCACCTGGAAACCATCCTGCGTCAAGAAGTCGTTGTCATTGGCGACGAACAGGAAGTAGTCGTCCGGCAGGTTCGGGTCGAGAACGCTCGCAAGCCCCATGGCTTCCCATTTTTCCGACAGATTGTTCTTGTCGTTCGGCGCGCCGTTGTGCAGGCCGAAGCGGGCAAGCTCGGCCTTGTCGTTGAGGTCGATGAAGGGTGTCAGCGTCGCCGGCGTCAGCGAGGGATCGACGACGCCCTTCGGCGCGATCGGCTTGCCGGCGTCGAAATCGCTGCCGGCGATGTCGGTCGCAGCGGAAACGTCGACAATACCGACCTTGCGGTAGAGCGAGGTGTCACCCTTCAGGCCCTGGCCGTTGCCGCTGTCGCGGGCGAGCATCAGAAAGGTCTTGTCGGAAAGAGCGACGATTTCGCTCTCCGCGGCGATCGTCGTCTTGTCCTTGGCGTCCTTGAAGACCGGCAGCGGTACGACATATTCGTGCACCAGTTTCAGATGATCGGGATCGGCGGCGTCATAGATCATGGCGCGGGTATTTTGGCGGGTCGAGCCGGAATCGCCGCCGTCCTGGCGGGCAGCCGACTGCAGCACTGATATGATGAACTTACCGTCCGGCGTCATCGCCATGCCTTCGAGACCCTGGTTGTTCTGGCGGCCGGTCTCTGGATCCTTCGGGTCCGGCGTAGATGCGCCGGGGCCGGGATTGTTGGAGGCGAAGCTCAGCGCGCCCTTGCGCATCGGCAAAAGAGCTTTCGGCGGCTGGGTGGCAGACAGCAGGTGGCCGTCGGCCGAGAAGTGATAGATATAAGGGCCATATTCATCGCTGACGAACATGGTACCGTCGGCCATGCGGATGATGGCTTCATTGTCGAGCGCGATCTTGCCGTTCGTCGCCTGCGGCAGCGGCGGAAAATCGCCGGCAGCGGGGCGGACGCCGGATTCCGGGTCGAGACCCGTCATGTCGCCACCCTTGTCGTCGATGAAGAGCGTGGAATCGACGAGCTTTGCGTCGACGCCAGACTGTTCCTTGCCGGCCTCGGGTGCCGCACCCGGAGCGGTCGGTGTCAGGCCGATCGAGATGGTGTTCAGGCGGGGCCGATAGTCGACGGTGCCAACGGCGTTGTAACCGCGGTCGGGCAGCAGGTAGAGCGTGCCTTTGTAGCTGGCGCCGTCGCGACTCCAGGCGGCAGGATCGACTGCCATGCCCGAGCCGGAACCGAAAGTCTCGCCGAATTTGTCACGCTGGTTGGCCGGGATACGCCCGATGCCGACCAGGCCCTTGTTGACGAAGGTGAGGCCACCGACGGTGGCGGAATTCTCGGCACTTGCGACGGCCGGAATGGCGGCGGATGCGGCGAGAACCGCGGCGAACAGCCGCGATGCGTATGGTCTGACATTCTTCATGGAAATACCCTCTCGGTCAAAAGCGCTCTCGAAACGGTTTCCGCCCGCAGGCTGGACACCGCTTCAAATGACACCCCGGCCTGGATTCGATTTCCCGATGGCACAACATGCCCTGGATTTCGTCGCCCCATATCCCCGGCAGACGGTCTATGACGGGATCATGATATCTGGATGACACTTACTTCTCAGTGAAAGCGTCGTGCTGAAGAGGATCTCAGCTTTCGGCTATCCGCATTCCAGCTCGCTGCTCTATCCGACCGGATAGGGCCCTTCGGCAAAGATTTCGTCGTGGTAGCCTTTGGAGCCGATATCCAGTGCCAAGGGGCTTCGCCATTCCCTGTGGTCGCGCAGGCAATCGAGCACGAAACGGAAATCATATCGCGGCTGCCAGCCGAGGTCCCGTCTTGCGCGTTCGTTGACATAGACACGGTCGAGCGCCGGAAACATTTTCCAGCCGCGTGACGCGTAGAGGGCGCCTGCACCCGGGAACAGCCGTTCGACGACATGAGGCGCGTTATGCCTGATCGCGGCAAGATCGCTCGCCGAAAACGGCGTCGTGGCGGAGACGATGTAGCGGCCAAAGCCGATTGCCGGTGCCTTTTCCAGCGCCAGCAGATGGGCGCCGACCACATCGCTGATGTCGACGCGGCGGTGAAGAAGCTCGTTGGCCTGGGCATTCTCCGCCGAATATCTGTTTCGAATGGCGGGATCGTCGTCGTTTTCGGGAAAGAAACGCGCCGTCCTGAGAATGACCACCGGCAGGCCGGATTTGCGGGCAAAGAGTTCGCACAGGCCTTCGGCGGCGAGTTTCGTTACGCCGTAGATGTTTTTTGCGACGGGAAGCACGTCCTCGGTCACCCATGCCGCCGGTTCGCCGGCAACCGGCGTCAATGCCGCGCCGAAGGTGCTGGTGGTGCTGGTGAAGACGAAGCTCGCGACGCCTGCGGCGGTCGCCTCTTCGAGCAGGTGCAGAGCGCCGGCGATATTGGTGTCGAGGAAATCGTAATTGCCGTGGGTCGCTACATGCGGCTTGTGCAGCGTCGCGGCATGGATGACGTGGCTGATGCCTGACATCGCCTGCCGGACGAAGGCGCGATCACTGATCGAGCCGACCATGTCGGTGAAAGCCGAGGGCTTGATATCGATGCCGCGCACCCAGCGGCTTTCCGCCCTCAGGGTTCGCATCAGCGCCTCGCCGAGATGGCCGGCACTTCCCGTCACCAGTATCGTCATCACATCGTCTCCTGACCGTTCGGCGGCGGACGCTATAAAGACTAAGGTTTCCAGACAACGCATAAATTATGCATGGGAATGCAGGAAAGCTGCAGGCTCAGCCGATGGTCGTGACGAGACGGCCGGCGCTGCCATCGGAAAGCATGATCCTTTCCCAGGTCACGCGGCCGGCGGCGATCGGCAGCAGAGCATTGCCGTTGGCGCCGGTATCGAGGGTCAGCGACGAGAGCCTGCCCGCATGCCAACCGTGCTCCTCCAGCGACTGCTCGGCGGCGGCGATTTCGGCGGAAGCGTAGGGGAACAGAGAGCGGCCGAGAAAGGCGCCGAGCGGCGCCCGCCACTCCGCCTGCCGCGGGCGGGAGGCGGAGAGCAGCCGGTGGGTGCGGTCGCAGATCAGATGCACTGGCCGGACGGAATCCTCGACCAACCGCTTCAGCGCCGCATCGACTGCTGCATGTCGCGGCGAGGCGAAAATCCGTTCCAGCTTGACGGCCTGTTCGGGTGATAGGGCGAGCTGATCGCGCTCCCAGCGTGAGATCGTCGCCTGGTTGACGCCGAGGAGCTCGGCGAGATGTCCTTGCTTCATGCTGCGCAGCAGCCGCATGCGGCGTATGCCGGCTCCCGATATCGTCATCCGTCTGATCCCGTGCCGTTTTTGCCAGCATAAGGCTTCGGCGGACCGGGCGGCAAGGCGGTTTGACGCCGGGTCATTATTCAGGCTGACCTTCCAGGTCGCCTTTCAGCCGGTCGAGGATAGAGAGCGCATGGCCGGCATAGGCGCTGATCCAGCGGTCATAGATATGCTTGATCGGCAGGCTGTTCAGGTGGTTCCAGCGCTCGCGGCCCTCCTTCCTGGCGATGACCAGGTCGGCCTCCTCCAGCACCTTCAGATGCTGCATCACCGTGCAGCGGTCCGTCTGCGGAAACATCTCGCAGAGGGTCCCTGTGGTTCGGGGGGCATCCTTGAGCAGATCGAGGATTTCGCGGCGGCGATGATGCGCCAGCGCCTTGAAGACAGGATCGTCGGTTGATTCGCTTGACATGTTATGTTTTTATAACATAATGAAGCCAAGCACAACGGAAACAGCCACAATGGAGAAGAGGAGAAGTGTCATGTCTCTCGGAATCCGCGTTTCCGGCCGCATCGGCCGCCCCGTCGCAGAGGTGTTCGATGCCGTCGTCAATCCGAAGAAGCTCAGCAGCTATTTCACCACGATTGGCGGGGCGAGCGCGCCGCTCGTGAAGGGCACGACGGTGACCTGGTGGAAGGATGCGCCGGTCGAGGTGGTCGAACTGGTGCCGGAAAGTCGCATCGTGCTGCGCTGGGATGGCGGCACCGGCGAGGACGAAGCAAGGTACAAGACGCTGGTCGAGATGAACTTCAAGCCGTTGGAAGACGGTGGCACCTTGGTGACCATTGCCGAGACCGGCTGGCGCGAAGACAATGCTGGCCGGCGCGGCAGCTATCTCAACTGCGAAGGCTGGACACAGATGCTTTGCTGCATGAAGGCTTTTGTCGAATATGCCATCAATCTGCGCGAGGGCATGTTCCTCAGCGAAATGAAGGGTGAGCCGGCCAGCGCGCCGGACATTTGACAGGACGTCGGTCTCAAGGAGGTCAGTGGCGCAATCGTCGCATTCGCCAATATCACCGAGACTTCGCTTGCCTGTCACACTGCGGGTGCTAATTTCCGGATTCGATACTTCATTTCGGTTTCCAGGAGATTCATTATGCAGCTTGGCATGGTTGGTTTGGGCCGCATGGGCAATTATATGGTCCAGCGCTTGATGCGAGGCGGTCACGAATGCGTCGTCTACGACGCCAGGCCGGAAAGCGTTGCCGAGCTCGCAGGCCTCGGTGCGACCGGCAGTGCTTCGCTCCAGGAGTTCGTCTCGAAGCTCACCCATCCACGCGCCATCTGGCTGATGCTGCCGGCGGCGATCGTCGACAAGGTGCTGGCGAGCCTGGTGCCGCTGCTTGAGAATGGCGATATCGTCATTGACGGCGGAAACTCTTATTACCATGACGACATCCGCCGCGGCGCCGACCTCATCACCAAGGGCATCCACTATGTCGATGTCGGCACAAGCGGCGGCGTCTTCGGCCTCGAGCGCGGTTATTGCCTGATGATCGGCGGCGAGAAGGGTATCGTCGAACACCTTTCCCCGATCTTCGCGACGCTGGCACCCGGCGTTGGCAAGACGGAAGCCTCGCCGAACCGGAGCGTTGAAGCGGCTGCGGCCAGCACCGCGGAGCAGGGTTACCTGCATTGCGGTCCGCATGGTGCCGGTCATTTCGTCAAGATGGTGCATAACGGCATCGAATATGGCCTGATGGCCGCCTATGCCGAAGGCATCAACATCCTGAAACACGCCAATATCGGCGCAGCCTCGCATGAGACCGATGCGGAAACCGCGCCGCTCGCCCATCCGGAACATTTCCAATACGACTTCAACCTTCAGGATGTCGCCGAAGTCTGGCGCCGCGGCAGCGTCATCACCTCCTGGCTGCTCGATCTCACGGCCGATGCGCTGCATGCTGACCCCGCACTATCGAAATATGCCGGCCGCGTTTCGGACAGCGGCGAAGGCCGCTGGACGATCATGGCGGCAATCGACGAAAGCGTGCCGACGCCGGTGCTGAGCGCTGCGCTCTACGGTCGCTTCTCCTCGCGCGACAATGACGAATTCGCCAACAAGGTGCTGTCGGCGATGCGTGCGGGCTTCGGCGGCCACGTGGAAAAACCGGCCGCGAAATCCTGAAGGCAAGCGACTTCACTCACCGTTCCGACAAAGCCGTCATCCTGAAGTAGCGAGCGCAGTGCTTCGTTTCGAGGAGGCGGCGACGTTTGCCTTTACTAGCCATCGGTATGGTTTCCCTACTGCTTGCTGGCGGCAACGGTCGCGAGTATCCATTGCAAAGTGTCGGCGCTGCTTTGCACAAGCGACCGACATTTCATTGGAGGCGGTCATGGAGCGTGGCATGGCAGGGGGCTTGAAGGCCGTCATATCAGGCATACTGGCATTGCTTGCGCTTTTTTCGGCGGTTTCGCCTGTCTTTTCCCAGACGCCGCCGGCGCAAGTGCCGGCCGCGGCCGCCCCGCCGGCCGAAGTGCGTCAGATGATGGAGCTCATGCAGACTCCTCAGGTCAAACAATGGATGTCGACGCAAATGGCGACGGCGCCCGCGAGCGATTCGGCGGCCAGCGACCAGATGTCGGTGCTGTCAGGTCTGCTCCAGCACGCTCGCCGGCACGTCTCGATGGTCTCCGACGCGGCGATGACGCTGCCCTCGCAGGTCGGCCATGCTTCCTCGCTGTTCTTCGGTGAAATCGCCGCCACCGGATGGTCGCGCATGGTGGCGCAGTTTCTGGCGATTTTCCTGCTCGGCACCATCGTCGAGCGCATTGCCCGCTATGCCTTCCGCCGCCGCCGCCAGGCGGCGCAGATGGCGGGCATGCATCTCGCCCCGCGCGTCATACCGGCGCTGATCTTCGCAGTGGCGACGGCGCTTGCTCTTCTCAGCGTCAGCTGGCCGCCGGTCAGCCAGAGCATCGCGATCGTTTGCGTTGTCGCGCTTGTGGTCCAGCGCTTCACGATTTGTCTCGGCGGCGTGCTGGTCGATCTCATCGGGCTTGCGCGGGTGGAGGAAGAACGGCAGGGTATCACTGATCCGATCATGCCGGCGCGCGCGGTTGCATTCTTCTGGTATCGGCGCTGTGCGACTTTCGTCATCTATTTCATTTTCGGCTGGGCGGTGATCCAGTCGATGGAGCCGCTCGGTTATTCCCCGAGTGTGCGGCTCCTCGTCGGCTACATCCTGGGCATCGGCCTGCTGCTGATCGCCATCGAGGCGGTCTGGTCGCGGCCGCACAAGGACGAGAAGCGTGGTCACGGGACCTCCTGGGCGCTCACCGTCTATTTCCTGTTGCTCTGGAGCCTCTGGGTCGCAGGCTTCAACTGGCTGCTCTGGCTCGGCATTTACGTACTGCTGCTGCCGCGCGTGCTTGCCGTCTCGACGATTGCGGTAAAATCGCTGCAGCAGACCGAAGCGAGCTTCCTTGCCACGCGCCGCATTGCAGCCGTGCTGCTCGACCGTGGCGTGCGGGCGCTGATCATTGCCGTTGCCGCCATCTGGCTTGGGCATATGCTCGGCGTCGGCGCCGATACCATGGCCGCGGGCGAAACGATGATCGACAAGATCGCGCGCGGCGTGATCGGCGGCATCGTCATCCTGCTTGCCGCCGATCTGCTCTGGCATGTCATCAAGGCCTATATCGACGGCAAGCTGCTCGATTCATCCGTGGATGGCGGAGCAACGGATGAGGAAAAGGCCAAACGCGCGCGGATACAGACGCTGCTGCCGATCTTCCGCAATATTCTCGCCGTCGTGATCGCCGTCATTGCCGTTCTGATGGTGCTCTCCGGCCTCGGTATCGAGATCGGGCCGCTGATCGCCGGCGCCGGTGTCGTCGGCGTCGCAGTCGGTTTTGGCGCGCAGACGATCGTCAAAGACGTCATCAGCGGCATGTTCTATCTCTGGGACGATGCCTTCCGCATCGGCGAATATATCGAAAGCGGTAGCCACAAGGGCGTGGTCGAGGCCTTCAGCCTACGCTCGGTGAAGCTCAGGCATCATCGCGGGCCGCTGACGACTGTACCCTTCGGTGAACTCGGCGCAGTGAAGAACCTCAATCGCGACTGGACGATCGACAAGATCAGCCTCAACGTCAAATACGACACCGATCTCGTCAAGGCGAAGAAGGTGATCAAGCAGATCGGGCAGACGCTGCTCGAAAATCCGGAATTCGGTCCTCATATCATCGAGACGCTGAAGATGAAGGGTGTCGAGCAGTTCGGCGAATTCGCGATCGAAATCCGGCTGTCGATGATGACGAAGCCTGGCGAGCAATTCGTCATCCGCCGCAATGCGCTGGCGATGATCCGCAATGCCTTCCAGGAAAACGGTATCGAATTCGCCGTGCCGACGGTGCAGGTGGCAGGCGATCGCGACGCGGAGGTGGATGCTGCCGTCGCGCGCTACGCCGCCCATGCGCGGGCGGGCGGCGAGCCGGCGGCGTGAACCGCCTCACATCGCGCCGGCGGCTGCGATCAGCAGGCCGCCGATGATCGCCGTGTTGGTTTTCCAGGTATTGATCGCGCTGTCGCGTGCCGTTCCCTGCATCTCCCAGAAATTCAGCAGCATGACGGTGGCGGCCAGCGTGAAGATGATGAGACCGAATGCCGCTGCCGCGACAAAAAGGCCGAGCATCAGCAGGATGCCGGCGACGATCTGGAATATGCTGCCCAAGACCAGCACCCATTTTGCAAAAGGGACGCCGCGGGTTTCGATCGCCTCGGTCAGCGGCACGATAACGAAAAAATGATGAATGCCGCCAGCGACATAGAGGCCACCCAGCAGCAGACGTCCGACGGCAAGCATCACGAAGGCCGGACCATCCTGCATATCGAACCATTCTCCCGCGTCTCAATTCTCCGTCGAGCGCAAGGCTCTTCCGAAGCTTACTAAAATGCAATGCGCCGCGCCGCCTGCCAGCGCAAATTCGCCCCAATTGAGGATGATGGAGGCGCAGGCGGCGGGGCTGGGGTAGCAGCGGCATGGCTTCATAGAGCTTATATGCCTCTCATGTTACGTCTTTCGAAATGATTCCCGCCAAGCTGGAAGTTGCAGCAGGGTACGAGATGTCGGGGCACGGCAATTTGGAAGAGATGGAAGAAACGGACGGGTTTTCTTTTCGCGGGCTTTTCAGGCGTTACAGAACCCCGCTGATGGCAGCCGCGTCACTGGTGGTCTTCTGCCTCGTCGGTTACGCGATTATGCAGCTTACCAACGAGGTGCGTTATGACGACGTCGTCGGTGCGCTGGCGGCGACCAGGCCGAGCGCGATCCTGCTTGCGCTGTTCTTCACGGCGCTCAGTTTCCTCTCGCTGATCTTCTACGATCTCAACGCCATCGAGTACATCGGCAAGAAGCTGCCCTTTCCGCATGTGGCGCTGACGGCGTTCAGCGCCTATGCCGTCGGCAATACTGCCGGTTTCGGCGCGCTTTCGGGCGGCGCGATCCGCTACCGCGCCTATACGCGCCTCGGGCTCTCGCCGGAGGATATCGGCCGAATCATCGCCTTCGTCACGCTGTCCTTCGGACTGGGTCTTGCGGGCGTCGCGGCGATCGCCCTCATCGTCATCGCCGACGAAATCGGCCCGCTCGTCGGCGTGAGCCCCTTCCTTCTGCGGCTGATCGCCGGTTCGATCGTCGCCATTCTGGGCGCGGTGATGATTATCGGCCGTGACGGGCGTGTGCTCGATCTTGGCCCCGTCGCAATCCGCTTGCCGGATTCGCGTACCTGGTCGCGCCAGTTCCTCGTGACCGCCTTCGATATCGCCGCCTCGGCGTCGGTGCTTTACGTGCTGCTGCCGCAGACGGCAATCGGCTGGCCGGTCTTCCTCGCCGTCTATGCGATCGCCGTCGGTCTCGGCGTGCTCAGCCATGTTCCGGCCGGGCTCGGCGTGTTCGAGACCGTGATCATCGCCTCGCTCGGCAGCGCGGTGAACATCGATGCCGTGCTCGGATCGCTGGTGCTCTACAGGCTGGTCTACCATGTGCTGCCGCTGTTGATCGCCGTGCTCGCGGTCTCGGCGGCGGAGCTGCGTCGTTTCGTCGACCATCCGGCCGCCTCCAGTATGCGACGTATCGGCGGGCGACTGATGCCGCAGCTGCTGTCGGCTCTCGCGCTGCTGCTCGGCGTCATGCTGGTGTTTTCGAGCGTCACGCCGACGCCGGACCAGAACCTCGAATTCCTCTCCAACTATCTGCCGCTGCCGATGGTCGAAGGGGCACATTTCCTCTCCAGCCTGCTGGGGCTGGCGCTCGTCGTCGCCGCGCGCGGCCTCGGCCAGCGGCTCGACGGCGCCTGGTGGGTGGCCGTGTTCTCGGCGCTTGCTGCGTTGACTTTGTCGCTGCTGAAGGCGATCGCGCTCGTCGAAGCCGCTTTTCTCGCCTTCCTCATCTTCGGGCTCTTCGTCAGCCGCCGGCTCTTTACCCGCCAGGCCTCGCTGCTCAACCAGGCGCTGACTGCGTCCTGGTTGATGGCGATCGCCGTGATCGTCGTCGGCGCCGTCGTCATCCTGCTCTTCGTCTATCGCGACGTCGAATACAGCAACCAGCTCTGGTGGCAGTTCGAATTTACGGCCGAAGCGCCGCGCGGGCTGCGCGCCGTACTCGGCATCACCATCATCTCGTCGGCGATCGCCGTCTTCAGCCTGCTCCGGCCGGCGAGCTTCCGGCCGGAGCAGGCGACGGACGAGGCGCTGGTGCGTGCCGTCGAGATCGTCATGAAGCAGGGCAACGCCGACGCCAATCTGGTGCGCATGGGCGACAAGAGCATCATGTTTTCGGAAAACGGCGACGCCTTCATCATGTATGGCCGGCAGGGCCGCTCCTGGATCGCGCTGTTCGATCCGGTCGGCGACCATCGCGCCGTGCAGGAACTCGTCTGGCGTTTCGTCGAAGCGGCGCGTGCCGCTGGCTGCCGGGCCGTGTTCTACCAGATATCGCCGGCGTTGCTGTCCCATTGCGCCGATGCCGGCCTTCGCGCCTTCAAGCTCGGGGAACTGGCGGTGGCCGATCTGAGGACCTTCGAGATGAAGGGCGGCAAATGGGCGAACCTTCGCCAGACGGCAAGCCGCGCCCAGCGCGACGGGCTGGAATTCGCCGTCGTCGAACCGCAGGACGTGTCTTCCGTCATCGATGAACTAGCCGCCGTTTCGACGGCCTGGCTCGAGCTTCACAATGCCAAGGAAAAGGGCTTCTCGCTCGGCGCCTTCGATTCCGATTATGTCTCCTCGCAGCCGGTCGGCATCCTGAAAAAGGACGGCAGGATCGTCGCCTTCGCCAATATCCTCGTGACCGAATCCAGACAGGAGGGCACGATCGATCTCATGCGCTTCTCGCCGGACGCGCCGAAAGGCTCGATGGATTTTCTCTTCGTGCAGATCATGGAATATCTGCGAGGGCAGGGTTTTACCCACTTCAATCTCGGCATGGCGCCGCTCTCCGGCATGTCGAAACGCGAGGCGGCGCCCGTCTGGGACCGCATCGGCAGCACCGTCTTCGAACACGGCGAGCGCTTCTATAACTTCAAAGGCCTTCGGGCATTCAAATCCAAGTTTCATCCGCACTGGCAACCGCGCTATCTTGCGGTCTCCGGAGGGGGCAATCCGATGATCGCGTTGATGGACGCGACATTTCTGATTGGGGGCGGATTGAAAGGGGTAGTGAGAAAATGATCAGGACAATCCTTCTTGCCACGGCATGCGCCTGCATGCTCGCGGCCGCACCGGCTGATGCCGCCGAGGAAACCACGCAAAGCTTCGAAACCGGGCTCATCCCGTCGCCGCACATCTTCCTGCCGGAAGGGGAGGTGAAGGGCACGGTGATGCTGATCTCGGATGCCGCCGGCTGGGGCGACTATGAGAAGGCCGAAGCCGACAGGTTGGTCGCCGAAGGCGCCGTCGTCATCGGCGTCGACTTTCCATCCTATATCCAGGCGCTCAGCCGGTACGACGTCAGCCTCAACGACGGCTGTGTCTACATGGTGTCGGACATCGAATCGCTCAGCCAGCAGGTGCAGCGCGCGACCGGCAACAACGCCTATCACCTGCCAATCGTCGCCGGCATCGGCGAGGGCGGGGCCTTGGCGCTGGCGATCGCCGCGCAAACGCCGGATGCGACGATCGGCCAGACACTTGCCGTTAATCCGGTCGCCGGCATTCCGCTTGCCCAGGCGCTTTGCACGCCGGCGTCCAAGCAAGTGGTCGGCGAACGCACCGTATATGGCCTCAGCGACGGCGTCCTGCCGGACCCGATCATTACCGTCTTCACGCCTGATGCCAACAAGGATGGCCGGGCGCATGCCGAGGCGCTGAAGAAGGCCCATGACGCGATCGAGATCCGCGACTCCACCGACGATGCGCAGACGGCGTTTGCCGATACGCTCGACGATCTCGTCACTGCCTCCGGCGCCTTCGGCAACCCGCTTGGCCTGCCGCTGGCTGTGCTCGAGGCGACCCCCGCCTTCGATACGATGGCGGTGATCTATTCTGGCGACGGCGGCTGGCGCGACATCGACAAGGAGGTCGGCGGCACGCTGCAGAAGGAAGGTATTCCGGTCGTTGGCGTCGATTCGCTCCACTATTTCTGGTCGGAGCGCAAGCCGGAGGAGACCGCCGCCGATCTTTCGAAGATCATCGATTTCTACCGCAAGCAGTGGAAGGTGAAGCATGTGCTGCTCGTCGGTTATTCCTTCGGTGCCGATGTCGTGCCCGCCACCTACCAGCTCCTCAAGCCAGCCGAAAAGTCGGCGGTGGCGCAATTGTCGCTGCTGTCGCTTTCGCACGAAGTCGACTACGTCATCTCCGTTCTCGGCTGGCTCGGCCAGAAGACGGAAGGCGCGGGAGGCGATCCCGTCGGCGATCTGAAGAATATCGATCCGAAGCTCGTGCAATGCATCTACGGCAAGGACGACGATGATGATGTCGCCTGTCCGGCGCTGAAAGATAGCGGCGCCGAGGTCATCGAACTGCCCGGCGATCATCACTTCGACGAGAATTACGACCTTCTCACGAAGACGATCATCGACGGCCTGAAGAGACGACTGCAGGACTAAAGCGCAGCGCGTCCGATAGGACGCTAAGGTCGCTTTAACACTTTGAAATCAGCGCATCAGCGTTTCTTCGTTCCAGCCGAGCGCGGTGAGTTCCGTGCCACGAAACCGCGCATCGTCGGCAACGATGAATTCGTCGAGTTGCGGCGGAGCGACGCTGGTGCCGGAGAGCATCGCATGCACCTGGCCGCGATGATGGGTCTGATGCTGGAAGAGGTGACCGATCACGTCTTCCATCCGCTCTTCTTGGATGCGGGCGCCGCGATGGAGGCTGATGGTCGAGGTGAGCCTCTGCGGCGTCAGGGCCTCGCAAAGTGCCACCAGGCGCTGATCGACCCTCGCCTGTGCTTCTGCCAGCGAGGAAACGTCATCGAATGGTTCGTCGGCCTCGAAGGCCTTGAGCCCGAGCGTTCCGCCTTCCAGGCCGTCGACATAGAACCAATCGACCGTGATGATGTGGTTCAAGGTTTCCTTGATCGAGGGGAAGAAGCTGGTGCGCGGCGCTTCGAATTCGCCGGGCTTCAATGTCGCGCAGGCTTGAAGCAGCCGGCGGTTGGCAAGGGCGTTGTTGTAGGCAAGTTTTCGGAATGGCCTGACAGGATCGAAGGTCGGCATCGGCGCATCTCCTCTTTAAGCGCTTTTGGCTACAGCGCCGCGCGCCTTTTGAGGCGCGCAAAAGACGCTGTAACACCTTGAATTGCTTGCATCAGTTCTTGTCATCGAGATCGCCGTCCCGCCAGACGAGATGACGTGGCGCAATGGGCAGGCTCTCGATTTCATCGGCGATGAAATAGGGCGGGATGTCGAGTGTGGTCAGGGCACTACGCGTTGCTGGCACCCATTTGAATTCGAGATAGTTGTCGCCGTCCTCGATCCGATGGATGATTTCGCCCGGCCGGAAGGGGAATTCCGCCGGGATGTCCATCAGATAATAGAGGCCGAGTTCATGCCAGTCGCGCTGTTCGTAGTGGAAAAAATTCTCGACGATCCACAGCAGGCGGAAGACAGTGACTTCGACGCCCAGTTCCTCCACCATCTCTCGTTTGAGCGTTTCCTCCGACGTCTCGCCGATTTCCGCCCTGCCGCCTGGAAAGGTCCAGAAGGGTTCATGCACGGCGCGATGAACGAGCACGTGGCCATCGCGAAAGCCGAGGCCGGCGATGCGATAGTTGAAACGCTCAGCGCCCGCATTCAGGCGGATGAGAGTGCGCTTGGTCATGCCATTCTTATCCAAGATCGATCACGACAATTTCCGGCGGCACGCCGAAGCGGACCGGTGCAATCGAGCAGCCGAGGCCACCGGAAACGATGATATTACGCCCCTCCTCGATCATATGGCCATAGGCGTAGCGATTGCCGTATCGCGAGGGCACGATCGGTGAACGGCCGAGGAGACGGATCTGTCCGCCATGGGTGTGGCCCGATAGCGTCAGCGAGACGCGCTCGGGCACGCGCGGAAAGATATCGGGTTCATGGGCAAGCAGGATGACGGGCGCATCGTCCGTCACCTGAGCCATCGTTCCATCGAGATCGTCGAGGCCGAGCATCTGCGTGCGGCCCCACTTCCGGCCCGGCAGCAGCGCCAGTTGATCCTCGAGGCCTGCCAGCCAAAAGCCGCGGCCATCCTTTTCGAGCCGAACGGCGCGGTTGCCATAGACCGGAATGCCCACGTCGGCGAGGGCTCGGTGTCCGAATGTTTCCATCCCGCCGTTCTTCTGAGCGGTCCTGTCCTCCCACCAATCGTGGTTACCCATGATCGCATGGACGCCGAGAGGGGCCTGCAAGGTGGCGAGCGCCTTCGACCATTGGCTCGAATGCACGTACTGCGTCACCATGTTCATGCCGGCGGCGTAATCGCCGAGCAGGACGGTGATGTCGCCTTCGAGTTCATTCGCCCTGTGGCAGATCGCGGCAATGCGGCTTGCCGACATCCAGGGTTCACAGGCATGGAGATCGGCGAGCGCGACGACGCGCAGCTTGAGCCCTGGCGTCCAGCCCGGCGGCGTCAGCTGGTAGTGGGTGATGGCGAGACGCGCGAGCGGTTCATAAGCGAAGGCATAACCACCGAGCGACATGACGCCTGCGACACTGCCGCCGAGAACCTTGAAAAATCCGCGGCGGGTGATCACTCAATTGTCCTCCTGGAACAGCCGGAACTGCGCAGCCTCCATATCCTTAGGTGGTTGCATTCCCAGATGTTTCCACGCGATTGCGGTCAGAACACGGCCGCGTGGCGTGCGCTGAATGAAACCCTGCTGGATCATGTAGGGCTCGATAATGTCCTCGATCGCGTCGCGCGGTTCGGAAAGGCCAGCGGCAATGGTTTCGATGCCGACCGGGCCGCCGCCGAAATTGACGGCGATCATGTTGAGGTAACGTTTGTCGAGCTGGTCAAAGCCGACATTGTCGACCAGCAGGCGGGTCAGCGCTTCGTCGGCGATCTCGCGGGTGACGGCTTCTGCCCTTGCCACCTCGGCAAAGTCGCGCACACGCCGCAACAGCCGGCCGGCGATGCGCGGGGTGCCACGGGCGCGTCTTGCGATCTCGCGGGCGCCCTCCTCGGTGATCGGCAGGTTCATCAGCCGCGCGCCACGGCGCACGATCAGTTCCAGCTCCTCGACTGTGTAGAAGCTCAGGCGCACCGGAATGCCAAAGCGGTCGCGCAGCGGCGTCGTCAACAGGCCAAGGCGGGTGGTGGCCGCCACCAGCGTGAATTTCGACAGGTCGATCTTCACCGAGCGAGCCGCAGGGCCTTCCCCGATGATGAGGTCGAGCTGGAAATCCTCCATGGCCGGATAGAGGATTTCCTCGACGGCGGGGTTGAGGCGATGGATCTCGTCGATGAAGAGCACGTCGCGCTCCTCGAGATTGGTGAGCAGGGCAGCGAGATCGCCGGCCTTGGCGATCACCGGGCCCGACGTCGAGCGGAAGTTGACGCCGAGCTCTTTGGCCATGATCTGCGCCAGCGTCGTCTTGCCGAGGCCTGGCGGACCGACGAAGAGCACATGGTCCAGCGCTTCGCCTCGGTTTTTCGCCGCCTCGATGAAGACCTTGAGATTGGCGCGCGCTACCGCCTGGCCGGTGAACTCGTCCAGCGATTGCGGGCGCAACGTGATATCAAGGTCTTCGCCCCGCTTTTCCGGCGATATCAGGCGGGCGGAGTCGCTCATGTCAAAAGTTCCATTCCAGGTATGGTTTTTGCGGCTTGGGCATCGAATGTCCTGGTTGTCACGCAGCCCGCATCACGATTACGAAGGGCGATGAAGACATCTGCAAATTCTGCATTTGTCCGCACCATGATTGCGAGCGTCTCCTCGACTACTCTTTCATCTTCAAGGATCAGGTCGGCCGAGTCCAACAAGTCCGAAATCGCCTCCATGATCTGTTCTCTCTTCAGCTTGATCCGTTGTCTCAAGAACCAGGCGCATTCCATCAGCGTGATGCAACTGATATAGCCGGGTGCCGTATCGGACAGGCTCGCGAAGAGCGTTGTGACCTTCTCCGTCTGGACGACATCGTCCTTCAGGAGGAAGCGCAGCATAATATTGGTGTCGAGGCCAATCATCTTGCACTAGTCGCGTGATCGGCGATGGCTTCCCCAATCGCCTCGTCCATTTCCGTCAAAGTGATCGTCGGTCGGTTCGGATCGTGAAACTTGCCTGCAAGGTCGATGGCGCGTTTGTTCTTGGCTTTCATGATGATTTCGCCATCGCGATGGATGTAGCGGATCCTGTCGCCGGACTTCAGATTCAGCAATTCACGAACTTCAGCCGGAATTGTTGTCTGGCCCTTCGATGTCATCGTACCGTAGTAGATATTCATGCGGATCTCCTTACCATTCAAGTTTAGTAAGGAATTGCGATATATTCAAGGAGATCACCGCGCCAGCTCTTTCAATCCCAGCCTGATCAGCTTGGCGCTGTCGGCGCCATCGCCCGCCGCCTTCATTGCCGCGGCAACCGCATTCGCGGCCTGGTCGCGGGAATAGCCGAGGTTGGTCAGTGCGGACACCGCATCGGCGACGGGTGCTGCCGCGACGCCTTCACCGAGTTCCTGCTTGAGAGCGATATTGATCGCTTCGCCGGCAAAGGCCGGCGCCCGGTTCTTGAGCTCGGTGACAAGACGCATCGCCACTTTCGGACCGACGCCCGGCGCACGCGAGACGGCGGCGCGGTCCTGCAGGGCGATCGCATTGGCGAGTTCGCCTGGCGTCAACGTCGAGAGCACGGCGAGCGCCACCTTGGCGCCGACGCCCTGGACGCTCTGGAGCAGGTTGAACCATTCCCGCTCCAGCGCGGTCATGAAGCCGAAGAGCCTCAGCTGGTCCTCACGCACATAGGTTTCGATAAACAGCACGCAGGCCTCGCCGGCCGAGCCGAGCTTGGACAGGGTGCGGGCCGAGCAATGGGCGACGTAGCAGACGCCGTGCACATCGACGAGCACATAGTCTTCGCCGATCTCGTCTATGGTGCCTTTCAGCTTGCCGATCATGGGTCGGGTCTCTCAGCAGATGGGAACAAGTCAAGTATAGATTAACCGGCCAGTGCCTGGCGCATCCGGTTGCTGCCGCGATTGTGCGCATGGCAGATGGCGATCGCCAAGGCGTCGGCGGCGTCGTCGCCCTTGAATTCGACTTTCGGCATCAGGATCTTCAACATCATATGGATCTGGTGCTTTTCGCCATGGCCGACACCGATGACGGCCTTCTTGACGGCGTTCGGGGCATATTCGGAGACCGGCAGCCCGGCACGTGCCGGCACCAGCATGGCGATGCCACGGGCCTGGCCAAGCTTCAGGGTTGCCACCGCATCCTTGTTGACGAAGGTCTGTTCGACGGCGGCTTCATCCGGCTTATAGCTGTGGACCATCTCCGCCAGGCCGTCGTGCAGCTGGCAGAGACGGGAGGCAAGGTCCATGTCTCCATCAGAGGTCACGGTTCCAGATGCCACAAACCGCAGGGAATTGCCTGATGTGTCGATCACTCCCCAGCCGGTGCGACGAAGCCCGGGATCGATGCCGACGATGCGAATCGTATTTTGCATGGTTCAACCTATAGCGATTGCGAAATAAGTGCCATCGATATGTGAACAAAACAAAAACGTTCCTGAATTTCGGCCCTGCCATTTACCGCGAATTAAAACAGATGCCTGAATTCTAGTCATCGAATACGAGAGGGGCTTCTTTTGGCAAAGAGTTAAGCCTCCGATGTTCTGTTTACAGGTCAGTAGATCAGGCATGCGCTGCGTGCCCGCGCTGGCAGGCGCGTTCAGAAGGGGTTCGTTGTACATGGCTCAGAGATTTCAGTCCCTGTCCTTCAAGGTCATCGTCACGTTCATTCTGATGACCGTGCTGTCCATCGCGGTCATCGATGTGCTTGCCTATTTCGCCAGCAGCCGCATTTCCGACGAGCAGGCGCTGAAGGCCAAGGAAAGTGTGCTGATTTTTCGCGGCGACATGCTGCAGGACCAGCTGACGCAGCTTGAAAACCAAGCAAATTCCATCGCGCGCATCGAGGCGCTGCAGATGTCGATCACCAATCTGAAGAGCGGCTGGAAGACCATCGAGAAGACCGCGGGCGATGCCCGCGCCGAACTGAAGAAGGTTTTCATAGCAGGCAACCCCAACCCCGCCGACCAGCGCGAGAAGCTCATCAAGCCGGAAGGGCCGAGCGGCTTTTATTATTCGAGCCACGAGAAGACGCAGGGCGAAGTCGCCCGCGACCTCGAGGATACCGCCTTCAGCGATCTGCTGATTGTCGATCTCGAGGGCACCGTTCTCTATTCCTATAAGAAGGAAGACGACTTCGCCGAGAACCTGAAGTCGGATGCCTGGAAGGGGACGGGCGCCGGCATCGCATTCGCCAAGGCGATCGAGAATACCGCCAAGGCGACCGATGATGCAGCGCCGACAGGCTTTTCCGGCCTTCGTGTCGATGCCGGCAGCGGCAAGTCGGCGATCTTTTATGCCGTGCCGATCGTCAAGCTTGGAGCGGCCAAGGGCGTCATTCTCTTCAAGGTGCGCGACGAGATCGTCACCGGCATCCTCGCCAAGGGCATCGTCCAGGGCAGCACGGCGCGGGCGGCGATCGTCTCCGGCGATGGCTCCGCCGTCGGCCTCGACGGAAGCGGCAAGCTTGCGACGCTCGATACGACGCCCTTCACCTTCATCAAGAGCGCGCTTGCCAGTTCGGCGATGACGGTTGCCGATTTCAGCCGGGCGGACGGCGCGGCCCGCGCCTATGTCCGCGGTATCGACTATCGCGGCGACCGTTTCCTCGTGGCCGAGAGCGTGCTTCTGAGCGAGCTCAATGCCGGCTCGATCGAGATCGCCACCCTGCTGACGATGATTGGCGTCGGCGTGCTCGTCGTCATGGCGATCGCGACCGGGCTCGTCACCAATTTCCTGTTTTCGCCGCTTGCGCGGCTTGCCGGCGTCACCCGCGATGTCGCCGACGGCAAGCTCGACAGCGAGATCGGCAGCCTGAACCGCAAGGACGAGATCGGCACGATGGCCAACGCGCTCGACCGCTTCCGCCACTCGCTGATCGAAAGCCGCGAGCTCGAAGCTGCCAGCGAAGAGACCCGCCTGCAGGCCGAGCACGACCGCCAGCAGAATCTGGCCGAGCGTGAGGCCGAGGCCAAGACGCTGCAGCAGGTGGTCGAGGCGATTGACGAGGGCCTGCATCATCTGGCGAACGGCGATCTCGCCTACCAGATCGATACGCGCTTCCCGAACGAGCTCGAAAGCCTGCGGGTCAATTTCAACGAGGCGCTGGCGACGCTCAGCGAAACCATGACGGCAATCGGCGGCAACTCCATGGCGGTGCGCGCCGGCTCCGAGGAGATGCGCACCGGCGCCGACGAGCTTGCCGGGCGCACCGAGCGCCAGGCCGGCTCGATCACCGAGACGGCAAATGCGATCAGCGCCATCACCCAGTCGGTCCGCCGGCAGATCGAGCGAGCCGAACAGGCCGAGCGCATCGCCCGCGACGCCAAGAAGGAGACGACGGGTTCCGGCCAGATCATGCGCGAGACGATCGCGGCGATGGAGGCAATCCAGGCCTCCTCGCGCCAGATCAACACGATCATCTCAGTCATTGACGACATCGCCTTCCAGACCAACCTCCTGGCCCTCAATGCCGGTGTTGAGGCAGCGCGCGCCGGTGAATCCGGCAAGGGTTTCGCCGTCGTCGCCATGGAAGTGCGCGAGCTGGCCCAGCGCTCATCGAGTGCGGCCAAGGAGATCTCCAGCCTGCTGCAGAAATCGACGCATGAGGTCGAAAGCGGCGTTACGCTTGTGGAAAAAGCGGGCGTTGCGCTGACGGGCATCGGCGCCCATGTCGAGGCGATCAATGGGCAGATCAACGAGATCATGGGTGCGACCCGCGAGGAGGCCAATACGCTGCGTGAGATCAATAGCGCCGTCGCAGAACTCGACACGATGACGCAACAGAACGCCTCGATGGTCGAGGAGACGACGGCGGCGATCCACCGGCTGGCGACGGAAGCCCTGGAAATGGACCGCCAGCTCGACAATTTCACGCTACCGCATAGCCATCACAAGCAGAGCGCCGAGGTGCATGTGCTGCGCCGTCAGCGGTAAGCCACACCTTTCCACATTGCATAAGGGTCGCGCTCGCGCGGCCTTTTTTGTTGCGTCCATGGTTTGGAATGGCGCCGGCGCAACCTACATAGACGGCATCGTCCAACTGCCCGGCAGGTTTCCCATGGTTCCCTTCTCCATACTCGACCTTTCCCCCGTTGCCGAAGGCAGCACCGTGCACCAGTCCCTCAAGGCCTCGGCGCGAATGGCTGTGAAGGCCGAGGAGTTCGGTTACAAGCGCTTCTGGCTTGCTGAACATCACGGCATGCCGGGGATCGCCAGCGCTGCCACATCAGTCGTCATCGGCCATGTCGGGGCCGCGACAAAGCGCATCCGCATCGGCTCCGGCGGCATCATGCTGCCCAATCACTCGCCGCTCGTCATCGCCGAGCAGTTCGGTACGCTGGAGGCACTCTTCCCCGGCCGTATCGATCTCGGCCTCGGGCGCGCGCCGGGAACCGACATGCGCACGGCACAGGCGCTGCGGCGCAACCTCGAGGCCGGTGCAAACAGCTTCCCGAACGACGTGGTGGAGCTGCAGCAACTCCTCGATACGCCGGTCGAGAACCAGGCGATCCTCGCAGTTCCCGGCAATGGTTCACATATCCCGATCTGGCTGCTCGGCTCCAGTCTCTACAGCGCCCAGCTCGCCGCCATGCTCGGGCTTCCCTATGCCTTCGCCTCGCATTTCGCCCCCGACATGCTGCTCGATGCGATCGCGATCTACCGTGACCGCTTCCAGCCCTCGGCGACGCTCGACAAGCCGCATGTGATGGTCGGCGTCATGGGGGCGGTGGCGGCGACGGACGAGGAGGCGCGCTACCATTTCACCTCCGCCCAGCAGCAATTCGTCAATCTGCGCCGCAATGTCCGCGGCCCGTTCCCACGTCCGGTGGCCGATATGGGGGATTTCTGGTCGCCGATGGAGAAGATGAATGTCGAACACACGCTCCGTTATGCCGTTGTAGGCTCGCCGAAGACGGCGGAGGCGAAACTGACTGAGTTTCTGCGGGAAACGCAGGCCGACGAGGTGATCATCTCGATGCCGATCCACGACATTGAGGCGCGGCTGACATCGGTGGAACTATTCGCAGGGCTGGGGAGCTTTATGCGAGCCGCCGCTTAGAACAGGATGATTTTAGGCTGGGTCGGCCTGTCCGAAAACCGCCCACACTTTTCGGCATCATGCTCTAGGATCTACGCAAGGCGCACTCTGACGGCGCCACCTTTCCGGTAAGAAAAAACCCGGCGTTGCAGCCGGGTTTTTATGTTTGACATCTGCCTGAGGAGATCAGGCCGAGAGCTTTGCCAGCACTTCTTCCGAGACTTCGAAGTTGGAATAGACGTTCTGCACGTCGTCATCGTCTTCCAGGCTGTCGATGAGCTTCATCAGTGACTGGGCTTTTTCCTCGTCCACCGGCACGTTGTTCTGGGCGCGCCAGACGGCCTTGACGGTTTCGGCTTCGCCGAGGCTCGATTCCAGCGCTTTCGCCACTTCGCCGAGGGCTTCGAAGCCGCAGGTGATGTAGTGGCCGTCTTCGTCGGTCTCGACG
Source organism: Rhizobium leguminosarum bv. viciae USDA 2370 (assembly GCF_002008365.1). GTDB lineage: Bacteria > Pseudomonadota > Alphaproteobacteria > Rhizobiales > Rhizobiaceae > Rhizobium > Rhizobium leguminosarum. The sequence continues at coordinate 314,012 of NZ_MRDL01000025.1, forward strand.
TCGTCGGCGCCAGCTTCGATTGCTGCTTCCATCACCTTGTCGGCATCGCCGACGGAAAGCTTGTAGGTGATTTCGCCGACATGGTCGAAGGAGAAGGAAACGGAACCGGTTTCGCCGAGAGCGCCGCCGGCCTTGGTGAAGCTCGAGCGGACGTTGGAGGCGGTGCGGTTGCGGTTGTCGGTCAGAGCCTCGACGATGATCGCCGTGCCACCGGGGCCGTAGCCCTCATAGCGGACTTCGTCATAATTTTCGCCGTCGGCGCCGGCTGCCTTCTTGATGGCGCGGTCGATATTGTCCTTCGGCATGGACTGGGCCTTGGCGTTCTGGATCGCCAGGCGAAGGCGGGCGTTCATCGTCGGGTCGGGCAGGCCGGCCTTGGCGGCAACGGTGATTTCGCGCGCAAGCTTGGAGAACATTTTCGACCGCACGGCATCCTGACGGCCTTTGCGGTGCATGATGTTTTTAAACTGTGAATGGCCAGCCATGGCACCCCTGTCCACGTCTCATTGTTCGGAATGGGCCGCCTTATAAGAGCGAAACGGCACCCGTTCAAGGAAAAAGCAGTTCGGAACAAAGGCGAGGGGATGGCGTTTCAATCGAACTCCATCCAACGGAAAGGAACGGTCATGGCAAGTCTCAGCGAGGCGCAGGAACATCCAGCACGTCAGCTCTGGGATCAGGTCAACGATGTCCATGCCGGCATGCTCGGAATTTCCGGACTGGATATGCACATGCAGCCGATGGCGCCGCATGCCGATCCCACCACCAACACCATCTGGTTCTACACCAAGACCGATGCCGACATCGTGCGCGCCATCAAGCCCGGCAGCCGCGCGCATTTCTGTGTCGTCGGTAAGGATCACGACTATCACGCCTGCCTCGCCGGTGTGATTGAGGTGCATCCTGACCCTTCCAAGATCGAGGAATATTGGAGCTCGATCGTCGCAGCCTGGTATGACGGCGGCAAGAAGGACCCCAAGCTCACCATGCTGTCCCTCCATGTCGACGATGCGGAGATCTGGGTTTCCACAGGCAACAAGCTGAAATTCGGCTGGGAGATCGCCAAGGCCAATCTCGACGATGACAAGATGCCGGATGTCGGAATCAAGCGTCACCTGCAGTTCGCTTGACGCGCAGTGCCCCTGCATAATTCCTTAAATCGGAATCGATTTAAGGATAAAATTATGCAGCAATTCAAAGTGCTACAGCGTCCTTTACGCGTCTGAAAAGACGCGCGGAGCTGTAGAAAGAAAACCGCCGGGCCTTTTACTGCACGCCCTTCAGCACATAGATCAGCGGCTTTTTCGGCAGAGTGCGCATGGAGACGGTGATACTGGCATCGGGCGCATTGCCGACGTCGAAATCCTTGCCGAACATCGAGACGAAGGCTTCGACTGGCGGGCCGCGTCGGTGCATCGGCAGGATCAACGACGAGCGTAGCCGCTTGATGACGCGGCTCATGCTGTCGGCGCCCATCGTCAGGCCACCGTCGACGGGGACCATGACGACGTCGAGGCGGCCGATCTCGGTATAATGGGCATCTGTCAGCTCGTAGTGCAGGTGGCCGAGATGGCCGATGCACAGGCCGGCGATCTCAAAGATAAATATGGAGTTGCCGTTCTCATGCGCGCCGCCGAGGCCGTAGCTGAAGCGGATATCCGTCGTAACGTTGCGGATATAGGCATCGCCGACGACGAGATTGATGTTGGCCTTTTCGCCCGGAATGTCGCTCCACCCATGCAGCACGTGCTTGATGCCGGGATCGGGGGTCAGGGTATAGTGGGTCGTGTGCGCTTTGTTCATGGTCACGACATCGGGCATCGTCGCCGGTCTGTACCAGCCATTATAGTCTGTCGCGATGACGATGCCGCCCGGGGTCTCGATCTCGAAGGTGGAATGGCCGAGGAAGGTCAGTTTGACGTCCTCGCCCTCGGAGACGGCAGGCATCAGCGGCAGGGCGCCGGAGAAACTTGCGAAGGTCACCTTGGGGATGGTTTGCGCGATCGCCTGGCACTGGCTGACCGGTGGCCGCTGCTCTTGTGCCCCGGCAAGATTGGGCGCGGCGAAGGCCGCAAGGCATGCGATAGCGAGGATAAGATACCGCGGCTTCATGCCACCCCTCCGGCGCTCTATCACCTTCAACCGGCGCATAACCCGGAAAATCGATACCGATTTTGGGGTTATACCCGAGTGGCGGGGAGGATGCGGCATGAGGCCGCAGGGGTCCAGACGGCGGGTCCTCACAATTGCGTGTTGGACGGCCGCCTGTCGCCTGTTACCGCCAGAACTCCGGCACCGTTTCGGCCAGCCGCGGTCCGAGCCGGAGCGGCGCGATCTTTTCTGCAAGTCCTGTCGTATCCGAGATCTCCACGCCGACGCCGCAGATCGTCGCCGGTCCGTTCGCGGCTTCCATGCGGCCCTTCGGCATCTTGGAGATGAAGCGGTTGAGCGGCTCCTCCTTGTCCATGCCGAGAGAGGAGTCGTAGTCGCCGCACATGCCGGCATCCGACATATAGGCGGTGCCGCCGTTCAGGATCTGTGCGTCGGCCGTCGGTACATGCGTGTGGGTGCCGACGACGAAGCTAGCGCGGCCGTCGACGAAATGGCCGAAACACTGCTTCTCGCTGGTCGCCTCGGCATGGAAATCGAAGATGATCGCATCGGCCTGCTCCTTCAGCGGGCAGGCGTCGAGGATGACCTCCGCCGATTTGAAGGGGTCGTCGAGTTCGGGATGCATGAAGACCCGGCCCATGACGTTGGCGACGAGCACGCGCGCGCCGTTTCTGGCATAGAAAAGGCCGGAGCCACGGCCGGGCGTGCCTTGGGGATAGTTGGCGGGACGCAGGAACTGATCGTGCCGACCGGCAAAAGCGACGGCTTCCTTCTGGTCCCAGACGTGGTTGCCTGTCGTCACCACATCGGCGCCGGCATTGATCGTTTCCAGAAAGATGTCCTCAGTGATGCCGAAGCCGCCGGCGGCATTCTCGCCGTTGACGATGACGAAATCGAGCTTGAGGTCGGAAACCAGGCCGGGAAGACGGTCCCAGACCGCCGTGCGTCCCGTCTTGCCGACCATGTCACCCAGAAAAAGCAGCCGCATTCCCTATCCAATCCAAGAGGCAAAAAAGCGAAGGCCGCTTTCTGTCAGGATGGCATCCAGGCTTATGTCGTGCGGCTCAGCGGGCACATGTGCCACTTCCTGGCAGTCGAATGCAATGCCGATCAGCTTCGGATGCAGGCCTTTTTGCCTCAGCCGGCTGATGGCGCGGTCGTAGTGGCCGGCGCCGTAGCCGATGCGGTGGCCGCTGATATCGAAGGCCGAAAGCGGCACCAGCATAATCTCGGGATCAAGAATGGCGGCATCTGCGCCGGGGCCGACCGTGCCGAAACCGGTGTCGACGAGGGGCGCACCTTCCGCCAGCTCGCGAAAGACGATGGTCTGCCGGTCGAGGATCGCCGGCACGCAGAGCCGCGCCCCACGCACGGCAAAGCGCGCCATCAGCGGCCTGAGATCGGCTTCCGAACGGATCGGTAGGAAGCCGGAGACGATCGTACCCAGCGCAAAACCGACGGCCTCGCCGGCATGTTCGGCCATTGCGAGGCTTTTGGAGGCGCGTTTCTCGGCGGGGATGGCGTCGCGTGCGGACAGCCGTTCGTTGCGCAGCTGCGCTTTCAATTCTTTCGCGGTCATTCGATCTGCCGGGTCTGAGAGATTTACCCGAGCATAGACGGCTGGATGTCCGATGCAAATGCCGGATGCGACGGTATCACGCGCGTTTCACGCCTCGTCGGCTGGCGGCTGCGGATCGTCAGACGACGATGCTTGTCGGTATTATCGTGGCGCCGATGGAGAAGCCTGCCATATCAGGAACGGCATTGGCTCCGGCCTGCCGGTCTTGCTGCCGCAACTCGCGCATCGCCTTTTCGAGCACTTGCTTGAGTTCGCGCACCACCGCCTTGAACTCTTCCATCGTTTCGCGATCATCGGCCGAAATGCCCGAAAATTTCGGGGCATCCTCAGCGACGCTCGCATAGGCGTTGCGGGCGTTGGTGGCGGCGTCCGGTTCCTGCGAGCCGGTCTCGCCGGCCGCAGTTTCTCCTGCGGTATCCGTCAGCGCAGCATCAGCCCCGCTGGTTGCGACGGCCGCAGCACCCGTGGCCGCATCCATCGAAACCGCTGTTGCCGGGCTGCCGGTCGCGACAGCCGATGCGAATTCGGAGGCGGCGGTGCCGACCTTGCGCGCCAGTTCGGCGGCCAGACGGGCGACCACCTCAGGAGCCATGTTGGAGCTGCGCAGCATCTCCAATTGCTGTGTTGCTTCTTCGAGCTTGCGTTGCGCCTTCGCCTTGGCCTCGTCTCCCGAGTTCGCCAAGGTCTGGCGCATCTGCTGCAGCGCCTGGGTGGCGCGCTGCAGCTTCAGCACGCCTTGATCGGTCTCGCTTCCAGCAGCTGAAATGGCTGCCGTCGATGACGTGCCGCGCAAGATGATGGAGGCAGACGTGGTTGCGACCTGCATGGACAATCCCCCGATTTTTAATTCGGGCCCCCGATTGCAATTTAGACGCATTCTGCAACGTCAGACTTGCGTGGACCTGTGTCTTGGGGATTTCGGCAGCGCAGCGGCCAGCTGCTGCATCGTCTCCTCGAATAGGGGCGCTCCGCCGGGTGCCCAGCCGAGCGTGCGGATTTTCGCAGTGCTCATGGGATTGAGCGCAGCGTCATCGGCAGGGGCCGGCAGCGTGTGCCGACAGCCCGTCTCGCGGCGGATGGGCGAAAGGATATCGCGCGTGTCGACTGAAATGTCCGAGACGTTGAAGACCTCGCCGGAGATGCGGGTGCTTTCCGTCTCCAGCATGAGCCTTACCGCCCGACCGAGGTCGCGGCCGTGAACTTCCGTTCCCCGACGGGCAAGAACCGGCCGGCCGGCGAGGTAATCGGCGATGAGGCCGTCCCATTTGTTCGGCGAGAGATCGCCATAGACGCCGGTTGCCCTCAGGCTTACGCCGGCAAAACCCGGCGTGGAGAGGTGGTCAAGCGCGCGTTCGGCATCGAGCTTGACCTGGCCGTAAAGTGTTTCTGGCTTGGCCAGCATCGTCTCCGTCAGTTCGGTTCCCTCGGGATGATCGCCATAGGCGGCGCGGCTGGACAGCAAGACGCAGCGGCGCGTGCCGGCGCGTTTGGCGGCTTCGAAAAGCCGGACGGTGCCGTCGAGGTTCAACCTGTGGAAGGTCTTCGGATCGTCGCCCTCGCCGCCACGATACTTGCCCGGAACATGGCTGAAGGCGGCGTGCACGAAGAAGTAGGCGTCGTCGAAGACGTCGATCTGATCCTTGTCGGGATCGAGCGAAAGCGCTGCGAACTCGACCGGGCGGGAGAAGAGGCGGGGCAGCGGCGCGCGGCGCCCGCCGACGATCACCTGATATCCGGCGGCCAGCAGTTCCTCGACGACATACCGGCCGACGAGACCCGTTCCACCCGATACCAGTACCTTCATGCTGCCCCTTCCGGATTGTCCAGCGCCGTGATCTCAGGCACATCGCCGCCATCGTGGAAACGGTGCCACAGATCGATCAAAGGTTGTAGTCGCGCTGCCTTGGGATGATCCTTTTCCCACGGTTTTTCATACTGGTAATGCAGGATCGAAATGCTCTTCCAGTCCCAAAGCTCCGGCATGGTGAACCATACATATTGCAGCATGTTGAAATAAACCGGCAGGCCGTGCCAATCCGGGAAGAACGTCTCGAGAAAGGTCTGATCGGTGCGCCGCCAGAAGGCGTCCCGCCTGTCGAGCCTTTCGAGCATGTGCCGGAATGTGTCATGCGAGGGCGTCGCGACGAAGACACCGGAATTCATGCGGCGGAAGTCGGCGAGGCTTTCGTAGACATTGGGGGCGGCTGACAATTCCGGATAGAGGAATAGCCTGTCGACGTTTTTCAACACGAGGGCGTCGGCGTCGATGAAGACGCAGCGCTGGTATTCGACGAGCTGCCAGAGCCTGAGCTTGCAGAAGTTGTCGAGCGGCGAATGGAAATCCGGTTTGCGACCCTTGGTGAAAGGAGCTGTCGAATGGAGCTGGCCACGCGCATGGCGTTCGTTGAAGGCGGCAGACAGCGGCAGGTGCTCGACCGCGATCAGGCGGCAGTCGAGTGCTTTCAGGGGCAAAAGGGCGGCCGCATCGACGCCGCCGGTGTGGAGAATGACGATGTCAGCCCCGGTGCCGGTTCGGCGCAAGGAGCGGGCAAGCGCGGTTGCGCCCATGGCGTAGTCGGCATTGGTGACGAGTGTGACATAAGCGAAACGGGCGGGGATGCCGCTGGCGCTCGTCATATTGCGGCGCTCACGAGACGGATTTCAGCCGCTTGCCTTCCGGATCGTGATTGATCGTCGCGGCGATGTCCTTGGTCCAGGCGGAGACGGCCGGAACGCGGGCGCGGTCGACGCGATAGGCGAATTTCTTGGCGACGTCGACGATTTCGCCGAGCAGGCCTGCTTCCAGCGTGATCGGGTCGAGGCCGAGATCGCGGAATTTTTCGTTCCGGACGATCAGCTCGTTTTCTGCGGCTTCCTTGCGCGGGTTGGGCAACCAGGCAATGTTGGCGCCGCTCATCCTGGCGATCATCTCGGCGAGGTCGCGCACCCGGTGGGTTTCCGTCATCTGGTTGAAGATCTCGACGCGGGCGCCGCGCGCCGGCGGATTTTTCAGCGCCAGTTCGATGCAGCGCACCGAATCCTGGATATGGATGAAGGCACGGGTCTGACCACCGGTGCCGTGCACCGTCAGCGGATAGCCGATTGCCGCCTGGATGAGGAAGCGATTCAGCACCGTGCCGTAATCGCCGTCGTAGTCGAAACGGTTGATCAGCTGCGCATGGCGGCGCGTCTGCTCGGTATGCGTGCCCCAGACGATGCCCTGGTGCAGATCGGTGACCCTCAGGCCATCATTCTTTGCATAGAACTGGAAGAGAAGCTGATCCAGGCACTTGGTCATGTGATAGATCGAGCCGGGATTGGAGGGGTAGAGGATTTCCTGGTTGACCGTCTCGCCACCTGAAGTTTCGATGCCGACCGGCAGGTAACCTTCGGGGATCGCCGCCCCGACCGTCGAATAGCCGTAGACGCCCATTGTGCCGAGATGGATGAGATGGGCATCGAGATTGAGTTCCGTCAGCGCGTTCAGCAGGTTGTGCGTGGCGCTGACATTGTTGTTGACGGTGTAGTTCTTGTGGCGGTCGCTCTTCATCGAATAGGGCGCGGCCCGCTGTTCGGCGAAATGGATGACGGCATCCGGGCGGTGTTCGGAAAGCCAGTTTTTCAGGAGTTCGTAATCCTTGGCGAGATCGATCAGATTGAAGTGGATGCGGCGTCCGGTTTCGGCATGCCAGATGCGGGTGCGCTCCTGGATCGAATCCATCGGGGTCAGCGACTGAACGCCAAGTTCCGTGTCGATCCAGCGGCGGGAGAGATTGTCGAGGATATGGATGTCGTGACCGGCATCGGAGAGATGCAGCGAGGTTGGCCAACCAATGAAACCGTCTCCGCCCATAACCGCAATCTTCATCACATCGTCTCCTGATTGGTCGCTCATTATCGGGAATAGTTAGGAATTGTGACAATCATTCAATGCTTGCCTGTCGGGAAGCGTTGCGCCAAACAGGGCACCTGAGTTTGGAGAAAATTATGACGGAACGCCCTTTTTCCATTTCGGGAGAGCTGACGGAGGCCGGACACCGCCTCGTTCAGCGGGTCTACTATGAAGATACCGACTTTTCCGGCCTGGTCTATCACGCCCGCTACCTGCATTTCCTGGAGCGCGGCCGTACCGATTATCTTCGCTGCCTCGGCGTCGAGCAGCGCGAACTCGTCAGCGCCGATGAGGAGGGCCTCGTTTTCGTTGTCCACCGCATGGAGATCGACTTCAAGAGCCCGGCGCGCATGGACGATGTGCTGACGATCCTGACACACACGGAGAAAGCCGGCGGCGCCAAGATGGTGCTCAATCAGCAGATCCGCTCGGGCGAGACGCTGCTGATCGCCGCCAAGGTGATCATCGCCGTCATCAACGCCCGGGGGCGGCCAAGGCGGTTGCCGGAAACACTGGCAGCGAAATTCCTGGAAGGCAGCATGCCGCTATAGGCCGAATTGCCGAAAAATCGGACCTTGTCAAAACTTGAACTTTATGTGAAGGAATTCCCGCGCCGCAGGATGAGCGCTCTTTCGGCAGCCGGACCTTGCTCCGGTCAAGTAATCCATGGAACGAAATCTTCCAAATACAGGCTTACTGTCACAGTCCGGCACTAACGATCTATTAACCATAATGGTGTCTTACTGGGAAAGTCGGAGTTTGTGCGGTGCACGCCTTCCTTTGACCAAATTTGACGGCAAGAAGGCGGAAGATGAGCTTGGAAGTTTGACCAGGGCTTTGGGCGGCGGCCGCCGGACACTTCTTGCGAGATCAGTTTGTGCCGCCCGGTCCAGCACCGGGCGTTTGGATTCGGGGATTTTGGATCAATGGAACAAGTAGGATTGGCAGCAGCAACGACGGACGTCAGCCTCTGGTCGCTTTTCATGCAGGCCGGCATCGTCGTCAAGCTCGTCATGCTCGGGCTTATCGCGGCCTCGGTGTGGACGTGGGCTATCGTCATCGATAAATACCTGGCCTATGGCCGCGCGCGGCGCCAGTTCGACAAGTTCGAGCAGGTGTTCTGGTCGGGCCAGTCGCTGGAAGAACTCTACCGCTCGCTGTCGGAACGCAACAATACCGGTCTGGCGGCGATCTTCGTGGCTGCCATGCGCGAGTGGAAGAAATCCTTCGAACGCGGCGCCCGCTCGCCGATCGGCCTGCAGATGCGTATCGACCGCGCGATGGACGTGACGCTCGCCCGTGAGACCGAATTTCTCGGCGCTCGCCTCGGATCGCTCGCGACCATCGGCTCGGCCGGTCCGTTCATCGGTCTGTTTGGCACGGTCGTCGGCATCATGACCTCGTTCCAGGCGATCGCCGGTTCGAAGTCGACCAACCTTGCGGTCGTCGCGCCCGGTATCGCCGAAGCGCTGCTTGCCACTGCGATCGGCCTCGTCGCCGCTATCCCGGCAGTTATCGCCTACAACAAGTTCTCTGCCGATGCCGGCAAGCTCTCGGGCCGAATGGAAGGTTTCGCGGATGAATTCTCCGCCATACTTTCGCGCCAGATCGACGAGAAACTGCAGCCGCGCGCTGCCGCTCAATAACCAACGGAGTATTCTCACATGGGTATGGCTGTTGGAGGCAATGGCGGAGGCGGCGGACGCCGCCGTCGCGGCGGTCGGAACAGGGCCGTGATTTCCGAAATCAACGTGACGCCGCTCGTTGACGTCATGCTGGTGCTTTTGATCATCTTCATGGTCGCGGCACCGATGATGACCGTCGGCGTGCCGATCGACCTGCCGGAAACGCAGGCCAAGGCGCTGAATTCCGAGACGCAGCCGATCACCATCTCCGTCAAGAACGACGGCGAGGTGTTCCTGCAGGAAACACCGATCCCGGCGGCGGAGATCGCCGCCAAGCTCGAGGCGATCGCCACCACCGGTTATAACGAACGTATCTTCGTGCGCGGCGACGCAACAGCGCCCTACGGCGTCATCGCCGACGTCATGGCCCGTATTCAGGGTGCAGGCTTCAAGAATATCGGCCTGGTGACGCAGCAGAAGAAGGACCAATAGCGCGCAAAATGAAGGCCAGTGTCATCACATCTGCTGTTTTGCACGGCCTGGTGCTCACCTGGGCGATGGTGTCGCTTGGCGCTCCGGAATCCTTCAAGGTAGAGGATTTCGAGGCGATGCCGGTCGATCTCGTGCCGGTGGAGTCCATTACCCAGATGCAGCAAGGCGACAAGAAGGCTCCGAAGAAGGAGACTTCCGCGCCCGTGCCGACGACACGGCCGCCGATTGCACAGCCGGCCGAGAATGCCGGCGACAACAATGTCGACCTGAAGACGCCGCCGGTCCCGAACGCCAAGCCCAGCAATACTGAAGCGGCTGCCGCCAATTCGAGCGACAAGCCGATGCCGAAGATCGATCCTAAGCCGAATGACGTCAAGGAGATCGTCAAGGAGGAAACGGAAGTCGAGCAGCCGAAGGAGGTTGCTTCAATTCCGCCGCCGAAGCCTGTCGAAGTGACGCCGCCGAAGCCCGAGGAAAAACCGCCGGAAGAACAGGCCAAGCCGGAGGAGCCGCCGAAGCCCGATGCCGAGGCGCTGCCGGACAATGTACCGACGCCTGTCGCCAAGCCGCAGGTGAAGCCGCCGGAACCACAGAAGCCCGCCGAGAAGCCGCCGGAAAAGACTGCGGATCAGCCGAAGGCTGCCGAAAAGCCGACCGAAAAGAAGAAGGCTGATCAGAAGCAGGAGACGGCGAAATCGGCTTCGGCGATGAAGAGCGATTTCAATGCCGATGAGGTTGCGGCGTTGCTGAACAAGACCGATCCTTCAGCAGGCGGTGCCAAGCGCTCGACGCAGGAGGCATCGCTCGGTGCGAAGAAGAGCAATGGCGGCTCCAAGCTTTCGATGAGCGAGATGGATGCGCTGAAGAGTGCCATCGCCGGCAATTGGTCTGTCATTCCCGGCATGGAAGGCGTGGGCGATGTTCGCATCAAGGTGCATATGAATCTCGATCAGGACGGCAACATCGTCGGCGAACCGGAAGTCGAGGCGGTCGGTGGCGATAACGAATCCACGCGTCGGGCACTCGCCGGCGGCGCTTATCGCGCCATCATGAAATCGGCTCCTTTCTCGTCGCTTCCAAAAGACAAATACGATACCTGGAGCGAAGTCGTCGTCAACTTCGATCCCAGCGATCTAGGAATCTAAATGCTGAAAGGCTTTTCCTCCATGAACAAGTGTTCCTTCTTCCGCGCCATCATGGTCGCTGCAGGCCTGATGACCGCTGCCGCGTTCGCGACGCCGGCGAACGCTCTCGTCGAGATCAATATCAATAAGGGCAACGTTCAGCCGTTGCCGATTGCGGTGACGGACTTCCTGCAGGGTGACATGGGGGCGCAGGTCTCGCAGGTCATCGCCGCCGACCTGCAGCGTTCCGGCCTGTTTGCTCCGATCAGCAAGACCGCATTCATCGAGAAGATTGCGAATCCTGACGCTGCGCCACGTTTCGAGGACTGGAAGGTCATCAACGCTCAGGCGCTGGTCACCGGACGGGTTACCCAGGAAGCGGACGGCCGCCTTCGCGCCGAGTTCCGCCTCTGGGATACCTTTGCCGGACAGCAAATGACTGGTCAGCAGTTTTATACGCAGCCTGAGAACTGGCGGCGTGTCGCTCACATCATTGCCGATGCGATCTACAAGCAGATCACCGGCGAAGAAGGCTATTTCGACACTCGTGTCGTCTTTGTCTCCGAATCCGGCACCAAGCAGCAGCGCAAGCGCCAGCTTGCGATCATGGACCAGGACGGCTTCAACATCCGCATGCTGACCGATGGCAGCGATCTCGTTCTGACACCGCGCTTCTCGCCGAGCCGGCAGGAAGTCACCTACATGTCCTTTGCCAACCAGCAGCCGCGCGTCTACCTGCTGCAGCTTGAAACGGGGCAGCGCGAGGTCGTCGGCAACTTCCCCGGCATGACCTTCTCGCCGCGCTTTTCGCCGGACGGGCAGAAGGTGATCATGAGCCTGCAGCAGGAAGGCAATTCCAACATCTATACGATGGACCTGCGCTCGCGCACGACGACGCGGTTGACCTCGACGGCTGCGATCGACACCTCGCCCTCCTATTCGCCGGATGGTGCGCGCGTCAGCTTCGAAAGCGACCGCGGCGGAAAGCCGCAGATCTATGTGATGAATGCCGATGGCTCGGGCCAGACCCGTATTTCCTTCGGCGACGGCTCCTATTCGACGCCGGTCTGGTCGCCGCGCGGCGATCTCATCGCCTTCACCAAACAGGCCGGCGGCAAGTTCTCGATCGGCGTGATGAAGCCGGACGGGTCCGGCGAGCGCATCCTGACGACCGGCTTCCACAATGAGGGCCCAACCTGGGCGCCAAACGGCCGCGTCCTGATGTTCTTCCGCCAGGCGGCAGGGTCGGGCGGTCCGCAGCTCTATTCGATCGACCTCAGCGGTTACAACGAGCAGCTTGTGAAGACGCCGACCTACGGTTCCGACCCGGCCTGGTCACCGCTTCTGGAGTAGGCGATGCACTGCCGCCTTCATGTCGCCCCAAAGTCATGGAAACCGGGCGGCTACGGGACAAATCAGTAAATCGTTAACCATAATCTTTGAGGGGCGGTTAACCGAGTGCGGTTACTGTCCGGAAACCCTGATGAAATCGCAAGGAGACCGGCCATGAGCCGAATTCATACCCCGGCAATGAGCCGCATGCAGAATTTCGCCCGCAACCCCGTCATGATCGCGCTTATCGCCGGTCTCGCGCTCGCAAGCTGCGCCAAGAAGCCGCCGAACAGCGCCGGCGACCTCGGCCTCGGCACCGGTGCTGGTGGGGCTGCAACGCCGGGCTCTGCCCAGGACTTCACGGTCAATGTCGGCGACCGCATCTTCTTCGATACCGACTCCTCGTCGATCCGCGCCGATGCTTCGCAGACGCTCGACCGTCAGGCCCAGTGGCTCGCCCGCTACCCGAACTACCAGATCACCGTCGAAGGCCATGCCGACGAACGCGGCACGCGCGAATACAACCTCGCGCTCGGCGCCCGCCGTGCGGCTGCCGCCAAGGACTATCTCGCTTCGCGCGGCGTCCCGGCGCAGCGCCTGAAGACGATCTCCTACGGCAAGGAACGTCCGGTCGCCGTCTGCGACGATATTTCCTGCTGGTCGCAGAACCGCCGCGCGGTTACCGTGCTTGGCGGCGCCGGCATGTAATTGCCGAGCAACAATTCGCTTTTTCGACAGGCGGTCCCATCTGGGGCCGCCTTTTCTTTTTGACCACACTTTGGCCAGACTCCGTTGCTTTTTGAAAGCAATTGGAAAAATCTCCTGTTCGTGCCATCGAGGTGCGAAGAATCACTGGGACAGGACGATACATATGAAGAAACTTGTCGTGGCAGGCATGCTGTGCCTCGCGGCTGTGACCGGAAGCGAACGAGCGGCCTATTCCGCCTCGTTCTTCGGGCTACATCTCGGCGGCCGATCCGCGGAAAACCAGGCGGCGCCGCCTGTTGTCAAGGTGCAGAGCGGCGACGCGGAGGTCCGTGTGCAGCAGCTCGAAGAGCAGCTGCGGCAGTTGAACGGCCGGATCGAAGAGATGAGCTTTCAGCTTCTGCAGATGCAGGAGACGATCCGCAAACAGCAGGAAGACAATGAATTCCGCTTCCAGCAGCTCGAAAAGACGGGCGGCGCCGGAGGTGCCACCAAGGCTCCTGTCAAGAAGAGCGAGACCGATGCCGCTCCGGCCGCCTCCGGTGGCGACGACATCGCCAAGGTAATTCAAGCACCGCAGGGAGCCGAAACGGCTCCCTCCACCAGCGTGCCGGAGAATAGCGGTCTCGGCCAGCCGCCGAAGGAGCTCGGCTCGATCGATTTCGATCAGAGCGGTAATCCGATCGGCGGAAGCGTCGACGAAAATGCGACAATTGGTTCCGGGCCGATTCCCGATGCCAACACCAAAACGCCGCAGCAGACCGCCTCGCTCGGCAGCGAAGCCGACCAATACAAGGCCGCCTATGGCCACGTGCTGTCCGGCGATTACAGCACGGCGGAACAGGAATTCACGCAGTATATCACCCGCTACCCGAGCAGCGCGCGGTCGGCAGACGCCAATTTCTGGCTCGGCGAAGCTCTTTATTCGCAGGGTAAGTACAATGAGGCGGCCAAGACCTTCCTCAATGCGCACCAGAAATACGGTACATCGGAAAAGGCACCGGAAATGCTGCTGAAGCTCGGCATGTCGCTTGCCGCCCTCGACAATACCGAGACGGCCTGTGCGACGCTGCGCGAAGTCTCGAAGCGTTATCCGAAGGCGTCGCGTGCCGTCATAAGCAAGGTTGCGAGCGAACAGAAGCGCCTCTCCTGCTAAGGTCTTCCGGAATGTCTCCGGAAGCCGCATCGCCTCAACTGGCGATCCTCGAGTTTGTCACGTCGCTTCAAAGCCCCGCGCGCATTCTCGTCGCGATATCAGGCGGCAGCGATTCCACCGGCCTGCTCCTTCTTCTCGATCAAGCCGTGAAGGCCGCGTCCCATCTCAGGCTTTCCCTTTGCGCTGCAACCGTCGATCATGCGTTGCGCGCCGGCTCCGCAGACGAGGCGCGTGAAGTCGCAGCCCTCTGCGCATCGCTCGGCATTCCCCACACCATCATGATCTGGCAGGGCGACAAGCCGACAACCGGCATCATGGCTGCGGCCCGAGAGGCCCGTTATGGCTTGCTTGCGACCGCCGCCACAGACTTCAAAGCCGATCTCATCGTCACGGGGCATACACTCGACGACCAGCGCGAAACACTACAGATGCGTGGGATGCGAACAGAGCAGGTTTCGACCGGTATTGCAGATGCAGTGCTCTTTGACCGGCGTTTCTGGATTTTACGTCCGCTTCTTTTTTCCACCCGGGCGGATATCCGCGCTTTCCTGAAAGAGCGGGGCGTGCCGTGGATCGACGATCCCAGCAACGAGGACACGAAGTACGAGCGCGTGCGGATGCGCCGGCAGCTTTCGGCCGATGCAGGCATGACGAAGGATATCAGCGCGGCTTGGGAGGAGCGGCTGGCGCTGTCGTCCAGAGGAGCCGAATGGCTGGATCGTCATTTCCGGCTTCACGGCTGCCTGCTCGGGCAGGTGATGCCTGACGGGTTGCGGCAGGATCGCGCAGTCCTCGACTATGCACTCGCCCGTCTGGCAGCCGTTTTCGGTGGGCAGCCGTTTGCGCCGGGGAGGGGGCATATGGAGCGTATCCTTGCATTTGCCACCGGCAGCAAGCCGGGACGCATGACCGCCGGCAGGGTAGTGTTCGATCTGCGGCATGACGGGCTTTATCTGGCGCGCGAGAACCGGGGGATATCGCCTCTGGTATTGCGGCCGGGCGAGGCGGGGGTTTGGGATGGCAGGTTTTATGCGCGCAATGGGTCGGTCGCATCAATTGAAATCCAGGCCGCTGCTGCACACGCGCAAGACACTTCACGCTTTATCGAGTCAATCACCGCGCAGACGCGCGGTGCCTGGATTCCGGTGACGAGCACAGGAATGTGGGAGTATATGCAGCGCCTTCCCAAGAGCGCATGGAAGCGCGCTATCGCTTCGGCGCCGGTGTTATCCGCCGAAGAGAGCCTTTTATCTGAGGAATCCGCCCGCATGGTCGAACTAGCACCCTATTTCGCACCCTTCGACCGCTTTTTGACACGATTTGACTTCATCTTTGCCAATAGGCTTTCGGCGGTTTTCGCGACGGCGCCCTATGCGAGGCTGCCTTTAAGAAGTATTGACGGAAAAACCATCTGACTTGGGGGATCGCCTTGGCAACGGCACGGCGCAACCCTATGTTAGAAACGAATAAGACGGTCGCCATGAGGCGGCTGTTCCATGCTGGGGAGTTCAATGAACCCTAACTTACGTAATTTCGCCTTGTGGGCGATCATAGCGCTTCTGCTGATCGCCCTTTTCAGTATGTTTCAGACGGCGCCGGCACAGACGGGCTCCCGCGAAATCCCTTATTCGCAGTTTCTGCGTGAGGTCGATGCGGGCCGCGTGAAGGATGTCGTGGTGACGGGCAACCGTCTCTCCGGAAGCTATGTTGAAAATGGCACCACCTTCCAGACCTATTCACCTGTGATCGACGACAGTCTGCTCGATCGCCTGCAGTCGAAGAATGTCCTGGTTTCCGCCCGTCCTGAAACGGACGGCTCTTCGGGTTTCCTCAGCTATCTCGGCACGCTTTGGCCGATGCTTCTGATTCTCGGCGTCTGGCTGTTCTTCATGCGGCAGATGCAAGGCGGCTCACGCGGCGCGATGGGCTTCGGCAAGTCCAAGGCCAAGCTTTTGACTGAAGCGCATGGCCGCGTGACTTTCGAAGACGTCGCCGGTGTCGACGAGGCCAAGCAGGATCTCGAGGAAATCGTCGAATTCCTGCGTGATCCGCAGAAGTTCCAGCGTCTTGGCGGCAAGATCCCGCGCGGCGTGCTGCTCGTCGGCCCTCCGGGCACCGGCAAGACGCTGCTCGCCCGCTCGGTCGCCGGCGAAGCCAATGTGCCCTTCTTCACCATTTCGGGCTCCGACTTCGTCGAAATGTTCGTCGGCGTCGGCGCAAGCCGCGTGCGCGATATGTTCGAGCAGGCGAAGAAGAATGCGCCCTGCATCATCTTTATCGACGAAATCGATGCCGTCGGCCGCCATCGCGGCGCCGGTCTCGGCGGAGGCAATGACGAACGCGAGCAGACGCTGAACCAGCTGCTGGTCGAAATGGACGGCTTCGAGGCGAATGAAGGCGTGATCCTGATCGCCGCCACCAACCGCCCCGACGTGCTCGATCCTGCGCTGCTGCGTCCCGGCCGTTTCGACCGTCAGGTCGTCGTGCCGAACCCCGACATCGTCGGCCGCGAGCGTATCCTCAAGGTGCATGCGCGCAACGTTCCGCTGGCGCCGAATGTCGATCTCAAGATTCTCGCCCGCGGCACACCCGGTTTCTCCGGCGCCGACCTGATGAACCTTGTCAACGAAGCCGCCCTGATGGCCGCCCGCCGTAATAAGCGCGTCGTCACCATGCAGGAATTCGAAGACGCCAAAGACAAGATCATGATGGGCGCCGAGCGCCGTTCTTCGGCGATGACCGAGGCGGAAAAGAAGCTCACCGCTTACCATGAGGCCGGTCACGCCATCACCGCGCTCAATGTCGCCGTCGCCGATCCACTGCACAAGGCGACGATCATTCCGCGCGGCCGTGCGCTCGGCATGGTCATGCAGCTTCCCGAGGGCGACCGCTACTCGATGAGCTACAAGTGGATGGTTTCGCGCCTCTGCATCATGATGGGCGGCCGCGTCGCCGAGGAGCTCACCTTCGGCAAGGAGAACATCACTTCGGGTGCCTCTTCCGACATCGAGCAGGCCACCAAGCTTGCCCGCGCCATGGTCACGCAGTGGGGCTTCTCCGACCAGCTCGGTCAGGTCGCCTATGGCGAGAACCAGCAGGAAGTCTTCCTCGGCCACTCGGTTTCGCAGTCGAAGAATGTTTCGGAAGCAACCGCGCAGAAGATCGACAATGAAGTGCGCCGGCTGATCGACGAGGCCTATACCCAGGCCCGCACGATCCTGACGGAAAAGCACGACGAATTCGTCGCTCTTGCCGAAGGTCTGCTCGAATACGAGACGCTGACCGGCGAAGAGATCAAGGCGCTGATCCGCGGTGAAAAGCCTTCTCGCGATCTCGGCGATGATTCGCCGCCGAGCCGCGGCTCCGCCGTTCCGAAGGCCGGCGCACGGCCAGCCACCAAGGGTGACGAGCCCGAAGGCGGCCTCGAACCGCAGCCGCATTGAACAGCGGCACCAATCCGAACAAGGCCGGATTTCCGAAGTGGGAGATCCGGCCTTTTCTATTGGTAACGGGATATAATCATTTTTCTTGCTAATTTACGTGCTGATCGCCGCATTTTGTGGCATTCCGCTGAATTGAGGCAAGTATGAATCACGCTCGTGGATTGACGACATTCCACTGAAGCCGGATTCGCTTGGAACGGTGCGCTGCCTTGAATGGCGCGCGGAAAGCGCAGGAGTGCAGATGAAAAGACGCTATTTCGGTACGGACGGCATTCGCGGCCAATCCAATGTCTTCCCGATGACGCCGGATCTCGCCATGCGGGTCGGCATTGCCGCCGGTACGATCTTCCGCCGCGGCAACCATCGCCACCGCGTCGTCATCGGCAAGGATACGCGCCTTTCCGGCTATATGCTTGAGAACGCCATGGTCGCGGGCTTCACGGCCGCTGGTCTCGATGCCTTCATCCTCGGCCCGATCCCGACACCAGCTGTTGCCATGCTAACGCGCTCGCTGCGCGCCGATCTCGGCGTGATGATCTCGGCTTCGCACAATCCTTACGAGGATAACGGCATCAAGCTCTTCGGCCCTGACGGTTACAAGCTGTCAGACGACATCGAGGCCGAGATCGAGGATCTGCTCGAAAAGGATCTGAATGCCCAGCTTGCCAAATCCGACGACATCGGCCGCGCCAAGCGCGTCGACGGGGTGCATGACCGCTATATCGAACATGCCAAGCGCACGCTGCCGCGCGACGTGACGCTGCAGGGTCTGAGGATCGCGATCGATTGCGCCAATGGTGCTGCCTACAAGGTGGCACCGGCCGTGCTCTGGGAGCTCGGCGCCGAGGTCGTCACCATCGGCAACGAGCCGAACGGCACCAACATCAATCTCAATTGCGGCTCCACCAGCCCCGTCGCGCTGCAGAAGAAGGTCGACGAGGTGCGCGCCGATATCGGCATCGCGCTCGATGGCGATGCCGACCGCGTCATCATCGTCGATGAAAACGGCTCGATCGTCGACGGAGACCAGCTGATGGCCGTTATCGCCGAGAGCTGGGCCGAGAGCCAGCAACTGCGCGGCAACGGTATCGTCGCCACCGTCATGTCCAATCTCGGCCTCGAGCGCTTCCTCGACGAGCGCGGCATGGCGCTTGCCCGCACGCGGGTCGGCGACCGCTACGTCGTCGAGCATATGCGCCAGCACAATTACAATGTCGGCGGCGAGCAGTCCGGCCATATCGTGCTTTCGGATTACGGCACGACCGGCGACGGTCTCGTCGCGGCGCTGCAGATCCTGGCCGCGGTCAAGCGCACCGGCCGGACCGTCAGTGAGGTCTGCCGTCGCTTCGAGCCGGTGCCGCAGCTCCTGCGCAATGTCCGCATCAGTGGCGGCAAGCCGCTGGAGGATATCCAGGTGCAGAAGGCGATCGCCGATGCCGAAGCCGAACTGGCCAGGAACGGCCGCCTCGTCATCCGCCCTTCGGGCACCGAGCCGCTGATCCGCGTCATGGCCGAGGGCGACGACCGCGCCCAGATCGAGCGCATCGTCAACGAGCTGATCGGCACGATCTCGAACGTCCGGACCGCCGCCTGATTTTTTAGGGACGAAATTTCAAAAGCCGGTACGTAGGTGCCGGCTTTTTCGCTGTTGGCGCCTTCGGTTCGAAGATCCACTCCGGATGGACTTCCCGCCGAAACCGTTTCCGCCCTTCCGAAGACAACATGTCAATGAATTGCCAGCTTGGCTTCCGGTAGGGAGCAAGCGTCGGCAACTGCACCATGTCGGGCGCGGTGAGCACTGAGGCGGCGTCCGCGGAAATCTGCCGATATCTTTGGCGACAGCGCTGTCAACCGCCACACGCGGATGCTACACGGCGGCGTTTGCATTCAAAGGAAAAATCATGAAAAAACTGGTGCGCCTGCTGCTGACGATCGCTCTCGCATTCGTCGTCTTCACTGGTTTCCGGTGGTATCGCTACATCAGCAACACCGACAGCCCTTACGATGAAATCGGCATCACGCTCAACAATGCCATGCCAGGCCCGATCAATGCCTGGGGCTGTGCCCAGCTGAAAACGACCTTTGGCACCTCCTTGCCACCGTACGGCTGCGCCGCCGAAAACGCGACGCAATGGAAGTAACAGCAGGATTCGCCGAGTGGAGCAGCCGATCCATCTGACGGCGAAGGTAACCGACTTAACCATTTGACAGCAGCGGACTTCATGGCGTTGCAGCTGGCGGTCTTCGGCAAGTGCGGCGGCTGCCAGCCTTCGGCCGACCTTCACCATGTCGAGGAACTTGCTGCCAATCTTTCTCTTAACGTTTCTTCCTATTTATAGTTAAGCAGCTTTTAACGTTTCCCATTCATTATCCATACGAAGCGTACCAGATTGGCAGCGACTGAGCCTGCCGACGCAACGGATTTTGGAGTGGGATCCATGAAAAGAAGCTTGTCCGGCATCTTCGCCGCATTGTTGATCGCGACAAACGCCTATTCCGCGGACCTCGCCCCTGCCGAGCCTATCCCGGAGCAGCCGCCTGAGGTGACGGTCACCGAAGCGACCGGCTGGTACCTGCGCGGCGATGTCGGCTATGCCTTCACCGATCTGCGCGGCGCCCGCTATTTCCAGGGCAGCAACGCAACGGAAGTCGATTTCGACGACGCCGATCTGGATGATGCATGGACCATCGGCGGCGGTGTCGGTTATCAGATCAACAGCTATCTGCGCACCGATCTGACCTTCGACTATCTCACCCAGGCGGATTTCAAGGGCTCGACAGTCGGGCAGTGCGGCTTTCCTCTGGTGGACTGCACCTCGAGCGACCGCTCCTCGCTGACAGCCTATACGCTGCTCGCCAACGCCTATGTCGATCTCGGCACCTACGGCTACGTCACGCCTTATGTCGGCGCCGGTATTGGTGGTTCCTATGTGAAATGGAAGAACCTGCGCAACGTCGCCTGCGCCGATGACGGCAGCTTCTGCGACGACCAGGTCACCCACGGCGGTAAGGGCAACTGGCGCTTCACCTACGCCCTCATGGCCGGCGCTTCGATTGACGTGACCTGCAACATCAAGGCCGATGTCGGCTACCGTTATCTGCATATCGATGGCGGCAACATGTTCGGCTATGCCGAAAATGGCGGCCCGGGCCGCGACAAGGGTCTGAGCGCCCACGAAGCCCGCGTCGGCGCCCGTTATCTCTTCGGCGGTTGCGCCCAGGCGAGCTATGAACCACCGCCGGAAATCCCGCTGCAGCAGCCTGTCTACAAGTAAATTTGATCGCCTGACACCAGAAGCCGCCCCCAACCGGGCGGCTTTTTGCATTGTGGCCGCCCTACCGTCCTGCGTCAAAATATGTTCCGCCCGCGACACTTCGATCTTGACTATGACGCGCCGGATCCATACACACGGCGGCGGGACACCCTTCCCCAACGAAGGGCTTTCTATCTGAGAGGATAGCATCATGGCGAAGACCGCAAAGCCGGACATCCGTCCGCACAATACCCATTTCTCTTCTGGCCCTTGCTCGAAGCGCCCCGGTTGGTCGCTCGAAGCCCTTTCCGACGCGGCCCTTGGCCGTTCGCACCGCGCGAAGGTCGGCAAGGCCAAGCTCAAGCAGGCCATCGACCTTACCCGTGAAATTCTTGAAGTGCCGGCGGATTACCGCATCGGCATCGTTCCGGCGTCCGACACCGGGGCCGTCGAAATGGCGCTCTGGTCGCTGCTCGGCGAACGTGGCGTCGACATGCTCGCCTGGGAAAGCTTCGGCGCCGGCTGGGTCACCGATGTCGTCAAGCAGCTGAAGCTCAAGGATGTGCGCAAGCTCGAAGCCGGTTACGGCGAGCTTCCCGATCTCTCCGCCGTCGATTTCGACCGCGACGTCGTCTTCACCTGGAACGGCACAACCTCGGGCGTGCGCGTTCCGAATGCCGATTTCATCCCGGCCGACCGCAAGGGCCTGACGATCTGCGACGCCACTTCGGCGGCTTTCGCACAGGAACTCGATTTCGCCAAGCTCGATGTCGTCACCTTCTCCTGGCAGAAGGTTCTGGGCGGCGAGGGTGCGCACGGCGTCATCATTCTTTCGCCGCGCGCCGTCGAGCGTCTGGTCACCTACACGCCGGCCTGGCCGCTGCCGAAAATCTTCCGCATGACCTCGGGCGGCAAGCTGACGGAAGGCATCTTCCAGGGCGAGACGATCAACACGCCGTCGATGCTCTGCGTCGAGGACTATATCGATGCGCTTGTCTGGGCCAAGCAACTCGGCGGCCTCAAGGGGCTGATCGCGCGTGCCGATGCCAATGCCAAGGTCATCCACGATTTCGTTGCGGCAAACGACTGGATCGCCAATCTCGCCGTCAAGGCGGAAACGGCCTCCAACACCTCCGTTTGCCTGAAGATCGTCGACAAGGACATCGCAGCCCTCGATGACGACGGCCAGGCGAATTTCGCCAAGGGTCTGGTCGGCCTCCTGGAAAGGGAAGGTGTCGCCTATGACGTCGGCCATTACCGCGACGCGCCGTCCGGCCTGCGCATCTGGGCCGGCGCCACGATCGAGGCATCCGACATGCAGAAGCTGATGCCCTGGCTTTCCTGGGCCTTCGAGACGCAGAAGGCGCAGCTTAATCAGGCTGCCGCCTGAGGTGATCGCATCCGGCTCCGCCATAGGGCGGAGCCCAGCATTCCTGATTCATTCATCGCTGAACACTTTTGAAGGAGGCCCTTATGGCACCTCGCGTTCTCGTATCCGACGAATTGTCGGAAACCGCCGTCCAGATCTTCCGCGACCGCGGCGTCGAAGTCGATTTCGAACCGCAGCTCGGCAAGGACAAAGACCGTCTGCTCGAAGTCATCGGCAAGTATGATGGCCTGGCCATCCGCTCTGCCACCAAGGTGACGGAAAAGATCATCGAGGGGGCGACGAACCTCAAGGTCGTCGGCCGTGCGGGCATCGGCGTCGACAATGTCGATATCCCGGCCGCCTCGCGCCGCGGGATCATCGTCATGAACACGCCCTTCGGCAACTCGATCACGACAGCCGAACACGCGATCGCGCTGATGTTCGCCGTCGCCCGCCAGCTTCCGGCAGCCGATACCTCGACGCAGGCCGGCAAGTGGGAGAAGTCGAAGTTCATGGGCGTCGAGATCACCGGCAAGACGCTCGGCGTCATCGGCGCCGGCAATATCGGCTCGATCGTCTGTGCCCGCGCTATCGGCCTGAAGATGCACGTCGTCGCTTACGATCCGTTCCTGTCCAAGGAGCGCGCCGAGGAGATGGGCGTCACCAAAGTCGAACTTGAAGAGCTTTTCGCCAGGGCCGATTTCATCACGCTGCATGTGCCGATGACCGACAAGACGCGCGGCATCCTCAACAAGGAAGCGCTGGCAAAGACCAAGCCCGGCGTGCGCATCATCAACTGCGCCCGCGGTGGCCTGGTCGATGAGGCAGCGCTTGCCGAAGCAATCAAGTCGGGCCATGTCGCGGGTGCCGCCTTCGACGTGTTCGAGGTCGAGCCCGCCAAGGAAAGCCCGCTCTTCGGCCTGCCGAACGTCGTCTGCACGCCGCATCTCGGCGCCTCGACGACCGAGGCGCAGGAGAACGTCGCTTTGCAGGTGGCTGAACAGATGGCGGATTACCTCGTCAATGGTGCGGTCTCCAACGCTATCAACATGCCGTCGATCACGGCGGAGGAAGCGCCGATCCTGAAGCCCTTCATCCGCCTTGCCGATGTTCTCGGCGCCTTCGTCGGCCAGGTCACCGAAGAGCCGATCAAGGAAATTGAAATCCTCTATGACGGCATCACCGCCAACATGAACACGCGGGCGCTGACGAGTGCTGTGCTCGCCGGCCTCATCCGTCCGCAGGTCGCCGACGTCAACATGGTTTCGGCGCCGATCATGATCAAGGAAAAGGGCATCGTGCTTTCCGAGGTCAAGCGCGACAAAACCGGCGTCTTCGACGGCTACATCAAGCTGACGGTGACCACCGAAAGCATGACGCGCTCGGTCGCCGGCACGGTGTTTTCGGACGGCAAGCCGCGCTTCATCCAGATCAAGGGTATCAACCTCGATGCCGATGTCGGCTCGCACATGATTTACATCACCAATACCGACGTTCCCGGCATGATCGGCTTCATCGGCACGACGCTTGGTGCTGCCGGCGTCAACATCGCCAACTTCCAGCTCGGCCGTGACAAGCAGGGCGGCGACGCCATCGCGCTGCTCTATGTCGACGGCAAGGTTGATGACGCCGTGCTTGCTGAGTTGACCGCCCACCAGGCGGTTCGCCAGGCAAAGCCGCTGACCTTCAATATCGACTGAGTTTTTCCTCCCGAGGAAATGAAAAACCCGGCGCTGGAAACGGCGCCGGGTTTTTTCGTGTCAGGAACCGATGAATCTTAAAGCGCGTCGCGCTTTAAATCTTTTTTTGATCCATGTCGTGGTCCCAAAACCGATGCACACATTTGGGCGACATGCATTAGTGGTGCCGGCGTTTCCGGCGGAGGATTTTGCCGAAACGGGCGACATCGTCTTCAGCCTTCGTGCGGTGAAGGAAGGCGAGCCTGCTGCCGTCGAGGCCCTGAAAGAATTCGTCCCAGGAAATCTCTTCCGGTTCCGAGGAAAAATCGACGCGGACGGTTTCGCTGTCCGGTGCGTTCTTGATTCGGGCGGGATGGCCTCCGCGCGCCTCGATCCAATGTCTGATTCTGCTGTAATCCGTCGTCGTGCCGAACCTGCCCATGAAACCCTCCTCAGCAATTCGAATGCGACATCGATCACCCGCAACGCACGATCGACGGAATTGTTCCAGGACGCCAAAATTATTTTATCGAGAGCCGAGATCGTGACAGCAGGCCGCCGCTTTGCACATTCTGAAGGCGGAAGCCTAAAGTTTAACCCTAAGTATGATTCTGATTTTATTTAACTTTTCTCGGTATATCCCTGGCATCGGCATCAACCGCACGCGAATTCCCATGGCCCCCTTGCAGAAGACCGAGCAGACCGAAGCATTAAACGACGACTTCCGGTCATTGTTTGCAACGCATCCGTCGCCGATGTGGGTCTATGATCCGGCATCGCTGCGCTTTCTTATCGTCAACGAGGCGGCGGCAGCACTTTACGGCTACGGCGCGGACGAATACCGGCGCATGACGGTTCTGGATATCCGCCCTGAGCATGAGCGGGAACGGATGGTCGACGCCGTCAGCGGCCGTACCGACATGGAAAAGGCGGAGCGTTGGGTTCACCTCAAGGCGAGCGGCGAGACCTTCGAAGTGCTGACCTATGGCCGAGAAGTGCGTTTCGAGGGCCGAGCGGCAATCCTGGCGATCGTGCAGGACCGCACCGAGGTCAATGCCGCCAGACGCCAGATCAGCGATACGCGCTCGCTTCTCGACAGCATCGTCGACAACCTGCCGGTCGGCGTCTTCGTCAAGGACATGGAAGCGGACGGGCTTTACGTTCTCTTCAACGAGGCCTGCGGCGACATTGTGGGCATGAGGGCGGAGCACGTGGTCGGCCGAACCGACCGGGCGCTGTTTCCCCCCAGTCAGACAGACGCCTTCCGCGAGCAGGATCGCCGGGCCTTCGAAGCCAATACGGCGATCAGCTTCGAGGAGAGCATGCTGCGCGCCGATGGTGTGCCACGCCTCCTGCGCACCGTCAAGCGCGCCCTGCCGACGCCGGAGGGCCAAGCGCCGCGTTATCTGCTCGGCATCTCGCAGGACGTGACGGAGGAGCGCTCCGTCGAGGCAAAGCTTGCCCATCTCGCCATGCATGATCCGCTCACCGGCCTGCCGAACCGGGCGGCATTTTCCAAGCATATCAACCGGCGGGCGGTCGAGGCGACCGCCGACAGCCCGATCGCATTGCTTTATATCGACGTCGATCACTTCAAGCATATCAACGACAGCAAGGGACATGCCGCTGGCGACGCGCTGCTTTGCCAAGTATCGGGGCGGCTGCTGCAGCTGGCGGAGGAGGGCGATCTCGTCGCCCGCCTCGGCGGCGACGAATTCGCCGTCGTACTGGAGCTCGACGAGCCGGAGCGGGCCGGGCGTTTTGCGCAACGGCTGCTCAAGGCGCTCAGCCGTGCCTTCGATCTCGACGGCGCCCGGGAGCATGTCACCTGCAGCATCGGCATCGCCTTGGCACCGGATCATGCCGGCGACGCGGACGTGCTGATGCGGCATGCGGATCTGGCGCTCTATGCCGCCAAGGAGAGCGGGCGGTCGACCTATCGCTTCTACGAGGCGGAGATGCGGCTTGCCGCCGAGCGCCGGCACGTGATGACCGCCGAACTGTGGGAGGCGCTGGAGAAGCGCCAGTTCGAACTGCACTACCAGCCGATCGTGCAGCTCGATAATGACGGCATCGGCGGCTTCGAGGCGCTGATCCGCTGGCGCCATCCCAAGCGCGGGCTGGTAGCGCCGATGGAATTCATTCCGCTCGCCGAGGAGACCGGCCTCATCGTGCCGATCGGCGATTGGGTGATCCGGGAAGCCTGCCGCGCGGCCGCCGGCTGGCCCGCGCATCTGAGGATCGCCGTTAATCTCTCCGTCAGCCAGTTTCGGCATGCGAGCCTGCTTTCGACCGTGGTCGCGGCGCTCGACGAGACGGGCCTCAATGCCGACCGGCTTGAAATCGAAATCACCGAGTCCGTATTCCTGACCGATGCCGACCAAAGCTTGCCGCGGCTGCGCGCATTGAAGGAGCTCGGCGTTCGCATCGCCATCGACGATTTCGGCACCGGTTATTCGTCGCTGAGCTATCTCAGATCCTTCCCCTTCGACAAGATCAAGCTCGACCGTAGCTTCGTTTCGGGCATTGAGACGGATGCCGGCAATCTCGCCATCGTGCGCGCCGTCGTCGGCATCGGCTCCGGCTTCAACGCGACGACGCTGGCCGAAGGGATCGAGACGGAAGAGCAGTTGCAGAAGCTGCGCGCTGAAGGCTTCAGTGAGGTGCAGGGCTATCTGCTCGGCCGGCCGATGCCGCAGCACGAGGCAGAGGCGCTGATCCACGGCCGCGCTCTGAAGGCGGCTTCGTCACGCAGATAGAGTCGTTTAAGCGACAGCTGGGAGTGGCGTCCGAGGAAATGCGTGCCGCCGGATCCCATCAAGCATTCGTCATTTTGAGAAAGGTGGGCGAAGCCGCATAATTGTCGTGGGCTGGAAAGGAGGATGTTTATGAAACGCTTTTCATTCTCGATGATCGGACTGGCGCTCGTAACCGCCATCATCGCCAATCCGGGCATTGCATTCGCCTGCAACAAGCTGATCGGCACCTGAGCCGCACCCCCCGCTTCCAAGGCGCGGCTTTGGCTGCGCCTTCTCTTCACGCGGGAATGCGAAATATCGGTGCCCGAAGGCTGCCCCTTGCGCCCAAGGACAATCCTTTCTATATCGGTGCCTCATCGAGAGACGGCGGCCGATCCCGCCGGAGATCAGCAATCCGCCGCAATTGCAGCGCAAGGGCGGATCGTGACCGCGCAGAATTGGCACCATCGTTGAACACACTGGATTTTGACAAGAAGCCGGAAGAGACCCGTGTCGTCGTCGCCATGTCGGGCGGCGTCGATTCATCCGTTGTCGCTGGCCTTCTCAAACAGCAGGGTTACGACGTGCTCGGCATTACGCTGCAGCTTTACGATCATGGCGCCGCTGTTCACCGCGCCGGCTCCTGCTGCGCCGGCCAGGATATCGACGATGCGCGCCGCGTTTGCGAAACACTCGGCATCCCGCATTACGTGCTCGATTATGAAAAGCGATTTCGCGAGACCGTGATCAACCCCTTCGCCGAAAGCTATGTGGCGGGCGAAACGCCGATCCCTTGCGTTTCCTGCAACCAGACCGTCAAATTCGCCGATCTTCTGGCGACCGCCAAGGAGCTCGGTGCCGATGCACTGGCGACCGGCCACTATATCCGCTCGGGACCGAACCCTTCGCCCGAAAATCCCGGCCGCCGCGCGCTTTTCCGCCCTGCCGATGCCGACCGCGACCAGAGCTATTTCCTCTTCGCCACGACGCAGGAACAGATCGATTATCTCCGCTTTCCCCTGGGCGGCCTGCCGAAGGCCGAAACCCGCAGGCTCGCCGAAGAGATGGGCCTCGTCGTTGCCAAGAAGGCCGACAGCCAGGACATCTGCTTCGTGCCGCAGGGCAAATATTCGGACGTCATCACCAAGCTGAAGCCGAATGCGGCGCTCGCCGGCGAGATCGTCCATCTCGACGGCCGCGTGCTCGGCACCCATGAGGGCATTCTGCACTTCACGATCGGCCAGCGCCGCGGCATCGGCATCGCCACTGGCGAGCCGCTCTACGTCGTCTTTCTCGACGCCCGCTCGCGCCGCGTCATCGTCGGACCGAAGGAGGCGCTGGAAACGCACCGCGTCTACCTGCGCGACGTCAACTGGCTGGGCGACGAGACGCTTTCGGAAGCCGCCTCCGGCAACGGCTTTGCCTGCTACGCCAAGGTCCGCTCGACACGGGCGCCGGCACCCGCCGTGCTGCATATCGATGCAACAGGCACCTATGTCGATCTGACGGTCGGCGAGGCGGGCATCGCGCCCGGCCAGGCCTGCGCGCTTTATTCCGCCCCCGGCGACAACGCCCGCGTCTTCGGCGGCGGTTTCATCGAACGTTCCGAGCGTGAACCTTCGGCGGAAGCCTGCCTGAAGGCCCTCTTGGCCAGCCCGGTCGCCGCCTGAAACCGATAGGTAACGACGGCCGGCAAAGCCCACCGTTTTTCTCGATCATGCGCTTGACACAAAGCCGAAGCGCACCTTATAAGCCGCTCATCCCACGAACCGGCATCGCTTCGCGAGCGGGTATCGTTGACCAGTGGCGGAGTAGCTCAGTAGGTCAGAGCAGAGGAATCATAATCCTTGTGTCGGGGGTTCAAATCCCTCCTCCGCTACCATTTCCTTATTGCAGAATTAGCGATTTTTTCGGCTCGATTTTGAGCCGGTTCCGAAGGCCGTGGTAGCACATTGATCGCAGCGTCAAACGTCGCGGCGAGGGGACAAAAGCAGTTCGACCTCCTGCAGCATTTCCGCCAACGCCGAGGACAGGCCTATCTGTAGAGCGTCAAAAGCAATACAGGCATCTTCGTCGCCCAAAGTGGGATGCGACAGCGATAATAATAGCCCATACGGCAAGCGAGAACATGACCGCCGCTAACCTCATCCCGACTGGTTGCATCATTTCCTCCATCCCAGCATAACCGTGCCTCCTCGCACGATCCCATGCTAGCAAGACGCAACCCGGTCAGCTATCGCAAGATATTGGTATCAGATAGCCACAGCAGGGCGAACTTGGCAAAGATGCAAAGATTTCGGCGATACGACGCCCCTTTCCCCCTCCGTCAAACGATGAAATGAAAGTTGTCGTATCGCGCGCCATAATAATCCGGGCCGCTCGTCTCTGTGATGACGGGCTCCGTGTCGAGCACGAGATAGTCGATGTCGCCGTAGGCGCTGAGATCGATCACTTGCGGGTCATGAATGCTGTCGGCGGTGACGTTGACCGTGACCAAGAATACGGTATCGCCGTTCAGCTTACCTTCGATCGTCAGAACGTTGTCATAGTCCGATGTGCCGTTTGCGACACTGAATTGCTCGATCTGAAAGTGACCGCCATCGGCGGCTTGGATGGGTGTCCAGAACACGCCGCCTGACAGATAATGGTTGCCGTCGGCTTCCTTCTGTACCGTTGCGTCGTCACCATCGTGCCAAGCACCCCAATCAAAGCCCTTGTAGCCCGTCGGGAAGTCGTATTTGCCGACATCCTCGAAATTGACGAATACGTCGCCATGTTCCGGCAAGTCGACCGCGATGTTGAGCAAGCCGAAATCGGTGGCGCCTTTGCCATCCGAGATCTTGAAGTTGAACTGGTCGACGAGTTGGTCTCCCGGGCCGAGCGCTGATACCACCGGGTTGGAATGATCGAGTTCATACGTGTAGTTGCCGTTGGAATAGACGGTCAGCGTGCCGTATTTTCCCTCGACTGTGGTGGTCGTGGCGGGCCCGTTCGGATCGGCCGGTTGCGGAATGCGTTGTCCATTGACGAAGTTGAGACGCACCTGATCTCCGTCGGCATCCACCGAACTGGTATTGTCCAGGATGTTGCCGTCGATCGGGTTGTCGATGTTGAAAATAGGCTGGTATACATCACCTGCGACCGGCTTGTGGTTTGCCATTTCTACCTCCCGTGTGATATTCTGCTCGACTATGCAACCCTATCGGGTATCTGGCAACCAAAATTGAGGGAGCGTCAGAGCAATTCCGCCCGTCAACGCCACACATTCCGGTCGATTACAGCTCAACCGCACAAGTAGAGGGAGCGGCATAAACGTCGATCCTGATTATGAACCAGGATTTACGTCTGATCTTACGTTGCTGCCGCTTCGTCGATCATGGTGTTTCTCGCCTTTTCAGGCGATCCATCAATTCGGCCAGCGGAAAACTTTCAGGCAGGATAACAATGACAGGTCAATCATGACGTCGTCATGACGATATACTGCATGAATTGCTCGGCGCGCCAAGAGCAATCTTGAAGGCGAAAGGGGAGCAATTAGCAGAGCCCGAGCTTCTGCCGATCACCCCATCAATGCAGTCCGCCGACCCCGAGCAGACTCTCGACAGCCTCGTGATCGCTGGTGAGGCTCTGCGGCGTTCCCGTCCAGGCCAGTCTGCCGCGTTCGAGAATGACGACCTGATCGGCGAAATCGAGCGCGCTCTGGATGCGCTGTTCGACCAGCACGATGGTCATGTCTCCTGTCTTGGCGAGGTCGGCGAAGGCAGCCATCAATTCCTCGCAGATAACGGGCGCAAGGCCCTCCAGCGGTTCGTCGAGCAACAGGACGGAAGGGCGGCCGAGAATGGTGCGGGCCGTGGAGAGCATCTGCTGCTCGCCGCCGGAGAGCTGGCTGCCGAGATTGCGGCGGCGCTCCTTCAGGCGCGGGAACATCGCATAGGCTTCCTCCAGCGCCGTCTTCGGTCGCGCCTTCAAGCCAACGAAAAGGTTTTCTTCGACTGTCAGCGTCGGGAAGATGCAGCGTGCCTGCGGCACATATCCGAGGCCCTTATGCGCGCGCGTGGCGCTCGGTGCTGCGCTGACATCCGAACCGCCGAGGCGGATGCTGCCCTCGTATCGCCTGGTCTGGCCGGCAAGCGTTGCGAGCAGCGTGGTCTTGCCCATGCCGTTGCGGCCGAGCACGGCAAGCCGGGCGCCTGCCGGCACGGAGAAGGAAATGCCTTCGAGCACTCTTGTTGGCCCATATCCGGCCGACAGATTTTCGACCTCAAGCGATATGGCTGGCATTGGCATAGCTCCCGAGATAGGCCTCGCGCACGCGCGCATCCTTGGTGACGTCTTGAGGCAGGCCGTCGAAGATGATCGCGCCTGATGCAAGCACGATGACGCGTTTGGCAAAACGGAAGACGAGGTCCATGTCGTGTTCGATCATCAGCACGGCGAGATCGGCAGGCAGATCGGCAAGCGCCTGCTCGATGCGGCCGGTATCGCTTTGCGGCACGCCGGCTGCCGGCTCGTCGAGCAGCAGCACCTTCGGCTTCAGTGCCAGCGCCACGGCGATCTCGAGAAGCCGCTGCTGGCCATAGGCGAATTCGCTGACCTTGCGATGCATCAGCAAAGCCAGTCCGAGCTTTCCAAGGAGATCGTCGACCTCTGCCATGACATCGGGCATGCGCAGGAAATTGCCGAACATGCGCCCAGTCTTTCCGTCGCGTTGAAGGACGGCAAGTCCCACATGTTCGGCCGGCGTCATGTCCTGGAAGAGCCGCGTCACCTGAAAGGAGCGAACAAGGCCGCGTCTGACCCTGCCGATCGCGTCGATATTCGTTACCACCTCGCCGCCGAGGCGAACCTCACCGGAATCGGGAGAGAGATTACCGGTCACGAGGTTGACGAAGGTGGTCTTGCCGGCGCCGTTCGGGCCGATCAGCGCGATGCGATCGCCAGGCGACATCGTGAGCGAGACATCATTGGTGACGGCAAGGCCGCCGAAGGCTTTCTTGAGATTGGCGACTTCGAAGACCGGGCTCATGAGCGTTGCTCCCTGCGGCGGCCAACGAAGGCTGCTGATGTGCCATAGAGACCTTTCGGCGCAAAGAGCACGACGACGATCAGCAGCGCGCCGACCATGGTCAGCCAATGGAAGGGATTGGCGGCCGAGACGTAGTCCTCGAAGAGCATGAAGATGACAGTGCCGGAGAGCGCTCCGAAGAGAGAACCGGTTCCGCCGAGCACCAGCATAACAAGCGCTTCGGCCGACTGCGTGAAAGACAGGCTGTCGAGGCCGACGACCTGTGTCGAAATCGCATTCAAGGCGCCGCCGACACCGGCAACGGCGCCGGAGATCGCGTACATTCTGATCAGAGCTGCCTTCGGCGAAGCGCCCATGGCGCGGATGCGCAGCGGATCCTGCTTGATAGCGTGGCAGAGCATGCCGAAGGGCGAGCGGACCAGGAATCGTAGCAGCACAAAGACGATCAGCAGCAGCGCCATTCCGAAGAAGAAGGCGGTGTGACCGTAGAGATCGAATTCGAAGAGGCCGAAGACCGGGTCCGGCGCGATGCCGGAAAGTCCATCGCTGCCGCCTGTCCAAGACGAGGCCTTGTTGGCGAATTCATGGAAGAGGTTGATCAGCGCAATCGACAGCATCAACTGCGGCAATCCATGTGCACGCAGGATGATGACGCCGCAGAGCAACCCGGCAAGCGCGCCGCCTGTGATGCCGGCCAGTATCATCAGCAGCGGGTCATTGATGCCGTAATGCGCCGACAGGATCCCGGCGGCATAGGCGCCGGAGCCGAAAAGGGCGGCATGGCCGAGCGTTGCCACGCCGCAATAACCGGTCACGAGATCGAGCGACAGGACGAGCAGCGCGATCGTGATCATCCGAGTCAAAAGCGCGAGATTATCGGGGAAGGCGAAGTAGCCGATCGCGGCAATGGCTATGATGACCGCTATTCCGGCGAGATCGCGGCTGATGAATCCGCGCCGATGCTGGAGACGTTGGTTTTCGTCGTTCATGACAAGCGCCATGTTATTTCGCCCTTCCGGCAAGGCCGCGTGGGAAGACGCAGATGATTGCGATCACGGCGAGATAGAAGAAGAATTCGCCGAATTCCGGCATCAGATACCGCCCGGTCGTATCGATCGCGCCCAGCAGCAGACAGGCAATCAGCGCGCCCGGAATGGAACCCGCGCCGCCGACGGAGACGACGACCAGGAAGGTGACCATGTAGCGCAGCGCATAATAGGGTTCGACGGGCAGGAGTTCGGCGCCGACCACGCCACCGAAGGCGGCAAGCCCGACGGCAACGGCAAAGCTCACCGCATAGATGATCTCGGTGCGCACGCCGAGTGCCGCAGCCATCGCCGCATCATCGACGGAGGCGCGCAGCTTGACGCCGAAGCTGGTCCTGTCGATCGCGAACCAGAGGGCGAGCGCCACGGCCAGGCCGCAGAGGATGACGAAAAGCCGGTGAACGGGAATGGTGCGGAAGCCGAGATCGGCCGATCCCTGCAGCGCACCGGCAAGCGGGATGGTCTTCAGCGTCGGCCCCATCATATAATTGGCGATGCCGATGACGCAGAAGGTGATGCCGATGGTCATCAGCACCTGGGTCAGTTCCGGCGCGCCATAGATCCGGCGGTAGAGAAAGCGTTCGATCGGAATGGCGACGATGATGGTGATAACAACGGCGGCGATGACTGCCGTGGCATAACCAAGGCCGAGGTCGCGGGCGACATAGGAGGCGATATAGCCGCCGATCATCGCGAAAGCGCCGTGAGCGAGGTTAACGACACGCATCAGCCCCATGGTCACCGAAAGGCCGATCGATATGACGAAGAGCACCATGCCATAGGCAAAGGCATCGACGGCTATGCTGAAGACTGTCTGCATGGACATACCTTGCTTCGATGCGACGGGCTCGACGCCTTCGGGC
The DNA here is from genome assembly GCF_002008365.1 of Rhizobium leguminosarum bv. viciae USDA 2370. Classification (GTDB taxonomy): domain Bacteria; phylum Pseudomonadota; class Alphaproteobacteria; order Rhizobiales; family Rhizobiaceae; genus Rhizobium; species Rhizobium leguminosarum. The sequence goes on from NZ_MRDL01000025.1 coordinate 347,450, forward strand.
AGTCCGGAGAGATCGGAAGTCTGCCCGAAGCACTGCCCAAGCCCGTCGCATGTTGTGATGCTCGATGTTACTTGACGGCCGCCAGGCCCGGATCGCCCTGCTTCTCGAAGGTCTGAACCTCCTTGTTGATGTAGGTCCCGTCATCGGCCTTGGTGACTTCGCGCAGATAGATGTTCTGTGTGATGTGGCGGCTTTCGGGATCGATCGAAACCGGCCCGCGCGGGCTGGTCCAGGCAAGGCCCTTGACCGCATCGACGGCCTTTTCAGCATCCTGCTTGCCGCCCGTCGCCTCGATCATCTTGTAGATGACATACATGCCGTCATAGGCGCTGACCGCGGGAAAGGAGAGTTCGGCCTTGTTGCCGATCGCTTTGGTCGCCGCCTCGACGAAAGCCTTGTTCTCCGGAGAATCGTGCGACACGGCATAGTGGAACGTCGTCTGGATGCCGAGTGCCGCATCGCCGAGCGCCGGCAGATCGGATTCCTGGGTCAGATCGCCCGGCGCGAAGAACTTGATGCCGGCCGTCTTCAGGCCATTGTCGTTGTAAGCCTTGACGAAGCCGAGCGTCGTCGGACCTGACGGCAGGAAGGCGAAGACGCCCTCGGCGCCGGAATCCTTGATGCGCTGCATGATCGGGCTGAAATCGTTGGTCGCAAGCGGCATGCGGATTGCCTCGACCACCTGACCGCCGGCCTTTTCGAAGCCGGCCTTGAAGGCATTCTCGGCGTCGATGCCGGGGCCGTAATCGCTGGCGACCGAAATCACCTTCTTGACGCCGGCATCGAAGGCGACCTTGGCGATCGGCGTCGAGGTCTGCCAGGTGGTAAACGAGGTGCGGACGACAAGCGGGCTCTTGGTGACGATCGCCGAGGTGGCGGCGTTCATGATGACCATCGGCACGTTGCCCTGCTTCAGGATTGGCGTCACCGCCATCGCATCGGGGGTGAAATAGAAGCCGGCCAGATATTGGACCTTCTCCTTGACGATCAGTTCCTGCGCCAGCGCCTTGGATTGGGCGGGATCGGCCTGCGGCACGTCGCGATAGACGATCTCGACCGTGTCGCTGCCGACCTTGTTGCCGTTGACCGCCATATAGGCGTCGATGCCGGCCTTGAAGTTCTTGCCCTGCAGCGCGAACGGACCGGAGAACGGGCCGATGACGCCGACCTTGATGGTGTCTGCATAGGCCGTGCCGCTGAGCACGACGGCCGCAACGGCGGCTAGAAATAGCTTCTTCATTCTCTCTCTCCCTTTTTGGCGCACTCCCGCGCCGTATTCGCTAGCCGCCCAAAATTGAGCGTTAGCTTGTCATGCGAAATGGTGATGTAAAATGAAATAAATGCCGTAATCCATGACCTGGCGATTATGATTGTGCATCGAGGATGCAGAATTATCCTCGTCTCAGAATGGTAATCCCACATAATTCTCCGCGAGCGCCATCGAGGCGGCGCGGGAATGGGTGAGATAGTCGAGCTCCGCCTCCTGGATTTTCTGGTCGAAATCACCGGTATCCGGAAAACGATGCATCATCGTCGTCATCCACCAGGAAAACCGCACGGCTTTCCACACACGGGCGAGCGCCTTATGCGAGTAAGCGTCAATGCCACTATTCGAGCCTTCGCGGTAATGCTCGATCAGCCCGGAGAAAAGGTAATGGACGTCGCTGGCGGCAAGGTTTAATCCCTTGGCCCCGGTCGGCGGGACGATATGGGCAGCGTCGCCGACCAGGAAAAGCCGGCCGAAACGCATCGGTTCGGCAACGAAGGAGCGCAGCGGCGCAATCGATTTCTCGAAGGACGGCGCGGTCGCCAATGCCTCGGCATGATGCGTCGGCAGCCGCCGTCTCAACTCGTCCCAGAAGCGATCGTCGCTCCAGTCATCGATTTTCTCGTCGAGCGTACATTGGATGTAGTAGCGGCTGCGGGTGGCCGAGCGCATCGAACAGAGCGCAAAGCCCCTTGGATGGTTGGCGTAGATCAGTTCATGGCTGACAGGCGCCACGTCGGCAAGGATCCCCAGCCAGCCGAAGGGATAGATCTTCTCGAAACTCCTGATCGCCCGTTCCGGGACGGCCTTGCGGCTGGCGCCGTGAAACCCGTCGCAGCCGGCGATGAAGTCACAATCGATGCGCTTGGCAACACCGTCTTTCACATAGGTGACGAAGGGAGAAGGGCCGTCGAAGTCATGCGGCGCGACGTCGACGGCATCGTAGATCGATAAGGAGCCGCTTTCTTCGCGCCGCTCCATGAGATCGCGCGTCACTTCGGTCTGTCCGTAGACGGTGACGCGCCTGCCGCCGGTCAATTCGTGAAGGTCGATGCGATGGTCGCGTCCGTCGAAGGCCAGCGAGAAACCGTCATGCGGCAGCCCCTCGGCATGCAGCCTCGCGCCTGATCTGGCCTGATCCAACAGCCCGACGGTGCCTTCCTCCAGAACGCCGGCACGAACCCGGCCGAGGATGTAATCCTTGTTCACACGATCGAGGATGACATTGTCGATGCCGGCTTCGGTCAGAAGCTGGCCGAGCAGCAGGCCGGATGGCCCCGAACCGATGATGGCGACCTGAGTTCGCAAATGCTGCCTCCCTGCATTTTTGCGTTTTGTCAGATTCTGCCGTGCCGCGCTTGCCGCAGCAATGGACATGCCGACCTTAAAATTGCACTAATCGAACATTGGTGTCGGCGAAGCCCCACGGAGCCCCATGAGCAGACAGGTCCCTACCTATGAACTCTACGGCGAAAAGACCGGGCGAGAACCGGATTTTTGGGTGCATTGCGAAACAATTCGCTCTCGCAGCAGTTTGCATCACTGGGAGATTCGCCCGCACCGCCACGAGAGTTTCTTTCAGATATTGTACATCGAAAGCGGTTCGGGCGATGCGATTTTCGGCGAAAAGAGCCATGCCATCCGTCCGCCGGCCATCATCACCGTGCCGCCCGGGCTCAATCACGGCTTTCGTTTTTCACGCGATATCGACGGCCTGGTGATCACCCTGTTGAGATCCCATCTCAGCCATCCGCCCGGCGACCGAAGCCAGCTCGGCGAATGGCTGGCGGCGCCGCATCTGACGCCGCTCGATCCCGATCATGCCGAGGCAGCCTATGTCATGCAGACGTTGAGGCGGCTGGGCGACGAATTCGAAAACCGCCGCAGCGGCCGCAATGAGGCGTTGGCCGCCTATGTCGCCCTGGCGCTACGGCTGACGGCAAGGATTTCCCATGAGGGGAATACGCATGAACTTCCGCCCAACGAGAACGAGCGGCGGATGGAAATGCTGAGCGAGCTCATTCAGCAGCATTTTCGATCGCACAAGCCCGCGTCTTTCTATGCCAGAGAGCTTGGGGTTTCGCCGACGCACCTCACTCGCATTGTCCGGTCGATGACCGGCAACACTCCCCACGAACTGATCGCCGGCAAACTCGTCGAAGAGGCGAAACGCCAGCTGGTTTTTACGCTGGGCAGCGTTCAGGAGATCGGGTTTCGGCTCGGCTTTGCCGATCCCGCCTATTTCTCGCGCTTCTTTTTTAAATATACGGGAGAAACGCCGCGGGTCTGGCGCATGAAGGAAAAAGTCCGGCTCGAACATGCGTAGGGTTCCGGCATTCCGGGTGCGACGCGCTCGCGGACAGGCATCCGCGAGGGTCGCCCGGTGGGGATCGCCCTACCAGGCTTCGGCGCCGTCTTCCGTGTTGCGGGCGCGTTCGTCGGCGCGGGTCTCGTATGCCTCGCATTCCCCAGCTGACTTGACGGTATCGGCTGAGCCATCCGGCCGGGCTTCGGGCGTCATGTAGAAGGCGAGCGCCTTTTCCAGCCGGGCGGCGGTGAGCGTGGCAGCGAAACCCTTCATGTCGTTTCCTCGGTCAGGGGCTTAGAGCTTTCCCAAGACACATAGCCTACGATATGGCCATTCTGGAACAGCGCTCCGGTCGTTTTCACCAACTTTAGACGTTGCTTGACATTTGCTACCGCCGGATGGTCTCCGCCGACCAGTTCCGCGCGACTCTGTTTGGTTTTGGCTTCACGCCGTCGGCCATGTCCAGTTCCGCACAATCTCGCTGTAGATGCCTTCGAGATAGGTGTTGGCGACCATGCCCGGCCCGCCATGGCCGGGGCCGCACATGTAGATGATATCGAGGTCGCGGGCGCGGATCAGGCGGTTCAGATGCGCATAGATGAAGTTGAGGCCGGGTGTCGTGCCCCAATGGCCGAGCAGGCGGGGCTTGATGTGCTCTGGTTTCAGCGGCTCGCGCAGCAGCGAATTGGATAGCAGATAGATCTGGCCGATGGAGAGATAATTGGCGGCGCGCCAATAGCGGTCGATCAGAGTGAGTTCGGCATCGGTAAGAGCGGCGGTCGAGACATGCTTTTCCATGGGTTTCTCCCGTTCGAAAATGTCTTCAACGTCAATTCTACCGGCGGATGCCGGCAAGCTGTTAATCTGGATCACCCGCCGCGAAGAAGAGACAGCGCCTCGTCAGCGATGACCTGTTCCTCATCGGTGGCGATGACCTGGGTGGCGATGCGGCTTTCCCTGGTGCTGATCGTAAAATCATTGGCGGCATTGGCCTTTTCGTCGATTGCAAGGCCAAGCCAAGACAGCCGCCTGGCCACGCCGGCGCGGATCTCTGGTTGATGTTCGCCGATGCCGGCGGTGAAGACGATGGCGTCAAGCCCCTTCAGCGTTGCCGCCATGCGGCCGATTTCGCCGGCAATGCGCAGCGTGAAGAGGTCGACCGCCTGGCGCGCCTGCGGCCGGCCGTCCTTCAACAGCTCGCGTGTATCGGCGCTGATGCCGGAGACGCCAAGCAGGCCGGATCGGTGATAGAGCAGGTCTTCGATCTCCTCGAAGGATTGTTTCCTCTGACCGGCCAGATGCAAGATGACGCCGGGATCGAGCCAGCCCGGGCGCGTCGCCATCGGGATGCCATCGAGCGTCGAAAAGCCCATGCTGCAATCGCGGCTGATGCCGCCATCCAATGCACAGAGGCTGGCGCCGCTGCCGAGATGGGCGACGACCACCTTTGCCGCGCGCGGCGCCTTGCGGCGAAGCTCTCCGGCGATGAATTTATAGGAAAGGCCGTGGAAGCCGTAACGCTTGATGCCCTCGTCATGCAGCGCGCGGGGAATGGCGAAGCGGCGAACGAGATCGTCCTGCGTGGCGTGGAAGGCGGTGTCGAAGGAGGCGGTCTGGGCAAGATGCGGTTTCAGATGCTTGAGCGCGCGGATGAAACGCAGCGCCTGCGGTTGGTGCAAGGGCGCAAGCGGGGTCAGCGCATCGATGGCATCGATTGCGGTGGCGTCGAGGGCGATCGCCCTGGTGAAGCGGTCGCCGCCATGGACGACGCGGTGGCCGGCAGCGTGCGCGGCGGTCATGTCGAAATGATCGGCGAGAAGCGCGAAAGTCTCATCGATGACGCCGTGCAGATCTTCTGTCACCTCGGCCTTCATCGGAATCTCGAAGGTCTGCGGCCCTTTCGTCAGGCCGAGCGACAGCGGTTCGGCGCGGAAATCGATCACGCCCTTGCCGATGCGCCGTGCCTTGCCGCCGTCTATCGCGAAGATGCCGATCTTAACGGTCGAGGAGCCGGTGTTGAAGGTCAGCAGCAGGCCGGTCGATGACATGTCTTCTAAGACTCCGCGCGGGTGTGAGATGACCGAACTTAGCGTCGGATGTCCAGGCGGGAAGGATTTATTCGCTCGGGGCGCGCTTTGTTGCTGCATAGACAACCATCGTCCGCCGCTTGGGATCATAACGCGGCATCTTTTATGGAGGCGAGGGTACCAGGCGCATCACCGTCAATATCGTCGGACATCAGTGGCTTACGGGCGGCTCAGTCGGGGCGTCATGAGAGCTTCACGCGGCGGAATTATTAACAAAAGGCAAATTTGCAAACGGAATAAGGAACTATGCCATGGCCGATATTGCCCCTAGCCAGGTTCATAGCGACACGTCCCACCCTCTCCACAGTTCGAATTCGGCCGGCAAGTGGTTCTTGCCGCTGTTTGCGCTCGTTCTGGTCTGCGGCCTTGGATATGTTGCCTATGCACTCGGCCGCGACCTCACGACCGCAGTTGCCGTTCCCTGGATTCTCCTAGGCCTTGCGTTGCTCATCGCGCTCGGCTTCGAGTTCGTCAACGGCTTCCATGATACGGCCAATGCCGTCGCCACCGTAATCTACACCCGCTCCATGCCGGCGGAATTCGCCGTCATCTGGTCCGGCTTTTTCAACTTTCTCGGCGTGCTGACCTCGAGCGGCGCCGTCGCCTTCGGCATTCTGGCCCTGCTGCCGGTGGAATTGATCCTGCAGGTCGGCTCCGGCTCCGGCCTTGCCATGGTTTTCGCGCTGCTGATTGCCGCGATCGTCTGGAACCTGGGCACCTGGTATCTCGGCCTGCCGTCGTCGAGTTCGCATACGCTTGTGGGATCGATCATCGGCGTCGGCCTTGCCAACCAGTTCCTGGCGCCGGCAGGCACTGCGACCAGCGGCGTCGACTGGTCGCAGGCGACCAATATCGGCCTGTCGCTTTTGATCTCGCCGCTGATCGGCTTCGGTCTTTCCGCTGTTCTCCTGCTGGTCATGAAGCTTCTGGTGCGCAACAAGGCGCTCTATGCCGAACCGAAGGGCAACCAGCCGCCGCCGCTCTGGATCCGTGCGATCCTGATCTTCACCTGCACCGGCGTCAGCTTCGCCCACGGCTCCAACGACGGCCAGAAGGGCATGGGCCTCATCATGCTGATTTTGATCGGCCTGGTGCCGACGGCTTTCGCGTTGAACCGCACGCCCGATGTCAACTATCTCGAAGCCTACAAGACGGCATCGGCTCAGGTGGAAACCGCGCTCGGCAAGTATGTGAAGCCGGGTGTTGCTGTCGCAGACTACAAGGCCGAAGTCAGCAACGCCGTCAAGAACAAGACATGGACGGATGCGACGACGCCGGCCCTGCAGCAATATATCCACCAGACGAGTGCCGAAGTCGCCGGCTTCCCGACGCTCGAAGCGGTGCCGACCAATCTCGTCGGCAACGTCCGCAACGACATCTATCTCATCGGCGAGGCGCTGAAGCTGATCGACAAGCAGAAGCTGCTGCCGATGGATGCCGGCGACCTCGGCGCAGTGACGAACTACCATAAGGCGGTCGACAACGCGACGAAGTTCATCCCGCTCTGGGTGAAAGTGGCGGTCGCGATCGCGCTCGGCCTCGGCACGATGGTGGGCTGGAAGCGCATCGTCGTCACCGTCGGCGAGAAGATCGGCAAGACGCATCTGACCTATGGTCAGGGTGCGGCAGCCGAAGTCGTGGCGATGGTCACCATCGCCTCGGCCGATCATCTCGGCTTGCCGGTCTCGACGACGCATGTGCTGTCATCCGGCGTTGCCGGCACCATGGCGGCGAATGGCTCCGGCCTGCAATGGTCGACCGTGCGCAACATGCTGATGGCCTGGGTGCTGACGCTGCCGGCCTCGATCGCGATCGCCTTCGTGCTCTTCGTGATCATGCGTCAGGTTTTTTAGGGCGTCCCGTCAGGCCGTGGAGGCCAGGCTGGCATTGCGATCGCTGATGAAGATGCCCGCCTCGGCGGCGGGCATCGCCTTGCCGAAGAGATAGCCCTGGCCGATGTCGCAGCCGAGCTGCAGCAGGAAGGCGAGCTGGCCGTGCTCCTCGATGCCTTCCGCAGTCGTCTTGATGTTGAGGCTCCTGCCGAGGCCGAGCATGGCGCGGACGATCTTTTCCTGGCGTTCTTCGTCGCGATAGGTGGCGATGAAGCTTTTGTCGATCTTGATCTTGTCGAAACGATAGCGGGCGAGCTGGGCGAGGCTCGAATAACCCGTGCCGAAATCGTCGAGTGCGATCTGGATGCCGGCGGCGTGCAGTTCGTCGAGAATGAGGGCGGCGACGGCGGGATCCTGGATCAGCGCGTTTTCGGTGATCTCCACTTCCAGGCGCTGCGGTGGCAGCCGGCTTGCCGAAAGCACCTTCAGAATGCGCGACGTCAGCAATCTGTCTTCCATCTGCACCGGCGAGACGTTGAAGGACAACGTCACATGCTCCGGCCAGGTGAGGGCGTCGCTGCAGGCCTGGGCAAGAAGATCCTCGAACAATGCGGTGATCATGCCGGTTTCCTCGGCGATATCGATGAAGACCGGCGGCGGGATGTTGACGCCGTCGTCGCCGATCCAGCGCGCCAGCGCCTCGAAGCCGCAGAGCTGGCCGGTCTTCAGGTCGATCAGCGGCTGATAGAAGGGCTTGATCGCCTTGTTGGAGATTGCGGCGCGCAGCCTGGTTTCCAACGCGGCGCGTTCCGTAACTTTGTCCTGCATCGAAGGTTCGAAGACGAAATAATGGTTGGGCCCGCGTGATTTCGCCTCGTACATGGCGAGGTCGGCACGGTGGGCGGCATCTTCCAGCGGTTCGGCTTCCTCGACCCAGCGGTCATAGCCGACGCTAGCGCCGACTTCGACGGCAAAACCATCGATATGGATCGGCCGGGTGACGGCCTGGATCAGCAGCCTGGCAAAACGCTCCTCGCGCTGCGCCGTCAGGGCGAAGGCGACGATGATGAATTCGTCGCCGCCGAAGCGGTAGACGCAATCGGCATTGCCGAGCGCGCAGATGCGTCTGGCAACCTCGATCAACAGGATGTCGCCGCCCTTGTGGCCGACGAGGTCATTGACCTTCTTGAAGCCGTCGAGGTCGACGGAGAAGATGGTGACGTTGCGGTCCCACTCCTCGATCTCCGCCTCGTCGTCCTTGATCGGCCGTGAGAGGATCTTGCGCTCGAAGGCGTAGCGGTTCGGCAGCTTGGTCAGATGGTCGTGGGTTGCGGTCCAATCGGCCTTCGACTGGGCAGTGGCGCGCAGTTCCATTTCCTTACGCAGATCGGCGATGCGCAGGACCGAATAGATGAAGCTCATGGCGCCGGCGATGCCGAGCGCCAGAACGAGCTTGTCGGCGCCGTACTCGCCGAAGCCGATCATGAAGGAGACCAGGCTGTCGTCGAGCTGCAACAGCGTGCCGAGGAGCCAGAGGGTTACCCCAAATCCGACGATCGACACGCATTGCCTTCCGGCCCTGCTTTGGAAAAACACCGGCATTATGCCTTCTCCATCTCCCACCATTCGCGGAGATATCACGAAAGTCTGAATGTTTGTTGAAACCAGAAGGCGAATTATCGGAGGCAGCAGCCTGTTGCTGTGCCGCTGAGAGACCGACGGGCTTGGGGGAATCTGGGCGTCGTCGTGGGCGATCCCGGTTCAGGAGACCAGTCGACGCGGGAAAGAACGAAGGCGAGCGTGCTAATGCATCGCTCGCCCTTTCTCGTGCTTCAGGCGGTGGCGATCAGCAGCGGAACGCTGACGATGAGACCAACCAGAACCGTGACTGTGGCGAGACGCATGAAACGCAGCCGTCGCGTGCGCTCGCCACTCCAATCATATGTCATTCTTCCATCTCCTTGGGACAAGGAAGTAGTCCCCGCGAAACCGGGTTCAACAGAGATGACGCGATTTGCTTGTGCAAGGCTGGATAAGAATCAGCAGTTTCTAATGCTGGAAGCGCAGCGACCAGCGCAGTCCGTTGCTGGTCATGCGAACGATGGCGAGCGGCTCGACGTCGCTCAGCCAGAAAGAGGAGAGCGGCGCCTGAAGCACATGGGCGACAGCCGCCCGGATGACGGCCGCGTGGCTGACGGCGATCACATGGCCGCCGAGGGCGGATTCACTGTCCATCCAGCCGGCGACGCGGGTGCGCAGATCAACAAAGCTCTCGCCGCCATGCGGGGCCGCTTCCGGATCGCTCATCCAGGCCATGAGGTTCTCCGGCTCTTCGGCCTCTATCGCCGCGATCGACCTGCCGGCCCACCGGCCATGGTCGCAGTCACGAAGTGCGAGGTCTATCCTGGCTTCGAGGTGGAGCGCTTCCGCTGTCTGGCGGGCACGCAAAGCGGGGCTCATGGCAATGCGGTCGGCGCGCGGCGGGGCGGCCATTTTGCCGGCTTCTTCCGCCGCCTTGCCTTCCAGCGGTTCGTCGAGCGGGAACAGCGCCTTGCGGTTCGCCGTCGTCGCGCCGTGGCAGATCCAGGTGAGGCGCGTGTTCACGGTCGTTCTGATCTCCCGGAATGCGGCTCCGGCGCCGCGCGTCTTTTCGAGAGGCGCAAGGGACGCTGTAGCAGTTTGAATGGCTCCATAATCTATCCCTGAATCAATTCCGATTTAAGGAATTATGCAGCAGGACGCCTCTCTGCCGGCTTGTGAAGTTTCGTTGACAGTCTCTTCGGCGTGCAGATATAACCGTGCTGTTGCGGGTTTGGAAGCCGGTGTAAGTCCGGCGCGGTCGCGCCACTGTGACCAGCGTGTCGAAAGTTCTTCGCGCTGGAAGTCAGACCCTACTGCACAAGCACTCTTTCGACTGAACGCGTCATTCCCGGAGGAATATATGTCTGACACCACTTTCGCGCCCGTTGCGGTACCGGCGCCGATCCCTGTAGGCGAGATCCTGCCCTGGGCGATCTTTGGCGGCCTGCTGATGCTGATCGTCCTCTATTTCGTCGGCACCGAGGAAGGCGCGATGGCGCTGTTCAACGGCATGTATGTGCACGAATTCGTGCATGACGGCCGCCATCTCCTCGGCTTTCCCTGCCACTAAAGCGCGTCGCGATCTTTCAGATTCGCTCGTCGCGCTTTAGGTTTTCGTTTTTACGCATGTCGTTATCGCAAAACCGCTGCACACTTTTGCGCGACATGCTTTAAGGGAGTTCCTGACATGGTTGGAAACCTTCTGCTTCGCGGCATGCTCGCGGGCCTGATTGCTGGCATCCTCGTTTTCGCTTTCGCCCATACTTTCGGTGAGCCGCTGGTCGATGCGGCGATCGCCTTCGAGGAGGCAAGCGCCCAGGCGGCCGGCGAAGCTGCCGAACCTGAAATCGTCAGTCGCGCCACGCAGGCCGGTCTCGGCCTTTTCACCGGCGTCATGGCCTACAGCGTCGCTGTCGGCGGGCTCTTCGCACTTGCCTTCGCTTTCGTACACGGCCGTTTCAGCAGCCTTTCGGCGCGTGGCACCTCAGCCGTCATCGCCATTGCCGCCTTCGTGGCGATCGTCATCGTTCCCAGTATCAAGTATCCGGCCAACCCGCCGGCGGTGGGCAATCCCGACACGATCGGCGTCAGGACCGAGTTGTTCTTCCTGATGATCGTCGTCTCGCTCGCAGCCCTGATTGCCGCGGTGGCGCTGTCTCGCCGCCTTTCCGAGCGCTTCGGTCTCTGGAACGGCGCGATCATCGCCGGCATTGTCTATCTCGTCTGCATCGGCGTCGTGCTCTATCTGCTGCCGCCGATCAACGAGGTGCCGGAGAACTTCTCGGCGATGGTGCTCTGGCGGTTCCGCACGACCTCGCTTGGCATGCATGTGATCCTCTGGGCAGCCTTGGGGCTGGCCTTCGGAGCGCTTGCCGAAAAGCGGCTTGCAGTTAAGGGCGGGCAACGAGGTCGGCCGGCAACGGCATTTCACTGAAAGCGTCGAAGGGCGCCGCTTTGCCGGCGCCCTGAACTTTGGGAGCTAGCCCGACTTTTTCGAGCGAGTATGAAAAGCAGCAGAACCACACCAATCCTGTCGGCGGCGTTAATCACGGCCGCCTTTTTGTGTGTGGTTGCCGGAAGCGCTTCTGCTCATAGCCGTAGCGATGGCGGCAGCCATGCGGGCCTCAATATCCCCGAGATTTCCCATGGCGAGATGGCTGTCATGTCTGACTATCGCAGTGGGATTATCGACCTTGCATCCCGCGCAGTCGATACGAACGAGCCGTTCCGGCGCGTTCTGAACTATGCCGAAATCCAGTATTCCTACTGCCTATGGGGCCGGATGCCGGGCAGTGTGACCGATGAGCAAAGCCCGTTCAACGAATGCGCCCATGCCTATCTCGCGGCGGCCAAGGCGGTCTTGCTTTCGATGCGTGAGATGCCGCGGGAGAGAGCTGCGGCGGATGAAATTATTTCCGCGGTCGATGCCGATATGGTGCGGCGCGGTCTTGCGCTCATCACCTGTCGATTCAGCGGCGAGGCCTTCAACACCGCTGACATCATCAAGCCACGCTGGAGCGGGATACCATTCCATGCCGCCAGCATGGCGTCGATGACGGGGCTTGCCTCCTTGTTCGGCCTTGGCGTGTTTGCGCTTCGCCGTTTCTCGCGGCCGAAAGCTCAATCGTCGGAATAGCGCTGCTCGCGCCAGGGATCGCCATAGATGTGATAACCGTTCTTTTCCCAGAAGCCGGCCTGGTCGGCGGGCATCAGCTCGATGCGGCGCAGCCATTTGGCGCTTTTCCAGAAATAGAGATGCGGCACGACGAGGCGCATCGGGCCGCCGTGATCCGGTGTCAGCGGCAGGCCTTCCCAAGCGGTGGCAAGGATCGCATCCTCGGCGGCGAAATCGGCCAGCGGCAGGTTGGTGGTATAGCCGTCATAACTTGTCAGCATGACGTAAGCCGCTTCGGGCTTGGGCATGGCGAGATCAAGCAGATCGCGCGTCGAAACGCCCTTCCATTTGTTGTCGTAGCGCGACCACGTGGTGACGCAGTGGATGTCGCTGACCTTGGTGCTCTGCTCGATCGCCTGAAAGGCGGCCCAGGTGAGGGTGAGCGGCGTTTCGATAAGGCCGCGCACGTCAAGCCGCCAGGGATCTGTGGAGACAACAGGCTGCTGGCCGAGATCGAGCACCGGCCAGTTCTTGACAAGGTGCTGGCCGGGCGGCAGGCGCTCGGCTTCGGGACGGCTGATGCGGCCGGTCAGGAACTTGCCCTCGGCCGCCCAACGGCGCTTGGATATGGTGAGCTTGCTGTCGGCGGGCGTCTGGTCGTCGCTCATGGGCGGGGCCTCCTTGCGGTGCAGCAATAGGACATCCGCCCCTGCCGGGTGTCAAGTTTCGGCAGGCCCTTGGAAATCCCTGTCCACCCCATAGAGCGCCGCGCGTCCGGCAGGGAGCGCTAAGGACGCTCTATCACTTTGAATTGGCGCATAATCCTTTCCGAAAATCGATTCCGATTTTCGGGGTTATGCGTTAACTTGAGCCGTCGGGTATGCCTCGCTGGGGAGTGGAGGCAGAAAGGGGAGGAGCCGGATCTGTCTTCGAGATATCGTGCGATAGCGGCTTTGCTGGTGGTGCCGCTGATCATCTTCGCCTTCTTCACTTATGGGAGCGCGATTGCGACGCGCGCCTATATGGAGGAGGCTTCGGCACAGGCAGGAACGGCGCTGCGGCTTGCCGTTTCGGCACTCAGCGGCCATCTCAACCGCTACGAGGCGCTGCCGGCGCTGATCGCCGATCACGACGACATCAAGGAATTGGTGAGCGCGCCCGAGGATGCGGCGCTGCGCGATGCGGCTAATCTCTATCTCAAGGAGATCAACGGGCTGCTGAAATCCTCTGACATCTATGTGGTCAAGCCGGATGGAGAGACGATCGCTGCCAGCAATTACGATGGGCCCGGAAGCTTCGTTGGACAGAATTTCAGCTACAGGCCCTATTTCCAGGATGCGATCGAAGGCCGGCAGGCGCGCTTCTACGCGCTCGGCACCACCTCGTTGAAACGCGGCTATTATTTCGCTGCGCCGATCCGGACCGGTGCGGATATTCGCGGCGTCATCGTCTTCAAGGTCGATATTGATATGATCGAATCCTCCTGGGGCGGCGGCGAATACAAGATCTTCGTCTCCGATCCCGAGGGCATCATCTTCATGTCCGGCAGCCCGGAATGGCTTTACGGCGCGATCCTGCCGCTGACGGCGGACCGCATCGCACGCACGGAGGCCTCGCGGCGCTATGCCAATGCCAGGCTGGCGGCGCTGCCAGTGACGCGACATCACTTCGAGCAGCATGAGCTGATGACGCTGGCCGGCGAGCGCGACTCGAGCGAATATCTGGTGCTCTCGCATTATATGCCGGCCGAGGACTGGACGGTGAACGTGCTGATGGAGACGAGTTCCATCCGCGCCCAGGCGCGCACGGCGCTTGCCGCCGTGTTTCTTATTCTCTGCATTGCAGGGCTTACGGTGGCCGTCCTTCGCCAGCGGCGGGCGCGGCTTGCCGAGCGCATGCAGTTGCAAGCGGAGGCCCGCAACGAACTGGAACAGCGCGTCGAGGAGCGCACGGCCGATCTTGCGCGCGTCAACAGCCGCATCGAGGAGGAGATCGCCGAACGGCGGCTGACCGAACAGCAGCTCCGCCAGACACAAGCCGACCTCATCCAGGCGGGCAAGCTTGCCGGCCTCGGGCAGATGTCGGCTGCCCTTTCGCACGAGTTCAACCAGCCGCTCGCCGCCGCCAAGACCTATACGGACAGTGCCTCCGTCCTCATCGACCGTGGGCGGACGGAGGAGGCGCGGGATAATATCCGGCGGATCGGTGGGCTGATCGACCGCATGGCTGCGATCAGCCGGCACCTGCGCAACTTCGCCCGCAAGCCGAACGAGAAGCTCGGGTCGGTGTCTCTCGACGAGGCGATGCATGATACGCTCGAGATCATTGCCTGGCGGCTGAAGGCGGCGGACGCCGAACTCCTGCTGGATCTCGGGCCGCGTCCGCCGGTTGTGCGCGCCGGTTCGGTGCGTCTGCAGCAGGTGCTGGTGAATGTGATTTCCAACGCGGCCGATGCGGTGGAAGGGCTGGATGACAGACGCATCGAGGTTTCGGCCTTCGAGGAGGCCGGCAAGGTGGTGCTGACAGTGCGGGACCATGGGCCCGGCGTGCCGGCGGCGATCGCCGAGCGTATCTTCGATCCCTTCTTCACGACAAAGGGTGTCGGCAAGGGGCTCGGCCTCGGGCTTTCGATCTCCTACAACATCATCAAGGATTTCGGCGGCAGCCTTGCTGCTGCCAATCATCCCGAAGGGGGGGCGGTGTTCCGCATCGAGCTGCAATCGGCGGCAGGGCTGATGCCGGAGGCGGCGGAATGAACGATGCGAAGATCCTGCTGGTCGACGACGAGGAGGAACTGCGCCGCTCGACGGCGCAGGCGCTGGAGCTCTCCGGCTTCAGCGTCGAGACCTATTCGAACGGCGATCATGTGCTGGAGCTGATCGGCTACAGCTTCCCCGGCGTGGTCGTCAGTGACATCCGCATGCCGGGCATCGACGGCATGACGCTGATGCAGAAGATCCGCGAGCTCGACCCGGAGGTGCCGGTCATTCTCGTCACCGGGCACGGCGATGTGCAGCTTGCGGTGAAGGCGATGCGCGAAGGCGCCTATGATTTCATCGAGAAGCCGTTCACGCCCGAGATGCTCGCCGGCGTCATCCGCCGGGCGATGGAGCGGCGCGGCCTCGTGCTCGAAAACCGGCTGTTGAAAGCGGTCGCCGGCAAGCGCGACGATATCGAGGCGCGGCTGCCGGGTCGCACGCAGGTGATGGTGGATTTGCGCTACCGCATCCGGGCGATCGGGGCGAGCGATGCCGATACGCTTATCGTCGGAGAAACGGGTGCCGGCAAGGAGGTTGTGGCGCGTGCGCTCCACGACATCAGCGCTCGGGCGAGCCGGCCGTTTATCGCGATCAATTGCGCCGCACTGCCCGCAAACCTGATCGAGAGCGAGCTTTTCGGCCATGAGGTGGGGGCCTTTCCGGGTGCGGTGAGGCCGCGTTACGGAAAATTCGAACATGGGCGCGGCGGCACGATCCTGCTCGATGAGATCGGCTCAATGCCCTTCGACCTGCAGGCGAAGTTTCTGCGGGTGCTGCAGGAACGGGTAATCTCACGGCTCGGATCGAACGAAGTGGTGGCGCTCGACGTGCGCTTCATCGCGACGAGCAAGGTCGATCTGGAGGCGGAGGTGGCGGCGGGGCGTTTTCGCGCCGACCTCTTCTATCGGCTGAATGTCGCGACGCTGCACGTGCCGTCGCTGTCGCAGCGGCGGGCGGATGTTCCGCTGCTTTTCCTGCAGCTGGTGCGGGAAGCGGCGGCCCGCTATGGCCGCGACGAGATGGCCGTGCCGCCGGACGTGATCTCCGATATCGCTCAGCGCGACTGGCCCGGCAATGTGCGTGAATTGAGGAACGCCGCAGACCGTCTGGTCCTCGGTCTCGACAATGGCGGGCGCCAAGCCGAGGAGGCGACCGGGCTTGCTGAGCGTGTCGCCGAATTCGAACGAGGGGTCATTGCCAGCGCGCTGGTGGCCCATGGAGGCAGCCTCAGGCCGGTCTATGAGTCGCTCGGCATTTCCCGGAAGACGCTCTACGAAAAGATGCAGAAATATGGTCTCGACAAGCGGATGCTGACCACCGAAAGTTAGCCATTTTCGGAAGGAGCATGCTTTTCGAAGTGACGATTTCGGCGGCTGGCCGCGCATTCTCTCCAACCTCAAGGCGCTGATCGAGCCCGGCGAAGTGGTACTGCCTCAGAAAAGTAAGGGTGTGGCTACAGTGTGATGGGTGGATTTCCACCCATCGCACTGCCTGTTTGTTTCCGAATCGACCCATGCTGCATCGCACTGTCGCAAAATCGTCTTTCGAAAGCGGCTGGAATGATTGCGG
The DNA here is from genome assembly GCF_002008365.1 of Rhizobium leguminosarum bv. viciae USDA 2370. Classification (GTDB taxonomy): domain Bacteria; phylum Pseudomonadota; class Alphaproteobacteria; order Rhizobiales; family Rhizobiaceae; genus Rhizobium; species Rhizobium leguminosarum. The sequence goes on from NZ_MRDL01000025.1 coordinate 363,968, forward strand.
GTCGATTTTTCCCGGCGGCAAATAGGTGATCCGAACCGGCGCGGAGGATGTGTCGGCGGGCTTGCTTATTTCATCAGGGAGGAAACGATGAAAATTCTGAAGGCCATGCTCGGCCTGACCGCGGCTGCCGCGGTCTCTGTTCTCGCCAGCGTCGCTTCGGCGCAGACCTATCCCGAGCGCACCATCACCATGGTCGTGCCCTTTGCGGCCGGCGGCCCCACCGATACCGTCGCGCGCCTGGTCGCCGAATCCATGTCGAAGGATCTCGGCCAGCAGATCGTCGTCGAAAATGTCGGTGGCGCGGGCGGCACGCTCGGCGCCGGCCGCGTGGCGAATGCCGATCCCGACGGTTATACCATCCTGCTGCACCATATCGGCATGGCGACCAGCGCCACGCTCTACCGCAAGCTTGCCTATGACACGCTCGGCGCCTTCGACTATGTCGGCCTCGTCACCGAGGTGCCGATGACGATCGTTGCCCGCAAGGACATGGAGCCGGCCGACCTCAAGGGGCTGATCGATTACATCAAGGCCAATAAGGACAAGGTAACGGTCGCCAATGCCGGAATCGGTGCGGCCTCGCATCTCTGCGGCATGATGTTCATGAGCGCCATCCAGACGCCGCTGACGACCGTTCCCTACAAGGGCACCGGCCCTGCCATGACCGATCTGCTCGGCGGCCAGGTCGACGTCATGTGCGACCAGACGACCAACACGACGAAGCAGATCCAGGGCGGCACGATCAAGGCCTATGCCGTGACCTCGCCCAAACGCCTCGACGTAATGAAGGACATTCCGACTGCCGTCGAAGCCGGCCTGCCGGGTTTCGAAGTCGGTATCTGGCACGGCATCTATACGCCGAAGGGCACGCCGGCTGAGATCAACGAACGTCTGTCGAAGTCGCTGCAGGTGGCGCTGAAGGATCCGAATGTCGGCGCCCGCTTCGCTGAGCTCGGCACGACGCCATCCTCCGACGCTGATGCGACGCCGGCTGCGCTGAAAGCCAAGCTCGAGAGCGAGATCGCCCGCTGGAAAACCGTGATCGAGGCTGCCGGCGAATATGCCGACTGAGGATTATCCTCGTCCAGGATATGCCGGATGAGCCCTTCACTCTAACCCTCTCCCTGCATGCGGGGAGAGGGTGCCGGCAGGCGGATGAGGGGCAATCGCATCAGCAGCGCATCACGAACCATCTCCAACCCCAGGAGACACCATGAAATCCATCAGTTTCGATACCACCAATGCGATCTGCGGCGCGCTTTTCGTCGTGACCGGTGCTTTCTTCGCCATTCAGTCGCTGGGGCTCGACCTCGGCACGACAGTGCGCATGGGGCCTGGTTATTTTCCCCTGGTGCTTGCCGGCGTGCTCGTGCTTCTCGGCGCGATCATCTTCATTCAGGCTCTCCGCGTAGAGGGCGAGCCGATCGACCCGTTTGCCTGGCGCGGCATGCTCTTCATTCTGCCGGCACCGGTGTTCTTCGGCTTGACGGTGCGGGGGCTGGGTTTTGCGCCGTCACTGTTCTTCACCGCCTTCATCGCCTGCTTCGCATCGCAAAAGATGAACCTGTTCTTCGCGATCATCCTCTCGCTGCTGCTGACGATCTTTTCGGTGGCGGTCTTCAGCTACGGGCTCGGCTTGCCGTTCGAGCGCTTCGGCCCCTGGGTCCGGTTCTAGGAGACGATGATGGATCTTTTCAGCAATCTCGCGCTCGGCTTTGCGACGGCCGGAACTCCGGAAAACCTGTTCTTCTGCCTGATCGGCGTGCTGCTCGGCACGCTGATCGGCGTGCTGCCCGGCATCGGCGCCACGGCGACGATCGCCATGCTCTTGCCAATCACCTTCCAGCTCGAGCCGGTCTCCTCGCTCATCATGCTCGCCGGCATCTATTACGGCGCGCAGTATGGTGGTTCCACGACGGCGATCCTGATCAACATGCCGGGCGAATCCTCTTCGGCCGTCACCGCGATCGACGGTTACCAGATGGCCCGCAAGGGCAGGGCGGGGGCAGCGCTTGCGATCGCGGCGCTCGGCTCGTTCTTCGCCGGCACCGTGTCGACCTTTCTCGTCGCGATCTTCGCGCCACCGCTCACCGCAATCGCGCTGCAATTCGGTTCAGCGGAATATTTCTCGCTGATGATCGTCGGTCTCGTTTCCTCGATCGCTCTTGCGCATGGTTCTGTCGTCAAGGCGCTGGCGATGGTGGCGCTCGGGCTGCTGCTCGGCCTCGTCGGCACCGACATCTATACCGGCACGCCGCGCTTCACGCTCGGCATCCGCGAATATGCCGATGGGCTGAACTTCGTGGCGCTCGCCGTCGGTGTCTTCGGGGTGGCGGAAATCCTGCGCAATCTCGAGGGCGAGTCGACACGCACGGTGCTGATGGCCAAGGTGTCCGGCCTTTTGCCGTCCCGCCAGGAATTCAAGGAGATGATCGCGCCGGTCATTCGCGGTACGGCGATCGGTTCGGCGCTCGGCATCCTGCCGGGCGGTGGCGCCATCCTTGCCTCCTTCGCCTCCTATACGGTGGAAAAGCGGATGTCGAAGACGCCGGAGGAGTTCGGCAAGGGTGCGGTTGCCGGCGTCGCAGGGCCGGAATCGGCAAACAATGCCGGTGCGCAAACCTCGTTCATTCCGCTCCTGACGCTCGGCATTCCGGCCAATCCCGTCATGGCGCTGATGATCGGCGCAATGATCATCCAGGGCATCGTGCCCGGTCCGAACGTCGCCACCGAGCAGCCGGCGCTGTTCTGGGGCATCATCGCCTCGATGTGGATCGGCAACCTGATGCTGGTCATCCTCAACCTGCCGCTGATCGGGCTCTGGGTGAAGCTCTTGACCGTGCCTTACTACGTGCTCTTCCCCGTCATCATGGCTTTCTGCTCGATCGGGGTCTACAGCGTCAACGCCAACGTCTACGATCTCTATGCCGTCGCCTTCTTCGGGCTCATCGGCTATGTGCTGGCAAAGCTTCGTTGCGAACCGGCGCCGCTCTTGCTCGGCTTCGTGCTTGGGCCGCTACTCGAAGAGAACCTCCGGCGCGCCATGATCCTGTCGCGTGGTGATCCGACGACCTTCGTCACGCGGCCGATCAGTGCCATTCTTCTGGCCATTGCGGTTGCCGTGCTGATCGTCGTCTTCCTGCCGAGCGTCAAGAAGAAGCGCGAGGAGGTGTTCGTCGAGGAGGCGTAGAGCATGATGCCGAAAAGTGTGAGCGGTTTTCGGACGACATCATGCTCTAACTCTTTAATTGAGAACAGGATTCAGATTTTTGGCCCGGCCTAAAATCATCCTGTTCTGGGGTTGAACTTGTGGGCCGTTTGATAAACAAAGAATGATCTGATGCGGGCGCCGGTTGGGCGCCCGTTTCGCATGACAGGATATCCAGGCCCCAGGACCATTGCCCGATGAGCATTCCCGCCCGGATCAAGGACGATCTGCCGTTTCTGACCTCCCTGCGCCGCGACCTGCACGCGCATCCCGAACTCGGTTTCGAGGAGGAGCGTACCGCCGGCATCGTCGCGAGGCTTCTCGAAGAAGCTGGTATCACGGTGCATCCCGGCCTCGGCGGCACCGGCGTGGTCGGCACGCTACAGCTCGGCAACGGCTCGCGCAGGATCGGGCTGCGTGCCGATATGGATGCGCTTGCCATGCCTGAAATGGCAGAGCGGCCTTATAAATCGACCGCGCCCGGCAAGATGCATGCCTGCGGCCATGACGGCCATACGGCGATGCTCCTCGGCGCTGCGCGGCATCTTGCTGCGACGCGGAATTTTTCCGGCACGGTGCATTTCATCTTCCAGCCGGCCGAAGAAGGGCGAGGCGGAGCAAGGCGCATGGTCGAGGAGGGGCTGTTTAAGCTTTTTCCCTGCGATGCCGTCTACGGGCTGCATAACATGCCTGGGCTTGCGGTCGATGAGATCGCCGTGGTCGAGGGACCGCAGCTTGCCTCCTCCGACAGCTGGCGCATGACCTTCCGCGGGACCGGCACACATGGCGCCAAGCCACATCTCGGCCGCGATCCGATCACGGCCGCCGGCACATTCCTGTCATCGCTGCAGACGATCGTCGGACGGGTGGTCGATCCGCTGCAGCCGGCCGTCGTCAGCGCCTGTTTCCTGCGGGCGGGCGACCCGAAGGCGCTGAACGTCATTCCTGATATCGTCGAGATCGGCGGGACGGCGCGGGCCTATTCGTCTGATGTGCGTAATCAGCTGGAGACCGAGATCGGACGACTGGCGCAGGGTAGTGCAGCTATGTACGACATCACCGTGGACTATGCATTCGAACGGCGGATTCCGCCTGTCATCAATGACGCGGATGCGACCATGCGGGCGCTCGCGGCGGCCGGCTCGGTGTTTGGCGGGAAGGTGCAGACAAGTTTTCCGCCGTCGACGGCGGGCGACGATTTCGCCTTTTTCGCCCAGAATGCGCCGGGCTGTTACGTCTGGCTCGGCAACGGCCCGGCGGTGGACGGCGCGCTGCATCACAACACGGCTTATGATTTCAACGATGAAGCGCTTGGTTATGGGGCGGCTTACTGGGTGGCGTTGGTCGAGCGGGAATTGAAGGTCTAGCTGGAGTTTGAGGTGGCGGGACGCACGCCCCTTTGTATAGGGTCTGTGCGTCTCGGCTTACATAACCTCCAGCACCGGACTCTCAAGCACTTTCCCCGTCACCACATCGGCAATTCCCCGATCCGTCTGGTGCGGGCCGGCATTGCAGGCGAGCGTTGCGCCGAAGCAGGCCTTGAAGACCCGATAGGGTGGTTTCCAGTCGACAATCTTTTCCATGGCCTTGCGGATGCCGACGAAGGCCAAGGCGGTCTCCTTCAGCGATGCATCCGTCACCAGGCCGGAGAGCGGCAGCCGCAGGATCGCCTCGATTCGGCCGTCCGTGGCGACCGCCATGCCGCCGCCGGCTGATATGACGGCGTTGGCGGCGAGCGTCATGTCGCGCGCGTTGCCGCCAAAGACGGTGAGGTTGTGGCTGTCATGCGAAACAGTGGTACAGAAGGCGCCGCGCCATTCACCCCAGCCGGTGAGGAAGCCGATACGCGGGGTACCATCGGCTTTGCCGTGGCGATGGGCGACGGCGATCATGGCGCTGCCGGCCGGCGGAACGACGAAACCGTCCCTGACCTCGGTTTCGGCCTCGCCCCATTGCGTGAAGCGCGGGCGGTCGATGGTGGCGACGCGGACGCGCTCGCCCTTCGCCGGAATGCGGAAATCATTCTCAGTCAGCGGCGGCAGCTTCACCGAATTGACAAGCGGCGCCGTATCAATCTGCTGGACGGCAGCCTGCATGCTGCCGTTGCGGGCAGCGATGCGGCCACCTGATATGACCAGCCGTGCCCGGAATTCCATGAGGTCGTCGAAGAGCACAATGTCGGCGCGGCGGCCGGCGGCGACAAGGCCGAGATCGGTGCGCTTCAGACGTTGTGCGGCATTGAAAGTCGCGGCACGGATGGCCCATTCCGGCTTCATGCCGTAGCGCACCAAGCGCCTGATGACGTCGTCGAGGCCACCATCTTCCTGGAGTTCGTCGGGAAAGACGTCGTCAGTGCAGAGCGTGACGGTCGGAGGCAGGTGACCGAGACCGTTCAGCACATCGACGAACTCCTTCAGCAGATGGTCGTGCGAGCCGCGCAGCTCGATCGTCAGGCCGGCGGTAAGCTTGGCGAGGAGATCGGCACCGGAGGTAAGTTCGTGGTCGGAGGTGATGCCCGATGCCATGAAGGCGTTGAGATCGGCGCCTTCGAGGCCGCGGGCATGGCCGCAGACGAGCTTGCCGGCGGCGAGGCCGGCATTGACGATGGCCGCCATGCGCGGATCGCCGTCGATGACGCCGCGCATGTTCATCACTTCGGCGATGCCGTCGACGGCGGAGGAGCGCAGCATCTCGGCGACGACGGAGGCATCGAAATCGGCGCCGGCAAGTTCCAGGCCCGGTGCGGAGGGCACGCAGGAGGGCGCGAGCAGGATCATGCGCAGCGGCAGGCAGCGCGCCGCCTCGATCGCCCAGCGCACGCCGTCGAGCCCGTGGACGTTGCCGAATTCATGCGGATCCCAGACGATCGTGGTGACGCCGCGCGGCAGGACGGCGCTTGCATATTCGGCCGGTGTCACCATCGAACTTTCGACATGCATGTGCGTGTCGATCAGGCCGGGCGTCATGATGCTGCCCGAGGCATTGATGATCTCGACGGCATCCGTGCGGCTTGCCGGGGCATGGACGCTTGATATCAGCGCGCCGACGAGGCCGACATCGGCTTCCCGGATTAGGCCTGTCACCGCATCGAGCAACCGGCCACCGGTGATCAGCATGTCGAAAGGGGCGTCGCCGCGCGCAGCAGCGACGGCGCGGGCGCGCAAGGCGGGATCATTGAGATCGGCGGGTTCTTGACGAGGGATGGCGGTCATTTGCGGGCCTCGTTGACCAAAGCGGCGAGAATGATGACACGCGCCATGTCGGCATCGATGTCGGCGGCGAATTGGGCATTGAAGGTCGCATGCGTGGCGCGGGTCTCGACGACGGTGCGGCCACGGGTGAGGGCACCCTGCAGCTCGACGTCAATACGCGCGGGGCGGAAGCTGACGATATCTGGAGTGACGAAGGCGACCGCGGCGGAAGGGTCGTAGATCGCCATGGCTGGGCGGCCGCGGCTGGTGCCGATGCGGATATAACCCGAAAACATATCGGCGATGAGTTCGGCATTGACACCGCCGGCATGGCGCACCGGCTCGGCATCCTCGGGTCTTGCCAGCACCTTGCGGCAGAGGTCGAGATCGACCATGCGCAGCGGCAAGCCGTGGGCGATGACGATCGACAGGGCTTCGGGATCGGCGAGCGCATTGAATTCGGCGGAGGCCGTATGGTTGCCTGATGTGACGCCGCCGCCCATCCAGACGAGTTCGGTGATACGGGCGGCAAGATCGGGTCGGGCAAGCGCCACGGCAGCGATGTTGGTGAGCGGGCCGAGCGCCAGGATGCGGTGCTGGCCTTTGCGCTCCAGCCAGCGGCAGAGTGCTGCGAAGGCATCGCTTTCGGCAAGGGCAGCCGCCTGCGGCAGGCTCTTGCCTGATGTCGGGATGCCGGTTTCGCCAAGGATCGCCTGAGCGGTTTCGAGCTTGCCGAGAACAGGCATGGCGCGACCCGTGTGGATGGGGAATTTCCAGCCGAAGGCACTGGCTGCACCTGCGGCATTCATTCTCACCTGCGGCAACGGCGTATTGCCGAAGACCAGTGATACGCCGTCGATCTCGAATTCAGACTGCACGACCACCAGAATGGCGGCGATATCGTCGAAACCCATGTCTGTGTCGATCCAGACGCCCATGATTTCACCCGGACCGTTTGAGGGTTGCCGCGCCGGCAACCGGCAGATCGAAGGCGAGCGCGGTATCGAGGAGGAGTGCTGCCGAGGCAATGAAGGCTTTTTTCATCTTACATGTTCTCCATCTCTGAAGTCTTTTGTGCCGGTTTCGCAGGCCCGGATGATTGGCGGACGATCAGCTGCATGGCGACGCGTTCAATCTTCGCGGTAACGAGCACGCCCTCCCGGATGCCGCTTGTTTTTATCGTATCCACCAGCGCCGACACGGCAATTTCGGCAATCCTCTCGATGTCCATCCGGACCGTAGTCAGCGACGGCGTAACAACAGGCGACCAGATGAGGTCATCGAAGCCGGTGACACTGACATCGGCGGGAATGTTGATGCCAGCCTGCTGCAACTCCGTCAGTGCCCGCAACGCGTGCAGGTCGGAGAGGGCTGCGAAGGCGGTGAAACCCTGCCTGACTTTTTCGGCGAGGCCGAGCGGGCAGCCAATGCCGTTCTCCTGCTCCAGCCGGTCGATCCACAGGGTTTCCGAATGCATGCCCGGGCGCATACCGGAGCGGATGCCGCCGGTGCGGTCATTCTGAACGTTGGATTCCTGGTTGTTGCCGATGATGAGAACACGGCGATGGCCGAGACCCGCGAGGTGGCCGGCGATTTCGAACCCGCCCTGCCAGTGGTCGGCAGCAACGGTGTTTCCAGGCGTCGAGGGAGTGTCAATGATGGCGACCGGACAGGCAGCGGCTGAAATGCGGGTGGCGCGGCGGGGAATGATGACCATGCCGTCGACGCCGCGCTCGACCAGCCGGTTGATCGCCTCGGTCTGGGCGGCGACATCGCCGCGGGAATCGGCGATCAGCACGCCGTAACCGGCGGCGGAGGCTGCGAATTCGATCGCCTGGGCGATCTTCGGGAATAGCGGGTTAGCGATATCGGGCAGCACCAGGCCGAGAACGCCGCTGCGGCCGGTCCGCAACGCCCGGCCGGCCTGGCTCGGGACGTAACCCAATTCGGCTGCGTGCTCGCGGATTCGTTCGACCAGTTGGCCGGAGACCCGCCCCTTGCCGGAAAGAGCGTTGGAGACCGTCGCGACGGAGACGCCGAGCGACGTCGCAATCCTGCTGAGGTTCGGTCCCGGGCGCGATGGAGGCATATTTGGGGCGTTCTGATTAAACGATTAATCAAGGCCATACATCAGCTCTTTCTGCTTGTCGATTCTAAATTCATCCTCTGCGCAATTATCTGGCGGCGGAATTCAGCGGCTACGAAAAAGCCCCGCGAGATGATCGCGGGGCTCAGTATTTCCAGAAAGGTCAAACGCCGGTCAGCTCTTGGCGGGCTTCACTGGCGCGGTGGTTTTGCCGCCGGGGGCGAAACCGCCGCCGATCGCGATGTTCAGCGAGACATAGTCTTTGGCCATCTGCTGGACGGATGCGGCAAGGCTTGCCTGGGCGAGCGAAACCTGGCGCTGCGCGTCAAGAACGTCGAGCAGCGAGGAGGCGCCGTCCTTGTAGGATGCTGTGGAAAGTTCGAGCGTTTCCTGCGTGGTCTTCACCTGGGCCTGAAGTGCCGCGACCGTTTGAGCGTCACGCCGGACGGCCGAAAGTGCGTTTTCGACCTGCTCGACCGCGGTCAACACCGTCGACTTCCAGTTGAGATAGGCGGTCGCGGCATCGGACTGTGCCGACTTGACGTTGGCGCGAAGGCGGCCACCATCGAAGATCGGCAGGTTGAGCGTCGGGCCGAAGGACCAGGGCGTCAGGCCGCCATGGATGCCACGCTGATTGATGTAGGACGGCGAGATCGAGCCGCTAAGCGAGATGCTCGGATAAAGCTGCGCCTGGGCAACGCCGATATTGGCTGTTGCGGCGGCAAGATCACGTTCCGCGACGCGGATGTCCGGGCGATTGCGGATCAGGTCGGCCGGGATGCCGGAGGTGATGCCGCCGCGGAATACCGGCTGACCGGAGCCCTTCAGCAATTCATCGACAAGAGCCGAAGCCGGCAGGCCGAGCAGCGTGGCGATGTGATGGGCTGATATGCGGATGTTGGTTTCAAGGCCCGGAATTTCGGCGAGCGTCGACTGGACGAGACCTTCGGCCTGAACGACATCAAGACGCGACGCGGCGCCGGCTTCAAGCTGGAACTTGGTAAGTTCGTAGGTTTCCTGGCGAGACTTCAAGTTGGCCTTCGAAAGCGCCAGGCGCTGCTGATAGAAGCGAACGTCGATATAGCTCGAGACAAGGTCCTGAATGAGGGTCAGCCTGGCAACGTCAGCCGATGCGTAAGCGGAATCGAGCGAGGCAAGCGCGCTCTCCGTATTGCGCTTGTAAAGCCCGAATAGATCGAGCAGCCAGCTCAGCTGGACGTCGCCGGCACTGGTGTTGCGCGTGTCGAGCTGCGTGCGCAGCTCGCCCTTCTGGCCGCTGACCGTTTGCGAGGCGCCGACCGTCAGGCTCGGCAGGCCGCCGGCGCCGGCGGTGGTGACGTTTGCGGAAGCTGCATTGATTCTTTCGATCGCCTGCTGAACTGTCAGGTTCTGATCGAGGCCGGCCTTGACGTAGCCGTTCAGTCTTGAATCCTTGAAGGCGGTCCACCATGCTGCAGTAGCAACATCGCCATCACTCTTGGTCCCACCCTCTCCGAATTTGGCGGGCAGCGGCATCTCAGGAGGAACATGATCCGGGCCCACAACGCAGCCCGACAATAATAACAATAATGCCGGTGTGGCAAAACGAAGAGATACCATTCATTTCATCCTGTACTCGAGCAAGTCAATTCTTGTCCAAAGCTTCATGCTTCACTATCGGCCGCCGCGCCTCGTTCTACCAAAAACACCATTCCGAAGCAGTCGGGCGCAATGTAGCAACGGCAACTGCATTATCACAGTGCATTTATATCACAGTCCTGCCGCATTTTTGCCGCGTGTGGCAAAGATGCGTCGAATGACGACGAAAAACGACGGCACGAAGAAAATTCCGAGCATCGTCGCCGCCAGCATGCCGCCGAGAACGCCGATACCAATGGCATTCTGTGCCGCCGAGCCCGCGCCTGTCGCGATCGCCAGCGGCACGACGCCGAGAATGAAGGCAAGCGAAGTCATGATGATCGGCCGCAGGCGTAATCTCGCTGCTTCCAATGTCGCCTCGTAGAGCCCCATGCCGCTTTCCATACGATCCTTGGCGAATTCGACGATCAGGATCGCGTTCTTCGCCGCCAGCCCGATAGTGGTGAGCAGGCCGACCTTGAAATAGACGTCGTTCGCCTGGCCGAAGAGGGTTGCCGCCGTCAGCGCCCCGAGAATACCGACGGGCACCGCCATGATCACCGAGAAGGGGATCGACCAGCTTTCGTAAAGCGCAGCCAGGCAGAGGAAAACGACGAGAACCGAGATCGCATAGAGCATCGGTGCCTGCGAACCGGAAAGGCGCTCCTGATAGGATATGCCCTGCCAGGCGACCGTATAACCGCCGCCGAGCTCATTGGTCAGGGCTTCCATTTCATTCATCGCATCGCCGGAGGAAACTCCGGGAGCGGACGCGCCGTCGAGCGGAATGGCGCTGACGGCATTGAAGCGGGCAAGCGAGGGCGCGCCCTTCACCCACTCCGTGCGGGTAAAGGCGGAGAAGGGCACCATTTCGCCGTCATTGTTGCGGGCGTACCAGTGGTTGAGGTCGCTCGGCTGCATGCGGAAGGGCGCATCGCCCTCGACGTAGACCGGCTTGATCTCGCCATTCAGCGTGAAGTCGTTGACGTCGCGGCCGGTGAAGATGATTGACAGCATCGAATTGACCGAGGCGATGTCGACGCCCATGGCGCCGATCTTCTCCTGATCGAGCACGATGCGCATCTGCGGCTCGACTTCCTTGTTGCTGCTGCGCAGCGCCACGATCTTGCCCGACGTGTTGCCCATCTGGATCAGCCGCTTGGAGGCTGCCGTCAGGGCGTCGTTGCCGTGGCCGCCGGTATCGACGAGATACATCGAGAAGCCGCTCGACACGCCAAGCCCCTGGATCGCCGGCGGCAGCAGCGCGAAGACCTGCGCCTCGCGGATCGTAAAGAAGCTGCGCAACGCACGGTTGACGACCGATTGGGCGCTCAGCGTCGGATCGGTGCGCTGTGCGAAATCCTTCAGTTTGGTGAAGACGATGGCGCTGTTCTGGCCGGAACCGCTGAAGCCGAAGCCGAGCGCGCCGAAGACGGAATCGACGGCGTCCTTCTCGCTTTCACGATAATATTTCTCGACCTTCTCGACGATCGCCTGGGTCTGCTGCGTGGTCGAACCCGGCGGCGTGGTAACGATGGTCAGCAGCACGCCCTGGTCTTCCTGCGGCAGGAAGGAGCTCGGCAGGCGGGTGAAGAGATAAGCGCAGCCGGCGCCGACCAGAAGGAAGACCAGCATCACACGGATCGGCCGCTTCAGCAGATAGCCGATGGCGCTGATATAGCCGTTGGTCGAGCGCGTGAAGTTGCGGTTGAACCAGTCGCCGACACGGTGCTTCCTGTGTTCGCCGACCGGCTTCAGCATCGTGGCGCAAAGTGCGGGCGTCAGCACGAGGGCGACGAGCGCCGACAGCAGCATGGCCGAGACGATGGTGATCGAGAACTGGCGATAGATGATGCCGGTCGAACCACCGAAGAAGGCCATCGGAATGAAGACGGCAGTCAGGACGAGCGCAATGCCGACAATGGCGCCGGTGATCTCGCCCATCGATTTTTCCGTTGCCTCGAGCGGCGAGAGCTTTTCTTCGGACATGATGCGTTCGACGTTTTCGACGACGACGATGGCGTCGTCGACGAGAAGACCGATCGCCAGCACCATGGCGAACATCGTCAAGGTATTGATCGAGTAACCGGTGACCGCCAGCACCCCGAAGGTGCCGAGCAGCACCACGGGAACGGCAATCGTCGGGATCAGCGTCGCACGGAGATTCTGCAGGAAGACGAGCAGCACCACGAAGACGAGCACGATCGCCTCGATCAGCGTGTGCACGACCTTCTCGATCGACAGTTCCACGAAGGGCGTGGTGTCGTAGGGATAGGTGATCTCCACACCTGCCGGCAGGCCGCGGCCGATAACCTCCAGGGCGGAGCGCACGCGAGCAGCGGTATCGATTGCGTTGGCGCCGATCGCAAGGTTGACGGCAAAACCGGTCGATGGCTGGCCGTTGTACCGCGAACTACCGCCGTAGCTTTCCTGACCGATCTCGATGCGCGAGACGTCGCTCAGGCGCACCGTCGCGCCGTCCTTTTCGACCTTCAGGATGATGTGCTCGAAATCGGCGACGGTGGTCAGCTGGCTTTGAGCGGTGATGGTGACGTTGATCTGCTGGCCGGGGATCGTCGGCTGGGCGCCGAGCGAGCCAACGGAGACCTGGGTGTTCTGCGCCTGGATGGCTGACGTCACGTCGCTCGGCGTCAACTGGTATTTCAGCAGCTTGAACGGATCGAGCCAGACGCGCATGGCGTATCCCGAACCGAAGACATTGATGCTGCCGACGCCTTCCAGGCGCTGGATCTGATCCTCGATCGAGGTCGACATGATGTTGCCGAGGTCGACGGAGTTGCGTTTGCCGTCGGTCGAAACAAGCGAGCCGACGAGAAGGATGCTCGAGGTCGAGCGGGTGACGCTGATGCCGGCATCGATGACGTCGCTTGGGAGCTGCGACTGAACCAGTTGCAGCTTGTTCTGCACCTGCACCTGGGCGATATCGGGGTCGGCGCTCGTCCCGAAGGTGAGCTGGATGCTGGCCGAACCGGTCGATGAGGTCGAGGTCATATAAGTGAGATCGTCGAGGCCGGTCATGCCATCCTCGATGATCGTCGTCACCGATTTCTCGACAGTCTCGGCGCTGGCGCCGCGATAGGTGGCGTTGATGCGAACCGTCGTCGGGGCGATGTCGGGATATTGCGAGATCGACAGCGTGAAGATCGCCAGCAGGCCGGCGAGCATGATGGTGATCGCAATGACCCAGGCGAAAATTGGACGTCGGATGAAAAACTTGGCCATCGGTTGTTCCTGTGCGACGAGACGGTGACGATGCGGGGCTGCAGCGATTACTTCGCTGCAGGCTTCTGTGCGTCACCGGCCGCGGGCTGCTCGGCAGGCACGACCACGCCGTTGTCATTGATCTTCATCGGGACCGGCTTCACCGGCATGCCGGAGGTGATCGATTGCAGGCCACTGACGATCAACTGATCGCCGTCCTTGATGCCTTCGGTCACGAGCCAGGAATTGTTGGAAGGCGAGCTGTTCTCGAAGGCGCGGGTTTCGACCTTGCCGTCGGCGGAAACGAACTGTGCCGTCAGCCGGCCGTTGGCGTCACGGCTTGTCGCCAGCTGCGGGAGCGCATAACCGGCCTCGGCGCCAAGCTCGACGGTTGCGCGGACATACATGCCGGGCAGGACAATACGGTCGGGATTGGGAAAGAGCACGCGGATGATGAAGGTACCGGTGGTCTCGCTGACCACCTGCTTCGACATGTCGAGTTTGCCCTGCTGGTTGTATTCCTTGCCGTTTTCCAGGATCAGGTGGAAGACGACATTGGCTTCGCCCTTGATGTCCCCGGCGGCCATCGCATCACGCAGCTTCAAGAGGTTGGTGCTCGATTCCGTCAGCGAGATGTAGATCGGATCGAGCTGGCGGATCGTGGTCAGCGCCGTCGTCTGGTTGGCAGAGACGACGTTGCCGACATTAACGGCCGTCTGGTCGATGATGCCATCGAAAGGGGCGACGATCCTGGTGTGGTCGAGGTCGATCTGTGCCGCGGAAAGCGCGGCCTTCGCCGACTCGACTTCGGCCTTGGCCTGGAGCAGAGTCGTCTTGGCTGTTTCGAATTCGATCTGGGTGGCGCCGCTGCCGACGAGGCGCTGATAACGGTCGAGATTGCTTTCAGCGCTCGGCACGCTGGCTTGCGCCTTGGAGATAGCCGCCTTGGCCTGCTCGACGATGGCGATATAGGGTGCATCCTCGATCTGGTAGAGAAGGTCGCCCTTCTTGATTTCGCCGCCTTCCTTGAAGGCGATCTCACGGATGAGGCCGCTGACCTGCGGCCGGATATCGGCTGTCTGAAATGTCTCGGCGCGGCCGGGCAGGATCGTGGTGATTGGGAACGTGCCCTTCGTCAGCGCAATCACGCCGACGGGGGCAGCCGGCTGTGCCGCGCCTGCGCCCGCATTGCCGGCCGGCTTGGAGCCATTGTCGCTGCAGGCGGCGAGAAGGGCTGCGAATGCCAGGGCCGAGGAGATGAGGAGGGCACGCCGTATCATGCTGAATTCCTGTGCGGTGGCAATCGCCGTTCAATCTACGAGCTCGGGCCTGCGGGCTCGGCTTGACCAAGCGCAGGCTTATATAAGCGTCAGGATTGAGTTCGCTCCAAATGCCGTTATCCGAATTTAAGAAAAGCTTTACGAAGTGACGTAATTCAGCAATCATCACTTAGCAAGCGCTATTTTGCAGTGCGGCATCGACGAAACACACGATTTTTTCGGCGCGGCGCACGAGCGTCTCCTTGTCGTCGCGGGCGATCAGTACAGGGTGCAGCACGCAGGCCAGGACGTCTGCGACGGTATGTGCCGCACTCCCGGCATCGCGGCAATGATAACGTCCCTCCGCCATGCCTTCGTGGATGATCTCGCCGAGCTTCGCTTCGATGCGGGCGCGATAGCGATTGCCGGCCTCGAGTTTGGCTTCAATCGTCGAGAGTACCATTTCGAAGATATAAGGGTTCTTCTGGATGTCCTGCAGGTGGCTCTCCAGCAGGCGCAGGATGAAGCGGAGCAGTTGTTCCCTCGGCGGCAGGTTCCCATCAAAGGCTGCGAAGCGCTCGGCAGCATCGTCGAGATGGCGTCCGGCGATCGCATCGACGAGCGCGACCTTGGAACGGAAATGCTTGAAGACATTGGCGGGCGACATGTGGAGCGCGCCGGCGATGTCGGCGATCGACACAGCAACGAAGCCGCGCTCGCGAAACAGCATCTCCGCCATGGAGAGAATGTCCTCTCGCGTTTCCTCGGCCTTGCGTCTTGGCCTTCTTGTCATCTGTTCCCCGCCGGGCCGAGCCCGATACCCCTTTTTGCCAATGCTAGCGCATAAGCCCGAAAATCGGAATCGATTTTCGGAAAGGATTATACGCCGATTCAAAGTGATAGAGCGTCCTTAGCGCGTCCTTTCGGGCGCGCGGCGCTCTAGCGCTATTGGACGAAATGCTGCAAGCCGATGATCGGCCCGGCGGCTTTCGTGTGCCGCGATTTCAAGGGAAATAGCGGGCGAGGTTGGTTCGGACACGGGCAAGCGGCGTCTCGCCGCTATTGTCGGGAACGAAGCGCTCACCGGTGATCGCCTCGTAGGCTTTGATGTAGACGGTCGAGGTCTGCTCGATCAGTTCGGCGGGGATTTCCGGGATCTCGTCCTTATAGGGATCGCAACGCTCCGCCACCCAGGCGCGGACGAAATCCTTGTCGAAACTTTCCGGGCGTTTTCCAGCGGCAAAGCTTGCCGGATAGCTTTCGGCAAGCCAGTAGCGACTGCTGTCCGGCGTATGGATCTCGTCGGCGAGGATAATGTTGCCGTCACCGTCGGTGCCGAACTCGTATTTGGTATCGACCAGGATCAGCCCGTTTTTCGCCGCCATCTCCTGGCCGCGAGCAAAGAGGGCGAGCGCATATGTCGACAGCGTCTGCCATTGCTCTTTCGTCAGAAGGCCACGCGTGACGATTTCGGCCGGCGTCAGCGGTTCATCGTGGCCGCCGTCGAATTCCTTGCTGGTCGGCGTGATGACAGGTTCGGGCAGGATCTGGTTGTCGCGCATGCCATCGGGCAGACGCATGCCGTACATCTCGCGCTCGCCCTTTTTATAAAGCGTCAGGATCGAGGTGCCGGTGGTGCCGGCGAGATAACCGCGCACGACGATCTCGACCGGCAGGATGTCGAGCCGCTTGCCGATGACCACATTCGGATCGGGATAGTCGAGAACGTGGTTCGGGCAGATGTCCTTCGTCGCCTCGAACCAGTAGCGCGCCGTCTGCGTCAGTACCTCGCCTTTATAGGGGATGCAGGTGAGAATGCGGTCGAAAGCGCTCAGCCGGTCGGTGCTGATAATGATGCGGCGTCCGTCCGGAAGATCGTAATTCTCGCGCACCTTGCCGCGATAATAGTTCGGCAATTCCGGGAAATGGGCTTCGGAGAGAATTCGCACGGCGCTCGACTGTCCTTAATTATTGGGTGAAGACTTCCTGCTCTAGTTTCATTGCTGGGGAAGTCAAGCCGATCGGGTAATGCATCACAGCCAGAACAGAGCGGTAAGAAGCAGGGCGAGGCCGTAACTTGTGACGGCAAGCGGCCAGCCGGCGCGCAGGAAATCGCCGAAGCGGTAGCCGCCGATGCCCATTGCCAGTGTGTTGTTGTGATGGCCGAAGGGCGTCAGGAAATCGAGGGAGGCGCCGGCGGCGACCGCGATCAGATAGGCGTCCGGCGCATGCCGGCCGGCTCTTGCGAATTCCAGAGCGATCGGGGTCAGGACGATCGCGACCGTCGCGTTGTTGACGAAAGGCGTCAATGCCATGGCGAGGAAGAGGATGAGGGCGATGCCGATGAGCGGATGGGTGATCGGCACGACGAGGCTGAGCCAGCTGGCGATGGTTTCGGCCGCTCCGGTGCTCGCCACCGCCTGGCCGATGGGGATCATCGCCGCGAGCATGATGATGATCGGCCAATTGAGATCGGCCATCGCCCGACGGATGTTCAGATGATTGAGCAGCGCGAGCACGAGTACGACGCCGGCAAAAGCGACGTCGGGACGCAGGCCGGCCGCAGAGGCGGCGACGCCACAGGCAAAGAGCGCGAAGGGCCGCCAGGAAAGGAGCGCCGGTTCGGCCGGTGCTGTCGAGGCGAGTGGGCACTCGCTTTCCTCCAACGCTTCTGAAATCGCCGGGCGCGGCCCCTCCAGTGTCAATATATCGCCGATCGACAATTGCAGGTCGAGGAAGCGGCCCTCGATGCGTGGCGCGCGCATGGAAAGGGCGGTGACCGCGATGCCGCGACGGTGGAAGATTTCGAGCGAGCGGACGCGCGAACCGACCAACGTGCTTTCCGGCATGACGACGGCTTCGACATGGGTGAAATCCGGCTGCAGGCCATGCGGATGGGCATCGGCCATCAGCGCCTGCGTGGCGGCAAGGTCGGCAAAGACCGCATCGGCGCCCTCGGCAAGCAGCACGTCGCCCGGTTCGATCACCGACTGGTCGAGCGGACCGAAGACGAAATTATCGCCGCGGATCAGCGCGTGCGGCTTGATGCCGAAACGCACCGGGCAATCGGAAAGCCGCACGCCGATCAGTGGCGAGATATCAGGGATGTAACGCTCGACGACGACGCGGCGCGCGGCCGGGGAGGTCGTCACCGGTGTTTCGTCGGGTTCCGGAAACAGGCGCTGCACGCGAAAGGCGATGAGCAGAATTCCGGCGATGGCGACCGGCAGGCCGTTATAGGCGAAATCGAAGAAGCGAAAGCCGGCTCCGGTCGCCTTGGCGAGCCCATCGCTGACCAGCAGGTTGGCCGGGGTGCCGATCAGCGAAACGAGACCGCCGAGCAGGGCTGCGAACGAGACCGGCATGGCGAGCTGGCGGCGGGGGATTTTCAGGGCCGCGCCGAGGCGTAGCGCCACCGGCAAGGTGATCGCAAAGGCGCCGATATTGTTCATGAAGATGGACATGAAGCCGGCGAGTGCGGAAGTGCCGGCGATGACGGTGAAGTCGGAGGGTCTTGTGGCCGCGAAACGGGCGGCGAGACTGTCGAAGAGCCTGGCGCGCGCGAGCACCTGGACGATCAGCAGGATCTCGACGACGGTGATGACGACGGGACTGGCGAAGCCCGTGAAGATCTGGTCGGCGGGATAAAGGCCGAGCGCATAGCCGGCAAGCAGGCCGGCGATCGAGACCACCTCGATGCGGATGCGATCGAGCGAGAAGAGAGTGAGCATCGCCAGCAGAAGGATCAGCAGGGATGCTTGCTCGAACATGGGCGGGTCCGTTGTTTCATCGATCAGGCGGACTGTAATCGTTCCTCATGCGCTGTACAGTGGCGCCTTCAGGTCAGGATTGAACAATCCTCACATCTCGCGTCAGGCTGGTGGTGCCTGCCACCGGCCGGCGGCATTCCGCTCCAGAATGGGCGTTGCGAAGACGCTGACGGTACGCGCGATCCATTGTGGCCCGACGGCTGCGAGGCTGTCGCGCCACCGCTCCGATTGCAGCATGGCCGCACCGATGGCGACGGGTTCGATACCACAGGCCATCAGCAGATGCAGGCCGGCAACGATCGAGGCACCGCTGGAAATGACGTCATCGATGAGTGCGACGCGCCGTCCCTGAAGCAGCGGCAACATGCGTGGATCGATATAGAGGCGTTTCTGCTGTGTCGGCGTGGTGATCGAAGACAGGGCAACGGAGAGTTCGTCGCGATACCAGAATTTGCGTGAGGTGCCGAGCGGAACATAGCGGTCATGGCCGAGCTTCTGCGCCACGGCGGCGGCCAGCGTCAGGCCGAGCGTCGGCAGGCCGGCGACGACATCGATGCGCATGGACCTGATCTTTTCGGCGAGGCTTTCGGCGAGCGTATCGAGGACGAGGAAGCTCGCCTGGTTGACGATTAGCGAGGCGAGGGCGTGATTGCCATCCGCCAGCTCACGGATCGGCAGGCGAAGCTGACGGCCATCTTCGAGCGCGGCGACATAGAAAGAGGTGAATTCGCCATCGCCGGCAAAGGTGCCGGGCGGGTGGATCTCCTGCCAGAAATCGTGCGGCGTCATCTCCGTCACAGCAGTCAATTGCGTCTCGTCCTTTCCAAGCCGGTTCTCCGGCGTAGTGCCTGCAATTCCGGTTCGGTCAGCGCACGCACGGCGCCTTTCGGCAGTTCGCCGAGTTCAAGCCGGCCAATTGCGACGCGCACGAGGCGCAGGCATTCGGTTCCCAGCGCCTCCAGCATGCGGCGGATCTGGCGGTTGCGGCCTTCGTCGAGCTCGACCTCGATCCATGAATTCCTGTCGCCCTGGCGCAGGCGCCGCGCGGCGGTCGCCGTCAGCAACTCGCCGTCGTGGCGGATGCCCGATGTCATGGCGGCAATGTCCTCGTCGTCCATGATGCGGTCGATCTGGACATGATAGGTCTTCGTCACATGCGTGACCGGATCGAGCAGGATCTGGGCGAATTCGGTGTCGTTGGTGAAAAGCAGCAGGCCCTCGCTCGCTTTGTCGAGCCGGCCGACGGGAGAGAGATGCGGGATGTCGAAATCCCTGAGGCAATCATAGACCGTCGGCCTGCCTTCTGGATCGTGGCGGGTGGTGACGAGACCGCGGGGCTTGTTGAGCATCAGATAGATTTTCGCTTCGGCAGCGATGGCGAGGCCATCGATACTGATCCTTGCCGTGGCAAGATCGACCCATGCGGAGGTATCGCTGACGGTGCGGCCGTCGACCGCAACGCGATTTTCGGCAATCAGACGTTCGGCCTGCGTGCGGGAGCAATAACCGAGCTTAGACAGGGCGCGGGGAAGGGTAACCCGCTTAGCCGCGGCGTTATCGGCGGGCTTTGTCCGCTCACGCGTCTTGTGCGGTGGGCGCCGCTCCCTCATCTGCCATCCTTGTCCTGCTTTTGGTGCCGCTTTCTTGCATGAACGGCGCAAGGATGCCAGCAAGGCAAATTAAAAATGAGGAGGAATAACAGGCGTCGCAAAAGAGGCTCAGCGCTTTGGGGTAAAGCGCCGTCACGGCTTTATAGGGTGGCGCTGCCTCAGCGGCAGGCCATGAAGCCGGCCAGTTCCTTACGGCTGACGACGATACCGGCGGCGGCCTTGACCGGGTCCGGATGTGTGTAGGACAGACTAGGCATTTCCGGCAAATCGAGTGCCTGGCGCATATTCATGATGCCGACCGCATAGCGGCCATTGGCGCTGTCGACGCTGACTTCGATTATGCAGTTGGCTCGCTTGTTTTCCATGGTAGTCCTCCCTTCGTTTTTTATGTTCCCATAGCTCACATTAAAAATTGGTTTTTGTAAGACATAAGCATTTACGCACCCTGCCGAAAAACGTTCGGCGGGTGCGTAAAAGACTAGTTTATGGGTCGGTATAACGTGTTCAGCGCCACCATTGGCGAGGCTGGGGCTGTGGGCTGCCGGAAAGCAGGTATCCGGCGAGGAATCCGATGGCGCCTGCAAGCACCAGCGCAGTGGTCGTTGCGGCCGGATGCTCCCGGGCGGCGTCGGCGGCAGCGACGCCTTCGGCCCTGATCTGGGCGACAGCATTCTTTGCCCGAGGCAGGGCTTCATCATAAGCCTTGCCGGCGCGGCCGCGCACTTCGTAATAGGCTTCGGCGCCCTGAGCGGAAATCATCTTCTGCAGGCGCGAGACTTCCTGCTGGAGTGCGGCAATGTCCTTGCTGACAGATGCTCTGATATCATCGGTATTGGCAGCCATGTTGGTCTCCTTCCTTCAATGGGAAAGACAACACCCAACTCGGTGATAGGTTCCGAAATCTCAGCCGCTGATGTGTGTCGGAAATTTAAAGCTCGCCGGTTGGCGCTACTTTAATCCTCTGTTAACCATAAATCCGCGCAAGATCCTGTTTTTTCGCTATCTTTCGGTAGTTGAGAGCGATTTTCCGATGGATTTTTGACCAGTCGGTAAAGGAATTTTCGAGAATCCGCTCCGAAAACGCGTCCTGTGGATAATATCCATCAACAAAACACCAGCTGAATCAACCTGTTACAAAAATGTCAAAAAACTTTTGTTTGGTGTGTTGACTGTTTGGGAGGGTTAGTTCTATAAGCCCACTCAC